>NZ_CM180990.1:0-4321989 GCF_059072735.1 Xenorhabdus sp. XBWT
ATGCCTTGTGCCCAGTATAACGTATCTATTATTCCGGTTTCTTTTATTGGTCTCGTTTTAGGGGAGTTCGCCGTGTCACTTTCGCTTTGGCAGCAATGTCTTGCCCGATTGCAGGATGAGTTACCTGCCACAGAATTCAGTATGTGGATACGACCCCTTCAGGCAGAACTGAGTAATAACACTTTGGCTCTCTATGCCCCCAACCGCTTTGTACTGGATTGGGTAAGAGAGAAGTATATTAATAATATCAATTTGTTATTAAATGATTTCTGTGGTCCTGAAGTACCGTTGCTTCGTTTTGAAGTAGGGAATAAGCCTATTTCACCAAACCAGTCTCCATCTCAGAAAATCATTGCCGATATGCCAGTGGCTTCGGTGCCGTCCAATTCGTCTGTACGCCCAAGCTGGGACAATGCAAAAGCCCAGCCAGAGTTATCCTATCGTTCCAATGTTAATCCCAAACATACATTCGATAACTTTGTCGAAGGTAAATCCAACCAACTGGCCAGAGCCGCCGCCAGACAAGTAGCCGATAATCCGGGGGGCGCATACAATCCCCTGTTCCTTTATGGCGGAACAGGATTGGGTAAAACCCACCTTTTGCATGCTGTCGGCAATAGCATCATGGCACGCAAAGCCAATGCAAAAGTGGTTTACATGCATTCTGAACGTTTCGTTCAGGACATGGTCAAAGCATTGCAGAACAATGCGATAGAAGAGTTTAAACGTTATTATCGTTCCGTAGATGCCCTGCTTATCGATGATATTCAGTTTTTTGCAAATAAAGAACGATCTCAGGAAGAATTCTTTCACACGTTCAATGCCCTGCTGGAAGGTAATCAACAGATTATTCTGACATCAGACCGCTATCCGAAAGAGATCAATGGCGTCGAAGATCGGTTAAAATCCCGTTTTGGTTGGGGATTGACCGTTGCTATCGAACCACCGGAGCTGGAAACTCGCGTGGCTATTCTGATGAAAAAAGCTGACGAGAACCAAATTCAGTTACCGGGAGAAGTGGCTTTCTTTATTGCCAAACGCCTGCGATCCAACGTTCGTGAACTCGAAGGCGCTTTGAATCGGGTTATCGCCAATGCCAATTTTACTGGGCGGGCGATTACCATTGATTTTGTACGCGAAGCATTACGTGACTTATTAGCTCTACAGGAAAAGCTGGTAACTATTGATAATATCCAGAAAACTGTCGCTGAATATTACAAAATCAAGGTTGCAGATCTGCTTTCCAAGCGCCGTTCTCGCTCCGTTGCCCGTCCGAGACAAATGGCAATGGCGCTGGCAAAAGAGCTGACAAATCACAGCTTGCCTGAAATTGGGGATGCCTTTGGTGGACGTGACCATACAACTGTGCTTCACGCTTGTCGTAAAATCGAACAACTGCGAGAAGAAAGTCACGACATCAAAGAAGATTTTTCTAACTTAATCAGAACACTATCTTCCTAGCGCTATGAAATTTATCATTGAACGTGAGCAATTATTAAAACCTTTGCAACAGGTTAGCAGCCCCTTGGGAGGCCGCCCCACGCTGCCCATTTTAGGCAACTTATTATTGCAGGTAACAGAAGGTTCCCTGCTACTAACAGGTACCGACCTAGAAATGGAAATGATGGCTCGGGTTACACTTACCCAGCCACATGAACAGGGTGCAACCACTGTTCCCGCGCGTAAATTCTTTGATATCTGGCGCGGGCTGCCTGACGGCGCAGAAATCAGCGTGGAACTGGATGGCGATCGTATTCTCGTCCGTTCCGGGCGTAGCCGCTTTTCGCTCTCAACCCTGCCCGCGTCAGATTTTCCCAATCTTGACGACTGGCAGAGCGAGGTCGAATTTTCTCTGCCACAGGCCACACTGAAACGTCTGATTGAATCCACCCAATTTTCCATGGCGCATCAGGATGTCCGCTATTATTTGAACGGTATGTTGTTTGAAACCGAAGGGGAAGAACTGCGTACCGTTGCAACAGATGGTCACCGACTGGCAGTCTGCTCCATGAATATCGGACAAAATCTGCCATCCCATTCGGTGATCGTTCCCCGTAAAGGGGTCATTGAATTGATGCGTCTGCTGGATGGCGGTGATAATCCACTGCAATTGCAGATTGGCAGCAATAACATCCGGGCCCATGTCGGTGATTTTATCTTCACTTCAAAGCTGGTTGACGGCCGCTTTCCTGATTACCGTCGAGTACTGCCGAAAAATCCCGATAAAACGCTGGAAGCAAATTGTGACACGCTTAAACAAGCATTTTCACGGGCAGCTATTTTATCCAACGAAAAATTCCGTGGAGTTCGCATCTATTTAAGCGAAAACCAGCTCAGAATTACAGCCAACAACCCAGAGCAGGAAGAAGCTGAAGAAATAGTTGATGTCAGTTACCAAGGCACTGAAATGGAAATTGGCTTTAATGTCAGCTACGTACTGGATGTTCTGAACGCATTGAAATGCGAGCAGGTGAGTCTCCTGCTTACGGATGCAACATCCAGTGTGAAAATTGAGAATTCAGCCAGCCAGGCTGCGACTTATGTCGTGATGCCAATGCGTCTGTAACACGACTAACCCATACATATGATTCTCTCGCGTTTGCTGATCCGCGATTTTCGTAATATCGCTAATGCTGACTTACCACTGGCAACAGGTTTTAATTTTCTGGTTGGGCCAAACGGTAGCGGCAAAACAAGTATACTGGAAGCTATTTATACATTGGGCCATGGTCGGGCTTTTCGCAGCATTCAAGCAGGAAGAGTAATCCGCCATGATTGCGAGGAATTCATTCTTCATGGGCGACTTGATCAACAATATCATGAACGTTCCTTGTCGATAGGCTTAAGCAAAAACCGTCAAGGTGATAGCAAAGTCAGGATTGATGGCTGTGATGGGCATAAAATCGCGGAATTAGCGAAAATGTTACCGATGCAGCTTATCACGCCAGAAGGTTTTACCTTGTTAAATGGCGGCCCGAAATATCGTCGTGCCTTTATTGATTGGGGTTGCTTTCACAATGAACCGCGTTTTTTTACAGCTTGGGGTAACCTGAAAAGACTGCTCAAACAACGAAATGCGGCGTTGCGACAAGTCACTCGCTACAGTCAGATCCAACACTGGGATCGCGAACTTGCTCCGCTGGCGACAGAAGTAAGTCAATGGCGGGCTGAATACATTGCGGGAATTTCTGAGGATATCGAAAAAACCTGCAAACAATTTTTACCTGAATTCGCTCTGAGTATCAGCTTTCAACAAGGCTGGGACAAAGAGAGTGAATATGCAGAATTGCTCGCGCGGCAATTTGAGCGCGACAGAGCGCTAACCTACACCGCTTCCGGCCCCCATAAAGCCGATCTGCGGATCAGGGCGGACGGCACATCGGTAGAGGATATGCTTTCCCGGGGTCAGTTAAAATTACTGATGTGCGCGTTGAGGTTAGCGCAGGGTGAATATTTCACCCGACAGAGCGGGCAAAAATGCCTGTATCTGCTTGATGATTTTGCCTCGGAACTGGATGCCGGCCGTCGTCAGCTATTAGCCGAGCGTCTAAAATCTACGCAAGCCCAAGTGTTTGTCAGTGCAATCACTCCTAAGCAAGTTACAGACATGATTGATGTAAATAGCAGGATGTTTCGCGTAGAACATGGCAAAATAGAGGTTCAACCACAGGATTAAGATGAGCGAGAAACGTTGATGTCGAATACATATGACTCCTCAAGTATCAAGGTATTAAAAGGGCTGGATGCTGTCCGTAAACGTCCAGGCATGTATATCGGTGATACCGATGATGGTACTGGTCTGCACCACATGGTCTTCGAGGTTGTTGACAACGCTATCGACGAAGCCCTCGCAGGTCATTGTGACAAGATAGTTGTCACCATCCATGCAGATAATTCAGTATCTGTACAGGATGATGGCCGCGGTATTCCTACCGGCATACACGAAGAAGAAGGTGTTTCAGCAGCGGAAGTTATCATGACCGTGCTGCATGCGGGGGGTAAATTCGATGACAACTCCTATAAAGTTTCCGGCGGTCTGCATGGAGTGGGAGTTTCTGTTGTTAACGCCTTATCGGAAAAACTGGAACTGACTATCCGTCGTGACGGGAAAGTCCACGAACAGACTTATCATCATGGGGTTCCACAGTCTCCGCTGAACGTTGTCGGCGATACCGAACAGACGGGAACTACTGTCCGTTTCTGGCCAAGTATGGATACGTTCAAAATTAACATTGAGTTTGAATACGATATCCTGGCTAAGCGCCTGCGTGAATTATCATTCCTAAATTCCGGTGTTTCTATTCGTTTAGTCGACAAACGCACTAATGCAGAAGATCTTTTCCACTATAAAGGTGGTATCAAGGCGTTTGTTGAGTTCCTGAGCCGCAATAAAAACCCAATTCATCCAAATGTCTTCTATTTTTCAACAGAAAAAGATGGTATTGGTGTTGAAATTTCCATGCAATGGAATGATGGCTTCCAGGAAAATATTTACTGCTTTACCAACAACATTCCTCAGCGCGATGGAGGAACCCACTTAGTTGGTTTCCGTACTGCGATGACCCGTACCCTCAATAGCTACATGGATAAAGAGGGTTACAACAAAAAATCCAAAGTCAGCGCTACCGGTGATGATGCACGTGAAGGCCTGATTGCAGTTATCTCTGTTAAAGTGCCTGATCCTAAATTCTCTTCCCAGACCAAAGACAAACTGGTTTCTTCCGAAGTGAAAACCGCCGTCGAAACACTGATGAATGAGAAACTGGTAGAGTACCTGCTGGAAAACCCGAACGATGCCAAAACGGTTGTCGGCAAGATCATTGATGCGGCACGTGCCCGTGAAGCGGCGCGTAAAGCCCGTGAAATGACCCGTCGCAAAGGTGCACTGGATCTGGCAGGTTTGCCGGGTAAACTGGCTGACTGCCAAGAGCGTGATCCTGCTCTGTCCGAACTCTACTTGGTGGAGGGTGATTCTGCGGGCGGTTCAGCAAAACAAGGGCGTAACCGTAAAAGTCAGGCAATTCTGCCACTGAAAGGTAAGATCCTGAACGTTGAGAAAGCACGCTTTGACAAAATGCTCTCATCACAAGAAGTCGCAACCTTGATCACCGCTTTGGGCTGTGGAATTGGTCGTGATGAGTACAATCCGGACAAGCTGCGTTACCACAGCATCATCATCATGACCGACGCCGATGTTGATGGTTCTCACATACGCACTCTTTTGCTGACATTTTTCTATCGCCAGATGCCGGAAATCATTGAGCGTGGCTATGTTTATATCGCCCAGCCACCGCTGTACAAAGTGAAGAAAGGTAAACAAGAGCAATACATCAAAGATGATGATGCGATGGAAGCATACCAAATGTCCATCGCATTGGATGGTGCAGCACTGTATACCAATCCACATGCGCCGGGTCTGAAAGGTGAAGCACTGGAAAATCTGGTGACTGAGTTCAATACTACCCAGAAACTCATCCGTCGTATGGAACGCCTGTATCCATTGGCTCTGCTGAACAACCTGATTTACCATCCGAAACTGACCGAAGATACCCTGAACGATCAGGCAAAAGTGGAAGAATGGGTAAGCGCTCTCACTATTCGTTTGAATGACAACGAACAGCATGGCAGCACTTACAGCTACCAAATCCATGAAAACCGTGAGCGTCAGGTTTTTGAACCGATTCTGTGTATTCGTACCCATGGTGTTGATACCAACTACAGTCTGGATTTCGATTTCGTCCACGGTGGTGAATACCGCCGCATTACTAAACTGGGTGATTTGATCGGAAACTTGATTGAAGAAGGCGCATACATCGAACGCGGTGAACGTCGTCAGGCAATCAGTAGTTTTGAGCAGGCACTGGAATGGTTAACCAAAGAGTCACGTCGTGGTCTTTCCATCCAACGCTATAAAGGTCTGGGAGAAATGAACCCTGAACAGTTGTGGGAAACCACCATGAACCCAGAAACCCGCCGCATGATGCGTGTAACAGTAAAAGATGCAATTGCCACTGACCTGCTGTTCACAACCCTGATGGGGGATGCTGTTGAACCCCGCCGTGCATTTATTGAAGAGAATGCTCTGAAAGCGGCGAATATTGATATCTGATATTCATTTCATTAACCCAGATAACAACTGTTATCTGGGTTACTTATTCAATATGATATTAAGATTTAGGGCGAGTTAGCAGAACAAACAGGCCTAAAATAATATCGCCAATGACCCACATTGTCAGAATCATCGCTATTCCCAAACCTGAGCCAATCGCTCCCCCTATCTGTTCTGCTGTTGTTCCTGTGTTTACAGCTTCAGAGGCAACATTCATGCCACCGACCAACCAGAAGGCCATAATGACATTAAATAAAATAAATCCCCATTTGATGATTTTTCCAAAAAAACTTCTCTTTGGTTTTCTCAATTGAACACCACAACTTGGGCACTTCAGTGAATTATCGCTTACACTGTTAGAACATTCCGGGCAATTAATCAGTGCCATATTTCATCCTTATTCAATAGGTTTTACTGATAAAAATTTAAACAAAAGTTCAGGTTCTTTCATAGAACCATCAATCGTCAAGCTTGTCTCTTTGAGCGAATCTTCAGATGATGGAAAGAAAGAACCAGAAAACTCAATTTTCTGTCCAACTTTCAAAGGAAAAAGGCTTTTGTAAACAGACGTACCTTTTTCAATTAATGTATTATCCCCAAGATCGGAGAGTTCATTGTTCCAAGTTTTTACCGTAATATTAGGTGCAATTTGAACAGACAGAATTGCTTTTCCATCACTATTAGTATCCAGTTCTTGTATTTTGCCGATCCAAGAATTTACCGAATATCCTGAAAAGATCTCTGAAATCTGTTCTTTTCTTTCATCTCTGAGTGAAGATTTCTGTAATTCATTGTTTACCTGAACATACTGATCAAAAAACGATGAAACAACCAGAATAAACTGAGACTGGGATTCTGGTATTATTACAGCTTTTGGACGACTGCTTGTTTTGGGGGTACTGTCAGCTTTAACCAGTGATGGTGATGGTGATGATGGTGATGATGTCTTTTCATCATTGCTTCCAATGAAAATAAAAAGTAAAAAAATCGCCACCAAAACAACGATAAGTTTAATTAAACGATTTTTTTTCACTTTGCGTCCACAGCCCAGGCAAACTTTAGCTGATTTATTAACAGACTTCCCACAAGATGAACAAGCAGTAAAAAGACTTTCACTTTGCATATCTTCTCCAATAGATAATATTGCAATAAGTGATATGAAAAGAGTTAATCACTTTAAACGGATGACTTAAACTTGATCTGGTCAAGTCCCTTAAGAAATAAGAACCAAAATCATATATCAAAATCTATAATCCATCAAAAAATAAAATCATATTTATGGGAAAATGTTTTTAAATGTATTCCAATAATAAGCCATATTACAGAGTAATATATTATCTAATAGATTCAGAGTTGAACTCATGATTAAAAAACCTTAATTTATAATTAGATAGATAATTATATGGCAGAGGTGAGTGAACGAAGCCAACAAAGAGACAACTTGAAAGATAAAGGGCGTTGCTAAGAAAAATCAAATGAATTATTATTACTCAATATGAGCAAAATTCAACCGACACTTCTGTTTTATTTTAATTTCTTATACCCTTTTTTCAGTTCAGATATTAATTTTCAGTATTTTTCCACAAAGCTATATCACGAATGAAAAATTCATTCTTGCAGTAATTAGAATAATTAGCGTAAAAAATAAAAACCGCCAATAAATATTGCTTATTGGCGGGCTGTTTGGGTTTATTAAATTATTCCTACAGCAAAATACGCAGCATACGACGCAACGGTTCAGCCGCTCCCCACAACAACTGATCGCCAACAGTAAAGGCTGACAAATATTCCGGTCCCATATTCAGTTTACGCAAACGACCAACCGGCGTATTCAATGTGCCAGTCACCGCAGCCGGCGTTAATTCCCGCATCGTCAATTCACGATCATTCGGAATGACACGCACCCAATCATTATGGGAAGCCAGCAGCGTTTCAATTTCATGGATCGGGATATCTTTTTTCAATTTCAGGGTAAATGCCTGACTATGGCAGCGCAATGCTCCGATACGGACACACAAGCCATCAACCGGAATGACATTATTGCCCGTGTTCAGGATCTTGTTAGTCTCCACCTGACCTTTCCACTCTTCACGGCTCTGCCCATTTTCCAGTTGTTTATCAATCCATGGAATCAGGCTACCTGCCAGAGGAGCGCCAAACTGCTCCGTCGGCAATGCCCCACTGCGGGTTAAATCCGTTACACGTTTTTCAATATCCAGAATCGCAGAAGCAGGATCTTGTAACTTCTCTGCTACCTGATTATGCAGCATTCCCATTTGTACCAGCAGTTCCCGCATATGACGGGCACCGCCACCAGAAGCTGCCTGATAACTTGATACCGATGCCCATTCAACCAAGTCATTGGTAAACAATCCGCCCAATGACATAAGCATTAAACTCACCGTACAGTTACCACCAACAAACGTTTTAATGCCTTTATTCAGGCTGTTTTGAATGTGCTGATGGTTAACCGGATCGAGAATAATGACAGCATCATCATTCATACGCAGGGAAGAAGCAGCATCAATCCAATATCCCTGCCAACCCGCAGCTCTCAGTTTAGGATAAACTTCATTGGTATAATCCCCACCCTGACAGCTAATGATAATATCCAGCGCGCTCAATGCGTCGATATCAAAAGCATTCTGTAAGACGCCTGATTTTCCGGCGCTATTTATTGCAAACTGAGGTGCAGATAACCCGTGTTGGGACGTTGTAAAGAAAACCGGATTTATTTCGTCAAAATCCCGTTCTTCCATCATCCGCTGCATCAATACTGAGCCGACCATACCACGCCAGCCGACAAATCCTACGTTTTTCATCATGTTTACCCTGCCTTGAAAGATATTCGTCAGACACCACTGACAGCATTAAAACTGACAAAATATAGCAAAAGGTGCAAGTATATTTACGGACTATAGCACCAGCATTTCTGTATGGATGCGTTTGCCATTTTTAAACCATATTGATGTATGTCCTACCATATCAAAATTAGAATTATCTATCGCTCTCCCCGGATTTTTGGCTCTCAAAAAAGGTAGAGGCATAATAGGTTCCGTTGTTCCGACTTTTGAATAGGCTACTTTTGCTGCCATAAAGGCAGTCTGGGCTTTCCGCTTTATAGAAAATTCACCAAAAGAAATCTGATAAATATCAGCTGGTTTAAACACTTCCTCATTACGTCGAGTATCTTCATGATATCTGTAACTCAACGTATGTTCATCAAAATGATTATGACGTACATTAATAACTCCCAAATAACCAATGACAATACTATTTGGGCACAATTTAGAAAACTCTGATGCGAAAGATTGCTCAACGTTGTAGGGAATATCTGAACTATCTTTCTTGCTCTCTGCCGAATGACAGATAATCAGCCGAATATATCGAAATCTATTTATTTCTATTTCTTTAAATAACTTGTCATATAATTCATTGGATGTCATTTTTTCTATATTTTGATGCTCACCCGGAACAAATAAATATCCAATAAATTTTTTTTCATCATAATGTCCATGAGCACACACCGATAAACGCAGATGACCACGATAAGAATCTTCGAATGTATAAAACCCATAAAAAACTTTAATATTTCTCATAATAACCCTTCCTCGTATGCCATTATTTTCATACCCTATATATGGCTGTAATGGCCGATCAATCACTCATTTATTATTAGAATTAAATATCAAAAACAAACAAGCGAAAAAAATGAATCAATTGAGGATTGGATTATGAGCTGATCAGATAAATATCAATGGCATAGATATCTATGAGGGGAAAAAACCTACAGCAGGACTGTAGGCTTGTGATTAGCGTTTCTTTTTCTTAACCCTGAACCGCCTTAAAACGCGGATTAGATTTACAGATGACATACAACCGACCACGACGGCGAACGACTTTGCAATCAGGGTGACGTTGTTTTGCTGTTTTCAGTGAACTCAGTACCTGCATTAATGATATCCTTCATTATTTACTATTAAAAACGCGGCCAAACCTTTCTGGAAACGCGCCGTGCTGCCTTCTTATGACACACTTCTTTGTTTATCCATATAAAAAGGATGTATTCCCAGTTTCATAAGCCCCCAACACAAATGTAACAATATAACATAACAATATCTCAACTTTCTGTTGTTGACAACTATCTTTTGATAATTTTCATGACATGTATTTTAGCTATTGACTGATCCGCGCCATCCAAACTAAATAAAAAATAATACCAATCGTTAGTATTTAATTAACAAAATAAACAAATTACTTGGCAATTGATAAAATCATCCTATCCCTCACAAATTATTTCTTATTAGATTTTTCCACTTCCAAATCTTCCATTATGAGAAATTTAATTTATATTTATCGCTAATTTTAGCATTCATCATTTCATTCCGGCATAAACGCAAAAATCAAACATTGTAGAAAAAACCGTAGCGCAGGAAGAAGAACGTATCAAAGAAGTCCGCATGATCTCTGATGCTGACCGCCAGAAACAGATCACGATTATTCAGGCTCAGGCTAAAGCAGAACAAGAACTGGTTCGTCAGGTAAAACAAGCCGAAGAAGCCGCATTGGGTCTGGCTGAAGCCCGCATCCGTCAGGCTAAAGCCGAAGTTGAAGAAAAAGAAGGTTTGGTACAGGCGAATGTGATTGCAGAGAAATTGCTGGCGGAAGCTCGTGGCACACAAGAAAAAGGTCTGGCAGAAGCACGTGTTCTGGAAGCTCAGGCCAACGCAGCCGAGAAGCAAGGTCTTGCCGAAGCGAAAGTTCTGGAAGAGAAATTGGTAGCGCAAGCCCGTGGTGAAGGCCAGCTCGGTTCAGCACAAGCAGAAGTTATCCGTCAGCGTCTGAAAGCAGAAGCCGATGGTCTGACCGACAAATTCACCGCGATGGGCAATCTCAATGATACCGCTCGTAACCACGAAGAGTTCCGCATGCAGCTTGAGAAAAACTTCGAACAAGTGATGGCGTCTATTGCCGCCAACAAAGATATTGCCAAAGAACAAGCCGATGTTCTGGCTGCGGCACTCAGTAAAACTAACATTGATATCGTGGGTGGTGATGGCAGCTTCTTCAATACCTTCTCCAAAGCACTCAGCGTGGGCAAGGCCATTAATGGTGTAGTAGACAAAAGTCCTCTGGTAAAAGATGCCGTACAGAAATTGCTGTCAGGAAAAGGGGAAAAAGGGAACAGCGAAAAAGAAGGCGGGGAATCTAAACTGAATCTCGATTCACTCCTACAAAACCCGGAAGTGCAGTCTCTGGTCAATATGTTTGGTTCAAACAAAAAGAACCAGAACAAAAATAGTACCGAAGAGTAATAAGCAACGTTCATCCGTCACAGATAACTGTGGCGGGTTTCCCCTGCACTAAACCATACAAGGTGTACTCAAAGATATTCTAAATCATATGGCATGAGCTTCCAGAGTATCTGTACAGTGCCCAAAACCAGAATCAACGCCATTAAAATCAATCTTGAGCAAGGAAACGTGTACGCCATGTCAGATAAACCCTATTGGTCGATATCCCTTGAATCAGAGTCACCAGAAGTTTATCGCGCAGAGTACCTTGCTTATTCACTGATTTACGCTGCAAGCAAAGAGCATGATGGCCTGACACTCGAAGGGCTGAAATCCCTGCTGAGTAAGCCGGACATACTGGAAAAATCCGTCCGTGAATTTGCCTCTCCCCGCTATAAAGAAGGTTATGAAAAAGGTATTCACGACCATGATGCCGTCGTTATCCTGCGCAAATTAATTCCTGTAGGAGAAAGTGCCGATCTCTTGCGATATAATCCTCATGCCAGAGGAATTGCGGTGCTATTCTGGGAACACGTTCAACGGAAAGAACAACCTGCATTGTGGCCGGAGCGCGCCCGTACCTGCATCAATATTTATCAGCTTTTCCGCAATGATGCCGGTTTACTGGATCTACAGGCTGAAATCGAAGCAGAAATCCGCCTATTCCTTGAACGCCACCCCATCAAATGTGAACCTTACCAGCAGACCCAAGCTGCGGAATACCTGAGTTTGGCATTAAGCCGGACGGCTGAAGAATTCAGCTGCAGCAAATATGCCCGTACTTTATTGGAAGGGCTGCAATCTGAACTGGAAAAAGCCCATATGTGGCGGGATTTCAACCACTCACAGCAAAACCTCGGCCAGCGTTTCGCCCAGCGCTGGATGCTGGTGGAAAACTGTCTGAATGGTCTCTGCTCCCTGCCTGCATTTTCCCCGTTGAAAGGCTATATTTCAGAAGCCGTTGCGCTGGTTTTATTGGAAAAATCACTCAATGCCCGTTTTAGTGAAGTAGACCTGCACTTTACCGTCACTGATTTGATTGGCGAACATCCTTCTATCGTCAATCAATCACTGACCCTAAGCCTTGATGACTATTTCTGCCGGATGCGCAAACAGCGTAAAGTGTTTATTCCTGCCTATCATCGTTATCAGGAATTGCGCCAAAGTGTTCTAAGTCTACAACGCCAAACGTTACGGCTGCATGAGTTCAAGGCAAGGCCTCTCAGTTCGTTTATTCGCAACAAATTGATCAACGACGTTTATCTACCACTGATCGGCGATAACCTTGCGAAGCAGATAGGAGCTATTGGAGAAGGCAAACGTACAGATCTGATGGGGATGTTATTGATGATCTCCCCACCCGGTTACGGCAAAACAACATTGATGGAATATATTGCCAATCGCCTTGGGTTGATCTTTATGAAGATCAACGCCCCTGCGCTGGGGCATGATGTTTTGTCACTCGATCCGGCTCAAGCGCCAAACGCAACTGCCCGCCAAGAGCTGGAAAAACTGAATCTGGCACTGGAAATGGGCAATAATGTAATGCTGTATGTGGATGATATCCAGCACACCAATCCTGAATTCTTGCAAAAGTTTATTTCCCTGTGTGATGGTACTCGCCGTATTGAAGGGGTTTGGAAAGACCAGACTAAAACCTATGATATGCGGGGCAAAAAATTCTGCGTGGTAATGTCGGGTAACCCTTATACCGAATCCGGCGAACTATTCAAAATCCCGGATATGCTGGCAAACCGCGCTGATATCTATAACCTCGGCGAAGTATTGGGTGGTATGGAAGACGCTTTCACGCTGAGTTATATCGAAAACAGCTTGACCTCAAATCCGGTACTGGCTCCACTGGCATTACGTGATATGAACGATCTGTACCTGTTTATCGATAAAGCAATGGGTAAACCGTTCTCCAGCAGTGGCCTGAGTTATCCCTACAGTGAAGCTGAAATCACAGAAATCGTTTCGATCCTTGAGCGCCTACTGATGATGCGGGATACTGTGTTCAAGGTAAACCAGCAATACATAGCCAGCGCCGCGCAATCGGATAAATACCGGACAGAACCGCCATTCAAATTGCAGGGCAGCTACCGCAATATGAACAAACTCAGTGAAAAAGTTTCCTCAGTCATGAATGCCGCAGAAATACGTCGCATTATTGATAATCACTATTTAGGTGAGACCCAATTACTGACAAGTGGTGCCGAAGAAAACCTACTCAAGCTGGCAGAAATCCGCAGCACAATGACGCCAGAAGAGGCGCAACGCTGGCAACAAATTAAACATAATTTTATGCGAAATAAAGCACTGGGTGGCGATAATGCTGATGTGGGTGATCGCGTTGTTGCTCAACTTGCTGATTTAGTTGAAAGTGTTCAGGCGCTGGGAAGTTATTCGAAGCATTAAGTTTAGTTGTGAGGCAATGATGACTATATGGTTCAAACAACGCTTTCATATCCTAACCGGATTAGCATCAATACTTATCACCATACAATTACTTGATACTTTAACCGATGGTGCATTAAGCCATTTCGGTATTATTCCCCGCTATGCCCAAGGGTTGATCGGTATCCCATTATCCCCTTTCCTGCATGGTAACTGGGAACATTTATTCAGTAATCTTCCCGCACTATTGGTATTAAGTGCGTTATTGATGACGCACTCCATTCGTTATTATGTGCTAGCCAGCCTGTTTATCATCTTTGTGGAAGGCATTCTGGTCTGGCTATTTGGCCGTACTGCCATTCATGTTGGTGCCAGCGGCTGGATTTTTGGCTTATGGGGGTTACTGATGGCTAACGCTTACTTCCTGAGAAGAGCCAAAGATTTCTTCTTTGCCATTCTGGTATTCATCTACTACGGAGGAATTGCCTTCGGTTTGTTACCATGGCAAGAAGATGTCTCAACCGAAGGACATATTTTTGGTGCCATCGCCGGGCTGGTTTTCTCTTGGCTGACCAAGAAGTGGCTCATCACTCATCGTTAGATTTAAGTTATTGAGAATGTCACATTATCCCCATTTTACATACTCATTAATAATAAACAGCCCGTTATGATGACGGGCTAACTCCTCTGATATTTCAGCTTATTCATGACTTCGTCGCTTCCAATAAATTCCGTTTCTTTAAAAATTACCTCCACCGTAATGCGACATCATCTACTGGCTGCCCCAGTACCTCTTTATCCTGTTTATAATCATGGGATACATACCAATTGGGACTGCGTCCCTGACGTGGAATGTGTTGTTCACTACGTTTCACATAACTGGATTGCAGGGCACCAAAAATATTTTCATCCATCAATACTTCACCTGATTGAGCTTGTGCTGTCACAACGGTAGCATTGCGGCGATCCATTTCATTTAATAAACGGCAAAGATACTCTGCTGACAAATCAACTTTCAGTGTCCAGGCATTATTGATATAGCCAAACAGATAAGCGAAATTAGGGATATCCTGTATCAGTGTCGCTTTGTAGCACATACGGGTCTGAGCCTGTTGTTTTTGACCATCAATGGAAAGTTGAATTCCCCCCATTATATTCATTTGCAATCCTGTAGCAGTTACGATGATATCGGCAGGTAATTCCTTTCCGGACTGTAACAATATACTGTTTTCTGTGATCTGTTTAATCTGGTCAGTCACAATATTCGCTTTACCTTCGCTCAATACCTTAAAAAAGTTACTGTCCGGAACAAAACATAACCTTTCATCCCACGGCATGTACTTTGGCGTAAGGTGTTTCATATTAAAATCAGGGCCAACTTTCCTTCTTGCTCGTCTCAGCAAAAAAGATTTCAACTGGTTAGGAAAATGCCGGCTTATTTTATATAACATGCTGAAAAATAATATATTTCTATTCCTGCTCAACGAGTAAATCCAGCGTTGTGGAATAATACCTTTTAGCAACTCTGCAATCTTATCTCTTCCCGGTATTGAAAAAATATAACTGGGTGAACGCTGTAGCATGGTGATATGTTTAGTCTCATCAGCCATTGCAGGCAACAAGGTGACTGCGGTTGCTCCACTTCCAATCACAACGACTCGCTTTCCTTTGTAATCCAATTCCTCAGGCCAATGTTGAGGATGAATGACAGGGCCTTTAAAATCATCAAGGCCAGGAAGCTGGGGTGAATAAGGTGTATCGTAGTTGTAATAACCTGTCGCCGAGATAAGGAAATGACAGGTAAATTGCCGGGTTTCCCCACTGGCTTCATCAATTGCAGTAACAACCCATCGGGAAGTTTTATTTGACCAGTCAGTTTGAGTGATTTTAAGCCCAAACTGGATTTTGTTTTTAATATCATACTGCTCTGTCACGTCATGGATATAATTTTTAATTGAAGGACCATCTGCAAAAATACTGGTCTCTGTCCAAGGACGGAATTTATAACCATAGCTCATCATATCTGAATCAGAACGAATTCCCGGATAACGGAATAAATCCCACGTTCCCCCTATTGTATTGCGACGCTCTAAGATCCCGAATTTTTTATTAGGACATTCTCTTGCCAAATGACAGGCCATACCAATGCCAGCAATGCCAGCGCCCATAATCAAAACATCATAATGATTATTCATGTTATCTCTCCCGAAAAAAGGTGTTTTAATCAGAATAGTATTCTGTGTAATATGTTATGTTATTTTTTATTTTCAGGAGTAACCATTTGCTTTTATGTTGGGGGAGTATCACTATATAAAGGAGCAAAATATAAATGAGTAAAGTAACAGTTCCATTAGACATTTAACACATGGAAATAACTCTTTGAATAATTACAAATTACTACCACCTTTAGTATCAATATTGCAGACGCTTAACCTAACTGAATCTGCAAAACAATTAGGTGTTACACAATCTGCAATGAGTAAAATACTAAATCAGCTTCGTGAAGATTTTCATGACAAGATTATTATAAGAGAATCAAATAAATTTATCCTTACCCAAAAAGGAGAAAAACTGAAAGCACAACTTTCGATTTTGATGCAGCAGATAGATAATTTATATGCATCAGAAACAATGGAACCAGCCCTTTGTGAAAGAACATTTACTTTCGCATCCAGCGACTATGTCGCCCAGGCTATTTTTCCTGCTATATTCTCAAATATTGAAATTGAAGCACCCAATGTAAGTATTGAATATAAATTATGGTACAAAGACAATATCAATGAATTTGCTGAACAAAACGTGGACTTAGTGACAACCATTGCCGATGCTATACCCGATAATTTATACGGAAAGGTGATGGCTGAAGACCAATTGGCTGTTGTATTTAGAAATTCTCACCCCCAGTTTGATAGTGATATGACGGTTAATGATTATATTAATGGCAGACATATACTTATTAGTGGAGGAGGAGACAAGAATAGCCCAGTTGATCATTCATTAGCAATAATCAACCTAAAGCGTAATATTTTCGCTACCGTACCTTTTTTTCAGGCTGCCATTGAATTATTGTTAAAAACAGACACCATGTTAACCATACCACTTCATATTGCTGCTGATTTTGCCCAACATCATGATTTACAGATAAGACCCTTACCGCTTGATGTTAAAGCACAAAAATACTATTTACTGTGGCATGCCAAGCACCACCAAGATCCGGAACATCAATGGTTCAGAGAAATTTGTTTTCCTCTACTCCAGACTCATCTGGACAGAACTATCAAACAGGGTATGAAATTAATTCATACTTATAAGTAGTTTTTTCATCTTTTATATAAATATTTTTTGATTTAATATAAAAAATATTCTTAATGTAATTATTAACTACATAATTTATCAAATTTTTATAATATTGGTAATCAATATGGCATCCATAGAAACACTCGTTACATTTATCAGTATTTCAACATTTTTATGTCTCTTGCCAGGCCCTGATAACATGTTAGTATTAAGTCAATCGGCAATAAATGGACGTAAATTTGGGATATCAATCACTATTGGCTTATGTATTGGATTAATAATACATACGATTTTAGTTTCATTAGGTATTTCAGCAATATTACGGGAAAATCCTGTAGCATTAGAAAGTATCAGAGTATTTGGAGTGTTTTATTTAAGTTATCTGGCTTGGGGTGCGTTCAAAGCGAAACCTGTTAGTCTTGAAAGTGAAATTAATAATTACAACAATAAAAATAAGATCATAAAAAAAGGATTAATGATGAACTTATCAAATCCAAAAATAATTATTTTCTTTTTGGCTTTTCTGCCTCAATTTGCTGCTAAAAATGGAAATACAACACCAATTCCACTCCAGCTATTATATTTAGGTTTAATATTTGTCGTTATTGCTTTTTTAGTCTTTACATCCATATCCTATTTATCTGGTTTTTTAAATAGAATCTTGTCGAATAAACCATCAATACAAGTCGTTTTAAATAAAATAACAAGTTTAATATTTATAGCGTTAGCGATTGATTTGGCGGTTAATCAGTTTTAGATGATGCGAAACAGCTTAATGTGCAGCCATCCGGCCGCACAGGAGAAATGAAGTTCTTTGACCACTGAGAAAAAATAGTAAAACTCTCAGAACAATGCCCTTATCTTGTCTTCTGTTTCAATATCGTGAATGCAATAAAGCAAATTACTGACATTCCGAAACAATAAGCTACCAGTGGCCAAGCGGTGTCGCTATCAAACACCAAAGTCATAAGCGTTCCCACTCCACCAACAATCAGACTTTGAATGCTGTAGTACAGCGCGACAGCAATGCCAGAAGCGTCGCTAAAATCCCGAAGCGCTCCATTCGCTGTAACCGAAACGACGAACACCATACCAAGCGCAATCAACCACATTGGCATCACGAAAGTAATAAACGATGGTTTCGAGAAAACAGCGCAAGTCGCTAAAACAATAGCTCCTGCCATCATGGTAAATAAGCCTCGCATGAAACTTCCCGAAATGTTCCAACGTAACACAAAAAATTTAACGAAACGCGCTACGACAATCATGACGATTGCAACCGTGGCAAACGCCGCACTGAACTCCATCTGAGAAAAACCAGCACGACTTACTAACACAAGGGGGGCTGTAGAGAAAAACACAAAAAATGACCCCATCGCAGTACTGAATCCAAGTGTGTAAACCCAAAAAGACTTGTTGGTCAAAATCGACACAGCAGCCAATCCGTGTGTATTTCGTTTAGGCGGCCGTGTCTCATGCCATTGGGGTAGCGCGCGACTAAATGCCAATAACCCCAACAAACCAAGAGTCACGAAGATCCCTTTCCAACCAAAAGCAAGCGCAATGGCCGAACCGAGAATAGGCCCGAGCGCAGGTACAAACGCCAGCATGGAACTGAATAGACCATAGATAACGCTACTTTCAGGCCTGTCGGCATAGACATCCCGAACAGTCGCAAAAGTCGCCACCAAAGCTGCTGATGCGCCCAATGCCTGTAAAATCCGCAACATGACAAACAAAATTCCACTGCTTGTCATGGCAAGGGAAAAGGACGCTATAGAAAAAAGCAGAACCCCACCTAATACCACGGGTCGGCGACCGATACGATCGGACAGAGGGCCAAAAATCATCTGCCCCAACCCGAGTAAAAGTATGTAAACGCTCAGCGTCAATTGGATCATAGCAGGTGAAGTATCAAGTGCTGCTGGCATAACCGGGATGACCGGCAAATACACATCCATTGCCAGTGAAGCGAGGAGATCAATAGGAACCATCAGCACAAGCGCTGACGATAAAGAGTAGCCCCAAACGGGCGTAGTTTTAGTAGACATGACAAAAATCCGCTCAGAAAGTGAGATCCGGCGGCAATCTGCCTATTCATGATTAACGAGAGGAGATCACCGCAACAACTGCTAATGAAAAACGTTGTTGCGGCTTAGCGAACTGTTCGTGGAGTGAGGCTCATATTTTTATCCTTATGATGTTATTTGATGGTTTATAGCCTATAAACTTCAAGTATAGAGAGTATATTTCCCGTTTTCCTTTTGACCCAAGGAAGAGTGCCTTCAATTTACTGACAAGGTGCTGATGTTTATCCGGCGCTCTGCTTTCTGCTTGAGTATATTAGACAATGAGGCGTACCTATTCTGTTAAAATCAAATACTATCTTGATATTTACCTATTTCCTGATTTAGGAATTCCAATCGTTGTACCAGTGTTTTTCTTCTTTCTATATGCTTGGCAAATATCTGATAGCGTGGAATAAATTCTGCCAGTGTGTTATTCACGCGATAAGCATCATACAGATCTTTCATTTCTCTGGCCGCTTTATCATAGGCACTGGCATGGCCTTGCTCACTGTATTTCTTCGCATTTTCCCAGTGAACTTCTCTTGAGGAAAAGACAGCATCAAGCCGCTTAATTGCTGCAAGCCACTCTTGTTCACGTCTTTGTTCTTCAGCTAATAGACGTTCACGAGCTATTTCTTCATTCGCAGCCTGCCAATAAGCATTAAGTAACGAGGGACTCAGCCAATATTTATAATCATTGTGAGTTAATGGCTGATAAATCAATGAGCGAGCCTGATTAGCCGTGAGTTGCCCTTGCTCAAACAAAGATTTCAATAGCAGATCCTTATCTGAGTCAGACAGACTGTTAATTTGTTCTTCTGCGGTCAGATGTGTAACCTTTGCGGTATGTGCCTGTGATGATTTAAGCAATTTATCCAAGGCATTATACGCTTCAGGAGGGATACCAAATAATTCTGCAAAGGCAGATTGAGCCTCAGATAATTGTTTAAAATTGAAATTAATCAGAGGCAGTTTATCCAATGTCTCGTCACCATCAAATGCGCTTTTCAGCCAAGGCAGATATAACAGACGATAATCTCCTTCCATCAGCTCAGAACGTAACTCAACTAAATGATCTAAATAATCTTTTGCATCGTCATCGTCCATATAGTAATCATTTTCTTCTACGGAAAAGATGAATAACAGATAGTTTTTCCCTTTCTCACAGATCACGGAATCTCCATCCTCAATGCTCATAAATGCCAAAGGAATCGTATCTGGTGGCACTTTCAGATAGCAAATAACCTGTCCCCAATCTGCATAATAGAACCCAACATCAAAGTACTGTGCCATTAATTCAGCGGGTTCAGCCTTTAAATCACTGTAGTTATAATGAACAGTAAAATGACTTGAACTGATTTCAGCCCGGCTGGAGATAGTCCTCAGCTCAGCTTTTTGCTTCGCAGACAACACACCATCAAGTCGTTTAAAATGATAATATTGATATTCACTCATGGTTAAATCGCTATAAATTTAGATTCACATAATATTATGATCATCCCACTAAATGACCAGCTGGTTTTTCCATAAAATTACTTTACGGCTGCCAATAAATCCTGAATCTTTAAAAACATGGGCGTTGTTCCATTGGATGCAGGCATTCCCAGCTCGACAAATCCAAGACGTGTGTAAAACGCAACAGCATCAGGATCGGCATCCAAAAATATTCCCTTAATCGGCATCACATGATGAACTTTGATGGCGTGATCTAAAAATTCCCGCATTAAAATATGACCATATCCTTGCTTTTGATGCTTGACTGATACACCCAGCATCACCAAACGAACAACGGAAAGGTCACTTGGCATTGAACCGCTTAACACCCCACTTAAACAAGATTTTGCCAGTGAATATCCAGTAAAGCTGCATACACCAAGTAACTCATCTGTTTGAGCATCAATTAAAACTTTAGCGACACAATTTCCGGTGGCGACATTGTTTTTAAGGCTGCTGCGGACATAACGATTAATAACATGATTGCCACAATCAAAGTTTTTTTGCCCCGGATAGGTCATATCACTCTGATAATTCACACAAATGTATTCAACCCTAATTTCATTTAATGGCTTTTCCATCTTTGTTCTTCCTCATCAAAGCACGTAAAGCAAGGGTTGGCGACACAGGTTCAGCAATCAGCATATTCAAAGTACACCAGTTTTCTGCATCTAACTCACGGCGCTTTTGGTTTTCCAGCACTTCTTCTGCCCGCTCAAAAGCGGCATTCAGGATAAAAGCACTTAAATCAACACCAGAAACCTGAGCCGCCTGACGCAAAGTTTCTTTTAGCTCAGTGCTGGTTTTTAACTCTACACGGGCATTTTTGACCTCTTTGTAAGGCTTTTTTACCGATATTGTTGCCATTTGGGTAACTCCGGTTTATTCCTGTTGGTATTTGTTTATTGTACTGATGTAGGTTAGCATTTGGTTGGATAATAAGCAAATAAGTACGGCTGATAGCCGTACTTATAAGATAAAGGCTTAATACCTGAATGTCGTCTATTTGCTGGTTTTAGCGCCGACTAATTGTCGGTTTTGGGCTGTTTGATATTTATTAATTTAGTGTATTTAAAATAAAAAAACATCAATCAGGTCATTACCTACTCTCACCAAAGGTTAAGAGCAACCGAAACACTAAGTTCATTATTTCACCGTTACTTGGCCGTTCATTAGCATTGGGAGAAGCCAGTCACGTAATTCAACAAGCTGTTGGTTTTCCTGCTCTAATTTGTCTTGTCGCGCAAAAATACAGGCGACTTTTTTCGTAAATTTATTAACCGCACTCTGTTCAGGAAGAACCACTTTGACAGTCTTCAACACGGTTCCCGATACTTCCTTAAATGTTGATCCGGATGAATACTGAATAATTGCCTTTAAGCTATTTTTAACAGAAAAATAGACAAATTCAGTTGAGTAACCTTTAGAAGGAATAAAGGACTTAAAACCCTGATTTGTAGTCACTTCATTTCGAGCAATAGCCATGTAGCCAATAGGCGCTCTAGAACTCAATAAAACCGTTCCAGAAGGATATTTCTTAAGCGATGCTGACTTAATTCCAGCCTCACTCACATCTGTTGCACCACGCGAGATAAACTTACTACCCTGATTTTCTGAAAGGTCATTAGGTGTGATCCAAGGAGTTCCTCTATTTGCAAAATTCTCAGACTGGATTGTTGATGGAGTGCTACCGCCAACGATCTGACCTAAGTCATCTAACGTGCCGTCTCCCCACCCCTCTGGTATCTCACGTTTCAGTATGGGATTGTAGACCATTTTACCGCCAGAGGTTTTATAGGGTTTGCCCTTGGTATCAGGGAAATCTAACTGTACAAACCAGTAGTCGTACAGAGTTTTTGCCATCGCTTCCAATTCAGAATTAATGCGGTTATTGAGTTCGATTTTCTTATCTATTTGATTTAAAAAATCATAAGTAGGCTTACGTTTTTCTCCATTGGGCAAACCTGAAATGATATTAAAAAGTCTCTGTTTATCAAATTCTCCTTGCCCTGTACTACCCTCCATAAAGGTTTGTAGTATCGATTCGATACTAAATAGAGAATATTCCAAGCAACCAGAAGTATAAAAATCATCAACTCGAACGATTAAAATATGTGAATCGACAATAACGGTATAACCCTTTGGTAACTCCTTTACAAAAGCGCATCTACCAGCAGTACCTTGACCAGTAGAATTAATTAAAATATCTCCTTCTTTCAGAGCCTTATCGTAATAAAATTTCTTATTCGGATCATGATATTGTGCAAAAGAAAAATCAATTTGATTATTTATAATGCACTTTTGATTAAGAACAATCACACTCGAATACTCTACATATCGGGGAGTTATTCCTTTACATGTAGATGATATTAACGATCTTAATTGGTAGAGATTATTCATACTGAATCCCTGCCAACTGCTGCTTGATTTCAATTTCCAAAGCTTGAGATTGAGCAAAAAGACTATCTAGATTGGTGGTAAGGCTCTGCATTTTCTCAGCAAACTGCTCTGGAGTAATATCCTCATATTCAATTTTAATATCGAAATACTGACCAGCACTTAAGCTATAATTTTTTGCTGCAATTTCGTCATAACCAACAGCTACAGAAAAATCTTCCTCTGTCCATTTGTTATTGAAAACATCAATAATTTGCTGTTCTTCCTCTGGCGTAAGAACAGTTTTCTGGTTCTTACCGTCTTTGACTTTTTCGCCCAAATTAGAAGCATCAATCAACACCACTTTGTCTTTATTGCTGGCATCAATAAACAGGATAGAGACGTTTGTACCAGTAGCCGCAAAGATATTGGATGGCATAGAAATCACTCCGGCCAGCATCTTGTTATCCACCAAATGCTGACGGATTTTCTTGTCAATACCAGACTGAGCAGTGATAAATCCTGTCGGTACTACCACTGCTGCTTTGCCATCAAGTTTTAGAGAGTAGATGATGTGTTGTAAGAACAATTGGTAAATTTCCGTTTTGTCCTTAGATGCAGCTTTAATCTTTGGAATTCCGGCAAAGAAACGCTCTTTATTTTCTTTGCTCTCCAAGTCGTTACGATAATCGCTAAAATCCGTCTTAAATGGCGGGTTGGAAACGATATAGTCAAATTGCTTTAACTCTTTACCATCTTTGTGGTACGGGTGCAGTACCGTATTCCCCTGAATAACATTGGGAATGGAGTGCACCAAATTATTCAGAATCAGGTTCAGACGCAGCAAGCTAGAAGATTTTTGTGAAATATCCTGCGCATAGATGCTGCAACGTTTTTCACCAATAGCATGAGCGATGTTCATTAACAAGGTACCTGAACCTGCCGATGGATCGTAAGCAGCTAACGTTACGAACAACACCCTGCTGTTCTTTCAGTACCAGAATAGCGGCCATAATCCGCGCCACAGCATGAGGGGTATAATACTCGGCATATTTGCCGCCAGAGTTACTGTTGTAGTCTTTGATCAAGTATTCAAAGATAGTAGCGTAGAAATCGAATTTTTGGGTAAAAATGCGCTCAAAGCTGAACTTCATCAACTGGTTGATGATAGCTCGGCAGAAGGTATCTCGTTTAGATTCATCGGCAATGTATTGGCTAATGCGGTCAAACAGCACCACTTTCGCACCACCGTCGGTTTTCACTGCAAACACATCGTTGTTATCGATAGCGATATCCATCAAGGTATCGTCAAACGTCTTGGAAAAATTATCCTCATTTTGGCGACTGGCCAGGTAGCTGATAAAGTGTATCGGCTTCAAACGTGCAGTATCACTCTCCATTTGGTTTTGCAACATTTTGAAGTCGTCTTTACTCATCAGAGACAATGCTTCTTCCCACTTTTCATCTTTAGCAAAGTTTTTCTTGATCCTTTTCGCCTCAAAAGCGAATTTATCATTCAAAAACTTGTACAAGAAAGCTTGGGTAATAATTTTAAATTCATTACCATCATTGCCCAGTCCATAGTTGGCACAAATGCTTTTTAGGCCATCAATAAGTTCCTTTGTTTTTTCTCTAAATTGAGTTCTACCACGTTCTGTTTCCTGCATTAAATTCTTTCAGATATTCATTAACAACTAAATTATTGATATATTGATAAATATTGTCATTCAGTTTAATTTGTTGCTCATTCATAAAGCGGTTGATCACCAGTGGCATCATCTGGCGAGCAAAATAGCTTTCGTTATTCAAAATCTGGCTGTTATTGAGTACTTGCTCATCGGCATCCTGTTTTACATTCATCAACGCAGCAAAAATCTTACGTTCAAATTCACTAATGTCACTTTTATCTTGCTGACGTTCTTGCAGGCGTTTATGAATACGGGTGTATTTAACGTCACCATGATACTTTTGACGCAGTTGGTTATTCTGACGGTTGAGTTCTTTAATGCGCTCATGAATTTTGTTCAGGGCGTTAATATTAGCCACCATATCATCCTGAGTCACTGCGCTTAAATTCTTTTTCTTAAACAGTCGCTCAATCTCTTCTTTCAAGCTGATAAACTTGGGATCTTGCTGATCAAAGTTATCGGCCAACGCTTCGCGGGTCTGGCGCAGAGTGTTTTTCAGTTTGTCAGCCATGACCAGCTCTTCTTCGCCAATTTTCACAAACTTGAAAATCACATCTTCCAACGCACGGTTTAGCAAGTTGCCGGTATCCGTACCTTGCTCCAGGTCCTGCTTGAGGTTAAGTAGCTCCAAATGGTTACGGGTTTCACGATAAAGTATATTCAGTCTGGCGAAATCCAGCTCATTAATAAAGCGGTATTCGCCTTGTAGACGAATAAGGTTATACAAACTTCTGGCGTCAGCCAGTGCTTTTTTCAGTGCCTGTACGGTTTCTCTGTCCTGAATCTGATTGATTTGATCACAGAACACTTCCATATTTTCAGTATCAAAACAGAACAACACATCTTTGATATTTTCAATTTCCTGCGTTATCTCTTCCTGAGATTTAAACAGGTGTGAGTAGTGTTCCATTTCGTCACCTAATTCTGATTGTAACTCTTCAAAATAGGCTTTGTTGGTTTCATCAAACTCTTTACGGATATCGGCAAAGTCCACGACATAGCCGTAGCGGAAGTCTTTATAGGTTCGGTTAACCCGAGTCAGTGCCTGCAACAGATTGTGTTTACGGATAATGCGCCCAAGGTATAGCTTTTTCAGACGGTTGGCATCAAAGCCGGTCAACAACATTTTGTAGACAAATAAGAAGTCAATTTTGCCGGCCTTGAAATCTTCCACCCAGTTTTTACGCTCTTCTTTAGTGCCGATATCATGAAGAATGAGCGCTGCACTTTTGACTTTTTGCGCCTGTTTGAGCGACTCACCATAAGCCGTTATCTGAGGTTCAGCCATTTCCAGTACGCGAACAGCTTCTTTTTTAGGTAGCAAAGGTTTTCCGCATTAAATATCTCAAACATCTGTTTAGCTTGCTCAGCGCTATCGCAGATAACCATGCCACCGATGCTGGCATCATTTAATGCACCACGGTTTTTCTCAAAGTCAGTAATAATGTAGTTGAGCATCGGCTCCACAAAACTTGGATGGGAATAAACCTCTTTGCGGTCTACATCACCCATTTTTATTTCAACTTCTTCCAATGCTTTTTGCAGCGTCATTTTGTAGTTGGTAGCAATTTCCTCACGGATCAGACGCAGCGTGTAACCATCGGCAATGGAGGAATTGTAATAGTATTTGTGGATATAATCGCCGAACAAGGCGCGGGAATTGTAATCGTCTCCCAATAGTGGTGTCCCTGTCAGACCAATTTTAATGGCATTCGTGTCTGACTGACTTAAATTTGCCAGAAAACTACCCCTAGGATTGTAGCTACGGTGCACTTCATCCAAGAAATAGACTCGCTGGAGCGCTACATTGTAGTCTTTGGTTGAAACTATATCAGGATCATCTTTAAATTTTTGTATATTAACGACGGTGATTTCTGGTTTACCAGAATGGTTGTGGATCGCCTGCATGGCTTTGATGTCAAGTGCAAAGTCCTCACGGGTATTGATGAGGTGTACCATCAGGCCACGAGCAGTAAACTCACTCTGTGCCTGTTGCAACAAATCCAGACGATCAACGATAAAGTAGAATTTTGGAATAATCTGCCGTTTTTGAAAATAATCCGTCAAAAATTGGACGTTATAGAACGCTAGTGCTGTTTTGCCACTACCTTGGGTATGCCAGATAATGCCTTTTTTAACCCCTTGGTTTAACTTTTGTTCAATCGCCTTAGTCGCAAACAGTTGCGGATAACGCATGATGTGCTTTTGTAGCCCATCCGTTTCAGACACATAAGCCAACGCGTAACGCAGAATAAAAGCGAGGCGCTCTTTGCTTAGCAAGGAAGTACAAATACGGTTGGTTGGGCGGTTTGGGTCTTTATTCGTCAGGAACTCTGGATTGTGGCGAATAACTTCAATGTTATTGTCTTTCAGTACGTTGATCTCGTCATCATCCGATAGAGGCTTAAGCAGTGCTGTAAGATTTAATATTTCCTCTTCACGGAAGTAATTAATATTGGCTCATGATATGAGCTACTGGCGTAGAATGCCCCCTGAATCGGTTCAAGATCACTATCGTCATACTCCATGTTGTTAGAAAAGATCATGAATTGGGTGATATTGGCAAACCGCTCAAACTTTGGGTTCTGAAAGCGTTTGTTGATACGATCACGCTCCACCAAGATGCCTTCACGATTGTTTGGTTTCTTCACTTCAATGAAGACCAATGGCATACCATTTATTAATAGTGTGATGTCTGGACGGAACTCCTCATCACCATTCTGGCAAGTTAACTCAGTGACAACATGGAAACTATTATTGTTAAGATTTTCAAAATCGAGCAGTTTGGTATTTGAGCGATCCATCAGGCGTTCAAAAAAAGCACGACCAAGATCGTCATTATCGAGTAGCAGCTTTACATCTTCGAGTAAACGACCGACTTCATCGTCTTCAATACCGTTGTTAATACGAGAAATCGCTTTGCTAAAGAGTTTAGTAAAGATATTTGTTGCTACATCCCTGGTTTGGTTCTTGAGCAACAGATAGTTATAACCTAATTTCATCAAGTGTAGGATAACGGGGATTTTTACACGGGAATCTTCGTTGAATTTCATTATATGCCTTTGATTATTTTAATTTTATAAGTAAGCGTCAGAAAAATCTCACCTGTCATTATTAAAAATTTCAACCAGTCTCCTAATATATTATAAATCCACATTTCAATATCTAATTAATTGAAAGATATAAAACAAAAAATTAACTTCTATTAGCAATAAGGCAGATTCAACTTTCAAGTTCAACACCGACTATTTGCTGGTTTAACATCCGTCTATTTGTATGTTTAAAACTCGACTAATTGCTGGTTTTAAAGTAAGCGTGGGGAACCACACTTGGCAAAGGGTCATTCGGTTTCATCCATTCTGATGATGGAAGAAGCGCGCATGAATCAATCCCGATTTAATCCAGCCGAGTGGCAGGACATTTTTGAACAACAGAAAATCTCTTCATTGACTGTCCGCCAGTTGTACCGTCAGGAAGCCCTGTTTAAACAGTATGGCATTGCCCTCAGCCGCCAGACCCAGAGTGACTGGATTTTAAAATCGGCTCAGTTTATTGAATAATGACAATAGATTAATGTAAATATGAAATAGAAGTTATGGAAATAAAAAGCCGTAATACAGAACTAGTTAGCTCAAATGATTACGGCTAATTAAAATACCACTGTAATAATCAGGAACGATATATAACAAAATAAAAACCACTATTGCCAATGGCACCTCTGCAAGCCTCATTAGCTCCAATTGGTACTTCAACAATATTTGGTTCACATTTTGAAACTAATACGAAAAATTTACCTTTGCAGGTATATTCTCCCTCATAGCCAACGGCATTGAAGGTTTTAGTATTAGTCAACGTGCTGAGTTTTTGAATATCTTTTATTACTTCTTTGAGTGCGATACGAACATTCCCATTTTGTTTTAATTCCAAAAGGTAGTAGCTGTTTTCCTCACCTGACCAAAGCCAAAAATCCGGCTTACATTTTCCAATATCTTGGGGCATACCATCCCATTCGATACTAAACTCTCGCCACCATTCCCCATTTTGTTCTGTCACATGATGGTACAAAAAATAAGCCAGTTCTATCTGAAACCAATTCTCCCAACCCGTTATATATTCAAGTTTAAATACATTAAAACGTTCAATAACATGTAATTGTTTGAAAAAATCGACTAATAGTCTTACTGGATCAAATTTGTTCTCTGTAAATTTGGATGCCATTTCTACAGATTCTGAGGCAATATCAAACACTTTTTATTTTCTCCATTTTATTATCGCGAATATCCTATATGTTGTGATGACTTTCTACTGTGGCTCTTTTTTTATGAAAAAATCCGGTCAGCTTGCGCATAACCGGATTTAAAAAGTACTCAGTTTTACTATATGTTTATATTAACAATGCACAATAAATATTATTCCACCGTCACCGACTTCGCCAAATTCCTCGGCTGATCCACATCTGTACCTTTGATCAATGCAACATGATAAGACAGCAATTGCAGGGGTACGGTATAGAAGATCGGTGCGATCAACTCTTCTACATGTGGCAGGGAGATGATCTTCATGTTTTCGCTGTTGGTAAAACCGGCATCCTGATCAGCGAAGACGTACAACAAACCGCCACGGGCACGGACTTCTTCAATGTTGGATTTCAGTTTTTCCAGCAGTTCGTTGTTTGGCGCAATGATGATCACCGGCATATCCGCATCGATCAGTGCCAGCGGGCCATGTTTCAGTTCACCGGCAGCGTAGGCTTCTGCGTGAATGTAGGAGATCTCTTTCAGTTTCAGCGCGCCTTCAACCGCGATCGGGTATTGATCGCCACGGCCAAGGAACAGGGCGTGATGTTTTTCAGAGAAATCTTCCGCCAATGCTTCAATCAGCTTGTCTTTAGACAACATGCTTTCAATGCGGCTTGGCAGGGCATGCAGGGCATGGACAATATCGTGTTCCAATGCTGTGTCAGCGTCTTTCAGGCGTCCCATATAGGCCACGAGCATCAGCAATACAGTTAGCTGAGTGGTAAAGGCTTTGGTAGAGGCAACACCGATTTCAGCGCCTGCTTTGGTCATCAGAGCAAATTCTGATTCACGAACCAGAGAGGAACCCGCTACGTTACAGATAGCCAACGAGGTCAGGTAGCCCAGTTCTTTGGATAAGCGCAGGGCAGCCAAGGTATCTGCCGTTTCACCGGACTGAGACAGGGTAATCAGCAGGCTGTTTTTACGGCGGGCAGGTTTGCGGTAACGGAATTCAGAGGCGATTTCCACGTCACATGGAATTCCCGCCAATGATTCAAACCAGTAGCGTGAAACCATTCCCGCATTATAAGAAGTACCACAAGCAACGATTTGGATATGCTCAACCTGGGACAGCAGTTCAGCAGCATTCGCGCCCAGTTCTGACAGATTTACCTGACCGTTGCTTAAACGGCCTTCCAGTGTGCTCTTGATAGCCATTGGTTGTTCGTAAATCTCTTTCTGCATGTAGTGACGATAAACACCTTTGTCACCTGCATCGTATTGAACGTTGGATTCAATCTGCTCACGTTCAACGGCTTCGCCGTTCACATCAAAGATGCGAACAGTGCGGCGGGTGATTTCTGCAATATCACCTTCTTCCAGATAGATAAAACGACGGGTGACCGGCAGTAACGCAAGTTGGTCAGATGCCAGGAAGTTTTCACCCATTCCCAGACCGATAACCAATGGGCTACCAGAACGAGCTGCCACCAGCACATCAGGGTTACGGCTATCCATAATTACTGTGCCGTAAGCACCACGCAATTGCGGGATAACTCGCTGAATCACTTCCAGCAGTGTTCCGCCTTGTTGTTGTTCCCAATGAACAAGGTGGGCAATGGTTTCTGTATCTGTATCAGAAGAAAAGATGTAACCACGCGCTTTTAACTCTTCGCGCAGTTCTTCGTGGTTTTCAATAATACCGTTATGCACAACCGCAATATGTTCAGAAACATGAGGATGGGCGTTACGTTCGTTTGGTTCACCGTGAGTTGCCCAACGGGTATGCGCAATCCCTGTGCCACCAATCACGGGTTGTTTATCTGCTTCATCCGCCAGCATCTGGACTTTGCCAACTTCACGCAGACGAGTCATACGGTTTTCGCTGTCAACGACAGCCATTCCCGCAGAATCATAACCACGGTACTCTAGGCGACGAAGACCTTCGATCAATATTTCTGCAATATCTCGTTGTGCACAAGCACCAACTATTCCACACATGGGTTTCATTCCTAAAAACAGGGCTATTAAACGCCCTTTTTATGTCGCACAACCTGATTGTTTTCCGGCTGTTTGCCGGTCCCCGAGCTTTGTAGAGATGGGGAGTATCCCCTTCATCTTTCAAGCAGCAGCTTTGTTGGCCTCATTCACCTGCCGCCTCGCTGTAACTTGAAATTTATTGGGAATTTTTTATAGGTATATCCTATTTATTTTTCTTAACCGGACGTTGCCAGTTTTTAATATGAGTTTGCTTCACTCGGCTGAGTGCCAGTTCATTTTCAGCAATATCTTTTGTGACAGTAGTTCCCGCACCAATTGTTGCCCCTTTAGCTATTGTCACAGGCGCAATAAGCTGAGTATCAGAGCCGACAAACACATCATCACCAATGATGGTTTTAAATTTATTAGCACCATCATAGTTGCAGGTAATGGTTCCTGCACCAATATTCACATTATCGCCAATCTCAGAATCACCAAGATAAGTCAGATGACCCGCTTTGGAACCTTTACCCAGAGACGATTTTTTCATTTCAACGAAGTTACCAACGTGAGCTTTTTCCGCCAGTTTAGTGCCCGGACGTAAACGTGCAAAAGGCCCGACTGTGCACTCTGTTGAAAGTTCAGAACCTTCGATGATAGTGTAAGGGCTTATTACCGCACCATCACCAATAACGCAGTTTTTCAGGATACAGCCAGAACCAATATGAACATGATCTCCCAGTGTGACATTGCCTTTGATAATCACATTGGTATCAATCACTACATCACGACCATGTTCTAATGTTCCACGCAGATCAAAACGAGCAGGATCTAATAACATAACCCCTGCCAGCAATAATTTTTCAGCTTGCTCAGACTGATAAATACGCTCCAGAGTAGAAAGTTGAAGACGATTGTTAACCCCTTCCATTTCACTTAAACGACTTGGGTGTACCGCCTTAATTTGACGACCTTCTTTATGTGCTAGCGCAATAACATCGGTAAGGTAATATTCACCCTGTGCGTTGTTGTTTTCCAATTTGGATAACCAACGTTTCAAATCACCGCCATTTGCAACCAAAATACCCGTGTTGATTTCGTTGATTTTACGCTGTTCTTCCGTCGCATCTTTCTGTTCGATAATACCTGTAACTTCATCATTTGCACGGATGATACGACCATATCCCGTTGGATTGTCTAAAATAGCGGTCAATAAACCGATTCCACCTTCTGGTTTTGCCTCGATTAAGCGTTCTAAAGTATCTTTGGCAATCAAAGGGACATCACCGTAAAGGATCAGAATATCTTCATCATCTGCAAAATGAGGAGCTGCCTGCTGCATGGCATGGCCAGTACCAAGCTGTTCAGCTTGCAATACCCAGTTCAAATTTTGGTTGGAGAGTGTGTGTTTCATCAGATCACCGCCATGCCCGTAAACCAAATGAACATTTTGAGAACCCAATTCCATTGCGGTGTCAATGACATGCTGCACCATTGGCTTGCCAGCCAACAAATGCAAAACTTTGGGAAGATCAGAATACATGCGAGTTCCCTTGCCTGCGGCAAGGATCACGACACTTTTAGTGTTGGCACCGTTTGAAATAATAGACATAAGAAACCTGACAATTCCAATTTTAAGTATGAAAGTAAACCTGTTTGCGAAATAAATTGCCACATATTTCGCAATGCAAAAAAGCCAGTTAGCTTTCACCAACTGGCTTTTTATTTCACTGCCTACCCTTCTTTCAAGTTGCTATTCAGTTGAATGCAATTAGAAATCTATCGGGTACTGATTACATCAATTTCTTTGTCAGCTCGATAACGCGAAGTTTCGCGATCGCTTTTGACAATTCAGCAGATGCCTGAGCATAATCAACATCGCCGTGAGATCTACGGATATGTTCTTCCGCCTTGCGCTTAGATTCAAGCACCTTAGCTTCGTCCAAATCCTTACCACGGATCGCTGTATCGGCCAGTACGATAACGCCGTTTGGCTGAACTTCAAGAATTCCACCAGACAGGTAGATAAACTCTTCTTCACCAAACTGCTTAACAATACGTATCATGCCCGGTTTTATGGCAGTAAGCAGTGGTGTGTGTTGAGGATAAATCCCCAGCTCACCTTCACTGCCTGTCACCTGAATTTTCTGTACCAGCCCTTCAAACATAAGTTTTTCAGCACTGACTACGTTCAGGGAGAACGTCATTGCAGCCATATCAACCTCCCGTCAGCCGTATTAAAGCGCCTTCGCTTTTTCCACAGCTTCTTCGATGCTACCAACCATGTAGAACGCCTGCTCTGGCAGATGGTCATAATCACCATTCAGGATACCTTTGAAGCCACGGATAGTGTCCTTCAGAGAAACGAATTTACCTGGTGAACCGGTGAAGACTTCTGCAACGAAGAATGGCTGAGACAAGAAGCGCTGGATCTTACGGGCACGTGCCACAACCAGTTTGTCGTCTTCAGACAGCTCGTCCATACCGAGAATAGCGATGATGTCTTTCAGTTCCTGATAACGCTGTAGGATAGACTGAACACCACGAGCCACATCATAGTGCTCCTGGCCAACAACCAGTGGATCAAGCTGACGACTGGTTGAATCCAGTGGATCAACCGCAGGGTAAATACCCAGAGATGCTATCTGACGACTCAATACGACGGTTGCATCCAAGTGAGCAAAGGTTGTCGCTGGTGATGGGTCAGTCAAGTCATCCGCAGGAACGTAAACTGCCTGTACGGAGGTGATGGAGCCAGTTTTGGTAGAGGTGATGCGCTCTTGCAGAATACCCATCTCTTCTGCCAGTGTTGGCTGATAACCTACCGCAGATGGCATACGACCCAACAGTGCAGATACTTCTGTCCCTGCCAGGGTATAACGGTAAATGTTGTCAACGAACAGCAGAACGTCACGGCCTTCATCGCGGAATTTTTCCGCCATGGTCAAACCGGTCAATGCAACACGCAGACGGTTTCCTGGTGGCTCATTCATCTGACCGTATACCAGAGATACTTTGTCCAGTACATTTGAGTCCGTCATTTCATGATAGAAGTCATTACCTTCACGGGTACGCTCACCAACACCAGCAAATACAGAGTAACCTGAGTGCTCGATCGCGATGTTACGGATAAGCTCCATCATGTTAACGGTTTTACCTACACCCGCACCACCGAACAGACCAACTTTACCACCCTTAGCAAATGGGCAGATCAAGTCCATTACTTTGATACCAGTTTCCAGTAATTCCTGAGAGTTGGATAACTCTTCATAGGTTGGTGCCGTACGGTGAATTGACCAGCGCTCTTCTTCGCCAATCTCACCTTTCATGTCAATTGGATCGCCCAATACGTTCATGATACGGCCCAGTGTTGCTTTACCCACTGGAACTTCGATTGGGTGCCCTAAATCAGTCACGTCCAAATTACGGCGCAGGCCATCGGAGGTACCCATTGCAATACAACGCACAATACCACCACCTAACTGCTGCTGAACTTCCAGCACCAGTTTTTCTTCACCGTTTTTAACCTCAAGGGCATCGTATACTTTTGGTACGCTGTCCTGAGGGAATTCGACGTCCACTACGGCGCCGATTACCTGGATAATCTTTCCAGTAGCCATCTTGAATCCTCTACGTAATTCGTAAACCTAGCTGTTAAACCGCAGAAGCACCCGAAACGATTTCGGTGAGTTCCTGAGTGATGCTGGCCTGACGAGCCTTGTTGTAAACCAACTGCAACTCTTTGATCAGGTTGCCACCGTTATCGGTCGCGGCTTTCATCGCTACCATTCGTGCGGCCTGTTCACTAGCCAGGTTTTCAACGACGCCCTGATAAACTTGTGATTCTATATAGCGGCGCAGCAGGGTATCCAACAGCGCTTTAGGATCAGGTTCATACAGATAATCCCAGGACTTCTTCTTCAGTGTTTCATCGTCTCCGGCTGGCAGAGGCAATAACTGAGTAATCGTCGGAACCTGAGACATAGTATTAATGAACTTGTTTGTCACTATATACAGTTTATCCAGACGTCCTTCATCATATGCTTGCATCATGACGTGGACTGGCCCGATCAGTTCGGACAATGATGGGTTATCTCCCATCCCTGTTACTTGGGTAACAATGTTACCGCCAACAGAAGAAAAGAAAGAAACCGCTTTTGATCCAACAAGCGCCAAATCAACCTGGACGTTTTTATCAGACCAGTCTTTCATTTCTATCAGCAATTTTTTGAACAAGTTAATGTTCAAACCGCCACATAAACCACGGTCAGTCGAAACAACCACGTACCCAACACGCTTCACTTCGCGCTCTTCAAGGTATGGATGTTTGTATTCCAGATTACCCAATGCAAGGTGCCCAATCACACTGCGAATGGTCTCTGCGTAAGGACGGCTAGCCGCCATGCGATCCTGCGTTTTACGCATTTTGGAGGCGGCGACCATTTCCATCGCTTTAGTGATTTTTTGCGTGTTTTGCACACTGGCGATTTTGGTACGTATCTCTTTTGCGCCGGCCATTTCTGCTTCTCCGAATTCAACCAGACGGCCCGAGTTATTTTAATTAAATAAAATCAAACTGGGCCGAATAGTGTTACCAGGACTGAGTCGCCTTGAAGGATTCCAACAGAGCTTTCAGCTTCGCTTCGATCTCTCCGTTGTAATCACCAGACTGGTCAATCTCTTTCAGAAGATCAGAATGTTCACGGCTAGCATATGACAACAGAGCAGCTTCGAAACTGACCACTTTCGCGATTTCGATATCTTCCAGATAACCACGCTCAGCAGCGAACAAAGACAGAGCCTGCTGTGCAATAGACATCGGCTGATACTGTTTCTGTTTCAACAGCTCAGTTACTTTCTGACCATGATCCAATTGCTTACGAGTTGCATCATCCAGATCAGAAGCAAACTGGGAGAATGCAGCCAGTTCACGATACTGAGCCAGAGCGGTACGGATACCACCAGACAGTTTCTTGATGATCTTAGTCTGAGCAGCACCACCTACACGGGATACAGAAATCCCTGGGTTAACCGCTGGACGGATACCTGCGTTGAACAGAGAAGATTCCAGGAAGATTTGACCATCAGTGATGGAGATAACGTTTGTTGGTACGAACGCAGAAACGTCACCCGCCTGAGTTTCAATGATTGGCAGTGCAGTCAGTGAACCCGTCTGGCCTTTCACTTCACCATTGGTGAATTTTTCAACGTATTCAGAGTTAACTCGCGCTGCACGCTCCAGCAGACGGGAGTGCAGATAGAAAACATCACCAGGGAATGCTTCGCGTCCAGGTGGACGACGCAGCAACAAAGAAATCTGACGGTACGCAACAGCCTGCTTAGACAGGTCATCGTAAACAATCAGTGCATCTTCACCGCGATCGCGGAAGTATTCACCCATCGCACAGCCAGAGTATGGTGCCAAATATTGCAGGGCCGCGGATTCTGATGCGGACGCAACAACAACGATGGTGTTTTCCAGTGCATTGTGCTCTTCCAGTTTACGAACTACGTTAGAGATGGTAGAGGCTTTCTGACCAATCGCAACATAGATACATTTGATACCAGAATTACGCTGGTTGATGATCGCATCGATAGCCAGCGCGGTTTTACCGGTCTGACGGTCACCGATTACCAGCTCACGCTGGCCACGGCCGATCGGGATCATGGCATCAACGGATTTGTAACCTGTCTGAACAGGCTGGTCAACGGATTGACGATCGATAACACCCGGCGCAATCACTTCAACAGGTGAGAAGCCATCATGTTCAAGAGCGCCTTTACCATCAATTGGTTCACCCAGTGTGTTAACAACACGACCCAGCAGACCACGACCAACAGGTACTTCCAAAATTCGGCCAGTACATTTGACTTTCATGCCTTCGGCCAAGTCAGCATACGGACCCATCACAACCGCACCTACAGAGTCACGCTCCAAGTTCAGTGCAATTGCATAACGGTTGCCAGGCAGAGAGATCATCTCACCCTGCATGACATCAGCTAAACCGTGGACACGAATGATACCGTCGTTAACGGAAACAATCGTTCCTTCATTGTGAGCTTCGCTCACGACATTGAACTGAGCAATACGCTGTTTGATCAGTTCGCTGATTTCGGTGGAATTCAGTTGCATATGCTCCAGTCCCCTTAAGACTGCAAGTCGTCTGTTAAACGATTCAGACGGCCACGAATACTGCCATCAATCACCATATCACCCGCGCGAATAATCACACCGGCAATAACAGACTTGTCAATTTTGCAATTCAGCTTCACTTTGCGTGACAGACGTTTTTCCATCGCCGCAGAAATTTTAGCCTGCTGCTGCTCATTTAGTTCGGACACAGAAATCACTTCAACATCAATGGTTGATTCAAGTGACGCACGCAATTGTATAAATTGCTGGAAGACTTCTGGCAGTACCAGCAAGCGACCATTTTCTGCCATTACACGAATAAAGTTCTGAGCATGCGCATCAACCTGCTCACCACAAAGGGTGATAAAGGTTTTGGCTAACGTTTCCGGTGCCAATGAACCGGAAAGCAGCTCACCAACCTGCTCATTGCGAGTAACCTCAGCAATAAACGCCAGCATGTTCTGCCAGTGTTCAATAGATTGGTGTTCTACAGCAAAGTCAAAAGCTGCTTTGGCGTAGGGGCGAGCTACCGTAGCAAATTCAGACATGCCCCTCCCTCCTTACAGTTCAGCGACCAGTTTATCAACGATGTCGCTGTTAGCAGCTTCATCCACGGAACGTTCGATAATTTTCTCGGCACCTGCGATAGCCAGCATCGCAACCTGTTTACGTAACTCTTCACGAGCGCGTTTGCGTTCAGCTTCAATTTCAGCATTCGCTTGCACTAAGATTTTGTTACGCTCCAGCTCTGCTTCTGCTTTAGCATCATCAATAATTTGGGCTTTTTGTTTATTAGCCTGCTCAATGATAACTTGCGCATCAGCTTTCGCTTTTTTCAGTTGGTCGGTCGCATTGGCTTGCGCTAAGTCCAGGTTCTTTTTGGCACGTTCTGCTGAAGCCAAACCGTCAGTAATCTCTTTCTGACGCTTTTCAATGGCCGCCATGATTGGTGGCCATACATACTTCATGCAGAACAAAACAAACAGGACAAACGCGAAGGCCTGGCCGAGGATTGTTGCGTTAATATTCACGGCACAATACCTCTATTTCAATTAATGAATTGGCGTAATTTAGAGTTCTGCTATTTCACTTAGGCAACAGCGAACATCATAAACAAGCCCAGGCCCACAGCAATCATAGGGATGGCATCAACCAGACCCATAACGATAAAGAACTGTGTACGCAGCAGAGGAATCAGATCAGGCTGACGAGCTGCGCCTTCCAGGAATTTACCCCCGAGGATGCCGATACCGATCGCAGCACCGATAGCCGCCAAACCCATCAGAATAGCGGCAGCTATGTACAGCAGATCCATGTTTATATCCATGACAGTCTCCAGTTTGTTTCAGTTAAAACACAATTATTGATTGATAAAAATTAATGCTCTTCAGATGCCATCGACAGATAAACGATCGTCAGAACCATGAAAATAAAGGCTTGTAACGTTATAATCAGTATGTGGAAAATAGCCCAAGGCAAGCTGAGTAACCACTGTGACCACATCGGCAAAAGAGCCGCAATAAGAATAAAGATTAATTCGCCGGCATACATATTACCAAACAGTCGCAGACCGAGTGATATAGGCTTAGACAGCAAGCTAACCCCTTCCAAAATTAAGTTAATAGGAATAAACAGCGGATGATTGAAAGGCTGTAATGCCAGCTCCTTCGCAAAACCCTTGATTCCTTTCATCTTAATGCTGTAGAACAGAATGAGGACAAAGACACCGAGGGCCATCGACAAGGTGACACTGACATCTGCGGTTGGAACAATACGCAACGCAGGCAAGCCGAAGACGTGTTCACCGATGTAAGGAATAAAATCGATTGGCAGCAAGTCCAATGCGTTCATCAGTAACACCCAGACGAACACAGTCAAAGCCAGAGGAGCTATCACCTTGCTCTTGCCGTGATACATATCACGAACGGTGTTATCAACGAAGCCGATTACCATTTCTATTGCAGTCTGGAATTTCCCCGGAACGCCATCAGTAGCACGAACCGCGACTCTTCTGAATATAAATAGAAACAACATCCCTAATACGATGGAGAAAAAAAGCGAGTCAATGTTCAACGTCCAGAACGTCGCCTCATAACCACTAGCGTGGGGATTGACCAACTCAAAGGTACGCAAGTCCAGCTGAAGGTGCTTCAGGTGGTGACTTATGTACTCCGAAGTTGAAACTTCTCCTGATGCAGACATGATGCTTTTTACCCTTTTGTTGTTAAAAACGCTAACCGTTCATTACGGCAGGTGCGATGATCTGCACAATCAGCACCGCTAAATAGGCCACACCAAGTGGTGCAAATGCCGCCTTGAACACCGCTAAAGCGACTATCAGCAAAGTTACCGTAATAATAACTTTAACCCCTTCGCTAATCGCGAAAAACCATGCAATACGTACTGGAACCCCTTCTTCTTTTATCTTTTGGAAGCGGCTGAGCAGCAAAAAAATAACATTTGGTAGCCAGCATGCTAATCCACCCACAAAAGCAGAAGCGCCCCACTCTATACTTTTGGTACAAAAAGCCACACTGAGAATAACAAAAGTCATTAACTGCAAAAATAACAGTTTCAGTGCCATTTTACCGTTGTAAAGGGATACAGACATGACTTTTGTTTTCTCCCTGAGGTACATCATCACATATCAGGTTTTGCTGAATGTTGTATAAAACTGGCTTTGCTTAAGAGTGTCAAGTGACAAAAACGTGCAAATTATACGGGCAGCCAAAATGAATTCAATCCATAAGTAGCGAAAAAGTGAATAATTATTTGTTTTTCTAATTTTGATGCTAGATCGCTCACAAATACTATTTAATATTCTGCAACACCTAATGGTATGACCTCAGTATTAAACGTGATACATATCACATTAAGCAAAAATCATTAATTATATTTATCATTATATATAATGAAATTTGTTTATTTATTTTTCAATAAAAATCAACTAATTAATATTATACCTATAAAGTTTTATCTGATATATCGATAAAAAACGTTAAATTTTAATTTTGCTCACTTTCTCTAAAATTTATTTATAAAGGAAATTGGTCGTAGTCATCAGAAAGAAAAATTATACCATTATAAAAATAACGTTGTTTTTCTGTGAGCTATTAGTAAATAAAGTTGAAACTATAGAGGGAAATAATTAGTAACGTCCGTAACATTATAAATGTGGTTGGCGTCACTAATTATTTATAATTTTATTGATAAACAACAAAGTCAGTTTGACTTAAGGATAACTAAATGGCGTTGCTCATCTAATTCTGTAACTTGGAGAGAGATGACGCTATCAAGTATGAACCCTGCTGGCAATTTTATTAATTCATCTTCCGGTATTACACCTTTTAAAGCATAAAAACGCCCTTCAAGTAGTTTAGGAAGGTGGCCGCACCATAAGAGCATGTCTTGCAAAGACGCAAATGCACGACTAATCACCCCATCAAAAGGAGATTCAGGGATAAATTCCTCAACACGGCTTTGCACAGGACTGATATTGGTCAAACCGAGTTCATGCTGAACCTGACGTAAAAAACGAACTCGTTTTCCCAGACTGTCCAATAAGGTGAAATGGGAGTCTGGGCGCACAATCGCCAGTGGGATCCCCGGTAAACCAGGCCCAGTCCCTACATCAATAAATTGCGTTCCATGAAGATATGGATTAACGGTAATACTGTCCATGATATGGCGGACTAACATCTGTTCCGGGTTTCGGACAGATGTCAGGTTATAAGCCTTATTCCATTTGTTGAGCATATCAACATAGGCGACAAGCAGTTGTTTCTGTTCCTGCGATAATTCAATATCCGTCTTCGCCAGCAATGATTCTAATTTGTTAAGCAAAATCTGTCCTCTTAAGCGCTACGACGCAATAAACCTTGTTTTTTCAACCAGACCAGCAAAATAGAAATCGCTGCTGGAGTGATACCTGAAATGCGTGAAGCCTGACCAATTGAACTTGGTTTATGGTCATTCAGTTTTGCAATAACTTCATTGGAAAGCCCACTGACTTGTTGATAATCCAGATCAACTGGCAGTGCAGTGTTTTCATTGCGTAATTGCTTTTCGATCTCTTCTTGCTGACGGGCAATGTAACCTTCGTACTTCACTTGAATTTCAACCTGATCTGCTGCCTGAGGCTCTGTCAAGCTAGGTGCAAAACGTGACAGTGATGTCAGCAGTTCATAATTCATTTCAGGACGACGTAGCAAATCTTCACCATTGGCTTCTTTTGACAATGGTGTTTTCAACAGCTGGTTGATATCCCCTAGGCTGTCAGAATGGGGATGTACCCAGATATTACGCAGACGTTGACGTTCTTGTTCTATCATTTCAACTTTGAGGCAATAATGTTCCCAACGGAGATCATCAATTAAGCCTAGCTTACGACCTTGTTCAGTCAAGCGTAGATCCGCATTATCTTCACGCAACATCAAGCGATACTCAGCGCGGGAGGTAAACATACGGTAAGGTTCTTTAGTTCCCAATGTACATAGATCATCGACAAGAACACCGATATAAGCCTGATCACGGCGTGGGAACCAACCTTCTTCACCAGCAGCATAGCGGGCGGCGTTAAGACCTGCCAATAACCCCTGTGCGGCAGCTTCTTCATATCCGGTAGTGCCATTGATCTGACCCGCAAAAAACAGTCCATGGATAAATTTGCTTTCCAGAGTTTGTTTTAAATCACGTGGATCAAAGAAGTCATACTCGATCGCATAGCCAGGGCGAATTATGCGGGCATTCTCCATGCCTTTCATCGAGTGAACAATTTGCATTTGTACATCAAATGGCAGACTGGTTGAAATCCCATTTGGATAGATTTCGTTACTCGTAAGTCCTTCTGGCTCCAAGAAGATCTGATGGGCGTTGCGATCTGCAAAACGCATCACTTTATCTTCAATGGAAGGGCAGTAACGAGGGCCGATCCCTTCAATGATCCCCGCATACATTGGACTGCGATCCAAATTATTGCGGATCACTTCATGGGTTTTTTCATTAGTATGAGTGATATAACATGGAATTTGTTGCGGGTGTTGAGCCGCATTCCCCATGAATGAAAATACCGGGGTCGGATTATCACCCAGTTGTTGTTCAAGCTGGCTAAAATCAATAGTTCGCGCATCAATACGAGGAGGTGTACCTGTTTTTAAGCGAGCGACACGTAAAGGCAATTCGCGTAAGCGGTGAGACAATGCGATCGCAGGAGGATCTCCAGCACGCCCACCACTGTAGTTTTCCAATCCAATATGAATTTTTCCGTCAAGGAAAGTCCCGACGGTCAGAACCACAGACGTAGCCTTAAATTTCAATCCCATACGAGTAACAACACCTGTGACGGTATTGTTCTCAACGATGAGATCTTCTACCGATTGCTGGAAGATCATTAAGTTAGGTTGATTTTCCAGTGCTGTTCTTACAGCTTGTCGGTAAAGTACCCGATCTGCTTGTGCGCGTGTGGCCCTAACTGCTGGACCTTTGCTGGCATTGAGTGTTCTGAACTGAATACCCGCCTGATCAGTGGCTTTCGCCATCAGGCCACCAAGTGCATCGATCTCTTTTACCAGATGCCCTTTACCGATCCCACCAATGGCTGGATTACATGACATCTGGCCCAAAGTATCAATATTGTGAGTCAGTAATAAGGTTTGACGCCCCATACGTGCTGCGGCCATAGCAGCTTCAGTGCCGGCATGACCTCCGCCGATAATGATAACGTCAAAATGCTCTGGATAAAACATGTGCGAACCTTCAATTGTGAAAATGCTTCGTATGCATTGAGGAGAGGATTCTACTCAAGTTTGGGCTTAAGACCAAGCAGGAAGAGATCATCGTTAATTAAAAGAAGATCTTTTTATTTAAAGATCTCTTTATTGGATCTTTTATTAGGATCACGATCTTCTGTGGATAAGTGTATTTTCCATATAAAGATCATGAGACTGTAAAGGATCATTTGCTGTGAATGATCCGTGATCCAAGCCAGTATAAGCTGGGATCTAAAAGCGGAGTTATTCACAGTCGGCTGATTGTGATTCGGTTATTAAATGGATAACTACGGGTTAACCCCTGCTTTTTAGACAAGTTATCCACAGTTAATCGTTATATTTTTAATCAGATCAGAGTAACTTTGCCCATTTTTTGACCCACTCTTCAGCTGGATCTTCGGGTATTTCGTGTTTTAGAATGTCTATTTCCAGTCGATCCCCGATCTGTTTTGCCCCGAGATCTTCCAATAAGCTTTCAAGTGATCTTATTGCACCACAAAATATGTCATATTCAGAACTGCCAATCCCGACTGCCCCAAATGTCACATTGCTTAGATCTGGTTGCTGTTGTGTGAGCGTATCTGCCAGGGATTGGAGATTTGCAGGTAAGTCCCCTGCTCCATGCGTCGATGTTACAACAAGCCACAGTCCTTCAAGAGAAAGATCTTCCAATGAGGGACCATGAAGTATCACTGTTGAAAACCCGTCATTTTCTAAGATTTCGGCTATATGTTCAGCGACGTATTCGGCGCTACCCATTGTGCTGCCGCTAATTAAGGTTATCGTGCTCATCGTGATCCTTGCTAAATTAAAGAGCAACTATTGTACGCTGTGAATCTATTGGGATCTACCTGTGGATAATATGGTTAAGTTATTTTTTCTTTTAGGGTTTGATTGTCCTTGTTATCGGGTTTTGCAAGGAGATCAATGTTTCTGTTGATTGGATTTCATCAATTGTCTGGATCTTGTTGATAAGTACATCCTGAAGCGCTTCGATGGATCGGCACATGACCTTAATGAAAATACTGTAATGCCCAGTGGTGTAATAAACTTCAACAACTTCATCAAGCATATCGAGCTTCTTCAACGCTGCCGGGTAGTCTTTGGCGCTTTTTAATATAATGCCGATAAAGCAACATACGTCGAATCCCAGTTGCTTGGCACTGATATCAACCCGGGTTCCGGTGATGATCCCTGACTGTTTCATTTTTTCTACGCGAACATGAATTGTTCCCGGACTGACGGAGAATTTTTTGGCTAATTCTGCGTAAGGTATACGTGCGTTCTCCATTAAAGCGTGAAGTATGTCACGGTCTAAATTATCGATCTGATAAATTTCTGCCATTTTTAAACCCTGTTTTTGAATGATATTCATTTTTTTGATGTAAAAATTATCGTTTATTAATCTTATACAATATTTTTATTATCAGATATTGAATTTGTACCTCATTTTGTTGCTTAATCTATATCAACAGGACACAGGGTCACTAAAAATTTTTGAGAACAACATCATGAAAACATCCTTCATTGAAAAACAGCAGCAAATTAGTTTTGTGAAATCATACTTTTCCCGTCTGCTAGAAAAACAACTTAGTTTAATTGAAGTTCAAGGGCCAATCTTGAGCCGTCTTGGTGATGGTACTCAGGACAACCTATCTGGTCATGAAAAAGCAGTACAGGTAAAAGTGAAAACATTGCCGGATGCAACGTTTGAAGTGGTTCATTCTCTGGCGAAATGGAAGCGCAAAACTTTAGGTCGCTTTGGTTTTCAAGCTGAACAAGGGTTGTATACCCATATGAAGGCTTTGCGTCCTGACGAAGATCGCTTGACTCCTATTCACTCTGTTTTTGTTGATCAGTGGGATTGGGAGAAAACGATGGGTGAAGGTCAACGTTCACTCGATTATTTAAAACAGACAGTAGGTAAAATCTACGAAGCAATAAAAGAAACGCAACAAGCGGTAAGTAAGGAATTTGGTCTGGCACCGTTCCTGCCAGATCAAATTCACTTTATCCACAGCGAAGAACTTCTGAAACGTTACCCGGATCTGGATGCTAAAGGTCGTGAACGTGAGGCAGCCAAAGAATTCGGTGCGATTTTCCTGATGGGCATTGGCGGTAAATTGTCTGACGATCAGGCACATGATGTTCGCGCACCGGATTATGACGATTGGACTTCACCAAACAGTGATGGTTTCTTTGGCTTGAACGGTGACATTATTGTCTGGAACCCAGTTTTACAGGATGCTTTTGAAATTTCTTCAATGGGTATCCGGGTTGATGCAGAAGCTCTGCAACGTCAGCTTAAGATGACTGGTGATGAAGATCGTCTGCAATATGATTGGCATCAGGCATTAATCAAAGGTGATATGCCACAGTCTATCGGCGGTGGTATCGGGCAGTCTCGTCTGGTAATGCTGATGTTGCAAATGTCACACATTGGTCAGGTTCAGTGTGGTGTTTGGTCTCCAGAAATTATTGAATCAGTTGAAGGTGTGCTGTAAGGCTTAATTTCGCCACCTTCTTTGTAAGCGGCTTGTAAGTCCGGTATCAAAACGCCAGATATGATCGAATATCCGCATGATACCGGGCTTTCCATAATGGGAAAGGGAGACCGCATGGAAGCGGTGCTGTTGATGCTGTTGCAGATTTTTTATCTGATGGATTAGAGTGTCTGGCAATCGTTGGGCAATGAAATCTGAAATAACAACCGCATCAGCATCTTTCCATATATTTTCTTTCATTTTTTCAACTGCTGCATTTAAACAAGATGCCAGATCAGTTCCTCCTTTGAACGTTTGCCCCAAAAAATGAATGGCTTGAGTTAATCCATCCGGTGACGTCAAGTCATAATGAATCAATTCTGTCGAGAACAACATAATGTGGCAATGGCGATTATCCGCCAGCGCGATACGCATCAGTGCCAAACAAAATGCTTTTGAGCACTGTTCATTAAATCTTCCCATTGAGCCAGATGTATCGACACAAACAATAAAAGGCCCCCGTGGTTGTTTTTCATTATAGTGATGTGTAATGGGTTTTAGGGTTGTTTTTGGCTGCCAGTCATCCCCTTGCAGACGATAAGAAAGCAATTTTTTTTCCACCAGCCGCCGATAAAACTCATATTCCAATTCTTCAACATCAAGCATGGCCATCTCTGTGGGCAATAACCTTAAGATGTCATCACTTTGTCTGATTCCATTGATCAGTTCTGGCGTGGTATCAGGCACTCGTTCGAATCGGGTAACGGGTTCCAGAATTGGACTTTCTTCTGGAATTGATTTTGCTGTCTGACTGCGTCCAAGTAATTGCGCCAGTTTTTCCAGTTCAGGTTGATTTCTAAGAAAGTCAGCGTAGAGAGTAAATAGTTGTGTATTGTGCGAAGTTAGATGGAGTTGGCCTTTACTCATATCCCATAATCGACCGGAGGAGTGATCATTGAGATCAAATATAGGATCAAGATTGCCACTGAGGTTCAATTGTTTCTGGATCTCTGCCAGTAATTGTTCTCTTTCTTGTTCTAAGAGCGTGTTGTTAAATGTTGTTGCTTGCAGGATCAAACTGAGGTGCCAGCGTTGAATAAATAATATTTGTCCTGACGCGGTGTGTTCAGAAAGTGTTTTGGAGAGTATATCGGCTTCACTAGCAAAAGGGGATTCGAGTTGCTGAAATTTCTCGATGATATTAGGTAATTTTTGATAGAAATTTATTGTGTCAAGGGTTTGTACTTGTTGATATAGCTGAAACTCCTCATTCAGTGATGCAGGGATAATTGTCTCTTTTATTCTTTGTTGCAATCTTTTCCGCCATTCGGGGAGATCTTTCAGCAATGCGTGTTTTAATCTCGGGAACTTTTCAAAGAAAATAATTAATTGAGGAGTACTCAGTAGTGTTAAAATGATCTCTTCGATCAGTTCGCCTTCATTGATGGAAAGTAAGAGATCGAGTGTGGACAGAGTTAACATATCACCCTCCTATTTTGGTTCTCAATTGTTCCAGTTTTTCGGTTAACCGGAGAAAACTTTGCTCAATACTGGCAAGCCAATGTTCTTCGATAAATAAACACAGTTGATGTTGGTTAAATAACTGATGTTGATGTTGAATTTCATCGTGGATGGAGAGCTGTTTTTCATGCCATTCGGTATTGGTTTTTTCTGGGTTCTGTGGTTTATCTCCAGCTTGGCAAAGAACAGCACTATTACGACTGATATCCAGAACTTTAAGCTGATGTTTCTCGCTGATTTCTACTGTGATGGTTTGTGGGAAACCAATGCCATTCAATCGGGCTGGTAGTACTGTTTCGTTATTTTTTAACGTATTTTCCAGCGTTTTTTTATCTATTTCGATGAAATTGACTTTAATATCATGCAAATGTAATGAAGGACGCAAAAACAGTATCAGTTTTTCATCTTTGATATTTGTAGGCAATGAATGAAGGTTCCTGCGGCCCAAAAGGGATGTTTTAGTCGTTAACAGCAAAGGAGGGCAGCCATTTCCATCTTGGCTGGATTGCACCCATTGTTGATATAACTCATCTATTTTCTGTATCAGCAAATTTTGCCGATAAGCCTGTTCTGTCAGTAAAATATGCAGAAGCTGTGACAGATTTTTTAAGGCATTTAAATCGTGCCATAGGCAATATTTTAATAACACGATATCCAGGGGAGAGATCTCATTTCTTCCGCTGAAAAAAGCACTTGCCTGTAATAAGCGTATGGATTTTTTCCAGCGGCGATCAGAAACGTCAGGAATGTTTTCAGAGGTATTCATTTGTTGACGGACTTGATAAATCAGCTCGAAGATATGATCTGTCAGGGATACGTGATTGATCTTCTCCTGCCATTGATGGAACTCGTCATCAGTGATCTGGATGTGAGCAGGTACGGGATTATCATTTTCATTATTCCGATCAGTCAGTAATGCCCGAAAGTTTCTCTTTTCCTGAATCTTGTCCAGACAAAGCCGGATCAACATACGATCATAGAGTGCTTCCAGACCACTATCAGCATCAGGGAATTCATTGGATGCAGTAACCAGTAACCGCATTGGCAGTTGTTCTTCTTGGTTGCCATTTCTGAATTTTTTTTCATTGATAGCAGTGAGCAGCGTATTCAGGATTGCAGGGCCTGCTTTCCAGATTTCATCCAGAAAAACAATTTTGGCTTCGGGTAAATAACCTTCAGTCAGGCGCTGATAGCGTCCTTCATCTTTAAGTGCTTGAATAGAAAGGGGGCCAAAGATCTCTTCGGGGGTGGAAAAACGGGTCATCAGATATTCAAAAGCATGTGCATTTTGAAACGCGAACTTGAGCCGACGGGCGATAAGGCTTTTGGCTATTCCCGGTGGCCCAAAGAGAAAAACACTTTCTCCGCATAAGGCCGCTAGCAGGCAAAGACGAATAGCTTGACGCCTTTCATATAACCCACTTTCTAGATACTGACTTAACTGGGATATCTTCTCAACCAATTGCATAGTATTTACACCTTGGTTTGCTTAATTACCTCCCTTTATTTATAGATAAAATGCAATCTATGCAAAGATTTTGATGGTGTATTCTTGAACTTCTTCGGAACATTCAAAAAATCGCTTCAGCTTAACTTATTTAATAAATTAATATTTTTATCTGACTATGACGATCACACTTTCATATTAATCAAGTTGTCTTTGATATTGAGCTTTATATGATAACTCCTTAGCGAAACGTTTCGCTAAGGAGTTAATAAAAAAATGAAAAAAGGCGTTTTATTACATTCTGATATTTCAGCCGTTATTTCTCGTTTGGGGCATACGGATCAAATTATGCTTAGTGATACGGGATTACCTATCCCATGGTCTACCCAACGAATTGATTTAGCGCTAACCCAGGGAACCCTTGATCTACTGTCTGTGTTTGGTGTTGTTGTTCGGGAATTACAAGTGGAAGCCGTCATTACAGAGAAGAGTAAAGCCGTTATTCGTACGGGGGAATGCACTCCCTACCCCATGAATGCTCTGAACGAAGAGCGATTGATCGAAATGATGGTGGGACGCAGGCTAGAGGATCGATAACAGCACTAACTTCCAAACGTTGGTTTACCGAAACATGGCTGATGGAACAAAAACCACTTATTGCATTATTAACCCTGATTGCGATTGTCTCTTTCCTCAGCCCTAATTTTTTCACATTGAATAACCTGTTTAACATCCTTCAGCAAACATCTATTAATGCCATCATGGCAGTTGGTATAACGTTAGTCATCTTGACATCAGGGTTTGATCTCTCTGTTGGTTCCTTGTTGGCTTTAACGGGAGCCGTAGCGGCATTAATAGTAAGTACGGATATTAATGCACTGGTCGCTGTTGTCGGAGCACTTGCACTAGGAGCGGCTATTGGAGCCTGTAGTGGTGTTATTGTCGCAAAAGGCAAGGTACAAGCATTTATTGCGACCTTGGTAATGATGCTACTGCTGCGCGGTGTGACTCGCGTTTATACGGATGGCAGCCCGTTTAATACAGGATTCAGTGATAACGCAGATTTATTTGGTTGGTTCGGCATTGGTCGTCCATTGGGAGTACCAACACCGGTGTGGATCATGTTGCTGGTTTTTATTTCGGTCTGGTTCATGTTCCATCACACTCGTTTGGGACGTTACATTTACGCATTAGGCGGAAATGAATCTGCAACACGTTTATCAGGTATCAGTGTTGATAAAATAAAAATAATCGTTTATTCCCTATGTGGTCTATTAGCCGCGCTGGCCAGCATTATAGAAGTTGCCCGATTATCTTCTGCTCAACCCATGGCAGGGAGTGGTTATGAGTTAGATGCTATTGCAGCTGTTGTGCTGGGGGGAGGCAGGAGGTAGGGGGAGAATTTTTTGCACGCTGATTGGTGCGCTGATTTTAGGCTTTCTGAATAATGGATTGAACTTGTTAGGTATTTCTTCCAACTACCAGATGATAGTCAAGGCAGTTGTGATCTTATTGGCGGTCTTGGTTGATAACAAAAGCAGTAAATAACTTCACCCTACAGGAAAAAACATGAAAATGAAGAAGCTGGCAACCATTCTCCCTGCTATGGCATTGAGTGCAATGATAAGTGCTAATGCACTGGCGAAAGAGAATATTGCATTGGTTATTTCCACCTTAAATAACCCCTTCTTTGTCACTATGAAAGATAGCGCTCAGAAAGAAGCTGACAAGCTGGGATATAACCTGATTGTGCTTGATTCTCAGGGCAATCCGGCTAACGAATTGGCTAACGTACAGGATTTGATGGTTCGTGGCATAAAATTGTTATTAATTAACCCAACCGATTCAGAAGCTGCTGGTAATGCAATAATCATGGCAAATAAGGCAAATATTCCTGTTATTGCTCTTGACCATTCAGCGAGTAAGGGCAACGTTATCAGCTATATTGCTTCCGACAGCCGTTTAGGCGCCAAAATGGCCGCTGATTTTATCGCTGAAAAATTAGGTAATGGTGTCAAAGTTATTCAATTGGAAGGTATTCCAGGCGTTTTAGGTGCGCGTGAACGCGGTGAAGGTTTTGGTCAGGCAGCCCAAAAGCACAAATTCAATATGTTGGCCAGCCAACCATCGGCGTTCAGACTGCGGACAAAGTGTTAAAAGGTGAAAAAGTTAACTCCATCATTCCGATTGAACTGGAATTAATTGTTAAAAAATAATCAACATTATTCATGCAGTGATTAGTTTTTATGTCTGCATTTTTTATACAGGAATAAATACAATGAGCATGGCAAAACTTGTGGTGATGGGTAGCATTAATGTGGATCACATTTTGAACCTTGAATCTTTTCCTAAACCGGGAGAAACCGTAAACGGCAGGCAGTATCAGGTTGCATTTGGAGGAAAGGGCGCTAATCAGGCTGTGGCTGCTGGTCGTTGCGGTGCTGACATTACATTTATTGCCTGTGTTGGTCAGGATGGTATCGGCGAACAAGTACGTCAACAGTTAGCGAAAGACAATATCAATACTTCATCCATTGAGTGTATTGAAGAGGAAACTACGGGAGTGGCCCTGATTTTTGTCAACCAGCAAGGAGAGAATGTCATTGGTATTAACGCCGGGGCAAATGGTGCTCTGACGCCAGATTATTTCCACCGTTTTGAGCACGTGGTCAAAGATGCTGATGCGCTATTATTACAGCTAGAAACACCGTTGGAAACGGTACAACTTGCTGCTGAAACGGCTAAGAAACATTATACCAAAGTTATTTTGAACCCTGCGCCAGCCCAAAAAATATCAGCTCAGTTACTTTCTCTGGTGGATATCATTACACCGAATGAAACCGAAGCAGAATACCTGACAGGCATTACCGTAAAAGATGATGCGGGAGCGAAGGAAGCGGCTCTGGCCTTACATAATCAAGGTATTGAAACTGTCATTATTACTTTGGGAAGCCGCGGCGTATGGTTAAGTGAGAAAGGCAAAGAAGGTAAAATTGTTCCTGGATTTAAAGTAAAAGCGATCGATACGATTGCGGCAGGAGATACATTCAATGGCGCCTTGGTAACGGGATTGCTAGAAGGAAAAGAGATGTTGTCGGCGATCCGCTTCGCTCATGCTGCGGCTGCAATTGCTGTGACACGTCAGGGGGCACAGCCTGCGGTACCGTGGCGACACGAAATTGATACATTTCTATCTGAACAGGACTCACTGTGGCTACCATGAAGGATGTTGCCCGCCTTGCGGGCGTATCGACATCAACCGTTTCTCATGTGATTAACAATAACCGTTATGTCAGTGAGAAGATCAAAAAGAGGGTAAATGCAGCTATTGAAGAGCTGAATTATACGCCTTCTGCGTTAGCTCGAAGTTTGAAAATCAAACAAACCAAAACTATTGGTATGCTGGTTACCAGCAGTGATAACTCGTTTTATAGTGAGGTTGTCAGAGGCGTTGAGCAAAGTTGCTATGAGCGAGGATATAGTTTAATCCTTTATACTGAAGGTAATTTAACTCGAATGCTCCGCTGTATGGAAACCCTGTTGCAAAAGCGCGTCGATGGACTATTGATTATGTGCTCCGAACAGCAGCTGATATCTAAGGACTTTTTTCTGCGATACCCTCTGGTGCCAATTGTGACAATGGATTGGTCTCCCTTTGATGTTTCCAGTGATGTGATTAAAGATAACTCACTGCTGGGGGGAGAACTGGCAACAAATTATCTGATTAGCAGAGGATTTCGCACAATAGCTTGTATCGCAGGTCCACAGGATAAGATGCCTGCTCAACAGCGTTTGTTTGGTTATCGAAAAGCCATGAGAGATGCCGGACTTGAAATTTCTGAAGGCTACGAGATTTACAGTAATTTTGAGTTTTCTGGTGGTTTTTTATCAATGAAACAATTATTGCAGCTACCGGAACCTCCAGAAGCAGTCTTTGCCAGTAATGATGCCATGGCGATTGGCGTTTATCAGGCACTATATCAGTCAGGGCTTTCTGTTCCTAAAGATATTTCTGTCATTGGGTATGATGATATTGCAATTGCACCTTACCTGACTCCCCCGTTGACAACTATCCATCAATCAAAAGGGGAATTGGGTAAGCTGGCAATTGATACCTTGCTTTATCGAATGGATAACCCAGAAAGTGAACCCAGAGAACTGATTTTAACACCAACGCTGATCGAGCGTAGTTCAGTAGCCAGCCGTTAATGGTTTCATTTCTTAATTAAGTTATTTCCGTCTTCTTTATTAAGTAACAGAAAGACAGTTGAAGAAATCAAGGTGATGACTCCCATCGTAATCAAGGTATAGTGGAAATGGCTCACGGTTGAGCCATTTCCCATTGACTCATAAAACCGAAGAACAGCGGCACTGACGGTTACCCCAAAACTTATCGATAACTGCTGAACCACCGCTAGCAGACTATTACCAGCGCTTGCATTGTTATTATTCAAATCACCAAGCGTAATCGTATTCATCGCTGTGAACTGCGTAGACATCGCCATTCCCAATATAAATAGAGGAATTATTAAAAATGCGACAGAGAGTCCCGGTGTTTGTAGAGAAAATTGTGAAATCATTACACCAATAATGACGGTGACCCAGAGGAGTGTATTTCTATAGCCAAATAGGGTCAGTATCTTGGTGACAAAAGATTTGGCGAAAATAGAACCGAGCGCATTTGGTGCCATCATTATTCCTGCTATCACTGCTGAGTATCCAAACCCTACTTGTAGCATCAACGGAATAAGAAATGAGAGAGAACCAGTACTCAAACGAGTTGCAATATTGCTGGCGATACCGATTGAAAATGTATGTGTCTGGAATAACTGTAAGTCAATGAGGGGGTTTTTGTGCTTTTTCGCGTGGAAAATATACCCTAACAGAATAATGATACCGCCAGCCAATAACAAAAAGGGAATATAGCCAGAAAGAGAATTTTCACCAAATAAGTCAAAGCTAACTGAAATCATTACTAACCCGATGCCGAACAACACGAATCCCAGAAAATCGAAAGGGCATTTGGGCATTGTTAAATTGGGCATGTTCTTTCTGGCATAAATGATACCCAATAAACCGATGGGGATATTAATGATGAAGATCCAGTGCCATGTTGCGTAGGTCACCAGTAAACCGCCTAGCATTGGGCCTAAAATTGGACCCAATAACCCTGGCATAGTGACGAAATTCAAAATAGGTAACAATTCGCTACGCGGATATGTTCTTAATAAAGCCAGACGAGCCACAGGCATCATCATGGCTCCCCCTATTCCTTGAATCACTCGGGATATGACCAAGAAAGAGAGATTGTGGGAAAGAGCACAAGCTAACGAGCCTAAAGAAAAGAGAGAGACGGCATAAATGAATATCCGCCGAGTACCAAACCTATCAGCTAACCAACCACTGACGGGAATTAACATCGCTACAGTTAAGGTATAACTGACAATAGCAGGCTGCATTGCTAGTGGAGAGTGATGAAGACTCTTAGCAATTGCTGGTAAGGCGGTGTTAAGAATCGTGGCATCCAAAGACTGCATAAAAAAAGCCATGGCTGCAATCCAAGGCAATCCAGACATATTACGCGCGGATTTAACCATTAGATATCCCATTTGTTTCCGATGGTGGATAGTGAATTAGTACATATACCTGTCGTCTGTCAAGTTGCAGCTTTGTTGGCTGCGCTCACTCACCCCAGTCACATAGTTATCTATGCTCCAGGGGATTCGTTCCTTGCCGTCGCGCTGTATCTTGAAATCCAATGGGTATATACCCAATCGATTTCAAAATACAGTGCTTATATCTTGGGTTTGACTCCTCAGAAACATAGATAACTATGTTATCGGGGAGAATTGAGAATAGCCAACAAAGCCGTAATTTGAAAAGACAACAGGTATAGCTACTACATAATAGTACGTTATCTTAGTGTATTAATTCAGAGTTGTTGTTTATGGCACCAATATTTGGTTGAAAAACTAACACAATCACTTCTTTTGCTGAAAAAAAACGCGAACAGAAAAAAAATCAAAAAAAACTATTGTCACTTCCGTAAAACTCCCTATAATGCGCCACCACTGACCGACGATGCGCTGAGACAGGCCGCGGCGGGAAGTCGGAAAAGAGCGAAAATAAACGCTTGACTCCGGAGGCAAAAAGCGTAAGATACGCAGCCTCGCAACCCGGAAGCCACTTCCCGGTTGCCCCGCTCTTTAACAAGTTAATCAGACAATCTGTGTGGGCACTCGCAGGACTGTATCTCACGCCGCAAGGCGAAAAAGATTACCAAGTCTTGAAGAGTGAACAACAGTTAATTCATTACGAACTAACAGGATAATTCTTTGAGCATCAAACACTTTAATTGAAGAGTTTGATCATGGCTCAGATTGAACGCTGGCGGCAGGCCTAACACATGCAAGTCGAGCGGCAGCGGGAAGAAGCGTGCTTCTTTGCCGGCGAGCGGCGGACGGGTGAGTAATGTCTGGGGATCTGCCCGATGGAGGGGGATAACCACTGGAAACGGTGGCTAATACCGCATGACCTCTTTTGAGCAAAGTGGGGGACCTTCGGGCCTCACGCCATCGGATGAACCCAGATGGGATTAGCTAGTAGGCGGGGTAATGGCCCACCTAGGCGACGATCCCTAGCTGGTCTGAGAGGATGACCAGCCACACTGGGACTGAGACACGGCCCAGACTCCTACGGGAGGCAGCAGTGGGGAATATTGCACAATGGGCGCAAGCCTGATGCAGCCATGCCGCGTGTATGAAGAAGGCCTTCGGGTTGTAAAGTACTTTCAGCGGGGAGGAAGGCGTAAGCGTTAATACGGCTTACGATTGACGTTACCCGCAGAAGAAGCACCGGCTAACTCCGTGCCAGCAGCCGCGGTAATACGGAGGGTGCAAGCGTTAATCGGAATTACTGGGCGTAAAGCGCACGCAGGCGGTCAATTAAGTTAGATGTGAAATCCCCGGGCTTAACCCGGGAACGGCATCTAAGACTGGTTGGCTAGAGTCTCGTAGAGGGGGGTAGAATTCCACGTGTAGCGGTGAAATGCGTAGAGATGTGGAGGAATATCGGTGGCGAAGGCGGCCCCCTGGACGAAGACTGACGCTCAGGTGCGAAAGCGTGGGGAGCAAACAGGATTAGATACCCTGGTAGTCCACGCTGTAAACGATGTCGATTTGGAGGTTGTGCCCTTGAGGCGTGGCTTCCGGAGCTAACGCGTTAAATCGACCGCCTGGGGAGTACGGCCGCAAGGTTAAAACTCAAATGAATTGACGGGGGCCCGCACAAGCGGTGGAGCATGTGGTTTAATTCGATGCAACGCGAAGAACCTTACCTACTCTTGACATCCAGCGAATCCTTTAGAGATAGAGGAGTGCCTTCGGGAACGCTGAGACAGGTGCTGCATGGCTGTCGTCAGCTCGTGTTGTGAAATGTTGGGTTAAGTCCCGCAACGAGCGCAACCCTTATCCTTTGTTGCCAGCACGTGATGGTGGGAACTCAAGGGAGACTGCCGGTGATAAACCGGAGGAAGGTGGGGATGACGTCAAGTCATCATGGCCCTTACGAGTAGGGCTACACACGTGCTACAATGGCAGATACAAAGAGAAGCGACCTCGCGAGAGCAAGCGGAACTCATAAAGTCTGTCGTAGTCCGGATTGGAGTCTGCAACTCGACTCCATGAAGTCGGAATCGCTAGTAATCGTAGATCAGAATGCTACGGTGAATACGTTCCCGGGCCTTGTACACACCGCCCGTCACACCATGGGAGTGGGTTGCAAAAGAAGTCGGTAGCTTAACCTTCGGGAGGGCGCTGACCACTTTGTGATTCATGACTGGGGTGAAGTCGTAACAAGGTAACCGTAGGGGAACCTGCGGTTGGATCACCTCCTTACCAAACGAGCGCAGTATTGTGAAGTGCTCACACAGATTGTCTGATGAAATGAAGAATGAGCAGCGTCTGCGAAGAAGACTTGATGTCCCCTTCGTCTAGAGGCCTAGGACACCGCCCTTTCACGGCGGTAACAGGGGTTCGAATCCCCTAGGGGACGCCACATTGCTCAGGCCCTGGGTGAAAGGCGGTGCCAACGGTATTGTTAAGCGCGGCTTGCGAGCCGGTTTAGCAATATTTGCTCTTTAACAATCTGGAACAAGCTGAAAATTTGAAACGGCCCGTGATTTTACATGAAATCACGGGTGAATCTCTCAAAAACTCCATCCGAAGACACCTTCGGGTTGTGAGGTTAAGCGAATAAGCGTACACGGTGGATGCCTAGGCAGTCAGAGGCGATGAAGGACGTGCTAATCTGCGAAAAGCGCCGGTAAGGGGATATGACCCGTTATAGCCGGCGATGTCCGAATGGGGAAACCCAGTGCAATCCGTTGCACTATCCTGCCCTGAATTCATAGGGGCAGGAAGCGAACCGGGGGAACTGAAACATCTCAGTACCCCGAGGAAAAGAAATCAACCGAGATTCCCCCAGTAGCGGCGAGCGAACGGGGAACAGCCCAGAACCAGCATCGGCCCGTGCATCAGTGGAAGCGCCTGGAAAGGCGCGCAGTAAAGGGTGATAGCCCCGTACACGAAGATGCCCAGGCCGTGAGTTCGATGAGTAGGGCGGGACACGTGGTATCCTGTCTGAACATGGGGGGACCATCCTCCAAGGCTAAATACTCCTGACTGACCGATAGTGAACCAGTACCGTGAGGGAAAGGCGAAAAGAACCCCGGCGAGGGGAGTGAAACAGAACCTGAAACCGTGTACGTACAAGCAGTGGGAGCCTTGATTTATCAGGGTGACTGCGTACCTTTTGTATAATGGGTCAGCGACTTATATTCTGTAGCAAGGTTAACCGTTTAGGGGAGCCGCAGGGAAACCGAGTCTTAACTGGGCGTTAAGTTGCAGGGTATAGACCCGAAACCCGGTGAGCTAGCCATGGGCAGGTTGAAGGTTGGGTAACACTAACTGGAGGACCGAACCGACTAATGTTGAAAAATTAGCGGATGACTTGTGGCTGGGGGTGAAAGGCCAATCAAACCGGGAGATAGCTGGTTCTCCCCGAAAGCTATTTAGGTAGCGCCTCGTGAACTCATCTTCGGGGGTAGAGCACTGTTTCGGCTAGGGGGTCATCCCGACTTACCAACCCGATGCAAACTGCGAATACCGAAGAATGTTATCACGGGAGACACACGGCGGGTGCTAACGTCCGTCGTGAAGAGGGAAACAACCCAGACCGCCAGCTAAGGTCCCCAAGTCATGGTTAAGTGGGAAACGAAGTGGGAAGGCTCAGACAGCCAGGATGTTGGCTTAGAAGCAGCCACCATTTAAAGAAAGCGTAATAGCTCACTGGTCGAGTCGGCCTGCGCGGAAGATGTAACGGGGCTAAACCATGCACCGAAGCTGCGGCAGCAACATGTCAATGTTGTTGGGTAGGGGAGCGTTCTGTAAGCCGTCGAAGGTGAACCGTGAGGTTTGCTGGAGGTATCAGAAGTGCGAATGCTGACATAAGTAACGATAAAGCGGGTGAAAAACCCGCTCGCCGGAAGACCAAGGGTTCCTGTCCAACGTTAATCGGGGCAGGGTGAGTCGACCCCTAAGGCGAGGCCGACAGGCGTAGTCGATGGGAAACAGGTTAATATTCCTGTACTCGGTGTGACTGCGAAGGGGGGACGGAGAAGGCTAGGCCAGCCGGGCGACGGTCGTCCCGGTGAAAGCGTGTAGGTGGGCGGTTTTGGTAAATCCGGACCGCTGATAACACTGAGGCGTGATAACGAGGCACTACGGTGCCGAAGTGGTTGATGCCCTGCTTCCAGGAAAAGCCTCTAAGCATCAGGTCACACAGAATCGTACCCCAAACCGACACAGGTGGTCAGGTAGAGAATACTCAGGCGCTTGAGAGAACTCGGGTGAAGGAACTAGGCAAAATGGTGCCGTAACTTCGGGAGAAGGCACGCTGGCGGTAGGTGAAGGGACACGCGCCCGGAGCCGAGGCCAGTCGCAGATACCAGCTGGCTGCAACTGTTTAATAAAAACACAGCACTGTGCAAACACGAAAGTGGACGTATACGGTGTGACGCCTGCCCGGTGCTGGAAGGTTAATTGATGGGGTTATCCTCCGGGAGACGCTCTTGATCGAAGCCCCAGTAAACGGCGGCCGTAACTATAACGGTCCTAAGGTAGCGAAATTCCTTGTCGGGTAAGTTCCGACCTGCACGAATGGCGTAATGATGGCCAGGCTGTCTCCACCCGAGACTCAGTGAAATTGAACTCGCTGTGAAGATGCAGTGTACCCGCGGCAAGACGGAAAGACCCCGTGAACCTTTACTATAGCTTGACACTGAACCTTGAGCCTTGATGTGTAGGATAGGTGGGAGGCTGTGAAGTGCGGACGCCAGTCTGCACGGAGCCATCCTTGAAATACCACCCTTGAATGTTTGATGTTCTAACGCCGGCCCGTTATCCGGGTCGCGGACAGTGTCTGGTGGGTAGTTTGACTGGGGCGGTCTCCTCCCAAAGCGTAACGGAGGAGCACGAAGGTTAGCTAATCACGGTCGGACATCGTGAGGTTAGTGCAAAGGCATAAGCTAGCTTGACTGCGAGAGTGACAGCTCGAGCAGGTACGAAAGTAGGTCTTAGTGATCCGGTGGTTCTGTATGGAAGGGCCATCGCTCAACGGATAAAAGGTACTCCGGGGATAACAGGCTGATACCGCCCAAGAGTTCATATCGACGGCGGTGTTTGGCACCTCGATGTCGGCTCATCACATCCTGGGGCTGAAGTAGGTCCCAAGGGTACGGCTGTTCGCCGTTTAAAGTGGTACGCGAGCTGGGTTTAGAACGTCGTGAGACAGTTCGGTCCCTATCTGCCGTGGGCGTTGGAAGATTGAAAGGGGCTGCTCCTAGTACGAGAGGACCGGAGTGGACGCACCACTGGTGTTCGGGTTGTCATGCCAATGGCATTGCCCGGTAGCTACGTGCGGAAAAGATAACCGCTGAAAGCATCTAAGCGGGAAACTTGCCTTGAGATGAGTCTTCCCTTGTCCCTTGAGGACACTGAAGGAACGTTCGAGACGAGGACGTGGATAGGCCGGGTGTGTAAGCGTAGTGATACGTTGAGCTAACCGGTACTAATGAACCGTGCGGCTTAACCTGACAACACCGAAGGTGTTTTGGCGGGTTGTTGAGAGAGAAGACGGGGTTCAGATGACAAGAAGCAGCTTGTTCGGGATTGAAAACAGGATTTGTCTGGCGGCAAGAGCGCGGTGGTCCCACCTGATCCCATGCCGAACTCAGCAGTGAAACGCCGTTGCGCCGATGGTAGTGTGGGGTCTCCCCATGTGAGAGTAGGGCACTGCCAGACAATTATTTGCCAGAGAAGCCATCCTTTACCGGATGGCTTTTTTGCGTTTGAAGAAAACTAAGCGTTGCATTTTAGGAAAATCATTTATGTTGCGCTCTTAGATTTAGATAGAGTAATGCATTTTTATCAATGTACCTCTCCTTGCTCAATTCCAATTCCTGTCTGTGAGCGAATAAATTGGTTGCGAAACATTTTTCTTTCCTGCAATCCTTGTTCTGATATATCTGTAACAGAGAATAACCATGCTCCGATAAATGCTATAAACATGGAAAATAGCGCTGGATATTCATAAGGATAAATTGGTTTTTCGTGCCCAAGAATACTGACCCAAATAGTAGGGCCAAGGATCATTAAAACAACTGCTGTCAGTAATCCCAGTCCCCCACCAATCAGAGCTCCTCGTGTTGTCAGCTTGCTCCAGTACATTGACAGAAAAATAATAGGGAAATTACAACTTGCAGCGATGGAAAATGCTAAACCGACCATAAAAGCAATATTCTGTTTTTCGAACAAAATACCTAAGCTAATAGCAACGAATCCCAGAATAACGACGGTAATTTTGGAGACTTTCAACTCATCCCGTTCATTGGCTTGCCCTTGCTTAATGACATTGGCATAGAGATCATGAGAAACAGCTGAAGCACCGGCGAGTGTTAATCCTGCGACGACGGCTAAAATAGTGGCAAAAGCAACTGCTGAGATAAAGCCAAGGAAAAAATCACCGCCAACGGCACTTGCCAGATGAACAGCAGCCATATTAGTTCCACCAATTAATGCGCCGCTTGCATCTTTAAATGAAGGATTGGCGCTGACCAATAAAATTGCACCAAATCCGATAATGAACGTTAGTATATAAAAATAACCTATAAAACCAGTGGCATAGAAAACACTTTTGCGGGCTTCTTTAGCATCGCTGACGGTAAAAAATCGCATAATGATGTGCGGTAATCCGGCAGTACCGAACATTAGCGCCAATCCTAAAGAGAGTGCAGATATAGGATCGGATACCAATCCTCCCGGACTCATGATTGCGGATCCAAGAGAATGCACTGCAATGGCTTCCTTAAACAGGGCATTGAAATTGAAATTTACCATTTTCATGACCATCAGAGCCATAAATGTTGCTCCAGCCAGCAACAGAATTGCTTTAATGATCTGTACCCATGTTGTTGCCAGCATTCCGCCAAATAGTACATAAAGCACCATTAAAATACCGACCAGAACAACAGCAACGAAATAATTCAAGCCAAATAACAATTCGATAAGTTTCCCTGCCCCGACCATTTGGGCTATCAGATATAACGAGACAACAACCAGTGAACCCATTGCAGATAACGTACGGATTGGGCGCTGTTTCAGTCGGTAAGAAGCAACATCGGCAAATGTATAACGACCTAGATTCCTTAATCTTTCAGCAATGAGAAATAGAATAATTGGCCACCCAACGAGGAAACCGATCGAATAGATCAGTCCATCATAACCTGAGGTATAAACTAATGCTGAAATCCCTAGAAAAGAGGCTGCTGACATATAGTCACCGGCAATAGCCATACCATTTTGAAACCCTGTAATGCGTCCGCCTGCCGTATAATAATCGGAGCGTGAAATAGTTCTTTTTGAAGCCCAATAAGTAATACCAAGAGTTAACCCAACGAATAACAAAAACATGACTATTGCCTGAATATTCAAGGGTTGTTTCACTACATTACCTGAAATGGCATCGGCTTGTGCTAAGACAGGAAAGAGGTAGGAAAATAGAGGCATTACTGAAAATACAATTTTTTTCATTTTCTTACCTCATTGATAATAGTTGATATCAGGCGATCAAACTCGCCATTCGCGCGCGCAACATAAATCCCCGTCAATATGAAAGAAGCAAAGATAATCCCGATACCGACAGGTATGCCACGAGTCATATTGGTATCTTCATGGAGTTGTGTCCCAAGCCATTCAGGAGCAAAGGCAATCAGAAAAATAAAGCCAACATAAATCACTAACATAATGATGGATAGCAGCCAGGCAAAATGTCCTCGTTTCTTAATTAATTCCTTAAAGCGGGGATTATTTTCAATCTCTTGATAAATGTCGTTATTCATCAGAGTGTCTCCTTGTTGATTTTAAACGACACACCTTAAGTCACATCACCAAGTGCCAGATATCAGTATCTACGTCCCTGCACAATTGTTACTTTTGGTGATACGTTATTTAAGCCGCCTTTTGGCGGCCTATTTGTTTTACGAAATGTTTTTTACGACATATTTATAGATTGTTTTTCTTCCAGCAATTTTTCAACCACTCCCGGATCGGCCAAAGTGGAGGTATCTCCTAAGTTACTGGTATCCCCTGCCGCAATTTTACGCAGAATACGCCGCATGATTTTTCCGGAACGTGTTTTGGGAAGCGAGTCAGTCCAATGGAGGATATCGGGTGTTGCAATTGGACCTATTTCTTTACGGACCCAATTTCTGACCTCGGTATACAATTCTGGAGAAGGCTCTTCACCATGAATTAGCGTGACATAGGCGTAAATAGCTTGTCCTTTGATATGATGAGGAATACCAACGACAGCAGCTTCTGCAATTTTGGGATGAGAAACCAGAGCAGACTCAATTTCTGCGGTTCCCAAACGATGCCCTGAAATATTCAGAACATCATCGACCCGACCCGTGATCCAGTAATAGCCATCTTCATCACGCCGGGCACCATCGCCACTGAAATACATTCCTTTAAAAGTGGAAAAGTAAGTTTGTTCAAAACGTTCATGATCGCCATATAAAGTTCGTGCCTGTGCCGGCCAAGAATCTGTCATTACAAGATTGCCTTCATTCTCTCCCTCCAATATTTCTCCAGAGTTATCGACCAGAGCTGGACTGACACCAAAGAATGGCAGAGTAGCGGAGCCTGCTTTGAGGTCGGTTGCACCAGGCAGTGGCGTGATCATGAATCCGCCTGTTTCGGTTTGCCACCAAGTATCCACGATTGGGCATTTACTGTTACCTATCTTTTGGTAATACCACTCCCATGCTTCTGGGTTAATCGGCTCACCAACAGAACCCATAATGCGCAATGACGTGCGTTTTGTTCCTACTATGGCTTTATCTCCTTCAGCCATTAATGCCCTGATAGCGGTTGGTGCGGTATAAAGAATATTAACCTGATGCTTATCAACAACCTGACAAAGACGATTTACATCGGGATAGTTAGGTACACCTTCAAACATTAAGGTAGTAGCACCGCAGGATAGTGGACCATATAGCAGATAACTATGCCCGGTAACCCAGCCCACGTCTGCCGTACACCAGTAAATTTCTCCGGGACGATAATCAAACGTGTATTTAAAAGTCAAAGAAGCATAGACCAGATAACCGCCAGTCGTATGTAGAACGCCTTTTGGTTTCCCTGTTGAGCCAGAGGTATAAAGGATAAACAATGGATCTTCGGCATTTATCTCTTCGGCAGGGCAATCTGAACTGACATTTTCGATAAGTTCATGCCACCATAAGTCACGGCCGTCATGCCAGTTTTTGATATTTCCGGTACGCCTGAAGACAATCACATTAGTGACGTCGGTCACATCTGGATTGCTCAATGCTTCATCGACATTCTTTTTCAGTGGAATCGTACGACCCGCTCGCAAACCTTCATCTGCGGTAACAACGAGCTTAGCATTGGAATCGATCACTCTGCTTGCAATGGCATCAGGAGAGAAACCGCCAAAAATTACGGAATGGATAGCCCCGATGCGGGTACAAGCCAACATTGCAACTGCGGCTTCTGGCACCATTGGCATATAAATGGCTACGACATCACCTTTTTTGACCCCAATTTTTTTCAATACATTGGCGAATTGGCTGACGTCATGATGTAATTCACGATAAGTAACATGACGTGATTCTGTGGGATTATCTCCCTCCCAGATAATAGCAGTTTTATCGCCACGCTCTTGTAAGTGGCGATCAAGACAGTTGGCACTTAAATTCAGAGTACCGTCTTCAAACCAGCGGACGCTGATATGCCCCGGATCGAAAGAGGTATTTTTGACCTTGGTATAGGGCTTTATCCAATCCACAATCTTACCTTTTTCACCCCAGAACCCTTCAGGATCTTGTAGTGACCATTGGTAGTCTTGTAGATATTGTTGCTTGCTTATCAGGGCCGTATCTGCAATATCAGCAGGAATAAGATGCTTGATTATTTGAGTCATATTTTTATCTCCTTGCAATTGTTAATACTATGTCAAAACAAGGTTAACTAAAGCGCATGAGGAATTTTTGTTTCTTTTTTGCGCGGAAGATCACGCAATAAAGAAAATGAATTTCATGGAATGATCATTTAATGTGTCTTATTTAATTGAAATTAAGTAAGGTTAAAATATTTTACATTGGGTTAATACGCTTTATTTTATTTGTTTTTTGGTTCTTTAATCTAATTGGGGTGTGAAACTTAGATGTGTAATGGAAACCATAAGAAATCTATGGAATTGATTATCATTTTCATTGTTGTTGAATTCACTATAATAAATGCGTTATTCACAAGGTGTGAGCTTTATACATTCTAAACAACTGGAGATATGACATGAGCTATTCACTGCCTTCTCTACCTTATCCTTATGATGCGTTAGAGCCTCATTTCGATAAGCAAACGATGGAAATTCACCATACCAAACACCATCAGACTTATGTCACTAACACAAATACTGCTTTGGAAGCCTTTCCTGAATTAAGTGAATTAGATATTGATAATTTAATTCAACAGCTCGATAAATTTCCCGCCGATAAGCGCACTTTTGTTCGCAATAATGCGGGTGGGCATTCGAACCACAGTATGTTTTGGAAGGGATTAAAACTAGGAACGGTCTTGAGTGGTACTCTAAAAGCAGCTATTGAGCGTGATTTTGGAAGTATTGACAGCTTTAAGAAAGAGTTCGAGCAGGCGGCAGCAACTCGTTTTGGCTCTGGCTGGGCGTGGCTGGTTCTGAAAAAGGATGGCAAACTGGCTGTTGTTTCAACAGCCAATCAGGATAGCCCTCTGATGGGTGATGAAATAGCGGGTGCTTCCGGTTACCCGATTGTGGGTCTGGATGTTTGGGAACACGCCTATTACCTGAAATATCAGAACCGCCGTCCTGACTACATCAAAGCATTTTGGTATGTTGTAAATTGGGACGAAGCAGCAAAACGTTATGAAGAAAAAATTAAATAAGCGTTAAAAAACACTTTCCTTGATAATGCTGGTCACTACAGTGATCAGCATTTTTATTTTTTCATAACATTTTTTCTCTATGATTTTATTTGGCATCCCTATCCGTTTTTACTATCCTCCATAATGAACAGGGCGGGAGCACTCTTTGATTGATATTTGACCTTATAATGTAAATATAATGCTTTAACTGTATAGTTCACCATTAAAGTTCAAATAAGCATTTGATTGATTGTAATTTTGCCAAATTAAATTCTAGATAATCCACACATCTCAATATAGTAATCCTTAAAAGGTCATAAAAACAGTGTACTAGCTCCCTGCTATGACGAACTAAAGCGAAGCTTGCCGCGTTTATTCTATCAGAGTAATATTTATACTCGTCTATTGAGGAGGAGTTGGAGCTGAAATGTATTACCCACAGGTATATAGAGGCAAAACAATATCCTCTAAAAAATTGGGTGCCAGTGCAATTAGTAAGCTGTTGGTTAATGGTCGTTTACAGCTCACTTCTCTTGGTCTGGAAGGTGATGAACAAGCAGAAACGCGTTTTCATGGCGGGCCTGATCGAGCGCTTTGTCACTATCCAAGAGAACACTATTTGTTTTGGAAAAGACAATTTCCTGAGTTAATTGAATTGATTGCCTCTCCTTTGTTTGGTGAAAATATATCAACTGAAGGGATGACTGAAGATAATGTCTATATTGGCGATATTTTTCAATGGGGTGAAACTCTGATTCAGATAACTCAACCACGCTCTCCTTGTTATAAACTCAATTTAGTTACCTATGTCAGTGATTTTGCTGCGATGATGCAAAATAATGGGCGCTGTGGCTGGTTATATCGGGTTATCTCTCCGGGTTTTGTGAGTACAAGTGAGCCAATAAGGTTATTAAGTCGAAACAGCGATGTTTCTGTTCAGGAAGCTATTTCCATTGCTTTTCATAGCCCATTTGATGAAGAGCAATATCGTCGTTTAATGGGGGCGGCAGGGTTGTCTGCCAGTTGGAATCTGACGATGCAACAACGCATATTGCATGGGAAAATTGAGGATTTTAATCGTCGTTTATTTGGGAAATAATTAAGAAAATCATAAAAACATACCATTAGAGCACAACTGACGACAACCATATTATCGTTATCATTAAAGTATCAACCATAGCTAATAGGTGATTTATGAATATTCCAAAGAAAATTCATTATTTTTGGGTTGGTAATAAAATATCTGAGAGAGATTTAAGGCGTATCATAGAAATAAAATCAGAGAATCCTGGGTTTGAGGTTAACATTTGGGGAATAAAGAATGTAGAATCATTAATATCACATACGTTGAGAAATCTTACCTTCAGCTATAATGGAAATATTGTTGATGTTGGAGAAATCTTTGTAAGAGAGTTTAGATATAGGAATATTGAAACTGCGTTTTCTTTCTTAATTAGTCAGGCTTCATATCTTACTCGTACTGATTTTATGCGTGATTTATATGAAAGGAAGAAAAATCATTTAACCAAATTTGATATAAACACTAATAAAGACTCTACGAGAGTGAGTTTCTTACATCGTTTATTTCATAAAAACTATTCTGATACACCTCATTATGATTATTCAAAGATAATGCACTTCTTACATCATGTATTTAATCTGCAAATGCATGGTGATTTTAAAAACTATGCATCTGCCTGTGATATTGCTCGTTTGGCTATTTTGTATATGGAAGGAGGAATATATCTGGATGTTGATGTTGAACTCACTGATCCAGATATCAAGCACACTAAATCCCATGTTTTTGATAAAAATTTACCTTTTGAAAAGCGCTTTAAGAGAAGAGCAAGGTTTGAAAAGTTAGAACTTGAATCGGATATAGGTTTTGGTGATTGTCATGGAATGGGATGGGGAAGAGTGAGCAAGAGTGATGAAAAATGGAATATAAGATATCTCGATTCCTGTAGAATAAAACAGTTAGTTTACAATGAGTTTGCAAATGGAATTATTGCTGCACAACCTCAATCAGAAAAAGTTATGGCTCTTTTAGTTTTTATGGCCAGTAATATTAGAAAAAATTCTTATAATGAAGACGATAAAACATTAAGCTCGAAATGGAGAACGGGTATTGTTCCTAATTTACCTTCTATAAACACACTTGAGTATCGCAGAAACCGCCGTCTTAATTTGACTGTTGATATGACTGGGCCACAGTCGTATCAAGAACTTTTTTCTATCGTTAAAAACAAAGAATTGGGTAACCAACATGAAATTGATGTTATTAGTCCTCCAAAAGATTGGCAAATGAATAGTAGGTTAGATTTAATGTTTAAAAGAGTTAATAGTGATGCAAATTGGGCTAACGTAATAAGAAGAAAAAAATAACTATATCTTATTATAAAAATAAAAATGGTAATGCAAAATTGAAAATGCCAAGAACTCAGTTAAAAAGATATGCCAAAGAATAAATTAATATTCTTTGGCATTTATTTATCCTATTACGGATGGGCGAGTAGGCCTACAGCATCATAGACTTTATCCAAGGTCGCTTGAGCACGAGCCTGTGCCTTAGCCGTTCCTTCTGCCATGATTTGGTTAAGCAATACTTCATCATTACGGAAATGATGGTAGCGTTCCTGCAAACCAGTCAGCATTTCGCTTACTGCGTCGGCAACAGCACTTTTCAAATGCCCGTACATTTTGCCTTCAAACTCAGCTTCCAGTTCAGGGATAGTTTTACCTGTTACACCAGCAAGAATATCCAGTAAATTGGAAACGCCTGGCTTGTTTTCCAGATCATAGCGTACACAAGGTGGCTCGTCAGAGTCGGTAACGGCGCGCTTGATTTTCTTCGCGACGGACTTTGGATCTTCCAATAAAGCAATCACGTTACTGCGGTTATCATCGGACTTCGACATTTTCTTGGCCGGATCTTGCAATGACATTACACGAGCACCACCGCCTTGTGGAATGAATGGCTCTGGTATCGTGAAGATATCGCCATATAAGGCATTAAAACGCAGCGCCAAATCACGGGATAATTCAAGATGCTGCTTCTGGTCACTGCCCACTGGGATCTGATTAGCCTGATAAAGCAAAATATCAGAAGCCATCAGTACAGGGTAATCAAATAGGCCTGCGTTGATATTTTCTGAATGACGGGATGATTTATCTTTAAACTGAGTCATACGGCTCAGTTCACCAAAATAGGCGTAGCAGTTCAGAACCCAGGCCAACTGAGAATGTTGTGGTACATGTGACTGAACGAAGATAGTGCTTTTCTTTGGATCAATACCACAAGCAAGGTAAAGTGCCAGTGTATCCAATGTGCGTTTTTTCAGTTCAGTAGGATCTTGGCGTACAGTAATGGCGTGCTGGTTAACGATACAGTAGATGCAATCGTAATCATCTTGCATTTTAACCCACTGACGTAACGCCCCCATATAGTTACCGATGGTCAATTCACCGGAAGGTTGCGCGCCGCTGAATACAATAGGTTTTTGGGAGTTTGGTTTCATTGCAGTGGGTTCATTCATTTTATTATGCTTCCTGTCTTTTAGAAGTGGATAATAGTTTCAAAGTGGATAGTCCAATCGTTGGGAGTAAATCCGAAAAATGGTTTAGCACATAAGTTGGATGGCTTAATGCTATTGATTCTCCGTAGTTATATCCATAGGTCAAGCCGACACAAGGGCAACCCGCTGATTGTGCAGCCAAAATATCATTACGGGAATCGCCAACAAAAAGCAATTCTTCTTTATGTAAACCAAATATTCCCATTGTGAGATAGAGTGGAGCGGGATGGGGTTTCTTCTCTTTGACATCGTCACCCCCCAGCACCAATGAAAAATATTCACTGATACCCAATGATTCCAGCAATGGGGCAATAAAAGGTGTTGGTTTATTGGTGATAATCGCCATGGGCAAATTATGTTTTGCCAACTCAGCCAGAGTCTCTTTGACCTGAGGAAACAGCTTACTGCCTGTTGTTACGCTGGTTTCATAAAACGCATCAAACAGTTTGCGAGTTTCATTATGCAATTCAGGGGAAGGTTCCACACCCGCCCATTTCAATGCACGTTCAACCATGACATCAGCCCCGTTGCCTACCCAGACAGCGACCTGCTTTTTACCCGCCGCAGGCAATCCTTTGGCAATCAAGGCCTGATCCAACGCATCTGCTAGACCGTCAACACTATCCACCAGTGTGCCATCCAGATCAAATGCAATAACCCGGATTTCTTTCACGACATTATTTGTCATTATGCTACCTTTGATAATTCACTGCGCATTTCATCAATAACCGCTTTGTAATCTGGCTGGCTGAAAATAGCTGAACCAGCAACGAACATATCTGCACCCGCCTGAGCTGCTTCGGCAATATTACTAGGTTTAATGCCGCCATCAACTTCAAGACGGATATCATATCCGCTGTCATCAATAATTTTGCGTACCTGACGCAGCTTGTTCAGTGTTTCTGGAATGAAAGATTGACCGCCGAAACCAGGGTTAACCGACATCAGTAAAATCACATCCAGCTTATCCAGAACATAATCAAGGTAACTGAGGGGGGTTGCGGGATTGAAAACTAAACCCGCTTTACACCCATGTTCTTTGATGAGTTGTAAGGTGCGATCAACATGTTCGCTCGCCTCAGGGTGGAAAGTGATATAGGTTGCACCAGCCTTGGCAAAATCAGGGATAATGCTATCAACCGGTTTTACCATGAGATGAACATCAATCGGGGCAGTGATACCATAATTACGTAGCGCCTGACAGACCATCGGGCCGATGGTCAAATTTGGCACATAGTGATTATCCATGACATCAAAATGCACAACGTCAGCGCCTGCTGCCAGAACCTTAGCGGTATCTTCACCTAAGCGGGCAAAATCAGCGGATAGAATGGATGGGGCGATCAGAAAGTTTTTCTTCATTATTATCATCTCCAATTCATTGTTTTATCCCCTTAATTTTAGGGGAAGGAAACCTCAATTACTTCAGGCAGTATAACGCCAAAAGTTCATCAACTTTACTTCGGGCAAGAATATTTCTACTTATTGTCCGACGGGCTTTAACAATGTAAAGGGAAGCTTGATGATACCATTCCCGGGTTATCGGTGTGTCATGATTGGAAATGAGTACCGGAATGCTTTGTTGAGACGAGAGATGATAGGCTATATGAGCCAGATTTTCTTGATCCAGAAGGTTAAAATTATTTGTATGGTAAGCTGTAAAATTAGCCGTGGACGAAAGTGGGGCATATGGAGGATCACAGTAAACTACAGCGCCTTTTGGCGCATTATTTAGTGCAGTTTCATAATGTTGGCAGATGAAAGTTGCCTTTTGGGACTTTTCTGCAAACCAGTAAAGCTCATTTTCCGGAAAATAAGGTTTTTTATAGCGCCCGAAAGGAACATTGAACTCCCCCCGTGAATTATAACGGCAAAGACCGTTATAACAGTGGCGGTTGAGGTAAAGAAACAACAGACTGCGGCGAAAGGGATCTTTGCTTTTGTTGAACTCTTCTCTCAGGCGATAAAAGGTTTCGGAGTTGTTGAATTCCGATGAGAATAGTGGACGGGCATGACTAATAAATTCATCCGCACGAGATTTTACGGTGTTGTACAAATTGATCAGATCACTGTTGATGTCTGACAAGATGTAAGAATCATAATCGGTATTTAGGAATACCGAGCCTGCGCCAACAAATGGCTCAATCAAGCAATCGCCCTCTGGCAAATGACGTTTAATATCATCTACCAAGGGGTATTTTCCACCGGCCCATTTTAAGAAAGCGCGTTTTTTTTTCATGCCGCCAAACTAGTTATTCAATAATTTCAGAGCCGCAGATTGTACTCTGTTTAGGACCGCATATCAGCGCCTAATCAAAATAGTTTTATTTTTTCAGATCTTGCTGAACTTGTTGTAGTTTCCTGACCCATGGTTTTTTGGCTTGAACTTCCGCAGGGAATGAAGAAATGGCGTTTTTTGCATCAGAAACGGAACTATAGTTACCGTGAATCAAGATAAACCATGTTTTACCGTCACGTTTAGTTTCATAAACCTTATAATTAGAAAGGTTATGTTTTTTAGCGAAAGCAACTAAGGTATCGTAGCGACTAGCGCTGCTCAGCTGGAGTGTGAATCGGTTGGCGGGAGCTTTCAGTAAATCACCACCTGCATCAGCCCCGCTCTTTTTATTGGTTTGGTGATGATTTGTGACAGGCTTAGCCGCTGCCTTGGGCGGATTTTCTTCTCTTCCCTTATTTTCTATTCTTGGTGGTGTTATTTTTTCTGGTTTTTTCTGCTCAACAGATGGAGTGACCACGGGTTTTACAGGTTTGGTCTGTGACGGAGCCAGATTGTTTTGTACTGAATTATTGATATTACTCTGTTGTTGATTCAAAGCATCAGTAATATCACCGGGTAATTCTATACGCTGGTTATAGCCACCGGTTCCAGTCGTTGGAGGAAGCTCTCTGCTTGGGGTACTGCTAATCGGCGGTGGTAAGCCGATTTCATGTGCGTTATTAGCTGTACTATTGGTAGCAGGCACAGATTGATTTTCCTGACCGCTATCTTGTTGATTATCAGAGAATGTGGGGGAACCAGAAAGGTCGATACTCTTTTCGGTTGCATTTGAAGACTGCTGTTTTTCATGCTCAGTTGGTGATTTTAATGCAGAGCTGATGGCAATAATCAGAAGCAAAAGTACCAGAATGCCAACACCTATCATCATTTGCTGACGGGATACTGCAAATTTAGGCTGATTGGATTGGCGTTTCGATCGCGGAGGGCGACGATCAGAAGTATCGGGTTTAAATTCAGTTTCTGTCTTTTGTTTTTTTTCTGATTCTAATTCGTCCATATGCCCTCCCAGCAGAGATAATACTGCCAATTACTATTTAAGAGGTTTGGCAGCCTGACCTAACTAAAACCGATAATGCACTATCTGATAGATAATGTAGCTATTTTATAGCATAACAGCTAAGGAATGATTCATCATTCAGATAATCACGTATTTTAGTTGGTGGATGGTTGACATAGGTGAATAGCCTCCAATATAACTTCTTTCCTAATATCAGAACGAAGTTTGGCTTCTCCAATAGCTGTAGGCAGCACTAAATGCAATTTTCCTGCGGAGACTTTTTTATCGCGCATCATATGAGGCAAGTAGTCGTCTGGGGACATTTCCACTGGGCCGTTGACAGGTAGTTTTGCGCGTTCCAGCAAGAGGATAATACGTTGAGTCTCTTGTTGTGAAAATGTACCGACAAGCTCAGAAGCTCGTGCCGCCATTACCATGCCAGCAGCAACAGCCTGGCCATGCAGCCAGACACCGTAACCCATTTCAGCTTCAATTGCATGGCCAAAGGTGTGACCAAGGTTTAACAGCGCCCGTATTCCACTGCGTTCTTGCTCATCAGCTGTGACAACCATTGCCTTAAGTTCACAACAGCGACGAATGCAATAAGCCATTGATTGGTTATCGAGAGCCAGTAATTTCTCAATATTGTCTTCAAGCCAGCTAAAGAATTCACCGTCCAGAATGATGCCATATTTGATGACTTCAGCCAGGCCAGCATATAACTCTTGAGCTGGCAATGTTTTCAGACAATTGAGATCGACAACCACAGAAGTTGGTTGGTAAAAAGCCCCAATCATGTTTTTGCCGAGGGGATGGTTGACCCCTGTTTTTCCGCCGACAGAAGAGTCAACCTGAGAAAGTAATGTGGTGGGTACTTGGATGAAACGAGTGCCGCGCTGATAACTGGCTGCGGCAAACCCCGTCATATCACCGATTACACCACCACCGAGAGCGATAAGCGTTGTGTCACGACCATGATTATTTTCCAGCAGGGCAGAAAATATGTCGTTGAGCACAAAAAGCGATTTGTACTGTTCGCCGTCAGGCAAGATAACCTCATCTACCCGAAGCCCCATTTCCTGCAATGTGGATTTCACCTGCTCAAGATACAGGGAAGCCAGCGTTTCATTAGTTACAATCATGACCTGTTGGCCTGCTTGTAAGGGCTTGAACGCCTCATTGGTAGAAAATAGATCTTCGGCTATGGTAATCGGATAGCTTCTTTCACCTAACGTAACAGTCACTTGTTCCATATCAGCTTTCGCCTTATCGTTTGCCGCAGAGTGAATCCGCTATAATCAGTTTTTTTCCAATAATTCAATGATTTGGTTAGCGACGACTTTGGCGCTTTGCTCATCCGTACGAATAGTCACGTCAGCAATTTCCTCGTAAAGAGGATTACGCTCATCAGCCAAATTTTCTAAAACTTCACGTGCTGGTGCGTCAACCTGAAGTAAAGGGCGTTTTTTATCGCGCTGAGTACGAGCCAACTGTTTTTCGATGGTTGTTTCTAAATAGACGACCACACCACGGGCAGACAGGCGATTACGGGTTTCTTTCGATTTCACTGAACCCCCACCAGTAGCCAATACAATGCCTTGTTTTTCAGTCAGTTCGTTAATTATTTTTTCTTCGCGGTCGCGGAAGCCTTCTTCGCCTTCCACATCAAATACCCAGCCCACGTCAGCTCCGGTACGTCGCTCAATTTCTTGATCAGAGTCGTAAAACTCCATATTGAGTTGCTGAGCTAACTGACGACCAATAGTGCTTTTGCCGGCACCCATAGGCCCAACCAGAAAGATATTGCGTTTCTCTGCCATGTTTTTGGTATTACTAAGACTATTTGTTAATGATAACCCGCCCCGCCAATCAGATTAGCCGCGGGACCTAAACTGAAACCTCATGAGTGAGAATGTGAGATCAGATAGGAAAATTATCTCAGCACATCAACCTGTATTGCAACTATATAAATCTGGCACGAGCTTTTGTTATCTGACCCATGCTTTTGCTGGCTGATTGAGAGCCTAATATCTGTAGACTCTTACTTGTGATGTTAGACCTGCTCACTCAATTAGGTAATCCTTGTATGCTAAATTACACTCAGCGTCAAATCCATAAACAGGCCAGACCAAGAAAAATGGTGGGTGAACTGATAAAAAAAGCACAATTAACTTTAATAATATACTGATTTATATGTGATATATTTAATTTGGTTAAATGTTGATCAATTGAGGTGTAATAAAAATTACGAGTTCTCTTCGGCTGTGTTGTTCCCCATTTTGATTAAATAATGTACCTATCAGGGGAATATCTGATAGGTAAGGGACTTTTTGCTGGTTTGCTGCTTTTTTCTGTTGAAAGATACCGCCCAGAATCAGTGTTTCTCCATTTCTGACCGTGACTTGAGTTATGATCTCCTGTTTATCTATGGCAAGATTTTCATTTCCTCCCTGACTGATAGGAAAACCAGGTGCGTTTTGGCTGATTTTCAGGGCAAGCCGGATTTTACCCTCCCGCAAAATATGGGGTGTAACTTCCATACCTAATACTGCTTCTTTAAACTGGATCGTCGTTTTGTCCTTGTCTTGAATAATATAGGGGATTTCTGAACCTTGCTTGATGCTGGCGGATTGTTGGTGAGATGCGGTCAGCCGTGGGCTGGCAATAATATCGAGCTGATTTTCCTGCTCCAGTGCGCTAAGCTCCATTTCCAGCAGATTTGCGTGAATGCGTGCGGTATTCAATACTAACCGATGGCGCTGATTGCCTGCTGGTTGATGTAGATTCAAACGATTTAGCCCGATTGCGCGATTCAAGGGATCGGCGATGACACCCCAGTGAATCCCCAATTCATGCAACGCTTCCCTGCTGCTGGTAACAATATGGGCGGTAATCTGCACTTGTTGCTTAGGAGTATCAACTTCTTTCAGCCAGTTTCTGATACGGGTAATAGCATCAAATTTGTCTTCCAGTATCACACTGTTGGTCAAGGGGTCATGCTCAACTTTTCCCCATTTTGTCAGCAGAGCGGGGCGATTTTTTTGCAGCCGTTCTGCAACCTGTTCTGCATCGGCATATTTTAGGGTAATTGTCTGATATTCGATCTCCTGTTCCTGTCGTTCCGTTGAGGAAAATTCCATGTCATCTGCTATTGGGTTGATGGGGGGCTGAAACGGATTTCTTACAGATCTTTCGACCTCAGAAAGATTTTCTATGTTATAGCTGTTTTCTGTTTCCGGGTTATTTTCTATGGAGGAACCGGAAATTGGCAGTAACAGACAGATAAGCAGGATCAATGAATGTCGTCTGTTCATGATGTCTCCCCATTACTGTTAACAGGAGCAGGCTGTATTTTATTTGGCAGGTTCATATCAGGGGGTTCTGAGTCTGATAAGGTCATGTCTGATAAAACGATGCGGACGATCAGGTTGCCATCAATAGGATTTATGGTGAGATGTTTAATCAGTAATGGGGGCTGCAACTGCTGAATTTCACTCAGGAAATGGAGAAGTTGATCATAATTCAGTGACAGTACGATATGCCAGAAAATCTGATTATTTTCTTTATAGCTTTTCCATTCCATAAGCTGGCTGCCTGAATGGATCAGGGGTAAATGAAGTCGTTTGAGTACGGTTACCTTATGGGATTCATTTTTTGATGGAATACCCTTTGGCGAAATGTCCCTTGAATGAATATAGCTATTTTGGCCAAGCTCTGCCGTGATTTGCCGGATTTTCTGCTGAATATCAAACAAGGATGGCAGCTCTTTGATTCGCTGTTGAGACTGTGCGGCATTATTCTGTTGTTCTGTAATATGGCGTTGAAAGGCATGGATTTTATGCTGGTTTTCCTGCCAAACAAGAAAATAGAAACCCATCAGCAGCAAAATGATAACTAATTGCTGCAATAGGCATTGTTGCCACACAGGTCGATGAAACCACTCAAGGTAATTACTTCTCACGGGCTTCTCCTATCAGCCAGTCGGCATCAATAGTAAAGACTTTGATCTGATCTTCAGCCGTGGTCATTTTTTTAAGTTGAACATTGGTGAGAGCCGGATCATCGGTCAGGTTATCTAACAAGTCGGAGATTTCTGCGTAGTCTTGGCTATGAGCGGTAAAAATGAGTTGCCCGTTGTCATCGCTAAATGCTGTAAGCCAGCTGTTTTGCGGTAACAAATGGGGAAGTTGACGAAATAACTGTAAGTAGCGTTTATTCTGTTCCATGAATATCTGTTTTTTCCGTAATAATTGGCTCAATTGATAATGCTGTTGTACTGCATGATCCGTTTCCTTGATAGTTTGTCCTAATAGTGTTGATTGGTGCTTAATTTCCGTTAATTGCCTGCAATATTGCTCAATTTGGCTGGTTTGCTGCGTAGAAATACACAGCAACACAACAGCCCATAATGTGAGTTGCAAGCAGAGCAACAACCCCCACTTCTGACATTGACGTTTCAGTTTTTTCTGTCGCCAGGGTAAAAAATTGACTTGATACATCATCGATCATCCGGCCTGAGAGCCAACCCGGCGGCAACAATAAACGCATTTATTTGTTTTGGTAACGGAGGCTGATAATGGCGGAATGCTGATAAAATCTGCCAAGGATGAGCTGATTTTGTGGGTTCAGGTATCGCCTTTATTGATGTTGTTTGTTCTTCATCCTCCCCTTCATTGCTGCAATAAATCGCACAGTTTTCTGTTTCTGGTGTAATGGGTAATTGCTTGATGACCTGAGCCAGATCAGGGTGTGATTGTGATGCTATCAGCCCATAGCCAAAAGGATGATTGGCGGGGGAAACCCATAACCAGTCCATCATGCGTTTATGAACCAGCCAACTGTTATCAGGAATACCTGCGAGCCTCGCTGCATAACGTAACGCACAAGGCGCAATATCAATGGCGTCAGGGGATAGATTGATATCCGTGAATAATTTCAGCCAGAGTTCGAGATCTTTTTGGCGCGTGGCGCTGATGTAAACTTGCTGACCATGAATACGGTAGTCCAACGCAAGGTCACTGACGGGAAACTGTTTTTCAGCACAGGCATGTACAAACCAACCAAGTTCGGGTTCTTGCATTGTCGTATGGTTAGGTAAGGGGATCTGTCTCTGTAAGGTTTGTTGAACAGGGAGTGTTAATCTTAGGCTAATATTTTTAGGTAATATTTGTCGCCATTGCATTAAGATATGACGTAATTTTTCAGGATATTGCAGCCGTCCTCCTGAAATAATTTCGTTTGATAAGCGGTATTGCCAGCAATGTCGCAGTTGCCAGCCATCACGACGCTTAGTGGCTGCAAGAGCGCGGATGTAATGATCTTGGATATCCAGTCCGATATACCATTTAGATGGATACATGTAGAGATCTCCCTATCTACTATCAATGAAAACGGTTATTCATGAAAGCCGTTTTTTATGAAAATTTTGTTCATGAAAAGGTCATATTCATAGTGCTGTATAGCCTTTATACTGTTCCCTTTATACTATGTACTGATCGTTTATAAACTGCCCGATTAACATGGCGTGAGAAATTTCAGGTGAAGTTCATAAAGTATTTTTTGATCCTTATTGTTGTTTGCATTTTATTGGGAACCGCCTCGATTTTTGGTTTATACAAATATATCGAGCCACAGTTGCCTGATGTTGCGACTTTAAAGGATGTCCGATTACAAACACCGATGCAGGTGTTCAGTGCTGATGGCGAATTGATAGCCCAATACGGTGAAAAACGTCGTTTGCCCCTTACCTTGTCCGAAATGCCCCCCTTGATGATGAAAGCCTTTATCGCCACAGAAGATAGTCGTTTTTATGAACATCATGGTGTGGACCCTATCGGGATTATTCGTGCGGCTTCTGTAGTAATGACGTCCGGTCATGCTACTCAGGGAGCGAGTACCATCACGCAGCAGCTTGCGAGAAACTTTTTCCTCAGCCCAGAAAAAACGCTGATACGTAAAGCGAAAGAAGCATTTCTGGCGATTAAGATCGAACAACTGCTAACGAAAGATGAAATTCTTGAGTTGTACCTCAACAAGATCTATCTGGGGCAGCGTGCCTATGGTGTTGGTGCTGCGGCTCAAGTCTATTTCGGCAAAACAGTCAATGAACTGACGTTGAGTGAGATGGCAATGATTGCCGGATTGCCGAAAGCCCCGTCAACGTTTAACCCGCTTTATTCTTATGACCGGGCTGTGAACCGCCGTAATGTGGTATTGGGACGGATGCTGGAAGAGAGGTACATCACCCAGCGTCAATACAATGAAGCCAAAGAAGAGAAATTGGTCGCCCGTTATCATGGCCCGCAAATTGTTTTCTCAGCGCCTTATCTGACGGAAATGGCGCGTCAGGAAATGATCAATCGTTATAGTGAAAACGCTTATACCGATGGATATAAGGTCTATACTACGATTACACACAAAGCTCAGCTGGCTGCGGTGAATGCCGTTCGTACCAATGTGATTGATTACGATGTCCGTCATGGTTATCGCGGTGCGCAAGAAGTGTTATGGATAGCCAGCCAGCCAGCGTGGAGCCAAAAGCAGATTATCGATAAGCTGAAAACTTTGCCTAAATACGGCCCTCTGTTGCCTGCCATTGTGACTGAATCCGGCATTAACCAAGCAGAAGCCATGCTGACGGATGGTAGTAAAGCTGAACTGACTATGGCGGGTGTCCGTTGGGCCAGGCCATTCAAAACCGATGGTTTGCAAGGGGCTGCACCGCGTAGCGTGAATGAAGTCATTCGGGCGGGTGAACAGATTTGGGTCAGAAAAGTTAATGACATCTGGTGGCTTGCCCAGCTCCCAGACGTCAACGCAGCGCTGGTTTCCATCAATCCGATGGATGGTGCGGTAGAAGCGCTAGTGGGTGGGTTTGATTTTGAACTGAGTAAATTTAACCGTGTGACGCAATCATTGCGTCAGGTTGGTTCCAATATCAAGCCATTCCTGTACACCGCTGCGATGGATAAAGGGCTGACGCTGGCATCGCTGTTGAATGATGCTCCTATCAGCCGCTGGGATTCAGGTGCAGGAACAGATTGGCGTCCGAAGAACTCACCACCAACTTACAACGGGCCGATTCGTCTGCGTCAGGGGTTGGGACAATCGAAGAACGTGGTAATGGTTCGGGCCATGCGGGCAATGGGGGTGGATTATGCTGCTGATTATTTGAAACGCTTTGGTTTGCCGGGCGAAAACGTTGTTCGCACAGAATCTTTGGCGCTGGGTTCCCCTTCATTTACACCAATGCAGTTAGTGCGTGGCTACGCGGTAATGGCGAATGGTGGTTACTTGGTTGACCCTTACTTCATTACTAAAATTGAAGATGATGAAGGGAAAGTCCTGTTTGAAGCCAAACCTAAAATTGCTTGTCCGAAATGTGAAAACATTCCGGTGATTTATGGTGATACGGCACGCTCCATCGAATTGTCTGAAGATTCCATTGAGGATGTGGCTCATTCCGATGTTTCGCAAAACTTAGCCTTGCCGTCCCAGCCGAAACTGGAGCATGTAACAGTGAATGCTGACACGGATGACCAGAAGTATGCTCCTCACGTTATCAGCACACCGCTGGCATTTCTGATCCATGATGCCTTGAATACCAATGTCTTTGGTGAACCGGGTTGGATGGGAACGGGCTGGCGTGCTGCCCGTGACTTGAAGCGTCGTGATATTGGCGGAAAAACGGGAACGACCAACAGTTCGAAAGATGCGTGGTTCTCCGGTTACGGCCCGGATATGGTGGCAACGGTTTGGATTGGCTTTGATGAGCACAGCAGAAGTCTGGGACGTACTCCGGTATTGAAAGGTGAAGGTGGTGCGAAAACGGCCCAACCAATCTGGGATGATTTCATGAAGGTTGTGCTGGAAGGTGTTCCTGAGAAAATGATGGAGCAGCCTGTCGGCATTGTTTCCGTCACGATTGATCGGGCAACGGGTAAGTTATCTAACGGTGGTGGCAATACCCGTAAAGAATATTTCATTGAAGGCACGCAACCGATGGGATATGCAATGCCGGATGTGGGGACAACAGTTACCGAGAATGGTGAAAGCCATGAGTTGTTCTGATTGAGTTTCCAGTCCAAAGATAACGGGAAACAAAGATAAAAAGGCCTCGCTGAGAAATTAGTGAGGCCTTTCATTATCGCTAACGTATCAATGTTGAACGATTATTGATTGAGTTTATCTTTTACGGCTTTGGCAAACTGTTTGCCTCCATCCACGGCGGTATAGTGGACATGAATATTGATATCTTTTAACCGCCATACAGGGATAAAGGCCGGATAATAAAAGATGTCGTCGATCACGCTTTGATCGGGGAATTCCAGTGTCCAGGTTGAAATGGCACCAGTCCCTTCAAAAGGCAGATAACGATCATCATCAAACATCAGGGTGCATAGCCAATTTTCTTTAGCGACTCCGCCATCATCTTCGCTTAAGGAAGAAAGTGCGATTTGCTGTTGAGCGCGCAGGTTATTCACCACATTTTTACTGTTGCCTTTTTGTCGGTTGGGGTCGTAAAGCCAATTGACACCTTCCATATCCGCGCTGATTAATGTTGAACTGCTGGTCTGCGTCAGGATGGCACTAATCTCTGATGACAGAACAGAACCCAGATTCAGGGTATCCAGTGATATTGAAACGGAAACCCGTTTAATCTGGCGCAGATAGTGGCCGGGATAATTGTCATCAAACAACTGGGAATCTAATGTAAAGCTGAGAGACTGCTTTTTATCGATCTGTTTTTTCAATTCATTATTTGACAGTAATGAATTTAGCGAGATCGTCTTCTTGATATTCAAACGGCGTTCATTACGTTGCAGCCATGCATTTTCCATTTGCAGCAAATCGACCTGCAATGATTCTCCTGCCAATAAGCCACGATAGGAATCATTCCATGCCGTGGTTTTGATGAAGCCCTGCCGCTGGTAATCTCCGACTTCATAACGCCAGCTTCTTTCTGCCATCAGACACAGTGAAAGAACAGCGTCATAGGCAGGAGCATACAAGGCAGCGAGACGTCCCATCAGCCACTGATAAGTCGGAACAATCAGGAAACCCGTTGTCATAAACTCATAAAGCTCGCGGGCGGCGGTTTGCTGTGCCTGAGCTTCCCGTAAGGCGGTTTGGGCACTTCTGACCAGCAACTCCTGCTCTTTCAATTGCATCTCAATGATATTGATCTCACTTTGTGCCTGTTTGTACTCGATTTCCCACTCTTGACGACGACGTTGATAGTCTGCTCCATCTTGTAATCTTTCGGCTACAATATCTAAACTTTCAGCCGTGAGCTGGGCAATAATTGCAGTAGTAGTCACTGGAGAAGAGTATTTGGCGCCCCCGACGGCCATACCAAAAATATTAGGCACAACTTCCAGCGCTGCACCGGTAACATAAAATGGGGCTGCCGCCAGTTTGGCCACTTCTGATGCCGTTTTCAGACTGATCGAGGAGATTTCTAAAGCAGAGAGGTTTTCTTCATATAAGCTGTGATAGTGCTCATATCTTTCTTGCGCCATCTTCTTACTTTCTTCCAGAGTGACTTTACCCGTTTGGGCAAGCTGGACAGCCTCTTGTTGCAGTTCAATGGCAAATGCAGATAGCCTGAGCGCTTGTGATTGCTCCAGTACTTCCTGTTCTGCATTAACTTCGCTTTCGATAGCCTGAAATAACCGATGCCCCATTTCGGTTAACTGTTTTACTGCCGCCCCGGCGCGTTTTAACATCATTGGGAAACGATAAGGCGGAATTTGTTGCTGCATATTGCTCAATACGCTGTTGACATAACCCGCATTTCTTTGCATCACGCCATCAGCGCCGACAGCGCTGGAATAAAGTGGCAAAGGTTGAACTTTTCCATCAAGTGTTAAGCCGTGTCGTAAATTGTAGAGGCGATTTTCCAGTGTTTTCTGATGTTCAATCAATAGGGTATTAAAGGGAGATTTAAATAAACTATTGACGGCACGGACACTGGGATCAAAGGTGTTTTTGATCTTTTCAAGCGTCGTCGGATGCCAGTGGGTTGCATCCAGTCCTTCCGGTAATGTACCCAACAGTTGGAGTGCCTGTTGATAACATAAACCCGCTTCATTGAGACTGTCTCTGGTCAATTGCCGGTAAAGGTTATCCCCTTCTTGTATCCAAAGTTTGATCAAATGATGGAACAGGGCTTTCTGATAATAAATCGGCTGGCTGTAGGCTATGGTATCAGGATCAATATTCCCGATTGATGGCGGCAGATTACTGCCACTTTCAATAATTGGGCGGGAATTCCACATCCGAATGCCCCCGTAAGGGTCAAACAGATAATTGATAAACCAACGGCGGGAGTGATAGAAACGCTGCTCTTCACCGAGCCGGGCAGAAACCAAGAAGGGGAGGTGGAAGAAGAGTTCCCAGAAATATTGCCCGTTGGCACCGTTAAAATCGACTTTAGTCGGTGATGTTTTGTCATCTAATGCTGGTTCAGGCAATGACTGAGTATCCCACGCCAGTACCCGTTCAATGGATTGGGTGGCTCGCGCAACCAGTTGTTTGCCAAACAGGGTATTTAATCTGATGGCAGTAGATTTGAAACCTAAATTTTGGATGTCCAGATACTGCGCTTGCTGGTTATTCTTTTGCAATGTAATGGAGGGGATCTTATCGCCTTCTTCAATGGTGACTTCATATATATTCTCGACGATATACATCGGGTTTTCTGCATCTTTTGGGTCCAAAATAATTAATGTAACCAAACCAAAAGAATATTTTTTAATCTCTGGAGTAAGTGGGAATGCGATTTCTCCTGTCGATGCCTGACCATCCAGTATAACTTCTTTAGAGAACAGGTCCTTCTCTTTAGGGTTGGCAACCAGAATCAAGTAGGATTTAGCATATTTGGCCTCGTCTTCAGTGGGATATTTGGCGCTGTCTATAGCGGTATTATCCCCTTCAATTGCAATAGACAGTTTTTTGTCATTGCTTGAATCCCATTGCGTACTGAGCTGGAATGTTTCTCCGTTGACCCATGAAAGATCATAACTTTTCGTGATTTTATTCCCCTGCCATTCATGAGGTAATAACTGGAAAAGTTTTGTTTCATCATAACTTATGGTGAATACATTGGTCGGTGCCTCACTGCCTTTCCATTCAAAATTAAATGTTTTCAGCCCTGAACTACTGGCCGGTATTTGAGCCTCAATATGAATATCATCAATATTAATGATCCATTTGAGTTCTCTGGTCGGAAGTTGGTTGCGATCGATAGGTTTTGTTTTGTCATTTGGGATATGACGTTTGACTAATGTATTCTTACCCGTTAACAAAAGTTTGGTTTTTGTACTGTCTAGCTTGATGTCTAAGCTTAAGATGGAGGATCTAAATGGCTTAAAGTTTCCAAATGCTTTTTTATCTTTCCGCTCTGTTTCTTTGACCGTGATAAATTTATCTGTACCGGCATAATGATGTTGTAAGGTATCGGGGTTCTTAAAGAGTTTATGCCATGTTGTCACCAGTTTTTTCTCATCCGCTTGGTCAAGGGATTTTTTATCTACCAGTAATAAATCGCGTAATTCAAGATAATAATCTTTATTTTTTTCCCAGCTATTACTGTCTTTTTTCTCGGTGTCGTAGAGTAAAACTCCCATCCAGGGATCGCTTTCGCGTTGCACATCGACCATTGCAATCAATGCAGGTTTATATTTTTCATCCTTCAAGTAGGGATTCTCTTTATCAGGAACCCGTTTGCCATCTTTGACAGGATATTCACTGTTGTCATCTGTACCATCAAGACGGAATAACGTGTTGGGTGCACTCCATTCACCATTGCTCTGCTTAAAGGTAAATTTTATATTGATAGCGCGATAATCTGTTGGTTTCTGATCGGCGCCCATCAATGGTGTGGCTTCACGTTCAACCCAGATTGCATATTGGCGACCAGAAATGACGATGGGTCTGATGGCTAACAAGGTTCCTGATAAGGATAACGTGATTTTCTCCCATTCACTCCATGCCAGCGGGCTGATGATATCATTTGCGTCACGCATACTGATATCAAGGGTACGCCAGTAATATTCCACCGGTTCAGCATTATTCTTGCCGATAAAGTGGTAGTGGTCATTTTGTGGATCAGAGCCGTCGATATAGCCACTGATCAATTGGAGATTGCTGATCCTTTCGAACTCAGTCAGATAACGCAGAATAGCCGTCTGGATCATATCATTATTCAAACGGGACTGACCCAAATCGTTTTCCAAATCAGCAAAGGCACGGGTTTTACGTAATCGGTGCGCAGGAGCAATAAAATTCTCTGGGAAGTTTCTTTGTCCTTGCCAAACTTGCCAATGATTATACTGGTTCAGGTAGCGATTCCAGTACTCAATTTGTTCATCAGTCAGAATCAGTAAATCATAGCCGCTTTCCAAACGAGAAAAGAGCCGGAAAAGATATCGTTGCAAGCTGGCAATACAGAAAGCGACCCGGCTGGTATCCACTTCTGCGGCAACTTGCAGATCGGTCAGGAAATAGTTCGAAAGATCTTCGATTGTCGTGATACCAGACAAAGTATCATCCGAAGTGGCCCAGCGTTTCAATAAGTACTCAACTAGCGCATCACGCCAGATTTCATTGAGTGAGCCTTCCAATTTGGATTGTGATTCGGCAGGTGTGGCGGCAAATAAAGCACTGCTGACTTGTTGCCAATGATCATAACTGGATTGTGTTGTCAATTTGGCAACATCCAGTAATGGTTGGGCAGATATTTCACTTTTTTCAGCCAATGTCTTGAGGCGCATGATGGTGCTTACACCAACGACATTTTGTGCCACATTCTTGTCAAAATAATGAGTGACCCGCAGGATTTCCTTATCTGACCAACCCATCAATTCTGCCAGATTGGTTGCAGCCTGCTCAGCTGTCCAAGTATTTGGGACAGAAGGATTCTGCCCTATTTGATTGGCCTGGCGCAGATAATAGAACACATCATCTTCAGTTTTATTTTCTGGCAAAAGGTTCAGCCAGTCACCATAGCGGCTCAGACGATGCAGGAAAGTCAAATCAAGAGGACGGAGTTTTCCGTCAGTCTGATTCAACTTAAACCAGTCCGGATGGTTAATCATCTCTTGTACACTTTTTTCTGTCAGCTTGAATAAATTGCAAACCGCAGCATAACGGTTCAAATCGTACCATGCAGTGATCGCTTTCTGTTGTTGATCACCAGAACGACGCACTAAGGCAATGGTATTGCGCAAGAAATCGGATTGATTGTTACCTGTCCATTGCAATAAGGGCAGTACAAGGGAGTTATCAATGTTAAAAACATGACTAATACCATTAATGATCAGGTCTTGCTGGGCAATAAAGGCATTAATAAGTAGTGTTGTCAGTGTTTGGGTCCAGGTATCACCCTGTAGTTTCCATGCTTCATCTTGGGCTAACGCTTTGAGGATATTACTGACTTCGTTGATTAACGTCTTGTCTGTTTCATTATCAGTGGAAAGAGCACTACTCAAAACAATGCCGAGTTTTTCATCCACTATTTTAGCCAGCGCACTCATCCAGATGACGGGTGTTTTTTTCGCTTGGAATCCTCTCATTTCAGTGGCAATTTTATCTTCACTCAGCAGGGCATTACTTGTATCGGGTATCACTTCTCTGACTTTTTTGAGCCAGTCAATATTTTCAATTTCTGCTGTGGTATTGCTGTCAGAGGGATAAGGAGTCAGCAACAAGTGAAGAGATAAGGGAGACAATTTGTGCTGCTTAATCCATCGGGTGGCATTCATAACAGCGATCAGCACATCAAGGATATCTACGGCTTTGGCGTCTTTAGCCAATACAGGGATGCCCGCCAGTTGTTGCAGGTAGCTTGTATTCTTACGATTCAATAACAATAACAGCCCCAAGCCCTCTTTAACTGACAAGCGCAGTATCCGCGGCAATGCAACCAGACGATACAGGGCGGAAACGACGTCTAATGAACGCTTAGGCTTGGTTAATCCTTGCGCTTGCATGACGAAAGCAAGCAATATCTGACAAGTCGCGTCATTAATATTTAATCCCGCACATAATTGATTGACGGTGAGTGCATCCGGCCCTTCGGTGGCGTTTGGATCGAACTCTTGATTATCCAGCACAAAAACAGAAGCGGCGGCAGCTTGTTGTGACAATCCCTGTGTATTGAACACACGATCAAAGAAAGAGAATTTATTCTCAAGGGAATAGGGGGTGATTTGCCCTATAAAGGCAGCAAATTGCTCTGCGGTAGCGTTATATTCTTGTTGGAAATGCAAGAATACGCCTAATGTGCGCAGAGTTGCTTCTGTAATCACATAGTCTGTCTGTTTTTCTGCCTGTTTTGATGCTGCCAATAACAGATCAAGCTGTTCGTAGCTGAGTTTCAACGTTTTTTGAATATGCAGGAAACGTTGGATACGGTCAAAGTTATCGTTACTGATCCCTTTAAGCTGGATGATGTCTTTGGCCGTATCTTTATCCTTGTTTTTTTCCAGATAAAGCGCTGGTGCCTTGCCTGCATTGATGTATGAAGCGGCGTAGTTAACGCCGGAAGGGAATTCTTTTCCGGCATCCACGGGTTTGGCGACATTGTCGGAGTATGTGACGATGCTGTGTGTTACGGTATTTTCTGATATTCCATTAACGGCAAACAGGCTTTCAGCCTCTTGGGAACTCAGTCCGGTTTGTTGGGTAAACACGGTGAGACGGGACAGAGATTCTGCGGCTTTGGCTGCATCTCCTTTGACACCATAATATTTCTCAAAGAAATCTTTCTGGCTGCTTTGTGATTTTTCCAATAGCAAGGCTTGCAGCGTTGGTGCCAGCGTACTGCTTATCATCATCGCCGTTTGCAGTGAATCGGCACTCAAGTTGCCATCAATAAAATTGGGATATTTACTGTCTGCCTGCTGAATAAGTTCCAACAAAGGGATCTCTTTTTCGGCCAATACTGTCGTCGTTTGTTTTAGCGGAAAATGAAATGGCAGTGAGAGTGGGTAGTGTATCTCTGCTAATGAATTGGTGACAGGCTGTTTCTTGTTTATATGCACTTGCACTTTTTCAGCCAGCGCTTCAATAACAAGCGGCAATAACTTACTGGTTTTATTCAGGCTGGTACTATCAAGCAGGAGTTTTTCAATATCGGGTCGTCGCTGAGAGAGAAATTGAGCACTATCTTTGTCTGCTTTACTCTCAAACATTCTAACTTGCTGATATAGATCAACCAGATAAGCAAGCGGGCCATCATTGGCTTCGGGTAAACCAGGAAAGCAATAGAGATCAGGATTATCGTTAAAGAGCGTTTTGTAGCTGATTCTTGTATCTATTTTATTTGCCATAAAATGACTACCTTTTAAATAGAAAACGTGGTTAGAGGGAACAACATTCCTATTTTCAGTTCATAACTATGATTTATGTGTTATTGACTGATGAGCATGGTTACACTATGGCCTGTTAATGATGGTGATCCAGCTTAAAATATATTTAGGCTCTGATCGTTTCTTAAAAAATTATTTTATTTCAACGTTATTTACTTTAAGTTATTTACTTTAAATAGAGGGTTTGTCAGGAAAGAAGATTTTTTTATTAGAGATATATAATTATGGTGTGAATTAATTTTAAAGATATAGTAAATATGTTTATTTATTGTTTTTAATAAACTGAATTTTTTTAGTGAATATATAGAGAATAAGATTACTAATAAAATTAAACCTTGTTTCATTAAGGTGATTATTTTTATTTCCTGATTTTTGTTTAAAATAGTAACAAAATGGGTATTGGGTTAGTATTTTCAATACCCATATTTAGAAAGCAATCTGATTAAAGTTTCCCATTATTTTGTTTTTGCAGATATTGCTGGGCAAAAAACAGGGCACTGACGTTTCTGGCTTCGTTGAAATCGGGATGCTCCAGTAGTGACATCATGTCAGAGACAGGCCAGCGTACCTGTACTAAGGGTTCTGGCTCATCCCCTTCCAAATGTTCCTGATAAAGACCGTGGGCAATCACAATATTCATCCTGCTGGAAAAATAGGACGGTGCCATCGTTAATTTCGTCAACAGTTCGAATTTTTTCGCACCGAAACCAATTTCTTCCTTTAATTCACGATTGGCCGCTTCAAAGACGTTTTCCCCTGCATCAATAGCACCTTTGGGAAAACCTAACTCGTATTGTTCAATCCCAACAGCATATTCGTGAATAAGAACCAGCTCTTCCCCGGTAACAGGAATAATTAGGACTGCTTCACGGTTTGTGGGTTTCATACGTTCGTAAACTCTTTTCACACCATTGCTGAATTCAAGATTAACTGATTGAATATTGAATAAACGTGATTGGGCAATATCATTTATATTCAGAATCTTAGGTTTTTTTAGAACAGTCATGCTTGCCCCTGATGGTTATCATATATTGGCCAATTTTAAATAATAATGTACTGAATTAGTTAATTTATCTTAGCTAATTCAAGGACTGATGATGAAATTGGATACTCATCCAAACTTTGCTTTAATATGGCTGATTATGTTAGTAAATGATAGCGATTATCGCTTGAATGTATTTTTGTTGATATCTTACTCTGGCAAAAAAATTTTATTTTCTGGAAAGATATGAGAAAATTTATATAACCTTTTGTAAATAGAATTAAAAATAGAAGGCAAGAATAGGAATAGCCTGATTCTGAGTGTTTCACGAGATTGTTATTCTGCCAGTCTCTGTACTGCTGTTATGGGCGTGGGGAAAAAATGAGTTCATTGGTCATTATATTAGCTATTTTCATCATTAGTCTGATTATAATGGCTTCCTTTCTGGCTTTCAGATGGAAGTGGCTTGATAACGCGCGTTATCTACCATCAATCACCAAGACTGGTCGCCGTAAACTGAATGCTGATGAATACCAAGCCATTGAATATTACTTAAGAAATGCCAGCTTTCTGATTAAGCCGGACGGTAGACAACAATCAGGCTACCCGGCATTACCGATCAAAAGCGACGATGTTTATACTATCAACCATCCTATCACCCGTTTTTCTGCTGCTACGGATGAATCGCACCATTGGCGTCATTATGTTGATGAAACGGAAATACATCTGCCTGTATGGCTGGAGCCGTTTATCAAGCAGCAAAATACTATTGAGATCGTCCAGACTTCATCAATGCCGGTTGTCATCGCACTCAATGGCCATTTTCTGAAAGATTATCAGAAGGATTTGTCCATTGCTCGGGTCATGGCAAAAAATGAACATGCCTCAATTCAAAAAAATGGTAATTTGAGTGCCAATTTACTGAATGTCCGCAAGGAAACACTCGAAGAGCACCGGCTCCGACATTCAACAGGTATTCAGGAAGGCATTCTTATGTGTGTGGGGATGTCACTGTGGTTTACTGCCCTTTTTTTACCTATTCCAACGTTTCCGTGGTTAATACCGGCATCGCTGACACTTATATTGGGCAGTTTCTGGCTGAGTTTCCGGTTGCCTCCTGAACGGAAACTATCAAGTATCCATTGTTTCAGCGGCATTCCGAAACGTTGGGGGATATTCAGTGAGTTTGAACTGGAGCAGAGAAAAAACATATCGCTTGGTGGGATTGATCTTATCTATCCGCCACATTGGGAACCTTATGTTTCCCATGACTTAGACCAAAATACCAATATAGATATGTATGCCAATTGCCATGTCATCCGGCAGGGGAATCACCTTTCCTTGCATGAAGAAGAAAAACACTATCCCTACCAGCGTTACAGGAAAAACCTGCTATTGGTGATTTTCTCTGTAACAGCCATGTTATTGCTTTATTTTTACCAACCTGTGAGCTTATCGATGCGCCTTAGTTTTGCCTGGCTACATGGGAGTAATACTAAGATCATCAACAGTGTCACTGAACTGCAAAATATACCGTTGCAGGAAGGGGATGTCCTGAAGGTCAAGGGAGTAGGAATGTGTTATTTTCCGCCTGAAATTGTACCGAAATATAACTATGCCACAATATTTGCGCCATTTGATTGCATGGGTATTTATTGGAATAGCGAGATGCCGTTACCTCTGATTGAGTCAGATGTTATCGATAAGGCATCGGTACTGATCACGACGGTTAATGATCAATTACATCAGGTTGAACGTAACCGGAAAATCAATCCCAGCCTGAATGAAGCGATTGCTAAGTCGGGTATGACTCTGCTCGACAACTTTTCACAGATTATCTTGAAGACGAATAATTTATGTCATAAAGATGAAGCCTGCATTCGCCTGCAAAACGCACTGGTCAATTTGGGTAATGCCAAAAGTTGGAATGATCTACTGAGTAAAGTGGAAAAAGGGACGCTGGATGGAACCAGAGTATTATTGCGGACTGCCAGTGCGGAAGCATTACAAAAATTGGTTGATGCTACTACAGCATCCTTTATTTATCGGGAAATTCAGAGGATGTCTATTTTAATGAACAGCCCATCTCCCGGAGGTGTCTTGCTGCTCAGTGATGAAAGGATGCCATTGGTTGAATATCCGCTGCGGACAGGCAATATGTTTGAAAATTCTGCCATGGACAGGTGGCAGGAATTATTGAATCTCTCAGAGATGCTGATGCGAACTCCATTTGAAACAGAAGGGATTATCACGGGTTTATCTGAGGATGCCAATGGAACTCTTAACATTGTACTGCACCGCGAGCCGAAGACCACAGATCTTATCCGCTATCTGAGTAGCTGTTTGCTGGTGGCAATATTGCTGGTGACATTCACAACCAACATTATTCTGATAATAAATAAAATATGTAAGAACCGTCGCCGTCTCAAATTCATTATTCAATATTATGATAACTGTTTCGGTTCTACTGCACGGTCAGTGGATTAGCGGTGATCCGGTGTGCTGTGTTACCCTCAGACGGCTTTTTGCCAGCGACGATTCAGACATTTGGGAGAAACAATTATGCCGAATTTAGAAGCTGATCAGGCGGTTCGCCTTGATAAATGGCTGTGGGCTGCCCGTTTTTATAAAACCCGCTCTATCGCCCGTGACATGATTGAAGGGGGAAAAGTCCATTATAATGGGCAGCGGAGTAAGCCGAGTAAATTGGTTGAGTTGAATGCAGAGATCAAACTGCGTCAGGGGAATGATGAAAAGACGGTGACTGTTTTGGCATTGAATAGCCACAGGCGTAGCGCCACTGAAGCCCAACAACTGTATCAAGAAACGGCAGAAAGTATTATCAATCGGGAAAAAATAGCATTGGCCCGTAAAATGAATGCGCTTACGATGCCACATCCCGATCGCCGCCCGGACAAAAAAGAGCGGCGTACACTAATTAAATTCAAGAACACAAAATTGGATGAGCCGGAAAATACTCAATAGATTTCAAGTTGCATTGCAGTGAACACAGGGCAATTTGAAAGAATGGAACGTACAACCGTCTCAATGAAATGAGAGAGATTTATGAACAAGCATGACCAATTACACCGCTTTTTATTTGAAAGCCACTCTGTCAGGGGAGAACTGGTTTCCGTCAGTGAGACGTACCAGCGTATGTTGGAAAATCATGACTTTCCACAACCTGTGCAGCGACTATTAGGTGAATTGTTGGTCGCAACCAGCTTGTTGACGGCCACGTTGAAATTCAACGGGGATATTACGGTACAAATTCAAGGTGATGGTCCGGTCAAACTGGCGGTGATTAATGGCAATAACCAGCAGCAGATGCGCGGAACAGCCCGCATTGATGGCAAAGTAAATGCTGCGGGCAGCTTGCATGACATGATAGGCAATGGCTACATGGTCATCACTGTCACTCCGACAGAAGGTGAACGCTATCAGGGCGTTGTAGCACTGGAAGGCGAAACGCTGGCGGAGTGTCTGGATGCCTACTTCAAACAGTCTGAGCAGATACCGACCCGCCTGTTTATCCGTACCGGAATTCAGGATGGGAAAACGGCGGCAGGCGGCATGTTATTGCAGATCCTGCCGGACGCTCAGGAAAGCAGTGAAGGTGTCCTTGAACATCTGGTGCAACTTACTGCAACCATCAAAGGAGAAGAGCTGTTCACACTGAACGCGGAAGAGATTTTGCATCGCCTTTATCATGAAGAAGATGTCACACTTTATGAGCCTCAGCAGGTCGAATTCCGTTGTTCCTGTTCCCAACAACGCTGCGCTGATACGTTGGTGACACTGCCTGATGCTGATCTTCAGGAAATTCTGCATAAAGATGGCAAAATCGATATGGAATGTGAGTTTTGTGGCACGCATTATATTTTCGATGAGAAAGATATCAGTGAAATAAAGACAGTGAAAAAAGAACAGTTGCACTGATCTTTTGGTTTCACTAATAGATGCGGTTGCACTAATCGCGTGAATAACTGTTTATTAGGGGCGTAGCATGCGCCCTTTTTACTGTTAATCCCTTTCTCATTCCGTGTTCTGTGTCTCATATAAACTCAAAAAAATTAATGCAATTTCAATTTTTTGATAGCAATCGCTGTTAATTAGTCATAATTATTTATTATCCCCCGCAGAGATAGATAAGGTATAACTGACCAGGAGCAACAAATGAGCGTTACAGGTATTACTGAGCAGGAACTTGCGGTTTATGGTATTCGTGATATTGGTGAAATTGTTTATAACCCAAGTTATGAACTGTTATTTTCTGAAGAAACCCAACCCTCACTACAAGGATATGAGCGCGGCACACTAACTAACCTTGGTGCTGTCTCAGTGGATACGGGTATTTTCACCGGACGTTCTCCTAAAGATAAATACATCGTCCGCGATGATATTACCCGTGATACCGTATGGTGGGCAGATCAGGGTAAAGGTAAGAACGATAACAAACCGCTCAGTCAGGAAACTTGGTCTCATCTTAAAGGTTTGGTTACTCAACAACTTTCAGGCAAACGTTTGTTTGTCGTGGATGCTTTCTGCGGGGCCAATGCAGATACGCGTCTGAAAGTCCGTTTTATCACAGAAGTGGCGTGGCAGGCACATTTCGTGAAAAACATGTTTATCCGTCCGTCAGACGAAGAGCTGGTTGATTTCACGCCAGATTTTATTGTGATGAATGGTGCTAAGTGTACGAACCCACAATGGAAAGAACAAGGACTGAATTCAGAAAACTTTGTTGCTTTTAACCTGACAGAACGGATGCAATTGATTGGTGGTACCTGGTACGGCGGTGAAATGAAAAAAGGGATGTTCTCAATGATGAACTACCTGCTGCCACTTAAAGGTATCGCTTCCATGCACTGCTCCGCCAATGTAGGCGGTAAAGGGGATGTCGCCATTTTCTTCGGCCTTTCCGGTACAGGTAAAACCACCCTTTCCACAGATCCTAAGCGCAAGCTTATCGGTGATGATGAACACGGTTGGGATGATGACGGTGTATTTAACTTTGAAGGTGGTTGTTACGCAAAAACCATCAACTTGTCCAAAGAAGCTGAACCGGATATCTATCACGCTATTCGCCGCGATGCTTTGCTGGAAAACGTGACTGTATTGGCTGACGGTTCGGTTGATTTCAATGACGGCTCCAAGACAGAAAACACCCGCGTTTCTTATCCTATCTACCACATTGACAATATTGTTAAACCTGTATCAAAAGCAGGACACGCTACTAAAGTCATTTTCCTGACGGCAGATGCTTTCGGTGTGCTGCCTCCGGTTTCTCGCCTGACACCAGAACAGACCCAATATCACTTCCTGTCTGGTTTTACGGCAAAACTGGCAGGAACTGAGCGCGGTGTAACAGAACCAACCCCAACCTTCTCTGCCTGCTTTGGTGCGGCATTCCTGTCGCTGCATCCGACCCAATATGCAGAGGTGCTGGTGAAACGTATGCAGGCATCAGGTGCGAAAGCTTATCTGGTCAATACTGGCTGGAACGGTACTGGAAAACGCATTTCTATCAAGGATACCCGTGCGATTATTGATGCTATCTTAAATAGTGATATTGAAGACGTGGATACTATCGAACTGCCGATTTTTGATTTGTCTGTACCGACTACATTACCGGGTGTAGATACGACTATTCTGGATCCCCGCAACACTTATGCGGATAAATCCGAATGGGATGTTAAAGCAAAAGATTTGGCACAACGTTTTGTCGATAACTTTGATAAATACACCGATACCGCTGCGGGTGCGGCATTGGTGAAATCAGGGCCTAAGCTGTAATAACGCTTTGATTAATCAAATATGAGAAAACCCTATCTGGCCAGATAGGGTTTTTTTCAAATCAAATTTGCGATTCACTGGGGTGGAAGGTCGAACAGCAATACTTCACTCTCTTGGTTTGCGCTCAATTGAAGATGGGACTCATCCCAAATGGCGATACCGTCGCTGGTGGTAGCCAGTATCCCATTAATTGTCAGTTCTCCGCTAACAACCTGAATCCAGATTTTTCTTGCTTTCTCTACTGCATATTCACTTTTTTCGCCATTTTTTAATGCCCAGCGCCACAATGTCATGTCCTGAAAAACTTTCAGGGAGCCGGCATGGGCATCGGGAGAAAGGATCAATTGGCGGCCTGCAACAGTATCAAAGCGGTGCTGTTCATAACGGGGAGCCAGATTCGTTTTTTCCGGAAGGAGCCAGATTTGGTAAAGATGCAACTGGCTATCATGATTTGGGTTATATTCAGAATGACGAATACCGGTTCCTGCACTCATAATCTGGAATTCTCCCGCAGACACTTGCCCTTTATTCCCCATACTGTCCTGATGCTCGACTGTCCCGGATAGCACATAGGTCAATATTTCCATATCCTTGTGGGGGTGCATACCGAACCCCTGACCGGCATCAATGATGTCTTCATTAATGACCCTGAGCACAGAAAAGCCCATGAAATTTTCATCATAATAGTTGGCAAAGGAAAACGTGTGCCAGCTATCCAGCCAGCCATGATTGGCATGACCCCGTTCTGAAGCTTGACGTAAGTAAATCATTTTCAAAATCCCTCAAAGTTTTTTGTAGTCTAGTTGAAGGGGTGAAATATGAAAGGCCGGAAATTTAATCTTAGAATTCAAAATATTTGAATAATAAATCAGAGAGTAAAAGGACAAAAAAAAAGCCAACATTAAGTTGGCTTATAAAGTAAACACTGGAAGCAATGTGAGCAATGTCGTACTTTCACATGAACCCTGAAGGTGGTGCACTGAAAGTGTTAGTAATGATAATCGTTCTCAATATCATTTGTAAAGTGTTTTTTTAATCAAATTTAGCTCATTTTGTTATTGGGGTGGTTAATACTCCCCCAATTCCATTTGATAGAGGTGTTGTGTACCTGTGTCGTGAAACTGGTATGGTGCCAATTGGTAGCCTCGTAACCACAGCAAAAACCACCCATTATGCTCATCGGGGCACAGCCCTGCGAACCGGAATCCGCCTTTTTTGAGTGATGGGCATAATGTCAGAGATTCTTCACAGGCAGGCAGTTTTAAGTAGATTAACTGTCCGGCTGGAAAATCAATGACTTCTGACAAAAAATCAGATGGAACATCGTACAGCGTAATTTCCAAGCGACGCCCGGATTTTTTAATGCTAAATGGCTCTGAGGTAAAAGAACGACGACATACTTGTTGTGCATAAGGTGATGATTCACCAACATATTGTCTGATTTGATCAACCCAGTTGCGCCAAGGCTGAGGCCAGTTCAGTTTAGGCAGCGGCAATGATTTCAGAGGTAAGATGCCCTGTACAATACTTTCAGGCTCTGGCAACCCAAATGGAGAATCAACATAATCCAGCATCAGTGCTGTGGAGTAAAAGCCTAAATTTCGAGCGATATACTGACTTTTCGGATGCGAACAAACCTGTTTCATCGTCAGCAACTTATAGTTTTGCTCTTTCGCATAATGGCATAAATAACTGCCGAGAGACTTGGCAATGCCATAGCCCTGAAAATCAGGATCTACGGCAATGAGTGCCAGTTCGGCATGATTCTGGTGCACAGCGTCCTTAACTAATGCAGCATGGCCAATGAGGCGTTCTTGATAGAACGCCAAGGATGAATACCACTGTCCTGTGGCTTGATAATCATCGATCAGTCTGGGCAGATAGATGTCAGGGTAGACATACGAATCGCCGTAGACTTCACGGAATAATTGGCTGATTTTTTTATCATCACCCGACTGATAGCTTCGAATCTGAATAGCGGAAGGGAAGATAGTCATCGATTTCAACCTTTAATTATAGCTACGCAGATCCACAACCCGTTGCAATTTCCCTGATCGTGGGTGCGTGTACATATCATCAATATTGGTCTGAACGATTTCCAACATATTTTGCTCTGTGCAATCCTTACCCAGACTTGGAAAGGCAGCCAGTACCCTATGGCGTATCTTGCCGATATCGACAGGTTGAAGGCTTGCCACCAATAATCTGATTTTATCTTGCCCTGCCTGTTGGGATAGCTCTAACTGCCAGGCCAGAAGCTCAGTCTGTTGTGATAATTGTGCGGCCAAATCGTCAGGGAATAATGACAGTGTCCCAAACCGAATCCGATAACCCTGATTGGCTCGCCCTTGCAGGGCAAATCTACGGTATTCCTGTTCCGGCTCACACCAGCAAGCCAAATCGCCGGTAGGATAGCGAATAACAGGCATAAGCCGACGTTGCAGATTAGTCACAACTAATAGTCCTTTGTGCCTCGGTGTTGTGATCGGCTGGCGGGTAATTTCATCCACGATTTCAACAATCGTATCTTCATCAAATACCCGGTGTTCTCCTTGCTGACACTCAGGATCAGCAAACCCGATCAAACCCGCATCAACACTGGCACAACCGATTGATCCTAAACGCGCCTGAGGAAAAACGTCTCTGATGATGGCAGTTTGCGAATCAAACAGACTTTCTCCCCCATAAAGAATGGTCTCTACCATAGGTAATGTTTGCCCTATATCTTTCAAATAATGGGCAAAGCGAATTAATTGAACCGGTACACCCGCCAGTACGTTTATATTGTGGAGCTTGATATTATTGGTCAGTAATTCATCCTCAACCTTGCAGGTGAAAGGAAATTCCACGATAGGGAGTGGCGCATTTGATAATGCACCGTGGATAAATATAAAGCTGGTATAAAGGTCGCCGGCAAAAAATAGGTTGGCTACCCGATCTCCTGGCCTTAATTGATGTGCAATACCCTGACCAAAGACGTGAGTAAATGCTTTCCACTCTTGTTGGCTAAAAACTGACAATCGTCCATCGCTGGTAGAGCCGCCTGTTTTATATACATGACCGCCTTCCAATGGTGCGGTCAGAACCGGCCATGCTTGTAAATCGTTTGATTGTGCCCAGTAATTACCGGGTTCCACGAGAGGCAAATCTTCCAGAGTCCAGTTTTCCGGAACGGACTTGTAGAGATCTTTATAATAGGCAGAATGCTCGCGCGCATGATGGAACAAATCAATCAATGTCGTTCTGGTCATCATCTTAATGTCACTCAATTAATATTTACGCAAATTAATATCTACGCAAGTCAATGAACAATGGTGTTTTTCCGCTGTGTGCATTTCGCTGGAACTCAGTGGCTGAGGTAGAAATCACATCTAAACTCAGTAATTCTCCTTCAAGGACTTCGGCGAGTTTTTCATCCTGCAACAAACGCTGACGTACAGCGGCCGGATCAGAATGGTCAGCCAACAGCCGAACGCTATCGACGCCGTTACTGTTATGATCAATTATCCATTGAACCGGTAATCCCAATTGTTCAGAGAAGTCAGCCAGATTGACGAAAATACTGCCTATGCGTAATAAAGAGCCGTGGCGCCCCATAAGCCGGAAGCGTGGTGAGGACAGGCCACAGGAACAAGGTTGGTTTACCCAGTAGCCGAGATCGCCTAAATCATAACGCTGGACAGGTTGTGCCTCACGATGCAGCGAAGTAAAGATCAGACGACCCGTCTCGCCATCGGCCACAGGTTGATCATTTTCTTCATTGAGGATTTCCAGCCATTGGGTATCAGCCATTAAATGGAAAACCCCCTCTTCGCTGGCAGCACATGCATGGCCTACCGGACCAGCATCCACTGAACCGTAGATCGTTGAGCGGATCAGAGTAATGCCAAAACTGGTCAGGAAAGTCCGCTGATTTATATTCAAGTGTTCACCACCCGAAAACAGCTTACGAACGCCGCCGTATTCACGTAGCTTGGCTTCTTCGTTCAGAAATAACCGATGCAACGTACTTGGCATTCCCACCAGCGTATTAATGCGTTGGTTTACGATCAAATCGGCAATTTCGCTGAAATCATTGTCGGCAGGGCCGCCCATCGGATATTGAGCTACGCCCAATTTATCCAGAATGGTAAAAAAGCTCATCATCCCGCCATACAATTTCCCGCCATATAACAGGTTCATAACCCGGTCGGTTGTTGGCTCAAGACCTGATGAAAATACGCCATCGGCAGCCGCCTGCATTTGGCGGTGATAATCCTGATAGCTGTAAGCGGCCAGTTTAGGCTCGCCACTACTTCCACCACTGCGGAAAAATAGGCGGGATTTATCATTCGGCACCAGAGAGTGGAAATCCGCCTTATTCAGTACCGGCAAATTTTCCAACCCATGTGGACGGGCTGGTGGAATATCAAGGTGAGCACAGCCAGCCATCAAGTTGGGAGAAAGGCTTACAGAGACGCGCTTGGTCAGGCGTGACAGCGCGTAAACACCGTCGTGCGGCTCTCCACTATAGCCGCCATGCATTTGTCCTGGAGGCGTGATGCGGTTGACGCCGGCTGCAAACAGGGCGTGGCTCATTTCAGTGATATATTCCTGATGAGTAATCAAAGCACAACTTTGCAGATGGTTACGCCAAGGCAGCAAAATAGAACACAAGCGTTGGCGGGGTGCCGGACGTATCTGTAATGTGCGGAACAAAGGGGAAGCCGCCAGTTCCTCTTCATGTCGCCATATTACCCGCCATCCGTCGGCCTGCCAGATTTCGCCGCGTACCTGCGTAAAGGCAAGATCGAGTTTTTGGAATGCTGTTTGGGTCGTAATTTCAGCCGCTTCCTGAATATCTGGTTTCAAAGCCGGATGCAATTCAGAGCGACGTTGCAGCGCAGCAGCCATACGCTGTCCGATGTTTCGCAAAACTTCGGGTTCGTTACTATCGACCAGTAAACATTGTGGACTGGAACAGGCTTGTTGGTCATAACAACAAACATCATCGGCCAGCGCATCCAATAGGGCATCATCGGCGGCTTCAGGATTTAACCAGGCAAAACTGATGCGATGTCCCCAATCTATCCAGCGACAACCGGTTGGCAGTTGAGCGCGTATGGACTCCAGAGCAGAATCGCTGCCCCAGGCAGAAACCGCGTCCGCCTGAACAAGTAATCCGGCTAATTGCGTTACAGGTAACGGCAGTACAACTATCCGATCAGTTAAAGCCCCTGAAATATCGTGAGCCAAAAACTCAGCCAAGAGTTGTGCACTGAATCCTTTATCGCTGCTGCTGGGACGTAACCAGTTAATATTGCCGACCAGCAAACTTTCTATCACTGCCATAAAGGGCAGGAGTTCAGCATTGGATGGGGTGATATGGACAACCAGTCCCAGAGGTTTCCAGGCTTCATAGCGATTCTCATCATAATCGAATCGACGCAGCGAAAAGGCATTCTGCCCGAGTTCCCGCTCCAGTTTTGTTTGCAGGACTTCGCGCTGGCAGAAGGCGATCAGCGCTTCACGGGCTTTGGCATTGAACAGAGGATGATCGTCAAGACCTGACAGATAATCAGCAAAGCGTTGCGCGCAATCCAGTACCTGCACGGAAGTATGCGGGTGTGCCAGCAGCTCAGGTAGCCGTTCACGCAAATCTGCGATTTTGTGTTCTGCCGAAATTAGGGTATTAATTTTATTCACGGAAGACATATCAAGATCTCTTAATCAATTCAGAAGCGGCAATCGCACAACTACGCGTTTTACTGGTGCCAGCACGACCAAGCAGTTCAAACCAGTCAGTATTCAGTTCACAACCACAGCTTTCACCGGAATGCAGCACAGCGAGGTCGCTGGTGACGATGCTGTGGGCAGGGCATGAAGTGATAAAAGGAGATGTAAAATGCAGGAAACCCGGTTCGCCATAAGGCTGACGGGATAAATCAGTGGTGTGGCGAGTGTAAGCACGGGCATAAACTGGCACATGAAAATTATGGTGTGAACATTCAACATAAGGCACCGGATGCTCAACTGAACCATAACCATCACGGCAGCGAATATCGGGGATACCGAGTTGCTCAGCCAGGCGCTGATACAGTTCTTTTTTCGGAATGGATTTATCGGCATGAGTCTTCCAGCCACCGCCGAGGAAAACCAAAGATTCAGGATGTAATTTGAGTGATGGCAGCCCCATTTGCTCCATTCTTTGCAGGGTAAACCACAGAAAGGCAGGGAAACCGAAAATACGCACAGGTAACCCTTCCTCAGCAAATTGCTGAAGCGCCGCAATGGTGCCGAAAGGGTCGAATTCATTACCTTGCCCATTATGGCGCAAAGCGTAATAAGCTCGATTCACTGGGGCATATTTACATAAAAATTGATCGGTATAGGCCGTACCTAAAGTAACGGCACCTGCGGGTTCGTAACTCAGCAGCAAATAGTTACAAGGTTGGTCTGGGGTATTCCAGCCATAATAATCGAAAATACAATCCACCATATGTTGGGCAGCCGTAATACTGTCGGTGTCATAGCGCATGCGGCTTTTCTGCCCGGTCGTTCCGGAGGATGTCAGTTCCAGCGCATCTTTCGCGCTGTCGCTGAGTATCAGATTACGTTTGAAATAATTGGCAAATAGCAAAGGCAGGTTTGACCAATCTTCCTGCGCCATTATTGCTTGTTCATCCAGCCCATGCTCGGTCAGCCACTGTTTATAACCAGAGGTATGTTCACAGTGATAGAGCGTTAATTCCCGCATGGCGGCATCAAATAATGCATCATATTCGTCACAGGCACGATAAGGGTGTGTGACAGCACACAGCGCTTTGACGTGAGGTAGATTTTGCATATTTATACTCATTCTCAGTAACAATGACAGAGGGACGGTAATCGGGCGATCAGCAAAACAATACCGCTGATAAATAGTTCAGGTTGCCCACTGCATTTGTTTTCTATTTTCAGATTTAAGTAAAAAAATTAATAAATTTTCTAATTCGTATGCTGAGCGTAATGATTTCCAATAGGTTTTATTTGTTAGTTAATGTGATAAATAAAGATGCCTGACTTAGTTAGTTTTCGAGGCATTATTGGGGAATGATGTTGTAGATAACTGACATAAATGAAGACTATTATTTAGTTTTTCTTCAATAGATCGCCATTAGATAGCGTGTTTTTCTGTTTTTTGTAGTTAAAATCGGACTTGTGTTTGCGGGGCGAATTATTCCAAAGCCTAACGTAACAATCAAACTATTTTTCTAATGTTTTTTGCTGATTCAGATGTTTTAGGTAGTTATTATTCAATAGGTTCATTTCAATATTTATTATAGTATTATTTATGATTTTAGTTAAGAGGAGACAGAGGATTTCAGTGGTCTGAGGAGTGATTTGAGGAATAGTAATACGTCACTTATTTATATAAATGAATACTCAATTTGGTTGGCGCATTTGGTTCAGGAAAAAGCAGAGTCAATATTTTGTATATAATAATTAACGGTTATCTATGGAATTCGTAGCTACTGTTCAATGCTGATTGCAATGGCGGACAGGATTTTTAATTTAACTATGAACGCATAAATGGAGAATCTTCATGCATTTCTCATTAAATAAACATTTCAACGCAGTCATATTTATTGTTTTCTCTTCTGTTATCCCGCTGTTTGTTCCTGCTTCTATGGCTTCAGAAGAAGTCATGCATATACATTTTCAATTGGATAAATACACTCAACCCATAGCAAATCTTAAAATTGATGGTAAAGATGAAAAGTTTCTGATCGATATCGGGTCACCTGATGCTCTCCATTTATCGGAAAAAATGATGTCGGAAATTCCCGGCTTAGTTATAGCGCCTGAGAAAGCACGCTCCACTAACATCATAGGCCAAGTTTTTTTGAAGAATAAATTTAATATTCCACAGCTTTCGATAAATGGCATGATATTTAAGGATATTAGCGGAGTTTCCTTTACGCCATGGGCAGTAAATTTGAGTCAGGATGGTCATCATCAAACAGATAACAGCTCTCTTGCGTCGATGGTAATTGGTCTGGATTTATTTAAGGGAAAGGCGGTTCTTATTGATTATAAAGGCCAGCGATTATCAGTTTCTGACCATTTGCAAGGGTTGGGAGTCAATGTTTCTGATGGTTGGATTAAATTACCACTGAGAGATACTCAAGAAGGTCTTGCTGTCAAAGTTTCACACAATGCTAATAGCTACAACATGATCTTGGATACGGGGGCATCAAGTTCGTTTTTCTGGAAAGAAAGGTTGAAGTCTTCTCCCGTTAATCTTTCTTGTAAGGTTATGTTTAAACACGCGGATAATGATGAATGCGAAGTATCGGCATTTCAATTTGATGAAGAGGGCGCGAGAGGAGTAAAATTGAATGCGGTCTTGTTTGATGGGAAGTCTGTTCAGTTAAATGCTGATGGACTTATCGGGAATAACTTCTTCAGTGAATACGCAGTATTAATCGACTTTTCTGGTAAGAAATTATTCATTAAACATAACTCGCAGGGATGAGTAAAAGGGGAATATTTTGTTTTGTAAATTGAACAGTACAAATTTCCACTAAGGCATAATTATCCCGCTGCAACTCGAAATCCATTGGATATAAGATCGTTATCTGAGTCTCCATTATCGGGTATAGATAGGGTGATATTTACCCGCCATTAATGAAGACTCAACAGCACTAACCGTTCTCAGCTTGCCTTACGAGAAAATAGTACGATTTGTTCACAGGCAGCCAACGCCTGCGCACAAGCCCAGGCTGAACTCCATGCCCACTGGAAGTTATACCCGCCAAGCCAGCCGGTCACATCGACTACTTCACCGATAAAATAGAGTCCTTTCACTTTATGAGTTTCCATTGTTTTTGAGGACAACTCATTCGTATCCACACCGCCGAGAGTCACCTCTGCCGTGCGATAGCCTTCTGTTCCATTCGGCAGCACGTGCCAGCATTGCAGGGTTATGATCAGAGCTTTTTTCTGGGCAGGGTTAAGTTGCTTCAGGGAAAGCTCCGGCAATTGACCAAGCGACTGCAAACATTCAACCAAACGTTTAGGCAGTAGCTTAGCCAGCGTATTTTTCAAACCCTGATTCGGATGTGATTCCCGTTCTCGATCCAAAAAACCCTCTAAATCTGTATCAGGAAGTAAGTTAATACTCACATACTCACCGGGTTGCCAGTAACTGGAGATCTGCAAGATAGCAGGGCCGGAAAGACCGCGGTGGGTGAAGAGGATATTCTCCCTGAATACTGTGCCATCTTTTGCGGTTACCACAGAAGGAACAGCCACGCCTGAGAGTGTTTGCAGTTGTTCCAATAGCGGTTTATGCAGAGTAAAGGGAACCAATGCCGCTCGTGTGGGCAGGATATTGAGGTCAAATTGCTCTGCGATGCGATAACCTAAAGGTGATGCGCCTAAGCCGGGCATTGACAAACCACCGGATGCCACAACAAGTGAGTGTGTGCTTACTTTTCTTCCTGCTGCGGTAACGACAAAGCCCTGTTCTTTCTTCTCTATATGTGTGACTTCACTGCGCAACTGAATGGTGACTTTCCCTATTTCGCACTCTTTCAATAGTAAGTCTATAATTTGTTGAGCTGAGTCATTGCAGAAAAGTTGTCCCAAGATTTTTTCGTGATAAGGGATGCCATAGCGTTGCACGAGATCAATAAAATCCCATTGAGTATAGCGAGCAAGTGCTGACTTACAAAAATGGTGATTGGCAGAAAGGTAGGCCGCCGGTTCGGTATACATATTGGTAAAATTACAGCGCCCGCCTCCGGACATCAAAATTTTACGGCCTGCTTTTTTACCATTATCCAGAACCAGAACATTGAGTCCGGCTTGCCCTGCCTGAGCAGCACAAAACAAGCCGGCAGCGCCAGCACCAATAATAATTACATCAAATTTTTCCATTAGTCTGTCTCTTTTGACCGGGTTATTTTGTAGGAAATTACTGTATTGTGGGGGCAGCGCTCACGAACTACAGAGAAAAATACATATTTGGTTTAATTTTTTGCTAAAAAAGTTATTTTTCTTCAAAAAAATATCAGAATATTAAAATTAAATAACTATTTGATATTATTGATAAATATAAGATTTTTGTGTTGCTTTATTGCCATTAAATCAAAAAAAGGTCATATTTTTCTTTTCCCGCTCACGATTGTCACTGATAATGCGCGCGTTCATGTCCTACTAACTGGCTTAACGTTTATGCTACATCTGTTTACTGGCCTGGAATTTTATACCGGCCTTATGTTAGTGCTTGCTCTGTTGTTTGTGCTTTTCTATGAAGCCATCAATGGGTTTCATGATACCGCAAACGCAGTAGCAACTGTTATTTATACCCGGGCGATGCGTTCGCAGTTTGCCGTTGTCATGGCAGGGGTTTTTAACTTTTTTGGTGTTCTCCTTGGTGGATTAAGTGTCGCATACGCGATTGTGCATCTGCTGCCTACGGATCTTCTGCTAAATGTCAGTTCAGCTCACGGTTTGGCTATGGTTTTTTCCATGCTGCTGGCGGCGATTATCTGGAATTTAGGTACGTGGTATTTCGGTATTCCAGCATCTAGTTCTCACACGTTGATCGGTTCTATTATCGGCATCGGCTTGACCAATGCGATAGTGACCAGTTCTTCGGTGGTTGATGCGTTAAATATTCCGAAGATGATACAGATTTTCATGTCCTTGATCCTGTCTCCTCTTATTGGCCTGATCATTGCCGGAGCGATGGTGTTTTTGCTGCGCCGTTATTGGAGTGGAACCAAAAAACGTCGCCGTATCCACATGACGCCTGCTGAACGTGAAAAACAGGATGGTAAACGTAAACCGCCATTCTGGACACGTACTGCCCTGATTATCTCCGCTGTTGGTGTGAGTTTCTCCCACGGCGCGAATGATGGCCAGAAAGGTATCGGTTTGATCATGCTGGTGCTGATTGGTGTTGCGCCTGCGGGTTTTGTCGTCAATATGAACTCAACCAGCTATGACATTGCCCGTACTCACGATGCTGTTGTCCATTTGAAGCAGTATTATGAGCAGCACGGCCCGGCACTGGCTCATGCTATTGAGCTGGCTCCAGCCACTCCTAATGCAGAAGATCAATTGGATATGCAGTTCCGCTGTGACAGCTCACGCGCATTAGTGGTTCTGAATAAAGCTGAAAACATGCTGGTGAGTATCCAGAATTACAGCGAGTTGAATCCGGATCAGCGCAACAATATGCGTCGTATGCTGATGTGCGTCGCAGATACGGCTAGTGCTGTGGCTAAACTGCCAGAAACAAGTCATGAAGATGCCCGTTTCCTCAATAAGCTGCGTAAAGATCTGCTGAATACGGTGGAATATGCGCCGTTGTGGATCATCGTTGCTGTGGCACTTGCTCTGTCTTTAGGCACTATGGTGGGTTGGAAGCGCGTAGCTGTCACCATCGGTGAGAAGATTGGCAAAAAAGGCATGACTTATGCCCAGGGTGTTTCTGCACAGGTTACGGCAGCGGTTTCTATTGGAGTTGCCAGTTATACAGGTATGCCGGTGTCAACAACACAGGTACTCTCTTCTGCGGTAGCGGGTACGATGTTGGTTGATGGTGGTGGTGTGCAGAGCAAGACCATCAAAAATATCATGTTGGCATGGATTCTGACTCTGCCAATTTCAATTGTATTGTCAGGCATGCTGTACTGGATTGCCCTGAAACTGATCTAACGACCTCTTAGAAAAAAGGGTTGGCTCTGCGTCTTTGCAAGCCAACCCTTTTTTATTTTCACCTGTTTTTTTGTTCACGTTAATTCTCAAACTCTCACTACATTCTAAGACCATTTAAAAGACGCTTGCTATCAGACACAGCACAACGATGCCACAAAGAATTTCCGTCAATATAAATTGTTTCCTCAACCTTTCGCACAACAAAATGACATCGGGATTGTGGTGGTTGATATAACTTTGTGAATTGATGTAGCGCACTAGCCGGATTTGTTTGTTGAACTGACTGTTAGTGGTAAAAAAGCCATTGCCATCAACAGATTGATACAGCATGGGGTCAGACTCACGCAGGATTGACAGGAGTACACGGAGCGAAGAAAAGTAACGTAGCATGTTAACAATGCAGATGAGGAAAACAGCCCAAAAGAGAACCACAGTATTGAACATACTTCCTCCTAATTATTGTGGTTGCAAACGCGGCCAGTAAAGAAGAAACCAATAGAAAAGATTCCAACTTGAATAGTAACTATATTAAATTTTAGACAGAAATACAGTGCATTGTGTATTCATGGTCGCGTGAAAATGGGAGACTTATTTTAGCTAAAGTTTAGGTAAATCATGGTGAGATATTTCTGAGGGATATATTTTTTGGCTTTCTTCAGTTAGTTAAGAGAGTAAAACAGTAAGTTGTGATCAAAACAACACTCATAACGCATCTTGAGCGGTTATAGTATAAACATCGAATCATGGCGTTTAATGCTGCCAATATATTTAATCGACGTTATGGAAGGAGTTCTTATGGCCTATAAACATATTCTTGTTGCGGTTGATTTATCTCCAGAAAGTCAGGTTTTGGTGGAGAAAGCTGTGTCAATGGCGAAACCGTACAATGCCAAAGTTTCCCTGATCCATGTTGATGTTAACTACTCTGATCTTTATACCGGTCTGATTGACGTTAATCTTGGTGATATGCAGGAGCGTATTGCGGATGAAACCCGTAATTCCCTGAAAGAGCTATCTACCCGCGCAGGTTATCCTGTTCAGGAAACGTTGAGCGGTAGCGGTGATTTAGCACAAGTCCTAGTTGATGCTATTAAACAATATGACATGGATTTGGTTGTGTGTGGTCACCATCAGGATTTTTGGAGCAAGTTAATGTCTTCAGCTCGCCAGCTTATTAACACCGTTCATGTTGATATGTTGATCGTACCTTTGCGTGATGAAGAATAATCTTCGGCTGAAAATTTATTCTATAAAATCGCCTGCTTATGCAGGCGATTTTTTTGCCCATGAAAAGATGATGAAACTGGTTTAGAAATTGTCAAAGATATTTTTATGGAAACCAATAAAAAATAGTTGTTGAAATTTAAGCATAAGATAGTGCTATATTCAGAAAGCAAACCGTAGTTACCTCACATTTTCGACAAAAAAATAATATGGAAAATGGCTAGGGGTCATCACTTCTGAATGACAAAAAGGAAGCTCTAAATGAATGTTGCATCATCTTTAATCTCATTTCTCGATTCGATTCAGTACCAAAACCCGCATCAACCGGAATACCTACAGGCAGTACGAGAAGTGTTGACCTCTCTCTGGCCTTTTCTTGAACAAAACCCGCAATACTGTGAGCAAGGATTATTAGAGCGCTTGGTCGAACCGGAAAGAGTAATTCAATTCCGCGTTTGTTGGGTTGATGATCAAGGCAAAGTACAGGTTAACCGAGCGTGGAGAGTTCAGTTCAGTTCCGCCATCGGGCCATTCAAGGGAGGGATGCGTTTTCATCCTTCTGTTAACCTTTCCATCCTGAAGTTTCTGGGTTTTGAACAGACGCTGAAAAATGCGCTGACAACGTTGCCGATGGGAGGCGGAAAAGGTGGTTCGGATTTTGATCCCAAAGGAAAAAGTCACGGTGAAATCATGCGTTTCTGTCAGGCATTGATGACAGAGCTTTTCCGTCATTTAGGGCCTGATACTGATGTACCTGCGGGAGACATTGGTGTAGGAAGCCGTGAAGTGGGCTTTATGGCAGGCATGATGAAAAAATTGTCCAACAATACAGCATGTGTTTTCACGGGGAAGGGGCTTTCTTTCGGGGGCAGTTTGATCCGCCCTGAAGCCACCGGATATGGGCTGGTTTATTTTACCCATGAGATGCTAAAACGGCATGGAATGGGGCTTGAAAGGATGCGGGTTTCTGTATCTGGTGCAGGAAATGTCGCCCAATATACCATCGAAAAATGTATGGAACTGGGTGCAAAAGTCATTACAGCCTCGGATTCGGGGGGAACCGTATTGGATGAGGAAGGTTTTACGCCGGAAAAACTGGCTCATCTTGAAGAGATCAAAAACCAGCGTTATGGTCGCGTAGAAGAATATGCCAAAGAGCGTGGATTGATATTTCTTGAGAGTCAGGATCCGTGGTCAATCCCTGTGGATATTGCCCTGCCTTGTGCGACTCAGAATGAATTGGATCTGGAAGCAGCAAAGACACTGATTAAAAATGGCGTGAAAGCGGTCGCGGAAGGCGCCAATATGCCTGCGACAATTGCGGCGACTGATGCTTTCTTTGAAGCCGGTGTTTTGTTTGCACCGGGTAAGGCTGCCAATGCCGGTGGTGTGGCAACGTCTGGACTGGAGATGGCGCAAAACGCAGCCCGCCTGAGTTGGAAAGCGGAGAAAGTGGATATTCGCTTGCATCACATCATGCTCGATATCCATCAAGCTTGTGTAGAATATGGCGGAGAAGATAAACAGACCAACTATGTACAAGGTGCAAACATTGCTGGTTTTGTCAAAGTCGCGGATGCAATGTTATCGCAGGGGATTGTGTAATTTAGTAATTGCGTAACTCGGTTTTTTTAGGTTGGAATGTATACTCAGCTAATTCTGTTATAACTTCCGACCCAAAGCCGGGTTGGTTACAGTCTTTGAATGTTTATCTGGAGATATTTTCATTGCTCAACATTGAGAAATATAGATATGCCATGTGGTTATACCATCCGAAGAAAGTCTGCCCATAAACTTATGTAGTGATCAATGAATACCGGATAGCTTTTTAGCCTCTTCCCACCCTTTTTCATATGATACTGGACAAATTATGGCGATCACAGGAGTACGAAAAATATAGTAACAGATTGATTAATAGTCATTTTTAATTTATAAAATCAACAAAATACCCCCAGAAAATTTTATCTGAATTTGTATACCCTAGTAGTTGTATATTCATAATAGTGATTAATTAGCTATACCTACATGAGAAATAATGATATCGAATGTTGCTGTATCTCACGGCTGGGGAATGAAACTATCTGGCAGTGTTATCGCGAACCTTGCGTTCAACAAAATTACCGTTCATATCAAAATAACGGCTAGGCCAGATTTCTGACGGGTGAATATTGAGATAATTAGCAATAATCCACTCATCTTTCGGCCACGGTCTGCTGAGTGTATTGGCTAATGTCGATGAACTAAGTCCCGCTTCACGAGAAACAGCCGCTAAGGTTGTTCCACGTTTACGTAATGCTGCAATAATGTCGGCCTGATGCCAGTCATTTCGAACATTATTCATTCCTGCTACCCCTTTCCATTAATTAATATTGATGGTGGCGATTCAAGCAAGGTTCGCATTACCGGAGTATCCACCGGCGAGGCCAAAGCCTCCCCTACCTGAACCGCCATTGAAAGGGCGATAGCAGACGCACTGGCAGAAACATCCTACCAGTGTTTGGATACTCAGGGATGCGAAACCCTGACCATTGGATTTTGCCAATGGCGGTGTTACTTTAACTGATTGTTTTATCTAACTAAATAACTGAATTGTTAAGCTGAACGACTATAAACTCGCTTAGCATAGTGCCTGTGTACTTCAAGCTCAGTTGACCCCCGAGCGACCAAACTGGGAGTTAAGCATTTGGCTGGTCAAGGCACAGTGGATCCTGTCCTCAATCATAGGACAAAAATCATAGGTCAAACTCAGAGGAGAATACGGACTATCAAATCAATCTTTGTTGTTTGTTCTCGTTCGTGATCGCTTCGCTATCCGTATTTCCCCGGTGATTTTCAGGCTCACTTTATTCATTTCGAAGCATTCTCTGCGTGTCGGTTAGGTTCACCGTTCCATGGTGCGTCAGATAATGTGTAGCAGGGCGAGGGTTATGTTTAGTTTTTGCAGGAGTTTGTTACGTGCTTCAGCACGGCGATGAAATGCTCCCCGTTCAGTGCCTGATTCAGTCAGGATGAACGCCTCATTATCGTGACGTGGTGTGATTTCTCCTTTTTACTGCATTGGCCTGTTGTAAGGCAGTGGGTGAAAAATAAACGGGGGTATGTGAATTAAGGCAGAAAAATGCCTTTGAAGGTGTCTGTCACTCGGTAATACAAGGTTCAAATAGTGCGTAAAGCCAGTCTGGTTGTGCTCTGGACGTTTGCTGCACGGCGGCGTCACTTGGTAATCGCTACGCTGTTACGCAAGTGACACCGCGCAGCTTCCGGGATGTTTGTTATTCGTGGATAAGCATGTCGGTAACATTGTACCGGTTAAAACGGTATCGGTCAGAACGTGGCAGATACCATTCTGCGGGTAGTGCGTGATAAGCTAGTGCATAAACCGGTAAACTTTCATCGCCGGACGGTGGGTTATGGTACCCGGCAATATTTGCTTCCCAAAGTGCGCAGATGTACCGCAATTTTGCTCTCCCTTTCAGGCTACGGGAGTTTTATTTCGCCACCTGATGGGTGATCCTTGCAGGCGATAGGATCGTTAGTGATTACAGTTAAACACTGTATCTATTGAGTGAGTCAGGGTCAAATTTTTATAATGGGACTCGGTGAGCAATCATAACTTATGTGTGGGTGTGGATAAAATCCTGCAAAAATTAGATTTGACGCAAGAAACTGGTCTCCTGCGTTTTACCACACTCACTGCGATAAAGGTTTTAAAGAACAGAACATGTATTCAGAGTGAAAAATCTGAATACATATAAAAGCAAGGCACGCTAGTTTTTATAAAACCCGTGCCATTATTGAAAAAATACGCATTTCATTGCTCTAGTTCAGCATTTAAATTAATAATTCTATCCGCACTTTTAATGGTAGATTCTCTGTGCGCCACTATTATTCTAGTCATATTTAAATTTGCGATTGATCTATTAATAAATGACTCATTATTTGTATCTAAATGACTTGTTGCTTCATCCATAAAAATAATTTTAGGTCTTTTATAGAATGCTCTAGCTATCATTATTCTTTGTTTTTGACCACCCGAGATACTTCCTCCTAGTTCACTTAATTGTGTATAATATCCCATTGGAAAATTAGCTATTTCATAATGTATATTGGCCTTAATTGCACATTCAATAACATAATCCATATCTATATTATCATCGAACCCTGAAATATTTTCTGAAATTGACCCGGAAAAAAGCTTATCTTCCTGTAAAATACAAGAGATATTTTTTCTGTAGTTATTAATTCCCAAAAAATATATATCATTATTATTGAATAATATTTCTCCTGATTGAGGCTGAATAAGTCCACACATTATTTTAATAAGAGTGGACTTTCCTGTGCCGGATGGACCTATTATTGCTACAGACTCTCCTTCATTAATTTTTATTGAAAAATTTGATATTACTGGATAAGTTGCACCATCATACGTATAAGAAATATTTGATAGTTCTAAAGATGCCATATTATTATCAATATTAATATCAATATCATTTTTGAAAACCTCTTTCTCTTGCAAAACAATTTCAGATAGTCTTTCATTATGTAATGAGAGCAATTTCAATTCTACGGATTTATTAATGACATTAGTAACACGATCTGAAAATTGTCCCCTATAAGTATTGAAAGCTATAAACATTCCTATAGTTATAGAATTATTTATTACCAAATATGAACCAACCCAAAGAATAATGATTTGATCTAGAGAGACGATTATAGAGCTTAGCGCACTAGTAATAATTTCTATTTTTTTCTTTTTTATTTCAGATTTATTTAAATTCTTAACTTTATCACCATAATTTCTTAATCTATTATTAAGTAAACCAAGGACTTTAATTGTTGGCATACTGTAAAGGCTTTCCATAAAGAAAGAATTTATAGTAGCTTCATTTCTGATTTTTTTATCTGATGATTTTTTATATATTCTATATACAATTAATTTAACCATAAAATATAAAGTTGAGAATAATATCACTACAGCAGTTAGACCTCCACCATAAATAATCATCATACTCAACAAGCCTAGTATCATCAAAAAATCAATAATTAAATTCACTATATTATTACAAAATGTTTCTCTAATATCTTCTATTGAATTAAATCTAGATTGAACATCTCCTAATTTTCTATTTGAGAAATAATCAAGAGGAATTTTCAACAAATGTTCAAAAAGACTATTTTTCCATTGCATATCCAAAAGGACGTTTATAGAAAGAGACATATAAGATCTTATTACATCAGAAAAAGTTTTAACTAGAGTAAAAAATATCAAGAATATGCAGATTGATGACAACAACAGTGTATCTTTTGTTACTATAACATGATCCATTATTAACTGGATTCCAATTGGAATAGTAAGCGCGATACTTTCTATAAGAATAGAAATTGCAAATATCTTAAAAAGAGAAAATGCCAAGCCTTTGGAGCTCTTGAAAAGAGCTATTAATTTAATTGTTTTTTTATAATTAGCTGATTTCTTTTTAAATTCTGGAGCTGGTGTTAATTCTATTGCTACTCCCGTAAAATGCTTTGAAATCTCATGGATAGATAATACTTCCTCTCCTTTTTCAGGATTAAATATAAATAATTTATTTTTAGTTACTTTCTCTAAAACCACAAAATGGTTCATATCCCAATGCAGTATACATGGTTTTTTTAAAAGGTTTATTTCATCAACATCCAAAGAATATACATTAGTATTTAATTTATTGTTTTCTGATATACTTAACATATCTTTTAAGCGTAATCCTCTTGAGTAAAAGCTATTATTTTCTTTTAACTCTTTTAGATTCGTATCATGTCCATAATAACATAATAACATAATAACATAATATCATGGCAATACATGCAATTCCACAATCTGCAATATTCTCTTGATAGATAATGTTAATTTTTCTTTTAAAAAAGACACTGGGAACAAAGTAAAACAATGAATCTTTATTTATCATAATTACTCCATGTATTTTTTAAAATTATATTTAGCTTTATCTACCATAAAATTATAAATAGTTTTATTTTCAATGACTAAAGATGCTTCTGCTTTCATTCCTGCAACTAACTTTAATTTATCTATATTTTTATCAGTTATTTTAACTTGTATAGAATAAAAATTATCACCAGTATTTTTAGTATTTCCTTTTAATTGCTGTGAAGTAATATTTTTATTGTTTACAATAGATTGAGAAATTTTATCTATTAAACCATCAAATGAGCCATACTTTTGAAACGGGTATGACTTAAATCTTACATTGATTTTTTCACCTATCCTCACATAAGGATAATGTTCACTCTTTATACTAAAAATAATAAAATATGATTCTATTTTTTTTGGTGATATTTTAAGTAGCGGATCATTTTTAACTACTTCCTGTCCTAATGTCTTATATTGATAATCCAGAATTCCATCAATAGGAGATGTTATAATTCTGTTAGCATCAGAGTTTATATCAATTTTTTTTAGTTCAATTTCATTTATTTGCTCTTGCAATGATGAAATTTTATTATCTATGTCATTTATTTTGCTATCTCTATCTATAAAAAATTGAGACTTTTTTTCCAATAAAGAATTTAATTGTTGATGTATATTTAAATAACTAATTTTATTCTGAGCATAATTATTACTTATTGAATTTAGTTGTTCTATAGTTACATATCCTTTCTTCAAGAAGAGTTCATATTTTTTTCTAATATCATTATGTTCTAGGATAATTTTATTTGATTCATTTAATTCGTTTCTTAGGTTTTTTATTTCTTGATCAGTAAATGTTATGTTTTTTTCATAAAAATTATTTACTTTTATTTTTAATTCATTTTTATTATTTATATTTTTATTTAACTTATCCATTATTGAATGTAACTTTTTAAGTTTTTGATTTTTTAAATCCCCGTTGATATCTTCATCAATATTCTTTACTGTTAAAACAATATCCCCTTTAAGTAATTTAGAAGATCCAAATATATTAACATTAGAAAATTCAATATATCCAGTTATTGGCGATCTTACTATTACTGTTGAAGGAAATGAATTAATTTCACCTTCTATTTCAATTCTATTACTTATTTTTAATACAAAAATTAAAATAAGAAGAAAACTCATCAAAAAAGCTGTTATTATATACAAAATAACTGAGGGTGGGTAAATCCTAATTATCGTATTATGAACCCACTTTCTCTCATTATTTTCTTGATTTATATTCCTGAAAATTCCTTCATCCATTATTGTTTTTACACCATGATTTAATTAAATAATCATATAAAAATGTAGTTATAAGGCAAATTAGAAACCAATTAACCCATGATATTGAGTTTTGTAATATAGATATTAAGAAAGGGTTTCCTATAGCAAAATCCATTAATGATTGCCGAACTAGTCTACCCATGATCGCCAATTCAAGTAACCACATAATAATTCCTCTTGTGAAATAATTATATGTAGGCATGCCCCTTTTTATGAGTATATATAAGATTGTTATACCAAAACCTGTTTCTATACTTGTAAATGCAGCCAAGTACCTAACATCCCAAGAGGGTAAAACTGATACGTTATTTACTTCACTTCTAATGTATGGTATTAACCATTCAACGTTAATAACATGAACTATAAATCCAATAAACGCAGTAAATATAGATACAATTAAAATAATAAAAAACACTACTTTTTTTTCGTTACCCATCACATAATCCTCTAAAACTTACTCATAATAATTATATAGTTTAATCATTTTGTTAAAAATTTCAAAATTTAATTTTTCAATTACTATCAAAATTTTCAAGAAAAATCATTCACCTGCTATAAAAAACTTTCACGCTATTTTTTAAATCTTTAAATATCTTAGATCCATCTGAAAACAACGCCATTTGTGATTAAAGCTACAGAACTACGTAAATTTAACGGGCTAATAGGAAGGTTTTTTATTAAGAATCTTTAAATACGCAGTAAAAATATGAGTGGGAGAGGGTATTCCCTCTCCCTAATAACTAATTAAAAACCATATTTATATATATTACCATCCCAACCAGGACTAGCTGCTCGTTTTACAAGTTTGTTTACCTGCTTAGGTTCTACAGACTGACCAACATCTTTTCCTGCCCCACCTACGCAATCTAATAACGCTTTATTCCATAAATTACTTTTTTTTAAGTCTTTCATAGTAAATTCCTTATCATGTTTATTTAATATTTATTACTTCTATTAACTTGGATTTATGCTTTTCCATCTCTAAAAAAGCACTAGTTCCGAGCAGACCATCACTCATATGTTTACTATATGGCTTACTTGCAGTTAGCCCTCTTTCATTTAATCTTTTTTCTATATGTTCATACATTTTATACAAGCTTGGGCAGTAATAGTCTTTATGCGATATATCATTATCATGATATTTATATGCCCTTGCAGGACAACCACCATGACAGACATGTTGCCACTTGCATTTTTTACACGAATCAGTGCTTTCTCTTGTTCTATATATTGTTGCCCTTGTGCTACTCATTAATTCTAAAATAGAATTATTCTGTAAATTACCGTATTTCATATCAGGTTGAGCTGATAGACTTGCGCATGGGTATAAATCTCCAACAGGATCAATAGAAAAGGAGGTATTTCCACATTGAGCCATTCCTATACAATCAGCCGCTCTCCCTGCTAGAATTGCCTGAGTTTTCCTTACAAAGTCAGAGACAAAAATGTAATTTTCAGGTTCTGCATAAAACCATTTATCATATAATTTACTCCATGGTAGATAATATTCATCAGGGCCTAATCCGAGATCTTGATAATTATCTACGGCATTTCCTGATTTATTTAATGGAATCACGTTAAATGGTAATTTATTTTCAAACATGAAATCATATATTTCATCTGTATGATTCATGTTTGTCTTGCTCATTACTAAAGCACAACCAACATTAATATCATTTTTCCTTAGTTTATTGATTCCTTCAATAATCTTATTGAAACTCCCAGTGTCCTTATGTGTAACTCTATTTTTATCATTTAGATCTTTAGGTCCATCAATAGATATAGACATGAAAAATTTATTTTTTTTGATAAAATCACACCATCTTTGAGTTATTAATGTTCCATTTGTTTGAAGGGCATTTAAGTATTTTATACCATTGCTATATTTTTCCTGAAAATCTACAACATTTTCATAGAAATTAATACCGGGTAGCATTGGTTCACCACCATGCCATATGAAATGAACATAAGTAAATACTTTCTTATCATTGGCATAGTCGAACGTATCTTTAATTGTTTTTTCAAGAGTTTCCAGTGTCATAACAGGATGTCTTATGTCTTCGTTATAACAATATTTGCATGCTAAATTACATCTATGGGTTGGTTTTATTATGTTTACAAGTTGCATATTAATTTCCTTGCATATCCCATTATTGTCGTAAGGAAAATATTCAATTTAATTTAGGTATCTCATAATCCGTTGAGTTGAAATATAGCATATTAACAACAAACTAATAAATATGTGATTATTGATTTAAATCAAGCAATCTTAATGTTTATTATTTTTAAATTTACTTGTGGTTTAATTTTACTGATGAAACTATAAGTTGTAATAATATATACTTTCAACATTAAATAATAACAAGGCATCATGAAATAAATAATATTTTTTATTTATATAAAATTGATTTTAATTAATTTTAATTATTTTTTAACTTTATTTTGTTTTTTATAGTGATATAGGAAGTCAATATACGAGCCAGCAATATCAGGACTTGCTCAATGGCTATAATTTGAGAGCGAGTCAGGGAGATGTGGGAGCCTGTTGGGATAATGTAGTTGTTGAACGTTTCTTTAGCAGTTTAAAACATGACTGGCTATTTAAAACGTCTCATGAAAATCATGAGGAGATAAAACAAGATGTGCTGGATTATATACCAATCTCCTTTGAAGATGCTTGATTTCTTATCCAAACCCGATCATGCTTGCAACCATGAAAATTCATCTGACACCAGAACAAAAACATGCCCTCGAATTGATGCATGATACAACGCGCGACAGTCGAGTTTGTGATCGCATCAAGGCGGTGCTTTTGGCGTCAGAGGGCTGGACTGCTCAGATGATTGCACAGGCCTTGCGTATTCATGAAAGTACGGTAAGCCGTCACCTAAAAGATTTTATCGCTCAGGAAAAGCTCACCCCGGAAAATGGCGGTTCTGAAAGCCATCTCTCTGCCGAACAAACCGCCGACTTGATTGATTATTTGACGACAAATTTGATGCATACCACCGCCCAAATTGTGGCTTACGTCCGAGCACGTTGGCAGGTGTCTTTCAGCGTGGGCGGAATGACGAAATGGCTTCACCGCCAGGGTTTCAGCTACAAAAAGCCAAAGGGAGTGCCTCATAAATTCGATGCGGATCAACAGCAACAATTTATTGATGACTACCAGTCTCTTAAAGACCGGGCGGGTCAAAATGAACCTATCCTATTTATTGATGCGGTGCATCCTTCACAGTCCACAAAGCTCAGCTATGGCTGGATGAAAGCAGGAAAAAATCAGGTAAAAGTGGTCGAAACCACCGGCAGTCGTACCCGTCTTAATATTCTGGGTGCCCTCAATTTACAACGAATTGAAGACACCGTGATCCGTGAATATCCGAGTATCAATGCTGAAAGCATCGCGTATTTTTTCGGGGCGCTCCGGGAAACTTACCCGCTTTCGCAAAAAATCCACATTATTCTGGATGGGGCGGGTTACCACCGAGCCAAGTTGGTGAAAGATATTGCGTATGTCCTGAATATTGAATTGCATTACCTACCGCCTTACAGCCCAAACCTCAATCCGATAGAGCGATTGTGGAAGTATATGAATGAGCAAGTGTGTAACAATGTCTATTTTCCGAATGCGAAGACATTTCGTGAAACCCTTCATCACTTTTTTCATGTCACGTTGCCAGAAAAAACGAAAGAACTGACGACTCGACTGACTGATAATTTTCAGATTTTAAAACCCGCACCTTCAAGTTAGATTGGTATATCTGCATTATTACAATTTAACCCAGTTACATGCCGCTAATGGCAGGGCAAGAGCATGAATGTTTATTTCTTGCCCAACACCTGAAAACCTGCAATTAATACCTTGTCCAAATACTCACTGCTCATATTGGCCATATTCGTTTTTCGTCTGATACTGGCTTTTATGCTGGTTTCTGCACGCAACATATTCAGTGAGAGGTGTCGCATACCCGCTAATATCTCGGCACCGTTACCGCGACGAATGGCGCACGCATCTTCATTCATGGAAACATCGAGCACCCAATGAACGCGGTTCTCAATTCCCCAATGACTTCGCACTGCCGCCTTAAAGCGGTCTGCCTCAAGCGCTGCTGAGCTGATGTAATAATGGTAGTCCAATGATTCTTTTTTTTCCTTTTTATCAAGGCGATATCGCATTGCCACGCCAAGGCTTTTTAAACCTTTCCATTCCGGAAATTGCGCGGCAAGTTCTCCTGCCGGTAGAACATGGTACTCACGTAACTCAATTCGTCCATGCCCTTGTTCTATACTGACATTTTCTGGCTGACTGACCGCAGTCACTTGTGCTGACAGCGCTTGTTTCACTGCGCGATGTAATGTTGCCTGATTCTCTTTTACGGACAACAGATAATCACCGCCCTGAGCAATAATTTTTTTGGCAATTTTAGTCTGGCATCCCATTGCATCGAGGGTGACCAAACACCCTTTGATGTCCAGTAAATCAATTAATTTAGGGATGGCAGTGATTTCATTAGACTTGTTTTCGGTTTTCAACTGCCCCATGATAACGCCATTGGCCGTAGCAAAGGCGCTCACCATATGGATAGGCGATAATCGCTGATGCCAATTCCCGGTACTCCGTAAGGCTTTGCCATCAATCGCGATGATTTCCCCGTCGGTGCGTTCACTGACCGCCTGAGTCCAGCGAATAAAGCAGCGTTGAAACTGGGCAGGATCAAGGCGGGAAATGATACGTGCTATTGTGTCATGTACGGGTAAGCCGGTTTGAAAAAATCCCTTTTCCTGAAGCCAATTGCAGCGCATATTTCCGAAGTCTTCGATATCTTCCCAACCTTCTGCCCCCGTCAGGACGGCACACATTGTCAAAAAAAGTACATCAAACAGGGGATAGCTGATTTTGGCAGACTGGCGAGGATCGTTAATATCACCGAAATACTGAGAAAAGGCATCAAGTTCCATTAGAGGGTTCCCGAAAAAAGGAGTATAAGATCACAACTTAATTCATGGGTCAAATGGATTTATCTTGATTAAATAACGTTCGTGATCTCACCCTGGGTTTAGACTAACGTTTTTTTCGAACCACTGTAATTAAATATTACTAATTCGAAAATTTTATTGATAAATTTTTCACACAAGAAATTTCTTAATAAAACCACTAATTTAAAGTGACATATATAATTAAAAACATAAATCACAATGGATAACTATTTCACATGTTACGGAACATAACAGAAATAATGTTTTTTAATTTAGTTGAAAAATATTTAATAACATTAAGTTAAGTGAAAATATTTATATTCAGGCATATTACATTTTACCTCAGGCCATCTGATGTTAACATGCCAATTGGATTATCTATGATTTATTTGTTATAGTTCATATTCTGAACATCAAGTTAAGTATATTTTTACTCAACTCAAGTATAAGAGGTCTGTACTACTCGTTTTATGATTCATCAACCTTTAGGAGGGTACGAAGGGAGAGCATCTGATATTGAAATAGAAGCTAGAGAGTTTTTGCTGATACGTAATCGTATAAATCAGCTTATCAGCGATGCCACAGGACAGCCAATAGAAAAAGTAGAAAAAGTAGAAAAAGATACTGATAGAAATTATTGGATGCGCCCTCAACAGGCTATTGAATATGGAATTGTAGGTCGAATAATAACCAATTGGGAAGACGTCAGCCCTGTATAAATGATAAAGAGGGTGGGCAAAATCTCACCCTCTATTTTATATTAGTATCATATTCTTTTAAAAACTTTGGTACTTTCCATTCATCTTTTAGAATTGTGTATATATACATGTCACTCCATATTCCATTAACGTATTCGTTTTGTAATAAGTGAGCCTCTTGACGCATTCTTAGTTTTTCAACTAATTTTTTAGAACCTAGATTTAAAGCATCTAATTTTGCATAAATTCTATGATATTTAAAATAACTAAAGCTAATATCTATTAATGCACCTAAAGATTCTGTTCCAATAGATTTTTTTTGATATAATGGGTGAAATATACAACCTATTTCCCCCTGCTGTGATTCTTTGCTCGTTACCCTTAACATAATTTCTCCTGCTAAATCATTATGTTCACGTAGAACTACAGCAAGTCTTATTTCATCACCATTATCATTAAATGCAGGGTTAAGGACTTTATTAAATTGTTCACGAATATCTTTATCTGTGTGGAAAAAGTTATTCTTCTGGCAGGTTATCCCTTGTCAGTTTCGGCAGCCATTCGATAGCGGTATCGATATTCAGACTCAGATTGCTGCGAATGCCCTGTTTGCTTTTCTTACGCAGATAATGCTGGCTGTACTCCGCCAGTGCGCCCGGCATATCCATACCGAACCGAGTCACGGAAACCGGTTTATTTAGGTTGTTGCCTTTCATATAGGCAAGGTAGGCGTGATAAAGATATTTGCGGGGATTGAACGGCACTATTCTGCATTGCCGATTAACAGACCATCAGCTTCATGGGAAGCCACCAGATAGCCGCAAAAATCGACCAGTGGATCTGTACCGCGTTTGATATCTAAAGCCTCTTCGGATTTTTGTTGCTCTGCCAGTAAACGCCTTGCAGTGTGTGGATCAGCAAACCGATGAAGCAGTTGCCGGATAATGACAGGCAGTTCTGCCGCTATTTTGTCCCGCAGAAGCGGATCGCGTTCGTTTTCCGGCACGATTTCGGAGAAATTGAAAATCACCCGACGCCGTGATACCCCGCCACTGCGATCACTAAAACTCATGGCGTTATTGTTCACCGCCAGCACCACAGCAGGAATGCGGGTTGAATAAGACTGTTTGTGCTTTGGGTCAATAGCGACTTCATCCCCGCCTGTGATGGCCTTGATGCCAGAACCGTCGCCCACATAGCGGGTCTGGTCAGGCAGAATAATCAGCGAATACCCGACAATCAGCGCACGCTCCCGTGGGTTTTCCAGTGCGGCCATACTTGCAAACGGTATTGCCTTTGCCTGCCAGCATCGCGCAGATTTCAGAAAAAATGCTTTTACCACTGCCTCCGGCACCGGTGACTTCCAGAAATAACTGCCAGTCGTAACCGGTTTGCCAGCACCATAAACAGTGCAGCCAGCACTCTCTCTGCTTTATTTTCACAGTTGCCTGTTGCACGGTTAAGCCAACGCCAAAACTGAGGCGCATGGTTTTGCAGGGTTTCCCCCGAAACGGGGGAATTGAATTCAACGTCATTAGCAAGCAGTAACCAGTCATGTTTGTGATGAGGCCGGAACTGGCCGATTTTCAGGTCAAACACACCATTACTGAACCCGATTAAATGGCGTTCTGGTGCGTTCATCATGGGAAGCTATAATTTCAGGGCATCCACGGCAGCGCTGATACCGTGCGGTGAGTACGGCATTTTTTCTTCCATAAAAGCCGCCACCATTTCCCGCTTTAAATCGCGGTCGCTGACCGGACGCCAGATAACACCGTCATAGTGATGAATGGTTTCCGAAGCGCCATCCAATGTCAAATCACCGTCATAACGCACCAGTAATACTTCTCCGCGCTGACTGGCTCCCATCTGTCCAAAGGTTTAATTTCTGATATGGGACGATGACCGATATAAGGGAAAATATCCTTTTCAAAGGTATCAATAATTTCAGCACGATAACGTAATGACCATCTGTCAGCTTTAGATTTATTCCACTCTCTCGTGATAGCTTCGAATGTGTTGTTTAGTTTGTGTTGGCTGGCTAATTTTTTTTGCTTTTTATCAATATTGGGATCTTGTCCCTCTGCAATCAGTTTCTTGGCTTCCTCACGTTTCTTTCTTGCCTCAGCCAAAGAAGTATCGGGATAAACACACAATGCAAGCAGCTTCTCTTTATGAGCAAAAGACGTTACTGGACAAATTATGGCGGAAGATCACAGGAGTCGAACCTGCCGGGGATCGCTGGCGATCCCATCTGGATTTGAAGTCCAGCCGCCCCACCGGGGACGATGATCTTCCATTAAGGAAACTGATGAGGAGCGAGGATTATAGCGTGTCTCCCGAAACATCTAAACTCCTTCATCACATCACAGATCTCTGATATAAAAAGAGCGGAATTCTTAGCATAAAAGTGCGGCATTAGCATTGAACTCACGTTATCTTATCCCCATCTATCGTCAACAACCCACTGGGATAATGGCTGGTCTCAGTACATACCCAACTACACATAAAAGGCGCTCATTATGACAAATCCGTTACTGACATTTTCTGCATTGCCTAAATTCTCTGCAATTGCACCGAAACATGTCGTGCCTGCTGTGAAAGAGACGTTAGCCAACTACCGTCAGGTCATTGAAAATATTTTATCCCAACACTCGACTTTTACTTGGGATAATCTGTGCCAGCCCATCTCTGAAGAGAAAGATAAACTTTCTCGTGTGTGGTCACCGGTTTCTCACCTTAATTCGGTCAAGAATAGTCCTGAGCTGCGCGAAGTTTATGAGCAAAGCCTGCCCCTGCTCTCCGAATTTGATACTTGGCTGGGACAGCACAAAGGGTTATATCAGGCGTATAAATCGCTGAAAGCAAGTGATAACTTTGAGGCGATTTCCCAGCCACAGCGTAAGGCGGTTGAAAATACCTTACGTGATTTTGAATTGAGCGGTATTGGCTTGCCAGAAGAGAAACAGAAACGTTACGGTGAAATTACTGCCCGTTTATCTGAGCTGGGTTCGAAATTTGGCAATAATGTGCTGGATGCTACAATGGGATGGACCAAGCTGATTACTGATGAGAGTGATCTGGACGGTCTGCCTGAAAGTGCCAAAGCCGCAGCTAAAGCTGCCGCAGAAGCCAAAGATCAGAATGGCTGGCTCCTGACGCTGAATGCGCCAAGTTATCTGCCAGTCATGACTTATGTCGATGATTGTGACCTGCGCAAAGAAATGTATCACGCTTATACGACTCGTGCTTCCGATCAAGGGCCTGATGCCTGTAAATGGGATAACAGTGAAATCATGGCTGAAATCCTCGCGTTGCGCCATGAACTCTCTCAATTGCTGGGCTTCAAGAACTATGCTGAAAACTCCCTCGCCACAAAAATGGCTAAGACACCTCAGCAAGTGCTAGATTTTCTGAACGATTTAACCAAACGCGCTCACCAGCAAGGTAAGGAAGAGTTGGAAGAACTCGCTGATTTTGCTGAATCTCACTACTGGGTTGATGAGCTGGATGCATGGGATCTGGCGTATTACAGCGAGAAGCAGAAACAGCATGATTTCTCCATCAATGATGAAGAATTGCGACCATACTTCCCTGAACAACGTGTACTGGAAGGGCTGTTTGAAGTCGTTCGCCGCATTTATGGCATCACTGCCAAAGAGTGCCACGATGTAGATACATGGCATCCTGATGTACGTTTCTTTGAGTTGTATGATGATAAGCAGGTATTGCTAGGCAGTTTCTATTTGGATCTCTACGCCCGTGAAAATAAACGTGGCGGTGCATGGATGAACAATTATATCGACAGAATGCGCCACGCTTCCGGCGAGGTGCAAAATCCTATTGCTTATCTGATTTGTAACTTCAACAAACCAGTCGGTGACCAGCCTGCTTTGTTCACGCACGGTGAAGTCACAACGCTGTTCCATGAGTTCGGGCACGGATTGCACCAGATGCTGACCCAGATTGAAATTCTGGATGTTGCCGGTATCAATGGCGTACCGTGGGATGCGGTAGAGTGTCCAAGCCAGTTTATGGAAAACTGGTGTTGGGAGCCTGACGCGCTGGCGTTTATCTCCGGTCATTATGAAACGAAGGAACCGCTGCCGAAGGAAATGCTGGATAATATGCTGGCCGCCAAAAATTATCAGGCTGCTATGCGAATTCTGCGTCAACTTGAGTTTGGTCAGTTTGATTTCCGCCTGCACGTGGATTATGACCCAGCCAAGGGAGCACAAATTCTGGAAACGCTGCGCTCAGTGAAAAAATTCGTTTCTGTTGTACCATCTCCTGATTGGGGACGTTTTCCACACTCCTTTAGCCATATTTTTAACGGCGGCTATGGCGCAGGCTACTACAGCTATCTGTGGGCTGATGTTCTGGCAGCGGATGCCTACTCCCGCTTCTCTGAAGAGGGAATTTTCAATCGCACCACAGGTCAATCATTCCTTGACAATATCTTGTCCCGTGGTGGCTCAGAAGATCCAATGGCGCTGTTTGTACGCTTCCGTGGCCGTGAACCAAAACTGGATGCTATGCTGAAGAGTTATGGCATCGGTGGATAATAACTTGTGAAGATTTGTTTGATTTGTGAAGAAGGCGCTGATAACAGCGCCTTATCGTTATTGGCTGAACGCTGGAATCTGGTTCATGATGAAGATTCAGTCATGGCTTTGGTACTGACTCCCGAACGGCTGGAATTGCGTAAGCGCGATGAGCCGAAGCTGGGCGGGATTTATGTCGATTTTGTAGCGGGAACAATGGCACACCGCCGCCGCTTTGGTGGCGGTCGTGGCGAAGCGGTCGCCAAAGCTGTGGGTATCAAGAAAGATTATTTGCCCACCGTTGTGGATGCCACCGCCGGATTGGGGCGGGATGCTTTTGTTCTGGCCAGTATTGGTTGTCAGGTCAGAATGCTGGAACGCAATCCTGTCGTGGCGGCATTGCTGGATAATGGCCTACAACGGGGCTATCAGGATGAAGAAATAGGCGGTTGGTTGAAAGAGCGCATGACGCTGATCCATGCTTCAAGTATTACAGCATTGACGGATATCACTCCACCACCGGATGTTGTTTATCTTGACCCAATGTATCCGCATAAGCAAAAGAGTGCGTTGGTCAAAAAAGAGATGCGTGTTTTCCAATCGCTGGTGGGTGCTGATGAGGATGCGGATAGTTTACTGGAACCCGCTCGTGCTCTGGCAAAACGCAGGGTTGTGGTGAAAAGGCCTGACTATGCTGAACCACTGGCAGACGTTAAAGCCTCAGCCGCAATTACAACCAAAAACCACCGCTTCGATATTTATCCCTGTTGAACTGTTTTTGTTAAAGGAATAAGCCCTATGTCCTCATGGGGTTTATTCGTATAAGGAAAGAAAATCCCCCTTGAGCTTCCATTCTTTCTATCAAACCGGTTTCTCTATTGAATTATACAAAGTATCAAGTTGCTTAATGCGTTGGTGGTAACTTTGCATCAGACAAGCCGTATCTCCTTTGCACTTTTGCCGTTGTTTCAGCCATGTTGTTTGGTTATCATACATTTCGCCCGATACCCCCATGGCAAATAATCCTCGCAGAAAGTGATATTTCACACTCATTTCCACATCCAGATCATTTAGTTTTGGGCTGGAGCAAATGGCTTTTTCATCAGGAGTCTTGGCTTTGGCACAATCAAAACTGGCAGCAAAACTAAGCGGTGATAAGATAATTAATAGAAAAAAGAAATACTTCATTTAGTTCTCCTTATGAGGAGGAACGACAGGCTCCGACCCAGTTTGCAATTTTGGTGGTACGACTTTTTCGTATGTGAATGACTGTGCTTTGCCAGTTGCGTCTAATTTGCAGGATAACCGGATGCCACTCCAACTATATTTGTGTAGTTAGACATAATTATCTTCCAATATTAGAGGGTGATTGTATTTGATTTTTTTATGTGCTGTTTTTCAAGTGTAGCAGAAGATTGAAAATATCGAGGTGAATTTTGAAGTTTATTTTCGTGTTTTTTATTTATAATGTGTTCGGGTAAAAATATCATACCTCAATTTATATTTAATGAGGCATGATATTTAAAGCGTTTTATAAACAAACCACTATGTAAAATGGCAATATATAAATAATATTACTCTGAGGATATTAAATATATTGCTTCATAAGGTTTGATCTTGCTTTCATTTTCGATACTTACAGAAGATTGATAGTTACTGATTAATACTCGCCAGTCTTTGTGTATGAGAGAAAGCTCAGGTGACCACAGTTGTGTTTTATCACTAAGGTTTGCAATAACCAACAGAGTTTGATCCTGCCAGCGGCGTAAATAACACCATAATGACGGATGTTCTGGAAGCAGATCCTGATAATCACCGTATGTCAGAACAGGTTGCTGTTTCCTCAACTTGATTAAATCGTGATAGCAATAGAAGACTGAGTCTTTATCCTGCAATACAGCTTCAGCATTAATCTCAGGGTAATTACTGCAAGGTGTAATCCATGGTGTACCTGTGGTAAAACCGGCATTCGCTGAACTATCCCACTGCATGGGAGTTCGGCTGTTATCACGAGATTTTTGCGCCAAAATTGCCAGAATCTCGTCTGACGGCATATCTTTTTCAATATGTTCTTGATACATATTCAGGCTTTCTATATCCCGATAGTCTTCAATGCGCGTAAAGTGTGGGTTAGTCATACCCAACTCTTCACCCTGATAGATATACGGAGTACCCTGCATACCGTGTAGCACCATTGCCAGCATTTTAGCGGATATTTTATGGTACTGGTGTTCATCGCCGAATCGAGAAACAATACGGGGCTGATCATGGTTGCACCAGAAGAGGGCGTTCCATGCTTTTTGATGCATCCCCTGTTGCCATGTTGAGAAAATCTTTTTCAGTTCAACATAATCAGGCTTCGCACGAGTCCATTTCTCTCCATTCAGATAATCCACTTTCAGATGGTGAAAATTGAATGTCATGGATAATGACGTTCCATTCAATGCACTATAACGCTGGCAGTGTTCAAGGCTGGTAGAGGACATTTCACCAACTGTCATCAACCCCTTCGGTTGAAAAACATCACGGCTCATTTCTTGCAGGAATTCATGTATCCGTGGGCCATCAGTATAGAATCGACGACCATCTCCGCGATCATCATCAGGATAATCCTGCTGCTTTGAAACAAGGTTAACGACATCCAATCGCAAGCCATCCACTCCGCGATCACCCCAGAATTCGCAGATTTTTTTCAATTCGGCGCGGACGGGTTCATGTTCCCAGTTTAAATCGGCTTGCTCTACTGCGAACAGGTGAAGGTAATACTGTTCGCTCTCTGCATGCCATTGCCACGCATTACCGCCAAACTTGGATTTCCAGTTATTGGGCAAGGAATTCTCAGCGCCATCCCGCCAGATATAAAACTGGCGGTAAGGGCTATGAATATCCTGAGCAGCCTGAAACCATGGGTGTTGAGTTGATGTATGGTTGAAAACCATATCTAAAATGATGCGAATACCACGTTGATGGGCGTTTTGCACCAGATTATCAAAGTCTTCCATGGAGCCGTAATCAGGGTTAATGGCACAGTAATCGGCAACATCATAGCCATTATCAACTTGCGGAGACGGATAAATAGGGGTTATCCAAATAGCCTCAACACCGAGGTGCTGTAAATAATCCAGCCGTTGGGTGATACCATTGATATCTCCTGTACCTTTTCCGGTACTGTCCTGAAAACTTTTTGGATAAATCTGGTAAATAACGCTATCCATCCACCACGGTTTTTGTTCGGTCATAACTATACCTATTAATTTAATACTTTTGATAATTTATTGAATTTAATAAATTAATTAGTTATTTCGCCGGTCAGGGCAGCTTTACGTTCATTTCTGCGATAAGCCAGAATGGTCAGCACTGATGGCACAACGATTGCGATAAGCATGGCAACCAGATAAACCATCCAGAATTGAGGCTTGATGGAAAGAATGCCCGGTATTCCACCAACACCGATGCCATTGGCAATCACATGGTTGAGACCACAAACCAGCCCAGCCAGCCCAGCGCCAATCATTGAGCAGAACATCGGATAACGGTATTTCAGGTTGATACCATACATAGCAGGCTCAGTCACTCCGAGGTAGGCTGAGATCGCCGCAGGGATGGAAACTTCGCGTTCTTTCTGTTTCTTGCTTGCCCAGATAATACCGACAACGGCTGAACCTTGGGCAATATTGGATAGCGCAATAATAGGCCAGATCGGTGTTCCGCCAGTACTCTGGATCATTTGCAGATCGATTGCCAGAGTAGTTTGGTGTACACCTGTAATAACCAGCGGAGCATAGAAGAAACCGAACAGAGCGGCACCGATGGGAGCAAAACTACCTGTCATCAGCCCTTTCACTGCCCAGGCAACACCATCACCGATAGTGCGTCCGGCAGGGCCTATCAGAGCATGGGCAAGGAAAACTGCTAATAGCAGAGAAGTGACAGGGACGATAACTAAATAGAGGTAATCCGGCACCCATTTTTTCAGACGCGTTTCAATCCATCCCAATGTCAGGCCTGCCAATAAGGAAGGAATGACTTGCGCTTGATAACCGACTTTGGAGATAGTAAACCAGCCAAAATTCCAGACATCAGGGACTTGCTGTCCAAGCAGGTAAGCATTCATCAATTGCGGGGAAACCAGCGTAATCCCCAGAACAATCCCCAGAATAGGAGTTCCGCCCATTTTTTTAACGGCAGACCAACAGATACCCACAGGGAGGTAGAAGAATATTGCTTCACCGATCAACCAGAGGAAATCATAGATGCTTTGCCAAACAGGGTGGAGTTGTGCGAGCGATTTGCCATCACTGAATGGGATATCCCCGATAAGATTACGAAAACCGAGGATTAAACCACCACTGATAAGGGCGGGCAATAGCGGGAAAAAGATCTCGGCAAAATGTGAAATTGCATTTTCATACCATTTCATATTTTGGCGAGCTGCCTGTTTAACCTCTTCTTTATTAACAGATTGTTTCCCTGTGGTTTCAAGCAGAGCTTTATAGTAGACATCCACATTCGTCCCAATAACCACCTGAAATTGCCCGGCATTGGTGAAACAACCCTTGACCATGGGGAGTTCTTCAATAGCTTTAGCATCAGCGTTTTCTGGCGCATTAAGAACGAATCTGAGGCGGGTGATGCAATGGCTGACAGAAGCGATATTTTCTTTTCCGCCAATCAGGGTGATAAGTTTATCAACATCCTTTTGATTTATTTGTTTTTTCTTCATGCCTTTTCTCCTTGGTATGGCAGGAGTTATAAATAATGGGGGTTTTAGGTTAACAATGCGATTAACAGAATGATTACTCTCGTGATGAGATAATGAATAGACTGAAGTAATAGCAGATTTATCCTAGTCAGATTTGACACTTTTTAATATAAAAATATTTTTTGTTTGAGTTTTAGATCACACTTTATGCTACACAATTGAAATTAAAAGAACTCTTATATTTGTAATTCTTATTAATTACATTGTTTTTAATTTGTTATGAAATTAATAGCCTGAGGTTATGTGTTGATGACCTCAAAGGTGAATAAAATAAAGGAAGGTTCACACTCTGTCGAGTCACAACCCAGATAAATGGTTTTGTTGTTATCGGTAAAGGTGATAGTTTATTTTCATATTTTAATACCCCGCTGCTTGCGGCGGGGATATATTTTAATCTAGAAATAGAACTCAGATCCGCTTGTACTGCCATTACCGGACGCGAAAAATAATTAATGCGTTACAAGATTAATAAAAATTTGTGCCCCAACCAACATGCAGTCATCGTCAACAAAATAAGGATTCGAGTGCAGATAGTTACTGATTCCTTTTTCTGTATTACCGCTGCCGAGTATGAACATTGCACCGATGCGATCTTTAGTGGCGTTAATCATATAACTGAAATCTTCACTGGCAGTTATGGGACTACTATTTGGGTTAATATTTTCGTCTGGCAAGAATTTGCTTGCAGCCTCCAGAATACGCTGGTGTGCATAAGGGTGGTTCTCCACTGGGGGATAACCGGCATAGGTGATTGCGGTTTTAAATCCTCCATCCTTGCTGCGGGCAAGAATTTCTTGAAAACTATCTTTTAGGATTCTATGCGTTTCTTCATCCATTGCACGGATAGTTCCCTTAGCATGAACGTGGTCGGCTACGGCATTAGAGACGGTTCCTCCTTTTATCACTCCGCAACTGAGTACTGCAGGACTGAAAGGGCTTGTTTTCTTGGCAACGATATAATCCATGTAATCAAGGATACGACCGACTTCACGGATGGCATCTAACCCATTCTGGGGGGCTGAGGCATGGGTGGAAACACCGTATACATCCAATGTCCATGCTGTTCCCCATGAGGACATAATTCCCGTACCTAAATCGATACATCCGGTTTCCTGCATTGCGTTATTATGCAGTGCGTAGACTTCACTGACTCCTTCCATACAACCCAGTTCGACCATTTTATCCGCCCCGGGAACGTATACATCTTCTTCGGCCATTTGGAAGATAAAACGTACGTTGGCATCCATCTCATCTTGATGTTGTGATAAATAGTTGGCCGCAGTCAGAGCGGCAGTCATATGGACATCATGACCACAGTTATGGGCGCGACCCGGATGTATAGAGGTATACTCATTGTTGGTCATATCAGACATAGCAAGAGCGTCCATATCGGCGCGTAATGCTATCAGCGGTTTTTCCGGATCAATGATTAAGTCAGCAATAAAACCGGTATAGCCTTCATAAGTTTTGATGGTGTAACCAAAATTACGCATTAAATTATGGCAATACTGAGATGTTTTAAATTCCTGACCCGATAATTCAGGAATTCTATGTAAGTATTGCCGTGTTTTTTTACTGAATTCGTTTAATGCGAACAGTTTTTCACTTATGTTATATTTATTCTCGTTCATAGATTACTCCCTTTTATACTGAATATAATTTGAGTAAAGGTTTCTCCATATTTCGAATTTATTATACATCAATTCATCCGGAAATATTATGCCAATGATCACTGTAAATAATAGATAAGTTCAGTATGGTAGCAAGGCCAATTTTTATATCTCGCTTGACAACAATATATTGATAAATAATATTAAAAATATTTCAAATAGCATGATGATAAGATGGTTTTTTATCAGTTTCTATTCAATTCATGATTTCTCGTAGCAATATAACCGTCCAAACATTTTAAGTTTCAACCCAATAATACGCTTATATCTGTTTTTCAACGTGATAATAATTACCAAACTGTTTGAGATCTGCAACAGTTTGGTAAAAGCAATTTTGGTCAGGTGGTTATTTGATTGTGTAAGCCACCAAAACGTCGGTAGTACGCCGCCGCAGGTGGGGGTAACTGACCGATGGTTGTTTCACAGCGTTCGCTGACGTAACGTGTTGCAGCTGGGTCAATGCGTTGATAGATATTGAAGCATAAGTTACGGGCAATCTGTCCTTCCCATTGTATGGGCAGCAGGGCATCCGGCAATAGTGGATCGCGCAGCACCACCCGGCGGTAAAAGTGGATCAGCAGCAGGCGTAGCTGGAAGCCGCGTTCCGGTGTCAGGTCTTCTTCATGGCAATCCCGCAGCAGTGCCATCAAGGGACGGAAGGAGATGATAAATTCGTGGTAGTGCTGTGATACCTGTTCCAGTGACCAACTGGCAGAGACGCGCTCTTTCAGGCTCTGTTCCGAACGTGGATAGGGATAATCGGCGCGGAAGTAAATAACGGAATCGCTGGCGTTGAGTTCTCCCAACAAGGCAGGGATATCACTTCGGGAACTGCTTGGCGCCGCCATCAGAGTGTTGTTGAGTTGACCGAATCCAAGCCAGCTCAACTCTTTTTTCAGTCGGGCACGTTCATTTTTGCTGGTGCCTTCCAGTAGCAGCAGATCCCATTTGCCGTCCCATTCAGGTGGCTCGCCGAGGTAGATTTTACTTTCTGCATGGCGGAATTGATTCATGCCGCGTTCGGTGATGCGGTAATAACTGCGCCGCCCCAGTTTTTCTACCTCAAGCCATTTCTCTTTTTGCAGGCGAAATACAGCGGTCCGTACGAAGCGGTCACTGAAACCCATCGGTTCTAACAGAAGACTCAGACTGCCAAGCCAGACTTCCCCGCCACGGTGGCTGAGTGCATCCCCATATAAGGAGATGATCAGCGATGTTCCGCTGATAGGTTGGGCATCAAGGGCATACCGAATAAAGTCGTCGAGTTTTTGTGCCATATTTCTCTGTCATTTGCTCAAAAGTGTGTCATGACATTAGCATAACTATATAAAGGTTCTTAGGGAAAACAGTATTGGGAAAAAAAATCAGTATTGGAAAAAAAATAGTGTTGGGAAAATGGTGTTGAAGTGCCACCGCAATTCGGCATCATTGAACTTGTGGTGGCAAAAGATCATTCATGTAGTCGGTTGTCGATGACCCGAACAGCCTTGCCTTCTGAGCGGGGGATCACGCCACAGTTGACGATACTGACATCGGTACTGAGTCCGATCATCGATTTAATGTGATGACGAAGCTGGTGGCAGAGTTTGAGGCATTGTTCGTGGTTGAGCAGGTCAGGTTCTTTCAGTTCCACGTTGATTGATAAGCAGTCGTGGTTGCCGTTGCGGTTCACTTCCAGCTGGTAGTGGGGCGACAGTTCTTTAAAACGGATGATCTGTTCTTCTACTTGTGACGGGAAGACATTGATGCCACGGATGATCAGCATATCGTCGGAGCGTCCGGTGATCCTGTCCATGCGACGCATGTTGCGTGCTGTTCCGGGCAGTAAGCGTGTCAGGTCCCGGGTACGGTAACGGATCATGGGCATCGCTTCTCTGGTGAGAGTCGTTAAAACCAGTTCTCCGGTTTTTCCTTCCGGCAGGGCATTCAGATTTTCAGGATCAATCACTTCTGGATAGAAATGATCTTCCCAAATGGTGGAGCCGTCGGTATATTCCAGCGATTCCATGGCTATGCCCGGTCCCATGACTTCGGACAGGCCGTAGATATCCAATGCCTTGATACCCATGCGTGTTTCAATCTCGTTACGCAAGGCGGCCGTCCACGGTTCAGCCCCGAAGATGCCGACCCGCAATGAGCATTTGCTGGCATCTCCGCCCATTTGGCGTTCCAGTTCATCCAACAGTGTCAGACAGTAGGAGGGGGTCATCATGATGACATCAGGTTTGAAGTCCTGAATCAGTTGCGCCTGTTTTTCTGTGTTGCCACCGGACATTGGAATAACTGCTGCTCCCAGCCGTTCTGCACCATAATGAGCGCCCAATCCTCCTGTGAACAGACCATAGCCGTAGGCAACGTGGATTTTGTCTTTGGCGCTTACGCCTGCAAAATGCAAGCTACGGGCGATAAGATTTGACCAATTGTCGATATCCTGCCGGGTGTAACCCACGACGGTAGGCCGTCCTGTTGTACCGGATGAGGCATGGATGCGTACAATTTGTTCCATTGGAACGGCAAAGGTATCAAAAGGGTAGTGATCACGCAGATCTTGCTTGGTGGTGTAAGGGAATTTCTGGATGTCTCCGGGTTGTTTGAAATCGCTCGGATGGATACCTGCTTCATCAAACTTGCGGCGGTACATGGGAACACTGTGATAAGCGTGATTGAGAGTCCATTTCATGCGCTCAACTTGCTGAGCCTGAATTTCATCTCGTGAAGCAAATTCCATCGGATCCAGATGTTGTTGCAGGTGTTGTTTTAAATGTTGATAGGGGTGATGTACGTTGTTGCTCATAATTTCCTGTCCTTTTGTTGATTTGTTTGTAACAGGTTACTTTTGTAGTTATGTGCAGGTGTGGGTTCAGTTTTTTAATCAGTTATCGGGTATAAATTGTGCTACGAAATACGTTCAATAATCATGGCGATGCCTTGTCCTACGCCAATGCACATGGTGCATAAAGCATAGCGCGCTACACGCCGTTCCAGTTCCAGTGTCGCTGTCAGCGCAAGGCGTGCCCCGCTCATGCCAAGCGGATGGCCCAGCGCAATCGCACCACCATTCGGGTTGACATGTTCTGCATCATCAGGCAAACCCAATTGGCGCAGTACGGCCAGTGATTGCGCAGCGAAGGCTTCGTTCAGCTCAATGACATCCATTTGATGTAAGCCAAGGCCGGCCAACTTCAGTACCTTGCGGGTGGCTGGCACTGGCCCGATCCCCATAATGCGGGGTTCTACTCCACATGTTGCCGTTGCGATGATGCGTGCCCGTGGTGACAGCCCTTGCCGTAATGCTGCCGTTTCTGAGGCGATGATAAGCGCCGCCGCGCCATCATTGACGCTGGATGCGTTACCTGCGGTCACGGTGCCGTCAGTACGGAATGGGGTTTTGAGCCGTTGCAGTTGTTCTAATGTAGTTTCAGGACGAAGGTGTTCATCTTGTGAGACGATCGTTGCTGTGCCTTTTTTACCGCGCGAAGGCAGAGTCACGGGGATGATTTCTTCCGCCAGTACGCCGCGCTGTTGTGCGTTGGCTGCGCGTTGCTGGCTGCGCAGAGCGAAAGCATCCTGATCATCCCGGCTAATTTGAAACTGGGTCGCGACGTTTTCTGCTGTTTCCGGCATGGAATCTGTGCCAAATTGCTGTTGTATCAGTGGGTTGATAAAACGCCAGCCGAGGGTGGTATCAAAAATCTCCGTTTGGCGGCTGAATGCACTGTCAGATTTGCCCATGACGAAAGGGGCACGGGTCATTGATTCAACACCCCCCGCTAATACCTGTTGGGCATCACCCGCTTTGATACTGCGGGCGGCAAAGGCCAGAGCATCCAGACCGGAGCCGCACAGACGGTTAACCGTTGTACCCGATATTGAATCCGGTAATCCCGCCAGCAACAGCGCCATGCGGGCCACGTTGCGGTTATCTTCCCCCGCTTGGTTGGCACAGCCGAGGATCACATCATCAATTTGTCCCCAATCCAGTTTAGGGTAACGGGTCATCAATGCCCGTAGAGGCAGGGCAGCCAGGTCATCAGCCCGCAGGCCGGAAAGTACACCGCCATAACGTCCGATGGGGGTACGGATACCATCACAGATAAACGCATGAGTCATGATTTTTCTCCCGGCTTGTTTTTCTGAATTAAGGTTTCAATATGGTGGCGGGCCTGTTGGTGGGTGGTGTTATCGCGCATGGCTGCTCCCCTTATTATTGTTTTTGTGTTTATGGTCTTCGTGCAGCCGGGAGAGTTGCAATCTGGCATGATCTGCCGCCAGCTGGCGCAGAAGAGGTACAGGGCGGTAACGGGATTCTCCATAGTATTTATGCAGGTTTTCCAGCGTGGTGAGAATGTGCTTCCAGCCCACTTGTTCACCCCACGTCAGTGGGCCGATGGGATAACTCACGCCATAACGCATCGCTAGATCAATGTCTTCTGCTCTGGCAATGCCTTTGTTGACGGCATCCAGCGCTTCGTTGCACAACATGGCAACAGTGCGCATTGCCAGCAAGCCGGGATAGTCCGGCAGAAGGATCACCTGCTTGCCAAGTGATTGTATAAAACTAATCACTTTTGCTGTTTGCTGGGGTGTATTCTGGTAGGCGGTACTGAGCGTGATAATGGAAGCCGTTTGATGATTGGCAGACAAATCAAACTGCATCACCGGTACTCTGATTTCGTCAGTGATCTGAGCACATGTTCTCCCTTTGGTCAGTATCAAGATGACGTCATCAAGCTGCAAGGTGGGAGAATGGAACCGGTCATTTTTGTGTTCTTCAAAGACGATGTTATATTTCTGTAAATCGGGTTGCCGTAGCAGGCTGACAAAATGAGGTAAAGCGACCCAATTGCCTGTTGCTCTGATCCGCATTGGCAGTTTTTGTCCTTTGGACTGTTTAGGCTCTATTTTAGGCTGTAGCTGGGTATCTTTCTTCTTATCATTTCCTTTTGTATTATTTCCTTTTATATCATAAACATAAAATCCACGACCGCGTTTGCGACCCAGATAGCCTGCATCTACTAACTCTTTTTGTTGCAGTGAAGGCTGGAAACGGGGATCGCCGTAGAAGGCGTGGAAAAGGGATTCGGTCACCGCGTAGTTGATATCATGCCCGATCAAATCCATCAGTTGTAATGGTCCCATCGCAAAGCCACCGGACTCTTTCATGACCGCATCCAGTGTTGGGGGGCTGGCGACTTGCTCTTCTAATGCGCGCAGGGCTTCCGCATAGAACGGGCGGGCAATGCGATTGACGATAAACCCCGGAGTGGAGCGGCAGACTACGGGCTGTTTTTTCCAATCTGCAATGAGAACCTTAAGTATTTCCACGGTTTGGGGGGAAGTTTCCAGACCCTGTATGATTTCCACCAGTTTCATCAAGGGGGCTGGATTAAAGAAATGCAGCCCTGCCATGCGCTGTGGCGCAGACAGTTCACGGGCAATGGCGGTAATCGACAGTGACGAAGTGTTGCTGGCAAACAAGGTTCGGGCTGAACAAATGGATTCCAGTTGGCGGAATAGGTTTTGTTTGGCTTCCAATTGTTCGATGATGGCTTCAATCACCAGCACACAAGGTGCCAGTGCCTGCAATGAATCGACCCGAGTGATACGCTGTAACAGGGCCTGCGTTGCGCCCGCCTCTGCTTTCCCCATCTCCACCCGCTGATTCAGACGGGTGTGGAGATTATCCAGCGCATGACGTGCAGCTTCGCCACTCACATCAAACAACAGGACAGAATGTCCTGCCTGAGCCGCGACCTGAGCAATGCCGATGCCCATTGTTCCCGCACCAATGACGGCGATGGGACCGTTGAGTGGTGGCGTTTTCATCGCTATTTCCCCTGAAACTTTGGCTGACGTTTTTCAATGAACGCACTCACTCCCTCACGGAAGTCTTCACTGTGTCCACATTGACGTTGTAAGTCGCGTTCGAGGTCAAGTTGTTGCTCTAAGGTATTGCTGGCTGCGGCGTAAGTGGATTGCTTGATGCAGCCAAGTGCCACTGTAGGCTGGGCAGCTAAATGTTGTGCAAGTTCCCGGGTTTTATTCTCTAACTCCTCAGGTTCGACGACTTGCCAGATCATGCCCCATGCCAAAGCTTGTTCTGCGCTGATTTTTTCTCCCAACAATGCCATTCCCATTGCACGGGCATGCCCGATTTTATAGGGCAATAACCAACTGCCGCCGGAATCTGGTGTCAGGCCAATGCGGCAGAAGGCCTGAATGAAGCTGGCTGTGCGGGACGCGATCACAATGTCGCAGGCTAGTGCAAGGGAGACACCAGCCCCTGCTGCAACACCGTTGACGGCCCCGATAATGGGCTTGGGCAAGGAAGTCATGCGTCGGATAAGCGGATTGTAGTAACGTTCAACAGATTTGCCGAGGTCGGGAATGTCGCCATCAGAAATAACGGTGTTTCTATCATTTAAATCTTGTCCAGAGCAGAAGCCGCGTCCGGCTCCTGTAAGCAGAACACAGCGCACTGATTCATCCTGTTCCGCAATATCCATTGCCTTACTTAATTGTTGATGCAATTCCTCGTTAAAACTATTGAGATATTCTGGGCGGTTAAGTGTGATGCTCAGGACCCCAGCCTCAATATCGGTGAGTACCACGGGCATGTTTTCCATCTATCAAGATCCTTTAAATGTTGGTTTACGTTTTTCCAGAAAGGCAGCAATGCCTTCCTGACGATCGGTCGTACCCGCAAGGGCGACAAACTGCTGGCGTTCGGCGAGTAACCCTTGTGACAGGCTGGTTTCCTGTGCGGTTTTGAGAGCGGCTTTGGCTGCCCGCAGTGCCAGCGGGGAAAGTTCACTGATGCGTTGGGCTATCTGTTCGGCACGTTCTAACGTCAGGTCATCGGTGCACACTTCGCTGACCATTCCCGCTTGTTGTGCCTGCTTGGCGTTGATGGACTCACCCGTCAGTATCATCAGGGAAGCCAGCGCCTTGCCGACGCTGCGGATGAGACGCTGCGTCCCACCCGCCCCCGGTATCAGCCCCAGAGTGATTTCCGGCAAACCAAAACGGGTACCTTCCCCACAAATCACCAGATCACAGGCCAGCACTAATTCACAGCCGGCGCCAAGGGCGTAGCCATTGACCGCTGCAATCAGGGGTTTGTTAATGTTGTTTAAGCGTTGCCAAAGTTGTGGACGGCGGTCTGTCATGGCTGTTGCCACGGTCTGTTGTTGTAGTTCTTTCAGATCAGCCCCTGCCGCGAAAAAGCGCGATGAACCTGTAATAACAATAGCACCTGTGCCTTCATCTTCATCTGCCTGTTCTAACTGCCGGACAAGCAGTTCAAGGCAGTCATTGCTGAGGGCGTTACGCACTTCAGGACGGTTGAGGGTCAGAGTGCGTACTCTTTGCTGCTGGCGGCATAAAATCCATTCCTGACTCATATTCGTTCCTCATTTATGCAATGTACTTAAACTATGCAATGTACTTAAACGCAATGAACTTAAACGTCAAAATCCACAACTACGCCATTGCTTTTCGGCCATGACTGACAGCTTAAGATATAACCGGCAGCCAACTGATCGGGTTCGAGGCTGTAATTGACATGCATATCCACTTCACCGGATTTAAGCTGGCATTTGCAGGTCGCGCATACGCCGCCTTTACAGGCGTAAGGCAAATCTGCGCCTTGGCGCAGGGCAGCATCGAGAATACTGTCATCTTCGGCGTTCATGGTGATGTTGAAGGTGCGTCCATCCAGATGAATTTCGACAGGGATATCGCTGCGTTCAGCAAGATTGACGGAGCGGGGACTTATCTGGGTGCGTCCGGTATTGAAACGTTCACTGTGGATATATTTGGCCGGTATTCCCGCTTGTTCCAGCGCAGAGTGGGCATCATCCAGCATAGCTTCCGGCCCACAGAGAAAAGCGTGGTCAAATTGGGAAAAATTGAGCAGGGTTTTGCCGATGCGGTGCAGGTGTCCGGTATCAATGCGTCCGTTAAACAGCGGGCTATCGGTTGTTTCCTGACTGAACAGGTACAGTGCTTGAAAACGGCTCAGGTAACGATTTTTAAGATCGGAAAGCACTTCTTTGAACATGACCGAACGGCTGGTGCGGTTACCGTAAATCAAGGTGAACGTGCTATCCGGTTCCAGTGCCAACGTACTTTTGATGATTGATAGAATCGGTGTGATACCGGAACCAGCGGCGACAGCCAGATAACGCCCTTGTTGGGTGGCAATGGGACGATGGCCAAAGTTGCCTTGTGGCAGCATAACTTCCAGTTCATCGCCAACTTTCAATTGTTGGTTGATAAAAGTCGAGAAACGACCCTGATAGATGGCTTTGACCCCAATTTGCAATATACCATCCAGCGGTGAACTACAGATGGAATAGCAGCGGCGCAGCTCTTCACCGTTCACCCGGGCCTTAAGTGTCAGGTGTTGGCCCGGTTGATAGTTAAAATGTTTTTTTAGCTCACTGGGGACATGCAGCGTGACGGTCACGGCTTCCGGTGTTTCTCGTTCAATGGCAGAGATACTTAAGCGGTGAAAGCTATAACGGTGAAAGCTATGTGAACGTGTTTGATGAGAAGTAACCATCTTCTGTTCCCTTGTTAAATACATTTGAAATAGTCAAACGGTTCCAGACATTGCTGACAGCGATAAAGGGCTTTGCAGGCGGTGGAGCCGAATTCGCTGATTTTTTCGGTTTCATGGCTGCCACAACGCGGGCAGGTGATGGGTTCCGCATCAGTTCGTTTTTCACAAACCAACCCTTGGGGTGGGGCTATGCCGGATTCTCGCAGGCGTTGTCTGGCATCTGCATTCATCCAGTCGGTTGTCCACGCGGGTGTCAGGCTTACCTCAATATAGACGGGGGAAAAGCCTGCTTGTGTCAGTGTGTTGCTGATTTCGTTGAGCAAAAACTCCGTTGCCGGACAACCAGAATATGTCGGGGTAAATGTCACCCGCCAGCCCGATTGCAAGGGCGTGACAGTGCGTATCATGCCGAGGTCGGTAATGGTGAGCGCGGGCAGTTCTGGGTCGGCAATTTGGTGCAGGCATTGCCAGATCTGATGGACTTCCGGCTGCTGTAATGTTTTCAGTTGCTGTTCCATCGTCCCCTCCGCGTTTTATTACCAATGACAGTCAGGGTAAGTACGTTGCAGGTATTGCATTTCTGCTAGCATGTATCCCAGATGTTCTGTGTGCAGGCCTTGCTTGCCGCCTTGTCGGTAAGGTGATTCCGGTGGCATTTCTAAAGTGGCTTCTGTGAATGTTTCGCTGACGATTTTCAGCCAGGGTTTATGCAGGGTTCGGGGATCAACGGCGATACCCTCTTCAGCCAGCCGCTGCTCTATTTCGTCACAATGGAACAGTTCGCCGGTAAAACGCCACAGTTGATCGAGCGATTGCTGGATTTTTTGGCGGCTTTGTTTCGTTCCATCGCCCAGACGAATCATCCAGCCCCGGCTGAATCGCAGGTGATATTCCACTTCTTTCAATGATTTGTTGCTGATGGCGGCCAGTTGGGGATCACGGCTTTGCCCCAGAGCCTGATGCAGCAAAAAATGATAGGCATCGATAAAGAACTGGCGCACTAAGGTGTCGTTAAAACCGCCGTTGGGCTGTTCCACCAGCAGCAAGTTGAGAAATTCACGTTCATCACGACAAAATGCCAGATGATCCTCATCGAATCCTGTTTCTGAAAGAGTAGCTGCATAGCTGAGAAAATGACGCGCCTGCCCCAGCAGGTCGAGACCGATATTGGACAGGGCAAGGTCAATTTCCAGCTCTGGTGCATGACCGCACCATTCGCACAGGCGTTGTGCCAGAATTAATGGTGTATCTCCCTGACGTAGCATGTAATTAAACAAATCATGGTTGAGTGATGAAACGCTGTGTGTATTCATATTGCCGTTCCCCTACATGTTCTTGATGCCATCAGGGATGGTGTAGAAAGTCGGATGACGGTAAATTTTATTTTCCGATGGCTCGAAAAAAGCGCTGCGGTCTTCGGGTTGTGAAGCCACCAGATAAATGGACTTCACTACCCAGATAGAGCAGCCTTCATTACGACGGGTGTAAGCATCACGCGCGTTTTCCAGTGCCATTTGATCATCTGCCGCATGGAGGCTGCCGACATGGCGGTGAACTAACCCCTGTTTACTGCGGACAAAGACTTCATACAGTGGCCAATCGGTATCGTTCATTAGCTTTATTCTCCTGTTCCGATTCTGTTCAGATAACGCAAAAAATGAGTTAGGTGAACTGGTTAGGCGAACCGTGCAGCACGTTTTTTGTCAGCTATTTTTTTGGCATGAGCAGAAGCGGCTTCGCGTACCCAGCTTCCGTTTTCCCAAGCCCGCCGTTTGGCTTCCAGCCGCTCGTGGTTACATATGCCCTGTCCTTTCAGCACTTGATAGAATTCGCCCCAGTTGATTTCACCAAAGCGGTAATGTCCGGTTGCTTCATCCCAAGCCAGTTCCGGGTCGGGCGCGGTCATACCCAGCGCTTCCAACTGGGGCACCGTGTTATCAATGAATTTCTGCCGGAGTTCATCATTACTAAACCGCTTGATCTTCCAAGCCATGCTTTGGGCGCTGTTGGGCGAATCGCTGTCATTGGGACCGAACATCATCAACGTCGGCCACCAGAAACGGTTGATAGCATCTTGTAACATCGCGCGTTGGGCTTCACTGCCATTCGCCAGAACCATGACGGCTTCATAACCTTGTCGCTGGTGGAAGCTCTCTTCTTTGCAGATTTTCACCATTGCGCGGGCATAAGGACCGTAAGAAGCTCGGCACAAGGCGACCTGATTGACGATGGCTGCGCCATCCACCAGCCAGCCAATGACGCCAACATCCGCCCAGGTAAGTGTGGGGTAGTTAAATATAGAGGAGTATTTCATCTTGCCATCTAATAGTCTTTGATAGATATCTTGACGAGTACACCCCAGTGTTTCGGCGGCACTATAGAGATACAGCCCGTGCCCTGCTTCATCCTGTACTTTGGCGAGCAGCACGGTTTTACGGCGCAGTGTCGGTGCCCGGGTGAGCCAGTTTGCTTCCGGTAACATGCCGACCACTTCCGAGTGTGCGTGTTGACTGATCTGGCGTATCAGGTTCTGGCGATAGGATTCAGGCATCCAGTCTTTAGCCTCAATGGATAGATCCGCTGCGATCCGGGCATCAAAATGTGCCTGAAGTGGGTCAGTTGTCATGTTGGACTCCATTTATGATTCTTATTTTATGTTTTTAAATTAAAAAACGAATCACTTTTAACTGTAAATTTATAAACTGTTAACAAAAATATCAAATGTTAATGTTGTATATTTGTCGCCCTCATCACAATGTTATTTTTAATTAGTTTAAAAACATATGCTTATTTTTTTGTTTTTAGATGGGGTAATAATATAAATCAGGGATAGAATGAGAATGTTTTAATTTTGTTGTTCTTTCTGGTGGTCTTGTTACCGTAAAATATGATACATAAATATCATGCTGTTACTTAATAATTGATTCATTAATGCGATTGATGGAGAAAAAAATGCAACAGTTAACGAGTTACATTTGCGGAACTTGGGCTTATGGGCAGGGTAATACCAGAACGATTCATCATGCGGTAAGCGGTGAGGCCTTGTATCAAGTTTCTTCAGAAGGTTTGCCATTGGCAAAGAGTTTAGAATATGCCCGTGAAAAAGGGGGGAAGGCGCTGGCGGCGATGACGTTCCAGCAACGTGCGCAGATGATGAAAGCAGTTGCAAAGCATCTGCTTGTCAACAAAGAAGCATTATATGCTATTTCGACAGAGACGGGGGCGACCCGTTCAGATAGCTGGGTGGATATTGAAGGAGGGGTTGCGACACTGTTCTCTTATGCCGGATTGGCAGGACGGGAGTTGCCGGATGATACCCTGTGGCCGGAAGATGAGATGATCCCGCTGTCCAAACAGTCTCAGTTTGTGGCTCGACATGTACTGACTTCCCGTCCCGGGGTCGCTCTGCATATTAATGCTTTTAACTTTCCCTGTTGGGGAATGCTGGAAAAATTAGCACCAACGTGGATGGCAGGTATGCCGGCGATTATTAAACCTGCAACAGCATCCGCTCAATTGACACAGGCGATGGTGAAAATGATCATCGACAGTGGTCTGGTACCGGAGGGAGCCTTGCAGTTGATCTGCGGGGGTATCGGCGATCTGTTTGATCATCTTGATTATCAGGATGCCATAACTTTTACAGGTTCAGCCCGGACGGGGCAGGCGCTGCGTACTCATCCTCGTCTGATAGAGAAATCCATTCCCTTTACGATGGAAGCTGATTCTCTCAACTGCTGCATTTTAGGCGGGGATGTGACTCCTGAAATGCCGGAGTTCGGGGTATTTATCAAGGAAGTTGTCCGCGAAATGACCGTCAAAGCTGGGCAGAAATGTACCGCTATCCGACGGATTATTGTGCCTGCTGATCAGATGGAAACAGTAAAAGAAGCGTTACTCAAGCGGTTGTCCGGTGTGGCAATCGGTGATCCTGCTTTGCCAGAAGTTCGCATGGGGGCGTTGATTAATCTAGAACAGCGTGATGAAGTACAGTCGAAGGTCAATGAATTATTGAATAGCGGCTGCAAGCTTTTATGTGGCGGTTCACTGGACAAACTGGTGCTGACAGGTAACAGCAACAGTAATGGCGCATTCTATCCACTTACTCTGCTCCATTGTGCTGATCCTATGACAAATCAGGTGGTACATAATACGGAAGCCTTTGGGCCAGTTTCTACGCTGATGGCATATCAGGATACTGAGCAGGCCATCACATTGGCAATGATGGGGCAAGGGAGTTTAGTCGGCTCACTGGTGACAGCGGATGAGCAGGTGGCTGTCCAGGTCATCCGTGCAACCGCGAGTGCCCATGGCCGTATGCTGGTTCTCGATGAAGCAGCTTCTGTGGAATCCACGGGGCATGGTTCCCCACTGCCCATGCTGGTACATGGCGGCCCGGGACGTGCGGGAGGCGGTGAAGAATTGGGGGGATTGCGTGCGGTGAAACACTATATGCAACGTACTGCGATTCAGGGAAGCCCAAGCATGTTGGCTGCGATTGGCCGTGAGTGGGTCCGTGGAGCGAAAGTGAAAGAAGATCCGGTACATCCGTTCCGTAAATATTTCGAGCAGCTTGAGATAGGTGAAAGTCTGTTGACGGCGCGCCGTACTGTTACCGAAGCGGATATCGTCAACTTTGCTTGCCTGAGCTGGGATCATTTTTATGTCCATATGGATAAAATTGGCGCGGCTGAATCTCTGTTCGGCGAACGCGTTGCTCATGGTTATTTTGTTGTATCGGCTGCTGCGGGCTTGTTTGTTGATGACTTGGTTGGCCCTCTACTTGCCAACTATGGCATGGAAAACCTGCGTTTCATTGAACCCGTCAAAATTGGCGATACTATTCAAGTACGTCTGACGTGCAAGAAGAAAATTAAAAAAGCCCAGAAAACACCAGAAGATAAACCACATGGCGTCGTGATGTGGGATGTACAAATTCTCAATCAGGAGCAACAACCTGTGGCGCTTTACAGTATCCTGACTCTGGTAGAACGGCAATTGGGGGATTTTGCCGCGTCGGTATAGGCAATAAGTAAACCTGAACGCGTTTAACGTCAGGAAATAGAACAGCCTGAGGAAAGTCTCAGGCTATTTTCAAAAATGTCGTCATTACTTTGTCAGGTTTTAAGGTGAATGGATCTTCATCTGAGTATTTTTTCTTGTTGATGTTTGACCATTAGCCCGTGTCATCGACATTATTAAAAATGATATTATTCCCTGCCCAGAAATAATGAATTTTTTTGGGATACCCATAGTATTCTTCCTCTTTGCTTTGCAAGTAATTTAAAATATTAAGGGTCTGTCATTAATTAGATAAATTTACTGAATTGACTGAGGTATAAAATTGATGATAATAGAAACTGATGTATTGATGAGAGAAGTGATGTACGCTAATTCACTTGTTAACGCCTGATGATGTATTCTTTTCTGGTATTGTTGCTCAAAAATAGTGGGTAGATAATAAAAACAGATGAAATACCTTATGTAAATACTTTATGTAATGCAGTAACAGGTGGTGTGTCAGTTATCTGGTTTTTCAATTGAGTTATAATCAGGCGTTATAATTTTTTATTCTCTTAGCTAATACTTTCGCTTTCTTATCTTGTATGGATTTATTTATTTTTGCCTTGACCACTTCGTTGATATTGATATTTACTGTTGTCATGTTAATATTTTCATTACTATAATCATTTTTATTGAAGTGTCGATATTCTGAAAAAGTGATCGGGTAAAAATTATTGGAAGCGTCAAGATAAGTTAGTTCATCTTTCTTATTATAACCCAGTTGGTAACTATGATGGGAAGGATTAAATGGGTGAACATTATCTAGTGTATCTGCATAGTAATTATCATTGTCTTCCCTGATGTAATCAGTAATAAATCTCATCCCATTAATAAAAGATCGTGGGTTTCTTATTTCTTCATTTAGCCAATCTAATGTTAATTTAGACGCTTTTCTTAAAAATGCAGAAATAAAGCTTTTTATTATATAGTTATTTTCATTTTTATTTGTATAGATTGTCACAGTCGTATCAAGATCTACCAAGAATCTGAATCCTTCTTTATCTCCTTGACTAATAAATGTATCAAAGGCTTTATCAATTGGGGAAATGCGGTTTTTATCTGGATTTTTTAGACAATAAATATAGCTGTTATCATCGAATTCAGTGTAACCATTAACTTTGATATTGGGTGGTGAATTACTTAGATTTTTATTGAGAAATCTTGACTTATAGTCACCTTTGATTGAATCTTTGGCACTTTTTCTTATCAGACTTTTGCTTATCGATAACCGCTCTTTATTTTGATATAGAAATTCAAGCCAATTATTCAATAAAACTTCTGAGACACTTTTTGTAATCAGCATGTTTTTGTTATATTCATTTTCATTGAGGGTTCTTGTTATATTATAATTTATAATGTTTTTATGGTATTCTGCCATTCTCTTTTTCACTTTCAGTGTATTTTCGAAAAATTTTCTTATTCCTATTTCACCCTCTAAAGATAGAGCCATAGTTAATGAATTTAACGTAACGTATATATTATCTTTATTCACGTTTTCTTTACCTGGAATGACTGATTCATGGATATATCTACGATTCTCATCTAGCATTCCATATAGAAAAATGATGTTTTTTGGCATATTTCCCTCTCAATGATTTTATTTATATATTTCGTATTTTAAATTACAGTTTTGTTGGCTTTGCTGCATTCTGAAATCCATTGGATATATATTTTAATCGGGTAAGTAAATAATAGGCAATGATTATGCTGTTTCCATATTTTTCGATATATTCTCCAGATACATTAATATAAAAAAGTGATGTTCGTCACATTATATGAATAATGATTTTATATCTGCTATCTTTCAAGTAGATAGGTATTCTTTAGATGATTGGTCTCTTGATGTTAAGGTTTATTTGAGTTTCTTGCTTCTAACATTTTAATCGACAGCTTTCCTGTAAAATACGCATCACGGTATCTGCACCACTGCGATTAGGATTGATGCGGATCATGTGCTGTTCCAGTGTGGGATCTGTTTGGCGAAAAGTACCGGAAATACGGTAAAACAGAGGGGGAATTTCGAATTTTGATTCTGCACCCACCGGATAAGGCAGTGCTCCAAGTGCATGGGATGCAGTAAGCACGCTTTCTGCGATAGGTTGGTGAAATTCCACTAATAATACTTTCGATTGCGCATTAGCAAGAAACGCCTGTTTTACTTGTGATAATTCTCCCTGATTCAAACGAGTGACCAATTCGTTGTTAACTTCTGCCTGCACTGCGTGTGTAACTGGCGCAAAGACCATGCCACGCAAGGCTTCCATTGCTTGATAACCTTGTATCTGGCAGCCACCGGAATACATGCTGTGGCGCAGGTTATCAATGGCGGCCTGTTTTCCAACAACAAGCCCAACGCCTTGTGGCCCCAATAATTTAAAGCAAGAAAATGTGGAAAGAGCCGCACCGTATTCACAACCAATTTGTGCCGTTTTCATGGCTGCATAGTTATCATCCACCAACGAAGGAATGTGGTGCTGATTCAGGATATCGATCACGTCTTGCAGGGAATAACGGTCAGACATCTGCTGGCGAGTGTGCTGGACAAGACAGGCTTCAGGTTGGTATTGCCGGATGGCAGTCACAATGTGTTCTGTGTGATTGAAATCTGCCCGGACGATGTGAATCCCCATTTGTTCAATCGACACTTTAGTTGTGGGATAAATCGGCGCATTATGCACAAGTAATGTAGCGTTGGGGCTGACTAAAGCAGCCAGCCCCGCACGCAATGCCCCTGTTCCTGCCCCATTGACAAAGGCCGCTGCTTCAGCACTGAAAAACTCTGCAATGACTGCTTCAATGCGTCGGGTCATCCGTGGCTGGTGAAGATCTGGGACTAACCCCAGATCACCTTGAGAAAGAAAATCAGCCCCCGGAAAGTGACGACAGATAATATCCACCAGCCTGAATTGTTGCTGTTGTGCTTGTGCCATCGTCATACTTTGTAATGGGTAGGTTTTCATTTGCTTATTTTATTCCCAGCAGAAAGAGCAAGTTTGCAAGAATACCGACGGTAATCGTTGCGATCGGGCCGATGGCCATTTCTACTAAAGGTCGTTTGGAAGTACGGTTGAGCAGATAGATACCCGCTACGATCATAAAGCCCATACCCGGCAAAATGGCATTAGAGGCAATCATAGCACCAACCAGCAGGGCCACTTCGAGCATTTTGGTGATCGCGGTACGAATATGTCCGCTACACGCTTTCACACCAGGGTATTTATCCAGCCAGATTGCGATTTTCGCCAACAGTTGGATTTCGATGAACATGGTGATACCACCAGCGACAAAGGCAATCCACGGATTGTTGGTTGCCAGACCCGCGACAAACACGAATTTCATGCCATTCGGGCTGTAAACACCGGTGGCTATGGCTGTTGTTCCTACCAATGGGATAAATCCAATAGCACGCGCCAGTGCTACCAGCAATGCGTTGGTTTGCTCGCCTTGTGCCATTAATTGCAGAGAAACAGGGCCTTCCGCCAGTAGGCTGAAGGACATGGTTGCTGCACTGGCAGTCAGCCCGCCACACAGGATCAGTAACCATTTGTTTTTCTGGATGCGTTCTATGCGGGTTGAAAATAGTCCGACCAAGACTTCATTAGAGCCTTTTTGTTCTGCGGATTTGGCGGGACGTTCACGCATGGCAAAATAGAACATGGCAATCATTGATAGCAGCAGCGCTGCACCATTAGGATCGATACTGACGGGCTTTTCGATCATACCGCCAAAACTCAGTGGGCCAACCGCTTTGGTCGCCAGATAGCCCACCAGCGCGGTGAGCATAACCAAAAGTCCTTTGCGATAGCCATATTGGTAACCAACAACCATCGCCGGGAACAGGGCAAAACAGGCTATAATCGGATCGCCTACTTTCTTGAGATCGTCGGTGAAATTTACTGGCAGCATGGCAAAGAGTTCTACTACCGAACGCAGACCAGCCAGCAAAGCGATGGCATACAAGGCACCGATAACACCAGAGGCAACAAATCCTCTTCGGCTGTTGGCACACCAGATACCTATCATATCAGTACCAAGTAACAGGCTGTGAACCAGAACAATTGGTGCGGTAAGAGAAAAAGGAATGCCAAAACCGACAACTAAACCAATGCTCAGGGCAAAGCTGGTTGCGGCGAGCACTTTGCGGCTCATTCGGCCTTCAAGGTATTCCGGCAGGAGAGGACGCAGGCCATCATGAAAAACGGCGATACCACGGTTTGCCATCATGGCGGCAATGGCACCAATTGTGGCCAATAGTCCAGCCTTGAAAGGGTCAACTTCCATCAATCTCATCAGGAACTCATGAAGATGTTGCATAATAGGCTCCTTACAGTGAGATGAGGGTATTGATGATCACAGGCAGGACGATATCAATATCTTGCCCTGTAAAACCAAATGCTTTTTTGCCCGCTTTTACATGGGTAATTATCTCGTCATCAGATAGGATCTTACCTGGCATGCCGATAGTGGCACATTGATTCAAACCGATGAGAGCAATTGCCATTGCCAGTGCCCCACCACCACCCGTGTTACATGCACCAAAATAGTAATCCGCCTCGCCATTCTTAATTGCTATCGCCGCTTCAATGTCATGCATGATGGTAATGGAAGTGGCTTTGTCTCCTGCCAATTGACGAATACCTTCCGCGATCGCCTCTTTCTCTATTTGTCCACCAACGACAAATCTCATGTTGTTATCCCTCTCTTTGTATCTTCTATCGGATTGTTTTTAGAAATTTATACACTTCGTCTTTCAAATTGCCTCTTTGTTGGCTGCGCTCGCTCACCCCGGTCACATAGTTATCTATGCTCCCGGGGATTTGCTCTCTTGCCGTCGCGATGCAACTTGAAATCCATTGTGTATATACCCGTCGTCTTTCAAATTACAACTTTGTTGGCTGCATCTTGAAATCCATCGTGTATATGTTTTATAAATTTAAGTTTTTACGTGCTGTGCTGGAAAAAACGCGCAGGATTATCACGTAACATTTGGTCTATCTGCACTTGTGAAAACCCCGCATCCAGCAACATGGGGGCGAATACAGTTAACAGGTAATCGAACCCATTTCCCCCATTGCGTTTTAAATGAGAACGGCGGGTGATATCTTGGGAAAGCATGACTCGGTCAAGTAATCCACACTGGGTGATTTTCTGCAACATGGCAATACGTTCACTGTCTGGATAGTAATTATTTTTACCGATCGTATCGAATTGCACCCATGCCCCAGCCTCCAGTAATGGAATGATGGTGTCCAGATTGTCTCTCAAATCGCAATGACCGATGGCTATATGTTCAGGAGGTACGCCAAATCCTGCCAGCAGAGCCAGTTGTTCACGTCCCATTGTGCTTAATGTGGTATGGGTAGAAATGGGGCAGCCTGTTGCCAGATGTGCCCGTGCCGCCGCCGCAAATACTTTTTTCTCATCTTCCGTGATTTGCCCAAGGCTGGAACCAATCTCTGCGATTATTCCTGCTTTTAATTTGGTGCCATCAATGCCGATTTCTATTTCTGCGATCATGTCATTGGCTATCGCTTGTACACTCAGTTCGTTGAAATGGGAGGGGAAAAACGGCTGTTTATAGTAGCCTGTCGAGGCAATGATATTGATGCGGGTATCACGCATTAAATTCAGCATAAAAGCCGGATTGCGCCCCATGTAACGGTTGGTCATCTCCACTATATTTCGTACCCCGAGGGTGTAGAGATGGCGAAGCTCATCTACGATAAGATCGTATTGATCCAATCGGCAATCTAAACTGCCTTTTACACCAAAGAGATCGATATGCAAATGTTCATGTACATAGGTATAGCCTGATGCGTCAATACTGCTATTTGTTTTTACTGCTGAATGATGATTAACAGCCTGATTTTTTGATGAAGATTGCAGTGTGTCACCCCCGATGTTCAACTTGATATCCCGCTGCTCAAGTGTGCCTTCAACTGCATCAATGCTGGATGAGGAATACGAAGCGGAATGTGTGGGTGTATCCCCGGTCTGTTTTTAGTATTTCATGATTATTTTCAGAATTAATGAATTTATTTCTCTTTTATTTTTCAATGTTCAGGTAACAAATTGAAATCTATTGGATATAAATGGCTATTCCACAAAATAGCCACTTCATCAACATCCTATAAAATAGTTGTGCAGAATCATGCGGGAAATCTACTATAGCTAAAATAGCATTATTTAATAGCGGAATAATATTATATGTAATACCTATTACTGGGGATTATTAAGCATAGCCACTATTTTTCCAATTTCCCTGACTGTCATAAATTCCTTCAAGTTTAGGGGAGTTTGTCTGAATTCCTGAAACAAGGGCTACGTCGCTGCGGGTCACGAAAATCTGGGTGCGGAAGCACATGATCACCGGACTGCCGATAGGATGTGCGCCTGACAATGGGAGATGATAGTCAATATAAGGATCGCCCAGATGTAATATGCGCACTGTCTTAGGAGAGATTGCATACTCAGGGAAAACCAGGGCATGTTTCATATGACCACGTTTATAGTAACCACCACCATAGCAGTAGCTGTTGCCATCATAGTGATGTGAAATTTCAGTGACATAAACCATCGCGATATGTTCTGGCTCCCGACCACTGATATTGGCGGGAATTGTGCCGGTCAGAGCATGGCCTGGCTCAAGGTGGGTAGCCCCGTATTTGGCCAGTAGTGGGATGGTGCTACAGCTTGAGGCAGAAGGTGCGTTGATTTGTGACAGTTTAATACCGAGTTGCTCAAGCCGATTTTGTGCACGAATCAGGGTGAGTAAATTAGTGGTAGGCAGAGTTGTTTGATATCGCGCGTCCCATGATAAACAAGGGAAATGAGTCAGGCCGCTCAATTTAATTCCTGGCATCTGTTTTAAGGCATCTACAACAGCGTCAAGTTCATTAAAGGTGATGCCAGCTTCCTGACAGGGAAAGACGGTATCACGTTTATCAAATACTTTCAGCATCACGGGCTGAACTCGTCCTAATTTTTCCGCCGCGTCCGAAATGGATTGTGCTTTTTCAAGAGAAAATACCGTGATGATATCCGGGTTATGCCTGAGCATGGTTTCTATCAAGTGTGTCGGTATCTGCACTAAGTGGCCGATATGACATAATGGTATACCATGCTGGCTCAGGCTATAGGCTTCTCTGAAATCAACTGCTACGGCTCCGCGATAGCCAAGCTCAATCAACTTTTTAGTCAGCCACGGATTACGCCCAATTTGTTTCGTCATCAAATAGAGTTCGATACCGTATTGTTCCGCGACTTTCAGCAAACGGCGACCATTATCCAAAACCTGATCGACATCAATGATATAAGTATCTGGCAATATTACGCCCTGTTGCCAAAGTTTTTTTGCAACTTCAATTAATTTGGGGTTCTGTTTTTTCAATGAATCAATAAACATAGGCTTCCCTTCGTATCTGCAAAGCTGCAAGGCTGTGTAAAATCAAAACGTTCTGTGGATTCATTAATCTTCATTTTTTTGAATATTTATGGAGTAATCAAATGCTAATTTCTTTCGCCCGAAAGTATTAAACCATATAAATTTACTAACAGATAGCCTTCTTCGTTGGGGGGCAGCGTTACTGTAAATTTTTCAATGAGGGAGCGGTGAATTGCGATTAATTGATCGTAGAGTTCGGATTGTTCAATATTAGCCAGTATCGTTTTGTCCAACGGAGAAACTCTTTCACCACGGCGCGAACGCATGAAAGCACTTGCCATGTGGGTCAGTGCCATTTCACCTTGTGGATGGCGGACAGGAATGAGCCAGATATCTTCCAGAGTATGCACAACATCCAGCATGTTATCGTAGATATCTTGATCGATGACGCCACCTTGCAGCAGGATAGTTAGCCGTTGTTCTATCATTGCTTTTTGTTATATGCAGGTGTTAATAAGCTGTTTATTTTGGCTGATCGAGTTTCAATAAATAGGTTCGATGATGCCCGCGACTACATTTTGTTGATGGCTCAGCAATACGTCCCGATCAACCATAGTATGCAGGAGTTGCTGAATGGGGATATTATCCTTGCGGGCAAGGATAACGGCTTCAGAGGCTTTGATAAAACACTCGCTATCGTCAGGGAGTTGTGTCATCAGACCTTGTGCGAGCAATTCATGGCCTTGTCCAACGTTCCAGATAGCCGCATCAATGTGGCCTTTTATAATTTGATTCAAGCATTCATGGTAGGAGACCTCGACCAATTCAATCTCCTTCCCATCAAAGTACTGATTTGTCATTATTTTTTGGTCTGCCGAGGTACTATCTAACCCGACGCGGCGAATAGATTCCATTTCGCCATGACGAAAGATTAGCCTATGCCTGTCTGTATAACTTTGTGTCCCTAGTGAAAGCGCAATATATAGATCTTTATTTTCTGGATGTTGCTCTGCGGCAAGTCTTGATGTTACTGCTAAGTCGTAAACACCACTCAGTAAACATTCAATGCGTATGTCTGAACCCCGCATATGTGCAAAGTAAAAAGGAACCCCTGCACACAATGCTTTCAGACCACTTGCCAGCCCTTCATAAGCGCGGGTATAAGGAAGCGGCATCGCACAGACCACATTGCCGATATCGGCATACTCCAAAAGCAGTTTGTGGTTTATCTGTGCAAGAAAGCTACCATTACGACCTCGACGCTTAATTCCAACCGCCTGTGCTTGTTCGAGAGATTTTAATGCTGACTGCATTAAACCCACGGACAAACCACATTCTTTAGATAATAATTCTATGGTTTTCAGCCGGTTGCCAGATTTTTCTGAGAGGAGGTAACGAGCTAAAAATGCTTGTGCAATCCCCTCTTTTTTAATGAATGCTTGACTCATCATTGCAAGTTTTTATCCGTTCTTATTTATCTTCATAAAATTGAACATAAATCGCAATAAGCGAATTAAAGAAAGCGGATTAATATCACAATTACAAAAAAAATGAAAATTTAAAAATTAATAAAGTCTAATATTATCAATATTTTGAATATATATTTTAATTTGGCTCTGAAGATATAAAAATCATCTCTGTGGAAGAATATAAGGGAGATAAGGACATTATCTCTATTTGCCTGCTATATTTTTATGTCTAGATAGTGATTTTTGCTGTGCTATTTATCACGTTACAGAATAGTTAGCCTATATTCTGCACCTTATTTTTGCATGAATCAATAAAATATCGGGTGTGGATGTTTTATTTAAATATATTAAAAATTAGTTTTTTCTCTCATTGTACTCAATAATTAGAGTTGGATTATTTTAGATTTATATTTTTAACCGTTTATATATAACTAATGGATTTCGAGTTGTATCACGACAGCAAGAGAGCGAAGCCAACATAGCTGCAACTCGAAAGATGATGAGTATAAATCAACAGGTTGTCACTTATGAAAATTACCGCTAATCACATTTCGATTGAAGTTGAGGATAGTGGGGGAGAAACGTGCCCAGTCGTTTTGCTTATTATGGGGCTGGGAATGCAACTTATTGATTGGCCAGATGAAATGGTCAGCTTATTGGTAGCGGCGGGTTTTCGCGTGATCCGTTATGACAACCGCGATGCTGGGCTAAGTCAGAGATTTGACCACATTCGGCAGAGTTCTCTTTTTTGGCAAAAAATTCGTTTTTGTTTAGGGCTGCCTGTTCGTGCTTTTTACAGTATACAGGATATGACAGATGATGCGCTGGGCGTGCTTGATGCGTTAAATATTCCACATGCCCATATTATCGGAGCATCAATGGGAGGGATGATCGCGCAAAGGTTCGCGGTAACCTATCCTAAACGATCCGCCAGTTTGGTCAGCATTATGAGTTCAAGTGGGGCCAGCTATCTTCCCCGTCCCCAGCCAGAAATTATTGCGACCTTATTGTCTAAGTCTGATGGCATGAGTGAAGATGAGCTGATTGCCCATCAACTTAAAATCATGGCGCTTGTTGTTTCTCCCGCTGAATTATTAGATTTAGATAGAGATAAGTGGCTCCGGCATTTGCGAATGGCTTTGCGTCGCGGCGGATATCATCCCAATGGTTCACTCCGGCAGATATTGGCAATCATGACCGATTCCTGTCGAGCTGACCTTTTGGCTCAAATTCGTTGCCCAACATTGGTTGTGCATGGTGAGGATGATCCTTTGATGCCAATTGCTTGTGGAGAAGATACAGCCAGACGTATTTCTGGCTCAGAGTTTTTACCGATTCCCAAAATGGGGCACAGTTTCCCGCCACAATTTATGCAAGCGATGCATGAGAAGATTATTCCATTTTTGCATGGAATAGGAGGTGTGCACAGAATAGAGAAATAGAGAAAATATCATTTATTTATAATTTTCTGTTATTTTAAGTTTCTTGACTGGATATTATAATTGATTATACTCATTTTTCTAACCTCCCATTATAAGAGATTTTTTAATCCTAAAAAACCAAAATATCAAGAGAATTCTATGGATGATAACAAATCTAAAGTAATACAAGTCATTATGCATCAAGATATAGATTTTTTACATTATTATAATAACAATTCTGTTTTGGCACATTGTTATATCTTGGGGATTGAAATTAGAATTATTGACGGGCTAAGAGATCTCCGCAATGAAATTAGACAGGAATATCTTACTTATATTAGTTATGCTATTAATAAAATAATTAAAAAAGTGTCTAATTTACCTTCAGTAGTAAAAATCATTAATGTTTATATAGAAAAAATCGGAAGAATTGAAGTCAGATGGCCAGAAATAGAAGATAAAGAAACTTATAATACATTGAAAAATAATAATGTATGGATTAACAGCCCATGTCTTCATATAAATGATAATACAATTAAACAAGTGAGTAAAATTAAATCTCGTCCACTTTCTTTCGGGTGTTTCAGCTTCAGTAGCTTTAGAAATGAAAATCATATGGGTAGGATTGGAGTTGATACATCCGGCGTTCCGGATCAACTGAATCACGAAGTTAAGGTCAGGTCTAATTTAACCAGAGTTGTTGCTACTATCGTACATGAAATTGGACATATACTTCATGCACAGCAAAAAACATCACACAACAAATTTTGGGAAGGCAGAAAGATGAGTGAGCAAGATAAATATACTATTCCAGCAAGAATTGCTGAAGAAGTGAGTAATTATGTTATACAGAAAAATAATTCTAATGAATTTGTTGCAGAAGTTTTTACTGGTTTAATCTATGGAAAAAAATACAGTAAAGAGGTATTAGAGTATTACAAATATTATTCGGGGCCCGAATTCACTGATGTTGATCTAAAACGTCAGTTTGCTGATATTGAAATAGACCCCAAAAAATTTACTAAATGATTGGACTCCTTAATATATTTATTTTTCTTTCTAAGAAAGTATGTTACGAGTTAAAAATCTATTAAGCATAAGGAGTCAATCGGATAAGTGACGAGCCATGAGATACATTGTGCTTTGCTGTTTTGGAGTGGTAAAGAGAGTGCTACTTTTCGAAACTTAATATGTTTTTGAGGAATATTGATGAGCGATAAAAAACGGCTAAATTAAAAATGGTGATAAAAAATTATCACCATTTTTATGCTAATTCAGTTTTATTATTGAGCTGATTTAGTGTTTTGGGCTAACCAGTCAGCCACACGTTGTTTCTGCTCCTCTGTCAGCCACATACCCAGTTTGGTGCGGCGCCAGATAGCATCATCCAATTGTCTGACCCATTCATGCTCGACCAGATAGCGCAATTCAGCCTCATACAGCCCATGACCAAAGAACTCACCGAGACCGACCAGCGTGTCTGCGCCTTTCAGAATGATGTTGCTGTTGCTGCCGTAAGTGCGGGCATAACGCAGTGCTACGCCTTCCGGCAACCACTTATAACGCTGACGCAGCAGACGGGCGTAACCATCGCGGTCATGGCCTTCCAGTTCACCACCTGGCAACTGACCATTTTTAGTCCATGCTTTGCCTGCGTTTGGATAGTACTGTGTCAGTTTCTCTAAAGCGTGTTCAGCCAGTTTACGATAAGTTGTCAGTTTGCCACCAAATACGGACAGCAATGGTGCCTGACCTTCGTCATCCTGCACGTCCAGCGTATAATCGCGGGTAATTGCTTGTGGAGAATCGGATTCATCGTCACACAATGGGCGAACGCCTGAGTAAGTCCAGACAACATCATCACGACCCAACTGCTTTTTGAAGTGGTCATTATAAACTTTCAGCAAATAGTCGATCTCTTGATCGACTATTTTGACTTCTTTTGGATCGCCTTTGTATTCAACATCGGTTGTGCCGATGATAGAGAAATCGCCATTCCATGGGATGACAAACACAATACGATTATCTTCATTTTGCAGAATATAAGCCTGCGGTTCATCGTGAGCGCGAGGAACAACGATATGGCTGCCTTTGATTAGGCGAATACCATAAGGTGATTTCAGTTGCAGCCCGTTATCGAAGAAGTTTTTCACCCATGGGCCGGTTGCGTTGACCAGGCCTTTCGCGCGCCATGTGTTGACTTCCCCAGTCGCCAGGTCTTTGGCCTCAACCGTCCAGTAACCATCTTCACGCCATGCGCGTGTGACTTGAGTGCGGGTACGCACTTCGCCACCGTGTTTTTGCACTTCTTGCGCGTTCAGAACCACCAGACGTGCATCATCAACCCAACAATCGGAATATTCAAAGCCACGGGAGATAGACGGTTTCAATACTGAATTTGCACCGAATTTCAGCCCTTTGCTGCCCGGTAAGCTAACGCGTTTGCCTAAGTTATCGTACAGGAACAACCCAATGCGGATCATCCATGCTGGACGCAGGTGCGGCTGGTGTGGCAGGCGAAAACGCATTGGGAATGCAATATGGGGAGCCAGCTTCAAGAGAACTTCACGTTCTGCCAGTGCTTCACTGACCAGACGAAATTCATAATGTTCCAGATAGCGCAAGCCACCGTGTATCAGTTTGGAACTGGCAGAGGAAGTCGCACTGGCCAAATCTTGACCTTCCAACAGCAGGACAGAAAGTCCTCGGCCAGCAGCATCTGCTGCAATACCGGCGCCGTTAATTCCGCCGCCGATGATAATCAAGTCTTTGGTTTCCATTGCATACCCTCTGAAATGTTCGAAACAGTTCTTTAATGTTCGTTTTCGCTCATGGATTGTAATCAAAAATCCATCAATCGCCAACTGTTAACTCAGAAAAAACATACTCATGTGATATAGATAACAAATTTGTATCGTATTCATAAGATTAATAAGGATTTTACAGGATACAAATCTGAGGGACATTTACAGGAAGGAGATGACAGAAGGGAGAACCCCACCCATATTTCAGGTGGGGAGCGCCTGTTAACAAAAGACAATTAGCACAGTTCCAGCTTGACACTATGTTGTTCGATGATTTTCTGGACATTTGGCGGCGGGGCTTTATCCGTGAACAAGAAATCAATCAGGTTCATATTTCCGAGATTAACCATGGCACTGCGACCAAATTTCGAATGGTCGGCAACCAGCATGACGCAGCGGGAGTTCTCAATAATGGCGCGCTTGGTACGGACTTCGTGGTAATCGAATTCCAGCAGGGAGCCATCGCTATCAATGCCACTGATCCCAAGAATGCCGAAATCAAGGCGGAATTGAGAGATAAAATCCAGTGTCGCTTCGCCGATGATGCCACCATCACGGGAGCGAACTTCACCACCCGCCAAAATCAGGCGGAAATCTTCTTTACCCATGAACAGAGTTGCAACGTTGAGATTATTGGTAACAATCCGTAAATCGCGATGATTGAGCAGTGCATGTGCTACGGCTTCTGGGGTTGTTCCGATATCAATGAACAAGGTTGCACCGTTTGGAATTTGAGTGGCAACCTGCTGCGCAATACGGGCTTTTTCATCTGACCACAGAATTTTACGGTCATGATAGGCGGTATTAACTGAGCTGGAGGGTAATGCTGCACCGCCGTGATGGCGTTGGATTTTATTTTTATCTGCCAGATCATTCAAATCACGTCGAATGGTTTGCGGGCTGACATCAAAATATTCAACCAGCTCTTCAGTGCTGACATAACCTTGAAGGCGCACCAGCTCGATTATTGCATCATGTCGCTGAGTTTGCTTCACGAAATTCCCCTAATGGTTTGCATAGATGGATTATATTCCTTCATCTTCCAAGTTGCCGCTTTGTGGATATGCTCACTTACTTCAGTTACACAGGTGGCCATGCTCTTGGGGATCAGTTCCCTTGCCGTTGCGCTACAACTTGAAATCTATTAGGTATAGTTGACCAAAATTATTTGGAATATTCTTGATTTTTTTGTTTACGTAAATTATCCCACAGGCCCATTAATAACCCGATGATTAACCCTGAAACATGGGCGGCATTGGCGATGTTTAATGAAAATACATCGGAATAGCCAACCAATAACCAGATGACAGAGATAGCGATTAACCCTCTGGGAATGCTGATTCCACGCTTGGGTGAAATTTCACCAGTCAGCCAAACATACCCGATTAGTGCGTAGACCACACCAGAAAGCCCACCGAAATGAGAACCGCTGAACAATGATTGTGCCCATCCACTGAAAAACGCAGAAACTATTGTTATTTCAAAGAGTTTTCCGGCGCTGATCTTTCTCTCTACCTGACTGCCGAGATACCACCACAACACAAGATTAAAGAGAAGATGTGTGAGTGAGAAATGCAGTAAGGCGTGGCTGACCCAGCGCCATAATTCCAGATGTTGATCACCGTTAGGCCATGCCAGCCAATTCATGACATCGGGTGTGCCGGCAATCTGTATCCAGAGGTAAACGAGGGTGCAAATTGCTGTTATGGCAATGGTCAGGGGACCAGACTGGTTTTTGAGGGTACTCCAGTTCAAGTTGTTGCGATATTTAAAGAGAGTGCCTGATTTGCCCGTTTGCCAGCTGGCTTCCTGATAGCGTTCATGGAGTGGATCGCGGACAAAGTGGCGAAGCTCCTGCTCAACCAGACTTAACTGGCTATCATCTTCCAGCCATAGTTCAACCAGAGAGGGTTCACTGGTGGGCTGCATGGTCAAATGAATGTCCTGCATTGCCATATAATCAATAAAAGCCTGAGCTAGTCGAGGATTGGATATTGAGGTTACGTGGATCATGACTCGTCTTATCTCTGCCTTAAGTTGAAGTTAATCGCACAGGGGCTAATCGCATTGAAATTAGTATTCGTGTGCTAAAGGTTCATAGGGTATGGACAGCTTGAGGGTAGTTCTTCTGCCAGACGTCAAAACCCCCATTGACACTGTAAACGGTTTCAAAACCCATATTGATAAGATATTGTGCAGCGCCTTGGCTGCTATGGCCGTGATAGCACATCACCATGACTGGTTGGTCAAAATCCGCTTCCTGCAAGAAGTTATTGAGTGTCTCGTTAGTCAGATGAAATGCACCTGTTGCATGCCCGGCACGAAAACTTTGTGGATCACGGATATCCACCATGAGAGCGGTTTTATCAAGCCAATACTGGTAAGCCTGATCAGGGTTTATCGTTTGAAAATGGTCCATAAATACTCAATGTAGTTTCTAATATTTCTTTTCCAATATATTCGTTTCTTAATAGTCGTCTGGTATGACCTGATTGCCTTCCCAATGTTTACATTGGAAAGGCTCAGAAATGAGGGTGGAAAGTGTTAGAAACAGAAAAATAATCAGTAATACGAGTGTTCACCACGCTGATGTTCAGTCAGGTCTTTCACTCCCTTCAATTCAGGGAAGATCTGTAGCAACTGCTTTTCAATCCCTTCCTTAAGAGTAACATCGACCATTGAACAGCCATTACAGCCACCGCCGAATTGCAGAATGGCATAACCTTCATCGGTGATCTCCATCAGACTGACCTTGCCACCATGTCCGGCGAGTTGTGGATTAATCTGCGATTGCAGAACATACTCAACGCGCTCAATCAGTGGGGCATCATCGGTCACTTTGCGCATTTTGGCGTTAGGGGCCTTCAGGGTCAGCTGGGAGCCAAGTTGATCGGTCACAAAATCAATGACCGCTTCTTCCAGGTAAGGTGCGCTGATTTCATCAACATAGGCGGACAGTTGATCAAATTTCAGTTCGGTATCAGTGGCTTCAACAGCATCTGGTGGGCAATAGGAAACACCACATTCTGCGGTCGGCGTTCCCGGATTAATGACAAAAACGCGGATCTGTGTGCCCGGTTCTTGATTTGCCAGTAGCTTGGCAAAGTGCGCTTGCGCTGCTTCAGTAATATTAATCATGTCATTTGCTCAATAGTTGACTGTTCTAGTTGGTTATAATACGCCCATTTATAAAGGAACTACAAGGTTCGGCATATAGCCCAGGCCTGTACGGAGCGGGCACCCGCACGAATCAACAATTGTGAGGCTTCATGCAGCGTTGTGCCCGTGGTGATCACATCATCGAAAATCGCGACATGCTTATCGATAAAATCGCCCCGCAATAGAAAGGCATGCTTAAGATTGGTTTTCCTTTGGGTGGCAGATAAGCCCCGCTGCGTGAGTGTAGCACGTGAACGTTGCAAAAGGTCGGGCTGATAAGGGCATTGTAGCCAGCGGGACAGGGGATGAGCCATTAACGCAATGTGATCGAACCCCCGTTGCCAGCGTTTTTTCCTGTGCGGAGGAACGCTCAGTATGCTATCTGGTTTATGCCAGCGACCCTCACGATAGCCTTGCAGCCAGTGCAACAAGAACAGGCGGGCCAGCGCTGTCGCAAGTTGCGGGGTATTTTGGTACTTATAGCGGTGGATAAGTTGGCTTAGCGGTGGGGCATAGTCCGTAATGGCGATAAGTTGCTGCCACGGAGGGGGATGCCTGAGACAACGTCCACAGGGAATCCCTTTGGATTCAGAAGTCTGGGCACAACGCGGACAGACATTTTGCAGCCGCTTTAATTGCTGATGGCACACATGGCAGATTCCATGATGGGCAAAATACAAATTTTGATGGCATAGCCAACAGTATCCAACCATTGTTAGCATAGTTCCCTTCCTTGGCGACAAATAAGATGAGAATAACAATGGGACAGTTGTTTTGGCAGACAATCGGTGATGCTCCTTGCGATCTTGTGATGCTGCACGGATGGGGATTAAATGCAGAGGTTTGGCGTTCAGTAGAAATGCGATTGGCTTCGCATTTCCGTTTGCATCTGGTGGATTTACCCGGATATGGGCGCAGCCAATCATATTCGGCCATGTCATTGGCGGAAATGGCGGATATTGTATGGCAGAAGGCGCCAGAGAATGCGCTGTGGTTAGGATGGTCTTTGGGGGGATTGGTGGCGAGCAGGATTGCTCTGGATCATCCCGAACAGATTGCAGGCTTGGTGACTGTGGCATCTTCACCAAAATTCAGCTCTGATGCAGAGTGGCCGGGCATTAAACCTGAAGTATTGAGTGCCTTTGAGTATCAATTGAGCGCCGATTTCCAGAAAACAGTCGAACGTTTTCTGGCATTGCAGACATTGGGAACAGAGAGTGCCCGTGAGGATGCCCGTATATTGAAATCAGTGATACTGAATCAGCCGATGCCGGCGGTGGAGGTACTCAATGCGGGTTTGGAAATTCTGCGTACTGATGATTTAAGGGCTGAATTATCGTATCTTCAATTACCTTTCTTGCGTCTTTATGGCTATCTTGATGGCCTTGTGCCACGCAAAATTGCAGAACGGCTTGATAATGAGTGGCCGAATACGCATTCCGTGATTATGCGTCAAGCCGGTCATGCACCTTTTATTTCTCACCCTGATGAATTTATAGAGATATTAACGAATTTTGCTGCCGGAATAGAATGGTAATTGCCGATAATTATTTATAAACGTAAATTACCCATAACATTAAACAGTTATGGGTAATAAGCGAATTTATTTGTCAGTATAAATTTCGGTTATAATTTCTGGCATATTAACGATGGTATCGAGAACAGGGCAGTTGCTTTCGACAAAATCAATAAAGTCGTGAATCTCCTGTTCAGTGTTGTCTGCCTTAATATAAAATTTTGAGGTAATTTTGGAAAAGCCCATTTTGGCGTTTTTATTTCTGCCAGTGAAGCCATCGGTATCCAGTTCTCCTTCCATTTTGACCTGAATATCGATCAAATTGATTTTATGCTTGCGGGCAAAACTTTTTGCCACAATACACTGGCAGGCACCAAAAGCAGAAAGCAATGCTTCTACAGGATTCATCGCTTCATCAGTGCCACCCAGACTTTTAGGCTCGTCTACGTGAAAGGTAAAATCCCGCGATGAACATTTCATTTTGAGACGGCCCACTGACTCTATTGTTGCAGTAAATAACTCTTTAGGCATGTTACTATCCTCAGGTTATTAATATTGATAAATAGCACATCAGATAATAATAAAATGATTTTTATTTTTCAATTTTTGAGTGATGAATAAATTTGACCTTCATTGTTCTATTTTTTGTTTAACATTGAATGAGGTCTTTTTAGCCAATTCATGATTTACATTGATTGTCTGAATGTAAATCATGTTATTTTTTGATGATAAGGAATTTGATGTAGAAATTAAAATAAATAAGTAATATATAATATTTATAGCATTTATCACAGTTTTTCGACGCAATTAGGTATTTCAATGTATTTATCGGCATGGGCACATTAATGCTGGTTTGGGGGAGTTTAAGTGAAAAATATCGGAGAAAAAAAGTAATTTTATTGTGGAAATTGTGGAAATTGTGGAAATTCGGGCAGAGTTGTGTCTCCGGCCGTCAGGTAAAAGCAGGCAATATCTTAATTTTTGACTGCCAATTGGTACACTTTAGTTTCGCATTTCTGCGTTTCCGGGCAGTGCTTGCAGCCACCGCTGAGGCAGGAGGAAGCGTCCACTTCCTCCAGTTTACCCATCATGACAAGCTGCTTGAGCATGGCTTCCACCATCGGCAGCGGTGCTGAAAACTGATGGCTCAATGACCTTGCATCAGTACGCCCACTGAGGGCAACAGCATCTCTGATTTTCAGCAGACTAATCATCCATGGCTCCTATACAATTAGTGGCAGCTATCGTTTGAGCATTCGCAGCTACGCCCTGCGGTATTATTGAACTTTACGGTGACTTTACGGCGTGCACGCCGTAAGACAATAAAGATCATAATGTTAAATAAAACCACGGCCAAAATGGTAATGAGGCTCTTTTCAGGATGCGCTGAAAACATAGTGATCTGATAAAACAGCGCAGCCAGTGAGTAAGCAACATTCAATCCCCACAGAATGGAGAAATTCATCCAGCCACGGCTGGTTTCACGGGCAATGGCTCCCATGACGGAAACACAAGGGACGTACAGCAGTACAAAAATCAGGTAACTATAAGCGGAGATGGCAGAGCCAAACTTGGCACTCATTGTTCCCATGGTACTGCGATCCATATCTCCATCACCTTTGCTGGCCTCAATCGGATTGGAAAGTGCACTCAGGGTAAAGGTCTCTTTCAGACTGCCCCATGTTTCCGCTACGGAATCTTCCAATTGATCCAGTAAGTTGAATTCCTCCGGATTAAATGGCTGTTTAGTGATGTTTTCTGCGGTATACAGGGTGTTCAGGGTGCCAACCACCACTTCTTTTGCCATTGCCCCAGTTACAAGCCCGACGGTTGCTTGCCAGTTATCGGGATGTACACCGATGGGTTCCAATACTGGTGTAATCACTTTACTCACCGAGGCCAATGCTGATTCGTTGATATTATCCACCGTCTTACCAGAGAAAGAGAAACTGTTCAGGGCACCAATAAACATACTTACTGCGACAATGACTTTACCCGCACGTATCACAAAGCCTTTCAGACGTTGCCAGGTCTGGAGCAACAAAGTCTTGGCATGAGGCACATGGTAGACCGGCAGTTCCATGATAAATGGCGATGCTTCACCCCGCATCAGGGTATGTTTGAGGAGAAGCCCGGTCAGAATGGCGACAACAATTCCTAACATATACAGTGAGAACACAATACTCGCACCGCTTTTTCCGAAGAAAGCCGCAGCAAAAACTGCGAAGATAGCCAGTCTTGCACCACAGGACATAAACGGAGCCATCATGATGGTAATCAAACGTTCGCGCGGGGCATCCAGAGTTCTTGAACCCATCACGGCGGGTACGTTACAGCCAAAGCCGACGATTAAGGGCACAAAAGATTTCCCCGGCAACCCGATTGCCTGCATCAGCCTGTCCATGACAAACGCTGCTCGTGCCATATAGCCAGAGTCTTCAAGGAAGGAGAGGAACAGGTACATCATGCCAATTTGGGGAACCAGTGGCAGCATCGTATTGATACCCCCGCCGATGCCTTGGGCGAGGAAAACGGTCAGCCAATTCGGGAAATGAAGTGTATAGCCCAGCCACTGCATTCCATCAATGAAAATAGCGGAAGATGCTCCGTCGAAGATGGGCTGTAAGGCTCCTCCAATATTGATGGCAAGTACAAACATCAGATACATGATAAACAGAAAGATGGGAAGACCCAGCCAGCGATTCAGTATTACAGAGTCTAACACTCGGGTCAGTTTGTTTGGTGTCGCTGTGCGGGTATCAATGACGGACAAACAAATTTCGTTAATCGCTTCATAGCGGGCACCCGCAATGATGAGGTCTGGTTCTGCAATCTGTTGTTGCAACCGGGTCTTGCTTTCAGCCTGATTTGCCGGAGTCAGTCCTGAAATTTCAAGACCATAAATATCGCCTTCCAGTATTTGCAAAGCGAGCCAGCGGCGTTGCTGTGGGTTAAATTTGTCTGCAATCTGGTCGGAAAGGAGGGAGATCTCCTGCAATAATGCATCGGGAAATTTGACCTGCACCGGATTAGATTTTTGCGGATAATTATCGATGGTTTTTTTTAGTACATCGATCCCTGTGGCACGGGTAGAAACCAGTGGTATAACCGGGCAACCAAGGCGTTGCTCCAATGCCGCGACATCAATATTGATGTGCTGGCTTTGGGCGATATCCAGCATATTCAGCGCAATGATGCAGGGAATGCCCAGCTCAATCAATTGAAGTGAAAGATAAAGGTTTCGCTCTAGATTCGATGCATCAACTACATTGATTAACATATCGGCTTCGCCACTAAGAATGTAGTGGCAGGCAATCTGTTCATCAATGGAGGTCTGTTCCGAAATTGTTGTGAGAGAATAGGTTCCGGGGAGATCGACAAGTTCGACTTGATGGTCATGGGTGGTAAAGTGGCCTGTTTTGCGTTCTACCGTGACACCGGCCCAGTTCCCTACCCGTTGTCGCGAGCCTGTGAGTTGATTAAAAAGCGTTGTTTTGCCGGCATTGGGGTTACCGATCAGACCTATGGTTAATTGTTTCATCATACTTTCTGCCTATCAGGAGGCGATACTTCTGTATCCGGTTATGTGAGATGAGAGAGGTGAGTAAGCCGGGGCTGTTTTGAACCCTGTTTATGCTTTACCCTGAGCCTCGCTAGTCCAGAGCTTCATCTAACATAAGTAATTCTAAATCTTGTTTACGAAGAGCAAGATTAGATTTGGTTGTTTCGACCTGTATTGGGTCGCCCAACGGGGCGATGCGAATAACTTTAAATGTTGCTCCGGGCAGGACACCGATTGACAACAATTTTTGTCGATAAGCCGGATTAATATCTGGAGAAAATCCCAGAATTTTATATCTGCGCTCTGGAATAAATGACATATAACTCTCCGTTAAAACTGAAAAGAGAAGTGATTATAAGAATTATTATCCTCAATAAAGGGAAATTCACAAGAAAAAATTATGGCGGTGATTATTAATTACGATTATTAATGATAATAATAGGCAATATCAATACGAGTTATTTATCACTGAATTGACATGAAACAAATTGATATTAATCAAATTAATGGTGATTTTTTGAAAATAAATGACGATGTTCAGTGTCTAATAAATTTCGGAAAATTCATTTTATGGATAAGTCATTAGAATTGATAACAGGGTATGGGGGAGGATCTATTGCTGCAACAAGCCCCGAATAATAAACGGAGCTTGTTGATTTTTATTTTTTCATTAATTTATTGAATGGTTTTTTATTTTCACTGGCGATTTATCTGTCATTGAATTTTGGCAGATGAAAGCAACTCGCTCAGTGGAACCTGAACACGATCATCATCTTGATTCTGGCTCCAGGCATCCGAATCGTATACCCACCAGGCCTGAATTTCCAACTCATAGAAACGGCGGGGTGCATTGCCTTGATAATCGCTGATAGGACGGGCTTTTTTCTTCCTGATATTTTCATCGGGATAGGTTTTCAGGAAGAAGTAATCATAGGTTTCCTGTAACTGCCCGTCAGAAATTTGGCGGGCATAGCCAATGAACTGAGAACCAGCCAGATCCAACGATGAATCAGGCAGAACCTGACTACTGTATATTGTCCCGCTTACACGGGGACTGTTATACAGTTCCCGTGAATGTCGAGTCTCTTGTTTTGAATACCAGATCAGCGTCAATGGATTATATTTGGGAATATAAAATATCGTTGATGACCAGACTGAGTCTGCATCCGGATCATGAGTGGAAAGATTAAAGAAACGGATATTGCTGAGTAAGTCAAAACTGTTTTGGATGTATTTTTTCATGTTTTCCTCTACAGTGTTAAGTTGTTCTTTATATCCTTTATTTTTCAAATGACTATTGAATTACCTGCAATTTGAAATTTATTGGATGTAGAACATATTGGTTTTTCAGTTGATAATGTTTTATTACATTCAATAAGTTATGGTTTCATGGAATTTATTGCGGAATGAATTATACGAAGTATTAGTGAGAATAGGCACCTACTATAACCCATTTAAATTTGTAATGTTATAAATAAATAGGTTCATCATTATGAATATTATGGTTTTTATTGAAGATAATTCTGACGAAATTTAAGTTTTCTTTATGTCATAATTAGTTAATCACTCCAATCACCGTTTTTATAAATATACGATTATCTATGTGACCGGGGTGAGTGAGCGCAGCCAACAAAGCTGCAACTTGAAAGACGACAGGTATAAGCGCTGTTTCTTGAGATCTATCGGGCACAGACCCTATTTTATTTCATCCTGAACTGGCTTTGTGAGCCAGTTCAGGATGTCATTAATTGAGATTAACGCTTTTTGCCAAAGGCGGCAGCCAGTGCATCACTCATGACGCTGTTGGTTATAGAAGCAGAACCTGAAGAACGGGAGGTCTGCTGGCGGTTTCTGCCATTCCCGTTGCGACCGTTGCGCTGTTCCTGGTGATTACCACCTTGAGAGCTACCACGGCGTGCCGATGTTTCGCCGGGCTGTTCATCAAGACGCATGGTTAATGCAATGCGTTTGCGGTTCAGGTCAACATCCATCACTTTCACTTTCACGATATCGCCTGTTTTGACCACAGTATGTGGATCTTCAATGAAGCGATCAGACAGGGAAGAAATGTGCACCAAGCCGTCCTGATGGACACCGATATCTACGAATGCACCGAAGTTGGTCACGTTGGTAACGGTGCCTTCCAGAATCATGCCGGTATGCAGATCATTCATTGTCTCAACGCCATCGGTAAATGTGGCAGTCTTGAATTCAGGACGTGGATCGCGCCCCGGTTTTTCCAGCTCTTTCAGAATGTCGGTGACGGTTGGGATACCAAATTTTTCTGTTGTGAAATCCTGTGCGTTCAAATTACGCAGGGTCGCAGGGTTACCTACCAGTTCAGGCAGAGTCTGCTCCATTATTGCCAGAATTTTCTCAACCACCGGATAGGCTTCAGGGTGAACGGTTGAAGCATCCAGGGGATTATCACCCTGACTGATACGCAGGAAACCTGCACATTGCAGGAAGGCTTTCGGACCCAGACGACTAACTTTCAGTAATTGTTCACGGTTATCGAAGCGACCGTTTTCATCACGCCAGTTAACGATATTTTGGGCAACTGAACGGGTCAGGCCGGCAACACGAGTCAGCAGGGCGACGGATGCTGTATTCAGGTCAACGCCGACGCCGTTTACACAGTCCTCAACCACGGTATCCAATTTTTTGGCAAGCTGGGTCTGGCTGACATCATGCTGGTATTGACCAACACCAATTGATTTTGGTTCGATCTTCACCAGTTCTGCCAGTGGGTCTTGCAGGCGACGGGCAATAGAAACTGCACCACGCAGGGAGACATCCAAATCAGGGAATTCTAGTGCCGCCAATTCGGAAGCGGAATAAACGGATGCCCCTGCTTCGCTGACGACTACTTTCTGAGCTGTGACGTCAGGATATTGTTTCTGGATGTTGGCAAAGAAGCGCTCTGTTTCACGGGATGCGGTGCCATTGCCAATAGCGACCAGTTCCACTTGGTGTTTGGTACACAGGGCTGCAACACTGGCAGCAGCTTTATTTTCTTGCCCGGTATGTGGGTAGATGGTATCGGTAGCGATAAGTTTACCTGTTGCGTCAACAACAGCGACTTTTACCCCTGTACGCAAACCCGGGTCCAGTCCCATTGTTGCGCGCATACCCGCAGGTGCGGCCATCATCAGGTCATGCAGATTACGGGCAAATACGTTGATGGCCTCATCTTCGGCTTTCTCGCGCAGTGTGCCCATCAGCTCGGTTTCCAGATGCAGCAGCACTTTGATGCGCCATGTCCAACTCACCACTGTTTTCCGCCAACTGTCAGCAGGAGCGTTATTCAGGCGCAGGTTGAGGTGATCAGTAATAATTTGCTCGCAATAGCTCTCTTTTGGCGCTTCCTCAAATTGAGGATCGGCATTCAGAGACAGTTGCAAAACCCCTTCGTTGCGTCCACGGAACATGGCAAGAGCACGGTGGGATGGAACAGCGGAAATGGCTTCATGATGATCGAAGTAATCGCTGAACTTAGCGCCTTTTTCCTCTTTGCCTTCAACAAGTTTGGACACCAAGTGGGCATTTTTCCACAGGTATTCGCGTACTTTCGCCAGCAGGGCAGCATCTTCGGCGAAGCGCTCCATCAGGATATAACGTGCGCCATCCAGTGCTGCTTTGGTATTGGCAACGCCTTTGTCGGCATCGACATGGGCAGCGGCTGCCAGCTCCGGATCTTGTTGCGGATCTTGCCAAAGCAGATCGGCCAGAGGCTCCAATCCGGCTTCAATGGCAGTCTGCCCACGAGTACGGCGCTTAGGCTTATAAGGCAGATATAAGTCTTCCAGTTCAGTTTTGCTTAGGGTGGCATTAATGGCCTCCGCAAGCTCAACTGTTAATTGTCCCTGCTCCTCAATGGATTTCAGAATAGTCTGGCGGCGGTTGGATAGTTCGCGCAGATATCCGAGGCGGATTTCGAGCTGGCGAAGCTGTGTATCATCTAGACCACCGGTAGCTTCTTTACGGTAACGGGCAATAAAAGGAACGGTATTTCCTTCATCAAGAAGAGTAATGGCGGCTTGGACTTGCTGTGGCTGAGCCTGTAGCTCACCGGCAATGATTCGACTTAAAGATTCATTCATGGTCTGTTTTCTTCAACTTTCTTAGCGCCTGTAGATATCCGAAGACATCATCAGACAGTGCCAGATAGGTTCAAATATCATCTGAAATAATATCGGCGTGGTTCAAACTGGCTCCATTTATACGTGCTGAGAGCGATAATTTCCAGTTTAGCGCGATTTTTCGATTCTGTTGCGACAGAATTCATCGAATATCTTACGGGTTGAGATATAGTACACCGCCATTAATCATCTTTTCTCAAGTGAGTTTTTTCATGGCCAAGAGTAACTACATTACACGAGAAGGTTGGCATGCGCTTGATCAGGAACTGAAATATCTTTGGAAAATTGAACGTCCTCAAGTCACTCAGGCTGTTTCGGATGCCGCCGCATTGGGTGATCGTTCGGAAAATGCAGAATATATTTATGGGAAAAAAAGATTAAGGGAAATTGACCGTCGTGTGCGATTTTTGTCCAAACGATTGGATATATTGCACATTGTCGATCCTGACCCACGGCAAGAAGGAAAAGTCTTTTTTGGGGCTTGGGTTAAAGTTGAAAACGAAGATGGTGAACAGCATATATTTCGTCTGGTAGGCTCGGATGAATTCGATCCTGCCAAGAAGTGGATCTCCATTGATTCTCCCGTGGCAAGGGGATTACTCGGCAAACAGGTTGACGATGAAGTCACAGTAATGACTCCCAATGGCATGGCAACATACTGGATACTACAAATTGACTACCAGCTTCTGGCATAAATCGGGATGATTGAGTCATAAACAGGAGAGCAAGGATAGAAAACCAAAACATAAGCAATTATTGCCAATCCCGCTAATGGCTTTAAAATACCTTCGATTATCTCTATTGAATACGGGTGAATATGGGTTTTCTGTAAGAACCATGGATATTGCAGGCATGGAGCATCTTGGGAGCTGAAACATGCAAGAGAGTTATAAGATCCTTGTTGTTGATGATGATATGCGCTTGAGGGCGTTGCTGGAGCGTTATTTATCTGAGCAGGGATTTCAAGTCCGTAGTGCAGCGAATGCAGAGCAGATGAATCGTTTATTGACCAGAGAGTCTATTCAATTGATTGTTCTGGATTTAATGCTACCGGGTGAGGATGGCTTGTCTATCTGCCGAAGATTGAGAAGTCAAAATAACGCTATCCCGATCATCATGATATCCGCGAAAGGGGAAGAGGTTGATCGGATTGTTGGCCTTGAGATTGGGGCTGATGATTATCTGCCCAAGCCATTCAACCCGCGTGAATTGTTGGCACGTATGCGTGCTGTCCTGCGTCGTCAGACTAATGAGTTGCCGGGCGCGCCGACAGCGGATGGTGCGGTGGTCAAGTTTGGAAAATTTAAACTGGATCTCGGAACACGTGAAATGTTTCATCAAGATGAACAATTGTCTTTAACCAGCGGTGAGTTTTCCGTACTGAAGGTTTTGGTTTCCCATCCACGTGAGCCGCTGTCACGGGATAAATTGATGAATCTGGCCCGTGGGCGGGAGTATGGTGCGATGGAGCGTTCCATTGATGTACAGGTTTCCCGTCTGCGTCGTCTGATTGAAGAAGATCCTGCCCATCCCCGCTATATTCAGACAGTTTGGGGATTAGGGTATGTTTTTGTTCCTGATGGAAACAAAGTATGAGAAGGCTATGGCTTTCATTGCGTACTTTGTTTCATCGCACTTGGTATCTGGTGCTGGCGATGTTACTGGGCAGTTTGCTGATGAGTTTTCTCATCGTCCAGTTGCTGGTGAGGGTAGAAAAACTTTCATTCTGCACCGTATTCCCTTATATCTTTATCAGTGTTTTTATGACGGTGTCTTTGTTGTCCGCAGCATTCTGGCGATATATCCATATCCAGAAACAGTCACTGAAAGCCATGCAAAAAGCGGCCATAGATATGGGCGAGGGAAGAAAGGTCACATCATTGCCTGAAACGGGATCATCCGCAATACGCTCGTTGGTTAGCACTTTTAACCAGATGTCGGACAGGTTGAAATTACAGGAAAGCGATCGGGCATTTCTGATGGCCGGAGTGAGTCATGATTTACGCACTCCACTTACCCGTATTCGGTTGGCAGTGGAGATGATGGAAGGAACGGAAGAGTTTCTCACAGAGTCCATCCATCGGGACATCGAAGAGTGTAATACCATCATTGATCAGTTTATCGATTATCAGCGGGCAGGGCAGAATATGCCGATGACATGCTGTGAATTGAATGAGCTGATTGAAGCCGTTATTGAACCGGAAACGGTCATTGGGGCAGATCCACACTGTAAAGTGAATATTGAAAATTGCCTGTCTGAGCGTCCGATTCTCATTTTAGCCAACCCACTTTCCATTAAGCGCGTCATCGCCAATATGTTCACTAATGCCCAGCGTTATGGCAACGGATGGATTCGAATCAGCAGTGGAACGACGGAAGAATGTGGTTGGTTTCAGGTCGAAGACAACGGTAGCGGCATGGCAAAAGAAGACATGGTTATTTTGTTCCAGCCTTTTATGCAGGGACAAAGGAGCCGCAATAACCGTGGCGTGGGTTTGGGACTATCGATCATCCGTCGCATCATTGATAGTCACGAGGGATATATAGACGTGGGAGAAAGTGACAAAGGGGGATTATCCATTCGCGCCTATCTCCCATTGAATGCAAAATAAATTTCCCCAGAAACGCGCTGTCATAAAAATGTCATAATTCATACATTTTACTGTCATTGAATTCACCTATTTTTCCTCCTGTTTCATTTTTAAACTGAAAAACCAGATTGTTGACGATCTTTAACATCCGTTTTTAATTAATGATGTGTATCCCAGCAGGAGGGAGTATGAAATCAATGCGTACCACCGTGGCAAGCATCATGGCAACTGTATTTGCTGTGACATCTCTGTCTTCATTTGCTGCTACCAGCTTGACGGGGGCAGGTGCGACATTTCCCGCACCGATATATACCAAGTGGGCGGATTCTTATCAAAAAGAAACAGGTAGCAAAATCAATTACCAAGGCATTGGTTCTTCTGGCGGCGTAAAGCAGATTATTGCGAATACTGTTGATTTTGGTGCATCCGATGCCCCGCTTTCTGATGAAAAATTGGCGGCTGATGGCTTGTTTCAGTTTCCAACAGTAATCGGTGGTATTGTGCTGGCGGTGAATATTTCAGGCATTAAATCTGGTCAATTGGTTCTGGATGGTACAACTCTCGGCGATATTTATCTGGGCAATATCAAGAAATGGAATGATCCTGCTATTGCAAAACTGAATCCAGATCTCAAACTGCCGGATCAGAACATCGCGGTAGTGCGTCGTGCGGATGGTTCAGGGACCACCTACGTTTTTACCCGCTATTTGTCCAAAGTTAACAGTGGCTGGAAAGAAAAAGTCGGGGCAGGGACTACCGTCAAATGGCCGGCCGGCCTGGGCGGCAAAGGCAATGATGGCATCGCTGCCTTTGTGCAACGTCTGCCGGGTTCTATCGGTTACGTTGAATACGCTTATGCGAAACAAAATAACCTTGCTTACACCAAATTAGTCGCAGCATATGGCGCAGCAGTAGCACCTACGGCAGAGAGTTTCAGTGCCGCAGCCAAAGGCGCAGACTGGAGCCGCAGTTTTGCGCAGGATCTGACAAATCAGCAAGGCGCTGACGCGTGGCCAATTACTTCCACCACATTCATTCTCATTCACAAGCAACAGGCAAATGCCTCAAAGGGTGCGGAAGCCCTCAAATTCTTCGATTGGGTGTATGACAAAGGCAAAGATCAGGCGAAAGATCTGGATTATGTCGCTCTGCCAAAAGAAGTGATCACTCAGGTACGGGCAGCATGGAAGATCAATATCAAAGATAGCAGTGGCAACCCGCTGTATTGATATACTTTTTTCATCTTACCACCGTTGAGAATAGGCAATTGCTAAATGTTCCCCCCTTAGAGGGGGAAAATAACCCAAAATGAGAATCAAGCGTATGGCCGAACGTAAAACGGCACTGAAAGCACCAAGTAAAAATGGCGATATTATTTTCAGCGCTCTGGTTAGACTGGCAGCGCTGCTGACTTTATTCCTTCTGGGGGGCATTATCATTTCATTGATTATTGCTTCTTGGCCAAGTATACAGACATTCGGCGTTGCCTTTTTGTGGAGCAAAGACTGGGATGCGCCAGCAGGCGTGTTTGGTGCACTGGTTCCGATTTATGGCACATTGATGACCTCATTGATTGCCTTGATTATTGCGGTTCCGGTGAGCTTTGGCATCGCATTGTTTTTGACGGAGCTGGCACCGAATTGGCTGAAGCGTCCGCTGGGCATAGCCATTGAACTGTTGGCGGCTATCCCGAGTATCGTTTATGGCATGTGGGGGTTGTTTGTCTTTGCCCCGCTGTTTGCCACTTATTTCCAGCAACCCGTGGGTGATGTGCTATCGAGTATCCCTATTGTGGGCGAACTGTTTTCCGGTCCCGCCTTTGGTATCGGCATTCTGGCGGCGGGTATCATTCTTGCCATCATGATTATTCCCTATATCGCTTCTGTCATGCGTGATGTGTTTGAGCAAACGCCGGTCATGATGAAAGAATCCGCTTATGGAATAGGTTGTACAACATGGGAAGTGATTTGGCATATCGTTCTGCCTTACACCAAAAATGGTGTGATTGGCGGCGTGATGCTGGGGCTTGGCCGTGCCTTGGGAGAAACAATGGCCGTGACCTTTATCATCGGTAATACCTACCAGCTTGACAGTTTATCTCTGTACATGCCCGGAAACAGCATTACTTCTGCGTTGGCGAACGAATTTGCCGAGGCTGAATCCGGCCTGCATACCGCGGCATTGATGGAGCTGGGGCTGATCCTGTTTGTGATCACTTTTATTGTGTTGGCATTGTCAAAATTGATGATTATGCGTCTGGCAAAAAATGAGGGACGCTGAGATGACAACCATCAATAACCAACAGCCGCATATCGTTGGCACACTCAATGAAGTTGATATGAACAGCCGTCGTCGTATGCAGTCATGGCGCCGCCAGAAAAACCGCATTGCGTTGATGTTATCCATGGCAACCATGGCATTTGGTCTGTTCTGGCTGAGCTGGATCTTAATTTCCACCGTCACCAAAGGCATTGATGGCATGTCGCTGGCGTTGTTCACCGAAATGACACCGCCTCCCAATACCGCGGGTGGCGGGCTGGCAAACGCCATCGTCGGCAGTGGGCTGCTGATCTTCTGGGCGACCGTGTTCGGCACACCATTGGGCATTATGGCGGGGATCTATCTGGCAGAATATGGTCGTCGTTCGTGGCTGGCAGAAATTATCCGCTTTATTAATGATATCCTGCTTTCTGCGCCATCAATTGTGGTCGGGTTGTTTGTCTACACGGTTGTCGTGATGAAAGTTCAACATTTCTCCGGTTGGGCGGGTGTTATCGCACTGGCGTTGTTGCAGGTTCCGATCGTTATCCGCACGACAGAAAATATGCTGAAACTGGTACCCGATAACCTGCGTGAAGCGGCTTATGCGCTGGGGACACCAAAATGGAAAATGATCTCTGCCATTACATTAAAAGCGTCGATATCCGGCATTATTACCGGTGTATTGCTGGCAATTGCCCGTATTGCCGGTGAAACGGCACCATTGCTGTTCACGTCGCTTTCCAACCAATTCTGGAGCACGGATCTCAGCCAGCCGATTGCGAACCTGCCTGTCACTATCTTCAAGTTTGCCATGAGTCCCTTCTCTGAGTGGCAGCAACTGGCATGGGCGGGCGTATTGCTGATTACTCTGTGTGTACTGCTGATTAATATTGTGGCGCGTGTGCTGTTTGCGAAGAAGAAGCACTAACGTTTCTATAGGTAAAGTTATAGGTAAAGAGAACTCTGATGAATAAGGCTAATGACATTCCGGTAAGCGAAATCGCAGGGAGCAAAATTCAGGTACGTGATCTGAACTTCTATTACGGCAAATTTCACGCGCTGAAAAACATCACGCTGGATATCGCGCAGAACAAAGTAACGGCATTTATCGGGCCGTCAGGATGTGGCAAATCCACATTGTTACGCACGTTCAACAAAATGTACGAACTGTACGGTGAACAGAGAGCAGAAGGTGAAATCATTCTGGATGGCACCGATATTCTGATGGATAAGCAGGATATTGCCTTGTTGCGCGCTAAGGTCGGGATGGTATTCCAGAAACCGACGCCATTTCCGATGTCCATTTATGACAATATTGCTTTCGGCGTGCGCTTATTTGAAAAGTTGCCAAGGGCTGAGATGGATGAACGTGTCCAGTGGGCACTGACAAAGGCAGCATTGTGGAATGAGACCAAAGATAAACTGCACCAGAGTGGATATAGTCTTTCCGGTGGTCAGCAACAGCGCCTGTGCATAGCCCGCGGGATCGCGATCCGCCCTGAAGTCTTGTTGCTGGATGAGCCTTGTTCGGCACTTGACCCAATTTCTACTGGTCGCATAGAAGAGTTGATCAGTGAACTGAAATCGGAATATACCGTTGTGATTGTTACCCACAATATGCAACAGGCGGCCCGCTGTTCTGATTACACGGCATTTATGTACCTCGGTGAACTGATTGAATTCAGTAACACCGACAGGTTGTTCACCACACCGAAGATGAAACAGACCGAAGATTACATTACGGGTCGTTACGGTTGATACGGGGTATAGCACACTATGGATAATCTGAATCTCAGCAAACACATTTCCGGCCAGTTTAACGCTGAACTGGAGCATATACGCACGGAATTGATGACAATGGGCGGGCTGGTGGAAGAACAGCTCAGAAAAGCCATTCTGGCAATGCACAATCAGGACGAAACGCTGGCACAGCAAGTGATTGAAGATGACCAGAAAGTCAACATGATGGAAGTGTCTATTGACGAAGCCTGCGTCCGCATCATTGCAAAGCGGCAACCGACCGCCAGCGACCTGCGTCTAATCATGGTGATCTCAAAGACCATTGCTGAACTGGAACGCATTGGCGATGTAGCCAATAAAATCTGCCAGACCGCCCTTGAAAAGTTTTCACATCAGCAGCAATCCCTGCTGGTCAGCCTTGAATCGTTGGGCAACCATACTATCCAAATGTTACATGATGTTTTGGATGCGTTTGCCCGCATGGATCTGGAAGAAGCGGTTCGTATTTATCATGAAGATAAAAAAGTTGATCAGGAATACGAAGGCATTGTCCGGCAGCTAATGACTTACATGATGGAAGATCCCAGAACCATTCCGAATGTAATGACCGCACTTTTCTGCGCCCGATCCATTGAGCGCATTGGTGATCGTTGCCAGAATATTTGTGAATTTATCTTCTATTACGTTAAAGGACAGGATTTCCGTCACGTAGGGGGAGATAAACTGGAAAAACTATTAACCCAAAAAGAGTAACTTTAACCATTTGAAACGCTGAAATTTTTCTCCGGCGTTTCTTTTTTATATTCCATAAAGGAATAAATATATCATTTTATATTATTTCAGGTGCTATATCGAAATTGATAGCTTTTGTTGGTCATATAAAAATTAATAACCAACAGGGGTGTTCAATGAAAATTCGCAATAAATCTCGCGTAGCGATTACTGTACTGTTGACCAGTTTGGCACTGGTTTCTGGTGTAGCAAAGGCAGATAAACTTGATGACATTAAAAAAGCCGGCAAGGTACGCATTGCGGTATTTGACAGTAATCCACCCTTTGGTTTTATCGACCCTCAAACGAAAAAGCTGGCAGGTTATGATGTGGATATCGCTAACGCGATTGCCAGTGATTTGGGAGTGAAGCTGGAATTGCGCCCGACCAATCCGGCAAACCGTATTCCTCTGCTCTCGTCCAAGAAAATTGATCTGATTGCTGCTAATTTCACGATTACTGACGAACGCGCAAAACAAGTTGATTTCTCCATTCCTTACTTTGCCACAGGCCAGAAATTTATTGCCCGCAAAGGCGTTCTGACCAACCCTGACGATATCGCCAAATTGCGTATCGGGGCAGATAAGGGAACAGTACAGGAAATCACGCTACGTGAGCGTTACCCAACGGCAAAAGTTATCTCTTATGACGATACACCACTGGCATTCGCCGCCCTGAGAAACGGCAATGTTCAGGCGATCACGCAGGATGATGCAAAGCTGGTTGGCTTGCTGGCGAATGTTCCGGAAGCCCAGAAAGCCGACTTTGAAATTTCACCTTTCAGCATTACCCGCGAATATCAGTCAGTAGCGGCCAGCAAAGGAGAAGGGCGCCTGATTGGTGTGGTTAACCAGACGTTATTGAAACTGGAGAAAGAGGGCGAAGCGGAGAAAATTTACAACCGCTGGTTTGGCCCGGAAACTAAATCATCCCAGCCGCGTGGCGACTTTAAATTCGCTCCATTAGAGAGTCAGGCAAAACCGTAATCCTTTATACCTTTTGTCTTGCAAGCTGCAACCCGAAATCCATTGGGTATATAAAATCCTTTGGGTATATAGAAATAGTGCCTGAAACCAGCCCCGTCACTGCGGGGCTTTGCTGTTTGTTTATGCGGTGAATGATATGTTTGAACAGTTTATGACTGAGCACTTACTGGCTCCTGAATATCTGCGATGGCTCTGGCAGGGTTTTTTGGTCACCCTGTGGTTTTCTGCCTGTGCCATTGTTTCCTCCTCCTTACTGGGTTTCTTGATTGCTGCCGCGCGGGATAGCCAGATTAAGCCATTGCGCTGGCTGGTCACGGCTTACACAACGGTATTTCGCAATACTCCCTTGTTGGTACAGCTATTTTTCTGGTACTTCGCATCCGGTCAGATTTTGCCGCAAGAGGCGATGTTATGGCTGAATACGCCTCATAAAGCAACAATGTGCGGCCTGACACTGGTATGGCCATCCTTCGAGTTTTTGGCGGGCTTTATCGGTTTAACGTTCTATTCTGCACCTTTTGTGGCGGAAGAGTTACGAGCGGGCATTCAGGGAATCGGACGGGGGCAGAAATACGCAGCCCATGCGCTAGGCTTAAGGGGCTGGCAGGCCATGCGCCATGTTGTGCTGCCACAGGCACTGAAAATAGCCATGCCGCCATTGTTGGGGCAGTACATGAATATTGTCAAAAACTCTTCATTAACGATGGCAATTGGTGTTGCTGAACTCTCCTATGCTTCCCGTCAGGTAGAAACCCAATCCTTGCAGACCTTTGAGGCCTTTGGTGTTGCGACCGTGCTTTATATCGCCATTATCGCCGTGATGGAAGGCTGGGGACAGTGGCACCAGCAGAGAACATTAGCGAGGGGATACTGATATGGATTTTACTGTTATTGCAGAAAACTGGCGCTATTTGCTGTTGGGAACCTTTCCTGACGGGCCATTGGAAGGTGCGGCTTTAACGCTGTCAATCAGTATCATGGCCGGAGGGATCTCTGTTGTACTGGGAATTGTGGCTGGTGTTGCACTGGCGATGCTGCGCGGATTTTGGGTCAACCTGCTGGCGGCCGGGCTGGGTTTCTTCCGGGCTATTCCGGTCATCATGCTGATTTTCTGGACATATTTCCTATTGCCTGTGGTATTGGGCATGGAGATCCCTGAAATCACGACTGTCGTTTGCGCACTGGCACTGATTACCTCGGCTTATCTGGCTCATGGCGTTAAAGCGGGAATTTTGGCGATTGGCGAAGGCCAATGGCGAGCGGGATTATCACTGGGATTCAATCGGTGGGAAGTATTGTGGTATATCGTTTTACCGCAGGCATTGCGCATGATGATGCCTTCATTCATCAACCAATGGATTGCGTTAATTAAAGATACTTCGCTGGCCTATATTGTTGGCGTGGCGGAATTATCATTTTTGGCGACTCAAGTGAATAACCGCAGCATGGTTTATCCGATGGAAGTCTTTTTGTTCGTTGCGTTGGTTTATTTTGTCATGTGCTTATCACTGGAGTTAATTGCCAATTACATTGCACGTCACTTCTCCGTGAAACGTGAAAAAACAGCACTTTTCGGATTTTGGCGTAAAAAAACAATCAAGGTGGTTCCACAGAATTAATATCTTAAGTTGAAAGATATTTTTGCTGTTGTATTCATTCCCTGCCCTGTAGCAGGGATTTTTTTTAGATTAATCTAAAAAACTCTAATTTTATTCCTTTTGCTAGACTGATATTTTTCTTATTGAAGAGAAATATTTTTATTTATGTTGCTGGTCTGGTTTTTAAGATTTGGTTTATATTTTGTGGTTGAATTTCATACTATAATGATAAGGTAACTACAAGATAATAATATTCAAGGATTAATATAATATGGCAAATTCGATTTATGTAACGGTTAAAGGAAAACTCCAGGGATTGATTTCTCAAGGATGCTCGACACTGGATTCTATTGGTAATAAATTTCAGTCAGGCCATGAAGATCAACTTTTTGTATTACAATTCAATCATGGCATTTCTCGTTCACAGAATGTGGCCCATCAACCGGTTAAATTTATAAAGCCCCTGGATAAATCATCTCCGTTATTAATGATGGCAATTTCAAATAATGAGGAGCTTGACCTGATGTTTGACTTTTATCGAACATCACAAGCAGGTGGTCAGGAACGTTATTATTCGGTTAATTTGCGTAATGCAAAGTTAATAAGTTTGAATGTTCAGTACCCGCACTCGATTAATCATAATGATCAGCAACCAGAAGAAGTTGTTTCAGTAAAATATAAAGATATTGTTTGTCAGCATCATGCAGCAGGCACATCTGGATATTGTGCTTGGGAAGAAACGGTTTATTAATTAACAATCACGAGTGGTGATTAAAATGCGATTTGAAAGTCTTACGTCACAATTAAGGAATGAATTTGATGAAAGTAAGCTGCCGAGTTTACAGTATTCAAATCTTCTGGGGACTCGTGGTGCTGCTGATATAGATTTTAAGGCGATAGCTGATGCATTGGATTGCCACCGTGATTTTTATGGTGCCGGAATTATCTATTCAGATGGTTTGTATAAGCGCTATTTGGTCAGACCATCGAAAAGACGCGGCAGTCAAGTTTCTTCTGAATTAACGCATATTATTATATTTAATCTCGATTCAGGTGTAGCTCCAGAAGTTGAGCTGAAAAAAACGGTTTCAGAACCCAGTTTGATGTTGGAAATTGGTTCTACGGCACTTTCGTGTGGTGGGGCTGTATTAAGTGTATTGGGTGGACTAGGATCAGGTGCGGCGATACCATTTACTGGAGGTGGTAGTACGGCTGGTGTGATTTTAGCTTATAGCGGATTTACTGCGACGGCTGTTCAATGCATAAATGGAGGATACAGAGTTTATCAGCTTACTGCTAATGGAAATGAAGGAGTAGAACATATTGCGTGGTTAGATTCACAGAATTGGTATGTTACAACGACTACAATTTTGGATATAACCTCTCTTGCATCTGGATCTGCGGCATTAAAGGAAGCTTATCAAACCTATAAGATAATGAAGGCCACTTCTCCTCGTAAGGCATCAGAGTGGTTGAAAAGTATGCCAAGACATGAAAGAAAACGCTTAACTGAAGAAATTATGCGACATAACAATCCAGGAATATCTAACCAAGTAATAAAAAGAGCTATAGAGCAAGGGAAATATATCAAACGTTACCCTACAGAAGAGATACAAAAAACGTTACGAAAGCATCTTAAAGACTCACTTATAGCAGGTAGTGGATTTGTAGGAAGTGGTATGACAGGCTCAATCCGAAATCCAGATAATATATTAAAATCAGGAAATTATATTATTGGTACTATCTATTCTATTGCTTATGAAGAATCAATAATTTATTGAGCTTAACCTTATGGTTAATCGGGTTTGTTGTATAAATATTTTGGGCGTTTAGAAAATTATATGAAAATAAAAGAATTTATTTTTGATGCAGGTTTAAGAGAACTCTTTTATAAAGGGAAAGAGTTAGAAAATATGATAAGAAATAATGATCCAGCATTAGAAAATATTATACTGGATGTTAGAGATTATAAGAAATACTTTTGTTCTTCGGGTCAGTATAAGATAAGGCTTTTGATATCTATTATTGCTATGGTTTATCTGTTTTTCTTCTCTGGTGTGGCAGCAGCCCTGCCTGTATTACTTATAAAAAATCCTAGTCATGAAATAATGGCTACTTTTTTCATGTTAACTTTAGTTATTGCTGCTTGTGTTTCATTTTTACATGTCGGATTTACTTTAAAAGGTTATTATTATGGTTCGGTTATACGTAATTATTTAAATTATATTGTATTTTTTTCTAGTTTGTTTATTATATTCTCTAATAAGACTTCTAACGTTTCCTCTATTTATTTTATCTTTATAGCAGTATGTTGTTTTGTAATAAAAATAACATTGAACAGTCGTTATTATACTGATTTTATATTAGCTAACATGCGCTATAGAATAGCAATTATTATTGATAGAAAAGAGATGAATAAAATACAAGGACTTAATAAAAAACAATTAAGAGAATATTCAAGAGCGTTGAAATTGGCAAAACGTAAAAAAATAAGGGATCAAAAAAGAGAAAATCAATCGGTGGAAAAATAGGGTCAAACAGGAATGCTAATATGAATATAATAGAAATATTAACTAACAACCAATTCAAGCATATTTTTAATCTGTATAAAAATATAGAGAAAAGAATAAAAAGTGATGATTGTTCACTTACCCAAACGGATGATTTCATTAGACTTAAAGAAAAAACATCCATAAATAGATCTTCAGAAGAGAGTATATTATTGGCTTTGTTTCCTATACTGACATTTGTTTCTTATATAATATTAGTGATTGTTCTTTATGATTTTTATTTTTCTTCTGATCAAGCAGGATTTATTCGCTCTGCCAATATGTTTATTATTTCGGTGGTTTCTTTGCTGGCACTTTATGCTTATAGAGGTAATATCTCCGCTTTAAAAACCCTCAACGCTATGAATACATTGAGTATTGTATTTGCCTTGAGCATTCTTTTGCTTGATTACTTTGTCTATTATATGCACCACGAATGGTATTTATTGATTATCGTTTTTTTTAATTTCTTCTCGAATCGGGTGATCATTAACAGTGCTGCTTTTTCTCAAGCCATGACAGAAATATTGTGGTTTAAAACAACGAACCATCTGCTGAGAAAAAGCGTAGATAAAATAACTGAAGATGATACCGATGAAAGTCATATTAATTCCCCTAATGCCAATGTGTTCAAGAGGTTTTGGCGATATTGTATACTCAATATAAATCTCAATAAGACGTTAAAGGAAAGTAGTGAACTTAATCAGAGAGTGGAAAGTAATGATCCTGCTTTACTGTCAGAAAGAAGATTAAATAAATATCAACATCTGTTGGAATTTAGTGTTCCGAAAAAAGCGGTGTTGATGACATCATTGGTGACGATTTTATTGTTAAAAGTGTATGTGATGGCGACATTTATGTTGTTTTCTTATTTTGATAACAGGGAAGATCTGCCCATCTTATTTTCTGCCGTCGCAGTTGCCATTGTTTTTGCTCCTTTACCCATCTTGCTGACATATCGGGGAGTAACATCAGGATTTAAGATGTTAGCTTTAGCCCGTTATCTTTTTATCGTTCTTTTTGCTCTATTGGTGGGATTAAAATTTGTTGCTGGTGTGTTGAATTACAGCAATATCTCTTTGGGCATTATTGCTTTCGATTTCCTACTGATATTCTTTATCTTAAATACGGAATATTACAGCCGCCACCTCAGAGAATTACACTATTTCTTAGCTTGGCATAAGATAATCAGACAGAATAACGAATAAAATATCGCCATCGAATGAATTTCCTAAAGAATCATGGTGTTATTTAACTCATTGATTGTAATCAACGCAAACGTTTTCTTTTTTACATTTTCAGAGTAACGATTTGTATGGGTTTCCTGTAGGATAAATCGAAAAATTCTTTTTTTGGGAAACAACATTACATGAGCACAATAACTTCTGGTTCTGCAAACCGTCAGGGCTTGCTTCAGCGCATGTTTAAATTAGAGGAACATGGAACGACAGTTCGTACCGAAATAATTGCGGGGCTGACAACTTTTCTGACCATGGTCTATATTGTCTTTGTTAACCCGCAGATATTGGCGGTGGCAGGAATGGATATTAAGGCTGTGTTTGTCACTACCTGCTTAATTGCTGCGGCAGGCAGTATCATGATGGGATTAATGGCAAACTTGCCTGTAGCCGTTGCTCCTGCGATGGGACTGAATGCGTTTTTCGCTTTTGTCGTCGTTGGTGCAATGGGTATTTCATGGCAAGTCGCGATGGGAGCTATTTTTTGGGGGGCAGTGGGATTATTGATATTAACTGTCTTTAAAATCCGCTATTGGATGATAGCCAATATTCCATTAAGCCTGCGGGTGGGAATTACCAGCGGTATCGGCCTGTTTATTGCCATGATAGGGCTGAAAAATGCCGGTATTATCGTGCCAAATCCCGACACGATCGTCTCAATTGGCAATTTTGCTTCCCATAATGTTCTGTTGGGCACATTGGGCTTTTTTATCATTGCCATTTTAGCGGCACGCAATTTTCATGCGGCAGTGTTGATCTCCATCATCGTGACGACCGCTATCGGCTTCATGATGGGATATGTGGAGTATCACGGTATTTTTGATCTGCCGCCCAGTGTGATGAGTGTGGTGGGTAACGTTGATGTGAAAGGTGCGCTGGATATCACTTTGGCAGGCGTTATCTTCTCATTCATGCTGGTGAACTTGTTTGACTCTTCCGGCACCTTGATTGGTGTGACAGATAAAGCAGGGCTTGCTGACAGCAATGGTAAATTTCCGCGCATGAAACAAGCATTATATGTGGATAGTATCAGCTCGGTAGCAGGCTCTTACGTCGGGACTTCTTCCGTTACTGCCTATGTTGAAAGCTCTTCCGGTGTTTCTGTAGGCGGTCGTACCGGCTTGATGGCGATTGTGGTGGGTATCTTGTTCCTGTTGGTGATATTTATCTCTCCGCTGGCGAGTATGGTTCCTGCTTACGCCACAGCAGGAGCGCTGGTTTATGTCGGTGTTTTGATGACATCCAGCCTGACACGGGTGAAATGGGACGATCTGACTGAATCTGTACCCGCATTTATTACCGCAGTCATGATGCCATTTAGTTTTTCCATCACAGAAGGGATTGCACTGGGTTTTATCACCTACTGCGCTATGAAACTGGGAACCGGAAAATGGCGTGAAATCGGTTCCTGCGTGATCGTGGTGACATTGTTGTTTGTATTGAAAATGGTGTTTGTGGATGCCCGCTGAGCACGATTGAAATGATGAGAAAAGCCTGACAGAGTGTTTCCATGTCAGGCTTTTTTTGGTTAATGTGACTGAATATTTTCAGGTGCCACAAAACTAATACAAACTGGTTCTACTTCAGAGTTTGGCTGGGGCTGAAAAGAAAACTCTTCCTTATGACTGATTATTAATGCCGGCCATTCCTTGAGTGTATGCCCGAAATTTTCCTCCGCGCAGGTTTTCCCCCGCTCTCCCACCAGTAATGCGCCATGTTCCACAATATTTTTTTCTTTGATATGGCGATTGTAGATATTCGGTGGCGGGCCACCATTTAATTTCCAGAGTTGTATCGTTTCCGGGCGATAGTGGCTGTAGAACGTCATCCATTCATGTAAATATTCCCCACCCACGTAATACAAAGGTGTTGAATGCTGTTCGCTCCAGCGCTGATCAAGCTGACGGGTAAAGTCTTTTATCCCGACAAATTTCTGACCGGCTCCACGGATATTTGCCACCATTACGCTGGAATAGCCAATCAACACCAATATGCCGAACACGGTCAGTCCCCTTAATGTGCTTTGCAGAGATTTATGAGGATATACCGTTATTGACCCGACCAACAAAGCTGGCGCAACGATCATAAAAGGCTGCACCCACTCAGTCATGCGCCCGCCCTGATTGAAAGAGAACCAGCCATAAATAATCAGGAGAGGCAGCAGGATAATGATATTGACTAGCTTGTTGGATTGTTTCTTAGGCCAGCCAATCCGACCACCCAGCATATAAGTAATCACACTGACAATAATCAGCGGGTAAAACACAGAAAGCATTGCACGGGTGGTATGCAGATTGAATCCTGCCTTAATTTGGGAATCGACCCACTTGAACGCGGCAAAGTCGTTATTCACCAGCCACCAGAGATTCGGTAAAACCAGTGCGAGCCACAGGATAATGGCGAGATAAAACAGGGGCTCCCGATAATTGCGCCGCACTTTTGGCACGAACAGGGAGATCAAAAAGACAGAACCGATAATGGCAAGGGAAGAGTACTTCGCCATTGTTGCCAGCCCGGTTGTGAGTGCGAAAGCCAGCCACCATTTGGGATGATCATCAATGGCGCGCAGGAAAAGCAGCAGCGACCACGGCCATAGCATGACCAGAAGGTAATTATCGTTATAAGGAATGATATCAAAGTTGATGATACCGGACAGATTCAGCGTTAACATGGCAAGCCATGCCAGAATGATTTTATCTGTCAGTCGGAAAGCCAGCTGCCAGACACCAAGCATCCCGATGGCAATGGCAACAAAGTGGACAAAATACCAATAAAAGCTGAGCGATATATTGCTGATATGGATAGCAGGGAGCATTATAGCACCGACTAACCACGGGTTTTTTGGGGAACCCCACTCGCCATTGGTGCCCCAGTTCAAGGCTTCTACGGCATCATAAGGAACGGTGGGATCGAGAAAGTAGCTTGCTATTATCCATAACACAGCATAACCAGTGACCCAAAGATACAATGGCATGCGGTAAGAAGAAGTATCAAAAAAACGCATGGTGGTTAATGATCAATTATTTGAGTTAAAGTTAATTAGAATATTAGCCGAACTTTAAGCTATAAGTGAATGACATTGGATGTTATAGGTGGTTTCTGTTAGATTCCGCCGAAAATATCTTGATAAAAGCGAGTTGAGTCACAAGCTATGAGCCCGTTAAAGAAAAAAACACCAGCGAAGCCTTCCGCTGGTAAGCAAAAAAGAAAAAGTCGCGCAGAGCTGGATGCAGAAGGGCGCGAACGCAAACGCCAGAAAAAACGCCGTGGTAACCAGACAGGCAGCCGTAGTAACGGTGATGGCAGAGATAAAAAACGTTCAGCAGGTAATCAGGAAAAAGATCCGCGTATTGGCAGTAAAGTTCCGGTTCCTCTGGTCATTGGCGAAAAAGAAACGCCGGTGAAACCAGTCACTAAGCCTGTTGAGGAGAAACAAAAGCCTCGTTTGTCCCCGCAGGAAGAACTGGCAATGCTGGAAAATGACGAGCGTCTGGATGACTTGTTAGAGCGTCTTGAGCAGGGCGAAAAACTGTCTGAGGAAGACAACGCCTATGTTGATAATACACTCGACCGGATTGACGTTCTGATGGAAGAGTTGGGTATCAATCCAGAAGATGATGACAGCGAAGAAGAGGAACGGCAGGAAGATATCATGCAGTTGTTGAAGGGTAAATAATTCCTGCTTCAATGAATTGTGATTGTAAAAGGTGGGTTCATCCTAATAACCATAGTATTTGTATGTTATTTATTATGGTTATTAGGTAAACTATGGTGGCTATCGCAACGTAAACGTCGGTTGCGCAGTATCATCATGACACGACATTTCAACTCGATGAAAAAGTTGCGTTTTGATGGGCGTAAACAGCGGAAGGAATAAGCATGCCAGAGCAAGCCATTGTTTGGGATCTGCCTTTGATCCAGAAATACAACTATTCAGGGCCTCGTTATACTTCATATCCAACAGCATTGGAGTTTAACCCGCAATATGATAGCGTTGATTTTGCTCAGGCTGCTGCCCGTTATCCTGATCGCCCGCTTTCTCTTTATATCCACATCCCGTTTTGCCATAAGCTGTGCTATTTCTGTGGCTGCAACAAGCTGGTTACTCGTCAAAAACACAAGGCGGATGAATATCTAAATGTGCTGGAACAAGAGATTGCGTCCCGGGCTAAATTGTTCTCCCAACGGAAAATCAGCCAGATGCACTGGGGCGGAGGAACACCGACATATTTGGATAAGGCGCAGATTAGTCGGTTAATGTCGATACTGCGCAGCCACTTCTATTTTTTGCCCGATGCCGAGCTTTCCATTGAAATTGATCCGCGTGAAATTGAACTTGATGTTGTCGATCACCTGCGCCATGAAGGTTTTAACCGCCTTAGTATGGGGGTGCAGGATTTCAATAAAGACGTGCAGCGTTTGGTAAATCGTGAGCAGGACGAAGCGTTTATTTTTGAGCTGATCAATCGTGCCCGTGAAACCGGTTTTACATCCACCAGCATTGATTTGATTTATGGTCTGCCAAAGCAGACACCTGAGAGTTTCGCCTTTACATTGCAGCGAGTGCTGGCGTTGTCGCCCGATCGCCTGAGTGTATTTAACTATGCACATTTGCCAAGTCTGTTTGCCGCGCAGCGTAAAATCAAGGAGCAGGATCTACCGGGTGCAATGCAGAAACTGGATATCTTGCAGGAAACCATTGCGACTCTGACAGGCAATGGCTATCAGTTTATTGGTATGGATCACTTTGCCCGTCCTGATGATGAACTGGCGGTTGCTCAGCGCGAAGGCATTTTGCATCGCAATTTTCAGGGATACACGACACAAGGTGAGTGCGATTTACTGGGAATGGGAGTCTCAGCCATCAGTATGCTGGGGGATAGTTATGTACAAAACCAGAAAGATCTGAAAGCCTACTATTCAGCAGTGGAAGAGCAAGGCCATGCATTATGGCGTGGTTTGGCACTAACGCAGGATGATTGTATCCGTCGTGATGTGATCAAGGATTTGATCTGTAACTTCCGGTTGAATTTTGCGGACATTGAGCAGCATTATGGGCTGAACTTCGCTGATTATTTCGCCGAAGATTTGCAATTACTGGCACCACTGGCCGGAGATGAGCTGGTTGAAGTGACAGAATCACAGATTCAGGTATTACCAAAAGGGCGTCTTCTGATCCGTAATATTTGTATGTGTTTTGATAGCTATCTGCGTAATCAGGTGCGGCGGCGGCAGTTTTCGCGGGTGATATGAAGTTATCATTTTTCATCTATACCTATTGGATTTCAAGTTGCTTAATAAAGCGGTATCTATATATTTCAATCATTCAAAAAGGTTAACATTTGCCCAATAATTGGTTAAAATTAATTCTGTGATTTGATTGCTGAAATATGGGAGATCATATGAGTGCTGAAATCAAGCTCCGCATTGCAGAACTTCCTGAGGGGCTGAGAGCTGCCATCAGAAAAGGACAAGCTATTGTTATTAAAGAGGCTGGCGAAGGTATCATACAGGTAAAGGCTTACAGACGTTGGCGAGGTAAGCAAGTATCAAAAGTATCGACAGAAATTGATAATTTTATGGTAAATAGGCCAATTGGTGTTCTGACTAAGTCTAAAAAATCATTGAGGCCAATTGGGATTTTAGTTGGGAAATTGTCTGTTCCAACAGAAGAAGAATTTGCTAAATATGATAGTGAAATCCTTTCAATGTTTGAGGGGAGAGAGCAAAACTGATGTGATATCTGGTTGATACTCATATTTTGCTTTGGTATTTGTCTGATCCCTCTAAATTGAAAAAAGAAATCATTGAATTACTAAGAGATACTGATAATGAAGTTTATTTCAGTGCCACCAGTATTCAGGAAATAGCAATAAAAAGCAGGTTAGGTAGAAGTGATTATTCTTTTGAACCAAAAGTGCTCGTAGATGTTGCACAAAATGAGGTGGGTTTTTTGCCATTACCTGTAACAATAGAACACTCTGTGAGTTATTACGAATTGCCAAATGTAAAACACCGAGATCCTTTTGATCTTATGCTAATGACTCAAGCTTTATATGAAGGCATAGTACTGGTTACAAACGATGAAGCGATATTGTCTCAATTCATTGATTTTTAAGAGTATTTAATCAGAAATAGATAATGGACTTTATTGGGGGGGAATGTCACTATTCCAACCCCAACTCTTTCAATTTCCGCGTTATCGTATTTCTACCCCAGCCCAATAAGCGGGCGGCTTCCTGTTTATGGCCATTGGTATATTCCAGTGCACAATTAAGCAGTGTCCGCTCCAGTAATGGCAACGCATCGGAGAGAAGATCTGCTTTTCCCTCTTTTAAGGCATGTTTTGCCCATTCAGCCAACAGTTGAGACCAGCTTTCAGAGGAAACTGAGTGTGAAAGAGGTGGGCTTTCTGCTTGCTCAGTTGATTGATTGCCTATCAGGTCCGAGGGAAGATCTTGTACCAGTATTTCCTTGCTGGCAGCCATCACCGTCAGCCAACGGCAGACGTTTTCCAATTGACGGACATTTCCTGTCCATGGGAGGTTCATCAAAGCGATTTCAGTCGCGGGATGCAGTACTTTGGCTTCAACGCCTAACTCTTTGGCTGTTTGTTGCAGAAAATGATGCGTCAGACGAGGAATATCTTCCACTCTGTCCCGCAATGGAGGTAGCTGAACACGAATGACATTCAGGCGATGGTAGAGATCTTCCCGGAATTTTCCTTCTGCAACCCGTTGTTCAAGATTCTGGTGAGTGGCGGCAATGATACGAACATCCACCTTCACCGGAGCATAGCCCCCAACTCGATAGAATTGCCCTTCTGCCAGCACCCGCAGTAAGTGAGTCTGGATATCCAGCGGCATATCGCCAATTTCATCCAAAAACAGCGAGCCGCCATTGGCTTGTTCAAAACGCCCTTGACGAACCTGGTTTGCTCCCGTAAAAGCCCCTTTCTCATGACCAAACAGCTCAGATTCAATCAAATCTTTTGGAATTGCTGCCATATTCAAGGCAATAAACGGTGCACAAGCGCGTGGGCTATGGCGGTGAAGAGCATGAGCGACCAGTTCTTTTCCCGTGCCAGACTCCCCATTGATCAATACGCTGATAGAAGAACGGGAAAGGCGACCGATAATCCGGTATACGTCCTGCATGGCTGGCGCTTCACCGATCATGTCTGAAACAGATCCAGCCACTTGCGGATGGGAGGAAGATTGATGCTGTTCGCGATAGTGGCTCAGTGCCCGCTCAACCAGTGCAACGGTTTCATCAATATCGAAGGGTTTTGGCAGATAATCGTATGCACCGTGTTGATAAGCACTAACGGCGGCATCTAAATCAGAATGAGCGGTCATAATGATGACCGGAAGTTGTTGATAACTCTGTTTGATCTGATTGAGTAGGCTCAGCCCATCCAGCCCGGGCATACGGATATCTGAAAGCAGAACTTCAGGGCTGCCCTGTGACAGTGCAGCCAGTACAGCATCAGCGTTTTCAAAACAGGTGCATTCCATTCCTGCGCCACTCAGTGCCCGTTCAAGTACCCAACGGATAGAACTGTCATCATCAACGACCCAGACTTTTCCTCGTTGCATTGTCGCCCTCTACTTCTTGATCAGTTTGATCAGTTATTTCTTGATAGGCAGGTAAATGGAAAATTCCGTATGCCCCGGCCAACTGGTGAATTCGATTTTTCCGGCATGCTGAGTAATAAGATTACGTGCGATGGATAACCCAAGTCCAGTTCCACTTTCATGCCCACTGACCATAGGGTAAAAAAGTGTGTCCTGAATATTGGGTGGGATGCCTGGCCCATTGTCTTCAACATCAATTCTGGCAGCCAGACGGTAACGCTCACTTTGTAAGGTAACCTGAAATGCTGTTCTTGTCCTCAGAGTAATCGTACCGCCTTTTTCGCCCAGAGCTTGCAGGGCATTGCGAGTAATATTCAGTAATACCTGCTCAATTTGGTCAGGGTAGTGGGCTAACTCAGGCAGGCTGGGATCATAATCTTTGATCAGCGTGATATTGGCAGGCATTTCCAATGAAACTAATTGATAAACACGCTCGACCACATGATGAATACTCTGTCGGGTTTGGGTTCCGGGATGCTGTGGTCCCAGCAACCGATCAACAAGAGCACGTAGTCTGTCAGCCTGTTCAATGATCACTTGAGTATATTCCCGCAAATATGGTTCTGGCAGTGCCTTGGCGAGCAGTTGTGCGGCTCCTCGTAACCCGCCAAGGGGATTTTTGATTTCATGTGCCAGCCCCCGAACCAATTCCCGCGCAGCTGCCTGCTGTGCTTGTTGAATCTGCTCTTGGCTTAAACGTCGCTGGCTATCCATAGGTGCTAGTTCCAGCAGAATAAACTGTTCGGAAATTGGTTGGGCACTGAGCGACATCACGTGAGAGTGATTATTAATCACCAATATGACTTCGTTATCGGTAAAGCCATGGCCGCTTATCAAACTAGAACGCATCAATTCTGTATCCAATGAGATATAGCTAAACAGAATTGGAAGGGGTGTGCCGAATAACTTACGTGAACTTTGTGCCAGAAGTTGCATTGCAGAATGATTGGCATAACGGATAATCAAATCATTATCCAACACTAAGACACTGTTTATCTGTGAGTCGAGAATCTGTTCTGCATCGGGCAAATCAACCATTGTCATTCAATCTCTGCACTTTTTTGGTGCATTGTAGCCTATCTAAGCAACTCAATGGGCTTTCTGTTAAGAATGTATTTTGACTCCTTCGGAATAAGAGTCATTACGTACAATGTGAACCTGCTTATATGCACCGGAAAAGAACCCATCCGAAGATGGGTCAAAGTTTCACGGCAACAAAAAATGAATCACAGTAATATCATCAAGTACAATATTCAGCATTACACACTGTAATACAGTTCAAACTCCAGAGGATGTGGAGCCATACGGACACGTTCAACTTCACCTTGTAATAAATTGATATAAGCATCAATTCCATCATCGGTGAAAACACCACTGCGTGTCAGGAATTCGCGATCTGCATCCAATGCAGCCAAAGCCTCTTCTAAAGAAGAAGCCACAGTTGGGATCTCTTGTGCTTCTTCCGCAGGCAGGTCATACAAATTTTTATCCATTGCATCACCCGGATGGATTTTATTGATGATGCCATCAAGGCCAGCCATCAGCAGGGCGGAAAAAGCAAGGTAAGGATTCGCTGCCGGATCAGGGAAACGCACTTCAATACGGCGGGCTTTAGTGCTGGCTACAACCGGAATACGGATAGAAGCAGAGCGGTTACGGGCAGAATAAGCCAGCATAACCGGAGCTTCAAAGCCGGGTACCAGGCGTTTGTAAGAGTTAGTGGTTGGATTCGTGAAGGCATTCAATGCACGGGCATGTTTGATAATACCGCCGATATAGTACAGCGCCATCTCAGACAGACCACCGTATTTATCACCTGCAAACAGGTTAGTGCCATCTTTGGATAGTGACATATGGCAGTGCATCCCGGAACCGTTATCACCGACTAATGGTTTTGGCATAAATGTGGCAGTCTTACCATATTTATGGGCAACATTATGAACCACATACTTATAAATTTGGGTTTCATCTGCTTTTTTTGTCATGGTATTAAAACGGGTGGCAACTTCGTTTTGTCCGGCTGTTGCAACTTCATGATGGTGTGCTTCAACCACCAAACCCATTTTTTCCATTGTCAGACACATGGCTGAACGTAGGTCTTGAGAGGAATCTACTGGCGGAACAGGGGAATAGCCGCCTTTGATGCCGGGACGATGGCCTTTGTTACCGCTTTCATAACGTGTGCCGCTGTTCCATGCTGCCTCAGTATCATCAATATGGTAGTAAGAACCAGAGATGGAACTCCCGAAACGGATATCATCGAACAGGAAAAATTCGGGTTCTGGTCCAAATAAAACGGTGTCTGCAATGCCGCTCGCACGCAAGAAATCTTCCGCGCGTTTGGCAATGGATCGGGGATCGCGATCATAACCTTGCATCGTGCCCGGTTCCAGAATATCGCAACGTATAATGAGCGTGGCATCATTAAAGAAAGGATCAATCATTGCAGTGCTTGGGTCTGGCATTAACACCATGTCGGACTCATTGATACCTTTCCAGCCACCTATAGATGAACCGTCAAACATTTTTCCATCTTCGAAGAAATCGTCATCAACTTGATGGGCAGGGATAGTGATATGTTGTTCTTTACCTTTGGTATCAGTAAAACGTAAGTCAATAAACTTCACCTGATGCTCTTCAATTATGGACAAAACATGTTCAACGGACATACTGAATTCTCCTGGTTTACATCGGCCAGATAAAACTGTGCAAGAAAGCTGCTGTTTTATCTAGGGGCGATTGTGTATCTCTGCACAGTCAATTTTTGTGAAATTACTCATGCAAAGATTAATGCGAAAAGCGTGCCAACTTTTAAAAAGTCTTTAATATCAGAGTATGATTTTTTGGCAGCTAGAGAATGGATAGGATAAAGGCCAGTTTTTAAATATTTTGCACTGTATTGGTGACTTTCAGTTACGGATGTGCACTTAAGTGGTGCGATAGACCGTTCTGGTCGATAGTTCTATAAGTATAGGGATAGGATAGCCTTCGTGTTTTCCAATTGAGATTTCTTTTCTTCTGACAGAATCCGACTATGATAATCAGGATATCTCCATACTATCTGCAGTTTAATTATTTTTAAATTTGGTACAGGTAATAAGTAATTTGTCTATACCCCATGGATTCACTAAATAACATATGATGAATACCACCTCTATAAGAGGCGGTATTCATTTAAGAACAAATTGAATAATCAGCTAATATTAATGAGAATTAGTACATTAATTTGTAATATATGTTGAATAGCTAATCTGATTATCGATATTTGCTTCGCTGTTATTTCCGCCACCTGGCTCATATCCCCAGGTCACGACCCTTTTATCCCCTGTCAGGGCTGCAAATGCTCTTCCTGTCGCGTAGATAGCCCTTACATCTTTCAATTGATCTTTGACATTTGTACAATCACCGCCAAAATCGCTATCTCCCCAAGCGGTTACTGTCCCATCTTTGTGTAATGCAGCACATGCATTTGCTGTACACGTTACCTGAACAATATTCTCATTACATCCGCTGGGGGGTTCATACTTAGAGGGTGTATTTATATTGTAATTATGGGATATCTGGGCTTTATAGGATTGTGTCCTAAACATGACACATTCGAAATTACCAGATATATCTGTGATATTATCGTATGTCTTAATGAAGTCGAAAGGTGGATTTGGTGGTACATTCAGAGTCATCGTCAACTTATTGTCAGTACCCAGAATTGCTCTACCTCGCACGTTCTCAATAATATTCAGCTCATTTTCACCATTTAAGATATCCCACTCAGAAGGATTAACTGATTGAATGGCTAAATCTCCGGGTACTGGATAGATACCATCAAATTTAGGAGGAATAGGCGCTGCGAATGTTAAAAGCTCTGCTGTACCATCCTTATGGATAAACGTGAAATAACACCCAGCAGGTACAATTGCACGAGGATAACTGTAGTCTCGACCTAGTATCGTTGAATATGGAAATCCTAACCAACCGTTAGGAACCTCATCATCCATTCTGAGCCATAATGAGTGCTGAGTTTCAGTATTAAAGCCAAAGACAGCATCATCATTTCCGACAAGGATAGTCTTTTCAGCAGGTCCCAGATTCACTGACGGCTGTTGCCTTGCTCCCATGCCCCATATATCAATATTACCATCCTCTGTCATGGCCAGGACATTCAGACCGCCCATTGTAAGATCAATGTATTTTTTAGATTGAGATTGTTGTGGTGGTGACATGTGCATCGACGTTGTTGTAGACCAGAGTGTTATGCTGCCATCGTTATGTAAGGCTCCATAACCGTATCCAGATGCTACTACTTTTTTCACATTCGAGTCGGTCAGGCCACCAGTTGTCACTTGTGGCGCCCTCTCTATTGCTCCCCAGGCGTATAGATTTCCGGAATCAGTTAATGCGGCGAAACTAGATGCAAAAGATTCTGGAACACCGACTGGTTTACCTGGAGGAGTATCTCGAAAAGGGTTATCACGGGCTGCTGTACCACCATTACCAAAAATATTAATGGGGTTTATTATATACATATATTTCCCACTGGGAAGAGAAGTAACGGCTATTGGTATATCTGGTGCGTTATCATAGAAATGATCACTTATAGTTGCGTGATAATTTTTATCATTATACTGCCAACTTACATTGGCTTTTGGAGTATCACTATATTGCCAAGTAACTGACACGGGATTTCCCTCCTCATCCCACGCAGTCAAGCACTGTGGTCCAAAGAGAGCATTAGCCGAAGTGTAAAGAATGGAGCGTGCACCCATGACGATAAAAGGTTTTTCTGTTACTACGGGCTGTTTAATAACATTTATACTCACAGACTGTGAGTAAGCTATATTCTCAGCAGTATCAGATGTTGTATAACTAACGTCATACTTTTGTTCTTTGAGTTGATCTTTACTAACATGTAATTCGTAATAATTACTAGGTATGCTAGCTATCGTCAAAGTTGGTCCACTGAAAGCATCTTGAGAACTACCTGAGAATTTAAAGTGAACCGTAATACTGTCCTCTTTGATAAGATAAGAGCCTACTGGTACGAGTATTTGAATTATATCCCCTTTTATTTTAGATAGATCCAAAATGCCATTGTCGGATTGAGGTAAAAGAGGAAGAGGAAGAGAGTTATTTCCGCTCATAATTAAATCCTTATTTTTATTGGTAGATATGGAGTTTATTTATAATTAAAAGTGAAGATTGAGTGTAAATTAAATTATTGAAATTAACTAATGAAAATAACTTATCGCATATTCATGCCATAAATATAATTTTGTTGTTATAATTAATAGTGTTGTGAGTAATGACGGAGTTGTAAAAAAAGTAAGTAAATAAATAAAATAAAGATGCGTGATAATGATTTTTAATCACACTGAATTATAATTTCACCCGATATTATAGAGTAATCTGAGTTTATTTTATACAGAGAAAGGTAGGAAGTAGATTTTTAGGTTTTATTAATGGATAATATATATTAGTGTAATAATCTATGTGTTACCATGTATTTAATTACGTTTTAAAAACTAAATGATGTTACGGATGATATTGACAGAGGTAGGGGTAAATTATGTCTTTTATTATTAAATGAAAATATTCAGATATTATGGTTTTATTGACAATCGATATGATTGACGATCAGAGAAAATATGTGATTATAATAAGCGATTTTAACGGGCATATAATAATAAAATATATAATCTAGTTTTTATTTTTGAATATTATTCAAATGGAATAATCATGTCTTAAATACAAGCTATATCTAAAATTAATATTTAAATTCTGATAGGTATAAATTGGCCTCTTATAAAAAATAAGAGGCCATGAGTGTTATTAAAAATCATTAATTTAATGTCAGTTATTCACATTGCAACCCCGGAGCAGCAGGTTGAGTATCAATTTTTCCTTTCCAGGTGGTACCATTGCCAAGTGCAACTCCATCTTTACTAACAGTATAAGAAAAATTAATCTGACCATGATGATCCTCATCATATGAATCAGTACCTGCAAGATATGTCTGGGAAACATCTATTATTATATTATTACCTGAATTTGGCATTTTTATTGTACCCAAAGGCTGATCCAGGCTTTTTTGTTTAGCTCTTATATGCAATGTTAAAGAGACTTCAGAGCCTGAAGGGACTTTTGTTGTATCATTAGAACCACTGGAACCCGGTATTTTTACAAATAGTCCTGCGTGATCTTTATTTTTCTTATAATTAGATATTGCATTACAATTTACTATATCATTTTCAGTAATTAAATATTTCGGATCAACTCCATAGCTAGAGTAAATCTCACATTTTTCATAAATATTATCCATTGGATGTTGATATTTTACATATGTTACATCCTGAGGAATTGATACAAATTTATCGGCGGAACGTTTAATAATTATGTAAAAAAACGAATAATCCTTATTACTATCTAAAAAAGCTTTCTTATAAGGTATAGGGAAATCGTTCAACTGATCTGGGAGATTTGTCAATGGAATGGCATCACCAACCATCAAGCCATCAACAAAGAAAAAAATCGTATCATCACTTGATGCATCATCATACATTGGTACTTTAACAGAAAATGTTGGAGAATCTGTAGTTGGATGTAGTTTTCCATTAATTTCATCTTTAATTTCTGGAGGCATCAATGTATGAGATTGATCTACTGGACTACTATCAATTATATATAAAGTTTTGTCAGATGAAATTGTACCACTAACACCCGCTATATAAGAATAAAGATTGAAGACGACCGCATCTTCTTGTTTTGCAAAAACATAAAACTCTAAATAACCGTTATTGTCTGTGTTTATGGTAAACCCATTGAAATTCACCATATCCCTAATTTCTATTTTAGATTTTTCATCAGACTTAGATTTATAAAAACTGACTCTGTCATATACTTTATCTATATCAACTATATCAATAGGAGTACCTGATAATCCTGTTGTTCCATCCCCAGCTAGCACTTTTGCATGAACTTTAGTAAAATATCGTCCATCAACCCCATCAGAAGGGACATTTTTATGAGTAGGGACTCTTAGAAAGTCAGCTCCCGTTTTCAATCGCAATGAAGATTTGTCAAGTGTTCGTGCAATATACTCGACTCTCTGTTCTGGAAAACCTACTGCATTCGAATCTGGCTCAATATAAAATTGAACTAAATTTTTATCGATAACATCATCATAAATATATAGTTGAATAGTTATAATGCCTTTAGTTCCATTATCATAAAGCTTTATTGGTGGAATGGAATCTTGAAGATCAACATTATTCGTTTTTTTTATCGTAATGCTGGCATCACTTGAGATTGGTTCATCAGAAGTCAAAATAATATCAAGAAAGAATGTTTGGCCTATTATTACATCTGATTTATTCTCTACAGAAGTATTAATTTTTTTACTCATGGTTATTCCTTTATTTTTAATTTATTAAAAATGTCAAAGTTCACTACCTACTGTTTCAATTCGACTTTCCCATGTATGACTATATGTTCGTCCATTATCGCCCAAAACATAGTACTCAAAATAGATTATTGCGGAATTTTGATTTGAGTCATGTGAAAAATTTATAATTGAGTTATAATCTATATAAATAACAGTAGTAGATGTATTTCCTTTATTGTTATCTGCAACTTTATTAATCTCGCAAGAGATTTCTTTATAATTATTTACATCTTTATCATATCGACCCGCTCCATTATACAACCCCCCATTCAGATACATTTTAAAATGAATTTTATCGCCGAATTTTGGTTTGCTTACATCATTTTCATCATTTGTTCCTATTAACTTTATAAATAAACCATAACCACCATTATTTTTGTGATTTTTTATATTTAAGCTGTTAATGTAGTATGTTTCCGATAATATTCTATCATTATCGTTTTCATTCAAAGGAGGATGGCTGTTAGGGTCTGCCCAGCTAGAATACACAATAGGTTTATCAAAAACGCGATTTATTCGATCTGATGGTTTATTATCTCCCCCCCCGATATAAGTGAAATCTAATTTTTCCGAATACAGGCTACGTCCATCAACTGTAACAACCACATAATACAGTTCTGATGGTTTATTTATTTCAAAATCATCATAATAAATTTGATAATTATAATAACTAGAAAATGGTTCTCTGATTTTTTTCACTGAAGGAAAAGAATTTCCATTATTATCCTTGGTGAAAAATAGCACAGTGTCTCCATCCGATGGACTATCATAGTTAGGAACTTTGACATCAAACATCAGGTTTGAACCATAAGCACTGAGATTGCCATCATCAAGATCAGGTATTATTATTCTTGAAATTAGTAAACTTTGATCACTGGGTTTATGACTAATAATATAGATGTCAGGAACAGAAAAAATAATATTTTTTCCTGGTAACTCAACACCTAATTGAATTTTCGAAGGAATACCTTTTTTGGGATAAACTCTAAAATTAACATTTCCATCTGAATCAATGGGAATAGGAACAAAAATATTATCACCTGAAGTAACTGGGGGAATAATTTTAAGAGCCTGATCTCCTGATGGTTCATTCGTAATAGTAATTTTATGTACTATATAATCACCAATAGATGAATAAATATGAAAAATCTTATTATTCATTGACTTATCTGATATATTGGTCATTTTCATAGAATAGCGGATGAAATTATCTTTGATATCTTCAATATTTTCATTTTTATCTGGCGTATAACAAAAAGATTTATTTATATGAACTTTTACTCTAAGTTCATCAAATTGACTGTTTATCATATGATCCTCTATTAATTGTTTAATAACCACCTTTCTCTTGCACATTAAACAGATAACTTAATTAAATGTATAATAGAAAATAGTTATCACCCGATAACCATAGAAACACCATTAAATAAAAACAACGCCATAAAAATAATAAAGCTAAATTTTTATAAAAAATCCAACTATTATAAAATAAAATATAGATTACACTTTTATTTTATTAGGGATGTTTATGCGTCAGGTGAGCAACCTTCAAGGTTATCATCTCGCATGTTTGTTTCAGTGCCAATAGCTGCAACCCAAATATGACTATAAGTTTTGGTACCATTTCCATCATCAATATAGTAATCAAAAAATAATTCCCCATATTCACCATTATAATTTGTTGCCCGACTAAGAGCACAATATGGTATTGGCACTATATTTCCACCTTCTTTCTCCAGATTGAATTTATAAAATTTCTGATTGTTTCTAGTGTCAGATGTATAATAAAGATCTACACCACCAGACTGACCAACCGTTGGCAATGATTTATTATTTGGGTCCTTAGAGGCTGGTACTATAACATACAGACCAACAGCTTTATTAATATCGACATGCTCGTAGTCTTTTTGGAAGCTTATTGAAGCTGTATTAACCGGTGTATATTCATCAACCAAACTTTCATTACTGGATAAGTCAATAGGTAAATCTACAGTACTATCATAAACCCTAACTTTATCATATTGTCTATAAATTTGCTCTTTAGGATTTTTTTCTTCTCCTCCCAAATATGTTACTGAGATAGGATAACTATAGTTTATTTGTCCATCTACTGGTGAAATAACATAATAAAAACCAACCTCTTCTTTTAGTGGGAAAGAGTTATATGGAAATGAAAAAATACGTTTATCTACACTATCTTCACTCTGAAAAGTAGATATAGGCTGAAGCAATGTTGGTTTATCACCAATTTTTTTTTGTACAAAAAATAAAATAGCATCCCCATCCTGATAATTAGAATATTTAGGTATTTTTACATGGAAACTTTTAGAAGAAGATCTTAAATTCTGTCTTATGCAATTATCAGAATCTAATTCTCGTATTATCGGATAACCTAATGTACCTATACCATTTGAGGGTGTTACTATATATAAAGCATATTCTAGGGTAAATCTAGTCACTCCTAGAATTGCTGTCATTAACTCTAATCTTACTGCTGTATCTTTCTTAGGATAAATTCTAAATTTAATGTTTCCGTTTAAATCAGAATAAACTGTGATAAATTGTGTCTCTTTTACTGTCTCAACGGGAATTTCTTCAGGCAATTCCCCATCTGTAGTAAAAATAACTTGATTAATCGCTTTGTTGGACATAGCACTAATTGTCACACCAACATTCTTGAGTAAATTTCCTTTGTTATCTTTTATTATAGAAGAAATAACAACATACTCATTATGTGGATCTTTGGTACTATTCTCTGTTATTGGTGTAATTAAATAATTTTTATCATAATCCAAATGTATGTGGCTATCACTTGCTATTTTTTTTGCTGTATAGCTGACTTGTTTCGGTGTAATTTCTTGTACATCCTTACCTGAAAGCGAAACAGCATGAACAGTATAATTAACTGGTACATCTGCGATCAGCTTATGATTAATTTGCAATTGAAATGTTGCATAGCCACAGGTTTTATCAGAATTTATTCTCCAATCATCAATGTTAATTGCTTGAATGGAATTAGTACCATCTTTTATTAAAATATGACTTATTTTTTCAAGTATGGGTTGATCAGCCGAGAGTATTACTTTTAAATAACAAACTTGTCCAATAATAACATCTGAACCTGACTTTATGGATACACAAAGTTCCCCATTATTGCATAAATTATGCTGTGCATCTAATATATTCATATTATCCTCCATTTCATTAATTATAAAATTAATGAAAAATAATTTCAAATAATAAAATTCAATTTAAAAAACAGTAATTCTTACTTCCACCATCTATGGATGGTGGAGTTATTTAAAGTTAAAAAATTATTATCCATTATTCAATCAACAATTGAAGTCGGCTGAACATCCCCGCAGATAATCTGGATCTTGTCCTACTTGTACAGTATTAAGATCAACTTGCCAAACTTTGCTATAAGTGCGCGTTCCATTATCATCTTCTACATAATATTCGAAATACAGGGTTCCTTCTGCACCACTGTGGTACCCTTGCGCTCTATTCAAGGAACAATAGCGTATAGGAACAATCTGATAAATATTATTTTTAAGATTAGCGGGATTGGATAAATCAAATTTATAATTACATTTATTCTGGCGATTCAGGGATGTTAAGTACATTGATATCCCACCTTTTGCCCCCATTTGTGGCAACGTTTTATCATTTCTATCAGTAGTTCCTTTTATGACCACATATAAACCAGGAATAGTATCCGTTTTTACCTGCTGATCTGGCGGTAATGTATCATTTTTTATTTTCTGCTGTTCTATCGTATCTAAAGTAACAGCCCCGTATTCAGAAACTCCATCATCATAACTTGTCGGATCAAGGGTATCTTGAGTCACATAACTAGAGTAGACTGTTAATTTGTCATAAGGTCTTTCTATATTATCATCAGGAGATGCATCGCCTCCTCCTATATATTGTACTTCTATTCCTGTAGAGTAAACCGATGGCCCTTCCTGAGGTATTATCATATAATACAATGCCATCATCTCATTGATTTTTAATTTATTATATGGAAATTTAAAGCGGTATGTAGACAACGTAGTTATATCATTAAGCTTAAATACAGGCTCTAATCTTATTACATGGTTATTCACAAGCGACATTAGATAAAAAACAATACTATCTGTATCCTGATAAGAAGAATATTTAAAAACTTTAACCTGAAATTCCGATTCTCCAGGAGTCTGTTTTAGTGTACCACCCGGCTGTAATCCAAGTATAAACGGACTAGAGATACCAAAAACAGGAGCTGGTTTATCGTTAAAAACATATAGAGATGCCACAAATCGTGCGTAAGTTACTCTCAATATTTGAATCGTAAAATCAACCCTGACAGGAGTGTCTTTTACCGCATATACACGAAATGATATCTTTCCGTTCTCATCACTTTTTACAGCAACAAATTCAATATTGTCATACTTTTGAGGTAATTTCTGAGGCATGAGGTGAGTTGGATTAGTTTCATTTGTAGTTATTTTTACAGAAGGAGTATTTGAATATAGCTGACCTAAAACCATACTGGAAATTAAAATCTGAGTATGCTTTAATGGTGTATTTTTCCCGTCATCTGCAGTAATAGCACCAGAAAATACAGAATAAATCTGACCTGTTCCTATCGCATTATCATCTGCCGGAACATTCAGAAATTCGGGTGATGCTGTTAGGTGAATAGTAGTTTGTTCATTTAATTTCTTGACAATATAATTAACTGGTAAAGTTTGTAATGGAGGTTTACTCACGTCAGTCCCCATCAAATTTATAGTAAAAATAACTTTTTCTTCATCAGCTAGACCATTGTCAACTTGTAATAAAAAGACCATATCTTTACTGGTAACAAGATTAGTAATCCGGTTAGATATAGGCGATGCCTTTAAGTTAGTTGTTGTAGGCGATATAGTTACATTAGAAATGTTTGCTATATCAGATGCATTACCTGATACCGTTATTGTTAAAAAACAATATTGCCCTGAAATAACATTCGATCCGTCAGGTATATCTGGAACGATTGTATATTTATCATTTTTTAAAATTGTCTTTCCCATTTTTTTTGCTGTATAGCTAACTTGTTTTGGTGTAATTTCTTGTACGTCATCACCTGAAATAGAAACAGCATGAACAGTATAATTAACTGTCGCATCTGCAATCAAATCATGATTAATTTGCAATTGAAATGTTGCATAGCCACAGGTTTTATCAGAATTTATTCTCCAATCATCAATATTACTTGTTTGAATGGAGTTAGTACCATCTTTTATTAAAAGATGACTTATTTTTTTCAGTACAGATTGATCAGCCGAGAGTGTTACTTTTAAATAACAAATTTGTCCAATAATAACATCTGAACCTGATTTTATGGATACACAAAGCTCCCCATTATTGCATAAATTATGCTGTGCATCTGCTATATTCATATTATTCTCCATTTCATTAATTAAAAAATTATTATCCCTTATTCAATTAACAATTGAAGTTGGCTGAACATCCCCGTAAATAACCTGGATCTTGTCCTACTTGTACAGTATTAAGATCAACTTGCCAAACTTTGCTATAAGTGCGCGTTCCATTATCATCTTCTACATAATATTCGAAATACAGGGTTCCTTCTGCACCACTGTGGTACCCTTGCGCTCTATTCAAGGAACAATAGCGTATAGGAACAATCTGATAAATATTATTTTTAAGATTAGCGGGATTGGATAAATCAAATTTATAATTACATTTATTCTGGCGATTCAGGGATGTTAAGTACATTGATATCCCACCTTTTGCCCCCATTTGTGGCAACGTTTTATCATTTTTATCAGTAGTTCCTTTTATGACTACATATAAACCAGGAATAGTATCCGTCTTTACCTGCTGATCTGGCGGTAATGTATCATTTTTTATTTTCTGCTGTTCTATCGTATCTAAAGTAACAGCCCCGTATTCAGAAACTCCATCATCATAACTTGTCGGATCAAGGGTATCTTGAGTCACATAACTAGAGTAGACTGTTAATTTGTCATAAGGTCTTTCTATATTATCATCAGGAGATGCATCACCTCCTCCTACATATTTTACTTCTATTCCTGTAGAGTAAATAGGTGGCCCTTCCTGAGGTATTACCATATAATACAATACCATCAGCTCATTGACTTTTAATTTATTATATGGAAATTTAAAGCGGTATGTAGACAACGTAGTTATATCATCAACCTTAAATACAGGCTCTAATCTTATTACATGGTTATTCACAAGCGACATGAGATAAAAAACAATACTATCTGTATTCTGATAAGAAGAATATTTAAAAATTTTAACCTGAAATTCCGATTGTCCAGGAGTCTGTTTTAGTATACTACCCGGTTGTAATCCAAGTATAAACGGACTAGAGATACCAAAAAAAGGAGCTGATTTATCGTTAAAAACATATAGAGATGCCACAAATCGTGCGTAAGTTACTCTCAATATTTGAATCGTAAAATCAACCCTGACAGGAGTATCTTTTACCGCATATACACGAAATGATATCTTTCCGTTCTCATCACTTTTTACAGCAACAAATTCAATATTGTCATACTCCTGAGGTAATTTCTGAGGCATGAGGTGAGTTGGATTAGTTTCATTTGTAGCTATTTTTACAGAAGGAGTATTTGAATATAGCTGACCTAAAACCATACTGGAAATTAAAATCTGAGTATGCTTTAATGGTGTTTTTTTCCCATCATCTGCAGTAATAGTACCAGAAAATACAGAATAAATCTGACCTGTTCCCATCGCATTATCATCTGCGGGAACATCCAGAAAATATTTCGTTTCTGTTAGGTCAATAACTGTTTGTTTATTTAATTTCTTGGCAACATAATTAACTTGTAGAGTTTGTAATGGAGTCTTGTTAGTTTGATTCCCCATCAAATTTATATTAATAATAACCTTTGTTCCATCAGATAGACTTTCCGGAACTTGTAATAAAAAGGTCATGGAATTATTAAGAACAGGATTAGAAAGCCAGCTAGATAGAGGCGATGCTATTATGCCATTTGTTGTACTTGATATAGTTACTGTAGTAATGTCACTCATATCAGATGCATTACCTGAAATATTTATTGTTAGATAACAATATTGTCCTAAAATCACATTTGCTCCACCAGGTATATCTGGAACGATATTATATTTCTCTTTATTGAAAATTGTCTTATTCATTTTATGTCCCCATAAATAAAAACATTAATGTAACCAGTTGGAAAGTTCTTATTTATGGTAATTTACTCTGGTTGCTAAATTTTGCATAATGAAAAAAAGTTATCACTCATGATGATAGTAATATAAAAATAAATAAAACTGGTTAGTTTGTTATTCTGACTGAAATTTATATCAGGCTTATAAAAAGAGCAAATAGTCAGTTAACAGATAAGACTCTCCGCCCGACAAGAAGGCGGAGAGGTGCAATAACTCAAAGTTTAGCTCTCAGGGAAGAAGAGACAATGCACAGAATAAATAACCAGCTACTGAGTCGCCAGAGACCATTGTGTCGGTAGCGAGATCAAATACAAACACGTTTTGATGTAATGATGCATTTCCTCCACGAATATCTGCCATATTCGGAGCAGGTACTCCAGTATTAAGAAAGCTCAATATTCCCCAAAAGTAAGGTTTAGGAAACTCCACCACTAGAGGAATTCCACCTCCCGCAGGGTCAAACACATCATTGACTGTTGCATCTTGCACCAGCGGATTAGCCTCAGTGCATGAACCAGGGTCGTTCGGCATATAAACCACAGGATCGCTAGTATGTGAGAAAAATCTTTTATTATTAAATTGATACGTATAAAGATGCCGAACTTTATTCTTCGGATTCTTAACAGATACGTTTATAGCAGCCGTCCCAATAGCAGATAAATTTATTACTCCCGTTGTATTATCTATATTAACGTATCCCTTTATTACCTGAGGAGGCGGATCGAGTATATCTCCATTCTGAAGGATCGGATCTTCTGATGGTAATTTAACTAAACGTCCTTGTAGACCCCTAAACGAGTTATAAGGTCTGTTTTGCTCTTTAAATACTTTTTTCATTGTTTTGTTATTTACACTAATTGTACTGCTCACTTCAAGCCCCGCTTCGTGTGGCATTGGACTGAAAGCAACAATATCTGCTGATTTCGTCTCAGGTGGCTGCCCTTTCACAGGCGGTATTGTTAGTGTAACTTTCACCCCATCCGTTACCTGATCATTCTTAACATCCCCGACACCTACGCTACTAGATAAATGGGCAATAAGCTCCCCTTTCGTTACTGTAGTATCCATTCGTGTAAACTTCATTTCTGGAATACCATTCTCTTGGCTAGTGTCTGCCGCAGGATCAGAACTCCAAATATCATTTTGGAAAGAGTAACCGTCAGGGAGTGGCTTTCCGGTTTTTTTATTAATTATCTTAGCTGTATAGATATAGTAATCCTGACTATTTCCATCTAATACCTTTTTGCCAGTGGGATGTGTTGATACGATAATTTCTTCAATCCCTACATCCAGATAAAAATTTATCTCAGGAGTACATGCTTTTGGCTCAGTTTGTGGTTCAATAACCTGGAGGCAAACATTTACATTTTGTACAGGGGATCCATTATCAAGCAATCCCCCCGTCAATGTGTTTTGTAGGGTGCCGTCTGAACCAATAGTTAATGATCCTCCAGATGAGGCATCCAATGTCGTCCCTTCAGGTGCGGGTAACCAAGCAAATTTAATATCTGTTCCTTTATTGTCATTTGGCCCTTTATAAAGAATGGTCTTACTTTCATCACGATAAGCCGTTGCAGTGACTTTATATCCATCACTACTTCCAGCAATTATGTTTTCCCCTAAAACCCGTACATCAATCGTTGGCCAATCAAAATTCACCCCTTCTGGGTCTGAAACTTTATGTCCATCAACTGTTGCTGAGACTCTAATTCCTGTAGCTTTATCTGCACTTGTTAACGTTGCAGTGGCCTTCCCTTGGTTATTCGTCGTTTTTTCAACTGAAATGAACTTAACGGCTGGCCCTGTTTTTGGTTCAAACTCCCATGTTACATTTTGCGCTGGTATTGGTTTGCTATTCTCTCCTGTAACTGTAACTGTGTAGGTGTAAATATCATTTATTAATGCTTTGTTTTTACTAGGATTAACTGGATTATTACGATCTAGTTGAACTTCATAAGTTTTGGGATCCGGAATAAAGGCAAAGGCAGGTGATTTGGCCTTAATTTGATTTTCAAATGAAAGTTGTACCGTGAGTCCATCCAAGGCCTCTGTACTTTTTAATGTTGCTTGTAATGTTCCATCGTCTTTTGTTGTTACGTCGCCATCCGGTGCATTAAAAGTAAATTTAGGATTATCCGTGACATCTTTCGTTTCATTTTGCATGATGCGCCAGTTCACATTTTTAATGTCTTGGTTCCCAAGAGGCTTGTTATCAATACTATCGATGACAGTTGCTGTAAAGGTATAGGAAGCCTCACCATTGGCGGTTAAAGGACTGCCTGGCTCCATATCCAGCTTTCCTCCTTTAGTACGGATAGTTGAGGGATCTATAATGAACGAAACCAGCTGGTTTGCGTCAACTTCCTGGTGGTTTTCAATGGAGAGCGAAACCAGTAAATTTTCTCTGGGTTCGTGACTCGCCAACTGTGCCGTTAGTTTTCCATCTTTATCTGTTTTGACAGTTCCGGTTTGGGGATGAAAAACCAGCTGCTTATCGTCACTCACATCCCGACCATTGAGTGTGATTTTCCATTTTACTTGGTTAATTTCTTTGTTCTTTAAAACATTTCCATCACCATCCAAAACCACTGCGGTATAGGTAAATGGATTGAGTCCATTAGCAATCATGGGCTTTTGTGGATCGACAATAAGCTCTTTTATCTTGTACTTTGAGGGATCTGTAGTAAAGGAAACCTGTTCTGCATTAAAGGGAGGTTGATTTTCAATAGTGAGTGAAACCCGGACATCACCGATAAACGTTTTACTTGCCAACGTTGCTTTTAATTGTCCGCTATCATCTGTTTTGAAGATATCTCCTTCTTTGATAGGCACCAGAATCAGGCCGTTATCCTCTTTCTGATTAGTACTCCATGCCACATTTTTGATTTTTGCATCGGTCACGGTCCGATGGTTATCATTGATATCCACAATTGTGGCCGTGTAATGGAATTGGCTGCGACCGTCAGCCGTTAATGTCCCGGTTGGGGTGACGGTGATATCCTGAACACGGTAACCGGCAATATCCGCAATAAAGGAAACAGGATGGGGGGCTTCAATGGTGGGCGCGTCACCTTTAATGGAAAGTGCAACTTGTAAATCTTTTATCTCTTTATGGCTGGCTAGCGTTGCCGTTAATTCTCCTGATTCATTTGTTGTATCACCCAGAGGTTTAAAAATAAGATTTTGGTTCTGGCTCTCATCTGTGCCGTTTTGTTTAATAAACCATTTCACCTGAGAAATTTTCGTCTTCTTCACAGGGTTATTCTGTGCATCAAAGACAGTGCCGGTGAAGGTATAGTCGTCATGACCATTGGCTATCAGAGGGCTTTTTTTATTCACCGTCAGCTCACCCTTAATATGATACCCCGCAGGATCATCATCAAAACTCACTGTGCCGACTTGGGTTTTCGCCATGCCATCCATTTGCAGGAATACGTTCACCTCTTTCTGCGGTTTACTACTCACTAATGCGGCTTGTAATTGCCCTTTTTCGTTGGTTATCGAGGTCGGTTCCGGTTTACCCCAACTCAGCCCTGATTCTTCACCAACCGGCGGTTCAGTTGTCCATTTAATATGGTTTAACGGAACATCCTTCGGCAACGGGATATGATTAACTGTGTCGTAAGTCATGACGGGGGTGAAAATATAGGGAGTTTTACCGTCAGCAATGACGCCTCCGTCAGGTTGAACTTCTTTTTCTTTTATCAAAAATGGCCTGACAATCACTTGTATGGTGGCATGATGAGTCTGTTGCAAATTGCTACTTTCTGATACGGTAAAATTCAGCGGATAAGTATTGATTCCCCCTGTATTCAACTGGTATTCAGGAAAGGTAATGGTCATTTTATTGCCGGCATTCAGTGAGATTTTGCCGCCATTTTTGATAAAGTCGTTATTTTGTTGCAGCCAATCCACTTTATCGCTGGGATTGTTAGTCACGGTAACAACCTGTTCTTCATGGCTGTATCCCGTCATCACTTCCGGCAAAGAAAGTTGTAAAGTGGAGCGCTTTTGGTGATCAAGGATGATTTGGTTATTTCTTTCCACCAAATCATAGCGGCTGCCCGCCAATGTCCGCATGGAAGCTACACTGTCTGGCGATAACTGCACATGAAGTGGAACACCCAGTTTATAATTTAAATTCGCCAGGAATTGGGTTTCAGTATGTCCGCTTTCTCCCTGTTTATAATCAACCCCCATTGTAAAGAGCGGGATAGGGGTATAATTCAGTCCTAACGTCGCCAGGCTGGGATTTTTCTGTTTGGTATCACGGTTGAATAAAGTAACGTTATCACCGAAATATTGTTCATAGGCTAGTTTGGCACCCAGATTGGGATAAGCCGGCAGGAAAAATTCGCCATTAATATCATAACCATTGGCAGGACGTTCATGATAATCGTGAAAATGTTGGGATTTTTTCCAATCACTTAAGCCGTAATACGCATTGGCGGAGAGCTTAATATAGTCTCCCCAGATTTCTCCTCCCATCCCCAAGCGTTGGTTTTTACCTGTCAGATCATGGTCATAAAAGGTATTCAGGCCATACATCCAGTTTTGGTAAAAATAACGGCCACCCAAACCTATGTTAACGGTATTCCTGCTGTCTTTGTTACGGTAGCCAAATTGGGAAAAGAATAACCAATCGGCTTTATTGTCGTAAATGGGGAGCAACAGATCGAGAGAGGTATTCTCTAAAGTTCCTTTTTTATCCAGCCCAAAGTTAATTCTGGTCGTACCAAATTGCGATAACCATTTTTGTACTTCGGAGGTAACGGTGTTGTTAAGTTTGCTCAACGCATAGGATTTGGCTTGTTCGGTTAACTCTTTAGGGGACGAAGAAAGAATATTGCTGACTGCGTGAATATTTCTCGCGATAATATTTGGTGTGTCAGAATTTGAGGTGTCACTGTTTTTTTCTATATTGGCTTCTTTATGCGTGTTCGAAATTAATAATTTATTACTTGACTCACTTACTGGAATATCTATATTATTTTTCGTGTTTATTTTTTGTGAATAGATATCATTATCCGTTAAATTACCCTCTGCAAGGGCGGTTGTTATTGTAGACGGAATCAGTAATGTATAAATAGCAATGAAAGAAATAATAATCTTACTTAAATATGATGGCATATAAAAGTACCTCAAGATATTTTATTCGTTGACTGTTTTTTCTTTGATGTTTATCAAGAAAACGAGACTTCCCTAATTTCATATATTAGAATGTATTGTTTTTTTTATTATGAAAAATAGTTATCGACTGATAACAAAAAGTTATTCGGCCACACGGCTAATAGATAGATAAAAACTAAGATAGTACAAAACTAAAAAACAGCTCGGATATTATCAGTAATCAGAGGATTTATATTTTTTCTTTTTATTAAGCAGGCTTAACTAACAAGTTTATATTTATTAAGATAATTCATCGATTGCAGGTCAAATTACAGTACAATAATAAGGGAAAAATTCCCATATGGATGACCATGTGGTTGAGAAAGCTTGTGTCACTAACAAGGCTGTAGAGTGCAAAGAAGGGCACAGCCAACTTATCTAAGGTGATACATCTCACATTTATTTCACTATGTTGCCATAACGTGTAAAATAGCAGCATATTTGCGTTAGACAAATGTGGCAGTGTTCTGCCATGTTGTATCCATCTAATAATCCATCAAATAGCTAAAACGGTAAAAATACTTGTCAATTAATAACTTAAGAAATATCGCCATCATCGCTCACGTCGACCATGGCAAAACCACGCTGGTTGATAAACTCCTGCAACAGTCCGGTACTTTCGGTGAGCGCGCTGCAACAACTGAGCGTGTGATGGATTCTAATGATCTAGAAAAAGAACGTGGTATCACCATTCTTGCGAAAAACACCGCCATAAAATGGAATGATTATCGTATCAATATCGTAGACACCCCGGGCCACGCCGATTTTGGTGGTGAGGTTGAGCGTGTTATGTCGATGGTAGACAGTGTGCTGCTGCTGGTTGATGCGATGGATGGCCCAATGCCACAGACTCGTTTCGTTACCCAGAAAGCGTTTGCCCACGGTCTGAAACCTATCGTGGTTATCAACAAGGTTGACCGTCCCGGCGCCCGCCCGGATTGGGTTGTTGATCAGGTATTCGACCTGTTCGTAAACCTCGGTGCAACTGATGAGCAACTGGATTTCCCAATCATCTATGCTTCAGCGCTGATGGGTATTGCAGGTAATGACCACACTGATATGGCTGAAGATATGACTCCGTTGTATCAGGCAATCATTGAACATGTTGAGCCACCTAAGGTTGACCTTGATGGCCCATTCCAGATGCAAATTTCTCAGCTGGATTACAACAACTATGTTGGCGTTATCGGTATTGGCCGCATCAAGCGCGGTAAAGTAAAACCAAACCAGAACATCACTCTTATCGATAGTGAAGGTAAAACACGTAACGGTAAAGTTGGTAAGGTTTTCAGCCATCTGGGTCTGGATCGTATTGAATCTGAACAAGCTGAAGCGGGCGATATCATTGCGATCACTGGTCTGGGCGATCTGAACATCTCCGATACCCTGTGTGAATTCAATGCGGTTGAAGCATTGCCGGCACTGGCGGTTGATGAGCCTACCGTGAGCATGTATTTCTGCGTAAATACTTCCCCGTTCTGTGGTCGTGAAGGTAAGTATGTCACTTCTCGTCAGATTCTGGATCGTCTGAAAAAAGAGTTGGTTCACAACGTTGCATTGCGTGTTGAAGAAACTGAAGACCCAGATGCATTCCGTGTATCAGGTCGTGGTGAATTGCACCTGTCTGTTCTGATTGAGAACATGCGTCGTGAAGGATTTGAGCTGGGCGTTTCTCGTCCAAAAGTTATTTTCCGTGAAATTGATGGCCGTAAGCAGGAACCTTTCGAGCAGGTAACTCTGGATATCGAAGAGCAGCATCAGGGTGATGTGATGCAGGGGCTGGGTGAGCGTAAAGGTGAAATGCGTGACATGCTGCCAGATGGTAAAGGCCGTGTTCGTCTTGATTACGTTATCCCAAGCCGTGGTCTGATTGGTTTCCGTACTGAATTCATGACTATGACTTCCGGTACGGGTCTGCTGTACGCGACATTCAGCCACTATGATGATATCCGTCCGGGTGAGATTGGTCGTCGTCTGAATGGTGTACTGATTTCTAACGGACAGGGTAAAGCGGTTGCTTACGCGCTGTATGGTCTGCAAGAACGTGGTAAGTTGTTCCTTGGTCACGGTACTGAAGTGTATGAAGGCCAAATCATCGGTATTCACTCGCGTTCTAACGATCTGACAGTTAACTGTCTGACCGGTAAGAAGCTGACTAACGTACGGGCATCAGGAACGGATGAAGCGACAACCCTGTCTCCGCATATCAAGAAAACACTGGAACAGGCGCTGGAGTTTATTGATGACGACGAACTGGTTGAAGTGACTCCACAGTCAATTCGCCTGCGTAAGCGTCATTTGACTGAAAACGATCGTCGTCGCGCAAGTCGTAGCAAAGAAGTTTAATTACTTTTTGGTACATTGCGTGTGACAGATTGAATACGAATAGCTTAGGGTGCTTCGGCACCCTGAGTTTTTAGATATTACCTTTTATCATTTTTACCCTGCTCATCTATTCCTGATTGTCTGTCAGTACAGAAAGTTATAATTCTAATCACCATTCATCAAATTCAACACCTGTTCATTAAATGCGCGGCTTGTTTGTTTTTTTGTCTCTTATCCTTTTTTATGCACAAAAATATGATAAAAGTACCAAACGATGAACATCAGTCAGGAGGAATTATGCTGTATATTTTCGATATGGGTAATGTGATTATTGATATTGATTTTAAAAGGGTTCTGGCTGTTTGGAGTAATTTGAGTGGAACTCCACTGGCAACATTGACCGCGAAATTTTCATTGAATGATATCTTCGAAAAACATGAGCGCGGACAAGTCAGTGACAATGAATTTGCAGAAATGGTGTGTGACGAAATGGAGATTTCACTTAGTTTTGAACAATTTGCTGAAGGCTGGAATGCGGTTTTTATTGGTATCAGACAAGAAATTATTGAACTCATGAATAAATTACGCACACAAGGGCATCGCGTAGTTGTGTTATCAAATACTAACCACCTGCACTTTGATTACTTGTCTGTGCATTATCCTGAGATTGCAGCATCAGCCGATTTCCTTTATTTATCTCAAGAACTGGGAATGCGTAAACCGGAACCTGACATTTTTAAACATGTACTTAAGGCGGAAGGTGTAACGGCAGATCAGGCCATATTTTTTGATGATGTTTTAGAGCATGTCGAAGCAGCAATACGATCAGGTATCAATGCAATTCATGTAGCTGGCAGGAATGACATTCCTGATTATTTCAAGACACATGATTTCTCACTTCCCGCAAAAAATTAATGCTTTCCGCAATCAGCGGAAGATATTTTCCTCTATTCTCCTTGCCCGGATAGGGTGAGGACAACAGGTAAGAAAAATGATCGCTTTAATACAGCGTGTGACACAGGCAAAAGTTGTTATTGAAAATGAAACTATTGGGGAAATTGGACAGGGATTACTGGTGTTATTGGGAGTTGAGAAAGATGACAACCCACAAAAAGCACAACGTTTATGCGAAAAAATGATGGGATATCGGGTATTCAGCGATGAGCAGGGAAAAATGAATTTGAGTGTTCAGCAGGCTAATGGCGGCTTACTGGTTGTGTCCCAATTTACATTGGCGGCGGATACTCAGAAGGGGTTGAGGCCAAGTTTTTCTGGTGGTGCTGAACCTAAAAAAGCAGATGAACTTTATCGCTATTTTGTTGAACAGTGCCGTATAACTGGTGTAAAAACAGAAACGGGGAAATTTGCTGCAAATATGGAAGTCAGTTTAACGAATGACGGACCCGTGACTTTCTGGTTGCAGGTGTAAAGTAATCCGCAGTGTGCTGTATACGTTTTCCTGACTTACACATGACAACACACAAGAGAGGGGTTGTTTCTATGTACCACCTGAGAGTACCTCAAACAGAACAAGAGTTGGAAACCTATTACCAATTTCGTTGGGAGATGCTGCGTAAACCGCTTCATCAGCCCATTGGTTCAGAGAAAGATGGTTACGACTCAATAGCTCATCATCAAATGGTGGTGGATGAACATGGTAACCCGCTTGCTGTCGGGCGCTTATATATTAATGCGGATAGTGAAGGGGCAATCCGTTTTCTGGCTGTTCACCCCAATGTGCAGCGGAAAGGGCTGGGCACACTGATTGCAATGGCGTTGGAATCTGTTGCCAGACAAGAAGGGGTAAAGCGGGTCGTTTGCAGTGCACGGGAAGATGCCGTCGATTTCTTTGATAAATTGGGTTTTGAGAACCGCGGTTTAATCAATGGGGCCAGAACATCACCAATTAACCATTTTCTAATGATAAAACCTATCATGAGCCTTGATGATATTCTGCATCGTCCTGATTGGTGTGCGGAATTACAGCAAGCATGGCATAAACATATTCCTCTGAGTGAAAAGATGGGGCTGCGGATCACGCAATATACTGGGCAACGTTTTATCACGACGATGCCTGAAGCGGGGAACCAAAACCCACACAATACTATTTTTGCGGGCAGCTTGTTTTCCCAAGCTACGTTAACAGCATGGGGGCTAATTTGGTTATTGCTACAGGAACGCCAGCTGGGCGGAGATATTATTTTGGTGGATGCCAGTATTCGCTATCGGCAGCCTATTACTGGGCGTCCCAGTGCAACCGCAGATTTCAATAATATGAGTGGCGATTTGGCCCGCCTTGCCCGTGGCAACAAAGCACGCGTAAAACTGGAAGTAGAGGTTAGCGGTGAACATGGTGTCGGTAGCGTGTTCACCGGTACTTATATTGTCATGCCTCCAGAACGTTTTGCTACAGCCTGATTTTGGTGCAGGTTTCACTCTCTGTTGTTGGATGTTCGGTTTCCGAGTTATCTACGGGAGAGTGGGCTGCTGTAGTGCAACGATTTGTCGAAATCAGGCCTTGCTCAACAGACTGTGACTCTTTGTCTGATGATTTATCTTCAGCAACCAATGTACCATTGATTGTGCCTTTAACATTATCAGCAGAGAGGTCACCAGTAATCTCGAGTGAGAAATTCCCTTCTCCTTGAATATTGAGTGGCACCCAACCCCATTGAGGCAAAATGCTCAAATCCGCATTCATTCCTTTGAAACTGAGGTTAAAAGGAGTTTGGGACGTTCGTTGTTCCGCTGTGCCGGTAATTTGCAGTAACCCCTCACTTGTAAAAGCATTTAATTTATCGATGGTTATCTTGTCATCAGTAGTGTGAAATTGCAGATAAGGACGGGTTATCTCTATTTTATTGAATGTCCCCGCTGCGGCCTGAAACGATGCCTGTCCATTCCATAATCCCCATTTGCCATCTTTCAAAAGCTCCAGAGTGTCAACATGGCCTGAAAGGGTGGTGAGCTGGAATGGAAAATGAGGATTAGTATCAACCAACAGGGTATTGTTGATGCTAATGTCATTGAGTTTCAGCCCGGAAATCCATTCTGGTGCCGGGTTTTGTAAATAGTTAATCCAGGCTGATGGCAAATGATAAAACAGCCCTGTTACTGAGCTATCTTTGAGGGTCAGAAACCGGTTTTTGCGATCCCATTTAGTCTGGATATTAAACAATCCCTTTTGATAGTGGGTTGTCAGATTGGCAATGGTAAAAGTATCGCCAGAAAACCGGAATTTCCCAAGAGTATCACTGAGCTGGGCATTATTGAGGGACATGTTCATAACATTAAAATCAATCAACCCATCTTCGCCATCCCAACTGCCATTGACCAGCCCCAGATTTTTGATGGTACTGTTCAGATAATCGACAGACCAGTTTTGCCCTTGTAACTTGGCATTGGTGATATTGAGGTCTTTCACATGAATGGCAGGAAGATGGCTGATTTCTTCCTTGATTGCATTCAATGTCATCGGTGATTGCCAGCGGATATCGCTGATCAGGAGATTATTCCACTGCCAGCTGCCATTAGATAACCGTTGGCCATCTCCAGAAACAGCACCTTGCAGAAATGTCGCACCAAAAGAATCGATATTCAGAGCCTTATTCTGGTAGCTCCCCTGCATCATGACATTTTCAACAGGAATGCCATTTAAGCGGATTACATGGGCACTGAATTGATATTGCCCATCACCAAATGGGCTTTCCACGGTAGGTGCCCAAGGGGTAATTCCGCCAGTGATGTTCTCTCCCTGAATAGGTGTGGTTGGATTGTTCAACTGAACATTCATCTGATTCAGTTGTAAAATATCTGCTTTCAAAGGAAGTGGTAATTGGTTATTGGCTAACGTTACTGTTCCTTGTTGCAATGTCAGGCGGTGGAGATTTTGTGGTGTCAGTAGATGTCGCCATTTGAAATCGAGATTGATGGTATTGGCTTGTAGTGAGAAAGGGCTTTGTTTATCGTGAATATCCACACGGCTAAACGTTAAGGTGGATGGTTGCAACCAACTATGGCTGATGCTTTCGATATTGACTTGATAATGTCCTTGTCGGTTAAACCACTGGCTTAATTGTTTTGCGCCCCAATGCGTCTGGATAACAACATAGATGGTGATAATTGCCAGAGCGAGCAACAATAAAAGAGCGACAACACTTTTCCCTAACCATTTCATGATTCTCACCTCAATATTTCCTCCTGATAGAAACTCTTTTATGCCGTAAAAAGTACAGACGCTCAAGAGCTGGTGCAGATAAAACAGTATTTAATATATTTTTATGGAAGTAAATTCAGATATTGCGAATAGATACGCAAAATAAAAATACAAAAATTCCCGCCGGGAGGAGCGGGAGGAAGGCAACCAAAACTAGCGGCTATTTTCCGGAGGAAAAATTAAATTCAGCAGAATGGCCGTTAAATCACCCATCAATTACTCTAGATATTGGTTTTTATGAATTTGGGCAACAAATATTACGACTAGAGGGTGGGACCGCGGTCCCACCTTAATTTAAAATGTCATTCTGATATCTATGTTAGCACCACAGGCACTAGCGTAACGTGATAATGTTTTCACACTAGCACCCAGCGGATTACCCTCTAGTCGTGTGATCGCGGATGGAGATATACCCAATCGTTTAGCTAATTCTGATTTTGTTAATCCAGCGCGCTCGCGCATTTGGTATAGCATTTCAACTATCGCTAATTCTTTATCAGCATCGTTGTATGCCTGAATAGCGTCTGGAGTATCCAACATTTCTGCTTTCAGTTGTTCGAAACTGATACCGTTCATTTGTTCATCTCCTGTAACCGTTTTCTGGCTATTTCTATAGAGCCGGATGGAGTTTTTTGAGTTTTTTTCACAAATGCATGTAATAAATAAATTTTTTCCCCTATCTCAAATGCATATAGCGTTCTGGCTATATTTTTATCTCCAACCCGTAGTTCGAATAAACCACCGCCAATAACTTTACTGTGCGGCATTTTTAATTGGTTTCCATCCACACTCAGTCGTTCTATCAACCGAAACATGCGACCTCGCAGTTCGTCAGGTAGTTGTTTTAATTCCAATAGTGCATCTGGATGAGTTATCACATCAAACATTTCTCCTCCTGATTTAAATATACTTAAAAGAGAAATTTCTGTCAAAATTAAGTTTAATCAAAAGAAGAAATTCAACTAAAATATGCCTGCCATGCCTGAATCATTGCATCTTTCAGGTTATCAGCCTGACCAACCCACGAGTAATGTTGCCCTTTATATTCAAATTTTACTACCCATTGACCATCATCACGGCGATGTGGGGCGGCAAATTTGGGGCGATATCTTCGAGGCGATAAATCAATTCATTATCTGATTTAGCGGAAACTTCTGGTGAATTGGAGCCATGGGCTGGATTGGCCATGTTATGAAATTCTAGATGGACAAAACAACGCATTTTAATGATCTACAACATTAAAGCAATTGATTGCGTTTGGTTTTGCTTATCCCAAACGGCTTAATTCCGTCACATTTTTAAATGTTTTAACTTGTATTTATTAATAATTTTCTTTCTAATCCGATCCCTATCTGCTCTTGGCGTTTTTATAGGATGATTATAACGTCACATTAAACTTACATAATATTAACAATGGATGGGGTACATAAATGTATCATCTGGATATTTATGGCACGCTCGTTGCTGCCACTCTTGTTTTGCTACTAGGAAGAAAACTCGTAAAAACAGTTCCATTTCTTGAGAAATACACAATCCCTGAGCCGGTCGCCGGTGGATTATTGGTTGCTTTAGTTTTATTGGCGGTTAAACAAACCGTAGGTTGGGAAATCAGTTTTGATTCATCTCTCACCGAACCTCTTATGTTGACGTTCTTTGCCACAATCGGCCTGAACGCTAACCTTGCCAGCCTGAAAGCGGGCGGAAAACTTCTGATAATTTTTGTCTTTGTGGTTGTTGGCCTGTTATTAGTGCAAAACACCGTAGGCATCGCATTGGCGAAAATGCTTGGCCTTGACCCATTAATGGGGCTGCTGGCGGGTTCTATTACACTCTCTGGGGGGCACGGAACGGGAGCCGCTTGGGGCAAATTATTCACTGAACGTTACGGCTTTGAGAATGCGACGGAAGTCGCAATGGCATGTGCGACATTCGGTTTGGTCTTGGGTGGTTTGATCGGTGGCCCGGTTGCACGTTTTTTGGTGAAAAACATCAAAACACCGGGTTTGAGTACAGATGATACAGAAATCCCAACTGCATTTGAGAAACCTTATACTGGTCGTCTTATCACGCCATTGGTGATGCTGGAAACCATTGCCATGATTTCCATCTGTTTGTTGGCGGGCAAATTTATTGAGAAACTGTTGCAAGGCACTTCATATGAATTACCGACATTCGTGTGTGTGCTGTTTGTTGGTGTTATCCTCAGCAATGGTCTGTCTATGCTTGGTTTTTATCGGGTATTTGACCGAGCGGTTTCTATATTGGGTAACGTCAGTTTGTCACTGTTCCTTGCAATGGCACTGATGAGCCTGAAACTATGGCAGTTGGCTTCCCTTGCACTACCAATGCTGGTGATCCTCACTGTGCAGTCAGTGGTGATGGCGTTGTACGCGATTTTCGTGACTTACCGTATAATGGGCAAGAATTATGACGCGGCAATATTGTCAGCCGGTCACTGCGGTTTTGGCTTGGGCGCAACACCAACAGCCATTGCAAATATGCAGGCGATTACTGATCGTTTTGGACCATCACATGTGGCATTCCTTTTAGTGCCGATGGTTGGTGCATTCTTTATTGATATCGTCAATGCTGCTGTTATCAAGTTATATCTGTTGTTGCCGGTATTCCCATCTGTTGCAGGTTAATTTGACCCGCTTGTGATATGGCCTGATATCTTGGCTAAAATGCCGCTGAAATACTCAGCGGCATTTTTTTGCTTATTTATTACGGTTTGAATTTAGGCATGGCTGTACTGCGAGCTATCCGGTAGCCACCGCTCAATCAGTGCCTTGGCATGTTCAGGATAGTGCTGGTGGATATAGCGAGCGATGCGTTGAGCTTCGGGCAGCATACTTTGATCCCGCAATAAATCCGCGATCCTGAATTCTGCATTACCAGTTTGGCGTGTGCCAAGCAATTCACCCGGCCCGCGAATTTCCAGATCTTTCTGAGCAATTACAAAACCGTCGTTACTGTCCCGTAAAACTTGCAGGCGAATTTTGGCCGTTTGGGTCAGAGGGGTTTTATAGAGCAGGACGCAGTGGGAAGCAATGGCCCCACGCCCGACACGCCCGCGAAGCTGATGCAACTGAGCCAATCCGAGCCGCTCAGGGTTGTCAATGATCATCAGGCTGGCATTGGGAACATCAACCCCAACTTCAATAACTGTAGTGGCAACCAGCAATTGTAATTCACCCTGTTTGAAAGCCTCCATGATACTTTGCTTTTCAGTGGGCTTCATTCGTCCATGTACTAAACCGATTTTCAGTTCCGGCAACGCAAGGGCCAGTTCTTCGCTGGTGGCTTGTGCTGCTTGCGCTTCCAACACCTCAGAATCTTCGATCAACGTACATACCCAATAAGCCTGACGGCCTTCATCCAGACAGGCATTTTTGATACGCTGGATAATATCGTTCCGGCGGGTATCAGGAATGGCGACGGTTGTCACTGGTGTTCGCCCCGGCGGTAATTCGTCGATGATGGATGTATCCAGATCGGCATAGGCGGTCATTGCCAACGTGCGTGGAATGGGGGTGGCTGTCATGATCAACTGATGGGGATGGAAGCCCTGTTCTCGGCCTTTTTCCCATAAAGCAAGGCGTTGATGAACACCAAACCGGTGTTGTTCATCAATGATGACCAGCGCCAGTCCCGCAAATTTTACCTGCTCCTGAAACATCGCATGGGTTCCGACGACCATGCTTACCTGACCATTCGCAATCGCTTCTTGTTGTGCCTGACGAGCCTTGCCTTTTTGTTTGCCAGCCAGCCAACCGATTTGAATACCGAGTGGTTCGAGCCATTGGCGGAAGGTATTGGCATGCTGTTCCGCCAGCAGTTCAGTTGGCGCCATCAACGCAACCTGCTTACCGTGAACAATGGTGCGAACTGCCGCCAAAGCCGCGACCAGCGTTTTACCTGATCCGACATCCCCTTGTATTAAACGCATCATGGGAACGTTCTTTTCCAAATCGTGCTCGATTTCTGCAACAACACGCGCTTGCGCCCCTGTCGGTGAGAAGGGTAATTGATTGAGAAGTTGCTGCTTTAAGGTGTCATCCGCCATGAGTGGTTGGGCGTGAAAGCGCTGTGCTCCGGCTCTGACTGCCAACATACTCAAATGGTGTGCCAGAAACTCTTCCAGAATCAATCTGCGCTGGGCCGGATGTCTGCCGTTATCTAAATCAGTCAGGGATATGTCCGGTGGAGGACGATGCAATGTATGAAGGGCATCGGGCAGGCTAATAATCTTCCGGCTGAATTCTTCAGGTAGCAGTTCGTTAACAGCACAGGTATCCAATATCTCCAAGGCTTGTTCGATCAACTTACGCAGCGTTGTTTGGCGCACTCCCTCGGTTGTGGGGTAGATGGGAGTCAATGTCTCTTGCAGTTGAACACGGTTGGCGTGTTGCTGGACTTTATATTCAGGATGAATAATCTCTGGCCCCTGATTTCCGGGACGAATTTCGCCATAGGCAACGACGTGTTTCCCTTCGGCCAGATTGTTTTTCATGGCAGCGGAGAAGTTGAAAAAACGCAGGGTCAATACACCTGTTCCATCGCTGATTTGGCAGGTCATGATGCGCCGGCGTCCAAAAATGACATTGGTACGCAATACTTCACCCGTTACCGTCGCGTAAATGCCAGTCAGCAACTCATTGATGGTATACAGGCGGGTTTGATCTTCATAGCGGAGAGGCAGGTGCAGCAGCAAATCCTGTAGATTGACCAACCCTAATTTGGCGAGCCTAGCGACCTGACTGGCTCCAACACCATGCAGAGTGGTTAAGGGAATGGCATCAAGTAGTTGGCCTTTCATGCGATGTCTCCGTCGGTGTGATTTATATCCTTGTATACCTGTTGTCTTTCAATTAGCCGCTTTGTTGGCTGCGCTCACTTGCTGTCGCGCTGCATCTTGAAATTCAATGGGTATCGATGGCGCAGTCGTTGCCTGCATTGCTGCCCACCACACTTCACTTGCGATGATTTGCCCTTGTTTATCAATCAATGGTTGTTCCAGACCCTTACGGTGAGAAACGGCTGCCAAAACGGGATATCCCCCTTCGAAAAGCAGTTTTTGTTGTTCCTCTTCGGATAATATGCTCTTTTCCCGCTGGTACATGCCGGCCAGTTGCCGCTGCGCTTCATACAAGATTAAAGCAGATGCAACTGAGACATTCAACGATTGCTTCCAGACAAATTAATTGTCAGGTCAGGTTGGCGCATTGCCATCATTTGGCAAATACGAGCGTAACGTTTAGGATTCATAACCTTTAATTTCGGTTACGGCTGACCCGCATCACGTCCGGCATAACACGTATCTTACGCATGATATTCGCCAGCTGGATACGGTCTTTGGTCGTCAGCCTGATGAAAGCACAATAGACGCGGCCATCTTTTTCCTCTGTATTCATGCTTTGAATGCTGGAATTTGCATCATTGATGGCGGCGGTCAGATTTGCCAGTGCGCCTTGATGGTTAAACATATCAACTTTAATTTCAGCAATAAAATCACTATTGATATCTTTATCCCATTCAACAGGCATGAATTTTTCTGGTTCTTTCTGATATCCACGAATATTGCGGCACGATTCGTGGTGGATCACTAAGCCTTTCCCCGGACTGATATGGGAAATAATCGGGTCGCCTGGGATTGGACGACAACATTTTGCAAAGGTGATCAGAATACCATCAGCGCCCTTGATAGGCAGCTTACGCGTTGCATTGCCACTGCCGTTTGATGTTTTTTCCGCTGCACCCAATAATAAATTACGCGCGACAACCACGCTCATGGCATTGCCTAGCCCGATTTCGGCCAGTAAATCATCCAATGTAGCAAGTTTCATCCTTGCCAGTTCTTTATCAATATTCTCTTGTGGAATATCGATGACTTTTGTACCGTTGCCCAGTGCATGATTGAGTAGACGTCGCCCTAATCCGATGGAATCATCCCGTTTCAGGTTTTTCAGCAACTGGCGGATTTTGGCTCGGGCCTTAGAGCTGACAACAAAGTTTAGCCATGCTGCATTAGGACGAGCACCGGGCGCTGTGATGATTTCGACGGTTTGCCCGCTGCTGAGCGTCTGTGAGAGAGGATAAGGCAGGCGATCAACGCGTGCGCCGACACAAGCATGACCGATATCGGTATGGACAGCATAGGCAAAATCGACAGGGGTCGCACCAGCCGGTAACTCAACAATTCGTCCTTCAGGGGTAAAAACGTAAATCTCATCGGGGAACAAATCAGATTTGACACTCTCAATAAACTCAAAAGAGCTTCCGGCGCTTTGCTGAAGCTCCAGTAAACTCTGCATCCAACGCTGGGCGCGGACTTGTGCAGTTGTGCCGGACTCTCCCTGTTCTTTATAAGCCCAGTGTGCCGCCACCCCCATTTCTGCCATCTGATCCATATCTTCGGTACGGATCTGAACCTCAACAGGCACACCATGCGGGCCAATAAGGGAAGTATGCAGGGATTGATAGCCGTTAGCCTTGGGGATAGCAACATAATCTTTTACTCTGCCGGGACGCGGTTTATATAAACTGTGCATTTGCCCCAATACGCGATAGCAGGTATCAAGATTATTGACGATGACACGAAAAGCGTAAATATCCATGATGGAATGGAAACGCTGTTCTTTCAAATGCATCTTGCGATAGATAGAGTAGAGATGTTTTTCGCGACCACTGACGGTACATTGGATGCCAGCATCTGTTAACCTGCCTTCAATTTCAGACAGAATTTTCTGGATCATCTCTTTACGGTTACCACGGGCGGCCTTAACAACCTCTTTAATCACGCGGTAACGGTTAGGATATAGGGCTTCAAACCCAAGCTCCTCCAGTTCAGTTTTCAGGTGATGGATACCCAAACGATGAGCCAGGGGGCTATAAATTTCCAGCGTTTCCCTGGCAATGCGCCGCCGCTTATCGGGACGCAGGGAGCCAAGGGTTCGCATATTGTGTGTACGGTCTGCCAGTTTAATCAAGATGACGCGGATATCCTGCACCATTGCCATGATCATTTTGCGGAAGTTTTCAGCTTGTGCTTCCTTTTTGTCACGGAAGTTCAGCTTATCCAGTTTAGAAACACCTTCCACCAAACCGGCAACGACCGTGCCAAATAACTGTTCTATGTCCTGAAATGTTGCTGGAGTATCTTCAATTACGTCATGCAGAAGTGCCGCCATAAGTGTTTCATGGTCAAGTCGCATTTCGGCCAAAATACAGGAAACGGCCACAGGGTGAGTAATATACGGCTCACCACTGGAACGGGTCTGCCCTTCGTGGGCATCCCGCGCAACCACATAGGCCTGCTTAAGTAGATCGATTTGATCTTCAGGCAAATATTTCAGAACAAGCTGATTCAAGCTTTCAAACAGGTACAAGGCAGACCTACCGTAAAATTAACGACGACCTTCAGCGATGGCAGAAACAGCTTTGATTTCTGCGGCTTCTTGTTCTTGCTGTTCCTGACGCTCACGAACATCAAGAATTTTATTGTTGATAAGGCCTTGCTCGATTTCACGCAGAGCGATAACAGTCATCTTATCGTTTTCTTCTGGAACGAGGGGATCTTTGCCACCTGATTGCAATTGACGTGCTCGGCGAGCAGCGACCAACACCAGGTCAAAACGGTTACCAATTTTTTCTACTGCGTCTTGAACAGTTACGCGTGCCATATGTGTGCTACTCCACAGATAAATAAATGACTGGGCATAATACTGAAACTTGGTTCAGTCTGCCAATAATTTGCTGATTAAGGCATCATGCCGCTGAGTCTGACGATCTAATCGTAGACGCTCTGAACGAATAATAGATTGTAAATCGGCCAGTGCCGTATTGAAATCATCATTGATGATGATGTAATCGTATTCGTTGTAATGTTCCATCTCTGCGACAGCCTGAGCCATTCGTTTAGCAATAACTTCTTCGCTGTCCTGACCACGTCCGCGCAGGCGGCGGAGCAACTCTTCCCTGGAGGGCGGAAGAATGAAAATGCTGCAGGCTGCTGGCATTTTCTGACGGACTTGCTGCGCTCCCTGCCAGTCAATATCAAGGAAAACATCAACACCACTGGCGAGAGTGTCTTCAATGACTTTTCGGGATGTACCGTAATAGTTACCAAAGACACAGGCATATTCCAAAAACTCATCATGGCTGATCATATTTTGGAATTCATCTACTGTGATGAAAAAATAATGTTCACCATGATTTTCGCCTGAGCGGGTCTGACGTGTTGTATGTGAAACAGATACCTGAGTGTCATACAAAGGCTGAGTTTTCAGTAAAGCCTGAATGAGGCTTGATTTGCCTGCTCCACTCGGCGCAGAAACAATATATAACGTTCCTTGGTTCATGATGATTTCTTGACTGGTTGGGTATAAACAAATGCAAGCGCAGGAATATAAAATCCCACATAGTATACACGGATAGGTCAATCCATGCAGCGTTACAATACATGCCAACGGACATTTCAACAAAATTTTTTCTTAACAACCTGACGTTACTACTTAATTTTGCGAAACAATTTCAGGAAAAATAAACGGTTGCAGAAATTGAGTGTTTATTTTTCGAAACGCTTCGCAAACCCATATTTTCCCCCTTGGTAAAAATTACCGGGCTTTTTATTCTCTGCTCGTGTTTCAGGGAATTAACGGAGCAGGGATGCTTAACTTTCTTATTGGTTTTCTTATAACAGTTAGTGTGTCGCTATTTGGAATGCCTGCGGCATTTGCTGACAAGGGACATTGTTCTGCATGGATACAGGAAAAATGGTCACAGGAAAAACTTCAGCATGAAATAGAGCATCTGAAACGACAGATGGCGAAATGGGATGATCTTTATCGCCAGCAGGGTGTCAGTGAAATAGATGATGAAATCTATGATCAATTACTGGAAACTTTGGTGCTGTGGCAAAGCTGTGCAAACCAGATGCCAGACAGCACTTTCGAAATTAAGGTATCGCAGGAGGGAAAACAGCCTCACCCTGTCCAGCATACCGGCTTAAATAAGCTAAAAGAGGTGTGGAAAGTTCGTCAGTGGTTGCAGGGAAGAACGAAAGTCTGGTTGCAACCTAAGATTGATGGTGTTGCGGTTACTTTGGTCTATGAAAAAGGTCAATTAGTGAGGTTTATTAGCCGCGGTGATGGAATAGAGGGAACTGACTGGATGGATAAAAGCCTGTTTATTCCCAGTATTCCGAAACAGATAAAAAATGCACCGGAACATATGGTATTACAAGGTGAGCTTTTTTGGCAGCAGAAGGAGCATCGGCAATCCATTTCAGGTAGCCACGGCTCACGTAGCAAGGTTGCGGGGTTAATGATGCGCAAGACGCCTGCTGCAGAGATTAAGCAAATTGGCGTCTTTATTTGGGGTTGGCCGGATGGGCCATATGACATGGAAGTTAAATTGGAACGATTGGCATCTATGGGGTTTCCTCTCGCACAGCAATACAGTCATCCCGTTGCTACCCCAGAAGATGCAGAAAAAAGATGGAAAGATTATTTTGAATTGCCACTACCTTTTGCCTCAGATGGTGTTGTTTTACGGCAGGAAATTGAACCGGCTGGCCGGCAATGGCGTTCCGGGTCAAATAGTTGGGCGATTGCATGGAAATATCCATTACGCCAACAAGTGACAACGGTAAAAGATGTCAACTTCACAATAGGCCGGACGGGGAAAATATCCGTTGTCTTGGGATTAGAAAAAGTGAGGTTGGATGATAGACAAATTAGCCGTGTCAATATCGGTTCTGTCAAACGATGGAAGCAATGGAATGTTTATCCCGGAGATAAAATAACAGTAGCGTTGGCAGGGCATGGTATACCTAAACTCGATAAGGTGGTATGGCGTATGGCTGAACGTCCTGATATCCAGCCACCTGATGAACAGCATTATCACTATCTTAGTTGTTTCTCTTTCAGTTATTTGAGTAATGTGAATGAACATTATTGTCAGCAACAGTTCATTGCCCGCCTGACCTGGCTTGGAGAAAAATTGAAAATGAAAGGCGTTGGACAAGGAACATGGGCCATTCTGGTAAGGCATGGGCTTGTGACGAATTTAACGGATTGGCTGGCGTTGGATAAAGCACAACTTGAAAAAGTACCCAATATCGGAACTAAGCGTGCTGAGTTGATTTTCTCCCAATTACAGCAAGCGAAGTCACGACTGTTTTCATCATGGCGTGAAGCAATTGGCCTGCCTTATGCCAATCGGTTTACAGAAAATATGGGTTGGCAATGGAATATGCAGCCAGAGGGTGCTGACACTAAAAATTCGCTATCATTAACGGCAAAGCAAGCAGAAAAAATTTCAGCTTTTTTACAGCATCCAGAGATAAAGAGGGTAATTCAGAGTCTGGCTGTACATGGTATCAAGGAGGATAAATGGATTGGGGAGATAAACACGTCAGAGAAGCAAGATATCGAGCCGATTAAAAGTAGGAGAGATGGGGCGGCAAGCCACCCCGAAGCGCATAATTAAGGTTAATGGTCTGCACTGTCATAGTTAAAGATAGGTAATCCAAGGCGATAACGGATAGCAATTAACCGTGCGGCGAGTCCTGCGATAAGCGTAATCAGGATCACGCTATTTGGATGCAATGGCGTATGTAATAAAGCTATATAGAGCCAGGCGGCGGCAAAAGAGACCCCTGCATAAATTTCTTTTTGGAATACCAGCGGGATGGTATTGCAAAACATATCGCGCAATACCCCGCCAAAAACGCCAGTAATTACGGCGGCAATGGCTGCGATGATCGGGCTGTAGTACATATCCAACGCGATTTGAACTCCAATGATGGAAAAGACAATTAAGCCAATTGCATCAAGAATGAGAAATAAACGGCGTAAGTGCTTCATCATGGGTGCAACCCAGATGGTGACCACGGCAGCACAAGCAACGGTCACGATATACTCTGGATTTTTTACCCAGCCGAGAGGGTAGTGACCAAGGATCATATCTCGGACGGTGCCACCACCAATGGCCGTCACGGAAGCAATAATAATAACGCCGAACACGTCCATTTTTCGGCGACCAGCGGCTAAGGCACCTGTCATGGCTTCAGCCGTAATACCAATAATATAAAGGACACTAAGTAACATAATTTTAGTCAAATAAATAACGTAGAAGTAAAGGGTACTGTTGAAATAATAACTCCTCGCCTGAATTTTTTTAGTTAAATTTCAATAGAATTAGTTTTTTTCATCCGAAACCTCTCAATGTTAAGGTAATAAAAATGGTCTTTAAAGAACGCCAGATAACATTTGATAGCCATAGCCATCAGATAACTAATATAAATGTTTGGACACCTGACAGCCAGTGGTTGGTATACGATGTTCGTCCTGACGGAGCGTCTTTTACGGGCCTAACGATAGAAAAAATTCATATTGATAATGGGCAGACTGAAGTTGTTTATTTGGCAGGAAAGGGATCTCATGTTGGGGTGGTGACAGTGAGCCAACAGGAACCCGTTCGTTATGCATTCATTCATGGCCCAGAAAACCCAGATGCGCAATGGCAGTATAATTTCCATCACCGTCGTGGGGTGATTGTTTACGATACCCAGCCACATATAGCGGTGAATATTGATGCACTGGATATTACTCCTCCCTATACCGCCGGAGCCTTGCGTGGCGGTACACATGTTCACGTTTTCAGTCCTGACAGCAGTCGCTTGAGTTTTACCTATAACGACCATGTAATGCATGAGTTAGATCCTGCATTTGATTTACGTAATGTTGCTGTGGCTGTTCCGTTGAAATCCGTGGAGTCAGTCAAAAAACATCGGAGGGAATATGATGGCAGTTATTTTTCGGTTGTGGTCAGCCAAACTACTCCATCTCCCCGTCCCGGAAGTGATGATATTAATCGGGCTTATGAAGAAGGTTGGATAGGGAAAAGGGGGTATTTAAAAGATAATGGTCAATGGCAGCGTTGGGCGCTGGCCTTTATCGGAGATACCTGTGCTGAAAATGGTGAAAAGATACCGGAAATTTTTCTCATTGACCTGCCTGAAAATGATAGCGATTACGCTATTGCCGGTAGTCAGCCTTTGGCGGGTACTGAAACAACATTACCCGCTCCACCTGCGGGAGTGAAACAGAGGCGTTTAACATTTACACATGATAAACGTTGGCCGGGTGTAGTGAATATACCCCGACATTGGTTGAGAACATCACCAGATGGCAGCAAAATCTGTTTCTTAATGAAAGATGATAATGGGATTGTCCAACTATGGTACATCTCGCCAAATGGTGGTGAGTCAATACAGATAACTCACCGTAGTGACAATATTCAGTCTGCATTTAGCTGGGATAGCCGTGGTCGGTTTATTGCCTGTGTTTGTGATAACAGTGTTGTACTCTGTGATAGTCAAAATGGCGAAATTCGGCGTTTGACGCAGCGTACCGAAGATGCTCCTTCCGCGGATGCAATTGTCATATCACCGGATGATCGCTATGTTGCTTTTATGCGTGATATTGAGGGTTATCGGCAGATATTTGTGGTTGAAACAGGAATGGATAGTGCTTATTGCAGAGATGAATAACAGCTATATCCTTGCTCTTTCAAGTTGCAGCTTTGCCGGCGGCACTCACTTAACTCCAGTCACCGTTTTTATAAATATACGGTCAGCTATATTCTCAGGATTCGTTCCCTTGCCGTCGGGCTGAATCCAGAGATCCATTAAGTATATGCTTCATTGTTAATCGGTTATGACTCAGGTTCAGATAGTGCGATACTGTTTTTTTCCAGCTGTTCAATACGATGTTTAGGGGATTGCTCCGCTTTATTTTGATTGGAGCGGGCATAATCATAAGGGATCAGGAGTGTATCCAGAAAGGCAGAGAACGGAAGGTCAACAGCAAGCAGGGGTTTCATGAACCATCCTGTCCGGCCATCTTTCAGCATATCTATATTAGCTTTGGCACCAGAGTAATAACCTTGGTGGGGGCCGCTATGCGTCATGATGCTAGAGCAACCCGTGACAAGTAACCATCCAAATGTGGTACATAGTATACATAGTAATAGAAGTACTTTACGGTTTTTCATCGTTTCCATGATCTCACTGAGTTAATTTTCCAATGTTCAGATACTTTATTTACTCTTTAACGCTACTTTTTCCAAAGTGTGAAGATAAACCTTCAATACCATTTACTCTTTAATACTATTTACTATAGTCAGGTAGTATTCAGTTTGCTATAGCACTTATCGCTGAATTTAATAATTTTTTGTGATGGAAATTTTAATTCTGTTTTTATTTCTGCTTTTTGGAGAGGCCATCAGGAAATAAAAGCCTTCTTATTTTATCCATACACAACTGCATGAAGGGACTGGCATAGATAGCCGATGTTTTATCCACTGGCGCAGCTATGAAGAGTTTATGTCACCCGAAATTTTGACCGTTATGATGATTGAGGTCAGGGCTAACAGATTAAGTACTCTTACGTTAATCATTAAATGTGCTTTAGATCACAGAACACTGCTCGATCACCCCTATTTGACCTCAATTTGAGATAGTAGAGGTGGTTTAAAGTTAAAAAACCCTTCCTGTTCAACCCATTATAAAATAATTTTTCTGATTAAATATACTCAGTTCAGGGAAGGTATATAAACAAGGATTGTTTTCCTTTCCTGTTGTGTGTGAAGAATTCTTTTGGAATTCTAATAACTACTGTCCTGTTAGCAGGTAAAAGTCCTCGTTATCATCTTGCTCCCTCTCCCCTAAATGAGGGAGCTTTTTTTTATTATGAGGATTAGAAAGAGGTTTCATTTACTTTTGTTTTCAATCTTCAAGTAGCCGCTGATCTTTTTCGAATCATTCTCCATTGCCATATAGCTTATTGAAGAACGCCATTTCGGCCATCAACATTTCCTATCGTAATTTTAACCGACCCGATTTCACTTTACTGCTTGATGAATAATGTAACTTAAACCCATAAAACTATCCTGCCGTGTCAATATGGGTATTATTGAGCAAAATTGGAAAGTTTTGTGATGAAATGTCAGATGAATTCTACATGTTTTGTCCCGGAATTTTTATCAATACCCATACAATGATTGCTTTTACACAAAGCAGAATTCTTCCTTGCCACAATTTAGGGTTAAATAAATTAAAATTGTAAAATATTTTTTCTTTTTATAATAAGAAAACGTTTTCATAAAGTTGGGTGAATAATATATTATGTAGGACACATAAAAACCATATATGCAGAAATATTTAATACTGTGTAATAATTATATAAATCAAATTTCATAATAAACAATTGAAATTGATATCATAGTTTACTATTAGGTTGTGATATATGAAAAATGAAAATGATATACAGAAAATGGAAAGTAGCTTTGTTGAAAAAAAGAGAAAGACTAAATCTTTCTCTTCGCCTTGGAGAGCATTTTGGCTTGGAATGTATAACATGTTGCCACTGTGTTTATCTGTTATTCCTTGGGGAATATTAGCTGGATCAATGGCTGTCCAATCGGGTTTAACACTGTGGCAGAGTATCGGCATGTCTGTCATCCTGTTTGCTGGTGCGGCCCAACTAGTCACATTAGGATTATTGACGTCAGGTGCTAGTATTCTCACTATTATTATTTCTATTTTTTTTCTTACCTCTCAGCATTTTCTCTATGGACTAACATTGCGTGAATATGTAGCAAGTTTAAAAATTCGCTATAGACTACCAATAGGTTTTTTACTGACTGATGAACTATTTGCTCTAAGTTGTGCTCAGAGTGATAAAGAAAAATTAACGCCTAGCTATTTAATTGGTGCAGGACTTTGTTTTTATTTATGTTGGAATTTATTCAGCCTGATGGGGGTATTTATGGCGTCATCCATCCCAAATCTATCTGATTATCATCTTGATTTTTCCATCATCGCAACATTTATAACCATAATTGTTCCGATGATAAAAAGAATTAGTGTGCTGGGTGGAGTGCTATTTTCTCTGATTTTATCGATGGTGTTATCATACTTTCATATTGAGGGTGCTATAATTATTGCCGGTGTTAGTGGAATGTTTTTTTCAGTGTTTATCGCTAGATTAATGAAGGAGTCAGTATGAGTTGGGCTTTAATTTTTATATTGGGAGGTGTTATTTTTTTAAACCGATATATATTTCTGGAACCTAAGATGCCAGTTAAATTACCTGGATTCATCAACGAAGCTTTAAAGTATTCTGCACCTTGCTTACTTATCGCCATTTGTGGTCCTATTATTCTAATGGAGAATGGGGAATTAAGAGGTTTTACAAATAACCCTTATCTTTGGGGCGCATTATTAACTGCGTTATTTGCTTTTTTTATTCGTAATCTTGTGATCTGCGTTATTCTTAGTTTGATGGTTTTTTATATATTATTGGCTTTTCTATAGTGGAAGAGAATTAATGCTACAGTTTTAATGATTCAATAAGTAGGATGCTGGCTCAACACTATGTTTTATGTCTGTTATGATTTTAAGTACTTAATATGAATCTGCACCTTAATCAGTTAATCTATAACTTTTTAGGTGCAGTTGTCTATTAAGGAATTTTTACTTTTATATTAAAATCAATAAAAATGCCTTTTTCCATAAGATATTTTAGAGAAACTATCACTCTATATTTTCATTATTTAAATACTGAGAATTTTTTTGTCAGTGGTGATAGAATGTCTCGATCCCCATAAAGTGCTACTGCTACAAAATCTAACTCTTCTACAGGGGCATTTAAAGTATCTTCTTTTTGTTGTTCGGCGGAATGTGAAATCATGCTCGTTGTGAAAAAATTATACTGAATTTTTTCTTGATGACATTTCTCTGTTAATGTTTTCAATTGGTTACTGTTTTTAGCTTTTAATATCACTATAGGATAATGACTGATATTAGCTACAAATTCACTGCTTTCATTATAATAACGATGAAAAGACATCCCTTGCACAGAATCAACAATACCAGCCGTTAAATGGCAAGCGGCATTGAATAATAGGCTATTTTCATGATTATTACTTAAAATTACGTAAATTTTTTTATCATTATCTTCGTACATATCAAACCTCTGCTTTTGAAAGTGATATAAAACTGTTCATAACCATATTACGTATTCCCCAAATTTCTTGTAGAACAATTTTTTCATTTGGTGTCATTACGGCTTGTTGTCTTAGGTAGATGCTATTTTGCCAATAGATTGAAGATTGGCCTAATTCACCTGCCAAATGATGCCAATCATGTACAGGTAAGTCACCACACAAGATCATTATTCGACATGGAGCATGAAAAAACAGCATTTTAAGCCACCAACTTATTTTAGACAGGATATTGCTATTAGTTGGATATGTTTCTCCAGTAAATCGTCCCCAACAACGTCTGGCGTAATCGTCAAGATCTGTAGGTGAGTGTTTGGTGATCAACCAAGCATGTTCGGTTAAAAACTGCAATAATGAGCTGATATGGTAGATCACAAAATAAGGAATATAGATACACAATATTGACAGAACAGGTTCGAAGAATACAGGTACAATTAATATCGCTAACCAGATAACGGCAAATAAGCTTTCTATCAGTGATCCACGAAAGATAAAACTATTAATACGTGACCAGAAGAAACGTAAGTGAAACATAGGGCTGATAATTGTTAAAAATAAAAGCTTCTTGTAATAACTCACTGGCATACCAGGAATGAACCCCAGACGCTTTAAAAAAGCAGCATCGCTATCTTCTTCAGTTGTAAAGTTTTTTTCGTCATGATGTCCTAAATGATCGACTGTATAATCACGCCCATTCTGAGATACCGGAATAATCGTACAAAGTGCTAACATTACGCGATTAAGTAGCTTATTACTATTAAACAGGCAACGATGTACAGCATGGTGTGCATATGTTACCTGTATTTTTCTTAAACATCCTACCGTAACAACCCAGCAAATAGGAATAATGATAAACCATAATATATCAGGAATATAAGGTAATAATAAAATAGCGCCGAGTGTAGAGGTAATAAATATTAATACTGTTAAAATGAATTCTGTTATTGCTGGTAATTTTATACGAGACTGTCCTGATATTGGTTTCCCCGTTATTATAGTTAATGGTTTCTGGAAAATATTTGGAAGTACTTGCATACTTTCCCGTATGTGACTTGAAAAATAATTTTTATCATTTGACATTAGAAACTCTCCTGAACAATAGATGAACGGTTTTTTTCAATTAGCACTCTATTATCAAAAAATAATTTATTTAACTCAGGTGTGCCACAAACAATATACGTAGCATTACTTTCTTGGCTACTCTTTAAATAGTTATTTACTTCATCTATATTCATGCAATAGTCTTTAGTAATTGGATATTTTTGTTTAAAATCAGAGATCAATAGATCATGATATTGGCCGAGGCTTTTTTTTCTGCTTGTAGAAATAATTGTTGGGTTTATTAAATATTTTGAACATAATTTGTCTAAAAGAGTCAGCGCCACTCCCATCCCACTTCCTGTCGCAATAGCCAGACCAGTGCTAGGAGTTGTATCAAAATTAGGCAGCCTAAATTCTCCTTGAGGTTGAGAAATAAAAATTTCTTGGCCATGACGAGAATTAGCTAAAAGATTTGATACTTCACCATAGGGGTGTTTTTTGACATGTAATATTAAATTTTTCTCATTAATACTGACAATTGAATATTTACGTTGACTATTTTTTTGTTTATCAAAAGTAAGATCAACATACTGCCCTTCTTGTTCTTCATCTAATTCAATAGAAGGGACAAAAAGGCCGACTTTAATAATTTCATCACCTAATTGGGTAATGTTATCAATGTTCGCTTTATGCCATTGTTTATTATATTCTAAAGTTATGTCACTATCACTACTAAATTGACAGGCTAACACTGTCGAACCGTTAATGAATACTTCGCAACGTCTGCATGTTCCAACTCTACAGTTATGAGGTAATAGGATATTCTGGCGTAGTGCACCTTCCAGTACGGTTTCGTTTTCCTTTTGGATGAAATTACCATACCTACTGGTAATGTTAAATCCTTTCTTTTCTTTCTTTCGATTAAATAAACCGAACATATTTTTCCCCTAAGTTTTAATAAAACCAATAAATAATTACATTGTGAATGGAATATTGAATTATTTAAGTTTTAATTTTAATGCGTTTATTAAATGAAAATCCATATCATTACGTATGTCTTTTTAATCTAAAGTAAATAATAGTTATTAAATTATTATTTTTGGTTTGTTGTTTTATTACTTGTTGAATTTTTGGATTTTAACACTGGATTATTTGTTGTTTTAAAGAAATAAAGCCCATACATAATGTGAATAAAAGATAATACACATATTATAAAAATTATAGATATTAACGTGATATGCGGGAAATTTAAGTGAGTAATAAATTTAAAACTAACTACTAATTATGTTTAACAAAGTTGTAAGTTAGATATAAAAAGCATAATTGATTTAAATTAAGAGTGTGACCGGAAACAAATTTAATAACTAAGATTGGAGGGGGTAATAGAATATGATATTGATTTTTAGTTATAAAAGTTTTACTTATAAGCTATGGCTTTATGCTATAAGTATAGTTTTTTATTATTATGTTTCTGCTGTTCTTTAATGGTTGCTTTAACTTAAAATCATTAAATAGAATTCGCCTAATCATTGGAAGACTAAAGAAGGATAAGCTAGTACTAATCCTTGGTCTTTTCTTCATGATAATATCTGATTTCGGTTTGAACCAGTTGATTCAATTTTCTAAATATGAAACCTAATGAAAGAATGGTGAGAGTTACTTATTTTTATTAGCGTGAAAATTTTAATAAAAATAGGGAGTAACTCTCATGGATACATAATGTGCTGAACACATGAGGTTATTGAGCCTACAATCAATAACTATTGTTACAGATCAGTATCCAGCTTCTTTATGGGCGATCTCAATCTCTTCAGACAAAATGTGGATACCTTCTTCGATTTTCTCCACATCAGGCACATAATTCATGCGCATACACTGATGGGCATGAGGCCAGTCATGTTCCAAGCCCGGAAAGAAGAAATGACCCGGAACCATCAGCACTTTCCGTTTTTTCAACCGCTGATAAAGCACCTCTGTCGTGATTGGCAAATTTTTGAACCAGAGCCAAAGGAATATCGCCCCTTCCGGTTTATGGATCAGGCAGCGCTCTTCTGACATATGGCGGCGAATAATCTCAATCACATTATCTACCCGCTTTTTATAAAACGGTTGAATAACATCCTGTGATAAGCGGAACAGATCATTGCGCCTGATCATTTCCAGCGCGATAGCAGGCCCGACACCGCCCGGAGATAGGCTGATAATGCCATTCATATTGCTGACAGCATTGATAATTTTTTCATTGGCGATGATTATCCCACAGCGGGAACCCGGCAGGCCAAGTTTGGACAGGCTCATGCACAGAATAATATTAGGATTCCATAGCGGGGTAGCTTCACTGAAAATAATGCTGGGGAATGGCACTCCGTAGGCATTGTCAATCAATAACGGGATTTGGTGCTGTTGAGCCAGCCCATCCAATCGCAGCAACTCTTCATCGGTGATGACATTGCCTGTTGGGTTGGTTGGTCGTGAGACACAAATCAGGTTGATATCTTCAGTAATATTCAGGTGATCGAAATCGACACGATACTTGAATTGGCCATCAGGCAGTAATTCAATATTCGGTTTATTGGCGACAAATAACCCTTCATCCAAACCTGAATCCGAATAACCGATATATTCTGGGGCAAGAGGAAATAAAACCCGCTTCATTGAACCGTCTTCTGCACGACCAGCCAATAAGTTGAACAGATAGAAAAAGGCACTTTGGCTACCATTGGTCAACGCAATATTTTGCGGATGGATTTCCCAGCCAAGTTTTTCTCGCAATTCTCGGGCCAGAGCAGTTATCAGTGTATTTTTTCCTTGTGGCCCATCATAATTACATAGGGTTTCGCTTAATTGGCCACTTGATGCCAAGTCAGTTAATATTTGCTGAAAATACTCATCCATTTCAGGAATATGTGCTGGATTTCCTCCACCTAGCATAATTGCGCCGGGTGTTCTCAGGCCTTGGTTAAGATCAGTCATCAATCGGGTAATTCCCGAATCTTGCGTAAATTTGTTGCCGAATTGCGAAAATTTCATAACGGTTTTTACGTCGGTTTTTGTATGAGAAAAAGACACCATACCCCGCCTATTATTAGGGTGCAATGGGGCAAAATAAGTATTCTATGTTTTTATATAGCGTATTGTGATCACCGATTGGATTTAAAAACTAGATATTTATGATTAATCTGGTTTTATATTTTAAAGTGGTATTTTTGTTTATTTTTATGCACTAATTTTAATTTTTCAGTATACCCGGTGGATTTCAAGTTGAAGCCAGGGGTTACGCATGAAATTTTGGTAGGCTAAAATTGATTAAATAACAGGGCTTCCATGTAGCCATTATCCCACCCGGCTGATTTCCTTCGGGCACTCAAACTCAACTTATTGTTGGTATCCCGTTTAACGATATTGAGCGCCATTTTACGTAATTGGGCAAATATTCTTGTGGCGATCTGCTCTCTCATCCGTGAATCATCTTCCCGAAAAGTGACATCCAGCACCCAGTGTAAGCTATTTTCAATAGCCCAATGTTTCCGAATGGCTGCTAACTGAAAGGCAGGAGCGTCCTGACAACTACTTAAATAATAACGAAAATAAGAGGTGACTGTTTCAGAATATTGTTCTTGCCGTATTGTTTCTGTGACCAGAAGAGCCTGAATATCTGGCCAGGAGCCTAAGTGTTTTGTTTCTGGTGTCAGCGGTAGAACCCATCCGCGTCGTCTGACGGTACGCCCATGGCTATCTTCAAATTCATCATGGTCAGGTTTCAGATAAGGTTTTTGTGTTGCCCGTTGTTGTTGAAAATAGTTAACCGCTTCCGAAAAGGTTTTTCCCTGATTGCCTTTAAGGGACAAAATATAATCGGCTCCGCTCTCGCGTAATTGCTGGGCAATCGTGCGTTGACAGCCCATCGCATCAAGCGTCACGAGATGGCCTTTCAAGGAAAGCATCGATAATAATGTGGGGATGGCCTTAATTTCGTTTGATTTTCCGTCTACAGCACACTGACATAAGCTAAGCCCTTTCTCAACGGAGAATGCACTTACCACATGTAATGGGCTTTGTTCAATTTTCTTGTCAAACGAATGGCGTAAACTTTTACCATCAATCGCAATGATCGCCCGCTTTTCTGAAGAAACATCATGAGAAACCCACTGATAAAAATGGCGTTCAAAGAGGCGGGGATTTAATAAACTGAAACAGCGCCGGAAAGTATCATGTGACGGAATACCGCCTTTGAGCGGAAGAAATGAACCCAGCCAATCCTTTTTTAGTTGACCATACTGTTCAATATCGGTCCAGGCGTTAGCGCCGGCAATGACAGCACATACCGCAATCACTAAGATATCAATAAAACGGTGCCTGATCTTTCCCTGACAACGCGGGTCTGGAAAATCAGAAAAGACATCCACTAATTTTTTCATCTGCATTCCCTCTAAAAATGAGGGAATTATCCACTAAATATTTTCATGCGTAACCCCTGAGTTGAAGCTTTGTTGGCTGCATCTCGAAATCTATCGGGCGTAGCTAATTTATTTTCGGCAGAAACAACTGACGAGGTGATCATTTATCAAACCCGCTGCTTGCATAAATGCGTAGCAGGTGGTGCTGCCAATAAATTTAAATCCTCGCTTTTTCAATGCGGTAGAAAGAGCATCAGAAATAGCAGTTTGCGCAGGAACTTCTGTCAGTGTTTTCCAGTGATTAATCAGGGGGGAATCATCGACAAAGTGCCAGATAAATGTGCTGAAATCTTCTCCCTGTTCGGCCATTTTCAAATAAGCACGGGCATTATGAATAATCGCATTGATTTTGGCTCGATTGCGCACGATGGCTGACTCCCCCATCAGTCTTCCAACATCGGTTTCATCCATTTTAGCTATTTTGATCGGATCAAATTGGTGGAAACACTTTCTATAACCTTCCCGCTTTTTCAGGATAGTGAGCCATGATAAACCGGCCTGTTGTCCTTCCAGACAAATCAGTTCGAAAAGCTGTTGGCTCTCTTTCAATGGATTTCCCCATTCCTTGTCATGATAGGCCTGATACTCAGGATCGGATGTCACCCAACCACAGCGAGTCATTTCTTTATTCATGAATCGAGCTTCCTTAAAAGATAGTGGTTAATAATTAAACTGATTTTAGCTGTATAGATATACAAGTAAATAGGCTAGGATAAGATTTTTTTATACTGTGACAAAATTGGCGGGCGATCAGTGCTGTATATCTTACGGTCAAAGGGTATACTGACCCCTTTCGTTTAAATTCATATGTATCGCGTGCGGATTCAACATGCAAAAGTTTGATACCAAAACCTTTCAGGGACTCATCCTGACATTGCAGGATTACTGGGCTAATCAAGGCTGTACCATTGTCCAACCACTGGATATGGAAGTCGGTGCAGGAACCTCTCATCCTATAACTTGTCTGCGTGCTTTGGGGCCTGAGCCTATTGCAGCAGCTTATGTGCAACCTTCCCGTCGTCCAACTGACGGGCGTTATGGTGAAAATCCGAACCGCCTCCAGCATTACTACCAGTTTCAGGTTATCATCAAGCCATCTCCCGATAATATTCAGGAGCTTTATCTTGGTTCTTTGAAAGCCTTGGGGCTTGATCCTACTGTCCACGATATCCGCTTTGTTGAAGATAACTGGGAAAACCCAACATTGGGTGCCTGGGGGCTGGGCTGGGAAGTCTGGCTGAACGGCATGGAAGTGACTCAGTTCACTTATTTCCAACAGGTGGGTGGCCTTGAGTGCAAACCTGTGACCGGTGAAATTACTTACGGCTTAGAACGTCTGGCGATGTATATTCAGGGCGTGGACAGCGTTTATGATCTGGTATGGAGCGATGGTGCGCTGGGTAAAACCACTTATGGCGATATCTATCACCAGAATGAAGTTGAGCAGTCTACTTATAACTTCGAGCACGCTGATGTGGATTTCCTGTTTACCTGCTTTGAGCAATACGAAAAAGAAGCGCAGGAATTGCTGGCGCTGGAGACTCCGTTGCCACTGCCAGCTTATGAGCGCATTCTGAAAGCGGGCCATACTTTCAACTTGCTGGATGCCCGCAAGGCGATTTCCGTGACTGAACGTCAGCGATATATCCTGCGCATCCGTGCCCTGACCAAATCAGTTGCTGAAGCTTATTATGCCTCCCGCGAGGCGCTTGGCTTCCCTATGTGTAATAAGACTATTTGTAATAAGAACTGAGAGGCCATCATGACTCAACAGACTTTCCTTGTGGAAATCGGCACAGAAGAGCTACCACCAAAAGCACTGCGTTCACTGGCTGAATCTTTTAAAGCCAATTTTGAGGCAGAGCTGAACAACGCTAATCTGGGTCATGGTGAAGTTAGCTGGTTTGCGGCTCCCCGTCGTTTAGCACTGAAAGTGGCAAATCTGGCTGCTGCACAGGCTGATCGTGAAGTTGAAAAACGTGGCCCTGCGATTGCTCAGGCATTTGATGCTGAAGGTAAACCAACTAAAGCGGCAGAAGGTTGGGCACGTGGTTGTGGCATTACCGTTGATCAGGCTGAGCGCATGGTTACGGACAAAGGGGAATGGCTGCTCTATCGTGCTCAGGTCAAAGGTCGTGAAGCAAAAGAGTTGCTGGCGAACATGGTGAGCAATTCTCTGGGCAAATTGCCTATCCCTAAATTAATGCGTTGGGGTGATAAAGAAACTCAATTTGTTCGTCCGGTTCATACCGTCACTATGCTGTTAGGTAGCGAAGTGATTGAAGGCGAAATTCTGGGAATTAAATCAGATCGCATTATTCGCGGGCACCGCTTTATGGGCGAAGCCGAATTTACGATTGAAAACGCAGAACAGTATCCGACCATTTTGCCGGATCGTGGCTGTGTTATCGCGGATTACGAGATGCGTAAAGCGATTATCAAGCGTGGCGCAGAACAGGCCGCGACACAACTTGGTGGTGTGGCTGATCTGAGTAACAGCCTGCTGGAAGAAGTGACATCGTTGGTGGAATGGCCGGTTGTACTGACTGCGAAATTCGAAGAAAAATTCTTGGAAGTGCCTGCTGAGGCGCTGGTTTACACCATGAAAGGTGACCAGAAGTATTTTCCGGTTTACGACAAGTCCGGCAAATTGATGGCAAACTTTATTTTTGTGACCAACATTGAATCTTCTGATCCTCAGCAAATCATTTCAGGTAACGAAAAAGTTGTACGCCCGCGTCTGGCAGATGCGGAATTCTTCTTCAAAACAGACCGTAAACAGCGTCTGGAAGATAATCTGCCCCGTCTGGAAACCGTGCTGTTCCAGAAACAACTAGGAACACTGCGTGATAAGACTGATCGCATTCAAACCTTGTCTGGCTGGATTGCAGAAAAAATCGGTGCAGATGTGAACCATGCGACTCGTGCGGGTCTATTGTCCAAATGTGACCTGATGACTAACATGGTGTTCGAATTCACCGATACGCAAGGTGTGATGGGTATGCACTATGCCCGTCACGACGGTGAAGCTGAAGATGTGGCATTGGCGCTGAATGAACAGTACCAACCACGTTTCTCTGGTGATGAATTGCCATCAACAGGCGTTTCCTGTGCTGTAGCCATTGCGGACAAAATGGATACTTTGGCTGGGATCTTCGGTATTGGCCAGCATCCGAAAGGGGATAAAGACCCGTTTGCGCTGCGTCGTTCTGCATTGGGTATCCTGCGCATTATCGTTGAGAAAAAACTGCCTCTCGATCTCCAGACTCTGGCAGAAGAAGCGGTACGTTTTTACGGTGAAAAACTGACCAATGAAAAAGCGGTGGATGACGTGGTTGAGTTTATGCTCGGTCGTTTCCGCGCTTGGTATCAGGAACTGGGTTACAGTGTCGATACCATTCAGGCAGTACTGGCGCGCCGTCCGACTCAACCTGCTGATTTTGATGCCCGCATGAAAGCGGTAACGCACTTCCGCACATTGGATCAAGCGGTTTCTCTGGCGGCTGCCAATAAGCGTGTTTCCAACATTCTGGCTAAATCAGAAGAGAAGTTGAATGACAGCGTTCAGGTTCCTGTATTGAAAGCGGCAGAAGAGATCCAACTGGCAACACATCTTGTTGTGTTGAAGGAAAAACTGACCCCGCTGTTTGCCGAAGGTAACTATCAGGATGCGCTGGTTGAATTAGCTTCTCTGCGTGAAGTGGTGGATGCATTCTTCGATAATGTGATGGTGATGGATGAAGATCTGCAAGTAAGAATCAATCGCCTGACACTGTTGAGTGAGCTGCGCGATCTGTTCTTGCGTGTGGCGGATATTTCACTGCTCCAGTAAACGTTAGCCGGCGAATGTTATTTGATTGTTTGCCGTAGAACTATTACTTATAGTAAAGCTATTGTTTACCGTAAAACTATTATTTACCGTAAAACCTTAGCGCCGTGATACCGCTCGCGTAACAGCGAGCGGTTTTTTTGACGTAAAATCAGGTGCGTTTCCCTATACTTTCTAGTTGTAGCTTGGTTGGCGACACTCACTCAACCCAGTTACCGTTTTTATGAACATATCAGGTTAGTTATGCAATGGGGATTAATGAAAAGCTTTCGATTCTCATTGGAGGCCAGATTTTGTCTGGCAAACTGCCGCTGTAAACAGTACATCTGTAGAAGAGTTTAATGCCGTTTCAACGGAATCCTGCAAGACACCAATAATCATGCCAATCGCAACAACCTGCATGGATATTTCATTTGAAATACCAAACATGCTGCATCCTACTGGGATTAACAGTAAAGAACCGCCGACAACTCCAGAGGCCCCACATGCAGCAATTGCGGAGACAACACTCAGTAAAATATTGTTGGAAGGTCAACATTGATCCCCAAAGTATTCACGGCAGCGAGTGTTAATACCGTGATTGTGACTGCCGCACCACCTGCATTAATAATTTGCCCCCAAAGGGATGGAGATAGAATAGGTATCTTCGTTTAAATTCATCCGGCGGCATATTGCCATATTAATGGGAATATTCGCTGTAGAACTGCGGGTAAAAAATGCCGTTATAGCGCTTTCTCGCAAGCAAACAAAGACAAGTGGGTAAGGGTTTCGCCGAATTTTTAAATAAACAATCAATGGGTTAACAACGAAAGCAACAAAAAACATGCAGCCAATTAACACGGATAGTAAATGCACATAACTTAATAAGGCATCGAATCCTGTTGTTGCTATAGTTGAAGATACCAGACCGAAAATCCCAATGGGGGAAAAACGAATAATGACACGAATAACTTGTGTTACTGCCCCGGCCATATCCTGAAGGGCTAATTTTGTTGATGTCTTGCTGTAACGCAAGGACATTCCCAAAATGACTGCCCATGTTAGAATACCGATGTAGTTAGCATTTTGAAGAGCGTTAATAGGGTTTGTAACCATATTCTATTCATCAGTACGCTTTGCAAGATTTCGAGAATATTTCTGGGGAGGAGAGTTGTACTTCACTGACGACTAATCTCAATGTTGAAGGGAACATCATGCTGCCGACAACAGCGACACATGCAGCAAGAAAGGTGCCAATAAAGTAGAGTAATATGATCGGGCTGATGTCAGTTTTTTGCCCTATTTTATGGTTGGCAATTGAGGATATGACAAGGATTAACACTAATACAGGGGCGGTGGCTTTCAGGGCACTAATAAAAAACGAGCCAAGTAAACTGACCGATTTTGCAGCATTGGGAAATAACCATGCCAGTAGTATCCCAGCGATTAATCCAATAATAATTTGTGTAACTTGATTTACCTGAGCAATATATTGAAAGAATCTTTTTTGTTTTTTTTTCATAATTATTATTTTCATTTTATGAATTGATAAATTTCTTTATATTCTAGTTTAAAATAAAAGAAAGACTATAAATTAAGGATCGCAATTAATTTAACATTTAAAGTTATTTAAATAACTTTAAATTAACGCATGTGTGACCTAAACGGCAATTTTTCCATTGAATCGTTTAGCATCATGTAGAAGCTTGTCATCCTTTGATTTTAAGTGCTATCTATTGAAAAATATCTTCGGTAATATCAAGGTCAATGATTTTTTCATTACTGAAATATGAGCTTAATAACTAAATGTAGTCAATGATATTTACTCTACAGTTGGTTCACTTATCGTCAGGATCGTTTATTTTCGAGCAATGTCGCAGTTTCTTTTATAAGTATTGTGATTTCTTGGGTTTTGGTTCATAAATTTAATATCTTTATTTTTTTTAGTCAGCTTGTCGTCATGGTTAATTTAAATTCACTGCATATAATCAAATAGGAAATGGGTTATGTCTTCATGTAACAAACTTTTTATTATTGTTGATGCTTATGGTTCAGGCCGGCACTTTCGTCACTTTCTTCAGAAGCAAGGCTACCTTTGTGTCCATTTACTCAGTACATTACAACCGTTACCGCGTCTAAAACTTTCTGAACTGGAATATTACGATGGAACGCTAATTCATGATGGTGATTTCATTGCCACGGTGAAAAATATTGAAAACCTGTTGCGGGACTTAGATGCCGAATTATGTGAAATCCTGCCCGGAGTTGAGCCAGGGGTGCTTATGGCTGATAAGCTCAGTCACCATTTTAAATTGCACAGCAACGGGGTTGAAAAAAGTCTGGCGAGACGTGATAAGAATGCTATGGCTGATGTACTATCCGCTGCTGGAATACCTATCCCAAGCTATTGCCGAGTGGAGAGTTTGCAAGAAGCACAAGCCTTTGCCCACAGCCAGCAACGGCCAATCGTACTTAAACCATTAGACAGTGCGGGTACTAATGGTGTGCATTTTTGTCATTCCGAGCAGGAATTGGCTGACGCATTCCATTAGGTGATGGGAACTGAAAATAATATGGGAACAATAAACCAAGCGGTGTTGCTCCAAAGTTTCCTCCAAGGCAAAGAATATATGGTTAATACGGTGAGCCATGATGGCCAACACTATATGACGGATATTTGGTATGCAGATAAAACGCGTATAGAGGGATATGCACAGATTTACAATAAGAACCACCTGATAGATAGTCAAAGTGAAGAATATACGTTACTGCGAGATTATGTTTTTCAGGTCTTGGATGCCTTGGATATTAAATACGGCCCAGCCCATGCTGAAGTGATTATTACTCCAAGTGGTCCAAAGCTGGTGGAGATCGCTTCGCGTATCAGTGGGGTTGTTGATCCATTATATAATCAGATTTGTTTGGGTCATGACCAAATCTCTTTGACGTTAGAAAGTTACTTAGAACCACAAAAGTTTCTACAGCACATTAATCAGCACTACCACATTAAAAAACGAGGATTACAGATTATGCTTTCATCCCGCAAGGCGGGAAAGATCACGGCTTTCGATTTCCCTGCTCAATTGGATAAAATACCCAGTGTGGTTAACTATAATCTTAAGCCCAAAGTTGGCGATATGTTAGTAAAAACTATTGACCTCAGTAGTTCACCTGGAATGGTGAATTTGGCTGCTGACAATGAAGCGACCTTATTGGCGGATTATCAGCTTATTCAACAATTATTCGAAGAATACGTTCAAGTTGCTTGATGCTTTTTTATCCCGTTTTGTGTTTTATCCCGTGTCGTGTTAGAACTGGATTGATAATGCTTTTGGCTGCTTGGCTAGCATTTTAATATAGAACTCATTTCTTGTGCTGGCATTATTCTAATTCTATTTTTTATCACTTCACGGGTATTTTTTATCTGTTTTAATTACTGGATATTATATTGACTTTCTATTTATAGTTGGATTCATAAAATATATCGCATTGAAATAATAAGATGATTTCAATCTTGTGAATGGGTAAGTAATAGGAATGTGTGAAATATGCTGTTGTTGTTTCCTTTAATCTACTCATTTAATTAGATGGCGATCTAATCGCGTAGCAGGTTAATAATAAATTAACAACAGCATCAATAGTGAATGACTGGGGGAATTACCTTTTTATAAAAATGATAATCACTTTACAGCGTTAATTAGGAAAAAAACCATTCATCTTTACCAAATAGCCGGCGTGAAAATAGACCTTTCTGTTGGTTCTGTTGAATGAAACGATCTGATTCAATGATCTGTAACGCTTCCGGTGAATAATCGATGTTCATGATGTAATTCAACCAAGGCTCTTCTCCCATTGAATAAACATAGGCATGTTTGGCATTAATATGTTCGATAAGCTTGGTTGCTTTGGCGCAATCGGAGCCGGATAATGTGCGAGTGCGGGTAGCTTCTTTGTCGTAGTCGCGGGTAATCAGAGGTCCATACAACCAATGGATTGGTCCTCCGTCACATTCCATACCAATAAATACGACCTCAATATCACCCAATGAACGAAATGCGCGGCGGTAGACATCACCATCGAAATTGTTTAGATCCGCTCCTGCGAAGTAAGAACGACCATGTAGGCGTACATTGTAAACCAGCTTAGTTTGGATATCTAACTCAGCATGTTCGCCAATGAACGGAATGGCTGTGATTTCGCCTCCAGGTAGTGGAATTTGATCCATCTCTTCCAGTTCAGTCACGTTTTTAAAGTTGAGCTGTTCCAGAATGCGCTTCAAGGAAGGATCAACGAGTTCACCCCGGTCATTACGCGGTACGACAATATGTTTTACGCGGTGGCGAATTTTGAGCAGTGTTTCAATGGAAAAGTGATCCTGATGGGCATGGGTAATGAGTACGTAGTCGATCTGCTCCGGTAAATCACTGTAAGTAAAACGTTCAATATCGGAAGGGTAATCGTAGCTGATAAGTGGATCGATTAGTATCGATGTATCTTTGCTTTCTATCAGTAGGCAAGCATGACCATAATAGCGTACCCGAACACCATCACCGTCATAGTTCTGATTGCGCGTAGCAATGGACTCTGTACTGAAGAATTTCAGCAAAGAATCTAGCTGAGTCGGCGCCAATTGCAGTTGTTCCATCAACAGTTGCTGATCAATGCCAACATGAGTAGAGCGCTGGATATCATCAATGATGGATGAGGCGAATGGTAACTTCACAACCAGATTTTTATCGGTTTGCAGCACGGGTGTCCCAAGGATGAATGGGCGTTGATCAGAGTTAATTTGTGAGAAAGCAATCGATTGTGGCTCCGGGGAATAATAATCTTGCCACACCAGCGATTCATAAAATTTTAATCCGGGCTGGAAATTTAAATTATAGACTAACTCAACTAGGCCTTTTATTGCCGGTTGCAGTGAATCATACAGAGGTTCCAGCGTTTTACCCGCGGGTTTAAGCACTTGCAGCGAAGCATCTTCAATGCCTTCTGCCAGTGTGATCAAATCTTGGCATTCATCCAATGTTTTGTTGAGGAGCTTTTCTACATCGTTGACAAAAGTGCCATCCAATTGCACTACGGGTCCCCCTTCAAACTTTTGGTTTTTAACCTTGGGTTTGAAAGCGTTTCATGACGCGTAAATGGCGGTTCTTGATATGCATGGATGCAGTCAGTGGCCTCATCAGATGAGACCAAGCGTGCCAGTTCCACAGCAGGGGTTCGAGAATGGTATTAGGTTTCAGATATAATTTCGACGACATCGTTGTATCCATCCTTAATCAGTAGTAAAAAATATCGTAAAGAAAATTTGTTACACCTGCCTACTTAACATATATAGGTAGCTGGCAAAGAGAGCGAGCATACCAGTCGTGTAGTGCGTTAAACCTTTTTCATGGCCCAGTACGTGCCCACAGAGACTAACAGCCAAGTCATCATGGTGGCACTGATAGTCGCTTCTGAAAGTATGCTGGCATTGCCATACAACTGCATGAGTACAACCAACACTGGCATCAACGGAGAGACAATGGCCACTCTGAGCGGGTCGAGAGTTTTTAGAGCTAGCTGTATCAATACCATCGGTATTATCACAAATACTAAGGTCGTTTGTAGGATGGACAAAGCCAGATCCTGATTGAGCACGACCTTGTGAGTGGAGAAACCAATAATACCGGAAAGGATGATGGTGAGATAAAAGCGAAGACACATGACATCCACAATACCAAAACCATTTACCATAATTTTTTTAGTCAGAATATTGTTCACTGAAGTCGCAATACCAGAAAGATAACAACATAGTAACGACAGAACAATTTGCTGATCTGGAGTGCCGGCAATAATGCCTTCACCGTACCAAGCCCGAATGCTAAGAAAGACAATAATAAGAAACAGAGCCAGGCTGATACCCAGTAGTTTGGCTGATAAAACTTGTTTCTGGAACAAACGGGAAATCACCGCTGTCGCAATCGGATTGATCCCGAGGGTGAGTGTCGCGACCAAAGTTGGTTGGAGATAAGTTAGTGGATAGATCAATAATCCCCAACTGACGAAACTGCTGGCATTGAGGCCCAATACTGGGCCGATAATGCATTGCTCTCGGATACGGTGCCACAGCGCACCAATATGACGGATATTCCAGGATACAAAAACCACAGTAGTCAGGGAAAAGGTAAAAAAGCAGACAATGAAAGGACTCAGACGTTGACTCACTTCACTAGTCAGTAACATTGAAAAGGCCGTGATAAAGCACCAACTATAAGCTGCAAAGTAACCCATATATTGACGCATACTATTTCCTTTAATGAGTTATGATGACCATAATCATGGCTCTATTTTTTCATCATGGGCTTATCAAGCACGGCCGAGAAGAATATTTAGCATGCGTCGCAATGGCTCTGCAGCGCCCCAAAGTAGCTGATCACCTACTGTGAACACGGAATAGATCGGTTCATTATTGAGTGACATTTTTTTGTAACGACCTATGCCAACTTTGAGTGAACCACTGATAGCGGCTGGGGTTAACTTGTTAATGCTGTCTTCTTTATTGTTTGGTACATAATTCACCCATGGATGCGCGTCTTGCACTAGGTTGGCAAACTCTTGCTCACTCACTTCACGTTTCAGTTTCATCGTAATAGCAGCACTATGGCAGCGTATAACACCAACTCGAACGCACAGACCATTAACAGGGATAGTGCCAGACTGTAGGCCTAGGATTTTGTTGGTTTCTACTTCACCTTTCCATTCTTCCCGACTATTTCCATCACCAAGATCGCTATCTATCCAAGGGATAATGCTACCCATTAATGGTGCCCCTAAAGCATCGGTCGGTATTTCCGAATTGCTGATCAATTTGCTGACTTTTTTCACCAACGGTAATATTGACGATTTACTGGTTAACTCTTCCGCACTAAGATGCTGGCTGATGTAAGCACTTTGTGTGATTAATTCACGCACTTGTTTAGCTCCCGCCCCCGAAGCAGCTTGATAAGTCATCAGGCTCATCCATTCAATCAAATCGGCTTTGATTAATCCCGCGAGGCCGATTAAGCTCAAAGTAATAGAACAGTTTCCCCCCACAAATAGTTTGAGACCATCATTGACCGCTTTGTCGATTTGTATACGATTAACTGGATCAAGGATAATGCAAGAATCTTTATCCATACGCAGCGCTGAGGCAGCGTCAATCCAATAACCTTGCCAGCCACTATTCTTCAATGTTGGGTAAATAGCTTTGGTGTAATCGCCACCCTGACAGGTGATGATGATATCCATCTTTGCCAACTCTAGAATATTATTGGCATCCTTTAACTGATAAGTTACGCCATTAATGGTTGGTCCGATAGCACCCGCGCTGGAAGTACTGTAAAAATGCGGGGTAATGCCCAGAAAATCGTTCTCTTCCAACATGCGTTCCAGTAAGACTGAACCCACCATTCCCCGCCAACCGACTAAGCCTACTTGTTTCATATTCATCAACCCATATTTAAGTTAGACATTGTTAACAATTTGAATCAAATCTGTTATACATCACCGCCCGATTGATGTCATCAAAGACCGGGCGATGTTATTTAACTAAAACAAATTGCATTATATTAATTATAACAATGCTAATTAAATCAGCGGGTCATACAGGTCGCATCTATTCGGTGACTAATAAGGCCACGGATAACATCGCAATAGAAAGCGAAGTAAGACGTTTCTACGACTTGTAGCTCCTGTTTGATTAATTCATTAAGTTTGCCCACATTACACATAGGGACACCCTGATGAAAATGGTGCGCCGTATGGGTATGGTTACCATTTACATACCAGGCTATGAGCATGTTGGTACGGATTGTCCGTGTGTTTCCTAGCACGTCTGGCTCAGTCTGGGTATTCAAGCCATAGTGCTCTGGCATTTCAATCATGAAGTGTGCACCTTCGGCAATCACGAGTGTGGGTATCCACCAGGCCAGCGCGAACAGCCAGGTTTGGTAATACACTGAAGCGATGACACTCAAGATGAATATAACGGCATAAATCATATATTCATGCTTGATTTGGCGCTGAGTTTCTTCTTTGTTAACCCCTGCTATGGGTTTACCCGTAAACGCGGCGCCTAGGATATTAAATACTCGGCGGTAACGGTTGAGATCGAAAAAAGCGATGATAAAACCTTTTATCGAATTCAGGTTATTAAAGCGGTAATCAAAGTGTTCCTGATTGCGCTCCGTTCCGAGATAAGCATGATGACGTAAATGGTCGTAACGGGTAGTGTGAATGAGAGCTGAACATGAATAATCCCGCTAACACACCGAAAAAGCGATTAAGCTTGGCTGATTTGAAAGCGTGGAAGTGCAAACATTCATGTTGCAGTTCAATGAGATGGGCATAGATCAATCCGCTGATCAGCATGCCGCCAAGTGCCGCTAATATGGAGCCGATGGTCGCTGGTGTATTGAGAGCATACCAGATACCGAACCAGCTCAAAGCAATCAGCGCAAAAGCTAAGATCATTTTACCGAGAAACACCACAGGTTTTTTGACGAAATATTCTCGTGGTAAGTTGCGGCGCAAGTCTTTGCCTTTAATCGGAGCTAATTGGACGTCAGTACTACCTTCTAGATCGCCCGCGAGTAAATCAGGCACAAGGGAATCTTTCGAGTTCATATTGCTTCCTTAAATGAAGAGTAATGTCAACCAAAGAGATTTCAACCAACAACTTTGCATTTGGCCCATAGGAGGCCATTACAAGGAAATATCCTTGTATCGGATTAAATTATTATGTTCTAAAGTGTTGGGAAATTCAGAACGGCTTCAAATTAACGGCAGATCGCGTTCATTTTGTGTCATTTGCTCCAGAGTTTGTCGTTCACGTATGATGTGATAGGCTCCTTTGCTTATGCGGCATACTTCTACTGCTTCTGGATAGGAGTTGAAATTCTTCACGCTCATGCTGGCGGCATAGCCACCTGTACGCTCAACGACCAAATAATCATTGATTTCGGCACGAGCTAGGGTGACCGGTGTAAAATCTTCGGTATTACCAGCGACTGGCGTCAGACTGTCACCAGCGATACAGCAATGCCCGCAAACCATCTGTTCACATACATCGTTGGTTTCTAGTGTGCCGTTATGCTTTACGACTACGAGAGGATGCAGTGCGCCGTAGTAGGAAGGCCGCATAATTTCGGTCAGTCCTCCGTTAATCTTGATAAAACGGTAGCCATTGGTTCCGGTGTTGACCACGTCAATGACACGAGTGATTAACGATCCAGCTAAGGCCATGGAAAAGGTGCCCGGCTCTACTTCCAGATGTAACTTGCGCCCTGTTTCTCGTTGGAATTGCTCCAGCGAAGCACTGACACGGCTGCCCATGGCATGATGATCGTAATGAGGATCGCTATTGAGCGCAGTGATTTTGTAACCACCACCTAGGTTTAGGTGAGTGGCACTCGGCACTTTGGCGCACAGTTCCAGTGCACGATTTACTGTTTTTTCCAATACCTCTGAATCATGCCCTGAGCCAATGTGCAGGTGGACCCGTTTGATGGTGAGAGAATAGTGTTTGGCTAAAGCAAACGCTTCATCAAACTGTTCGAACCACAAACCAAAACTTGAGTGGTTACCACCACTAGTGAGTTTTTTCACTAATCCGGAACCAAAGCCTGGATTGATACGTATTGAGACTTGGGTGTTGGGGAATTTTTCGCCATAAGTTTTCAGTTGTTGTAGTGAACCAGCATCAAATTCCATTCCTGCCTCACATAGTGTTTCCCAGCCTTCTGAAATTTCTTGAGCCGTAATAAGAATTTTGTTTGCATCAATACCCGCATTGATGCAGCGACGTGCTTCCCAAACAGAGCTCACGTCAAATGAGGCACCCAATTTATTGAACTGAGCCAAAATAGCACGCGTTGGGTTTGCCTTGACAGAATAACGCACAGTCAAGCCGTACAGATTTGGAATCTGGCTGAAATAATCATAATGCTTTTTGATAGTTGGCAGATCGTACACAAACAGAGGAGTACCATACTGCTTGACTAAGTGAGGGATTTCATCAGCTTCCAGAAATTTCAATGTTTCAATATTATTCACAATGTTTTCCTTAAATTAACATTTTCATACAATAGAGAGTCATCATCTTCATCCATACTCACGGCAGGCCTAAAGTGGTAACCTCAATACGGGCATTTGCTTTCACTTTGTTAATAAAATGATTCATGTTTGCTTGTTTGCTTGTTTGCTTGTTTGCTTGTTTGCTTGTTTTTTGTTTGATGATTGATGATTGATGATTGTTGATTGTTGATTGTTGATTGTTGATATTGTCTGTTTATTTTGTTTTTAGAAGATGATTAATGCTAATAATTTATATGCCATAATTATCATTTTTTATGCTTGTGGGTTTATGTTGATATTCTTAATTAGCATTAGAATATCTTTGCTTTTCTTAAAAAAGAAAGCGATTGCATACATCAGATCTTATTATCTACCCCTAAAGGTGTCTTGTGAAAAATAACATTATTTATCTAATGGTTATGTTGTTTTTTAACGCCGCCTTTACGTTTTTTGGCTGGCTGGCAATGTCTATTTACATGTAATTTTTTTTAATTAAATCTCGCGAGTAGTGGCAACAATACAATGATGATGTGTGCTTGAAGTAGCTGGAGGTTTTTGCTGTTGATGATGGTGGTGATTTTGAGCTCAGCAGGTATGCAATGACATACATTGCGGTTGTATTTTCATCAATTAACCACTTATCTTTAAAAAGGTATTGACGGGCTAGGGGACAGGCAGTAAGATGCGCTTCGTTTTCGGCGAGTAGCGCAGCTTGGTAGCGCAACTGGTTTGGGACCAGTGGGTCGGAGGTTCGAATCCTCTCTCGCCGACCAGCATTCTGAAACCCCGCTCTTATGAGCGGGGTTTTTTCTTATGTATTAATCCTTCCGTTTGCAGCGGTGACTTTTCTCCTTTCGCTAAACCATCTAAGGTTCTATTACACTCAACGTTGAGTGTAATATTAGCAGTGCAAGCTCCCCACGTAACCTGTATCAGTAAACTGAATTCATAACAAAACTATGACTTTAACAAGGAATGAGATTAATCTTCCTTTAACCGTTTATATTCCAATTATTTTATCCATATTTACTTCGTCCATATCTCATGTCCCTTGTCTTTTTTTCATAAGTTAATTTGCATATTATTTAAGCAACTAGTCACAAATTCAAAATTATAATCAATAGAGATTAATTCTTGACGGGATTTGATTTTTTAGTGGATTTGACTATTTAATGTGCTGAAAATCATATTTTTTAACCAGATTTGTTAATAAATATTTTCTTTTATGTTGTTATAGTGTTTCTTGTGTCATGTGTGATTATGTTGACGCCGGGCATAACAATTGATTAATTGATAAACGAAAAACGATAAAACAAGCTGGGACAGTGGCATTTAGGAAGAAAACTCTGGGCTGGCTAAGAAACAATAAACATCACAAACGGAGTCCGAGTAATGATAATCTCCAAGAAAAAACAGTCCAGTTTGTTGAAACTGGGTGTCGGTTTTATTGCGTTAGCCATAACAGTCAGTATTCAGGCCAAAACGCTGGTTTACTGTTCCGAAGGTTCTCCGGAAGGTTTTAACCCACAGTTGTTCACTTCCGGTACGACTTATGATGCGACTTCCAGACAAATTTATAACCGCCTGGTGGATTTTAAAGCAGGTACAACTGATATCATTCCAAGTCTGGCTGAAAGCTGGGATGTAAGTGACGATGGTAAGGTTTATACCTTCCATTTGCGTAAAGGTGTGAAGTGGCACAGCAGTAAGGAGTTCAAACCTACCCGTGACTTTAATGCTGAAGATGTGCTTTTTACTTTTATGCGTCAGAAAGATAAAAATCATCCATATCATCGTATTTCGGGTGGCAGCTACGAATATTTCATTGGCATGGATATGGGTAGCATTATCAGCAAAATAGAAAAAATTGATGATTATACTGTTCGTTTTGTATTGTCGCGCTCTGAGGCTCCTTTCGTTGCTAATTTGGCAATGGATTTTGCTTCGGTTCTATCTCAAGAGTACGCTGATGTAATGATGAAAGCGGGTACGCCGGAAAAGGTTGACCTTAATCCGATTGGTACAGGCCCGTTCCAATTACAGCAATACCAGAAAGATTCCCGCATTCTCTATAAATCATTCAAGGATTATTGGGAAGGGCCATCGAAAATTGACCGCTTAGTGTTCTCTATTACCCCCGATGCCTCTGTCCGCTATGCAAAATTACAGAAAAACGAATGTCAGGTGATGCCATACCCGAACCCGGCTGATATTTCCCGTATGAAACAGGATAAAGATATTGTCCTGAAAGAACAGGCCGGTATGAACGTGGGTTATCTCGCATTCAATGTCACAAAACCACCGATGGATAATCAGAAGGTTCGTCAGGCGCTGGCGATGGCAGTCAATAAAGATGCCATTATTGATGCTGTTTATCAGGGAGCCGGACAAAAAGCGAAAAACCTGATCCCTCCAACTATGTGGAGTTATAACGATGACATTAAAGATTATGCCTATTATCCTGCCAAGGCGAAGGAATTGCTGAAAGAGGCTGGTTTTGAAAATGGTTTCGAAACAGATCTGTGGGCAATGCCGGTGCAGCGTCCGTACAACCCGAATGCCCGCCGTATGGCGGAAATGATTCAGGCTGACTGGGCGAAAATTGGTGTCAAGGCCAAGATTGTCAGTTATGAATGGGGCGAATATCTGAAACGTGCCAAAGATGGTGAGCCTAAGACTGTCATGATGGGATGGACAGGGGATAATGCTGATCCTGATAACTTCTTCGGTACTTTGTTTAGCTGTGCTGCCAAAGAAAGAGGCTCCAACTATTCCAAATGGTGCTATAAACCTTTTGAGGATGTTATCCAGCCAGCCCGTGAATCCTCTGATATCAATAAGCGTACCGAGCTTTATAAACAGGCTCAGGTTGTCATGAATGAACAAATACCAGCATTGATCATTGCTCACTCCACAGTTTATGAGCCAATCCGTAAAGAAGTGAAAGGATATCTGGTTGATCCGCTTGGAAAACACATTTTCTATCAGGTTGATCTTAAATAACGCTTGCTGTTGAGCTGTTGTGATGCACCATCCCCCGGATTTTTCTGTGGGGATGGTTTCGCTTCTCTGATGGGCAAGTCGAACTCTGTTACACCAAACGGCCTGAAGAGCTGTAACTGGTATTCAAAAAGAGAATTCAGGATATGCTGCAATTTATCCTCCGACGTCTGGGATTAGTCATCCCGACGTTTATTGGTATTACGCTACTGACTTTCGCTTTTGTACATATGATACCGGGTGATCCGGTGCTGATTCTGGCGGGAGAACGCGGTATTACTGCTGAGCGTCATGCTCAATTATTAGCTGAAATGGGGTTGGATAAACCTCTTTGGGAACAGTATCTTCATTATATCAACGGGGTTATGCATGGTGATTTGGGCATCTCTCTGAAAAGCCGTATTCCGGTGTGGGATGAGTTTGTTCCGCGTTTCAAAGCAACACTGGAATTGGGTATCTGTGCCATGTTATTCGCCATCTCTGTCGGTATTCCGGTTGGCGTATTAGCCGCAGTTAAGCGTGGCTCTGTTTTTGATCACACAGCAATCGGCCTGTCATTAACAGGTTATTCCATGCCGATTTTTTGGTGGGGAATTATGTTGATCATGCTGGTTTCCGTCCAGTGGGATCTCACGCCTGTTTCCGGTCGAATCAGCGATAGCGTATTTCTTGATGATAGTTATCCCCTGACGGGATTTATGTTGATCGATACACTGATTTGGGGGGAAGACGGTGATTTCATTGATGCAGTGATGCATATGCTCCTGCCTGCTGTTGTTCTGGGAACCATTCCGTTAGCGGTCATTGTGCGAATGACCCGCTCTGCCATGCTGGAAGTGTTGGGGGAAGATTACATCCGTACTGCCCGTGCCAAGGGGTTGAGCCGTATACGTGTCATTATCGTTCATGCTTTACGTAACGCTTTATTACCCGTTGTCACAGTCATTGGCCTGCAAGTGGGCGTTATGCTGGCGGGTGCGATTCTGACAGAAACTATTTTTTCATGGCCGGGGTTGGGGCGCTGGTTGATTGATGCTCTGCAACGTCGTGACTATCCGGTAGTGCAGGGTGGTGTATTACTGGTAGCAACCATGATCATTCTGGTTAATGTGGTGGTTGATTTGCTGTACGGCATCGTTAATCCGCGTATTCGTCATAAGAAATAAGGAGCACATGATGACTCAAACAACTGAGCCAGTAGTATCGGGTGCGCCAAAATTGATGACGCCACTACAGGAATTCTGGCACTATTTTAAACGTAATAAAGGGGCGGTAATTGGCCTTGTTTATATTGTCCTGATGCTGTTGGTCGCCTTATTGGCCGGAGTATTGGCACCACATGGGCCAGCCGAACAGTTCCGTGATGCCTTGCTGACACCTCCGGTGTGGCAGGAAGGCGGAAGCTGGCAGTTTATCCTCGGTACAGATGACGTCGGGCGCGATATTCTGTCCCGTCTGATGTATGGCTCACGCCTTTCGCTGCTGGTCGGCTGTCTGGTTGTGGTGATGTCACTGATAATGGGCATCATTCTGGGCGTACTGGCGGGTTATTTCGGCGGTGTTGTCGATGCCATCATCATGCGTGTTGTCGATATTATGCTGGCATTGCCAAGCTTGCTATTGGCATTGGTGCTGGTGGCGATCTTTGGGCCATCCATTGTCAATGCATCATTGGCACTGACTTTCGTTGCCTTGCCTCACTATATCCGTCTGACAAGGGCAGCCGTGCTGGTTGAAATTCACCGCGACTATGTGACGGCTTCTCAAGTAGCTGGCGCAGGAGCCGTTCGTCAAATGTTCATCAATATTCTGCCAAACTGCCTCGCTCCATTAATTGTGCAGGCATCATTAGGATTTTCGAATGCCATTCTCGATATGGCAGCTTTAGGATTTCTGGGAATGGGGGCACAGCCACCGACCCCGGAATGGGGAACCATGCTGGCGGATGTTTTACAATTTGCTCAGAGTGCATGGTGGATCGTTACCTTCCCCGGAGTGGCTATCTTGTTGACGGTATTGGCGTTTAACCTGATGGGAGACGGGTTGCGTGACGCACTCGATCCTAAGCTCAAGCAGTAGGGGTATTGTGAAATGGCATTGTTGAATGTAGATCAATTATCGGTGTACTTCGGAGATGAAGATACACCATTTCGCGCCGTTGACCGTATCAGCTACCGTGTTGAACAGGGGGAGGTCGTCGGGATCGTTGGGGAATCCGGTTCAGGTAAGTCAGTCAGCTCACTGGCGATTATGGGGCTGATTGATTATCCGGGTCGGGTGATGGCTGAAAAGCTGGAATTTAATGGTCGTGACCTGACGAAGATTTCAGAAAAAGAGCGTCGTCAGTTGGTTGGTACGGAAGTGGCGATGATTTTCCAAGATCCCATGACCAGCCTCAACCCGTGTTATACCGTCGGTTATCAGATCATGGAAGCCCTGAAAGTACATCAGGGCGGAAATCGGAAAACCCGGCACCAGCGGGCGATTGACTTACTGACTCTAGTGGGGATTCCTGATCCTGCCTCTCGTCTGGATGTCTATCCGCATCAGTTGTCGGGGGGAATGAGCCAGCGTGTGATGATCGCTATGGCTATCGCTTGTCGGCCGAAACTCTTGATTGCTGATGAACCTACGACAGCGCTGGATGTGACTATTCAGGCGCAAATCATCGAATTGCTGTTGGAATTGCAGCAGCAGGAAAACATGGCATTACTCTTAATTACTCATGATTTGGCGCTGGTAGCGGAAGCGGCGCACCATATTATTGTGATGTATGCCGGTCAGGTAGTGGAAATTGGCAAAGCAACAGAAATCTTCCGTGCTCCACGCCATCCTTATACCCAAGCGTTATTACGGGCCTTGCCAGAGTTTGCTGTAGATAAATCCCGTTTGGCATCATTGCCGGGGGTTGTTCCCGGAAAATATGATCGTCCTATAGGATGTTTGCTGAATCCCCGCTGCCCTTATGCCAATGAGCATTGCCGTCAGGAGGAGCCTCCATTGAAATCAGTGGGAGGACGTCAGGTTAAATGTCATATACCGCTGGATGATGAGGGGAGACCGACAGTATGAGTACTCAACAAAATTATGAACAGGAATATGAACAGAAAAAGGTCACGGCTCCTTTATTGAAAGCCACAGAGTTAAAGAAATACTATCCGGTGAAAACAGGTATATTTTCACCAGAGCGCATGGTTAAGGCATTGGATGGTATTTCATTTGAGCTGGAAAAAGGCAAGACGTTGGCGGTTGTCGGGGAATCCGGCTGCGGAAAATCCACATTGGGTCGTCTGCTGACTATGATTGAAAAGCCGACCGATGGAGAACTTTATTATTTTGGGCAAGATCTATTGGTGCCGAATAAAGAAGCGGAAAAACTGCGTCGCCAAAAAATCCAGATCGTATTTCAAAATCCCTACGCTTCCTTGAATCCCCGTAAAAAAGTAGGGCAGATTCTGGAAGAGCCGTTGCTGATTAATACCTCGCTCACGGTGGCTGAACGCAAAGATAAAGTTTTGCATATGATGGATAAAGTGGGGTTAAAACCGGAACATTATGCGCGTTATCCGCATATGTTTTCGGGGGGGCAGCGACAACGGATAGCCATTGCCCGTGGGTTGATGTTAAGTCCAGATGTGGTGATTGCGGATGAACCTGTTTCTGCACTGGATGTATCAGTGAGGGCGCAAGTTTTGAACTTGATGATGGACTTACAGCAGGATTTAGGGCTTTCTTATGTCTTTATATCCCATGACCTTTCGGTTGTTGAACATATTGCTGATGAAGTGATGGTCATGTATTTGGGGCGCTGTGTTGAAAAAGGTAATAAGGAAATGATCTTCAATAATCCGCGCCATCCTTATACACAGGCGTTGTTGTCTGCGACTCCTCGCCTGAATCCCGAATTACGGCATGAACGCATAAAGCTGACAGGAGAATTACCCAGCCCGATGAACCCGCCTTCTGGATGCGCTTTTGCTGCCCGTTGTCGTCGTGCATTCAGCCCGTGCACCCAGTCCCAGCCTAAGCTAGAGCAATATGGCGGGCAACTGATTGCGTGTTTTGCGGTTGAACAGGACGAAAATCTATCCATCTAATCGGATCTGATCGTGGTATAACGGTAAATATGACCAGTGAAAACTGTTATGTTGTTGTATTAGTGAATGCAACCGTTATACCCTCGTTTTTGAACTTATCAAAATAAGACGACTACAAAGAAAATCAAGTATACTCGGTCGCATTGTTAAGGTGTGATAGTCAGTCTTTTTACAATTATCGGTTTGGATAAGATGAAATTGCGTGTCAAACGTTCGTTAACTATTAAACAAATGGCCGCAGTGACAGGAGTCACTTTGGTAACTATTGCCATTTTCATCACCATCCAATTATCGCACTTATTGCAGCAGCGAAAAGATGACTATATCAGCCAACTACAGAATGCGGCAGTACAGATCCAAACCCCTTTGACAGAAGCATTGCGGAGTTCAGATCTCAATAAAGCGAAATCACTGTTGATTGGGCTAAAGACCTCCGGCATTTTAGGGCGAGCTGATATAGTATTGCCCGATAATATTCGGGTGATGAGCTTGGATTTTGCGACTCACCGGCCTATCCCTGAAATGGCAAACTATTTTTTTGGCATTCCGGTTGAGGTAAATATTCCTCTCTACGTTTATGGTGTTTCGCCAAAAACTATAGAGTCACAGGGGCACCTTATCTTGCAGGTTGACTCCAATCGAGTGTACCGTTTTGCTTTAAATACACTAGCATTAATGTTAACCACTTATTTATTGCTTGCGCTTATTCTTGCGGTATCGATAAGTTGGTGCATAAATCGCATTATCATCCATCCACTGCGCGATATTGCACGCGAACTGAATGAAGAAGAACCATCGCCAGTACCAATGCCTTGCCCTAAAGGCCATCAAGATGATGAGTTAGGGTTACTGGTAAAAGGTTATAATCGTCAGGCTAATAAGCAGAAAAAGTCATCAAAATGAAACCTTAAAAGATGAATAATGGTCTAATCCTTGATGATAATATCTGGGTTCATCTGATCGTCTCAGGTTTTTGAGGGATAAAACTAAACAGGTAGGGGTAAGTAAGAATGCAGGGCAACAAAATCGGATATCTTATTGGTGGCGCGATTCTGGGGACAACTTGCTTGGCACAGGCAGAAACTTTGCACCCCGATCCGGCTTGGCAACAAGGCAAACTGGAAAACGGATTCAGTTGGCAATTCCTGCAAACACCACAGAGACCCAATGACAGAATTCAGCTGCGTTTATTGGTAAAAACAGGGTCATTGGCCGAGAAGAACCAACAACGTGGCTATACTTACCTTATCCCTAAAGTCGTTTTATCCAGCAGTAAAGATTTATCATCGCAAAAACTAGAAAACCTGTGGAATAACGTGATAGATACCAAAAATCCTTTCCCACCCGCTATTGTTTCCTACGATTTCACGCTTTATAGCCTCAGCTTACCGAATAACCGTTCTGACCTATTGAAAGATGCATTAATATGGTTGTCAGATATTGCTGGTGGAGCAGTATTTAATCCTGAGACATTGGCACATGCCATGAAAGAGGGTGAACATGTCACCACTTTTCCCCCTGATGTCCAAGATCCGGTATGGCGTACGCGTTTGCAAGGATCGACTTTGATCGGCCACGACCCGGGAATGCCAGTATCTGGGGCTGTGGATGCAAAGAAAGTCGAAAACTTTTATCACCAATGGTACACGCCGGATGCGATGACACTCTATATCGCGGGGCATGTTGACAATCGGTTTCTGTCAGAGCAAATTAATCAGGCATTCTCATCACTGGAAGGAAAAAGGCAGACACCGGTTCCCGTTCCTACATTGCTACCGCTGAAAGCGGCAACGATTGGTGTAGAGAGCGAACAGGCCAAGCAAGATCGCTTATCTTTAACCTGGAACTTGAATTGGCTGCCGATTAAAGATTCACAGACATTGATTCAGTACTGGCAGAATGACCTGACGCGTGAGGCACTTTACCGTTATCTGCAATCGGGGCTTAAAGAGAAACAGGATGGCATGCAGTTAGGTCTGGATTGTCAGGTATTATATCAGCGGGCGAACTGTTCACTGAATCTTGATGCTCCCACAGATAAGCTGATGGAATCGACACTTTATCTGGCTTCCCAGTTGTCATCATTGCGTGAAAATGGGCTATCACAGGAACAATTTGATGAGCTTTATAACCAGAAGCGGACTCAGCTCCAGCAACTATTTGCCATGTACGCCCGCACAGATACCGATATCTTGATTAACCAGCGTCTGTTGTCACAGCAAAATAACGTGATAGATATCGCCCCAGAACAATTCCAGCGCTTGAGACAGACGTTTTTATCCTCCCTGACTCCCCAGCTTCTGAATAAAAAACTGAAAGAGATGCTATCTCAGGAAATCTCTTTTATTTTAGTACAACCGAAAGGCGAGGCATCGGTTGATGTTAACCAAATCAAAAACAGCTTTAATCAGATAATGAGACCCGGGCCGGTGCCAGAGGAACCTTAATTTTTCTGTAATTAATATATTATTATTTAAGTTGTTCTTCATTTTTTTTCAAGCAGGATATTTTCCCGATGTCCACCTAATTGACCGGGGGATTGGCTTTCGGGTGTTTTGCCCTGTCGATCCAGTAAAATCCAATTTTTTTAACCCCGGTCGTTGGCAACAGGAGCTAAGCTTTACCAAAACCATGTCAGGCTGGCTTGTGAGTATAAGGAGAGATGGTGACGAGTGGAATTGAATGGACTTTCGGATATAACGGGCAGATTGCTCGTAAGCGTCAACTAAACCCCACCTTGCTTTTTCCATGGCAGCAGTTTTTCCAGATCCGGGGCGGGCTGGCATAACTCATCCAAACAGGTCATGACATAATCGAAGGGGATCAGGCCATTGGCTTTGGCCGTTTCAATGACACTGTAGAGGATCGCACTCGCCTGCGCACCGCGCGGGGTATGGCTGAACAGCCACGCCTTTCGCCCGATGACAAACGGTTTGATCGCCCTTTCTGCCCGGTTATTGTCGATCGACAAACGACCATCCTCCCGATAGCGGATCAGTTTGGGCCATTGATTACTCAGGTAAGTCACGGCCTCACCCAGCTTGCTTTTGGGGATCACCTGAGATTGGGTTTTAACCAGCCAGGCCGATAACTTATCCCAGATAGGAAGCGCTTTTTCCTGGCGGATCCGGTATTTTTCGGCCGGGCTTAACCCCTTGATCTGATGCTCAACCCGGTACAGTGACTGGATCAGGCTCAGCGCGATATCGGCTTTGCCCGTTTTGTTTTTTCCCTGCGCCTGCTTCGCTTCCATAAATTTACGACGGGCATGGGCCATGCAGCCGACCAGCCGGGCACCGGTCTGCTCATAGCCTTGATAGCCATCCACCTGCAGATAACCTTGAAAACCGGCGAGATAGTCAGCAGCGCAGGTGCCTGAACGGCTGGCCTGGTGGTCATACAGCACAATATTCGGTGTGAGCGCCGCCGGTTCGGGGGTATCAGTGCCCACACAATAGACCCACATGTAATGGGTCGTTTTTTCAGACGTCACCCCCTTCACCGGGGTTTCATCCGCATGGAGAACCGGTTGTTGCAACAGCGTTTCCCTGAACCTGGTCACCAAAGGCGCAAACAACTGCGCGGATTTTACTATCCAGTCACTCTGGGTCTGGCGGCTGAGGTCAATGCCATACTGTTTGAACACACTTTCCTGACGGTACAGCGGTAACCCATACTGATATTTACTGGTGATAAGCTGGCTGAGCAGGCTGCTGGTCGCCATGCCTTTCTTGATGGGCATCGCTGGCAGGGAGGCTTGTTTGACAGGCGTCTGAATGCCGGATTTTTCACATTCACGGCAGGCGTATTTGGGGCGGACATGCTCAACCACCCTGATTTGAGCGGGAATGAACAACAGTTTTTCACTGCGATCTGCCCCCATCTGATGCAACCTGCCGCCACAGCACGCACACTGTTTTTCTTCCTCGGCGATATCATGGAACACGGTTTCGCGCGGTAAATCTTTGGGCAGGGGGTTGCGTGTCGGCTTACGGCGGGGAGGTGTGAGGGTTTCCTGTGCGGCGGCCGTTTCAGCCGGCAGCGCAATTTCTTCCGCTTCGTTAAACAACTCCCCCTGGCCGGGGAACGCTTCCGAGGAAGCCCCAAACCGTTTTTGTTGGGCTAAACGGAACTGCTCTTCCAAAAAGGCCAGCCGCTGCGACTGCTTAATCAGCAGCCGTTTCAGTTCAGCGGGGTCATTGGGCAGGGCATCAATATCAATTTTCATGGGGACATTTTATGCCATCCCCGGCGAAAAAGCGTAATTAATGCCCGTTGGTTTGATGATCATCAAGGGATCAGGCGACATGGCAATCCTGGACGGAGAAGGGCTGGTGCCCGATGACCTCATAACCCGATAACAACCCGTGCAGTTGCTGCTCTGTCAGGGTCAGGGAGGCACTGTTGACGGCGGTGGGCCATTTGAATTTCGCGTTCTCCAGCCGTTTGTACCAGAGCGCAAACCCAGTTTTATCCCAGTAGAGGATTTTGAGTTTATCCCGCTTCTTGTTGCAAAAGAGGAATAACGCGGTTTGCGTCGGCGACAGTTGCATTTCCAGCTCTACCCAGACCGCCAGCCCGTTGATGGATTTTCGGAAGTCGATAAATGAGCGGCACAAATACACCTCCGGCACATCCACAAACATTTTCATGCGGCGAGCCCTCGAATAATCGCAATGATAACATGCTTATCCGTGCCGGCAGGAAAACGCAGTGTGCCCTGTGGTGTCTCAAATAAGATGGGGAGTGGGCTGGATGAGGCGGATTTTTTCTGAGCGGTGCTGACTTTAATAAAAGCAGACGGTGAAGCCAGCCCAGACGGCTTTTCCGGTGGATGGGAGGTGCGTTGGCGGTGGTGATAGAACCGGGTTGTCGACACACCGATTTTTTGGCAAAACTGCGGGACTGTCAGTTCGGATTTTTTCTGCTGTTCAAACAGGTCCCGCCACTCGGCTTGAGTAAACCTGGATTGGCTCATGTGAGTTTTTTCCATCATCAGAATAGGTGAAACTATTTTAATCAATGGATTTATCCTGGCTAGGTGGGGTTCCCCGTACGCTTACGATTGCTCTACCCTTATTGATTAATAAAATGGATTTATTTCTTCGCAGCAGCCCTTAGCTCAGTCACGTTTTTACCCCCGATTCCCCAATTATCTGTCTCCACTTCATCAATAATCACAAAGGTGGTTGCAGGGTTTTTGCCGAGTACATCCACCAGCAGTTGGGTTGCACCTTCAATCAGTTTTTGTTTCTGTTCAGCGGTTGCACCTTCACGGGTAATTTTGATGTTCACAAATGGCATAGGAAGGACTCCTTTTCTGGTTTGTTATGAAATGCTTCTGATGAAGCATCCCGCTTTGGCGCGGGAGTGTGGGTACAGCAAAAAACAGTCTTAATACTTTTTCGTCTTTCAAGTTGCAGCTTTGTTGGCTGCAACTTGAAACCCATTGGGTATACATTAATATGTGGATAGTTACTCAATATGTGAATAGTTACTCTGACTTTTTCTCTTCTGCGGTGGCGATCCACGCAGCGCAAAACAGTGTCAGCCGGGCAAAGAAATAGAAAAATGCCATTAAGCCAATCACTGAACCAAAGGCAGCACCAGAAGGGGAGCTGGCAAGGCGTGGCAGCATCATGGTCATAATATATTTGATAATCTCAAATCCAATAGCCGCTATCAAAGTACCTTTGAGCAGCGATTTTCTTTCAGGCCGATGGCGCGGCAATATCCACAATATCCACAGAAATAACAGATAATTGGCCGAAATGGAAATCGTCATGCCAATTGATGTCCATACAGGGCGAAGCCATTCTATGCCTTCTAATCCGAGAGCATGGACAATGGTCGCTTGGGCTGAGCCTGCGATGGAGGTCAGCGAAAGTGTCATGACCAAAGCAAATAGCATTCCGAATAAGGAGAAAAAATCGCGGATGTACTGAAAGTAGATCTTTTCCTTATCTTCGTGGGTACGTTCCCAGACGTCCCGGGATTGAGCGAGGATCGCTTCACGTAAGTTGCCTACCCAGTTCACACCCGAATAAAGGGCAATGGCCAAACCCGTTAGCCCTACCGTTGTTCTTTGATTGACCGCAGTATCGACACTGTTTTTCAGCGTATTGGCGAGAGCGGGATCACTGATGCTGTTGGCGATGCCATTGATCAAACGGGCCAACAAATCAGGATTGGAAGCCAGCACAAAGCCCGCGATGGCAAAAGAGAGCATTAGGATGGGGATCAGGGATAGAAAGGAAAAGTAAGTAATTGCAGCCCCAAATTGACTGCCCATTCGGTCATTGAAACGTTGTGCCGCCCGAATCAAATGAGCGATAAAAGTAATGCGACGGATGGCGTTGCCAATACGAATCGTCACGGAAAGCGCTTTTTTACTGCTATGTAGCCCTTTCTCTAATGGTGTGGGGATCTTACCCGTATCGGGTTGCTCCCTTTTTTTATGGTCATTTGGCATGACATCCCCCTCAAATCTGCTCGGGCTTAATGTTACTTACTATATGCATTATGTTGAATAGCTTTGAAATTCGTTCGCTATATATGTATGAGGAAAAAGAGTAACAGGCAAAATGGAAAAGCAACAGAGAACGGTGGCTAAAAAATACGGTAGCCGTGTGATTGGCTACCGTACAGAGGATCAATTGGAGATCATGATGATCAATCTAATTGGCGACCCTTAACTTCACTGTGGACAGTTGGAAGCTCCGTGTCGTGACTTTCATTTTTCACAAAAGGCACTTTGCCGGAAAAAATATCTTTTTGTGCAGAGACAGCCAGACTTGCGATGGAATCTGATAAGTTAACACCCAAGTCTTTGCCTTTGTCGTATCCCGTTACAGCTTGCTGGTTAATTTGCTGGGTATTCACTGTTACAGGTCCTTGTACACTGTCAATTTTGCCGCCAGTTAAGTAAGTATTTCCAGAGATACCCAGATTGACTCCTTGAGTTCCGGTCAGCGTTGTTTGTTTACCTACAGCTTCCCTATCGAGGGTATTGTAATTGCCTTGCAGCTTGCCATTGTAGCCTTTGAAAGCCGCGGACAGCTGATCTTTCAGACTCGGTGCTTTGTCTTTGGCTTTGGCATTGCCGGTGGCCTCGGTTTTAGTTGTGCCGGTAGCCACGTTTTCTGCTGTATTAGTAAGGTTCGTTTTAGAAGGATCGTCCCCTTTGACGGTTTTGCTATAACCCAAGCCAGCATCCAGGCCGACATTCAGGCTATGAGTGCTGTCTTTGAGGCTTTCGACATTAAAATTGCCGCCGACTTTGCCCGAAACTTGATCAGCCGTTACATTAGCGCCTTTGAGTGAGGTATCTCCCGCGCTGGTCAGCGTGACATTGCCGCCGGAAACATATGCGTTATGGTGAGTCGTTTTATCCAGATGATTAACCCCGAATTTTAATTCACCACCAATGTTATATTTGTTGTCGATGATTTTGTTAGCCGAATCTTCGGTTGCCGAAGTATTACTTGCCGCATCATCACCTCCTTCATTTTTGCGGGCGGTGGAAGACATACCACCTTTAGCTTTAGCGCCGACGTTCCAGCCATTGGCGTTGGCAGTATCTTGAGCCGAAGTCAGTTCGATTTTTCCACGCTGTGCGGTTAAATCTACCTGTTTGCCAGAAACATTGGCGCCTTGTAATGCCAAGTTATTTCCCGCATTCAGATTGACACCCTGCCCACCTGTGATATTGCTGGTTTGAGCTGTCGTATTGCTTTGATTGTCTGTGTTATAACCGCCACCGAGACTACCACTGAAGTTCTTTTTGTCCGGCTCAGTTCCCACGGTCAGGGAAATCTCACCATTGTAACCAGTGCTTTGTTTCTCAGTACGATGGGTGGCTTGGTTGAACTGAATATTTCCACCTGCATCAACATTGTTTGAACCCTTGCCCGCATTCATTGATGTACCTTGATAGCGTGCATCTCTGGTGACCTGGACATTAATACCGTTTTGGGCGTTGATGCTGCCGTTAACTGCGCTGGTATTGTTGTTAGCGGTTTCCTGATAGCTGCCACTGCCTTTACCACTGACGGAGATATCTGCGCCCGTTTTGGTGTAAACACGTAAGCTAGCATTACCTGTGGTGTCAGAGGTCTGGCTGTTTTGGTGATTGAATGCGGCTTCACTGGTATGGCTGCCCGCGGTCAGCGATACACCACCTTTATTGGCTTGATATTGCGTACCTTGATCGTAAATATCGCCATTTGTTATCACCTTGACATCGCCAGCCTTAATGGTGGTTACCACCACATTGGATTTATGGTCATTGGTGTAATGGCTATTGCCATTCATCTCCATTTCAATACCCACATTAGGCAGATCTGTCTTCGTGACGGAAGTATCCAGTTTCTTGTCTGCGGCGGCTTTGGCCGTTTTTTCTACTGGGCGGGTCGTTGCACTGTAATCGGCTGTGCCACTGATTTCACCGCCTACCTGTAATTGACTGGTCGAGCTGGATTCCGTGTTAGTGGTTGCAACATTCTTAATGCTGCCTGCATTGGCCTGATAGCTACCCTGTACCTGATGGTTAGTACCTTGTTGCTTCAATTCTCCCATTGCATTCAGTCCAAGGTCACCGGAGACTTGAGTGTTTGTCACCACTGCTGTTGTCTGGGTCTGAGATTGACCATTGTTGTTGTAACCCCCCTCAGCACCGTTACCGAACCTGTCCATGCCACCAGTGTAAAATACGCCGCCACGGGTTTTTTCTTGTGAGGTTGAGGTTGATGTACTGTTTTCACCCACCAGCAGAGCAACGTTATCCCCGGAGATTTTTGCATTGCCCTGTGTTGTCACCAGATTAGCGCCTGTAGCCGTCACATTTCTACCTGCATTTACAGTGAGAACACCGCCATTCAGTTCTGATGACTGTTGAGTCGTACTTTCGTTTCTATATTTATCGAAAGTATGGTTAAAACCGACCCCGACACGGTATTGCTTATCTTTTACATCCTTCGCGTAGGCCTGCCAATCAAGGTTGGTTTTTTCCTGTTGGTACTGGTTTTTCTCACCATAGTTCAGGATATTAATATTGCCTGAAGTGTTCAGTTGCAGTTCACCGACACTTTTCGCCAGACTGCCGATGACATTGATATCTTTATTGCTGAGTAATTTCAGGTCTGCATCGGAACTCAAATGGCTGCCGGAAGATTTTTGCTGCTTGTTATGTTCTTGATTGGTATTTTTAGTGATGTTGAAGATCGTTCCCTTTCTTTCATCCACCTCTTTATAAGTGTGGCTGACAGCGTTATCGACAGTTAATTGTCCATCATTGGCCTGAACATAGGCACCTTGTTGGGCTTTGACTGTACTGCCCGTAATAGTGACACCATTCATGCCGGTCAGCAGCAAATGTCCGCCTGCCGTCACTTCGGAAATATGGTGAGTTTCTGATTTATCACGGTGATCTTTCTTGCTGCCGCCAGCCATACCGTGCCAATAAGTTTGATCTTTGGCAAGGATCTGATCGTCAACAAGAGATTGAACGGTAATATTGATTTGCTGGCCCGCAGAAACAATCAGATTTTTGCCTGAGTCAATGTGAGTTCCGGTAATATCAGAATTTCCTCCCGCCGTGATGCCTAAATCTCCGCCTGAACTTAACTTATTGCTGACGCTTCTCTGAGTGGCATTAACCTTATTCCAGTGACCGGTTTGCAATGTCGCAGTATGGTTCTTTTTATACCCTCTCTCTGTGGTTGTCTCTGATTCCATCAGCCCCGCCAGTTTCACATCTTTCTTAGCGGATACAGTCAGTTGATTTTTTGCTTTGATCTGACTGCCAAGTACCTCTGCATTGCCTTCATTGGCAGTGAGATGAACATTTCCACTGGCATTAATGGTATTGCCCTCTTGCTGATACTTTTCATTCTCGTTGATGACACTATATTTCCAGGATATTTTCCATTGATTGTTGTTTGTCCTGTCAAGCTGGTGAAGTTGTTGTCCATCTAATTTCAGATTGGCACCAGACAGTCTGACATTATTCCCGTCAATATCAGTTGCCATCACTTGATTGTTTTGTTTGGCGACCAATGTGATGTTCTTGCCTGTCAGTTGGGTACGGGCAACAGATTCACTGATTTGCTCTTGTTGAGTATAATTACCTGTGAAATAACCTTTGTAGTTACCACTGCCCGTTTTGTCTGATGCAGATTGATTCAGACGTCCTTGAGACAGGACATTATTGCCTTTCAAGGTAATATCCCCGCCTTTCAGGGCAGCGGCTTCCAACTTCACATCACCGTAGGATTCAATATCAATACCGTCATCGGCGGTCATCTTGCCTTGTAGATTAACACCGCTTCCTTCCGCGGTGTTCAGCAGACGAATGCGTCCGGCCTGCATACTGCCAAGATAATAGCTGTCGAGTGCGCCGATGTTCACTTGTTGTGAATCCAGAATTCGGCCATCGGTGGAAATCTGGTTATTGCCCGTCGTGATATTGAGGTTTTTTGATGTAACAACCTGACCATTGCTGTTAATTTTAGGCGCAATCAGATTCAGGACATCATCATGGGACAAGCCATTGTTTATGATATTCAAGGCATTCTGGTTATCAAAAGTGCTGAAGGCTTGCAGGGTACCATTTTCCACCAGCGGATTACCGACAACCAATGAGGCTTGATTGGTATTGATGAAGCCACAGCCGTTACAGGTGATACCATTGGGGTTTGCCAGCACATAATCGGCGGCTATGCCAAACACTTCCTGTTTTCCAAGCAATAACGAAGGGTTGCGGCTAATCACCTCATTTAAGATCACACTGGCGGCCTGCCCATTCAGGTTGCCGTTAGCAGATAATTGGCCTGCCAGTTGTGATGTGCCCTCTTCTAAGGCGTTATTGAACACCGCCCCCATTTGGTTAACGTTGAAATCCTGATATTGGTTATGTGATAACCCGGATTCGGAAGGCGCAACAATATTTATCACCGTTGCATTGGTATCAGACTGGATAACATCCGGGCTATGTACGGCATCACCTCCGGGCGTAATCCCATTGGCAAAACTGACTGAACAAGTTGTCAGGATAATTGCCATAGATGCGGCAAGTTTTCCTGTGGGAGATAACTTAAATTTTTTACTTTTCATGCTATTACCTCTATTTGTTTTCATTATTGCTATGTGCGGCTTTCTAGGGACTATTCTTTACGAATGATTACCCTACGAATGGCTGCGGTTAAAAAAGCGCTAATAATTAATTCAGAAATTAAAAAGTGTAAGAAAAGCGGGTTAACAGCTGCATAGGTTCATCCGTGTTCCTCTTTTGGTGAGAAAGATATTTGCCCCGGCTTACCTCAATATCCGCAAACAGATGCTGATAGCGCAGTGTCAGACCCGCACTCAATCCGGCACTGCTTTTCCAGTCATCCTGACGGGGATGGCCTTTAACCCGGCCGATATCGACACCGGTACGCAGCGAAAGTGAGCCTTTTGAAATGGGTATTGAGCGGGAAAGTGTATTTCTCAGATACCATCCGTTATCAGCCGATGACACATGATTGCTGAATCCTCGTACAGCATTGCGGTCGGTCACATTGATCCACTCAATACCCGGCAGCCCACTTTGACTATATTGAGCATAAAATTGGCTATTAAATCGGTAAGGCATACCAAAGATCGTGAAACGTTGTTGTAGATTTGCCGACAACTTACCTTTGGTAAATTGTTTATTCAGTTTGGCTGTTGTGATTTGGGCACCAAACCACGGCATTCCCCGCTCAATGCCCATATTGAGAGAAATCAGCCCTGAAGGAATGATTTGTAAATGGTTAATACTCAGTTCGAGAACACTCAATGTCTGGCTATTGATACCGATTTTTGACTCATTGGCATAGTTCTTGTAGTCCTTATAAATCAATTGAGTGTTTAATGTGCTGATTTGCGATTGGTTACGATGAAAGACCCAATCGGTACGAATGCCTGTTTGCTGTGAATTCCCGTGCAGCTTGAGCGAATACATCTGTAAATGGGGGTGGCTGATGTATTGGGAATGGCTGTTGAATCCACTGAATGTCATGGCTCCATAAGGGAGCGAATAAAGCAGGGTATAAGCGCGGTTGTACTGGGTATCGGGTTTATCAATGGTACTGTTGCCGCTGAGGCTGACAAAATCAGATAATCCGAATGGGCTATCAATGCTGGCATTGAGTCGGGTGATCCACTTCCCTGTACTTTTCTGCCCATAATTATCAGTGGTCGTGGTTATTCTCCACGGGGTGGAATGTCGATTATGCAGCTTGATGATGGAGCCACCACTGACTGTGCCGGGCAGAATATCAAGGGTGACTTTGTTTGATTGCAGACGATTCGCCTGATCTAGCCCTTGATCAAGCTGGTTCAGGTTGAGCGGCTTATTTGTCAAACGTGGGAATAGCATTTGACTATTGACCCAACGGCCATCGCCTTCTATCGCCTCGACAAAGCCTTCAACAACATTGATCCCCAGTTCGCCATTTGCATTGGGAGGAATAAATTGTATCCGTGCCGTAACGTAGCCTTTGGCAATATAAAGGTTAGTGATTTCTGCTGACAGTTTGTTGATGTCATTACTGGTGATACAGCTATTGGGCAGGGAACTGAGTGTATTCAGATCACTCAGAGAGAGTAAGGTAATGCCCTGAAGATAAACCCCACTGACTGCCAAGCATGGCGGTGCTTCCACCAGCACAGGTGAGACAGTTTGTGGTGAAACACTATCTGTACGATTGATTAACCCCTGATTGCGGCGTTCTTCAATTAATTGGTCTATTTCCCGTGAACTATCCTGCAAGGTTCTTCTTGCTTCATCTGTAGAGAAAGTGTCATTCGTAGGGAAAATAGGTTGAATCACGTCAGGCGATGAACTTACCTGAAATGACGTAAATAATAAGATGAAGATTGTTGTCCTTTTAATCATGATAATACCCAAATGACAATAGTTAATGGGGAATGTATCGTGTTGGGTTAGTTTTAAGCTTTCTAGCTTTCTAGCTTACTAATTAAGCATTAGAGCATAGAAAATATTTTATTTTGCTCTGATTAATGATTGATTTTTGTTCTGAACCATAATTTAAAATTATAAATTTCATTTAGTAATTTATAATAACTAAATTTAGTTATTGTTTTCATTATTATTAGGAAGTAAGTCAAATTGAGTTTTTGTTTGCTTGAAAATCAGAATAATAATAAGGAAAAATCAGCGTTATTTTTTTACTTTATGTTTTTCACTTAAAAATTTCACTTATGTACTTTTTATAAAAGGATTTCGAGAGGCAGAATATAAAATAGAAAATAAAGAATTTTTTTTAGTTGGATGATTTTTTGTGCGCTAATAACGAATGTAATTATGAATGTGATTCATATTTATTCATTGTGAAAATAATTACTATATAAAAATTTGACAGTGAGAAAGAAACAGAAAAGTAAATATAAAATAGAATAATAGGGATTAAAGTAAATTGGCGGGGTTTTGAGATATATCTGATTGATTCAGCCAATGAATAACATTCATTGGCTGAAAGATTATTACTTAATTCTTAATGAATAAGATATTAAGCAACAATTGGCGCACGCCAGTCGTCAGAACCAGAAGTACCTGCAGTAGTGTGTTCCCACTCGATCTTACGATAAGACAGAGAAACACGAACCAACTGAGTGAATTCAGCTTTTGCTGGGTCCTGGCAGTGTGGCATTTTGCAATCGATATCAACGATAGTTGCATCTACCAGTTTAGTAGTAAAGAAGTGCTCTTGTTTACCTTCGATAGAAGTACGGTACCACTTCAGCTCTACAGTAGGCAGCATTTCGCCGGAAGCCAGTGCGTTGTAAAGCAGAGGAACTGCTTTATTCAAAGCAACAGTAAAGCGGAATGGCTTATGTGCACGTTGACCAGAAGGCTGTCCAGACTGTGGGTCAGTAGGAACAGTCACGATGTGGTCAAATTCCTGAACCAGCATTTCGTCTTCGTGGCCCTGAACAAAGATATTACCTACGGATTCAGCGGTGAATGCGCCAGCGGTAATATTGCCCTGAGTTTTACCATTAATGGAAATATAACATGGAGTTGGCATATGAATATCCTATAAAAATTTACCAATATTAGTGTAAGTGTTAATTCCTAGCGTGATTATTCCATTTATTAATCAAATGAAATTATCGCTTGCCAAACACTCGGGGCGAATAATAAAGCTGAAATTTTCTAATGCAAAGTTATTTAAAAAATGCAACTCATGTCACAATTCAATGGCAAATGGAAATTTTATAATCATTGCCGTTGTAAAATTTATGTCTGAATATTTATATAAAACAAGATTGTTCAACTGGTTTAAAAATAGCCTCAAAACTTTGCGCGCATTCAATGCTTTGATTTATAAGTTGTTTTTATTTTTAAGTTGAATGTATTTTATGATCATCTGAAAAATGTTAACCGGATCAAAAAAATGAAAAAAATTTAGGTTATTATGAGGCGCAATTAATAAAAATAGAATGTAAAATGATATTTACCATAATTATCAGGAGAGTTTTTGCGGGTTATGTTTTATTCGTAATAAGATGAAAACATTTCTTTTTATACAATTGATATGTAATGGGACTGCACACTCTTGCAGCGAGTAAAACCAAGCTTTTCTCTATTTTAGGAGAGAAAAATGTTTATAACTTGCTATGAGTTGACATAAAGAGATTAAAAGCTTGAATAGCGGTATTTATCAATTTGTGTTTTGGCTTTACATCAAAAAAATAAAGTGTCAAACTCGAACTTGACGGTTTTTCATATCGATGTTATTTCCACGGTTGTATAATAACTGAATAGGATATATCTGATTATTTAACTATATGTTGAAATAAAATCATTCGTATCTACAAATACGGTTGCCTTCTCTAGCCTATTTTTTAGGGAGTTTTGCCGTACTTTTTTTATATGGATAAACATTGGAATCATTCTCTTACCAATAATGGGTTGTCAGACAGTTCATGGTTGTATTAGCCAAAGGATTCAAATATGAGTAAGAATAGTCCAGGTAGCGTAGCTCCGAAAGAAAGAATTAATATTAAGTATGTTCCTAATAACGGTGACCAGACCGCAGAAGTTGAATTACCTCTGAATCTTCTGGTTGTTGGTGACTTAAAAGGAAAAACCGAAGATACACCAATTGAAGAACGGCAAACAGTTTCTATCAATAAGAACAATTTTAATGCCGTAATGAATGAAGCGAACATCAATCTGACTTTTAATGTTCCTAACCGCCTTGATGAAAAAAGCGAAGAAGACTTGCCAGTTAATCTGGAAATAAAATCCCTGAACGATTTTTCACCAGATAATGTCGCGAAGAAAGTCCCTGAATTAAATAAACTTCTTGAACTTCGTGAAGCATTGGTTGCTTTAAAAGGTCCATTGGGAAATATCCCAGCATTTCGTACTCGCTTGCAGTCACTGCTGGATGATGAATCCGTTCGTGAGCAACTCCTGAAAGAACTTGAAATCGTCAATAAAAAATAACTGGTAAAGGAATTTTTAAATGGCTCAGCACGAAGAAAACAGCACAGCTATTGCTTCCGGCGCAACGACCTCCTTGCTTGATGAGATCATGTCTCAGGCAAGAATGACCCCGGAAAATGACGGCTACTATATCGCTAAGCAGGGTGTCGCCGCGTTTATCGGCAGTATTCTGGATACTGGCTCTAACGAAGAACCTATTAATAAATTACTCGTTGATAAAATGATCGTTGAGCTGGATAAAAAGCTGAGTGAGCAGATGGATGAAATTCTGCATGCTAAGCAATTCCAGGAACTGGAATCTTCCTGGCGTTCACTGAAAATTCTGGTAGATCGCACTGATTTCCGTGAAAACATCAAAATCAACGTCATTCATGCGACGAAAGACGAATTGTTAGAAGATTTTGAATTCTCACCTGAAATTATCCAGTCCGGCTTTTACAAACACGTTTATTCCACAGGCTACGGTCAGTTTGGTGGTGAACCTGTTGCTGCTGTCATCGGTAACTATGCGTTCAACAATACCACTCCTGACATTAAACTGATGCAGTATGTCAGTTCTGTCGGTGCAATGGCTCATGCGCCGTTCCTGTCTTCAGTTTCTCCGGAATTCTTTGGTGTTAACAACTTTACTGACCTGCCAGCCATCAAGGACCTGAAGTCTGTTTTCGAAGGCCCTTCACATACTAAATGGCGTGCGCTGCGTGAATCTGAAGACTCACGTTACTTAGGTCTGACCGCACCGCGTTTCTTGCTGCGTCTGCCTTATTCCAACGTTGAAAATCCAATCAAAAACTTCAACTATCAGGAAAATGTCAGCCGTGACCACGAACACTTCCTGTGGGGCAACACAGCATACTTACTGGCAAGTTGCCTGACTGACAGCTTCGCGAAATATCGCTGGTGTCCTAACATCATTGGTCCACAAAGCGGTGGTGCGGTAAGCGATCTGCCTGTTCACCTGTATGAAGCAATGGGTCAGGTTCAGGCGAAGATCCCAACTGAAGTTCTGATCACTGACCGTCGTGAATTTGAACTGGCAGAAGAAGGTTTCATCACGCTGACCATGCGTAAAGGCAGTGATAACGCCGCATTTTTCTCTGCAAACTCAGTTCAGAAGCCAAAAGTATTCCCGAATACCCGTGAAGGGAAAAATGCGGAAACCAACTATAAGTTGGGTACGCAGCTTCCTTACATGTTCATCATTAACCGTCTGGCTCACTACATCAAAGTGTTGCAGCGTGAACAGATAGGCTCTTGGAAAGAGCGTCAGGATCTGGAGCGTGAACTGAACATGTGGCTGAAACAGTACATTGCTGATCAGGAAAACCCACCAACTGATGTTCGTAGCCGTCGTCCTCTGCGTGCTGCTGAAATTAAGGTTCTGGATGTTGAAGGTGATCCGGGCTGGTATCAGGTTGCTATGCAGGTTCGCCCACATTTCAAATATATGGGTGCAAGCTTCGAGCTGTCTCTGGTTGGACGTTTGGATAAGGAATAATCATGGCTGCGCTGTACAGTTGGAACAGAGGCAGCTCTGCCAGTCTGTTCGAGCGCATTCAAGGGAAGAGCTCCGGCTCTTCCCGTCAGTCAAGGATGCGTGCACTGCTTGATTCTATCAAGAAGCATTTGAATGAAGTGCTTAATTCCCGTCCCGGTGCCTGCCAAAGCGCTGTTGAATTAGGTGTCATTGACCTCAATGATGCGACTGCGACATCGGTGGATTTCAAGCAAAGTATCGAATGGGCGATTGAAGAGTGCATCAGAAATTATGAGCCAAGAATATCAGCGGTTTCTGTCAGTGCCATCAATGATGATTCAGATCCGTTGTTGTTGAGCTTTCATATCAGCGCTGAAATATCTCTGGATGATATCAACGACCTTGTGGAATTTAGCATCCAGCTGGATAACAACCGGCGCTATTGCCTGGAGCGAACTCAATAAATGTCATTTGAAAAATATTTCAGAGATGAATTGAACTATCTGCGACAACTGGGAAAAGAAGCCGCAGTTGAGCGTCCTCATCTTGCCGCATTTCTGTCAGAACAAGGTTCTGATCCCGACGTTGAGCGTTTGCTTGAAGGTTTTGCATTTCTGACGGGCAACCTGCGGGCAAAGATTGATGATCAGTTCCCTGAATTGACCCACGGCCTGCTCAATATGCTTTGGCCGAACTATCTGCGCCCGACCCCGAGCATGACCATCATCGAATATACCCCTGATGAAAGCGTTGTGACGAAAGCGACACAGGTCAAGCGTGGCGCGCAGATTATGAGTCACACGTTGTCAACTCAAGATGATATTTATTCGAACGAAAAATCCGGTGGTATAAAAGACGATCATGGCCGTTGTACTTTCACGCTCTGCCGTGATGTTTGGCTGTTTCCGCTTTCCCTCCGTGACATTTCCGTCAATAACAGTAATGAAAACGGGATCATTGGCCTGAATTTTGCCTCGAAAACCGAGCTGAATCTGCACGAATTGGAACTGGATAAACTGCGCTTTTATCTGAGTGGTGATGACTATACTACGTCTCAACTCTATTTCTGGCTCTGCTATTACTTCAGAAAAGCGGAATTGGTGGTGGGTGATGAGGTAATCCCTCTACCGGATTTTGATTTTGTACCAGTGGGATTTGAGCGGGAAGATGCACTGTTGCCATACCCGAAAAACGCCTATATGGGATACCGCATATTGCAGGAATACTTCTGCTTTGCGGAAAGCTTCCTGTTTTTTGATGTGAAAGGTTTCCCGGAACTGCCTGAAGATCTCAAAACCAAAGATTTCAAACTGAATTTACATTTTTCTCAGGCACTGCCACCAGAAGCCAAGATCCGCCATGATACTTTTCGCCTGCACTGTACACCGGCGATCAACCTGTTCCCGATGGATAGTGAAGCGATTGAACTCAATGGTAGCCAGACTGAATATCCCCTGAAGGCCAGTTACAGTTTCCCGGATAATTACGACATTTTCTCCGTGGATGGGGTGGAAAGTTGGTTGACAGGTGAGAATGGCGAACGCAGTCGTGCCCGTATTGGCGGACGTGTTTATACGCCTTTTGAGAGTTTCAATCACCAGATTGATAACGAAGACGAAAACTCAATGCGTTTTTACCGTCTTCGGGTGAAAGAATCTCCTTTCCGCAGGGGGCTGGAACATTTCATCTCATTTGTACGGGGAGATGAATCCAATCTGCTCAGACTCAAGCTGAAAGAAAATGTCTCTATCAGCTTGACCTGTACCAACCGTGAACTGCCGTTAGAGCTGCGTGTTGGCGACATCAATTATCCCTCCATCGGCAGCCCGTCATTTGCGACATTCCGCAATATCACCCGGCCGTCAGTCCCCCTCTATCCTTTGCTGGATGGCGGGTTGCACTGGTCACTGCTGTCGAATATGTCGCTGAACTATATGTCACTGTTGGACAGGGACGCGTTGAAACAGGTACTGCGTACTTACGATTTCCCAAGTATTCACAACCGACAGTCCAAACGCTCATCGCAGAAACGGCTCGATGCCATTGAAAAGATTGAAACAGAACCGACAGATCGTCTTTTCCGTGGGCAGCCTGTGCGCGGATTGCGCTCAACGTTGTATATCCGGCAGCAGGCATTCAGCTCAGAAGGCGAGCTTTATCTATTCAGTACGGTTCTGTCACGGTTTTTCTCACTGTATGCCAGCGTCAACGCTTTTCATATGTTGAAGGTAATCAATTTAGATAATCAGGAATGTTATGAATGGCCGGTACAGATAGGTCAACACTCGTTGATGTAATCACTGAGCAGGAGCCTGCCACACCGCTGGCATTGGACATCTCACAGTATAATTTTTACCAGTTGGTTGAGTTGCTCAACCAACTTGCGGTAGCGTGGGAAAAAACCGGAGAAACAGATCGTGCCGATCTTGAGTCTATCCGTTTCCGTTCCAGTGCCAGTCTGGCGTTCCCGACCCGTGATGTCATCTCACTCGCGCAGTCCAGAAAGGGATACTTCGAACTGGAAGTTTCCTTTATGGGGTTGCACGGAAGCCAGTCTCCGATGCCAGGCTACTATCTGGATTCACTGGCATGGGAAGACGCTCAGGGAGAAAACCGCCTGACGGATTTTCTCAACCTTTTTAACCATCGTCTAATCACTCTCCTGCACCAAATCTGGCGGAAATACCGCTATTACATCTGTTTCAGGCAGGGTGGGGAAGATAACTTCTCCCAGCGTATGTTCTCGCTCGTCGGTCTGGGCAGTGATGTCAACCGCCGGATGCTGAACATCAACCACAGCAAAATGCTGGCGTATGCCGGATTGCTGGCTAGCCCCGGTCGTTCACCGGAAGTGATATGCAGCCTTGTTTCCCACAGTTTTGATTTGCATGACGTTACCTTGCACGGTTGGCAATTCAGGAAGGTCACGATCCCAATGGATCAACAGAACCGTCTGGGAGGAACCAATAAAGGACAGAAAATCGGGGACACCGAGCTGTCCGTGTTGGGACACAACTTCACCATCGGCTCATGGGTCGGGGATTACAGTGGAAAATTCCTGCTAAGCATCAATGATTTGACCCGTGATCGGTTTCTGTCATTCCTGCCCGACGGAAAGAATTATCTCCCCCTGGTGATGTTCATTTCTTTCGTCATGCGCAGCCAGTTCTCTTGGGAACTACGTCTTGGGCTGGCTGAAAATCAGGTTAGCGGCATGGTGTTGGGGGCTAAGGAGAATAACCATCTGGGGTGGACCAGTTTTCTCGGCGAACCGGAAAAGAAACCCTTTGTCACAATTTCAGTTATGGAATAACGACTATGGAAAAACATCAACCAATCCTTTCATTGCGGGTTCTTAACAGTGAACAGCTAGAAAGTGGTAAAGCTGCCAGTTGCCAGTTCTCGGCACAGGGCGGTACGGTCGGTAGCAGTGAAAGCCATCTTTGGTCTGTGCAGGATCAGCAGGGCAATGTCCACCCATCACAATTCGCCATCAAATGGCAGGATGGGGCATTCTGCCTGCAAGTGCTCGCTGAACCAGTAAAAATCAATAATGCAACATTGACACCTCAGTCAAGTCTGATTCGTTTGCAGCAGGGCGATCAGATCAAAGTAGGAAACTTATCCGTCAAGATCCACATCAGTTTTTTTGAGACAGATCGTGTCGATCCTTCAACCGTATCGCCTGAGTCGCTGGTCTCCAGTTACAGCAACCCGCTGGATGCCATGATGGAAGGTGCTCCGGCGCAAAAATCCGCATTTGCCCATGATGAAAGCGTAGCTCCGACGGTTATGCACCGTTTTAGTGATGATCCACTCAGAGTGCTCGACAGTGAGAGTCTGACTACCCTGAAACCACAGGTTGAAGCTGATGATACCGAGCAGCTTTTGCCGCCGGATCATTATCAATCACCCCCATTTGCCAACCCTATTTCTGATAACCGAGGCAGTGTTATGGATCAGGAGTTCCTTGATTTACCGGATATCGCGTCCGATAGGCAGTACGAAGATATGGATGTTGATCATGTTGCAATTACTCCGCTCATGCGTGGGCTGGAGGCTCGATTGCCTTTGCACGACAGCCAGCAGGCGAATGATTTTCTACAAGAGATGGGTAAAACCATGAAAGCCGCGATTGAAGGGTTATTGGCTCTCCAGCGCGAACAGCATGGATTGCGTGATAAACAACTTCGCCCTATTGAAGATAACCCGCTGCGCCTGAACATGGATTATGACACCACCATGCAGGTGATGTTCTCCGATCAGAAAAGCCCGGTTCACCTGTCTGCTCCTGCTGCCGTAGCGGAAAGTCTGCAAAACCTGCAACTGCATTATCAGGCCAACCGGACTGCGATTTCTGCTGCGTTGGACACCATGCTGGATGCATTTTCTCCGGAACAACTGCTTCGTCGTTTCTCACATTACCGTCGTAGCAACGAAGTCAAGAATAAAGATGCATCCTGGGCTTGGGAAATGTACACCAACTATTACCATGAACTAGCGTCCAGCCGCCAGCAAGGGTTCGAAAAGCTATTCCGCGAGGTGTATGAGCAGGCTTATGACCGCGCACTGCGTCAGGGCTTAGAGGAATCCAGCAATGACACATTCCGCTAGTCGCCGGATTTGGGCTGTAGGGATTTTATTGCTGTCAGCGATGTTGCTGAACGGTTGTAGCAGTGCATGGAACGCAACGAAAAAAGTGGGGCAAGTTATCTGGGATCCTTCCACTCCGGTAGGAACACCTGATGATCAGCCCTCTGTTGCCAACATTACATTGCTGGCCGAACCCGACATCAACCCCAATGAAAGTGGTGAAGCGGCTCCTGTTGAAATGAACCTGGTTTATCTCAGTGAAGATTCACGTTTTTTGGCTGCCGATTACGACCAGCTGGAAAGCGACAAACTCGAAAAGGCGCTGGGGAAAAACTACATCGATCATCAGGATTACACCTTGTTGCCGGGGCAATTCAAGCCTCTGGAAGCCATCATACTGGAAAAGAAAAACCGTTACATCGGTGTCATTGTTCACTATGCAGATGCAAATCAATCTGAATGGAAAAAGATCATCCGAGTAAAAGACATCGGCCGCCATTACCACATCTTGGTGCATGTCAGAAATAACGACGTAGAACTTAGAAAAGAGGAGGAGTAATCATGCCGGGTAAAAATCGGGTGATTTGGCACGAAGGATTATTCATCAAACCACAACATTTTCAGCAGCAACAAAAGCACATTGATTATCTGGCACATAGTCTGGTTTCAGTATTGACACCTTATGCGCATGGTTTCAGTTCCCTGAGCATCAATGATGATTTACTTAAACTGGGGCGCATCGGCATTACTGAAGCCAGCGGCATTATGCCGGATGGCACTATATTTTCTGCGCCGGGCCAAGATTTATTGCCAAAACCACTGGATATCGAAAACATCAATGATCTGAAAAGCAAAGATATCTATCTGGCATTGCCAATGTCCAGCGACACCATTCGGGAAGTTGCTGATCGGGATTCAGAAATCCAGAGCGCTGTGCGTTATCGGGAACTGCCTACCGATGTCCGTGACTTGCATACCAAGGGCGGTGACTCCTTCGCTCTTAACCTTGCCCAATTGACACCGATCCTGATGCAAGGCTCCGAGGATATGAGTGCTTATACGGCGATCCCACTGTGCCGCATCAAAGAAAAGCAAAAAGATGGCACCATCGTTCTGGATAACGAATTTATTCCGACATGTTTGTCGATCTTCGTGGCCGATAAGCTCAGGCGCTTTATGGTGGAAATAGACGGCCTGCTGACAGAGCGTTCAAGAACATTGGCAAAACGTATCGGTTCACCGGGCCAGCAAGGTGTTGCGGATGTGGCTGAGTTTATGATGCTGCAACTGCTGAACCGCGTTCAGCCGCTGTACAACCACTATGCAAAACAGACCGTTCTGCACCCACTGTATTTATATACCGAACTGCTCCAGACGTGTGGTGAGCTGAGAACGTTCACCGATGCAAGCCGCTTGCCGGGTAATGTCTTGGCCTATGACCACAATAACCTGACAGATACCTTTCAGGATGTGATGCACGCAATTCGTGACGCGCTGAACGTCGTTCTGACACCACGTGCAACATCTATTGCGCTGAAACAGAACGAAGGCGGCATCCGTGTGGCGACGCTCCACGACAACGATTTGCTGCGCAAAGCTGAGTTCGTACTGGCAATCAGCGCCAGCACGCCACAGGAGCAGTTGCGTCGCCAGTTCGTCCAGCAAACCAAAGTCACTTCGATGGAAAAGATCCGCGATCTGGTCAGCGTTCAATTGCCGGGCGTGCCACTGATTGCATTGTCCGCAGCACCCCGCCAGTTGCCGTATCACTCAGGATATACCTACTTCCGTCTGGATCAGAAAAGTCCGGCATGGAAAGAGATTCAGCAAGGAAATTCCATCGCATTCCACGTATCAGGAGAGTTCCCTGATTTAGATATGCAGCTCTGGGCTATCAGGGGCGGTAAGGAATAATCATGAGTGATATCAATGTTGACAGTCTGTCACTGGCAAAGCCTGAAACGTTGAAAACGTTTCAGCACCAGTATCAGCTACCGTTGCGCGGTGAAAGCCTCAACCCAATGATCGATGCTGCCACCCCTTTGCTGGGGATGGTTTTGCGTTTGCAGGACATGAATGATCAGGCATTGCCGGACAAGCTTTACCAACAGGTAGTGACTGACATTCGGGCCATTGAGCAGTTTCTGCAAACTAAGGGTTATGAACCCGGTGCGATTGTTTCATTTCGTTACGTACTGTGCACCTTCATTGATGAAACTGCGTTGGGGCACGGTTGGAACAGTCAGAATGGCTGGTTAAAGCAATCACTGCTGGTGCACTTCCACAATGAAACCTGGGGAGGTGAGAAGGTTTTTGTATTACTCGAACGTTTAATGGGAGAGGCTCAGCGCTACCAGCACCTGCTGGAGTTCATTTATCTCTGTCTTTGTCTGGGATACCGCGGGCGTTACAAAGTCAGCACCCAGAAAAGTGATGATTTTGAGCGTTTGTTCCGCCGCTTGCAGCAACAGCTTCACTCACTGCGCGGAGACACTCCGCCAACCACGTTGTATGTCAATGTCAACGAGAGTGACGCGCGTTATCGTCTGAGCAAACGCTGGACCATCAAACACCTGCTCGGTATCAGTATAGGATTGTTGATCGCCATTTACAGCTTTTATGCCATTCGCCTCGGTGATCAGACACAAGACATATTACAGCAGCTAAGTAAATTATTGAGATAGGAAGTCGCCATGATTCAGATTGATCTGCCCACTCTTGTAAATCGTTTAAACCCGATGACCCGCCATGCGCTGGAAGCAGCGGCGGCATCTTGTGTCAGTCAGCAGCAGCCTGAAATCACTGTTGCACAACTGTTGCTTCAAATGATCGACACACCACTCAGTGACATGAGACTGATCCTGAATAAAGCAGACATTGATAAAGATCTGCTGAAAGAGCAGCTCGATCAGGTGATGACTCATCATCAATCGCTTGTGCAGAGTTACCCGAACTTTTCCCCGATGCTGGTGGAGTGGTTGCAGGATAGCTGGCTACTGGCTTCCACAGAGATGCAGCACTCTGAATTGCGCAGCGGTGTGATGCTGATTGCGTTGCTGTTCAGCCCGCTGCGTTATTTGGCACCACAAACTGGGCGTTTGCTGGCGGGTATCAACCGCGAATTACTGCGCCAGAACTTTACTGAATGGACAAATGGCTCTGCCGAGCAGCCTTTTGCTGCCGACGATAAAGAGTGGCAGGGCGTGCATCCGGCAAACAGCGACAGTCTGCTGGCGCGCTTTACTCAGAACATGACTGAGCAGGCTCGCAAAGGAAAACTCGATCCTGTTCTGTGCCGCGATAAAGAAATCGATCTGATGATCGACATCCTTTGCCGTCGCCGCAAAAACAACCCTATCGTTGTCGGTGAAGCGGGTGTGGGTAAAAGTGCCCTGATTGAAGGTCTGGCACTGCGAATCATTCATGATCGTGTACCGGATAAATTGCGTAACAGCGAATTAATGACACTGGATCTGGGGGCATTACAGGCAGGAGCGGCGGTTAAAGGTGAATTTGAAAAACGTTTCAAAGGTATCATGGCGGAAGTCAGCCAGTCGTCAAAACCCATCATCTTGTTTATCGATGAAGCCCACACTCTGATTGGCGCCGGTAACCAAGCCGGCGGGCTGGATATCTCCAACTTGCTGAAACCTGCTCTGGCACGCGGTGAGCTGAAAACCATCGCGGCGACCACATGGAGCGAGTACAAAAAGTATTTCGAAAAAGACGCTGCACTGTCCCGTCGTTTCCAACTGGTAAAAGTTTCTGAGCCAACGGCAGATGAAGCAACAGTCATTATGCGTGGTCTGCGTGCCATCTATGAGCAGGCACATGGCGTACTGATCGATGATGAAGCCCTGAAAGCCTCTGCGGTACTGAGTGATCGTTATCTTTCTGGCCGCCAGCTGCCGGATAAAGCGATTGATGTGCTGGATACCGCTTGTGCCCGTGTTGCCATTAACCTGACTTCACCACCACGCCAGATCTCCTCATTGACGACTGAACTGCATCAGATGCAAATGGAAATTGATGTGTTGGAGAGAGAGCAACGCATGGGACTGAACACTCACGCGGAGCGACTGGAAGAATTACAAAACCAGCAGAAAGAAATTCAGGAACAGCTCACAGAGTTGGAAACTAGCTGGAAACAGCAACAGGAATTGGTAAAACAGGTCATCGAACTGCGCAGCCAATTACTGTCTGACGATGAGATGGCTGAAACTGAATCCGAAACCGCTGAAAACGTGATTGAAGAGCGTGCGGAAGAGACGGCTGGGCAGCCGGCTGAAAGCATGGAAGAAGCAAAAGAAAATCAATCAGATGAGCAGGTTGAACCTGCGATCAATGACGAACAGTCTTTGATCGGAAAACTGGTCGAACTTAACGCACAACTGGCAGAACTACAGCAGAAACAAACTCTGGTTTCCCCGCATGTAGACAAAACCCAGATTGCTGCGGTAATTGCTGAGTGGACTGGTGTTCCGCTGAACCGCCTGTCACAGAGCGAACTTTCCATTGTGACTGAACTGCCGACTCATCTGGGACAAAGCATCAAGGGACAGGAACTTGCGATCCAGTGCCTGCATAAACACCTGCTGACTGCCCGCGCGGACTTGCGTCGTCCGGGTCGTCCTCTGGGGGCGTTCCTGTTGGTGGGACCAAGTGGTGTTGGTAAAACCGAAACTGTCCTGCAAATTGCAGAACTGATGTTTGGTGGTCGCCAATATCTCACCACCATCAACATGTCTGAGTTTCAGGAAAAACACACAGTATCCCGCCTGATTGGTTCACCCCCGGGTTATGTGGGCTACGGCGAAGGTGGAGTATTGACCGAAGCTATCCGTCAGAAACCGTATTCCGTTGTCTTGCTGGACGAAGTCGAAAAAGCCCACCCGGATGTATTGAACCTGTTCTATCAGGCCTTCGATAAAGGGGAGCTGGCGGATGGAGAAGGACGCATCATCGACTGTAAAAACGTTGTGTTCTTCCTGACCTCTAACTTGGGCTACCAAACCATCGTAGACAATGCTGAACAGCCCGACCAGATCAACGATCTGCTCTACCCGGAGCTGGCGGCGTTCTTCAAACCAGCACTGTTGGCGCGTATGGAAGTGATCCCTTACATGCCGCTGGGCCACGAAACACTGAAAACCATCATTCAGGGCAAACTGGCCAGACTGGATACGTTGCTGATTCAACGCTTCAACGCAGAAGTCACCATCAGCGATGAAGTATCGGAAGAGATCCTGCAACGTGCTACCCGCGCAGAAAACGGTGCCCGTATGCTGGAATCCATCATTGATGGTGCTCTGTTGCCACCGGTTTCATTACTGCTGTTGCAGAAAATGGCTACGGGTACACCGATCAAGGCCATTCGCTTAACCGTGGCAGAGCACGAGTTCCAGGCAGAGGTTGAGGAGGCGGAATAATGAAACAGCGGCTGAAAAGCGCGTTAGCGTTATTGGAAGATGACACTATAGAAAAACTGGTTGGCAATTTCTTGCAGGCCAGCCAAAGCTCGCGTTTTGATGCCCTGTTGGTTTTCCTGCTGAACATCAATGAAAACAGGCTGGAATGCTACAACTTGCCGGAACCTCAGCAAGCCAGTTCACGCCGGTTGCAAGTGGATATTGATGATGTCAATCACCCGTTGATACAAGTACTGCGTAAGGGAACCCCAACAGTTTGGGATTCCCTTAATCATGGGGTTCGCATTGACGATCTTCATTTCCGCACGTTTATTGCAGAACTGCCGCATAACTGTGGGTTATATGGCATCCCCCTGTTTGACTGCAATGGGCAGGCTTGCGGTGTAATCGCCATTTTTGCCGAAAATGTTCACCATTTCACCAACAATGAAAACATGTTCGGCATTTATTGCCATGTCATGCAGCATCGCCTGAAAAAATTGCAGGAACTCGAACAACTGCGCGGACAGTTACGCCAAATCCGCCAGGTATTTCAGGTTCAACGCCAAAAAGAAAAACAACTGGATGAACTGCTCGCTTCTCTGAGTGAATCGAAAAACCCAGCGGCGGTCAGCAGTATCTCCGTGGATTACAGTCATATCGATAATCTGCCAAAAGCCATAGAAGAATTTGAAAGCGCCGTGTTGGTTCAACGTCAGCGTCAATTTGGCAACGACACCAGATTGATTGCACAGAGTCTGGGCATCCCCCAGCGGACGTTGGTTTACAAACTGGCTAAATACGGGTGTAGATTATGAATATTATTTTAATTATCAGTTCATTACTCGCGTCATTGGCAGGGAACCCTAAGCTTGCGGAGGTGGTAGAACCGAAGGAAGCGGTCGCGGTAAAGGAAGAACAAAATTTAGATGAACTGCAAAAATGCCGCTTTGAGCCATCTCCTCTTATCCGGCTGGCGTGCTACGATCGTGCGTTGAGTAACCTTAAGTTTAAAACGGTACACATTCCAATTGAAAAAATGGGACCGTCATGGCGGAAGGCAATGGAGCAGGAGATGAAGCGTACTGATTACTCCACTAGCTTCATTGTGACGCAGGGAGAAAATGGCGCGGCACCGGTTATCCTGACCACGCCCGCGATTGGGGTTCCACCCCCTCGGCCTGTATTAATGCTGAGTTGCATTGACAATATCACCCGTTTGCAGGTAGCACTGCCTAAAGAGGTGGAATCAGGTGATGTCACCATTATGACGGACAAAACCCAGTACCGCACCGAATGGTTCGTGCGGGAGCAGGGTTACTTATGGGAATCCAGCCGTGGCTTACCGGGCATTGACGAAATCAAGCGCCTGATGAACAGCGATCGGATGACTATCACCGGCAGTAATGGCAATCAGATAACCTTTAACATTTCTCAGCTGGAGCAGGCAACGAAACCTTTACGTGCTGCCTGCCGTTGGTAACCGACATGGACATCAGAACACAATTTGACTGGTTCGGCTCCCTGCTGGCTCCCTTGTCCGACGAACAGATTGGCAAGGCGCTGGGAGACGGAGACCCCGCATGGGAATACATTGACAGCGAAATGATCAAGTTTGGTTCGCTGTCGCATGGCTCGCTGGATGTTGAAGAGATCCGGCGACAAGCGTTGCAGTTGCTGAGTGGAAGCAGCAAGGATTTCCGGCTGATGGTTCATTTGCTGCGTACCCTGCAACATGCAGGCAATTCTGCTGAGTTGATCCTTGCCATAGAGCTGTTGGCTGATCACGTCAAAAACTACTGGGAAAAAGCCTGGCCGGCCAAGCCGCTGATGAAGCGCCGACTGGCACAGCAGGTACTCAAACGTTTTGACTCAGCTCAGGGCAGTTTTACCGAACAGGCAAGCAAAAGTGAACGGGATGATGCGCAAGGTGCGTTAGCCCATCTTGCGCAATGCTGGCATATGAGTGAACCGGATCTTGCCAAAGAAGTCGATCAATTGCGTATCCGCTATAACCGTCAGCCAGAAACCGCCCCTGAGGCACCAAAATCTGCACCGGTGGCTGCAACGGCATCAACGGCAGGATCTTCGGCACAAACGCCTCAATCCTATGAAGCGGCACCAATGCCGGAAGTGGACGTTAACAGCTCAAGCGAAAAAGCGTGGAAGCAAACCCTGCTGACCGTGGCTGATTTGCTGTGTGAACGACATCCTGACTCGCCTGTCGGTTATTCCCTCAGACGCCATGCAGTCTGGCATACCCTCACTACGGCACCGATGGCGAATGCAGCGGGCAAAACACCGCTGGCACCCGCTTCGGCGGATCGCACGGCGGATTATCTGGCGAGATTACCGGCGGCGGATAACAAATTGCTCCAGCAAATCGAGCAGAGTCTGACGCTGGCTCCTTACTGGCTGGATGGGCATGAGATTGCGGCGCAGGCTGCGTTGCAATTGGGCTATGGGCACGTTGCACAATCGATTCGCCATGAACTTAACGACTTTCTGGAGCGATTGCCGGGACTGAAAACTTTAAGTTTTTCAGACATGAGTCCGTTTATTTCTCCAGACACCCTCGATTGGCTCGCACCTGAACCAGCAGGCACGGGCAAGGGAACCGTTTCCGCTGATCAGGAAGCTATCTGGCAGTGCTTCGCTCAGCAGGGATTAGAAGCCGCCCTGAACATGTTGGAAGAACACCAGCAACAGCTTACTGAGCCACGTGATCAATTCTATGGCCAATTACTCAATGCCCAGTTGCTCGAAGAAGCGGGCATGACGTCGTTGGCCCAACAGCATTACCGGAACTTGTTACACACGGGACAACACATGTTACTCACTCAATGGGAACCCAGCCTGCTGACCATATTGGCAGAAAAAATGGCTGAAAAACTGCCTGCTCCTCTCAAGGAACCGGCTTCAAACAGGAGCGTTAACCCATGAAATGGCCCTCTTTGTCCTCTTTGGCACCCTTGAAATCGGCCTTGCCGGCACTGGGAAAATTTAAGTCCCTGCCACGCCTCAAGGCAGCGATGACAGTGGTTCTGGCGCTCATTCCCTGCCTGCTCCTGATTGCCGTCTGGTGGTGGGGGCCGGAATGGAAAATCCGAAACGATTATCCACTGGAAAGCCTTGCTGCCCGCTGGCTGGCAACCGCCATCATTATCATGATAGTGCTGTTCTGGGTCGGTATGAAAGCATGGCGCCGCTTGCGGACACTGGAAAAACTCAACCTTGATGTTGAGCTGAAAGTGGTTGATCCCGTGCGGATGGACATTGAACATCAGGATCGTTATCTCGACCACTGGAAATCCCAGTTACAGCGCCATCTGGATTCGTACAAGTACCTGTACGAGCGTCCGTGGTACATGGTGATCGGCAGCCAAAAAAGCGGTAAGACCTCGCTGATTAAGGAAGGTTATAAGCTGTCCGAAATTGCGGCACCGGAATATTTGCGTCAGGATGATAACATCCCCCTGATGCTGCGTTGCTGGTTAGGAGAAAAAGCGGTCATTATTGACCCGAAAGGCCAGTTGATTGACCAGCCTGTCCCGCTCAACAGCGACAAACCTCAAATCAACAGCCGCCTGTGGGAAGCCCTGCTGAACTGGCTGGCTGAAAACCGCCAGCGTCAGCCACTCAACGGCATTATTCTGACCGTGGATACCCTGCGCCTGATGACGGACAACCGTGAGCAACGCGAACGCTATGTGCGGGAACTTCACCAGCGCCTGCAAGACATTCGCCTGACCTTCCACAGCCAGTTGCCGCTTTATCTGGTGATGACCAAAATTGACCTGATGCACGGCTTTGAAGCCATGTACCAGTCGCTGGATCGCAAATTGCGTGACCAGATTCTGGGAGTCACATTCAGCCTCAACAACCGCGATGAGAAAGCGTGGCGCAGTGAGCTGGAGCAGTTCTGGCAACAGTGGATGAACAACCTGAACAACGCCATGCCGGACATGATGCTGAACAACGTGGATGCCAACCAGCGCAGTGCCCTGTTCAGTTTCACCCGTCAGGTTCAGGGCTTGTACAGCTACATTGTCCAGATGCTGGACGATATCCTGTATAACGACGAACACCACCGCCCGACCCTGCGCGGAGTCTACCTGACGTCGGCCCATCAGGTCGGACAAATGGATGACTTGTTCACCCAATCTGCTTCGGCGCAGTACCATCTGGGTTCTCAGGCGTTCCCGACCTGGCCGGCGGGTGATACCCTGCCGTACTTTACCCACTCCCTGTTTGAAGACATCCTGCTGGCAGAGCCGAATCTGGCGGCTGAAAACCGCATCTGGCTGAGTCGCAACCGCCGCCAGTTATATACCTTCTCGACTCTCAGTGCCCTGGTCATGATGGCGATGTGGGGGGGTTGGCATTATTTCTACCAGAAAAATTACCGGGCGGGCGAAGAAGTCTTGGCACAAGCAAAAAATTTCCTGTCCGTGCCGCCCCCGAAAGGTGATGACCGCTATGGTGATCTCCAATTGCCACAGCTGAACCCTATCCGTGACGCGACACTCGCTTATGGTAATTATCATGAGAATGCCTCCTTCCTGACGGATATGGCGTTGTATCAGGGCGGCAGTGTCGGGCCGTATGTGGCAACCACCTATCGGAAGTTGCTGGAGCAGCGTTTCCTGCCATCCCTGATGCTGGGTTTGTTGGATGATCTGAATCAGGCACCCGCGAGTAGTGAGGAAAAACTCGAGATCCTGCGGGTTATGCGCATGATGGAAGATAAAAGTAAGCGTAACAGCGGGTTGGTAGCCCAGTATATGCGTGAGCGCTGGAGTAAGGCATTCCACGGCCAACGTGATATACAGGATGCCCTCCTGACTCATTTGGATTACGCCCTTGCTCGAACCGACTGGAAAGCGCTGCGTGATAAAGGTGATAAAGAGGCCATTGCCAACTTTGCCCCGTTTGTCAAACCGATCCGGCAGGCTCAGGATGAGCTGAAAGCGCTCTCCGTCAAGCAACGGGTTTACCAGAACCTGCGTATCAGGGCACAGGATGTCCTGTCAGCACCGCTTAACCTGCGTGACCAGATTGGCCCGAGCTTTGACGACGTGTTTGTGGCCAGCAATGAAAAACGGTTGGTGATCCCACAATTATTGACCCGCCACGGCCTGATGGATTACTTCGTCCGGCAGAAAGATGAACTGACGAAACTGACTGAAATGGACAGCTGGGTGCTGAATATTGCGAAGAACACTCAGGAAAAATCCAACGAAGTAAGGTCATCACAGAACAACGACCAATACAGTGATGAAGATCAGAAGAGGATACTGAACGATATCAATGACCTGTATTTATCCGAGTACACCGCGACCTGGCGGGCGGCGATGAATAACCTCGAAGTGCGGGATTTTGATGATCTGCCCCACGCCATCAGTGCCATTGAACAGGTGATCAGTGGTGAGCAACCCATCAAACGGGCGTTGCAAATCCTGAGTGATAACACACATCCACCATTGCTCGGTGATTCGTTGAGTGACAAGGAAAAACTGAATTTATCCGATCGGGCAGATTATAAGCTGTTAAACCGTATCAGCCACGACTTCTCTCAGGAAACGGAAGTGTTGGTTGAACGCGGAGACAAAGGCAGCACATTGCAAAGCGTCTACCAGAAACTGACAGCATTGCACCGCTATCTGTTGGCGATCCAGAACTCGCCGGTTCCGGGTAAAGCTGCCCTGCAAGCGGTTCAGATGCGTCTGGACAAAAACAACAGTGACGCGATTTTTGAAGTCCAGCAGATGGCAAAAACCTTGCCGGAACCGCTGAACCGCTGGGTCGGTGAACTGGCAGAGCAGGCTTGGCGTGTGGTGATGATGGAAGCGGTACGTTCTCTGGAAGTGGAATGGAACGACTCCGTTGTTAAACAGTACAAGACCTATCTGGCGGGACGTTATCCGTTCAATCCAAAAGCGACCGAAGAAGTGCCATTGAGCGAGTTTGAACGCTTCTTCCGGCCGGATGGCACGCTGGATACCTTCTACCAGCAGAGCCTGAAACCGTTTGTGGAATACAACCTGACCACCGGTACGGATGGCAAGGCGCTTATCCGGCCGGATGTCATGAAACAGTTGGCAATGGCAAACCGCATTCGCACCACCTTCTTTACCCCTCAAAACGGCCTCGGTGCCCAGTTTGCCATCGAACCGATCAGCTTGACCGGCAATAAACGCCGTGCCCTGCTGAACCTTGACGGACAGCTGGTGGATTATTCCCACGGCCGCAGCAACGTGGCACGCCTTATCTGGCCGAACTCCATGCGGGCAGGCACTGAGAGCAAGCTGACCCTGATGCCGGACAGAAACAATCAGGCGCCGCGTTCTATCAGCTTCACGGGGCCGTGGGCACAGTTGCGGCTGATCAACAGCGGCAAGCTGACCAACGTCCAGCCGGGTTTCTTCGACGTGCGCTTCAATGTGGAAGGCGGTGACATGACCTACCGTGTCTACGTGGACGAATCAGACAACCCCTTTGCGGGCGGGCTGTTCAGCCAGTTCAAACTACCCGACACTCTCTATTAAGGGAGCCATCGAAGGTCAGTCCTGAAAGCAAAACCTCCCCCTGCCTCCGGGCAGGGGTTTTTTTAAGGAGAAAAGCGAGAATATGAGCGGGCATTCTGAAAACCTTATCATCCGGGCGGGCGGCAGTCCGCTGAACCTGCCGGAATTTGCCGTTATCCGCGATGAAATCAATAAAACCAGCCACCCGGCGCAACCGGAAGTGAACTGGCCGCTGGTGGAATCCTTGTCCCTGACACTGTTCAAAACCAACGGTGTCGATTTGCAGACCGCAATTTACTACACGCTGGCCCGGCTGCAACTGAACGGGCTGGCGGGTTTTACCGAAGGCTGCGAACTGTTGGCGGGCGTTATCGTCAGCGAATGGGACTCCCTGTGGCCGCCTCAGCCGCAGGTTCGCACTGACCTGCTGGAGTGGTTCCATACCCGGACCGGCGGTGTGTTGCGCCAGCAGGATTTTGCCGCCAGTGACCTGCGGATGATTTACCGTGCTGAGCGGGCACTCCAGCTGATTATTGACCGGCTGCAACAATCCGACCTGAAACGTTTGCCGCGCGTCGAGAACCTGTTGTGGTTCTTCCAGAACGCGGCCAAAAAGCTGGAAAAACCGCGTCAGGCCGCTAAACCCGCTTCGCCGCCGGTGCAGATGCCGCCGCTGGTTTACCTGTCCCAATCAGAAACCGAACCGGAAACACCGCCCCCGCCCCCTCCGCGTCATGACCCTCAGCCGGTGGCCGGGAGTCAACAACGGGTGCGGGTGCAGTTCCCCGCACCTCCCCCGCAAGGGCTAAGTGCCTGGCAGGGCTTTGGCCTCGGGGTTTTGCTGGGAGTGCTGGTTTTAGTCGGCAGTGGGTTGCTGTTCTACAAACCCCTGCAACAACAACTCAGTACCATCACAGGCCAACCGGCGGGCGCACGGTTGGCCTGGCTGTATCAGCCTGAGCTGGACAGTTATTCGACCCAGCTTGAGCGGCTGGCAGAAACCGGGCCGCTGGCCACCTGGGAGGCCGCCCGCACCCTGACGGGCACCGCTGAACAGTTGTGGCCGGGATCGCCGGTGCAACGGCAAGCGACCCGCCAGTGGGAACAAGCCATGACCGCCCGTATCGACAGCGCCCCCCTGAAAGGCAGCTGGTACGCCACCCGTGACCAGCTTCAGCAATTGTCGGACAAAATCCTGTTACAGGAGCGCACCCGTGGCAGCTTCACGCTTTCCTACCTGAAAACCGCCATCTATGACATCCAGCGCAGCCATGGCAGCGAAGTACCGCTGGAAGAAATGCTGCGTCAATTGAGCGTCTATGCGGCGAAAGGGGACAGCGCCCCGCCGGTACTGCTGAAAGGCATCGATGACCGCTTTAACGCGCTGCTGGGCCGCTATGACCGGCTGCGTCAGGCCATTGAAGGTCAGACTGACAACCCGGCCGACCGTCAGATCCAACATTATGAACATGCCGTCACACCGGACGGCGGGCATTAATCAGGGAGACAGACCATGTCAATGAAAAAGAATATTGCGAAACTTAAAAAAGGGCAGGCACTTGTCCAGCAGGGACAGCAGGCCGCCAGCCTGTTGGGGGGCGCAGGAAAAAGCGTAGGCGACGCCTCTGAGGTGGTCGGTCAGTTCGTTTCCGGCGGACAGGGGCTGGCCGAACGCGCGGCCGGTGGCCAGAATGCCGCCACCAAAGCGCTGCTAAAAACCGGCCAGATGTTGCTGGGGGGCGGTGACCCGAGTGGCCTGCAATTTACCCTTACGGCGGGCGCTCTGCCACCGCAGACCTTTGTGGTCACTGATTTTACCCTGACGGAAGGGTTTTCCCAGCCGTTCAACCTGAACGTCGGGCTGGCAAGCGCTGATCCGGCCATTGACTTTCCGGCAGTACTGGATCGCACCGCGACCCTGACCATCCTACAGGACGGAGCCGAACAACGCAGTATCACCGGCATGGTGGCCCGTTTTGAGCAGGGTAACACTGGGTTGCACCAGACCACCTACCAGATGACCCTCCGTCCTGATCTGTGGCGCACCACCCTGCGCCAGAACTCGCGTATCTTCCAGCAGCAGGACATCGCCACCATCATCACCGCCATCCTGAAAGAACACGGCATCCGCGACGTGGTGTTCAGCCTGCGCCACCCGCATCCCGAGCGGGAATTCTGTGTGCAATACCAGGAAAGCGACTTTGTCTTCCTGCAACGGCTGACCGCGGAAGAGGGCATTTTCTACTTCTTTGAATGCGGCAACGGGCGCAACACACTGGTGTTTGCCGATGACGCCGGCTCCGTGCCACCGGGCATCGTGATCCCGTACCAGCCGGGGGAAGGCAGCACGATTGGCGAACCTTCTGTGGACAGCCTGACCTGTAGTGCCCAAGTGCGTCCGGCCCAGGTTGAACTCAAGGATTACACCTTCAAAAATCCGGCGTGGGCGGCCGAATTCCGCGCGCAGATGAAGGAAGACACCTTGCAGGAAGGGTACTACGAGCACTACGACTACCCGGGCCGATTCAAGAATGCTGTCCACGGGGAAGCCTTTACCCGCTACCGGCTAGAGGCCCTGCGCAACGATGCCGTGACGGGGCAGGGCAGCGGCCACGCCATTGCGGTCCAGCCGGGCCGGCTGTTCACCCTGACCAACCACCCGCGCCTTGACCTCAACCAGCCGTGGCAGGTCGTGAGCGCCAGCCATGCGGGCAGCCAGCCACAGGCACGGGAAACCGCCAGCGGCGGCAGCGGCACCACGTTGCACAGCCACTTCGGCTTTATCCGCCATAACCAGAACTGGCGTCCGGCCCCGCTGCCGAAGCCGGTCGTTGACGGCCCGCAAATTGCCAAAGTCGTCGGGCCGGCCGGCGAAGAAATCTTCTGTGACCAGTACGGGCGCATTCGCCTCCAGTTCCCGTGGGATCGCTACGGCAACAGCGACGACCACAGTTCCTGCTGGATACGCGTCACCCAACCGTGGGCCGGACAGGGCTGGGGTATGCTCGCCATCCCACGTATCGGACAGGAAGTGGTGGTGGATTTCCTGCACGGCGATCCTGACCAGCCGATAGTGACCGGGCGTACTTACCATGCCAGCAATATTCCGCCGGGTGCCCTGCCGGGCAGCAAAACCCAGATGGCGTTCCGCTCCAAGACCCACAAGGGGGAAGGGTACAACGAGCTGCTGTTTGAGGATTCTAAAGGGGGCGAAAGGCTGTCGATGTATGCGCAGAAGGATATGGAAACGACAGTTCTTAATGATCGTACTACCCGCGTAACACACGATCACACCGAAAGTGTAGGTCATAATCAAGTTATTACTGTGCGTGAGGAACGACATAAGGAAGTGATTGGCAAGGAAGTGAGCAGTATTGGTGAGCGACAGATAACGGTGGAGAAAACGAGTGTGCTTAGTGCTAAGGGAGAAATCACTATCCAATCTGTTGAAGATGGCATCAGCATTAGTAATACCAAGGGAAGCATTTCAATAGATAAGGAAGGCAATATCCATATTTCGGGGGTTTCTGTGATTATTAATGGTCAGAAAGTCATCACGCTGAACTAGTGTCACCCTTGATAGGGACTATGCCGATAACAGAATGAGTTCAGTCAGGTAAACCTTATGAGTGATGTCCGGACTGAACAATCAAATGAATTGAATACGTTAAGCAGAACGAAAAGGAAAAATAATGAGCGCGCAATCTTATCAGATGAATGAAGGGACTCTGAATATTCCAGCCAACTGGCGTGATGAATCTATGCATGTTTTTGTGCTGCCGGATGACAGCGGGGTCAATCTGGTGATTAACCGTACTCCTGTGCCTATGGGCACTGATACCGCAGTGTATTACGAACAGACTTTAGAACAGTTTCGTACCCACTTACCGGGTTATCAGGAGCATCAGCGTCTTGAAATGACGCTCAGCGGTGAAGCTGCCTGGCGGTTGGATTACCACTGGAAAAGTCCGGAAGGCGAAATGCACCAGACCGTAGTGTTGCAAATTCGGGGCAGCCAGTTACTGGCTTTTAATCTGACTTCTCCCCAGCCGTTTGAAACGGGGCAGCGTGACGCATTACTGGCGGTCGTCACCAGTTTTCAGGCGGTGTGATGGGAGAACAATATGGGACTCAGTGATGAAATTGTGACGCGGATTGCCCGGGTGGGAGCAACCCATGCGGGCACGACATTGATGCCACCTTCACAACCAAGAGGTCCGGCAGCGGCTCGTGAAGGGGACCCAATCCAGCATTCGAGCTTTTTGGGGGCATTGGCGGGTGTCATTGCGGGAGCATTGATTGGCGCGGCTGTTTTTGCCGCTGCGTCTGCATTGATTGTCGGCACGGGTGGATTGGCTACAGCGGCAGTACTGGCACTTGGTACTGCGGGCACGCTGGCATTAGGAGGGCTGATCAGTGATGTCAGCTCGGCGGTGACCAATATGGTGAACAGCTTTGGCCCACCTGATGGGGCGATAAGCTCGGGTTCACCCAATGTGCAGATTGAAGGAAAGGCCGCGGCCCGGGCTACCGTTGACCTGGCAGCATGCAGCAAACACCCGCCCCCGTTGATAGCGCAGGGAAGTGAATCGGTCTTTATCAACGACCAGCCTGCGGCGCGGGTAGACGACAAACTGGTTTGCGGTGCCACCATCAAGGGTGGGGCAAGTAAGGTGTTTATTGGTTCTGGTCAGGGCACTTACCTTCAAGTTGAAGAAGAATTCTCTGGCTGGCAGCGGGCCTTGTTGATTGCCGTCGAATTTGTGGTTCCACCTTCGCGAGGGCTGGCAAAGGGCCTTGGAAAACTGCTGACCAAAACAGGCCGGCAGGCTGTAGTGAGGGGGGCGCTGAAGGGAGCAATAAAAGTTGGGGAAAGAGCGCTTGGTAAGACGCTGAAGTGTGCCAAGATCGCTTTCAAAGAAACCAAGGGATTAAAGCGTTACTGGGCGGGTACAAAAAAATTCTTTACGGGTGACCCGATTGATGTGACAACCGGTGCGCTGTTTGATCAGCGGGTCGATATTGAATTGGGGCAAACGGTCCCCCTGCAATTTATACGCAGCTGGTCACCGGGACAGCGGGGATTGCTGGGTGAAAATTGGAGCGATAATTTCTCGGAATGTGCAATAGTAACCGGAGATCGCATAGAGATCCTCACCACAGAAGGCGCATCGTTGCACTTTGCTTTGCCGGAAAGTGTTGATCACAGCATTAACCCAGAACATCCGGATTTTACTCTGAGCAGAGCAAAACAGGGGCTTGTACTGACAGAACGGAATCATCCGGTGCGTAAATATTTTACCCTTCTGGGCGCTTCAAGCCTGTCCGGTGAGAAACGCTGGCTGCTGGCGGAACACCGTGATCGTAACGGTAATACTTTGCACTTTCATTATGATGAGCAGCATCAGCTTATTAAGGTGACCCATAGTGATGGCCCTGAATTAGTGCTGGGATACCGTGAAGATGGCTTACTGACAGAAATCCGACGCAGTGACAATGGATTAAATGAGGTAATGGCGCAGTATGGTTATCACGATAATGGTTGGTTAGCAGATGCAGACAGCCTCCAGCAGTTTCACTTGTTTTATGACTATAATGAACAGGGCCTGATTAGCCGCTGGTCCGATGGTGACCAGACGGCGGTAGATTATCGCTACGATGCACAGGGACGTTGTATTGATAGTGTGGGGAGTGGAGAGTTTTATCCTGTTCACCTGACTTATGAACCGGGCATCACCCGCTCAACAACCCCGCAGGGCCATACCACGACGTGGCATTATAACGAGGCACAGCAGGTCACGCAGATGGAAACACCGTGTGGTCATGTCACCCGTTATGAGTACGATGAGTGGGGTAACCTGCGGCGTCAGATTTTACCGGAGGGGCAAATCCTGACGCTGGATTATCTGGCTGATACGGGGCTGGTGACGGCTTTTACCGATGCTGGCGGGGCCATATGGCAGTATCATTATGATGAGGCAGACCGGCTGATTAGCATGACGGATCCGCTCGGCCGTGTCTGGTGGCAGCAGTATGATGACAAGGGCAACGCGGCATGTTTTATTGCCCCCGATGGCAGCAAGACCACCCTGACCCGTAATGAATTCGGGCTGGTTATCGCCGCCGAAGACAATGAGGGAAACAAACGGACGTGGGAATATGACCGCCACCAGCGGCTGACGAAACTATTTGATGAAGAAAATCGCAGCCTGCGGCTGGGTTACGACAGTCATGACCGCTTGCAGCGGCTTGCTTCGGGGGCCGGAGCCTTGTGGTTGTGGGATTATGACCGCCATCACCGGGTGTCCTTAAGTGACCGCCCTAACAACAGCGTGGAACGTCTTCGTCATGACCGCCACGGCAACCTGACGGAGTGGACTGATGCCCGCGGGGTGAAATGGCATATCGAATACGGGCCGTTTGACCTGCCGGTGGCGCGTGTGGATGGTGAAGGCCACCGTTGGCAGTACCGCTATGACCACGACCGCCTGCAACTGTTGGCAGTGATTAACCCGCAGGGAGAAAGTTATCGTTATACACTGGATGCAGACGGGCGAGTGGTAACGGAAACCGACTATGCGGGTACACAGTGGCATTATGCCTATGATGGCAACGGTAACTGCGTTGAAAAACGTGATGCGCTGAACAACATTACCTGTTATGAATACGATGCCGCCCAGCGGATGACGGCGATGCACGCTCCGGAAGGTACGACCACCTACCGTTACGATATCCTCGGCCGTCTTCTGGACGTTGCGGCACCAGACAGTGTGCCGCTGACGTTTGAATATGATGACAAAGACCGCCTGGTTAAAGAAATTCAGCCTTACGGCGAAATTACGCGCGATTATCCGGATAATGTGACGGCAGAAAGAATCCTCCACACTCCAGATGGCCGAAGCTGGCAGGCGGGTACCCAAGCCAACAACGTGGGTGAACTCAAACGGCTCAGCATCAGTGATGAGCATCAGCTCACGCTTGAGCGGGATGACGACGGGCACGAATGGCACCGCCAGTCAGACAAGGGCTTTATCCTGCGTCAGGCACATTCCCTGATGGGACAACTGACGGCGCAACGTGCCGGGCGTAATACCGAGTTTTTTGCCGCCCATGAAGTGGCGGATATTCCCCAACCGACATTGTCCGGGCTGGACCGGGAATATCGCTACGATGCGGCCCTGAATCTGGTGGCCGCCAACGATGAACGGCAGTGGCTGCGTTATGTGGTCAACGGTAACGGTCAGGTCACGTCGGTCAGCGACGGCGAACGGCTGCGGGAGCATTATCAGTATGATGCCTGCGGTTACCCCGCCCGCCGTTTCGACGGTCGCCACGATATTGACAACGAACGGCTCTACCAGAAAGGCCACCGGCTGCGGCAGGCGGGTCAGCATCTGTTTGAGTATGACGAGGCGGGGCGGATGACCGCCATGCAGGTGTGGGAAGACGGTCACCGCCCGCAGCTCACGAAGTTCCGCTGGAACAGCCAGAATCAGCTGACCGGTGTCCTGACGCCGGGCGGCCAGCAGTGGGACTATCGCTATGACGCTTTCGGGCGGCGCACGGAAAAAGTGTGCGAGCGGGCGGGCAGCCGCACCACCTATCTGTGGGACGGCGATGTGCCGGCGGAAATCCGCGAATACCGGCACAACCGGCTGTACAGCATCCGGCATTTAGTGTTTGATGGCTGGCAGCTGCTGGCGCAGCAGGTGCAGTTCTTTACCCTGAACCCGGAGAACCGCCATGAACTGATGGCGGGCGATATCCAGACCCAGTATGCGGTGTGTGCCCCGACCGGTGAGCCACTGGCGCTGTTTGATGCCGCCGGGCACCGGGTCTGGCGCCGGCCGCCGCAGAGCCTGTACGGGCTGCGTCTGGGGGTGTTGGGAGAAAATGCGGAACTGAACCCGGGCTTACAGTTCGCCGGCCAATTTTTGGATGACGAGAGCGGGCTGGTCTACAATCGGCTTAGGTATTACTCGCCGGTTGCGGGTGTGTACCTGACGCCAGATCCGATCGGATTGGTTGGAGGGAAAAATCCTTATTCTTACGTGTCAAATCCGACAGGTTGGATCGACCCGCTGGGATTGACTCCTTGTTCTGGAAGCTCTGGAATAAAAGATTGGGCCGTTGATGAATATGGAACTTTGAGGGGATTAGTCAAAGGTAAAAACTTAGGCCTTGATGCTCACCATGCTGGCCAAAAAGCAATAATGAAAGATCTTGTGAACAAGTATGATCCAAATACTGGACCAGCTATTCTAGTGCCAAAAGCCGGTCACACAAAATCCAGAGGTGATTTAGGTGTTGTATCAAGAAGTACGAAACACCCAGCAACGGGAGAAAAATTCACTAATGCTAGAGATTTGATTGCTCGTGATATAAGAGAATTAAGGCGGGTTTATCCTGAAATACCTAATAAGATACTTAAAGATCTTATTAATATGAATAAGAAGATGTATCCAGAGGTCAGATTCAAGTGTGTTGATAAGGTAATAAAATGAAAAATGATGAGAAAGTAGTAGGATCTATTTTTAGTGAACTGTTTGATGATAATTTTTTGAATTACAAAGATAATTTAACAAAGGAGTCAAGCGATAATCAAGATGGCGTCTATTCAAGAGCTAAGAGAGCGCTATCAAAATTAGATAATGAAGATCAAACAGCTATTTTTAATTTCTTTAAGGTAATCATGTCTGATACCGCATCAACTATTTTTGGAACTATTGATGGTTCTCATTTTCCGCCAAATATCGATGGTGATTTTGCATTATTGTATGAAGATGAAGAAATACAAGGAAGCCTGCAAGATTTATTTATAGAAAAAGCCGAAGATAGAGACATTTATTAATTAAGGTAATAAAGCCGGAAAGATCCTTGTGATCTTCCGGCTGTTTACCATTATCCCGCCTTATAATCCCCTATCAGTTCCTGCATCCGCAGCTTAATTTCACTGATTTGCTCGCGCTGGCGCTGGTATTGCTGTTTGAAGTTGTTCGTCTCGTCACTATCGGGTATCAGTACTAAACAGCCATCCATGATCTTCACTGTGACCGAGCCGCCAATCTCAAACCCCGCAGCTTTAAGCCATTGCCCTTTAAGATGTATCGCGGGCGGGGCGTTATCCTTGTTGTTTTGCGGCACGTATCCCACGGTGTAATAACGTTCTGTTTTTGCGGCTTTATTTACCGCACGGTTTTGCTTAGAATGCGCCTTAGCCATCATTCAACTCCTCAGTAGTTGCTTGTGGTGAGCAGCGTGTTCGGGTGCCAGCCCGAATACGTTGCGTTAATATAGTTACTTCATCATCTTAGAAGACCAGCGTTCAGCTTCGTACTTAATGATCATGCCTTCCAGCACTTCCTTTATTACCTGCCGCTGTTCCGGTTGCATGTTGCTGATAGCCTGAAACTGTAAAGCCAAGTCGCTATCAGGCTGTAGCTCTTTATCTTCAAATATCAATGAATCCGTTGTGACCCGCAATGTCTGCGCTATCTTCTTAATCGCTTCCAGCGACGGTAACGACACCCCGCCTTCATAGCGTTTTACCTGCGTGACATGAATCCCAATAGCATCCGCAAATGCCTGTTGTGACAAGCCTTTTTTCTTGCGCAGGGTGATGAGCCTGTTAGCAATACTCATTGAATTAAACCAGTCTGAGAAATTTGCCATCATTCTATCCCCTAAAAAGTGCTTGCTTTGTATTGGTATCCTATCGGATACTAAATAAAAGAGCAATGGAATCTTGACGTGTTTTATGGAGATCATGATATGGCTCGCATCCCGGAAGCCGAGTTGCAACACTTAAAATCCGCCGTCTCCTTAGTGGCGGTTATTGAGCAGCAGGGGCGGAAGTTAACCCCACGTGGCAAAGATATGACTGTGCTGTGCCCGTTCCATCAGGAGAAAACGCCCTCGATGGTGATCACGCCGTCAAAAAACCTCTATCACTGCTTTGGCTGCGATGCCGGCGGGTCGGTGCTGGACTGGGTGATGAAAACCGAAGGGTTGAGCCTGCGTCATGCTTGCGAACGGTTGCGGGCGATGCTCGGCCACAATCCGGCCGTGGAGCCGTTGCTTGATTCATCGGCACTCATCCGGGAGGCGGTCGGGCAACAAACCCTGCTGTTACGGGTGGTTGAGTTCTATCACCAGACCTTGCTCAATGCGCCGGAAGTGCATCAATACCTGAAAAAACGTCGTCTCGATCATCCCGAACTGGTCAGCCATTTTAAACTCGGCTTTGCCAACCGCACCCTCGGTTACCGGCTACCGGAGAAAAAACTGAAAGCCGGGGCCGAGATCCGCGTCCGGCTTCAGGCGGTCGGGTTGTTGCGTGAGAGCGGCCATGAACACTTCAGCGGCTCGCTTGTGGTGCCGGTGCTGGATTTACACGGGCAGGTACAAGAAATGTACGGCCGCAAAATCACTGACCGCCTGCGGGCAGGTACACCGCTGCATCTGTATCTGCCGGGCGCGCATGGCGGGGTCTGGAATGAAGCCGGGTTGGTCGGTTCGGCCTCGGTGATCCTGTGTGAATCGCTCATTGATGCGATGTCGTTCTGGTGTGCGGGCTATCGGCATGTGACCTGTTCGTATGGGGTTCACGGGTTTACCGATGCCCATCGAACCGCCTTCCGGCAACACGGGATACAGCAGGTGCATATCGCCTATGACAATGACAAAGCCGGCAATGAAGCGGCGGGGCGACTGGCGGCCGAGCTGCAACTGGCCGGGCTGGATGTCTGGCGGGTCGTATTCCCCGAAGGCCGCGATGCCAATCGTTTTAGCTGCGAAGTCGCCAACCCGGAAAATGCCTTCGGTCAGTTACTGGACTCGGCACAATGGCTGGGTGAGCCAGCGCACTGGCCACTGACAGACACAAATCCGGGCATCGTGGCACCCGTGTCGGCGGCTTTAGTGCCGGAGCCGGGTGTGGTCACGACACTTGCCGACAACGGGGATATCCTTGTCCGGCAGGACGGGCAGGAATGGCGGATACGCGGTGCGCAGCAGAAAGCCGGCGCCACGGTGATGAAAGTGAATGTGCAGTTAATCGACAACCACAGCAGCGCGCTGTTCGTGGACAGCCTCGATATCCTGAGCGCCCGTGCCCGGTCGGCCTTCGTGCGTCAGGCTTCTCAGGAGCTGGCCTTACCGGAAACGCTGATTAAGCGTGAGCTGGGGCGGGTGTTACTGGTGCTGGAACAACGTGCATGGGCAGATGCGGACACGGCGCAGGCCGCTAACTCCCTGAGTGCTGATGAACAACATGCCGCCGAAGCCTTGCTGAAAGACCCCGAACTTATCAGCCGTATCACCGCTGACCTGAGCGCCTGCGGGGTTGTCGGTGAATCGACCAACCTGTTGGCGGGCTATCTGGCCGCCGTGAGCCGCAAACTGCCCAAACCCTTAGCCGTCCTGATACAAAGCAGCAGCGCCGCCGGAAAATCATCATTGATGGACGCGGTGCTCAACCTGATACCGGAAGAAGAACGCATCCAGTACAGCGCCATGACCGGGCAGAGCCTGTTCTACCTCGGTGAAACCAATCTCCAGCACAAGATACTGGCTATCGCCGAAGAAGAAGGGGTGCGGCAGGCGGCCTATGCGCTCAAGCTGTTGCAGAGTGACGGCGAGCTGACGATGGCGAGCACGGGCAAGGATGAAGCGACCGGGAACCTCGTCACCAAAAGCTACACGGTGAAAGGCCCGGTGATGCTGATGCTGACGACCACGGCGATCGATGTCGATGAAGAGTTATTGAATCGCTGTCTGGTGCTGACTATCAATGAAACCCGCGAACAGACCGAAGCGATCCATGCCTTGCAGCGCCACAAACAAACCCTTGAGGGCTTACTGGCGGAGAACGAGCGGGACTATCTCACGGCATTACACCAGAACGCCCAGCGGCTGCTTAAACCCCTGAATGTCGTCAATCCCTACGCCAGCCAGTTGACGTTCCTGTCAGACAAAACCCGTACCCGCCGCGACCACATGAAATACCTGACGCTCATCCAGAGCATCGCCCTGTTGCACCAGTACCAGCGGGACATCAAGACGGCCGAACATCGCGGCCGGAAACTGGCCTACATCGAAGTGACCAAAGACGATATTAAACTGGCGAACCAGCTCGCGCACGAGATATTAGGCCGAACGCTGGACGAGATGCCGCCGCAGACCCGCAAGTTACTGCTGCTGATACAAGCCTGGATACGAGAAAATGGTCAGCCCCGTCACGAGCAGATATTTACCCGCAAGCAGTTGCGCGATGCCGTTCAATGGGGCGATACCCAGCTCAAAATCCATCTCTCACGACTGGTTGAAATGGAATACCTGCTGCTGCACCGGCGCGGGCTGACGTTCGCCTATGAACTGCTGTTTGACGGCGACGGCAGTGACGTGGCGCACCTGAACGGCCTTATCGTGCCGTGAAGGACAGTATGACTTGTTCCGGTCGGGGTAAAAGGATCAGTGGTCGCTCCTCAGTCGGCGTGCAGTCGGCAGGCGGTCGGAAACGTAAAATCCCCGCCAAGGCAGGAACAGCAAGGCTTAGCAGCAAACCGGTCGGGTTAAGTAAAAAAACACTGTTCCGGCAGATTAAAGCGCAAAGATCATAACCGTATTCTTTCCCCCACAGCGAGGCATTTATCATGGCATCATTGGCACTCAGACAACAGATCCAACACTTCCTCGAACACCTTGACACCCTGCGTTATGCGCGGGATACCCAGTCAAATTACCGCAGTGCCCTGATGGAGTTCGCCCGTTGGTGTGACGGGCGCGGGTTAAGCAGCGCGCAGCAGGTGAGTTTCGCCCATCTGGAAAGCTGGCAACGTTCACTGTCAGCGAAAAAAAATCGTCAGGGTTACCCTATTCTGGCCTGCACTATCGTGAAAAAACTGAGCCATGTCCGCCATCTGTTCGACTGGCTGGTCAAACGGCAATACCTGCTGTATAACCCTGCCCTCAGTCTGGAACGGCCCCGGACAGAAAAGCGTTTGCCGGGGCACATTCTGAGCGAACAAGAAATCCAGCGCATTTTGAGTCTGACCCTTGATGAATCTCCGATGGGCGTGCGTGACCGGGCGATGATGGAAACGTTGTGGAGCAGCGGCATCCGGCGTTCAGAAGCGCAGCGGTTACAGGTCGGCGATGTGGATTTTAGTCACGGCGTGATATTTATCCGACAGGGAAAAGGCCGTAAAGATCGGATGGTGCCATTAGGCCAATCGGCGATGGATTGGTTGCAACGCTACCTGAATGACGTGCGTCCGCGTCTGGTGTGGGGCAAAGATCCGGGTCACCTGTTTTTGTCACGCCGGGGTAAAGTGATGAGCGGTTCCAGCATGACCCTGCTGGTTCGCGATGCCTTGCACCGTGCCGGGATCGAAAAGCCCGGCGCCTGTCACCTGTTCCGGCATTCAATGGCGACGCAGATGTTAGAAAACGGGGCGGATACCCGGCACATTCAGGCGATATTAGGGCACGCGAGCCTGGACTCCACGCAAATTTATACGCATGTCGCCATCGGACACTTAAAAAAAGTGCATCAGAAAACGCATCCGGCAGAGCGTGACCATCCGGCAAAGCCGGACGCCGAACCGAAACCCTGACGCACCGGACACCCCGAGCCTCCCCGTTGAGATGGGTAGGGTTCGGTGCAGGGGCAGACCGTGACCGGACTGCCCGTTGGCATCGGCGTTGGCGGGGGTAAATAGGCAATGACCGGCCTAATCTACAACGCCCCCGTTAAGTCTACAGCGGCCGGCCAAAGCCTATTCAACATAATGTAGGGGAATTAGGCGAAATTCGCCGTCCGGCCACGCAATCCACCTAAACATCGTGCAGCGGCTCACATCGCCTAATTAACATTATGTCTTGCGCCCCCGCTGGTCAGCATCGCAGGGTGTGGCGCACAAGGCTGCGCCTTCTGCTGTCAGCTTCTCAGCCAGTCCTTGGCAATCCGTGTTCTTCTTTAGCTGCCTTGCTGCGTCCAGCCACCCCCCCTGAAGGCAGGTCGGCCTGCGGCCTCCGTTTTACCTCCCCCGCCCCGACCCCGCTGCATTGGCTGCGCGCGGCTCGCACTGCGCGTTGCTCGTTACCGTGCTCGCCATCTCCGCCCCGTGCAGCCCCCGCAGGGGGCTTCCCTTGAACAAAACTCGTTGTCATGCAAACACGGTGTTACATCTGAAACACCAGTGCCTCAGAGCGTCGCAAGGCGCCGCTTGCAGGCTCTCTGCCGCCCGCACCCGCAGAACGGCCGCCCGCCGCCCGGCAAGCCGGGCAACGTTCGCCCGTTGCCGAAAAATCTCAAAGTGCACGTCGGGGTCAAAAAAATGACCAGGGCTAAATGGGCGTAATCCGTCACCCTGAAAGCCTTGCCCTGCATGGGCTGGCGCAGCCATGACGGTATGACTGCATCGGAAATGATGTTCCCCGCTGGAACAGCCAGAATCAGCTGACCGGTGTCCTGACCCCGGGCGGCCAGCAGTGGGACTATCGCTATGACGCCTTCGGGCGGCGCACGGAAAAAGTGTGCGAGCGGGCGGGCAGCCGCACCACCTACCTGTGGGACGGGGATGTGCCGGCAGAAATCCGCGAATACCGGCACAACCGGCTGTACAGTATCCGCCATCTTGTATTCGACGGCTGGCAGTTGCTGGCGCAGCAGGTGCAGTTTTTTACCCTGAACCCGGACAACCGCCAGGAACTGGTGGCGGGCGATATCCAGACCCAGTATGCGGTGTGTGCCCCGACGGGGGAGCCGCTGGCACTGTTCGATACCGCCGGGCATCGGGTCTGGCGCCAGCCGCCGCAGAGCCTGTACGGGCTGCGTCTGGGGGTATTGGGGGAAAATGCCGAACTGAACCCGGGCTTAAAGTTTGCTGGCCAATTTTTGGATGACGAGAGCGGGCTGGTCTACAACCGGTTCCGGTATTATTCGGCGGTAGCGGGCTGTTATCTGACGCCCGACCCGATTGGGCTGGAAGGGGGAGCAAACCCGTATGCCTATGTATCTAATCCCACGAATTGGATCGATCCGCTAGGGTTAGCCAAATGCTGGTCAGCTAAAAATGTTGCAGGTAGAAAAGTTTATCAAAATAACGATTTATTTGACCCCCATCATATTGATGAATATGGAAAAACAAATATTCAACGAATGAAGAAAGGGAATGCTCCTATTGGTAAGGACGGATTAGAAATAAACCTTCATCATGTTACTCAAGATGAGCCAGGTCCAATGGCTGAAATTTTAAGTAGCACTCATAGTAAACATGATCGTAAGTTACATATGTTCTCTAATCAGTGGGATAAAACCTGGGTTGGTCCTGATGGTGTAAGGCGTAGATATAATAGTGCACCACCATCAATGAACCGGCGCCCATTTAACCGCTGGAAGAAAAAATATTGGAGAGAAAGAGCATTGGACTTTTTAACTCCTTAATAGGAATAACGATATGAATTATATAGATCTAATTGAAAAGGAAATGATAGCAAGCGGGGAAGAAATTCTTTCTAGTGGCGGAGCTGATATAGGTACTATTAGCGAGTTTGAATCATTACTGGGTGTTGCTTTTCCTGAATCATATAAAGCTTTCTTACAAAAATATGGAACGCTTGCTTTTGGTGGGGATAATTATTATGGGGTAACTAAAAAAGGCATAAATGGAGATCAAGCCCCATGTGTTCTGTATGTAACAAAGCAGGCTAGAGATGCAGGTGACATAGATAAAGGGATGATTAAAATAAAATCATCAGGATATGGACCTTCTTATTCTATTGATACTAATACCATAGGAAAGACAGGAGAGGCTGTAGTCGTCGAAACTGAACTATCTTTCAAAAGAGATGGTGTCAAAAATATAATTGCAGATAGTTATGCTGAGTTTCTTTTAGAAGAAATCAGAGAAGCTATAGAAGATTTATAAAAGTTATTAATAATTAACAAGCCAGACAAATCTGGCTTGTTCTTTTTAAAATGAAACACTTTACCCCACTTTATAATCCCCAATCAGTTCCCGCATCCTGAGCTTAATCTCACTGATTTGTTCGCGCTGGCGCTAGTATTGCTGTTTGAGGTTGTTCGTCTCGTCACTGTCGGGGATCAATACCAGACAGCCCTCCATAATTTTCACCGTGACCGCGCCGCCAATCTCAAAGCCCGCCGCTTTAAGCCATTGCCCTTTCAGATGTATCGCGGGCGGGGCTGTGGCTTTGTCATTTTGCGGGACGTATCCCACGGTGTAATAACGTTCTGTTTTCGCGGCTTTATTTTGAGCACGGTTTTGCTTAGAATGCGCCTTAGCCATATTCAACTACAGTATCCGCCACCTCGTCTTTGATGGCTGGCAGCTGCTGACGCAGCAGGTGCAGTTCTTTACCCTGAACCCGGACAACCGCCATGAACTGATTGCCGGGGAAATTCAGACCCAGTATGCGGTCTGTGCCCCGACGGGCGAACCGCTGGCGTTGTTTGATACGGCGGGTCACCGGGTCTGGCGCCAGCCGCCGCAGAGCCTGTACGGGCTGCGTCTGGGGGTGTTGGGGGAAAACGCGGAACTGAACCCGGGGAACCAATTCGCAGGCCAATGGCTGGATGACGAGAGCGGGCTGGTCTACAACCGGTTTAGGTATTATTCGGCGGTGGCGGGGCAGTATCTGACACCGGATCCGATCGGGCTACATGGTGGTGAGAATCCCTATGCTTATGTGGAAAATCCAACGGGATGGGTAGACCCATTCGGGTTAGCACCTTGTCCAACCCCGCCTAAAAAAATCAACCTAACTAAAGATGGTGTTCAGCATGTTAAGGATAGGCATGTTGGTAACGTTCCTGGCTGGTCACACAAGAGTAAGTGGACTCTCAATAATGCTGATGTCAAATCAACCATAAGGAATGTATTCCGTAAGCCAGATAGAGTTATTCGCGATGGTGATCGTTTTATCTATGAAAAAACTTTGAAAAGGGATGTAGGTATAACCCCAGAGGGGGAAATGTTGAATAAAGTAAGGGTTGTGACTGAATCAAATGGTGATCTAGTTACGGCATTCCCGCAAAGTGTGTTTAAAGATCTTAAGCCAACCGATGTGATTTTTTGAGGATATTATGGGACTAGATATACATTTTACGACAAAAAATAATGAAATTATTCATGTTGTTATGAGCGAAACCCTACATTCAAATATATTCTCCTCTTCAACCAGATGGAGTAGTGCAAAGAATTTAAGAAAGATTAAGGATTACTATAAAACTGATTGTTTATTGAAGAACAAGGATGCCAGTTCTTTTATTCACGAATTGTCTGAAATGAAAGACAGAATCATTGAAGGAAAAGATGAGCTGCATAAGATCATTGAAAAAATAAACGGAAAAGAAATCAGTTTTATTAGAATAAGCGGTGATTAGTAATCCTTGAAATCAGCCGGAAGATCCCCGTGATCTTCCGGCTTTTTTATTTACCGTGGCGAGTACCCGTGCCAGGCCAGCGCCGACTGTAACCGCCCGATCGCATCCTTAATCAGCCAGGCTTCATTGTCATTTACCGCACTGGCGCGTATCTCCGCCCAGCTCAGCCGCTTAACCAGTTGCGCCAGTGCCATCGCTTCCTCGTGGCTCAGGTGCACTTCCTCCAGTTGCTCAATCCCAGTTCTCATGTTAGCCACCTTCCCTTAAACGGTTTTGTAGTCACCAATCAGTTCCCGCATCCTGAGCTTAATTTCACTGATTTGCTCGCGCTGGCGCTGGTATTGCTGTTTGAGGCTGTTCGTCTCGTCACTGTCAGGGATCAGCACTAAACAGCCCTCCATAATTTTCACCGTGACCGAGCCGCCAATCTCAAACCCCGCCGCTTTAAGCCATTGCCCCTTAAGGTGGATCGCGGGCGGGGCTGTGGCCTTTTCGTTTTGCGGGACGTATCCCACGGTGTAATAACGTTCTGTTTTGGTGGCTTTATTTACCGCGCGGTTTTGCTTAGAATGCGCCTTAGCCATGTTCAACTCCTTCTTAGTTGCTTATGGTGAGCAGCGTGTTCGGGTGCCAGCCCGAATACGTTGCGTTAATCGTTTTTACTTCATCTTGGAAGACCAGCGTTCAGCTTCGTACTTAATGATCATGCCTTCCAGCACTTCCTTAATGACCTGCCGCTGTTCCGGCTGCATGTTGCTGATAGCCTGAAACTGTAGAGCTAAATCGCTATCAGGTTGTAGCTCATTGTCTTCAAATATCAATGAATCCGTCGTCACGCGCAATGTCTGCGCGATCTTCTTAATCGCTTCCAGCGACGGTAACGAAATCCCGCCTTCATAGCGTTTTATCTGTGTCACGTGAATGCCGATAGCATCCGCCAGTGCCTGTTGTGACAAGCCTTTTTGCTTGCGCAGGGTGATGAGTCTGTTAGCAATACTCATTGAATTAAACCAGTCAGAGAAATTTGCCGTCATTCTATCCCCCAAAAAGTGCTTGCTTTATATTGGTATCTTATCGGATACTAAATAAAAGAGAAATGGAATATTGACGCAATTTTAGGAAGGTCACTTTATGGCTCGCATTCCCGACGCAGAATTACAGCACCTGAAAGCCGCCGTCTCCTTAGTGGCGGTTATCGAGCAGCAGGGGAGGAAGTTAACCCCGCGCGGCAAGGACATGACCGTGCGGTGCCCGTTCCATCAGGAGAAAACGCCCTCGATGGTGATCACGCCGTCGAAGAACCTCTATCACTGCTTTGGCTGTAACGCGGGCGGGTCGGTGCTGGACTGGGTGATGCAAACCGAAGGCTTGAGCCTGCGTCATGCGGTTGAGTGGTTGCGGGGCACGCTGGGCGAAAATCCGGCTGTTCAGCCGCTGGTTGAGTCGCCCGAATCGCCGTTGCTGGCCGAGAATGAAGCCGGGCGGCAGGCATTGCTGCACCGGGTGGTTGAGTTTTATCACCATACCCTGCTCAACGCGCCGGAGATGCAGGCATTCCTGAGCGCACGCAAGCTCAACCATCCTGAACTGGTCGCCCATTTTAAGCTGGGCTTTGCTAACCGCACGCTGGGCTATCGGTTGCCCGCCAAACAGTTGAAAGCCGGAGCTGAAATCCGCGCCCGCCTGCGGTCGGTCGGGGTATTGCGGGAGAACGGGCGTGAGCACCTGCGCGGCTCGCTGGTTGTGCCGGTGATAACGCCGGAGGGGCAGGTACGGGAACTCTACGGCCGCAAAATCTGCGATCGTGTACGACCGGGTACACCGCTACATCTGTACCTGCCGGGTGCGCATGGCGGGGTCTGGAATGAAGCCGGGTTGGTCGGTTCGGCCTCGGTGATCCTGTGTGAATCGCTCATTGATGCGATGTCGTTCTGGTGTGCGGGCTATCGGCATGTGACCTGTTCGTATGGGGTTCACGGGTTTACCGATGCCCATCGAACCGCCTTCCGGCAACACGGGATACAGCAGGTGCATATCGCCTATGACAATGACAAAGCCGGCAATGAAGCGGCGGGGCGACTGGCGGCCGAGCTGCAACTGGCCGGGCTGGATGTCTGGCGGGTCGTATTCCCCGAAGGCCGCGATGCCAATCGTTTTAGCTGCGAAGTCGCCAACCCGGAAAATGCCTTCGGTCAGTTACTGGACTCGGCACAATGGCTGGGTGAGCCAGCGCACTGGCCACTGACAGACACAAATCCGGGCATCGTGGCACCCGTGTCGGCGGCTTTAGTGCCGGAGCCGGGTGTGGTCACGACACTTGCCGACAACGGGGATATCCTTGTCCGGCAGGACGGGCAGGAATGGCGGATACGCGGTGCGCAGCAGAAAGCCGGCGCCACGGTGATGAAAGTGAATGTGCAGTTAATCGACAACCACAGCAGCGCGCTGTTCGTGGACAGCCTCGATATCCTGAGCGCCCGTGCCCGGTCGGCCTTCGTGCGTCAGGCTTCTCAGGAGCTGGCCTTACCGGAAACGCTGATTAAGCGTGAGCTGGGGCGGGTGTTACTGGTGCTGGAACAACGTGCATGGGCAGATGCGGACACGGCGCAGGCCGCTAACTCCCTGAGTGCTGATGAACAACATGCCGCCGAAGCCTTGCTGAAAGACCCCGAACTTATCAGCCGTATCACCGCTGACCTGAGCGCCTGCGGGGTTGTCGGTGAATCGACCAACCTGTTGGCGGGCTATCTGGCCGCCGTGAGCCGCAAACTGCCCAAACCCTTAGCCGTCCTGATACAAAGCAGCAGCGCCGCCGGAAAATCATCATTGATGGACGCGGTGCTCAACCTGATACCGGAAGAAGAACGCATCCAGTACAGCGCCATGACCGGGCAGAGCCTGTTCTACCTCGGTGAAACCAATCTCCAGCACAAGATACTGGCTATCGCCGAAGAAGAAGGGGTGCGGCAGGCGGCCTATGCGCTCAAGCTGTTGCAGAGTGACGGCGAGCTGACGATGGCGAGCACGGGCAAGGATGAAGCGACCGGGAACCTCGTCACCAAAAGCTACACGGTGAAAGGCCCGGTGATGCTGATGCTGACGACCACGGCGATCGATGTCGATGAAGAGTTATTGAATCGCTGTCTGGTGCTGACTATCAATGAAACCCGCGAACAGACCGAAGCGATCCATGCCTTGCAGCGCCACAAACAAACCCTTGAGGGCTTACTGGCGGAGAACGAGCGGGACTATCTCACGGCATTACACCAGAACGCCCAGCGGCTGCTTAAACCCCTGAATGTCGTCAATCCCTACGCCAGCCAGTTGACGTTCCTGTCAGACAAAACCCGTACCCGCCGCGACCACATGAAATACCTGACGCTCATCCAGAGCATCGCCCTGTTGCACCAGTACCAGCGGGACATCAAGACGGCCGAACATCGCGGCCGGAAACTGGCCTACATCGAAGTGACCAAAGACGATATTAAACTGGCGAACCAGCTCGCGCACGAGATATTAGGCCGAACGCTGGACGAGATGCCGCCGCAGACCCGCAAGTTACTGCTGCTGATACAAGCCTGGATACGAGAAAATGGTCAGCCCCGTCACGAGCAGATATTTACCCGCAAGCAGTTGCGCGATGCCGTTCAATGGGGCGATACCCAGCTCAAAATCCATCTCTCACGACTGGTTGAAATGGAATACCTGCTGCTGCACCGGCGCGGGCTGACGTTCGCCTATGAACTGCTGTTTGACGGCGACGGCAGTGACGTGGCGCACCTGAACGGCCTTATCGTGCCGTGAAGGACAGTATGACTTGTTCCGGTCGGGGTAAAAGGATCAGTGGTCGCTCCTCAGTCGGCGTGCAGTCGGCAGGCGGTCGGAAACGTAAAATCCCCGCCAAGGCAGGAACAGCAAGGCTTAGCAGCAAACCGGTCGGGTTAAGTAAAAAAACACTGTTCCGGCAGATTAAAGCGCAAAGATCATAACCGTATTCTTTCCCCCACAGCGAGGCATTTATCATGGCATCATTGGCACTCAGACAACAGATCCAACACTTCCTCGAACACCTTGACACCCTGCGTTATGCGCGGGATACCCAGTCAAATTACCGCAGTGCCCTGATGGAGTTCGCCCGTTGGTGTGACGGGCGCGGGTTAAGCAGCGCGCAGCAGGTGAGTTTCGCCCATCTGGAAAGCTGGCAACGTTCACTGTCAGCGAAAAAAAATCGTCAGGGTTACCCTATTCTGGCCTGCACTATCGTGAAAAAACTGAGCCATGTCCGCCATCTGTTCGACTGGCTGGTCAAACGGCAATACCTGCTGTATAACCCTGCCCTCAGTCTGGAACGGCCCCGGACAGAAAAGCGTTTGCCGGGGCACATTCTGAGCGAACAAGAAATCCAGCGCATTTTGAGTCTGACCCTTGATGAATCTCCGATGGGCGTGCGTGACCGGGCGATGATGGAAACGTTGTGGAGCAGCGGCATCCGGCGTTCAGAAGCGCAGCGGTTACAGGTCGGCGATGTGGATTTTAGTCACGGCGTGATATTTATCCGACAGGGAAAAGGCCGTAAAGATCGGATGGTGCCATTAGGCCAATCGGCGATGGATTGGTTGCAACGCTACCTGAATGACGTGCGTCCGCGTCTGGTGTGGGGCAAAGATCCGGGTCACCTGTTTTTGTCACGCCGGGGTAAAGTGATGAGCGGTTCCAGCATGACCCTGCTGGTTCGCGATGCCTTGCACCGTGCCGGGATCGAAAAGCCCGGCGCCTGTCACCTGTTCCGGCATTCAATGGCGACGCAGATGTTAGAAAACGGGGCGGATACCCGGCACATTCAGGCGATATTAGGGCACGCGAGCCTGGACTCCACGCAAATTTATACGCATGTCGCCATCGGACACTTAAAAAAAGTGCATCAGAAAACGCATCCGGCAGAGCGTGACCATCCGGCAAAGCCGGACGCCGAACCGAAACCCTGACGCACCGGACACCCCGAGCCTCCCCGTTGAGATGGGTAGGGTTCGGTGCAGGGGCAGACCGTGACCGGACTGCCCGTTGGCATCGGCGTTGGCGGGGGTAAATAGGCAATGACCGGCCTAATCTACAACGCCCCCGTTAAGTCTACAGCGGCCGGCCAAAGCCTATTCAACATAATGTAGGGGAATTAGGCGAAATTCGCCGTCCGGCCACGCAATCCACCTAAACATCGTGCAGCGGCTCACATCGCCTAATTAACATTATGTCTTGCGCCCCCGCTGGTCAGCATCGCAGGGTGTGGCGCACAAGGCTGCGCCTTCTGCTGTCAGCTTCTCAGCCAGTCCTTGGCAATCCGTGTTCTTCTTTAGCTGCCTTGCTGCGTCCAGCCACCCCCCCTGAAGGCAGGTCGGCCTGCGGCCTCCGTTTTACCTCCCCCGCCCCGACCCCGCTGCATTGGCTGCGCGCGGCTCGCACTGCGCGTTGCTCGTTACCGTGCTCGCCATCTCCGCCCCGTGCAGCCCCCGCAGGGGGCTTCCCTTGAACAAAACTCGTTGTCATGCAAACACGGTGTTACATCTGAAACACCAGTGCCTCAGAGCGTCGCAAGGCGCCGCTTGCAGGCTCTCTGCCGCCCGCACCCGCAGAACGGCCGCCCGCCGCCCGGCAAGCCGGGCAACGTTCGCCCGTTGCCGAAAAATCTCAAAGTGCACGTCGGGGTCAAAAAAATGACCAGGGCTAAATGGGCGTAATCCGTCACCCTGAAAGCCTTGCCCTGCATGGGCTGGCGCAGCCATGACGGTATGACTGCATCGGAAATGATGTTCCCCGCTGGAACAGCCAGAATCAGCTGACCGGTGTCCTGACGCCGGGCGGCCAGCAGTGGGACTATCGCTATGACGCTTTCGGGCGGCGCACGGAAAAAGTGTGCGAGCGGGCGGGCAGCCGCACCACCTATCTGTGGGACGGCGATGTGCCGGCGGAAATCCGCGAATACCGGCACAACCGGCTGTACAGCATCCGGCATTTAGTGTTTGATGGCTGGCAGTTGCTGGCGCAGCAGGTGCAGTTCTTTACCCTGAACCCGGACAACCGCCATGAGCTGATTGCCGGTAAAATCCAGACCCAGTATGCGGTCTGTGCCCCGACGGGCGAACCGCTGGCGTTGTTTGATACGGCCGGGCACCGGGTCTGGCGCCAGCCGCCGCAGAGTCTGTACGGACTACGTCTGGGTGTTCTGGGTGAAAATGCGGAACTGAATCCGGGGCTGCAATACGCCGGGCAATGGCTGGATGAAGAAAGCGGGCTGGTCTATAATCGGTTCCGGTATTACTCGGCGGTGGCGGGGCAGTATCTGACGCCGGATCCGATAGGGCTGGCGGGGGGAGTGAATCCCTATGCTTATGTGCAAAATCCCACGGGCTGGATCGATCCGCTGGGATTAAATAGCGGTAAGTGCGGCGATACGGTTTCTGTTTTTCGAGTCGAAACAGACCATGCAAATAGCAAGAGAATTTTTATTGATGAGAAGGGGAATGTCTCTATTCCTGATAAAGAGAGAATGTTATTTTTGAATTTCGGAGAAGAAAGTAGAGCGATGACTTTCCGTGGAACTGAAGGAGGAGATAAAATAATTAACACCTTCGAAGTTAAGCAATCTTTTCTAGATAAACTAAAAGAAACAGCCATTAGAGAAAGAGATGTAGGTAAAAGTAAGGCAAATAAAAGGTTGCCTCTTAAGGTTGATGTTAAAAAAGCGCCAAATCAATATGGATTAAGAACAGAACATATTAATGAGTTATTAAATGGCAATATCATACCAGGTTCGGGAAAAATATTATGACAATGTTAGAAACAATGAAAATTAAATTAGAGGATGAAAAAAATAGGGTCTTATCGTCCTTTTCTGTGGTTAAAGAAGATGAGGGATTTATCGTTAATTATGTTGCTAATTGTCACAAAAACAGTGCAAGTGATATTTTAGATAAAGTAAAAAAAACATTGTTATTGATTCATGAAAATAGTTTTCCGACTTGGCCTAGTGTTGATGAATGGAGCTCTATTTTACCGAAAGAATTTGTTAGTTCTTTTTCTGACGCTGATGATTCTGAAGACTGGACTCTTAATGATTGGTTATATTGGTTAGAGCCAGAGAACAGAACTTGGTTTTTATGGGATGCGAAGGAAATGGATAGTAAATGTTTAAAAATAAGCATAGTAGTTTATGAACATCCTTTCCCATGGGAAGCATTAGAAGTTTTATTTATGAAAATGGGAACTGATGAATTAGAAGAGGAAACTTTTTAATTATTTTCTATAAATAACATAAGATCTAATTGACAATAAATAGAGCCGGAAAGATCCCCGAGATCTTCCGGCTTTGTTCTGTTAAGAGCTGCTCAATCCCTGCCCTTAGCGGCTTTTGTAATCCCCAATCAACTCCCGCATTCTCAGCTTAATTTCACTGATTTGCTCAGTAAGCGTCAACTAAACCCCACCTTGCTTTTTCCATGGCAGCAGTTTTTCCAGAGTAAGCGTACGGGGAACCCCACCTAGCCAGGATAAATCCATTGATTAAAATAGTTTCACCTATTCTGATGATGGAAAAAACTCACATGAGCCAATCCAGGTTTACTCAAGCCGAGTGGCGGGACCTGTTTGAACAGCAGAAAAAATCCGAACTGACTGTCCCGCAGTTTTGCCAAAAAATCGGTGTGTCGACCACCCGGTTCTATCACCACCGCCAACGCACCTCCCATCCACCGGAAAAGCCGTCTGGGCTGGCTTCACCGTCTGCTTTTATTAACGTCAGCACCGCTCAGAAAAAATCCGCCTCATCCAGCCCACTCCCCATCTTATTTGAGACACCACAGGGCACACTGCGTTTTCCTGCCGGCACGGATAAGCATGTTATCATTGCGATTATTCGGGGGCTCGCCGCATGAAAATGTTTGTGGATGTGCCGGAGGTGTATTTGTGCCGCTCATTTATCGACTTCCGAAAATCCATCAACGGGCTGGCGGTCTGGGTAGAGCTGGAAATGCAACTGTCGCCGACGCAAACCGCGTTATTCCTCTTTTGCAACAAGAAGCGGGATAAACTCAAAATCCTCTACTGGGATAAAACCGGGTTTGCGCTCTGGTACAAACGGCTGGAGAACGCGAAATTCAAATGGCCCACCGCCGTCAACAGTGCCTCCCTGACCCTGACAGAGCAGCAACTGCACGGGTTGTTATCGGGTTATGAGGTCATCGGGCACCAGCCCTTCTCCGTCCAGGATTGCCATGTCGCCTGATCCCTTGATGATCATCAAACCAACGGGCATTAATTACGCTTTTTCGCCGGGGATGGCATAAAATGTCCCCATGAAAATTGATATTGATGCCCTGCCCAATGACCCCGCTGAACTGAAACGGCTGCTGATTAAGCAGTCGCAGCGGCTGGCCTTTTTGGAAGAGCAGTTCCGTTTAGCCCAACAAAAACGGTTTGGGGCTTCCTCGGAAGCGTTCCCCGGCCAGGGGGAGTTGTTTAACGAAGCGGAAGAAATTGCGCTGCCGGCTGAAACGGCCGCCGCACAGGAAATCCTCACACCTCCCCGCCGTAAGCCGACACGCAACCCCCTGCCCAAAGATTTACCGCGCGAAACCGTGTTCCATGATATCGCCGAGGAAGAAAAACAGTGTGCGTGCTGTGGCGGCAGGTTGCATCAGATGGGGGCAGATCACAGTGAAAAACTGTTGTTCATTCCCGCTCAAATCAGGGTGGTTGAGCATGTCCGCCCCAAATACGCCTGCCGTGAATGTGAAAAATCCGGCATTCAGACGCCTGTCAAACAAGCCTCCCTGCCAGCGATGCCCATCAAGAAAGGCATGGCGACCAGCAGCCTGCTCAGCCAGCTTATCACCAGTAAATATCAGTATGGGTTACCGCTGTACCGTCAGGAAAGTGTGTTCAAACAGTATGGCATTGACCTCAGCCGCCAGACCCAGAGTGACTGGATAGTAAAATCCGCGCAGTTGTTTGCGCCTTTGGTGACCAGGTTCAGGGAAACGCTGTTGCAACAACCGGTTCTCCATGCGGATGAAACCCCGGTGAAGGGGGTGACGTCTGAAAAAACGACCCATTACATGTGGGTCTATTGTGTGGGCACTGATACCCCCGAACCGGCGGCGCTCACACCGAATATTGTGCTGTATGACCACCAGGCCAGCCGTTCAGGCACCTGCGCTGCTGACTATCTCGCCGGTTTTCAAGGTTATCTGCAGGTGGATGGCTATCAAGGCTATGAGCAGACCGGTGCCCGGCTGGTCGGTTGCATGGCCCATGCCCGTCGTAAATTTATGGAAGCGAAGCAGGCGCAGGGAAAAAACAAAACGGGCAAAGCCGATATCGCGCTGAGCCTGATCCAGTCACTGTACCGGGTTGAGCATCAGATCAAGGGGTTAAGCCCGGCCGAAAAATACCGGATCCGCCAGGAAAAAGCGCTTCCTATCTGGGATAAGTTATCGGCCTGGCTGGTTAAAACCCAATCTCAGGTGATCCCCAAAAGCAAGCTGGGTGAGGCCGTGACTTACCTGAGTAATCAATGGCCCAAACTGATCCGCTATCGGGAGGATGGTCGTTTGTCGATCGACAATAACCGGGCAGAAAGGGCGATCAAACCGTTTGTCATCGGGCGAAAGGCGTGGCTGTTCAGCCATACCCCGCGCGGTGCGCAGGCGAGTGCGATCCTCTACAGTGTCATTGAAACGGCCAAAGCCAATGGCCTGATCCCCTTCGATTATGTCATGACCTGTTTGGATGAGTTATGCCAGCCCGCCCCGGATCTGGAAAAACTGCTGCCATGGAAAAAGCAAGGTGGGGTTTAGTTGACGCTTACCAAGTAGCGGCACGACCAGTCATTGCTGGAGATACATTCTGCGCCACAATGGTATATTCTAGACCAGCAATGGTGCCTATCAGAGTGAAGCTAATAGAGAGCAGCGGTAATAAAGGAACGATGTTGAAGATACATAAAATCTGTATTGTCAAAAACAGGGCAATACCTATCCCACCAACTTCCATAGGTTTAATATTGAACTTACCTGCCCACTCAGTGATAACACCCACAGAAAGTGAGCCGACAACGACAGCTCCCATTCCAACGAACAGGTAGAGCGAAGTGAGTGCATTACTGTAATGCCCGACATCCTGTAACCATTTGCCCATCCACAATCCCTGTAGCCCAAAAGCAACTGTATGAGGAAGCAGTAATAAGCTGATGACCTTACGAAACGTGTGATCTCTGTAGACATCAAGCAATGAAGCGAGACTTGGCCACTTTACCATTTTATGTTCAATTGGATCTTTGGGAACCCATACTGCGATGGCAATCATAACAATCAGAGTAACACTCGCCATCGCAAAGAATAGCGTTCGCCAGGAAACAAAGCCTACCAGCCAAGCAACTGGCAATGTCGACAGCATGGCTCCTATCCCTCCGGCTGCCAGTAAGTATCCATGAATAGAGGGTAGTTTACGATCAGGTACCCAAAAAGAAAGTAAGCGTCAACTAAACCCCACCTTGCTTTTTCCATGGCAGCAGTTTTTCCAGATCCGGCACGGGTTGGCATAACTCATCCAGGCAAGTCATGACATAATCGAAGGGGATCAGTCCATTGGCTTTGGCCGTTTCAATGACGCTGTAGAGGATCGCACTCGCCTGCGCACCGCGCGGGGTATGGCTGAACAGCCACGCCTTTCGCCCGATGACAAACGGTTTGATCGCCCTTTCTGCCCGGTTATTGTCGATCGACAAACGACCATCCTCCCGATAGCGGATCAGTTTGGGCCATTGATTACTCAGGTAAGTCACGGCCTCACCCAGCTTGCTTTTGGGGATCACCTGAGATTGGGTTTTAACCAGCCAGGCCGATAACTTATCCCAGATAGGAAGCGCTTTTTCCTGGCGGATCCGGTATTTTTCGGCCGGGCTTAACCCCTTGATCTGATGCTCAACCCGGTACAGTGACTGGATCAGGCTCAGCGCGATATCGGCTTTGCCCGTTTTGTTTTTTCCCTGCGCCTGCTTCGCTTCCATAAATTTACGACGGGCATGGGCCATGCAACCGACCAGCCGGGCACCGGTCTGCTCATAGCCCTGATAGCCATCCACCTGCAGATAACCTTGAAAACCGGCGAGATAGTCAGCAGCGCAGGTGCCTGAACGGCTGGCCTGGTGGTCATACAGCACAATATTCGGTGTGAGCGCCGCCGGTTCGGGGGTATCAGTGCCCACACAATAGACCCACATGTAATGGGTCGTTTTTTCAGACGTCACCCCCTTCACCGGGGTTTCATCCGCATGGAGAACCGGTTGTTGCAACAGCGTTTCCCTGAACCTGGTCACCAAAGGCGCAAACAACTGCGCGGATTTTACTATCCAGTCACTCTGGGTCTGGCGGCTGAGGTCAATGCCATACTGTTTGAACACACTTTCCTGACGGTACAGCGGTAACCCATACTGATATTTACTGGTGATAAGCTGGCTGAGCAGGCTGCTGGTCGCCATGCCTTTCTTGATGGGCATCGCTGGCAGGGAGGCTTGTTTGACAGGCGTCTGAATGCCGGATTTTTCACATTCACGGCAGGCGTATTTGGGGCGGACATGCTCAACCACCCTGATTTGAGCGGGAATGAACAACAGTTTTTCACTGTGATCTGCCCCCATCTGATGCAACCTGCCGCCACAGCACGCACACTGTTTTTCTTCCTCGGCGATATCATGGAACACGGTTTCGCGCGGTAAATCTTTGGGCAGGGGGTTGCGTGTCGGCTTACGGCGGGGAGGTGTGAGGATTTCCTGTGCGGCGGCCGTTTCAGCCGGCAGCGCAATTTCTTCCGCTTCGTTAAACAACTCCCCCTGGCCGGGGAACGCTTCCGAGGAAGCCCCAAACCGTTTTTGTTGGGCTAAACGGAACTGCTCTTCCAAAAAGGCCAGCCGCTGCGACTGCTTAATCAGCAGCCGTTTCAGTTCAGCGGGGTCATTGGGCAGGGCATCAATATCAATTTTCATGGGGACATTTTATGCCATCCCCGGCGAAAAAGCGTAATTAATGCCCGTTGGTTTGATGATCATCAAGGGATCAGGCGACATGGCAATCCTGGACGGAGAAGGGCTGGTGCCCGATGACCTCATAACCCGATAACAACCCGTGCAGTTGCTGCTCTGTCAGGGTCAGGGAGGCACTGTTGACGGCGGTGGGCCATTTGAATTTCGCGTTCTCCAGCCGTTTGTACCAGAGCGCAAACCCGGTTTTATCCCAGTAGAGGATTTTGAGTTTATCCCGCTTCTTGTTGCAAAAGAGGAATAACGCGGTTTGCGTCGGCGACAGTTGCATTTCCAGCTCTACCCAGACCGCCAGCCCGTTGATGGATTTTCGGAAGTCGATAAATGAGCGGCACAAATACACCTCCGGCACATCCACAAACATTTTCATGCGGCGAGCCCTCGAATAATCGCAATGATAACATGCTTATCCGTGCCGGCAGGAAAACGCAGTGTGCCCTGTGGTGTCTCAAATAAGATGGGGAGTGGGCTGGATGAGGCGGATTTTTTCTGAGCGGTGCTGACGTTAATAAAAGCAGACGGTGAAGCCAGCCCAGACGGCTTTTCCGGTGGATGGGAGGTGCGTTGGCGGTGGTGATAGAACCGGGTGGTCGACACACCGATTTTTTGGCAAAACTGCGGGACAGTCAGTTCGGATTTTTTCTGCTGTTCAAACAGGTCCCGCCACTCGGCTTGAGTAAACCTGGATTGGCTCATGTGAGTTTTTTCCATCATCAGAATAGGTGAAACTATTTTAATCAATGGATTTATCCTGGCTAGGTGGGGTTCCCCGTACGCTTACAAAAGAAAGCACCTTTATGGAACCCATAAAACAGGCTGCTAATCCTAGCCCAATGAGGATCCTAGCCAACAATAATGTAGTGAAATCCTGCCCAACTCCGAATAAAATAGCTCCAGCCACTGCAATACCTAAAAGAAATAGCTGTACACGTTTTGGACCATAGCGATCAAGAGCAAGTCCAACCGGCAGTTGTGCTAAAGAAAATGAAAAAAAGTAAGCACTTGATAAAATTCCAAGTTGTCCTGCTGACAGTGACATTGCTGAAATCAAAAACGGTGTTAATACCGCATTTATATTCCGGAATAGGAATGACGTGCAATGCCCAAATGCAAAAGGTAGAAATACACGAGTCATTACTTTAGACGAATTTAGAGATTGAGCCGATGATATTTCAGCCATAACGATACCTTAATATTAAGCAATGTTATTCGGAATATGTTGAGTAAGTTTTATTTTAATCTTTTCTCAACAATGTTCCTTGATTAGCCATACTTGGCAGGTTTTGAGTGACATATAAAATAAGATTTTCATGTTCACAATTAATAAATTTATGCTCTATCCAAGCAGGGACATAAATAACATCTCCATTAACGATAATCGCAGGGTTTTTATTCTCCAAGATAATTCCCCCCCTCCCTGACATTACAAAATATAGATGCCAGAAAGAATGCGAATGTTTCGTAGTACTATCCTCGGGTTTGATTATCTGAATGGTGACAGACAAGTCGTGAACTGTTTCACCGTCAAATTTGCGGTTTGGGTTAGATAAAAATAGAGCACCACGAGACGTGAAATCCTGAGTGATCAGTTGATGGAAAATATGAGATTTACTCCAAATTACACTTTTTTCTTTACGCAAAGCCTCGCGCACATCGCGCAATACATCTGTTGAAGCTTTCAATGGACTATTCATATTGCCCAGTAGCGCCTGCTTAAGATCGGAAGAAATAAGTTCAATAAAGAAGTTGTTATAGGACTGATAGTCATCAAAAGATTGCCCTCTAAGTGGCCATAGAATCCTTTCAATCTTTTCCAACTCCTCCTTTTCAGGCACAAAGGTATAGGATCAAGGTGCTTCTGAGCTTCCGCGCATCGCCAAGCATACGCCATCTCTTTAATAAGCAAGGGGAGTATTTGTGATTCGAAATCGATCTGCTGTGTTTGCAGTTCTGAGATATTTTGCTGGCGTATCAAGTCAACCGCAGCAGGTGTCAGGAACTGAGCAATATGACGTCCGGTTAATCCTTTCTGGTTAATGCCGCGACCAGCGAAAGGCAGACACTGACGTGAAGACAGAATAATTTTGGGTTCAGTACCTGTAGCTAGTATGGCGCATTTCAGAAGTAAATCTTTTCCACTGCGGTGCCTTACTGATAGTGCGTTGTGTATAGGGGAAAAACTTAGTCACAGATGTCATTACGTAGCCTTAATAATTACTCAAACAAAACCCTTAACGCCCAATCTTGCGTTAAGTAGTTTTTCAAACCGCCGCATTATTCATTAGCAACAATCAACAGAAGAGCAATGGCTGTATAATTTCCATTATTATCTCAGTAGCAATTGACATAAATTATGCTACACAAATTAATAAAAGCAAAAACATACAAGCCCATTCTGTAGATGTGAAAAATTGCAGTGTTATGGTTATTTTCTGAGGTTAGTCGTAGCTGATTTAGCATGGTAACCCTGATCACCGTAATAGAAGCCATATTCTCACTTCAATAATTAAACAGGTAACATGATGAAAAGATGTTTTAACTCCGAATTTTAATTAGAATCTATACAGTTAACCAAGAGTTTACGTGTAATGAGGGAGGCATTTGCTCGACAATATTCCGGAAAGTCAGAGGATGACCTCCATTTCAAAAAAGCATCAAAACCGGATTTAAATCGCGCGTTTTCCTAACATCGACACAAGATCATCTACGTTTCCCTCCGCCTGTCTGATTGAATAGGTCAATCTATGATCGGCAAACTCGTCATATTCAATGGCCGCTTCATAAATATCAGTTACACCCATGTACGCGAAAGCAGTACGTACCGATACTTCCACATGGTTGCGATCACCATTCCCGGTGTGGGGCCACTGATTGCCGCCGTTTTTGTCAGTGAAGTCAATGCAGAACAATTCCAAAATGGTCGTCAGCTTTCAGCCTGGTGTGGACTGGTTCCACGCCAATACAGTTCCGGGGGGAAAAACCGTCTGTCTGGCATGACCAAACAGGGCAACCGACACTTGCGAACGTTAATCATTCACGGTGTCCGTGCGGTGATGCGCTGTTGTCAAAAACGTGAGGATGTTCTGGGCGAATGGTTAAGAAAATTAATTGCCCGCTGTGGCTTCATGAAGGCAACCGTCGCCTTGGCCAACAAACGGGTGCGTATTATCTGGCGAATTTTAAAGGATGATGTTGATTTTATGATGAAGAAAGCCGTGAATTAACCGATTAAAAAAGACGTTTACTGAGTTTGCAAACACTGATGAGAAAACAGCTACCGTCCTGTAATAGCCTGTGCTTGACCAAGGTAATCATATACCTATGTAGTGATAAGGAAACAGGGCTCGGATGACATCATGGCGCGGGTGATTCAGCCCACAATGACGCCGGATATATGGTCGCAAACCGTATCAATTCAATGCTTGCACAACCGGGGGACGTCCATATATGGTTTAATGATCCCAGATACTTGTAGGCCAACTTCACCTATCAGGACTTTGTATCTGTATTTCGTTACCCACACGAAATGAGACTCAATCTGAAATACCGTGTGGCTGCCATATCTGTAATCCATATTGCACCTCTCGTGCAATAGCGTATCGCAGCTAAATCTGACCGACTAAAGTCGGTGGCTTTAACCTTTCATATGGAGAAATAAACATTCATGTTCTTGCCCTGTCATTTTGGGTTGTTTGCGGATAACCGATATTTATTTAAAAATTTTTCTTGTCCAGAAAATGAAGAAAAAGAGAAGTGAAAATTTGATTATTATTTTGTTCCCAATGATAATGCAAAAATTATAATTAACATTGAAAGTGGTTCTGCACGCTGTTATAAAAAATACTATAACTTTTCGCCTAAGAATGATGAATAAGCATTTTTACCTAGAAAAATAATTCATACCTAGATGGTGTCGTCATAAGATATTTAACCAAAGAGCAAGACAGCGGATCTGAACAGCAGCAAGAAATGAGGCACTCTTTTTGGCATAACGGGTCGCTATACCACGCCAGCGTTTAAGATGAAGAAAAGCATTTTCAACTAAATGCCTGAGTCGGTAGAGTTCCCGATCATATTCTCGTTTCACTTTGCGATTTTTTCGGCCGGGAATTTGCGCTGCTATGCCTTGTTTTTCTGCTTGTTCAACAACGGTATTACTGTCATAGCCCCGATCCGCTAATAAATGTTCTGCATCTATTCCGTCAATCAAGGCCTCAGCTTGTGAGCAATCCGCTGTGGGACCGCTTGTAATAAGCGCTCTGATCGGCATACCATGCGCATCCACGGCCAGATGTATCTTTGTATTGAGCCCCCTTTTGTGCGCCCCATATCCTGATTGCCTCCTGCCGCCCCTGCGGCATGGGGATGAACCTTAATATGACTGGCGTCAATCATCAGCCATTCGAAATCGGGTTCAAAGAGGAGTTCTTCAAGCAGTCCTTCCCATACGCCTTTGTCCCGCCACCGACAAAAACGGCGATGCGTATTTTTCCAGTCGCCATAATCGGGCGGTAAATCTCGCCAGGGTGCGCCTGTCCGTAAAATCCAGAACACCGCATTAATAAATAATCGATTATCATAAGCAACACGCCCCCAGGCCCCCTTACGTCCCGGTAGGTGAGGTTCAAGCAAACTCCAAATATGATCGGAAATATCGTGACGGCGGTGTGCGGGTGTGCTCATGGTTAAGTCATCCATTCATGTAATATAGGGTTATTATTACATGAATTTATTTATGACGACACCATCTAGGATTACATCGCATTAAAAACACTGGGAATTTATACAGTTAAGTGTTTTTTCTGAAAGTTCCACAAACTTAATTCTGTTAAAACTATTAGTAAATAACGTTAGTAATCATTTTCTTCATTTATTATTTGTTAACCATATTTTTCTATTTGAAATCAGAAAAATCGCTAGTACAATTACTATACTTTTTCTCTATCCAGAATATTTGTACACTACATTTTTGGTGTTGAAAAACAGAAGTAAATGTCAATTTTTATCTTGTAAATCGCACTTAAGTTATCAAATGGCAATTGTAAAACAGCTGCTTGTAGGTGATGTGGAGTTGTATCCGCAATTTAAGATATACCTTCATGACATATTGTAAACTCCAAAAATATCAGGCTGTAGTTGAAAGCTGAGGGTGTCTTTTTCTGATTGTGTTTATCAATATCATGATTTGGGGAGAATGATAAAATTGACATGGCAAATTTAATGGTAGTTAGTTGATTTTTAAGTTTAATATTCTAAATCCGTTTTCTCATGTCAGATTTGATTATGAAGGGGGGGAATGATGTTTTTCCATGTTGTCAACAAAAATAATATTATCGTATTTTCCTTAATATTGGGAATTGCCATTTTGTTTTTATTTTTTAATAACAGCCGAGTAGGCATTATTGGTTATGCCGATAAGCATTGCCAGAAAAACACAGCCTGTTTGATTGATATAAGTAAGATTACCCCTTTTGACTGGGATAAAATGTATATCATTGATAAAGGAATGGGGCGTGAAGATATTGAACATATTATCGGTGCGGATTTTAATAAAGAAACCAATCTTTTTTATAAAATAATTTTTGTCAGGAATAAAAAGGTAGTTTATTCAGATGAGTATCATCATTCGGATGATCCTTATGAAAAAAAGTTTATCAAACCTAATTTTCATTATCCTTATGAAAAAGAAGGGGGTTATTTTAGTCACTATGCGATTTCTAAAGATAATTCCATTCTTTCAGTTGAGATTGAAAATGAACCACTCTTGAGTGATAAAGTTTACTACAAGATTTCTCCTTCTAATGCACAGCAAGTTAGGGGAAAAAATCTATAATTTTCTCCCATTTCGTTCGTGAATATGAGCAATATTGATACGAGGCAGGCCAGTTATTTTTTTTGGCATGCACTTTTTATTTATGGCTTTAGCTAGTTTAAGTAGCGTCAGCTTCTTAAACATAAAACCACCCGCTATGCGGGTGGAGACCAAGGGTTATATAGCAGAATCAATATAATTAGACATAGGTCACATGCTCTGTAAACAGTTCATCAATAGAGCATCTTTCTCGTCTTCTTGTTGTTTTTGTTTCAGCCCATTTGTTTTCGATAGGATTTAAATCTGGGCTGTAAGGGGGAAGCCATTCTAACTGGCACCCGTTCGGCTATCGCTTGTCGCGTGTCACACCGTTTATGGAAAGAGGCATTATCCATCACAATCACTGCACCCTTTGGGAGCTTTGGCAACAAATCTTGTGTCAGCCAGGCATGAAACACATTCGCATTAAGGGTTCCGGCAAACAAACTTAAGGTCACAAAGGTATTTTTAATGATGGCACCAATGGCATTAAGGCGGCCTTTGTGCTGCCAGTCATGTAAACCAAAACAGCGCGACCCTTTTAACGAATAGCCATGCGTACGTGGCATGGACTGCTCAACGCCGCTTTCATCCAAATAAACAATCTGTTTGCCCGCCTGCTCATGATGGCGGATACGCTCGCCAAATACCTGACGCGCGTGTTCGTCAGCGGCGGGGTGTTTGTGCGTTTTTTTTGACGGTTATTTTGAGTCGTTTCAGGGAGTAATGGATAGCCGATTGTGAGACACCCAGACGTTTTGCTCTTTCCCATTGATAATCATCGGGATAATTTTTGACATCGGCGATAAGTGTTTCATCACTGATTTTCGTGGGCGGTTTATCACGTGTCATACAGGGTTCTATTTTATTGCACCACCGGAACAGAGTGCGGATAGAGACCTCAAAGTGGTCGCAGGTTTGCTCGAATGTCAATGCATGCTTGTCTTTGTATGCCAGTACTCTTCTTCGAAAATCTAGACTGTAACCCATCTCAATTCTACCTTGTCATTGGGATTTAGGTATTATGACACAGTATTATGATTCTGCTATATGTGGTCAGGGGAACGGCTGATGAATGGAAAAATCGTGTTGCGTCATTGATGAAAGGCAACCGTTCAATGATGCTGGGGGTGCTGGTGGGATTAGCTGCACCGCTCAATTCGTTAACGGGCGGTAGCTGTTTTGGCGTACATTTATTCGCTCAGTCCTCAGCGGGTAAAACGACTACCGTTGAGGCCGCCAGTAGTTTATACGGCGATCCCGAAGAACTGAAATTATCATGGCACGGCACCCATCACGGTTTAAATAACGAGGCGGCAGCCCGCAATGATGGTTTCTTGCCGATTGATGAAATCGGGCAAAGCGCTAATCCGAAGGAAGTGGCAAACAGTGCCTACAGCTTATTTAACGGTGTCGGCAAAATCCAGGGGAAACGGGAAGGCGGAAACCGTGCCGTTATTCGCTGGAAGATAGCCGCCCTTTCGACGGGAGAGGAAGATTTAGAAACCTTTCTGATAAAAGGCGGGATTACCCCAAAGGCAGGGCAGTTAGTCAGGCTGTTAAGTGTGCCCTTTATTGATACCGAGTTTTTCAATGGCTATGAGGATGGTGACGCACACGCAAGGGCAATCAAGCGTGAATCGAAGCGTTATTGTGGTACAGCGGGTCGGGCATGGATCTTGTGGCTGTCTGAAAATCAGGAACAGGCAATAGAAACGGTAACCTGTAAAGAAAAAGAATGGCTTGATAGCCTGCCAGAAGAAGCCTCGGCACAAGTGAAGCGTGTGGCTGTGCGCTTCGCTTTACTGGATGCCGCCGGAGAACTGGCAACCCCTATCACCGGCTGGAACAAAGAAGATTGCCATAGTGCGATAAGGCAAAGTTTTGATGACTGGTTAGCGGATTTTGGTATCGGAAACCGCGAAAAATATCAGGTTGTCACCCGTGCCCGCGATTTTATCCAGAAACACGGCTTATCGCGTTTTCAGCCTTATACCTATGGAAAACTGAATGGAAACATAGACACCGTTAACGCCATGAGAATTAACCATCTCGCGGGTTATCTGGTACATAACCGCCGCGATGATGGTCAGGTGGAATATCACATTATCCCCAGTGTGTTTGAAGAGGAAATATTGCAGGGATTACAGAAGAAATCAGGCTTTGAGGCTTTGGAAGAAGCCGGAATGTTGATTAAAGCAGAAAAAGACCGCTTTATCAGTAAAACTATTTCAGTGAATGGGACTCAGGGGCGCTTTGTAGTGCTGGTTTTCAATGATGAAGATTAGCCCTCACGTAAAAGAAAAAACATTGGGATAACGGGATGGCGGGATAATGAATATTTAATTAACTAAATATTAGCAAGTTACATCTATTTTAATTATCCCGTCTTATCCCATTACATCCCGTAACGTGATGTCACTATAGATAAAGTCTTAGCGTGACAATGGGGTTATCCCGAAAACATTTTTTCTTTGGCAGGCTATAATTTATTGAATAGTAAAGAGTTAAAAATATTGTTACTGCGTTTCGGGATAAGCGGGATAATGTGGGGTAAGTTAACGGCATGAAATATAAAGTAAAAATGGCATTTATCCCGCTATCCTGTGGGAATTGATGCAATTATATAGCGTTGTGGTTATGAAAAAAATAATTTGATGAGCTTTTATCTTTCGCATTATCTGAAATTTCAATGAGGTAATTATCTGATTTTATTTAAGCATAGAGATTAATCACAATTCTACTGGTGTACTTTTATCCATGCTGGAATAGATAAGTATTATTGTTATATCCTGTTTAATTGATGCTGTATCGGGAATCATGGCACAAACCAATTAATTCTTAACTGGCATTATAGTCACACTTGGAATAATTTATTTTGAATATTATGGAGAATTAAGGAATGGCACATAAGAAATATAATCCCACTTGGGATGGTTATATGGGCGATGTTTTAAGGGGTAATGTGGGGATTAATCAGCTAAAGCCTCAACATGAATTTTTTGATGCCATTGGGTTAGAAAAAGTATTGAGAGATAATACCCAATATCACTTTGTTCTCACATTATCAGAAGCTCAAAGCATTATTGAGGATATCAGCCCCCGCCGTCCACAAAGTCCAAGTTATGGATATGCATTTGCAAGAGGTATGGACGAAAAACATCTAAGTTATGGAGAAGCGTTTGCAAGAGGCACGGAAGCAGACAACAAGATAAAAAATCCTATGGCACATGTATTTTCTGTCACTGATCCTATTTCCACTTATGCGGGAAATATCTATGATGCGCATGGGTTTTCTGAAGTTTGCAGAGAGTTTAGAAGATTAAGTATCACCGCGACAATACATGTGGGGGCAAATGGAAATAGGTATATTCACCTGTCAGGACATGCTGGCCTTAGACAGCGTATCATGGGTACACGATATCGTGCCAATAATCCTCAAATGCTAGGCATGGGAATAGGGCAGCAGGGTCTTAATGCAAGCACTGTTAGAGGTGTTAGGTTCTCCATCATCTTTTCTATTGCATATCGAGTGATAGAAGGAATTTTTAAGGATGAATATACGTTAGCCGAATTTATCGGAAACATAACAATGGACATGGCTAAAACTGCTATTATTGCTGCTTCCTCCTGGGTTGTAGGATCACTTTTAACTACCACTGCATTTTTAGGTGGAAGTATTATTGCTGTTGCTCTGATAGTTTTAGCTGTTGGAGTTCTGGCGGCTTATATTTTAGATACTCTTGATAAGAAATATGGGATAAGTGAAAAATTAATAGAACTCTTAAAAGAAGCAACCAAGAGAAAACCAAGAACACCGGAAGCGGATTTACAGCATGTTTTTAATGGATTAGGAAGGTTTAGGTGAATAGTAAATACTTTCAAGCATTAGGTGTGCTAATATTATTATTGTTAGTAATATTTACGGTTATTTTCGTTATTGGCGATGCTGTTTCATTAATATTAATGAAAGATGAAATAACATTTTCTGGCACTGTTGTTATTGGTGTCATGTCTTCACCTCTATTATTTTACGCGTTATTATGCTCTATTTTTTTCTTTATTTTTAATAGACAACCTAAATTTAATAAAGTGATTGTTAGCTTTATGGTTTTGTTGGTAATTTTATCATTTATCATCAGTTTACCTGTCTCTTTTTATGTTAACTATAAGTTAAAAAATGATGGTTATCTGACATGTGATAAAATTTCATGGATGTCACCGACTACTTATGTTAAAGACATTAAGTTATGTAAGTAAAAACTTTTGTAAATATTCCGTCCTCATTATTTCAATGGGGGCATTTCTCCCGTTGAATACGAGAAGCAATGGGAGAAGGCTAAAATGGTGTCCGGAAGTTCTTGACCGCTACAAAAGGGGAATGGATTATTGCTGATTACCTCGGAATCCATCCTTCGGAGATTTGGCCTAGTCGATATTTTGATGGCGATGGTCAGCCTATTGAACGGACAGTACGTAAAGTTTCCATTGAATAGTTCTATTTCAGTGAAATCAGCCATGAGATAAAATGATACTTGTAATTATAATTTGATACTCATGGCTAAGTATCTTTGTATTCATTTCTTGATTTTTTGTGTTCTGTATTGGTCGGGGAGAAAAGCAGCAGCATGTATTATGGTATCTTAGGTAACTCCGCCTTGTGTATATTATTGTTCATTCATTTACAATTAGACGAAAATAGTATTTCGGCCACAAGATAAGTTAATCAGGTAATTTATCTGATTAACTTAACATAATTAATAATAAGAATGATCTATAATTTAGAAAGTTTCACTTTTATTTGAAAATAAGATAATTTTATGCAGGTAATGAATTTATAACCTGTGATGCAGTGATTTAAAATTATAGGAATTAATATGCTAATGGGTAGCATAACTATCAGAAAAATAAGAGGGATATAATATATTGCGTCAGGCTGTTGTATTATGGTTACTATAAAAAGAATAAAAATACAAATTAGCATCATTCTTGATGATGAAAAATAAGCATCGGAATCTATTATTATCCAGGCAAGAAAATTTCCATCAGTTGTTTCTCTTTCAAAAGAGAAATTTCTAATTAAAGCCAATTGTTCTTTAAATGTGAACGTTTTTATACCAATCGCCATTGAAGATGCTTGATTTCTTATCCAAACCCGATCATGCTTGCAGCCATGAAAATTCATCTGACACCAGAACAAAAACATGCCCTCGAATTGATGCATGATACAACGCGCGACAGTCGAGTTTGTGATCGCATCAAGGCGGTGCTTTTGGCGTCAGAGGGCTGGACTGCTCAGATGATTGCACAGGCCTTACGTATTCATGAAAGTACGGTAAGCCGTCACCTAAAAGATTTTATCGCTCAGGAAAAGCTCACCCCGGAAAATGGCGGTTCTGAAAGCCATCTCTCTACCGAACAAACCGCCGACTTGATTGATTATTTGACGACAAATTTGATGCATACCACCGCCCAAATTGTGGCTTACGTCCGAGCACGTTGGCAGGTGTCTTTCAGCGTGGGCGGAATGACGAAATGGCTTCACCGCCAGGGTTTCAGCTACAAAAAGCCAAAGGGAGTGCCTCATAAATTCGATGCGGATCAACAGCAACAATTTATTGATGACTACCAGTCTCTTAAAGACCGGGCGGGTCAAAATGAACCTATCCTATTTATTGATGCGGTGCATCCTTCACAGTCCGCAAAGCTCAGCTATGGTTGGATGAAAGCAGGGAAAAATCAGGTAAAAGTGGTCGAAACCACCGGCAGCCGTACCCGTCTCAATATTCTGGGAGCCCTCAATTTACAACGAATTGAAGACACCGTGATCCGTGAATATCCAAGTATCAATGCTGAAAACATCGCGTATTTCTTCGGGGCGCTCCGGGAAACTTACCCGCTTTCGCAAAAAATCCATATTATTCTGGATGGGGCGGGTTACCACCGAGCAGAATTAGTGAAAGAGATGGCGTATGTCCTTAATATTGAATTGCATTACCTACCGCCTTACAGCCCGAATCTCAATCCGATAGAGCGATTGTGGAAGTATATGAATGAGCAAGTACGTAACAATGTTTATTTTCCGGATGCGAAGACATTTCGTGAAACCCTTCGTCACTTTTTTCATGTCACGTTGCCAGAAAAAGCGAAAGAACTCACGACTCGACTTACTGACAACTTTCAGATTTTAAAACCTGCATCTTCAAGTTAGATTGGTATATAATTAATTTCCTTAGTTTAGAGTTTTTCTCTATATAGATTTTTTTCTTTTTTTATTTATCGGTTTACTAGAATTGTGTTCTGATCTAGGCTCGAAAAATATTCTGTTAGTGAGAGCGAACAAAAACAGTTTTATACCTATGGAATAACTGTAACCGATGTTTTTAGCTTGTTCTAATATTCTCAAAAAGGAAACGGATAAATAGATAAAGAAAAGGTAATTTAACCAATTAGCTTTGGAGGTCATTATATATAATGCAATGTCAATTATAATAAAAAATAGAGTGGCTCGTTTTACAGATTCCATATTTTCATAGGCCAGCCATTTTATCCAAGCGGTAAAATCATCGGATGTTTCATTTTTTACTAATGCAAAACTTTTGAGTAAGGTAACTTGTTCTGTAAGTGTAAATAGTTTAATTATTGACTTCCTGATTTTTTTGTCATGAGTAAATCGCATAGCTATCCCAAATTTATCAGATTAAATCGAAATTTATTTTTAATTCAGAATATTAAAATAAGTAGTGGTACTTATTCAAGTATGACAATTAAATGGACTTAAAAACAGAATTTGGTCACGCATTAAACCCATTGATTAGCACTCTGGCCTCACTTTTTCCCTGTGGGGTAATCCGTTTCCCCACGCTTCACGTTCTCTTTATCCTACATTATGCTTTTTAAGATGCTATAACGGCACTGACTTTGTTACTATGCTTTATTGTGTTTTAGTGCTCGTGCAATGATTTGTGGGGTAATTCGTGGGGTAATAAATTGATTTATTCGCCTTATGTGAAACTAAAACTGATTAAAAATCAATAGGAAATAAATTAATGTTAAGTTATCGTCACAGCTTCCATGCTGGCAATCATGCTGATGTGTTGAAGCACACGGTGCAAAGCCTGATCATTGAATCGTTTAAAATAAAAGAAAAACCTTTCTTATATCTGGATACCCACGCTGGCGCAGGTCGTCATCAATTGACCGGAGAGTATGCGGAGCGTACGGGAGAGTATCTTGAAGGTATTGCCCGTATTTGGCAGCGTGATGATATTCCTGAGGAATTGACTGCGTATATAGACGTAGTGAAAGCCTTGAATCCAAATGGTTCCCTGCGCTATTATCCGGGTTCTCCCCTGATTGCCCGTCATTTGTTGCGGGAATATGATGAGCTTAATCTGAGCGAATTGCATCCCAGTGATTTTCCTTTACTACGTACGGAATTTTCCCGTGACCAACGTGCGCGTGCCCTGCGGGAAGATGGTTTTCAGCAGCTGAAATCAAAACTTCCTCCAAAAAGCCGCCGTGGATTTGTGTTGATTGATCCCTCTTATGAATTGAAATCGGATTATCAGAATGTTATTCAGGGCATTCAGGAAGGATATAAGCGTTTTGCAACCGGCACTTATGCATTGTGGTATCCCGTTGTGCTGCGCCAGAAAATCAAACGCATGATGAAAGAACTGGAAGCAACAGGTATCCGTAAAATTTTACAGATCGAATTTGGCGTGCGTCCTGATAGTGATCAGCGTGGTATGACGGCATCAGGCATGATAGTCATTAATCCGCCGTGGAAATTAGAACAGCAGATGAAATCTGTGTTGCCGTGGCTGCATCAGGTACTGGTTCCTGAAGGAACAGGACATACCTCAGTGGAGTGGATTGTACCTGAATAAGGTGAAAGTTCAGTGTGGTGTAATCATTTTAATAGCTGTGCCCTATGGCAATAAAAGCCAGAAACGTCCGCAGCCGATGATAACTTTTTGTAATATTAAGCGCCAGGTTGAACTTTAGCCAGTAAGTTAATTGATTAGACGGAAGTGACCTAAGATGAGTAAAAAACATTACGATTATATTGCAATTGGTGGTGGCAGTGGTGGCATTGCTTCCATTAACCGTGCAGCCATGTATGGGAAGAAGTGTGCCCTGATTGAAGCAAAAGCATTGGGCGGAACATGTGTTAATGTGGGCTGTGTACCAAAGAAAGTAATGTGGCATGCCGCCCAAATTGCGGAGTCTATTCATCAATATGGTCCCGATTATGGGTTTGATACTATAGTTAATCGTTTTGACTGGAAAAAACTGATCGCCAGCCGTACTGCCTATATTGATCGCATTCATCAGTCGTATGAGCGAGTACTGGGTAATAATAAGGTAGATGTTATTCAGGGTATTGCCCGTTTTATTAATGCACATACTGTTGAGGTTAATGGTGAAAGGATCACAGCTGACCATATTTTGATTGCAACAGGTGGTCGTCCTGCTCGCCCTGATATTCCCGGTGCGAAATACGGCATTGATTCAGATGGTTTCTTTGAACTGGATGAGATGCCAAAACGTGTTGCTGTAGTGGGGGCTGGCTATATTGCAGTGGAAATTGCGGGTGTTTTGAATGCGCTGGGTAGTGAAACTCATCTGTTTGTCCGCAAGCATGCACCATTGCGTACTTTTGACCCATTGATCGTTGATACTCTGCTGGAAGTTATTAAAAAAGAAGGGCCAACACTGCACACGGAAGCAATATTAAAGTCTGTGATTAAGAATAGTGATGGCAGCCTGACCGTTCAGTTGCAGGATGGTAGAAAGCAGACGGTTGATGCCTTGATCTGGGCGATTGGGCGTGAGCCAATGACAGATAATCTGAGTTTGTCTGCCACCGGTGTTGAACTGAGTGAAAAAGGTTATATCCAAGTCGATAAGTACCAGAATACCAATGTTAACGGTATTTATGCAGTTGGTGATAACACCGGTGCGGTGGAATTAACACCGGTCGCAGTTGCGGCAGGTCGTCGTTTGTCAGAGCGTCTGTTCAATAATAAACCGGAAGAGCATCTGGATTACTCTAATGTGCCAACGGTTGTATTCAGCCACCCACCGATTGGCGTTGTTGGTCTGACGGAACCGCAGGCAAAAGAGCAGTATGGTGATGAGCAAGTTAAGGTTTATACATCATCATTTACCGCGATGTATACCGCTGTGACGCAACATCGTCAGCCATGCCGGATGAAGCTGGTTTGTGTGGGGGAAAATGAAGAAATCGTTGGTATCCACGGTATCGGTTTTGGTATGGATGAGATCCTGCAAGGTTTTGCGGTTGCGCTGAAAATGGGTGCAACGAAAAAGGACTTTGATAATACCGTTGCTATCCATCCGACTGCGGCGGAAGAGTTTGTTACTATGAGATAACTCTTTATTATGAGTAATAGGGTCAATTATTGTGCCTTCTTAAAATAAATCTGTCTTTTCTTTGTTTTAATTTCAATGCAACGTGGATCCTTTCATATTTAAAATCAAATGATTAATGTAGCAGAGCAAGCTGCCGGACTTGCTCTGTTTATTCTTTAAATATCGGATCACAATCCCGGTGCTTTCCACAATGAGGTTGTTAATCCATCATCCACCAGATGCAGTTGATCTGCATAGACTGCCTGCCAATCTTTCTTCGCTTTTTGATAAATCTCGCGGTAGTGTAGGTTCGGTTGATATTCACGGTCCCAGCGCACTAATTTCTCTCCGGTCGTGGGCATGGAGTCATATAAACCAACGCCAACACCTGCCGCGATCGCACAACCTAAGGCTGTCGCTTCTTTCACGACAGGCACTCTGACAGGTAATCCGGTAACGTCAGACAGAATTTGGCTCCAGAGTTTTCCTTTCGAACCCCCTCCGGCAAAGACCAAAGAATCGGCTTTGATGCCAGAGAACTCTGAAACCATATCGAGGTTACATGCCGAAATGATAGCCGCGTTTTCTTCCAATGCACGGAATAGCGTTGCCTTATTGCATTTTTCCGGATCAATCGAGAGATTGAGGAAAGAAGGCGCAGCGTGGTACCACGACTTAAAACGCATGACATCGGAGAAAATAGGCATTATGCCATGTGCACCAGCAGGAACCCGTGCCGCCATATCTTCCAGCAGACTATAGGCATCAACGCCTAATCGTTCTGCCAGCAGTTTTTCTTCTGCGCAGAAAGCATCGCGGAACCAGCGCATGGTGAGACCGGTAAAGAAGCTGATGGATTCTGCCTGTGCCATGCCTGGAATAACATGTGGGTTAATGCGGATGTTCATGTTCGGATCGGTGATGGGTTCTGGAAGATTAACGACTTGCTGCCAGAATGTCCCGCCGAGTACCGCAGTTTGAGCAGGTTTGACCACTCCAATGCCCAGGCAGCCGAGTTGGACGTCACCTCCTCCCACAATCACAGGTGTGCCGCTGTTCAGGCCACATTCGGCCGCTGCTTTTTCCGTGATATAGCCGAGTAGTGTGCCGGTTTCTTTGACGGGAGAGAGAATATCGGAACGAAGTCCAGCCATCTCCAACAAACTTGGTCGCCAATTGCGGCTGGTTAAATCCAGCATTCCCGTTGTACCCGCATTGGAGGGATCAACCACCAGTTCGCCACTGAGCATATAAGCCAGCCAATCGCTGATCATGGTCAGGGTACTGGCTTGCTGGTAGATATCAGCACGGTGATGAGCCAGCCAAAGCAAACGTGGCATTGCGCCCAGTGCCAGTGTCTGGCCGGAGTAGCGATAGACGTCAGACTCAAAGGTATTATTGTAAAGCTCTTTTAGCTCGCTGACTTCATGGCTGGAACGGGCATCCACGTTGGCACATGCCCAAATGGGATCGCCGTTGCGATTATAAAGGACAATGCCTTCCCGCATTGAGCAGGCGGCAACGCCTTGAATCGCATTAGCGGGCAGATCTGCTTTTTGCAGTGCCTGCCGGATACATTGGCAGGCCAGTTGCCAGTTGTTTTTCAGGTCAAATTCCATAGAACCAGCAACATTAGGTACAGGCTGGTGTATCCACTCAGCCTGTCCGACGGCGACTTGATTCCCTTCTAGATCAAATATAACTGCACGGATACTGCCAGTTCCTGCATCAAGCGCCATCAGATACCTCCGTGATGGGTGAGCATTAGCGCGTTGATTCATGATACTATCCTCGTATATCGTTATTTTCTTATTCGATATGGAACAGGGAATGGAAGAATTATTAGTTGATCAAGTTAGCATGGCCCTCGCTGTTTGTTCTTCTGTCACTAATGAGTTGATGTAACCCCCTTTCATTGCAGCGACAATGGCATCTACTTTTTCGATACCACCTGCTACTCCAAGCACGTTCGGGATAGTTTTTATTTCTGGTAAGGGGATACCTATTAATTCTTGATGGATGTCGATATCACCGATCAGTTCGCCATCTGCATTGAAGAAATATCCAAGAATATCCCCAACAGCACCTTTACGACTAAACATTAGCTGTTCACCATCACTAATATAGCCAGAAAGCATAATAGTTGCATTTTGCTTCTGATTAATAGCACCAATTCCGACAAGTGCGATATCGGCGGCACAGGCCGTCAGGATAACATCTTGTACACTACGTTCTTCGCGGAATGTCGCTGCGATTTCATGCGTGGAAGCTCGTAGTGGTGCAGGAATAATATTGATAGGACAGTCCGCATCAAGTTGGCCAATGCCTGCCATGTAAGAGCCAACACCACCGGACAATGTCACTAATCTAACTTGCTGGGATGAGATAAAACCACTCAGATGCTTTAAAGTACACATGGGGGTTTCACCAAACCCAATTGCCAAGAGTTGGTGAGGTTCAGTCAGCGCCATTAATAGGTGAGCGGCTCCAACACCGAGGCGGGTATTTAAATTCATACTATCAAGGGCGGGTAATACACGGATTCGTTTAAGGTTAAAACGTTTTTGTAAGGCATATTCTAAGGCTAAGCATCCTTCATAGCGTGAATTGATCTGAACGCGAATTACACCGGATTGTCGCCCTTTTTCTAGTAATCGAGAGACCTTGAGACGATTTAAGTCAAGTAATTCACCGATGTCTCCCTGAGTCAGGCCATCATGATAGTAAAGCCAGGCGACACGGGCCATTAGTTCTTCTTCACTCATGCTATTTCCTGTTCCTGGGTAGTTGTGACTAGAGCAGTCAATTGTCTCGAATAATACATTTTTTTCTGAGATTGTTGGTTTCTTAGTTGATTTGATCGACATAACAACTTCTTTATCCACAAGGGAAGAATAAGCATGAAAGCTACTAATGTTCTAGATACTTTGTTACAAAAATTTGAACATATTTTAATGTGGTTCTAACTTTTTCACAAAATGTGATCGGAATACTGCAATAATCTCGAATTATGAATTAGAGTTTTGAACAAAAGTATTTTTAATAAATAAATGTTCAGATTAAGTAGTGTTGATGTCAGAAACGAAAGCTGGAAATGCCATGAAGTCACAGCATATTTCTGTAACGTACAAGACAATCCTGAAACATAAATGATCTTGAGGCAAAAATAGGCGGAGATAGGCATGAAAGCACTGATAATGAAAAAGCTGGTTTTGGCTGCTGTGTTAAGTTTAGCGAGTGTTACTTGGGCGCAGGCAGCAGAGAAAATTGCGTTTATTCCTAAATTAGTCGGTGTTGGTTTCTTTACTAGTGGCGGCCAAGGAGCAGTGGAAGCCGGCAAGGCATTGGGTGTTAAAGTCATTTACGATGGCCCTACAGAGTCAACTATGGTGGAGCAGGTTCAGCTTATCAATAAATTCGTTAATCAAGGTTATAACGCTGTCGTGGTGTCGGCGGTATCAACAAATGGTTTATGTCCAGCGTTGAAACGTGCGATGAAACGAGGTGTCAAAGTATTGACGTGGGACTCTGACACATCACCAGAATGTCGTTCTATTTATATCAATCAGGGAACGCCAAAGCAGCTAGGCGGCCTTCTGGTCGATATGGCTGCTAATCAGGTGAAAAAAGAAAAAGCGAAAGTGGCATTCTTCTATTCTAGTCCAACGGTGACGGATCAGAACCAATGGGTAAAAGAGGCTAAAACCAAGATTGCAGCAGAGCATCCGAATTGGGAGATTGTTACCACACAATTTGGTTATAACGATGCAACGAAATCCTTGCAGACTGCGGAAGGTATTTTGAAAGCATGGGGTGATTTGGATGCGATTATTGCACCAGATGCCAATGCCCTACCTGCGGCGGCGCAAGCGGCAGAAAACCTGAAACGCCAGGATGTTGCGATTGTTGGGTTCAGTACCCCGAATGTGATGCGTCCTTATGTTGAAAACGGTACGGTCAAACAATTTGCTCTGTGGGATGTGGTCAAGCAAGGCAAGATAGCTATTCATGTTGCCAATGAGATATTGCAAAAAGGCGATCTGGATGTGGGAGATAAATTGAATATTCCTGATATTGGCGACATTGAAATTTCACCTAATAGTGTACAGGGTTACCGTTATGAAGCGAAAGGCAATGGCATTGTTGTTATGCCGGAAAGGGTGATTTTTACCAAAGAGAATATCAACCAATATAATTTCTAATCAATACGATTTCTGATTCATAAGGCTGTGAAATACAGCCTGACTCTGACACCTTTCTGGAGGAAGAAATGGCAGATTTAGATGATATCAAAGACGGTAAAGATTTTGGCATTGATAGACCGCAAAAGAATGCTTTGTTTGAACTGAAGGGCTGTGGTGCGCTGGATTGGGGTATGCAGTCCCGTTTGTCACGAATTTTCAATCCTGCGACCAATAAAACGGTGATGTTGGCGTTTGACCACGGTTATTTTCAGGGACCAACAACAGGCTTAGAGCGTATCGATATAAATATAGCCCCTCTGTTTGAACATACCGATGTACTGATGTGCACCCGGGGCATCCTACGCAGCCAGGTTCCGCCTGCAACCAATAAACCGGTGGTGCTGCGTGCGTCTGGCGCTAATTCAATTCTGACTGAACTCTCCAATGAAGCTGTCGCGGTGGCGATGGAAGATGCACTTCGGCTTAATGTTTGTGCTGTGGCGGCTCAGGTTTATATCGGCTCAGAACACGAACACCAATCCATCAAGAATATTATCAAGCTGGTGGATCAGGGGACGCGTTATGGTATGCCAACGATGGCAGTGACAGGTGTCGGCAAAGATATGGCCCGTGATCAGCGTTACTTCTCACTTGCGACCCGCATTGCAGCAGAAATGGGGGCGAATATTATCAAAACCTATTATGTTGATACCGGTTTTGAGCGGATCGTGGCGGGCTGCCCGGTTCCGATTGTGATTGCAGGGGGTAAGAAATTACCGGAGCTGGACGCGCTTGAGATGTGCTATCAGGCGATTGATCAGGGCGCGTCTGGTGTGGATATGGGACGTAATATCTTCCAGTCCGAAGCGCCTGTTGCGATGCTGAAAGCGGTACAGGCGGTGGTGCATCACAATGAGAAGCCTGCTCAGGCTTATGAGCTGTTCCTGAGTGAAAAAGCTAAAGGGGAATAATATGCACGTCACGCTAGTGGAAATTAATGTTAACGCTGACAAGGTAGACGAGTTTATCGAAGTATTTCGGGATAATCACCTCGGTTCTATTAAAGAGCCGGGCAATTTACGCTTTGATGTCCTGCGTGATGAGAATATTCCTACTCGTTTCTATATTTATGAAGCCTATATTGACGAAGCGGCAGTCGCGGCACATAAGAAAACGCCTCATTATCTGCGTTGTATCGAAAAACTGGAATCGTTGATGACTGAACCACGGAAAAAGACTGCTTTTGTTGGTTTGATGCCAGAAGGGAAGTAAGAACGAGAATATATTAAGGTGAATAACAGAAAATAGGGTGAGTAATAGAAAAGATTTCTCAGGTTATTCTCTCGTGTAATCATCTTGTATTTTTTCAGTGCTTAGACAGCCCGCAATTCATATGTGGGCTGTTTCCCCAAAAGTACCATTGATTGACTGTGCCCTCTAAAAATAATTTCTGTCACTATTGATGCCACAGAGATCATGGAACATGGAAAGTAGGGGAAATATAACAACCATTAATTAGAGGGCATAATCATGGTAAAAAAAGAGGTAGATTATAATTCTATTGGCGAAAGTTATGAACAGTTCATCCAACGCACTCCTCAACGTGCATTAGAGGTTCGCACCGTATTAGGTATGGTGGATGATGTGCGTGGAAAATCGATTTTGGACTTGGCTTGTGGGTACGGTTACTTTGGTCGAGAATTGCGAAAACGAGGAGCTTCAAAAGTTGTTGGCGTGGATATTTCGGAAAAAATGATAGAACTGGCCAGAGCAAAGTCAGAACAATATGGTGATGACCTAGAGTTTCACGTACAAAATGTTTGTGATATGAAATCATTTGGTAAGTTTGATATCGTCGTTGCTGTCTGGTTATTCAACTATGCTGAATCACCCGAAGAGCTTGAGACCATGTTTCAGGTTATTGCTGACCATCTTAAACCTTCTGGTAAATTAATAAGTTACACGCTTTCACCTGAATTTCAATTAAAAATGGGTAACTTTGATGCTTATGGCATAAATATTCTGAGTGAAGAATCATGGAAAGGTGGTAACCGTTATCAAACTAAGTTTCTTAGTATGCCACCGAGTGATGTCACATTTTATCGATGGAATCGTGAACATTACGAGCGTGCTATTGAGAAGGCAGGATTCAAAAAATTTGAATGGCACAAAGCAACTCTTCTAGAGAGTGATATTGAACGCTATCCTGATGGCTTTTGGCATATTTTCCAACAAAACCGCCTTAATATCGGCCTTGCCTGCTCTTACTGACGATTTTGTTGCCACTCTAAAACCAATTTTCCTACAGAAATGGATTCTTTGCTTTCATGGATGTTTCAATCTTTAATTTACGGAAATAAGGTTGCAGATTGAAATTGGGAAAAACGCCCTTAACGTTACCATCAGGGCGTTTATTTATTGGCATAACCACTCGGCGATAAATGTTGTCACTTTATCCGGCTGATTAATATCAAGCTGCGGTAGTGATGTTGCCAGTGTGATATCACTGGCAATTGCGATTACATAGGGATCGAGAATTTCATCAATGGTATGGTTTAGCCCGTCTCGGCAAAGCGCGATTTTCGGGATTGGTTCTTGTTTGAATCCTTCAACCAGTATCAAATCCAACGAATCTGCGTCGAATCGGCTGGCAAGGTAGTACAGATCCAATTGTGGTAAGTCTGGGGTTTCTGTCATCAATGCCCAGCGTTGCTGGCTGGCGACTAAGGTCTGGTTTGCACCTGCCTTGCGCAGCTCATAACTGTCTTTACCCGGTTGATCAACATCCATATTGTGATGAGTATGTTTAATCAGTCCAACCCGTATATTCTGCTGACGCAACAATGGAATCATCTGTTTTAACAGCGTTGTTTTTCCGGTTCCGCTATAAGCGGTGATACCCAGTATGGGCAGCATTGTGTTATTGCTGTTGCGGATCATGCTGACTCCCGGAAGAATTTCCAATGCTGATTTTCCCAGTCATGGCATTCTTCTGGTGTATTTAAATTAGTGAAAGCACTGGGATTAGGAAAATAGACCGTTTTTGCCTTAATCATCTGCATAAAAAACATCAGTTTTCTGTCCCCCAGAGCGAGGTAGCTTTCCAATCGGGGGATTAAACTGCGGTGCATTAACGCTAAGGTAGGGTGGGCGCGCTGGCAGTCGTGTGCATAAGCGGCCCAGGCATGTTGTTTGTAGTGCCACAGTTTTGTAACAAGGTTTTCAGGAAAACCGGGGACATCACAGGGAACAAAGACCACCCATTCATGGATGGCTTTCTTCAATACCGCCAGCATACCTGCCAGCGGCCCAGAAAAATCGGTAATGATATCCGGTATGATGGGATAACCACTTTGTTGATAAATCCCAAGATTGAGATTGGCATTGATCAATAGCTCGTTCACCTGTGGCTGCAATTTTGTGGCAATGTGTTGGTATAATGGTGCGCCATCGAATTGCAACAATCCTTTGTCATTCCCTCCCATGCGGGTGGATAGCCCTCCAGCTAGAATTGCGCCACTGATTTTTGGATGCGTCATGTTAAATTACCTGATATTGGGCAATGAAAGGTTAGGATATATATAGCCATTGTGAATCAATATCTAACGATGCTGCTTTGAGGTGGAGTATAACTTTACGCTGATTGACAGACCAATTCTTTCTCAGAAGCATTAACCCTGCTAATTTGTATAGTTATTTATAAGGAATTAGAAATGAGATGTCATCGCCTCAATGAAATTATCGAACTTTTGCACCCAGTATGGAAGAATGAGCCGGATTTAAATTTGATCGAACTTTTGCAAAAACTGGCTGGTGAAGCGGGTTTTACAGGGTCATTGACTGAACTTACAGATGATATTCTGATTTATCACTTGAAAATGCGCGGTACGGACAATCATGCTGAAATTCCGGGGTTAAAAAAAGATTATGAAGAAGATTTTAAGACTGCCCTGTTACGTGCCAGAGGCATTATTAAAGATTGATAAAGAGAGAATTGTGTTGTGACAAATTGTGTTGTGACAAATAGTGTTGTGACGGAAGCGAAAGCTTTTAATTTCCAGAATATTACGCCAGATTTAATCATGGATGCGTTGGTGCAGTCTGGCCTGTATATCGATTCCGGTTTGACTGAACTGAATAGTTACGAGAATCGTGTTTATCAGTTCATGGATGAAGATCGTAAGCGCTATGTCGTGAAATTCTATCGCCCCTTGCGTTGGAGTCAGCAGCAGATCCAAGAGGAGCATGATTTTACGCATGAATTACAGCAGGCAGACTTGCCCGTTGCGGCACCGCTGGTGTTTGATGGGCAAACGGTACTGAATTATGGCGGATTCCTTTTTGCCATTTTCCCAAGCGTCGGGGGACGTCAGTACGAATCAGACAATTTTGATCAATTGGAAGATGTTGGAAAATTACTGGGCAGAATGCATCAAATTGGCTGCAAAAAAACATTTTCTCACCGTCCGACGCTTAATATTGACGAATATTTGTATCAATCGCATCAATGTTTGTCTGAATGTGAACTAATTCCTGCTAGATATAAGAAAGGTTTTTTGGCCGCACTGGATGAATTGAACAAAGTGGTAGCTGAGCAATGGTGCGGGCATGGGAACTGGCAATCCCTGCGGCTGCACGGTGATTGCCATGCTGGTAATATTTTGTGGCGTGATGAAGCATGGTTTGTCGATCTTGATGATGCCCGCAATGGCCCCGCCGTGCAGGATTTGTGGATGTTACTTAATGGTTCACGGCAGGAACGTTTGGTTCAACTGGATATCCTGCTTGAATCATATGGTCAGTTTATGGACTTTGATCCAAAAACATTAGCGTTGGTCGAACCTCTGCGTGCGATGCGAATGGTCTATTATTTGGCTTGGGTCGCTCGTCGTTGGCAAGATCCTGCTTTCCCTAAAGCATTTCCGTGGATGGCTGACAGCGATTTTTGGTTTAAACAAATAAGTCTTTTTTCTGAACAAGTTAGGCTGTTACAGGAACCACCTTTACAACTCAATCCTATATATTAATTTTCTGGAGACCATTATGAAAAAGTTTTGGCTAGTATTGGTAGGAGCGTTGATGGCATTTAATGCGTTCGCCACTGGATTTTCTGAAGGAAAGCAGTATGTTGAATTAGAAAAGCCGGTTGCGAATCAGCCGCAGGTTTTAGATTTTTTCTCTTTTTATTGTCCCCATTGTTATCAGTTTGAAAATGTTTACCACGTTATTTCTACTGTTGAGAAAAATCTGCCGGCAGGGGTCACTCATGAGCGTTATCATGTTGATTTTCTAGGACCGTTGGGACAAGCTCTGACGGATGCCTGGGCTGTTGCCATCGTTATGAAAATTGAAGATAAAGTCACTCCAATTTTGTTTGATGGTATTCAGAAAAGCCACACTATCAATACTAAGGATGATATTCGTAATGCCTTTATCAAAGCGGGTGTCTCTGGTGAAGATTACGATGCCGCATTGAATAGCTTTATTGTACAATCTGTAGCAGCCAAAGAACGTCAGGCAGCCAAGGATTTGGGATTACGTAGTGTTCCGTCTGTTTTTGTTAATGGAAAATATCAGATTAATAATGGTGGAATTGAGGCTACCGCTCTGGATTATGCCCGAAAATACTCCGATGTTGTGAACTATCTGGTAACCAAAAAATAAGTCACATGATTATACTCATGCCATGGTTGTAATGCAAACGATGGCTGTAATGAAATAAGAACATTAAGTATTAATATAAAATAACATAGGTATTGGGCCAGCCATGATAAAGCTGGCACAATACTTGCTGAAAAGCCCCTTTCATAACATAAACTCCGGTAATATCCACAAGTCAGTGATTTTTAAGTAGTTGCAAGATTTCTTTAATATTCTCTGTAATTCATTGATTTTTACCTTCTGTTACGCACACTTTACAGTGATAAACATAAATCTGTTTTATATGCCATTTTTTTGTGCACAAAGTTATCCACAGAACATTGTTCAGGGTATTTGTCATAAAATGCACGTTATCACGAGAAAATTATCGCAAAATTCGTCTATAACGGCACAGTATGGCATTCTATTCTTTATTTATCCCACAGAATGACGAAGAAAATTTTATGGCACAGATAGCAGACAATCCCCTGATTTTGGTTGACGGTTCTTCATACCTTTACCGTGCATACCATGCGTTTCCTCCACTGACAAACAGTGCGGGAGAACCAACGGGCGCCATGTATGGCGTGCTGAACATGCTGCGCAGTTTAATCATGCAGTATAAACCGAGCCATGTGGCGGTCGTGTTTGATGCCAAGGGCAAAACGTTCCGTGATGAGCTATTTGCTGAATATAAATCTCATCGCCCTCCTATGCCGGATGATTTGCGTGCTCAGATCGAGCCGTTGCATAAAATGGTCAAAGCCATGGGACTGCCAATTTTGGTTGTACCGGGTGTCGAAGCTGATGATGTTATTGGCACATTGGCATTGCAGGCTGACCAAGAAGGCCGCTCTGTTCTGATAAGCACCGGCGATAAAGATATGGCTCAGTTGGTGACACCGAACATTACCCTGATTAATACTATGACCAATACTATTCTGGGGCCGGAAGAGGTCACGGAAAAATATGGTGTTCCTCCTGAACTGATTATCGATTTTCTTGCCCTGATGGGAGACTCTTCCGATAACATCCCGGGCGTTCCAGGCGTTGGTGAGAAAACCGCGTTGGGGCTATTGCAGGGTATTGGCGGTCTGGATGACATTTATTCCAGACTTGATGAGATTGCCACACTGAGCTTCCGTGGTGCTAAAACACTGGGCGGAAAAATGGAACTGCATAAAGAGGTGGCCTACCTCTCTTATCAATTGGCGACAATTAAAACTGACGTTGAATTGGATAGGGTTTGTATCGATCTTGCTGTTGTGCCACCAGATGTGGATGAATTGCTGGCTCTGTTCAATCATTATGAATTTAAGCGCTGGATAAATGACGTGCAGAATGGCAATTGGCTGGAAGGTAAAGGTCAGAAACCTGCCTCTGGCAGTACTAAATCAGACTCGATAGCGGCAGCGTCAACCTCCGTCAAAATTTCACCGGAAAGCTATCAAACCATCCTTGAGCGCCAATCTCTTGATGAGTGGATTGAGAAATTGAAACAGTCCCCGGCATTCTCTTTTGATACCGAAACTGATGGCCTTGATACCCTGACAGCCAATTTGGTGGGAATGTCCTTTGCCATTGTGGCGGGAGAATCAGAAATTGAAGCGGCTTATTTGCCATTGGGACATGATTATCTGGATGCACCACAGCAACTGGATCTGCATGAGGTTCTTGCAGCATTAAAACCACTGCTGGAAGATGCCAACCTGCCCAAAATTGGTCAGAACCTGAAATTTGATCGTGGCGTTCTGGCGCGTTATGACGTTGCTCTGGATGGTATTGTTTTTGATACCATGCTGGAGTCATATGTACTGAATAGCGTGGGAGGGCGACATGATATGGATAGTCTGGCAGAACGCTATCTGGGCTATAAAACCACGACATTTGAAGAAATTGCGGGCAAAGGCAAGAAACAGCTTACTTTCAATCAAATTCCGTTGGAGGAAGCCTCAAAATACGCAGCGGAAGATGCAGATGTGACTTTGCGACTGCATCTGGCAATGTATCCTCAGTTAGAGAGCGCTGAGACACTGAAAAAAGTGTTCCAAGGAATTGAAATGCCGTTGGTACAGGTGCTTTCCCGTATAGAAAGAACAGGTGTATTGATCAATTCCCAAACGTTGGCAGAACATTCACGGGAAATTACTGCGCGTTTAGATGAGCTGGAAAAATCCGCTTATGTGTTGGCGGATGAAGAGTTCAATCTGGCTTCGCCAAAGCAGCTGCAAGTCATTCTGTTTGAGAAAATGAACTTGCCTGTACTGAAAAAGACCCCAAATGGCGCGCCATCGACAAACGAAGAAGTGCTGGAAGAGCTGGCTGAACATCATGAGTTACCACGGGTTATTTTGGAGCATCGTGGTCTGGCCAAACTGAAATCTACCTATACCGATAAGCTGCCCCAGATGGTTAACCCGCTGACAAACCGCGTTCATACTTCCTATCATCAGGCTGTGACCGCAACCGGGCGCCTTTCTTCTCGTGATCCGAACCTACAAAACATTCCTGTCCGTAATGATGAGGGAAGACGTATTCGTCAGGCATTTATTGCGCCTGAAGGTTACCGCATTATGGCAGCAGATTATTCGCAGATAGAATTGCGTATTATGGCGCATTTATCACAGGACAAAGGATTGCTGGAGGCGTTCGCACAGGGCAAAGATATCCATCGGGCGACTGCCGCAGAAGTGTTCGGTGTGCCACTGGAACAAGTCACCAGTGAACAGCGCCGTAGTGCGAAAGCGATTAATTTTGGCTTGATTTATGGAATGAGTTCTTTTGGTTTATCCCGCCAGTTAGGTATTCCGCGTGGTGAATCACAACGCTACATGGATCTCTATTTTGAGCGCTATCCAGGGGTGCTGGCTTACATGGAGCGTACACGTCAACAAGCAGCTGAGCATGGGTTTGTTGAAACGTTGGAAGGTCGTCGGTTGTACTTGCCGGACATCAAATCACGTAATGCCATGCGTCGTAAGGCTTCAGAACGTGAAGCCATCAATGCACCAATGCAGGGCACGGCTGCGGACATCATCAAGTTGGCAATGATTACGGTAGATGATTGGATAGTCAGCGAAAAACCCGGTGTACGTATGATCATGCAGGTTCACGATGAATTGGTGTTTGAAGTACATGAATCTGAGTTGGAGATGGCAGAGCAGAAAATCAGAGAATTGATGGAAAAAAGTATGCAGCTTGATGTGCCATTAAAAGTTGATGTTGGGATTGGTGATGACTGGGATCAGGCACACTGATGAATCAATAAGGCAGATATTTTGCCAATCAAAAATCTGCTGAAGAAATCAAAGAACCGAATTTTTGCGGTTCTTTTTTTAGGCTTTTATCTTTGTGCAGAAATATTTTTTTATTGAATGATTTTTATGGAATCACAGTTTATTTAATCGACGAAGATTACCCCTATTACGCAGCGAAGAGGCTTGTAACAACAATTTCAGTTAGGTTTTATATTAGATCTGGATCTCACAAATATGTAATTAAACTACATTAAAGATAGTGTAAAACCTAATTTGATTAAAGAACAATGGCTGAATCGAGGCATTTGATGAAAATTAATTACAAAAAAATCTTTTTTTGATTGAAAGAATAGGGTAAAGTTGTCTGCGTAGGGTACAGAGGTAAGATGTTCTATCTTTCAGACCTTTTACTTCACGTAATCGGATTTAGCTGAATATTAGCTGCCCCAGTCATCTCTTTTGACTGGGGCGTTTTTTTATGTCCGATTTATACTCGTCATGTTTCAATTTGCAGCTAGCAAAGCAGCAAATTGAAATCGATTGGATTGAGTAGATGGGATGCGGTGAACGCAGGCGGATTACTCCACCTCAGTTTCAATGGCAGTCTGGTTGAACCAAATATCCAGCTTCTGTTCGAGTTTATCAACGCCGATTTTTTTCAGGGAAGAAAAGTATTCGATCTGAACATCGCCATCCAGATCCGCCAATGTCTGACGGACTTTCGCCAACTGGCTCTTACGGGCACCGGATGCCAGTTTGTCGGCTTTAGTCAGCAATATCATGACAGGGATTTGCATCACAACAGCCCATTCAATCATCTGCATATCCAGATCTTTCAGCGGATGACGAATATCCATCAAAACCACCAAACCCAGCAGGCATTCGCGTTTCTGGAGATATTCTCCCAAGGCTTTTTGCCACTTGCGCTTCATTTCTTCTGGCACTTCAGCGTAACCATAGCCCGGCAGATCCACCAGACGAATCCCTTCTTCTACTTCGAATAGGTTAATTAACTGAGTTCGGCCAGGAGTTTTACTAGTACGTGCAAGACTCTTTTGGCGGGTCAGTGCATTCAGGGCACTGGATTTACCCGCATTTGACCTACCGGCAAACGCGACCTCAATGCCCGTATCTTGAGGCAGGTGGCGAATGTCAGGTGCACTCGTGACAAAGTGGGTCATTTGATAGTTGTAGTGTTTGATGGTCAAAATGGTTATCTCCCAGAGGAATACGCAAAAAATAGCGCGGTGATTATACCGAGAGCGGCGGCTTGTGGACAGGCATAACTTAATGTCGATATTGTTGTCGCATTTTTCTGTAACAAGAGCCAATCGATCACTTGAATATCATGACTTAGGTTGTTTAATTAACTCTTCTCTATAATATTTTATTTTTCTCGGAATAACATACGATATCAACGAAATTCGCCACCGGGTAACGGGATGATTAGTCCTTTTTGATGTTACGGGAAACGGGTTGAATATTGATATTCGGAAACACCTCATACCATCCTATATTCAAATTTTTAATTAGCATCACTATATTGCCGAATCTTTATCCTCTGATAAATTATGTTCTTTGGTGCGGAAAGGGCATTAATATGGAGTTTATTCCCAAAATAGCTCTTCCAAAAATATGCGAATATAAAAATTACATAGATAGATTTTCTTCTAATCACCTAAAAATACTCGTAAATGTAGGTAAATATTTGGAACTTATCCCTATAGGGAATTACACTTAATGAGTTTTGTTGTTATGAGTTTTATTGTTGACCTCAAAAATAAAGGAACCATCAATGTTTAAACGTATTTTTGTGTCGCTTATGGCTGCATGTGCTATCGGTGTGATAGCTACTCCAGTATTGGCAGCTGAAACTCACGTGAAGCTGATGACATCAGCCGGAGAAATTGAACTTGAGTTGGATAGTAATAAAGCACCAATTACCACCAAGAATTTCGTTGAGTATGTCAATGAAGGGTTTTATAACAACACTATTTTTCATCGTGTGATTCCTGGCTTTATGATTCAGGGCGGCGGTTTTACAAAAGATATGAAGCAAAAAGCCACTAGGGAGCCAATCAAGAATGAGGCGGATAATGGCTTACGTAATCTTCGTGGCACAATCGCGATGGCGCGTACCGCAGATAAAGACAGTGCAACCAGCCAGTTTTTTATTAACGTTACCGATAATGCTTTCCTTGACCATGGTCAGCGTGATTTTGGTTATGCAGTCTTTGGCAAAGTGGTAAAAGGCATGGATGTGGTTGATAAAATTTCTCAGGTCAAGACAGAAAATGTTGGTCCTTATCAAAATGTACCAGCAAAGCCTATCGTGATCTTGTCAGCCAAGATCGAGCCTTAATCTGATATAAGCCTTCATCTTTCAAGTTGCTGTTTTGTAGGCTGCTCTCACTCACCCCAGTCACATAGCCGTCTATGTTTCTGGGGATTAATGAGAGGTTCCTGCCTCTCACCAAGGGACAGTCTTTGGCTGGACAAATTCGTTCCCGACGAACTTGTCGGTTCCTTTGCTGTCGCGCTGTCTCTTGAAATCCATTGGTTATAAGCCATAAGTAGATACTCGGATAATCGCCCTTAATTGTTTGGGTTGCACTTTCTTCTCTGAGTTTCCCTTCTCTGTCGCTACTATTCTAACAGTGCTTCTGTGGTATGATGAGTACTTCGTTGCCGTTAATAGTGTTTACCTGATTTTATTTTACCGTGATACATAATGCATAATACCCTAATGTGGGTAGGGTAACTTATAAAACTATAAAATCAGTAGGATATACTCCTATGTTATTAATAATAGATAATTACGACTCTTTTACATTCAATTTATATCAGTATTTTTGTGAGTTAGGGACAGAGGTTTTAGTTAAACGCAATGATGAGTTGCAGCTTGAAGATATCGAAAAGCTGGCACCCACGCATTTAGTGATTTCACCTGGGCCTTGTACGCCAAATGAAGCAGGGATCTCGCTGGAAGCGATTTCGCATTTTGCCGGAAAGTTACCTATTCTCGGTGTGTGTTTGGGGCATCAGGCGATAGGGCAAGCTTTTGGTGCGAGCATAGTCAAAGCCCGTGAAGTGATGCATGGAAAAACCAGTTTGCTTCATCATTGTCAGCAGGGGGTATTCAAGGGATTGGATCATCCATTGACCGTCACTCGTTATCACTCTTTGGTTATTGCTGCGGAAACCCTTCCGGCATCATTTGAAGTAACGGCATGGAGCCAACGCAATGGTGATGTGGATGAAATCATGGGGATACGCCACCGTACTTTGCCACTGGAAGGGGTGCAATTTCACCCAGAAAGTATTCTTAGTGAGCAAGGACATGAGTTGTTGAATAATTTTCTTAAATATTAATCTGGTAACACCAAACCCCTCACTCCACTGTTTTTTTATTTGCTATAATGTGGTTTTTTATTCATATTTAATGACTATTATTTCACTTAGATGTGGCAAACATAAAAACAAGGTGAGGGAAATGGTAGGAAATCCTCTGGCTTGTTCTGTTGGTTGTGCCGCTCTGGATATTATCAATACGCCAGAAGTATTGGCCGGAGTGGAAGAACGTCATGATATGATCATTTGCGCATTGGAGAATCTGAACCAAAAATATGGCATTTTTCAGAAAATTCGTGGAAAAGGGCTGCTTATCGGCGCTGTATTGAAAAAAGAGTATCAGAGTAAATCCAGAAATATATTGCAGAAAGCGGTTGAACAGGGGTTGATGTTATTGAGTGCAGGAGACGGTATTCTGCGTTTTACGCCGTCATTGGTGATTCCTGAGGATGATATAGCAGAAAAGGCATGGCACGGCTGGATATAGCGATAGCGCGGTGGTTAGATAAATAAGCTGGCAGCCAGATAAAGCAATAACAGAACAAAGAAGCCAGTGGGAATCTCGTAGATTACACTGGCCCGGTTTTTCAGGAACTAACGGGTCCCATAAACGACAATAGTTTTACCATGTGCAGAGATCAGGTTTTGATCTTCCAGCATTTTCAGAATGCGGCCAACTGTTTCACGTGAACAACCTACAATTTGTCCAATCTCCTGACGTGTGATTTTAATCTGCATACCATCAGGGTGAGTCATCGCATCAGGCTGCTTAGCCAGATTGAGTAATGTTTGGGCGATACGGCCTGTAACGTCCAGAAAGGCTAAGTTACCCACTTTTTCGGAAGTTGTTTGCAGGCGACTTGCCATCTGAGCAGATAAACGCATTAGAATGTCAGGATTAACCTGAATTAACTGACGGAATTTCTTGTAAGAAATTTCAGCCACTTCACAGGCGCTTTTAGCGCGCACCCATGCTGTACGTTCTTGCCCCTCTTCAAACAATCCAAGTTCACCAATGAAGTCTCCCTGATTTAAATAAGAGAGAATCATCTCTTTACCTTCTTCATCTTTTATTAGAACAGCAACTGAACCTTTAACAATGTAGTAAAGCGTTTCTGCTTTCTCGCCTTGATGAATAAGCGTGCTCTTGGATGGATATTTGTGAATATGGCAGTGTGACAAAAACCATTCAAGAGTAGGGTCTGTTTGTGGCTTGCCGAGAACCATTCGCTTTATCCTCTGTTGTTATTTCTGCCTTTATGAAGTGAGAAACAGGCCGTTTCTCTTAAGGCTAGTTTTATAAAGTCAATAGATTAACATATTAACTTGCTGAAAAACTGACAAACGAGAATTTTATATGGATTATAAAAATTTCAATATACAAGTGTATTGATCTTAACCCATATACCTTGCCAGTCTCGCATGTAGACTTGTTTGTAACACAGGAAAACGTTTCTGTCTTCTCTTGTATCGCTTCAGCATATTAAACTGGTTATCAGATTACCAGAAATTGGTCTAGAGACGTGGTCTTATTGATTTTATATTTATAATAACGAAAGATAATGCTGAATACTGTCCTTTTAGTGAAGTATTTCACGTTGTTTTTGCATGTATTAGCTTCTTCATGGTTATGATTTTTATCAGGCTGATTTATAGCCACATAAATCACTTATTTATTTTAATAAAACAGGCGGCATTATTTTTTGTTACCTGTTTTATTAAAAATAAAATGAAGCCTAGATCATGAGATCTTTTTACCTTCCAGTAATTGTTTGACGAGCGGTGCCATAATTAACTCCATAGCCAACCCCATTTTTCCACCCGGCACGACGATAGTATTTATACTGGAAATAAATGAACCCTGAAGCATTGCCAGTAAATAGGGAAAATCAATTTGGGTTAGACCTCGAAAACGAATCACGATAAAACTTTCGTCTAACGAAGGAATGGCCTTGGCAGAAAAAGGATTAGAGGTATCAACAGTGGGAACGCGCTGGAAGTTGATGTGTGTGCGTGAAAATTGAGGAGTGATATAGCGAATATAATCGTCCATTGAGCGAACAACAGAATCCATGACAGCTTCTTGAGAGTGTCCACGCTCGCTGGTATCACGGATCAGTTTTTGTATCCATTCCAGATTGACTATAGGTACAACACCAATCAGAAAGTCAACATAGCTGGCAACATTATGTTGTGGCGTGACAACACCGCCGTGCAGCCCTTCGTAAAACAGAATGTCGGTGTTTGACGGCAATGGTTCCCATGGTGTGAAAGTGCCTGGTACTTGGTTATAAGGAACAGCTTCATCATAGGTATGGAGGTATTTGCGGCAGCGACCACTGCCTGTTTCCCCGTAATCATAAAACGTCTTTTCCAGCATGCTGAAATCATTGGCTTCTGGCCCAAAGTAACTGATATGCCTGCCCTGCTCTTTCGCTTTTCGGATCTCAGCATCCATTTCTGGGCGAGTATAACGATGAAAACTATCTCCTTCAATGAGTGCAGCAGTTACATCAAGTTGTTGGAAAATCTTACGAAAAGCTACACTGGTAGTTGTCGTTCCTGCTCCACTGGAGCCAGTGATTGCAATAACAGGATACTTGGCAGACATGAACAGACTCCTTATCAATAAAAATTGGGATTATCTTTTTAATCAGTCTCTTATGATGAATAAAATGGGCCAAACCTTATGGGCGGAACATCTCTTTAGGCATGATATTGACAGTTTCATGTAATTCAGACCATACCAGCAGAACCTCACCTCGTTCAAGCTGACGTTTGACATCCTGTACTTTTTGTTCAAGTGTTTTTTCTTGATCACCGTAATCTGTGCCTTCACGTAAGACAAAACTTTCAATTAAGTTGAGTAGAGTATCGGTTTCAAGTTGTTGCCACGGTATCATCATTGTAATTGCTCCTGATGATGTTTTGATTGTTCTGAAATTAAGTGTTTTTCGGATAATTGTTTTAAATGAGATAGCCTTAAATAAGGCGCCAGCCAGTGTGGTTTATGGGGACAAAAATTCTCACTCATAATGAATTGATTTCATGATTAGTTATCTTGTGTGTGGAATAACATACTGCTATTTTTCTTGAAAGGAAATGTTGACCATTTGGGTGAGGGGAATCTACCCATGACTGTAAGTTTGTTATTCTCGCTTAGTACATTTATGTTTATTTCTGCTGTCACTCCGGGCCCAAACAACTTGCTGCTAACATCAGCGGGCGCTACTTTTGGTATCCGTCGCTCTGTACCACTTTGTTTGGGTATTGTATTGGGAATGCAGACAATTTTATTGCTGTCTGCCTTTGGTGTTGCTGCATTGCTGCTGATCTACCCTGCGATGCATACTGGTCTGAAAATACTCGGTAGCCTGTATTTGTTGTGGTTGGCTTGGAAAACGGCGACTTCACACTATAAGCAACTACGTACAGCGCAGGTGACAGGGACACCCATCAAGATTCATCAAGGCTGGTTACTGCAATTCCTGAACCCCAAAACATGGTTGATGGGATTGGGGGCAGTCAGCAGTTACAGTCTGCCCGGATCACTATATAACAATTCGATATTGGCTATCAGCGCAGTAATGTTAATCTCCAGTGCAATAGCTGGTGCAATCTGGCTTATGCTCGGCTCATTGATTGGCTGTTTATTAAGAAATCGCCATGCGTGGTTCATATTTAATATTGCGATGGGGCTGCTGACCGCCGCTTGCGTCCCTTTAATCTGGGTTAGCTAAAATTAGGGACTGGAGTCAATTCATGTCAATATTTTTACTGCCAAAGAATAATGTCAGTATAAAGCCTGATAGGTAAGCGACGAGCAATCCGGCACCATATACTGCCATGCCCGTGAAGATACCATTGTTGGAGGTCATCAGGGGCAGCGCGACCAAACCGGAAGGGCCGAAAACACTATTTAATCCGACTGGTAATCCCCACCAGGCAATCAGACCGATAAAAAAGCCGCCAACTGCACCACCGAGACAGGCGGTGACAAAGGGTTTTACGCGAGGCAGTGTTACGCCATAAATCAAGGGTTCCCCAATTCCCAGAAACCCCGGAATGATGGCACCTTTGATTTGAGTGCGCAACAAGGAACCCTTTTGAGCTTTCAGATATAACGCCAGCGCAGCACCCACCTGACCTGCTCCGCCCATTGCGAGAACAGGAAACAGGGAGTTGAAACCCTGTGCATCCATCAAGGCAAAATAGACGGGGACGAAGCCTTGATGCACACCAAACATTACAGCGATTAAGAACAAACCTGCCAGAATTGCTGTGCCGAATGGGTTGCCATTCAAGTTCATGAACAGCCATGACATCGTGGTAAATAAATAACTCCCGATGGGCATAATGATGATAAAAGCAACAGCACCCATGATAAGCAGAGTAATAGCAGAAGTCAGGATCATATCGAGGTCAGATGGCATGACTTTGCGGATTTGCTTTTCTACCCATGCCCCGAGAATACAGGCAATCAGTACACCGATGATGTTACCTCGAGGATCGATGGCGAATCCAAAGAAATTATTTATGCCGGAATAGAACCCGCTGTTGGCTTCGGCGTTATAACCCAATACGAATAAAGATGCGATAATTGCACCATTAACCCCTGATCCGCCAAAAGCTTTTTGCGCATTGTAGCCAATCAGGATGCTCAGAAAGCTGAACATGCCTTTGCTAAAGATTTTCATATAACCGATCATCTCGACCAAAGTCGCGTCGGGATGCACAGCGTCTTTGACAAAAATCTGCTCCAGCAGGGTAGCAAACCCCAATAACAGACCAACAGCAATAAATCCGGGGATTAAAGGCGTGAAGATGGTGGCAAATTTAGCCAGAAATTTATGGATTGGGCTGGTTTGTTTTTCTTTGAGATATTTTTTGTTTGAGGTGGCGATATCTTTTAGGTTTTCAGAATAGTGCTCAGTGACATGAAGTTTTGGTTCATTGGAGTTATATGATTCACTGAGCAGTGTATTCATGATATCTGCGGCTGTTTGAGCTTTACCGGGGCCAAGGACAATCTGAAGTTGGTCATCACTTTTTATGACGCCTAAGACGCCCGCGATTTTCTGCAATCTGATTTTATCGGCAAGTGAATCATTGCGTAAAGTCAGCCGCAATCGGGTCATACAATTACTACTGTGTGTAATATTACCTGTCCCGCCAATGGCGTTGAGTATTTCGAACAGCATTTCCCGACTAATTTTAGCCATTTATGCCCCCTTCCAAGAGGTAATGATTATCGGTCTTTTGAGATGCTTGGCCGGATAAGCCCTTGATGCTTTTTCAATAATTTTTTGGCTTTTTCGGCACTTATATCCGATAAAATCATCACAATTGCAGTTTTACAGTGACCACCACAGGCATTCAGGGTTTTTTCGGCGGTTTCCCTGCTGCACTCGGTGGCAGCCATAACAATATTTTTCTGACGTTCGATTAACTTGGCATTTGTGGCTTCCACATCTACCATCAAATTGCCATATATCTTGCCAATGCGGATCATGGCACCTGTCGTGATCATATTCAGCACCAGTTTTTGTGCTGTTCCGGCTTTCATGCGAGAAGAACCTGTCACAACTTCCGGCCCTACTACGGGCGTGATAGCAATGTCAGCCAATTGCGTCATCGGGCTAACAGGATTACAACTGATACAGGCTACGGTAGCGCCAACGGATTTAGCATATTCCATTGCACCTAATACATAGGGTGTCCTGCCACTGGCTGCGATCCCCACGAGGATATCCCGCTGATTAAAATGTAGTTCCTTAAGATCGCCTGTGCCTAACTTCCGGTTATCTTCCGCATTTTCGACCGCTTTCAGAATTGCCTGATGCCCACCCGCAATTAAACCGATCACCTGTTCTGGCTTTGTACCATAAGTTGGCGGACATTCACTGGCATCTAAAATACCCAAACGTCCAGAAGTTCCGGCTCCACTGTAAATTAAACGCCCTCCCTGACGAAACGCCTCTGCGACCTTATCAACTACTTTGGCAATTTGCGGGAGTGTTTTTTCAACGGCGATAGCTACTTTTTTATCTTCATCATTGATAACTCGCAGCATATCGAGTGTTGATAGTTGATCAATGTCGGAACTGGCGGGATTGCGACTTTCTGTCACCATATTGCTTAAGTCTATTTTCGTCATTTTTTGCCGTATGTTTATGGGGGATTAATGAGGTTAAATTACCGTATTGAGTGCTTGGTATAAAATATATCAATAGATTCAACTTTTGTGTAAGTTTAAATGAGAATCAATATATTAATCGAGAAGGTTTGTCAATATATAGGAAACTCTATATTTATATCGGCATAACTGGATATATTCGTGCAACTAAAAAAGGGGGGGTGGAAAGGATTTTTAATTTTAAAAATTAAGTTTTAATTAAAAAAAGAGGTGAAGGTAAAATAGTTTTTTGTGAAAGAGATATTTTACAACCAAATGATTATATTATCAATAAAGAAGTTCAATGAAGTTATCTTAAAGTAATAAGATAACTTTTTATTATCAGGTGATAATAATTTTTCATTATGCCCGATGATAAGAAAATTTTAAAATGGTAGGGGGTTTTTATTCTTTATCTTGATTAAATACACAGTTATTAAATTATAGTAATGGCTTATATTTTATAAGGCATCCATAAAATGAAAAAATATTTCTATTTTAATAAAATTAAAAATGAGAGTGATTCTGAATAGGTTTAGGGATAAGAGTGAGATTTTTATTTTTCTCTGGGTGGCTCTATTTAACGGGATTTGTCTTCCAGCTTTATGTCATCAAAGCAGGATGAAAATTTATAAGGTGTCGGTATATGAACTCATATTATTGTAAATATACTCGTTTTTTAGTTTTTTCAGTTATAACACTTGTTTTTTCCTCTTTGATGACAAACATATATGCAGAAGGAGTACTCTCAAAGGAAGAAATATATATTAAAAAAGAAAACAAAATTGGTTCAATAAATAGGCAGCCTGATAAAGATAATGAAAGACTTTCAGATATCAAAAATAATAAAGTTGATATAGTAGAGGGAAACAATAACTCTTCTGAATTGAATGCTCAGTATATCATTGCAAAAAATATTCAGGCAGCAGGGATTGTATTATCCTCCTCCCCATCTCAATTGACTGAACAAGCAGCATCCTACGCTTTGGGAAAATTAAATAGTACAGTATCCAGTGAAGTTCAAAAATGGTTATCTCAATTTGGTACAGCCCGAATTAATTTCTCCCTTGATAAAAAAGGCAAGTTAGATAATGGCTCTTTGGATTTATTGCTTCCGCTTTATGACAACAAAACAGATTGGTTGATTTTCTCCCAACTGGGTTATCGGAATAAAGATAGCCGACATACTCTTAACATCGGTTTAGGAGGACGTTATTTCACATCTAATTGGATGTATGGTTTAAATACTTTTTTCGATCATGATGTCACCGGACGGAATAAACGTCTGGGTATCGGGGGAGAAGCCTGGAGTGATTACGTTAAACTCTCGGCAAATACATATTGGCGTCTGAGCCAATGGCATCAATCTCCAAAAGAGATAGATTACGAAGAGCGCCCAGCTAATGGTTTTGATCTCACCGGGGAGTTTTTCCTACCCGCTTACCCACATTTCGGTGGCAAGTTGAATTATGAGCGGTACTTTGGTGCTCAGGTTTCTCTGTTCAATCGTGATACTAAACAGAAAAATCCCAGTCTTGCCAGATTTGGTCTGAATTATACACCTATTCCGCTGGTTACTATGGCGTTGGATTATAAACACGGAAGCGGTGGACGCAGCGAGGCCTTGTTCCAAACCAGTCTGAATTACCGATTTGGTGTACCTTTTAGTACCCAAATCTCACCTGGAAATGTGGCTTCCATGCGTACATTGGCTGGGAGCCGTTATGACTTGGTTGCAAGAAACAATAACATTGTTTTGGATTATAGAAAAAAACAGGAACTGCAAATCACTTTGCCTCACTCTATCAGTGGATATAGTACTCAGCCAAAATCAGTCGAAGTTCAAGTAACTTCCGATAAACCCGTCAAGCAGATTACATGGCGGGCAGATGAGGGGTTTATCCAAAATGGGGGAGCACTCCCGCATATAAGTAAAAATAACGCTATTGAAATTGTGCTACCAAAATATATCCGCCACGGCATAAATCGCTATCTGGTTTATGCCGTGGCGGAAGAAGAGGATGGCAGGCAATCCAAAACGGCGGAGATGTTCGTCATCGTTGAACCTTTTATCATTAAAGGCAAGCCTCAAAATATTATTGTAGATGGAAAAGCTGTTCATATATTGGCTGCGACTATCACGTACGGTCAGCAAAATAACGCCGCTCTTTCCAATGTTGTAATCCCAAGTGTTAAATGGACGGTTGAGCTTCCTGAGGGCAGTTCATCAGGAGAAAAAAATCCTATTGAATTTCAGGCTATATCCGATATAACCAATGATAAAGGGCAGTTAACGGCGACATTAAGTAGCACTGAGATTGTCAGGAATGCGTTGGTTTATCTCGAAATAGACGGAATGCCCAAGATAAAGATAGCGACCATCAGTTTCAATCATATTCAGCCTGAGTACTCAATTGACTCAATGACAGTTTCACCGGAAAGCCCTATTGCGCTAGGCAATGAGAATGACATTTATACCTTTGTGGCAACCATTTTGGGCACTGATGGTCAGCCATTGAAGAATAAAACCGTAAATGCGGGTTGGCGTGTAGATCCAGCGAATAACAATGTGAAATTGAAAGAGAGTGACACGACAGATGATGAAGGGCGTTTGATTGCGACGTTGAGTAATACATCCCAGAAACCTGCGGAAGTGAAGGTCGGACTTAAAATTGGACAGGGTAAAGAGAAGTTCTCGGAGCCAGTCGCTTTTGTGGCTGATGATAAGCAAACCATAAAAATTCAATCTTTGGTTATTGATTCTAATCAGGAATTAGAGGCAACGGGAGAAAATAAATTCACCTTCACGGCAATGCTGGCTGATGAGACGGGAAAGCCAATTAAAGACAGCACGCCCATTTTCCCTACATGGCAAATAGAGAAAGGAGTCTCCGGTATGAAATTAACCGTAGGATCGCTGAAGCCAAACAGCAAAGGAGAACTAGTGACAACGGTGACCAGCACACAAGAGATTAAAGACGCCCAAATCTCTTTATCAATTCAGGATGATATAAAAACATTATCGCCACTTTTTACCTTTATTCCGGCAAAATCCGTCAATATTCAATTAAGAGATGAAATAGAAGTTTCCCCAAGCGAGCCTATTTGGGGTAATGGACAAGATGCATATACCTATAAGGTTTTAGTTGTCGATCCGACAAATGGACAACCTATGCGTCACTGGAGTTTCGCGGAAGTAGAATGGAGTATTAAAAATAACAAATTGCCGGATGATTTAATTTTCAAGGATATTCAGAAAACGACGGATGCTGAAGGCTATTTAACGGTCTCATTAGTGAGCAAAGTGGGCGTGAATAAGATCACAGTCAAAATAGAGGTTAATAAAAAGCACACAAAGCGCGCGAAAACAAAGGTAAATTTCAAGGCAGTACCACAATTCGCAGGGCTTGAGCTTTCCGCTCAAAGCCACCATATAAATATACCGGCAACAGAGCAGGATAAACCTTATAATGTTCATAGCGATTTAGCTGTTAAATTGATAAAAGGATCATCTGCTTCTTCTGGATATATCGTTGGTGATAATGTCAAATATCACTCGTCAAGTGAGGTTGTAAAAGTATTTTCATCCGGAGATATTATTTTCCCTGCTGAACACTTCACCACATCCAAAGGACCAACCATCGTCACGGCAACAGTAACAGATCCTGATACAGAAGCTATATATGTCTATGAATATCGTTTTAACCCACAGAGATATGTTTTCAGCCCTGAGGTTGGTAATGATGGTCTGGTAAAACTGGGGGAAAATTCAGGAAACAGTATATGTGAAACCCTTGATTCCAAATACTCATGGGGACATCGTGCAAGTTCAATGACTGATCAAGATATTGGGATATCTGCATCAACAGAGACTAACCGTTCATTGCGGTATGAGTATCATCAATTCCCGGGTTACGGTCTGTTACCTTATCCATATGAACAAAACACGAATATAAAAGTTGCTGATAGTAATAATCCTTCATACTTCTTCTTATATGATTATGATAAAGGGAATAAAATAGACGCCGATCCTGATGATGAGGGTAGATTATTGTGTAAGCTATCGGATTAAAATAAAGGGAATAAAATTCAGGCTGGATTAATTCAATCCTGTGTTTTTTCTTTTTTTAAGAAGAATAAGTTATCATCTGATAACTATTGTTCATTATACATTTTTTTGACAACACTTACTGTTTGTTATATTTTTATTAAATAAATAGCATTCCAAAATTGTAGAAAACCGCCTTACTTCTCGCGCGGTCAGGAGTAAGAATGAGTGTGTTTATACTTCAGTATCAGTATATGATTATTGAGTACATGCTTATGAAACTGACAACCATAAAATACATCTGCTACAATACCAGCAATCTACAAATATGTTCTAAAAATCAATAGACTACAATGGATTATTATTCTTGGGGATAAATCAGAGTAACTGCTTTCCAGTACACACAAAAACCAACAGATGAACTCTATAAAAAAACATACTAATACAGAATGTTCCGATATAAAAAAGATCAAAAAATTGAAATAAGAATAGGTGTATTTTATCGATAAGGACACACTGCAAGATTTCCCATTCTCTATACCATTATTTATTGATGTGATATTTTATAGAATTATTTTACTCGTTTTATGATGATGAATATCATTATAGTTGTATTTAATGTAATGCTTTAAATTAAAATTCACCTTTATTAACACGTAATAAGCGTAAAAATCAGAATAGCCAAAAAAGTGAAGCATGGTTTATCTGGCAATAATATAATTCGTATGAATTATCTGTGGTTTGTTACATTATACGAGTAAGTCAGATATATATACTTTTCTTTATATTTAACAATTAAATTATTTATACAATAGTTTAGTAGTATGATATTTTAATTTTCATGGTTTTTGGTATTTCCTGAATGGGTTACCAATAAATGATAGTTATCAGCTGATAACTTGATGTTCATTATTTGATTCTTGGTGGTAATCCTAATTGTATGACATGTAAAATAATCATAATCAGATTGTTTATATGATGTATATCTAATCTATTTCAAGTTTTAGTTAAATCAATAAAGCTGTAATTTGAAAAATGAAAGAGGTGTTTAATCGTATGGATAACAGGGTTTCATCTTGTTTTGTATCGGTAACGCGTGAGTTCTTGTTAGTTTCTATTGAAATTATTTATTAATGTTATTAAGTCACAGTAATAATCAATCTTTTGCTTATTGTACCCTTATTAACTAACATTTTATTAGTTAACATTTTGACGGGTAGACCTGACAAAAGCTTTGGCAAAACACTAAGTTAAAATGCTATCACCATGAATCTGTAATGTTTTGTAGTTATTTAACAATCATTGGGCGAAAGAACATGGATATACGCAATCTTGAAGCTTTTATCGTTTTGGCTGAGACTCTGAATTATCATAAGGCTTCGGAGAGGCTTTATCTTTCTCAGCCTGCTTTGACGAAGAAAATACACGGGTTGGAAGACATTCTTGGTGCTTCACTATTTACAAGGGGGCCAAATGGAACAAGATTGACAGATTTTGGACATAAGACATTGGAAAATGCCAGAAATTTTTTAACTCATTATGAACGTTTTAAAAGTCAGGTTCATTTTGATTCAAAAGAAGATATGGTTAGGCATTTATATGTCGGCTCCTGTTTCCCCATTCATAACTATTCTCAAATAGAGAGACAGATTGCGGAGAAGAAAGGGGATATTGTACTGGCGTTGGTGACTGGACTGTCCGTTGAGCAGCAGATAAATTTATTGAATGCTGGGATGCTGCATGTCGCTGTGATGCCTTTGGCATCTATTGCACAGTTAGAACCCAAAAAGGTGTTTACGGAAAGACTGGTTTATATCTTTAAAAAAAGGAGTAATCTGATATCTAAATTTAGAACTGCTTTAAGTAAGTTCGGGAATGGGGTTTTTCCAAAAAATTCAGATGGAAAGAAAGAAGTAGCTGAATTAACTGATTGCCTTAATGTTTTCCCTATTTATACCGGTGACAATATGCATTTGTTATTAAAGACAAATGATATTATGTTAATTGTTGAAATGATTACGAAAAATAGCGCTTATACATGTGTTCCAAAACGAATTTTAGGTTCTATTCCTGAGTATTATATGGATTTTTTGGAAGTTGTTGAAACCGATAAAAAAATTGATCTTGGGGTGGTTTGGGCAAAATCAATAGATAATCATCTGATTGAAGATGTTGAAAACTTTTCTACATTGGTTGCTAATGTATAAGTCTATGAGTAATTATTGTTTTGATGGCGTATCTGTCATTTAATTTCTTATTAAAATAAGATTCGGGATATATTGTAATGATTCTCTTAATAAGGAGTGCAAAATGAGAATGAACACCTTAGATATTTTCCAATCATAGATAACCTGTCTACATAAATGAGTTGTCATTTTTTACGGTGAGTCACTTAGCTATTTTCATGCAGGTTTTTATTTTTGCCATGTAAACAGAGAACAATATTTTCAATGTTTGAGCAAGTGATGGGATAAGAAGATAAAAAGTAATCGGGCATTGAATAGCAATGCCCAATTTTATGCTAGATAATACCGGAAAGGTTAATTGGTTCCTTGACTTGCATGAAATGCTTCTGTCATTTGCTCAAGCTGTTCCTGAATATCCATCCATTCCATCTCGATGTTTTCCAGTCTAGACTTTGTTTGTGTTTGTTTATGCAGGCATTCCGTTAATTCAGCTTTGCGATCATTTTCGTAGAGCGTATTGTCTGATAATTTTTCTTCTAAATTTACCAATTCCGTACCCAGTTTTTCCATTTGGTTTTCAAGGGTTGTAAGTTGTTTGCGTAATGGTTGAGTCTGATTGCGGAATTCAGCTTCACGCCTTTTTTGGTCTTTACGCTCTTGGGCACTGTAATTTTGCGTGCTGTTCGCTATCGTTTCAGTTTCCGCTTTCTCTTTTTCCTGATGATCGCGCATCTGCTGTCGTTGCAGCTCAGACAGCCATTGTTGGTAATCGTCTAAATCACCCTTGAAAGATTCGACTTCACCATCATGCACCAGATAAAGTTCATCTGTAGTGGAACGCAGTAAGTGTCTATCATGCGATACCACAACCAGAGCACCTTCGAAATCGATGAGCGCTTCGGTTAATGCCTGTCTCATGTCAAGGTCAAGGTGGTTGGTCGGTTCATCAAGCAGCAGAAGATTAGGACGTTGCCAGACAATCAGAGCCAATACTAATCGGGCTTTTTCACCACCGGAAAAACGTCCGCTCGGATCTGTTACCTGATCGCCTTTAAAGCCAAACCCTCCCAAATAATCCCGAAGTTGTTGTTCCATCTCTTGTGGCGCTATTCGGGCTAAATGCTGTAACGGGGATTCATCTGCCCGCAGGTATTCCAGTTGGTGCTGTGCAAAGTATCCCAATCGGATGCCTTTTGATAGGGCGATCTCTCCTTGCTGCGGCGCAAGTTCTCCAGCCAACAGTTTGATCAGGGTAGATTTACCCGCGCCATTTCGACCTAATAACCCTATGCGTGAACCGGGCACCAAATTTAATTTGATCGAATTCAGAACAGTTTTTTCTCCATAGCCAGCGCTGATTTTTTCCATATTCAAAAGTGGATTTGGCAGGCTATCTGGTTGGCGAAAGCTGAATTGAAAGGGGTTATCAACATGGGCTGGAGCGATAAGTTCCATACGTTCCAACATTTTGATGCGGCTTTGTGCTTGTTTTGCTTTGGAGGCTTTGGCACGAAAACGATCAATGTAGCTTTGCAAATGCGTCACTTTTTCCTGCTGGCTTTGGTACAGCGCTTGCTGCTGAGCAAGTTTGGCGGCGCGTTGCCGTTCGAAGGAGGAATAGTTGCCGGTATATTCGTACAGACTCTGCTGTTCAATGTGCAGTACTTTATCAATGATTGGATCGAGGAAATCCCGATCGTGGGAAATCAGAATCAAAGTACCTGTATAATTTCGTAACCACTTTTCGAGCCAGATAACTGCGTCTAAATCAAGGTGGTTGGTTGGTTCATCGAGTAACAGTAAGTCAGAACGACAGATTAGCGCTTGTGCCAGATTGAGGCGCATGCGCCAACCGCCTGAAAATGAACGTACGGGTTGCTCCAACTGTACTTGGGAGAATCCTAAACCGTGCAGTAGGCTGGAAGCTCTGGAACGGATTGTCCATGCCTGAATTGTATCAAGCAGACCATGAAGATGGGCGATAGCGTGACCGTCATTTTGTTCGTTGGCGACTTTTAGCTTCTGTTCCAATTGTCGGAACTCGCGGTCGCCATCGATCACATATTCCAGAGCAGATGTTTCCAGAGCGGGTGTTTCCTGATTTACCCAAGCTAGTGCCCAGTTGCTGGGAAATGTGGCGGAACCCCCCTCTGCCTGAAGTTCATCTTTCAGTAATGCTAATAAGGTAGACTTACCACAGCCATTCTTGCCAACTAATCCTACTTTTTGGCCGGGATTGATGGTTGCGTTAGCATTGTCCAATAGGACACGAATGCCGCGGCGGATTTGCAGTGAAGAGAAAACAATCATAGATGTTGTCTGTATAAAATGTGTTAAGTTAATAAGTAGGTTATATCCTTTATCATTCAAATTGCTACTTTACTGGCGGTACTCATTCACTCCGGCCATGATAGTCTGGCCATATAGTTAGTTAGGTTCCTGAGATTTGTTCCCCCGCCGCAATTTGAAATCTATTGGGTATATCTCTATTCAGTTTGATAGCTTGGCGTGCATGGTAGCGGAAAATATGTGTCCTGACACGTCTTAGGGGGATTGATGTTGTCATTACCTAAAGAATTGCCGCCAAAAGTGTTGCTGTTGTATACCCATCCCGAACCTTTGAATTCAGTTGCGAATAAAGTGCTATTGCAGCGTGTGCAGGAATTGGATCATGTGACGGTTCACGATCTCTATAGTTGTTATCCCGATTTCTTCATTGATATTCCTTTCGAGCAGCAGTTGCTGCGTGAGCACAAGGTGATTGTTTTCCAGCACCCTTTGTATATTTATAGTTGTCCTGCTTTATTGAAAGAGTGGATGGATCGTGTGTTGAGCCGTGATTTCGTCAATGGCTCAGAGCAAGCCCTGAGAGGAAAATATTGGCGCTCGGTCATTACTACAGGCGAGCCGGAAGGTGCTTATCGGAGAGGTGGATATAACCGTTATCCGATGGAGGAAATTCTCCGACCTTTCGAATTGACGGCATTAATGTGCCAGATGCATTGGTTATCACCAATGATCATTTATTGGGCAAGGCGCCAAAAGCCAGAAGTACTTGCGAGCCATGCGGTAGCTTATCGGGAATGGCTGAAGGTACCTTTGTCTTTGGGAGGGTTGTGATCATGGAGACTTCAGCGCTGTTAAGCGCCGGAACATTGTTCTTGTTTGCTGCTGTTGTGGCTGTTCCTCTTGCCCAGAAATTCAATATCGGGGCTGTACTGGGTTATCTCATTGCAGGAATTGCACTTGGCCCGTGGGGCATGGGATTTATCAAAGATGTTGATGAAATCCTGCATTTCTCTGAACTTGGCGTTGTTTTCCTGATGTTCATCATCGGCCTTGAGTTGAATCCAACAAAACTTTGGCAACTCAGGCGTTCTATCTTTGGTACGGGTACGGCGCAGGTGATATTAACTGCGTCAGTTCTGACTTTATTTCTCTATTTAACTCATTTTTCATGGCCGGCCGCAGTTATTGGGGGAATTGGGCTGGCAATGTCATCTACCGCAATGGCGCTGCAACTGATGAAAGAGAAAGGGATGACGAGTAATGAAGGTGGGCAACTTGGTTTCTCTATCCTGTTGTTTCAGGATATGGCCGTCATTCCCGCTTTGGCTGTGATCCCGTTGCTGGCTGGCGGGACGGCATCCAGTGACTGGTATCGTATTGGGCTGAAAATTGTTGCCTTTGCCGGCATGTTGCTGGGAGGGCGATATCTGCTGCGTCCATTGTTTCGGTTGGTGGTGAAATCTGGTGTCAGAGAGGTATTTACAGCCGCTTCACTGTTGATTGTTCTGGGGGCTGCTATTTTCATGGAGAAGCTGGGCTTTTCAATGGCTCTCGGCACTTTCATTGCAGGTGTTTTGCTGGCTGACAGTGAATACCGTCATGAGTTAGAGATCTCTATTGAGCCATTCAAGGGGTTATTGCTGGGGTTATTTTTTATTTCTGTTGGTATGTCCCTAAATATGGGGGTATTGCTGGTTCATCTATTGAGTGTTTTGATAAGTGTCTTGGGGCTGGTGCTGATAAAAGGCGGCATACTTTATGCTATTGGTAGAATATCGGGTTTGCGAAAAGCGTCATGCTCGCAGTTTTCTGGAGTGTTAAGTCAGGGAGGAGAATTTGCATTTGTCTTATTTTCTGCCGCACTTGGGCAGAGGGTATTGGTACAGGAGCAGATGTCGCTTTTGTTGGTCGTAGTGACATTATCAATGATGACAACACCTGTGGTGATGCAATTAATTGAAAGTATGTTATCGCGTCGATATAACACACAAGAAGAACATGAAGAACAGCCGTTTGTAGAAGATAATGAGCCACAGGTAATTTTGGTAGGGTTTGGTCGTTTTGGGCAAGTGGTCGGGCGTTTGCTGATGGCAAATAAGATCAGCATCACGGTATTGGAACAAGATGTGAGTGCGATCAGCACCATGCGCCGTTATGGTTATAAGGTGTATTATGGTGATGCGAGTGAACTGGAATTGCTGCGCTCTGCGGGTGCGTCGAAAGCGAAGGCGATTGTTATTGCCAGTGATGATCCAGAGGATACGATGGCGATTGTGCACTTGTGCCAGAAACATTTTCCTCACTTAAATATTCTTGCCCGTGCCAGAGGGCGTCTGGAAGCCCACGAACTGTTGCAAAATGGTGTAAGGGATTTTAATCGAGAAACATTCTCCAGTGCATTGGAACTGGGACGTAAGGTATTAATCAGGTTAGGCATGCATCCACACCAAGCACATCGCGCGCAGCAACACTTCCGGCGCTTGGATATGCGAATGTTACGTGAACTCGTGCCTCAGTTGCATGGCGATATGGCGCAAATATCCCGTGTGAAAGAAGCTCGCCGGGAATTAGAAGAACTGTTTGAACGGGAAATGATTAATGAGCGTCGCCAACCGGAAGGATGGGATGAATATGAATAACATTGGGGTGAATTATGTCAGTCAGTCGTAAGCGTTTTATTGCGGGAGCTGTTTGTCCAAAATGTCAGTCACAGGATACGCTGGCAATGTGGCAGGAAAATAAAGTTGATATCGTTGAATGCGCTCATTGTGGTCACATACAGAGGCAGACTGATGAAGCTGTTACTTCTCATGTCAGGGAACAGGAACAGGTTATTGGTATTTTTACACCTCAATAAATATACCTTTCATCTTTGTTCGACCTGCCATTTTGTTGGCTGCTTTTATTGACTCCGGTCGGGTCGTTATCATTAACCATACTTTCCGGGAAAAGTTCTCTGCTGTAGCTTGAAATCGATTGGATATAAATGAACTAACAATAAATTGTGGATAAATTTTGCCGTCGCTGTACCTGGCGACGTAGAATTCCGTTACAATTGGCAGCATTTTTTTGAGCTGTAAAAATTTTTCCTTACGGGTTTTTCCCTCGGGTATGTAGGAGTAGTCATGAAAGTAGCAAAAGACTTGGTGGTCAGCCTGGCTTATCAAGTAAGAACAGAAGATGGTGTTTTAGTTGATGAGTCCTCGGTGAGCGCGCCGTTAGACTATCTGCATGGCCGTGGTTCTCTGATCAGCGGATTGGAAAAAGCACTGGAAGGCCGTGAGGCAGGTGAACGTTTTGATGTTAGCGTAGAAGCGAATGATGCATACGGTCAGTATGATGACAATCTGGTTCAGCGTGCGCCAAAAGATGTGTTTGTTGGTGTTGACGATCTTCAGGTTGGCATGCGTTTTCTGGCTGACACGGATCAAGGCCCTATCCCAGTTGAAATTACTGAGATTGAAGGTGATGAAGTTGTTGTTGATGCTAACCACATGCTGGCTGGTCAAAACCTGAAGTTCAATGTTGAAATTGTAGCAATCCGTGAAGCAACTGAAGAAGAACTGGCTCACGGTCATGTTCATGGTCAGGGTGGTTGCGATGATCACCATGAGCACGATGAACATGGGTGCTGCGGTGGTAGCTGCCACTAATCTGAGATCATTGACTAACTAAAAATTGTTAGTAATATGAAAAATCAGTCAGCAGAAGAAGGGAAGCACATAGTGCGCTTCCTTTTTTTATGTTTCTGCCTTCCTTGGCAGACATATTCCAAATAAGCGGTATCAGTAATGAGGGGGAGGTGTTTCTTCTGAAAGTGGTGCTATAATGGATGCCTGGTGAGTTTTTAGGCGATCAGCCATTAATCGCAGTTGTTCTTTCAGCTGTTCTGCCTCTATCTGCTGCTTTCTTACTTCTTGATTTAGCTCTTCAATGGTGGCTTCCTGATAGGCCAGTTTAGTTTCCAATTGTTCAAATCTTTGTTCAATGTCGGATAATTCCATTATCTTTCTCCTGCCTCTGGTCAGTTAATGACATGATGGAACGATTACTCTAACCAAGTGGCACTATAATATTCAAAACGTTCAATAGAAGAGGGGATAACGAAACCTCTTCACGTTAATGCTGTCTCAATGGTTTTTAGATCAAGGTATAGCAAATATTGTCATTGGTTTCCGCAGACGGTTATAGTACATGTTACGCGTAGCTTGAGCTGACGGTAAAACCGCCCAAATTTATTGGAGAATAGGATGAAATCATTGTTTAAAACAACCATACTGGCAACAACTCTGGCAGTAGTATTCAGTGTACCTCAGGTTTTGGCTGCTAATACAGAAGCTAAAGGTGAAGTAAAGCTGAATAGTGCATTTAAAACGGTAGAACAGCAAAATTCTTATGCTCTGGGTGCCTCTTTGGGTAGCTACATGGAAAATTCCTTGAAAGAGCAGAAAACACTCGGTATCAACTTAGAAAAAACACAGTTGTTGGTTGGTGTTGAAGATGCTTTAAATAATAAAAGCAAATTGACTGATCAAGAAATTCAGGACACTTTGTTGGCTTTTGAAAAAAAAGTGAAAGAGATGGCTCAGGCTAAGGCAGAGAAAGATGCTGGTGAAAATGGCGCAAAAGGTGATGAATACCGTAAAAAGTTCGCTAAGCAGGCTGGCGTAGTGGAAACCAAATCAGGTCTTCTTTACAAAATTGAAAAAGAAGGTACTGGCAAGACCCCTAAAGAAACTGACACTGTAGTTGTTAACTACAAAGGTTCTTTGATTGACGGGCAAGTTTTCGACAGTTCTTATGAACGTAAAGAACCTCTGTCAATTCGTCTGGACAGCGTGATTCCAGGTTGGAAAGAAGGCTTACAGAATGTGAAGAAAGGCGGAAAAATTACATTGGTTATTCCACCGAAGTTGGCTTATGACCAAGCAAGCCTGCCTAAAATTCCAGCTAATTCTACTTTAGTTTTTGATGTTGAATTACTGGATATTAAACCTGCTGCCAAGGCAAAATAATTCCGGTAATAATTGCGGGACAATACAGACAGGAGTTTAATCGCTCCTGTTTTATTATTTGTACCTTTCATTTTTTCATTTTCATCTTTCTTTCATCTTTCGGTTTGTTGATGATATTTACTTCATCTTTGATGAATAATAAGCATGAATAAAGAAAAATTGCATGTCTGCTTATTATTTCCTTCGGTATTAAATGAAATATCGTTTTCATATTTTAAGCGTATTAGGCATAAAGCTGTGATAAAACCCTGTGGTATCTTCAGCAAGGGCTTGACGTAAATTCAATGTAGTTTTAACGTCAACAGTGGTTTTAACGTCATTATTCCGAATAGAATATAGAACATTCTGCCTATAACAGTAGATGTTTACTGAGGTAGACTCTTGGTTGTAGTAATGTGATTTTATAATAAATCTCGCCTTAATATTTTGGTGAGGCAAAGTCTGAGCTTGAAGGATGGTGTATTAACATGTCTACCCCGCTATTAACTGGTGATAACAGTGATATTGATTTACTGGAAAACCAACCGTTTAATGAAACAGATCATGAAATTTTAAAATCTTACGAAGCTGCTGTTGATGGCCTGGCTATGTTGATAGGTGGGCATTGTGAAATAGTTCTTCATTCACTGGAAGATCTTAAATGTTCAGCTGTCAGAATAGCTAATGGGGAACATACTGGTCGTAAGATCGGTTCCCCGATTACAGATTTGGCGTTGCGGATGCTCCACGATATTACGGATGAAGACAGCAGTGTTTCTAAAGCGTATTTTACGCGGGCAAAAAGCGGTTCGTTGATGAAATCTATCACAATTGCTATTCGCAATCGCCAGCGTCGGGTTATTGGGCTGTTATGTATTAATATGAACCTTGATGTGCCTTTCTCTGAAATTATTCAGACCTTTATCCCAGAAAAAACCCACGAAGTTTCTTCGAACGTTAACTTTGCATCTTCTGTGGATGACCTGGTTGCACAAACTCTGGAATTTACTATTGAAGAAGTGAATGCCGACCGCAATGTTTCCAACAATGCGAAAAATAGGCAGGTAGTGTTAAATCTTTATGAGAAAGGCATTTTTGATATTAAGGATGCTATTAATCAGGTTGCTGACCGTTTGAATATTTCCAAGCATACGGTATACCTCTATATTCGCCAGTTTAAAAACGGCGAATGTGCCAGCCCGGAGAAGTAATGTCGTCACTGTCTTATTGTCTGCTGGTCACCGGGCCAGCTTATGGTACTCAACAAGCCAGCAGTGCCTATCAATTTGCTCAGGCGTTGATCGCCGCAGGACATACATTACATAGTATGTTCTTTTATCGTGAGGGTGTCCTAAACGGTAATCAACTGGTTGCTCCCGCCAATGATGAATTTGATCTGGTCAGGGCATGGCAGGCATTGGCAGTCCAGCATCGGTTCAATCTGTATATTTGCGTTGCCGCAGCATTGCGTCGCGGTGTAGTGGATGAGCAACAAGCCCAAGAATTAAATTTGCCTGTTGCTAATCTGGCAAATGGGTTTGAACTTAGCGGGTTGGGGGCGCTGGCAGAAGCTATGATGCTATGTGATCGTGTTATACAATTTTAAGCCTCGCAGTAAGCATTGATGAAATGTCAGTTTTGAGGAAATTATGTGGGCCTTAATGAAATAGTGGTTATCGATGAAAAAAATCGCCTTTGTTTTTACTGAAGCCCCTCATGGCTCTTCTGTAGGCCGGGAAGGGCTGGATGCCCTGCTTGCGACATCAGCCTTAACCGATCAAATTGGCATATTCTTTATTTCTGATGGAGTATTCCAATTACTGGCCAACCAACAGCCAGATAAAATTCTGACCCGTGACTATATTTCAACCTTTAAGATCTTGCCTCTTTATGACATTGATAAATGTTACGTTTGTCTTGATGATCTGCTCATTCGCGGAGGTAGTCCGGCAAGCAATTTTGTACTTAAGGCAGAATTTCTTTCTGCTGTGGCAATACGAAAACAGTTGGCAGATTATGATGTTGTGTTGAAATTTTAATCTATTACAGGTAAGTAACATGTTATATACTGTTAGGCGCTCACCTTACCATGATGACGTCAATGCAATGCTTGCTCTTGTATCTGAGACCGATGACGTTCTGTTAATTCAGAATGGCGTATTGTTCGGGATCAATGATAATCGCTACTTAGCTGAATTGATGCGTACAGGAGCTGGTATTTATGCCTTGCAGGAAGATCTGGATGCACGGGGGCTGACTGAACAGATTTCAGACCGTGTTAAGGTGATTGATTACGACGGTTTTGTGAGCTTAACGGTAAAACATCAGCAAAATTTTGCCTGGTAAATGAGAATTGTATATTTCCGCTATTTTACCAGTATAGAAAAACTGTATATTTCTTGACACCTCGTCAAGTCAGCAATAAAATTCCGCGTCCTCTCGTTTTGTCATCATGACTGCCAGAGGGTAAAATCCGTGTTTACGAAGCAAAAAACCAGGAGCTTTTTTAATAATGGCAACTATCAACCAGCTGGTGCGCAAATCTCGTAGCTCGAAAGTTGTGAAAAGCAACGTTCCTGCTCTGGAAGCTTGCCCGCAAAAACGTGGCGTATGTACTCGTGTATATACTACCACTCCTAAAAAACCAAACTCCGCACTGCGTAAAGTATGTCGTGTGCGTTTGACTAATGGTTACGAAGTTTCTTCCTACATCGGTGGTGAAGGCCACAACTTGCAGGAACACTCCGTTATTCTGATCCGTGGCGGTCGTGTTAAAGACTTGCCAGGTGTGCGTTACCACACTGTTCGCGGTGCACTGGACTGTGCCGGTGTTAAAGACCGTAAGCAAGGTCGTTCTAAGTACGGTGTGAAGAAGCCAAAGGCTTAATGGTTCTCCGTTAAGTAAGGCCAAACATTTTTCACTTTAATGTCAAAATAAACTCGTAGAGTTTTGGACAACCCTGAATTCGAAACGGAGTATTTCCATGCCACGTCGTCGTGTAATTGGTCAACGTAAAATTCTGCCAGATCCAAAGTTCGGATCTGAACTACTGGCAAAATTTGTTAATATCCTGATGGTAGATGGTAAGAAATCTACCGCAGAAGCAATTGTATATAGCGCGCTTGAGACCCTGGCTCAGCGTTCTAGTAAAGATCATCTGGAAGCATTCGAGCTGGCACTGGATAACGTGCGCCCGACTGTGGAAGTTAAGTCCCGCCGTGTTGGTGGTTCTACTTATCAGGTTCCAGTTGAAGTTCGTCCGGTTCGTCGCAATGCACTGGCAATGCGTTGGATCGTTGATGCTGCTCGTAAACGCGGTGATAAGTCGATGGCTCTGCGCCTGGCGAATGAATTATCTGATGCGGCTGAAAACAAAGGCGCTGCTGTGAAGAAACGTGAAGACGTTCATCGTATGGCAGAAGCTAACAAGGCGTTCGCACACTACCGTTGGTAATCCATTCGTTGGTAACCCATCGGCAGTGAATATGTTCTGGGTAGCTGTTCGGCTACCCGTTCTCTAAATTGAACGCCCACGAGAGAGGAAAAAATGGCTCGTAAAACACCTATAGCACGTTACCGTAATATCGGTATCAGTGCCCACATCGACGCCGGTAAAACCACGACAACTGAACGTATTCTGTTTTACACAGGTGTAAACCATAAAATTGGTGAAACTCACGAAGGTTCAGCAACAATGGACTGGATGGAGCAGGAGCAGGAACGTGGTATCACCATTACCTCTGCTGCGACTACTGCATTCTGGTCTGGTATGGCTAAACAGTTTGAACCACACCGCATCAACATCATCGACACCCCAGGACACGTTGATTTCACCATCGAAGTAGAACGTTCCATGCGTGTTCTTGACGGTGCAGTAATGGTTTACTGTGCAGTTGGTGGTGTTCAGCCTCAGTCTGAAACTGTATGGCGTCAGGCTAACAAATATAATGTTCCACGCATCGCGTTCGTTAACAAAATGGACCGTATGGGTGCGAACTTCCTGCGCGTTGTTGAGCAGATTAAAACTCGTCTGGCTGCTAACCCAGTTCCACTTCAACTGGCAATCGGTGCTGAAGATACCTTCACCGGTATTGTTGACCTGTTGAAAATGAAAGCAATCAACTGGAATGAAGCTGATCAGGGTACTACCTTCACTTATGAAGATATCCCAGCAGACATGGTTGAACTGGCTCAAGAATGGCATCAGAATCTGATTGAATCCGCAGCAGAAGCATCAGAAGAACTGATGGACAAATATCTGGGCGGTGAAGAGCTGACTGAAGAAGAAATCAAGGTAGCTCTGCGTAAGCGTGTTCTGACTGGCGAAATTATCCTGGTTACCTGTGGTTCTGCATTTAAGAACAAGGGTGTTCAGGCAATGTTGGATGCAGTTATTGAATATCTGCCGGCACCAACTGACGTTGAATCCATCAAAGGTATGCTGCCAGACGGTAAAGATACTCCAGCAGAACGTCATTCCAGCGATGACGAGCCATTCTCTGCGCTGGCGTTCAAAATCGCTACTGACCCATTCGTGGGTAACTTGACTTTCTTCCGCGTTTACTCTGGTGTTGTTAACTCTGGTGACACAGTACTGAACCCGATTAAAGACAAGAAAGAACGTTTTGGTCGTATCGTACAGATGCACGCCAACAAACGTGAAGAAATCAAAGAAGTCCGTGCAGGCGATATCGCTGCTGCAATCGGTCTTAAAGATGTAACTACAGGTGATACTCTGTGTGACATGGGCGCACCAATCATCCTGGAGCGCATGGAATTCCCAGAGCCAGTTATCTCTGTTGCTATCGAGCCAAAAACTAAAGCTGACCAAGAAAAAATGGGTATCGCTTTAGGCCGTCTGGCTCAGGAAGATCCATCATTCCGCGTAAGCAGTGATGAAGAGACTGGTCAGACCATCATCGCAGGTATGGGTGAGCTGCACCTCGACGTTCTGGTTGACCGTATGCGTCGTGAGTTCAACGTTGAAGCTAACGTAGGTAAACCTCAGGTTGCTTATCGTGAAACCATCCGTGCTTCTGTTGAGCAGGAAGGTAAACACGCTAAACAGTCCGGTGGTCGTGGTCAGTACGGTCACGTATGGCTACGTATTGAGCCTCTTGAAGCTGGCGGCGCTGGTTACGAATTCGCTAACGAAATCGTTGGTGGTGTTGTTCCTAAAGAATACATCCCGGGCGTTGATAAAGGCGTTCAGGAACAGCTGAAGAGCGGTGTTCTGGCTGGTTATCCAATCGTTGACGTTAAAGTTGCTCTGTTTGATGGTTCTTACCATGACGTTGACTCTTCAGAAATCGCCTTTAAAATTGCTGCATCCATGGCATTTAAAGAAGGCTTCATGAAAGCTAAACCAGTTCTCCTGGAGCCTATCATGAAAGTTGAAGTGGAAACACCAGAAGACTACATGGGTGACGTCATCGGTGACTTGAACCGTCGCCGTGGTATGATCGATGGTATGGATGATGTAGCTACGGGCAAAGTTGTTCGTGCACAGGTACCATTGTCTGAAATGTTTGGTTATGCTACTGACCTGCGTTCTCAGACCCAAGGTCGTGCTTCTTACTCCATGGAGTTCTTGAAGTACAACGAAGCGCCTAGCAACGTCGCTCAGGCTATTATCGAAGCTCGTAAATCTAGATAATTTTTCGAGTTTACTATCTTTTTAGCTCCCTCATTTTTGTGACGGGGGAGCGGTATTAAGGAATAGAGTCGTGTCTAAAGAAAAGTTTGAACGTTCAAAACCGCACGTTAACGTTGGTACTATCGGCCACGTTGACCACGGTAAAACTACCCTGACTGCTGCAATCACCACCGTTTTGGCAAAAACCTACGGCGGTAGCGCTCGTGCATTCGACCAGATCGATAACGCACCCGAAGAAAAAGCGCGTGGTATCACCATCTCTACTTCTCACGTAGAATACGATACCCCTACTCGCCACTACGCACACGTTGACTGCCCAGGCCACGCCGACTATGTGAAAAACATGATCACCGGTGCTGCGCAGATGGACGGCGCGATCCTGGTCGTTGCTGCAACTGATGGCCCAATGCCACAGACTCGTGAGCACATCCTGCTGGGTCGTCAGGTAGGCGTTCCTTACATCATCGTGTTCTTGAACAAGTGTGACATGGTTGATGACGAAGAGCTGCTGGAACTGGTAGAAATGGAAGTCCGTGAGCTGCTGTCTCAGTACGATTTCCCAGGCGACGACACACCAATCATCCGTGGTTCTGCTCTGAAAGCGCTGGAAGGCGAAGCCGAGTGGGAAGCGAAAATCATTGAACTGGCAGAAGCCCTGGATTCTTATATCCCAGAGCCAGAGCGTGACATTGACAAGCCATTCCTGCTGCCAATCGAAGACGTCTTCTCCATCTCCGGCCGCGGTACAGTAGTTACCGGCCGTGTTGAGCGTGGTATCGTTAAAGTGGGTGACGAAGTTGAAATCGTTGGTATCAAAGATACCACTAAAACAACGTGTACCGGCGTTGAAATGTTCCGTAAACTGCTGGACGAAGGCCGTGCAGGTGAGAACGTAGGTGTTCTGCTGCGTGGGACTAAGCGTGACGAAATCGAACGTGGTCAAGTATTGGCTAAACCAGGTTCAATCAAGCCACACACAACTTTCGAATCAGAAGTTTATATCCTGAGCAAAGATGAAGGTGGCCGTCATACTCCATTCTTCAAAGGTTACCGTCCACAGTTCTACTTCCGTACAACTGACGTAACCGGTACTATCGAACTGCCAGAAGGCGTAGAGATGGTCATGCCAGGTGACAACATCAACATGATCGTGACCCTGATTGCACCAATCGCAATGGACGAAGGTCTGCGTTTTGCAATCCGTGAAGGTGGTCGTACTGTAGGTGCTGGTGTTGTTGCTAAAGTGATCGCATAATTTTTTTTAATGTGTTCATTTTGGAAGGGCATCGATAGATGCCCTTTTTATACGTTGTCTTAAGAAGAACCTATCTCATCAATAGTTGTTCATTAAATCACTCTCCGATGGCAGACAAATCGCCGTTTGACAGTTATCCTTAATTGTTGGTGAGATAGGCTCTTGATACAACGGATAGGATTTGATATCGCTGAGATATATACTCAAGGGATTTCAAGAGGCAGCCGACAAAGCTGCAACTGAAAAGACGAAGAGTATAAAAGTCCTGCTGAATTATGGCGCCGAGTCAGATACAATTACAATTATCTTTGGGTTCGGTCTGATTTGTTTTGCTCTTGCGAGGCAAGCTGGCTATCTATTTACATCATAGTTACTTACATATAGTTACAGGTTGGTTTATGAGTGCGAATAGCGATGCTCAAGAAAGCGGGCGTGGTCTTGATATAGCAAAATGGCTATTGGTAGCTGTGCTGCTGGTAGCTGCTATAGTGGGTAATTATTATTACCGAGAGTATAACCTGCCTCTGCGTGCGATAGCCGTTGTGGCTATTGCTGCCTTTGCAGGAGCAGTTGCATTGTGGACAGTGAAAGGTAAAGCTGCATTAGCATTTGCCCGTGAAGCCCGCATTGAAATGCGTAAAGTCATTTGGCCAACTCGCCAGGAAGCTCTGCATACGACTTTGATTGTTGCAGCTGTAACCGCTGTCATGTCTCTGATCTTATGGGGACTGGACGGTATTCTGGTGCGTTTAGTTTCATTTATTACAGGCCTGAGGTTTTAAAAATGTCTGAATCCCCAAAAAAGCGTTGGTATGTCATACAGGCATTTTCTGGGTTTGAAGGTCGTGTTGCGCAATCTCTGCGTGAGCATATCAAATTACAAGATATGGAAGATTCTTTCGGCGAAGTAATGGTGCCGACAGAAGAAGTAGTTGAGATCCGCAGTGGCCAACGCCGTAAAAGCGAGCGTAAATTCTTCCCTGGTTATGTTTTGGTACAAATGGTAATGAACGATGCAACTTGGCATCTGGTTCGTAGTGTACCTCGCGTAATGGGTTTTATCGGTGGCACGTCTGACCGCCCGGCACCAATTAGCGATAAAGAAGTTGATGCGATTATGGATCGTCTTCAGCAAGTTGGTGATAAACCACGGCCAAAAACTCTGTTCGAGCCAGGCGAAATGGTTCGAGTCAGCGATGGTCCATTTGCAGACTTCAATGGTGTGGTAGAAGAAGTCGATTACGAGAAGAGCCGTTTGAAAGTATCGGTTTCTATCTTTGGTCGTGCTACTCCTGTTGAGCTGGACTTTAGTCAGGTGGAGAAAGTTTAATCTGACGATAAATCAAACAAGCTCACTTGCAAAGGGTGTGAAATTAGCATACAATTTCGCGCCTTTTGTTTTTATCTAGGCATTATTTTTTAATCATGTTTTCTAGATAACTTAGGTAAAAGTTTTAAGTGGTCTGGTCTTTATAGACGGGGCCTAAATTGTCAGGGGAGCCTCGCTTTGAGGCGATAAGACCCATATAGAGGAAATAAGATGGCTAAGAAAGTACAAGCCTACGTTAAGCTGCAAGTTGCGGCTGGTATGGCTAACCCAAGCCCACCAGTTGGCCCAGCACTGGGTCAGCAGGGTGTTAACATCATGGAATTCTGTAAAGCGTTCAATGCTAAAACTGAAAGCATTGAAAAAGGCCTGCCAATTCCAGTTGTTATTACTGTTTATGCGGACCGTTCTTTCACTTTCGTTACCAAAACCCCACCAGCGGCAGTTCTGCTGAAAAAAGCAGCGGGTGTCAAGTCTGGTTCCGGCAAGCCGAACAAAGACAAAGTTGGTAAAGTAACCAGCGCTCAGATTCGTGAGATTGCTGAAACTAAAGCTGCGGATATGACTGGTGCTGATGTTGACGCGATGATGCGTTCAATCGAAGGTACTGCTCGTTCCATGGGTCTGGTAGTGGAGGGTTAATCAATGGCTAAACTGACTAAGCGCATGCGCACTATCCGTGAAAAAGTTGATGCAACTAAACAATATGACATCAACGAAGCTGTTGCTCTGCTGAAAGAACTTGCTACCGCTAAATTTGTAGAAAGCGTTGACGTAGCTGTTAATCTTGGCATCGATGCTCGTAAATCTGACCAAAACGTTCGTGGTGCAACTGTGTTGCCACACGGTACCGGTCGTTCAGTACGTGTTGCTGTATTTACTCAGGGTGCAAATGCTGAAGCGGCTAAAGCTGCTGGCGCAGAACTGGTAGGTATGGAAGATCTGGCTGAACAGATTAAGAAAGGCGAGATGAACTTCGACGTAGTTATCGCATCTCCAGATGCAATGCGTGTTGTTGGTCAGCTGGGCCAAATCCTGGGTCCACGTGGCCTGATGCCAAACCCTAAAGTTGGTACTGTAACTCCTAACGTTGCTGAAGCGGTACAAAACGCTAAAGCTGGTCAGGTTCGTTACCGTAACGACAAGAACGGTATCATCCACACCACCATCGGTAAAGTTGACTTCGACGCTGACAAACTGCAAGAAAACCTGGAAGCTCTGTTGGTTGCGCTGAAAAAAGCCAAGCCATCTTCTGCTAAAGGCGTTTACATTAAGAAAGTTAGCCTGTCCACTACCATGGGTGCAGGTGTTGCGATCGACCAGTCTGGTCTGAACGCATCAGCAGCTTAATCATTATAAGCTGAGATAACGCTTTACCTTAGCGTCAGATTTGTCTAAAATCTGACGCTTAAAATTTGCCTGATTGTGTGTTTAATGACACATCACCTTTGAAAAATAAGGGGCTATCGGCAAATAACAAGTTTTCGGTTGGAGCTTGGCCTTAATCCAAGCCCCGTCCAAGACCGCAGGCGTAAGTACGTAGAAATTACTTACTTAATATCCTGCGTAGACGGTGACAGAGCCAAATGAAATTTATTTTCTGGATTCTGCTCACCGTGTTTTAGCGCTCAGGCACATCCTGTGCTTTGAGTGAAGTGAGTTCCGGGTTTTCCCGGTTAATCCAGGAGCAAGAAGCTAATGGCACTAAATCTTCAAGACAAACAAGCGATTGTTGCTGAAGTCAGCGAAGTAGCCAAAGGCGCGCTGTCTGCGGTTGTTGCGGATTCTCGCGGCGTTACCGTAGATAAAATGACTGAACTGCGTAAAGCATGCCGTGAAGCTGGTGTTAGCGTACGTGTTGTACGTAATACCCTGCTGCGTCGTGCTGTTGAAGGTACTGAATATGAGTGCCTGAAAGAAGCGTTTGTTGGTCCAACCTTGATTGCTTTCTCTTCTGAACATCCGGGCGCAGCTGCTCGTCTGTTCAAAGATTTCGCGAAAGCGAATCCAGCATTCGAGATTAAAGCGGCAGCCTTTGAAGGTGAGTTTATCCCAGGATCAAATATCGATCGTCTGGCGACACTCCCAACTTACGATGAAGCAATTGCACGCCTGATGGCAACCATGAAAGAAGCCTCCGCAGGCAAACTGGTTCGCACTCTGGCTGCGCTACGCGATCAGAAAGAAGCAGCTTAATTGGCTATTTCCTTCGTTGCTTTTTAACGTATAAACTTTTTCTGAATTTTAGGAACACTTGTTATGTCTATCACTAAAGAACAAATTCTGGACGCAGTTGCAGAAATGTCTGTAATGGACGTTGTTGAACTGATCAGCATGATGGAAGAAAAATTCGGCGTTTCTGCTGCTGCAGCTGTTGCTGTAGTTGGTGGTGCTGCTGAAGCAGTTGAAGAAAAAACTGAATTCGACGTAATCCTGACTGGCATTGGTGCTAACAAAGTTGCTGTAATCAAAGCAGTACGCGGCGCAACTGGCCTGGGTCTGAAAGAAGCTAAAGACCTGGTTGAAAGCGCACCAGCAGCACTGAAAGAAGGCATCAGCAAAGATGACGCTGAAGCTCTGAAAAAATCTCTGGAAGAAGCAGGTGCTTCTGTTGAGATCAAGTAAGATCAGTTTGAAGTTCGCAGCCTGATTTGTTAAGGCTGGCGGCTGGCGATTTTTTAATCGCCAGCCTTTTTGCGCTGTAAGGACATTGTTTGTAAGGTTTGTGGTTAATGGCCTTGTTTTAACAGCATTGTCTGAAAGCCAAATCATATTGCCTGCAAGATATATTGCCTGAAAGCAATATAACCTGAAAGGCGTTATGTAGGGAGTTAACAGCATTTCACACTGTTTAGCTGTTAATGAACCCAGAATACTTCTTTCTATTGACGACTTAATATACTGCGTTCTCAGCTACGATCCACTCGGGTAGCTCGGTAGTCAGGTAACGCAATGAAATGATTTAAGAGTAATGGCAATGAGTGTTACGGAAAATATTCTATTTTCTGTTCGAAAAAATAGTGTTGCAGAGAGCTGTCCTTAAGGGCGGGCAGAGTGGGTCACTTATCAGCGAGCTGAGGAACCCTATGGTTTACTCCTATACCGAGAAAAAACGTATTCGTAAGGATTTTGGTAAACGTCCACAAGTTTTGGATGTTCCATACCTTCTTTCTATCCAACTTGACTCGTTCCAGAAGTTTATCGAGCAAGATCCTGAAGGCCAGAATGGACTTGAAGCGGCCTTCCGTTCTGTGTTCCCAATTCAGAGCTATAGCGGCAATTCTGAGCTGCAATATGTAAGCTACCGTCTTGGCGAGCCTGTTTTTGATGTTCAAGAGTGTCAGATCCGTGGTGTTACTTATTCCGCACCGCTGCGCGTTAAACTGCGTCTGGTGATCTATGAGCGCGAAGCGCCAGAAGGCACAGTCAAAGACATCAAAGAGCAAGAAGTCTACATGGGTGAAATTCCACTCATGACTGATAACGGGACTTTCGTTATCAACGGTACTGAGCGCGTTATCGTATCTCAGTTGCATCGTAGCCCAGGCGTTTTCTTTGACAGTGATAAGGGTAAAACCCATTCATCCGGTAAGGTACTGTATAACGCACGTATCATCCCTTACCGTGGTTCATGGTTAGATTTCGAATTTGATCCAAAAGATAACTTGTTTGTACGTATCGACCGCCGTCGTAAATTACCGGCTTCGATTATTTTGCGCGCGATGAGTTACTCTACTGAAGAAATCCTGAACCTGTTCTTCAACAAAACCGTTTTCGAAATTCGCGACAACAAATTGCAGATGACTCTGGTTCCAGAACGTCTGCGTGGCGAGACCGCTTCATTTGATATCGAAGCGAATGGCAAGGTCTATGTTGAAAAAGGCCGCCGTATTACCGCTCGCCATATCCGCCAGTTAGAAAAAGATCAGGTAAACTGCATTGAGGTACCTGTTGAATATATCGCTGGTAAGGTTGTAGCAAAAGATTACATCGACCAGAACACAGGTGAAATCATCTGTGCTGCTAACATGGAACTCTCTTTGGATCTGCTGGCGCATCTTAGTCAGTCTGGTCACAAATCTATCGAGACCCTGTTTACCAACGATCTGGATCATGGTGCATACATTTCCGAAACTCTGCGTATTGACTCAACCAATGATCGCCTGAGCGCACTGGTTGAAATCTATCGTATGATGCGTCCGGGTGAACCACCGACACGTGAAGCTGCAGAGAATCTGTTTGAGAACCTGTTCTTCTCTGAAGATCGTTACGATCTGTCTGCGGTTGGCCGCATGAAATTCAACCGTTCACTGGATCGTGAAGAGGTTGAAGGTTCCGGTATCCTGAGCAAAGAAGACATCATTGACGTGATGAAGAAGCTCATCGATATCCGTAACGGTAAAGGTGAAGTCGACGATATCGACCATTTGGGCAACCGTCGTATCCGTTCCGTTGGCGAAATGGCTGAAAACCAGTTCCGTGTTGGTCTGGTACGTGTTGAGCGTGCAGTGAAAGAGCGTCTGTCTCTGGGCGATCTGGATACTTTGATGCCACAAGACATGATCAACGCGAAACCGATTTCTGCGGCGGTGAAAGAGTTCTTTGGTTCCAGCCAGTTGTCCCAGTTCATGGATCAGAACAACCCACTGTCTGAAATTACTCATAAACGCCGTATTTCTGCGTTGGGTCCAGGCGGTCTGACCCGTGAGCGTGCAGGCTTTGAAGTTCGAGACGTACACCCAACCCACTATGGTCGTGTATGTCCAATCGAAACGCCTGAAGGTCCGAACATCGGTCTGATTAACTCATTGTCCGTTTATGCGCGTACCAATGAGTACGGTTTCCTTGAAACCCCTTACCGTTTAGTTCGTGATGGTGTAGTGACCGATGAAATTCACTACCTGTCTGCGATCGAAGAAGGTAACTATGTTATTGCACAGGCTAACTCCGTATTGGATGAAGAAGGCCACTTCGTAGAAGAATTGGTCACTTGCCGTCATTACGATGAATCCAGCTTGTTCAACCGTGATCAAGTCCAGTACATGGACGTTTCGACACAACAGATCGTGTCCGTCGGTGCTTCCTTGATCCCATTCCTTGAACATGATGACGCCAACCGTGCCTTGATGGGTGCGAACATGCAACGTCAGGCAGTCCCGACTCTGCGCGCTGACAAGCCGTTGGTTGGTACAGGCATGGAACGTGCAGTAGCGGTTGACTCCGGTGTAACCTCTGTTGCTAAACGTGGTGGTGTGGTTCAGTACGTTGACGCATCCCGTATTGTAATCAAAGTTAACGAAGATGAAATGTACGCGGGTGAAGCGGGCATTGATATCTACAACCTGACCAAATATACCCGTTCTAACCAGAACACCTGCATCAATCAGATGCCATGTGTTTCTCTGGGCGAATTGGTAGAGCGTGGTGACGTACTGGCTGATGGTCCATCTACCGATTTAGGTGAGCTGGCACTGGGTCAGAACATGCGCGTGGCATTCATGCCATGGAATGGTTATAACTTCGAAGACTCCATCCTCGTATCTGAACGTGTTGTTCAGGAAGACCGTTTCACCACTATTCACATTCAGGAACTGGCTTGTGTGTCTCGTGACACCAAACTGGGACCAGAAGAGATCACAGCCGACATCCCTAACGTGGGTGAAGCTGCACTGTCTAAGCTGGACGAGTCCGGTATCGTTTATATCGGTGCGGAAGTGAAAGGCGGCGACATTCTGGTTGGTAAAGTGACACCGAAAGGCGAAACTCAGCTGACACCAGAAGAAAAACTGCTGCGTGCGATCTTCGGTGAGAAAGCATCTGATGTGAAAGATTCTTCACTGCGCGTACCAAACGGTGTTTCCGGTACGGTTATTGACGTACAGGTCTTTACTCGTGATGGCGTAGAGAAAGATAAGCGTGCGTTGGAAATCGAAGAGATGCAGCTGCGTCAGGCGAAAAAAGACCTGACGGAAGAACTGCAAATTTTCGAAGCTGGCCTGTTTGCCCGTATTAACTCCGTGCTGGTTTCCGGTGGGGTTGAAGCGGAAAAACTCAGTAAGCTGCCTCGTGGACGCTGGTTGGAGCTGGGCCTGGCTGATGAAGAAAAACAAAATCAGCTGGAGCAGCTGGCAGAACAGTATGACGAACTGAAAGCAGAGTTCGAGAAAAAACTGGATGCTAAACGCCGTAAGATCACACAAGGCGATGATTTGGCACCAGGCGTACTGAAAATTGTCAAAGTGTATCTGGCTGTGAAACGTCAGATACAGCCTGGTGACAAGATGGCTGGTCGTCACGGTAACAAGGGTGTTATCTCCAAAATTAACCCGATCGAAGACATGCCTTACGATGAAAACGGAACAGCGGTAGACATCGTATTGAACCCGCTGGGCGTACCATCACGTATGAACATCGGTCAGATTCTGGAAACTCACTTGGGTATGGCGGCAAAAGGCATTGGTGACAAGATCAATGCGATGCTGAAACAGCAGCAAGAAGTTGCCAAACTGCGTGAATTCATCCAGAAAGCTTATGATTTGGGTGACGATACTCGTCAGAAAGTTGATTTGAGCACTTTCACCGACGAAGAAGTGATGCGTTTGGCAGAAAACCTGAAAAAAGGTATGCCAATTGCAACGCCAGTCTTTGACGGTGCGAAAGAAACCGAAATTAAAGAGCTGTTGAAATTGGGTGGCTTGCCGACTTCTGGTCAGATCACACTGTTTGATGGTCGCACCGGTGAACAATTTGAGCGTCAAGTAACTGTTGGTTACATGTACATGCTGAAATTGAACCACTTGGTTGATGACAAGATGCACGCCCGTTCTACCGGTTCTTACAGTTTGGTTACTCAGCAGCCGCTGGGTGGTAAGGCACAGTTCGGTGGTCAGCGCTTCGGTGAGATGGAAGTGTGGGCATTGGAAGCATACGGTGCTGCGTACACCCTGCAAGAAATGCTCACAGTTAAATCCGACGATGTTAACGGTCGTACCAAGATGTATAAAAACATCGTGGATGGTAACCACCAGATGGAACCAGGCATGCCGGAATCTTTCAACGTATTGCTGAAAGAAATCCGTTCGTTGGGTATCAACATCGAGCTGGAAGACGAATAAACCGTTTTCCCGCCAGTGATTATATACCCAATGGATTTCAAGATGCAGCGCGACGGCAAGGGAATGACAAATTCGTCGGGAACGAATTTGCCCAGCCAAAGGCTGGCCTCCGGTGAAAGGCAGGAGCCTTTCATTAATCCCCTGGGAGCATAGATAACTATGTGACAGGGGTGAGTGAGCGCAGCCAACAAAGCTGCAACTTGAAAGACGAAGGGTATGCTGGTTATAGAGGTGAGTGGCATGGGCCGCTCACCTAACAGGTCTAACTCCGACAGGAGCTATTTCGTGAAAGACTTATTGAAGTTTCTGAAAGCGCAAACTAAGACCGAAGAGTTTGATGCGATCAAAATTGCTCTGGCCTCTCCAGATATGATCCGTTCATGGTCATTCGGGGAAGTAAAAAAGCCGGAAACTATTAACTACCGTACGTTCAAGCCTGAGCGTGACGGTCTTTTCTGCGCACGTATTTTCGGGCCAGTAAAAGATTATGAATGCTTGTGTGGTAAATATAAGCGTTTAAAACACCGTGGTGTGATTTGTGAGAAATGTGGCGTTGAAGTCACCCAGACTAAAGTTCGTCGTGAACGTATGGGTCACATCGAGCTGGCATCTCCAACCGCTCACATTTGGTTCCTGAAATCTCTGCCATCCCGCATCGGTTTATTGCTGGACATGCCTCTGCGCGATATTGAACGCGTATTGTACTTCGAATCCTATGTGGTTGTTGAAGGCGGCATGACCAATCTTGAGCGTAGACAGATCCTGACTGAAGAACAGTATCTGGATGCGTTGGAAGAGTTCGGTGATGAATTTGACGCAAAAATGGGCGCAGAAGCGATCCAGTCTTTGCTGAAAAACATGGATCTGGAAAACGAGTGTGAAACCCTGCGTGAAGAGTTGAACGAAACCAACTCTGAAACCAAGCGCAAGAAGCTGACCAAGCGTATTAAACTGCTGGAAGCTTTCATTCAGTCTGGTAACAAGCCAGAGTGGATGGTTCTGACCGTTCTGCCAGTTCTGCCACCGGATCTGCGTCCACTGGTTCCACTGGATGGCGGTCGTTTCGCAACTTCAGACCTGAACGATCTGTATCGCCGAGTTATTAACCGTAATAACCGTCTGAAACGCCTGCTGGATCTGGCTGCGCCAGACATCATCGTACGTAACGAAAAACGTATGTTGCAGGAAGCGGTTGATGCGCTGCTGGACAACGGCCGTCGCGGTCGTGCAATTACCGGTTCCAACAAACGTCCTCTGAAATCCTTGGCTGACATGATCAAGGGTAAACAAGGTCGTTTCCGTCAGAACCTTCTAGGTAAACGTGTTGACTACTCAGGTCGTTCTGTAATTACCGTAGGTCCATACCTGCGTCTGCATCAGTGTGGTCTTCCTAAGAAGATGGCTCTGGAGCTGTTCAAACCATTCATTTACGGCAAGCTGGAATTGCGTGGTCTGGCGACTACCATCAAAGCAGCCAAGAAAATGGTTGAGCGTGAAGAAGCCGTCGTATGGGATATCCTGGATGAAGTGATCCGTGAGCACCCGGTTCTGCTGAACCGTGCACCTACCCTTCACCGTTTGGGTATTCAGGCATTTGAACCTGTTCTGATCGAAGGTAAGGCTATCCAGTTGCACCCATTGGTGTGTGCGGCGTATAACGCCGACTTCGATGGTGACCAGATGGCTGTTCACGTACCGTTGACACTGGAAGCCCAGTTGGAAGCGCGTGCGTTGATGATGTCTACCAACAACATCCTGTCTCCAGCGAGCGGTGAACCAATCATCGTTCCATCTCAGGACGTTGTATTGGGTTTGTACTACATGACCCGTGACTGTGTTAACGCGAAAGGCGAAGGCATGGTTCTGAGTGGGCCTAAAGAAGCAGAGCGTGTTTACCGCGCAGGTCTGGCTTCTCTGCACGCTCGCGTTAAAGTTCGTATCACTGAAGAAGTGAGAGATGGCGAAGGCAATGTTACTGTTAATACAGGTTTGGTTGATACCACTATCGGTCGTGCCATCCTGTGGATGATCGTACCGAGAGGTCTGCCATATTCACTGATTAACCAAGCGCTGGGTAAAAAAGCAATTTCCAGAATGCTGAATACCTGTTACCGCATACTGGGCCTGAAACCAACAGTTATCTTAGCTGACCAGACCATGTATACCGGTTTTGCTTACGCTGCCCGTTCAGGGGTGTCTGTAGGTATCGATGACATGGTTATTCCTGAGAAGAAAGAAGGCATCATCGCTGAAGCGGAAGCTGAAGTGGCCGAAATTCAGGAACAGTTCCAGTCTGGTTTGGTAACTGCTGGCGAACGTTATAACAAGGTTATCGATATCTGGGCTGCGGCGAACGAACGTGTTGCTAAAGCGATGATGGAAAATCTGTCTACTGAAACTGTTATTAACCGTAACGGTGAAGAAGAACAGCAGGTTTCTTTCAACAACATCTTTATGATGGCCGATTCCGGTGCGCGTGGTTCTGCTGCTCAGATTCGTCAGTTGGCGGGTATGCGTGGCTTGATGGCAACTCCAGATGGTTCGATTATCGAAACACCAATCACCGCGAACTTCCGTGAAGGTCTGAACGTACTCCAGTACTTCATCTCAACCCACGGTGCTCGTAAAGGTCTTGCGGATACGGCATTGAAAACCGCGAACTCCGGTTACCTGACCCGTCGTCTGGTTGATGTTGCCCAAGATTTGGTCGTGACTGAAGATGATTGTGGCACTCACAACGGTATCCTGATGACTCCGGTTATCGAAGGTGGTGATGTTAAAGAACCACTGCGTGAGCGCGTATTGGGTCGTGTAACGGCTGAAGATGTTCTGAAACCAGGCACTGCGGACATTCTGGTAGAGCGTAATACTCTGCTGAACGAAAAATGGTGTGATCTGTTAGAAGAAAACTCCGTTGACAGTGTGAAAGTACGTTCCGTAGTAAGCTGTGAAACTGACTTCGGTGTTTGTGCGAACTGTTACGGTCGTGACCTTGCTCGTGGTCACCGTATCAACAAAGGTGAAGCTGTTGGTGTTATCGCGGCACAGTCAATCGGTGAGCCGGGTACACAGCTGACGATGCGTACGTTCCACATCGGTGGTGCGGCATCTCGTGCGGCAGCAGAATCCAGCATTCAGGTACGCAACAAAGGTCATCTGAAACTGAGCAACGCGAAATTCGTGACGAACTCAGCAGGCAAACTGGTTATTACTTCCCGTAATACCGAATTGCGCCTGATCGATGATTTCGGTCGTACGAAAGAAAGCTATAAAGTGCCTTACGGCTCGGTATTGGCGAAAGGTGATGGTGAGGCAGTAACCGGCGGTGAAACCGTTGCAAACTGGGATCCACATACCATGCCAGTCGTGAGTGAAGTGTCCGGTATCATCCAGTTCTACGACATGGTTGATGGCCAGACCATCACCCGTCAGACGGACGAATTGACCGGCCTGTCTTCACTGGTGGTTCTGGATAGTGCAGAGCGTACCGGTAGTGGTAAAGACCTGCGTCCGGCACTGAAAATCGTAGATGCTCAAGGTAACGACGTTCTGATCTCAGGTACAGATATGCCAGCTCAGTACTTCCTGCCGGGTAAAGCGATTGTTCAGCTGGAAGATGGCATCTCTATCTCTGCGGGTGATACGCTGGCACGTATTCCTCAGGAATCTGGCGGTACTAAAGATATCACCGGTGGTCTGCCACGCGTTGCAGATTTGTTCGAAGCTCGTCGCCCGAAAGAACCTGCTATTCTGGCAGAAATCAGCGGTATCGTTTCCTTCGGTAAAGAAACCAAAGGTAAACGTCGTCTGGTGATCAGCCCGCTGGATGGTAGTGACGCATATGAAGAGATGATCCCTAAATGGCGTCAGCTCAACGTGTTCGAAGGTGAGGTTGTTGAACGCGGTGATGTTATCTCCGATGGCCCAGAGTCTCCACATGACATTCTGCGCCTGCGTGGTGTTCATGCGGTTGCTCGTTACATCACCAATGAAGTGCAGGAAGTTTACCGTCTGCAAGGCGTTAAGATTAACGATAAACACATCGAAGTTATCGTTCGTCAGATGTTGCGTAAAGCAACTATCGCAAATGCGGGTAGCTCTGAATTCCTTGAAGGTGAGCAGGTTGAATACGCGCGAGTTAAAGTCGCGAACCGTAAGCTGGAGCAGGATGGTAAAGTACCTGCGACTTTCCAACGTGATCTGTTGGGTATCACCAAAGCATCACTGGCAACAGAATCCTTCATCTCTGCGGCTTCGTTCCAGGAAACAACCCGCGTACTGACTGAAGCTGCTGTTGCAGGTAAACGTGATGAGCTGCGTGGCCTGAAAGAGAACGTCATCGTTGGTCGTTTGATCCCTGCCGGTACAGGTTATGCCTACCATCAGGATCGTATCCGCCGCCGTCACGAAAATGAAGTGACCGAAGCGCCACAAGTTAGCGTTGATGAAGCAACCGCAAACCTTGCTGAATTGTTGAATGCAGGTTTCGGTAGCAGCAATAACGAGTAATATCGTGATGAGTAGCATACTCTATATGTATAGCTAATCGTGAAATGCCCTCTCTTAGTAGAGGGCATTTTTTTGGATGAAAAATAAAAATGAGACGAATCGTTCATGTGATTGCAATAGTTTCCTTACCGTTTTTGATGTGTTTTTCCAATCCGGTTTTAGCGCAACATCATAGCCAGCCAAGCTACCGTTATATGGAGATGATAAGAGATAGTGAAATCTATGCTTGGGTAGGTGAGCATGTTATTGAGGTTGGAGTAATCAAAAAAGGACAAATTTTACAAGCTATTAAAGAAACAGGAGAAGAAAGTGATTATTATGAATTCCATTTTGGTAATGGTAGTGGCTATGTTGCCAAAGGAAATTTAAAGGAAATAAAGAAATCTGCATTTCCCAGAGATTCCTTCGATATTCTTCACAAGAAAGCCTCTCAAAATTTGGTGATTTTTAAAGCAGCTCAAGTCCATAGCACACCTGAAACTGATAGCAAACCAATTGCAGTTTTGACGGGAAATCTCCGCTACCCGATTTTAGACAAATTACGTGATCATTCATACCATACTTGGTATGAAATTAATTTCGGGGATCGACTGGGTTACATTAGTGATCGGGATGCTGAACTGGACAATGGTATTCCTCTGTTAACTTATCACCATATTCTTCGTGATAAAGAGAATAAACGTTTTCGCCACACCTCAACAACGACGTCTCTGACGGCTTTTCGTGAGCAGATGGATTACTTGAAACAGGCAGGTTACACGACTATTTCATTGTATGAACTGGAGGGCTATTTAAATAGTACGATTAATTTACCAGCAAAAGTGGTTGGTTTGACTTTCGATGATGGGTTAAAATCCGTTTACCGTTATGCTTACCCCATTTTGAAAAAGAATAACCAGAAAGCGACATTCTTTATTATTTCATCCCGAATTAAACGCTATCCACAAAAATGGAATCCTGATAGTTTACAATTTACTGGCCTTTCTGAATTATATGCTATGCAGGATGTGTTTGATTTCCAATCTCATACTCATTTTCTGCATCGTTTAGGAAAAGAGAAACAGCCCATATTATTTAGTCGGTCAAGTAATACTATTTTATATGATTTTGAACGTTCGAGACGTGCCTTGTCGCAATTTAATCCACATGTGCTTTATCTCTCTTACCCTTTTGGTGGATACAATCTAAAAGCAATGAAATCTGCTGAAAAAGCTGGGTTTCATTTAGCTGTCACTACGATACAAGGCAAAGTAAAACTGGGAGATAACCCATTTTCTTTGAAACGGTTATATATATTACGGACAGATCCCATTGAAAAAATGGCAAGAATGATTGTTAATAATCCAGATCCAATGTCTTTGCAACCGATTGATAATAGAATGTAAGATATAAAATCATTTAGTCGATAAATAATAGTTGGTCACTCTTAATGTGATAATTTTTTCTGAGGATGGAAATTATGGATTTCTTGGCATTAATATTGGAAATTTTTTATGACTTCATAAAGTGTATTATCAAGTTTTTTGCCTGGATATTTGAGATTACCATGAAGGATATTGTTATTTCATTGCTTTCTATAGGTGTTTTATGCTGTATTATATTTTTATTCATAATGCCTAAGTTTATTTTCAATATCTTGTTATTGTTGATTTTTATTTGTTTGGTTTTTAAATTCCGTGGAAAAATAAGAAGATATTTGAATAAGAAAGTCTTTTAATAGCCTATTTCGCTGGGATCTTAAGTTAAATATTTCTTTATACCCTATAAACTTCAAGTTGCGGCTCGTAAGACGAAAACTGCTTATTATCTCCCCTCAGCGCGGGGAGATAATGAATGTGTATTGAAGTACAACGAGAATATAATTATTTGGTAACTCAATCTATTTTTTGTTTTTTATCATCTTGATAAAAGTTTCCCGTGCAGTTGGGGAACCCAGGCGTTCTGCTTCATCCAAAAATTTTAATGCCTTATCAATATCACCATTGCTAATTGCCTTCTTAATGGCGTCATTAAAATACTGTTCGGTATCGTTCAGTACAGGCTTAATTGTGGTAGTAGCAGGTTGCAACGTAACTGTAGCCGGTGTTATCACAGGTGCAGATAATGTTTGTGTAGAGCCGACAGTGAGCGGTTTTGGTGCTGGTGTAGAAAATATTTGACCAATCAATATATTGCCCGCATCACGTTCTGATTTAACTTGTAGAGCTAAAGTCCCGGTTTCTGTATGGCGGGCGATGGGGTCAGGAATATTGGGGACTACGTTTCCGACTCCTTGAGCATAGGCTTTAGCAGGGTCGGTCATTTGTGTCGAGGTCTTTAAATCAGCAAGCGTAGTATAAACCAGCAGATAAATTCTCTGTTGTCCCAATGCAGGTGTTAGTTTTAATGTGCCTTCCAGTCTATCGACGGACATAATACCCGGCTGTTGATAGCGAAAATAATGGCTTGGGTAAAAAGCAGCAGGGCGTAGTTGTTCATCAAATATTAAAACATTTGGCGAATATACTTGTTTATCCTTAACCAAACTATTTAGTGTGACTTCCAATGAACCTTGATTAGCCGGTAGAGCAAATGTAGCTATTGCCCCACGAATATTTCCATCATTAAGTTGTTGTGATGAACTATCAAGACTAATAGTCTGTGTGGCATAAGTATTAATTGGCTGCCATTGTAATCTTTGTAAGGTTGGCAGGGGTAGAACCGATGCAATATCTTTGATTGTTTCTACGCCAGATCCTGTTCTATGAGTTATTGCTGTATCAGATTTTACAGTATCTGATGCAGCATAACTTACAGTAGGAATTAGGTTACAAAGCAAAGCGCCGTAACAAAATGAAAGTAATTTCTTTTTCATTACCACCAAGCCTCAAATTGGGCACCAAACGTAAACTCGTCATTTTTACCACGGCTGAATTGATGTGCTGTCGTATCACGGTAAGCCACTCCGTTGGTATAACCCCATTTTTCATTCCATTTGGCGTAAGTGGCAAATACACGAATTGCTGGGCGTGACCAGATACTGTCGCCGGCTTGCCATTGTTGAGCCAGAGTAATTTTGTACTGATCATTGTTGGCTTTGGTACGTTGAGATTTCACATTGTCATAGCCAACTTCCATCAAGGTACTCATTATTGGTGTCCACTTATACATTGGGCGGACACCAACGGTGTACCATGTGCTGCCGTTGTTATTGTCACGGTCAATATTCTGGTACATGGCAACATACATGAGATCCCATTTATTTGTGAGACTGATGGCGCCATGATTCAGAATGCGCAACATATGTCCGTCATTATTGACACTGGCTCCTTCGGAGCGGCCATTGTTGCTGGAGGTCATCGCATCAGTTGCGTATTGTAAGACAAATTTATTGAAGCCACCGAACATGCTTTGGGTATGTTCTGCAGTCAGCATCACACCATTTTTGGATGCCTTGTTATCAAGCTGGTATCCCTTGCGTGCATTAGCACGTCCATAATCAATACCAAATTCCAGTGTACCACCAGCATTGACAGGTAAGTTGGCTAACCGTATATCGAAAACATCATTTGAGGTTGGAGTCTGCTTACGTCCGCTTGCAATCCAACCATACGAACCGCCTTCTTCTGTATTACGGGTGACAGCGAAGGACAGCTTACCAAAACCGAGATCGACATTTTCTAAACCTGCGCCAGGACCGGAAATATCCCAGTAATAGAAATCGATCATATGTACATCGTGTCGCTGGTAGAAACGTTTACCAGCCCACATTGTTGCGCCAGGCAACCATTCAATGATATTGGTTGCTTGCACGTTAGCTTCACGAAATGCAGGGTTAGTGGTTTCCCAATCTTTTTCCTGAGCGACCGAGTAAGCTAAGTTGGTATCAAAGTAGAAACGTTTGTCACCATCTTTCCATAATTCTTGTCCTAACTTAAGTTCTGCGTAGGTCTCGCATTCGTTGCCGAGGCGGTACTTACTTTGGGCACCCGTGGTCGGGGTACATTTCTGTTCACCACCACGGCTTGCCCAGCCAATGCCTGAACGGGCATAGCCGTGGAAATCTACAGCAGCAGCCTGTATGGATAATAAACCAGTGAACATAGCCAATGAGAGAGGCAGTATACGCATAATAATTCTCCTGTTATTTTTGGTAGCCGCAGATTTAGACTCCGGGTTCTTTATGTAAACGCTGGCATGCGCTTCCATCTTCACGGAAAAGATGACAGCGGTGGGGAGCTAACCCGATAGTAAAGTTCACTCCTTCTTCCACGAGAACAATATCAGGCTGGCGATAAACCAAATTTTGATGAATGGCAGGTATGCGGATGTGGATCTGAGTTTCATTGCCCAGTTGTTCTACGATCTGCACTGTCCCCTCTAACGTAACATCGGCTACATCATTAGGCAAAAGATGTTCAGGGCGGATACCCAGAGATACATTGTTTCCAACTGTGAGTCCCTTACTTTCGACAGGTAACCAGACAGGCTGACCATTAGGCAAAATTATTTGTACCTGATCGACGGCAATAGCGGAGACTTTTACTGGCAGGAAATTCATTTTCGGCGAACCAATAAAACCTGCAACAAAGCGATTGGCAGGGTAGTGATAGATTTCAAGAGGTTTGCCGACTTGAGCAATATTTCCCCCCTCCAGCACAACAATCTTATCTGCCAGAGTCATCGCTTCGGTTTGATCATGGGTTACATAGATCATCGTACGTTGCAGACGTTTATGCAGGCGCGAAATCTCAATTCTCATCTGCACACGTAAAGCAGCATCCAGATTGGAAAGAGGCTCATCCAACAAAAAAATATTTGGTTCGGCAACGAGTGTTCGGCCAATAGCAACCCGCTGACGCTGCCCACCAGACAATGCTTTGGGACGACGATCCAGCAGATGGGCTAGCTGGAGGGTTTCTGCGACCTGTTGTACTCGCTTTTGAATATCGTTTTTTTTGGCCCCTGCCAGCTTCATGCCAAATGACATGTTGTCTGCAACGGATAAATGAGGATATAGCGCATAAGACTGAAAAACCATGCCAATGCTGCGTTTGGCTGGTGGGATATCATTCATTCGCTTCCCTGCGATGAGCAAATCACCGGATGTGATGTCTTCTAATCCCGCGATCATCCTGAGTAGCGTCGATTTTCCACACCCAGATGGGCCAACAAATACGACAAATTCTCCCTCCTGAATATCAAGATTGAGATCTCTAGAGATGACTGTTTCACCATATGATTTAGATACATTGCGGAATGTGACGCTGGACATGTGCTCCCTCCCTCGGATTTGCCACCTCAGTTTTCTATTTGTTTCCTATCCACCGTATAAGGCATCCAGTAAAAATTGATAGCAGAATTGTGTACAAAATAATAGGCATGAGAATCCTCCATCCCAGAGTTTTTTGTGGGGGGAGGAATCAGGATGACGAGATTAAGGCGATTAGGTATTGGAAGAATAAATTATTAAATAAGATGTGATTTGAGTCGCATAAAATGATGCCATATTAGTATTAACGTTCTGATTTTAATTATTTTTGTAAGCTGGCTCACACTCATTTTGTTTAAGGCGTAGAACAAGGGAGGATGAGTATTTTCCTCGTTGACAGCACACTGGGAACCATTTTCTAGTCATGTAGTGAAGCAACTAGTAATGAAACAGTTAGTAATACAGTTAGTAATAAAGTAGGTCATCCTGAACTGACAATTGATAAAAAGGACGGAATAATGACAAAAAAAATATTGAGAGTGGGTACCCGCACTCTGATGTTTTCCGTTTTGACGACTTGGATGCTGTCTGCTCCTGCTGTTGCAAAGCTTGAAGAAGGCAAGCTGGTGATTTGGATTAATGGTGATAAAGGCTATAACGGACTGGCACAGGTCGGTGAAAAATTTGCAAAAGAAACGGGAATTTCTGTCGTTGTTGAGCATCCCGATAAACTGGAAGAAAAATATACCCAGATTGCAGCGACCGGAGATGGGCCGGATATTATTTTCTGGGCTCATGACCGTTTTGGTGGTTATGCTCAATCAGGTTTGGTCACTGAAATTACACCTGATAATTCTTTTATCAATAAGCTATTCCCTTTTACATGGGATGCCGTTCGTTATGACGGAAAATTGATGGGGTATCCTGTCGCAGTTGAAGCACTCTCCCTTATCTACAATAAAGATTTGATCAAATCCCCTCCAAAAACATGGGAAGAAATTCCTGCCCTAGATAATGAACTGAAAAAGCAAAATAAAAGTGCAATTATGTTTAATTTGCAGGAGCCTTATTTCACCTGGCCGTTAATTGCAGCTGATGGTGGATATGCATTTAAGGCAGAAAATGGCACCTATAACGTTAAAGATAGTGGTGTTAATAATTCAGGTTCTAAGGCAGGGATGCAGTTTCTGGCTGATTTAATCAAAAATAAACATCTCAATGCTGATATTGATTATTCTATTGCTGAAGCCACCTTCAATAAAGGCAAAACAGCGATGACTATCAATGGGCCGTGGGCATGGGCAAATATAGATAAAAGCAAGATTAATTACGGAGTTACTTTATTGCCAACTTTCAAAGGAAATCCTTCTAAACCCTTTGTTGGCATCTTAACCGCAGGAATAAATGCAGCCAGTCCAAATAAAGAACTGGCGAAAGAGTTTTTGGAAAACTATCTGCTCACAAACGAAGGTTTGGCAATGATGGATAAAGATAAGCCGTTGGGAGCCGTGGCGTTGAAATCTTATCAGGCAATCCTGGAAAAAGATCCTCGTATTGCTGCCACGATGGGAAATGCTCAAAGGGGCGAAATTATGCCGAACATTTCACAAATGAGTAGCTTCTGGTACGCAATGCGTAGCGCGGTTCTTAATGTGGCTAGCGGCCGTCAAAAGGTTGATGCTGCCCTCAATGATGCCGAAGCGAGAATAACAAAATAAACGAATGACAGGCTCCTTTCAAATCAGGAGCCTTAGCGCCTATCTGAATAGGGGCTTAATTACCGGAAAGAAATAGTAACAGGAAGTGCAATATGTCAGCGACATTAGAAAAAACAGTATGGTGGCAGAGCCCTGTCCTGAAATGGTCTGCTATTGGTTTGTGTCTGCTTTGTACTGGTTATCTGGTTGTACTGATGTATGCGAAGGGAGAATATCTGTTCGCCATGCTGACATTGGTATTGCTGGGAAGTGGTATTTATATTTTTTCCAATCGTAAGGCTTATGCTTGGCGTTATACCTATCCAGGAATTGCTGGGATAGGGTTGTTTATACTATTTCCGCTTATCTGCACGATTGCCATTGCCTTTACAAATTACAGCAGCACTAATCAATTAACTTTTGAACGGGCTGAAACTCTGCTAATGAGTCGTCAATATCAGGCAGGGCAGCCATTTAATTTCAAACTTTATTCTGTATCTGAACAGTGGGTTTTAGTGCTGAACGTCTCTGATAGTTCTCAATGGCTGGTATCTTCTCCTTTTTCATTCTCTGGGACGGAAGAAATTACTTTACCTTTACATGAACAGGATACAAATTTTGAAGGTGATGCTGCGACGCTTCGTACCATTACCCAGCATCGGCAGGTATTAGGTCAACTGGTGGCTGTTCTTCCCGATGGCAGTAAGTTGAGAATGAGTTCCCTGCGTCAGTTTTCAGCTATACACCCCCTTTATTCCCTTAGCGAAGATGGAACGACACTGACGAATAAAAAAACGGGCATACAATATCGACCGAATATGGAGACAGGGTTCTATCAATCCATTAACGCTAAGGGAGGATGGGATAAAGAAACATTGAGTCCTGGATTCACAGTTCCTATTGGTTGGAAAAACTTTTTACGGGTGATGCAGGATGAAGGTATTCAAAAACCTTTTTTGTCTATTTTTGTCTGGACGATGCTTTTTTCTTTGCTGACAGTTAGCTTAACGGCTGCGCTAGGCATGATCCTCGCTTGTATTATGCAGTGGGAAGCCCTTAAGGGACGAGCAATTTACCGTGTACTACTTATTTTGCCTTATGCGGTTCCTTCATTTATCTCAATTTTGATTTTCAAGGGTTTGTTTAATCAGAGTTTTGGTGAAATAAATCTGGTATTGAATGGGTTGTTTGGCCTTAAACCGGACTGGTTTGCAGATCCGATATTGGCTCGAACGATGTTGATTGTCGTAAATACATGGTTGGGCTATCCCTATATGATGATCCTCTGTATGGGGTTGCTAAAGGCGATCCCGAATGATCTCTATGAAGCATCGGCGCTTGATGGAGCAGGGCCATGGCAAAACTTCACCAAAATTACCTTTCCATTATTGATTAAGCCTTTGACGCCGTTGCTGATTGCCAGCTTTGCTTTTAATTTCAATAATTTTGTCCTGATTCAGTTATTAACCAATGGTAGGCCAGATCATATTGGCACAACCACTCCAGCGGGTTATACCGACCTTTTGGTGAGTTATACCTACCGTATTGCGTTTGAAGGTGGTGGCGGGCAGGATTTTGGCCTGGCAGCAGCAATTGCGACATTAATATTCTTGTTAGTGGGTGCGTTAGCCATCATCAATTTGAAAACCACTCGCATTAAATTTGACTAAGGAGAGAAAAGTATGGCGATGGTGCAACCCAAATCGCAACGCTGGCGGGTATGGATAACACATCTATTTATGCTGGCTTTTATCGCTTTGATTTTATTTCCTCTGTTGATGGTGATTGCTATTTCTTTGCGTCCGGGAAATTTTGCGACAGGTAGTCTCATCCCAGACGCTATTTCATGGGAACATTGGAAGCTCGCACTTGGCTATAGCGTAGAATCTTCTGATGGGCATATGATACCCCCGCCATTTCCCGTTATGCAGTGGCTGTGGAATTCGGTGAAAGTTGCATTTATTACTGCGACTGGAATTGTTGCATTATCAACTACCTGTGCGTATGCGTTTGCCAGAATGCGTTTTCGCGGTAAGAGTGTTTTACTTAAAAGTATGTTGATTTTTCAGATGTTCCCCGCAGTACTTTCGTTGGTAGCACTATATGCCCTGTTTGATCGGTTGGGAGAATATATTCCTTTTCTCGGACTCAATACCCATGGTGGAGTGATTTTTGCCTATATGGGAGGGATAGCTCTGCATGTATGGACGATCAAAGGTTATTTTGAAACGATAGATCGCTCGCTGGAAGAAGCCGCTATGTTGGATGGGGCATCATCGTGGCAAGTTTTCCGTTTGATATTGCTGCCGCTTTCTGTGCCGATATTGGCTGTCGTGTTTATCTTGTCTTTTATTGGTGTAATTACTGAAGTCCCCGTTGCATCGTTGTTACTACAGGACGTAGACAATTACACGTTAGCTGTCGGTATGCAGCAATATCTTCACCCTCAAAACTATCTATGGGGCGATTTTGCCGCCGCCGCAGTGCTTTCTGCCATTCCTATTACTATGGTTTTTTTACTTGCCCAACGTTGGTTAGTCGGAGGATTGACTTCGGGGGGCGTGAAGGGTTGATGGTTGGTTAAAGTTAAAAATCCCCAGAAGCATAGATAACTATGTGACTGGGGTGAGTAAGCGTCGTCAACAAAGCTACAATCTGAAAGACGAAGAGTATATAAGTGATATTTCTGGTCTTGATTATAGCCATGGTGTTAACTGAAAACTGTTTTTTCCCTTCTACACAATTTAACAAGTTATAAACTTTGCTTTCTGGCTTCTCCTACTGCTTGCAGCAGTTGGTTAATATGCGTATCTGCAAACATTGTTTCCAATGTGGTGGTGAGTTTTCGCCGCCAGTTGGGATATTCCATCGTAGTGCCGGGGATATTGACGGGATTTGCCATATCCAGCCAGTCTTCAGGCTGTAATCCTAATAGGGCGCAATTGCTATGGGCAATATAGCGATGTATAGCTTGATTGATAGAGACTGACATGGGCAGCTCAGCTTGCTTCGATAATGTAGTTTGCTGCGATGCATTTTGAGCATTCTCTGTAGGTCGTGTTTCAGGTTTTGGCAGATAACCGTGGCGGATTAAATTGGCTAATAATTCCTGCTTACAGCGTTTACGATCAGTATGTAACTCAGCGAGAAGTGTTTTATCAGGATATAAACCGATGGACTCACCTAGGCTCAGATCTCTGGCTTGCCAGAAACCACCTAGAGTAGGTAAGTCATGAGTGGTAATGGTTGCCATGGCTTGCTGAGGATATTCTTCTGGAGAACGGTATTCACCTTGTTCGTTGCGCTCAAAATAAAATACTTTATAAGAGTAAACGGCTCGTTCCCGTAATTTATTAACAATTTCTTCCGGTACAATTCCTAAATCTTCGCCAATTACCATGCAATGATTACGTTGACTTTCCAGAGCAAGTATTGCCAGCAGATCATCAACTGGATAATGGACATAAACACCTTTATCTGCTGTTTCGCCTTGTGGTATCCACCAGAGCCTGAGTAGAGACATGACATGATCAATGCGCAATGCACCACAATGGCTCATATTACTGCGTAGCAATTCAATGAAAGGCTGATAGGATTGAGCTTTTAATTCATGGGGATTCATTGGTGGAAGCCCCCAATTTTGTCCCCGTGGCCCTAAAATATCGGGTGGTGCACCTATTGATGCTTTAGTGCAGTAGATGTTTCGGTTACACCATGTTTCTGAACCGCCTTGTGCTACACCCACAGCAAGATCACGATAAATACCGATTGGCATATTATTGTTCTGGCTTGTCGTAAAACACTTGGCAAGCTGTGTGTCAGCCAGCCACTGTAACCAAAGGAAAAACGCGACTTCCTGTGGATGTGAATGGCAAAATGCTTTAACCGCTTCACTGTCTGGCTCACGGTATTTTTCCGGCCATACAGGCCAGCCCCAGTAAGCATTATTTTCTTCGTATAGTTGATGGTGAAGTGCATCGTAAGTTGCTTGAGAGTAAAGACTTTTACCACCCTTAAGCACAAATGTCTGAAAATCGATTTGTTGAATATCATCGTCGGGCCGACTCTTAAATTGTGGATAAGCCAGACGAAGTGCGTCCATTTTCAGTGCCATCACGGTAGTATAATCGACCCACTCAGCTTGACGGGCTTGCTGGAGTTTGCTTTGTGTTTCCGGCGAGTGCCACCATATTTGGGCTTCGGCATTCTGCCTAAAGTCTTCTACCTGATTCACTGCAATATAAATAATATTGAGCCAGTGGCGGGAAGACGGGCTGTAAGGGCTGGCACTTTCGGGCATTGCGGGATATATGGCATGCAGGGGATTTAAGCCAACAAAATCGCCACCACGTTGCGCTAGTTCTTGCAGCATGTATTTGAGGTCATCAAAATCACCAATTCCCCAGTTATTCTCTGAACGTAGGGTATAAAGCTGAACGCAGGCACCCCAAAGTTTTTCATCTTGTATTAGTGCCTTTGGCTCGTAGCAACGTTCGGGAGCGATAATAAGTTGCACGGATTGTTTTTGGGAAAGAGTTTCTTGTTCCACTTCTGTTATCAGCGTGAGTGTGTGGTATCCCAAAGGAAGCTCGATTGGCAATGTGAATTGCTGTTGGCAATGACCATGAAATATTTCGCCTTGTTCAGTATATATCTGCCATTGGTAATTTTCTGCCTCATTCAGAGGCAGGGTGGCTGTTTGTCCTTGAGTAATCACTTTTACGTTAGGTAAAGAAGGCATATGAGAAGAAACCGGTCTATTGACCGGTGTATCTGCACTCATGGCTTCCAATATGCGGTGCCTGATTTCAGTGGGAATGGCCTGTTGTTTTCCATAGGCATTAGTATATTCGCTGGCAATGCCAGCCTCAGTTGCCAAATCATTGAGGCTTTTATTTTTCATATTCAATCCCTCAATCTTTCAACCCCTATTGGGTCTGCCAGATGCGCTGTTGATAATCCTGAATAGTGCGGTCAGAACTAAATTTCCCCATTCGGGCTGTATTAAGCACGGTACTGTGTGTCCAGGACTGAGTATCTCGGTACAGAGTGTCAATTTGTTGATGAGTCTGGCAGTATGAGGCAAAGTCAGCCAGTACTAAATAAGGATCACCTCCGTCAGTCAGGCTATGCAGCATAAGGTCAAATGCGTGCGTATTTCCATGGCTGAATTCACCCTTGGAAAGGGTATCCAGTATGCCTTTCAGGTGGTGATCCTGCCGCAGAATATCTTGCGGGTCATAGCCATTATTTAGTAAGGCCTTGGCTTCTTCTACCGTCTTTCCGAAGATGAAAATATTGTCATTTCCAACTTGTTCAGCAATTTCGACATTTGCTCCATCCAATGTTCCGACAGTCAGGGCACCGTTTAAGGCCAGTTTCATGTTACCTGTACCAGAGGCTTCTTTGCCTGCCGTAGATATTTGCTCAGACACATCTGCTGCTGGGATCATTAATTCTGCTACAGAAACATTGTAATCGGGGATAAAAGCGATTTTGATGCGATCACGGACGATCGGATCATGATTGATCTTCTCGGCGGCGTGATTTATCGCAGAAATAATATTTTTTGCCAGATAGTAACCAGGGGCAGCTTTAGCGCCAAATAGGAATACACGAGGATGGATATCCAGCTCCGGATTTTCCTGAATCTGTCGGTAAAGCGACAGAATATGGAGTAAGTTCAGATGCTGGCGTTTGTATTCATGCAGGCGTTTTATCTGCACATCAAAAATGGCATGGGGATCAAGTTTGAGTCCTATTACTTTATTTACATAGTTGGATAGACGGGCTTTGTTTTCTTGCTTGATGGTTCGATAGGCTGAACAGAATGCGCTGTCATCAGCATAAGGTTCAAGTTGTTTGACAATACTAAGGTCATTAACCCATTCGCAATTTAATGTCTGGCTAATCAGTGAAGAAAGCGCCGGATTACACTGTTTTAACCAACGGCGAGGGGTAACTCCATTGGTCACATTGTGGAATTTTGTCGGCCACAATTGATGATATTCGGGGAATAGATCTGTCACGATCAAGGATGAATGTAGTGCTGCGACTCCGTTAATAGCAAAGCAGGCGACAACGCAGAGATTAGCCATTCTGACTTGATTATCATGGATAACTGCCAGTTTTTCCCAGACTTGTTGGTTATTAGGCCAAGTCTGCTCCACGGTTTTTTTAAAATGTCGGTTAATTTCGTGAATGATGCGATGATGGCGTGGCAAAAGTTCGCGGATCAGGGATTCATCCCAACGCTCCAAACCTTCTGGTAGCAAAGTATGGTTGGTATAGGCAAAAGTTCTCCCTGTAATTTCCCATGCGGTTTCCCAGCTTAATTGGTGTTCATCAAGCAAAAGCCGCATCATTTCAGGAATGGCGATTGTGGGATGGGTATCGTTAAGCTGGATGACTTCGTATTGCGGCAGTGTTTCTATTTTACGTTCCGCTTGCTGGTGGCGACGCAGAATATCTGCTACTGCGCAGGCACATTGAAAATACTGTTGCATCAGACGAAGGCGTTTACCCGTTTGGTGATTATCATTTGGGTAGAGCACCTTGGTTAGGCTGTCTGCTTCAATGCCTTGCTGTTCGGCATGCAGGAACTGCCCATCATTGAAAAGCGAGAGATCAAAGGGATTATCATATGTCGCTTGCCATAGGCGTAGTGGCTGAGTAACACCATTACCATACCCAATTACCGGTAAATCCCAGACCTCACCGATGAGAGTAAATGCGGGAACCCATTTTTCATGTCCATCGGCGGTTTTTATGATTTCGCCACTAAAACTGACATTAACTTTTAATTGTGTGTTGTGACGAAACCACGGATAACTGCTTCTTCCCCAATCATCGGGTGCTTCAATTTGCTGCCCGTGTTCAAAAGACTGGCGGAATAGTCCATATTGATAATTTAGGCCATATCCCGTAGCCGGTTGATTGAGAGTCGCCATTGAATCGAGAAAACAAGCTGCCAGCCGTCCCAATCCGCCATTACCTAATGCGGGATCGGCTTCTTCTTCCAATACCTCACTTAAAATGATGCCATATTCCGCTAAATAAGTTTGTATATCATCGTACCAACCAAGATTCAGTAAGTTATTAGCTGTCAGGCGCCCTATCAAAAACTCCATTGAGATATAGTTCACGTGACGCTGATCGTCAGGGGATGGTATGGCGTGCTTTTGCTGAGAAGAAAAAGGGAGTAACTCAGAAAGGGCGGAACTGACAGCCTGCCATTGCTGATGCAGGGTCATTTCCTGAGCTGAATCAAGGCCAAAACGTTGCCATTGGCGTATGAATGCAGACTGAAACGCAGCTTTATCTAATTTGGGATTTTTATCTGCTGCGGATCTTTTATCGAATTCGGATAGTTGCATCGCGTTGTTATCCTGTCACTGAATAAGGGAAATGTGGGGGATTATTTAACGGGATATGCTGAGGGCTAGAGAGAAGTGAAACATCATCCCGTGAAAATATTCACGGGGAGGAGTGGAAGGGCGTAGCTATTTCTTTCGAATCTTTTCGCAATTCCATTGAGAAATGGAAAGGTTACAATCCCAGAATGTGACAGGGTGCAATTTAACACGATGTAATCAATCAACTTGTTTGCAAAAGATGGGCGTTTCTCTAAATTTGGTTGGGCATTTGATAAATGCTAATGATGTAAGTGATCAAATAGCCTCGGTCAAAATTTTCATACTCAATGAATTTCGGGTTTAAGCCAACAAAGCTATAGCTTGAAATACCAAGGGTATATTGATTTCGTTGCTTGTGAAGGGAGGAAATTAATGCTTATCCCATCGAAACTCAGTCGCCCCCTTCGCCTGAGTAATATGGTCATGCGGGAGCGCTTGCTAGACAAGCTCAATTCAGCACAGGATCATCGGCTTGTATTGATAACCAGTCCTGCCGGATATGGTAAAACCACCCTGATGTCACAGTGGGCTGCCAGACAGCATAATTTGGGGTGGTATTCACTGGATGACAGCGATAATCAGCCAGAACGTTTTGCCAGTTATTTGATTGCGGCCATTCAGCAGGCAACACAGGGGCACTGTGTGAAAAGTGAGATTCTGGCCCAGAAACATCAATATGCCAACTTATCCGCATTGTTTGCTCAACTGTTTATTGAACTCAGTGAATGGCGGCAATCAGTTTTTCTGGTAATTGACGATTATCATCTGATAGTTAATGGCCTGATCCATGAAGCGATGCGTTTTTTTCTCCGCCACCAGCCAGAAAATTTAACGTTGATGATTTTATCACGCCACCTGCCATCGTTAGGCGTTGCCAACCTGCGGGTACGAGAACAGTTATTGGAGATTGATAGCCAGCAATTGGCATTTGATTATCAGGAAACCCATCAGTTTTTTGCCAACCGTTTGGCAAATCCGTTGGACGCTGATAATTGCAGGCAACTATGCAACGATGTTGCGGGATGGGCAACGGCTTTGCAGCTTATTGCTCTTTCAGCCCGCCAATCGGGCAATGTGGCTGAAATATCAGCCAAGCGTCTTTCAGGGATTAATACAACTCATCTGGCTGATTACCTTGTCGATGAGGTTTTAAATCGAGTGGATCAGGCGACACGAGATTTTTTGCTGCATAGTTCTATTCTGCGTTCCATGAATGATGGGTTGATTGTTTGTCTGACAGGGGAGGAAAACGGTCAGCAACGTCTTGAAGATATTGAACGGCAGGGGTTGTTTATCCAGCGAATGGATGATTCTGGGGAATGGTTCTGTTTTCATCCTCTATTTGCTTCATTTTTGCGGCAGCGTTGCCAATGGGAAATGGCAACGAAATTGCCTGAATTACACAGGGCGGCAGTAAAAGGATGGTTGATGCAGGGGTATCCGGGAGAAGCTATTCATCATGCCCTTGCTGCCGGAGATACTGTGTTGCTACGGGATATTTTGCTGCAACATGCTTGGGAGCTATTCAATCACAGCAAACTTTCCTTGCTGGAGGAGTGCATGAATGCACTGCCATATGAACAGTTATTGGAAAGTCCTCGTTTGGTATTGTTACAAGCATGGTTGGCGCAGAGTCAGCATCGCCATTATGAGGTAAATGCACTATTGAATCAGGCTGAACAATCGTTGAAGCTGAAACAGATAGCCATTGAGCCGGAGTTGTTGGGGGAATTTGATGCTCTGCGAGCCCAAGTAAACATTAACGATGGGCGACCAGATGACGCAGATGCTTTGGCTGAGAAGGCATTGGCGACCCTGCTGCCTGATAATCAATATGGCCGTATTGTGGCAATGTCGGTGAAAGGGGAAGTCTTACATTGCAATGGGCAACTGAACAGCGCATTGGCCCTGATGAAGCAGACGGAGCAACTTGCCCGACTCTGCCATGTTTATCACTATGCGTTATGGGCTTTGTTACAGCAAAGTGAGATTTTGTTGGCGCAAGGTTATTTGCAGGCTGCCTATGATACCCAGACCCATGCATTTGATTTAATACGTGAACAGCATATGGAACAGCTGCCAATGCATGAATTTCTGCTGAGGATCCGTTCGCAGCTTCTGTGGTGTTGGGCCCGCATTGATGAATCTGAAGAGGCGGCACGCCGGGGGCTGGAAGTGCTGTCCAATTTCCAGCCACAACAGCAATTGCAATGTTTGACCCAATTAGCGAAATGTTCTTTGATCCGTGGGGATATTGATAATGCCCGTCGTTATTTATCCCGTTGTGAGAATCTGCTGAACAATGGGCATTATCATCGTGATTGGCGAACAAATACTGACAAACTGCGTGTCATCATCTGGCAGAGTTTGGAAGATAGCAACGCGGTGACTCAATGGTTGCTACAGGCAGAACGGCCAGAAAGCTTCTGTAACCATTTCAACCAAAATCAATGGCGCAATATTGCCCGGGCAAAAATCCTGCTGGGGCAGTATGAAGAAGCTGAATCTATATTGAAGAAGTTGAATGAATATGCGAGAAAATTGTCTCTGATTAGTGACTTGAACCGTAACCTTCTGCTGTGCAATCTGCTGTACTGGCAGCTTGGACGTAAAGCTGAGGCTCAGGATGCTTTGATGGAAGCATTGAGTTTAGCTAATCGCACAGGGTTCATTAGCCATTTTGTTATTGAAGGGGAATTAATGGCTTTGCAATTTCGCCAGCTCATTCAGCTCAACATATTGCCTGAAATGGAACAGCATCGTGCGCAGCGTATCCTGCGCAAAATCAACCGCCAGCATCGACATAAGTTTGCCCATTTTGATGAGGCGTTTGTTGAACAATTACTCACGCATCCTGATGTGCCGGAACTTATCCGCAATAGTCCGCTAACCCAGCGTGAATGGCAGGTATTGGGTTTGATTTATTCTGGTTATAGCAATGATCAAATAGCCACAGAGTTGGATGTGGCGGCGACCACGATTAAAACCCATATACGAAATTTGTACCAAAAGATGGGGATTACGCACCGGCAGGAAGCTATTCAGCAGGCCCAGAGTTTAATGCAGATGATAGGGTTGGGAGTTTAATTATTTTATCTAATACTATTTCTTAATGTGATTTGTTTATTTTTAATATTATTAATAAATATTAATCAAGGAGGATATGCCGTTAAAATATAAATTAAATTTTAAAAATATTTAATATTTTTTGTGGTCTTTTTGTGATCGTAATCCGATTTAAATGCGCTTAATCTCATCACGGTAGGGTATTTTTTTTATTGTTTAAAATAACTAATAGTGGTGAGTCATTATGGAAATTAAGAACCATCTTGAAGATATGCTTTCCCGTTTTGTTGGCCAAGGCCCTTACTTGGTTATTGACGGTGAAAAATATATTGATGCAGCATCAGGAACGTTTAATTTGCCGCTTGGATATACAAATCACAGGATTGCAGAAAAGCTCAAACAGCAAATTGATAGATGTACGCATTTGAGTTCGGCTTATACGCATGAAATGTCGCAGTATATTTTGAGTAAACTCGTGAAACATACGCCGGAAGGAATAGATCGTATTTGGTTTAGGGATGTTTCCGGTTCTGGGGCGGTTGAGTGTGCCATCCGTATAGCGCAAAAAGCCACTGGGCGTTCAGGCATTATTTCGTTCTTTCTTGCACATCATGGTCAATCTTTGGCGACAGCGCAGATCTCTGGTAATGCATTCAGAATAAAAGATTTCCATATCAATATTGATGGCTCGATAAAAATTCCGGCACCCGACAGTGTTTTGGCAGAATCACAATCACAGTCGGAAAAAGTGCCGTTTGTCGATTTGGAACAGTTCATTCAATTAGGCTCTAGCGACAATATCGCATGTCTGATTATTGAACCAATTCAGGGGAATGGCGGCAATACTGTTTTCCCTGTTGAGTTCTTCCGTAAGATTAGAGATATCTGTCATCAGCATGGCATCATCATTATTGCAGATGAAGTGCAAACAGGTTTTGGGCGCACAGGAACGTTCTTTGCATCGACGGGTTATGCCAAGGATCTGGAGCCGGATATCATCGTATTTGCTAAAGGTGCAGGTGCTATCGGTATTCCGGCTGGCGGTGTGTTGATGCGTCATTCACTGGATGTATTGGAATCGTTTGAACATTCGAGTACTTCTGGTGCTAATCCTCTTTCTTTGGTTGCCCTCAATGAAATTATCGACATTATTGAAGATGATCACATTTTGGAAAATGTACAACAAAATGAAAGCTATTTGCGCAATGGATTACTGGGGTTACAGCATAAATACCCGGAAATCATGAAGGTCAGGGGGGTAGGTTATATGTATGGATTCGATACACCATCTCCCGATTTTGCGGCTCAAGTGATTGCAACTGCCAGTCGGCACCATTTGATCTTGCGCGGTTCCCGTTATGGTAAAGGGAAAGCAATTAAAGTCCGTCCACCACTGGTTTGTACACAGGCACATTTGAATGAAATCCTGCATAAGCTGGATCTGACATTCTCAGAATTAACTGCCTCTGCACCTGTATATAGGGAGATTGCATAATGCTAGCGCTTAAATACCATCAGGCATGGAATGTCCGGATCCAACAAGTTAATCCGTTGTTTTGTGTCGAAGCTGATGACGTTGTTGTTGATATCGCGGTGTGTGGGATCTGTGGCACAGATGTGGGGATTATTACTGATTCTTATCCTGTTGCTGTATCAGGAACCACGCTGGGCCATGAAACCGCTGGCATAGTTGCTCAAGTCGGCAAAGGTGTGACCCGGTTTCAAGTGGGAGATCGTGTTGTGATCAACCCGACTTATTCTTGCGGGCATTGTCGGATGTGCCAAATAGGAAACCCTAATCATTGTGAGAAAAAAATGGGGACGGAAGCCGGAGTTTCCTATGATGGTGCATTTGCGGGCCAATATCTGGCAAAAGAAAATCTGCTAATCAAGCTGGATGAACATGTCAGCATGGAAGACGCGTCGTTGACAGAGCCATTGAGTTGCACACTGGCGGGAGTGGATAAACTTGGGATCACCCACACGAATATTCGCGCGGCAGTAGCGGGTGCCGGCCCTATGGGAATGCTGTATATCTGGGCATTGCATGAGCGGGGCGTCAAGGCATTTATGGTTGAGAAAAATGAGAGCCGGAGGCAGTTTGCCAAAAATAATTTGCCGCCGGAATGTCAGTTATATTCCGATTTTGATGAAGGGCTGATTCAGGAGTATGGCGATAAGACAATGTTGCTTGATTTATGCGTCGATACGACAGGGCAATTGACCGAGTATATTTTTGACCATCTGGCTCCCGGTGGAAAGTTACTGAATGTAGCCCTGAAAGATAAACATTCCAGTTTAGATATTATGAAAATTGCCGATAAAAGCCTCTCTGTCATCGGCTCCATTGATTCTTTGAACAACAGCTTTGAACGCGCTTATGCCATGATCCGTGATGGTATCATTCCCGTAGGACGCTTGATTAGCCATGTATTTGATTTCAAAGATTATCAACAAGCTTTCCTCACAGTTGGCTGTGATATCTCGGCAAAAACTCAAATACCGCTCAGTACCCCAAACTGCAAGGTATTGATACGCATATCCGACTTAAAATAATGAATTTTTTGAAGGCTATTTTTGATGGATAAATGGAATGTCATTTTTGATATCGACGGCGTTATTGTTGATAGTGAACAACTGCACTTTGACGTATTACTTGATGTACTGTCTGATGCATTAGGCGAACAAGCACCAGACCAAATAGCGGATATTCAACCACAGCAATTGATAGGGCTCAGTCTGGCGGAAACTTTGGATAAGGTTGGATGTCCATCATCAATGCAACAAGACATTACCCAAAAAATTATTTCGCGTTATAAAGTAAAATTGTCAGGGCATTATCTGCGTCCGGGAATTACTAATCTGATTGCTGCCCTGCAACAAAATGGTACTAATTTTGGATTTGTTTCCACGGCACCGCGTGATGTGTGTTTAACCAATCTTGCTCTGCTGGATCTGCATGAACTGCCCGCCTTGATTTCGGGTGATGATGTAGAAAGAACCAAACCTTTTCCTGATCCCTATTTGGCTATGCTGAAGCTGAAAGAGATGGATGTTCATCAAACATTAGTGATTGAAGATACTGATTTGGGGATTGCGGCGGCAAAACAGGCTGGTATTCCGTGGATATATGCCTGGCCTCACGCTTTGTCTCTGACAGAGCAATATGAGCAGGCTACCGGCATTATTGTGAAGTTAGCGGATATTCCCCAGTTTGAAGGTATTGTTTGAAAGTATTGCTTGAAGGTATTAGTCCCAAGTTAATGTGATGCTTTGATGATAAACATTGGATGTCTTTTTTGATGCCCTTCGATAAATTTAGGGGAGGGCATGATTTTAAAAAAGAATAGCTTTAAAAGAATATAATTTGGAGGAATTAAGTTGTCTGAAGAATATTTAGCCTCTTCGATAAAGCAGCCGATCATGGCAACGCGGCTCTCGTTTTTTATTGCAGGATTCAGCATTGCGAGTTGGGCACCACTGATCCCGCTGGTAAAGGAACGATTGGGGTTGAGTGATGGCTCAATGGGGTTGCTGATATTGATATTTGGTATCGGCTCTTTCATTATGATGCCGATTGCAGGAATGCTGGCGACTCGTTTTGGTTGCCGGAAGGTTTTTACCGTCTTTGCCTTGCTAGCAATTTTAATATTACCGGGGCTTAGTGTGTTCTCTACACCATTGACACTCGCTTGTACCTTATTTTTATTCGGAGCAGGAATTGGGGCGACCGATGTAGTGATCAATATTCATGCGGTTAATATTGAGAAACAGGTGCATCAACCGGTTATGTCGGGTTTCCATGCGTTGTTCAGCTTGGGGGGGATTGCCGGTGCAGGTCTTGTCAGCTTATTGTTGTTTATGGGCATTCCTCCATTTCAGGTCACCGTTGCTGTGGCGTTATTCATTATCCTGTTGTTGCTGCCGACGTGGAATGGGTTACTGGATCACGCTGAAACGGAGGAAACGCCATTTTTTGCCTTACCCCGGGGTACTGTTATTCTGATTGGCTCTCTCTGTTTTGTCGTTTATTTAATGGAAGGTTCCATGCTGGATTGGAGCGGGATCTTGCTAAGTAGCGTGCATGACATGAGTCTCCATCAGGCTGGTTTTGGCTACACACTCTTCGCCATTACGATGACATGTGGCCGATTGTTGGGCGATAGAATTATTGCGGCTTTTGGATACCGGCGTGTATTTTTGGGCAGCGCAATTTTAGCAACATCCGGTTTTGTTCTTATCTATCTGGCTACTGGTATGGTTCAGCTGGGAATTTCTTTCCTGATGATAGGTGCAGGATTGTCTAACTTGGCACCGATGTTTTTCACCGCATCCGGGCAGCAAAAAGTAATGCATGATGCGTTAGCAGTTTCTGCCGTTTCGACAATGGGATATTCGGGGATACTGCTTGGCCCGGCAATTATCGGAGGTTTAGCCCATCAAATAACGCTACATGGCGCTTTTGGCTGTATTGCTTTGCTGTCTCTTTCATTATTAGCGGGATATGGTTTGATTAATCCCACCAAAAAATAACAGGATAAATATTGATGAATTTGCAGGAATGTCAGTGGTTGAATGAACCTGCTTCATGGTGGCATCAGGAAGATGAACTTCATGTCACGACGGATCATAAAACCGATTTCTGGCGTGATACATGGTATGGTTTTCAGCGTCACAGTGGTCATGTATTTGGTGGCTATATTGATGATTTTGAGCTTGAAGACGGTTTTACCGTTCAGTTTTGCATTGAAGGCCAGTTTGAGCAGTTATACGATCAGGCTGGCATTATGTTGCTGGTGGATGAGCAACATTGGCTGAAAGCCGGAATCGAACATTCTGACGGGCAGGCAACCATTGGTAGTGTGCTGACAAATGGAGGCTCAGACTGGGCGATGGGAATTTTTCCGGGTAATCCCGATAAGTTTTGGCTGCGGCTTACTTATGGAGAGGATGCTATCCGGTTACAGTATTCCACTGATGGTGTGACATGGCCGTTACTGAGATTGTCTCCTTTTAAGGTGAGTAATCGGCGCATTTTTGTTGGCGCAATGTGTTGCTCGCCGGAGCGTGAAGGATTACAGGTGAAATTTTCTGATTTCAGGTTGACGCCATCAATGAAAAAACACCTGCATGATTTGAGTTAGTGGCTTCACTAAATATCCAGGAGAAGGTTTGATTCAACTCTTCTATTAGTGTGTTATGACGTACTAATGGTTTTTTATCCAATTATGATCTTATTTTGGTGCATTAAAAGATAAGGTGCTGTGGTTGCAGCACCTCAAAGAACGATTCTTTAAGATAATTACCGACCCAAATAATTATCCCAATCTTTCCAGACGGGTTGTAAACCGGATCTGGCTAAGGTTTCAGCGATCTGAAAAACGGGACGATTGTCGTGGGGAGCGAATTGTTCCAGCTCGTGATGCCCATCGGCATAGCCGCCCGGTTGGGTTTTGGAACCTGCACTGATGTTATTGATCGCGAGTGGCACAACGTGATCGCGGAAGAAAGGTGACTCGCGGGTGGAAAGTGAAAGTTCTACATCTGGTGCCAGCAGGCGAAATGCGCAAATCAATTGCACCAATTCGGCTTCATTCATGATGGAAGCTGGTTCAATGCCGCCTGCACAGGGGCGTAGCCGTGGGAAGGAGATGGAGTAACGACTTTTCCAGAATTGTTTTTGCAGGAAAAGCAGATGCTCCGCTACCATATAGCAATCGGTTTTCCAATTGTGGGATAACCCGATCAAAGCACCCAATCCAATCTTGTCGATACCTGCCCGTCCAAGGCGTTCTGGTGTTTCCAGCCGCCAGTGGAAATCCTGTTTTTTGCCTTTTAAATGGTGCAACTGATAGCTGGGTTGGTGATAAGTTTCTTGGTAGACCATCACGCCAACTAGCCCCAGAGTTTTCAGTTCGGCGTACTCTTCTTGTGCCAATGGTTGGACTTCCATTGAGACTGAACTGAAATGGCGATGTATCAAGGGAAGATAGCGGCGAAAATAATTCATGCCAACTTTGTTTTGATGCTCTCCTGTTACCAGCAAGATGTGCTCAAATCCCAGTTTCTTCAGTGCCAAGCATTCCGCCTCAATTTCCTGTTCATCCAGCGTCTTGCGTTTAATGTGATTACTCATGGAGAAACCACAATAGGTACAGTCGTTGGCACACAGGTTGGAAAGGTAGAGTGGGATAAAAAATCCCACGGTATTACCAAAACGCTGGCGGGTGAGTTGCTGCGCACGCTGGGCGAGCGGCTCAAGATACGGCAGAGCAGCAGGGGAAAGCAGTGACATAAAATCATCCAGAGTCAGACGGTCGCTATTTAGTGCGCGTTCAACATTCTGTGATGTTTTACTGTTGATGCTCAGGGTGATGTCATCCCAATCCAATTGTTCCCAGCGCTGGCGAAAAGTGGCGGATTTCATAATGCCCCCAGAAAATCAGTCAGCGGGCTGGAAGCTTCAGCGTGAGATTTCTGGCTTGCTACGCCCGCCTGATGTGACAGTTCGCCGGCTTCAATGGCGGTTTTGAACGCCAATGCCATTTTTACCGGATTGCGGGCAACCGCAATCGCGGTATTGACCAGCACCGCATCCGCGCCCATTTCGATGGCGGCCAGCGCATGGCTCGGCGCCCCGATCCCTGCATCAACAACGACGGGAACGTTAGCCTGTTCAATGATGATTTGCAGAAAGTCGCGGGTCAGCAAGCCCTTATTTGAGCCGATAGGTGCCCCCAATGGCATGACAGCCGCACAGCCAACCTCTTCCAGCCGACGGCACAGGACGGGATCCGCACCACAATAAGGCAGGACGATAAACCCTTCTTTCACTAATTGTTCAGCCGCTTTCAGCGTTTCAATCGGATCGGGCAGCAGGTATTTGACATCGGGATGGATCTCCAGTTTTACCCAGTTGGTTCCCAATGCTTCCCGCGCAAGATGAGCGGCGAATATCGCCTCTTCTGCGGTTTTTGCGCCAGAAGTATTGGGGAGCAGCTTAACACCCAACTGTTGCAGCGGCGCGAGAATGCCATCTTCATTGCCATGAAGATCGATTCGTTTCATCGCCATTGTTACTAATTGACTGCCAGAAGCGCGGATTGATTCGATCATTAATCCTGCATTCGAGAATTTGCCGGTTCCGGTAAACAGGCGGGAGTGAAAGTGAGAATCAGCAATCTTTAACATAATTAGCCTCCAACAATATTCGCTACATTAACCACCGGCAATGGCCTGAAACAGCAGGATACTGTCCCCGTCATTAACCTGATGGGTATGCCATTCTGAACGCGGGATAATGGCCTGGTTGATGGCTAAGGCGATACCTGATTGAGTGCGTTGTATATGTTCAAGCAACTGTCTGATTGTGACGGGCGCACTGAGTGTGATCGGTTGATCGTTGACGATAATATTCATGCGACTTCTTTTCCTGTTTCATTTTTGCCGCTATTCGCGTTTTCAGGCTCATTTTTTGCGATAGTGGCTTGTTGGGCAACCGCTCGGCAAATCGGGCACTGTGATGACCGGGTAAGCTGTAACGTACTCCAGCTCTGTTGTTTGCCATCAAATAACCGGAGTTTTCCGTTTAAGGGAGAGGGAAGGCCAGCCAGCATCTTGATGGCTTCTAATGCTTGCAATGCGCCGATCACACCAACGATGGGACCTAATACTCCGGCTGTCCGACAATTGCGTTGCGGTTCTTCCTGATCGGGATAAAGGCAGGTATAGCAGCCGTACTGATAAGGAGGGGAGAGAACCAACAGTTGCCCGCTGAAACCGATGGCACTGCCGCTGATAAGTGGTTTGTTTTCTGCAACGCAAGCGGTATTGATGGCATGGCGGGTTGCCATGTTGTCGCAACAATCCAGTACTAAATCTGCTTTCCTGACTGCGTTCAACAAAGATTCATTATCTTGCCTTTTGGTCAGTTCTGTTACTGTGATCAGTGGGTTCAGGCCTGTCAGTTGTTTTACTGCCAACTTTGCTTTATTTGCGGGAATATCACCTGTGCGATAGAGGATCTGGCGTTGCAGATTGGAGATATGCAATTGGTCATCATCCGCAAGATAAAGAGTTCCGACTCCCGCTGCTGCGAGATAGAGTGCCGCAGGTGAGCCTAATCCACCGAGGCCAACAATCAGTACCTTGCTGATTTTTAGTTTTTCCTGACCTTCAGGGCCAATGTCTTCCAGTAATAATTGGCGACTGTAACGCATAAATTCTTGATCGTTTAACATAAAAGCCCCCGATCCTGACCTTCAACTAAATGAAGTAAACTGGCTGTTACCTGCCGCCAGTCTTTCGCTTTTGTAATGGCACTGACCAGTGCCACGCCACCGACACCGGTTGCAACAACATCCGGTACGCGTTCCAGTGAGATGCCGCCAATGGCAACGGTAGGATATTCCGGTGTTATTTCCACTTGATGTTTGAGTGTGTCAAGTCCCTGTGGTGATGAAAGCATCTCTTTCGTGGTGGTAGGGAAAATATGCCCCAGTGCAATATAAGAAGGACGCAGGGCTTTTGCCCGCGCCAGTTCCTGTTGGCCATGGGTGGAAATACCCAGACGCAATCCCGCTTGCCGGATGGCATTGAGATCAGCGATATCCAGATCTTCTTGTCCCAAATGAACGCCATAGGCTTGGTGTTTAATAGCTAAGCGCCAGTAATCGTTAATGAACAAACGGGCGTTGTAGTGGCGGCCAAGTATTATGGCAGTTTGAATATCTTTCTCTACCTGCTTTTCTGGTTGATCCTTGATACGCAGTTGCAGGGTTCTGACGCCTGCTTTCAGTAAGCGCTCAATCCATATCAGGGAATCCACGACAGGATAAAGCCCCAAGCGTTGTGCTGTCGGAGCAAAAGGAGCTGATAGATGTGTTGATGTGTCAGGCTGACTTTTCATGGGGTACCTCCTCTGCGCTGTGATAAAGTTCACTGCCACGGGTGCGAAATTCTTCCGACATATGTTCCATTCCTGCTTCCTGTTCTAGTTTTGCTGCATAATCGCGTACATCTTGCGTAATTTTCATGGAGCAGAATTTTGGCCCGCACATAGAACAGAAATGGGCGACTTTGCCGGATTCTTGCGGCAGGGTTTCATCGTGATAGGCGCGGGCGGTATCAGGGTCAAGTGCCAGATTGAATTGATCTTCCCAGCGGAATTCAAAACGTGCTTTTGACATGGCATTGTCACGGATTTGAGCACCGGGATGGCCTTTAGCAAGATCAGCGGCATGGGCCGCGATTTTGTAAGTGATCAACCCCTGCTTCACATCTTCTTTATTGGGTAAGCCGAGATGTTCTTTGGGGGTGACGTAACACAGCATGGCACAGCCAAACCAACCGATCATGGCAGCCCCGATGCCGGAAGTGAAATGGTCATAACCGGGGGCGATATCGGTTGTCAGTGGCCCTAAGGTATAGAATGGCGCTTCGTGGCAATGCTCCAGCTCTTCCATCATATTACGGCGGATTAACTGCATCGGGATATGCCCTGGTCCTTCGATCATGACTTGAACATCGTATTCCCATGCGATTTTGGTCAGCTCGCCGAGCGTATGCAGTTCTGAAAATTGTGCTTCGTCGTTGGCATCTTGAATTGAACCAGGGCGCAGTCCATCCCCCAAAGAAAGGGAAACGTCATAGGCGGCGCAGAGTTCACAGATTTCCCGAAAGTGGGTATAGAGGAAGTTTTCCTGATGATGGGAAAGACACCATTTCGCCATGATGGAACCACCACGGGAAACAATGCCTGTCAGCCGTTTGGCAGTCATTGGAACATAGCGCAGCAATACCCCGGCATGAATGGTGAAATAATCAACTCCTTGCTCGGCTTGCTCCAATAAAGTGTCGCGGAACATTTCCCATGTCAGGTTTTCCGCTATTCCGTTAACTTTTTCCAGTGCCTGATAAATCGGGACAGTGCCAATAGGAACCGGACTGTTGCGCAGTATCCATTCGCGGGTTTCGTGGATATAGCGTCCGGTGGAGAGATCCATCACGGTATCTGCGCCCCAGCGGGTAGACCAAATCAGTTTTTCCACCTCTTCTTCGATGGACGAAGTCACGGAGGAGTTACCGATGTTGGCATTTACTTTAACCAGGAAATTGCGGCCGATAATCATTGGCTCGGATTCCGGGTGGTTAATATTGGCGGGGATAATCGCGCGACCAGCCGCCACTTCCTGACGAACAAATTCTGGTGTGATGTTTTCCGGTAAATTGGCGCCGAAATTTTGTCCCGGATGTTGTTGGCGGAGCACTTCACTGTGAATGCGTTCACGCCCCATATTTTCGCGCAGTGCGATAAATTCCATTTCTGGTGTGATGATGCCTTGGCGCGCATAGTGCAATTGGGTGACGCGCTTTCCTTGCTTGGCTTTCAGCGGATGCGGGCGATGGCGAAAACGCAGGTGATCAAGCCCTGCGTCTGCGAGGCGTTGTTGGGTAAAGTCGGAGCTAAGAGTGGAAACGGGTTCAATATCATTGCGTTCGTCGATCCACGATTGGCGGATTTTGTGCAATCCCGTTTGTATATCCAGTACGGAAGTAGGATCGCCATAAGGGCCTGAGGTGTCATAAACCGGAACTGGTTCGTTTTCCTCAAATTGGGGATTCTCTTTGGTGCCGCCGGTGAGTGTAGAGGAAAGTTGGATCTCACGCATCGGAACTTGGATATCAGGGCGTAAGCCTTCAAGATAAATACGTTTTGAATTGGGAAAAGCCACCCCTTGAACGGTGTTGATAAACGTCTGTGCGGCATCTCGTTGAGCCTTGCGCGGCCTTGCCTGATGGGGTTTTGGAGAAATATCAGCTGTTGGGATAATGGTATTTGGAATAGCGGTATTTGAGATAACGGTATTATTGGACTTAGACATAGCAAATTCCTGACTGTGTTATCACCTGTCTCATTGCTGGTCAGGCTTAAGTTGAGAAAATTGCTTGTCTGGAGCTCGCAGGGAGTAATGGTTTGTAGCTGAACATGGTTTGTACACGATGCTGTCATAGGTGTACGTAATAATCAGCGAGGTGATTACTCTTGTTCCCTTCGCGGGTATTAGCCCGATCAGGTTCTGCGGATCCCGAATAAACGGTCTCAGCCTGTGTCCATCGTGGTATACGCTGAACGCTAGGCACTCCGACAAGAAAAACACCCCAGAGTATAAAGGGGATTATAAAAACTACAACCTTTAACTGTAACCTTTTAGTGTGACCCTAAAGTCCAGTTCAATTGCGTCCATCCGTGAATTTCGGCTTCCGATTGCAAACGAGGGTCTGCATTGATGGTAAAAACTTCGTCAGCAAATAAACACATTGGTAAATCATTTATAGAGTCTGTGTAGAATGAAATATGCTGCGGAGATAAATTCTGTTCTGATAGCCATTGCTGCAAGCGGGTGACTTTTCCTTCGCGGAAAGTGAGGGTTCCCAGAACATTACCGGTATAGCAACCCTCTTCCATTACCATGTCGATCCCCATTACGGTTTGGACACCGAATGCAGCCGCAATTTTCTTCACCACGAAAGAGACGGTGGCGGAAATAATAATGATGGGAATGTCTTGCTGCCGGTAAGTATCCAGTTGTTTTTGGGCTGCGGGATAGATGAGTGGTTTGATTTTTGTTTCTACAAAATCAGTTAGCCAGATATCAACTTGTTCTTGGGAGATTTTGTGCAGTGACTGCATGCTGAATGCCAGATATTTGTGCATATCCAGCTTACCTGCACAGTAGTCAGCTATCATTTTCTGGTCTGCCTCAAGAAAACGGGGATCAGTAATGATATTTTTCTCCCATAGATATTGTGTCCATAACCGGCCGGAATCTTTGCAAATTAATGTTTCATCTAAATCAAATACGGCAATTCGCTGTGACATGGTTGCTATTCCTCAATTTAATTTAATGTATTTTTATTTATTTAATTCGGATCGTATACCTGCAAATTTTCAATTTGTAGAGTAGTCAACAAAGATGACACTTGAAAGACGAAGAGTATAAATGAGTATTAATTAGGGTGGCTAATAGAGCAGATTGCAGACGGAAGATAATGAAAAGAGTATGCTGAATTTGGACAAAATGCCATGAAGACAATCGTACAACTCATGATGGAATAGATATAGATGATACAGCAAAAATTGACAGGTACAGAACAGGGCTGGTGGATTGTCAGTCTTGAGAATCAAGTCTGGCTACCACAGGGGGAATTACCAACAGGGACTGCCCGCGAATGGTCATTGCAGAACCACATGGCGCAGCCCATCGGAGAATGGTTGGGGGATACAGTGTGGCTGATCCGCCATAAAATGGCTTCAGATATGTCTTCTCACCGCTTATTTGTTGATCGGGAAACCAAATTATTTCAATTGGTAGGGCGTGCTGTGCAATTGGCTGAGTTTTATCGTTCACATCATTATTGTGGTTACTGTGGTCATGAAATGAAGCATAGTCAACATGAATGGGCCTGTTTGTGCAATCACTGTCAGGAATGTTATTACCCACAAATTGCTCCCAGTATTATTGTTGGCATTCGTCGTGATGACCATATTTTGTTGGCACAGCACCAGCGTAGCCGAAATGGTATTCATACTGTGCTTGCTGGGTTTGTGGAAGTCGGTGAAACGTTGGAAGAAGCGGTGCATCGCGAAGTGATGGAAGAGAGTGGAATTAAAATCCGTAACTTGCGATATGTCGCTTCTCAACCATGGCCTTTCCCGAACTCATTGATGGTAGGATTTTTGGCCGATTATGATAGCGGTGAAATTACAATTGATCCCGTTGAACTTATCAGCGCAGACTGGTATCGCTACGATAACCTTCCTTTGATCCCTCCTTCTGATACGATTTCCCGTCGTTTAATTGAAGATACGGTTGTGTTATGTCGCCAGCAGTCATGTTAATTGCTCAATGAGTTGAGAAAGGCCTTTTAAAAACATGTTCGGATCTGCAAGGGGATAACCGGCAACGGCTAATACAACTGTGACTGTATATCCCCTTCATTTTAAAACCCATAAGGTATGGCAATATACCTTATTCTTTTTGTTCCTTTAGGCCCCGGTTTTCTAGCATAGGCTCAATACTTGGTGGCTTACCGCGGAAGTCGATATACAGCTTTTCCAGGTCTTCACTATTGCCATGTGACAGCACCTTATCGCGGAAACGTTGTCCATTTTCTGGCGTCAATCCTCCGTGTTCGGTAAACCAGGCAAAGGCATCGTCTGCCAGCATTTCTGTCCACAGATAAGCGTAATAGCCGGCAGCATAGCCGCCACCCCAAATGTGTTTGAAATAGCTGGAACGATAGCGCGGGGGCACGTAGCTGAGAGCGATATTGTCTTGTTGCAGAGACGCCTCTTCAAATTTATCTACATCCTTCTGTGGCTGATCAGCGGCCAGCATATGCCAGTGCATATCTAACAATGCGGCTGACAGCAGCTCAGTCATGAGGTAACCTTTGTTGAATTTGTCAGCCTTATTGATCTTATCCACCAACGCCTGTGGCATGGTTTCACCGGTTTGGTAATGCTTGGCGTAATGGGCAAATACCTTTGGATCACGCGCCCAGTATTCATTAAGTTGTGAAGGAAATTCCACAAAATCACGGGCGGTATTGGTTCCGGACAGGCTCGGATATTTCTGATCGGCAAACATGCCGTGCAAGGTATGCCCAAATTCATGGAACAGGGTAATCACTTCATCATACGACAATAGTGCGGGCTGGCCCGGCGCAGGTTTGGTAAAGTTGGTTACGTTGTAAATCACCGGTTTGGTTCCAATGAGCTTTGACTGACCGACAAAATTACTCATCCAAGCTCCACCCCCTTTGTTGTCGCGTTTGAAGTTATCGGTATAAAACAACGCCAACGGCTTCCCGTCTTTATCGAAAACTTCATACACGCGGACATCGGGTTGATAAACCGGAATATCTTTACGTTCTTTAAAAGTGATGCCATACAGCAGATTAGCAGCATAGAATACGCCATTGTTCAGAACGTTATTCAGCTCGAAATACGGCTTAATCTGTGACTCATCCAAATCATATTTTGCTTGGCGTACCTGTTCAGCATAAAACGACCAATCCCAAGCCTCCAGCTTGAAGTCTCCTTTTTGCTGGTCAATCACTGCCTGAATGTCTTTGGCCTCGCGCTCAGCGCGTGCTGTTGCCGCTGGTACAATATCGCGTAAAAATTTCAGCGCGGCTTTAGGCGTTTTTGCCATCTGATTTTGCAGTTTCCACGATGCATAATCCGGGAAGCCCAGCAGCTTAGCCTGCTCAGCACGGAGCTTCGCTAATCGGCTCAGGGTTTGACGCGTGTCATTATCGTCACCTTTTTCGGCTCGGCTCCACGAGGCTTCAAATAACGCCTTACGTGTATTGCGATCTTTCAGGTCTTGCAAACGTGGTTGCTGAGTGGTGTTTTGCAATACCAACAGCCATTGGTTGTCTAGCTTACGCTCATTGGCAGCCTGAGCAGCCGCAGCAATTTCGCCATCGGATAGCCCACCCAGCCAGGCTTTATCTTGAACCACCAGCGCGCCATTCTTGGTTGCTGCCAGCAATTTATTGGTGAACTGGGTACTGAGTATTGCTGCTTCCTGATTCAACGCTTTTAACTTTACTTTATCCGGATCAGACAAGTTAGCCCCTGCTAACTCGAAGCGTTGATAAGTCACTTCCACCAATCGGCGCGATTCCGGGTCCAGATTCAACGTTTCGCGCTGCTGATAAACAGCTTTGATACGGTTGAACAGTTTACTGTTCAACATAATTTCATCCTTCATCGCCGCCAGCTTTGGTGAAACATCCTCATCCAGTTTTTGTAGTTTGTCAGTGCTGTTAGCCGATGTCATCGTTCCAAATACGCTAATTACCCGTGTCAACATTGCGCCTGATTTCTCCAGTGCGACAAATGTATTTTCAAAGTCAGGCGTGGCGGGATTATTGGCTATCTTCCCGATCTCTTCCAGTTTCTGTTTAATACCGGCAGTAATTGCGGGTGCATAGTCTGTTTCTTTTATTTTATCGAACGGAGGAGCCTGAAATGGTAGTTCGCTTGTGGAGAAGAAAGGGTTTTTGCTCTTGTACTGCTGTTGATTAGCTTCACCGCTCACACTCACCTCCTTTACCTGATCACTTGATGCGTTCGTGTGGTCAGAACCCGGTTTATTTTCTTCGGCCTGCGCCTGAGTGCCTAGTGCCAAGCCAATAGCCAGTACTAAAGTGGATAAACGTATCAATCGAAACTCCTCCATGTAGGTCTAATAGGTTATTTATCAATGAAAATAACTTCATAAGTACTTTGATGCAGTCAATTAACTAACGTAAATCAATTCATTTAACGATTTACTGAAGAGCGCGAACAATGAAGGATGATGGCAACGTGAGAAGTCCTTCCTTTGTATAACACATTGGTAACACAAATGTAACATAATGGAGGCAATGAGCTGGTAGGCATAGTCCTTGTTCCGGGTTTTGTGACTCCGCCCATAAATTTTTTCAGCCGGTGTCGTTCGTTATATACCCAATGGATTTCGAGTTACAGCCAATAAAGCCGTAGTTTGAAAGACGACGGGTGTTGCTGCTTGAACGTTTATTTATTGGAGGTCAAGACGGAAGTTCGGTTTCCGACGTGTTATCATGCGCACGCTTTTTGTCGATAATCAAAGGGAGCCTGTCATGAATGAGTTGAAAAACGACCGCTATCTGCGTGCCTTATTACGTCAGCCTGTTGATATCACACCTGTGTGGATGATGCGTCAGGCCGGTCGATATTTACCAGAATATAAAGCGACACGTCAGGAGGCGGGAGATTTCATCTCGTTATGTAAAAATACTGAGCTGGCTTGCGAAGTCACGCTTCAGCCCCTGCGCCGTTTTCCTCTGGATGCTGCGATCCTGTTTTCTGATATCTTGACTATTCCTGATGCGATGGGGTTGGGGCTTTATTTTGAAGCAGGAGAAGGGCCACGTTTTCAATCTCCGGTTCTTAATCATGCCGATGTGGAAAAATTGCCTGTCCCTGATCCAGAAATGGCGCTGGGCTATGTGATGGATGCTGTTCGTGCGATCCGCAAGGCGTTGGCAGGTCAGGTTCCTCTGATCGGTTTTTCCGGTAGCCCGTGGACACTGGCAACCTATATGGTTGAAGGAGGAAGCAGCAAGGCATTTACCAAAATTAAAGCCATGATGTATGCTGAACCTGCGACATTGCATATGTTACTGGATAAATTGGCAAACAGCGTTATTCTATATCTGAACGCGCAAATTAAAGCGGGCGCTCAATCTGTCATGATTTTCGATACTTGGGGTGGAGTCTTATCTCATCGCGCTTATCTGGAGTTTTCCCTGCAATATATGCATAAAATTGTAGATGGATTGATCCGTGAACACGAAGGCCGTCGTGTGCCTGTTACCCTGTTTACCAAAGGGGGAGGTCAATGGCTTGAGGCGATGGCGGCAACGGGGTGTGATGCACTTGGGTTGGATTGGACGACGAATATTGCTGATGCCCGCCGTCGTGTTGGAGATAAGGTTGCTTTACAGGGTAATATGGACCCATCCACGCTGTATGCTGCACCGGCGCGAATTGAAGAAGAAGTTTCGAGAATTTTACAAGATTTTGGTGTAGGCAACGGGCATGTTTTCAATTTGGGACATGGCATTCATCAGGATGTTCCACCAGAGCATGCCGGCGCCTTTGTCGAAGCAGTACACAGACTTTCAGCAAAATATCATCAATGACTTTATGATTGACACAAAGGCACTACGTCAGGAACAGATAGAGACATCATGGCAGGTTATCCGCCATGATGTGTTTTCTACATCTTTTACGCCAAAGTTGATTGCGGGTGCTGATGTTGGGTTTGAAGATGGCGGTGCGGTGACGCGTGCCGCTATTGCGGTTTTGCACTATCCCTCATTAGAATTGCTCGAATACCAAATCGCCAGAATTGACACAGTACTTCCCTATATCCCCGGCTTACTCTCATTTCGTGAATATCCTGCATTGATGGCTGCATGGCAAAAATTAAGACTGCGGCCTGATTTGCTTATGGTGGATGGTCAGGGGATTGCCCATCCCCGACGTTTTGGAATAGCCAGCCATTTTGGATTGCTGGTGGATGTTCCAACAATCGGTGTAGCAAAAAGCCGCCTGTGTGGTGAACATGCATCTGTAGGAGATGCTCCGGGAAGTCGTCAGCCGTTGGTGGATCGTGGTGAACAGATCGGTGTCGTATTCCGCAGCAAAAAAAGATGTAATCCGCTCTATATTTCCATCGGTCATCAGATCAGTATTAACAGCGCGGTATTCTGGGTTGAACAGTGTATGAAAGGTTATAGACTCCCTGAACCGACTCGTTGGGCGGATGGGATCGCCTCAAATAGGCCGTTTTTTAAGCAAACAATGCAGAAAAATCTATAATTTTGGCGTAAATGTGTGGATATTCTTGATTTTCAGGTAAACTTCGGCGCAAATTAAGCATTATGAGTAACGACCAATGTTAAGAAACCCGATCCACCTGAGGTTGGAGAAGCTTGAAAGTTGGCAACATTTGACTTTTATGGCTAGTCTATGTGAGCGGATGTATCCAAACTATCAGGTGTTTTGTCTCCAGAGTGGGTTTGCAGACCCCTTACAGTATCGCCGTATTTTGGATCTTGTGTGGGAAGTATTGGTCGTTAAAGATGCAAAAGTGAATTTTGATAGTCAGCTGGAAAAGTTAGAGGCCATTATCCCATCATCAGAGAGTTATGATATTTATGGTGTGTATCCAGCGATTGATGCGTGCATTGCATTGAGTGAAGCAATTCATTCTCGTTTGAGTGGCTCGACGTTAGAACATGCAATAGCTGTCAGTGAAATGTCCGTCCGTACTGTTGCTATGCTGGAAATGACGCAGGCTGGTAGGGAAATGACTGAGGATGAATTAAAAGTATTACCTACCATTGAAGAAGAGTGGGACATTCAATGGGAAATTTACCGTTTATTGGCTAATTGCGAAGAACGGGACATCGAACTAATTAAAGGATTAAAAGCTGATCTCCGTGAATCGGAGGTTAGCAATATCGGCATAAATTTGGAGCAATAACTCATAAAAACGTGACTTAATGCTTGATTTGCCGTATTTAAAGGCTTCACATTTGCCCTCACTCTGTTCTACATTGGGGGGCGAAAAGAAGTGGCTATCGGTGCGTGTATGCAGGGGTGCTGTCAAATCGGCATATCCGTCGCACTCGATGCTTTGCAAACGATAAACACACTGTAAGGATAATCTATGAATAAGACCGAATTAGTTGATGCAATTGCAGCAGGCGCAGATCTGACTAAAACTCAGGCTAAAGCTGCTCTGGAGTCAACTTTGAATGCAATCACTGAATCCCTGAAAAATGGTGATGCAGTGCAGCTGGTAGGCTTTGGTACTTTCAAAGTTAACCACCGTGCAGAACGTACAGGCCGTAACCCACAGACTGGTAAAGAAATTAAAATTGCAGCAGCAAACGTACCTGCTTTCTCCGCTGGTAAAGCACTGAAAGACGCAGTTAAGTAATCTCATTGCGAAAAAAAATGAGAGGGGGATATTTAAAACCCCTTTTGTTGATTCTACAGGGGCTGTTAGCATTAGGGTTCATCTCTTTGCTCAGCGCCTGTTCGATTCAACCCAAAACACCACTTTTCAACGCCAGTGGTTTTGTAACTGATAACGGCGTTATCCGTTTATGGCGACTGAATGATCAAAATAGTAAGCCTCAGGTCATTATGAGCGTTTACAGCCCCTACCATAATCAAAGTACTACTGTTACTTTCTACGAATATCGTCATGGCAGTTTGTGGCAAATCCGTCGCAATGTGCTTGGTAATTCCTTAAGTGATAAAACGCCAATTGAGGAAACATTGCGTATCGATCAAAACAACGCAGTCATTTTTAAACTGAGGCAATTAAAAGAACGTAATGAAATACTTTCCGATAATGATGTGAAACGTCTACAGCTTGATGCCAGACAGGTACTGGACGTCAGCAACTCCTTAATTGCAAAAGGAAGTAAGCTATTACAGGGGCACTGGCAGCACGGTCAGGTTACTGCTTGTTCGGGGAAACAATTATCCATTGAGTTTGAACCTGATGATCAGAAATGGCTTAAGGAAAGGCAAAGTAATAGCTCTGGCTCATTGACTATTGCTTGGCTGGATTCGTCAGCGGGAAAACAGTTATTGTTGGTCGCCAATGATGATTTTTGTCGTTGGGAACCGACGAAAGATAAGCTGTAAAGCTGTTACTTTCGTCGGTGTAGAATTGACTTATTTCAAGCGGGCAATCGCTCGATAGCCGATATCTTTGCGGTAAAAACACCCTTCCCAGTTAATGTGTCCCACTCTCTGGTAGGCTTTTTTCTGTGCTTCGGCAATATCATTGCCCAAAGCGGCGACACACAAAACACGCCCGCCCGCAGTGACAACGTTTTCATCCCTAAAATCTGTCCCTGCGTGAAAGATCTTTTCATCGGTTTCTGTATCTTGCGCTAACCCGCTGATAACATCACCTTTAGCGTAATTGGCGGGGTATCCTCCTGCCGCCAGTACAACACCTAATGCCGGACGGGGATCCCATAAGGATATTTTCCCGTTTAATTGGCCTTGTGCCCCTGCAAGACAAAGTTCGACTAAATCAGAGTGCAAACGCATCATAATGGGTTGAGTTTCAGGATCACCAAAACGGCAGTTAAATTCGATGACTTTGGGTTCACCTTGTTTATCAATCATCAGGCCAGCATAGAGAAAGCCGACATAAGTATGCCCCTCGGCTGCCATTCCCTCGACAGTAGGGTAAATGATTTTTTCCATGACACATTGGTGAATATCATTCGTGACGACAGGGGCTGGTGAGTAAGCGCCCATACCGCCGGTATTTGGCCCGGTATCGCCGTCACCCACACGTTTGTGATCCTGACTGGTAGCCATAGGAACCACGTTTTTACCATCAACCATGACAATAAAACTGGCTTCTTCGCCATCCAAAAATTCTTCAATGACGATACGATGCCCTGCATCACCAAACGCATTACCTGCCAGCATGTCTTTAACGGCATTCTGCGCTTCTTCTATGGTCATGGCGACAACGACACCTTTACCAGCAGCCAGGCCATCCGCTTTAATGACAATCGGGATTCCCGCTTTTTCCAAATAGGCCAGTGCTGGCTCAATTTCCGTGAAATTCTGGTAGGCTGCGGTGGGAATATGATGACGGGCGAGGAAATCTTTGGTGAAGGCTTTGGAACCTTCGAGTTGAGCCGCAGCTTTTGTCGGGCCGAAAATAGTTAGCCCTGCTTGCCGGAAAGCATCAACTACACCGATAACCAGTGGAGCCTCAGGCCCCACGATGGTCAAACCGATATTATGGCTTTGGGCAAACTTCAGTAATCCATCAATATCGGTCGCGGTAATGTTCACATTTTCTAAATTCGCTTCCAGCGCAGTGCCTGCATTACCCGGTGCGACATAAACCTTATCTGCCAAAGGTGATTGTGCCGCTTTCCATGCTAACGCATGCTCTCTTCCACCATTGCCGATAATCAATACATTCATTTAAGGCTCCTATTATTCAGGCGAAAGATTGTTAATGGCGGAAATGACGCATGCCAGTGAAGATCATTGCGATACCGTGTTCATCAGCAGCAGCAATAACTTCATCATCCCGAATGGAACCACCCGGTTGGATGACACAGCTCACACCTACTGCGGCTGCGGCATCAATGCCATCCCGAAACGGGAAAAAGGCATCTGAAGCCATGGCACAGCCTCTAACCTCTAATCTTTCATCTTCCGCTTTAATACCCGCTATTTTAGCTGAGTAAACACGGCTCATTTGCCCTGCGCCAATACCAATTGTCATATTGTTCTTGGCATAAACAATGGCATTGGATTTGACAAATTTTGCCACTTTCCAGCAGAACAGCGCATCCTGCATTTCTTGTTTCGTTGGCTGGCGTTTGGAGACAACCCGCAGATCATCCTCGTCTACCATACCTAAATCGCGATCCTGTACCAGTAATCCACCGTTAACACGTTTGAAATCGAGTTCTGCAACTGGTGAGTGCCATTCTCCGCATGCCAGAACACGGACATTTTGTTTGGTCGCCAGAATTGGCAAGGCTGCTTCATTAATAGAAGGAGCAATAATGACTTCAACAAATTGGCGTTCGATAATAGTTTTCGCGGTATCAGCATCCAATTCTCGGTTAAACGCAATGATGCCACCGAATGCGGAAGTAGGATCAGTTTTGAAAGCATGGTCATAAGCGGTATGAATATCAGTACTCACTGCAACACCACAAGGATTGGCGTGTTTGACAATCACACAGGCAGGTTCGGAAAATACTTTTACACACTCTAACGCAGCGTCGGTATCCGCAATATTATTATAAGAAAGCGCTTTACCCTGTAATTGGGTTGCTGTAGCAATCGAAGCTTCAGTAATTTCTTCTTCTATATAGAAAGCCGCATCTTGATGGCTGTTCTCACCATAACGCATATCTTGCTTTTTAATGTAGTTCAGATTCAGAGTGCGGGGAAAACGCCCTGATGGTTGGCTTGTCTCACCATGATAAGGGGGAACCAGTGTGCCAAAGTAGTTAGCAATCATGCTGTCATAAGCGGCTGTATGCTCGAATGCCTTGATGGCTAAATTAAAGCGGGTAGGTTGCGTCAGCGAGTTTTGGTTGCTATCCATTTCCTCAATAATATTGTTGTAATCCTGGCTATTGACAACAATCACAACATCCTTGTGATTTTTAGCCGCAGAGCGAACCATTGTCGGGCCACCGATATCAATATTTTCTATGGCATCTTCCAGGGAGCAGTCTGGTTTTTCGACGGTTTGAGCGAAGGGATAAAGATTAACGACCACCATATCAATCGGGGCAATCTGATGTTTTGCCATTACATCATCATCCTGCCCACGTCGGCCTAGAATGCCGCCATGAACTTTAGGGTGAAGAGTTTTAACCCGCCCATCCATCATTTCGGGGAAACCCGTGTAGTCGGAAACCTCAGTGACATTTAGCTCGGCTTCGGCCAGTAGACGAGCAGTGCCCCCTGTTGAAAGCAGTTCGACACCGCGTTTAGATAAGGCTTTGGCGAATTCAACAACCCCCACTTTGTCAGAAACACTCAGCAGGGCGCGATGGATAGGACGAAGCTGTTGCATTGGTGTGATCCCTTGAATTTCATAAAACAAGAATGTGTTATTGAGAAAATCCACTGATTGAGAGAAAAAAATGGCTTAAGCAATAACATTTCAAAACAACCTAAAAAAATCATGTGGCGATTTTTCCTTCTCAGATTGTAACGAAAACGTTTGCGTGATGCTCGACAAATTTTAGCAAAATATCAAATTGTGGATAACTTTGTGTGTAATATGGTATAAACTGGCGTTTTGCTGTGTAATGCAGCGAGCAGTAATTTTTTTGAAAAAAAACTCTTGTCAGCGGCGGAAAACACCCTATAATGCGCCACCACTGACCGACGATGCGCTGAGACAGGCCGCGGCGGGAAGTCGGAAAAGAGCGAAAATAAACGCTTGACTCCGGAGGCAAAAAGCGTAAGATACGCAGCCTCGCAACCCGGAAGCCACTTCCCGGTTGCCCCGCTCTTTAACAAGTTAATCAGACAATCTGTGTGGGCACTCGCAGGACTGTATCTCACGCCGCAAGGCGAAAAAGATTACCAAGTCTTGAAGAGTGAACAACAGTTAATTCATTACGAACTAACAGGATAATTCTTTGAGCATCAAACACTTTAATTGAAGAGTTTGATCATGGCTCAGATTGAACGCTGGCGGCAGGCCTAACACATGCAAGTCGAGCGGCAGCGGGAAGAAGCGTGCTTCTTTGCCGGCGAGCGGCGGACGGGTGAGTAATGTCTGGGGATCTGCCCGATGGAGGGGGATAACCACTGGAAACGGTGGCTAATACCGCATGACCTCTTTTGAGCAAAGTGGGGGACCTTCGGGCCTCACGCCATCGGATGAACCCAGATGGGATTAGCTAGTAGGCGGGGTAATGGCCCACCTAGGCGACGATCCCTAGCTGGTCTGAGAGGATGACCAGCCACACTGGGACTGAGACACGGCCCAGACTCCTACGGGAGGCAGCAGTGGGGAATATTGCACAATGGGCGCAAGCCTGATGCAGCCATGCCGCGTGTATGAAGAAGGCCTTCGGGTTGTAAAGTACTTTCAGCGGGGAGGAAGGCGTAAGCGTTAATACGGCTTACGATTGACGTTACCCGCAGAAGAAGCACCGGCTAACTCCGTGCCAGCAGCCGCGGTAATACGGAGGGTGCAAGCGTTAATCGGAATTACTGGGCGTAAAGCGCACGCAGGCGGTCAATTAAGTTAGATGTGAAATCCCCGGGCTTAACCCGGGAACGGCATCTAAGACTGGTTGGCTAGAGTCTCGTAGAGGGGGGTAGAATTCCACGTGTAGCGGTGAAATGCGTAGAGATGTGGAGGAATACCGGTGGCGAAGGCGGCCCCCTGGACGAAGACTGACGCTCAGGTGCGAAAGCGTGGGGAGCAAACAGGATTAGATACCCTGGTAGTCCACGCTGTAAACGATGTCGATTTGGAGGTTGTGCCCTTGAGGCGTGGCTTCCGGAGCTAACGCGTTAAATCGACCGCCTGGGGAGTACGGCCGCAAGGTTAAAACTCAAATGAATTGACGGGGGCCCGCACAAGCGGTGGAGCATGTGGTTTAATTCGATGCAACGCGAAGAACCTTACCTACTCTTGACATCCAGCGAATCCTTTAGAGATAGAGGAGTGCCTTCGGGAACGCTGAGACAGGTGCTGCATGGCTGTCGTCAGCTCGTGTTGTGAAATGTTGGGTTAAGTCCCGCAACGAGCGCAACCCTTATCCTTTGTTGCCAGCACGTGATGGTGGGAACTCAAGGGAGACTGCCGGTGATAAACCGGAGGAAGGTGGGGATGACGTCAAGTCATCATGGCCCTTACGAGTAGGGCTACACACGTGCTACAATGGCAGATACAAAGAGAAGCGACCTCGCGAGAGCAAGCGGAACTCATAAAGTCTGTCGTAGTCCGGATTGGAGTCTGCAACTCGACTCCATGAAGTCGGAATCGCTAGTAATCGTAGATCAGAATGCTACGGTGAATACGTTCCCGGGCCTTGTACACACCGCCCGTCACACCATGGGAGTGGGTTGCAAAAGAAGTCGGTAGCTTAACCTTCGGGAGGGCGCTGACCACTTTGTGATTCATGACTGGGGTGAAGTCGTAACAAGGTAACCGTAGGGGAACCTGCGGTTGGATCACCTCCTTACCAAACGAGTGCAGTATTGTGAAGTGCTCACACAGATTGTCTGATGAAAGAAGAGACGGTATCGGCATAGGCTTGTAGCTCAGGTGGTTAGAGCGCACCCCTGATAAGGGTGAGGTCGGTGGTTCAAGTCCACTCAGGCCTACCAAAATCTTGCTTATCCCGCATTATAACCAGACTCGCTTATTGCAATAAGCTTCGCCTGTTTATGCCTTGGCTACGCAAGATGACTGTGCATCACGATATCCAAATGGGGCTATAGCTCAGCTGGGAGAGCGCCTGCCTTGCACGCAGGAGGTCAGCGGTTCGATCCCGCTTAGCTCCACCATATCTCTTCGCACGAATTGTCTGATTTCAGAACACATTGTTTGAGTGTGTTGTGAAATCTTTGCTCTTTAACAATCTGGAACAAGCTGAAAATTTGAAACGGCCCGTGATTTTACATGAAATCACGGGTGAATCTCTCAAAAACTCCATCCGAAGACACCTTCGGGTTGTGAGGTTAAGCGAATAAGCGTACACGGTGGATGCCTAGGCAGTCAGAGGCGATGAAGGACGTGCTAATCTGCGAAAAGCGCCGGTAAGGGGATATGACCCGTTATAGCCGGCGATGTCCGAATGGGGAAACCCAGTGCAATCCGTTGCACTATCCTGCCCTGAATTCATAGGGGCAGGAAGCGAACCGGGGGAACTGAAACATCTCAGTACCCCGAGGAAAAGAAATCAACCGAGATTCCCCCAGTAGCGGCGAGCGAACGGGGAACAGCCCAGAACCAGCATCGGCCCGTGCATCAGTGGAAGCGCCTGGAAAGGCGCGCAGTAAAGGGTGATAGCCCCGTACACGAAGATGCCCAGGCCGTGAGTTCGATGAGTAGGGCGGGACACGTGGTATCCTGTCTGAACATGGGGGGACCATCCTCCAAGGCTAAATACTCCTGACTGACCGATAGTGAACCAGTACCGTGAGGGAAAGGCGAAAAGAACCCCGGCGAGGGGAGTGAAACAGAACCTGAAACCGTGTACGTACAAGCAGTGGGAGCCTTGATTTATCAGGGTGACTGCGTACCTTTTGTATAATGGGTCAGCGACTTATATTCTGTAGCAAGGTTAACCGTTTAGGGGAGCCGCAGGGAAACCGAGTCTTAACTGGGCGTTAAGTTGCAGGGTATAGACCCGAAACCCGGTGAGCTAGCCATGGGCAGGTTGAAGGTTGGGTAACACTAACTGGAGGACCGAACCGACTAATGTTGAAAAATTAGCGGATGACTTGTGGCTGGGGGTGAAAGGCCAATCAAACCGGGAGATAGCTGGTTCTCCCCGAAAGCTATTTAGGTAGCGCCTCGTGAACTCATCTTCGGGGGTAGAGCACTGTTTCGGCTAGGGGGTCATCCCGACTTACCAACCCGATGCAAACTGCGAATACCGAAGAATGTTATCACGGGAGACACACGGCGGGTGCTAACGTCCGTCGTGAAGAGGGAAACAACCCAGACCGCCAGCTAAGGTCCCCAAGTCATGGTTAAGTGGGAAACGAAGTGGGAAGGCTCAGACAGCCAGGATGTTGGCTTAGAAGCAGCCACCATTTAAAGAAAGCGTAATAGCTCACTGGTCGAGTCGGCCTGCGCGGAAGATGTAACGGGGCTAAACCATGCACCGAAGCTGCGGCAGCAACATGTCAATGTTGTTGGGTAGGGGAGCGTTCTGTAAGCCGTCGAAGGTGAACCGTGAGGTTTGCTGGAGGTATCAGAAGTGCGAATGCTGACATAAGTAACGATAAAGCGGGTGAAAAACCCGCTCGCCGGAAGACCAAGGGTTCCTGTCCAACGTTAATCGGGGCAGGGTGAGTCGACCCCTAAGGCGAGGCCGACAGGCGTAGTCGATGGGAAACAGGTTAATATTCCTGTACTCGGTGTGACTGCGAAGGGGGGACGGAGAAGGCTAGGCCAGCCGGGCGACGGTCGTCCCGGTGAAAGCGTGTAGGTGGGCGGTTTTGGTAAATCCGGACCGCTGATAACACTGAGGCGTGATAACGAGGCACTACGGTGCCGAAGTGGTTGATGCCCTGCTTCCAGGAAAAGCCTCTAAGCATCAGGTCACACAGAATCGTACCCCAAACCGACACAGGTGGTCAGGTAGAGAATACTCAGGCGCTTGAGAGAACTCGGGTGAAGGAACTAGGCAAAATGGTGCCGTAACTTCGGGAGAAGGCACGCTGGCGGTAGGTGAAGGGACACGCGCCCGGAGCCGAGGCCAGTCGCAGATACCAGCTGGCTGCAACTGTTTAATAAAAACACAGCACTGTGCAAACACGAAAGTGGACGTATACGGTGTGACGCCTGCCCGGTGCTGGAAGGTTAATTGATGGGGTTATCCTCCGGGAGACGCTCTTGATCGAAGCCCCAGTAAACGGCGGCCGTAACTATAACGGTCCTAAGGTAGCGAAATTCCTTGTCGGGTAAGTTCCGACCTGCACGAATGGCGTAATGATGGCCAGGCTGTCTCCACCCGAGACTCAGTGAAATTGAACTCGCTGTGAAGATGCAGTGTACCCGCGGCAAGACGGAAAGACCCCGTGAACCTTTACTATAGCTTGACACTGAACCTTGAGCCTTGATGTGTAGGATAGGTGGGAGGCTGTGAAGTGCAGACGCCAGTCTGCACGGAGCCATCCTTGAAATACCACCCTTGAATGTTTGATGTTCTAACGCCGGCCCGTTATCCGGGTCGCGGACAGTGTCTGGTGGGTAGTTTGACTGGGGCGGTCTCCTCCCAAAGCGTAACGGAGGAGCACGAAGGTTAGCTAATCACGGTCGGACATCGTGAGGTTAGTGCAAAGGCATAAGCTAGCTTGACTGCGAGAGTGACAGCTCGAGCAGGTACGAAAGTAGGTCTTAGTGATCCGGTGGTTCTGTATGGAAGGGCCATCGCTCAACGGATAAAAGGTACTCCGGGGATAACAGGCTGATACCGCCCAAGAGTTCATATCGACGGCGGTGTTTGGCACCTCGATGTCGGCTCATCACATCCTGGGGCTGAAGTAGGTCCCAAGGGTACGGCTGTTCGCCGTTTAAAGTGGTACGCGAGCTGGGTTTAGAACGTCGTGAGACAGTTCGGTCCCTATCTGCCGTGGGCGTTGGAAGATTGAAAGGGGCTGCTCCTAGTACGAGAGGACCGGAGTGGACGCACCACTGGTGTTCGGGTTGTCATGCCAATGGCATTGCCCGGTAGCTACGTGCGGAAAAGATAACCGCTGAAAGCATCTAAGCGGGAAACTTGCCTTGAGATGAGTCTTCCCTTGTCCCTTGAGGACACTGAAGGAACGTTCGAGACGAGGACGTGGATAGGCCGGGTGTGTAAGCGTAGCGATACGTTGAGCTAACCGGTACTAATGAACCGTGCGGCTTAACCTGACAACACCGAAGGTGTTTTGGCGGGTTGTTGAGAGAGAAGACGGGGTTCAGATGACAAGAAGCAGCTTGTTCGGGATTGAAAACAGGATTTGTCTGGCGGCAAGAGCGCGGTGGTCCCACCTGATCCCATGCCGAACTCAGCAGTGAAACGCCGTTGCGCCGATGGTAGTGTGGGGTCTCCCCATGCGAGAGTAGGGCACTGCCAGACAATTATTTGCCAGAGAAGCCATCCTTTACCGGATGGCTTTTTTGCGTTTTAGAACTTAGTAGCCAACTAAACTACCACATTTTGCGAAAAAAACGCATGTTAAAATATATAATTCGTTGATTTAAATTGGCCTTATGATTTTTGATTATTTTTACGTGCATAAGCTGCTAATATGGTTCTTTCTGATAACTCCAGATAGTTTTTCATTTTTTTAGCAGCAAGTTCATTTTGCCCAGAATTAAGAAGTTCCAGAATATGGGTGTTTTTATCGATATAGGGTGCATATAAAAGTTCTGGATCGTTCAAAATACCAAAAGCCAGTCGAAGTTCCGCAGAGATATTGCGATAGAACGCAATCAACCTTTCACTATCAGTTAATTCCACAATTGCGGCATGAAAACGCATATTGGCCGTTCCGGCACCAATCCAGTTTTTTTTATTACGGCATTGTTCGGCTGTTTCGACGGCTTTTGTCATCTTGGCAACACTGGGATGTATTGAATAAGCTTGAGCAAGTGCCTGACACTCAACCAGTTGTCGAACCCGATAGATATCAATAATTGATGTAATATCGGGAGTCGCAACAAATACACCACGATTAGGCTCATGTTTGAGCAGGCCCTCTTGAGTGAGAAGCCGGAATACTTCACGCAATGTATTCCGTGAAATTTCAAGCTGTTCGCTCAGAGTGGCTTCTGATAATCGCTGCCCCGGCAATAACTCCCCAGTAACCAACTTATTTCTTATAGTTTCGGCGATTCTGTTGCTCAAAATCTGGGGGAAATGGTCTTTTTTCATAGTCATCCATTAGGTTAGTTGCTGATAACGAACACTTTCGAAGCTTCATAAACAAAAATCTTCACATATTCCCTGAAATCCAGCGAGTTATCGCCATTGAACCAATATAGGGCGATTTCACTGTATGCCTTGGACTAGATTGTGCATCTTGGCAATAAATTCAACAGCAAATGTTAATAAAGTGATCTCCATTGGACTTTTGCAATTGATAGCATAATTTTGTTTGCTTATTTACTCATCAGGTATTATTTATTGTTCAACAATATGTTTTCTTTGATTAAACAATTTTTAATTTGGTTACATAATGGTACGAATATTGCGTAGAACATAATAAGTATAATAACGATGACAGGGGAGAATGGGCAATCTTTGTTTATGTTGGCTGGAAACGCGCTGATTTGATGGAAGGGTGTGTTTACCCACGCTGGCTTCTGTGGTCAAGTGCGATGACTTGTATGCTGACATAGTACATGGGCGTGATATCTATCGATTCTATCTTTGAGTTTTTGAAATCAGCTTAAGGGAATCATCATGATAAAAACAATCGATTTAAATAGTGATCTCGGTGAAAGTTTCGGTCAATGGTGTATGGGAAATGATGAAGCAATATTGGAGATTGTCAGTAGTGCTAACGTTGCCTGTGGTTTTCATGCGGGAGATCCGGTAGGAATTTTGCGTACCCTAAAATTTGCCCAAAAAAATAATGTGGTGATTGGTGCTCATGTTTCTTACCCTGATTTGGTTGGTTTTGGACGGCGTAAAATGGATATCGTTGCACATGAACTTACAGCAGACGTTATTTACCAGATTGCTGCCTTGCAAGGATTGGCTAAAGTGGCAGATACAAGGGTGAGCTATGTCAAACCTCATGGTGCGCTTTATAACACAATTGGAAATGATGAATATCAGGCGATTGCTGTTATTGAAGGTATTTTAGCGATTGATCCTAACCTTATTTTGGTTGGTTTGGCGGGATCAAACATCTTAAGATTAGCTCGAGAAAGAGGGTTGAAAACCATCGCAGAAGCATTTGCTGATCGTGCTTATACTTCTAAAGGGGAATTAGTCTCCCGTCGTGAAACGGGTTCTGTTCTGCATGATGCAGATCTTGTTGCTCGACGTATGTTGCAATTGGTGACAGAGGGAGGTGTTGAATCGATTGATGGAAAATTCACATCCATTCAGGCGGATTCTATTTGCGTACATGGTGATAGCCCTGATGCGGTAGAGATGGCAAAACAGGTCAAAACCGTTTTGCAACAGGCCGGAGTTACCATCCGATCATTTGTTCATCCATAAATATGGTTTGAACTGACACGGTTGATAATTTAGGGAGATAGCCTTGCGTTTTTTACCTGTTAATTTTAATGCCATCATGGTTGAGCTAAGTGGGTTGGCAGAAACACTGGCACTGTTAGATTCACTGAGTGTGTCTCCTATTTTTGGGATTGAAGAAATTATTCCGGCCGCGAGAACTTTGATGATTCGTTTTCGGTCGGCAAAAATATCAGCCCAGCAACTAGCGACAGAAATCAGTTGTCGTGATTTGCAGGCACGTGGTCATGCAATAGGAAAACATATTGAAATCCCGGTGCACTATAACGGTGATGATCTTACAACAGTTGCAGAAATATTGGGGATAACTGTTCAGGAAGTTATTCGTCAACATACGGAAAATGAATATACCGTAGCCTTTACTGGGTTCGTTCCCGGCTTTGCTTATATGGCATCGGATGCCTCGCAGTGGAATATTCCCCGCCGAAAAACACCAAGAACACGTATTCCGGCAGGTGCCGTTGCCTTGGCGGGAGAATTCAGCAGTGTTTACCCACAAGCAAGTCCTGGAGGGTGGCAAATTATCGGTATTACAACCGAACGGATGTGGGATCTTTCCCGTTCATCCCCCGCCTTATTGCAACCGGGTTATCGTGTTAACTTTCGGGATACCGGGCATCTTCCTACAACAATAAGTTTGCCAGAAGTGCCTATCAAGCATGCAGTTTCATTACCAGAGTCCTCTTGTTATTTGGAAGTTTTGTCTGTGGGATTACAAACCCTGTTCCAGGATTTGGGGCGCGTTGGTCAGTCAGGGTTAGGGATCTCAGAATCTGGGGCGATGGATAAAAGTGCCTTGCGTAGTGCAAACCGTATTGTTGGTAATTCTTCCGATCAAACCTGTCTGGAGATAGTACAGGGAGGCTTTAAGGCAATCGCACATGGGAAGATGTTAGTTGCAATTACGGGGGCACCATGTCCAATGAAGATAAAAACGCCATTGGGAGAAACGTTATATGTGAATACTCACCAACCTATTGATCTCAACGATGGTGATGAAATTTCGTTAGGTATACCGAATGCTGGAATGCGCTCTTATGTGGCAGTACGCGGGGGTTTTGCTATTCCTGCCGTCTTATCCAGTCACTCATTTGATACTTTGTCGAATATCGGGCCTGCACCATTAAAAGTAAGTGATAACTTGGCCGTCAGAAAAGTCTCTCACTGCGCAGCGGTATCTTTCTCTGAAACACCGGCTTTTGACATGCCAAGTAGAGATGACGTCGTAGTATTAGATATCATTCTTGGTCCTCGTACAGATTGGTTTACCCAAGAAGCCATCGATTTATTGAGCAACCAAATTTGGCAGGTAACTCCTCAATCCAACCGTATTGGCTTGCGATTAAGCGGTAAGCGTTCACTATCACGCCTTAAGCAACAAGAACTACCCAGTGAAGGAACTTGTGCGGGAGCAGTTCAAATTCCTGCCAGTGGGCAGCCTGTCTTATTTCTAGCTGACCATCCACTCACGGGCGGATATCCGGTTATTGCCTCAGTAGCCGATTATCATCTTGATCTTGCTGGTCAGGTTCCTGTCAACGCCAAAATTCGCTTTAACCCCATCAGCCAATTCCAAGAAATTCAAGGGAGCAAAAGTTCTCTATGAGCACAGCAAATAATCAATTTAAGAACAATCAATCTAAGAAAGTACTGATCGCCAACCGTGGTGAGATTGCTGTTCGTATTATCCGTGCTTGCCGTGATTATGGAATACAGACAATCGCCGTCTATGCGGATGTAGATATCAATGCACAGCACGTACAACTGGCAGATGAGGCTTATGGTCTGGGAGGGAATAGCCCCACAGAAACCTATCTCAATATTCCTCGTTTACTGTCGGTGGCAAAGCAATCTGGGGCAACAATGGTGCATCCGGGGTATGGCTTTTTGTCTGAACGGGCTGAATTTGCGCGTGCCGTGATTGACGCAGGATTGATTTGGATTGGTCCTGACCCTGAAACCATTGATGAGTTGGGCGATAAAATCAAGGCGCGTAAAATTGCCCAGAAAGTAGGGGCACCACTGGTGGTTGGAACAGCAGAGCCAGTTAAAGAAGTACAGGAAGTTGTCGCTTTTGCGGAACAGCATAGCTTGCCGATTGCCATTAAAGCCGCATTTGGTGGTGGTGGCCGTGGCTTGAAAGTAGCTTGGCGATTGGATGAAGTGGCAGAACTTTATCATTCGGCAGTGCGTGAGGCGACAGCTGCATTTGGGCGGGGCGAGTGTTTTATTGAGCAATTTTTGGATAAACCTCGTCATATAGAGGCGCAAGTGATTGCGGATAGGCAGGGTAACGTTGTGGTGCTGGGAACCCGAGATTGTTCCTTGCAGCGTCGAAATCAAAAACTGGTGGAAGAAGCTCCGGCTCCATTTTTAACGCAGTCACAAAGAGAACGTATTCATCAGTCAGCAAAAGCAATTTGTGCGGAAGCCAATTATGTGGGAGCTGGCACAGTAGAATTCTTGTTGAGTGCAGATGGAACGCTTTCTTTCTTAGAAGTAAATACTCGCTTACAGGTTGAGCATCCGGTGACGGAAGAAACAACAGGTATCGATCTGGTTATCGAACAGTTGCGAGTGGCGGAGGGTTATCCGTTGAGCATTCGGGAAACACCAGTACCAAGAGGACATTCGTTTGAATTTCGCATTAATGCGGAAGACGCAGGTAAAGGTTTCTTGCCGACATCTGGCATAATCAGCGAATTTATCCCGCCTTCTGGTCCCGGTATTCGTCTGGATTCAGGAGTGATAACGGGTTCCACCATTCCGGCTACTTTTGACTCATTGATGGCTAAATTAATCGTCACGGGGGAGACTCGTGAACAGGCCATTTTCCGTGCCCGCCGGGCATTACGGGAATTCAAAATCCGAGGGGTAGCATCGGTATTGCCTTTCCATCAAGCGGTGATGGAACATCTTGATTTTATTTCCAGTGATGCGTTTCATGTCCATACCCGCTGGATAGAAACAGATTTTGCCAATGAACTGGAAAGCTCACCACGCCAGGTTGTAACAGAAAATAAAAGCATCACCCGCACATTTATCGAGATTGATGGCCGCAGGCACGAGTTGGGATTACCGTCGAATTTATTGACTGGATTGGCGCAGTTAGCCCCTACGAGTGAGCAATCATTTTTTCATTCCCAATCTTCCACAAAGGAAAAAACACCGGCAGATCCCCATCAGGTGAAAGCCCCCATATCCGGTATCTTGCATTCATGGCTGGTCACAGAGGGCGAGCAAGTCAGTGAGGGTGATGTGATTGCCGTGATGGAAGCGATGAAGATGGAAGTACAAATCAGTGCTCATCGTTCGGGAAAAATCACATTTTGCGTTCGGGCAGGGGGTTATCAGGATGCAGAGTGTGTTCTGGCTCACATATACTAGTCATATAGAGTAACCATCTTGGTTAAAACAGCAGGATCTGTTGATCTTGCCCTTCATCCCCAGATATGTCCTATGTTCGCTTTTAAAGTTATTTACATTTTCTATATAAATGTAAATAATAACGATTCTCAATAGTATTTTTGATTGAAAATAAATGTCTAAAATTACCCAAATTTACGCTAGCCTGGCTAAAAGTGGCCTGTGTGTTCCTTTGATGTCCGCATCTATGCTGACAGTTGCTATCTCTACCAATGCATTTGCAACCACGGGAGAATCAATCAAGAAATCAACGGTAACTGGCGATACACTCGTCGTTATTGCAGATAACAATGCAGAACAAGATAATGGAAAAGTCAACCGTAACGAAATCAAAGTCAGACAGGCACAAAGTGTCGGTGAGATTTTAAAGAATGTACCGGGCGTCCAAGCGGGTCACCCCAGCGCTTTAGGGCAGCGTTTTAAAATCCGTGGCATGGATGATCAATTCATCAACGTAACGGTTGATGGTGCACGACAAGAGGGATATCACTTCCATCATTCGGGTAGCTACGGCATCGATCCTGAAATGCTGAAGCAAATTGATGTCAGTGTCGGTACTAACAGTATTACTTATGATACGGGAGCCCTTGCTGGCGCCTTAAAATTTGAAACCGTTGATGCTGGTGATTTATTAGAGCCGGGCCAATTATTTGGTGCAAAAGGTAAATTAAGCTATGTCAGTAATGGTTCTGAGTTCCAGCAATCTTTAGCAACTTATGGAAGAGTGGGAGCAGTTGATTTATTAGGCTATTTTAATCACCGTGATATAAATGATGCTGATTCGGGCAGAGATAGCCGCGGAAGAAGCTCAATTCCTACCGATGGGAAACTGGTTAATTATTTATTAAAAGCGAAATTCAACCTGACTGATGAGCAGTACATCAATGTATCAAAAGAACATTATCAAAATGATGCGGAGACTAATTTCAGATTGAATTTTGGCCATGGTGTGAATAAAGGGAAAAGAGCGAAGTACGCTTCAGAGCGTGATGCTTATAATCTCACTTACAGATATGTACCAGTCGATAATGATCTCATTGATTTAAAAATATCCGCTTATCATACGGAACAAACCTCTACCCATATGAAACCTGCAAACGGAAATGGGAAAGGATTTGACAGTATTGTTGAAACACAGGGTATCAGAGCACGCAATGTTTCTAGTTTTGACACTCAGAAACTATCCCATGCTTTAACTTACGGGTATGAATATTTTGATACCAGAATGGCGTACACTGATGTATCAGAAAATGTACACAAAAAAGCAGTAGAAACAGGAAAATCATCATCTGTTTATTTGGAGGATGACATTCAATTTTCTGATTTTCATGTTATTCCGGGTGTCAGATGGGATCACTACCAATACAATACCATTAATAAGAATGATAAGCCTTTTGAGAGAACTTATGCCCATTTCTCAAAAGCACTGGGTTTGAAATACGAACTTGGCGCGTCAACAACATTATTTGCCAATTATACCGAACTTTTCAGAGGCCCATTGGGTAAAGAGATTGGTATGGGGCAAAGCAATCACAACGCCAACTTAAAAGCGACGACGGGTTACAACTTAGAAACGGGTGCAGCGGGAACATATTCTGATGTTTTTGCTGAAAATGACTCATTCACTGTCATTGGTAAGGTCTTCCAAACCAATTTCAAAAATCTGGCTACCACTTTAGCTAAGAGTGAGCTGAACAATATCCCTAAATCCAGATTGGAAGGGTTTGAATTATCGACCAAATATCAGTTGGATAACCTATCTTTAAGAGCGACTTACGCGAAAGCGAATAACAAAATTCTGACAGGCAGTGCGCTATTTGACACAAGACGAGAGTTTACCCCAACTATAGGTGATGCTTTCACTATTGGAGGAAGCTACTTATTTGATAAAACTGATATTGAACTTGGTTGGAACTCTCGATTTGTCCGTGCCACAGATGCAAACGGGACTGATGATGGTAAGATTGTAAATATACATAAGCCTGGCTATGGTGTCAGTGATGTGTATATTTCCTGGGCACCGAAAGCCGGTTCATTTAAAAACACAGAAATTCAGCTTGGTATCGATAATGTCTTCGATAAACGTTACAACGAACAGTCTTACTATCTGAATACTTATAAAGGGCAGGAAGAGAAAGGTCGTTCTTATAAAGCGACTGTTTCTTATAAGTTCTAAAGACAATGCCTCAATTTGTAGTACAAAGTCTGCGGGTAAGCCGCAGACTTTTTTCAAGATCATTCTTCCGATTATCACAATTACAGTGTAAACGTCCCAATCAAAGCGACAACACTCAAAATAGCTGCTGCACCATAGAACACCCATTTACTGGCTGGAATATGAATTTGCAGATCGTGCATTCCGTGATGGATACGGTGCAATCCGCACCATAGTGGCAGGCTGATCATGAGCAGCAAAAAGAGACGACCAATAAAGCTTTGGCAGAATGTCAGAATACGTTCATAAGAAAGCGCTTCTGGCGCCAGACCGAGTGGCAGCAAAATACCCAGCAACAAAATAATTGCAGGGCCAACAATGGCACTCCACATCCCGCCGGCACCAAACAGCCCCCAGAAAATCGGTTCATCGGAACGTTTAGGTACTTGATTCATTGGATCCTCCTTGGGGTCAGAAAAATAGCGCAATGCCGAGAATCGCGGCAGTGGCAATAATCATGGTTGCCCATAACAGCTTGATTATGGGACTCGGGGCCATTTTTTCATTTTTTACGATGATATTGAGCGCTTTTGGTGCCAGTTCAAACCACGTCTTCGTATGCAGTAAAGCCGCCAGTAGCGTGATGATATTAATCAGCAGCACAATGGGGTTTTGCAAGAAAGCGACAAATCCCGCCCAGCTTTCAGGGCCATTTTTCAGGGCAAACAAACCGTAAAGCACGAGTAGACTGAACCAAACGGTAGGAACGGATGTCCCTTCGCGCAGCATATAAAAGCGATAAAATCCCAGCTTATGCCACCAATTAGGCTTCATGCCACGCACATAAGGTTTACGTTTTGTCGTCATTATTTTTTCCTCCCCTATTGTGGTTTCAGCATAGAGATAAGAAAATCTTTGGCACTTTCTGCCTTGCTTTGCTGAATGGCACCAGCCGGATCGACATGTTTCGGGCAGACTTCAGAGCAATAACCAACGAAAGTACAAGACCAGACTCCATTGTTACTATTGATTTGCGGCATGCGTTCTTTCTTGCCGTGATCCCGGTTATCAAGGTTATAGCGATGTGCCAGTGTGACTGCGGCAGGCCCGATGAACTCAGGATTCAGGCCAAATTGAGGGCAGGCAGCATAACACAGGCCACAGTTAATACAGCCTGAAAACTGGTGATACTTTGCCATCTGTGCCGGAGTTTGCATATTCGGGCCATCAGCGGGCTTGCGTTCATTGCCGATGATATAAGGCTTGATGGCTTCGAGGCTCTCAATAAAGTGTGTCATGTCCACAACCAAGTCCCGTTCAATCGGGAAATTACCCAGTGCTTCGACTTTCATTCCTTGTTCATAATCACGCAGGAAAGTTTTACATGCCAGTTTTGGTACACGGTTTACCATCATGCCGCAGGAACCACAAATTGCCATGCGGCAAGACCAGCGATAGGAAAGATCAGGTGCCAGATTATCCTTAATGTAGCCCAACGCATCCAGCAGTGAGATTTGATCATCGTAAGGCACTTCATAGGTAACAAAATGAGGTTCATTGTCAGTTTCTGGGTTATAGCGCATGACTTCCATTTTCAGGTTTTTTAGCTCAGCCATTCGCCTGCTCCTTCTGTTTTTTCTCTTGTGCTGCCGCTTCGCCGCCATATACTCGCTTCGCTGGCTGAGATTTGGTGATTTTCACATCACTGTATTCCAGACGGGGAGAACCTTCAGGGTTATAGAAAGCCAGCGTGTGCTTCAAGAAATTTTCATCGTCACGTTCGGTACAGCCTTCATCAAGGCGCTGGTGGGCACCACGTGATTCTTTGCGATTCATCGCTGAATGCGCCATACATTCAGCAACATCAAGGCCGAATCCCAATTCGATGGTATAGAGCAGATCGGTATTGAATACGCTGGAACGATCGCTAATTTCGATATGCTTGAAACGCTCTTTGAGTTCGGCAATTTTGTCGATGGTTTTCTGCATCAACTCTGGTGTACGGTAAATACCGCACCCTTCTTCCATTGAAGTCCCCAGTTCATCGCGGATTTTCGCCCAATTTTCACCACCTTTCTGATTCAGCAGTTTATTGAGCTTATCTTCGATATCACGGACTTGGGCAGCCAGTGCGCTGTCATTAGCTGGTTTCACATACTGAATATACTTGACCGCTTCTTCCGCTGCCAGACGCCCAAAAACAACCAATTCTGCCAGAGAATTAGAACCAAGGCGGTTTGCACCGTGGAGGCCGACAGATGAACATTCACCAATCGCGAATAGCCCTTTGATGCGGGTTTCACAACGCTGATCAGTTTCGATTCCACCCATAGTGTAATGCGCGGTTGGGCGAACGGGGATTGGTTCTTTGACAGGATCAACGCCGACATAGGCTTTTGCCAGTTCACAGATAAACGGCAGACGTTCGAGCAGTTTTTTCTCACCCAAGTGGCGTAAATCCAGGTAAACCACATCACCGCGTAGCGTGGTGATAGTACGGCCCGCTTGCCATTCATGCCAAAAAGCCTGAGATACCTTATCGCGCGGGCCTAGTTCCATATATTTGTTTTCAGGCTGCCCGAGTGGAGTTTCTGGTCCCAAACCATAATCTTGCAGATAACGATAGCCATCTTTGTTCACAAGAATCCCGCCTTCACCACGGCAGCCTTCGGTCATTAAAATACCAGAACCCGGTAATCCCGTCGGGTGATATTGCACAAATTCCATATCACGCAATGGTACACCGTGGCGGAATGCCATACCCATACCATCACCGGTTACAATACCGCCATTGGTATTGTAACGATAGACACGCCCTGCACCACCTGTCGCCATAATGACCGCATTGGCACGGATCTGAACTTTTGTGCCTTCCATCATATTCAGTGCAACCAAGCCGCAAGCCTGTCCTTCATCTACCAGAATATCGAGTACAAAATACTCATCAAAACGCTGGATCTGAGGATATTTGAGGGATGTCTGGAACAGCGTATGGAGCATATGAAAGCCAGTTTTATCGGCGGCAAACCACGTGCGTTCAATTTTCATGCCACCAAAACGACGTACGTTCACGGAGCCATCTTCTTTACGGCTCCAAGGACAGCCCCATTGTTCCAGTTGGATCATTTCTGTCGGGCAATGTTTGACAAAATACTCAACAACATCCTGTTCACACAGCCAGTCACCACCGGATACGGTGTCATTGAAGTGAAAGTCATAGGAATCGTGTGATTGAGTGACTGCGGCTGAACCACCTTCTGCGGCCACAGTGTGACTGCGCATGGGATACACTTTTGAGATCAGGGCGATCTTGAGCTGGGGATTGGCTTCAGCAGCAGCAATGGCTGCTCGCAGTCCTGCGCCACCAGCTCCGATAATCGCGAGGTCGACATTGACGGTTTGCACTGCGCTTCTCCATTGTTCAAGTGGGAGCAAACAAAGTAAATAAAAATAACGATTTAGTTTTACTATCTGTTACTTTTTGTATGGTTTAATTATAGCGAATAGTGTTGGGGGTAAATTTGATATGAATGCGTATTTTGTGTGATTTTCTGTGTGATTTTCCCTATAAAATGTGATCTGAGACAAGTTTTTACTTATTGGCATGATGTGTGTGATGATAAAAAATAAAGTATCAAATTTTTTGATAAAAGTAATATATAAACATACTGCTATAATTAATGACAAATTTATTTTTTTAAAAGTTATCAGTCAGAATATTAATTGAATAAAAATACTTATTAAATAAGGGGCTTAATAATAAGGCATGTCCGTGTTATATTTTCAGGGTAAAGATTTATATATTATTTTTTTAATGTAAGAATGGAGTTAAATATAAATATTGTTTTATTTTGATAATGGGAATTGTGTGATTTTTTATTACTGGTGGTTTCAATTGTTTTCTTTGACATATCAAGAATCATCATCTAACTTTTATATATAACTTTTTATTAGAATCTATCTTCTTTGGGTTCATTTAATAAGTTCTCAGTTTTATACTTATCCTAGGTTTAGGCTGGTAGAAATGTAATATATTCTACTGAATGGGGGTGAGAAAATCATTTCATAATCATAAATCAATATTTTTATCTCTATTCTATATAGGGATTTAGCGCCAATTAAAAATAGGGGGTGCTTCCACTTAATTGATGGTTATATTTTGATGATATTGTGATTTTCAATTCAGAACTAGATCTCTACTGAATTTTATTTGTATTTTTTTATATAAATTATTATCTAAAGGAATAATCATATGAATATCAAAGACAAATCAACATCAGCCAATAAATTAACAGCTGGTGAGGTATATTACGACGTAAAAATTCTTAGGTTGCAGATTTTCGGTATGGAAAACAGAGGTAGTGGTGTTAGGATCACAGTCCATCATGAGGAATATGGTGTTCTTTTTTATGAACTTTCAGCTCCTAATCAGGAGATAGGCGGAGTTACAGTATATATGGGGTTATTGGAGGCTTTACTCAAAAAATCTGTAGTGAGAATAAAAGCTACCGGATATCATGGTGAGTCAGTAGTTGGTTTTATTTCAGGTGCTACATTTAGTAAAGTGTAAAAATAATCTTGACTAATCTATTTTTAAAAAAATTATTAAAAATTATTTAAAGGGGTAATTACATGATCAGCAATGATAAATCAGTATCAAATAAGATACTAGAAGATAATGCTACAACTATTTACAATGTAAAAATTGTTGGAGTAGAGGCGGATGTTTTTTTTAGTAATGTTGAAATAAAGTTTGTGGATTCACACGGGCTTAATTTTGACGAATTTTATTTAGCATATCCTGAACACCGTATAAGTGGTGAAGGCATATATTTCACATTACTGTTAGCTTTAAACGGTTCATTTCTTGTATCATTAAAACTCACCAAGTCTACTTATCCAGCAATGTCTCGTTATATCTCAGGTGTTAGAGTTGAAGTTCCTGATGTAATACCTGATCCTCATGATCCTTGGCATTAAGATGATAGACATTTTTCTATTTTCTATTTTCTTTGATTTCAATAGAATCTTCTGGCATTTGGACACGGATGTCCATATTATTCAATAGAATCACAATAAAAATTTAAAATTTATGCTTTATTATTCTCTATACAGAGATGAAAGAGATTCTGACCACTTGTATTGCCGAAAATAATTGCTCACCAATTTCATATTGAAAATTTGTCTGACAAGCGGGATGAGGGTAAACTGCGCGTTTTGTTTGATCTTGGAGTCATTGGAACATGAACGAAATCGCGGATTGGCAGCCAACTGCCCCTATCGCCAACCTATTGAAAAGGGCAGAGATTCTGGCAGAAATACGGCGCTTTTTCGCAGATCGCGGGGTGTTGGAGGTTGAAACACCTGCCATGAGTCAAGCGACCGTCACTGATGTCCATTTTGTTCCTTTCCAGACACGATTTGTCGGGCCTGGTGCGGCGGATGGCTTGCCCCTGTACCTGATGACCAGCCCTGAATATCACATGAAACGTCTGTTGGCAGCAGGCAGTGGCTCCATTTATCAGATGGGAAAAAGTTTCCGTAATGAGGAAGCAGGTCGCCATCATAATCCGGAATTCACCATGCTGGAGTGGTATCGTCCACATTACGACATGTATCGCTTAATGAATGAGGTGGATGATCTGCTGCAACAGATTTTGGATTGTGAAAGTGCTGAATCACTTTCCTATCAACAGGCATTTATTCGCTATCTGAATATTGACCCACTAACTGCCAGTAAAGATAAACTGCGTGAAATTGCAGCGAAACTTGATCTCAGCAATATCGCTGCTCAGGAAGAAGATCGGGATACTTTGCTGCAATTACTTTTCATGATGGGAGTGGAAACTCAGATAGGTATTGAAAAACCGACGTTTATCTATCACTTTCCTGCATCTCAAGCGTCACTGGCAAAAATCAGCAAAGAAGATCACCGGGTTGCGGAACGTTTTGAAGTCTATTTTAAGGGTATGGAACTGGCGAATGGTTTTCATGAACTGACTGATAGTGATGAACAGCGCCTACGTTTTGATCAGGATAACCGTAAACGTGAAGCAATGGGGCTGACAGTTCAGCCGATAGATGAATACCTGCTTGCAGCTCTTACACATGGTATGCCGGATTGTTCTGGTGTGGCATTAGGCGTGGATCGTCTGATTATGCTGGTGCTGGGTGCCGAGCGGATTAGTGAGGTGATTGCCTTTCCGGTGGGAATTTCTTAATCACGATTGGGGCAGTTTTAGGCTGCCCCTTTGATGATTTATTCTGATTATTTGTGCTCGTGGTGTTTTTCCAGAAATTTCACAGCTAAATCAGGGAAATCAGTGAACGCACCATCGACATTGGCTTTGTCGAAAATGATATCAAACAATTGGTTACCGTTGGTTGCATATTTTGGCAATTGATCGATACGAATGGTATACGGATGTACAGCCAGATGGCTTGCGTGAGCCTCTTTCACCATTCCGGTTAATTTAATGTTAGTTGGTGTAGAATCACTGGCGATCAGCATATGGTAATCAGGGCCAATACCGTCAGCGTATTTTGCCACTTCTTTCATTGCACCTGGTTTAAACATCCAGTCATAACTGTAATTTTGCCATGTACCATCTGCTTTTTGTTCGTAGGTTTCATTCCAGTCAGTGTAAGCAATAAGCTGAACCAGTTTCAGATCCATGCCCAGTTTCGGCTCCAGTTCATTTTTGATGCGTTTCAGTTCATTGGCATCAAAACATTGTAAATAAGCTTTATCACTCTTTTTGGTATAGCCATATTGTTTCAGAACTTCCAGCACCTTGGCGGTAATATCCTTACCCTCTTGGCGATGGAACCACGGTGCTTTAATTTCAGGGTAAATACCAATATCCTTGCCAGTGGATTTATTCAGGCCCTGAATAAACTCCAGCTCTTCCTGAAAAGTATGAATATGGAAATCCGATTCTCCCATTGGAAAACGCCCGGGATAGCTCTGTACTTTCTTGCCATCTTTGATATCAAAGCCTTCAGTAAATTTTAGTGACTTAATTTCTGGCAGAGTAAAGTCGATGGCGTAATAGCGACCGTCAGCACGGGCACGGTTTGGAAAACGTTCTGCGACATCCGTTACGCGATCGAGATAATGATCATGCAGTACAATGAGCTGGTCATCTTTAGTCATGACTAGATCTTGTTCGAGATAATCAGCACCTTGTGCATAAGCCATGGCTTTGGCGGGTAATGTGTGTTCAGGTAAATAACCGCTCGCACCACGATGGGCAATAACAATCTTATCTGCTGCTGCATGTACAATGCCTGACATTGATGATGCTAACAAAATACCTGCCATGATTGCCTTGATAGGGGTCTGCATTGGGATTCTCCATTTATTCTAATAAAAATCTTAAACAAAAAATGATGTTACTTATTGTTTCACTGAATTTCAGTCAGCAGCCAGAAGAATAGGTTGTTCATTCAAGTCGCTTTTTATATAAAATCATGGCATAACACAATCCTGAAATGTGATTTTATCAGCAGTATGTCACAGTTTTATGACATAAAAATTTCTCTTTGGATTATGTTTATATTTAGTCTATTTATTACTGTTATTAAATGAACAATATTATAGGGTGGAAAGGTTTTTTTATATTGAAATAAGAATTAAATGGCCACTATAAATCCTATGAATAGGCGATGATAAAGGAAGAAATGTTTAATAATATCTAATGTAGGTGTAAATCTGAAACTTACGTTATCACTATCCTGGACTAAACTGAACCGTGAGATCTACTAATAAATAGATTTTCATAATAGGGGTATATTCAAATTATGAAGTTTACTTACACCTCGCCATGCAGGGTAAGTAAGCGATCGATAATTTTAGAATGCTACTTATACCAATGAGTTATACGAATGATTTTTCTGAGTTAACGTTAAAAATTCTGAACATTCTATTGTTTGTTGGGCGAAATGTTAATTCTATATTTGCTTCAGTTAATATATGTCCTTATGAGAACAACAGCTATAATCAAGAACAGATTAATGTGGTCAGGAGATATTCCAGAAAATCAGCGTTAAATCTATTTAATGAAATCGCAGTACAATAAACTGTACTGCGATTGATATTAATCAGTATTTTTGTCCTAAAGTTACTGACTCAATTGAGACATTTCCTGTTTATGTTTGTTTTCACTTAACATAACAAACAGCAACAAAACAACAGACAATGCACTACCACCGATCATGATCATAAAACCACCATTCCAGCCAAAGTAGTCAACGGTGTAACCAACGATGGCGCTGGCAGCCACTGAGCCACCCAGATAGCCAAACAGACCGGTAAAGCCCGCCGCTGTTCCGGCCGCTTTTTTCGGTGCCAGTTCAAGGGCATGCAAGCCAATCAGCATGACAGGGCCGTAAATCAGGAAACCGATAACCAGCATACAAAGCGTATCGATAGTCGGGTTACCTGCCGGGTTCATCCAGAATATGATAGTGGCAATAGTCACCAATATCATAAAGAATACGCCGGTTGCCCCACGGTTGCCCTTAAACACTTTGTCAGACATCCAGCCGCACAACAGCGTACCCGGAATACCCGCATACTCATACAGGAAGTAGGCCCAGGAAGATTTATCCAGCGTAAAGTGTTTCACTTCTCTTAAGTAAGTTGGTGACCAGTCTAGGATGCCGTAACGCAGAAGGTATACAAATACGTTGGCAATCGCGATCATCCACAGCAACTTGTTGGGTAGAACATACTGCATGAAAATTTCTTTTGCAGTCAGTTCTTTTTCATCTTTTTCAGTGTAATCAGGTGGGTAATCATTTTTGTACTCTTCGACTGGTGGCAGACCACAAGATTGTGGTGTATCACGCATCAAGGCGAAACTAATGATAGCCACGAGGATAGCTGCAAATGCAGGCATATACAGAGCAGCTTTCCAATCATTAAACCAAGCCATACCTAACAGGAACAATAATGGCGGTAAACCACCACCAACGTTATGGGCACAATTCCATATAGAAACAATCCCGCCCCGTTCTTTTTGTGACCACCAGTGAACCATTGTGCGTCCACAAGGAGGCCAACCCATGCCTTGGAACCAACCACAGAAGAACAGCAATATAAACATAATAGCAATGCTGGATGTTGCCCATGGTACAAAGCCCATAAACAGCATGACGGCCGCAGCCATTATCAGACCAGCAGGTAAGAAAACACGTGGGTTCGAACGATCGGAAATAGAACCCATGATGAATTTTGAGAATCCGTATGCAATTGAAATTCCCGAGAGAGCGAAGCCAAGATCTCCTTTGGAAAAGCCTTGTTCTACTAAATAAGGCATCGCCAGAGTAAAGTTTTTTCTTACCAGGTAGTAGGCAGCATAACCAAAGAAGATCCCTATAAAAATTTGCCAGCGTAGGCGACGATAGAGTGGATCTATCTCTTGCACAGGCAATTGGGCTTTATGGGGAGCCGGTTTAAAAATACTTAACATGTCTGTCTCCACGTGACTTCTGTATGAGCGAATCACCACTATTGAGCAATTGAGTAGTGATGGCATTAAACGAAAAAACTTAACAAAATATTTTCTATATCGAAGGAAATATTAGCCAAAATAACCTAATATGACAGTGAGGTATCGCTAGCATATAGATATAATTTCGCAAAGTTGATGATTTTGAGTGATTTAGAGGGTTTTTAAAATAGAATTTATTCATATTATCGTGATGTCCGTCACAATAAAATGCTTTTCTTATTGTTTTTGTACGTTTCAGGTTCGTTTAAAGTTCGTTTATGTTCTTTATCCTACAAAAACTCATTATTGTTAAGGATATTTTTCTCACTAATCATAAATCTATATCAAAATAGTCCACATAAATACAAATATTATAAGTTTAATTTAATAATGAATGGTGGCATTCTTTTGTCTGTAGGTGAGTGAAATATACTGTTTATCTAACAGTATTATTTAAATTATGTTTTGATTTATTCATCGGTATTTATTTTTTTATTTACATGTTTTGCGTTTTTTATAATGGGATTACAAATAAAATTATTGAAATTAAAATTCAAAATAATAGATATTACCACAAATGGTTATTCGTACTCGTGATCGCAACGTTTATGCAGTATAGAATAGCTGTTTAATATTAAAATTATAATTATATCAGTATGTTATATGAGTTTGGCGGCAGATTGTATAGGCGTAATACACTCTGTTTCCGATAAACAAATAGCTTTATATAAGTTGATTATTTGATTAGCTAAGTATCACAAAATAATACTAATTAATATGTTTATTAAATTCATACTAAACTTTTGCAGTTTATTTTATTTGATTCAGTTAAAGTCAACATAAGGTATTTAAAAATGCCGAATGTAGACCAAGGCTGAAAGATAACGACTACCAGCATTGATGTCTCCATTCATCATGAAAAATGATGAGAACAATGGAGCTAAAAATGAGAGCATTATTATGAATACTTACACACACAAGGCAATATTACACACAGCATTTACTGGGCAAAAATTCTCTCCTGCTATTGATATTGATATTGATATTGAAATTAATAGTGATATCAGTCAAATGTCAGAAGAGCTGGAACCGTGGTTTAAAAATGTCCCCTCTCGCTTGGCTGAGCTGGCAAATGTGATACCGAATGACATCGCCGTTTCTGATCCACATGAAACGTTGACATTTGGTGAATTGCACCAACGAATTGAAAATGCCGCATATGTCTTGCTCCATCAGGGTGTAAAAGTGGGCAGCAATGTTGCCATTGCTGCCCAGCGGGGAATTGCATGGTTTGTTACCATGCAGGCAATTTGGCGGCTTGGGGCGGTGTATATCCCCCTGAACACCATGATGCCTGAAAAACGTCTGAATGATATTCTCGCCAGCCTGCCGGAAAGTATTCTGGTATCTGATGATACGGTGTCGTCGGGACTCAAGGCAGCAACCTTAATCCCGATGAATATGGTATTAAATAATGTTAATGAGATGACAGAAGCAGAAATTGTAGGAAATATTGATATCCCTGTGCTGGGGAATCACCCTGCTTATGTGATGTTTACCTCTGGCTCCACTGGGTTACCAAAGTCAGTGCAAGTACAGCATGAAAATCTGGCTGCCTGCTTATGCGGGTTCGGCAAACTGCTGTCAATCAGTCAACATGACCATATGTTGGCACTGTCCACATTCTCTTTTGATATCTCAGTTTTAGAATTGCTGCTGACCGTGGTGCATGGTGGCAGTATCTATATCGCTTCAATTGATACCCAAAGGGACGCGATATCGTTGTCTGAAACGTTGTCAAATCCACAATTTACCTTTGCTCAAGCGACACCTGTGACTTGGTCAATGGCTCTGAATGCAGGTTGGAAACCCCGCCCTGAAATGGTCATGCTTTGCGGTGGAGAGGCGCTGTCGCAAGATCTGGCAGATCAACTAATGGCCACCTATGGTACGTTATGGAACGTTTATGGCCCGACGGAAACAACTATCTGGTCAACGGCATTCCGCATGAAAAAAGGAGATAAAGTTCAATTGGGTGGTCCCATTCCCGGCACGAGTATTACGATTGTAGATCAGTACCTGCGTCCTGTTCCGAAAGGAACCGTGGGGGAAATTCTCATCGGAGGGATGGGTGTGACTGCGGGGTATCGCAATAACCCGACTGAAACCGCGAAAAGATATGTTCCCGATATGACCCAAAAAGGAAAAAGAGCATATCTGACGGGCGATATGGCGCGTATGCTGGAAGATGGTTCTTTTATTTATATGGGTAGACAGGATGATCAGGTAAAAGTGCGTGGATATCGGATCGAATTGGGTGAGATAGAAATTGCATTAAGAAAACAAGACAGTGTACAGGATGCGATTATCCGGGTAGCAGGCAATGGAGATCTCGCCAAGATCCAAGCGTTTATCCTGTTTAATCCGAATATGGTTGTGCCAGAAGAGTGGGTACGCGAAACACAATTAGCGCTCAGGGAAATGCTGCATGAAGCCTGGATACCGACTGAATATTACCGTATTCCTTATATTCCGCTGACAAGCAGTGGCAAAAGGGATAAAAAGCGGTTGGACGAAGTTGCGGAACGACTGAACGCCAGTTATGACGTGGTACAGCCACAGACAGAAACTGAAAAACGCGTTTATGCCATTTGGCGTGATTTACTGGCAACAGATGTATTTGGGATCACTGATGATTTCTTCCAGATAGGGGGGCACTCCATCCTGGTCGCCCGCATGGTAGAGAACATTGAAAAGGCATTTTTATTGAGGATACCGATTTCTGGTATCTATGTGGAGCCGACAGTTGCCAGAATCTCAGCCATTTTGGATGAAATGACAGTCGCACGTCAGAAGAATCCCGCTCGGATTGTGGGAACTTATCATAGTGAAGCGTTGATTCGCCAACATGCTGAGACCCTCAGGAATGATGTTTATCTGAAAGAGGGAGTTCGCCCTGATGGATTGCCTCATGCCAACTGGTATCAGCCAGATGCAGTTTTGCTGACCGGTGCTACCGGATATCTCGGGCTACATTTGCTGGAGCAACTGTTAAAACAGACCTCAGCCAAAGTTATCTGTCTGTGCCGTGCATCCGATGAAGAACATGCCCTCGATAGAATCAAGGCAGGATTCACCAATTACCAGATTAATGTTGGTGATGGGCTAGACCGTGTGGAATTCGTGATCGGTGATTTGGGGCAGCCACGTTTTGGCCTGTTGTCGGAAACATGGGAGCAACTTGCAGAAACTATTGATGTTATTTATCACAACGGAGCACTGGTTAATTTTATCTACCCTTATAGTGCACTGAAGAGTATCAATGTTGATGGAACCAGAACAGCGCTGGAGCTGGCTTGTACTGCACGCCTGAAACATTTCCACTATGTTTCTTCCGTGAATGCACTATTTGCTACCGAATCACCTCGTCCTTATATGGAAGATGATCGTGCCATGAGTGAATCAGTACGTGATCCTTCCGGTTATTCTGGCAGTAAGTGGGTATCAGAAGGGATCATAAATATTGCCCGCAATAGAAATGTTCCCGTAAGTATTTATCGTCCGGGCCTGATTCTGGGGCACACCCGTACAGGGGCTGCACAGGGTAATGATTATCTGGTTGCGTCTTTGAAAGGTTATTTGTCAATGGGCTTCTATCCAAATCATGCTTTACTGCTTGATATCGTACCCGTTGATTATGTGGCTGCATCGCTGGTCCATATCTCCAGAAAACCGGAATCAAATGGGAAATTTTTCAATTTGTTCAATCCAAAACAAGTTTCCATCCGGCAATTTTTCAATTGGGTACAGGATTTTGGCTATATCCTCAACCCGGTGCCATTTGATGAGGGGAAAGAGAAGATCCTTGCATTAGATGATACTCACCCTTTGTACCCATTAATTCCCCTGATCAGGGATATGACAGAAAGACCTTATCGGGCATTGGATCCTGCTTATATCGACGAAATACATCCCAAATTGGAGCTGAAAAATACGTTGTCAGGGCTAACTGGAAGTGATATTCGTTGTCCAACAATTACGGCTGGATATGTCCATCAGGTATTGCGTTATTTGATTGGTACTGGGTTCTTGCCAGCTCTTCTGACGAAGAATTTCAAACAGGAGATTGTAGCATGAAACAGTTAAACGGAAGAAATACCATGAGTTGGATGGTGGTCATCAATGTCAAAAAACAGTATTCGGTCTGGCCGACGGAGTATGAAATTCCGATGGGCTGGATAGCAACGGGAAGAATGGGATCTAAAGAAGAGTGCTTGGATCACATTGCCAATATTTGGCCTGAGCCGACAAAATAGACCAAAGGTAGATATTCACAGATTGTAATAGATAATTATTAATCATCATTTAACCATAATCATGGGTATGTTCCTGCGGGGCATACCCATTTTTTTATGCTTATTTTCTATTTTTATCCACTTCATTATCACGTTATGTACTTTAAAATCTTATTTGATGCGCTTTTCTCGCTCGTTTTTATTCCTTATCAGACAAGAGATACGTGAGCTATTAACAAAAAATAATGTCATTATTATCGAAAGGATGCAGCAGGAGCAGGAATTGCGGGAAATTGTGCCTGCCGTCGTTTATGCCGCATTTTATTGGAACGACATGTATCGACTACGGGAACGACGGGTCGTGAGTTCAGAGCGGGATTAGCCGCTCTGAAACCGCCATAATCACTTAATACAGCCAATCCTGCCCTATTCGGTCTGCGGCCAGAATTGCGGCATAAACTTGATCGGGTGTCACAGCAAAAGGCATATTGTGGATGGTTTCTTCTTCGGAACAGCTTGCTATAGCGACTTGCATGATTTTTTGATGCAGTTTTTCACTATCACGTAAACCGAGTTGCTCCAGTGTTACTGGCAGACCAACTTGTACACAGAAATCGAGTACGGCTTCCAGCTCTTCACTTGAGCTGTTTTCCAATATTAATTGCGTCAAAGTGCCGAATGCCACTTTTTCACCATGATAGAGATGGTGACATTCTTCCAGCACCGTAAAACCATTATGGATTGCGTGAGCTGCGGCCAGGCCCGCACTTTCAAAACCGATGCCGCTGAGATAGGTATTTGCCTCAACAATATTTTCAACCGCGAGTGTACTGACTCCCGCTTCCACGGCTAATTTTGCTTTATAGCCTTCTGCTATCAAGGTTTCATAACAGAGTTTAGCCAATGCCAGAGCTGTAGTAGATGTGGCTCCTCCGGCCATAGTTGGTTTATGGGCTGAACTATTGGCTCGTGCTTCAAAATAGGTGGCAAGGGCGTCCCCCATTCCTGCCACAAATAAGCGAACAGGTGCTTTGGCAACGATACTGGTATCCATCAGCACAATATCCGGATTTTGTGGATAGCGCAGATAGCGGTCGAATTTTCCAAGTTCAGTATACAGGACAGAGAGAGCACTGGTCGGCGCATCGGTTGAAGCAAGAGTAGGTGAAATAATTACGGGGATCTTAGATTCATATGCTATAGCTTTGGCAGTATCAAGCGTTTTTCCGCCCCCGAGTCCAATGACGGCCTGACATTGGTTGCTGACCAGAATGGTGGACAAGCGTTCTATTTCACTGCTGCTGCATTCACCATTGAAGATTTCGAAATGGCTGGTAACTTCGTGTTCTTCTAGACTATTGCTGACGGTATCCCCAATGAGGCTCATCACGAAATTATCGGCAATCACGAAGACATGGTCAGCAATCATTTTGGTGTATCGGCCAATGTGAGATAACGCACCCGGCCCTTGGATATATTTGGATGGAGACTGGATCACTTTCAGCATAAGAAATATTCCTTCTTCACTGGAAACGAGTTCACTGAGAACTGAGTATGGAGTGTCACCATACAGGGGTATCGCAGGCTACGAATTGCATCATATATACCTGTCGTCTTTCAAGTTGCAGCTTTGTTGGCTGGGCAAATTCGTTCCCGACGAATTTGTCATTCCCTTGCCGTCGCGCTGCATCTTGAAATCCAATGGGTATAGAAGTGTGTGTTTACCTGCTCACCAAACACTATACGGCAAAATATCCAGAGAAGTTATGAGTAAAAGCAGGAATTGACTCTTTTCCCACCTGGACAGTGATCATGGCTCTCATTGTGTCTGGTTCCTGCTATAACTGAATCCAGGCTATTTAGCCCGGAAAAGTACCTCAAGAATAGGGAGTGTTTTTCTTCTTATGCAGGTAACTAATTTTTTAACTGATCGTGATTTCCGGCATACCAACCTATATAGTCATTGCTTGATATGGGGGTTTCAATTCCTGACTTGTCCATTTCAAAATCGTAAATATAGTCGTTTATTATTTCCGCATGATCGCGAATATATGTTATGTGTCTTTCATTTAACTTTTTAGATTCTTGTATGTTAATGATTTCACTTATCAGAAGATCACGCATAGAACGGTGGATCCAGTTGAGAAGATAACCTTCAAGAATCATCCCGATATCGTCGGTGTTATATGAATCAGTGATTGTGGTTACAACGGCTAAAATGGCATATGTTTGGCTGAGAGTCAGAAAATCGTTGCTGTTTTTATTGATAATATCGAGAGTTATTTTTTTATTATCGTGTCCAGTTAATTTTTTAAGTTTATCTAATAGATGATTGGCATAATCAGTAAGAATAGAAAGCAAATCATGCTCAATGTTTGTGCCGCTATTTTTCAGTCCATTAGTCAGGAGCATCTCCCCTGCCTTCAGGGAGAGAACAAGATTATCACCTTCCGCAGTAATCGTGCCAAAATTGGAGATTAAATACTGGGGTATTTTATTGATGGAGAATAATCCATGGGCACCACAGCGTTCACGGCAATTAATCAGTATCTCTTGTGTACGCCAGGTAAACAATGATTTTATCGAGATTATCTCAACGAGTAACTCATCGGAGATTTTAAAGTTGTTAGTCGATTCTGACAGTAGGATTGAAATTTTTTTTGTCAGTTTTCTTAAATATAGAGTGTGAGCTATGGTAGTCAATGTATCCCATGCGATACTTTCTTTAAAGTGACAGTAGTTGAGGGCTGGCATTGCACCAGAGTAACCGAAAGTCTGCCGTTTACTTCCATAGGTACTGGTAATATAAAGTGCTGATTTAGCTGCCCCGACTGAACAGATGGACATGCAGATTTTCCCGGTATGTATCCGATTGGTAAATAATGCAAATCGCTCTTTTAATTTCTTAACATGCAATGATATCTGACCATTTCGATCTAATGTCATTAGATTGCCTGCAAGCAGCCCTTCAAATGGAATTTCAACGTTATCAAAAGAAGTGATAGCGTTATCAAGATAGAATCCGGGTTTATCGCTTAGTGGCGTTATTTTAACCCCTTTAGTTAACTTGCCATTGATTGACAGAGGTAATACAAATGGGAAAATACCATATTTTCTGTTGGCTACATTAAGTTGGGCATACACCACTGCGATTTTGGGTAATTCACACGATACCGTATTAGGCATAAATTTATAGGCATTCGGATTAGGTGAATTAAGGATAAAAATGCCTTTTTCCGGGAGATAAGTAGCTTGCGTTTTCAGGTTTATCAGGTTATTGCCATATGCTAATTCAGTTGCCAGATAGACCCCGATTGCATTCCCTGAACAAAGTTTCTGGTAAAGTTCTTTTATATATGGCGTTCGCTTATTTAAATTGGCAATAGTACCGATAGTCAGATTAAAATGGATTGATAACATAGAAGCTACAGCACTATCATGGATAGCGACAAATTCATGAAGCTCAGCCAGTTTATCAAATGAAGTTATATCAATATTATTATTTTTGATATAGCAAAGTAGTTTTATAAATTTCTTTACTGATGCCTGATATGTGTTACTGTTGGTTTTAAGTATCTTTGTAATTTCATCAGATAGTTTTATATTGCTTATTCCTAAATAATTACTTATTTTCAGTGGAGAACTAGGTGCAGGCCGATTCATTTGATTGAAACCTCATTTTTTAACGGAAAAGACAGATGTGCTTTTTCTTTTTAAGACTGCGTTTTTCAAGATTTTTTTATATCATCCTTAGTTTTATTTGGTACAAGAATATATACCGAATAGATTTTAAAATGCCCATTAGTGGAAATAAAATCAATTGCATACCGTGACCTGAGTGAATTGGTCCAGATAATTAAAGAGACAATTTGAAAGACTAAAGGTATAGATTCTCTATCTGAGATTATACTCTAAACTTCAATTTACCGGTCATGAGATGCAAGCAGCTTATTAGCTTTCCGCACCACGGGAAAATAATAAATGCATCTTGAAGTATGGCGAGTATATTGGAAAAATATTTTTAACGATATATTTAAAATATCATGGGATGACTCAATAAATATTATTGTGGCAATCTATTTCATAGGTTTTTTTATCATTGAGGAAGAAAATAACCATATATACACTTTATAAACTTTAAGTTGCAGCTTGTAAGATGAAAGCAGACTATTATTCCCTCGCGTTGTCTGCTCTTAGTCTCTGAAATGTGGCCAATAGGATAGTCTCGTTGCGGAGAGATAATAAATGCATCCTGAAGTACGGCAGGTAGAATGTCAATATAATAATTGGCTAAATTTCATCCAGAATGCTTTTAAGGTCTTACATCGTAAGGTAAAGCAAAACAGAGCAAAACATGGACTGTAATATGAATTCTGATTTGAAGTGTGCGTTTGAAATATCGGAATTTTTCCCCCTCTCGATTTAGAGAGGGAAAGGCTATATCAGGCTTGAGGCAGAATATTCTTTTCTGTTCCAGAGAAAAAATATTTTATTATTAAATTCAACATAAATCCGTAAGCAGGCAGGAAAAAAAGCATACAGATAAATAGCTTGAACGCATAATCCACCAAGGCAATTTCTACCCAATGTGTTGCCATGAACGTATCGGTACTGCGGTAAAAGGCAATAAAGAAAAAGGCCAGTGTATCGAGCATATTACCGAAAAACATGGCGGTAGCCGGCGCTATCCACCAGCGGTGTTGTTGGCGCAGTCGGTTGAAGACACTAACATCCAATATTTGTCCAAGGACATAGGCCATAAAGCTGGCTGCTGCAATACGGGCGACAAACAGGTTGAACGTTCCCAATGCTTCGAATCCCTGCCATGTTCCCTGAAAAAATAGCGCTGAAATCAGGTAAGAGATCAGTAATGCGGGAAGCATCACGGAGATAATGATCCGTCGAGCCAATGGCGCACCATAAATCCGCACAGTCAGATCAGTTGCCAAGAAGATAAAGGGAAATGTAAATGCTCCCCAAGTGGTGTGAAAACCAAAAATGGAAATGGGTAATTGCACCAGATAATTACTGGAAGTAATGATCAAAACGTGGAAGAGCGAAAGCCAGATCAATGCAGTGATCCGCTGTTGTGGGGTCAATTGGAACATATTGTACCTTTTTGCTGAATGGGGTGAGGGAACCCAAAAAAATAAACGTGCCTGAAAGATCAGGGAGATAAATCATACTCGTCTTGCGAAACAAAAGTAAAGTACGGTAGTTGACGATATTTTGTAATATAATCCACCGCCATAGATTGTTTGAACTTACAGAGATTTTTATGTCAGATATTTTTGCCAATCCTGACAAAACGCTTGATACGTCAGGATTACGTTGCCCAGAGCCTGTAATGATGGTGCGTAAGACCGTCCGCCATATGACTGCGGGTCAGACGTTATTGATCATCGCGGATGATCCGGCGACAACCCGTGATATTCCAGGGTTTTGTCATTTTATGGATCATGCATTGGTGGCGCAGGAAATAGCGCAAACACCTTATCGGTATCTGCTCAGAAAAAACGAAAATATTGGATAATTGAGAAAATACAAAGCGATTTTCTGGCAGAAAAAAGCAAGCATGCTATGCTTTAAATATGGCAGTTAGTTTCGACTTATTTGTTTACTGAATGCCATATTTCCTTTTTCCTTAATAGCAATTTTTAGTAATTGTAATTTTGAAAAGGTGCAAGGTATGCACCTTTTCGATTTGTTCTTTTTTCTATCAGCAGTTCCACCTGTTATTTATCACTTCTGCGACTTTATTCTCAACAGCCGGATAGCGTTGGCGGTGACCAGCGCGGTAGCACCGGAATCAGCCAGAACTGCCATCCATAGCCCAGTGATACCCAATAGACTCGTGATAAGGAATATTGCCTTTAAACCCAGCGCAATGGTGATATTCTGGCGGATATTGTAATGGGTTGTCCGGGACAGAGCGATAATTTCAGGTAATCCGGTCAGACGGTTATGTGTCAGAGCGGCATCGGCAGTTTCCAGAGCAACGTCAGTACCGCTGCCCATGGCGACACCGATACTGGCCGCTTTCATGGCTGGGGCATCGTTGATACCATCTCCGACCATCATAGTACGGTGTTTCTGGTTCAACTCAGTAACCGCTTGCACTTTATCTTCAGGCAATAACCCTGCACGATAATTTATTTCTAACTGACTGGCGATGGCCGCCGCCGCCCTGGGATTGTCACCCGTTAACATAACCGCGTTTATACCTTGTTTTTTCAGAGTTTGGATGGCATCTATGGCATCCTGACGCAGAGTATCCTGCATGGCAATCAAGCCCATAAATTGCTCATCCTGCATGACTGCAACCGCAGTTTTGCCACTGCTTTCCAGTTCGGTAACCCTTTGTTTCCATTCAGAAGGCAAGGTATTTTCGGGTAATCGTGCAGGAGCGGTGACTAAAACTCTCTTCCCCGACAATTGCCCTTCAACCCCAATCCCTGCAAGCGCTTTGCGGTGTTCGGCCTCAATAATTGTCACTCCTTTGCTTTCAGCCGCGTTAAGGATAGCTTTGGCCAATGGGTGGTGAGAACCGCTTTCTACGGCACCAGCCAGCGCCAGTAGGCTTTCCGTATTGATGCTTGCTACTGGCTCAATCTCAGTAACCTGTGGTTTACCTTCGGTCAGTGTGCCGGTTTTATCCAGTGCGATTGTAGTTATTGCCCCAAGTTGCTCCAATGCTGCTCCACCCTTGATGAGGGAACCTCGGCGGGTTGCCGCTGCCAGAGCGGAAGTAATTGCTGCGGGAGTAGAGATAACCAAAGCACAAGGACAGCCAATCAGTAGCAGGGTCAGACCACGGTAGATCCACGTTTCCCACGATCCGGCAAAGAACAGAGGCGGAATTAGCACGACTAATGCTGAGAATAAGATAATCAGTGGAGTATAGATACGGCTGAATCGGTCGATAAAGCGTTCGATAGGTGCACGACGTTCTTCTGCCTCTTCAATCAATTGGAGAATACGATCAATTGCGTTGTGTCCTGGTTCAGAGACTACCTTCATCTGTACGGCACTATCGACAGAAAGACAGCCAGCAGCGACTTTTTCTCCTTGATGCCGTTCAACGGGAATAGATTCACCAGTTAGGGCACTTTCGTCAAAACTGGCAAATGGACTGAGTAATTCCGCATCGGTGGGTAAACGGGCACCAGGCGCAATCTCAATAATGTCGCCGGGACGCAGATCGGCAGCCGATACGGTTTTTTTCTTGCCATCCTTAACCAATAAGGCTTGATCAGGGACTAAGGCCATCAAAGTACTGACACCGCGACGAGCCCGCCCGGCAGCATAAGATTCCAGAACCTCCCCTAATTTAAACAGTAAGATGACCATTGCGGCTTCGGCGGTGGCATCAATGAACAAGGCACCAATGGCAGCAACACTCATTAACGTTTCAATGGCAAAAGGTGTACCTGAACGAATAAGTTTGACGGCTTTAATCGCAACCGGATATAACCCAATTAGCGTGGTAATGATGAAAGCAATTTGCCCTGCGGGGGTATTGACTGTTGATATCCCCCAGCTGATGAGCATCAAGGCAGTGAGGATCAGGATCGGAGAGAATGTTTTCCAATGATTGGCGGCTGGAGGTAGCTTGGATATTGCATCCGTTGCCTTAATTTCAAAGCCGGCCTGTTTTACGGCTTGTTCAACGGCAGCACGAATATCAACATCAGAATCGACCACCAGTTTTTCTGTTGTAAACAGTACCTTAACCTGTTTAGCCTCCGGAAGTTTGTTTACGGCATTCTCGATTTTTCCTGCGCAACTCGGGCAATCCATACCTTGGATAATCCAGTTAAAGCGTTGATTGGCTGTTAATTCGAGTGGAGTCGTATCCTGTATGGCATGAGCATGATCGTGTGAACAATGCGCACCATCATGGGTGTGGTGATGCTCTTCTTCTTTCTGAGAAGGCAAAGAATTGTGTTCTGATTGCTTATGTTTTCGGGCTGTGGGGGACATAGGCGACCTCTCAAATAGAGTTAATTCTGACTAGTTGAGATTAACTCTACACTCTAGAGTTCACTCTAGAGTCAAACCCGATAAGAGGAATTTTTTTGATAATTTGTGCGATTTCATGATGGAATTTCATTATCAACGTCCTTCCTCTTGGTGCCGTTTGCTCCTTAAGACTTTACGTAATGAGATGAAAAAATTACAAGAACAGCGAACGAATAATCAAAAAGTGCCCTATAAAACCACAGGCAGCCACAATCGCTTTTGATAAATTAAAGGGGAAACGATATCGATCAATAATATTGATGCAATGCGCAAGGAGTAATAGGCCTGCCCCCGCCATAATAGAAAAGCGGTTTTCATTGCCGAGTGCAAAATATTGTTCTCCGGCGACCCAAACCATCAATAATGCCATAATAAAGCTATCTATTATCCGCCAGCGCATATTATCAAGGCGAGTCCAGACAACGAGAATAACTGCGATGCCAACAGCCAGTAAGATGAGTGGAAGCAGGAAGAAGAAACTGAAGCCCATGTGTAAGGCAAAGCTGATGGTATATAACAAGTAACTCAGGAACAGCGTGATAAATGAGAACAGTAGATATTTACTTGGGAGCATTCGGATCGCATCAGAAAGCAAAGCTGTGAGAAGACCTGCAATAATGAGATAACCTGAAGCTTCAAGATTAGGAGCCTGACATGCCCACAATAACAAAAGCAGCATCGTGACAGGGCGGAAAACCCATTGCTGCCAGTTGGTGCCACGATAGGCAGCATCAATATATAACCATCCAGAGAAAAACACAGCAAGAAATGGCCAACTCATATTTTTCCTTTCCTTAATTTTCAATACCCGTTTTATCAGGCAGTTACTATTTATGATGGGATTGGTGTGGAGAGTATACCGATTATCAATATTAATTCGCTATTAACGAATAGATAACGTTTTATTATCAAAAGCAAAGAACGTCAATGAGTAATTATAGAACTACTGATTGACGTTCTTTGTTATTGTTTCCAATAGAAGGTTAAAAATGAACCACTGGTGGGGGTTATTTTTTTTCTCGCTGCTGCTTTTTCTGCCAAGCCAATAATTCAAAAACACCGAAAAAGAAAATTTTGGTTTGAAGAATAGTAGACAGTTTTTGCTCTTTAGGCTGAGAATGCTTTAGCAGTAATAACTGAAAAGAATGCATTACTGCTGTGAATATCATGGCGATATCCATAAAATATCTCAATGGCTTAGGGAACGGGTGAAATAAATTGAAGATCATGATCCCCCAAACAAAAACCATGAGAACTCTTCCTAATTGAATAAACATCATTGACTCCAAAGTAGTGTTTAATCGGGTCAGACACCAGATTGGTAGTGGCGAATATACAATCGGTAAGCAACTTGCCCAGCGATTTTTTCCTTGTGCAGTTGCCAGGTCGCGGGAACTTCTGTCGCAGCAGATTCAGATTCTGCCTCAACATAAATCCAGCTTTCTGCCGCCAGCCAGCCATTACTTTCCAATAAACGGATTGTCTCAGTAAGCATTCCCTTACGAAATGGGGGATCAAGAAAAACCACATCAAATGGTGCTCCTGCCTTACTAAGATATTGTAGAGCATTATCCTGCACAACTTCGGCATTTTCAGCATTCAGCAAGGCTAAATTAGACGATAGTTGTGTGGCCACATGGCGATCATATTCGATTAAAGTTGCGTGTTTTGCGTAACGAGACAAAGCCTCGAATCCGAGTGCTCCGCTGCCTGAAAAACAATCTAGACAACGAGCTTCCTGAATAATAGGCATAAGCCAATTAAAGAGCGTTTCACGGACTCGATCAGTCGTTGGACGTAGACCGTCACTATCAGGAACCGGCAATTTTCTCCCGCGCCATTTACCGCCAATAATACGGATTTGTCCCAATGACGCACGTTGTGGTTTTTTAGCCATAATTTACATAATTTAAATATTTGTCATCCAACGCGATTAAATAATATTTGGCGGAGACAAAGAGTGAATGAGAATGAAGAAACCGATTGATTAATTTACCACGAAATCCGTGATAGATATGTGTTGTGGTGTGATGAAAATGTTAGACTGAATTTTATCACCGTTAGAACCTATCTCAGTGGGCATATTTATTGATAACGCCATAATTAACCGCGAGGAGTGTAGTGGCCGATGGCAAAAGAGAAAAAAAAAGGTTTCTTCTCTTGGTTTGGACTTGGTCGTCAAGAGAAGAAACAAGAAGAAGAACAAGCTGAACAAGAACGATTAGCTGCGGAAGAAGCCGAACAGCAACGTTTAACGGAAGAAACTGCCCGCCGGGCAGCCGAAGAAGCCGAACAGCAACGTTTAACGGAAGAAAATGCCCGCCTGGCAGCTGAAGAAGCCGAACAGCAGCGTTTGACGGAAGAAGCCGCCCGCCGGGCAGCTGAAGAAGCCGAACAGCAGCGTTTAACGGAAGAAACTGCCCGCCGGGCAGCTGAAGAAGCCGAACAGCAGCGTTTGACGGAAGAAGCCGCCCGCCGGGCAGCCGAAGAAGCCGAACAGCAGCGTTTGACGGAAGAAGCCGAACAGCAGCGTTTGACGGAAGAAGCCGCCCGCCGGGCAGCCGAAGAAGCCGAACAGCAGCGTTTAGCGGAAGAAGCCGCCCGTCAGGCCGGGGAGCAAACTGCATTACCTAAAGAACAGGAACGCCCAACCAAAGAAAGCTTCTTTGCTCGTTTGAAGCGCAGTCTGGTTAAAACCCGCCAGAATTTTGGCTCCGGTTTTTTAGGATTATTCCGTGGCAAGAAAATTGACGATGATTTGTTTGAAGAGTTGGAAGAACAGCTACTGATTGCGGATGTGGGTGTCGAAACCACCCGCAAGATCATCACAAGTCTGACAGCTCACGCCAGCCGTAAAGAATTGAAAGATGCAGAAGCGCTTTACTCTAAACTGAAAGAAGAGATGTCAGACATTCTGACGAAAGTTGATAAGCCTTTGGAGATTGAAGGTAAATCACCTTACGTCATTCTGATGGTGGGAGTAAATGGTGTCGGCAAAACAACTACCATTGGTAAATTAGCGCGCCAATACCAATCTCAGGGCAAGTCCGTCATGCTGGCAGCGGGGGATACTTTCCGTGCAGCGGCAGTAGAGCAGTTGCAGGTTTGGGGTGAGCGCAACAAAATCCCTGTTATTTCTCAGCATACGGGAGCAGATCCTGCTTCAGTGATTTTTGATGCCATCCAATCAGCCAAGGCCAAAGGTGTAGATATCTTGATCGCTGATACCGCAGGGCGCTTGCAGAACAAATCTCACTTGATGGAAGAGCTGAAAAAAATCGTTCGTGTGATGAAAAAACTGGACGAAGAGGCTCCACATGAAATTATGCTGACACTGGATGCCAGCACAGGTCAGAACGCAGTAAGTCAGGCTAAACTATTCCATGAAGCGGTGGGATTAACGGGTATTTCACTGACCAAACTGGATGGGACTGCGAAAGGTGGTGTTATCTTCGCCATTGCCAACCAATTTGAGATCCCAATCCGCTACATTGGTGTAGGGGAAGGTATTGAAGATCTCCGTCCATTTAAGGCAGACGATTTTATTGAGGCTCTTTTTGCCAGAGAGGATTAATTATAAATGATTCGCTTTGAACAGGTCAGTAAAGCCTATCTGGGAGGCCGGCAAGCGCTTCAAGGGGTGGATTTTCACCTGCTTCCAGGGGAAATGGCATTTTTAACCGGTCATTCAGGGGCCGGTAAAAGTACGCTTTTAAAACTTATCTGTGGTATCGAACGTCCCAGCGCAGGCCATATTTGGTTTGCTGGTCATGACATCAGTCGATTGAAGTCGCGTGAACTCCCTTTTTTGCGTCGCCAGATCGGTATGATTTTTCAGGATCATCATCTACTGCTGGATCGTACAGTATACGAGAATGTAGCCATGCCTCTGATTATATCAGGGGCAAGTGCTGAGGATATTCGCCGGCGGGTATCTGCAGCACTGGATAAAGTCGGCTTACTGGACAAAGCGAAAAATTTTCCCATCCAGCTTTCCGGGGGTGAACAGCAGCGAGTTGGTATTGCCCGTGCTGTTGTGAACAAACCCACTGTTTTGCTGGCGGATGAGCCGACAGGAAATCTGGATGGTGAATTATCTGAGGGGATCATGCGCCTGTTTGAAGAATTTAACCGCGTTGGCGTGACGGTGTTCATGGCTACTCATGACACCGTCCTTATTGAACGAAGAAACTGCCGTATCCTGACTTTGAATCAGGGGCGTATGCAAGGAGGGCAACATGGTTAAACATGTCCGTCATTCAGCGAAAAAAACGCAGCCCCCCAAACCTAAGTCCAGGTCATTGAAAGGTGGATGGCGTGTGCAGTGGCGCTATGCGTGGAAAAGTACTCTGTCAGATATGTTGCGCCAGCCGTTGGCAACTTTGTTGATTATCATGGTGATTGCCATTTCGTTGACTTTGCCAAGCGTATTTTACATCGTTTGGAAAAATGTGAATCAGGCGGTGGTACAGTGGTATCCTATCCCACAACTGACGGTCTATCTGGATAAGTCCCTGAATGACAATAGCGCCAAAAAAGTTATTGAGCAGCTGAAAGGCACGGATGGCGTCAAATCGGTGAATTATCTTTCCCGTGAAGAAGCAGTAAATGAATTCCGTGCGTGGTCGGGATTTGCTAATGCTCTGGATCTGTTGGAAGAAAACCCTTTGCCGGCAGTTGCCATTATCTCTCCTAAACTGAATTTTCAAGACCCGCAGGTATTGACGGTTTTGCGTGATCAGGTTGCCCAGATTAAAGGCATTGAAGAAGTCAGGATGGATGACAGTTGGTTTGACCGCCTGACCTCGTTGACTGCGCTGATTGGTCAGATTGCTGCCGTAATCGGCATCTTGATGGTGGTTGCGCTGCTTTTGGTTATTGGTAATAGTGTTCGGCTGAGTATTTTCAGCCGTCGTGAAACAATTAACGTGATGAAACTGATTGGTGCGACGGATGGCTTTATTCTGCGCCCTTTCCTCAACGGCGGTGCTTTGCTGGGGATTATGGGAGCTATTTTTTCCCTGATCCTTTCATCCTTATTAGTGTGGAAACTTTCCAATGTTGTCATGGAAGTGGCTGGAGTGTTTGGGACGAGTTTTAAATTGTATGGATTGGGATGGGATGAAGCACTATTGTTAGTCCTTGTTTCAGGAATGATAGGTTGGATTGCTGCATGGTTTGCAACAATTCAGCACTTACGTCGTTTTAGGCCGGAATAAGAATATTTGTTGGTTTTCAGGTGAACTTTTAGGCTTAATCGCTGTCAAAATGACAGTGACAATTTTGTATCGATACCTACACAAATTTGACGATTTGAATATGATCTCTACGATGGTAAAATAGACGTATCTTTGTGCTTGAATAAACCTTATGGGTTGATTCAGACAAATTTGAAAGACCATCAATTTGGATCTGATTTTGAGAGAATTTGAATGACAAAAGAAATGCAAACTTTGGCATTAGTTCCACAAGGTAGTTTGGAAGGGTACATACGTGCTTCCAATGCTTATCCTATGCTCACCGCAGAGGAAGAGAAGGAACTGGCAGAAAGACTGCATTACCAGGGAGATCTGGATGCAGCGAAAAAGCTGATTCTTTCTCACCTGCGCTTCGTTGTTCATGTTGCTCGCAGTTATGCCGGTTATGGTCTGCCACAGGCGGATTTAATTCAGGAAGGTAATATTGGCCTGATGAAAGCTGTTCGCCGATTTAATCCAGAAGTGGGCGTGCGCCTGGTTTCTTTTGCTGTTCACTGGATTAAGGCAGAAATCCATGAATATGTATTGCGTAATTGGCGTATTGTGAAAGTTGCAACGACAAAAGCTCAGCGCAAGCTGTTCTTTAATTTGCGCAAGGCTAAACAACGTTTGGGATGGTTCAATCGGGATGAAGTCGAGCTGGTGGCCAAAGAATTGGGCGTAACCAGCAAAGATGTCCGAGAAATGGAATCCCGTATGTCAGCGCAGGATATGGCATTTGATATGTCTTCTGATGATGACAATGATAGCCAACCTGTAGCACCAGTGCTGTATTTGCAAGATAAGGCTTCTGACTTTGCCGATGGCATTGAAGAAGATAACTGGGAAAACCATGCTGCGGATAAACTTTCTGTAGCAATGGAAGGACTGGATGAACGTAGCCAAGACATCATTCGTGCTCGTTGGCTGGATGATGACAACAAAACCACCTTGCAGGAATTAGCAGATAAATATGGCGTGTCTGCTGAGCGTGTTCGACAGCTGGAAAAAAATGCAATGAAGAAATTGCGATTGGCTATTGAAGCGTAAGCACCCATACTCTTAATGATTAAAAGCGATAATTTTTTATCGCTTTTTTTATTTTATGGCAGCTATTTTCGCTCTGGTTATTACAATTTTGCTGCTGGCATTGCGTCCGGTTGCCAACGAAACATTGGTGGGTTTTGCCATTGCCATCGCCTTCGTCTCAACCTTACTCTTTGAGGTATTAGTTTTCTTGCTGGCAAGAGCTGTCAGGGAATATACGTCAAAGTACCGGGAAAATAGAGAAAATTTGTGATGAAAATTGTGATAGCGCCTGATTCATTTAAGGAAAGTCTGAGTGCCTTACAGGTGTCACTGGCGATCGAGCAGGGATTCCGGCAAATTTTTCCGCAAGCGGATTATATCAAGTTGCCTATGGCGGATGGCGGAGAAGGCACGGTGGACTCACTAGTCGCTGCGACAGGGGGAAAACGTATCTTATGTACAGTCACTGATCCCCTGGGGCAGCCCGTTGAAGCATTTTTTGGTTTACTGGGAGACAGGAAAACCGCAGTGATTGAAATGGCTGCTGCTTCAGGCCTGCATTTGGTGCCAATAGAACAACGCAATCCTCTTATAACGACAAGCTATGGCACGGGGGAACTCATTCTGGCTGCGCTGGAACACGGCGTACAGAAACTGATTTTAGGTATTGGCGGCAGTGCGACCAATGATGGTGGCGCGGGAATGATGCAGGCACTTGGCGCAAATTTAATGGATGGGGACTGTCGTATACTGCCATTTGGTGGGGCAGCCTTAACTCGATTGGAGAGTATAGATTTAACGGGGCTTGATCCTCGCCTCAAACAACTTGAACTCATTGTCGCTTGTGACGTGAATAACCCCCTGTGTGGAGAATTAGGCGCATCAGCGGTGTTTGGTCCACAAAAAGGAGCAACGCCAGAAATGGTTAAAGCTTTGGATTCTGCGTTACACCATTATGGAATGAAGATTGAATCCCTGACCGGCAAAAATGTGATTGATGAAGCAGGTGCGGGAGCGGCAGGAGGGATGGGCGCTTCTTTATTGGGATGTTTGGAAGGAAGGTTGCGTTCAGGTATTGAGATTGTTATCGATACCTTGAAGCTGGAAGAAGCCATTCAGGGAGCGGATTTGGTCATCACGGGAGAAGGCCGCATGGATAGCCAGACCATACACGGAAAAACGCCCATCGGTGTTGCCCGTGTTGCTAAAAAGTTTGGTATTCCTACAATCGCTTTGGTTGGAGGAATGAGCAGGGATTATGATGTTGTCCATCAACATGGGCTGGATGCGGTATTTTCCATTGTAACAGAGGCATGTTCTCTTTCTGATGCCCTTGCCAATGGTGCCGAGAATCTACGGGTAACGGCACGTAATGTTGCTGTGCTTTGGTCTATTTCCCATTGAATGATATGCTATTTTTTAATCTCTTCACACAAGCGACAATTCATTTTGATATTATCAAAAACGACAAATTTCTTAATGAGTTTAACGTTATGAAATAGTTAAAAAACACAACAAAATCAATCGCAAAGCAGGGATAACCAAATAAATAGATTAAAGACCAAAGTAGTATTGGTAGATTTTATTACGATGGTAATGTTGGCACTGACTTGGTTTATCCGTTATTTGTGTATTAGGTGCCCTTACGCTTTATCTCTGAGTCATGATACGGGTAAAAGTAATAGATAAGGCAAGTAACGCAGCCCCGACTAAAAATATCCATTCATAGTGATTATTGAACAACAAAAAACTCCCCACTATTGGGCCGGTCGCCATGCCCATATATCTGATGAAATTATAAAGCCCAATCACGGTAGCGCGCTCTTTTACAAACTTTGCGAGTAGTAATGTAGCGTGCGTAGGAGTTGATAGACCTAAAGTGAAACCGTACAAGGCCGTGACAATAATGAGCGTAGGAATACCAAATTGATATGTCATGGAAAATAGGAAAATTATGGATAAATTCAGCAGGCTACTGATAATCAATGCATTAATATGAGAAAGCCGATGATGGATTAGACGATAGCTATAACTGCCAGCAATCATAGCTAATGACATCGGAATATACATCCAACCAATGTCAGCAGGGCTGAAATGGTATTCACTATTCAGGATAATGGGTAAAAAAGTCAGAAAGCAAAAATAACAATAGAACAGCATAAAGCTAACGAAAAAAACGGATTGCGCAATACGATCTGACAAAATAAGACGAAAATGAAAGGATCCCCTTTGAACATTTTCGGGTTGTCTGGGATGAGTTTCTGGCAACCAAAGCAAGTTACCGATGAATAATAGCCCGCCAATCACCGCGATAAACTGGAAAATAGCAACATATCCATTTAATTCAGCCAAGTAGCCGCCAAGTAATGGCCCAGAAGCTGGGGCAAGTGTAAGTAACATTTGATAGGAACTAATGGCCTTTGCACGATCCTGCCCTTTATACAGATCACCAATAATTGTTGCAGCAATAACAGGGATGGCGGCAATCCCGAGAGCCTGTATTACTCGAAAGAAAATCAGCCAATAGATATCGTGAGTCATAGCACAACCGATGGAGCCGATAACAGAAACAGCAATGGCCGGGAGCAGAACAGCTTTACGCCCTTTACTGTCAGCGAGTGGGCCGTACACGATTTGCATAACAGCTAAAACAAATGTGAATGCTGACACAGTGAGATTAACTAAAGGCAGGGATGTACCAAATAACTCTTTGATGGTGGGTATCAAAGGAGTATAGATATTCTGTGCAAGAGAACCTAATAGGGCACTAAAACACACCAGATAGAAAACCATTTTTATATTGCGAATTGAAGGATGCTGATTCATCTTTTTCTCCATATTGTTTCCAAGGAAACAATATGGAGATTAATAAATTGGTAGATTTTGTAAAGATCTTTTTTCGTCTTCTTTGCTATGATGTCGAAAATCGTTTCTTTAGAAAGTGTGCTCTTTGGGAAAAGAGTTCTTTGGAAAAATCGTTCTTTGGGAAATACAGTTCTTTGGGAATAGTAGTAATGATTAACAGCACTGCTTGTCAACGTGAAATCCTTGCAGCCATTCACCACTTGATACATTTAAGAAATGATGTGAAGCAAGGGCATGATAAAGAGAAACTCCGGGAATATGGAATCAGTGATTATTCACTATCTGAATTGCATGTTATTCAGTGCATTGGAGAGTCGGGGTTATTAAACATCACGGCTATCAGTCAAGCGATGAAAATGACCAAGGGTGCTATCTCGAAAATTTGTGCAAAACTTATTCAACGTGTAATTCTTGAGAAACTGAAAATGGTGGATAACCAGAAAGAGAGCTATTTCAGTTTAACTATTGAAGGTAAGAAAGTATTCGTTGCCCATGAAAAATTACACCGACAGGCGGAAGCGAAATGGCTGCAAATATTGGAAAATTACTCAGTGGAAGAACAGCTGATCATCAAGCAATTTGTTCTGGATGTAGTTGAGACGGTAGATCACTCCCGATAATAAAATGCGCTATGCAGCAATATTAACTGACAAGAGTCAGAAGCCTGAAAAATTTAGAATTAAATCAGCCTCATAACAGGCTTCTGACAAATTGATCTTGAGACATTTAGCGGCCATTTTTTCCTATAATTGTCTCTGCAATGGGAATGTATTGATCCGTGAGTTTATTGACAGTACTGTCCTGTTTGCCACTCTTGCTACAAAAGTCAAAAAACCAACTAATCGGGGTATCCAATATTTCTGCAATATCAATAAGATGAACTATGTTAATTCGGTTCGTTCCCCTTTCATAACGTGAAAGCTGTTGCTGACTAATACCAATTTGCTTTGCTAATGCTGTTGCCGTGATACCCAACTCTTTCCTTTTGGTCTGAATACGTTCTCCGACTAATAGGTTTGCGTCTTCCATATCTTATCCTTTATTTTTAATCAGTAAGTTATGGCGTTATCAAGGAGGATAATCCGGGGCTTGAAAATAGTTAGATTTTCACCCCGCTAGTTATTTGTAAAATAGAGCCTGCCTTGACGGGTTCACTACCGTTCATGGTATGCCTATTGTTACCACCTGATTCGCCGCTTCGTTTTCTGACATGCGTCTTGTTTTTTTAATGACATGACCTTTTTTATTAACGTGTTGTAAAAAAACATCCCCTCACCGAGGTAAGGTGTGTTCTTCCATGATACGAGTCACGTTTCTCTGTTTTGTCGTTGTCTCTGCTGCGTCTTCTGGCTGATTTCCTGTTGCAGAATACACAACATTTTTGTTCTCCTTACATAAGAGATAACCAATATGCTCCTAATTTTTATCTCATGGGATTTGTATGTAATTTAATTATTTTAATTTGTTGATTTTTAATGATTAAAATTCATTTAAATAAGATAAATATGCAAATTACAGTAAATTTATATCTAATCCTTTATTAATTTGCATTTTCTATTCTTATTGATATCTTTTTTGGGGTTATAAACTGGACAAAATATATCAAACTGTAAACATAATCCTACATAATATAACCTAAGTCAAATTTCATTACATACTACAAATCATTCTATTTAAGCAGTTATAATATATGAATTTTTTTTGTTATTCACATATTTTATTACATTGAAATAGTATTGGTGTTTAAAAGTTGTTACTTGATACCAATCAGGTTACACAGGTCTAACCAGAATTAATATCCTTAAAGAGTTACATATCTAAAATTAAATTCCATCTCGTAATTATCATTCGGATTATAAATCTAAACTAGACAGTTTGATATAAAATGTTTTGTTTTTTAAAAAAATTTCATTGATTTTTCTTATATAAGTAGATTTTAATATTTTGGCGAATTATTAGCGGTAAATTACTAACTTTTCATCATAAATATCATTTATTATTATTTTTTCCACTTAATAGGTTTTTAATTAGCCAGTAATCTGATTCTACTCGCACTTTTGAGTTTTACTAAAACAAAGGGGTTTTCACTGCCTGATATAGGGTATTGGTTTTATTTTTTTAAATAAAACCAATACGATAGTTATGATTGTATGATGGGAGTGTTTTGCATCAAGCTGAATGTTTTTTCATTGATAATTCATCCATAGAAATCATCGTATTGAATAGAGTTTTTACACTATATCTCAATTAGAAGGGAAAATACTGACTATTGTTACCGAGTTTCCAAAAACGCTATCCCCGTTAGGGTCGGCTTTTGAGTGGAATTGCAGACTACGAAAAGTGTTTATGTAATAAAGTGGGAATTGAACCCGAATTTTATCTAATAAGGCGCTATTTTGTGGAAAAGGGCATATATACCCTTCTCTTTCAAGTTGTAGCTTTGCTGCCTCGCTTACTCATATAAACATATGGTCAGCTATGCTTCTTGGGATTAATGAGAGGCTCCTGACTTTCACCAGAGGCCAGCCCCTTTGGTTGGGCAAATTCGCTCCTTACGAATTTGTCGTCCCCTTGTTGCATGAACGCATGGGAGCAGCACGCATTTGATATTGAAAACGGAAAAATCCGGTCTGGATTTGTCTTCAACGAGCGGTATTACCAGTATCTATTACACCTTCCCCGTGGACAATGAACTGCTATTATTGACTTGTCATTACCTGCCCGAAGCGCAGTTACAAAACCCCGCCAATAAGAATCGGCCATCTGTCGCCAGGGGGCACAAGTGGGCTGGATACGCACCACATAAGGTGATTACATGGTTATGACCGTATTGGTGATAATATTCTCAGAGACAATCAGTACTTTGATATCAAGCTGGCGGGTTTCGACACATTGAACACCCCGCATCTAAGAACATAATTACAGGGTTCAGGTCTGGACATTGAACCCTTCCCGCAAACCTATATGCGCTTTAGCCCCGTCGCCGAATTTGCCGACGTGTTCGTTAACCGTAAGATTATTCTTTTTAACGGCGATCCGGTGCTTGCGTGGGCGATATCTAATATCGTAATGGAGACGGACGCTAATACTAATATCAAATCAAACAAGAAGAAATCGGTAAACAAGATAGACTCCCGATTGCGTTTCTGATGAGTTTTGGTACATGGCAGATTGAACATGAAGAGTTTACGTTTATTTTGAGTGATGAGTAAAAGCAGCGATTAGCTAACTTTGACGGTATTTAGTTAATTTATTGATTTTGCATATTTCAGTCACAGAAACAGAGAGTAATGAAATAAAAGAGTTAAAAGGTGAGAGATCTCACCTTTATCACATTAATGTCAATGATCCCTGCATGAATAGATTTTGAGTATTTTTATAATAGCACTTTGAATATAAATACCCTCATTTACTTAGATGTTGAATTATTTCTGTTTTTCTGTTGGCTCAACGGCAACCTGAGGCACCGATGGCATGCCCCAAAGCTATAGCACCACCATAGGGATTAATACGTTCAGGCGAAATACCACATGATGAAATTACAGCCAAAGATTGTGCAGCAAATGCTTCGTTTGATTCGAGTATATCAACATCTTCTGCTTCACCATTTTGAATTGCTTGCATACCAAGATGAACAGCTTTCAGATCTGAACCGCAGACTTTATTAATTGTCGTAGCTTGAATAGTTACAGGTAATTTTTGTTAGGAACAGGAAAAAATGAATGATTTACTATCAATTTCAACTTGCTGGATATTCATATGGGGCTAGCGAGAAATTATTTGTATTTTTTGGATATGTCAGCGTTCGTGATTCTAATAGCCATTGTTTATTTGATGGTGACTAATTAGTTATTGTTGGTTTAAAAATTAATCACTTTAGATTTGTTTTAAACTCTTTATTATCAATGTAACCCTGAACTAAAATATCATGTTGTACTGAATGACGGATAGCTTATTGATGTTGTTGGGTAGATTTTGCAGAGAGAAATGGGAATGGTTTTGAGCTGCAACTATAATATTTAGTCTTGATGAGATAGGGACTATGAAATTCCATTTTTCAAGTCCCTTAATGAGTAAGTAGTTAAGTATTTATTCTTTGATTAATAATCTTTTGGGTCTAAATTGTGCAGAGAAAAATCCTTGTCCCAATAGTACTCCGGCAATAGTTATTGTGATCCCAGTAACTTGTGCTAAACTTGGAGCATCACCTAAAGTTATTTGTATGCCAAGAGCGAAAATTGGCACAAAATTGAAAAATATTGCTGTTTTTCCTGGACCTCTAGTTGCAATACCTATGTTCCAAAATAAATAGGCAAAAACAGAACCTGCTATTCCCATATAAATACCAGCCAGATGACTTTCAGGTTTTCCTGACAATAGAGAAGGAAGTGGTGATTCAATACAAATGGCAGCAATAGTTAATACTACTGTACCAAAAAGCATAGTCCAGCTGGTTGTTTCTAATGGTGTAGCATCTGTAATAAAAATACGAGTCCCCACAGTGTAAATTGCCCAACCAAGGCTACCCGCAAAAATAATTAAATCACTAGATGTAGTATGAATTGAACCTTCATAGAATAATTGGCCATTAGTAATAACTAATGCTACCCCAAATAGACTAATTATCATCCCAAATACACGGCTTGAATTTGGGAAGCGACGATTCATTATAGCTTCTAATATATTTGCGGAAATTGGGGTTGTTGCCATAATTAACGCTGCAGTGATGGGGCTTGAACTTTGTAAGCCAACAAACAGAGCACCATTAAATCCTGCGACACCAATTGTTCCAAGGATAACGAATGCTGGAAGGTTTTGCCTTAGTACCTTACTACGTATTCCCCCTTTAAGAGACAAGAAAATAAAAATAGCTAAGATAGCACAAGCAAAACGTTCAACAGAAGCAGTCCATGGGGATAAGCTCTCAAGTGCTATCTTTGTGGCTTGGAAGTTGGAACCCCAAAAAAAAGTTGCGAATAGAGTAAAAATAACAGCTAGTGGTGATGTAACTCTCATAATAAAGTTACCTTATTTTTATGATTGATACCATAATGGAGCGTCTAAGCGCATATATGGTATATGTGCTGTTGAATTTGTACTGAGGACAAATTCAACAGCCTGAAAAATATCCTGAGGAGTAAGCATTTTCTTCAGTTTTTCATTAGGAAATTTCCCAGCATTGCCTAAATTACGGCGAAAATTTGTATCGACTTTATCTACTTGCAATGATGTAACCCGTATATTTCTAGGAAGCCCCCACTCACGCAAACCACCTGTATACCCTTCTACTGCGAATTTTGATGCAGAATATGAGAGTAGACTTGGATTGTAATCAACTCCCCATACGGAAGATATATTTACAATATCAGAGCGCTCTTTTTTCTGTAAGTGAGGCAAAGCTGCTTGAGTGATTTGAAACATACCTTTTACATTAATATCAAATGTGTCTTCCCATTCACTAGGAGAAGACGTAAGTGGATCTCCTCCATAGCAAATACCTGCCACATTAATTAGAGTATCTATTGAACCGAAGTTCTCTACTGCAGCTTGAATAGCTTGGTTGCAGTTATTTACATCCCGTATATCGAATTGTAGAGGTAATAAACGCTCTGGTACTTTGTCATTATCATGAGAATTAATTGATGTAATGTCACCGGCAGCTACAAAATGGCCTGCTTGCAGCAGCTCTTGAACTAATGAGGAACCAATACCTCCTGCTGCACTAGTGATGAATATTTTTCTTTGTTTAATCATAATGAACTCTCATGCTGTATTAAAAAATTGTTTAAGATGTGTATTGAATTCATAGCGACTTATTGCCAATTAACTATTCAATACTGATTTTAAAGTAAGCAGAAAATGTTTTTGACTGTAGACTTCTATTGAATGACAATAACGGCTTAACCATGAGAAATTTTACATTCAATATAGTGAAGGTGGCCGTTGACATACTGAATATTCCGAAATAATTGCTCATTAATTGGACTCTGTTGCTTTTATTAAAATCATTGTGGCATATATCAAATATGAAAGATGTAGATAATATCGGAATTCGGTTTTCCAAAAATGGAAATCGCATTAAACAATCTCTTATTTGGGATGATATACGTGTATTTTTGGCTGTTTGTCGGGCTGGCACTATAACCGGAGCTGCGGAGTTTCTTGGTGTAGGGATTGCGACGATATCCAGGAAAATTGAAAGAATTGAAGCCTTTTTGGGGATGCCATTGTTTCTACGTCATCAAGCTGGTTATCGACTGACAGAAGATGGTGCTGAACTTCTAGAAAAAGCAAAATGTATGGAGGATGCAGCAAATTCCTTATTGGTTGAAGCTGATATGCATTCAGAAATTTCGGGCAAGGTTCGTATTGCTACTACTGAGATTCTTGCAAATAACTTAATAATTCCAAACTTGACAAACTTTCATAGAAATTATCCAGACTTAGCATTAGAATTAATTTCTGATATCCATACTGTCAATTTACATCGCCATGACGCTGATTTGGCTCTTCGCATAATAAGGCCAGAGAGAGGGCATGTAATTATTCGGCAATTAGGAATATTAGGATTTGGCCTTTATGGAAGTGCTGATTATTTAGCAACTACTTCATTTGGAGGGGACAGAGATAAATATGAAAATTATTTCTTTATTGGTTGGACCGATGAACAATCTCAACTCTCAGCATTCAAATGGGTTGAACAAAAATTGAAAGGTCGTCCATTGTCTATCGCAACAACTTCTCTTTCAGCACAAATTTCTGCTGTAAAAGCTGGTTTAGGATTAGCAGTACTCCCACACTTTGTAGCTAATGAGGAAGGTTTCATTAGTGTTTCAAGTGAATTAGGTATAGATCAACCTATATGGCTTGTAATGCAAGCAGATTTAGCACATTCTCCAAGAATACGAAAAGTTGCTGATTTTTTGTCTGATATAGTATTTTTAAATAGGGATAATCTTTTAGGAGTCAGATAATATGGTCTGGCATTTTACATATTGCTTTTTTTATAAAATGTCTACTTTTATAGAAAATAGGGGACTGAAATATGGTTTTTTATATTAAGTATAAGTGATAGGTAAATATGGTAAAGAATTAGGTGATTATTTATATGTGCGGTCCAATCCTCGGGATCTAAAATAACGAATTTTATGCAATAGAGAGCTCCACCATTATGAGTTTTATCAATTAAATAGCATGTTTTTTTCTAGTGTCAGATGAATTTCATGACAGCAATAATTAACTGAATGGATAAGAAATAAAGCATCTTCAATGAATGCTGGTATATAATTATAGTTGTTTTTATTAATATATTAATCTAAGAATAGTTAATTTTTTTCAGAAATGAATAATAGATTTTTGTTAATATTTAACACATTACTCCTAATTTCATCTTTGCGCGTTACTAAATAGATATCAATATTTAGGTATTCATTATCTGTTTCTTCTAATTTACGATAGCATAAGCCTTCTCTCGTTGCTATACACATTGATTTTGGAATCAGAGCCATTCCTTTACCTTTAGCTATATTAGATAACATTATCAAAGAATCTTCGGGTTTTGAAATTTTTTCTAAATTAAATGGTAATTGTTGGAAATAAATTTCACATTTATGACAGAAAGAAGAATGGGTACTACATGAAAACCAATACAAGGGTAAATCAGTAATATATTTTAGTGATACTTTTTCTTTAAGACTAGCTGAATGGGAAGAAGGCAATGCTAACATCAGAGGCTCACGATAAAGCCAGTGAAAATTAAATTCTTGTAAGTAATTGAGAGGTTTTTCATCCACTAAAGCAATATCTAATTTTCCATACTCTAGCATTTTTAGTAACTTTTTTGAGGCTAATTGATGAGAGGATGTTATATCTTTATTATCTAATAATTCCAAGGACATATGAATGGAAGGAATAAGACTAAACTCTATTGCTCTGAATACGCCTCGATTTTAAACATCTTTATTTTTCTTTCTGGTACTTATGCTTTGCAACGTGTCTTTATGTTGAGGAATTTTCTGTGGGGTAATCATAAACAAAAAAAGCACTTCCCCAAAAGGGAAAGTGCTTCTTTAACAACATGATCTAAGACTAGGATCAGTTCATGCCGTATTTTTTCAATTTCTTACGCAGAGTACCACGGTTGATTCCCATCATCAGTGCTGCACGGGTTTGGTTACCACGGGTGTACTGCATAACCATGTCCAACAGTGGTTGTTCTACTTCAGCCAGTACCAGCTCATACAGGTCATTAACGTCTTGACCGTTCAGTTGTGCAAAATAGTTCTTCAGTGCTTGTTTAACTGAGTCACGCAGGGGTTTTTGAGTTACCTGATCTTGTGAATTTACAGTAGCAACGGTTAGTACATCAGAATTTACGCGTTGTTCGAACATAGTTCTGTCAGCTCTTTTCTTTATTTACGCAAAAATTTTCGAAGTATGCTTCCAACGCCTCCAGCTGTTCGCTGGCATCCTCAATGGCGTTGAATGAGCGCCGAAACTGGTCAGCAGGAGCATGTTCCTTGAGATACCAAGATACATGCTTGCGTGCAATACGAACTCCTTTGCCTTGACCGTAAAAGTCGTGCAGTTCTCGTATATGCTCGCCCATTAAATGCTGTACGTCGCCAAGGGGCATCGGTGGCAGCAATTTTCCTGTTTCCAGATAGTGCTGGATTTCCCGAAAGATCCAGGGTCTTCCCTGAGCAGCGCGGCCTATCATCAGGGCATCAGCCCCGGTGTATTCAAGCACTGCTCTGGCTTTTAGCGGGTCAGTAATGTCACCATTAGCAATAATTGGAATGGCAACAGTCTGCTTAACTGTCCGGATATTGTCGTATTCGGCCTCACCATTAAACAGGCAAGTTCGTGTCCTGCCATGTATCGTAAGAGCCTGAATACCACAACGTTCGGCCAATTGGGCAATTTCCACACAGTTACGTTCTTCTGGTGACCAACCTGTGCGAATTTTCAGCGTGACCGGAACATCTACCGCATTGACCACCGCAGAAAGGATTTTTTCAACCAATTCTGGATAACGCAGTAATGCAGAACCTGCCAGCTTTCGATTCACCTTTTTGGCTGGGCACCCCATATTGATATCGATGATTTGAGCGCCATTGTCGACATTAATTTTCGCCGCCGCCGCCATTTCATCGGGATCACTTCCGGCAATTTGTACAGAACGAACTCCTGGTTCGTCGCTATGAACCATACGCAGCCGGGATTTATCCGTCTTCCAAACCTGAGGATTGGAAGAAAGCATTTCTGAGACTGCCATTCCTGCACCCATGTGATAGCAAAGAGATCGAAATGGGCGATCTGTTATGCCAGCCATAGGAGCTGCAATAAGACAGTTTTTCAACTGGTATTGTCCGATACGCATAGCGAAGAAAGAGTGGTCAACTGTGACTAAGGGCGCGTATATTACGCATTTTTCACGAGATATGAAAGGCCAAACTTTGAGCGAATCGATATTTATAACGGATTTTTTCCAGTTGACTTTCCTAAATCAGGTTTATTTTTTTTAAATAACATATAGTTACATGTTATTTGTGAAATTTATTAATACTTACATTTCTAATCACAAAGAGAGCGGATTACCACCAATAGACCTCCTGGATAATTATTTTAGTGGATAATCTCGCTTTTCAATAGGTATTAATTGATTATTTTTTAATCCCTGTGATACGACACCATTCTTCTTGTTCGGCTATCGGATCGATAACAAATTCATTGTCATAGGCTTGGGCAACTCCTTCAGCCTGACTAGCCAGAACACCAGACAAGCCTAAGAATCCACCAGATTTAGGCAGTGAGCCGATGATTGGTGCCAATTCACGCAGTGGACCCGCCAAGATGTTGGCAATCACGATGTCACATTCGAGATCTTTGGGCTGATCTTTGGACAGGTAGAGAGTTAACTGGTCAGATACGCCGTTACGTTCAGCGTTATCACGACTCGCTTGAATCGCTTGTGGGTCGATATCAATGCCGATAGCTTGCTTTGCCCCTAATTTCAGCGCCGCGATAGCCAAGATACCTGAGCCACAGCCAAAATCGATAACAGTTTTACCTTCCAGCTCAAGGCCATCAAGCCATTGCAGGCAAAGAGAGGTTGTTGGGTGAGTACCGGTTCCGAATGCCAGCCCCGGATCAAGCATGACATTAACTGCATCTGGCTCTGGAACTTCGCGCCAGCTAGGACATATCCACAGACGCTTGCCGAAAAGCATCGGGTGGAAGTTATCCATCCATTCGCGTTCCCAGTCCTTATCTTCCAGTTGTTCGATTTTGTGGGTAAAACCCTTACCCAGCAGTGGAACCTGCTCCAGTTGGCTTACAACCTCTTTCATGTCCGTTTCAGCATCGTACAGGCCGATGATATCTGTATCGCCCCATAAGCGGGTTTCTCCCGGCAGAGGCTCAAAAATCGGGGTATCGTGGCTATCCTGAAAAGTGACTGAGACTGCGCCACTTTCTACCAGCTCATCGCCTAATGCTTCAGCTTGTTGTCCCGTGGTGTTTAATCTTAATTGTATCCAAGGCATAAAAATTCTCTTGTTGTGAAAATAAAGTCACACTGCGATTATTGAGGCACAGTGGTTTGTTGTATTTGTTTATTACCCACCATATTCCCGACCCCGAATGCCAGTAAACTTAGCAATAGTGATGGTACGATGGGGTGGAAACCGAGAAGATGAATATTGAACGTTGCCAGCAGCGTATAGCTCGCTGCACCTACCAACATTGAACTTATCGCTCCGTAAGCATTGGCTTTTTCCCAGTATAACCCCAGAACCAGAGGCCAGAGGAAAACGGCTTGCAGGCCGCCAAATGCCAGCAGATTTAGCCAAATGATCATCTCTGGTGGATGCCATGCAGCCAGCAGCAGTAATGCGCCGAGAAATAGGGTGGAATAACTGGAGATACGAGACAACTTTTTCTCTTGTTTGATCTGTTCTGGAAACAAATTTAAATAGAGATCTTTAACGATAGTGGCAGAAGATTGCAGCAATTGGGCATTAATGGTGGACATAATGGCTGCCATAGGGGCTGCAAGGAAAATCCCCGCAGCAACAGGAGGCAGTACGGTTATCATCAACGTCGGGATCACTTGGTCGGGGATGGTCAGATCAGGAATGATTGCCCGCCCCAGCGCACCCGCAAGATGCATACCGAACATCAGGATTGCCATGACGATTGTACCAAGAACAATTCCACGATGAACCGCTTTGCTGTCTTTGTAGGAAATACAGCGCACGGCAGTATGTGGCAGCCCAATCACGCCAAAGCAGACCAAGACCCAGAAAGACGCCATAAATGGCCCTGTGAGGATATTATCGGCACCGTGGGGTGAAACCAGATTTGGATCAATTGTGCGCAGAGTCGTGACCGCAGCGGATAATCCACCGGCTTTGTAGATAATGCCTGCCAGCAATAGGACAGTTCCCAGTAGCATCACCAGCCCTTGTAAGGCATCATTGAGAACACTGGCCCTGAATCCGCCGAATGCGGTGTAAAGGGCAATGGAAATACCGAAAATAAGCAATCCTGTGCCGTAAGGTATCCCCGCAGCCGTTTCGAGCAAGCGAGCCCCTCCGATGAATTGCACTGTCATTGCACCGACAAAGGCAACCAACAGACTTAGGCTGGCAATCCAGACCAAAAAACGGCTCTTGTAACGTGCATAAAGCATGTCATTGAGAGTAACCGCGTTGTAGCGGCGGGCAAGGATGGCAAATTTTTTCCCCAAGACGCTCAGGGAAAGCCAGATCGCAGGCAGCTGGATCAGTGACAATAAAACCCAGCCGATACCATATTTATACGCGGCGCCCGGTCCTCCGATAAATGAGCTGGCACTGATATAGGTTGCAGTAATTGTCATTGCCAGGACAAATCCACCCATTGAACGATTGCCGAGAAAGTATTCATTCAGGAAATCGCCCGTTTGACGGCGGCGATAAGCATAGATTGATAGCAGAAAAACCAACGCCAAATATCCCAGCAGAGGCAAAATTACTTCACTTTGCATCAGAATCCTCCAGCGGAATATCCTTGAATATAAATTTGATCATCAACCAGCAAAGGATGATAAATAAGGCTGGCAGCAACAGGCAAGCCAGTTCAAACCAGTGGGGTAATCCAGTTATGCCGATGGCATCACTGGGTAGATAGGCACTCAGCAGCCAACCAACAAGATAAGCTAACGTCAGGAATACTGCCCAACGCGCTTCTTTATGGGATTGAACAAATCGTCTGTCCATCCGTTCTCCGGGTAACTTACATGAAACAATATGGGGGGAATTGTACGGCAACATGCAGATTTATTCAGGGAAAAATGTGTCTTGGAAATCAGTATAAAATCAAAATACTACCTCAAATTGTGAAAGAAGAATATCTGATAAACGTGCAGTTATCTGTGCTCTGGAATGCGTTCTCCTGCTTTCGGGCTACAACCCGAAATTCATTGGGTATAAAAGGTAATTTTTATGTGCGAATGTCCTTGTCCGTCCCTGCCCCTGAAGAGATAAAAAATCCCATCGGCAAAAGATGGGATTTTTTGTTTAATACAATGATGTCTGAGCCTTAGAAAGAAACTTTATTTCTCTTGCAAGCCCAGTTTCTTCTCCAGATAGTGGATATTGGTTCCGCCTTTCTGGAAGTTTTCGTCATTCATGATTGCCAGTTGCAGGTCGATGTTGGTCTTGATGCCATCGATGATCAACTCAGCCAGTGCGTTCTTCATACGCGCAATCGCCACTTCACGGGTTTCACCGTAAGTAATCAGCTTGCCGATCATGGAGTCATAGTAAGGTGGAACGGTATATCCCGCATAGATATGGGATTCCCAGCGTACACCAAACCCACCCGGTGAGTGGAAATGGGTGATCTTGCCCGGGCTTGGCAGGAAGGTTTTCGGATCTTCCGCGTTGATACGGCATTCGATCGCATGTCCTTCGATCTCGATATCTTCCTGTTTGATTGACAGCGGCATACCTGAGGCAATGCGCAGCTGCTCTTTGATCAGGTCAATGCCCGTGATCATTTCAGTCACCGGATGCTCAACCTGAATGCGGGTATTCATCTCAATGAAGTAGAATTCACCGTTTTCATACAGGAATTCAAATGTACCCGCTCCGCGATAGCCGATTTCGATACAGGCATTGGAACAGCGTTCACCGATGCTGCGGCGCAGCTCTGGTGAAATGCCCGGTGCAGGTGCTTCTTCCACGACTTTCTGGTGACGACGCTGCATGGAGCAGTCACGTTCAGCCAGATAGAGTGCATTGCCCTGACCATCAGCCAATACCTGAATTTCAACGTGACGTGGGTTCTCAAGGAATTTTTCCATGTACACCATATCGTTGTTGAAAGCTGCTTTGGCTTCTGCGCGGGTCATAGCGATGGATTGTTCCAGATCTTTGTCGCTGCGTACAACACGCATACCACGACCGCCGCCACCGCCTGATGCCTTGATGATCACCGGATAACCGATGCGGTTTGCAATCGTTTTGTTCTTCTCGGCATCATCACCCAATGGGCCATCAGAGCCGGGAACACAAGGAACACCCGCTTTTTTCATCGCACTGATAGCGGAAACTTTATCCCCCATCAAACGGATGGTGTCCGCTTTCGGGCCGATGAAAACAAAACCGGAACGTTCGACCTGTTCAGCAAAGTCAGCGTTTTCAGACAGGAAACCATAACCCGGATGAATTGCCTGTGCGCAGGTAATTTCCGCTGCTGAGATAATGGCGGGAATGTTCAGGTAACTTTTTGCTGATGCCGCAGGGCCGATGCAGACTGTTTCGTCTGCCAGCAGGACGTGCTTCAGGTCACGATCTGCCGAAGAGTGCACAGCAACGGTTTTGATCCCAAGTTCCTTACAGGCTCTCAGGATACGCAGTGCAATTTCACCACGGTTAGCAATGACTATTTTTTCAAGCATGGGGACGCCTCGTTATTCGATGATGACCAGTGGCTCGTCGAATTCAACAGGTTGGCCGTCTTGAACCAGAATGGCTTTTACTACGCCGGTTTTATCAGCGTCGATCTGGTTCATCATTTTCATCGCTTCAACGATGCACAGGGTTTCACCCTGATTAACATGCTGGCCGACTTCAATGAAAGGTTTCGCATCAGGGCTTGGTGAACGATAGAAAGTACCGACCATCGGGGAACGAACTATGTGACCGCTAATTTCCGCAGGCTTGTCAGCGGCGGCTGGAGCAGCGGTTTGTACTGGCTGCTGAACAGGCGCAGAGATATATTGCTGAGTTACTGGCATTGCTGGAGCAACGGTTGTGCGGCTGATGCGCACTGATTCTTCACCTTCAGAAATTTCCAGTTCAGAAATACCAGATTCTTCGACCAGCTCAATCAGTTTTTTTATCTTACGAATATCCATGAGTGTGATTCCGTACTCTTATATAAATTAGTTGGATGTTGACAAGCGGTTGACCGCTGCCTGTAATGCGAAACTATAACCATCTGCACCTAACCCGCAGATTACGCCCACTGCAATATCAGAAAGATATGAGTGATGGCGGAATGGTTCACGGGCATGCACGTTGGAGAGGTGAATTTCAATAAATGGGATATTCACCGCCAGAAGAGCATCGCGTAGTGCCACGCTGGTATGCGTGTATGCTGCGGGGTTAATCAAAATAAAATCAGTATGTCCCCGCGCTGAATGAATTCTCCCAATCAGTTCAGATTCTGCATTGGATTGCAGATGGGATAATTCAACCCCCGATTGGTGAGCTTCTTTTGACAGTTTGTTAACGATATCATCAAGCGTTAACTTGCCGTAGGTCTCTGGCTCTCGTGTTCCCAACAGGTTCAGGTTGGGGCCATTCAAGAGTAAAATGCGAAACTTGTATGCCATTGTGCTGGTATCTCCGGCAATCTGTCAACAATCGACCAAGATAACTCGATGTTGACGGTTTGTCATCTCTTTCTGATAGATAGATTTGTAAATCTGACGATGAAGTCCGACATTATAAACATATCGAGGCATTTAGCAGCTAAATACTGGTCTTATCAGCGCATTTTCACGATGGTTCTGCCAGTAGACTGATTGTTTATCAATTTATTAGCGTGCTCGAACACTTGTTCTAATGTGATTTCATTGGCAGTTTGCTGATAAAAGGAATCGGGAAGTAGTTTTTGCAACCGTTGCCAAATGGCAGGGCGTTTTGAGGCGGCAACGGTGACCGATTCAACGCCCTGTAAACGAATATTGCGCAAAATAAAGGGCATCACGGTGGCAGAAAGCTGGCTGTCACTCGCCAGACCGCAGGCCGCGACCACCCCGTTGTAGTTTACTTGTGCTAATAAAGTCGCTAATACCGTGCCACCAAGGGTATCAATGACACCCGCCCAACGTTGTTTCTCCAACGGACGAGATGGTCGGTTGAAATCACTGGTGGGTAAAACTTCTTTTGCACCCAGTGAGAGAAGGTAATCATGACTATCAGGTTTACTGCTGATTGCGACAACGGAATAACCCAATTGTGACAACAGGGTAATCGCTGTACTACCCACACCACCGCTGGCACCTGTGACGGCAATGTCTCCATTTTCAGGTGTCACTTCCCCTTGTTCCAGTGCCATAACACATAGCATAGCGGTAAAGCCTGCGGTGCCGATGATCATGGCTTGTCTGGTATTTAATCCTTGTGGTAATGGTGTCAGCCAGTCTCCAGACACTTTCGCTTGTTCTGCCAACCCACCCCAATGGGTTTCTCCTACACCCCATCCAGTCAGCAAAACATGCTGGCCGACATGAAAACGGGGATCTTCTGAGTGATGAACGGCACCGGAAAAATCTATTCCTGGAACCATCGGAAATTGACGGACGATTTTCCCTGTACCGGTAATGGCCCGGGCATCTTTGTAATTAAGCGTTGACCAATGAATATCAACGGTCACATCACCTGATGGCAACTGAGATGCATCAATATCTTGGATGGATGCTGACAATGTTTCTTGTTGGTCAAGTAATAAGGCTTTCATGTGCATTCTCCGGATGGATATCTATCTGACACCATTACCTGTTTGGCATCACCATAATTTTTGTTTCACCACAATGTTTCACCACGATATTTCACCACAATCACGCTATTTCACCACAATATAGATAAAATCTGATGAGCTGAAACGGGCAGGCAACAATATTGTGATAGAGAGTGGTAAAACTGTGGTTACTTATTTTTGTTCAGGATGGCACCGTAAAAGATAATAATATACAGGATAACAATAAGGAGAGTGTCTTAGATAATGGGTTCAGAATAATCCTTATTTTTTTCGATTGCCGCTGAAAGTGACGATATTTGGGTAAAGATTACCGTAATTATCACCAAATTCATCTATTACTTTTATACTTAAAACAGACTTTATTACTTTCATGGGGAAGAACAAAATTTTTGAGAGAATATGAATTTTGGTTGAACTTGCTGAAATGATGATAGGGCAATATAGAAACCTGAAAAGCGGGGTAGCTGCATTTCAATATGCACTATAATGTTGTTTTTTTGATTCATTAGGTCATTTTGGGATGTTGTGATGAGGTTATTGGTGAAATTAGCCTATTTTTATGCAGTTTTTTTCTGCTCCGTTAGAGAAAAGTAACGTAGAATATCGTATTTCTGATGTGAATAACGTAGCCACTTTTATTGAAGTAGTAAAAGTAGTTAACCATGCGCCTTGTCGCTGCTTCATGTGGTTGGTAGAGTAGACGGACAATCTCCGTCCCCAGCTTGCAGGATTATCCTTTCGTTATGTTAAAGAAATTTCGTGGCATGTTTTCCAACGACTTGTCCATTGACTTGGGTACTGCCAATACCCTTATTTATGTCAAAGGTCAGGGAATAGTATTGGATCAACCTTCTGTTGTGGCTATCCGGCAGGACAGAGCGGGTTCACCAAAAAGCGTTGCAGCAGTAGGACTTGAAGCAAAGCAGATGCTGGGACGAACTCCGGGTAATATCGCAGCTATCCGTCCAATGAAAGATGGGGTGATTGCTGATTTTTATGTCACGGAAAAGATGTTGCAGCATTTTATTAAACAGGTTCACAACAATAGTTTTATGCGCCCAAGTCCGCGCGTACTGGTTTGTGTACCTGTAGGAGCGACTCAGGTTGAGCGCCGTGCCATTCGTGAATCTGCCCAAAGCGCAGGTGCCCGCGAGGTATTTTTGATTGAAGAGCCAATGGCGGCCGCCATCGGTGCAGGTCTGCCAGTTTCTGAGGCAACAGGCTCAATGGTAGTAGATATTGGTGGGGGTACCACTGAAGTTGCCGTTATCTCCCTCAATGGGGTAGTTTATTCTTCTTCTGTCCGTATCGGTGGCGACCGTTTTGATGAAGCTATCATCAACTACGTTCGTCGTAACTATGGCTCCCTGATTGGGGAAGCAACAGCAGAACGTATTAAACACGAAATCGGTTCTGCCTACCCAACGGATGAAGTACATGAAATTGAAGTGCGTGGCCGGAATCTGGCAGAAGGTGTGCCTCGCAGCTTTACTCTGAATTCCAATGAAATTCTTGAAGCCCTGCAAGAACCATTGACTGGTATTGTCAGTGCGGTCATGGTGGCTCTGGAACAGTGTCCGCCAGAATTGGCTTCCGATATCTCTGAACGGGGTATGGTATTGACCGGTGGTGGGGCGTTGTTGCGTAATCTTGATAGATTGCTGATGGAAGAAACAGGCATTCCTGTCATTGTAGCTGAAGACCCACTTACCTGTGTTGCCCGTGGTGGTGGCAAGGCGCTGGAAATGATCGACATGCATGGTGGCGATCTGTTCAGCGAAGACTGAAAATAACTCTGCAAGCTGGGGGGCTTGGTGTGTTTTACGAATGCCTCCTTGCTGACTGTTTGGGAGTTTTACCTCGTATGAGACAATACAGCTCAACAATGCGCAATTTATGAAGCCGATTTTCAGCAGGGGACCTTCTCTGCAATTACGACTCTTTTTTGCTGTTATTATTGCCATTATTTTGGTTGTGGTAGACAGCCGCCTTGGTGTTTTCAATAAAGTCCGTAGCTATATGGATACGGCTGTGAGTCCTTTCTATTTTCTTGCTAATGGGCCGCGCCAATTTTTGGACGGTATCTCTGAATCGTTGACCAGCCACAATCACCTTGAGCTGGAGAATCGTACCCTGCGTAATGAATTGCGGTTGCAGAGCAGTAAGCTGTTACTGTTGGATCAACTGAAGCATGAAAATGCCCGTCTGCGTGAATTACTGGGATCGCCGCTGCGCCGTGATGAACATATGATGGTATCTCAGGTGCTTTCAGGGGGTATGGATCCTTATCGTGATCAAGTTGTCATCGATAAAGGTGCCAAAGATGGGGTATATGAAGGGCAACCCGCCATCAGTGATCGGGGAGTTGTGGGGCAAGTTATTTCGGTGAGTCAGTTGAGCAGCCGGATATTACTAATTTGCGATCCAACTCATGCACTGCCTGTGCAGGTGCTGCGCAATGATGTTCGTGTGATTGCCGGTGGCACGGGCTGTTCGGACGACCTTCAGTTAGAACCCCTGCCAAGTGATACGGACATTCGTGTCGGTGATGTTTTAGTGACGTCCGGTCTCGGGGGACGTTTCCCGGAAGGTTATCCCGTAGCAGTAGTTTCTTCTGTCAAAATAGACAATCAGCGGGCTCATGCTGTTATCCATGCGCGCCCATTGGCTGAATTGCGACGCTTACGTTATCTGCTGCTATTGTGGGGGGCTGATAATAACCCATCTGAACCCATGCCACCTTCGGAAGTCTACCGTGCAGCCAATGAGCGTTTGATGCAGATGTTGCCACAAGTACTGCCTAATCCATCAGCAGAACAACCACAATTGCTGACGCCGAAGGCGGGTACGGATAAAGCGAAAGGGGAAAATCAAGCGCCATCAGCAACAACATCGGCAGAAAAGCCATCATCAAAACCGCCATCAACAGCTACAGGAAATCGCTAATGAGCCAGTACCATAGCAAAGGACGTTGGGTCATTTGGTTATCTTTCCTGATAGCAATAGTGTTACAAATTATGCCGTGGCCGGAACAGTTTTTTATGTTCCGGCCCACGTTATTAATGTTGTGCTTAGTTTACTGGCTGCTTGCACTTCCCCATCGTGTCAGTGTCGGCACCGGATTTGTGTTGGGGCTCATCATTGACTTATTGCATGGAAGTATTCTGGGAGCACATGCTCTGGCGTTTAGCCTGATCAGTTTTTTGATGGCCTTCAAATTTCAGCTTATTCGGAATATGGCTCTTTGGCAGCAAGCTTTGGTTGTCATGGGGCTTTCAACATTGATGAACATTTGTGTTTTCTTAGCCCATGCTTTATTACCGAAGACAACCTTCCATCCTGAAGTGTTCTGGAATGGTTTGGTCAATGGTATTCTCTGGCCCTGGCTATTCTTATTAATGCGGAAAATCCGCCGTCAATTTTCAGTTCGCTAAAGGCGGTTTCTGTATTAAATGAACTGATATTAAGAGCCTACTGCAAATAAAATAGTTTACTGGGATAGGCTCTAAGGATGACTCACAATGAAAACCATTTATTTAGCTTCTGGCTCACCAAGACGGCGTGAGTTGGTGGGATTGTTAGATTTTAATTTTGAGATCCTGACACCTCAGGTCGAAGAAAAATGGCGTGAAGGAGAGTCTCCGCAGCAATATGTTACTCGACTGGCCAGAGAAAAATCTCAGGCCGGGGTTGCACTGGCACCGCATGATTACCCTGTTTTGGGGGCTGATACTATTGTCGTATTAGATAACCGTATTTTGGAAAAACCTCGCGATCAGCTACACGCCACAAAAATGCTCAGTGCTTTATCAGGCCAGAGCCACCAAGTCATAACCGCTGTTGCTTTATCGAACAGTCAATGCGTCCTCAGCGAAACAGTCATTACAGATGTGACATTCCGCCAGTTATCCCAACGGGAAATACAGGAATATATCGCAACTGGGGAGCCGATGGATAAAGCCGGAGCTTATGGCATTCAAGGTAAGGGCGGTTGTTTTGTCAGAAAAATAAATGGCAGTTACCATGCTGTTGTTGGCTTGCCACTGGTGGAAACGTATGAATTAATCACACGATTTTTAGCGTTAGCTGACGGGAAAAATTATTCATGACAGCAGAGTTATTAGTCAATGTAACGCCATCCGAAACGCGGGTTGCTTATATTGATGGTGGTGTATTGCAAGAAATCCATATTGAACGGGAAGCCAGAAGGGGCATTGTCGGGAATATTTATAAAGGTCGCGTGAGTCGGGTTTTACCCGGAATGCAGGCGGCTTTTGTGGATATCGGACTGGAAAAGGCCGCTTTTTTGCATGCTTCAGATATTATGCCTCATACTGAATGTATTGCAGGTGAGGAACGGAAAAATTTCCATGTCAGGGATATTTCCAAGTTGGTACACCAAGGACAGGATTTAATTGTTCAGGTAGTGAAAGATCCCCTTGGTACAAAAGGTGCCCGTTTGACTACGGATATCACTTTACCATCACGTTATCTGGTATTTATGCCGGGAGCATCGCATGTGGGTGTTTCACAGCGAATCGAGAGTGAACAAGAACGTGAACGTCTGAAAAGCATTGTCATAGATTACTGTGATGAACATGGTGGGTTTATTATCCGTACTGCTGCCGAAGGTGTGGGAGCAGAAGAAATTGCGCAGGATGCGGCATTTTTAAAGCGCTTGTGGAGTAAGGTCATTGAGCGCAAGAAACGTAATATCACCAAAAATAAAGTATACGGTGAACTGGCTCTGGCTCAGCGTATTTTGCGTGATTTTGTCGGTGCTTCCCTTGATCGCATTCGGGTTGATTCGCGCCAGACATTTATTCAATTGCAAGAGTTCATTGATGAATATATTCCTGAGATGAACGCCAAGCTGGAATATTTTCAGGGGGAGCAACCAATATTCGATCTCTATGGCGTGGAAAATGAAATTCAGCGGGCGCTAGAGCGTAAAGTGGAATTAAAGTCGGGTGGTTATCTGATTATTGATCAGACAGAAGCCATGACCACAATCGATATTAATACAGGGGCTTTTGTCGGGCACCGTAATTTGGAAGAAACTATCTTTAGTACCAATATTGAAGCAACACAAACCATCGCCCGACAATTAAGGCTGCGCAACTTGGGTGGTATCATTATCATTGATTTTATTGATATGGATAATGAAGAGCATCGTCGTCGTGTATTGGCTTCCTTGGATCTGGCATTAAGTAAAGATCGTGTGAAAACAACCATCAATGGCTTCTCTCAACTGGGGCTGGTGGAGATGACGCGCAAGCGTACAAGGGAGAGCCTCGAACATATATTGTGTGATAGCTGTCCGACTTGTCAGGGACGCGGCACAGTGAAATCGGTTGAAACCGTATGTTATGAAATATTGCGTGAAATAGTGCGTGTTAATCGTGCCATTAATGCAGATCGTTTTCTGGTTTACGCCTCTCCTGCCGTTAGTGAAGTCCTGAAAGGAGATGAATCTCACGCATTGGCAGAAGTAGAAATTTTTGTGGGTAAACAGGTCAAAGTACAGACAGAGCAGCTTTACAGTCAGGAACAATTTGATGTGATTATGATGTAGTCATGAAATAGTTACGATGTAAATATGAGCTTGCAGACATCTGTTTGCATATTGATATAACGCTACAACGCTGACACCAAGGAGACATGTGTGAGGCGACTGCCGGGCATATTATTAGCGATAGCCGCAATAGTCATTATCATTGTGGCTTTGCTTGTCAGTGGATTGCGTTTCTTCCTGCCACATATTAATGAATATCGTCAGCAATTATCTGAGAAAATTACTGCGGTGACAGATATACCTGTCAATATTGGTTACATCAGTGGTCACTGGGAGTCATTTGGCCCCAGTCTGGAAATTCGTGATATCAGCGCGAAAGCTGAAAATGCCGATATCCATGCCAAAAAGATAGAACTTTCTCTGGATGTCTGGCGCTCTCTTTTGCAACGACGTTGGTATTTTCGTGATCTGTCCTTTTACCAGCTTCAGGTTAACTATAACAAGGCTCTGTTTGGGCAAGATGGCGATAGTATGCTTTCAGAATCAGACAGCGTCTCTTCTTTATTTCTTGAACAATTTAACCATTTTGATCTGAACGATAGTCGATTCAGCTTTTTGACGCCATCCGGTGAAAAAGCTGATTTACTGTTGCCACAGCTTACGTGGCTGAATAAAGACAACCGCCATCGGGCACAAGGCAGTGTAAGCCTTTCTTCGATTAATGGTCAGGAAGGTATTGTTCAGGTAAAGCTAGACCTGACAGATACTGATGGATTTATCAAGAGTGGCAGGATTTATTTGCAGGCCGATGATATTGACATGCGGCTATGGCTAAGCCGTTGGTTGAAGGATAACACGGGGCTGGAAAATGCCCATTTCAGCTTGGAGAGCTGGATTAATTTGCAAGATGGGCGCATTGATAGCGCGCACCTGCAACTCAAACAAGGGACGGCTGACTGGCATGTTGGGAATGAAAAACACCAGCTTGCAGTTAATGATTTACTCTTGAAAATGCGTCGTCAGGGGGAAGGCTGGTTATTCAATATTCCCAATTTATCAAACCTGAAAACCGATAACCAGCAATGGACTGAGGGGTATATCAAAGCGCTTTATCTTAATCAGTCCCGTCAATACCAGAGTAAAGATCACTGGCGCATTCGTGCCGAAAACATTCAGCTTGAACGTTTAAATGGCATATTGCCGACGCTCTCTTTTTTAACACCTGATGTTGTCAAAGATTGGCAATACCGGCAGCCGAAAGGAATGCTCAATAATTTTGCCCTCGATATTACGCCAGAACTTCCCGAAGAGATGGGAATAAGTATGGAATGGCAGGATATAAGCTGGTTACTCTGGAAAGAATTGCCTTCCGTCAGCCACTTCAGCGGCATGTTAGATGGTAATAAGCAGCGGGGAACTTTCAAATTCAAATTGCAAAACAGTACCATTGATTATGGGAACATGTTTCAGGCTCCGCTCAATATCGTCGACAGCAAAGGGCGCATTGAGTGGAAAAATGATCGTCATGGCCTGGATTTATGGGGGAAGGGGCTGGATCTACAGGCCACATCACTGTGGTTCAACGGGGATTTCCGCTATCAGCAACCGCAAGCCGCCCCGCCTGTGCTGGAAATGCTCGCAGGGATCCGACTTAATGATTTAGGTGAGGCATGGCGTTATTTTCCTAAAACACTGATGGGGGAAGCGCTGACGGATTATCTGACAGAATCTTTGATTAAGGGAAAGGTCGATAAGGCGACTTTGATTTTTCATGGCAATCCCCATGATTTTCCATTTAAACAAAACAACGGCCAATTTCAGGTCTTTGTTCCTTTGCACAATGCAACCTTTCAGTATCAACCTGACTGGCCAGCCCTGCTGGATCTGGATATTGACCTGAATTTCCAGAATAACGGATTGTGGATGCAGGCCCAGAAAGCGAGATTAGGCCGGGTGGACGTCCACCAAGTTTCGGCGGCGATCCCTGATTATGGTCAGGATAAACTGTTCATTGATGCTGAATTATCCGGCGATGGGAAAAACATCCACGATTATTTTAATCACAGCCCATTGGCGGGATCGATTGGCAGTGCATTGGATAGCTTGCAGCTTGAGGGAAAAGTGGATGGCAGACTCCATCTGGGCATTCCCTTGGAGCAGGGTGACGTTAATGCGAGTGGTGAGGTGATACTCAAAGACACCCAACTGTTCATCAAGCCATTGGATAGCAAAATGGAACACCTCAGCGGTAAGTTCCGTTTTGACAATGGTAATTTAACCAGTGACTCACTGTCTGCCCATTGGTTTGAAAATCCGTTGTCCCTGCATTTTTCTACCAAAGATTTACCTAAACATTATCAGGTAGATGTGAACTTGGGTGCACATTGGGCGGCACAGACATTGCCGGGACTGCCTGCCGAGATCCGCAGTAAGCTATCTGGAACACTGAATTGGCTGGGTAAGGTAAATATTACAATACCTTCAAGTGATCTATCCTCAGAGGATAAGGTGAAATACCGTGTTGCAATAGATGCCGATTTGTCACATATCAACAGTAAATTACCGGTATTGGATACACCATCCCTGCGGAAATGGAATAACGTCAATATCCTTGCTGCCGGCGATCTGGATCAACTCCAGATGAAAGGCTCAATCGGTGAACGATACGCGTTCAACACCCAATGGATGTTGGAGAAAAAACATACCCGCTTGCAACGGGGTATTCTGACAACGGATGGCGAAGGATACCCGGCGTTGCCGAAAAAATCGTTGTTGGCGTTAGAATTACCTGCAATTGATGGCGAAAAACTGTTGGCGTTAATTGAGCCTTTGAGCCGGCATTCATCGGCAGATAATGGTTTGCTGTGGACAAACGTATTTGAAATTTCTTTACCTTCACTGGATCTTGCTGGACAGCGCTGGAATCAGCTGGCATTCAATGTCGTCCGACAAGCGGATAGCATGAATGTCAGCGCGGTCGGTGAAGAGATTGACGGCAGTCTGTTTATTCAAAAAAATAAACCAATGCAGGCATCAATCAATTATCTTTATTACGATCCACGGTTTGTGGCAGATCCACTAGTTGATGCCGACAAGTTAACGTTAAATAAAGCATCATCACCTCATTATTCTCTGGATAATTGGCCGTCACTGAATATTACATGCGCAGAATGCTGGATTGCTGGACTAAAACTCGGCAAAGTAACTGCGTCGATTAAGCCGGAAGGTGATTCCTTGATTCTGACCAATGGACAAGTGGAGAACAGTGCCGGGAAGCTGACCTTATCCGGTCGGTGGTATGAGAGTGACACCGGAAGCCATACCCAAGCCAAAGGGCAATTATCGGGAGAAAAATTCGATGACATGGCCGCTTATCTGGGGTTCATCGTTCCGATTATTGATGCACCTTTCAACTTTGATTTTAACATGAGGTGGCAAGATGTTCCGTGGCAGCCGGATCTCAAGACACTGAACGGGACGTTGACTGGAAATATGAAAAAAGGGGCTATCGCCAAACTGGGTGGTGGCAGGGCAGGGCAATTACTGAGACTTATCAGCTTTGACGCCTTGTTGCGTAAATTACAATTGGATTTCAGTGATACATTCGGTAATGATTTCAACTTTGATGCTATTCGTGGTGACGCAACGATAAAAAATGGCGTTATGCATACCGATAATTTCCTCATTGATGGATTAGCAGCAGATATTAATGCCACAGGATGGACAGACTTAGTTCATCGTCAGACCAATATGGATCTGGTGATTACACCAGAAATTTCGACAACGGTGGGAGTAGCGACAGCCTTTGCCGTCAATCCGGTGGCTGGTGCAGCAGTTTTTGCGGCAACAAAAGTGCTGGGGCCGCTATGGAATAAGGTATCAGTGATTCGCTATCGGTTAACGGGTAGTCTCGAACAGCCTAAAATTGATGAAGTTTTACGTCAGCTTAAGGAGAATAAAGGGTCATGAGAAACGTTAATGTTGCACTTTTACAATTATGTAGTGGAACGAATGTTAAATATAATTTAGCGCAAATCGAACAACAGATTAAGCAACTGCCAGACACAGTAAAATTAATTCTGACCCCGGAAAATGCGTTGCTGTTCGCCGATGCTGAAACCTACCGCCAATATGCAGAAGTGCAGGGAAATGGGCCATTGCAACAAGCGGTCAGTGAGATGGCACAGCGTTACGGCATTTGGTTGCTGATTGGTTCCATGCCAATGATCAGTCGGGAAGATCCCTCCCGCATCACGAGCAGTAGCCTGTTGTTTGATGATCAGGGTAAAATCCGTGCCCGCTACGATAAAATCCACATGTTCGATGTCAATATCAACGATGAACATGGTGCTTATAACGAATCCACCATTTACCAGCGTGGAGAACACATTACCGTTGTTGATACACCCGTTGGTCGTTTGGGCATGACTATCTGTTATGATTTGCGTTTTCCCGGGTTATTTCAGGCATTGCGTGAGCAGGGGGCTGAACTTATCTCTGTTCCGGCTGCTTTCACTCGCCTGACGGGCAAGGCACATTGGGAACCACTGCTGAGAGCACGTGCTATTGAGAATCAATGTATTATTTTGGCACCAGCACAGGTTGGCGTACACGGCACCCGCAGAACATGGGGCCACTCAATGGCAGTGAGTGGTTGGGGAGAAATTATCAGGAAAAACCCGCTGACCGTCAGCGCATTACAGCTTAATATCCGGCGGGATAGTCTGACTCACATGCGTGAACAGATAAAAGTGGTCAAACATAATCGATTCCGCCCACAACTGACTTCTTTGATAAAAAAGAATACAAATTAAGGTAAAGAGTAATCACTATGAGTTTAACTTATGTCAGTGAACACTTACTGGCTGCTAATAATCTAAATCATCAAGACTTATTTTCTGTTTTGGGTCAATTGGCAGAACGTCGTCTGGACTATGCCGATCTCTACTTCCAATCTAGTTACCATGAAACATGGGTATTGGAAGACCGCATTATTAAAGATGGTTCTTATAATATTGATCAAGGTGTAGGTGTTCGCGCGATCAGTGGAGAAAAAACCGGTTTTGCTTATGCTGATCAAATTACACTGGTCGCATTACAGCAAAGTGCGCAGGCAGCCCGAAGTATTGTGCGGGAGGTCGGCAATGGCATTGCACATACGTTAGGTGCCGTTACGCATAAAGCACTTTATACCGCTGTTGACCCATTGCAGAGCATGAGTCGGGAAGAAAAAATTGCTTTATTGCATCGGGTTGATCAAATCGCCCGTGCAGAAGACTCCCGCGTACAAGAGGTCAATGCCAGTCTGAGCGGCGTTTATGAGCAGATGTTGGTAGCAGCAACAGATGGCACATTAGCCGCAGATATTCGTCCATTGGTACGTCTTTCCGTCAGCGTGTTGGTGGAAGAAGATGGCAAACGTGAACGTGGCGGCAGTGGTGGTGGTGCTCGTTACGGCTACGAATATTTTCTGCAAACTGAAGACGGTCAAGTATTGGCAGATCAATTTGCCCGTGAAGCGGTTCGCATGGCACTGATTAATCTGTCAGCAGTTGCGGCACCGGCGGGTACGATGCCGGTCGTATTGGGCGCTGGCTGGCCGGGAGTTTTGCTGCATGAAGCGGTAGGGCATGGTCTGGAAGGTGATTTCAACCGCCGTGGTACATCAGTTTTCTCTGGTCAGATTGGTCAAAAGGTAGCTTCTGAACTTTGCACCGTGGTAGATGACGGAACCATTGAAGGACGTCGTGGCTCATTGTCTATTGATGACGAAGGCGTACCGGGGCAGTACAACGTTCTGATTGAAAATGGCATCCTGAAAGGCTATATGCAGGATAAACTTAATGCCCGCCTGATGGGTGTAGCTCCGACAGGCAACGGTCGCCGTGAATCTTATGCGCATCTACCAATGCCACGCATGACCAATACGTATATGCTGGCAGGGAGTTCCACACCAGAAGAAATTATCGCCAGTGTTGACCGTGGGCTGTATGCTCCGAATTTTGGTGGTGGCCAGGTGGATATCACGTCCGGTAAGTTTGTTTTCTCAACCTCAGAAGCCTACTTAATCGAAAATGGTAAAATTACGAAACCTGTGAAAGGAGCAACACTGATTGGCTCCGGCATTGAAGCCATGCAGCAAATTTCTATGGTTGGCAATGACCTTGCCCTAGACAAAGGTGTCGGTGTATGTGGCAAAGAAGGCCAGAGTGTCCCGGTCGGTGTTGGTCAGCCAACCCTTAAACTGGATAACCTGACCGTAGGCGGAACAGCCTGATAATTCTTGAGCACAGACTGAATAGCTTATTGTTGTTTGAAGAAGCGGAAGAAGAGCTGGAAGGAAAACTGCGGTTTAATGTGATGGATTGAACTTTTTCTGCTTTTTTATAAAGATACGGTTATCTATGCTTCTGGGGATTAATGAGAGGCTCTTGCCTCTCACCAGAGGCCAGCCTTTGGCTGGGCAAATTCGTTCCCGACGAATTTGTTGTTCCCTCGCCGTCGCGCTGCATTTTTAAATCTATTGGGTATAGTGACAAGATATCCCCCTTCTGAAAAAGGAGGATAAAGTTAAAAAATAAATTATTATTTATTAATTACATGACTTTCATCACCAGAAAAATATTTTTCAATATTTTTAAATGCGTTTTCGAAGTAAATGTCATAGCCGCTTTTTGTGACATAGCCGATATGTGGGCTACAAAGAACATTATCCCGTTGTAATAAAGAGTGGCTGGTATCCCAAATTGGCTCAATATCAAAAACATCCAATGCAGCAAAGCCGGGAGTGCCTAAGTCGAGTGCTTTTTCTAATGCTCCTGCTTCTATCAACCCAGAGCGTGCGGTATTTACCAATACTGCGGTAGGTTTCATGTGAGTCAGATCGGAAAGTGTGATGCTGCCGATAGTTTCTGTCACTAATCGTTGATGCAGGGTAACAGCATCTGAAGTTTGGAAAAATTCCTCACGACAGCTTGGAACGATTAGCCCCTCCTGTTGTGCTTGTTCTTGTGCACGTGTTGATCCCCAAACTTGCACTTTCATATCAAATGCTTGTGCATATTTGGCCACAAGCTGGCCTATCTTGCCATAACCGACGATTCCCAGTGTCTTACCTGCTACGGTATCACCAAATTCCGTCTGCCAATGACCTGTTTTCATTGCTTCTACAGAAGGAGTAAATTTGCGTATGGTACTTTGAATTAATAACCAAGTTAATTCGGCTGCGGCAATAGGTGAACCCGTGCCCTCAACAACAGCTATTCCGCGCTGTCTGCATAACTCCAGATCAATATTGTAAGCTACTTTTCCCGTCTGGCTGATTAATTTTAAATTGGGTGTTTTAGACAACAGTTTCTCATCAATGAGGGTTCTTTCACGAATGAGTATCAGGACATCTGCTTTGGATAATAGCTCTTCTGCTTTAGGATCACGGTCAAGGGCACCGAGGCAAACGACTTCAAAGTCACTGTTTTGGTATAAAGCCTGAATTTTTTTGTAGCTTCTTGATAATCATCAGGAATAATAACTAACGGCATTTGAGATGTCCTTTGTATGGTTTTCAGTCACTTTAGGGAACGGAGTGGAGATGATTTAAAGTAAAAAAGCCACCCCATTAAATATTACATTTCTGCATCATTTATCTCAAAGTGTTAACTTAAACCGATTTAATACAATGGTAATGGAGAAGGGGGATGACAGAGGGAAATACCGCCAATTCTTAACGAAATGGCGGTGGAGGGCTGATTAAGCTGATTCCGATAACTCTTTCAGATATTGGAAAATCTGACGGTAAGATTTTGGTGGCTTGTTAGCCGCTTTCTCTTTTTTAGCATTGCGAACCAGTGTGCGAAGCTGTTGACGATCTGTATGCGGATACAGCGCAATAACTTCCTCAAAAGCATCATCATCTTCGAGCAATTTATCACGCAGCTCTTCCAGCTTGTGTAAAATAACGATTTGCTGGTTGTGACGATTTTTCAGTTTATCCAGCGCAATGGTGATGGGTTCAGGATCACGGGCACGCAATAATTTTCCGATTAATTGTAATTGGCGGCGACGACCTTCACGTTTGATTTTCTGTGCCAGTTCAATGGCAGCCAGCAAATCTTCATCCAGTGGTATCCGCGCCAGTTGGTTTTTGCTGAGTTCAACCAGTTCCGTTCCCAACTTTTTCAGTATTTCAGCGTCTCGTTTGATTTCGCTTTTACTGACCCAGATTATCTCTTCTTCTTCCTCTTCAGCAGGATAATTGTCGAGCCAATCTTCAGGCTGCTTTGCCATAATTGTTTTCCTTCTAAAAAGGTCGGATAAGGTGTGTTTTGGAGCATGACCTATCGTCCGGTGGGTGTTAACATCCTAATATTGTGTATTGTAACTGGGAAAATTGCCTGATTACCACTCGGCATTCATGCCATGACGTGGGCGGAGGCATTTTTTCTGACGAGTTTTCTTTTTAATTCATTGGATTATGGTTAATTAATGATAGTCACCAATCAACAAATCGCAGAGCAGCGTCAGCAACTGGAAGATGCAGTTGCCCATGCTCTGGAATTAGCGCAAGCCGGTTGTGATGCTGCGGAAGTCGCGGTCAATAAAACCACGGGAATTAGTGTCAGCACCCGTTTCAGTGAAGTCGAAAATGTTGAGTTTAACAGTGATGGCGCTCTGGGGATAACGGTTTACCATCAGCAACGCAAAGGCAGTGCTTCCTCTACGGACTTAAGCCCTGAGGCAATTGCCCGTACTGTTCAGGCTGCTATTGATATCGCTCGCTACACATCCCCTGATCCTTATGCCGGCCCTGCCGATAAGCAATTATTGTCATTTGATGCACCGGAATTGGATCTTTTCCACCCTGCTGATATGGATGCTGATACGGCCATTGAATTAGCAGCCCGTGCTGAACAAGCCTCATTACAGGCAGATGAACGCATTACTAATACCGAAGGCGGTAGTTTCAATAGTCATTATGGCATTCGGGTATTCGGTAATAGCCATGGTATGCTGCAAAGCTACTGTTCAAGTCGTCACTCTATGTCTAGCTGTGTGATCGCAGAGCAGAATGGCAATATGGAGCGCGATTATGCCTATACTGTAAGTCGCCATTTCGATGATCTGAAATCCCCTGAATGGGTTGGGCAGGAGTGTGCTCGTCGTACACTTTCCCGTCTGGGCGCGCGCAAGTTACCAACGATGAAAGCACCGGTTATCTTTTCTGCGGAAGTGGCAACAGGTTTGTTTGGTCACTTGGTTGGCGCGATCAGCGGTAGCAGCATTTATCGTAAATCTTCTTTCTTGCTGGATAGTCTGGGCAAGCAGATTCTGCCTTCATGGTTAACAATTCAAGAACAGCCGCATTTGCTGCGTGGACTGGCTTCAACACCTTTTGATAGTGAAGGTGTGCGTACAACGCCATGTGACATTATTAAAGAGGGTGTTTTGCAAACTTGGCTGCTGACTTCTTATTCTGCCCGCAAGTTGGGAATGGTGAACACAGGCCATGCCGGTGGCATTCATAACTGGCACATAGCGGGTCAGGGACTGGATTTTGCTGGTCTGTTGCGTGAAATGGGAACGGGACTGATTGTCACTGAATTGATGGGACAGGGTGTCAGTGCGGTTACAGGTGATTACTCCCGTGGCGCATCCGGTTTTTGGGTTGAAAACGGCGAAATTCAATATCCGGTCAGTGAGATTACCATTGCTGGTAACTTGAAGGATATGTGGGCGAATATGGTAACAATTGGTGATGATATCGAAACACGCAGCAATATTCAGTGTGGTTCGGTATTGCTGCCGGAAATGAGTATCGCCGGTCAATAGGGATACTCAATCAACAGCAGCCAGTTCGGTCTAACTGAGCTGGCTGGAAATTAGCGGTGATATTCTCCTGTGGCTTCGGGTTGGTAAAGTATCTCTAATACCTTTATTCGGGTTTTTTCACCGTTCGGTAATGCCCAGTTTATTTCATCATTTACCCTAAGCCCTAAAAGAGCTGCGCCCATAGGAGCCATGACTGACAGTTGTTTGGTGCTGTCCTGCAGGGAAGCAGGGTAGACCAGCGTGCGAACACGTTCTTCATTGTTACTCAAATCAATAAAGCGAATTTCACTGTTCATTGTGACAACATCCGCCGGGATTTCTACCGGAGGAAGAATTTCTGCCCGATCCAGTTCTTCATTCAAAGCATCAGCAATGCTGGTATTGGCAAATGCGGGTTGTTCCAACAGAGAATCTAAACGTTCAGCATCCAGTTCATTAATGATAATTTTAGGTTTTTTCATACCACACTCCAAATTAGGCTCAATACAAAATAACACCCCGCATCGCAAGGAGGGGGTGTTATTTTCAAAAGTGATTAAAGTGATATTAGGCTGTTCTGTCATGAAAATAAAGAGATCATGATCACGAACTGTTTTGTGTTGTTAATGAAATAAGGTTCATTCACCCCAAAAAAGAGGGATCACCCGCTATCATCTTAAGCGCAGGTTAAGCATCTGTGGTAACAACACGTGGGTTGGTTTCTCCCCAGATAGAAGAAAATTCAACAATGTGCATTCTACCCCATTTCTGAATATCAGACTGGGTGATTTCGTCATTACCTTGTTTACCGAAAATGACCACTTCATCACCACTCTTCACGTCTGGCAGATCGGTAACATCGACCATCACAGTATTCATGGAAACGCTGCCGACAACAGGCACACGGTGACCGTTGATCAGGACGTAGGCTTTGTTTGACATGGCAGAACTAAAGCCATCAGAGAAACCCACTGGCAAGTTAGCGAGCATGGAATCACGTTTCAGAATGTGAGTATTGTCGTAGCCGACACCATTACCTTTAGGATAAGGTTTAACAGAAGCGACACGGGTTTTCACTTGAATCAATGGTTTGAACTCCGGGTGGCTGGTGGTCAGAATGCCGTACAGCGCACTACCCACGCGAGCCATATCGAATTGGGCTTCAGGAATGCTGAGTGATGCAAAGGAGCTTGATGCGTGCAGCGTAATCTCATCTCTTTTCAGGTTTGCTGTTTTGATCAACCAAGAAGTTTGTTCTTTGAAATTTTTAATGCTGTCACGGATTGCATCTATATTGGTGAATGCGTGGTGGCTCATCATGCCGACCAGTTTCAGGTTAGGCAACTGAGTGATTTTCAGCGCTTCTTGTTTGCCCTGCTCAGTTTTCATTTCCAATCCATTGCGGCTCATGAGACCAGTGTTCAGCATCAGATGGACGTGAATTTCTTTACCGTGCTTTTTGGCCAGCGCATCAATGGCCTTAGCCTGTTCCAGATCGCCGATTATCTCTTCCATGTCATAGCTCAGAGTGCTTTCAATTTCAGACACATCAGCCGTGCGGACACGGATCAGTTGTCCTTTAAAGCCACTTTCACGCACGATGCGAGCTTCTTCATTACTGGTGATCCCCACACAAGGCACGTCGGTTTTAATGATGGATGGCATCAACAGGCCGATACCATGACCATAAGCATCACCTTTCAGAACCGCACACATTTTGGTGTCTTTGTTCAGTTTTTTTTGCAATGTGTGGATATTATTTTCGAAAGTGGTGGTATTGATTTCAACCCAAGCGTTATTGGTTGTTGCGATGCTTTCTGCGTGGGTGTTATCTAAAGAGAGCACAGGTGCAGCTTGAACAGCGCCTTGGCATAGACTCAGACCAAGAAGAATTGCCAGTGTAGTTTTATTAAAACTCATGAAATGAATCTCCAGTTGAGGATTTGTGAGTGAAATGCACTGTGTAAATACCCCTTAATAATAAGTTTTTTCTTAGGTTATTTCACACTGTTAACTCATTGAGAAGTAACATTTATTATGTATTTAATGCTATTTATAAATAATCGGAATTATTAACTAATATTATTATTTTATGTGGTTATTTTTATTGTGGTTAAAGTATTCGTAAGCAAAATATATGAATGTTTTTTTATCTTTTGTCGGTTTTAATCGCTATTTTTTCGAGGAAAGCTGTCGAGCAGATTTGGTGTATCGCCATCATTCAGAGAGGTAGAGGCGCTATATCAGTCACATTCCAGCCCGACATTTTAAAATGGTACGGATCTAGGCAGCTTGTACTGTGAGCTTGAATCGTACTAGTGGTGTAACGCTCATAAATGTATTTTTGCAGAAAACTCTTGCGCCATAGCAATAAATGCCCGTGCTGCTGCTGTTTGCCATGCCCCATAACGTTGCATTAATACCGCTGTTCTTCTTGGCTCATCAGCCACTAATGGAATAGTAACCAATCCATTATCCCGACGAGGAATATCCACGGGAAGCAGTGTTACAAGTGATGTCCGGCGAATAACTTCCAAAATAGCACTAATCGAACTCATCTCCATTTGTACTTTTGGTTTGATATCCCGCTGACAAAACAGGTGATCAATTTGCGCCCGGGTGACAAATTCAGGACGCAGCAGAATAAGTTTTTCATGATGAAGTTCGTTAAAAGTAATCGATGCTTGATGCGCTAATGGATGCTGATCAGCAACCACAACTGCTAATGTTTCTGTCATCAACTTTATTGTAGTGATGTCTGATGAATGGCTTTCTTCAAAGGCAATGCCGATATCAATATCATCATTAAGTAACATCCCCTTTATTTTTTTCTGGGATATTTCTTGTAGTTGTAACGTAATGTCCGGATATCGTGAATAAAAATCAGCGACTAATGGCCCTATAAAATAATTGGTAAACGTTGGTGTAACGGCTATTCGCAGGGTTCCCCGGCTAAGATCTTCAACATCATGAATAGCGCGTTTTCCTTCTTCCAGACACTGAAAAGCGCGACGTACATATTGTACATAGACCTCTCCTGTATCCGTCAGGCGCGTATTTCGTCCTGTGCGATCAAATAACTGAATGCCAAGATTCTTCTCTAATATTTTGATTTGTTGTGACAATGCGGGTTGTGATATGTGCAAAACGTCTGCGGCACGGGTAAAACTTTGTTGCTCAGCAACCGCTAAAAAATACCAGATATGACGTAAATTCATTTTGTTGACTCATTATTTTTTTGAATGATCGTCATTATGAATGAGACTTTTTATTTATAAAATAATGCGCGTAATCTCCCCTGCACGTAAATAATCACAGCTTAATTCATTTTCTTAACGAGGCATTGCTATGATCCAGTCACAAATCAGTCGTGAAGTCCGTTTAACATTAGCTGACAAAATCTTAGCTATCAAAGCGAAGAAAGATCTGTCATTTGCAGAAATTGCAGATGATACCGGTTTGACCGAAGCGTTCGTTACCGCAGCAATCTTAGGCCAGCATCCGCTGCCTAAAGAGATTGCGGTTATGGTCGGTCAAAAACTGGATCTGGACAGTGATGATGTGCTGTTACTACAGACTATTCCTGTTCGTGGCAGCATTGATGATCGTATCCCGACTGACCCGACCATGTATCGTTTCTATGAAATGTTGCAGGTTTACGGTACAACATTAAAAGCACTGGTTCATGAAAAATTCGGGGATGGCATTATCAGCGCTATCAATTTCAGATTAGACGTGAAAAAAGTGGTCGATCCTGAGGGTGGTGAACGTGCAGTCATTACACTGGATGGCAAGTATTTACCAACAAAACCATTTTGATCATCATTCCGTTTATTATCGTCTGCACTAATCCGGGTAGGGATAAAACAGAGACCCAAAGCTGAAAGTTGCGTTTTCTCAGCTTTGAGAATGAGGGGATGGAGTTAAAAAAGGGTAATTATTCCTCATCAAATCCTGCATTGAAAAGTGCTATGATGGCAGTCAGCGCTTGCTGTTCATCCTTCCCGCTTGCTTCTACTTCAATGTAACTGCCCTGCTCAGAATCCAGCATCAGCATGGCAATGACGCTACTGGCTTCAGCCTGAATATTGCTGCTGTTGCGCAAAATGACCTGCGATTGAAACTGTTGCACAAGATCATGTAGTTTCATGGCAGGCCGTGCATGCATTCCGAGCCGATTTTTGATCTCAAGTCTTTGTTTGACTGTCACTATTATGGCCTGCATTATTGATATTATTTGCGTTTTTCCAGTGTGCGGTGACGTGATTGCACATTTTTACCACGGGAACGGAAATAATCTGCTAACTGTTCAGCAACATAGACAGAACGATGTTTACCGCCCGTACAGCCGACGGCTACAGTCAGGTAGCTGCGGTTGTTGGTTTCCAGCATGGGCAACCAAAGTTCAAGGTAACTGCGGGTTTGGTAAATAAAGTTATGAACCTCGGTATGGCGATCCAGGAATGCGGCAACAGGGCGATCCAGACCGGTCATTGGACGCAGTTTTGGGTCCCAGTGAGGGTTTGGCAGGAAACGCACATCGAAAACATAGTCTGCATCAATTGGGATACCATGTTTAAAACCAAATGATTCAAATACCATAGTCAGTTCACGTTCACGTTTACCCAGTAAACGTGTCCTGAGCATTTCTGCCAGTTCGTGAACGGACATTTCAGATGTGTCGATGATTAAGTCGGCGCGTGAACGCAGGGGCTCCAGCAGGTCGCTTTCTTGGTCAATCGCACTTTCCAGTGACAGGTTTTTGCTGGAAAGTGGGTGCAAACGGCGGGTGTCACTGTAACGGCGGATCAGTGTATTGCGATCAGCGTCAAGAAACAGAAGCTGTGGTGAAAAACTGTCAGGTAATTGTGTCAAAGCTTCTTCGAAAATTTCCGGCGACTCCGGCATGTTTCTGACATCAATGCTAACCGCAGCGGAAATGTTGCGTTCAGCCAGTGTGCTTGCCAGTTCTGGCAACAACACGACCGGCAGGTTATCTACGCAATAGAAACCCATATCTTCCAGCGCCCGCAGAGCAACGGACTTACCAGAACCTGAACGACCACTGACTATCATCAGCACCATGAGGTGACTCTCCTAAATGTTTATAATTGTATTAGTTATTTATTCAGTAATAATTTTATATAGCTCTTCGTCACTCTGTGCTGAACGCAGGCGACGGCAAAGGTTTTTATCTGCAAGGCGCTTTGCTATTAATGATAGCGAGTGTAAATGGGTTTGACACTGGTCTGATGGCACCAATAAAGCGAACAGTAAGTCAACAGGCTGATTATCAATGGCATCAAAAGTAATAGGGTGCTCCAGATGCAAAAACACGCCAACGGCATTGTGTGAGCATTCCTTGTCTAATTTGCCGTGTGGGATCGCAACCCCGTTGCCGATGCCTGTTGTGCCTACTTTTTCGCGGGAAAGAATGGCTTCGAACACGGTATTTTCCGGTAATTCAAGCTGTTTTGATGCTAGCTCACTGATAATCTCTAAGGCTCGCTTCTTACTCGAACAAGGTACGTTATTGCGTGTACATTCGGGTGAAAGCACTGAGCTTAGCGGTAAATCTGTTTCGTTGTTCATTTCTTTATTCACTTAGAGCCTTGTGATACCAGATGCCTCAAGGCATCTGGTATTAATGCACTGCTTCCAGACAGAACAGTGTAATTTTATGACGGCCCCGTTGTCTGGAAACTGTTAATGTTGTCTCAATTTACTTTTGTGTTTGGTCAATTGACGAGCGAGTTTATCTGCCAATGCATCAATTGCCGCATACATGTCTTCATGCTCTGAGGTGGCATGCAACTCACCTCCGTTGATGTGCACTGTGGCTTCCGCGATTTTTTGCACTTTTTCCACTCGGAGGGTGACCTGAATGAGGTTAATCTTATCGAAATATTGATCCAGTTTGCCGCATTTGGTGTTCACAATGTTGCGCAGTGCATCTGTGATTTCAATATTGTGGCCTGTGACATTGAGTTGCATAGTGTTTTCCTTCTCTGTGTTGTTCAAACCAGCTTTTTACGTTGGTTTGAAGGCGGGATGGATAACGACTCTCTATATTTTGCGACAGTTCGGCGTGCCACCTGAATGCCTTGGTCGGCCAGCATGCTGGTCAATTTATTGTCACTCAGGGGCTTGGCCGGATTTTCTGCCGCGACCAGTTTTTTCACCAGGGCACGTATTGCGGTAGAAGAGGCTTCGCCTCCGCTATCGGTATTGACATGGCTGGAGAAAAAATATTTAAGCTCAAAAATACCTCGCGGACTATACAGATACTTCTGGGTCGTCACACGTGAAATGGTGGATTCATGCATATCAACCTGATAGGCAATATCGGCCAAGACCAGCGGTTTCATATGCTCCTCACCATATTCAAAAAAATCTTGCTGCCGCCCAACAATGCAGCGGGAGACTTTCAATAAAGTCTCATTGCGGCTTTCGAGACTTTTGATAAGCCATTTAGCCTCTTGCAAGTTATTGCGAATGAAGAGGCTGTCACTTTCATTATGGGCTAACTGTCCCAGTGCTGCATAGTGTTGGTTGATACGCAGGCGGGGGATGCTATCGGTATTCAGCCTGACTTGCCAGCTGTCATTTTCTTTTTGCGCCAATACATCTGGAATAACATACTCGGACTCACCGGTATTGACTACTAACCCCGGTTTCGGCTCCAGTGATTGAATAATATCAATTGCCTCTTTCAGAACATTTTCTTTTAATTTGCTCTGACGTAATAAATTACGGAAGTCTCGATTACCCAGTAGTTCAAGATACTTACTAACGACGAGTTTAGCTTCATTCAAGTAAGGTGTTTCGGGTGGCAGCATGGAAAGTTGGATAAACAGGCATTCACGTAAATCACGGGCGGCAACCCCAATCGGATCAAAATGTTGTATGCGCTTGAGAACAGCTTCGACTTCTTCCGGTGTTAGTTCATCATCGCCCATGCAGGCAAGGATCTCTTCGGTAGAAACAGTCAGATAGCCGCTGTCATCAATCGCATCAATGATCGATGTGGCAATGGCAGCGTCCGTCTCAGTAAAGGGGGTTAATCCTGCCTGCCACATAAGGTAGTCTTGGAGTGTCTGGGTTGTTTCCCCTTGATAAACGGGAAAGTCATCATCACCGTGATCACTGTGGCTTCCTGAAGGCGTACCAGCGGTATAAATTTCATCCCAACTGGTATCCAGTGGCAGCTCTTTGGGCATATCTTTCTGTTCAAGCGCTTCGCGGGTATCCATTACTTCCATTTCAGTTTCTGGAAGATCTCGATTCTCCACTTCCTGATGCAGCTCATCTTGTTCAAGCAGTGGATTAGTTTCAAGTGCCTGTTGGATTTCTTGCTGAAGCTCAAGCGTAGAAAGTTGCAACAAACGGATAGCTTGCTGGAGCTGGGGCGTCATCGTCAGTTGTTGACTGAGCCTGAGTTGCAAACTTTGCTTCATAGCGTTACTACTTTCTCCTTAATCTAGCTTGAATGATCCCTTAAATTACGCCTGACAGAAAAATCAGAATCAAAGGCGGAAGCCTTCACCCAGATAGACGCGTTTTACTTGCTCGTTATTAAGGATGTCATCAGGGCTGCCGTGGGCAATCAAGTGACCTTGACTGACGATATAAGCACGTTCACAGACATCCAGTGTTTCACGGACATTGTGGTCAGTAATCAGGACACCCAATCCGCAGTCTCGCAGGTGTTGAATGATCTTTTTGATATCCAATACGGATATCGGGTCAACACCGGCAAAAGGCTCATCCAGCAAGATGAATTTGGGATTGGCGGCCAGCGCGCGGGCAATCTCCACGCGGCGGCGTTCACCACCAGAAAGTGATTGCCCAAGGCTATCACGCAGATGGGAGATATGAAACTCTTCCATCAACTCTTCTGCGCGCGTTTTTCGTTGTTCTTTGTTAAGGTCTTTGCGGATCTCAAGGACGGCCATCAAGTTGTCGAAGACGCTCAGGCGGCGGAAGATTGAAGCTTCTTGCGGTAAATACCCTATTCCACGTCGGGCGCGTTCATGTAGCGGCAATAAGCTGATGTCTTCTTCATCAATGGAGATAGAGCCTGCATCACGTGGAACAATGCCAACCACCATGTAGAAAGTGGTTGTCTTGCCTGCACCGTTGGGACCAAGTAAGCCAACAATTTCTCCTGACCTTACTTTCAGGCTGACGTTCTCAACGACCTTCCGGCCCTTATATGCCTTTGCCAAATTTGCTGCGTTTAGTATTGCCATAAGTCGTTATTTACTCTTTTTGTGAACTTCAGCGCCTTGGGTACCCGGGCCTTTGTCTTGTAATTGGGCAGGCAACAGGACGGTTGTGACATGTTTACCTTTATCACTAAAGGCTTCCATTTGCTGTGTCGGCACGAGGTAGGTGATTTTGTCACCCTTAATATTACTGTCTAGCTGTTCAAGATAGGCATTACCTGTCAATGTGATCAGCTCTTTATCCATTTCATAGCGCATCTTTGCTGCATGCCCTTTGAGGGGTTTGCCATCATCCTGCAATTGGTAGAAAGTAGCAGGATTACCGTAGGCTTCAATGACCGTTTTATTCGAATCCCCATCTGGACGAGTGACAACGACTTTATCAGCATGAATGTCAATTGAACCTTGCTTTACTATGACACTGTCCGTAAATGTGGCAACGTTCCCTGTTAAATCCAGTGACTGTCTTGCAGAGTCGATGGTAATGGGTTGTTTCGTATCATCTTTCAAGGCCAGTACGGGCAAGCTGACAGCAAAAAAGGTACTGGCAATAACGGTATTACGGATTAGGTTGTTCATGTGGAATCTCATATCGGGTAGTCACCTTTTCAATCAGTTCAGCGGTTTTGTTTCGCAGATTGCCGCGCATTTTCATGCCAACAGATTTCAGACCAACCCCAGTGAGAGTGACTTGATCATCGGACGCTACATCTTGTGTTGTAAGATTAACGGTCGCATTATCTGTTGTGATTTTCTGCAATTGTGATGCATCGTTCAGGCTATTCACTAGGACATTCCCATACAGATAGAGCATATTGTCATTAGTTAGTCTGGCTTTATCGGCACTGACTGTCCATGTGGCTTTCCGGGAGTCTGAGGGATTGTTGGAGTCATATGTTGTTAATACGGGCTTGGTAAACCAAGTCAGCTTCGTATCAGCGAAATTTTTGACATCATCGGCCACTAATTTGTAAAGCAGTTTGCCCTCCGGATCATGGACAAAGGTAACCGCTTCCTGTGTTTGATAAGTGGGATAACCGTCATCTACGATGGATGATGAAGAGTCGTCATTTACATTCGATAAATTCCAGCCAATTAGCGCAAGTGCGATAAGTCCGAGTATTGCGATCAACCAGGATTGAATTTTGCTCATTCTTTTTCAGTTTTAGTTTATATGGATAACCCTTTGGCACCTTCCAGCTTATTCTGAGCGAAGAGTACCAAATCACAAAGTTCCCTGACTGCACCACGACCGCCTGCAATCCGAGTCACATAATCTGCCTTTGGCAACAGCAGTGGATGGGCATCAGCAACCGCAACAGATAATCCAACTTGTGCCATGACAGGCCAGTCAATAAGGTCATCACCAATATAGGCAATTTGATCTGACTGTAACACTAGTTTATCCAACAGTTCTTTATACGCCAAAATCTTATCGCTCTGACCTTGGTAAAGATGTGTAATACCCAGTGTTTCAGCTCGATTTTCTAGCAGTTTTGCTTTGCGGCCGGTAATAATGGCAACTTCAATACCAGAAGTGATTAAACAACGGATACCATAACCATCACGAACATTAAAGGCTTTCAGTTCTTCTCCCTCATTGCCCATATAGATCAACCCATCAGACATTACACCATCCACATCACAGATTAGAAGACGGATTTTACGGGCTTTTTCGATAATATCTTTGCTGACTGGGCCATAGCAGGTGTCCAGATAATCTCTTTGATTCATTAAGGAATTCTCTTAAGGTTTATATCCTTCATCTTTCAAGTTGCTGCTTTACTGGCTGTGCGGCAACTTGAAAGCGACTGGGTATACTATACCTGTTTGCATCAAACTTGTTTTATGTGATTATTTTATGCGATTGTTTTATACAATTCGTTTATACAACCCCGGCCTGTAAAAGATCATGCATATGCAGTACACCAAGCAATTTGTCTCCTTCTGTGACCAGCAAAGACGTGATGTGGCGTGATTGCATCAGATTTAAGGCATCAACAGCCAGTGAATTGGATTTGATGCGGATACCGCCAGTAGTCATGACATCAGCAATTTTTGCGTTGTTTAAATCGATACCCATATCGAAAACACGGCGCAAATCACCATCGGTAAAAATACCCTGGATTTGCATGTCATCATCGCAGATAACCGTCATCCCCAGTTTCTTTCGGGTAATTTCCACCAGACCTTCGCGTAAAGTCGCATTACGGGAAACATGGGGAATATCATCACCGACAGTCATTAAATCACTGACCAGCAACAAGAGTTTGCGTCCGAGCGTGCCACCGGGATGGGAGAGGGCGAAGTCTTCAGCAGTAAAACCACGGGCTTGCAAAAGCGCAATGGCCAAAGCATCTCCCATGACAAGTGTTGCTGTTGTACTGGTCGTCGGCGCCAGCCCCAATGGACAGGCTTCCTGAGAGGTCTTAATACATAAATGGATATCTGCGGCTTTTCCCATACTACTGCTACGATTGTTGGTCATGCAGATGAGTGGAACTTTTTGTCTCTTAAGCACAGAAATCAAAGCCAGAATTTCATTTGACTCACCAGAATTTGAGATTGCCAGCACAATATCTTTTTGTGTCACCATGCCGAGATCGCCATGGCTGGCTTCGCCGGGATGGACAAAAAATGAAGGAGTACCGGTACTGGCAAATGTCGCTGCGATCTTTCGCCCAATGTGACCGGATTTTCCCATTCCCATGACAATGACTTTTCCTTCACAACCAAACATTAATTCACAGGCCTGGCTGAAATCGTCATTAATGTATTGTTCCAGATCGGCTAGTCCATCAAGTTCGATGTGTAATACTTTTTTACCTGCTTGTTGAAAATCGATTTTAGGCATTTCTACTTCCCACTCAATCAGCAATAAATTAATACCGTAATTCAGTACAGTAATAATTAGAAATAAAAAGTACGATAAAATAAACGATAAAACAGCCCAATAACAGAATACCATTCAATCGGTTCAATCGATGCTTTCTTCCCAGACAGAATACCGTGAATAGTACACTGGCTGCCATCATGACCCAAAAATCCCGGGAAAAAGCATCGGGTGAAATGACACTGGGAGAAAGTATGGCGGGAATACCCAACACGAGGGTAACATTGAATATATTTGAGCCAATGATGTTGCCCATCGCCATATCATTCTCACCTTTTATGGCGGCTGCAATGGCGGTGGCAAGCTCCGGCAGGCTGGTGCCCACGGCAAGGATTGTCAGACCAATAATCAATTCACTGATGCCATAAATCCGCGCAATGACGATGGCATTGTCAATCACCATTCGGGTAGAGATGGGCAGGATAATTAACCCCAGCAGAACCCATAGAAGAGCAATGCCTTTGTTGCCTTCGACAGGCAATTCTGAATCTCGTTCTTGGGTATAGCTATCAACCCCGTCATATTGGGATAAGGCCGTCATTTTAATCATCAGCGCGATGAAGAAAAAGGCAGAAAGTGACAGAAGAATACCATCCATGCGGCTCAAATAGCTGTTGGAGATTAGATATCCAGCAAAGGCGGTGATTAGCAGCATCAGGGGCAGTTCCCGCCGGAGGATATCCGATTTTACCGTGATTGGCCTGATGAACGCCGCTGCTCCTGTAATCAGCAGCAGGTTCGTAATATTGGAACCAATTGCATTGCCCACCGCCATGTCCGGCATCCCGTCTAAAATTGCTGTGACAGAAACCATCAGTTCTGGCAGTGATGTTCCGATCCCCATAATGACCAGACCAATAATGAAGGGGGGAATTTTCAGGGAGCGGGAAAAAACCGCAGCACCATAAACTAATCTATCAGAACCATACACCAGTAAAATCAACCCGGTAATGAGCAATACAATAGTCAGAAACATGGTGTGTCCCTTAAATAAGATTTATTCCGAGCATAATGCTAATGATGGTTGATTTTTAAACATAAAATGTTTATTCAGCTAAACTTATACATTCTGACGGTCAAGAGATAAAAAGTAAAATTTGTCGCAACTTTGCTAACGCAAATTGGGCAATTTTTTTGTAGTATGCATGATTGACTATTTAAATACAGTAAATAAGACAGTTCTACTAACGGTTAGGGGCTATTAATAATGAATCAACAAACAGCAAATCTTATTGAGATCTGTGGAATGCATTTTACCCGAGGTCAACGCCCGATTTTTGCTGATATTAATATGACCATCCCGAAAGGAAAAGTGACTGCCATCATGGGGCCTTCCGGCATAGGAAAAACAACCCTATTACGTCTGATTGGGGGACAAATTCGCCCTGAACGCGGTGAAATTTGGTTTGATGGTGATAATATTCCCGCATTGTCCCGCTCGCGTCTTTATGCGGCGCGCAAGAAAATGAGCATGTTATTCCAGTCAGGGGCATTGTTTACTGATCTAAATGTTTTTGACAATGTCGCTTTTCCTCTGCGTGAGCATACCCAACTGCCAGAAGAATTGATTCATACTACTGTGATGATGAAATTGGAAGCGGTGGGTTTACGTGGCGCGGCTTATTTGATGCCATCGGAACTGTCAGGCGGCATGGCCAGACGAGCGGCATTGGCGAGGGCGATCGCGCTCGATCCAGACTTAATCATGTTTGATGAGCCATTCGTTGGTCAAGACCCAATCACAATGGGGGTTTTGGTGAAACTGATTGACGAGCTTAATCATGCGCTTGGGGTTACGTGTGTTGTTGTTTCGCATGATGTGCCTGAAGTGCTGAGTATTGCTGATTATGCTTATATCGTGGCTGAACAGAAAGTGATAGCAGAAGGCACTCCTGAACAGTTGAGAGCGAATCAGGAGCAACGGGTACGGCAATTTCTTGATGGTGTTGCTGATGGGCCAGTACCTTTCCGTTTCCCTGCCGGGGATTATAAAACTGAGTTATTAGGATAATGGAATGTTGATGTTAACACGGGCATTGGCAGCGTTGGGCAGACGTGCAATTGAAATTACAGCTTCATTTGGTCGTGCGGGCTTCATGCTGTTTGGCGCAATTTTTGGTAAACCAGAGCCTGCCAAGCAATGGACACTATTGCGTCAGCAACTTTATAGCGTAGGTGTTCAATCTCTGCTGATCATTGTGGTTTCAGGATTATTTATCGGCATGGTTTTGGCTTTGCAGGGTTATCTGGTTTTGACCACATTTAGTGCTGAAGGCAGCCTTGGCATGATGGTGGCGTTATCACTGTTGCGTGAATTGGGACCTGTAGTGACAGCACTGTTGTTTGCAGGCAGGGCAGGTTCAGCGCTGACCGCAGAAATTGGTTTGATGAAAGCCACGGAACAGCTCTCCAGTTTGGAAATGATGGCTGTTGATCCGTTGCGTCGTGTCATTGCCCCTCGTTTTTGGGCGGGTTTTATTAGTATGCCTTTGCTGTCACTGATCTTTGTTGCCGTTGGGATCATAGGGGGCGCGATAGTCGGTGTAGACTGGAAAGGCATTGATGGCGGCTTTTTTTGGTCATCCATGCAATCAGCGGTGGAATGGGAAAAAGACCTGGTTAACTGTTTTCTTAAGAGTGTCGTTTTTGCCATCACGATAACGTGGATTGCGCTGTTCAATGGTTATGATGCTATCCCAACATCGGAAGGGATCAGCAGGGCAACAACACGCACGGTAGTTCATGCGTCGTTGGCGGTATTGGGTTTGGATTTTGTGCTGACAGCACTGATGTTTGGGAACTAATTCGATGCAAAGCAAGAAAAATGAAATTTGGGTTGGTGCTTTTGTTTTGATTGCGTTGGCGGCAATCATTTTCTTATGTCTGAAAGTGGCGGATATCCGATCTTTCGGCAGTCAGACAACTTATCGCGTATATGCCGCATTTGACAATATTGGTGGGCTGAAGATACGTTCGCCAGTGAAAGTTGGCGGAGTGGTGATTGGTCGTGTAGAAAAAATTTGGTTGGATCATAAAACTTATACGCCGCAGGTTGCATTGGATATTTTCACTCAATACGACAATATTCCGAATACAAGCTCTTTGTCTATCCGAACCTCAGGGTTGCTGGGTGAACAATACATCTCACTCAATGTCGGGTTTGATGATCAGGATTTGGGGACTTTCATGTTGAAAGATGGTGGTCGTATTGAAGACACCAAGCCTGCTATGGTACTTGAAGATTTGATTGGTCAGTTCTTGTATAAGAGCGGTGGCGGAAATCAGGAAAAATCCGCTTCTACACCTGAACAGACACACTAACCAACAATCTACTGTTTAGGAGAAATAACATTTATGTTTAAGCGATTGCTCATGGTTGCATTGCTGATGGCTGCGCCACTGGTCAGTGCAGCGGATCAGACAAATCCCTACGCCTTGATGAAAGACGCGGCGGAAAAAACCTTTACCCGTTTGAAGAATGAACAACCCCGGATACAGTCAAATCCAGAAGTTTTGCGTCAGATTGTGCGTGAAGAGTTGTTGCCTTACGTACAGGTAAAGTATGCGGGGGCACTGGTTTTGGGACCTTACTACAAACAAGCGACCCCAGAACAGCGCGATGCTTATTTCAAGGCGTTTGAAACTTATTTGGAACAGGCATATGGTCAGGCTCTGGCGATGTATCATGGTCAAAATTATGAAATTGCCCCAGAACAGCCATTGGGTGATAAAACTATCGTGGCTATCCGTGTCACTATTAGCGATCCTAATGGGCAACCGCCGGTTCGTCTGGATTTCCAATGGCGTAAAAACAGTAAAACAGGAAATTGGCAGGCTTACGATATGATTGCAGAGGGCGTGAGCATGATCACGACCAAGCAGAATGAATGGATGGATATCTTGCGTCAGAAAGGCATTGACGGTTTGACTGAACAACTGTCCATCAGTGCAAAAGTTCCGATCACTTTAGAAAAGAAAAAGTGATATGGAAAAAGGCACTTCTGATATCACCCTGGCCAGTGAAATGGTGAGTTGGGAAAAAGCGGGCAATACGCTATTTCTGAAAGGCATGCTGGATCGCGACAGTTTACTTCCTCTCTGGCAGAAAAAAGAAAGTGTGCTGGAAGGAATCGATAATATTGACGTTTCCCTGCTCAGCCATGTGGACTCGACGGGGCTGGCACTGTTTGTCCGTTTAAGAGGAGAGTATCAGCAAGGTGGTAGGATACTGTCATTTTCAGGTGTAGGGGAACGCCTTAACACGTTGATCGCGTTATATGGCCTGCAAAGCCTTCTTGAGGAAAATCAGCCCAAGGCGTAGCTTAATTTTTGATAAACAGCGCCCCTGTAAGCCATCATCTTGCAGGGGCGTTTTTCATGGTTTAAGAGTCGTCTGGATTCTATTAGGATAGGCGTCTACTATTAATTTCTAACGACGAATGTGAGCAATTTATGGATACTAATGAAATTAAAAAAGTGCTGATGGACAGTCTGGCACTTGATGAAGTTATCGTTAGCGGTGATGGCAGCCATTTTCAGGTTATTGTTGTTGGTGCAATTTTTGATGGCCTGAGCCGTGTCAAACAACAGCAGACTATTTATGCTCCTCTGATGGAATACATTTCTGATAATCGCATTCATGCGTTGTCAATCAAGGCTTATACTCCTGTGCAGTGGCAGCGTGATCGTAAGCTTCAAGGATTTTGAGGCTGTTTGCCTCGTCGCGAACAGCACACTTTGAATTAAATAAGAGAATCATGACAGATGGATAAATTTCGTGTGAAAGGGCCTGCCTGCCTGTCGGGAGAGGTTACTATTTCCGGGGCAAAAAATGCCGCACTACCAATTATGTTTGCAGCGCTGTTGGCAGAAGAACCCGTTGAGTTACAAAATGTTCCTGCATTGAGAGATATTGATACCACAATCAAACTGCTTAATCGCTTGGGAACGAAAGTGGAACGCAATGGCTCTGTTTTTGTTGATGCCAGCGGAGTCAATGAATACTGCGCACCTTATGAACTGGTTAAAACGATGCGGGCTTCCATCTGGGCATTGGGACCGTTGGTGGCGCGCTTCGGCCAGGGGCAGGTTTCTTTGCCGGGTGGCTGTGCCATAGGTGCCCGCCCCGTTGATCTCCATATCTCCGGATTAGAGCAGCTTGGCGCGCAAATCGTGCTGAATGAAGGTTATGTCAAAGCCACCGTAGATGGTCGCCTGAAAGGTGCCAATATTGTCATGGATAAAGTCAGTGTTGGTGCAACAGTGACCATCATGACTGCGGCAACATTGGCGGAAGGCACAACGATCATTGAAAATGCGGCGCGTGAACCTGAAATTGAAGATACGGCGAACTTCCTCAATATATTGGGGGCAAAAATCAGCGGTGCAGGTACTGATCGTATTGTGATTGAAGGTGTTGAGCGTCTGGGTGGCGGCGTTTATCGCATACTGCCTGACCGTATCGAAACGGGCACCTTCTTGGTGGCGGCTGCGATTTCTCGCGGCAAAGTGGTTTGCCATAATGCTAAGTCCGATACACTCGATGCTGTTTTAGCCAAATTGCGTGAAGCGGGGGCGGATATCAAGGTCGGAGAGGATTGGATAAGCCTTGATATGCACGGCCAGCGCCCTAAGGCCGTGACATTCCGTACGGCTCCGCATCCGGGCTTCCCAACCGATATGCAGGCTCAATTCAGTTTATTGAACATGGTTGCGGATGGTGCGGGTATGATTACCGAAACTATTTTTGAAAATCGTTTCATGCATATCCCTGAGTTAATCCGTATGGGCGCTCGTGCTGAAATTGAAAGCAACACAGTACTGTGCCACGGAGTTGAAAAACTATCTAGTGCTCAGGTGATGGCGACCGATTTGCGAGCTTCGGCAAGTTTGGTTCTGGCAGGCTGTATTGCTGAGGGAACCACTATTGTCGATCGTATTTATCATATCGACCGAGGCTATGAGCATATTGAAGATAAGCTGCGGGGTCTAGGTGCAAATATTGAACGTATTAAGTCGGCTGACTAAGCAGGATTAATATTTTCCCTCGCCTGATGTAGGCGGGGGAAAATAAGAGTGGGAATTAAGAGTATGAAACCTCAAATCCTTTATTTCCACAGCTTATGGCTGGGTTGATGCTCAGAATGCCAATGTGAGCAAATCAGTTTTAATAACCATCAAATTCATCGATTGTAACTTTAAGGGTGAGAGATGTGCCGTCACGCAAAACGGTGACCGGTACAACGCTGCCCGGGCGGATCTCTGCAACTTGATCCATTGTTTCAGTAGGGGAAATAGCAGGTTGGTGATTGACACTGATAATAATATCCCCAACTTTGAGACCCGCTTTTTCAGCAGGCCCTTCCGGTGCGACTTGAAAAACACGCAGGCCTTGGATTTGATTGATATTACTGCCTGATGAACGGATATAGGGTAATTCTTTGGCGGTGATGCCTATATATCCCCTAATGACTCGCCCGTCACGAATCAACTTCCGCATGATTGTTGTAGCTAGTTTTGCCGGAATGGCAAATCCCAATCCTTCAGGAGTTGTACCAAATTCTGACTTATCGAATGTCAGAGTATTAATACCGACCAATTCTCCCAGTGTATTGACCAGCGCTCCGCCGGAGTTGCCCTGATTAATTGACGCATCTGTTTGCAGGAAATTCTGGCGACGTGTTGGACTCAGGCCAACGCGCCCTGTGGCACTGATAATGCCTTGCGTGATGGTTTGTCCCAAATTGTATGGATTGCCGATTGCCAGGACGATATCTCCGACATGGGGCACTCGTTTCGGATTGATCGGGATTACGGGAATATTTATTGCACTAATCTTTAAAACTGCCAGATCTGTCGGGCCATCTGAGCCGACTAACAGGGCTTCATAAAAACGCCCATCTTGCAGAGCGACAATGATAGAACCCGCCTTATTGATAACATGCTTATTTGTAAGAATATAGCCTTGTTCACTCATAATGACGCCGGAACCGAGAGGTTGAAGTTCGCGGCTTTCATGGGAGAAACTACCCATGCTGCTACTGTAAATATTAACAACAGCAGGTGCTGCACGTCGAACGCCTTGGCTAAAGCTATAAACTTCATCGCTGTAGTTGTTGTCGCTCAGGAGATTTTTCAAACCATTGGGGCGCAGGGAAGGGATGACGACCAGCAAAATGGCTGCAATTAATAACCCTATTATTATAGAGCGCAATAACTTGATCAGCATGACATTATTCAGTAAGTAAATAGGTGAAAAAAGAGTAGCATGAAAATGAACAAACACAGCATAATACTGTGTCTGTTCCTTTCATCATTTCAGGTTGCAACTTGAAATCTATTGTGCCTAATGGGTGTTAGATTGCATTTTCAATATTAAACGGATTAATTACGCAGTAATAGATAAACGTTATTGTCACCTCGCAAGATGTTCAGCGCGATAACAGACGGCTTGTTTTCAATAACCTTACGCAATTCGTTAATACTTCTGATACGGGTATTATTGGCAGCAACAATTAAGTCATTTTTCTGTAAACCGGACAACGCAGCAGGTGAATTCTGAATAATAGTGTCCACTTTGATGCCTTGAGTGTCTTTTACTGTGGCATTGCTCAGGGTAGCACCCTGCAGAGCGTTACTCAGTTTTTCTGCTTTGGTTGAACTATCTTCATTGTTATCCAATGTTACTGTGACTTCAAGGGGTCTCCCTTTACGCAGTAAACCAATTTTGACTTCTTTACCCGGAGCTGTTGTGCCAATCTTCGCTCGCAATTCTGCAAAACTGTTAATTTTTTTGCCGTCAAAGGAAACCAGTACATCTCCTGATTTGATACCCGCTTTCGCTGCTGCTGATTTAGGTATAACTTCGCTGACAAAGGCACCTTGCTGCGCATCAATCTTGAGCGCTTGGGCAATGTCTGCGGTCATTTCTATGCCCTTAATGCCGAGTATGCCGCGTTTGACTTCTCCGTTGGAAATGAGCTGTGCGGCAAGGTTTTTGGCCATATTACTGGGGATGGCAAAACCGATACCAACATTACCGCCATTCGGTGCTATGATGGCGGTGTTAATACCGATTAACTCGCCTTTCAGGTTAATTAATGCTCCGCCGGAATTGCCACGGTTAATGGAGGCATCGGTCTGGATGAAATTTTCCAAACCCTCCAGATTCAACCCACTGCGACCAAGGGCGGAAATGATCCCCGATGTCACAGTTTGTCCTAACCCAAATGGGTTGCCGATTGCAACAGCATAATCCCCAACGCGCAGTTGATCGGAGTCAGCAAACTTGATAGTCGTTAAGTTTTTGGCATCTTTCAACTGCAAAAGTGCAATATCAGTTTGTGGGTCTCGCCCGATGAGTTTGGCTGAATACTCACGGCCATCGTTTAATTGAACGCGCATTTTATTTGCATTCTCAATGACATGGCTATTGGTCAGCACATAACCTTTCTCTGCGTCAATAATAACGCCAGATCCTAATCCTTTAAATGGACGGCTTCTTTGTTCTTGTGAAGGAAAACCTGGCCCAAAGAAGAATTGAAAATCTTCCGGTAACTGGAGCTGCTGATTTTGCATTTCAGTGCCTGAAACATGTACAGTCACAACAGAAGGAAGCACTTTTTCCAGCATGGGAGCGAGGCTGGGTAATTCTTGAGAGGCCATTGCAGCAGGTAAAGCTGCATTGCTTACCATTGGAACTGAAGCTAAAGATAATCCAATACTGATTGCGAGTGCGCTAAGCAATGTATTTTTTCTTTTCATTGAATACGTTCTCTTAATACCTAAGTCAGAAAGGGAAATCGTACTTAAGAAGCCTATCCTGTCAGGAGATTCAGCTTCCCCCGGCAATTACGCTCGGTGGGATAGGCTCTAAGCATAATTGTTTCGATGTTTTTATGACTACTGATTATTCAGCAAAGTTCACTAATAATGTAGTTTCTCTGGGCTTCTTTACAGGTATTTACGTGAATTAAAATTAAAGTACAAAACTTTTTTCATCAGATAAAATAGATATTGATGGGCCGTGGCACTTACTGTTGCCACGGCAGGTGTGATTATTATTTTTTATCTTGAATGGGGCGGAAGAGTCCTGATGCACCCTCAGAGTAGTCCCGTGGAGGCTTGTCTGCCGCTATTTTATTTTTCTCGGCTTCGGATTCGCCGAGACGATAATTAAAGGGATTGTCTTGTACTGGTATATTGGGCATGAGATCGTTGGAACTTTTAGCCATATGCTGATATAGCTGACGATAATCGCGAGCCATATTGTCCAGTAACTCAGCACTGCGGGCGAAATGGCTGACCAGCTCTTTGCGGTATTCTTCTAATTCAGCCCGGTTTTTTTCTAATTCTGCCTGTAGTGCATTTTGCTGACGTAGCTTTGAGCTACCAAAGCGGACAGCCAGTGCGCCGCCGATAAAACCAATGATTAACCCGATCAGTGCATATTCCCAAGTCATGGCAACTCCTTTAGTAACATCATTGTTCTGAAATATCATTACTACCACTATAACCGCTAATTTAGTTAGAGTGGAATATTGATTATTATTTAATTAATTTATGTACTGCCTAATGTGTTAATTTTATACAAATTTGTCCGGGCGTGCAGCGAATTATTTGCAAAATTGGTGCGGCTCTTCTCCGTAAGATGTCATACGTGTTGAGAATAAAAAACTTTTAAGGATTGTTACTTTCATGTCACCGATTACACCTTCATTCCTCTATCAATCTGCACTGTCTAATGGTCAGTATCAACCTGACGATGTACAGCGCGATACCGTTGCATATTTGGATATTATTCATCGTGACCTTGTCAACTTCCGTCCTTGCCATTCTCCACCGTCCAATCGGTTGAAAGGAATATTGGGTCGGTTGTTTGGCCGGAAAGCTCCTGTGCAGTGTCGTCCGGTTCAGGGACTTTATATGTGGGGAGGTGTCGGACGTGGCAAAACATGGTTGATGGATATGTTTTATAAAAGCTTGCCCACTGAGCGTAAGCTGCGTCTCCATTTTCATCGTTTCATGTTACGAGTACATGAAGAATTAACCGCTTTACAAGGGCATGAAAATCCTTTGGAGGTAGTGGCTGATGGTTTCAAAGCACAAACAGATATTCTCTGTTTTGATGAATTTTTCGTTTCAGATATAACGGATGCGATGATCCTCGGTACGTTACTGGAAGCCCTCTTTGCGCGGGGAATTGGATTGGTGGCAACCTCTAATATTCCGCCTGATGAGCTATATCGAAATGGATTGCAGCGAGCACGTTTCCTACCTGCCATTGAACAAATCAAAGAGTATTGTAGTGTAATGAATGTGGATGCAGGGATTGATTATCGATTGCGGACACTCACACAAGCGCATCTCTATCTGACGCCATTGTCGGAGGAAAATCGACAGGAAATGCGTCGCATGTTTCTGCGTCTGGCGGGACAGGAAGGTGAACCTAATCCGGTATTGGAGATTAATCATCGCAGTATGCCCACAATCAGTAGCGTTGATGGGGTATTGGCAATTAATTTCAAAACACTGTGTGAAGATCCTCGTAGTCAGGTGGATTACATTGCGTTATCGAAGCTGTATCACACCGTTTTGCTGCATGACACGCCAATCATGAGGACACTGAATGAAAATGCGGCTCGGCGTTTCATTGCTCTGGTGGATGAATTCTATGAACGCCAGGTGAAACTCATCATCAGTGCTGAGGTATCTATGGAGCAAATTTATCAGGGAGAACTGCTTGAGTTTGAGTTCCGCCGTTGCCTGTCACGATTACAGGAAATGCAAAGTGAGGAATATCTTAAATTACCTCATTTGCCCTGAATCTACTCTGATGTATTTATCGCTGAAATAAAGGCAATATCACCCAATGGGATAATTATTGAATTTGGGGTCGATTTTTTACGATGACTTCTCTATAATCTTGCGACCCCACGTTACAGCAAGATTTTTTATTTCCCGAAAAACTTGCATTAGTGCCGGCATAGGCTATTCGAAGGGGTAGGTTTGCTGGACATGATTCGTGTGAACCTCAAAAAAACAGTTTCTGAACATCGAGTGTTCACCAACGTGTAACTTATAATTGGGTAAGCTTTAATGAAAACTTTTACAGCTAAACCAGAAACCGTAAAACGCGACTGGTATGTTGTTGACGCAGATGGCAAAACCTTAGGCCGTCTTGCAACTGAAATAGCTAGCCGTCTGCGCGGCAAGCACAAAGCGGAATATACTCCGCACGTTGATACTGGTGACTACATCATTATTGTTAACGCAGAGAAAGTTGCTGTAACCGGCAACAAACGTGCTGACAAAATCTATTATCACCACACTGGCCACATCGGTGGTATCAAGCAAGCGACCTTTGAAGAGATGATTGCCCGCCGTCCTGAGCGTGTCATTGAAATCGCGGTTAAAGGCATGCTGCCAAAAGGGCCACTGGGTCGTGCAATGTACCGTAAACTGAAAGTTTACGCGGGCAGCGAGCACAACCACGCGGCACAGCAACCACAAGTTCTGGACATTTAATCGGGATTATAGGCAATGGCTGAAAATCAATACTACGGCACTGGTCGCCGCAAAAGCTCTTCCGCTCGAGTCTTTATTAAGCCAGGTAGCGGTAACATCGTAATCAACCAACGCAGCCTCGAAGTTTACTTCGGTCGTGAAACTGCGCGCATGGTTGTTCGTCAACCACTGGAGCTGGTTGAAATGCTGGGCAAACTGGATCTGTACATCACTGTTAAAGGTGGTGGTATTTCTGGTCAGGCAGGCGCAATCCGTCACGGTATCACCCGTGCACTGATGGCTTATGACGAGACTCTGCGTTCTGATCTTCGCAAAGCTGGCTTCGTTACTCGCGATGCTCGTGAAGTTGAACGTAAAAAAGTGGGTCTGCGCAAAGCACGTCGTCGTCCACAGTTCTCCAAACGTTAATTTGTTGCCACACTTGTGGCTGTGGATTAAAGTTGAAAACCCGTCATTTTTATGGCGGGTTTTTTATCCCTTCGAATTTTTTACTTTGATAATTCCTTTTTTTCGAAAAAAAATAGCATATTAAAGAGATAAAATTCTAGACACCAACATTTCATCATTAATTCTCAATGTACTTCCCCACAAAATGTGCAGAATCTGGTAAACTAGTAACAATTTTTTGCCTTATCCATGAGTTTGCCTGATTTGGCAGAGGTAAAAGACATCTCCGATAGCTTTCTCGTTACAGTGAACAAGGCTGTTATTTGAAAGATTGAAAGGGATGGCCTCGGATAATAAGTGCGAAACAGGATGAGAATATGAGCGAGAATAGCCGCTGTTAATTAAAGGGCTGTTCGTTCCTTTTTTAGATAAACTTGGAGGTTTTCATGGCTGTCGCTGCCAACAAACGTTCGGTAATGACTCTGTTTTCCGGCCCGACCGACATTTTTAGCCATCAAGTGCGGATTGTACTGGCGGAAAAGGGGGTCAGCGTTGAAATCGAACACGTTGAAGCAGGTAATTTACCGCAGGATTTGATCGATTTGAATCCGTACCAATCTGTTCCTACTCTCGTTGATCGTGAGCTGACTCTGTATGATTCTCGTATCATTATGGAATATCTGGATGAGCGTTTCCCGCATCCACCACTCATGCCTGTGTATCCTGTCGCTCGTGGCTCCAGCCGCCTGATGATGCATAGAATTGAAAAAGATTGGTATTCCCTGATGTACAAAATTCAGAAAGGAAATGTCCAGGAAGCTAATGCTGCGAGAAAACAGCTTGCTGAGGAATTGTTGGCTATCGGGCCTATTTTCAGAGAAATGCCATTCTTCATGAGTGAAGAATTTAGTCTGGTGGATTGTTACCTGTGTCCACTGCTATGGCGTTTGCCTGTTTTGGGAGTAGAACTGTCTGGCCCAGGTGCGAAAGACCTTCAAGTCTATATGCAACGTGTATTTGAGCGTGACGCATTCTTGGCTTCATTAACAGAAGCAGAACGTGAAATGCGTTTACAATCACGGAGTTAATTTATGGAGATGACTCAAATGTCTCCACGTCGCCCTTATCTATTGCGGGCACATTATGAGTGGCTGTTGGATAATGACATGACTCCGCATCTGATTGTGGACGTTAGCTTTTATGGAGTTAACGTCCCGATGGAGTATGCACAAAATGGGCAAATCATCCTGAATATCTCGCCAAGGGCGGTTGGCAATCTGGAATTGACTAACGATGAAGTTAGATTCAATGCCCGTTTTGGCGGTGTTGCCCGTCAAGTTTCAGTCCCGATGGAGGCTGTTGTTGCGGTTTATGCCCGTGAAAATGGCGCTGGAATGATGTTTGAGCCAGAATTCGCTTATGAAGCGAATGGCGAATTTGAAGAGAAATATTCGGATTTGCCAGTCGCAGATAATCTGGTACTACTCCACAGTAAAAAAACTCCTCATGATGAGGACTCACCAGATGATGATCCTCCTCAACCACCAAAAGGGCGTCCGACTTTGCGTGTGATAAAATAATTACGCAATGTTCTATATCTAACTAACCGATTTCAAGTTGTCTCTGTTCTGCAACTTGAAATATGACGGGTATAAAAATAAAGGAGACATCGTTCTCCTTGATTTTTATAGAAATTAATTTTGGGTAAAAGTCAGCTTTGATGTTAAAAGTAATCACCATAAATTCTCTCCAATTCCCACAGACACATTTCTATATTGTCCCGATTTTTTCCAGAACCTGAATTTTTTACCTTATTTAAGCTACTGACCATATTATTAATAAATGATTTTTGTTGTGCTGGACTGACTATTGATGGGGGAATATTACAGATATCCGAAAATGCGGGAGTACGATATTTTTCTGTTAGTGATAATACCTCTTCGGTATTATTAATCAAAGCAGACGATAAGGACTCAAGAATTTGTTTTGAAAATTTTGGATGGATATTCGGGAATAATACAAAGGCAACCTGTAGCCATTCGCTATCACCAGCAGCAATACTATCCACAATCTTTTCCGACTCATAGCTTTCACCTAATTCTGCTACAACAGAGTTCACCCCTCTCTCCTGCACTTGCTGCATAATTTCAGCAGAGGTAGAGAGTCCGGCAATTGAGGGTACACTAATCCAGAATATGCAAGATAAGAAGAATGTCTGGGTGAATAAGCGCATAAATTTCTTCCTGTAATTATCACTTTTACGGTCTTTTAATTTATTTCTATTAAATCATTTAAGATAAGAAACTTTCTTTATGAAAAAAATGAACCTTATTGCTGTATTACGGTATTGCACTATTGTTGTGTTGTTGTAATGAATGCGATATTAAATTTAAATATTTGATTTTAGGATATAAGAATAATCGCATAAAGCAAAAAAATACAACCTGTATGGTAGTAAGAAGAAAATAAAAAATAGTAATTTTTTATTTTACTGGAGTTTTCTCCGGTCTTTTGACCGGAGAAATAATAGAAGGAAAGAAGAGGGGTATGGCGTTTTATATTTCAAGATAGTCAAGGATGCCTGATGCGGCTTTTCTGCCTTCTGCAATTGCAGTGACGACTAGATCAGAGCCACGTACTGCGTCTCCCCCAGCGAATATTTTGGCGTTACTGGTTTGGAAGGGGAGATCGCTGGATTCCGGGGCAATGATGCGCCCTTTTTGATCAAGATTAATCTGATGTTCATCCAGCCAGTTCATTGTGTGAGGTTTGAAGCCAAATGCCATGATCACAGCATCAGTTTCTATCAGGAATTCTGAGTCCTGAATGAGTTCCGCTTGGCGGCGGCCTTTTTCATCCATGGTACCCAGTTGTGTTTTCACCACTTTGACGCCGCAAACATGCCCTGCATCGTTAATCTCAATGCTGACGGGCTGGAGATTGAAGCGAAATTCTACACCTTCTTCTTTGGCATTTTTTACTTCACGGCGGGAACCCGGCATATTTTCTTCATCCCGCCGATAGGCACAAATAACATGGGTTGCACCTTGACGAATCGAAGTACGAACGCAATCCATCGCAGTATCACCGCCTCCCAGAACCAAGACGCGCTTGCCTTTCATATCAACAAAGGGCTGTTCCGGCAGGGAAGGATAGCTCATTAACTGACGAGTATTAGCGATTAAAAAAGGCAGGGCATCATAAACACCATCCGTATCTTCATTTTCCAGTCCGCCGTGGATGGATTGATAGGTACCAATACCAAGAAATACAGCATCAAATTCTGCGGTGAGTTCAGCCAGCGTGATGTCTTTACCTATCTCCGTATTCAAGCAGAATTCGATACCCATTTCGGAGAACATTTCATGGCGACGGATCATCACTTCTTTTTCCAGTTTAAAAGCGGGAATGCCGAATGTGAGTAAGCCACCAATTTCGGGATGACGATCGTAAACAACGACTTGCACACCGTTGCGCGTCAGAACATCAGCACACGATAATCCCGCAGGGCCGGCACCAATCACAGCCACGCGTTTGCCTGTTGGGGTTACATGTGACATATCAGGCTTCCAGCCCATTGCGATAGCTTTGTCGTTGATATAGCGCTCAATGTTGCCAATGGTGACAGCACCAAAGTCATCATTGAGTGTACAGGCACCTTCACACAAGCGATCTTGGGGGCAAACCCGCCCGCAGACTTCTGGCAGGCTATTTGTCTGGTGTGACAACTCAGCCGCTTCGATTATGCGACCTTCATCGACCAGTTTCAGCCAGTTTGGAATATAATTGTGTACAGGACATTTCCATTCACAATAAGGGTTACCACAGGCAAGGCAGCGATCTGCCTGTGCTTGTGCCTGACTCTCTGAAAAAGGTTCATAAATTTCCACAAATTCTATTTTGCGGATTTTCAACGATTTCTTAGGCGGATCGACACGCTGTAAGTCGATAAATTGATAAACATTCTGGCTCATTATTGACTCCTTACTGCGCCTGAACCCGCAATTCCGCAGAGGAGCGGCTACGGTGTCCCAACAACGCGCTGACATCACTGGATTTAGGTTTAACCAGCGCAAATTTATCGACCCATTGTGACCAGTTTTCCAGTATGCTTTCGCCATGTGGAGAACCCGTCAGGTGCACGTGTTCAGTAATTAACCCACGCAGATGTTCTTTGTGAATAGCAAGGGTATCCATTGAGAGTACCTCCACCAGCTCTGGATTGACGCGTTTGCGAAAACCATCAAATTCATCAAGTACATAAGCGAAACCACCTGTCATGCCAGCACCGAAATTTACGCCAGTGCCGCCGAGAACACAGACAATACCGCCGGTCATATATTCACAGCCATTATCGCCAATCCCTTCAATAACGGTGATGGCACCTGAATTACGGACTGCGAAACGTTCACCGGCACGTCCGGCAGCAAACAGTTTTCCGCCTGTTGCACCATAAAGGCAGGTATTACCGATAATAGTAGTCTCATTACTTTTGAATGCTGAACCGACCGGAGGGCGGATGGCAATACGACCTCCTGCCATACCTTTGCCGACATAATCGTTGGCATCGCCAGTTAAAGTCAGTTCGACACCGCCGGCATTCCAGACACCAAAACTCTGTCCTGCTGTTCCGGTGAAATTCAGTTTGATCGGATCAGCTGCCCGTCCTTGATCGCCATATCGAGTCGCAATTTCACCAGAGAGAGCAGCACCAATAGAGCGGTCGGTATTTTGAATATCAAAATAGAACGTTTTACTCTGTGAATTTTCCACATAAGGCATAGCGTGGGCGACGATGGACTTATTTAGTTCACCTTGATCAAAAGGTGGATTGCCTTCTGTGCAATGCAACGCTTTGCCAGCATGAGGTTCAGCTGTTTCCAGCAACGGCTCAAGACAGAGTTTATTTTGTTTGGCGGAGATACCCTCCAGTATCGTCAGCAAATCTGTTCGGCCAATTAAGCCAGTGAGTGTTTTCACACCCAATTGTGCCATTAGCTCGCGTGTCTCCTGCGCAATAAAGCGGAAGTAATTAATCACTCTTTCCGGCAGACCGTGATAATGAGATTGACGCAATTTTTCATCTTGTGTTGCCACACCCGTCGCACAGTTATTTAAGTGGCAGATCCGCAAATATTTACAGCCGAGGGCAACCATGGGACCTGTGCCGAAACCAAAACTTTCCGCACCCAAAATCGCTGCTTTGATGATATCAACCCCGGTTTTCAAACCGCCGTCAACCTGAAGGCGGATTTTATGGCGCAGCCCATTGGCAACCAGCGCCTGCTGAGTTTCCACAAGCCCCAATTCCCACGGGCAACCGGCGTATTTTACAGAGGACAGGGGGCTTGCTCCGGTTCCTCCGTCATAACCAGCAATAGTAATCAGGTCGGCATAAGCTTTGGCTACGCCTGTGGCGATGGTTCCCACACCCGGCTCTGAAACCAGTTTGACTGAAATCAGGGCCTTTGGATTGACTTGTTTAAGATCGAAAATCAGTTGGGCCAGATCTTCGATAGAGTAAATATCGTGATGAGGTGGTGGCGAAATCAGTGTGACACCGGGTACGGAGTAACGCAATCTGGCAATATAAGGTGTGACTTTATCTCCCGGCAACTGACCACCTTCACCCGGTTTCGCACCTTGTGCAACTTTGATCTGAATGACATCGGCATTGACCAGATACGCTGGTGTAACGCCAAACCGACCGGAGGCAACCTGCTTAATGCGGGAAACTTTTTTTGTGCCGTAACGAGCCGGATCTTCCCCACCTTCACCGGAATTGGAAAACCCTCCCAAGGCATTCATCGCTTCTGCCAATGCCTCATGAGCTTCAGGGCTTAGTGCACCAATCGACATGGCAGCGGTATCAAAACGCTTAAACAAAGCTTCTGAGGGTTCAACATCCTCAATGGAGATGGGTTCACTCTGGGGAGAAATTGCCAACAGATCCCGCAATGTTGCAACGGGACGCCTGTTCACCAATTCAGAGTATTTCTGGTAATCACTGTATTTGCCACTATGAACTGCAGCTTGCAATGTGCTGACAACATCGGGGTTATAAGCGTGGTATTCTCCATTGTGAACATACTTAAGCAAACCACCCTGATCGATGGTGTGACGTTGCAGCCATGCCCGCTTGGAAAGATTAAGCAGATCTTGTTCAAAGTCGCTGAAATCTGCCCCTTCAATGCGGCTGACGACACCATTGAAGCAAATGTTTGTTACATCAGAATGTAAGCCTACAACCTCGAATAATTTAGAACAGCGATAAGAGGAGATCGTAGAGATGCCCATTTTGGACATAATCTTATACAACCCTTTATTAATGCCGTTGCGATAATTCAGCATAACGCGGGGATAGGGGGTATTGATTGTGCCATCATCTACCATCTTTCCCAGAGACTCATAGGCCAGATAAGGGTAGACAGCGGTAGCACCAAAACCCAGCAATACGGCAAAATGGTGCGGATCACGCGCACTGGCGGTCTCCACAATCAAGTTGGCATCACAGCGCAGGTTTTTTTCAACCAGACAATGCTGAATAGCACCGACGGCCATTGGCGCAGGGATTGGCAATCTTTCTGATGAAATATTGCGATCAGATAATACCAGCAATACCGAACCGTTACGGACAAGTTTCTCTGCTTCCTTGCACAAGGTGTAAACCGCATTTTTAAGACTGGTTTCCTGCGGATTGAAAGTCAAATCCAGTGTGTCAGCACGGTAATATGGCTCTTTCTGTGTCGTGAGCTGCACGAAGTCTGGGTAGAGCAGAACAGGTGATTCAAAGCTCAATCGATGCGCTTGCCCTTCTGCTTCACAAAAGACATTCATCTCCCGCCCAATGCGGGTAGACAGCGACATGACATGAGCTTCACGCAGTGGATCAATGGGAGGGTTGGTCACTTGGGCAAACTGTTGGCGGAAGTAATCATAGATGATGCGCGGGCGGCGGGAAAGAACGGCGAACGGTGTATCATCTCCCATAGAGCCTGTCGCTTCTTGTGCATTTTCGCCAAGGGTACGAATAACTTGATCCAGCTCTTCATTACTGTAGGCAAATTGCTTGTGATAAGTTGCCAACAGCCGATCATCCAAATCTCTTTGCCCGACCTGATCTTCCGGTAGTTCTTCAAATGGAGTCAAACGCCTGACGTTTTTCTCTAACCACTCTTTATAAGGATGACGGATTTTCAAATCATTGTCAGTTTCAGCGGAATGCAGAATACGGCCTTCATAGGTATCAATGACCATCAATTCGCCCGGCCCTACACGCCCCTTTTCCACGACTTCATCGGGCTTGTAATCCCAAATGCCCACTTCAGACGCACAAGTGATCAGTTTATCCGTAGTAATCACATAACGGGCTGGGCGTAAGCCGTTTCTGTCCAGATTACAGGCTGCATAGCGCCCATCAGAAATCACGATGCCGGCAGGCCCGTCCCAGGGTTCCATATGCATGGAATTGAAATCGAAGAATGCGCGCAGGTCATCATCCATATCGGGATTATTCTGCCATGCAGGTGGGACCAGCAGGCGCATTGCGCGAATTAAATCCATGCCACCATTGAGAAACAGCTCCAGCATATTGTCTAACGAACTGGAATCGGAACCGGTTTCATTAACGAAAGGCGCGGCGGTATATAAATCAGGAATGAGTGGCGTACGGAATTTATAGGCTCTGGCTTTGGCCCATTCGCGGTTTCCTGTAATGGTGTTGATCTCTCCGTTGTGGGCCAGATAACGGAAAGGTTGTGCCAGTGGCCAGCGAGGAACCGTATTGGTTGAAAAACGCTGGTGGAACAGGCAGATAGAAGACTCCATCCGTAAATCGGCCAAATCTGGATAGAAACGGGGTAGATCAGCCGCCATGCACAGCCCTTTGTAAATCGTGACCAGATTGGACAGGCTGCAAACATAAAAATCGTTGTCGGTAATGTGTTTTTCTATACGGCGCCGGGCAACGAACAATCGGCGCTCCATATCTTGTGTCCGCCATCCGGCAGGCGCATTGATAAAAATCTGCTCAATACGAGGAAGGCTTGACAGGGCAATCTCACCCAAAATATCTCGGTTGATGGGGACTTCCCGCCAGCCAACAATAGAAAGGGTTTCGTTTTGTAATTCTTGTTCTACGATGTCACGGCATGATTGGGCAATTTTGGCATCCTGACTTAGAAACAGCATACCGACGGCGTAGTTTTTGGCGAGTCGCCACGACTGCTCGCTGGCAATCATCTGAAAAAAACGATCTGGCTTTTGCATTAATAAACCACAGCCATCACCGGTTTTGCCATCTGACAAAATCGCGCCCCGATGCTGCATCCGAGCCAGCGCATGTATGGCTGTGCGCACCACCTTGTGGCTTGGCTCACCTTCAATATGTGCAATTAATCCAAAGCCACAGTTATCTTTTTCCTGCAATTTATTATACAACATTGTAAAGCTCCCCAAGTTCTGTCCGGTTCTCACATCACTCGCGAGATGGTATAGATATATTATTTCTATAGGCGTCTGATTTGCGCCCTCAGCAAACGCCACTTGTTTTATTTGCAATTTTTATTTGCAACAACAAGCGGTAAATCAAAATGATGTTATGTTTCATGTCATATCACTGCATAAATATGAATCGGACGATTGTTCGATATGGAATTTTCAGTGAATTCCCAACTTATAGAGAAAAATAGGGCAGGTCAAATCGTGGAAAATCAGGTTTATTATTATTGATATTTATCCATAGTATTAAATTAAAAGAAGAAATTATGTGATTTTGTATTTTGTGAACTAGATCATGAGTGTTACATGATGTGAGCTATATCACTAAATCAACGGAATTATTTGTTTCATATATGCTATTAAATTAAGTTTTTTTAGATATTTAATCTTAATTTTGTAAATATATCGAAATTATCAAGTGTGTTTTGTGTGAGATAAGAATAAATTATCGATTGCTTTTTGCTCTAAAAAATAAATTGAGAAATTTTATGATTAAATATTCTATTTTTGTGAGTTTTTATGTCTCTGGTGTCAGGTGATATCCCTCAACGAAGTTGAGTCTTTTTTACGTTATGATTCAATCTGATGACTTTACTGGAAATAGTTTTGACTTGGAGTGGTTATGAAGCTGATTCGGGAACTTGCCCAATATTATGTAGATTTGATGATGAAGCTAGGGTTAGTGCGTTTTTCAATATTGCTCGCATCTGCTCTGGTTATTCTTGCAATGGCTATGCAAATGGCGGTGACATTCGTATTGCACGGGGAGGTGCAGGGCATTGATTTAATCCGCTCGATCTTTTTTGGTTTGTTAATCACTCCTTGGGCGGTTTATTTTCTTTCTATTGTGGTAGAACAACTGGAAGAATCCCGTCAGCGTTTATCCAGTCTGGTCGCAAAACTTGAGGAAATGCGCCAGCGTGATGCGGAATTGAATCTGCAACTCAAAGAAAATATTGCCCAATTGAATCAAGAAATTTCCGAAAGAGAGAAAGCGGAAAAAGCGCATCTGGTGTTATTGAATAAACTCAAATTAGAAATGGAATATCGTGAAAAAACTCAGATTGAACTTGAGCAGCAATCCATTTTGCTCCGTTCATTTCTGGATGCATCTCCTGATCTGGTTTATTACCGCAATGAAGACGACGAATTTTCTGGCTGTAATAGGGCGGTGGAACTGCTGACAGGCAAAAGTGAGAAGCAGCTTATCGGCCTGACTCCGAAGGATGTTTACGATAAAGAAATTGCCAAGAAGGTAATGGAAACCGATGAAAAAGTATTTCGTCACAATGTATCCCTGACTTACGAGCAATGGCTGGTTTATCCTGACGGGCGCAAGGCTTGTTTTGAACTCCGGAAAGTCCCTTTTTATGATCGTGTCGGGAAACGACATGGGCTAATGGGGTTTGGACGCGATATTACGGAGCGTAAGCGCTATCAGGACGCGTTGGAGAATGCCAGCAGGGATAAGACGACTTTTATCTCTACGATTAGCCATGAGCTTCGTACGCCTTTAAATGGCATCATTGGCCTGAGCCGGATTCTGATGGATACCGATGTAACACCAGAACAGTGCAAATATCTGAAAACTATTCATGTCAGCGCAATTACATTGGGTAATATATTCAATGATATCATTGAGTTAGATAAAATTGAGCGCCGCAAAGTCCAGCTTGATAACCAGCCAATTGATTTCACCGGTTTTATGGCTGACCTGGAGAACATTGCAGGGCTGCTGGTACAACCGAAAGGTATTAAATTCGTGATGGAGCCGGAACAACCGTTGCCTGCCAAGGTAGTGACTGACGGAACCCGTTTGCGGCAAATCCTGTGGAACATGATCAGTAATGCCGTGAAATTTACACCAGAAGGGGAAATCCGGGTTCGTATCTGGCGTGAAGAGGGAGAGTGGCTGTTTTTTGAAGTTACAGATTCTGGTATTGGCATTCCTGCCAATGAGCTGGAAAAAATCTTTGCCATGTACTACCAAGTGACAGACAGTGCTGGTGGGCGCCCTGCGACAGGAACAGGCATTGGTCTTGCAGTCTCGAAGCGCCTTGCTCAGGCTATGGGTGGTGACATTACGGTAACAAGTTCGCTGGGACACGGCTCCTGCTTTACTTTGTCTGTTGTTACCCCTGTCATTGATGAACACCTTAAAGGGAAAGAAGCGCAGGATACCCTGCCATTACCGGCACTGAACATCCTGTTGGTGGAAGATATTGAACTGAACGTCATTGTTGCCCGTTCCGTACTGGAAAAGCTGGGGAACAGTGTGGATGTTGCCATGAATGGTCATGATGCACTGGCAATGTTCGATCCTGAAGAATATGACTTGGTGTTGTTGGATATCCAATTGCCGGATATGACAGGGCTTGATATTGCCCGCAAATTACACCAGCGTTACTCCAGCCAATCTTTACCCCCATTGATTGCCCTGACAGCTAATGTATTGAAAGATAAAAAAGAATATCTTGATGCTGGCATGGATGATGTCCTCAATAAGCCGCTCTCCGTTAAAGAGTTAACGGCCGTGATGGAAAAATATTGGGGTAAGGCATTTGAACCTGAAAATACACCACAAAAGGCTAATATTGTGACACAGGATGAAGAACTGCTCGATATGGAGATGCTTAACCAATATATCGAATTGGTTGGGCCTAAAATGATTGCTGATAATCTGGTAATTTTTGAAACCATGATGCCCAGTTACCTTGCCTTGCTGGACTTAAACATGACTGCCAGAGATCAGAAAGGAATTACGGAAGAAGCCCACAAAATCAAGGGAGCGGCAGGTTCTGTCGGATTACGCCACTTGCAGCAGCTGGCTCAGCAAATTCAATCTCCGGATCTACCGGCATGGTGGGATAACGTTCAGGAATGGGTGGATGAGTTAAAGTTAGAATGGAAGAATGATATAGAAACATTGAGAAACTGGTTGTCGGATGCTACAAAAAAATAACCCCAACCGAAGTTGGGGTGCGCGAATACTGCGCCAACACCAGGGAAACTTGTTTACCCGCTTATCTAAGATTTGTTTTCGGTGCGAGTAGTTAAAAAATTCTTCCACACAGAACACAGGTACCAACATAGCAAAGATAAGATTTTTTGTTACAAGATTCATTAAAATCTGTGATGAAGATTGGTGTTTAACCCTCTAAGGGGTTAAGCATTAATCTACTACAAATGGAGAGAAATATGAAATCTGTTGCCATTATATTGAGTGGTTGTGGAGTGTACGATGGAAGTGAAATTCACGAATCAGTCCTGACTATGCTCTCTTTAAGCCGTCTTGGCGCTGAAGTGTCCTTTTTTGCACCTGATGATGCACAACATCATGTAATTAATCATGTTAATGGAGAGGTGAAACAAGAAAGCAGACGCATAATGGAGGAATCTGCCCGTATAACACGTGGAAATATACAATCTTTATCTAAAGTTGATATTAATGCATTGGATGCATTGATTATTCCAGGCGGCTTTGGAGTAGCCAAGAATTTATGTAATTTCGCATTTAAAGGATCAGATTGTGATATAAATAAAGAATTATTAAGTATTGTGCGGGCAATGCATCAACAAGGCAAACCAATGGGCTTTATGTGTATTTCTCCTGTGATGGTGCCTAAAATATTAGGTAAATCGATAAAAGTTACCATCGGCAATGATCCTGAAACTGCGGCTAAAATAGAAGAAATGGGAGGTATACACGTAGAATGTCCAGTTGATGATATTGTTGTTGATTTTGCAAATAAAATTGTAACAACACCAGCCTATATGCTGGCTGAATCCTTATCTCAGGCAGAAAAAGGGATTGATAAGCTGGTTAAGAAAATATTGGAAATGATTGAGTAACTGGATGATAAATCCTTTTTTAATATTATGGCGTTGGCTGAAAAGAATTGTCTTGTCGATCACAGTTCTATGGTTTGTTGCTGTAATCGCGTTTTCGTTTCTGCCGGTGCCATTTTCTATGATGATGGTAGAGCGGCAAGTGAACGCCTTATTGTCAATTAATTTATCTTATGTTTCTCGCTCCACATGGATAGCTCAGAATCAAATCTCACCTTATATGGCATTAGCCGTTATTGCCGCCGAAGATCAAAAGTTTCCACAACATTGGGGATTTGATTTCGATGCTATCGAAACTGCTATAGCTCATAATAAAAAATATCAGAGACGTATACGGGGTGCATCGACAATTTCTCAGCAAACAGCTAAGAATTTATTTCTATGGGAAGGACGTAGTTGGGTGAGAAAAGGATTGGAAGCGGGATTAACTTCCATACTGGAATTATTCTGGTCAAAGAAACGTATTTTGACGGTCTATCTTAATATTGTTGAATTTGGCAATGGCATTTTTGGTGTGGAAGCAGCAGCTCAGCATTACTTTGGCAAACCTGCCAGACGATTGACCGCTTCTGAAGCCGCATTGCTTGCCGCAGTATTGCCGAATCCTCATCGTTATAAAGTGAATGCGCCTTCTGCTTATGTGTTACAACGCCAGAAATGGATTTTGCGACAAATGCAGTTGCTGGGAGGGGAGAATTATTTAAAGCAAAATGATTTGCGATGGGAGGGGCGATAAGCCCTTTCTTCTCCCTACGATACTGCCACACTCAATTTGCGTTTCTCCACCTTATAGAAAATAAGGCGGATATTCGTCCTGTTTAAGCCAGAAAATCTTTCTGGCTGGCAATCAGCTGAGCGCCACAGGCTATTTGCATACCTTCCAACGCAATAGGCGTACCCTGCGACTTCAACGATTCACTCCCTTCGATAATCGGATACGTTCCCTCGCATTTTGGGCAAATAACTAAATCACCCTCACTGGCAACAGGCACGCCCTGATAGGTATAGCCACCAATAGCGGTGATCACCATTCACCATAGGGATAGGTTTTTCCTTTGATAAAGTTCCTGATGTATTCAGGATACTCACCATAGCCATTAAGTACGTTGGTTTTTCCCTGACACACAGTCATCTTATCGCCGGAAACCGATTCACCCGTAGAGATCAGGATATTATCGCCGTTGTTTTTATCGATGCCGCGTAACCAAGCACGGGCAGCCCCCCCCGGAGCCAGACCAATGAATATCGTATCTCGGTAATCAGGTGGCTGTTTTTCATAACCCGGATAGAAAGCAGGCTCACGCATCAGTTGCCGAACCTCAGGTGTGAAGTTAAACAGGGTCTGGAAGGATTTTTTATCAATCACAGAATCCCAACAAACCATCAGCCGCTTGGGAAGCGCTTCGCCATGGTTTCTGATGCCCTCCCCACTCACCCCCAATTTTTTACTCCACGTCGTTACGCTACGATAATTTGAATTGGCACCATCTGGCATAAATTTTTGAATAATATAATTATCCTCATCCTGAAACTGGACAAAGCTGATACTGATGGGAAAATATTCTGGTGTATAAAATTTAAACCACCATTTATCATAAGGCAGCGGCTCACTTTTACGTACAATAGGTTTGTAGGTCACCACCCGCTTTCCGGGTGGGTAAGACTGGCAGGCCGCTAAGCCCCATACCAGCCCAAAACCCAGCAGTGATATTAAGATTTTTCTTTTCATGATGAGATTTCCTTACGGGTGATATCAAAAACAGCTCGGTGCCATTTTTCACAAGGACGATTGACAAAACTGAATAATTCGACGGAGTAAACACCGCCCTGAATTTTCTCCTTTTTGAGTTTAACGGTATTCCAGTGAGAGGAGCAGTGAACATATTTGGCCTGAATAAAGGCAAGTTCTTCTTCCGTAAAAGGGACTGGTTGTTGACCTTGCCGGATGGCACGACCCTGCGCAATGGCTTTTTCTGCCAATGGCTGGAGTTTCGGCGTAAGCTGGTGGTACTTAACACTTTCATTTGGTTTATCAAAGATTATACCCGCCTCTTGAGCGGCATCCTGCATTACCTGCATCACGACTTTTGACCAGTCATTGGTTATCTTACGGGAAAGTACCGCTGCCGCTGAAACCTGCCTTTTAAACATCTCTTTCTCATTGCGGGGCTGAAAATAGGGATTTTGCCAGACTTCAACCTTGACATGATTGCCAATCAGCAAGGGCGCAATGGTGGGATATGTTTTAAGCTGACCAAGCTCTTCCTGCGCTTTTTTATAAACTGAGGTGGCATTATCGGGGATACTTTCATCCACCGTGGCGATCCGCGGTCGGGTGATAAACCAGTTCTCCGTTTCTTCCGAGTTATACCCCCCACCAATATCGGAATGTGCACCAGGTAAGACCAGTTCTGGGTAATCCGGTTTGATGCTATTTAAAGAAAAGTTATAACGACACTCATTCATGGCCGTAATGTGGAAAATATGCTTTGCAATACCTGCGGGTAAGCGGATATCAATATCGCCGGTATCTGCATTGTGGGGGTTAAGTCCATTACCGGGTATCCCAATGGCAGCAACAGTATCAAAGATGCCCAAAAAACGGGTTGTTCCCGTCGGGTAACGGGCGTTATCCAGATAGCGTTGCTGTTCAGTAAAACATGCTGCCAGCATCTGCGCTAAGGCAGGGTCTTTGTGGTAGATACGGTTAGCAAAATGACGTGCCGCCGCCGCACCCCGGCTAAAACCGATGATATCGAATTGCAGGGATTTTACACAGCGCTTTGTTTCTTTTAAAAAGATCGAAATTTCGGCTTTTATTTTCTGGATAGCCATATCGGTTTTTGCTGCCACGCCGGTTTCACCGACCCCCAGACCATATCCGATAATATTGTCCGATTCTCCTGCCTGAGTGCCGATACCCTCGATATAGACCTTGCGTTGATGGTTGTTTTCACTAATTTGCTCTTCCTTATATATTTGATGCAAAAAATGCACATTAGTGTAGTAACCATCATAACTGATCCGTGAGGTATTGCCGCGTTTACCAAACTGGTCAAATGAACAGGTAAAATCGTTAACCTGTTTTTGTGTTAAGCCAATCTGTTCGGGAGAACATGCAAAGCGTTCGTCAATATTGTCAGTATTATTCCCCGTCCCATCAAAAAAGACGCCAATAATCAAATTGATACCACTTTCTATTGCCTGAATTTCCAGTACATACCGCCGGTTAAGGGGGTGGGCGGTGAATCCGGTTAATGTCGAGTCTTTAAAATGTTCAGAGGCTTTTAGCTCTTCTTCTTTCCAGCCGGTGACTTTGGGATAAGCATCACTGACACCACCCAGCGGAATATAATGATAGGCATGTCCGCCATAATAGCTATTTTCCCTGACCTGAAGATTGCCGGCTTGCCCGGTATCTGGCCGCGCCGGGCACTGTGCCACTTTATCAGCCAAAGGCTGTGCGGCAACCGTTAATGTGACCGGCATAGGTGGAAGATCTTCTTCGCGTAATAAGCCATTCCCATCCGTGGTCCCCGTTCGCACAATACTTTTATTCCCCCGGCTTTTCAGTTTATAAGGTATCCCTGCCAGCGGTTCTCCCTGTTCATCCACCAGCTGAAATTCAACCCAGTGTTTCAGTATCTTCTGGCAATCAATGCAATCCGTCGGTTCCAGTTTGCTCATTTCTCGTATCCCTCATTATTTATGCAAAATCATGGTGTTCCGTATCAGTGTCAGCCGCGCCAGTTGCCGCAGGTAGGCCAGTTCTTGCAGGTACAGCGATTCATTATTGTTTTCATTTAACTTTTTATATCCCTAATGTAATGATTAATAATTAATCGGCACATTAGGGATAAAGTTTATATAAAATCAATTACCTGTAGTTAAAGGTGATTTATTGATTGAAGATATTGATTAAATTCAATTTTTTATGATTTAGGGGAAGTCTTAAGAGCAGCAAATAAAAAAGCGGCATGGAGTCGTGCCGCCTTGATGATTTTCAGTTGAGATAGTCAGTTGAGATAGGTAAATGCGGTGGTGACCCGTTTAACGCCACTGGTTTCGCTGGCAATTTTTGCCGCGGCGGCGCCTTCTTCTTTAGTCACGATACCAAATAAAAATACCTCACCATCTTCTGTTACCACTTTGATGCTGGATGATTTAACGGCATCACTGCCTAAAATCTTGGAGCGAACTTTGGTGGTCAGCCAAGTGTCTGAGGAAGCTGTTCCCAGTGAAACAGGATTGCCTTGGCGGATCTCATTATAGACCACCTCAGTCCCTTCAACCTTTGACGCAATTTGCTTTGCTTTATCAGCCAGCGCCATATTGGGGCTTTGTCCGGTTAAAAGAACCTTGCCTTGGTATACTGTTGCTACCACGCGGGCTTGTGCCTTAATTTGTGGATCTTTGCTGATGGCATTGCTGATTCGGGCTTCCAGAGTAGTATCATCAACTTGTTGCCCAACTGTCCGTGGATCTGAACCGGCTTTTGTCGCAATCGCAGCTGAACCCACGACAGCGGCACCAATGCATCCTTGCAATAACATTGCACTAAAACATAGCAATAATAGAGAAAATAACCGCATTATTGGGCTCCTTATTCATCCTGATGAGGAAATAACGTATTGTCGATTAAGTCGCACAGGCAATTGATTGTCAACATATGAACTTCTTGAACCCTGATGCTGTGATGTGAGGGGATACGGACTTCAACATCTTGCGGGCCAAGCAACCCTGCCACTTCACCTCCATCGTAGCCTGTCAGTGCGACAATCGTCATATCGCGTGTGACAGCTGCTTCCACGGCTTTGATGATATCCCGGCTGTTACCATGGGTAGAAATGGCGAGCAGGACATCTCCAGCATGCCCCAACGCCCTGACTTGCTTGGCGTAGATTTCGTCAGGCTGTTTACTGTTGGCAATGGCCGTGATCACCACATTATCAGTATTCAGAGACAGCGCCGGCAGACTTGGCCTCTCTGTTTCAAAGCGGTTTATCATGCTGGCGGCAAAACGCTGTGCGGTTGCGGCTGAGGCGCCGTTACCACAACAAAGAATTTTATTGCCGTTCAGCAGTGATTGAACCATCAGCATTGCCGCGCGCGATATTGCGTCGGGTAATGCTTCTGCTGCTGCGATCTGAGTTTGAATACTTTCCGTAAAGCAGACTTTAATTCTATCCAGCACGTTATGACCTATGTATATTGGAATCTGTTTAGAGAGTAAATTAAGAACCTACTAAAATAGGCTCTCATTCAGGGTAAAAGCATTTTTCAGCCATTCAAATTTCTGGCCTGTTATCGCACAAACATCAAAGCGGCAAGGTGCAGTTTCCAGACATTCATTACGCTGGTTCAGCCAAACTGCCGCAGTATGCAATAGCTTTCTGCGCTTGCTTTGGGTAATTGTAGCAATAGCATCACCATATTGAGCGTTCTGGCGAAAGCGGACTTCGACAAATACCCACGTATGTTTATCACGCATGATGAGATCGATTTCTCCACCACGAATTTTCACATTTTCTGCAACAAAGGTAAGCCCCTGTTGTTGCAGAAATTGCTTGGCTTGATGTTCGTAATGTTGCCCTAGCGCATAGCTACCCGTTGTTTTGTGATGTTTATTGTAACGCATTACTTTGATCAACATTATTGACATCGTCTGATTCATTCGAGTTATTAGTAATCCCGGTATGTTCAGCATTGTCAGCACGATTTTCGAGAATGATACGACCATTACTGAACTGCATCCAAGGGAGTTGGCGCATGATGATGCAATTATCCGAAACTAAAAGCTCCCCTGATGCACCATTCAGACGGAATCCCGTTTCTTGCTGCATTTGTGTAAACTGATTAGCCAGTGACCAAGCGTCGATTCCCATTGCATAAAGGCGCATCAGGGAGTAGTCATTGGAAAATTTTTTGGCAGCTTGCTGCATCAATGGCACATTCATGCCTGTCAACAGTGGAATGTCACTAAACTGTATTCCATCCATTTCTAAACGGAAATCAGGGCCCAAGCCTGATTTATTACTACGTGAGGTGGTATACAGAGCGGGTTTTTTGCGAGAGCTGATTGCCATATCGATCATTGGTTTGATAGTTGTCAGCTCATCCGCTGTCGCAACTATATAAACGGCATCCACCGAGCCATTGGCTGAACTTGTGGAAACAACGGGCACATTTATATTGGCCTGATTAGCGGTATCCGGTGCAGGGGTGCTGACTGTAATTGGCGTACCAGACATGCGAATGCCAACACCACGGTTCATGGATTGTCTCATTTCATCCGGTGTCCCGAAAGTTTGCTGCAATACGGTTTGCCCCCCTAATTCTTGCCACTCTTTTGCAAAGGCTTTTGCAATTCGTGTACCGAATTCAGTTCGCGGTATTAAAAGCAGTGGATTGCGTTTCTGCTGCTGCCAGATATGCATGGCGGCGTTTTTTGCCTCATCTTCTGGGGACAGCGAAAAATAACAGATATTAGGTTGTACCTGCGGAACATCCAATTCATTGAGAGCCAGAATATTGAGCGACGTTTCAATCTGTGCAAGCTTTTCCACGTTGGGTTTCAGTAAAGGCCCAACGACCAGTGTAATACCATCTTGTTCAGCTTGTACCAGCAGGTTAGTCAGTGGCTGGCTGTTAGTGTCATAGACTTTTACTGCCTGAACATTTACGGGAGTATCACTTATTGTGAATGGCGTGGTATCAGGGATTGTGGCTATTTCAGGTATCGATGCCGCGCCAACATCAGTGTTTTCTGAATTTGACGTATTGGCATCCACCGAATGAGATAGATCGGTGTTATCAGATAATCCATTATCCGTCGTAGAAGCAATAGCCGCAGCAATAGTTGAGTCAGTCACGTTTACAGGCGATACCGGTTTTGGCAACCCTTTTTGCGCATCAAGGAAACCTTGGCGAATAGCTTCACCGAACATTTTTGCCTGACCACTTAAGGGCAGGAATAATCCGATTGTGGCATGACCATCATTTGATTTTTCCAACATTTGTTGCAGGGAAGTAGGTAAACTACGTGCAGCAGGGTTGCCAGAATAGCGAATTTTCCAATCGCTGATGGCAGGGCGGAGTTTATCGAGATTTTGCTTATTGTTCTGATAAGCATTGAGCAAGTCGAGCCAGCCTTGCAACGTATATTCGTTGGCATTGATCACCAACTCGCTGAGTTGCTGCGAGGAAAGATGTGTCAGAGTCTCCCAGGTTTCATCAATGTTTTTCTGATGCTCAGCTTCATATGTTGCTTGGTTTTCTGTGACATCGTGTGTCTTTGATAAATAATGTTCCAGCGCAATGTAAGCACGGATAACACCCAGTGATGGTTGATTATGCGCTGTATCAATAATGGCTTGATAGTGGTTAATCTCTGCGCTGATATTGTCCTGAGGCTGAGAAGTTGGTTGCCCTTGCTGTGTGGGCATGGTACACCCTGCAATAATCATAGTCGATAGCAGTGCTGTATAGACTAAACCAGTTTTGAAACGCACAAAAATTGAGGGAAGCATACTGTATCCAGTGATGTTTTTTTCAAAGATGCTCAATTTTAAATCGGTCATTCGGAAGAAACAATGAATCAAACCAATCGAGCAGTGGTTACGACATCCACGCTGTATGTTGTGCCAACCCCTATTGGAAATCTCGGGGATATTACCCAGCGTGCTCTTGAAGTTCTTAAACATGTCGATCTGATTGCAGCTGAAGATACGCGACACACTGGCTTGTTGCTTCAACATTTTGCCATTAATGCGCGTATGTTCGCACTTCATGATCATAATGAACAGCAGAAAGCAGATCAATTGATTGCAAAATTGGAACAAGGAATAAGCATCGCGTTAGTGTCTGATGCCGGTACACCTTTGATCAATGATCCGGGTTACCACCTTGTCCGTCGTTGTCGGGAAGCAGGAATTAAAGTCGTTCCACTGCCCGGCCCTTGTGCAGCGATTACGGCTTTGTCTGCGGCTGGCCTGCCTTCCGATCGTTTTTGCTATGAAGGTTTTCTGCCAGCAAAAAGTAAAGGGCGTCAGGATACCCTGCGTGAATTAGCACAGGAACCAAGGACGCTGATATTCTACGAATCGACACATCGTTTATTGGACAGTTTAGAAGATATTGTAGAAGTATGGGGAGCAGATCGGTATGTTGTGTTGGCCCGGGAACTGACCAAGACGTGGGAGTCCATTCAAGGAATGCCTGCGGGAGAACTTCTGGCATGGATCAGGGAAGATGAAACCCGTCGCCGTGGTGAAATGGTGCTGATTGTGGAAGGCTACCGTAAACCAGCGGAAGATAGTTTGCCACCGGAAGCCTTGCGGACATTGACATTGCTGCAAAAAGAGCTGCCATTGAAAAAGGCAGCGGCATTGGCGGCTGAGATACACGGTGTGAAGAAAAATGCATTGTACCGTTACGCTCTTGATCAAGACAGTTAATTGAAACCTGTCATTGAGCAAATTAAAGACGACGTGTGAAAATTCCTATACATCGGATAGTAAACCCCTTATAATCCGCGCCGGAGTTGACCAGACAGCCGCCGCTTTACCGCTCTCCTCCGGGAGAAGTAAAGGGGAGGAAAGTCCGGGCTCCATAGGGCAGGGTGCCAGATAACGTCTGGGAGGTGAAAGCCTACGACCAGTGCAACAGAGAGCAAACCGCCGATGGCCCGGCTTATTTGCAAAAATAAGTTTGGGATCAGGTAAGGGTGAAAGGGTGCGGTAAGAGCGCACCGCGCGGCTGGCAACAGTCCGTGGCACGGTAAACTCCACCCGGAGCAAGACCAAATAGGGGTTCATATGGTACGGCCCGTACCGAACCCGGGTAGGTTGCTTGAGCCAGTGCGCAAGTGCTGGCCTAGATGAATGGCTGTCCAAGACAGAACCCGGCTTATCGGTCAACTTCATAAATTTAGCCCCACAGAGTAAATACTCTGTGGGGCTTATTCATTTCATCTGACCAAGAAATGAATACTAAGTCAGAAAAAACTGAACCAGAAAAATCACTCTGCCAAATCAATTAACAGTCCCCGAAACAGCGTGTCTGCTTGCAATGTGATTGCTTGTTCTTCCTGAATAAATACACCATCTCCACACTGAATCACAACTTCATCTGTCCTGCTGCCAATCCTTGCATTGCCATTGATGGATTGCAGGTAGGCATATTTGTTCCATAAAGACAAAGTTTGGTGTTCTCGGGGTTTTATCACAAAATAGCTTATCCACACTTGTTGGCGCAGGTACATGCTGCTGTTTTCTGATGTGGGGGAGGCCAGCAATGTTAACGGCCTATCTGGCAAAATTTTACGTTGTAATGGCAGGGGTTCTTGCTGAGGACAGGCATTGAGCCAGAGTTGCAGCCGCGTCATGGGTATTTTGTCACTGGGATTGAGTTCACTATAACTAATGCCCTGACGAGCAGAAAACAGCAAGCAATCACCTTGTTTGGCATGGATATAATTTCCCTCACTGTCACGATATTGAGCTTCTCCTTGCAGGATAATATTCAAAATATCGACGTGAGGATAAGATTTAGGCTGAAATTCGGCTTTTGGTGCCAGAACTTCCTGATTAAGAACACGTAACGATTGGTAGTTCAAAAATTTTGGGTCAAAATAGTGACCGAATGAAAAAGTATATCGAGCCTGTAACCAACCATAATCGGCTTTTCCACATTGCGTTGCTGACCTCGTTATCATCATCGTTGTCATCTCTTTAACTAATAAACGATACCCTTTGTCTTTCAAATTAACTCCAAGCCCATAGAGTATACAAATTTCGATCTTAATTATCTGGACGTTGAAATGTTAGCCAGTTAATCTGGTGGCTATATTCAAAATTCCTGATTGAGAAAGATATGGGCAAAGAGCGTGCGCTAACATTGGAATCCCTGAGAGTTATGGATGCGATAGACCGACGGGGAAGTTTTGCTGCGGCGGCGGATGAATTGGGGAGAGTTCCTTCTGCATTGAGTTATACTATGCAGAAATTGGAAGAAGAGCTGGATGTTGTACTGTTTGACCGCTCTGGTCATCGCACAAAATTTACTAATGTTGGCCGTCTGTTACTGGAAAGAGGGCGCTTGTTGCTTGAAGCTGCGGATAAATTGACGGCTGATGCAGAAGCGCTTGCCCGTGGTTGGGAAACCCATCTGATAATTGTGTGTGAAGCCCTGTTTCCGACAGCCTCCCTTTTTCCTCTCGTGGATAGACTGGCAAAAAAATCGAATACACAACTTTCGTTGATAACTGAAGTTTTGGCGGGTGCCTGGGAGCGATTGGCAACCGGACATGCTGATATAGTGATTGCACCGGATCTACATTTCAGAGCCTCTGCTGAGGTGAATTCCCGCCCACTTTATTCAATTAACAATGTCTATGTTGCCAGTGCGGATCATCCTATCCATTCTGAACCAGAACCGCTGTCTGATGCCACGCGGGTGAAATATCGCGGGATAGCAGTTGCTGACACGGCAAGAGAGCGCCCTGTTCTGACGGTTCAGCTGTTGGATAAACAGCCCCGCCTGACGGTAAGTTCACTGGAGGATAAACGCCGTGCGCTTTTGGCAGGACTGGGAGTGGCGACTATGCCGTATCCGATGGTAGAACGAGATATTTCTGAAGGCCGTTTACGGGTTCTCGGCTCGGAATACAGCCATGAAACCAACATCATCATTGCTTGGCGGCGCGATAGCATGGGAGAGGCTAAGGCTTGGTGCTTGCGTGAGATCCCAAAATTATTTGCCAACCGATAAGACGGACGTAGCAGTAAATGATTAGAAATAAAAGCCCTATATTGTTTGTTCACAGTATGGGGCTTTTATTTTAGGAAAGAGGGGGAATTACCAATTTTTCTTCAATACACCATCAATACTGAACTTACCCGGACCCATTATCGCCAGCATTAAGTAGCCTGCACTGATGGCAAGATTTTTCAGGAACATAGTCTGGTTCATATTATCTGCAAAATCATGATGGAACAGAATCGACGTCAGGATGCAGAAAATAAATGTAAATACCGCTGTGGTACGGGTCAGCAGACCAAACATAACGGCAAGGCCACCACCGAGTTCAAGTAAGATAGTCAGAGGTAATAAAATGCCTGGTACCTTCATGGCTTCCATAAATTCTTGTGTTCCCGCATAAGCATCACCTAATTTTCCATATCCTGCGATGATAAAAAGAACGGATATTAAAATACGTGCGACCAACAGGCCACTATCTTCAAATTTTTTCATGGTTATATCCCTAATGACTGCGGGTAATAATAAATAAGATATTTTTCAGGCCTTAATTGAATAAAAAACAGACATAATGGCTGTTTGTTAATCATTCTCTGATGGATTCTATTGTAAGAATAGCTGTTATTCATTGATAGTAAGGAATATTAACAATTTAATGCAATTTTTTTGAATAAAATACCTCGGATACAGAAAGAGATTTGAATAAAAGCCAGAATTGAGATGAAAGCTGAGATGAGGGGTTATTATTAGTACCATGGTTAACCCTTATTTAGAGAGTAAATATTTATGAAAGGCTACTTATAAAGTGTATTCCGTACGATTTTCATGATCCCAAAAATACTGATTATATGACGTGACCAGCGATAAACCTTGTTGGGGTGGCGCAGACCATAGAACAGGGCAATAGCAGAACAAACGGCAACATGTGACTTGAAAGTGAGTAGAGTTTGCCAGCCCTTATCATAAGATTGTGTGATTTCAAGCCAATGTCGGCTGCAATTGGAAAGTGATTGCCGCTGTTGCCGGATCTCATTTAATAACAATTGCTTCCGTGACTTATTCATGCTGATCCGTCTCCAGCATTTTGCGATCAATATTCAGTTGCTCGCGAGTTGCATTAAGAAATGTCAATCTTTGAGCTTTTTTTATTGTCCATATGGCACCGAACACGGCGAGAAGCAGCAGGATCCCGGCAGTAATTACCATGGCAATCATCCGGTAAGCCGGGTCGATAGTCAGGAATATTAGCACCAGCAGACACATCAAACCGAAGCCTGCGAATAAAAGAGTAAGTCCTACCATCAGCAGCAGCTTTACCAGAGTTGCTGCACCTTCTTCCAACTCAACAGCAGCGAGTTGGATACGGGTTTCAACCATGCGAACAACGATAGCTGCGACTCGCCGTAAAGTATCAAGGAGCCCTTTTCCAGGGCCTTTTGAGTGAGGGGATTGGGTCATTTCAGCGCCTTGACAACAGAACACCTAATACAACGCCAACTGCCGCGCCGATACCGACACCTGTCCACGGATTTTCACGGACATAATTATCAGCATGGCCTGCAATTTCTTTAGTTTGATCAACCAGCCTATCGCTGGCATCGCTGAGTGTTACGCGAGCCTCTTTTAGCGTTTTTTCTGCTTTGCTACGCAATTTTTCCAATTCAGCTTTTGACTTGTCGCCGGAATTATTGAGAACTTCTTCCAGAGTATCTGCAATGGATTGTAGTTCAGCACGTAAATCGTCAGAGTTTCTCTTCTGTGCCATTACTCATCTCCTTAAATATACGATGGATGAATTTCTAACATAGACGCTTTTATAAGGAGTTGAAAGTATGAATAGATGAAAATTTGTCACATTATATTGCGAATTAATCTTAAACACCGTCTGAAGTAGGTGAATAAACTGGCTTTTGAACAGTGCTCAGCGGGTTGGAAGATGAATTTCCTGTGGTATGTTTTTCCGCAATACCACAGGAAGAACGGAAGATTACAATAGGGTATTATTGGAGCGTTTTTTGCGCCAAATAACAGTCAGGCTGCCAATTAAGCCGGCGAGTAACAGACCCACAGGTAACAACACTAAAAAATTCATCAAATATTCTTCATACTGGCGAAAAAGGGGGCTTTTACCCAATGCATAGCCCAAGGTTGTCAGGATAATTACCCACAGAAACCCACTGAGCCAATTGAATATTTGAAAACGACTATTATTCAGACCCGCAAGACCAGCCAGTGTTGGCAGCAAAGTTCTGACAAAAGCGATGAAACGGCCTATCAGCAAGGCAGATAAGCCATGACGATGGAATAAGTTGCGTGCGCGCTGATGATAATGTGCAGGAAGATGTGACAGCCAGCCCTGCACTAACTTTGTATTACCAAGCCATCGCCCCTGAAGATACCCGATCCAGCAACCGAGGCTGGCACCGACAGTGAGAATGAGCAGTGTCACCGGGAAACTCATGGTCTCTTTTGCAATTAAGACACCAACTAATATCAATAGGCTATCACCGGGTAAAAACGCTGCGGGCAGTACCCCATTTTCCAAAAACAGGATGGTAAACAGCAAAATATAGATTGCCCATACTAAAGACGGATTAGCTAGTGTTTCGTAATCTTGGTGCCAAAGTGCATAAATAAGGTCTGTTACAATTTCCATCAAATGTTCCTAAAACGCGGGTTAAAGATTGCATCTTACTTTTATGGTGCATTTATGGTGAATTTCTATTGAATATTTTGGGTGACAAAATATTCAATTCTAATTGTCATAAAATGCTCTCGAAATCCCTTCAAGGTGGCATAAAGATTGACATGGCCCACTTTAACAAAATCAGCAGTAACGAGATAGAAAATTTTGGTGATCAATTGAACATTGGTACAAATGTAAAAATAAGCTCATCCATATATATCAATTGATTAATGGTCTGATAAAGTTTCCTGAAATAGCGTAAATGGCCAATTTATCCCGTGGAAGGGTTGAATTTGTGCATTTTACCAATTAATGCCATATCTGTGGTTTGATTAATGACGAAAAGTAATCTATTTCTGATATTGATGACTGAAATCAATCCGCCCCTATTCCTGAAAGAGTTTAATTTATTTAATATAATGAATTTAAACAGTATTTTTTGTTTTTTTACTGTATGGGTCGTTGGGGGATGAGATTAATGCGATGCGAAAATTGATGTTCCGATCACACAAATGTAAATGATTTGTTATCAAATGCGGTGTTGTCTGTATATTGCAATTAATTATTCTTTGTCGTTCTCTTAATTTCCCTATACAGGGAAAGCAAACACAAAAACATCAGGCTTATAAAGCCAAAAATATAAAATATAAATGGATAAGCTATGGAAAAACAACAAAAAGGCTTTGTGCAATACCTTGTACAAGGAAGCTTAGTAAAACAAATCTTAATCGGATTGATATTAGGTATATTATTGGCATGGCTGGCACCTGAAACAGCCAAATCAGTTGAATTGCTAGGAGCACTCTTTGTAGGAGCATTGAAAGCAGTAGCTCCTGTTTTAGTGTGGGTCTTGGTCATGTCCTCAATTGCAAATCACAAGGCAGGACAGAAAAGCAATATGCGGCCCATTATATTTCTGTATCTGATGGGGACATTTCTTGCCGCAGTTGTGGCTGTGATTGGCAGTATGTTATTTCCATCAACACTGACGTTGGTGACAAATGATGCCCAAATGTCGCCCCCGGAAAATATCGTTGAAGTGCTGAGGGGGTTGCTGATCAATGTAGTTGCTAACCCAATTGATGCGATATTGAAAGGGAATTACGTTGGGATTCTGGCGTGGTCAATCGGTTTGGGTATCGCTTTACGCCATGCCAATGAATCGACTAAATCGCTGATCCAAGATCTGTCAGGAGCGGTGACTCAACTTGTACGAGTTGTTATCCGTTTAGCACCTATTGGTATTTTCGGGTTGGTTTCTTCGACGATTGCCACAACAGGATTTGAGGCCTTGCTCGGTTATGTTCAACTATTAACCGTATTGCTTAGCTGCATGATTATTGTTGCTTTGGTCGTCAATCCATTGATTGTTTATTGGAAAATTCGTCGTAACCCTTACCCACTGGTTTTTGAATGCTTGCGTGAAAGTGGCGTAACGGCATTCTTTACCCGTAGTTCAGCAGCTAATATTCCCGTGAATATGGCAATGTGCCGTCGTATGAATCTGGATGAAGATACTTATTCCGTTTCCATCCCTCTGGGGGCAACCATTAATATGGCTGGTGCGGCAATAACTATTACCGTATTGACATTGGCGGCAGTGAATACTTTGGGCATGACTGTAGACATTCCTACGGCAATATTGCTGAGTGTTGTTTCGGCGATTGCGGCGTGTGGATCTTCGGGAATTGCAGGTGGCTCGTTATTGTTGATTCCGCTGGCATGCAGCATGTTTGGTATTTCCAATGAAATCGCCATGCAGGTTGTTGCTGTTGGCTTGATCATCGGTGTCCTGCAAGACTCTACTGAAACAGGGTTGAATTCCTCTACTGATGTATTGTTTACCGCAGCAGTTTGTCAGGCTGAAGATGTTCGAATTGAAGAACAATTAGCAGAGCGTTAAGCATTCGCTGGAACCGGAACGGCGATAACGGGTATTAAATCCGCTATAGCCGTTCTGCATTTAAATTCTATTAATTAAACGTCCATTCATTATATCTTGAGCGCCAACCGAGTCCCCTGATCGATAGCCCGACGGGCGTCCAGCTCGGTTGCGACATCCGCCCCGCCAATGATATGTACGTTTTTTCCCATCGCCTGTAACGGTTGGCAAAGCTCTTTCAATGGCAACTGTCCTGCGCAAATAATGACGTTATCCACTTCAAGACATTGCTGTTCATCACCACGACGTATATGTAACCCTTGATCATCAATTTTTACATATTGAACGCTGTTTAGCATGGTGATACCGCGCATAGACAGGCTGGCTCTATGCACCCATCCCGTGGTTTTCCCCAAGCCGTCACCGACTTTGGAATCCTTGCGTTGCAGCAGGTAAATTTTTCGTGGGGAACGTTCGACCTGAGTTCCTTCCGGGCGTAATCCACCCCGATGCATAATGGTCTGATCAATGCCCCATTCATGGCTGAACGCATGACTGCTCAAACTGGTACTTTGCCCACTTTGGCTCAGGTACTCTGCGGTATCGAATCCAATGCCCCCGGCACCGATGATAGCGACTCGTTTTCCGATTTGTCGTTTATGTTTCAAAACATCAAGGTATGTCAGCACTTTTTCATGATTAATGCCGTCAATATCAGGCGTACGTGGTGTAATGCCTGTTGCGAGGATGATTTCATCAAATGATGAAAGCTGCTCGGCAGTTGCTGTGTGATTGAGACGTACTTCAACACCATTGAGGGCCAATTGCCGATCAAAATAACGCAGCGTTTCGTGGAACTCTTCTTTACCCGGAATTTGTTTGGCAATGTTAAATTGCCCGCCAATCTGGTTGTCACGTTCAAACAGCGTGACATGATGTCCTCGGCTGGCTGCCGTGATGGCAAAGGATAATCCCGCAGGGCCGGCACCAATAACGGCAATGGTTTTAGGCGAGGTGGCTGGTTCGGCAATCAATTCAGTTTCATGGCAGGCGCGTGGATTGACCAGACACGAAGTCAGCTTGCCGACAAAGATTCTGTCCAGACAAGCTTGGTTACAACCGATGCAGGTATTTATTTCGTCAGCCCGGTTTTGCTCAGCTTTCAGGACAAATTCGGCATCAGCGAGGAAAGGGCGTGCCATAGACACCATATCCGCGCAACCTTCACTGAGGATTTGTTCGGCAACTTGTGGATCGTTGATGCGGTTGGTCGTAATTAAAGGAATGCTGACTTTTCCCATCAGTTTTTGAGTCACCCAACTGAACCCGGCTCTGGGAACCATAGTTGCAATCGTTGGGATCCGTGCTTCATGCCAGCCAATACCCGTATTGATGATAGATGCGCCAGCCTTCTCTATTTTCAACGCCAGTTGTTCGATCTCTTGCCAGTTAGAGCCGTCTTCGACCAGATCCAGCATGGAGAGACGATAAATAATGATAAAACGTTCTCCCGTGATGGCGCGGACGGCTTTGACAATTTCCAGCGCAAAACGCATACGATTTTCGAAGGCGCCGCCCCATTTATCTTGTCGGTGATTTGTACGCGCAACCAAAAACTGATTGATGAGATAACCTTCTGAACCCATGATTTCGACGCCGTCATAACCTGCAAGTTGGGCAAGTTGGGCACATCGGGCGAAATCTTTGATTGTCTGCTGGATATCTTCTTCAGACATTTCTCGGGGCATAAAGGGATTGATAGGAGCTTGAATAGCAGAAGGAGCAACAAGGTTTTTCTGATAGCTGTAGCGCCCTGTATGCAGAATTTGCAGGGCAATTTTCCCCCCCGCCTGATGTACAGCATCCGTAACGAATTTATGGTGAGGCAGGGAGTCCTCGCTATTGAGGACACTTGCACCTGCGGCAACAACGCCCTGTGGGTTTGGTGCAATACCGCCAGTCACAATCAATGCAACGCCACCAGCAGCCCGTTCTGCATAGAACTGAGCCAACCGTCGGGCGCCGTCGGGGTGTTCCTCAAGTCCGGTATGCATTGATCCCATCAATACACGATTTTTCAATGTGGTAAAGCCCAAATCCAGCGGTGCAAGCAGGTGAGGGTAATTGCTCATTGCGTTCTCCATCAAATATTTGGTAGCTCAAGAAATATAATTTTTCTGTGTGACTTAAGTTTTCACTTGGCTATGGTTAAGTGGTCGGATGAGATGGTTATCAAATCTAGACGGTTCCGGCTTGATTGGAATAACTTTGTTAAGTGATTGTGACAGGTATCATGAAATCCATTGGGAATAAATACCCCCGATTTATGATTGTTGTGCATCTCTTAACTATGCATACTGCCAGCGGCTTCTTCAACCATGGTAAAAAATGAGCATGAAAAAAATAACTGATTGGATTACGTTGACAGGAAAAAATGTCACTTTAGTGCCTCTTTCCCATGATCGGCATGATGAATTTGTATGTGCTATTGAGGATGGGCAATTACATAAATTGTGGTATACCAGTGTTCCTGAACCTGACAATGTCCATAAGGAAATTGAGCGTCGTATCTCATTAAATATAAAAGGAACAATGCTGCCTTTTACTGTTATCGATAATGCAACAGGCAATGCTGTTGGGATGACAACCTATATGAATATTGATGAAAATATTCCCAGACTGGAAATTGGTTCGACATGGTATGCGCGTTCTGTTCAACGAACCTCCATCAATACGGAAGCAAAATTGTTATTGCTGCAATATGCCTTTGAAGAGCAGGGATGTTTGGCGGTGGAATTCCGAACCCATTTTTTGAATCACCAGAGTCGCAGGGCGATTGAGCGGTTAGGCGCAAAGCTGGATGGGATCTTACGCAATCACATGCAAGCTAAAGATGGTTCGATACGGGATACTTGTGTCTATAGTATTCTGCTCAGTGAGTGGATCGCCATTAAGACACATCTTGAATGGTTAATGGCGAAACCCCGCTAATATTTAGACTTGGTATTTCTTCCAGAGGAGAAATTAAGCAGTAAGGGATGCTTTGATACTGTTTTCTAACTCATCCAATAATTGATAACGACGGCGATATTCGGCGCGTTTCTTACTGGGGATATCATCCAGTGATTTTCTTTCTATGATTGATGGCAAATGGAAATCATTATTTTCCTTCCTGACCCCATTCAGGGATTCCCAGAAAGAATTATAATCAGCCACCATCTGGTTTTTCTTCTTATGCCAATAACGGATACTACGGTAGATATGAGTTTCATTACTTACCGCCAGGATTTGTTCACAATCGACATACTCGGCGAAACGGCAGATAGCCTCAATCAACAGACGCTTAGGAAACAGCCCGTGGCACTCTTTGGTTGCATGGCGGATAATCTCCAGAGAATTATCCCCTTTAGTTGGCCCTTGTAATACTCCGATAAATAAAGTTTGTTTACTATCCACGGTTAATAAAGTGAATGCACACTTGGCCAGAATGATATTCTCTGTGGTAGTGATATATAAAGAAAGTTCACCTTCTTTATTCAGATTATCCAGTGAATCAATATAAATCATAAATGATTCATTTTTTCCCTGAATGGTTGCTAATAAATAAGAATGGTTATCAAGTATTCTGCTAATAATAGCGGATTCTAATTGTTTGAATAATAATTGGTAATGCTCATTCAGAGCACAGGCAATTTGCTTGCGTTTAAAGTTAATGCTCAGGTATGGGCGATGTAATTTACAAGGCAGGCTAGGCTGCTTCTTTAAAATATCCAAGTAGCGCGGCGTCCTGGCAAGACCGTCCAAGAATTTCAATGTAGAAACCGGTGTCAGGATACTGCGAAATGCAAATTTGGTACGATTGCTGGAAGAGTGCCAGTGCTCCCCGGGGGTAACACGCTTTCCAACAAGATCGGTAAAGAGCTTCATTCCTGATGAAGAAGGTTGTTGTAGATGATTCATTTGTAACAAACTCAATATAGAAACATTTATGACTAAGTGATTATATCATTAATTTATTAATTCCACTCTAATTGTTTACAAACCACCCCATTACTTTAATTTTCTTTATTTTAAACTTCATATAAATAGCTTTGTTTGATTTATTATTATTTTTTTCGAAGGATAAAATGAAAAGCAATTCTATTTAACGATGGGTTTCATTTTCATTGAAAATGAATACATTTATCTTATTTATGGAACGTTTTTACACTCGGAACATTAAGAAATATATCTGTCGTTTTTCAAGTTGCAGCGTAATCAACAGAGCAGCAACTTGAAGGATAAAGGGCACAAGAAACTACAGAGATAATTTTAAACCAATTTCATGTGTAATAATGGGAACGGATTTCCTTGCCCATCCAATTCTGAACGGGAAAAAACCTGAAATCCCATATGAATATAGAAACCAACACCTTGCCCATTTTGTTCATTAACATTCAATTCACTGACCTGTAATTCATCAATGGCAAATTTCAGCAACTTTTTACCGATCCCCGCTCCTCTAACCTGTGGTGATACAAACAGCATTTCCACACGATGTTGAGCCGTACTGATAAATCCTACGATATTTTGGTTTTCATCTACTGCCTTATAAACAGTGAGATGAGGCAGGTAATCGTTAAGGATCTGTGGACGCAGAATCTCAATCATCTCCGCAGGCAGGAAATCATGAGTAGCAATTACAGAGTCTTCCCAAATTTGAATCAATATTGTGAAATCAGTTACAGTGGCTGGTTGTATTTGCATTTAATAACTCCATATTTTTACTGTGTTATACCTTTCATCTTTCAAGTTGCCGCTTTATTGGCGGCGTATCAGAGATTCCTTAGCTTGCCAATACCCTGTCTTTACGGCGCAAACTCGCTAACAGCATATAAATGGCCGTCGCCAGCAAGACAATAAAGAAGAAACTCATTAATCCTGTGTGCTGGGCACTAAAATAGTGTTGCAGCATAATATGCCCTGCTCCCAGTGGGCCAATAGCCGAACCAATACTGTAACTTAATAGCATCACTTGGCTTGCTGCCACAATATAGGATGAGTCCAGTTTGTCACACGCGAGAGTGATAGCGATTGGATACAGCGCAAAAGAGGACATACCCAAAAGCGCCAAGGCCACAATCGTCACAATGTAATGGTCAAACAGATATGTTATTCCCACGGCGAAGACACCCAATAATGACACCATTGCCAATAGGAAAGTCTTGTTTATGATAACAGACAACCTGCTGATAATCGGTTGTATAACCATTCCACCCAAAACAATTGCTGCCATCAACACACCAACCTGATCGGCGCTGAAATGGCTCTGACTGAGCGATAAAGGCATCAGACCATAGATAGTGCCCATAACAATCCCGGAAGTCATGCAGCCAACAATGGCGGGCTTACTAAACCGGGAGATTTTTTTCAGCGACAAGCTCTGGTGATGCAGCGAAGGTGGTTGCCCGTGACGTACAAGTAATGGTGGCAAAATGGCTAATAGAAGCAGGGCTGAAACAGCCATGAAAGGGAGCATTCCCTGAGTACCGATGGAGCCTATCAACAATTGACCCAAAGTGGTTCCGCCATAGAGGGATGTCATGTAAAAACTTAAGCGTTTGGCACGCTCTTTGGGATTATCACCAATCAACAGCCAAGACTCTACGACGACAAAGATCCCGGCAACAGCGATGCCGGCTATACAGCGAATAATCAGCCAGATCTCTTTATTCGGAAAAAAAGGCAACACAATGACTGTTGCTGTTAACTGTACCAGAAAAGCAATAAATGAAAGACGGTGGCCGATTTTTGCAATCACAGGTTCAATCATCATTGATCCTATTAATAAACCGACGTAATAAGCGCTGGCCAACCAACTGGCATAAACCGTGTCAATGCTGAAACTTGCCATCGACAAAGGAATTAAACTCATTAAGTAACCAGAAGCAATTGCAAAAACAGTCAAGCCTGCGACAGGTACAAATGCACTGTCATTCTTGCGCAGCAGTTTCACTACTGTCGTCTCCACATAAAAAAATCAGCTAGCAATGTTCTGCTTTTCATCAAGATTTTGCCGAAGAGCGGCCATGATATATGCCAGGGACTGGTATATATCCCGGTGATTAAGCAGTGTAGGTAAATGACTCAGTAACCCTGAGTGGCGCGGACTATAGCTTTTTCTAACAGAGAGATACAACGAGAAAAACTGATACTCATGAATGAAAAGATTTATGGAAAATGCCTGCTGAAACCATATCCAAAATAAGCACCATACTCCGGGTGCATTGACTATTCGGGATACGTTGCTGTATCAGGAATGCAACATATCAGTACCCACTCAGATTGGGCCTGATTGGGAGTAAAATGCGCCAAAATTCAAACCCTCCGAAAATAGATCCTTTAGGAAGTCAGTCAAATGCGCGTATTAAAAATCATTTGCCCCGAATGTGGTGCTAAAGCAACCGTGAATAAAACAAACCGGAAACATCCTGAAATCTCAGATCTTTATTGTGTATGTGCTGATATTGAATGTGGTTATCGATTCGTCATGAATTTGACTTTTTCCCATACACTGAGTCCCAGCGCCAAAACGGGTGACAAATTGTTGCGGACCGTCATTAATAACCTTAATCTCCAGCAACGTCAGGAGGCATTGGCATTATTGAAAGCTGATTCTGCTGCTTAGTGTCAAGCTATTTTTGACCAATAACTTACAAACTCCAGATCCAGACACTTTACAACTATTTTATCTGACTATCGCTATAGGGTTCTTATAACCTTCACTAAACCTTTCGGATGAATCTTAAACAAAGTATTCTGCTTGTGAAGATATCATTTTACACAGAGGGGTTCACAAATGCAGGTGGATAACCTGGAGATAGTGATGACGACTGTGTTCGTTTCTGGTTCGATAACAATCAAGAAGTTAGATCCTCTGATCGTTGAACGGTTGCAAAAAATTGTCGATCAGAAATTTAGAGTTATTGTCGGAGATGCTAACGGAGTAGACTCATCTGTACAGCAGGAATTGTTGCATATAGGCTGTAAGACAACCACAGTATTCTGTAGTTCTTCTAAGCTGCGCAACAACTTAGGTTCCTGGCCCGTTCACGTTGTAAAAACCGAATATGCTCGCGGAACACGCGCATTTTTTACAGCCAAAGACATTAAGATGGCAGACGAAGCTGATTGCGGGTTGATGGTGTGGGATGCTAAAAGTACAGGAACGCTCAGTAATGTTATCGAACTACTGATGAGAAAAAAAAACTCAGTAGTATTCATTAACAAGCTGAAGGAGTTTTTTGTCATTAAGTCGCCTGAACAACTTAATGAACTCGTTCAAGTTATCTCTGTTGCCGATTTGGCTAAAGCTGATGAGAAAATAAAGCTCAGCCAGAGAATAAGTCAGCTTAAAAATCAGCAGATAGATATGTTTGTATAATAGAAAAAGAGGCTTCGGCCTCTTTTTTTGATCATTAACAATATTACGGATACTTTACCCTTCTTAATAACTAATTATTTAGATGAACTTGTTATCACTATCAATACAGTAAAATTATTTTAATTTCGGTCTTATTCGGTTATTGCGTTATATCCGAATTCATCAGAACTAAACTATTCGCAGCATTTTATTGAATTCGCAATAATACATTTGATTCGAACGGAAAGGGTTAAATATCTCAATTTAATCTTTAATCAAATGTGAAAACACAGCGGCAAGGGATTGCCACCCGTTGATAAATGTAAACGGCTTATTTAACCCGTAATGATGAAAAAATTGAAACCTGAGCGGTAAGCAAAATATGAACAGATTACAGCAATTAACTACATTCTTACGGGAAAATTTGCCAGAGAACATAGGTAAAACGGAATTCACCAGTGAAACGGGGAAAATTCGCTTCATCCAGGCTCAACGGGATTTAGGGTGGGGGCAATACCAGATGTTTATCCAGAAATATGAAGCGGTGATGATATGGGGAAGATTTCCATACAAGGATTATGATCCCCGATACATCCCGCTGTTAATTGATGTCTGGCTCACAGAGCAAAGCGATGAATCAGGGAATCCCAATCTGGGACAGGAACGTCCAACGATGACGATGAAAGTGAATGAAGAAACAGCCATTGTTGTCGTGTCATTGCCATTGTCGGAATCTGTGGTCATGCGTGAGGATAAAAACGGTATTGTTCCTTTTGATGGTAAGCACTGGCTGCTGGCAAGCCCTGAAATCTGGGTTGCTGAAAATAGTGTTGTGCATGTCATGGACGAATCAGGCACACCTATTGGACAAATCTAAGAACGATGAATGGGAAGTTAAGCAGCAGTGCAAAAGGCAAAGGGTATAAATAAAGGAATAAATTATGTGGCCACATGTGCAGGTTAACCAAGTTAACCAACTACAGGGCGAAACGAAGGAAATTGAGCGGGTATTACTTTTTGTCGGAACGGGAAAAACCAACGTAGGCAAAACCCTCTCCGTGAATACTCAGACAGATTTTGATTCTGTGCTGGGAGCGGAAGATACCACTCTGAAACGTACCGTACTGGCGGCAATGGCAAACGCGGGACAAAACTGGTCCGGGTATGTCCATGTTTTACCAGAGTCGGCAGATGAGTTGGCTTTTGTCGACGCGGTGACAGCAGCACAGCATATTGCCAGTGTTGAAGGTTATGTGCTCACAGTCGGTGCAACTAAAGCTGTTATCAAGGCAGCACAGACTCTGCGGGCAAATACCATTGCTAAGTTCGGACGTTGGCAGTGGGCAATTTTATCCGTTGAGGGAACACAGCCGAAGGAAACTTGGGCAGATTATGTTACCCGTCTGGCCGAATTGCAAAAAGGTGAGGCAGTTGCATCAATTCAATTAGTGCCTTCACTGTGGAGTAATGAAGCGGGCGTATTGGCGGGTCGTCTGTGTAATCGTTCTGTCACTGTGGCAGACAGTCCGGCACGTGTCCAGACAGGGCCATTGACGGACTTGGGCAGAGCGGATTTTCCGCTTGATGGTACAGGGAAGCCAATTGATTTGGCAACATTGCAGGCATTGGAAAAACTGCGTTTCAGTGTGCCGATGTGGTATCCCGATTATGACGGTATGTACTGGTCAGATGGCCGCACATTAGATGTGGAAGGTGGGGATTACCAGAGCATCGAAAACTTGCGTGTCGTGGATAAAGTTGCGCGTCGTGTACGTTTGCAGGCTATCGCCAAAATCGCTAACCGTATGCTGAACAGCACCCCTGTGAGTATTGCGACGCATCAGGCATATTTTGCCCGCACTCTGCGTGAAATGTCCCGCAGTACCGAAATTAACGGCGTGACATTCCCGGGTGAAGTGAAATCGCCTGAAGATGGTGACATTGTCATCACATGGCGCAATAAAAACACGGTAGAAATTTATATCACCATTCGCACTTATGAATGCCCGAAAGGGATTACCGCAAGTTTGTTGCTGGATTTGGGAGGGAACTAAATGAGCCAGCGTATTTCCGGCCAATCGGTCGATTTTAATATGGATGGTGATCTGGTTCATGCTGAAAAGGTCAACCTGTCCATTACTGACAACACTGCCGTAGCCCAAACACAGGGGGTGCCGGATGGCTATATTTCCGGTGATGTGGCGGCTGAAGGGGAAATTGAACTCAGTACTAAATATCTGGATATCGTTACGGCTAAAGCGCGTGCAGCAGGTTCATGGCGGGGTATTCAGCCTGTGGATCTGATGTGGTATGCCAAAGCAGGCAACGAAGAGATGAAAGTCGAGGCCTATGGCTGCAAACTGATCCTCAGCGATATTCTGGATGTTGATCCCAAAGGGGGCAGTGTGATGACCCATAAAGTTAAATTTGTGGTCACTTCACCTGATTTTGTCCGTATCAATGGTATTCCTTATTTGGAAGCAGAGTTAACTCGTAATCTGATTGGTTAAAGATTATGGGCATGGAAGAACATAAGAAGTCATTTATTGCATTAATGTAATAGAGCTACTTATTGCATCAGGGATGATGTTTACCGAAAACAATATAATAAATGGATTAAATAAAACAAAGGAATTAAATTGTGAACAAAGAAAATAAAATTGTTACTTTGGTTGTTGGTGGTGATGAAATTAAATTTGAACCGAATATTGTTGCTTATAATAATATGATTAACGATATGACCATGGATAATAAAATTGTACCAATTGTAACTTATTTGCGTCGTATTGTTCAGCCTGCTTCCAAATCTGCATTGGATGAATTATTGCAGGTTCCAGGTGCAGCAATGCAATTGGTTGAAAAAATCAATTCCGATTATGCACCAAAACTGGAAATTGAAATAAAAAACTAAATTTGCGGGTTAAGGCTATCGAAAATAGCTTATTTGAACAGGCCTTAACTTTGCGTCGTCATTATTTACCCAATGAAAATGATGAAGCGGAAAACTTAGCCCGTGCAATTTGGTTAGACAATCGATATTGGGAATATACACGCATTGCAACTGCAAATGGAATTGCATTGGCATTAAAGGGTGAGCCATGATTCTGGGTTATATACACAGTTTAATTAGTAGTATTACACGACCTATTGCCGGTATAAAAACGGAACTTAGTGATCTTGGTAAGGAATCACAGAAGGCATTTGGAATGGTTGCTGCGGGTGGACAAACCATCGCTGATTCATTCTGGTCAACGCATAGCTTCCTTGAGTCAGCCATTCAAATGGATGACGCCCTGAAATCAGCTTCATTGCAGGGAATTGATGGTGGCGTCATGGCAAAAATTGCCAAAGATTCTGTGACCTTTAGCTCACAGTATGGCAAATCAGCCATCGAATTTGTGAATTCTGCAGCGGAAATAAACAAGGCAGTGCAAGGGCTGGAGCAAACGGAATTGCCCCAGATGACCAAGATTGCCAACACCACTGCTGTGGCCCTGAAAGCCAGCTCAACAGATGCTGCAACTTATATGGGGAAAATGTTTGCTCTGTTTTCTGGCCACGCTGAGTCTGTCGGGCATCTTCAATTTGCGGAAGAACTATCCGGCAAAGCCGTGTTTATGGCGCAGACATTCGGCACCAGTATGCCGGAAATGACACAACTGTTGGAAGGCGCTCGTAAAGCGGGAATGAATTTCGGCGTGGGGATTGATGAACAGCTGGCTGTATTGGGCCAGTTACAAAGCTCATTGGGGGATGAATCCAGCCGGGCTTATGAATCCTTCCTGTCAGTTGTGGTTAATGGGGGGAAAAGCCTGGGGTTAAGTTTCGTTAATGCGTCCGGGCAGATGCTTTCCATGCCGGAAATACTGGAGAAACTACAGGCCAAATATGGCAAGAGCATTGAGGGTAACCTTAAAGCCCAAGCAGAAATTGAGGCAGCATTTGGCGACTCAGCTGTCGTTGTTAAAACACTTTTCAACGATGTTGATGTGTTAAATAAGAGTATAGCGTTACTGGGGGCGAATGATGGAATGGATCGTACCCGTGAAATGGCCGCGCGGATGGCTGATCCGTGGGAACGGCTACAGCAAATTTGGGAAAACCTGCATATCTTGATTGGTTCAGCATTGTTGCCGGTTATAACACCCTTGGTCAATCGGCTTGCTGATACTACTCAAGTGTTGGTGCGTTGGATGAAGCTGTTCCCCAATATCGCACGTTGGGTGGGTTATATCACACTGGCGATCATGAACTTTGCTGTTGCGGGGGCTGTGGCCAATATTGTGATGGGAATATCCAAATTTATCCTGATTGGCCTGAGAGGGATTTTTGTTGTTTTTACCTTGATCACAAAATTGGGCGCGGCGGCAATATGGCTTTACCACGCGGCTATTATTGCATGGAATACTGGCCTGACAATATTACGTGGCACATTGCTGGCTATCCGGGTCGCGGCGATTTTAACGGGTATTGCATTCAGTTTTATGAGCTGGCCAATATTATTGATTATTGCCGTTATTGCGGGATTGGCCATTGCAGTTATTAAGTTCTGGCAACCTATCAAGGCATTTATTACAGGGTTTATTCAGGGCTTCAGTGAAGCCAGTGACTCACTTTCGCCTTTCTCATTTTTATTTGGTGCGGTTGGTGGGGCAATAAGTTCCGTCTGGAATGTCGTTAAGGCCTTATTTGGTGTCCTTGGTAAAGGAATTGACCTGTTTGGGAGTTTAATAAGTACCTTATTCGGCGGATTTTCTGACCTATTATCACCTATCCAATATACCGATGAAGAACTTAAAAATGTAACAGGGGCGGGAAGTACTTTTGGCAGTATTGTTGCTGGTGCAATTGGTTTGATCATGTTGCCTATCAATTTAATTAGCTATGCCATTGGCGGTTTAGCTGAGATATTTAGCCTCGTATGTAAAGTCATCACGGGTGACTGGGATAATTTAGGTAACTCTTTCAGAGAACTTACTTTAGTAAAGTTTTTTTCTGAAATGGTAGATGGCATAGCCAATATTTTCAGTAGTCTATTTGGTTGGATTAAAGATTCTTTTGCTGAGGAAATCAATTGGGTTATCGATAAATTAAATTATCTTCCCGGTGTAAATATTGAAACTATTCCTATTGAAAAAGATTTGGTGAAATCAATAAGCACAATTCCTAATATGGGAATGGGAAATGATACGCAAAAACTAATAGCCCGGCCTTCTCTCTCTACCAATTTAACGGCAACACAAGAGATATTAACTGGCGGAAATAAACTGGGTATTAATAAAAATGGTCTGATTAATGAAGTGGCGGGTAATTCACAGACTGTCAATGATAACAGCCGCCGTATTGAAAGTGTGACACTTAATATTTCCAGTGCCGTAACGCCGGATCAATTAATGGAATGGGAGCACGTAGCTTATGGATAAACCCAAATATATTGATTTATTAATTAGCGAGCGTGATTTTACGCTTAATTCAGGAAATGAACCGCAATTGTGCAATAACCGTGTCTCTATTGCTCAGGACTGTGTTCATGCAATTATCGAAAGTGGATTGGCAACAAACTTAATTGCTGAACGCAGCCCGGCATTACGGGCTGATATTCACACACAGATGGTGATTCTGGTTGAAAACGATGAGCGGATTATTCCTGGGACAGTCAGCATTAATGAGGCATCGCTGACTAAATTATGGATCATGGCTGAAACTTACGATTTTGGTCGTATTAATGTGAGTGTAGGCAATGGAAACTAAACCGACGATTGATTACGAGAAAGTGCTGCGTGATAGCGGGATGCCGACCACGGAAACTGAAATCAGCGCCGCGTTCGCCAAGATCGTGGATGGAGCCGGACTGATTACCAACACGTCGCGGATGTCCCCCTTTTGGCGGCTGATTAACACGGTTGTGACGCGGCCTGTGTTATGGCTGAAAGAAGCGCTAATCAACGTGACGTTAAAAAATATGTATCTGGCGACCGCAGCGGGGGCATGGCTGGATATGTTCGCATGGGGCGTGAACCTGAAACGCAAGCCTGCAACAGCGGCACAGGGGGTTATTCGCTTCTATAAAGCCGCAGGTGCATCGGCGGTGACGGTGCCTGCCGGAACGGTTATCCAGACTGAGCGTATCAATGGCGAAATCTACCGGGTCAGCACCACGGAAAGTGTGGTGATGGCTGACAGTGTCACCCGTGCCTTACTGCCCGTGACTGCTGAAGCCGCAGGCGGTGCCTTTAATCTGGCTCCGGGCTATTTTCGCCTCCTGCCTGTGGCCGTGTCCGGTATTGAGCGGGTACAGAATGAGGAAGGCTGGTTATTGACGCCCGGCGCAGATGCTGAATCAGATGATGATTTGCGCGACCGTTGCCGCAACCAATATAACTTGGTGGGGCATTATCACACGGACGCGGTTTATCGGGGGATGATTGCCACTGTTGCAGGCTTGAGCATTGACCGTATTTTCTTCCTGCATGACGCGCCCCGTGGTGCGGGAACCGCCAACGCGTATTTGTTGCTGGATTCGGGCGTCATCAGCCAGCCGTTTATTGAGGCGGTGAACGATTACATCACCAATCAGGGGCATCATGGGCACGGGGATGATATGCAGTGTTTGCCGATGCCGGAAACCCATCATGCGCTGACCGTGACACTCTTTGTCGGGCACTTGGCGAACTACAGTCAGGAACAGATAGCCAGACTGAAAACAGACGTGGGCAACCTTATTCGCTGCGCTTTTCGGGAAAATACAGAATATGACGTGAAAAAGACCTGGCCGTACTCCCGATTTTCTTTTTCGAATCTGGGGCGTGAGATCCATCGTGAGTTTGCGGCCATTGGATCACTGACCTTTTCATTGGGTGATCTTCTCAGTGAGTTGAGTGTACCCCGGCTGCAATCTCTGTCGGTGGAGGTGAAGGATGTCTGAATTCAGGGAACGCCTAAAACGGCTGGCGCTGCCCTCATGGATGGATAAGGGGGAGCCTGCCAAGTTGCTCCGTGCGGCGCGGGCATTCTGGTCGATGGTCTACGGCTGGCTGACATGGCCGTTGGCGCAACTGGATGCAGAAACCTGCTCAGCGGCGCTCTTGTCGGTGCTGGCGTACCAGCGGGATATCCAGCGCTTTAACGGCGAACCGCTGTCCCTGTTTCGCAAGCGGGTGAAGTACGCCTTTATCAACGCCAGAGACGCAGGCAGCATCGCAGGTTTCATTGCCATCTTTGACCGTCTTGGGGTCGGCTATGTGGAGTTGCTGGAGCGTCAGCCGGAAATTGATTGGGATGTGATTATCCTGCGCGTCAGTGACGGCCAGATAGCCGAAAATCCCGATTTGCTGATGAACATCATCCGCCAGTATGGCTGCACCTGCCGCCGCTACCGTTTTGAAGTGATCGCAAAAAATCAGTTGCTAATGCGTGTGGGGAGCGTGGGCGCAGATTATTGCTGTTATCACGCAGCCCTGCCGACACAGCCACTTTTGTTAAGGGTCGGTCATATCTCGGGGGAAGCCGTGTGTGACAATGCCCGCTTACAGGAAAATAGCGCACCGAATGTGATCTACGGTGCTTCATTATAAGGAAATAGAAAGATGTCCTCCGTCATTACCTTGGACTTTGAAAAATGGAAAGCGCAGCAGACCGCAGCGGGAAACCCTGTGGTGCTGGATGAATTTGTCTTTGCTTATGTGCCGGACTTAGATCCGTCTCAGGCTATTAACCGCGATGAAAAATTGCCTGCCGACAATCACATTGTGCACCGTCAGACGGTCAACAAAACCGGACTGGCCAGCGAGAACGCCGTCGCCTACAGTGTCACGCTGGGAACGGAAGTGGGTCACTTTGATTTTAACTGGATTGGCCTGATAAATAAGACATCGGGTGTGATTGGCATGATCACCCATGCGCCAACCCAGAAGAAAATCAAAACCGCTAACGGCTTGCAGGGCAATGTCCTGACCCGCTCTTTCTTGCTCGAATTCGCGGGAGCCGCCAAAGAAACGGCCATCACGACCACGGCGGAAACGTGGCAGATTGATTTTACTGCGCGGTTGTCGGGCATGGATGAGATGCAGCGCCTGATGAATACCGACAGCTACGGCGAAGCGGCTTTCTTTGAAGATGGCTTTGCGGTGATCCGCAGTGGTGACCAGTACACGGTAAAAAAAGGGCTGGCCTATGTGGGCGGGCTGCGTGGCAAGCTGGAGTTTGACCAGACCCTGAATTCTATGCGCAATACCCATGTGTATGCGGATCTTAGCTATCAGGGCAATCTGATGAGCCAGTGGAAAACGGCCGTTAAAATTACCGTCGTAAATGACCTGAAAAACTATATTGATGTGGCAGGGTATCCACATTATGTCTTTGCGATGGCTCGTGTTGATGGTGATGGGAATGTTATTGATTTGCGCCCTAAAGGCACATTGAGTGATCGTGATATTGCTGACTTGCAAAAAACACTTGGCAAAGTTCAGCAAGACTATGCGACGAATTCAGCACTAAATTCTGTTAATAACAATACCAATAATCGGCTCGAAAAAGCGCAGAACGGGGCGGATATCCCAAATAAAGCAGCGTTTGTGGACAATATCGGTGCCTACCCCAAAACAGGGGGCGTAGTGAGCGGCCATGTGGATGCTGAAGGCTATGTCAAATCAGGTGATGGATATGATGTGGTATCGGGTCGTGATATTTGGGCGCGGGGCAATATCTGGGAAAATGGCCAACGAGTTTACAGTCCGAATAATAAACCAACGGCGGTGGATATCGGTGCCTACCCCAAAACAGGGGGCGTAGTGAGCGGCCATGTGGATGCTGAAGGCTATGTCAAATCAGGTGATGGATATGATGTGGTATCGGGTCATGATATTTGGGCGCGGGGCAATATCTGGGAAAATGGCCAACGAGTTTACAGTCCGAATAATAAACCAACGGCGGCGGATATCGGGGTATATACAAGAGCAGAGGCAGATAGCTTGATCGTGCCTGTTGGCGTTCCGCTTCCATACCCGCATCGACACACCCCAGCGGGTTATCTCTCATGTACTGGTAGAGAATTTGATAAATCTTTATATCCAAGATTAGCTGAAGTTTATCCCAATGGTAGGACGCCTGATTTAAGAGGCGAGTTTATCCGGGGGTGGGATGATAGTAGAGGTATCGATCCGGGGCGAGAATGCGGAACGTGGCAAGGAGATGCCATCAGAAATATTATGGGTGACGTGTCATTTGGCGGCGACTACGGGTTTGATGCAGTAACAAGGCCAACCGGCGCTTTTGAGGGCAGATATGTAGCGTCATGGAGAGCACTCACCCACCAAAGTAATACTGAAGCCGCTAATACAAATTTAGTGTTTAACGCATCACGTGTAGTCCCAACAGCTAACGAAAATAGACCCCGCAATATCGCATTTAACTACATAGTGAGAGCAATATAATGACAGAGCAAAAATATTCCTTAGAACATGAAACAGCCGTATTGGGTAAAGATGGTTTAGCAACCCAAGCAGGTTGGATAAAGGTTTATCACTCGAATCAAATCACACGAGAATTCACAAACTCTGATATTGAGTATGTCATGCTCGGAGTTGGCTTGTCAGCGGGGGCTTATTCTGATGCGCCAACGCTGCCCGGTTCTCCTGATAAAGCCGTTTGTCGTCGTGAGGATGGTAAATGTTGGGAAATGCGTCCTGACTATCGTGGAAAAATCGCTTACGACACGTTAACACGAGCGCCGACTGAACTGACTGAAATCGGTAAATTGCCGGATACGCTGACATTCAAAAAACCTGATACTGATTACGACAAATGGGATGGTAAAGAGTGGGTAATTGATAAAGACCTCTTGAGAGCATATCAAATGACTGAAGCAAAGCAGAAGCAAGCAGAACTGTTGCAACATGCAAATGAGACACTCTCATTGCTACAAGACTCTGTTGACTTAGAAATCGCTACCAAAGCCGAGAAAGCCGCACTGCTCCTCTGGCGTAAATACCGGGTGCTACTCAATCGTGTGGATTGCTCAACTGCCCCAGATATCCACTGGCCGGAGCAACCCGAATAATGCACTGGCAGCGTAAAGTGATACAACTGTCCCCGGAATTATCGGGGATATCGGCCGCTATCGTGCCCGTACACCCGTTTATCTATGGTGTCGGGCAGCAGGCAGACAGTGGCAGTTACTTAAGTCCGGCCAACGCCCTTCATTACCTGTCAAATAAGCTGATGGGGGCTGAGAACCTGAACGCCGTTGTGCTGATGATCTGCGCCAAAACACACGATGAATTTATGCAGAGCCTCACGCAATTTTCATCGGTGTTGCCGCTGCCGGTCTTTTCTCAGGTCACGCGTATGGCAAAAACCGCCGAAAGTCTGGTCATCACCAAAATGCAATTGCCGGGCAAACAAGGCGGCGGTTTACCGCTGCCTCAGCCGCTATCAACATCGACCAGCCGCTTGGCCGTCAATGCACAACGGATAGAGCAGGCCAAAGCCCAAGCCAGCGCGGGCAGTAGTCTGGCGGGATTAAAATCACAATTAAGCGGGTTTACCACGGCAAGACAAAACGCCTTGCAGCAAGTCAGCGATACCCTGAACGGGATCAAGGATAAATCAGCCAGCGTCTGGACGTTCTCCGGGAAAGGTAACGGCGCATTGTTGGCCGAAAAGATGCGCAAGGACATCCCCGAACCGGATGCCGTTTACACGCTGGCGACACTGTTTGTCGGGGACGACATCAGCCCATTAGAAAGGATGCTATCGCATGAGCCAGATTATCACCCTCGCCCTTGATGGCGAGGCCATCCCGTTAAAAAGTCTGACCGTCACGCCTTCCATGATGTTTCAGGATGCTGACCAAAGCGGCCAGTCATCCAGCACCGCTGTAGCGGAGCAGGGCATTAAGCCCAAAGAATTGCGCATCACGGGCATTATTCCCTTTACCGAACAGAAAACCTTTGCCCGGCTGTTTGCACTGGCGGAAGCCAAAGAGAACGGCAACCTGAAACGTTACCGTGTCGCCAACCTGACCGCACAGGCCATTAACTTTCGCATCGGGACGTTCACCAGTACCCTTGATGCCAGTAAGGTAGACGGTAAACAGGCCTGGCAGGTCACATTTACCTTGCGGGAACATTTGTCGGTGTCGGAAAAACGCGATGCCCGCGCAGTCGGCACCATTCAGGCCAAGAAACAGACAAGGCAGGGAGCCGGAGCCGCCAAGGAAGAACCCGAACAGTTAAGCTGGTTTGAGCGTGAGGTCTTAAAGCCGATTAATGACAAAATAGGGGCAGCCGATGAAACCCCTTAACCGATTGTCGTTATCCGGTGATGAGGTTCATCTGGTCGATGCCAATCTCATGCTGGAACTGTCATCCTGTGGCCGGGGGTTTATCACGGCAGAGACGGGCACCGATTACACCGGAAAACTGGTGCGGCTGGATGTAGGTTACACCGATTTAATATTACGCTGGTTTACGGGCTATGTGGAGCGCTCGCAGCCTGCCCAGAATGGCTATCAACGCCTGTTTGTGCGTGAGCTGGTCGGCGTGTTTGACCGATTGTGGCCATGTTCTTTTCAGCATCCGACCTTGCGCCAGATGACGGACTGGTTGCAGTCGCATAGCGGGCTGACGTTCACCTTACCGGATGCGCCTTATACGGATAAGCCTGTCCCGCATTACACGCATAATGGCACGGGTTATCAGCTATTGGCGAGTCTGGGACAGATCTTTTCCATTGAGGACTATATCTGGCATCAGTTGCCGGATGGGTCGGTTTATCTGGGGAGCTGGGCGCATTCGATGTTTGCCGGAAATTCCGTCGAGATCCCGAATGAATTCAGCCAACATCAGTCCGCAGGCAATGCCATGACCCTGCCTATGATCCAATCCCTGCGCCCCGGCGTGGTGGTCAATCAGCAGCGGCTGAACAAGGTCAATCTGAACAATGAAAACATGGTGATCACATGGGAAGCCATCAACAAACTGACAGGCCAGCCGGAAAGCAAAACGCCGATGCAGCGCCAGATTGACGCCGCTTACCCCGAATTATCGGCCGGGCTACATTTGCCCCAATTCGCCCGTATTGAAGCACACACCGAAAACACGGCCAGCGGCGATATCTCCGATCCCTTCAGGCCGCGCTATGCCGTTGATGTGCAGTTGCTGGATGATGACGGCAAAGACGCCGCCGCGCCTGTTTACCGTGCCGTTCCGCTGCCCCTGCCCATGGCGGGCGGTGAATCAGGGATGTTCCAGTATCCGCCCATCGGCACGCGGGTTGAGATCGCTTTCGAGGGCGGCCGTCCGGATAAGCCGTTTATCCGCCAGACCCTGAGCCAGGGCAATACCCTGCCGGATATCAAGCCGGGTGAGCAATTGCAGCAGCAGCGCGCGGAAGTCTCGCAGCGCGTGACACAGGAAGGCAGTTGGGTACGGCAGACAGACCAGACCATTAACGAATCGTCCATGCACCGTGAAGTTAAGGCCGATACCGAAACGCGCACGGTCGTGGCACGGGAAACCACCATACAGGCCACGGATAAAGCTATTGTCTTGGGAACGTCTACCTTACTGGCGGGTGCTATTCAGCACATCGCTGATGGTGATTACAGTCTGGCGACTGCCTCAAATCTGGTCGTCAGCGTGGGAAAAGAAGCCAATATCGACGTCGGCCAGAAGCTGATAGAAAAAATCGGCCTGCTTCGCCAGAGCATCGCCGGAGTCAAACAAGAAATCGTTGCGCCCGTAGTCTGGGTGGGCAGCCAGCAACTCAACGTCATGACCCTGATGTTAGACACGCTGGATGTGGTCAAAGAACTAGCCGAACTGACCGCCGCGCATACCCATCACAACACAGGCACCCCAGAGAATGCCAGCGCGATACGCAACACAGCGCATAAATCGGATGGGCTGAAACAGAAGTATTCGCCAGTGATTGGGTGAGGTTTTTACGCTATACCAAGATTGATATTTTATGCAGAGGCATTAGACTGATGATGTTGGCTTAGAGGTGTCGCGCTATCGTCGAGGCTACCAATCTCGTAAATAGCACAGCGAAAGACGAACTCATCAAAAGTAAAAACAAAAAACCAGCCTCACCAGTTGATTTTTTTGTCGTAGTCAAAGTAACCCTGCTCCGGCGGGGTTTATTTTTATCTTCCCCCTTTTTTGTAAACAAAAATGTTGACAAGGTAAGCATAAATGTTTACTGTGATCGCATGTTCAACAGAATGGAGGAGTGGTGAAGCAAAGCGAGTTTAGGCGATGGCTGGAAGCTCAGGGCGTCGAAGTTTCAAACGGAACAAACCATCTGAAACTGAGATACAAGGGGAAGTGCAGTGTCATGCCAAGGCACCCCAGCCATGAAATAAAAGAGCCACTAAGGAAAGCAATCATTAAGCAATTAGGATTGTAATAAAAACCCGCCTCTTCAGGGGCGGGTTCTCGCGCAGCTTCACCATAAAAAATGATGAGATATTCAGTAATACTAGAGCCAGTCGAAGAGGGCGGTTATTTCGTCTCGTTCCCGGATATCCCCGAAGCCTTAACCCAAGGGGATACGCGGGAAGAAGCGCTGGAAATGGCACTTGATGCGCTAATAACATCATTCGAATTTTACTTCGAAGATAACGAAAAAATTCCGCTTCCTAGTTCTATAGGGCATGATGATGATTATGTTGATGTGCCCCTAAGCGTGGCCTCTAAGGTGCTTATGCTTAACGCGTTCGTTGATTCCAAATTAACGCAAACTGAGCTAGCTAACCGTATGGGGGTCAAAAAGCAGGAAGTGACACGCATCTTTGACTTACGGCATTCAACCAAGATTGATACGGTTGGTAAGGTCGCGACGGCTATCGGGCATCAGTTAACTTTGTCCATCGAATAATGAAGATCACCCATTGAGAGGCTACGTTAAATCGTGGCCTTTTTTATTCCCTACGAAATGCAGCTAGACGCACATAGCGCCATTCGCTCATTAACCTACAGACCACTGCGGTTAATTTGGATCGCGTCCCCTGAGTTGCGCCCACGCTGCACAATCCCCACGAAATAAAAGTAAACCTGACGTAAAACGCACTACACCGCACCCGCCTGCACGTTTTGGATCAAAAAATTATTTCAGTTTTAAAATCCGACAAAGGGAACTGCCAGAGCGCGCCAGCACAGGCGGCGTGAGAGAAATCGCAAATTGAAAAGTGTGAAAAGATTTTCAGGAAATTTCAGTTTTTGGATCAAAAGAGGATCACGGAGAAAATCATAATGCAATGATAATAAAAGGAAAATTATATTTTACGTGAGAAGTGGGATCACGAAGAAAGGATAAAGGAAATTTTAAAATACAGGAGCGATGCGGCTTTGTGGTAGAAGAAAAACTGAAATCAAGTGAATCAGAGTTAATATATTTTTAGTGGCAGCAAAAATTTTTTCTATTTAGTTCATTCGGTTAAAAAACGTTCTCCATTATGTGTAAATCGGAATGCTGAGGGGACACTAAATTTTTCTCAGGGGACAAAAAGGGGACACTAGCCTACAAAAACAAAAAAGCCACTCGTCTAATAGTGGCTTAATGTACTGATTTAACATCTAAAATCTGGTGGCCCCTGCTGGACTTGAACCAGCGACCAAGCGATTATGAGTCGCCTGCTCTAACCACTGAGCTAAGGGGCCAGCGAAGTAGGAGGATTATACGGTACAGTTTGGTATTAGGTCTAGTCCCCAAAATTCATATGCGCATTTTATATACAACAATCAGTATCTTTTAACGTATTTCAATCAATTAGTAGTAATCTGATCTCACTTTTAGTGATGCTGGTCATTTTTTCAATAAAAGTTTCTGATTGTTTAATGTACTTTGGTCATGCTTTCGTCAACAAAAGCTTATTGATGAGACTTTATTTTCTAGATTGATTTTCAGTACTTTTATTACTTTCTATAAAAATACCTTTGGAGTTAATATGAACAAATATCATTTGTCGGTGGCTACTTTTGCTCATCATCAAATTGAAGATCATTTTTACTCATCTATCAGCAAAATGAATCAGCATATCAGCGATGATGTCCGTGCCTATATAACAGGTGTTGAAGCTCACGTATTAAACTTTTTATTGGTTATAGATAACCATGCCAAAATCGCAGAGGATTTACAAAAAGGTATTCGGTTTCTTGATGAGAAAACTATCGTTCCGTTTGCGATTTATACTGTAGAGCCGAATCATCAAACTTTAGAGGTTATCCAGCAGGCTGGGTTTGTATTCGATGTTGATGGTATAACCACTGGTATGCAGCTCGATTTGCTGAGTTGGCAGCCAAACGATTTATCGGCTGCGGAATATGACGTTCGGTGTGTTGATCGTTGTTTGAATGATTGGGCTACGCCAGTAGGGAGTGCGTTTGAAACGGGTAATATACTCTCAGGACAGTACCAGAAATGCCATCAGGCGGCGTTGGATGCGGGGAAATCTCTGCAACATTATGCCTTGTATGTCGATGGTCAGCCTGTTTGTGCCTTAACTTTATCATGGCTGGGTAATATTGTTCGTTTTGATGATATTGGTACGCTGGTGGAGCAGCAGAGAAAAGGATATGCTTCTGCTCTGATCAATTATGTGTTGAATGAAGTCTGGCGGGATGGTGCGATTGCCTGTTATTTAGATGCCTCTCGTGATGGTAATGAGTTATATCGGCGTGTCGGGTTTAAGACATTATTTGAGTATCAGGGATTTATCCGCGAGTAATAGTAATAAAGAATAAGCAGAAAGCGTCTGTTGAAACAGACGCTTTCTGATTTATCAGCAAATTCGTTGATTAGTCGTCAAGGAAGCTGCGCAGTACTTCAGAACGGCTTGGGTGACGCAGTTTACGCAGGGCTTTCGCTTCGATCTGACGAATACGTTCGCGGGTTACATCAAATTGTTTACCTACTTCTTCCAGTGTATGGTCAGTGTTCATATCGATGCCAAAACGCATACGCAGAACTTTAGCTTCACGCGCGGTCAGGCCAGCCAGGACGTCATGAGTTGCAGAACGCAGGCTTTCTGAAGTTGCAGAATCCAGCGGAAGTTCGAGAGTCGTATCCTCAATGAAATCGCCCAGATGTGAGTCTTCATCATCACCGACTGGTGTTTCCATTGAGATTGGTTCTTTGGCGATTTTCAGTACCTTGCGGATCTTATCTTCTGGCATCATCATACGTTCTGCCAGTTCTTCCGGTGAAGGCTCACGACCCATTTCCTGCAACATCTGACGGGAAATACGATTGAGTTTGTTGATGGTTTCAATCATATGTACCGGGATACGGATGGTACGCGCCTGATCAGCGATAGAACGGGTAATTGCCTGACGGATCCACCATGTTGCGTAAGTTGAGAATTTGTAACCACGACGGTATTCAAATTTATCAACTGCTTTCATCAGACCAATATTACCTTCTTGGATCAAATCAAGGAATTGCAGGCCACGGTTGGTATATTTCTTCGCAATCGAAATAACCAGACGCAAGTTGGCCTCAACCATCTCTTTCTTCGCTCGGCGGGCTTTCGCTTCACCGATTGACATACGACGGTTGATATCTTTGACCTGTTCAATAGTCAGGCCAGTTTCTTCTTCGATCTGGTGTAACTTCTGCAAGCTACGCAGTACTTCTTCTTCAATTTCCTGCAACTTATCAGACCATGGCTTGTTCATTGCTTTTGCAGCGGTGAACCATGTGTCAGAAGTTTCATTGCCAGAGAACAGAGTAATGAAGTTTTTCTTCGGCATCTTGCACTGCTCAACACACATCTTCATGATTTGGCGCTCTTGAAGACGTACGCGATCCATCATGGAACGCATATTGTTGACCAGATAATCAAATTGTTTTGGCACCAAACGGAACTGTTTGAATACCTCAGACAGGGTTAATATTTCTGCTGCGGTATTTGGATTGTCACGCCCGTAATTTTTGATTACCTGACGAGTAATTTCATACTGTGTGCGCAATTCCTGAAATTTCTGGCGAGCCAATTCTGGGTCGATGCTGTTATCATCTTCAGTATCAGAATCATCTTCACGCTCTTCATCATCTTCTTCATCATCGTCGTTAAGCTCTTCCTGAGGAAGTTCTGAGCCGACATGAGTGGCTGTTGGTGCGAGATCTTCTTCTGCATTCGGATCAACGAAACCCGTGATCAAATCGGACAGACGGCTCTCGCCAGCTTCGACGCGGTCGTACTGTTCCAACAGGTAGGTGATCGCTTCTGGGTATTCAGCAACGGAGCACTGTACTTGGTTGATGCCATCTTCAATGCGCTTTGCAATGTCAATCTCACCTTCACGAGTCAGTAGCTCCACCGTGCCCATTTCACGCATGTACATACGAACTGGATCGGTGGTACGGCCGATTTCTGACTCGACACTGGATAACACTTGCGCAGCCGCTTCCGCCGCGTCTTCATCGGTGTCGTTTGTGTTTTCTGCCAACATGAGATCATCAGCATCAGGTGCTTCTTCCATTACCTGGATGCCCATGTCATTGATCATTTGGATGATATCTTCTATCTGATCAGAATCGACGATATCTTCCGGCAGATGGTCATTGACCTCAGCATAGGTCAGATAGCCTTGCTCCTTACCTCGGGTGACAAGTAGCTTTAGCTGTGACTGCGGGTTTTGCTCCATAAGACGGTATCCACACTTCAGAGTATTGGTTGGTGTTCGGTCGGCGAAACAAATATGCCAACAATAACATTTAGGGGCGTTTTCATTGTATTGCCGCAGCCCACAATAGCGACAATTGTAGAGCTATCTCCCTACCTAATGCGGCACTTAAGCCGTGAATTCTGTATCAGTGTTCTTAATCTTGATTTAGAATTTGTTTCATCAAGCTATATTTTTATCAAAGCGTATTTGCATCAAAAATATTACACATGCAAACGTATTGAGTGAGTTAATTAATATAGTCTTGTTGAAGCAAATTATTATTTCCTCGCACCAGACTCCGTAATTAAGCGGACTTCTTCGCGTTCTTCTGATGTCAAGCCTTCAGTTCTGCCTTTGGCAATCAGAAAATTAAAACGTTCATCAAGTGCTGATGCGAAAAGATGGTTCAACGCATCGCTGAAAGTTTTTTCAGCAATCTCTTCTACTTGTATATCGTTCCATGCAGCGAGTTTTTCAAGCTGTTTTGCGTATTTATTATCGCGATACTGCTCCAAAAGCTGTCCGGTTGTTAAACCCGGTTGGGCAAGGCACGTGTCGACAAGCTCAATGAATAACGGTAACCCCGCTATCTGAGCAGAAAACATTCCCTGTAATGAAGGAACTAATGTCGCTAAATGCGGATTTTGCACCAACAATGCGATAAGGATTCGCATTGTTGTTGGCTTCAGTTTTAGCGCCTGATATGCATTGGTATCTTTTTTGACAAGTTTTGCCAAAGATCGTTCCAATTGTGTTGTATCAGGTATGCCTAGTAACCTTCCAATCTCTTGGAGTAAATAGAGCCGCAACGCTTCCCCGGGAACCTGACTAATCAGCGGCATGGCAAGCGAACTGAGTTTAGTCGCACCTTCTGGGGTACTCAAATCTACTTGTGGCAATAGAGACTCGAACAAAAATTCAGATAAGGTCAATGCTTTTCCCATTCGCTGTTCGAAAATCTCTCTGCCTTCTTTGCGAACCAGTGAATCTGGATCTTCGCCATCAGGCAAGAACATAAAACGTAATTGCCGTCCATCATTCAGATAGGGCAGTGCGGTTTCCAATGCCCTCCATGCGGCATCACGGCCAGCCCGGTCGCCATCGTAACAGCAGATAACACTATCCGTTGTCCGAAAAAGGAGTTGAATGTGTTCGGCTGTCGTGGACGTTCCCAGCGAAGCCACAGCATAGTCAATGTCAAACTGTGCCAGCGCAACAACATCCATATAACCTTCAACCACCAATAGCCTTGAAAGCGTATTGTGGTTTTGTTGAGCTTCATAGAGTCCGTATAATTGCCGGCCTTTATGGAAAATTTCTGTTTCCGGTGAGTTCAAGTACTTGGGAAGTGCATCTCCCAGAACTCTTCCCCCGAATGCAACTACTCGACCACGGCGATCTCGAATTGGGAACATAACACGTTCACGGAAACGGTCATAAGTCCGACCATTCTCATTCGTGACCAGCATTCCTGCATCGTTTAGCTGTTTGCGATCTTCAACGTTATGGGCAAAGCGTTTCAGGGCGTTATCCCATCCCGCTGGTGCGAAACCAATGGCAAAACGCTGAATGACTTCTTCACTAAGCCCACGTTGAGCCAGATATTGCCGGGCTGACTGAGCATTGGGTGTATTCAGTGAATGCTGATAGAAACTGTTTAGTTTCTCCATCAACTGATAAAGATTTTGCCTTTGGTGGCGTTCTATTTGACCGCCGCCGGAGCCTGCTTCGTAAGGCACTTCCAGCCCGTGCATTGCTGCCAGTTCTTCAATGGATTCGACAAAGTCCAGCCTGTCATAATTCATCAGAAAATCAATAGCATTGCCATGCGCGCCACAGCCGAAGCAATGGTAAAACTGTTTATCGCCATTAACAGTAAATGAAGGGGTTTTTTCGTTATGAAAAGGACAGCACGCTTGATGGTTTTTGCCTTTCTTTTTGAGAGGCACTTTGACATCGATCAAATCAATGATATCGGTTCTTGCTAATAAATCATTGATAAATGCGCGTGGAATTCGTCCAGCCATAAGCCCTTTTACGCCTGTTGATGAACGAGAATAAGCCGCGCTTTCTCTGGGAAAGCACGGCCTTTAATTGCAGTAGTTTGTTAATACAACCACTATGCGGATTGACCGCAAGGATTAGTACAAACGAGTGCGGCGTGCGTTTTCACGAGCTAGCTTTTTAGCATGACGCTTAACAGCAGAAGCTTTAGCGCGTTTGCGTTCAGTCGTTGGTTTTTCATAGAATTCACGACGACGAACTTCTGCTAATACGCCTGCTTTTTCGCAAGAACGCTTAAAGCGACGCAGTGCTACGTCAAATGGCTCGTTTTCACGTACTTTAATTACTGGCATGTGCCTCTCACCTCAATAGAAATCGGGTTTGTCGCTGGCGGGATAGTGCCAGCCGTCTTTAAAATGGTGCGGAATTTTACTTCAATGAACACGGCTTTGTAAAGTGCCGAGGAAAATTGAAACCTATAGCGCAACGGGCTATAACATGCTTTTTGTATACAAAACAAGCAGCCTTGCGCCAGCGCTATTAACATTAACCACACAGGAGATTCAAGTAGGGTACTGATTATAGACTAAACAGGAAAAATAGCCAGCCTATAAATAGTCCGGTTAAGCCATCATTCAGTGAGGCGAATACAGGTTGTGAATAGTGGTTATAAACGGATAGTGGTACACTTATGCCCGATTTAGGGGAATACGATATACGAATTCATGTGCACCAAGAAATATGAATAGTATGGTGACGATAGAGTGACGAGACGAAAAGTACAATGCGAGTTTTAGGTATAGAAACGTCCTGCGATGAAACCGGAATCGCAATTTATGATGACAGATCCGGTCTGCTAGCCAATCAACTTTACAGTCAGGTAAAACTGCATGCTGATTATGGCGGTGTTGTGCCGGAACTGGCATCGCGAGACCACATTCGTAAAACGGTTCCCTTGATTCAGGCGGCTTTGAAAGAAGCGGGGCTGACAAATAAAGATATCGATGCCGTTGCTTACACTGCGGGGCCTGGTTTGGTTGGTGCATTATTGGTCGGGGCAACTATTGGGCGTTCACTGGCGTTCGCGTGGAATGTACCGGCTATTCCCGTACATCATATGGAAGGTCATTTACTGGCACCGATGCTGGAAGCAAATAGCCCTGAGTTCCCTTTTGTTGCCTTGTTGGTTTCTGGCGGTCATACCCAGCTTATTAGTGTAACGGGAATTGGTGAATACCAATTGTTGGGGGAATCCATTGACGATGCTGCGGGTGAGGCTTTCGATAAGACCGCAAAATTGCTTGGGTTGGATTACCCCGGAGGCCCGGTACTTTCCCGTATGGCACAGCAGGGTAAAGCCGGACGTTTTATTTTCCCACGTCCAATGACAGATCGCCCCGGGCTGGATTTCAGTTTTTCTGGTCTGAAAACATTTGCTGCCAATACCATCCGTAATAACATTCATGGCCATGATAGTGTTGAGGATGGGCAAACCAAAGCGGATATTGCCCGTGCCTTTGAAGATGCAGTTGTCGATACGCTGGCGATTAAATGCAAACGGGCGTTGGAACAGACAGGTTTTAAACGTCTGGTGATGGCTGGGGGTGTGAGTGCCAACGGGACATTGCGGACAAAAATGCAGGAATTAATGGTAAAACTGGGTGGTGAAGCCTTCTATGCCCGTCCTGAATTCTGTACTGATAATGGTGCGATGATCGCTCTGGCTGGCATGATCCGTTTACAAGGCGGAACCACCGGTGAATTGGGTGTTACAGTAAAAGCGCGCTGGCCGCTGTCGGATCTTCCTGCATTGCAGAAATGATAAGAAATGTACTGAATGACTTGGGTTGACTACCGCTTGGTGCTCAGCCTTGTTCAGTAACAGTTGTTATTTTAGCAGGAAGAAGTAATTAGACTTCCCCTTCCTGCTTTGAGTTATAGGCTTATTCTGATGTTAAAACAATTTTCAGTGCTTTTTCCTGAGCGGCGTTATTAAAGACTTCATAAGCTGTTTCAATTTCACTCAATAGATAACGATGCGTCACGAGTTTTTCAGGTGAAATTTTGCCGGATTGAACACTTTTAAGCAGCATAGGTGTGCTGCTTGTGTTCACCAATCCGGTAGTAATGGTGATGTTTTTGATCCAAAGTTCTTCTAGATGCAATTCAACGGATTTTCCGTGAACACCAACGTTAGCAATATACCCACCAGCAGTGATGATATCCTGACAGATTTTGAATGTTGCAGGTATCCCGACACATTCAATCGCGACATCGACCCCAATGCCATCAGTGATTTTTTGAATCTCTGCCACGACATTTTGGCGTGCTGGGTTGATAATTGTGTTAGCCCCAAACTGTTGGGCGACATGAAGACGATTGTCATCAGTATCAATCATAATGATGTGTGCTGGAGAGTAGAATTGTGATGCCAGAAGTGCAGAAAGGCCAACTGGACCAGCACCAATCAAGGCAATAGTGTGACCTGGCTGAACTCTGCCGTTGATGACACCGATTTCAAGCCCTGTCGGTAAGATATCACTAAGCATCAATGCAGCGTCTTCATTTATCCCTTCTGGTAAACGATGTAAGCTGTTATCAGCATGAGGAATGCGTACTTGCTCAGCTTGAGTACCATCAATTTTATGTCCAAGGATCCAACCACCATTTTCACAGTGTGAATAAAGCTGACGCTTGCAATAACTACAACTGCCACAAACTGTAATACAGGAAATAATGACTTTATCGCCCACTTTGATATTACGGACAGACTTCCCAATATTTTCAACAATCCCTATACCTTCATGGCCTAAAATCCGGCCCTTATCTACCGTAGGAACATCCCCTTTGAGGATATGTAAATCTGTTCCGCAGATGGTAGTTTTAATAATACGGACAATGGCATCAGTTGACTCAATAATTTGAGGCAATGCTTTTTCTTCCCAATGTTTTTGACCTGCTCCATGATAAACAAGTGCTTTCATAAAACCCCCTTTCACAGATAGTTTGTATTTTGCACTAGAAATCTAGCGTATTATTAAGGTTAAAAATAATGAGTGGTTCAAGAAATACAATCATTTTCACAAAACAATAATGGTTTTCAACGGTAAGTTTATGTCATATTTATGGTTATAAATATAGATTTTACAGGTTAATTTGATGCTATCTTCTATTTTATCATGATAACGATAGAAGCAATCGTGACGTTAGTCGGGGATGTGATCGGGGTGAGTGAGCGCAGCCAACAAAGCTGCAACTTGAAAGACGACAGGTATATATTAGCCAAGAAAGCCCCTACAATAAGGGGCTTTTGGATTCAGTCGTCTTGTTGTTCTGTTGTGGATTGAATTTTTTCTTTATCCGTCATTTCCTGTTTCTTTTTTAATTTCTGCCAGATACGGCTTTCTTGCCCACGCCAGAGACGCTGGATATTATCGTGGTGACGTACTAAAACCAAGCACGACAACATTGCTACAGGGAAAGTGAATTCAGGTTTGAACCACCAGACGTAGAAAGGAGCGACCAGTGCGCTGACAATGGCACCTAGTGAGGAATAACCGCTTAACAGCACAGTCAGCAGCCATGTACCAGAGACTAATCCCATTAGATCCCAGCCAATGGCAGCAATGGCACCAAAAGCGGTTGCTACGCCTTTTCCCCCCTTGAAATGGAAGAAGATGGGATAAATATGCCCCAAACAGGCAGCAATGGCGATAATACCTAAGTAAAATGGCGGAATACTGAGTTTGTATGCCAGCCAAACCGGAATAAGCCCTTTGAGGACATCACAAATCAGTACTGCCAATGCAGCCCATTTACCACCGATGCGCAGTACATTTGTTGCTCCAGGGTTACCGGAACCATGTTGACGGGGATCGGGAAGCCTTGCCAAACGGCATATCAATATCGCGCTGGATATAGAGCCACATAAGTACGCGAAGATGATCATGCCAAGCGCGATTGCACTCATAAGATATCTCCAATGAATAAGAGTCGTTTTATTAAGTCTAACAAGGGATAATACGCACATTTCGCCGGAAGTGGTATCTGGCGGACAGAAAAACGGGGAAAAGGTAGTGATGGATATCGTATTTATTGACGAATTAACGGTGATTACCACTATTGGTGTTTATGATTGGGAACAAACGATTAAACAGAAATTAGTGTTCGATATCGAAATGGGATGGGATAACAAACGCGCTTCTTCCAGCGATAATGTCGAACACTGTCTGGATTATGCCAGGGTCAGCAAAGCCATAATTCATCATGTGGAAAGCCAGCGTTTTGCGTTGGTCGAACGGGTAGCTGAAGAAGTGGCAAATATCTTGCTGAATCAATTTCATTCACCTTGGGTAAAGATCAAAGTGAGTAAACCGGGTGCTGTCGCACAGGCAAAAAGTGTTGGTGTGGTGATTGAGCGGAGTGCAGGTTAACTGATAAATCCTTCCGATGATGATATCAAAAAGCGTCCCAACGTTATGGCTGTTTTGGGACGCATTTATTTGGTACCAGAAATTAATTTACCGACCTCTGTTTCCAGTTTGTGATGGCAATATGTCGCTGACGTTCTAACTCTGTGCGTATTTCCGCGCCCTGAAACCCACGGGCAATGACTTCTTGAACGTTTACCTGACTGGCAATCGTAAACACTTCGCGTAAATAATTTCCTTGCAGATAAGCCGAGGTTTCTGGAGCTGTGTATCCACGGCTGTCTGCTTCACTGCAAATAATTAATTGCTCGATTCGTTGTGGTTTACGCCAAGCATCAATGGCATTAAACAAGATCAGTAGCTCTTCCGGCAAAAGTTGTTCTGCGGTATGAACACAATGGTGATATTGGGTCACAATCACGGCTAAGTCGCGTGCTGAGTTAGGAATGCGCAGTCGTTCGCACATTTGTTTTACCTGAGTGATTCCAATATGGCTACATAGTGCGGCGAAACGAATGTCGATCTCTTTGCTCAAGTAAGTGGACATTTGTAAGACGTGCAATGAGTGTAGCCCAGCATCAGGTTGATCTTTATCGTGCGTTTTTTCCCGTACAGGAACGGTAAACAAATTATCGATTTCTGGAAAAAGCACTGTCAGCGCACCACAATCACGCAGAACTTGAAAATAGACTTGTGGTGATTGTGATGTGAGGGCTTTTTCTGTTTCCCGCCAAACTCGTTCAGGGGTCAATGCTGACAATTCACCACTCGCTACCATTTCTGTGATGAGCGATTGCGTTTCCGGTGCGATTGAAAATCTTAAATGGGCAAAGCGGGCGGTAAAACGAGCCAAACGCAGAACACGCAGGGGATCTTCTGAAAATGCGGCTGAGACATGGCGCAAGGTACGATTTTTGAGATCATTGATGCCATGATAGGGATCGATGATTTCGCCTTCTGGCGTTTGTGCAATGGCGTTAATCGTTAGATCACGACGCAGCAGATCTTCTTCCAGCGTCACATCGGGAGCCGCGTAACAGGTAAAGCCGGTATATCCCTGCCCTGATTTTCTTTCTGTGCGTGCAAGGGCGTATTCTTCATGGGTTTTAGGGTGCAGGAAAACGGGGAAATCTTTCCCGACTTGTTGATATCCTTGTGACAGGAGTTTCTCTGGATTGCCACCAACAACAACCCAGTCCCTTTCAGTCACGGGCAGCCCCAATAATTGATCGCGAACTGCACCGCCAACCAAATAGATTTTCACTCTTCTTTCCTTAAAATCAGCCTTAAATCAGCTCATCCAGCGATCTTTATTTTTACGGCGTGGGATCATATGTGGCAGGATAAGTCCCAGGAGTAGGCCAATTCCCGCAACACCACCGCCATACATAAACCACTGTAAAATAATTTCTCTTTGCTTATCATCCAGTTGCAAGTTAGCAACTTCTACCTTTTTCTCAGCTACTGTCAATTTGCTCTGGAGTTGAGCATTCTCTTTTTTCAGGTCATTGATGATCTTATCGCTGGTAGCCACTTTGTTTTGCAACTCTGCGGTACGTTTATTCCACGTATCATCAATATTCTCCAGATTGTCAGTCAGCGTTCTGATCTTCTGTTCCATGGCAGGAATGCGTTCACGCAGGCTTGGAATATTGCTGAGTTCATTTGATAGTATCCAACTTGTGCGTCCTTTACGGTCTTTTATCTGTATGAATCCACCCTCTGATTTTGGGCTGATCAAGGTGACTTCCTCACCCGCATCCAGTGAGCCGATAATACGGTTCTGAATGCTTGGCCCGCTACGAATATAAGCTGACAGCTCATCAGAAACATAACGTTTTTCTTCAGCGTGTATGGATAATGGGAGCGTAAAACCCAGTAACAGGATAAATAATCGATGTAGTTTTTGCATTCTGTGTTCAACTGTTTTTGTGTATGGGCTAATTGTGATTCAAACTACTCAAAGGATAGTAAAGAGTTAAGTTTGTGGGTGCAATCAGTAAACCAGAATGAGAACTTTCTCAACTGGCCGAATACAGACCTTGTTAGGGTTTTTTTGGCGAAGTAAGTATGATGATTGTTGAGATAGCGCTCTATTGTGGTTTATTTGCACTTTTTATAAAACAAAATATGTTACGAAATAAAGTATGTTACGAAACAATGTGTGAACAGGGTTAAGAAAAAATTCTGTTATGTGACCTGAGGAATAAAAAATATGAGTTCTAGTTCTGTAGAAATAGAGTTGAAACTGTCTTCTAAGCCTGATGTGATAGCCGCAGTTCGCCAGCAGTTATTTCAGTTTCCTCATCACTATACTTCACCACAGCACCTGACTAATATTTATTTTGAGACGCCGGATAACCAATTGCGGCGTTGGGATATGGGACTGCGCATCCGTGGTTTTGACGGGCAATATGAGATGACGATTAAAACCGCAGGTAAAGTGATTGGTGGATTGCATCGGCGCCCTGAATTTAATATCCCATTGCACCACCCTGAATTAGACTTAGCTCAATTTCCTGCCCATATCTGGCCTGAAAACATCAATCTTACGCACCTACAGGCGCAATTGGCTGCATTATTCAGTACCGATTTTACTCGTGAAAAATGGCTTGTAACCTACGGACAAAGTGAAATTGAAGTGGTGCTGGATCAGGGAGCTATCTTCTGTGGAAATCAGCCTACAGGAACGCAGACGTTACCCATTTGTGAGTTTGAGCTGGAGCTAATAAGCGGGAATGTCACCGATATTTTGTCATTGGCAGATAAATTAGCATCCCAGAATGGCTTGCGTTTGGCGGATAAAAGTAAAGCGGCCCGGGGTTATGCGCTTGTGCATGGCCTGTCGCATAAAGCATTGCCAAGTGTGCCTGATGAACCGGAATGGCAGCAACCATTGTCTGCGATCCTCTCTGAAATTCTGGTGCAATGGCAAGAGCAGGAAGAAGGATGGCTGGCGGGTCTGGCAGGAGGTAAAGTGGGACTGGAACAGGTTTTTCAATGGGTGCAGCTGTTGACTGAAAAGCGGCCTGAGAGTTTACCCGAACTTGGCCTGTTACCTGAGTTATTATCTGAATTAAAACAGGCGTTGGCGGCGGCCAGCGCAGATGCTGAAACAGTATGTTACAACACTTCATGGCTGCAATGTAAGCTGGCATTAACGCAGTGTTTGATGGCTCAACCTCAGTAAGTTCTTTCTGTTACGCTACTAAATGGTAATATGCGGTAATTAAGGAAAACCCAGTTATGTTGCCTCTCTCACCACCTTTAGCTCAACAATTGCAGCATATTGTTGCAAATATCCAACCACTGGAAGGAACGGCAATATCCTTTACGCTGGATGAAAAGGCCTTACTGTCATTGAGTGATTTTGTAGCAGAAAATTTACTGTCACATCCTGAATGGTTGGATGATATCCGTCAAAATCCTCCCCAGCCGGAGGAGTGGCAGCATTATTCTCCTTGGCTGGCTCAAACGTTATGTACGGTAAATGATGAAAATGGTTTGATGCGAGTTTTGCGTCTGTTTCGTCACCGAATGTTGGTGAGGATCACATGGTTGCAGGTATTGCGACACAGTACGACAGAACAGACATTGCAGCAGTTGAGTATGCTGGCTGAAACCTTGATCCTGGCGGCTCGCGACTGGCTTTACCCGCGTTGCTGCCAAGATTGGGGAACGCCCACCAATAATGAAGGTATGGCCCAATCTTTGTTGATTCTGGGGATGGGAAAATTGGGAGGAGGGGAACTCAATTTTTCCTCTGATATCGATCTTATTTTTGCTTATCCAGAAAATGGCGTAACACAAGGCGGACGTCGGGAAATGGATAATGCCCAGTTTTTTACCCGCTTGGGGCAAAAGTTGATCAAAGTACTGGATCAACAAACTGTAGATGGATTTGTCTACCGTGTTGATATGAGATTGCGCCCGTTCGGCGATAGCGGGCCGTTAGTCTTCAGTTTTTCAGCATTGGAAGACTACTATCAGGAACAGGGGCGGGATTGGGAGCGCTATGCACTGGTGAAAGCGCGCATACTGGGGCATGACGAGCAGGAATATTGTCAAGAACTACGCCAGATGTTGCGACCGTTTGTTTTCCGCCGCTATATCGATTTCAGTGTGATTCAATCCCTGCGCAATATGAAAGGCATGATTGAGCGGGAAGTCCGTCGTCGTGGGTTAAAAGATAATATTAAACTGGGTGCAGGTGGGATACGTGAAATTGAGTTTATCACGCAAGTCTTTCAGCTTATTCGTGGGGGAAGAGAGCCAAGCCTGCAATCCTGCTCATTGCTGCTGACATTAAAAGCGATTGAAGATTTGTCTTTATTGCCGCCGGAACAGGTGAAGCAGCTTGAAGAGAGTTACTTATTCTTGCGCCGGCTTGAAAACCTATTGCAATCGATTCATGACCAACAAACGCAAACTTTACCGAAGAGTGAATTAGATCGTGCTCGCTTATCTTGGGGGATGGATTTTGCCGATTGGAGTGAATTGATGGCCGAAACCGAATGCAAGATGAAGGCGGTGCGGAAGATTTTCCAGCAACTGATTGGCGATGAAACTGATGAAAATGGTGAGGAAGCCAGCTATGTGCCCTTTAAGAGCTTATGGCAGGAAGTCCTGAATATAGATGAACTCATGTCATTGGTTTCCCATCTTTCTGAGACAGAAGCCCAGAAGATGCTTGATGTAATTTCGATTTTCCGCCGGGACTTCAGTAAACGCACTATTGGCCCACGAGGGAGGGATGTGCTTGACCAATTGATGCCGCGCCTGTTGGCTAAAATTGGGGAGCGGAAAGATGCCAACACAGTTTTGGAAAGGGTTATCCCCTTATTGCTCAGTATTGTCAGTCGAACAACTTATCTGGAACTGATGCTGGAATCAGAGCAGGTCATGATTCATGTTATCCGCTTATGTGCTGCTTCCCCGATGATTGCCAGTCAGCTTACTCATCATCCGCTTTTATTGGATGAACTACTCGATCCAAAATCACTGTATCAACCATTACCGATGGAAGCTTATCGTGATGAGCTTTATCAATATCTGCTGCGTATTCCTGAGGATGATGAGGAACAATTGCTGGAGGCGTTGCGTCAATTCAAACAATCTCAATTATTGCGGATTGCAGCAGAAGACATTGTAGGGGCTCTGCCAGTGATGAAAGTGAGTGATCACCTGACTTATCTGGCTGAATCCATTATTGGTGCTGTTGTGCAGCAAGCGTGGAATCAGATGGTAAAACGCTACGGTGCCCCAGTTCACTTGTCGCAACGTCAGGGGTTGGGTTTTGCCATTATCGGGTATGGAAAATTGGGGGGTTGGGAACTGGGTTATAGTTCTGATTTAGACCTCGTGTTTTTGCTGGATTGTCCAATGGGCGTGGTGACGGATGGCGCTCGTTCCATTGATGCCCGCCAATTTTATTTACGCCTTGCCCAACGCATCATTCACTTATTCAGTACCCGAACGGCGTCGGGGATATTGTATGACGTTGATGCCCGCCTGCGGCCATCCGGTGAGTCTGGGATGCTGGTCAGTACTCTTGAAGCCTTTGACGATTACCAGAAAAATGAAGCATGGACTTGGGAACACCAAGCGTTGATTCGGGCACGTATGGTGTTTGGTGATGAGAAGATGCGTAATGATTTTGAACGCATTCGCCGGGAAACATTATGTCTTCCTCGCGATCCTGATCTTCTGCGACAGCAAGTACGTGAGATGCGAGAGAAAATGCACCGACATTTGGGCAGCCATCAATCTGATCAGTTTGACATTAAAGCTGATCCGGGAGGGATAACGGATATTGAATTTATTGCTCAGTATCAGGTTCTGCGCTATGCCGCCGAAAATGCCAGTCTGACACGCTGGTCTGATAATGTGCGCATATTCGAATTGATGGCGAACCATAATATTATGGAGGATCAGGAAGCGATGGCTTTGATGCAGGCTTATATTACCATGCGTGATGAACTGCATCATCTTGCTTTGCAGGTGCTACCCAGCCGCGTTTCAGACGTTCATTTCAGCCAACAGCAGGCATTGGTCTGCAATAGCTGGCAAAAATGGCTTGGGAATGATCTTGGTTGATCATCGCCGAAATCAGCTCTTTTCCTGACGGGTATTGCTGGCATGTAGTCTGGTTATGGTAATATCCGCAACAGTTTATTTTGATATTTGGAGCATGGGATGAAAGTAACACTCCCTGATTTTTATCGTGCAGGTGTTTTGGTTGTTGGCGATGTTATGTTAGACCGTTATTGGTATGGCCCAACTAGCCGTATTTCACCGGAAGCTCCCGTTCCCGTGGTTAAGGTAGAAAATATTGAAGAACGCCCGGGTGGAGCGGCTAACGTTGCCATGAATATTGCATCATTGGGCGCGAATTCGAGTTTGATCGGTTTAACGGGCATTGATGATGCAGCACGTGCATTGAATGAAAAACTCAGCAGTGTGAAAGTCCAATGTGATTTTGTTCCTGTTCCAACTCATCCAACCATCACCAAACTACGTGTATTATCGCGCAATCAGCAATTGCTCCGTCTGGATTTTGAAGAAGGTTTCCAGAATGTGGATGCACAGCCGATGCTGGAGAAAATTCAGCAATCCTTGCCGCATATTGGGGCGTTGGTGCTGTCAGATTATGCCAAAGGCGCACTGAATCAGGTTCAGGCAATGATTAAGCTGGCCAATGAAGCTAATGTTCCTGTCCTGATCGATCCAAAAGGCAGCGATTTTGAACGCTATCGTGGCGCAACGCTGCTCACGCCAAATATGTCAGAATTTGAAGCAGTTGTAGGACACTGCAAAGGTGATGATGATGATGTTGTGCAAAAGGGTACGCAATTGGTACAGGATTTGGAGCTGAAAGCGCTGTTGATCACACGTTCTGAACGCGGCATGAGTTTACTGCGTATCGGGCAGCCTCCTTTGCATTTACCGACTCAGGCACAGGAAGTGTTTGACGTTACTGGGGCGGGAGATACTGTCATTGGTGTATTAGCCACGGCCCTGGCTGCCGGAAAACCACTGAACGAAGCTTGTTATCTTGCAAATGCCGCTGCGGGGGTGGTGGTTGGCAAACTGGGAACTTCTACTGTTTCGCCTGTGGAACTGGAAAATGCAGTGCGTGGGCGTGCAGAAACCGGATTTGGCATGATGAGTGAATCCCAGCTGAAAGAAGCTGTCGGACAGGCTCGTCAGCGTGGTGAACATATCGTCATGACCAATGGCTGTTTTGACATCCTTCATGCCGGACATGTTTCTTATCTCTTGAATGCGCGTAAATTGGGCGATCGCCTGATCGTTGCTGTCAATAGTGATGCTTCCACCAAACGGCTGAAAGGAGAAACCCGGCCTGTAAATCCATTGGAACAGCGTATGATCGTGTTATCAGCATTGGAGTCTGTGGATTGGGTGGTGGAGTTTGAAGAAGATACACCCCAGCGCTTAATTGCAGGCATTCTGCCGGATATTTTAGTCAAAGGCGGAGATTACAAGGCAGAAGAGATTGCCGGTAGTGAAGAGGTTTGGGCCTCTGGTGGAGAAGTGAAGGTATTGAACTTCGAGGATGGTATTTCAACGACCAATATCATCAAAACGATTAAGAGCCAGTAAGTTTATCGTTGTGATGCCGTTATGTTTTTTTAGGCATAACGGCATATCCCTTTCGCCTTTCAAGGTTCCTTTTTGTTGGTGATTTAGCCAATTTTCATCTCTATTCATCCAACTTCGGTAACCCTATTTAAAACAAAGGGGCTTAAGCGCTTAATAAAATGAGCCGCTTAAGCCCCTTTTGGCGGGGAGCTGATATTTCCCCTCATACAATTATTCCAATTATTCAGCCTGCTCAGTTTTTTTCTCTGTCCCTTCAAGACGGGCTTCCAACTCATTCAAACGCTGTTCCATTGCGGCCAATTTCTCACGGGTGCGCAGCAGGACTTGAGTCTGGACATCAAATTCTTCCCGATTGACGAGATCCAATTTGCTTAACTGAGATTGCAGAACGGTACGCAATTTTTTTTCTACGTCATCACCAAATTCTTTAATGCCTTTCGGCATAGAATTATGGATCTGGCGGGCAACTTGTTCAATTTTCTTTGGGTCGAGCATGATGGGCATCCTTTTACGAAATACTTGTGCTTATGAAATACTAGTGTTGGCGTATTTTAGTACCTGATGGCGAAAGCATAAATGATTGCGAGTCAGGTTTCATATTTGATTTTTGTAGATTGCTCCCCCAAGTCATTAGCGCTATAGTAAAAACGTTTATCTCAGGGCAGGGTGAAAGTCCCTACCGGCGGTAACATAAAATGATCGAATGATTATTTTATGAAGCCCGCGAGCGCTCTGTTTGTTGTTATCTTTTTTGAATATTGTGATATTCAACAGAAGATAGGACAGAGGTCAGCAGATCCAGTGAGATTCTGGAGCCGACGGTGATAGTCCGGATGGGAGAGAATAACAGCATCAATCGAGTGCCTGCGCTCGTCTGTTGTTTTTATTGCTGTAGTATTGAGCAATACGAACTCCTCAAAATTGCCCTGATTCTGGTAATCCATACATTTAAAAGAGGTTTCTTTACCATGAATCAGACGCTACTTTCCTCATATGGTACGCCATTTGAACGTGTTGAACGCGCACTTATTGCTTTACGTGTGGGTCAAGGCGTGATGGTGCTGGACGATGAAAATCGTGAAAATGAAGGTGACATGGTTTTTGCCGCCGAAACGATGACGGTGGAGCAAATGGCACTCACCATTCGTCATGGCAGTGGAATTGTCTGTCTTTGCTTGACTGAAGAACGTCGCCAGCAGTTGGAATTGCCTATGATGGTGAAAAACAACTCCAGCCAGTATCAAACTGCTTTTACCGTGACTATTGAAGCTGCACAAGGCGTAACAACCGGCGTGTCGGCAGCAGATCGTATCACGACAATTCAAGCTGCTATTGCAGAGGATGCTCAGCCAAGCGATTTGAACCGCCCCGGGCACGTTTTTCCTTTGCGCGCGCAATCTGGAGGGGTTCTGACCCGCCGTGGTCATACTGAAGCAACCATTGATTTAGTGACAATGGCTGGCTTTAAGCCTGCGGGAGTGCTGTGTGAACTGACAAAGGATGATGGCTCAATGGCTCGTGCACCTGAAGTGATTGAATTCGCCAAACAGCATAATATGCCGATAGTCACCATTGAAGATTTGGTGAGTTACCGTCTAAAAATAGCAAAGGCAGCTAGCTGATAACTTACTCAGTTAAGTTATCTAAAAGTAACTATTGAAATTATTTCTAAATGGTACTGTTTTCTTGGCATTGGACAGAAAACAGATTGAGGAAGAATATATCGGTTATACTCATCAGGCATCAGGCTATTGTATCGCTATATTGGCACGATAACCCGGAAGGTGAGGGAAATATATCGCATGTACGTATGAGAGGCTACAGCCCACACCCTGTGGCCTTTCAGTATTTTTGAAACACTCCATCATTTTTGATTGGCTATATTCAGGGAAGAAAAGTCTTAATCTTGTCATAGCGTTTTTATCACAATTCACAATTCACTATCCTATACCCAATAGATTTCAAGATGCCGCCAACAGAGCCGTAACTTGAAAGACGGGTTAACTGTTTAATTTGCTGTAAGGGGCGAAAATGAGTCTCCTGAGAATGCCTGCTTTATTTGTTGGTCATGGCAGTCCAATGAACGCCATTGAAGATAACTGTTACTCACGTGCCTGGTTTGAACTGGGGAATAAATTGCCCAGACCAAGGGCAATTCTTGTGATTTCTGCGCACTGGTACACACAGGGTACTGCTGTGACTGCGATGGCTCAGCCCAGAACTATCCACGATTTTGGTAACTTTCCCAGAGAATTGCATGAAAAACAGTATCCGGCCAAAGGATACCCTGAGCTGGCGGTATTGGTGCAGGATATCCTTGAACCAATTAAGGTCGAGACTGATTTCGAACATTGGGGACTGGATCATGGATCTTGGGGTATTTTGGTGAAAATGTATCCCGATGCAGATATTCCGGTTATCCAGCTGAGTATAGATCGCAATCAACCAGCTTCTTTTCACTATGAAATTGGCAAGAAATTGACTTTACTGCGGGATGAAGGCGTTTTAATCCTGGGGAGTGGGAATGTCGTACATAACCTGCCAGCCGAAGAAATCGGAGCAAAACCGTTTCCATGGGCGCTTTCTTTTGAGCAGTTTGTGCGTGAAAGCTTGACCAGCCGTGAAGAGCCTCATCCGCTGTTTACGGCGTTGGATAGGGAAGATGGCCTATTGTCCAATCCAACACCGGAGCATTTCCTGCCGTTGCTGTATGTGATGGGAACATGGGACAAAAAAGAGCCAGTTTCAACTCCGGTGGAGGGCATTGAAGACGGCTCTTTGAGTATGCTGTCGATTCAGATTGGGTAACGGTATCAATCCAGAATAATATGCGGGTAGAAACGTGACAGATCTTGAGTAATTAACTCACGATCTTCACGGATACAGATACCCGCTGATTGATCATCCACCAGCCAGCTACCGATCAACGCATAGTTATCACCAAATTTTGGTAATGTGTGGAACTGTTGCACGATCATGCCTTCTTCCCCGTAAGGGCCATCGGCACTGGCGACTTCTTTGCCATTTTCAATGATGCGAATGTTGGCACCTTCGCGGGAGAATAGCGGTTTAATAACATAGCTATCCATATCAGAAGGGCGTTCATCCGCAAAATACGCTGGCAGCAGGTTCGGGTGATTCGGAAACATTTTCCACAGCATTGGCAGTAGTGCTTTGTTGGAGATAATGCTCTTCCATGCTGGCTCCAGCCAGCGGACACCTGCATCGGCCAGCTTGGTAGAGAACATCTCGCGCAGCATAAATTCCCATGGATACAGTTTAAACAGGTTGCCGATCACTTGATCCTGCAAGTCAGTAAACTGCCCTTTTTCACCCAGCCCGATATCCTCAATAAACAGGAATTCGGTTGGAATACCCGCTTCCGCTGCGCAATCCTGCAAATATTGGATTGTGCCACGATCTTCTTCAGTATCCTGACAACAGGCCATGTGTAGCAGACCAAAGCCATGTTTTTCACGTAACTGAATAAAACGGTCAATCAGCTTTTCTTGCAGGCTGTTGAACTGATCGGCATTTGACGGCAGATTGCCCGCATTTATTTGGTCTTCCAGCCAGATCCACTGAAAGAAGGCCGATTCATACAATGATGTTGGTGTATCGGCGTTGTTTTCCAGCAACTTGGGTGGATTTTTGCCATCATAGGCCAGATCCAGACGGGAATAGAGCGAAGGCTGGCTGGTTACCCATGAAGAGCGGACAAACTCCCAGCAGTGTTTCGGGATCTGGAATTTTGTCAGCAGCTCTTCACTATCGACCACTTTTTCCACGACCTGCAAACACATTTGGTGCAGCTCTGCCGTTGCGTCTTCAATTTCTTCAATCTGGTTCAGCGTGAACTGGTAATAAGCCTCTTCACTCCAGTATGGCTGATCATACATAGTGTGGAAATTGAAGCCATATTCTGCCGCTTTTTCGCGCCAATCCGGGCGCTCGGTAATTCCAGTGCGTTTCATACTTAATTAACCACCCATAGAACGGGAAGAACTGGAACTTGAGTTCGCAGACGAACGCTGCATAGTCGATTGCTTCGCTACCGATTCACCGAACCCGCCGCGGGTAATGGTGGAGGTGGTGGCTGGTTTCGGTGCCATTGCGGTTTTCGGCACAGTCATGCTGCGACCACCGGCAGTGGCAGGGCCATAGCTTTTACCCGTTGCATCAACAAACTTACCATTGGCTGGGCTGGCGGCTGATTTTGATGTGAACAGTGGCTGAGATGGCGCAGAGCTGCCGCCCATCAAACGTCCCATCATATAGCCTGCCATCAAGGGCATCCAGAAACTGCCGCTGCTGTTCTGTTGTGCCTGAGCCTCACCGACTCCAGCCTGAGCGGGTGCTTGGGTACATTGCTGTTCACCGAATTCAGCCACACACTCTTCGCGGGTTGCATATTTCGGTGCGGTTTTTTCTGCTTCTTTCAGAGCATTGTTGTAAGCGAGTGTGCATTGTTCACTTTGAGAAGGATTCGCCTGAGAACACTCATCGGCATTGGTATAGAGCGAGACCGTTTCATCGTTCTGTTCACAGGCAGACAGCATAAAAACAGCACCGACAGCCAGTGCAACTGGTGTCAGGCGATAGCTTCGCCACGTTTTGCGGAAAGAATCCCGATTTATCTCTTTTGTCCGTTTCCTGGGTATGAAAGAAATAATAGTCATAGGGGGCATCCATCTTGAGGGTAACGAATTAAGAGCATATCCCATTTATGGTGCCCAATGGGAGTGGCTCTCAGGGATAGGCTTAAAAAACAGCCCACACAATCGGATTGGCGGGCTGCTTTCTTTATTAGTATAGCGTTTTTAATATAACTTTTTTTAATCGTAAACGATAGTACATTAAATCAGCGAACTGATGGTGTTTCCATCTCTTTGATAATACTGCTGGCAGCAGTTGAGATTTGCGCGCCCAGCATTTTGTTCAATGTGACCAAATCGTTTTCATTCAAGGCGCCACGAGCCAGTTGGATACTTAATTGTGAAATCAGATAGTCGTAGCGAGCTTTAGATAAGTTTTGCTTAGCTTGAAACAGCTTGGTTGTCGCTTCCAGCACATCAACGATAGTGCGGGTTCCTACCTGATAGCCTGCTTCCATTGAATCCAGTGAGCTTTGTGCAGAAAGTACGGCCTGCTTGTTGGCCTTAACACTACTGATGGCAGCAGAGATATTATTAGAAGAAGAATGCACTTCCTGTATCACCTTGCGGTAGGTGTTTTCTAAATCCTGACTGGCACCGACGAAATTATATTTTGCTTGCTCCACTTGAGAATAGGTGGCGCCGCCGTTGAACAAAGGTAAACTCAAGGATAAATCGACTGAATTGCTTCCAGAGTATGTATTTGAGTACTCATTTCCACGGTCATGACTATTCTTGACACTTCTGCTTGCCGTTAAATTAAGGGTCGGCATATAGCCAGTTTGTGACTCTTTGATTTGTTCGCGTTTTAAATCTTGAGTTAAACGTGCTGATAACAGGTTTAGATTGCGAGTTTCTGCTTCTTTCAGGACAACATTAGCGGGTTCAGCTTGCTTGGTTTTGAACTGATCAATATTTAAGGCTGCCAATTGTGGATAGTAAATTCCTGTAATCATGCGCAGTTTTTCCAACGCATTTTCCAGATTGTTACGGTCAGAAACTTCTTGCGCCAGAATAGAGTCATATTGAGCACGAGCATTTTGCACGTCAGTAATGGCAACCAGTCCCACATTGAAGCGTTGGGTTGTTTGATCCAACTGGCGGTACAGTGAAGCTTTCTGGGCTTCGCTATAGGTCAGGGCATCAATTTTACTCAGAACGTCGAAATAGGCTTGGGCGGTGTCCAGAATCAATTTTTGTTGTGCTGCCTGATAGCTGATATCTGCAATACCGGCATTTTTCTCCGATTGGCTCAGCTTATTCCATTTTGCCATATCGAAGATGGTCTGGGTGAGTTGCAGACTAGCATTTGTGCCGTGAGATTCTGAATTTCTGCTGCTGCGAAAGCCTTTGCTATAACTAACACCCGCACTCAGACCCAATTGAGGCAGCAACGAACTGCGGGCTTCATTAATTCTTTCAACCACCGAATTGCGGTCAGCTTGTGCCTTAAGCAGTTCGGGATTTGTTTCTTTCGCTTGCTGATAAATCTGTAGCAGATCCGCTGCATGGCTTGAAGTACTAAAACCTACCAGATTCATAGCAATAAAAAGAGAGAGCAATTTTTTCATTTGCGTTCCTTGTTGTGCAGCTATTTTGCTTAAGTTGCCTCTGCATAAAACCAATAGCACAGATTCTAGCAGAGAATGCCAGCAGGGTAGGGTGGCTGTTTGTGCCATATTGCCTCATTTTTCATCTTGTTTGTATCATTGAAATGAATTTATTTAGATCAATCGAGCAAAATACATTTTAATAATAGGAAATTTTAAAAATAATCAGGGGGTTTTATGAACGAAAATTTTTCCTCTATATACAATTTTACGAAACAAGATGTAGAAGTGATTTCCCGAAAAACACTTTATCGTGGCTTTTTCAAAATGACGGAGTATCAGTTCAGGCATCGCCTGTTTCGGGGCGGCTGGAGTGAAACAGTCCGGCGCGAGGTTTTTGAGCGGGGTCATGCCGCTGTTCTGCTGCCTTATGATCCGGTGCGCGATGAAGTAGTCTTGATTGAACAAATCCGCATTCCCGCGATTGAAACCAGTGATACACCATGGTTGTTGGAAGTCATTGCCGGCATGATTGAAGAGGGTGAAAGCGCTGAACAGGTAGTTCGCCGTGAAGCAGGGGAAGAGGCAGGCATTGAAGTTAAGCGCTGCCAGACGGCATTGAGTTATCTTTCCAGCCCCGGCGGTACAACAGAACGCATGAATATTTTTGTCGGCGAAGTTGATGCTTCCACCGCATCAGGAGTTCATGGTCTGGAAGGTGAACATGAAGATATCCGCGTTCTTGTGGTCAGCCGTGAACAGGCTTATCAATGGGTGGAAGAGGGAATTATCGATAATGCGGCTTCGGTTATTGCAATACAGTGGCTGGCATTGCACCATGAAAAACTTAGGAAAGCGTGGCTGGGTAATGATTCTTAATTTACTCTGGAAAACGGGAAGTGTGCCCCAGTCAGCAGATCTTTTGCATGAAGACACGTTAAAATAATCCTTATGATCGACAGGAAAAGGAAACCTTTTGGAAAGCCTGCTTGAAGTACCTGTGGCAAAAGGCGCCACAACCAGAATACTGCAAATCACTGATACGCACCTTTTCGCCAATAAAGGTGACTCACTGTTGGGTGTCAATACCTACAACAGTTATCATGCTGTACTGGATATGATCCTTGAGCAGAATCTCGATATTGATTTGATTGTTGCCACGGGAGATTTGGTACAAGATCAAACCATCAGTGCCTATCAGCATTTTGCTGAGGGAATTGCCCGTTTGTCTGCTCCTTGTGTGTGGTTACCCGGTAATCACGATTATCAACCCGCAATGGTCGATACGTTGGCAGCCGCAGGGATTTCTCCTTCCAAGCAGATATTTATCGGGCAGCACTGGCAGTTAATTATGCTGGACAGTCAGGTACAGGGTGTTCCTCATGGTGAATTGACAGATTATCAGCTAGAGTGGATGAAAAAATGTCTGGATGAGCACAGTGATCGCCATGCGGTTGTTATGCTTCATCATCATCCTGTACCGTCTGGATGCACATGGTTAGATCAGCACAGCTTGCGCAATGCCCCCGAATTATCTGAATTATTGAAAGGCCAGACACAGGTAAAAGCCATCTTGTGTGGGCACATTCATCAAGAAATTGATGATATGTGGAATGGCATTCGTGTTTTGGCAACACCATCAACCTGTGTGCAATTTAAGCCGCATTGTACTAATTTTATGCTTGATACAGTGGCTCCGGGATGGCGTTATCTCGAATTGTCTGTGAATGGCAACCAAGACGTGGGGCTGCAAACACAGGTTCACAGGCTTAAGAGTAACGAGTTTTGCCCGGATTTAGATTCGGACGGGTATTAATGTCAACGTTACTTTATTTACATGGTTTCAATAGTTCGCCCAAATCAGCGAAAGCGAATGCGCTGAGAGCTTGGTTGCATCAGCATCATCCTGAAATTGACATGCTGGTGCCGCAATTGCCCCCTTATCCTGAAGATGCGGCTATTTTGCTGGAAGAACTGGTAATGGGGCGTGCTGGTGAGAACATCGGGCTGGTTGGTTCCTCCCTTGGCGGTTATCTGTCTATTTGGCTTTCCCAGTGCTTTGGTCTGCCTGCTGTGATCGTCAACCCAGCAGTACGTCCATTTGACTTGCTTCAGAATTATCTTGGGGAAAACGTGAATCCCTATACCGAAGAGCGGTATACTCTTGAACAAAGCCACATACATGACCTCAAAGTGATGCACATCGATCCGCTGGTATCCCCTGATCTCATCTGGTTATTGCAGCAAACAGGGGATGAAGTACTTGATTACCGTCAAGCCGTTGCTTACCTGACGCAATGCCGGCAGACGATTGAATCCGGTGGGAATCATTCTTTTGTGGGCTTCGAATGTTATTTCCCTCAAATCATCAACTTCTTGGGGCTGACCAGTGGCAATAGTAAAAAAATTGCCAAAAATAGGTAAGCGACTGGTATTATCAACAGTATATCAATACTGATTGGCCCTCTAATAACGAAGCAACCGACAGAATTACAACATGACTCAATCTAGTTACAACGCAGAGGCCATTGAAGTCCTCAGTGGCCTGGAGCCAGTTCGCCGTCGTCCCGGAATGTATACTGATACAGCCCGTCCGAACCATTTGGCACAGGAAGTGATCGATAATAGTGTGGACGAAGCTCTGGCTGGTCACGCGAAGCATATTGAAGTGATCCTTCACAGCGATCAGTCTCTGGAAGTGATAGATGATGGCCGTGGTATGCCGGTTGATATCCATCCTGAAGAAAAAGTTTCTGCTGTTGAATTGATCCTGACCCGCCTGCATGCGGGAGGAAAATTCTCCAATAAAAATTACCAATTTTCTGGTGGTTTGCATGGTGTTGGGATCTCTGTGGTCAACGCCCTGTCCAAACGTGTGGAAGTCACTGTTCGTCGTAACAGTCAGGTTCATCAAATTGCCTTTGAAAATGGCGAAAAAGTTCAAGAACTGGATGTCATTGGCAGCTGTGGCAAACGCAATACCGGAACAAGTGTCCATTTCTGGCCTGATGAAAGTTATTTCGATATTCCCCGTTTTTCTGTCACTCGCCTGACGCATTTGTTGAAAGCTAAGGCGGTATTGTGCCCGGGCGTTGAAATTGTCTTTAAGGACAAACTGAACGATACCGAGCAGAAATGGTGTTATGCCGATGGGCTGACAGATTATCTGCTGGAAGCCGTCAACGGGTTAGTAACGCTGCCACAATCCCCATTTGTCGGCACATTAAGCGGGGATACCGAAGCGGTTGACTGGGCATTGCTCTGGTTGCCTGAAGGTGGCGAATTACTGGCGGAAAGTTACGTTAACTTGATTCCGACAGTACAAGGCGGAACCCACGTCAATGGCTTGCGTCAGGGTTTGCTGGATGCCATGCGTGAATTCTGTGAATTCCGTAATTTGTTGCCGCGTGGTGTCAAACTTTCTGCCGATGATATCTGGGATCGCTGTGCTTACGTGTTATCCCTCAAAATGCAGGACCCGCAATTTGCCGGACAGACTAAAGAGCGTCTCTCTTCACGCCAGTCAGCAGCCTTTGTTTCCGGCGTGGTGAAAGATGCATTCAGCCTGTGGCTGAACCAGCACACTCAGGATGCGGAACAACTTGCTGAGATGGCGATTGCCAGTGCCCAGCGCAGAATGCGTGCCGCGAAGAAAGTGGTACGTAAGAAGCTGACCAACGGCCCAGCATTGCCGGGTAAATTGGCAGACTGCACTGCGCAAGATCTCAATATCACTGAACTGTTTCTGGTGGAAGGGGATTCAGCGGGCGGTTCTGCAAAGCAAGCCCGCGACCGTGAATTTCAGGCGATCATGCCGCTGCGAGGGAAGATCCTGAATACATGGGAAGTCTCTTCCGATGAAGTTCTGGCTTCGCAGGAAGTGCATGATATTTCTGTTGCGATTGGTATCGATCCAGACAGTGACGATCTCAGCCAGCTTCGCTACGGTAAAGTCTGCATATTGGCGGATGCTGATTCCGATGGCTTGCATATTGCAACGTTGCTGTGTGCCCTGTTTGTCCGCCATTTTCCGACACTGGTAAAACGCGGGCATGTCTATATGGCAATGCCGCCACTGTATCGCATTGACCTCGGAAAAGAAGTGCATTATGCACTGGATGAAGGGGAAAAGAGCGCCATACTGGATCGCCTGAGCCGCAAGCGGGGTAAACCGAATGTCCAGCGCTTTAAAGGATTGGGTGAAATGAACCCGATACAGTTGCGCGAAACCACATTAGATCCCAACACTCGCCGTCTGGTGCAATTGACTATCGACGATGAGAATTATCAGGAAACCCTCTCAGTTATGGATATGCTTCTGGCGAAGAAACGCTCAGAAGATCGCCGTAATTGGCTGCAAGAGAAGGGTGATTCCATCGACATTGAAGTATAAGCACGGTAGTCAAGACAGATTCTGAGGAAATAATACATGAGTGAGATAACTCACGATGGTGTGGAGCGTCAACCGCTTCACACGTTCACTGAAAACGCCTATTTAAATTACTCCATGTACGTCATCATGGACAGGGCGCTGCCTTTTATCGGTGATGGTTTAAAACCGGTTCAGCGCCGTATTGTCTATGCGATGTCAGAATTGGGGCTTAGCAGTAGCGCCAAATTTAAAAAATCTGCCCGTACTGTGGGTGATGTACTGGGTAAATACCATCCGCACGGAGACGGGGCTTGTTATGAAGCCATGGTTTTGATGGCACAGCCTTTCTCATACCGTTATCCATTGGTGGATGGTCAGGGTAACTGGGGGGCACCGGATGATCCGAAATCTTTTGCGGCAATGCGTTATACCGAATCCCGCCTGTCCAAATATTCCGAATTGCTGTTGAGCGAATTGGGACAAGGCACAGTGGACTGGGTACCTAATTTTGATGGTACATTGCAGGAGCCAAAAATGCTGCCTGCGCGCCTGCCCAATATTCTGCTGAATGGGACAACCGGCATTGCTGTTGGTATGGCGACTGATATTCCTCCGCATAACGCCCGCGAAGTGGCGAATGCGTTGATTGCCATGCTGGAGAAGCCTGATCTATCGCTTGATGAAGCGATGGAGTACGTCAAAGGGCCGGATTATCCGACCGAAGCTGAGATCATCACGTCAAAAGAAGATATCCGCAAGATCTATAAAAATGGTCGCGGTTCTGTGCGTATGCGTGCGATATGGTCCAAAGAAGAGGGTAATGTTGTTATTACCGCTCTGCCCCACCAAGTCTCCGGTGCCAAGATCCTGGAGCAAATCGCCAGCCAGATGCGGGCGAAAAAGCTGCCGATGGTGGATGATCTGCGTGATGAATCCGATCACGAAAACCCAACACGTTTGGTGATTGTACCGCGTACCAACCGTGTGGATGTTGAACAAGTGATGAACCACCTGTTTGTGACCACAGATCTGGAAAAAAGCTATCGCGTTAACCTCAATATGATCGGGCTGGATAACCGCCCGGCGGTTAAAGGTCTGGTTGAGATCTTGAGTGAGTGGCTGGTTTACCGTCGTGAAACAGTGCGTAATCGCCTGAATTACCGTCTGGAAAAAGTGCTTAAACGCCTGCATATTTTGGACGGTTTGCTGGTGGCATATCTTAATATTGACGAAGTGATCCATATCATTCGCAATGAAGATGAGCCGAAGCAAGTGTTGACGCTGCGTTTTGGTTTAACCGAAACGCAGGCTGAAGCTGTACTGGAACTGAAATTGCGTCACTTGGCGAAACTGGAAGAAGTCAAAATTCGCGGTGAGCAGGGAGAACTGGCGAAAGAGCGTGACAAACTTCAGGCTATTCTGGGTTCTGAACGTAAGTTAAATACTTTGCTGAAAAAAGAGATTATCGCTGATGCGGAAAGTTATGGTGATGTTCGCCGCTCTCCATTGAAGGAGCGCACAGAGGCGAAGGCCATGAGCGATCATGATATCTTGCCGTCTGAACCGATTACGGTTGTTATGTCCGAAATGGGCTGGGTGCGCAGTGCAAAAGGACATGAGATTGATCCGGCTGGCCTGAATTACAAATCCGGTGACAATTTCCGCAGTGCGGCGCGTGGCAAGAGCAACCAGCCTGTCGTCTTCATTGATACAACAGGGCGGAGTTACTCCATCGATCCATTGGATTTACCCTCTGCCAGAGGGCAGGGTGAACCATTGACTGGCAAACTGGCATTGCCAGTCGGAGCATCGGTCGAGCATCTTTTGACAGCGACAGACGATCAGAAATTCTTGATGGCTTCAGATGCGGGTTATGGTTTTATTTGTACTTTCAGTGATCTGATAGCCAAAAACCGTGCGGGTAAGGCTTTGATTACTTTGCCTGAAAATGCCAAGGTGATGCAGCCTTTGCAGATCAACAGTGAGCAGGATGACATGCTGCTGGCGATTACCAAAATGGGTCGTATGTTGATGTTCCCAGTGGCTGATCTGCCTCAGCTTTCGAAGGGCAAGGGTAACAAAATTGTTTCCGTTCCGGCTGCGCAGGCTGCATCAGGGGAAGATATGTTGAGTTGGTTGCTGGTATTGTCTCCACAATCGTCAATTACCCTCTACTTCGGTAAGCGCAAGTTACAACTTCGTCCGGAAGATTTACAGAAATTCAGGGCTGAGAGAGGGCGTAAGGGAACCTCGCTGCCTCGTGGATTACAGCGTGTTGAACGTATCGTTGTGGAAATGCCTAAATAATAAGTTGAGCCAATAAATAACATACCCATAGGTTTCATGTTGCAGAGCAATCAATAAAGCCACAACTTGAAAAATGAAGGGATCAAATTATAACTGCGGGTCAGTGTAATCACTGGCCTGCTCTGCAAGAGGCAGCTATGCTAGCAATCATTCGTGGAATTATTGTTATTCTGTTTACTCTCTTTATCTGTATCTTCGGCAGTATTTACTGTTTATTCAGCCCGCGTAATCCCCGCCATGTTATGACCTTTGGTCATGCCTTTGGCAAATTTCACAAAATATTTGGTATCAAATTATTGAAGCGTATTCCGGCAGAAGTTCAGCAATACGGGCCTAGTATCTACATCGGCAATCATCAAAACAATTGCGACATGATTACTATGTCGAATACAGTGCAGCCACGCACTGTCACCGTGGGCAAGAAAAGTCTCGTATTTATTCCCTTTTTTGGTCAGCTTTATTGGCTGACAGGCAATATTTTGATCAACAGAGAAAACAGGACAAAAGCACACGGTACTATTTCACAGGTTGTTAATCAGATAAAAAAACATCAAATTTCGGTCTGGATGTTCCCGGAAGGAACGCGCAGCCGTGGTCGCGGTTTGCTGCCATTTAAAACCGGAGCCTTTCATGCCGCCATTGCAGCAGGGGTACCTATCGTTCCTGTTTGTGTTTCTTCAACACACGGTAAAATAAAATTTAACCGTTGGAATAATGGCACTGTTATTGTCGAAATATTGCCTGCAGTTGATACCACAAAATACACTAAAGAGCAGGTTCGTGAACTGGCAGAACATTGTCGGCAAATGATGCAGGCGAAAATTGCTGAATTGGATAAAGAAGTCGAGGCACTTAATAAGCAAAGATAATTTAATGGCGATAAAATGACCTGAATCATCAAATATATCTTCCCTCATTTTGGGCGAATTCTAGCTATAAATTTAAGATAGTTTTAGAATTTCTTTCCTATTCGAGATATGATTGCGTTTAATAAATTACCGTTTTTATTAAACGCAATCGATAGAATAATAAATCCTGATAGCCACAATATCGGGGCATTCATCCCAGAAATTATTTGAATTATGCAGTAATTGCGTCGCGTTTGCGTTCGCATAAGCAATTATTGTTGATTGCTATTTTTGTCGTGGAGACTATTCCTGTCATGGAAACGATTCCTGCCGTGGAGAAAGTATGTCACTGAGTCGGCGCCAGTTTATTCAGGCATCTGGTTTGGCTATGTGTTTAGGGACACTCCCTTTTGCGGTTCGGGCCAACAAAAATCAACAAACGAAATTACCACTTCCTCCCTTACTGGAATCCCGGGGCGGACAACCTCTATTTTTAGCCATGCAAAAAGCCAGATGGTCGTTCAATGGTCAGAATAAAGTTCAGGTCTGGGGTATCAATGGACATTATTTAGGGCCAACTATTCGGGTTCGTCGGGGCGATAATATTAAACTGATATATAGCAATCGCCTGTCTGAAGATGTGTCAATGACAGTAGGCGGATTGCTGGTGCCCGGAACTTTGATGGGAGGCTCAACACGTGTGATGTCACCAGGGGAAAGCTGGTCTCCGGTTATCCCAATCGATCAGCCGGCAGCGACCTGCTGGTATCACGCCAACACGCCGAATCGCATGGCACAACATGTTTATGCAGGGTTGGCAGGTATGTGGCTGGTGGAAGATGAAGACAGTCGCAAGTTGTCTTTGCCTACACATTATGGTGTCGATGATTTTCCGGTTATTTTGCAGGATAAACAATTAGATAATTTTGGTGTACCTCAATATAACCCTCCCGCCAACAAAGATTTTCTCGGTGATACTCTGGTTGTTAATGGTGTCGAAAATCCTTTTGTTGAAGTTGCCAGAGGTTGGGTCAGACTACGCTTACTGAATGCTTCTAATGCCCGACGCTATCAGTTGCAGCTCAGTGATGGGCGTCCATTCTATATGATTGGTACTGACCAAGGATTGCTGCCTGCGCCTGTAGCTGTGCAGGAGTTGCCACTCGCGCCGGGAGAACGTCGTGAGGTTCTGGTGGATATGTCGAAAGTCGAGAATGTGACCATTACAGCCGGAGAATCCGCAAGTGTAATCGATCGTCTGAAAGGGTTGTTTGAGGCTTCGACTAAACTAGTGTCAACCACAGTTTTGACACTAAAAGCGAGCGGGCTGCTCCCTTTAGTGGTGGATCAATTACCAACTCAACTCGTGGTTGATAATCCACACATCAGCTCTTCTATCCGCAATCGTCAACTCACGCTGGGAGATTATTCTCAGGGAATTAATGGTGTGTTGCTGAGTGATAACCGCATCGATATAACCAGCCAGCAAGGGGCATGGGAACGTTGGGTAATTACAACAACCGTCCCTCAGCCTTTCCATATTGAAGGGGTAAGGTTTAAAGTCATTAGCCTGAATGGCAATCGCCCAGAACCACAGGATTATGGCTGGAAAGATACGGTTTGGATTGATGAGCGAGCTGAATTACTGGTGAATATGATGAAGCCGTCTTATGAGCATTTCCCTTTTATGTACTACAGTCAGAGATTGGAAATGGCGGATCATGGGGTTGCGGGACAGTTGGTTGTCAATCCTCCTGACTTCTAATCGATAATTTCCTAGCTGTTTTGAATACTATTTGCGTCAGAATGACGGGTTAAACAATGGACTATTTAACAATTCGTGTGCAAACAAACTATTTACTCTGAATAAATTGCTAATCTTATCGACGGAGACTGACCCTTTCCGTATAGTGTCCCAAATTTTCATACTACTTGCCTGTAAGGTGATTTAATGAATATCAGCTTGATTGCTGCGATGGCTATGGATCGAGTTATTGGTATGGAAAACGCCATGCCATGGACTCTTCCGGGTGATTTAGCCTGGTTTAAACGCAATACGCTCGGAAAGCCAGTTGTGATGGGGCGGGTTACATATGAATCGATCGGCCGTCCTTTACCGGGACGCCTGAATATCGTGATCAGCAGTCAACCTGCGAGTGATGATCGGGTCACTTGGGTCAACTCTATCGAAGCTGCGTTGGCCGCCGCCGGTGATGTTGAAGAAATTATGGTGATGGGGGGAGGAAAAGTGTATGAACAGTTCATTCCTCTTGCCTCCCGTATGTATCTGACTCATATTGATGCAGAAGTAATTGGTGATACTCATTTCCCTGATTATGAGCCTGATGAGTGGAATTCAGTTTTCACCGAATATCATGATGAGGATGAAAACAACTCTCATGGATATTGTTTTGAAATCCTGGAACGCCGAGAGTAATCGAACCTTACGTGCGTGCGGAGTGCCGACAGGCACTCCTGTGTCACTGATTCAGACTGGTGATTTGTTACCCAATGAATCTTGTCTGAAATATTGTTTGTCTTCCCAACGCAGCATTGTCAATTTACCTCCCCAGCAACAGCCCGTATCCAGTGCATAAATATTGGCAGGCGTTCCCCGGCCTTCCAGTGCTGCCCAATGACCAAATGCAATGGAATAGTCTTCAGGGATATTACGTGGTAATTCGAACCAAGGCTTCAGTGGTGCAGAGGCATTTTCGGGTTTAGACTTGCAGATCATATCCAGCTGACCATTCGGAAAACAATAACGCATCCGTGTCAGTGCATTGGTACTGAAACGTAACCGAGCAAGGCCGCTTAATTCTGGTGCCCAGTTATTCGGCATATCTCCGTACATCTCATTGAGGAACAGAGGATAACTGTCACTGCAAAGAATAGCCTCCACTTCACGGGCACACATTCTGGCTGTCTCCAGATCCCATTGTGGCGTGAGTCCTGCATGTGTCATGACCAGTTTTAATTTGTCATCAATCTGTAACATGGGCTGTTTTCTCAGCCAGTTTATCAGCTCATCAATATCTGGCGCCGAAAGTAATTCATCTAGCAAGTCTTTTGGTTTATTGCGGCTGATCTTGGCGTAAACAGCCAGCAGATGCAGATCGTGATTACCCAATACCAATTTAGCCGCCGAGCCGAGTTGTTTTATATAACGAAGCACTGCCAGCGAATCAGGGCCACGGGAGACCAGATCACCCGTCAGCCATAGGGTATCGTTATTGGAATGAAAATCGACTTGTTCTAATAAGGCGATCAATTCACGGTAACAGCCGTGAATATCGCCGATAAGATATGTAGCCATACGTTAATTTATCAGTGTAGGAATAGCCAGCCTAAACACGGGAATAGCGGTACGAAATGGGCGACCATCATGATCAATCATTTCATAATGGCCTTCCATAGTACCCAGGGGGGTTTCCAGAATGGCTCCGCTGCTGTAACGGTATTCTGTTCCTGGTAGGATCAAAGGCTGCTTTCCCACAACCCCTTCACCCTGAACTTCTGTTTGGTGACCATCACTATTGGTTATACGCCAGTAACGGCTAATTAGCTGCACGGGAGAATGCCCAAGATTGCGAATTGATATTGTATAAGCAAACACAAAACGTTGTTGTTCCGGTTGTGATTGGCTTTCTACGTAAGTACTTTGTACTTGAATATGAATTCTTGGTTCGTTGAGCATAAGTGCCTCCTGTTACTGTGACGGCTGTTTATTGGTTTCCGACAATTTCTTTAGGCTGGGACGATAACCAATTCGCCATCTTACAGTATTGCTCGACAGAAATATTTTCAGCCCGCGTACTTGGATCAATGCCCAATTCAGATAACTGCTCAACGGAAAAGATATTGCCAAGGCTGTTGCGGATTGTTTTTCGGCGTTGGTTAAATGCCTGAGTTGTAATCCGGGATAACACACGAAGGTCATGAGCCGGATTGGGTATTGCCTTATGCGGAATCAAACGCACAATGGCGGAATCTACTTTTGGTGCTGGCGTAAATGCTGTAGGTGGTACTTCAAGAACTGGAATAACCTGACAGTAGTATTGTGCCATCACACTTAAACGTCCATAGGCTTTGCTGCCAGGCCCTGCGACCAGACGATTGACCACTTCTTTTTGCAACATAAAACTCATATCAGCAATGGCATCAGTATAGCTGAAAAGATGGAACATCAATGGCGTAGAAATGTTATAAGGCAAATTACCGAATACGCGCAAAGGCTGCCCGCGCTCTTTGGCAATCTGACCAAAATCAACGGTCATTGCATCTTGCTGGATAATTGTCAGCTTGTCTTTCAATTTTGGATGAACGTGCAGGCGGGCAGCAAGATCGCGGTCAAGTTCGACAACCGTCATTTTATCCATGCGCTCACCAACGGGTTCAGTCAATGCTCCCAGACCAGGGCCAATTTCCACTACAGCTTGACCCACTTGTGGATTCATCGCATCGACAATGCTATCAATAATAAACTGATCGGTTAAAAAGTTTTGCCCGAAACGTTTACGGGCATGATGCCCTTGATGGACTTTATTATTCATTACTGTTTTGTATCATTTTAATTGCTAGATTTAATGCGGTGATAAAACTACCCACATCAGCTTGACCTGTCCCCGCCAGCTCGAGTGCTGTGCCATGATCGACAGACGTTCGGATAAATGGCAGACCGAGCGTAATATTCACTGCTCTGCCAAAACCTTGGTATTTTAACACGGGTAGCCCCTGATCGTGATACATCGAAAGCACAGCATCGGCATGATCCAAATATTTAGGTTGGAACAGTGTATCAGCAGGTAATGGGCCTTCCAGCCATATCCCTTCTGCCCTCAGTCTCTCTAATGCTGGAATGATCACGTCTATTTCTTCACGTCCCATATGTCCTCCTTCACCGGCATGAGGATTCAGGCCGCAGACATAAATATGGGGGCGATGGATACCGAACTTGGTTTTGAGGTCATGGTTGAGAATGGTGACTACTTCCCGCAGGGAATCAAACGTAATTGCCTTGGGCACATCCAGAATCGGCAAGTGTGTTGTCGCCAATGCTACCCGAAGCTCTTCCGTTGCCAGCATCATGACTACCCTTGAGCATTTACTGTGGTCAGCAAAAAATTCAGTATGTCCGGTAAAAGAGACTCCGGCATCATTGATAACCCCTTTATGAACAGGGCCGGTTACCAATGCGGAGAATTCGCCATTCAGACAACCATCGCAGGCTTTTGCCAACGTTTCCGTGACATAAGTTCCGTTTTTTCGGTTTAACTCACCCACGATGGTCGGGGATTGGAGATAAACAGGCAGAATAGTCAACGTTCCAGCGGCTTGTGATAAAGAAGTGTGCTCAGGGGAATAAGTTTGTAGTTGCAAAGGCAAATTGAGTTGTCTGGCTCGGGAGAGCATCATTTCCGGATCAGCGCAGACTACCAATTGAATAGGCCATTCTCGTTGGGCGAGGGCAATGACTAAATCTGGACCAACCCCGGCCGGTTCGCCGGGGGTGATAATGACGGGTTTATTGTTTTGCATCGCTACCATCTAAAATTTTCACATAAGCGGAAGCGCGTAATTCCTGCATCCAGCTTTGTTCTTCTTCATTGAATTTACGGTTGAACAGCAGGCGATAAGCACGATCTTTCTGCGCGGCATCCGTTCTATCAACTTTGCGGCTATCAAGCAGTTGGATTAAGTGCCAGCCGAAAGAAGAGTGAACAGGTTGACTGATCTCGCCTTTTTGCAATTTTGTCAATGCATCACGGAAGGCTGGATCATAGGTACTTGGCAAGTTCCATCCCAGCTCTCCACCACGCATAGCTGAACCTGAATCTTCAGAATACTCTTTCGCGGCTTCTTCAAATGTAGTTTTGCCGCTTAAGATCTCTTCTCTGAGTTTCATCAAATCATTGCGGGCTTTCTCATCATTCATAACAGGTGAAGTTTTCAACAGAATATGACGGGCATTGACTTCGGTGACTGCGATTGGCATATGATCGCCACGGATATCATTCACTTTAAGAATGTGAAAACCAACACCAGAACGGAGTGGGCCAATAATCTGCCCTTTATGTGCGGACTTGAGTTGTTCAGCAAACAGAGATGGTAGCTCATGTAGTTTGCTCCAACCCATATTGCCCCCTTTCAGGGCTTGAGAGTCACCAGAATAGGTGATGGCCAGTTTACCGAAATCGACACCGTTCTTGAGTTCAGACAAAATATTTTTGACAATCGTCCCGGCTTTTTCAACCTGAGCCTGATCCGGATTTTCTGGCAACGGAATCAAGATGTGGCTGATGTTCAGTTCCGTATTCTGACTATTTTGGCCTTCAAGCTGATTAGCCAGTGAGTCAACTTCTTGTGGCAAGATCGTGATGCGGCGACGTACCTCATTATTACGTACTTCTGCGATAGTCATTTCCTTGCGGATTTGATTACGATAGGTATCAAAGTTAATTCCATCTGTAACCAAATTTTGTTTCAACTGGGCAAGGCTCAAATGGTTTTGAGCCGCGATATTTGTGATCGCAGAATCCAAAGCTTGATCAGGAATAGTAATCTGCATCCGTTCAGCCATTTGCAGAACGATATCATCCATAATCAGGCGTTCAATGATCTGATGACGCAAAGCTTTCTCATCCGGTATCTGCTGACCCGCCTGTTTTGCATTGCGTTTAACGGTTTGTAAGAGGCTGTTGACGTCACTTTCCAGTACGACATCATTGTTAACAACGGCAGCGACCTTATTGATTTCTTGTGGTGCTGCCATTGCGACAGAATTTACTGAAAACATCAATCCGAGAACGAGGGATCTCCAGTTCTTCATACATTTCCCATTATATTAATCCCGCCTTGGCGGGGTTATTGTGTTTAACCCGTCATCTTTCAAGTTGCTGCTTTGCTGACTGCGCTCACTCATCTCAGTCATCGTTTTTTATCAACAAACGATTGGCTATGTTTTTGGAGATGTGTTCTCTTGCCGCCGCGCTGCAACTTGAAGTCTATTCGGTATACATTGTGTTTATCGGTATCAGAATGCACGCTGGTATGGAAGAATACCTTGCTGCAACATTTTCTGACTACCCAGACTATGATTGTTACTTAAGCCACGAAGTTCAACATTGAATGACCATTTGTTGTCATATTGGCTGCTGCCGAATCTCCAGTTGACGATCTTGCGTTCATAACCCACATTGACTGCCCAGCAGCAAGTATTATATTGCAGACCCACCATTTGACTCGCAGGCTGTTTTTCTTTGGTATCGTAGTAATACGCTCCCACAAACGCCCAGCGATCTGACAATGGCCAGCTTGCTGCCAGACCCACCTGTGAAATGCCTTGCTGGTAAGCGGGTAATGTCCCAAGCGTAGCCTGAATATAATCGCGATCGACAAAGCGATAGTTTAATTGCAGCAGGCGGTCGGCATCCCGGCGGTATTCGACAACCGCATTGCCCATGGTTACACTGCCCAGTCGGTTATCGTATTGTAGCCCACCTTTGAAACCCCAAGAATCGCTGATTTTCCAGTGTACATCTCCGGCCCATGTAGTCGGCCCTGTACCTTGTTTATTCCTGATAATACCTTTGCCGCTTGAGTTGGGATCTGTATCAGTAGTACGTGGACGTTCAAAGTAGTAGATTTGACCCACGGACAGGCTAAAACGTTCAACTAAATCTTCATCATAAATACGTGAGGTTATACCCGTGGTAAATTGATTAGCCGATGAAATGCGGTCTAACCCGCTGTAGAAGCGGTCACGGAACAATCCGGTATAGTCTGTTTGCAGCAGGGATGAATCAAAGTTATTAATGTTATTTTGATTCTTATAAGGCACATAGAGATATTGAACGCGGGGTTCCAGAGTCTGGGTGTAACCCTGATTAAAGTACATGGAGCGTTCAAACACTATTTTCGCGTCTGATTTAAACACAGGCAGAACACGGTCAACTGATTTTTCCAATGAGGGGTTTATTTTTTGTATCTCAGGGGAAATATCCTGCTCGTAATGGGTAGCCATCATTTTAAATTCATTATTGATGCTGGCCCAGCCATTGGAGAGCGGCAGATTAAGGGATGGCTCCAGATGCCAGCGAGTTGCATCTGGATTGTTTTTTCCTACGCTGGTTAGCTTAGCTACTTGGGCGTAGGTACGAAAATCAAATGGTCCCAGATCATTCTTATAGTAGTTTAGATCCAATTGAGGTTCAGTTCGGTAAGCTTTTCTACTATCACTTGCGGTAAAGATCTGGAACTGTTTGGTTGACAGTGTGGCATCCCAGTTTTGCTGAGCATAACCAATACTGAATTTTTGAGTGGCATAGCCATCGGTGCTGGAGCCGTACTGTGAAGAATAATCACCAAAATAGCTAGGGTCGCTGACTTTGGTATAATCGACGTTGAAACGCCAAACCTGATTCATGACACCACTGTGATTCCAGTAGAATAACCAACGGTTGCTGCTGTCCCGCTCAGGTTTGATGCCGAGTTTTTTGTCTTCCTCATACAGGCGGTCATGACCAATCCAATCCAGCGCAACCGTACCCGTACCTGCTTTGGTTAAATAACGGAATTCATTATCCAGTTTAAAGCCACGCATAGTAATGAGATGCGGAGTGATCGTAGCATCATAGTTCGGAGCGATATTCCAGTAATATGGCAGCAGGAACTGGAAGCCGTCTTTATTGGAAAAACTGGCATTGGGGATCAAGAAACCAGAGCGGCGTTTGTCACCAATCGGCAACTGCAAGTATGGGCTGTAAAACACGGGTACATTGGCAATCCGAAAACGAGCGTTCCAGATTTCAGCTACTTCTTCTTCACGGTCGAGGATCACTTCTGAACCGACAACACTCCAGCTATCATTGCCCGGCAAACAGGAGGTAAATATCCCATTATTCAAAATAGTATAGCGGTTTTCATCACGCAGCATCATCTTATCTGCGCTACCACGTCCCTGACGGCCGACCATCTGGTACTTGCCCTGCTCTACGTCAGTGTCTTTATTATTCAAATTAGCCCAAGCCCGTGGCCCTTTTAAAATGATCTGGGGGTCATCATAGCTGAAGTTACCGATTGCAGTAATAGTACGGATTGGCTCTTTATCCTGTGTCTGTTCAAGCCGTACCTTATCGGCTGTCAGTGTTTTGTTTCCCTGTTGGATATCAACATTACCAATGAACTCAGCTGAGTAGGGATATTCACCGTGAGTATCATCAGACTTAATGTTAACAGGCATTTTATTGGGATCGCCTGTGATAATCGGCTTATCGTAGACAGGTACGCCCAGCATACATTGTGCTGCGAGATCAGCATGAGCTTGCTGACTATAGAGTGCTGCCCATACCATTGTGGCCAGCAGAGTTGGATAACATTTATTCATAGATGTTTATGCGGTTCCGTCATCAGTGGCATCGTGCCGGCGAATGTTCAGAGACTAACTTAGTTAATAAATAGGCGCCAGAGTAAAGTTTAACTTTGCTAATCTTGCTGTTAGGCACAGAGCTTAATGAATAGTATGATAATGCAAAATTGCGCTCAGGGCATTGGGGAATTGAAGACTATATGCAGTATTGGGGAAAATTATTTGGATTAATATTCGGTATAGCGTCCGGTGCAGGTTTCTGGGGCATTGTGATTGGCCTGTTACTCGGTCACATCCTTGATAAGGTCAGGCTGCGGAATCAACGTATTGATACCAAAGGCCAGACCCGACAAACCCTGTTTTTCCTCAGTACATTCCAAGTACTGGGGCACTTAACCAAAGCAAAAGGCCGGGTAACCGAAACGGATATCCAGCTTGCCACTCAACTGATGGACAGAATGCAGCTGCATGGTGAGGCCAGGACTTCTGCCCAGCAATCGTTTCGTGAGGGTAAACAGCCTGAATTCCCCCTGCGAACGACATTACGGCAATTGCGGCGCGCTTGCTTTGGTCGTTTCGATCTCATTCGCATGTTTTTGGAAATACAATTGCAGGCCGCGTTTGCTGATGGTGAACTGCATCCCAATGAAAGAAAAGTCCTGTTTGTCATTGCTGAAGAACTGGGGATTTCCCGCATGCAATTTGAACAATTTCTTGCCATGATGGAAGGTGGTCGTCATTTCGAAGGGCATCATTATAGTGGGCAGTATCAGCAACATGGGCACTATCAGGGGGCTGGGCAGCAGCGTGCAACACTGGCGGATGCCTGTAAGGTATTGGGTGTCAATGAGCATGATGATGCCACAACCATTAAGCGGGCTTATCGGAAACTGATGAGTGAACATCACCCCGATAAGCTGGTGGCAAAAGGTTTACCACCAGAAATGATGGAGCTTGCAAAGCAGAAAGCGCAGTCTATCCAATCCGCGTATGATTTGATCAAAAAAGAGAAAGGCTTTAAATAGCACTGATCCTAACGTATTTCACAACAACCTAAAGTACTTCACAAAAACCTAAAGTACTGCAAAAAACGCATCCGTCAAAAATCGGCTTTGCATTCAAAATGCATTGGCGTGCCATAAGCCGGATGCGTAATGGATAGTTCTTGGGCGTGTAATTGCAGGCGAGGTGTAAGCTCCCTTGCCTGCGGATGGGCATAAAAGCGATCCCCCAGAATAGGATTGCCAAGAGCCAGCATATGCACACGAAGCTGATGAGAACGGCCGGTGATTGGAGCCAGTCTGACACGTGTTGCCTGTTCTTCATATTTCAGCACTTGATATTCAGTTTGTGCCGATTTTCCGGTTTCAAAGCAGACTTTCTGCTTCGGACGATTTGGCCAGTCGCAGATCAACGGCAAATCCACCAATCCCTTTTCCGGCTCCAGTTTTCCCCAGACCCGGGCGATATAGACTTTTTTCGGCTCACGTTCACGGAACTGACGTTTCAACTCACGTTCGGCGGCTTTGGTGAGTGCCACAACCATAATGCCGCTGGTAGCCATATCCAATCGATGTACCGATTCTGCGGTAGGAAATTCAGCCTGAACCCGTGTCATAATACTGTCTTTGTGCTCTTCTGCTTTACCCGGCACAGAAAGTAATCCACTGGGTTTATTAACAACCATAATGTGCTCATCTTGGTACAGCACATATAACCAAGGATCTGTCGGGGGATTGTAAGACTCCAGCATGAGTGGCTCCAATTGGGTCGGGAAAATAAATCAGGTCAGAAAAATGACGGGGCGCATTCTATCAGATATGACCCGGGGTGCGGGATTAATATAGAGTGAGACTGAACTCAGGGGCACCTTGCGGAGAATACCCCTGAATTTACGCGCATTTATTGATGAGAAACAACAACCAGACGAATGGCATCCAGACGCCAGTTGGCCTGATCAAGGTTCAGCAACAGATGCTTATGCTCAGATTCGATAGCTTCCAGCTCATCGTCACGAATATTCGGGTTAACCGCTTTCAGGGCTTCCAGACGTGACAATTCCGCTGACAGCACTTCATCCGCTTCTTTCTTTGCTTTCTCAATCAATTCACGTGATTGTTTTTCAATCAGAGGTTCTGATTGTTGTAAAATCGCATGAACTTCTTGCTGTACCGCATTGACCAGCTTGCTGGCGTTATGGCGGTTGATGGCATTGAGCTGACGGTTGAAACTTTCAAACTCTACCTGAGGAGCTAGATCAGTGCCTTTTAGATCCAATAAGAGACGTACTGGCGTTGGTGGCAGAAAACGGGTCAATTGCAAATGTTTAGGCGCTTGCGCTTCAACAACGTAAATCAACTCAACCAACAGAGTACCTACCGGCAGTGCTTTATTTTTCAGAATAGAAACGGCGCAACTTCCTGTATCCCCTGACAGGATTAAATCCAGGCCATTGCGAATGATAGGATGTTCCCAGCTCAGAAATTGAGTATCTTCGCGGGACAGTGCTTTCTCACGGTCAAACGTAATGGAGCAGCCGTCCTTCGGCAATCCGGGAAAATCCGGCACCAGCATATGATCAGATGGATTCAGGACGATAATACCGTCACTGTGATCTTCCTGATTGATGCCGACGATATCGAATAAATTCAGGGCAAAATTCACCAGATCGGTATCATTATCCTGCGCCGCAATTTTTTCTGCCAGTTTCTGACCTTGTTCACCACCGTTGGAGTTCATTTCCAGCAGACGGTCACGGCCTTGCTCCAATTGTTGTTTGAGTTGTTCATGATGCGTGCGGCATTCAGTAATAAACTCATTGAAGTCAGTTTGCTCATTAGGTTTGGCAAGGAAATTCAACAGTGTTTCGTAATACTTGTCGTAGATAGGACGACCGGTCGGGCAGGTATGTTCAAACGCATCCAGTCCTTCGTTATACCAGCGCAGGAGAATGGATTGCGCCGTGTTTTCCAGATAAGGCACGCTGATTTTAATATCGCGGTTTTGACCGATACGATCCAGACGACCGATTCGTTGCTCCAGCAAATCAGGGTTGAATGGTAGATCAAACATAACAAGCTGATTGGCAAACTGGAAGTTACGTCCTTCAGAGCCAATTTCAGAACAGAGCAGCACTTGTGCTCCGTCTTCTTCAGAAGCGAAGTAAGCGGCGGCACGGTCACGTTCCAGCAAGGACAAACCTTCATGGAAGACGGCACCGCGGATACCTTCGCGTTCACGCAGAACTTGTTCCAGTTGCAGCGCAGTTTCTGCTTTTGCACAGATTACCAGCACTTTTTCATCACGGTTTGCCATCAGGAAACCTAACAGCCATTCTACGCGTGGATCGAAGTTCCACCATGTGGCGTTTTCACCTTCAAATTCCTGATAGATCCGCTCAGGATAGAGCATATCTTTGGCACGCGCTTCCACGGTCTTTTTGGCACCCATGATTTCAGAAACCTTGATTGCCGTCTGATATTGGGTTGGCAATGGTAATTTGATTTCATGCAGTTCACGGTGTGGGAAACCTTTCACGCCACCACGGGTATTACGGAACAGTAGTCGGCTGGTTCCATGGCGATCCATCAGCATAGAGACCAGTTCGTGGCGAGCATTGCTGCTCTCCTCATCCTGCTGGCTGTTTACCGCTTTCAACAAAGGCTCAATATCTTGTTCGTTAATCAGTTCAACAATTGCATTTTGCTGGTCATTGTTTAAAAGATCATCGGACAGCAGCAAAGTCACGGCATCCGCAACAGGACGATAATTCTGTTGTTCATCAATGAATACCTGATAATCATGGAAACGATTTGGATCAAGCAGGCGCAGACGGGCAAAGTGACTCTCTTGGCCCAACTGTTCTGGTGTGGCTGTCAGCAGCAGAACGGAAGGTATTTGCTCTGACAACTGTTCAATAACGAGATATTCGCGGCTCGGGGATTTTTCGTTCCACTCCAGATGGTGAGCTTCATCCACTACCATCAAATCCCAGCTCGCTTCCAGCAAATGTTCAAAACGTTGCTTATTGCGGCGAACAAAATCCAGAGAACAGATAACTAATTGCTCTGTCTCAAACGGATTATCGCTGTCATGAAGCGCTTCTGTGTACCGACCATCATCGAACAGTGAGAAACGCAGGTTAAATCGACGCAGCATTTCTACCAGCCATTGATGTTGCAGGCTGTCTGGTACGATGATCAATACACGTTCCGCACGTCCTGCCATCAATTGCTGATGAATGATCATGCCGGCTTCAATGGTTTTACCCAGCCCCACTTCATCCGCCAGTAATACGCGGGGAGCATGGCGTTTGCCTACTTCATTGGCAATATGTAGCTGATGTGGGATCAAACTGGCACGAATGCCACGTAATCCACTTTCTGCCAGACGAAATTGTTCGCTTTGGTGTTTACGGGCGCGAAAACGCAGAGCAAAGCGATCCATACGGTCAATTTGACCAGCAAACAGACGATCTTGCGGCTTATTAAACGTCAGCTTGCTATCCAGAAAAACTTCCCGCAGGCAGGTATTTTCTTCTTCAGTGTCCAGGCGAGTACCGATGTAGATCAGCAGGCCATTATCTTGCTGAACATCATCGATCTTGAGTTTCCAACCTTCGTGACTGGTCACGGTATCGTCCACATTAAACATAACGCGGGTAATAGGGGAGTCATTGCGTGCGTAAAGGCGGTTTTCTCCGCTGGCAGGAAAAAGTAACGTCACCATGCGCGTATCAAGCGCTACGACTGTTCCTAATCCAAGTTCGCTTTCTGTATCGCTTATCCAGCGTTGACCAAGAGTAAATGGCATAAATTTCGGCTCAGTTTTCTGTTAGACAATATCATTTATAGGTGCAGGATGGCTGCTTTTGTTGGATATCGATCATCATTGATTATCGATAGGGATAGTTTTCAATAGCACTTTTCCAATAGCACTTTACATCCCGCGTTTTTTGGTAACGAGGTCACAAAAGTACCATTGCCCATTAGAGGAGCGATATGTTAATTGAAGCTGAGCAAGCCGTCACCTGCAAAAATATCCATTACTCAAAAGAGATGCTCATTTGCCCTGTTTGCAGGGCCATAAAGTCATCCTGAATAAACGGCAAAATAGCATCGGCAATGGGCATTAACTGCTTATTGATATAGTGCTCATAGTCTGGTGCAGTAGTTTGATTTTCCATGGGTTCTGGCCCGGACAGCGTGATAATGTAGCTGATCCAACCACCGTTTTGGTACTGTAGTGGACGATTGTGCTGCTGGTTATATTCATCCGCTAAACGTGCAGCCCGAACATGCGGGGGAACATTGCGCTGGTAATCCGATAAATTGCGGCGCAATCGCTTACGATAAACAAGGCGTCCATCAAACTCCCCCGCCAGCGTCTTGGCAATATACTCTCGAATATAATCTTGATAGGGTTGCTGGTGAAAAATCAGCGTATACAGTTCTTTTTGGAAGATTTGAGCCAGTGGTGTCCAGTCCGTTCTCACCGTTTCCAACCCTTTGAAAATGACCTTATCGCTACTCAGTCCGGCATAGCGTTTTTTGCTGCCTTGCTCTGCTCCACGCACTGTCGGCATCAAGAAGCGACGATAGTGTGTCTCAAATTCTAACTCCAATGTATTTTCAAGATTGAATTCGGATTTCAGGTGTTCTTTCCACCATTGGTTGACAAATTGTGTCAATGAATGCCCAATTTGGCTGGCTTCGTCCTCTGAATGAGGGCGTTTGAGCCAGACAAATGTTGAATCTGTATCACCATAAATGACCTGATAACCCTGTGATTCAATTAACTCACGGGTTTGATGCATGATTTTATGCCCACGCATCGTAATTGATGATGTCAGGCGGGGATCAAAAAAATGGCATCCGGATGCACCGAGTACGCCATAAAACGCGTTCATAATAATTTTCAAGGCTTGGGAAAGCGGCGCGTTACCCAGTCTTTTGGCTTTGTCGCGTTCATACCAGATTTGCGTGACAATATCGGGTAAACAATGTTGGGTGCGGGAGAAAAAAGCCTGCCGGAAACCGGGTACGGAATGTTCACTGTCGGGTTGAGCAAGGCCTTCGACCATACCTACAGGATCAATCAGGAATGTGCGGATAATCGAAGGGTAGAGGCTTTTATAGTCCAGTACGAGTACTGAATCATACAGACCCGGAAACGAATCCATCACAAAACCACCGGGACTGGTATCATCGAAATAAGTGGGCTGAACGGGAGCAACATAGCCAATGCGGTGCATTCTTGGCAGATAAAGGTGGGTAAATGCGGCTACTGAACCACCGCTGCGATCTACTGCCAATCCTGTAACAGTGGCCCGCTCCAAGAGGAACGCCATCAAATCCACTTTCTCAAAAATACGATTGACCAGAGTGCAGTCTTGCAAATTATAGCGGGCGAGGGCGGGCTTATCTTCCTGAAAAAGGCGGTTGATTTCATCCATTCGGTCATAAGGATTATCAATGGCTTTCCCTTCCCCTAATAGCGTTTGAGCAACATATTCAAGACTGAATGAGGGAAAATTCCACGTCGCTGTTTTCAGGGCATCAATGCCGTCAATAATGAGACGACCTTCTGCTGATGCAAAAAAGTGCCCCGGTTTGAAACCGTGTTCCCGCCATTCGAGCAAACTCTGATTACGACCGAACTTTAGCGGCACGTTGTAGCGTTCGGCATGTTTCTGTAACATCCGTAAATCGAACTGAATCAAACTCCAGCCAATAATGGCATCCGGATCGTAATGAGCCAGCCATTGATTGAGTTTCTCCAGCATCATCGGGCGGCTGGCAACATATTCCAGCCTGAAACCGAGTTCCTGCGGATTACCATTTTCCGACCCTAACATAAACACAGTTTTCTCACCACATCCAGCCAGACCAATGGAATATAGCTCACCATGTTGACTGGTTTCAATATCCAGAGATACCCATTTCAGAGTGGGGCGATAAGTGGGATTGGGCTTCATTTGATACATTCCATCTGGTTTCTGGCTGAACCAGACGGGCGCTGTGATAAAACGCTCCATCATAAACCGATCGGGTGGGCGGATATCGGTTTCGTAGAGTGGGATATCTTGTTCTTTGAGGATTTTTTCCAGATATTGCAACTGACGATATTGCTGGCAATACAGCGCAGCGACAGGCTGGCGATTGAAATCTTTTAATGGCAATGCCTTAAGTTCGCAGTGTTGTTCCTGCACGAGTAATTGTTTGACTTTAGGCAAATCACGCTGAGGCAGGAATGCAACCGCTTTTTCATGAGGGATTGTAATGCGGCGAGCACCAAGATCTGTCGCCAGCCAATACACCAACTCAATGCCAGATGGTGTATCTTTCCAATGGCGAGTTAAAATAAAGCCTTGTTCGACGTGATTTATCTGCATGATCTTTCTGTTTAAGCGTTATCAGCCAGAACCCGTATTACCAAAGAAGGTTTCAACTATAGCATTTCCAATGGTTATTTATACAGTATTTTTTGAAGGGCCGACAGGTAAAAATTGATCATTAAGAAGCACTTTAGCATCGCACCTCAGTATCTTTTGTAATTATTCTTAATTGGCTACTATGATTAATGATTTTTTATGGAGAAATAAATATTAATTTCACTTGGTAAATATTGATGAATAACTCTAATAGACTGAGTCAAACAGATATTAAAGCCTTACTGTTATTTATAGTTTTTATGCTGCTTTATTTGTTACCCGGTATTTATGGACATAATCCGTGGAAACAAGATGAAAATTATAGTTTTGGTATTATTCAAACGATGTCTGAAACCGGAAATTGGTTGGTAACAATCAATGCTGGACAACCTTTTATGGAAAAGCCTCCACTATATTATTGGACGGCAACGACATTTATACATCTATTATCGCCCTGGCTTCCAATGCATGATGCTGCCAGAACTGCTTCTTTATTATTTTCTATAATCAATTTTTCCTTTTTCATTCTTCTTGCCCGTCGTGTATTTGATGTCAAAAACTTTACCGATAGTCGGATATGGATTGCTTTTGCCCTGTATGCCAGTGCGCCCGGACTGGTTCGCCATAGCCACGATATGTTTACTGATATCTCATTGGTAGCGGGAACAGTTATCGGTTTATATGGTTTGCTGGGATTAATTAAAAAGGAAAAAATAGTCTATTCCTGTTTATGGTTGATTATTGGTACAGTGACGACCCTATTATCAAAAGGGATTTTCATTCCAGGACTATTATGGATATGCCTTATTCTGGCTCCTGTTTTTCTTAAATTTTGCAGAACTAAACAATATTGGCTGAATGCTATATCGTCAGGGATTATTGCACTGGTTTTAATCTTACCGTGGCCAGTCATGTTATTTCTTGAATATCCTGATTTATTTAAAGTCTGGTTTTGGGATAACAACATTGGTCGTTTCTTAGGTTTCTCTGTTGAAGATCTTGGCGCCAGAGGTAATTTGACGACTATCCCCGAAGCAGTGCTGTTTTTTGCTCTCCCGTCAGGCATATTGGCTTTGATTTTTATATTAAAAAATCCAATTAACGCTTTGTTAGACGAACATTATTTCCTTTGTACGGCATTTTCTGTATTAGGTGTTGTTTTATTACAAATATCAGCTTCCGGGCGCGCTTTATATTTATTGCCCTTTATTGCACCAATGGCGATTTTAGCCACAGAGATTTTCCTTAAACTACCGGAAAGAATCTATAAATATTTCAGTGTATTTTCTACTACTCTCTGGTCTTTTCTCATCGTATTCTTATGGTTCAGCTATTTCTTATCGCTTTCCAGCGATGATAAACATGGGTTGGAGCCATTAGGCAGATGGTTACCCATGAGCTATCAGATGCACTTTTCAGGATTAATATTTGGCATAGCGTTTTTGATAACCATCGTATGGATGGCTAAGAATAAGTTACTTTCTCAATTTCCTGCCTTACGTGCCGCTCAAAATTGGCTATTGGGCATTACCGTCGTTTGGGGATTGGTATTTACATTATTTGTTGGCTGGATTGATTATGCCAAAAGTTATCAAGATGTATTTATTGACCTAAAGCAGAATATTTCCGGGATATATCAAGAGAATCACTGTATGGCATCATATAACATTGGAGAGTCCGAAGCCCCAATGCTTTATTATTATGCTCATATATTGCTCCAGAAACAGAAAGCATTTGATACTCCTGAAAAATGTGAATGGTTGATGGTTTTATCCGAAGAGGTTGATCCCGCTCCGGAGGGAATGGAATTATTTTGGCATGGTCATAGACCAGATGAAGATCGTGAGAATTTAGTTGTTTATAAGAAAGTGGAGTTAAACGATATAAAATCGAATCAGTAGAGGTAAGTTATTTAACGGGTTGGATGGTGGCTTTTTGTACCACTATCTCGCCTAGTAAGTTTTAAATATTCCGTAACTATGTGATATTACTTCCTGAGTTTATTCATCTTCTGGCCAATACCTTACAAGGGAGAAAATGCAAAGGAGCAATATCTTGGGTAAGTATAAATAGTGATGAATTAATAAGAGATACACATATTCATTTGATACTTGATGGCATCAATATAGAAGAGATAATTAATAAGTATCTTGGATATTAATTTAAATGAAGATGCTAATAATAGTAATAATGAGTTTGTGTTCGTGGATTTAAATAATAATAGATATAAAAATATAAAAAGTACAACTGGAAAAATGGTTGTCCCACGATCCCTCCTTGGATGGGGAATAAATGCCTTATATGGGATAAGTATGCTCTACACCTAGAGACAAAAGAAAGAGAAGATGAAGATAGATATGATGGTCTATCCCGATTATTCCATATCTTTTGATACTCTCAGGATGGTGGAGGGATATTACATAAATTAAAGATAATTGAGTTAATGGTTTTTTAAATAAAGCGTCATTAAGTGACGCTTTATTTAGATTCTGTAAGCTAAATAGAGTTTTTATGAACGATTCAGTTTTTCTTTTAATTCCTGAATTTTTGTTTCTAAATTACTAAGACCTTTATCTGACGCTTTTTGATAGAGTTCAAGTGCTTTTTTATAATCTCCAGGCACTACATGACCAAGTTCATAAATCATTGCCAGATTTCTCTGGGCATAAGCATCGCCTTGATCTGCCGCTTTAATAAACCATATCATAGCTTCGAAACTATCTTTTTTTACACCATTTCCATACCAATAAAGTTGACCAATATTATTTTGTGCGGTGGAATCACCTTGAGCTGCGGCTTTCAAAAACCATTTCATCGCAACGGAACCATCTTTTGGTACACCCAACCCTTTCATATAAAAGAATCCTAAGATATTCTGGCCATCCGGACTCCCTTGTTTGGCTGCTTTTGTACCCCATACGATCGCTTTTTGATAATCTTGCTCTACACCTAACCCTTTGGCATAAAAAAGACTCAGCGTAAACTGCGCCCTTTTATCCCCTTGCTCAGCAGCTTTGGTATACCATTTGGCGGCTTCGGAGTAGTTTTGAGGGACCCTTAATCCCTCACTATAAATATCGCCAAGTCTATTTTGTGAACGGACATATCCCTGCGTAGCGGATTTGGTATACCATTTGATGGATTCACTATAGATTTGCTCTACACCTAATCCATTAAAATACATGTATCCCATATTAGCTTGTGCAGAAGCTTCATTTCTTTTAGCGGCTTTGGGACACCATTTCAATGCTTCTTGATAGTCTCGTGCTACGCCTAATCCTTCTATATAAAAATAACATAAAGATGCTTGTGAATAGACATTTCCTTGAGTAGCGGCCGAGGTATGCCATTTAACGGCTTTTTGAGAATTTTGTTGTACACCTAATCCACTATTATAGAGAGAGGCAAGATAATATTGAGCTTCTGTATTTCCCTGATTTGCGGCTTGTTGATACCACTTGTAGGCTTCTTTGTAGTCTTGCTGTATACCTGATCCTTTTTCGTACAACCTCCCTGTTTTATATTGTGCGGTTGCATTACCTTCTGTCGCTAATTTTAAGCAAACAGAAAATGATTGTTCATTTATTTTGCAGGGATCATTGAGTGTAAATGCAGAAATTAATGGGCTGAAACTGAGAAAAAAGCAAAGTAACAATAGGCGTTTCATATATTTATTCCTTATTTTTATAGGAGTTTTCCATTATTTATTAAGTTTGTTGGTCAGTTCTTTCACTTTTAATTCAACATCAGTTGCACCGTTATCAGCGGCTTTTTGATACCATTCGAGTGCTTTTTCATAATCCTGTGGTACAACTTTTCCTTGCTCATAAATCATGCCCAGATTTCGTTGGGCTAACTCTTCACCCAACTCTGCTGATTTAGTAAACCATTCTATCGCTTTTTTAGAGTCTTTTTTTACACCTTCTCCATTGAGATAATGTGAGCCAATATTATTTGCCGCTGTCGGAGAACCCTGATCAGCCGCTTTCATAAACCATTCGATTGCTTTTGTACTATTTTTGAGTACGCCTAATCCTTCACTATAGATATAGCCAAGATTAGATTGTGCATCCACGTCTCCTTGATTAGCGGCGAGGGTATGCCATTTGATGGCTTCTTTATAATTTTGTTTTACACCTTTTCCAACTTGATAGAAATGTCCCAGCATAGACTGCGCATCAGTATCCCCCTGTTCAGCAGCTTTGGTATACCATTTGGCAGATTCTGTGTAGTTTTCTATCCCATCTGTACCATTATAATAGAAAGCACCGAGTTCAAGTTGTGCATCCACATCTCCTTGGTTAGCGGCGAGGGTATACCATTTGATGGCTTCTTTATTGTCCTGAATGACGCCTAAGCCATTCAAGGAGAAATAGCCCATATTATATTGGGCTGAAGCATAGCCTTGCTCAGCGGCCAAGAGTGTCCATTTGACTGCTTCTTGATTATCTGGTGAAACACCTAAACCCTTTCTATAGAGATTACTAAGATTAAATTGTGAGTACATATCTCCTTGTTCAGCGGCTTTGGTATACCATTTTGCAGCTTCTTGATAATTCTGTGGAACACCCTGCCCTTGATTATAGAGATAACCCAGTTTAGTTTGTGACTCACTATTTCCCTGTTCAGCCGCTAAGGTATACCACTTTACGGCCTCTTTATAATCTTGTGTTACACCTAATCCGAAGTGGTAGAGATAACCAATATAGCTTTGCGCATAAGTATTTCCTTGATTGGCTAATTGGAGATGTTTTTCAGCTTCTGCTGTGTACAATTCATTAAGTTTAGATTGGACGTCGGCATTACCTTGCTCAACTGCTTTTTCATACCATTCGATGGCTTCTTGGTAGTCTTGTTCTACGCCTAACCCTTTCTTATAGAATTCACCAAGACTGGTTTGTCCATTGACATTATTTTGGTTGGCGGCATGGGTATACCATTTGAATGCCTCTTGATAGTTTTGTTCTATACCTAATCCTGTTTCATACAATTTCCCTGTTTTATATTGCGCTTCGGCATTTCCTTGATTGGCTAATTTTAGGCAAGTAGAAAAGGAGGTTTTATCTATCTGGCAGGGATCGTTTGGAGTACATGCAGTTGTCAAAAGACAGAAGCTAAGAAGAAAACAGAGTGGCGTTAATCGTTCCATGTTGTTATTCCCTATTTTTATGGGTGCAATCGGGGGAAAAGAATAACGCCAAACATTAGCAAAAATTATATGGTTTGAAAATTATATATAGATCTCTCAGTACTGTAATCAGCGAAAGTTTTATCTATTTATTATGTCTATCAAATGAGGCGTATTATTGATAGACATCATATGATTTTCTGTTTTAAATATTGGTGATACCCAAAATCACCGCCTCTTTTGCCTCACCACTTACCAACCTCTCAGTCTTCCCATCATAATGAATTTTTCCGTCCACAATCAGCAAAGAACGCGGAGCGATTTTCGCTGCGTCATCAAGATTATGGGACACCATAAGTAAAGTAATTTGGCGTTCACAGCATATTTGATCCAGCAATTCCAGCATCTCATTGCGCAAAGCAGGATCGAGCGCTGAAAATGGTTCATCCAGTAATAAAATCGGTTGATGGCGGACTAAACAACGAGCCAGTGCCGCCCGTTGGCGCTGTCCGCCAGAAAGCTGGGACGGCAGGCGAGGTAAATACGCCTCCAGCGATACCTGAGAGGCAATTTGCTGGAGTGTTTTCTTTTGCTCTGCATTCAATCGCAACCCGGGATGCAATCCTAAACCAATATTTTGCTCAATGGTCAAATGGGAAAACAGGTTATTTTCCTGAAACAGCATGGAAACAGGCCGCTTGGAAGGCGGTGTATTTGTGTGATTTTTGCTATCCATCCAGATATTGCCTTGCTCTGGAAATTGGAAACCCGCAATTAAACTTAACAATGTGCTTTTGCCCGCTCCACTTGGGCCGAGGATCGCAATGCGCTCTCCAGCTTTAATGCCTACATCAAAATGCATAGCAAGATGTTTATAGGTGTAAGTGACATTTTCGAGTTTAATCATGGCGTCGGCCCGGTAAGCGTTCAATTACAGTGAACAAAATAAAACAGAGAAGCAGCAACAGGAATGCGGTCACGGCACCATCCTGATTGCGATAGGCTCCAATTTGTTGATACAGGTAATAAGGCAAAGTACGGAAATCTTCGCTTGCAAATAACGCGACAATACCGAAATCTCCAATTGATAGAACATAGGCAAAAGCCAACGCTTGTGCTAATGGAATTTTCAGCGCCTTGAACTCAATCCAGCGTAGGCGCTGAATACCTTGAATATTGAGTGAACGGCACAGGGGATTGTAGCGTTCTGCCAGATCACGCATCGGATTTTCCAATACTTTCAGGGCATAAGGGACGGCCATCAGCGCGTTGGTCAAAATAACCAATCCATAAGGTGATTGAGGTAATCCAACAGTTGTATTCAGCAGAAGAAAAAAACCCGTGGCAAGAACAATTCCCGGCATGGCAAGGATCAACAAGCCGCTGGTTTCTATCGCTTGTCCCCAACGGGGAAAGTGGCGTAAGCGTAATTCCCGGCTGCTCCATAGCAACATCATGGTCAGTATTACACACAGCAGCCCCGCTCCCAGTGCGATAATGACCGAAGTTGTAAAGGCTTGCCATAAAGCAGGCTGGCGTAAAACATCAAAAATACTGCTGTTTAAACCATCCACAATAACTGCCAGCAAGGGGGGGAGTAGAAGCAACAAGGCCAGACTAATCAGCAGGCCATCAAATAATTTCCGCAACCATGAATCCTGTGGATTGCGCCATTGTTGTTGATGACCATAACCCACTGATAGAGCGCCTTTGAGTTTTTGGCTGATCAGTACCAAGCCAACGCAGCAAAATAGTTGAATCATCGCAAGCAAAGCCGCATGTGCAAGATCGTAGTCATAGCTAAGAGCTTGGTAAATCGCTAGTTCAATAGTTGTTGCCGCAGGGCCTCCCCCTAAAGCGAGAACGGTAGCAAAGCTGGCAAAACACAGCATGAAAATCAGTGCGCCTGTTGGTAAAAGTTGGCGGCGCAGATAAGGCCATTCAATAAAACGAAAATGTTGCCATTCATTCATACCAAGCTGGGCTGAAAGTTGCCGCTGTTCGATTGCGATACTTTCCAGCGATTGCAGCAGCAGGCGTGTTGCCATCGGCATATTGAAGAAAATATGAGCCAGCAAGATCCCTTGTAATCCATAAGGTGTAAAACGATATTCAATACCTAACCATTGGAAAATATTTGCCAACCAGCCTGTTTGACCATAAACGGTAAGGATACCAAACAAAGCGACCAAAACCGGCAGGATCAATGTCATTGCGCATAAGCGCAGAAAGAGAGCCTTACCGGGAAAATGGCGGCGGTAAAGTGATCTTGCAAGGAAAATGGCGGGCGTCACCGATAATACGGCGGATAAAAATGCTTGCCAGAAAGTGAATCGAATGACATGCCAGAGATAACTGTCATTCAAGAATTCCTGCCAATTACTTTCAGGCGCATTGAACCACAGCGCCCCAAATGCAGACAAGGCAACGATAATCAATAAACCGGAGGCAATGACCCCCGGTAATAACCAGCCTGCTATTAGCGGCTTACAGCGCTTTGCCATGTACGTATCCATTTTGTACGGTATTTTGCCACTTCATCTGCGTTGAATTGCAGAGAGTTCTCAGGAACAGGAAGTTGTTTGAAAACGTCAGGCAACGGAATATCAATCACAGGATACATCCATTGAGTTGTTGGAATGACTTGCTGAAATGCTGGAGAAATCATGAAATTCATGAATCTCTGTGCTAATTCAGGTTGCTTACTTGAGGCTAACTGGGCTGCTACTTCAATTTGTAAATAGTGGCCTTCCTTGAAGATAGCCGCTGCATAATTATCTTTTTTCTCTGAAATGATGTGATAACCCGGAGATGTGGTATAGCTCAGTACCATATCGCCCTCACCTTTCAGAAACAGGCCATAGGCTTCACTCCAGCCTTTCGTGACGGTGAGTGTCTTTTTGGCAACTTTTTGCCATTCCTGTGCTGCTTTGTCGCCATAGAGATCTTGCATCCAGAGCAGGAACCCCAAGCCCGGAGTACTGGTGCGAGGGTCTTGGTAAATAATCTTCCAATTCTGGTGGTCATTGATTAATTCATCCATACTTTTGGGTGGATGAGGTAAGGTATTCTTGTTGTAAATAAAGGCGAAATAACCGTAATCATAAGGAATGAACGTATTATTATTCCATGAAATGGGTAATTTCAGTTTTGAAGTATCGATATGGCTTGGTGTGAACAATCCGGTTTGTTGAGCCGCTTGAATCAGATTGTTATCCAATCCCAGAACGATATCCGCTGATGTTTTTTTGCCTTCCATCCGCAAACGGTTCAGTAAGGAGACCCCATCTTCCAGAGCGACGAGTTTCAGTTCACAATTGCACCCTGTTTCAAAAGCTTTTTTAATGGCAGGCCCCGGTCCCCATTCAGAGGCAAATGAGTCATAAGTATAAACTGTCAGCGTAGGCTTTACTTGAGCCGTCTGAGCAAAAACACTGGCAGAAATCGAGAGAGTACTAATGGCAATAAAGCGGGAAAATAATTTCTTAAACACTTTGCTCTCCTATCGTTATTAACAATGGTTATTAGAAGATTGGCAAAGGATCTGAGAAGGAGCTAAATGAAAATTACTTATTTTAATCAATTATTAGCATCCCAAATCCCTACTCCGGTACTAACCGGTTCAGGTCCGACGGGTTTGTTCTCAGCAGCAATATTTTGCAACAACTGCACCCCGTTGAGATGGTCGTATTGTAGAGACTTCGGCCGGGTCTGCAAAGTCCAATCATAGAGGTTTACCGCTTGAGATGAGTGTGAAACAATTAGTTATCTTTTCAAATTCGTTTTATCGAGAGGTAGTCTGGTGATCGATGATGATGGCTACCGCCCGAATGTAGGAATTGTAATTTGTAATCGCCAAGGTCAGGTTCTATGGGCTCGCCGCTATGGACAGCATTCTTGGCAGTTTCCTCAGGGGGGGATAAATCCAGGGGAATCACCAGAGCAAGCAATGTATCGCGAGTTGTTTGAAGAAGTTGGTTTAAATCGCAGAGATGTCCGGGTTCTTGCCTCGACCCGGAGCTGGTTGCGTTACAAATTACCCAAGCGTTTGGTGCGTTGGGATACAAAGCCCGTCTGTATTGGGCAAAAGCAACGTTGGTTTTTATTACAGTTGTTGTGTAATGAAGCTGATATTAATGTGCAGCGCAGTAATACGCCGGAGTTTGATGGCTGGCGTTGGGTTAGTTACTGGTATCCTGTCCGGCAAGTGGTTTCTTTTAAACGGGATGTATATCGCCGCGTGATGAAAGAATTCTCTTCCATTGTGATGCCAATGCAGGAACCTGCTTCACAGCTCTATTCGCCTTATTTATATCGTCGCAGAAGAAATTAGGTAACAGTTTATGCTCATGCGCTTACGAGAAATTGTTGAAAAGGTTGCGATGGCAGCCAATTTATCTGAAGCGCTTGAGCTACTGGTCAATGAAACCTGTCTGGCAATGAATACGGATGTTTGCTCTATCTATCTGGCAGATCATCAACGTCAGTGTTATTACCTGATGGCAACCAGAGGGCTGAGAAAACCAAAAGGGCGTTCGGTCAGTTTAGCTTTCAATGAAGGTGTTGTGGGTGAAGTCGGGCGTTTGTCTGAATTAATTAATCTTTCTGATGTTCGTGACCATCCCAGTTTTAAATATATCCCCCAAGTGAAAGAAGAAAGTCTGCGGGCTTTTTTAGGTGTCCCGATTATTTATCGCCGCCAGTTGCAGGGGATATTGGTTGTTCAGCAACATGAACGGCGCCTGTTTGATGAAAGTGAAGAATCTTTCATGGTAACACTGGCAATGCAGCTTGCTGTTATTCTTGCTCAGGTGCAGACAAAAGGGATATTTGGTCAGTACCGCCAGAGTCGTATTAAAGCACTGGCCATTTCCAATGGCATCGTCATGTCCCAAGGGTGGCAAGACCGTTCACAACCTTTGCTGGAGCAGGTATCTGAGGCATCAACCTTGGATTATCAATCTGAACGTCTGAGATTAATTCGTGCTCTGGAAGAAACAACTGCGGAGTGCCGTCGAATCAGCAAGCGTTTCACCTCTAGCTCGCAGAAAGAAAGTGCTGCCATTTTCGATCTCTATTCTCATTTATTAAATGATCCCCAACTCAAGCAAGATCTGTTTTATTCAGTTGATAATGGTTTTGTCGCTGAATGGGCAGTCAAAACTGTGATTGAAAAATACGCCGGGCAATTTGCCAGCCTGCAAGATCCTTACATGCGGGAGAGGGCATCTGATCTGCGTGCTCTTGGACAACGGGTATTGTTTCATCTGGATGATTCTTTCACTGATGCCACTCAGTGGCCGGAGCATTTTATCCTGGTTGCCGATGAACTCAGTGCCAATTTGTTGGCTGAGATGCCACAGGAACAATTGACCGGAGTGATTGTGCGTGATGGCGCAACGCATTCCCATTCCGCTATTCTGGTTCGTGCGATGGGGCTTCCTGCTATCATGGGGGCAGATATACAACCTGAGTTGTTGCACAATCGGACGCTAATCCTTGATGGTTATCGCGGTGAGATTTTTATTGAGCCAGAGCCGTTGATTGTCCAGGAGTATCAGCAAATAATTGAAGAAGAACAGGTTCTCAGTAAATTAGCTGAATGTGAGCAGCAACAGCAGGCACAGCTTAAAAGCGGAGAACAAGTGCTTGTGCAACTCAACGCAGGGCTTAGTTTAAAATATGAGCAGCAGATAGCGGACAGTATTGATGGCGTTGGACTGTATCGTACAGAGATCCCTTTTATGCTGCATAGTGGTTTTCCATCAGAAGATGAGCAGAAGAACCGTTATCAAGAAATATTGGAACTTTTCCCTGATAAGCCGGTGGTGCTGCGAACGCTGGATGTTGGTGCAGATAAACAACTTCCTTATATGCCGATTAATGAAGACAACCCTTGCCTTGGTTGGCGTGGAATTCGTATCACGCTGGATCAGCCTGAAATATTCCTGATTCAGCTCAGAGCGATGCTAAAAGCCAATGCTTCCACTGGCAATCTAAAGATACTTTTGCCGATGGTGACAAGCATTGAGGAAATTGATGAGGCACGAAAACTGCTTGAGAGGGCGAAATCTGAGGTTGAACAAGCCATCGCCAGAACGATTACCATGCCACAGATTGGCATTATGCTTGAAGTCCCTTCCACTATTTTTTTGTTGCCGCAATTAAAGAAACGGATTGATTTTGTCTCTATTGGCACAAATGACCTGACCCAATATTTGCTTGCGGTAGATCGCAATAATACACATGTAGCTTCACTATATGATAATTTGCATCCGGCGGTAATTAGAGCTCTGAAACTGGCTTTTGACGAATGCCAACGCCTTGCTCTCCCTATTAGCATATGTGGTGAAATGGCAGGTTTACCGATCGGGGCATTAATATTGCTTGGTTTAGGTTATCGTAGTCTGAGCATGAGTGGCCGGAGTGTTCCTCGTATCAAATACTTGCTGCGCCATTTGGATGCTAATGATCTAGAACGTCTTATCAGCGTCATATTGAAAGCTGAAACTAGTGGGCAGATCAAAGGGTTGGCAGCCGAATTTATGGAGGCGAATAGTCTGGGTGGCCTGATTCGGGGTGGTATTTAGTGTTATCCATAGCACTTAATCAGCTTACGCCCGACGGGTTTCAAGATGTAATGCCGCCAACAACGCAGTAGTTTGAAAGATGAAGGGAATAGTTGCCTATGCTATTATTTGCAATTATTTGTCTTAAGTTATTCAAGCAATATAATTCATTTGCAACAGATGATTTATTCACAATAGCATTCACACAACATATTTTTAGTGGGGAACGATGAGCACTAGCTATCTGGCATTTCCTAACATTGACCCTGTCATGTTTTCAATCGGGCCCGTATCTCTCCACTGGTACGGTTTTATGTATCTGGTTGGTTTTGTTTTTGCCATGTGGTTGGCAAATCGCCGTGCGGCACAACCGAACAGTGGCTGGAACAAAGTCGAAGTCGAGAACTTATTATATTCAGGGTTTGTCGGGGTTTTCGTTGGCGGACGTCTTGGCTATGTCCTGTTCTATAATCTCCCAATGTTCCTTGATAATCCCCTTTATCTGTTCAAGATTTGGGACGGAGGCATGTCTTTCCACGGTGGGTTGGTAGGGGTTATCTGTGCCATGTGGTGGTTTTCGCGCCGTACGAAGCGCCACTTTTTACAGACTGCTGATTTTGTCGCTCCGTTGGTTCCCTTTGGCTTGGGGATGGGGCGTATCGGTAACTTTATCAATGGGGAGTTGTGGGGTCGTGTTACGCTTGATACACCTTGGGCGATGTTGTTCCCGAGTTCCCGCAGCGAAGATATTGCATTGGCTACAACCAACCCTTCTTTATGGCCGATTCTGGAGAAATATGGTGTCTTGCCCCGCCACCCGTCCCAGCTATATGAGATGATACTTGAAGGCATCGTGTTGTTTATCATTCTTAACTTATTTATCCGTAAATCGCGCCCGATGGGGAGCGTTTCGGGGTTATTCCTGATCGGATACGGTGCATTCCGCATAATAGTAGAATTTTTCCGTCAGCCTGATGCTCAGCTCGGGCTGTTTGAAGGAATTAGTATGGGGCAACTCCTTTCCATTCCTATGATTTTAGTGGGAATATTTATGATGGTATGGGCATATAAATGCCCCCGCAACAAAACTCGAAATGACAAGATACAAGAGGCAAAATGAAACAGTATCTGGATTTAATGAAAAAAGTGCTGGAAGAAGGCACTGCAAAAGATGACCGTACGGGGACGGGAACGCTTTCTATCTTTGGTCATCAGATGCGTTTCAATTTGCAAGAAGGTTTCCCATTGGTAACAACTAAGCGTTGCCATCTGCGCTCTATCATTCATGAGCTGCTTTGGTTTTTGAATGGTGATACCAATATCAAGTATTTGCATGATAATGGCGTGAGCATCTGGAATGAATGGGCCGATGAAAATGGAGATTTGGGACCTGTTTATGGTAAACAATGGCGCGCCTGGGGTTCTGCGGATGGTCGCCAAATCGATCAATTGACCCAAGTCCTTGAGCAGTTAAAAAGTGATCCTGATTCACGCCGGATTATTGTTTCTGCGTGGAATGTTGGGGAATTGGATAAAATGGCGTTGGCACCGTGCCATGCGTTTTTCCAGTTCTATGTAGCAGATGGCAAACTTTCCTGCCAGCTTTATCAACGTTCCTGCGATGTGTTTTTAGGATTGCCCTTCAATATTGCAAGTTATGCTTTGTTGGTACATATGATGGCTCAGCAGTGTGATCTTGAAGTGGGTGATTTTGTCTGGACAGGGGGTGACACCCATCTTTACAGCAATCACTTGGAACAGACTCATCTTCAGTTGGGCCGTGAGCCGCGTGCATTGCCTAAACTGGTTATTAAACGCAAGCCAGATTCACTGTTTGATTATCGTTTCGAAGACTTTGAGATTGTGGATTATGATCCGCATCCGGGCATCAAAGCCCCAGTTGCGATCTAAGAACCATAATAGTTCAAAATTCAATATCAAATTGTTAAAGAGCGGGTTTGACCTGCTCTTTTTACATTTGTCGCTAATGGAGCTCAATATTAAAAATTAGCTTCCTGTCATTTTTGCGTGCCGCTGCGCAAATAAAATGAAAAAGTCATTTCATCATTATTTTTTTCTGAAAACGCTTCGCATAATTCAATTAGTTGTCTTTTCATTTTTCTATGAATTGAAGATATTTGCTGCAAGAAAAAGTGAGTCTGAACCAGAAAAAAATAAAATTGATATGGAAATAATGTGTTATCACAATAAAGCGCTCAGCAATGCTGTATTTAGAAATGAAGCATCAGGATTTACATTATTGGAGTTATTGATAGCGATGTTTATCATTTCCATTAGCCTGTCTTGGGGAGTGTATCATTGGGAGAAATATCAGAACCGATTACATTTGCAATCAGCGGTGAATAACGTGCTGTCTTTTATGGAAAGGCAACAGGCTCAGGCAAACTATCTGAATCAGGATCGCACATTATGGTTAATGAACGGGCAGTCTTGGTGTTTGGTATCTTCTATCACTCAGATATCTGACTGTGATGAAGGTGATGGCGCACGAGTTTATTCTCCTTATGATGATGTGCTTTTAGTATCATCTACGACGAATCGCATTGATTTTTATGGCGTCAGGAACACTGCCATGCCAGCCAGTTTTATATTGGCAAACTCTGCCGGAGAAATTAGCGTGATAATTTCAGGGCGGGGGAGGATCAGGACATGCAGCGATACTATTAGCCAGCTTCCTCATTGTGAAGGAATAAAAAAACCATGATGCCGGCCATTTTCTGTTTTAAGCAAAAACAGACAGGGTTTTCTTTATTGGAAGTTTTGGTGGCAATGCTAATCGGTAGTGTGATTTTGGTCGCCATGACAAAAACTTATCCAGTTTTATCAGGGCAAATTCTCGACCTCTATGGAAAGTATAGGTTGCATTATTTGGTAACTAGAACTGCCTATTTGATGGAAAAGGATATCAGGCGAGCAGGTTATTGCCGGGATAGAAAACAGTGTGAAGGAGAACCACTGATAATTAAAAATAAAAATACAGAATCCGTTAATTCCTGCATTATTGTTGCTTTTGATCTTAATTTAAATGATCGATGGGAAAAACCCGAACATATTGAATCTGAGTTTTTTGGTTATCGGTTAAATAACCGTGCTCTTGAATGGAAAAGAGGTGCGGGTGATTGTCAGGAAAATGGTTGGGAAAGGTTGTTTGATCCCAGAGAAATTGGGATTGATACCTTTTATCTTGAAAAGTTACAGGTAAAAAGAGGGCTGGTTTTCATTAGCTTGTCCATTAACGCTCATTGGCTTAAATCTCCATCCATTGTGCATCGCTATCAAACGACAATCCGGCTGCGCAATATCAGGGAGTGAAGAAAATGGCAGGAACTGATAATAAAAAACAGATAGTAAATAAGCAGCAGGGAAATATCTTGTTAGTCTCGATAATTATGCTGTTGGCATTGAGTTTAATGATGTTGAAATCACTCCATTATCAACAAGAAAATGCGATGTTTATGATGATGGATGAACAAAACTATTTGAATGCCTTTTGGCGGGCTGAATCATCATTAACATGGGGAAAAGTGCAATCATGGCGGATCAATCAACAAGGCATTGATGGTTGGTTTTGTTTGCAACAGATTGAATTTAATCTGAAAAGTTGTATCAGGCGTTATTCGGACACACTCTTTCTGCTAAAAGGCATAGCTCAATTTGCAGCAGAGGAAAATCTTGAACTTTATCAATGGATGAAACAGATGAAACACTCAAGTCAAGATACACTTACTCCTATAGAACTGGTTCCTGTTGAAAGTGGTTGGTTGGATTTTTGTCCTGTTCTTCAGGCCGAATTTTGCTTATGAAAATGCGCCATCAACCCGGCCGACAAGAAGGCATGAGTTTGCCAGAAGTCATGGTGGCATCTGTTGTATTTGCCATCTCTTTGCTGGGATTAATGCGTTATCACCAAGCATTGTCAGCAAATTTTCAGCAATATTGGGGGCAGCTTAAGGCCGTGCGATATGCCCATGATCAGTTGGAACAATATGAACGTTTGGAAGGGCAGGGAGAATTAGGGGAAACAGGAGGAAAAACGGCATCAGAGCAGAAATGGAAGATGGAATTTCAACGAGAGTTTCGCTCTTTTGGCTGCTATCAGGTAACAGTTAAGTTGACAGTACATTACAATAAACTAAGTAAATTAGAGCGCTGGTTTTGTGCAAGTGGGAAGAATATAACTAACATCCATTATAGCCCACCTCTATCAATTAATTAAGGTAAAATCAAATAATTGATTTTACTTTATTCTTTTGAAGTCCATTGCCATCTTCCTAAATATCTACAATTTATTGTATAGAGTTTCCCTCGTGTGATTTTTCTATACAATATTATTGGTGATTTATGAAGCTGACAGATTTGGCAATCAAACGAGCCAAACCAAAGGAAAAAGCCTATACATTGGCGGATTGCAACGGGCTATCTTTATTGATTGATACCAATGGTTCCAAAGGCTGGCGCTATCGTTATCAATTTGCGGGTAAAACTAAAATGATCTCATTAGGTACTTATCCGGTAATCACACTCACTGAAGCCAGAACCAAACGTGACGAAGCCAGAAAGTTAGTTGCTAATGGGATCAATCCCAGTGAAGTCAGAAAAGCTGAAAAAATATCTGCCGTAAACCTGATAGAAAATACCTTCAAAAATATAGCATGTGAGTGGTATGAAAAACGAAAAGACAGATGGACAGCTTCCTACGCAATAGAAATGATGGAAACATTTGAAAAAGATGTTTTTCCCTACATAGGCAACAGACCGATTGTTGAGATTAAGCCAATGGAATTGATGGCTGTTTTATCAAAGTTGAATGATCGGGGAGCGGCAGTAAAACTCCAAAAAATTCGCCAACGCTGTGGAGAAGTGTGGCGATATGCAATAGCTACAGGGAGAGCTGAATATAACCCCGCGCCTGATTTAGTCTCTGCTTTTACTGCACATAAAAAAGCACATTACCCATTTTTAAATGTTGATGAGATACATGAATTCTATAAAGCTTTAAATGCGTATACAGGTAGTTTTATTGTAAAGATGGGAACTCACCATTGTTAACCAGAACAATGAAGATTAAAAAGTGAGTCAGAAAGTGAGGAGCCGTGAGGAAAGGGATTTTGTCCCTCACTTTTCTCGCCTATATACGGAAAAAGTGAGGAACACAAAAGGCATTGATTTTTAATGATAAATAAACCTCGATTCCTCACCTGTTTTTGCAGTGAGGAAAATAAAAAGTGAGGAGAAGACAAGCGCAGCGCATCAGTGATACCCTAAAAATTAGCGTCTAACTATCAAGCGAAAAACTCAAAGTAGCCGTTTACCACTCTCCGTAAGAGTACTTTTTCCCTTTGATAAAGTTTTTGATACGTTCAGAATATTCACCATAACTATCAGGATGGTTTGTTTTGTCCCGGCAAATCGTCATGTTATCACCGGAAACCGATTCACACGTGGCCACTAAGATATTATCACCATTGTTTTTATCATAGCCCCGTAACCAAGCCTTGGCAGTTCCACCGGGAGCTAATCCGATAAATATTGTATCTCGATAAAATACACGATTTTTAACTAAGTGCCCGGCAGAAGGTTCTCTCATCAATTTCCGAATACCTGGTGTAAAAATAAATTTTGTTTGATAGTTTTTTTTGTCAATCACAGAATCCCAACAAACCAATAATTCCTTAGGTAATGCTTCACCATGGTTATTAATCCCACTAGTTCTTCCTCCCAACTTTTTACTCCATGAATTCACACTGTCATAATCTGAACCAGCTCCATCATTCATAAATTTTTGCACAATATAATTATCTTCATCCAAAAATTGGACAAAACTAATGCTGCTATAAAAATATTCTGGGGTAATAATTTGAAATTTCCATTTATTATAAGGCAACGGTTCACTGTTGCGTACAATGGGTTTATAGGTTATTACCCGCTTTCCTGACGAATATGACTGACAGGCAGCTAACCCAAATATCATGCCCATGATAAGTAACAAAGCTAATGTTTTTTTGTTTCTCATTCTGAAATATCCTTGCCATTATTATCAAAAATAGTTCTACGCCAATTACTATTAGGACGATTCGCATAAGCAATTTCCGCCGGTAAAATATCCCCCTGCATTTTATTATCTTTTGTTTTTGTATTTTTCCAGTTTGCTGAAAAGTGAGTATATTTATCCCCTATCAATGTCAGTTCTTCCTGAGTAAAAGGTTCAGGTTTCTGCCCCTACCAGAGTACAGTTTATATTTTTATTTTAAATAAGGAGAAAAATAAAAGTGGGCTAATTTTCCATGATAATCAAATCCGCCAACAAAATTGGCGGATTGTAATTAATTATCTGCCCATAAAAAACAAGCTCTCTTTGGCGGTCAGTTCATATCAACTATTTCCAAATACAATCATCTAATTTTTCATCATACACATCTTCAATTTCTACAAAGTCAACTCGTCTACCTTTTTTATTTTTATATATTAAACCAGAGTAGAATGTTCCTTGTGAAAGAACCGTATAAGTTCCATTGGCTTCCCCTTTAATCATCTCATTCCATACCGTTGTATCAATAGATGGCCTAGTTTCGCTTAATATTATATCATCTTTAACAAAAACAATCGGTATAGCACTATCAGATTTCTCATACTTAACATAACCAAGATAGGCCTTATCTTTTTTTGAATATAGAGTAACATATTTTATATTTATCGGCTTTTTGCCTTTATCCGTATAACAAGTAACTGAAATAGATAATTCGGACGCAAAAACATTGGAAGACAATATGATAAATATCAAAAAAATAATTTTTTTAACCATTTTAATTTCCTCTTCTTTCTCTGTTTTCCCTTTCTACGTTTTCTCTTATTCTATCTTCTCTACCTTCCTCTCGCCTCAGTGCTGCGATTCGCCTGTTTATATAATTGGGAACATCACGTTTTCTTATTCCGTATATGTTCTTATCCAACTGGTTAGTTGGAAAAGGATTTGCAGTGAGTAATTCCAATGCTCTTTCATAGCCACTCAAAGCCTTATCTCTGTTTTTGACAGGTCCCCTTTGTGCTGTATCAGGATCATGCCAGAGTCCCCATGCAAAAGAATTAATTTTGTTATCATAGATAGAACTGCTAGTAAATTCGAATATTTCATCTTCTAACAATTGATTAAGATGGTCAGCTTTCAATACCCTGATTGCTGTTCTTAGTTTATTTAACCTATCAGTATAACCTGTGAATCCCCCATTGATAATAGCAGTCACTTTGTTAAAATCGTCACGCCTAGCAGAGTTAAAAGCTCTGGCATGTATTTTATAAAACCAAAATGCTGATTTCACACTATGTGGTGAAGACAATAACTTATTCCGATCTTCAGCAGAGGAAGTTACGTCTTCATTAATGTAATTGCCGTACTCTACATAGTTAGTTCTGAATGTTAGTTGTATGAATCCTCGACCATACCAAGGGTTATATGCTTTTCTTTCTCCTCCATCTTCTTTCAAGGTTCGTAACCCTCCACTTTCATGGCATACCTGTGCAAAAAAATGAGCCTTACCTCTGCATGTAGTAATACCAAAATCCTTAAATCCATCATTAAATGCATTTAAATTGGCTTCAAGTACTGATTGTTGTGCTAGGGGTGCTATCTCTTGTAGTTCAGCTAAAGTAATGTCTCTATCACATGCACATCCTTGAATCACCTTTATTTCCAGCACATGCCGTCGCTTGAGTTGGTGGGTTGACAATCCCTGTAAGGTTGAGCCATTGAAATGTTCTGAATTTTGTAATTCCACTTCTTGCCACCCATTAATTGTAGGATATCCATCACTAAGCATACCCAATGTAATGTATTGGTATTCATGACCGTCTAATATAGCCGTTGACTTAACATGGGAATTGGCTTCGCCAGTTTGCTGACGAGGTGGCCGTTTGACAATTTCATTCGCCAGTGGTTGTGCTGGTATGGATAGAATAACTGGCATAGGTGGAAGATCTTCTTCGCGCAATAAACCTTTTCCATCCGTCGTCCCTGTTCGCTCAAGATTTGGATTCAGTCGGCTTTTCAATTTATAAGGCATTCCAACCAGTGGCTTGCCTTCTTCATCCACAAGCTGAAATTCAATCCAGTGTTTCAGTATCTTTTGGCAATCAATGCAATCCGACTGTTCTAACTGACTCATTTTTCTTCCTTAATGATAGAGAATTACGGGTTGGCCTTAAATTTCGTTGCTAAGCATAACCCGTTGGTTATTGGTCAAAAAGTGTTCAATGGTTAGTTTGTTCAGGTTTTGTTTTTCATCTCTCGCCTGCTTAAGCCACGCCACAAGACTGTTTTGCAATTGTCCTTCCGGTTCATCCAGTTTCAGCGCCAATTCGGGGTTTTCCTCCCAAAGCTGACAACTTAAGGAGTAGGCCAGATTCTTGAGGGCTGTATCGGTTGAGTAACGGGCTTTAATCAGATGGTCACCCAGCACAAATAAATTCTCTGTGAATACCTGAGGGCAATTTTCCGGTCGGTAATAGCAAACCGGTTCGGGCGTATCGATCATCAATTCATTGACCGGGGTTAAGAGTTCACTCCAGTCACCGGGCTGTAGCGCTGGCAGCAGGGGCGCGAAAATACGGTTATCCATCAACCGCAGCACCACCACCTGACCACGCAGCAACACCTGTTGATGTGACCGCCAGTGTGCTAACTGAAATGACCACGGTAATGTACTGCGATACCCCCATCCCCAGCTGTTATCACTGAATGCGTGCTTATCCAGCAGTAACGCCAGTTCCGGCAGGCATTTTGCTTTGGGTTGGATCAGCCACGGGCTTTGTTCCAACATGGCATTCATCGGCGTACCGCTGTAGAGCGGAAATGCCTGTTCTGTCCAGTCATTAAGGTAAAAGAGCTGAACAGGGTTCGGTTCCGCCAGACTATTGACCAGAAAATAACACTCCCCTCTGTCCTGATGTGACAGCCAGCTTTTCCAATTGCTCGATTCCATCATGCTTCTTCTGCTCCCGTGATAACCCAGTTTTCTTCTTGTTGTGCGAGGATGGCACAAGGTGGTTTAGCCGAAAATTCGGTTACAGGAAGTGCTTCTGCCATCGGAAGTTGCCCTACTTGTGCGAGCGGTTCTACCCCCTCCGGAAGTTGCAGTGAAACTCCACGCCCGCTGCCTGCGGAACCCTGCCCGACATTAATCATGGAAGATAAAATGCCCGCCGGGGTGACTTTGAGAAAACTGCCGCCCACTTTCAGCGTGATTTCTGACGCTGCTTCCAGTACCACTTTGCCACCGCTTTTCAGGTGGATTTCCTGCCCACTGTCAATCACGGTCGCATCACCGGTCTGGATATGCTGGCTGCCGGCAATCCGGTGGGACACATCGCCTTCGGTGGTGATCTTGCGGGAACCGACAACTTGATGGTGGTCATCGGCGCGTATCTCGTGATAACGGTTGTTATCGATACGCTGTTTCTGGTCATGTTTGATGTGCCAGAGTGCATCGTTTTCAATATGGGCGGTGAAATCTTTCTGACCGTGGAAATAAATTTCTTCTCTGTCTTTCGCATCCTCAAAACGCAGCTCGTTAAAACCCTTGCCCTTGTGAGTTTTGGTCTTGAAAGTCGTGCGGGTTTTCTGGGCCGGTAAATCCAGCGGCGGGCGGTTCAGGCCGTTGTAAACACAGCCGGTGACGATTGGCCGATCAATATCACCATTGAGATAGGAGATAATCACTTCCTGACCGATACGCGGGATCGCCATAAAACCGAAGCCGTTGCCGTTCCAGCCCTGTGCGACGCGAACCCAGCAGGATGCGCCATCATCGGGCGGGTCATAGCGATTCCAGTGAAAATGCACTTTAATCGCGCCGTCTTTATTGACGAAAATCTCTTCCCCTTCCGGCCCGACCACCATCGCGGTTTCATCGCCATCGGCGAGCGGTTTGTAGTGGAACGGCGGACGCCAGTCGGCAAGGCCATCGATAAAACTAAAGTGATTACTGAGTGTGGTACCTTCTCCGCCGTTATCGCCCAGTGCCTGCGGACAGCGTCCGTGATGGCTGATACCGACCACCTGCCAGCGGGCATTCAGTGGCTTATGTGGATGGCTTTTTATCTCAAAAATCTTGCCCGGCATCAGTTTGATGCAGTTACTGTTGCCGCTGCCGGTTTTTTTCTGGTTATCCAGCGCTTCATGGCGGTATTTGAGAAACGGTTTAGCGGCGTCATCTTTCTGAAAACGCCCATAACTTTCAAACACGGTATGGGGGGTTTTACTGCCAAAATCGCGAAAACCTTCACTGCTCTGCATATGGGAAAGGTGATAACGCGGGTTTTCCGGGTTGAAATCTTTATGGAAACTGCGTTGTGGACTCATTCCCACGCCCAGTCTCACCTGATAAATCGTATCTGCCCCGTGTGCGGTTTCCGGCTGGGGCTGGTAAAGCAGCGGCAATCCGGCAGTCATCCCCAGATGGCTGTCACTGAAAAACAGGGTTTCATCCTCAAACCAGAAACTGATCCCTTCTTCCGCTGCCAGACGGCTGAAAAACCCATAGTCAGATTCCCGCTTCTGGGTCACATATTCCCTGTCCTGATGCGGATCGTAGAGCTTCGAATCGGCCCGGACTTTATGCTTTTTCAACAGGCTATTCAGGATGGCAGGGACATTTTGCTGATGGAAAATCCGGCTGTCCTGATTGAGGGTCAGACGCCAGAGCACAGGCCGAACCGTCACGGTATACAGGGTTTTATTACCATCGGTACCCGCCCAGTCAGCATGGGAAACGATGCCGGTGATTTTGCGTTGCAGTGTTGCACCGTTAAACACCTGTAACACCGTTTCCTGCATCAATAGTGTGGTTAAATCGATCTCCGGCTTCGGCCGGAAGGGATTATCGGGCAGGGACTGAACCAGTGTCAGATTGAGGGTAAACAGTTCAGATAACCCTTCCTGAAGGGAAAACTCACCCACAGCAAAGGTGGATTCAGGCAGCCCCGCTATCTGAAATGTAAAGCGTAATCCGCTTTTGGCCGCCGTCAGCCCGTTCATGATATTCATCCTATTTTGCTCCTTGTCATGATGGTTTAACAATTACATCTCCATACGTACCCCGTAGACTTCTTTGAATTCCCACAGATTTTTTTGGTACGGGGTAGATACACCCAGTTTGACGAAGGTGGACTGGCTGACAAAGCAGGCCATCGCTTCATGGATTAAGCGGCAGAAGCGGTACATTTCCCCCGGATTGGCGTAACAATCAGGGTTCAGGGTCAGTGACAACAAATGTCCCCGAATGGGATTGCCCAGCTTCATCCGGTCAATCAGGCTTTCCTCCACCTGCATAATGCCGTCGATATGCCGCTGAATATGGCGGCTCAGGGGACGGTTAAATTCGGCATAATAGTTAAACAAACGGAGGAAGTGCTGCATTCCTTCCGTGGTAAACAACAAAACCGGCGGGCTGGCGAGGCAGGAAAGCAGCGGCCAGCCGGAGTTATCCTGCAACATCGGCGGGGAATCGGGGGTCACTGGCGTAATATTGTGCACGCTGAGATGAGAAGGCGAACCTTCCTGCATCACCGTGATGCTACCTTGCACTAGTGCCATTGCGGGTTCATGGTAGCCGGTGAAATCGCAGGCGACCGCGAGTTCAGGCAGGTTGCGAGCCGGTTTGCCGGTCAGGTCAAAAAAATGCAACCGGTGCTGAATGCGATCCAGTAAATCACGCTCGGTGCGAAGCTGGTAGTAGAAATAATCCGGCTCTTCCCCAGCCAACAATTCCGCTGCGGGCGTAAACTGCGCTATCGGCAGATAGCGGTAAGGCGTGCCCCGTTGGGCGTCATCATCGGGTTGTTGAACCACCTGAATGTCATGCAACCGGAACAATTTTACGGAATCCCCCAGCGGCAAGGGATAACAGTGATTTTCGGCACTCAGCAGGACAGGCGGGCTGAGCCGTTTTTCCAGATGAATGGCCGGCACACAGCCCAGCATAAAAGCATCTTCGACATCATCCAGCGGCAGTTCGCCTTCAAAACGAAAAATCAGTTCAAAAGTCCCGTCTGCATTGAGCGAAATTTCCTTGCAATCACGGCTGATATCCAGCGTGACAAAATTATACAGGTGCGGCAGTGCATAATATTCAATCAGCGCTTGCAGGCCGGTATAAGTGCCCTTTTTCATTGGCAGGATGGGCTTATCCAGCAGGTCATGCCAGCCATAAGGAAAACAGTTCAGTTTACGTTGCTCGCCCTGTGCGCTGACACTCATCTCACAGATATGCTGGTCAAGCCACAGGCTGAGCTGTGCTGCTTGTTCAGTATCCGTGCCAAGGAAAAAAGAGAGCGATCCGCAGTTCCAGACCGAAGAAGTACTTCCCGTCTGGCACAGGGTCAGGATAATTTCACTGTGCGTGCCGGTTTTTTTCACCGTGCGATCCCGCACCACTAAAGGCTCAATATGCAGCGGGCGGCAGGTTTTGAACGTGAGTAATTGCTCCTCCGCCTGCGCAGAAACAGCGGTGTTTCTGGGAATATCCGCCGTGCCCTGATGTTCGCCATCAGTGGGAAAAAATTGCATGACTGTGGCCGGCGGAACAGGGCACAGCACTAACGGCCAGATACGGGATAAAATACCGTGGGTAATTTCGGGGAAATCATCTTCCAGCTTATCCCGTAAGCGGGAAATCAGCAGAGAAAATGCTTCGAAAAGGCGTTGAATATCGGGATCATGAGCCGTTGCCAGAAAGTCCGTTAAATGGGGTGATTCTTTTGCCACGCGCTGAGCCAGCTCCCGCAGATAAGCACGCTCTTGTAGATACAGCGATTCCTTGTTGTTTATCATTCTTTTTACTTTTTTATGTTAGATTTTTTTATCTGCCAGGTTAACTTATTGTACACATACATCAATAAAATTAATTAACTAATTAGATGGAATTTTCACCTGATTTTGGCGGAATATGGAGAAATTAGCAGAGTATGAGCGAGAATTCAGGCAAAAATAAGGATGGTAGGCTCGGTCAACGGTTTGACTCCTCTATGCCTAACCGTTAATATCTTTTTCTACAACAATGATCCATCGCCTGTCAGGATCGCCTTAGGGTGGCGAAATAAAACTTCCGTAGCCTGAAAGGGAGAGCAAGTATTGCGGTACGTCTGCGCACCTTTGGAAGCAGATATTGTCAGACATAAACCCCTTGTCTAACGATGAAGGTTTTTTAAACTAAAAATACTCCAGAAGGGTGTTTTTATGCTGTCAACTAAGCGCATTGAACATTGAATCATGCACTTCATGTCAGACCACAAAATTATTCTTACACACTACATTCATACTTCTACGATCTCTGTTTGAAATATTCAGCAGATAACTTTTCTGCATCCAAATAATTAACCCATGACTGCTGTTTGACACTTCACTTTGCGGCGTTTGCTGTGCCTGTTGGCATTTCAATGTTCGCACGACTTTTGCTGACTGTTTGCGGAGTTAAGGCGTCACTTTTTGCCGGTTTACCGCTGAAAGTGACGCCGCAGCAAAAGGACATCCTGACAATAACAGGCTCACGCCTGCTTAACCACACAGTGCATCTGACACTGCATTCTATAGATTGGAAAATCATCAAAAGGAGAACCTGACGATATCGAGGCTGGCTTTTAGCCGGTGGGGATGACCTGTTCATACAGGCGGCAGTACCGTGTACTCAACCGATACCCCGCAATACCTCAACAAGCGTTCACTCTGGCGCACAGATATCCGTCAGGGGCAAAGCAGGTATTTCCTGCTTTGTCCGTACTGTCGCGCGCCAGAGATCGCATGTTGAAAGGTTAAGTAAGGAGAAGCCGATGAGTCGATTGATTAAGGAATTAAAGTTTTTTGCTCGTCAAGGTGGTGGCAGCCATAAAACCTGCCATGACCGCATTCGGATTGCGGGTCGTTTAGGCGCGTTGTTATTGAGTCTGAATATTCAGGTTAAAAGCCTCAGCCATTTAAAAACCAAGCACGTAGAGCACTACGTTGATGTCCGTTTATCGCAGGGTGTTGCCAAGCGAACTATGCAAAATGAAATGTCCGCGCTGCGCAATATTTTCCGCATGGCAGGTAGGGAGAAACTGGAAACTTCTTCACGTTTGAGTAATCAGGCATTGGGATTAAGTGGAGCCAGTCGTGAGGGAACAAAGCAGGCGATCCCTGATGCCACGTTTCAGGTTGTTTATCAGAAAGCCCTTGAACGGGACGCCGGATTTGCAGCCACACTGAAACTTGCCCGTTTGATGGGGCTGCGTTCTCAGGAAGCGGTGCAATGTAGTGCTTCATTGAAAAGCTGGCGAAAACAATTAGAACAACCAGAACCAAAATTGCATGTTGTTTTCGGTACAAAAGGCGGCCGACCAAGGCAAACCCGTGTATTGGATGTTGTGGCGGTGAAAGAAGCTATAGAACAGGCTATTGCTGTGGCTGAGCAGAGAGGAGGCAGATTGATTGATAAGCCGGATCTCAGACAGGCCATGAACTACTGGCGTACACATACTACAAAGATTGGGTTAAAGGGCTACCACTCTCCTCATAGTTTGCGGTATGCATGGGCGCAGGATGCGCTGGCGCTTTATCAACAAAATGGCTTTAGTCATCAAGAGTCAAGGGCATTGGTTTCAATGGATTTGGGGCACGGTGACGGACGTGGGCGTTATGTTGAGCGGGTTTATAGTCGTTCAACTTAGCAGTTCAGTTATTGAGTTAGATAAAACAATCAGTTAAAGTGACTCCGCCATTGGCACAATCCAATGGTCAAGGCGTCGCGGCCTTGCGTTCACGGGCACTGGTAAATAATCTTTTTGCCAGTGTGCCTGCTATCGTCCTTCAATGGCGGTTCAGGCGGGGAAGGCTTTGCCTTGCCGGAAGTGAACGCCGGTCCGCGAACCCTGTCTGAATCGCCACCATCAATATTAATTAATGGAAGGGGTAGCAGGAATGATTGATATTAAAAAAGACTGGCATCAAGCTGATATTATTGCTGCATTACGTAAGCGCGGTACAACCTTAGCGGCAGTATCTCGTGAAGCGGGGCTTAGTTCATCTACACTAGCAAATACTCTCAGTAGGCCATGGCCTAAAGGTGAGTGGATAATTGCGAATTATCTCGGAATACATCCTTCAGAAATCTGGCCTAGTCGGTATTTTGATTCATATGATGGTCAGCCTATTGAGCGTAAGGCTCGCAAAAATCTTACTGAATAGTTTAGTTTTAATGAAATAAGCCATGAGGATAAATAATATTTATAGTTGTTAATTTTATACTCATGGCAATATATTTTTACTGAGTTATTTTCCTATAAATAAATTATAACGGAGTATATTTTGAAACGTTGCTGTCATTGTCAAAGATCACTGGAATTTTCAAAAATAAAGCGAGATATAACAAATTACGCTAGAAATATGAATCAATGGTGGAAAAAATTACAACATTATTCTATTGCTGAATGGTCATTGCTAGTTGGTATAGGATGTTGGGGAATACCCAATCAAACAGCTCAAATGATTGCTTTCTTACTTAGTTTGATGTTCTTCTTTGATAAACTTGTTTCCATAAATCATAAAGCTAGTTTTACGAAAATGGAAAAACGTATAATAAAAAAATAACAATTTCAAATCTATCGTATCATGAAAGAACAGTTTTATTTGGAAAGTTAGATAATATAAGGCGATTTAGAAGCATTTGGAATTCTTGGTATATATTTAAGAAAAACTGGAAGTTTATGGCGGGGTATACTTTTCTTTTTGCTTCATTTCTTTTTCAACTTCGGGCTAGTTATTTTGGTTAACATATTATTTATATCTTGGATTTGATTAATAAGTACAATTAATTTTATTTCACTGGATTATTATATTTACTCTGGAGTATATGAGGTTATAAAATGAATAACTATTTTTATCTAAATCTTGAGTTTTTATCTAAAGAATTAGATGATATCTATGTTAAAGAGCACTTACACGAAAATAATTATTACTTTAAAAGTAAAGAAATTAAAACTAAAATTGTACATTTGATTGTGGATGCTAAAGATTCTGGAGAAATTGAATTTATCGATAAAGCATTGCTATTTATTTTTGAAAATACTGGTTGCCACGAGGATCTTGAGATTTTAAATGAGATAAATAAACCATTGTTTGAGGCAAAAGTCCTTAATGGTGAATCTTTCGATAAATATTTGGCTGAGTATTCACCGTTATCTCGGTGGCTGTAATTTGGTCATAATGAAATTTGGTTGAGCTACTATTTTAATAAAATAACAGATAGACCGCCTTGAAACTATTATTTCATTTTTGACAACTTTGATTTTATTGATGATATTTTTGCAATGAAAACCCTACTCTCCACAGTGCCAACCAGATAGAAATCAGGCAAACAGAGACAAAATAATGCGGGGGTATTATAGGGGGTATGGTAGATAATTGAACCAAATAAAATCATTTAAAAACAAAAGATTAATTATTATTGTCGAATCCTGTAGGGCCATTTAAAATCAATAAGTTACCCCTATTTTGCAACTGTGATTTTTCCTGACTGGGACGTATTTGGGACGCAACCACTAAAAAGCGCATCAATTTGCCGAGCGTGTTCGGTTAAATGGCTAGGTGCTAAATGAGCATAACGCCTCACCATTTCGATTGACTCCCAACCGCCCATTTCCTGCAAAATTGATAATGGGACGCCTGACTGAACCAGCCAGCTAGCCCAAGTATGTCTCAGATCGTGAAATCTGAAATCTTCTATACCCGCTCGCTTTAATGCTGCGTTCCATGCTGTGTTCTCATCAACACGCATCTTCCTGACTGTAGGCATTGCTTTTCCATCGGGATTAGTTGAAGATTTGTTATGGACAAAAACCCATTTATGATGGCTGCCTATCTGATCACGCAGTGCTCTGCAAGCCGTTTCATTTAGGGCTACCCCTATAGCCCTAGCTGATTTGCTTTGGTCTGGGTGTATCCATGCAACTTGGCGTTGCATATCAACTTGAGACCACTCCAGATTAATAATGTTTGACCGCCTCAGCCCCGTAGCCAAAGCAAATTTAACAACTGACTTTAATGGCTCTGGGCATTCATCAACTAATCTTTGGGCCTCGTGAGGTTCCAACCATCTAACACGTTTCTCTCTGACAGTTGGAACTTTAATCACTGGCGCTTTTTCTAACCACTTCCAATCCCGTTCTGCAGCTCTCAGCAATGATTTTATCAATGACAAGTGTTTCGCTTTGGTTGCTATCGAGACAGGAACTTCCTTATATGCGGGGATCTCTTTTCCTGTTTTCTGGGCTGCCTTAACTTTACTTTCCCAGCGTTCCTTGGCCTTACGGTTTTTCATCTTGCTGGCTGCCGTATAAATTCTGGCTTCGGTTATATCCTTTAACTTCACTCCGCCGAAGTATTCCAGCCAAAATCCCATTCGACCTTTATCATCGTCCAGTGATTTTTTATCAGCCTTTTCTTCGATCCATCGCAGACAGGCTTCATCAAACGTTATAGAAGAATCAATATAATCAGACATAAGTCACATGCTCTGTAAACAGCTCATCAATAGAGCATCTTTCTCGTCTTCTTGTTGCTTTTGTTTCAGCCCATTTGTTTTCGATAGGATTTAAATCTGGGCTGTAAGGCGGAATCCATTCTAACTGGCATCCGTGATCGGTTATCGCTTGTCGCGTGTCACCGCGTTTATGGAAAGGGGCATTATCCATCACAATCACTGTCCCCTTAGGGAGCTTCGGCAACAAATCTTGTGTCAGCCAGGCATGAAACACATTCGCATTAAGGGTTCCGGCAAACAAACTTAAGGTCACAAAGGTATTTTTAATGATAGCACCAATGGCATTAAGGCGGCCTTTGTGCTGCCAGTCATGTAAACCAAAACAGCGGGACTCTTTTAACGAATAGCCATGCGTACGTGGCATGGACTGCTCAACGCCGCTTTCATCCAGATAAACAATCTGTTTGCCCGCCTGCTCATGATGGCGGATACGCTCGCCAAATACCTGACGCGCGTGTTCGTCAGCGGCGGGGTGTTTGTGCGTTTTTTTGACGGTTATTTTGAGTCGTTTCAGGGCGTAATGGATAGCCGATTGTGAGACACCCAGACGTTTTGCTCTTTCCCATTGATAATCATCGGGATAATTTTTGACATCGGCGATAAGTGTCTCATCACTGATTTTCGTGGGCGGCTTATCACGTGTCATACAGGGTTCTATTTTATTGCACCACCGGAACAGAGTGCGGATAGAGACCTCAAAGTGGTCGCAGGTTTGCTCGAATGTCAATGCATGCTTGTCTTTGTATGCCAGTACTCTTCTTCGAAAATCTAGACTGTAACCCATCTCAATTCTACCTTGTCATTGGGATTTAGGTATTATGACACAGTATTATGATTCTGCTATATATCGGCAACCACACTTGGTCCTATGGGCTGGAGTATCCCTGCCGGGATAGGAGCCAGCTTTGCTGCTCCAGGCAGAAAATGTATGGTTATAACGGGTGACGGTTGTATGTTAATGCAGGGAATGGAGTTAGCCACAGCATCAAAATACCATTGCAATATACTTTTCATTATCTTTAATAATGCATCCTATGCGGCAAGTTACTTTAATAATAAGGATAACAAAACAGATCTGACAAAAATTCCTGATTATGATTGGTGTCAATTGGCGAGAGGATTAGGGGTAAACTGTTTATGTGTAAATTCACCGGATCAATTACAGGAATGTATTGCCGAGATTATGCAACAGAACAGTCCATTCTTGATCGAAATTAAATGTGATAACCAGCACACAACGCCAAATAAGGAATATAACCAACGTATAAAAGCGTTCCCGCTCGTATGAAAGGTAAAAAGGCATGAAGTCAAAACTCATTATCATCAATTCGTGCGTTATACTGGTATTAGGACTATTTTCTATAGATCTCTATAATCCGGCGCTGCCTGTAATAAAAACCGCACTCGCAATGACTGACAATCAGGCACAAAGTCTTGTTGTTTATTATCTCGTTGGTTTTGCGGTATCCCAGCTTGTTTATGGGCCTCTCTCCGATAAACACGGACGCATTCCTGTCATTATTTTTTCCTTATTATTTTCCGCTATTGGTAATTATCTGACTTCTGCGGCTGAATCATTTCACACACTATCTCTATTCCGGCTTCTGACCGGTATTGGTGCCGGTGGATGCCCGGTTATTAGCAGAGCTATACTCAGTGATACTTTCCGGGATAAAACGGAATTATCTAAATCTCTGGCTATTTTTTCGATGGCATCACAAGTTTCGCCTGCTTTTGCGCCTGTCATTGGGGGATATATCACAGAATATCTGCCGTGGAAGTTTAATTTTATCGCTCTCACCATCATGATGCTGACAGGGGCATTTTTTGTAAAAATGACGTTGCCGGAAACATCACCGATGAAATCAACAAACCCTGGCCGGATAACAGGTTTTCGCATTCTGTTATCTGACGTTAATTTTGTTGTATACAGTGTTGTCTCTGCCGTTTTGTTTGCCATTACAATTGGTTATTTTACTGCCAGTCCTTTCATATTCCAGGCACAATTTGAACTATCCTCATCACAGAATGGATATCTATTTATGATTTATTCTGCCGGGATCGTCATAGGTTCGTTGCTGACAAAAAAAGGGTTGTCACATACCACACCTGAAAGAATGCTTAAAGTTTCATTGCCGTTATTAGTGTTGTTTACCGCGATGGCGCTTATTTTTATTTATTTCACTCAGATATTATCGATTGAATTTATCATTATTTACAGTTTTGCGGTAGGGCTAGGGTGTGGACTGTCTTCTCCGTTATTACTTGGGATAAGTTTACATGGGCATCCAGAACTGTCCGGAACGGGCAGTGCCTTACAAGGTGCACTAAAAATGGCAGGAGCAGCCGTTGTATTATGTTTTTTTTCCAGCGGCCATACAACAACAACAGCAGGTTTAATGTGGGGTCTTTTCGTCCTTGCCCTGATTTGTTTTGCTTTCATCACCTTTATTCAGTACAGGGCATCCAAAACAAAAAATCGGCACTTATAGAGCAGCCAACATTGATAGTGTTATCTTCACCGTCATACTAACGGAGAGAATATGGATCTGAAAATAGCGGGTCGCTGGGCTGTCATATGTGCAGCCAGCGAAGGTTTAGGATTTGCTTGCGCGGCAGCCCTGATGGCAGAAGGTGTAAATGTTGTTATTAATGCACGAAGACCTGAACAATTGAAAGTGGCGGCACGGCAGCTTCAAAATATAAATGCTGCTGTATCCATAAAATGGGTATCCGGTGATATAACCCAATCAGACATTCAGGATGTTGTGCTGAATACACCACCTGTGGTGGAATCCTTGTTACAAATGCGGGTGGCCCACCAACAGGTATTTATTCCGGCTGGACCCGTGAAATATGGTATCAGGCCATTAATACAAATATGCTTACCCCAATCAGCCTGATTCAGGCAGTCATTGATAAAATGGTTAATCGTTGTTTTGGACGTATTATCAATATTACTTCTGGAGCAGTTAAAGCGCCTCAAAGTGAGCTGGGATTATCAAATGGAGCACGAGGGGGACTCACCACTTTCATCAGTGGTCTGGCAAAATCGCACGCACTGGTAAGTAATAATGTCACTATCAATAATCTATTACCTGGTGCTTTCGATACTCATCGCCTGAGGCAAATATTTGTACAAAAAGCGTCGAGATGCGCAGATTCACCGGAAAGTATCGCAATACAACGGAGCCAGAAAATCCCCGCCGGTCGGTTTGGCGCTCCCGAAGAATTTGGTGCATATTGTGCTTTCTTGTGCAGTACTTATGCAAGTTATATAACGGGGCAAAATATCCTTATTGATGGTGGTGCCTATCCCGGCGTGTTTTAAGGAAGATAAAAAACTGAATATTACAATCCTTATTGACAATGTTGGGGTATTGAATCCGAATACTCAAAAACCTCATCATCTTATTAAGTGATGATGAGGTACGGTGATGACATTGAAACCGTCGTGGCGTAATCGTTCGGGACATCTCACAAAGCCTATTAAGGGTATGAACAGAGGAGAAATTGTTTTCATCAAGAAAAGAATGGTACGTTCTTTCTCACCTTAATATCGAACAAAAATTTGACCTCGCTCAGCCCGACCGATAAGGTATATAGTGGTTCAGGCTGGGGAGGCTATGCCTCGCCGGAATAAGTGCCGGTCTGCAAACCCTGTCTGAATCACCACCATCAATGGATAATTAATGGAAGGGGTAGCAGGAATGATTGATATTAAAAAAGATTGGCATCAGGCCGATATTATTGCTGCATTATGTAAGCGTGGTACAACTCTAGCGGCTGTTTCCCGCGAAGCTGGACTAAGTTCTTCTACATTAGCAAATGTGTTATCACGCCCTTGACCGAAAGGTGAATGGATTATTGCGAATTTCCTCGGCATTCACCCTGCAGAAATTTGGCCTAGCCGTTATGTAGATATGTACGGTCATTTTGTTGAGCGCAAGCCGCGAGAAGAATCAAATCAATAATTATTCTAATATCGCAATATCAGGGAAATAGTCACTTCATTGAATCACTGTATGTATTATCATTTGATGAGGTGACACCATAGTCTAACGGTCCTCTTAACAACTTTCGACGAAAACCCTTTCACCATCCGCAAAGTGCTCTCCCCTTTAGAAGGCTGCCTGTCAGATGAAAAATATCTTTCGGTTGCTATTATTACGTTTGCAGTGAGCTGATTAACCACTGTTGATATTTCAAATCGCAGTAGTGAAAAATCACGATGTTGTTTGAAACGGAGGCGTGACAAAATAACGGATAGTTTATAGAGAGGGTTATTCTTGGATGATATTTCACTATATATAATGATTTACAAGAGTGATGTTTTCTTAGGGAAGTATATAAGATAAAAATCCCCCAGCGATGATTTAATTTGTATATAAATTTGTATAGATTTGATGGGGTAATTATAAATTCCATTTAATATCAATATGTTGATTGGGTTGTTCTATTCAGTGGGAGCATTGATGTTTAGAGTTTATCATTCAAATCAACTTGATGTACTTAAAGAGTTGACGGTGAGCCTGATCGGGGGTGAGCCTCTTTCTAACCCATTTGACAAAGAAGTAATTTTAGTTCAAAGCCCGGGCATGTCTCAGTGGTTACAGATTCAACTGGCGGAGAAGCTGGGTATTGCTGCGAACATAGAATTCCCACTTCCTGCAACTTTTATCTGGCAGATGTTCACGCGAGTATTGATTGATGTTCCCAAAGATGGTGCTTTCAGTAAGGACGCCATGAAATGGAAATTAATGACGCTGTTGCCTGCTTTATTAACTGAGCCGGAGTTTGTTGCGCTTAGCCATTATCTTGATCAGGACATCGATAAACGCAAGATTCATCAATTGGCTGGTCGGGTTGCGGATTTGTTCGACCAATATTTGGTTTATCGTCCGCAATGGTTAGAAAGTTGGGGTAATGGCCAATTAATTGATGGCTTGAACAGCAATCAATTGTGGCAGAAAAGATTGTGGTCTGAACTGACAGAATATACTCGCCAGCTACAGCAACCCCTGTGGCATCGTGCTAATTTATACCAGCGATTTATCACAACTTTGGAGAAAGGCAACTTTCCATTGGAAAATTTGCCGCCGCGTATTTTTATCTGCGGAATTTCTACCCTGCCTCCCGCTTACCTGCAAGTATTTAAGACGTTAGGAAAATATATTGATATTCATCTTATGTTTACTAATCCGTGCCAATATTATTGGGGAGATATTCAAAGTTATACATTTCTCGCCAGATTAAACAGCCGTAAGCCAAAACATTATAAAAGCAGCAAATTGCTGGAGAGATTCAAAGAACCAGAAAATGCGCCATCGCTCTTTAATGAAGACGGTGAGCAGAGCCTAAACAACCCATTATTGGCATCCTGGGGAAAGTTGGGGAGAGATAATCTCTATCTGCTGTCACAATTAGAGCCAGATTCTGATATTCATGCTTTTGTTGAGTTGGAATCTGAATGCGTTTTGCATCAAATCCAGCGGGATATTCTCAATCTTGAAGATCATGCCCAGATAGGAACGACGGAAAATACGTTCAAAAATAGTCTGAAAAAACGCTCGTTTGATAGTGCGGATCGTTCGTTGACTTTTCATTCATGCCATAGCCCGCAAAGAGAGATAGAAGTATTGCAGGATCAGCTCCTGCGTTTTTTGGATGATGATCCCTCTCTGATGCCGCGGGACATTATTGTAATGATGGCGGATATTGATAACTATGCGCCTTATATTCAGGCTGTTTTTGGCAATGCACCTGAGGAGCGCTATATCCCCTTTGCTATTTCTGACCGTAAAGTTCGTCAGGCGCATCCTGTTTTACAAGCATTCATTACTTTGCTCGATTTGCCACAGAGCCGATTTACGGCTGAACAAGTTCTGGCATTGTTGGAAGTGCCTGCTTTAGCCGGCAAATTTTCTATTCACGAAGAGGGATTGCGTTTACTGCGGCGCTGGGTGAAAGAATCAGGTATTTGTTGGGGGCTGGATGATAGCAACATTGAAGCATTGTCTCTGCCCGCCACGGGACAAAATACTTGGCATTTTGGACTGACACGCATGTTACTGGGTTATGCAATGGACAGTCAGGCAGGGCCGTGGAATGACGTATTGCCTTATGATGAATCCAGTGGTCTTGCTGCCGAATTAGCCGGTCAATTGGCTGAATTTTTAATGGAATTGAACCAATGGCGCAAAATTCTGGGTGAAAAGCAGAAATTGGCGGATTGGCTGGCAGTGTGCCCACAATTGCTGGAAACTTTTTTCGCGTTGGATGATGAAACTGAACTGGTATTGGCACTCATTACCCAACAATGGCAAAAAGTGATTGATAATGGCTTGAATGCACATTACGAAGAAAATGTTCCTTTGGTATTGTTGCGCGATGAATTGGCGTTTCGTTTTGATGATGAGAAGATAAGTCAGCGTTTTCTCGCGGGTTCTCTGAATTTTTGTACTCTGATGCCGATGCGCTCTATTCCTTTTAAGGTTGTTTGCCTGTTGGGAATGAATGACGGAGTTTATCCACGCACTATTCCCCCGCTTGGGTTTGATCTTATGGTGGAAAAAACGCAACGGGGAGATCGCAAACGACGCGATGATGACCGTTATCTTTTTTTGGAGGCGTTGGTTTCGGCGGAGCAATTCCTTTATATCAGCTATATCGGTAAATCGATTCGAGATGATACTGAGTGCAATCCATCTGTATTAGTTAATGAACTACTGGATTATGTTTGCCAGAGTTTTTGCCACGCAGGTGATGAAATGCTGAATGTTGATGATAGTGCCAGAAATGTCAGACAACATTTGCTTTCACAGCATACTCGTGTTCCTTTTGCGACAGAAAATTTCCTGCCTGACCATTACTCACAAAGTTATGCGGCAGAGTGGTTGCCTGCGGCAACTCAGCAAGGCATTTCTGTAACTGATTTTTGCCAGCCGGTGGCATTTGATCGCAGCGAAATAAAAGAGATTTCTCTAGATGAATTAGTCCGCTTTTATCGCCATCCTGTCAGGGCATTTTTCCAGCAACGTCTAAAGGTACATTTTGTCATCGAAGAGACGGAGTTACCTGAAGAAGAACCTTTTGTACTGGATAACCTGAAACGTTATCAATTCAACCAACTGCTGCTGAGTATTTTGATAGAAAAAGAGCATCCTGAATCTTTGTTTCATCATCTTCGCGCATCGGGTGGTTTACCACATGGCGCGTTTGCTCAAGTTTACTGGAAGGCTCAACTGGAAACCATGCAGCCATTGGCAGACAAGGTTCGCGGGGAGCTAACTGCATCTTCTTCCATTGATTTATATGCGGAATTAGACAGTGTGATATTGACCGGAAAAATTCATCAGGTGCAGCCTGATGGAATTTTATGTTGGCGTCCGGCGAACTTAACAGCCAATGATGGTATCCAATTATGGATTGAACATCTTGCTTATTGTCTCTCAGGTGGTACCAGCGAAAGTCGCATGTATGGGACGGGGGGAAAAGAGGGTAAAAAAGGTACAGAGTGTCGTTTTCCACCGCTAAGGCAGGATGAAGCGAAAAAATACCTGAATCAGATAATAGAAGGATATTTCCAGGGAATGTCTGAACCTCTTCCCTTGTTTTGCCGAAGTGGCTGGGCATGGCTGGAAGGTTGCTTCAATAAGGAAAGTCAGCAAATCGATTTCAGCGAGGAAATCCAACAAAATGCTGAAAATAAATTGATGGAGCAATGGCTGGGAACAAATGACAGGAAAGGGGAAAGCAGCGATCACTATATACAGCGGGCTTTCCGGCAAGTTGATCAATTACTGTTAGAGCGTATGAAACGCGAAATTCAGAGCTATTTGTTACCGATGGCCCGTTATTCAAATGGCTCGTTATTCAAATAAATAGGGAGAATATTAGGTTATGCCTAAATATATTATTCGCATCATGACGATGTTTTTTTTGTTATTTTTTGGGATAACGGCGTATGCACAGTCACCGTATTCAAAATCGTCATGGCAAGTGCTGCCGGATATTATTCATAAGAGTGATCGCGATCCTCGCCAATATAAAGCTATCCAATTGCACAATGGTATGACAGTTCTGCTGGTTTCTGATGAAAAGGCCATTAAATCATTAGCTGCGGTTTCCATTCCGGTCGGTCACATGGAAAACCCGGATAACCAACTGGGTCTGGCCCACTATTTAGAGCACATGGTATTAATGGGTTCCAATCGTTACCCTGACGCCGGCGGATTTACTGAGTTTCTGCAAAAACACGGGGGAAGTCATAACGCCAGCACGAATGCCAACCGTACGGCATTCTATCTGGAAGTTGAAAACGACTCTCTGGCAGAAGCGACTGATCGTCTGGCTGATGCACTTGCTGAACCTTTGCTGGACCCTGTGAATGCCGATCGTGAACGTCATGCTGTTGATAATGAAATGACCATTGCCCGTGCTGGTGAAGGTCATCGCATATGGCAAATTCGCTCTGAAACTCTCAATCCGGCTCACCCTAATGCCCGTTTTGCCGGAGGAAATCTAGAGACACTAAAAGATAAGCCTGACAGCAAGCTCCAGATGGCACTTGTTGATTTTTACCAGCGTTATTACTCTGCCAATTTGATGAAAGGGGTAATGTACGGCAATCAATCAATGGACAAACTGGCTCAGGTTGCAGCAGAAACGTTTGGTCGCATCCCGAACCGACAGGCTTCAGTGCCTGCCATTACGGTTCCCGCAGTGACGGATAAAGAAAAAGGTGTCATTATCCATTATGTGCCAGCACAACCCCATAAAACATTGCGGCTGGAATTTAGCATTGCTGACAACAGTGCCGATTTTCGCAGTAAAACAGACGCATATGTCGGGTATTTGATTGGTAATAATAATAGTCAAAATACCTTATCTGGTTGGTTACTGAAGCAAGGGTTAATTGAAAGTATCGACGCTGGGGCAAACCCCAAAACTGATGGTAACTCCGGTACATTTAATATTCATGTTTCGCTAACTGATAAGGGGCTTGAACAGCGCGATCAAGTCATCGCCGCCATTTTTTCTTACATTAACCTGCTAAAAAAACAGGGCATCAATAAAAGTTATTTCGATGAAATGACAAACGTCTTTAATTTGTCGTTCCAGTATGCGTCAATCGTGCGGAATATGAACTATATTGAAGGGGTATCCGATGCCATGTTGCAATTGCCCATTTCCCATGTGCTGGATGCAGGTTATGTTGCAGATACCTTCAATCCAAAAGCGATAGCTAGCCGTTTGGATGAATTAACGCCTGAAAATGCGCGCATCTGGTTTATCAGCCCAACAGAGCCACATAATAAAGAAGCCTACTTTGTGCAGGCTCCGTATCAAGTCAATAAAATTACGCCAACACAATTGGCTGAATGGAAAAAACTTGCACAAGGGGATTTATTCTCTTTGCCAGAGTTGAATCCCTATATTCCTGATGATTTATCCTTGGTGAAAACATCGGGTAGCCAAAAAAAACCTAAAATGATTTTGGAAAAGCCAAATGTTCGCTTGCTGTATATGCCAAGCCAATATTTTTCAGATGAACCGAAGGGAAGTATCATATTGGAGATGCGTAATCCTGATGGCATGAAGAACATTAAGGATCAGCTTGCAGATACGTTGTTTGTCTATTTATCTACGGCCGCCCTTGATCGGCTGAATTATCGGGCGTCTGTAGCGGGAATGGCGGTCTCAACAGATTATGCTGAAGGTTTGAGAATCCAGGCAGGTGGTTTTACGCAACATTTACCAGAATTGTTAACTTCCGCCATAGAGCAGTACATCTCATTTATACCAACTCAGGAGAAACTGGAGCAGGCGAAATCATGGTATCGGGAACAAATTGAAGTTGCCAATAACAGCAAAGCCTTCCAAATGGCCGTGCAACCCATTTCTCAACTTGCGAATGTGCCTTACTTCGAACAGTCTGAAAAACTGAAAATGCTGGATACCATTACTCTTGACGATATTGTGAAATATCGTCAGAAAATGATCCAACATGCAGCTTTACAGGCTATGGTCTTCGGTAATTTCACTGAGCAGCAGAGTATTAACATCATTGAAGCCGCACAGAAGCAGCTCGCCAATCAAGGGACCGTGTGGTGGACTGGCGAACACATTGTTATTGACCGTAATTATGCGGTTAATTTCAAAAAAATGGCGAGCAGCACGGATAACGCTCTGGCAGAAGTCTATATTCCAACGGGGTATGACCGTATCACGGGATATGTTTACTCCAATGTGTTGAGTAGCATTTTGTCACCGTGGTTCTTTGATCAATTGAGGACGACAGAACAGCTTGGTTATGTGGTTTCGGCCTCTAATTCAGGGATCGGTGAACAACTTGGACTGGGTTTTCTTGTGCAAAGTAACAGCAAACAACCGGATTACCTGCATCAACGTTATCAGGGCTTCTATCAACAGGCTGATAAAAAGCTTAAAGCGATGTCTGATGCTGAGTTTGAACAATATAAAAAATCGCTGTTAACAGAAATGCGTGAACCACCGCAAACCTTCTATTCAGAAGTGGCGCGCTATGAGGGAGACTTTGGACGCAATAACTTCAAATTTGATAAACGTGAGAAAATCATAGCAGCGATGGAGAAAGCCACCAAAGCGCAGGTTATTGCGTTTTATGAAAAAGCAGTGATTAAACGTCAGGGATTGGCGCTGATTTCCCAAATTACCGGGAAAAAAGGTTCGGCTCATCAATATGCGGAACTGAAAGGCTGGAAAACTTACAAATATGTGTCAGATTTCCAAAAACAATTACCGGTTAAGGTGAATGCTCAGTGAGCAAAGAAATACTAGGCCATGAAATATCAGGCCAGCAAGTACAGTCTTATAAACTTAACCCGTTAACACTGCCGCTGTACGGTCAGCGGCTTATCGAGGCTTCTGCCGGTACGGGCAAGACCTACACGATAGGTTTGCTTTATCTTCGTCTTTTACTGGGATTGGGCGGCTCTGCTGCCTTTTCCCGACCGCTGAATGTTGAAGAGATTCTGGTTGTTACTTTTACGAAAGCGGCAACAGATGAATTGCGCGGACGTATCCGTGAAAATATCCATCAGCTTCGTTTGGCCTGCATACGGGAAGAAATTGCGGTTAGCGATCCCACTTATCGGCAATTGCTGGATGAAATTCCAGACAGAGAAAGTGCGGCTAATTGGTTGTTGATTGCTGAACGTCAGATGGATGAAGCTGCGATTTATACCATCCATGGTTTTTGTCAGAGAATGCTGGTGAATAATGCATTTGAGTCCGGAGTACTGTTCGAGCAAACGTTGATTCAGGATGAAAGCCAGCTATGCAAACAAGGCTGTGCCGATTTCTGGCGGCGACACTGTTATCCTCTGCCATTGCCGATAGCAGGGGAGATAAGCAAAATATGGAGTGGGCCGGAAGCATTGCTGAAAGATATCTCCGATTATTTGTACGGAGATATGCCGTATATCGTCAACGCGCCTGACAGCAATGAAACGCTGTTTGGCCGCCATCAAAAAATCATTGAGAAAATTGATTCAGTAAAGTGTCAGTGGAATGAAGTGGCATCGGATTTACATGATTTGATAGCAAACTCTGATGTTGATAAACGTAGTTATACCAAAAAAAATCTACCTAATTGGCTAAATAAAGTTTCTGAATGGGCTAAATTACTCACTGAAGACTATCAGCTTCCTAAAGAATTGGATAAATTTTGCCAGTCACGCTTAATAGAAAAAACTAAAAAAGGTGAAGCCCCACAGCATCTGCTGTTTGAGGCTATAGATGATTTATACCAGCATCCGCTGACATTGAAAGATATCATCATTGCTAAAGCGATTATTGAAGTTCGACAGTCTGTTCAGCAAGAAAAGTTGATGCGTGGCCATATGGGGTTTGATGATCTATTGACGCGTCTGGATAGCGCCCTGCGGCATGAAAGTGGTGAGCAGCTTGCACAAGCCATCCGGCAACATTATCCCGTCGCAATGATTGATGAATTTCAGGATACTGACCCTCAGCAATATCGCATTTTTCAGGCCATATATCGTTGTGAGCTAGAAAGACCGTTATCAAAAGACCAGATATCAGAAAACCAGCCATCAGAAAATGGACTCTTGTTCATTGGTGATCCTAAGCAAGCTATTTATGCATTCCGTGGTGCGGATATTTTTACCTATATTCGCGCGCGTTCCAATGTGAGTGCCCATTACACATTGGAAACTAACTGGCGTTCTTCTGTGTCCATGGTACAGGCTGTCAATAAATTGTTTGCCCGCACAGAACATCCATTTTTGTTTGAACAGATCCCATTTGTTAATGTGAAGGCCGCAGAGAAAAATCATGGTCTGAAATTCACTTTACATGATGAAGAACAGGTTGCATTGCGATTTTGGTTACAACCCGGTGAGGGTGTTTCCAAAAGAGAATATGAACAAAGCATGGCCCGGTTGTGTGCTGCCCAAATTCGGGATTGGTTACAGGCTGGGCAAGATGGTAAGGCATTTCTGCATCGGGCTGAAAAAAGCCGCCCGGTTGTGGCGGCGGATATTACAGTGTTGGTTCGTGATCGTCGGGAAGCATCGTTGATCCGTCAAGAATTGAACACACTTAAAATACCGTCAGTCTTCCTTTCTAATCGGGAAAGTGTGTTTGATACGCCCGAAGCTAAAGATTTGCTTTGGTTATTGCAGGCGGTATTGGCACCGGAAAAGGCCCGAGAACTCAGAAGCGCGTTAGCCAGTAGTTTATTTGGTATGAGTGCGCAGCAAATCGATCAACTCAATCATGATGAAATTACATGGGATCGTTTGGTTGATGAATTTGATGGTTATGCCCGCATCTGGCGTTCCCGTGGTGTATTGCCGATGCTGCGGGCTGTCATGGTGAAATATCAGATAGCGGAAAACTTGCTGGCCGGGGATGATGGGAAGCGTCGTCTTACTGATATTATGCACATTGGTGAGTTATTGCAGGAAGCATCGCAGCAACTGGACAGTGAGCATGCCGCCGCCCGCTGGCTGGCACAACAGATTTCACGTCCTAACCCACAATCAGAAAACCAGCAACTACGACTGGAGAGTGATCGGCATCTGGTGCAAATCTGTACCATTCATAAGTCTAAAGGGCTGGAATATCCATTGGTTTGTTTACCTTTTATTTGTGGTTACAGGAAGCAGAAGCAGGCTGTTTATCATGATCGCCATAATTTTGAGGCCCACCTCAATATTTCCCATGACGATGAAACGTTGAAAGAAGCCCTGGAACTGGCTGATGAAGAACGCTTGGCGGAGGATTTACGTTTGCTCTATGTTGCATTAACGCGGTCGGTTTATCATTGTAGCGTTGGTGTGGCTCCGCTTATCAAAGGGAGCAGGGGGAAAGCGGGGGATACTGATTTGCACCTGTCTGCCCTTGGATATGTGTTGCAAAAGGGCAAGAAAGGCAATGTGGAACTTCTGGCAGGCAGTTTAGATGAACTGTCTGATAATAATATAGAGATTAAGCGGGTAGAGGAGACTGCGGATGCACAGTGGTGTTCACAAAGTGAAAATCATTTGTCTCTGGAGGCCAGAAGATTTCAACGTTCCATTCGGGATGATTGGCGGGTAACGAGTTATTCGGGTTTACAATATTCAGCTTCTCGCGCTGTTTCTCCGGTTACTTTTGATAATCGTGCCGGTGCACTTGGCGAGTCTGTGGATGTGATTGTGCAATCCATTTCGCCGAAACTGGATATTGATGCCTGTGGTGAGAAACAGGAAGAACAATCTTTGCAAATGACGCCGCACACTTTTCCGCGTGGGGCATCAGCGGGAACGTTTCTGCATAGTATTTTGGAAGATGTGGATTTTGGTAATCCCCCAGATCAGGCATCGTTGGCAGAAAAGCTGACGGCATCAGGTTTTGATGAAGATTGGGCTTCGGTATTGGAACAGTGGATAGACGATATTTTTAGAGCAAAGTTGAATGAGCAAGGAATGCAACTGGCTGATATTCCCCGTCAGCAACAGCAAAGTGAAATGCAGTTTTATTTACCCGTGGATAAGTTATTGCATTCAAAGGAGATGGATGCGCTGACACGCCGTTATGATCCCTTGTCAGCACAGTGTGCGCCGTTGGCCTTTCATCAGGTGAAAGGAATGTTAAAGGGGTTTATTGATTTGGTTTTTTGCTGGCAGGGTAAATTTTATGTGGTGGACTATAAATCAAATTGGTTGGGAGAAAGTAGCCAGTCATATACGCAGGAAGCGATGGCGAAAGCCATGATAGAACATCGCTATGATTTACAGTATCAGCTTTATACGTTGGCCTTGCATCGTTATTTGCGTCATCGGTTAGCCAGTTATGATTATCGGAATCATTTTGGTGGAGTCATATATTTGTTTTTGCGTGGTATTGATAAAGATAACCCCGGGCATGGTATTTATCACTACTTGCCGCCTTTTGAATTTATTGACGAATTGGATACCCTTTTCAGCGCTGCGGATGAGGAACAAAGCGTATGAATTCAATGAAGTCACTATTGCAACAAGCCGTAAGTCAAAAATTATTGCGTCCACTGGATGTGCAGTTTGCTTATGCGATGATTGAAGATGAAAATCCGCTGTTGTTGCTGATTACAGCTTTGTTGAGTACTGAATCGGGGGCAGGGCATGTCTGTTTGCCTCTGGAACGTATTGCACCAAAATATTTATTTGAGGGCCGGCAACCTGAGTTAGCGGCTTCACTTTGGTCTTTGGCAGGTGAGCCGGATCAGGCACAAATTGTTGCAGCTTTGCAGATATGTCAGGCAGTAAGTCGGGGCGATTCTCCGACACCGATGGTTCTTTCTCATCAAGGAAATGCGGATTACAGCTTGTATTTACAACGCATGTGGCAAAGTGAACGGCGTGTGGCGGATTTCTTTGCGTCTGTTGAGTTGGCTGATGCACTTGATGAAATTCAAACCCGCCGTATTTTGGATGAGCTTTTTGGTGTCACAGCCGAAGGGGAAATAGATTGGCAAAAAGTTGCAGCCGCGGTTGCTGTGACGAGCCGTATTTCAGTTATTTCCGGTGGTCCGGGAACCGGAAAAACCACTACCGTGGCTAAGTTGCTGGTCACCCTGATAAAGCTGCATGAAGGACAGCAATTAAGCATTCAACTGGCTGCACCAACCGGCAAGGCAGCGGCCAGGTTGACTGAATCGCTCAGGGATGCGGTAAAGAAACTTGCGTTGACGCCGGAACAGTGGCGCAGCATTCCTGAGCAGGCGCAAACTATTCACCGTTTACTGGGTGCACAACCAGATAGCCAAAAACTGCGTTATGGCCGCGATAATCCTCTTTCCCTTGATATTTTGATCATTGATGAAGCTTCAATGGTGGATTTACCGATGATGGCACATTTGATTGATGCTTTGCCGCCACGGGTGAAAGTGATTTTTTTGGGGGATAAAGACCAGTTGGCGTCGGTTGAAGCTGGCGCTGTATTGGGTGATATCTGCCGTTTTGCAGAACAGGGGTACAGCGCTAAACGTGCAGAACAGTTGGGGCAATTAACCGGATGTCAGTTAACGTCTTATTCTGTACCTGATTCAGACAACAAAGTTTCCGCAGTGCGGGATTGTTTATGTCTGCTGCGCAAAAGTTATCGCTTCAATTCGGCTTCTGGCATTGGGCAGCTGGCATCGGCTGTTAATCAGGGAGATCGTAAAGGGGTCTCCGCGGTGCTGAATCACGCTTTTCCTGATGTTTATTTCAATCCGCTTTCAGTGGATGAAGATTATCAGCGTTTGCTGACTGAAACAGCTTCTGGCTACTATCAATATCTGACAATGGTGAATGAAGGGGCATCAGAGAAAGCAATTTTGGCGGAGTTTAATCGTTTTCGGTTATTGTGTGGATTAAGAGAAGGGCCATTTGGCGTTGTTGGGCTGAATCATCGACTGGAGCAATTATTGCACAGAAAAGGTGTTATCACTTTATCTAATAATGTGGAAAACCGTGGCTATGCCGGGCGCCCGGTCATGATATTGCGTAATGACAGTACGCTTGGGCTGTTTAACGGAGATATCGGGATTATGCTCAGAAATCAGGATAATGAACTGAAGGCTTACTTTCAGTTATCTGACGGACAGATTAAAGGGTTTCAGCCAAGTCGCCTGCCTCAGCATGAAACTGCGTATGTGATGACTGTACATAAATCTCAGGGATCAGAATTTGAACATACCGCATTGGTATTACCGACTCAATACTCGCCGATAGTCAGTCGGGAATTGGTGTATACCGCGCTGACCCGGGCGCGGGAAAAGTTGACCATTTATGCTCACCGGCCTGTTTTGGATAAGGCAGTTGCCACAACAACCCAGCGCCGGAGCGGATTAGCAGCATGGTTCAACCCGCAGTGAATAAGATTAATGATTCTGTAAATCTAACATTAAGATTTTGGAACGGCGCTGATAGTTATACAGCGCTTGTTTCTCTACGGGTAGCATATCGATCTCTGCGGGTTCAAAACCTTTTTCCTGAAACCAATGAATACTGCGGGTTGTGAGTACGAAAAGTTTTTCCAGCCCTATTTGCTTGGCTTGGGCGGAAATAGCATTTAGCAGGATTTCACCTCGGGAAGAGTTCCGGTAGTCTGGATGCACGGCAACGCAGGCCATTTCCCCGATTTTTTCATCAGAGTAAGAATATAGTGCAGCACAGGCGATAGTGACGTTATCGTGTTCTATCAAAGTGAATTTGTCTATTTCCATTTCCAATTGTTCCCGCGAGCGGCGAACCAAAATACCATGCTGTTCCAATGGACGAATAAGCTCAAGAATGCCCCCGATATCATTAATATTGGCACGGCGGATTTGTTCGGAGCGTTCCATTACAATTTGGGTTCCGATACCTTTGCGGGAAAATAGCTCCTGAACCAGCGAACCATTTTCCTGATAGCTGATCAAATGACTGCGGCGCACTCCACGGCGGCAGGCTTTGATAGCCCCCCTTAAGAAGCGAACAGTTCCTGAATAGTGTTCGTCAGCTTTTTCCAATTCATGCAGACGGAATTCCCCTTCGCTGGGAAAAAGTTCTGATAAGGTGTTGTTTTCAGCATCAAGTACGCCCTGTGACGAGCAAAAGCCGATTAATTTTTCTGCTTTTAATTTGATTGCCAACTGTGTTGCGACTTCTTCGGATGTCAGGTTAAAACTTTCTCCCGTGACGGAAACGGCAACTGGCCCAATCAGCACAATCGCGTTATTGTCTAATTGCTGGTTGATGGCTTCTTCATCAATGCGGCGGATCTTGCCACTGTGGTAATAATCAATGCCATCATCGATCCCTAAAGGCTGGGCGATAATAAAATTACCACTAACCACTTTAATATGGGCGCCCTGCAATGGTGTATTACTCAGGCTCATGGAAAGACGTGCAGTAATATCCAATTGTAACAACCCCGCGACTTGCTTAACGAGATCCAATGTTTTGGTATCAGTCACTCTGGTATGTTTGTGATAGACCGACAGGCAGTTATGCTCCGCAATATTTTGTTCGATCTGTGGGCGAGCGCCGTACACGACGATTAAACGAATACCTAGATTATGCAGCAATCCAATATCGTTAATGATGTTGGAGAAATTTTCATGGGCGATAGCTTCACCTCCCAACATAATGACAAAAGTCTTTCCCCGGTGTGCATTGATATACGGAACCGATTGCCGGACGATTTCAACCAATTCGGTACTGTTTTCTTTCATCAAACCCTCTCAGAATGAATTTTTATGCGTATTTTATGTATTTTTATTCCTTTTGATAGAAAATGGCAAGAGGAAAAATGGATAAAAATAACGTTATTATTTATATTGATATAAATAGATTGAGAGAGCATAAAATGCTTTTTTTGATGACAGCGATTCTCTAATTAATTAGAGTCTCCGCCTAACGATTATTTTTAGCAAAAATTACTGAGTTTGGCTGTTTTTAAATGGAATAAACGATGAGTCATTCAGACTATAATTCTTCACGTCGCCGTCTGCTGAAAGGCGCAGCAGCTGTATGGTTATTAAGCGTTAGTCCAATAGGTTATGCAGCAAACTCAAAAGTAATTGCTGTCCGTATTTGGCCGGCATCAAGTTATACCAGAGTGACGTTGGAGTCTAGTATTCCACTTAAATATCGCCAATTCTCACTTTCAAATCCCAACCGTATTGTCATTGATTTACAGGGTATCCAGATCAATAGTGTCCTGAGCCGTATGGGAGCACAGGTTCAGCAGCGTGATCCCTACCTGAAATTGGTGCGGGCAGGGCAATTTGATCCCAAAACGGTGCGCTTGGTATTTGAGATTAAACAGCCTGTTGCTCCACACATTTTTACGCTGCCGCCGATTGCGAAATTTAAGCATCGCTTGGTATTAGATCTTTATCCTAAAAAGGCAGCAAATGTGGATGATGATCCTTTACTGGCTTTGCTTGAAGAGTACAACAGCGGGGATTTGGAAAAGCATTTGCCTGCGAAGGCGCGTAAACCCGGTAAGGCAGGAAAAGATCGGCCGATTGTGATTATGCTCGATCCCGGTCACGGTGGCGAAGATTCGGGAGCCATTGGGAAATACAAAACCCGTGAAAAAGATATTGTGTTGCAAATTGCTCGTCGTTTACAGGCTCTCATTAAACGTGAACCCGGCATGAAAGTTTATATGACCCGTAATGAAGATGTATTTATTCCTTTGAAAGTGAGGGTAGCAAAAGCCCGCAAGATGCGCGCTGATCTATTTGTTTCTATTCATGCAGATGCCTTTACAAATCGATCTGCGCGGGGTTCATCGGTATTTGCGCTTTCCACTAAGGGAGCGACCAGCAATACCGCCCGATTTTTAGCTCAGACTCAGAATGAGGCTGACTCGATTGGGGGAGTCAGTAAAAGTGGTGATAAATATTTAGATCATACTATGCTGGATTTGGTTCAAACCGCGACGATTAACGATAGCCTGAAATTTGGTGATGAAGTGCTCAAGCGGATGGGGAAAATTAATAAATTGCATAAAAATAGCGTCGATCAGGCGGGGTTTGCGGTATTAAAAGCGCCAGATATTCCTTCTGTTTTAGTGGAAACTGCATTTATTAGTAATCTGGAAGAAGAACGTAAACTGAAAACAGCAAGATTCCAGCAACAAATAGCAGAATCTATTTTTGCTAGTATTAAGGCTTATTTTAAAAATGGTGCCGAATTAGCTCGGCGGTGAAATATCCGCCTTGAATAAATTCTATGAAAAGCTATTGCTAAAAGTAACAACCTGCAATCAGTTTTAACTATTTTTATTGGGAAATCTAGAGAGTTTGTATAAGTAATAAACAAAATTCTAAGGGATTCGGATACAACGGGAATAGATGTATTAAGAAAAGTTGGTTGCGGGGGCCGGATTTGAACCGACGACCTTCGGGTTATGAGCCCGACGAGCTACCAGGCTGCTCCACCCCGCGTCCGTCTATTTGCAAACTTGATTATCAATAGTGTTCGTTACTAATGATCAGTGCAAATACTAAATAATGACATCGTAAAAAATTGGTTGCGGGGGCCGGATTTGAACCGACGACCTTCGGGTTATGAGCCCGACGAGCTACCAGGCTGCTCCACCCCGCGTCCGTCTATTTGCAAACTTTGATTATCAATAGTGGGCAAATACTGAATGATGACATTCTTTATTATCAGATTTTTACTTTCTATACATATATGCTGACTATATCAGTAATAACACTATCAGCAATAACACTGTATAAAATTGGTTGCGGGGGCCGGATTTGAACCGACGACCTTCGGGTTATGAGCCCGACGAGCTACCAGGCTGCTCCACCCCGCGTCTGATGTCGGCACACTATACTCTTGAACGACGCCGTTGCAAGCTTTTTTGTTGATATTTACTGAATTTATTTGCTTTTTGATGAAATATTGGTCTTGTTGTTTTGTTTTTGCTCGTTATGGCCTAATAAAGCAGGGGTCTATTTTTTTCTAACTACATTTCATTATTTATTAGCGTTTGATATTGTTCATCGCCGAATAATGATGGTTGGAGATAGGGCGTAAATATGAAACTCTGGGGCAAATATCTTTTATGTGGGTTTGTCATTTTATTATTATCGGGATGTCATCGACCGACCGAGCAAGGACAACAGTATAAAGATGGTCACATCACCCAAGATCTTCAACTGGTTAATACTCCCAATGCTCAAGGGTGGCCTGTGAATGCCAAGGATTTTGCCACTCAAGTTAATTTCATCAGTAAATCTTCTCCTCGCCTTTATAACAATAACCGCGAAACATTTGATGCTATCAAGAATTGGATGTTGTCTGGTGGTGATACCCGTTATTTAAATGAATTTGGGTTATCAGCTTACCAAATGGAAGGTCAAGATAATTATGGTAACGTGAAATTTACCGGTTACTACACCCCCGTTTTGCAAGCGAGGCATATTAAGCAGGGGAAATTTAAATATCCGTTGTACAGTATGCCACCTAAATCGCGTTTCGGGTTGCCAAACCGTGCAGCAATATACCATGGAGCGTTGAATAAAAAATTTATCATCGGGTACAGCAATTCCCTGATGGATAATTTTATGATGGAAGTGCAAGGAAGTGGCTATGTCGATTTTGGTGATGGTCAGCCATTGACCTTTTTTGGTTACGGGGGGAAAAATGGACATCCATACCGCAGTATTGGCAAGGTACTGATCGACCGTGGAGAAGTACCCAGCCAAAATATGTCAATGAAAATGATTCGCCAGTGGGGAGAAAGGAATAGTGAAACCGAAGTAAGAGAGTTATTGGAGAAAAATCCTTCATTTGTGTTCTTTAAACCTGAACCCTATACCTTTGTGCGAGGAGCCAGTGCGGTGCCTCTTGTGGCAAAAGCGTCTGTGGCATCCGATAGATCGTTGATCCCTCCGGGAACTGCGCTGTTGGCGGAAATACCTGTGCTGGATAATATGGGTAAATTTACCGGACAGTATCGAATGCGCCTGATGGTGGCACTGGATGTTGGTGGCGCCATCAAAGGGCATCATTTTGATATCTACCATGGTGTTGGTGATAAAGCCGGAGAAATGGCCGGTTTTTATAATCACTATGGCCGTGTTTGGGTATTGAAGAAAGCCTCATCTGGTTTTTTGGCGGCAAACCAGTAATATCCCCTGATTCAAACAATTAATCGATAACCTATCTCGACAGAGATATCCCGATGGATTTCGAGTTACAGCATGGCGGTAAGGGAGCAAATCCAACAAAGCTGTAGCTTGAAAGACTAAGGGTATAGGTGTTATTCAGGATCTATTTAGTGATGCAAATTTCTCTCTCTGATGCTTATCTCCAGCGTTTTGCGGGCACCGCTCGACTATATGGCCAGAAAGCGCTTTCATTATTTGCCCGTTCACATGTCTGTGTGGTGGGTATTGGCGGTGTCGGTTCATGGGCTGCGGAGGCTCTGGCTCGAACAGGCATTGGTGCCATCACATTGATTGACATGGATGATGTCTGTGTTACCAATACCAATCGCCAGCTTCATACTCTGGTACAAAATGTCGGGTTGCCAAAAACGGAGGTCATTGCTGAACGGATACGGGCGATCAATCCAGAATGTCAGGTGACTTGCATTGATGATTTTGTGACGCCTGATAATGTAGCCGAATTGATGTCCACAGGATTCAGTTATGTGATTGATGCAATTGATAGCATACGGCCAAAAGCGGCGTTATTGGCCTATTGTCGCCGTCATAAGATACCCGTTGTGACAACTGGCGGAGCTGGTGGGCAACTTGACCCTACCCAGATTCAGGTCGTGGATTTGGCAAAAACGGTACAAGATCCGCTTGCAGCTAAATTGAAAGAACGTTTGAAGTCGGATTACCGCGTTGTGAAAAATGGTAAGGGCAAATTAGGCATTGATTGCGTTTTTTCAACAGAACAACTGGTTTACCCTCAATCTGACGGGACGGTTTGTGCGGTGAAGAGTACTGCGGATGGTTCGAAACGGATGGACTGCGCTTCTGGTTTTGGTGCCGCAACGATGGTTACGGCAACCTTTGGTTTTGTGGCAGTCTCCCACGCCCTGAAAAAGATGGTGGCAAAAGCCGGGCGGGAAAATACGTTGTAATATACCCAATGGATTTCAAGATGCAGCACGACGGCAAGGGAATGAACCCCCAGGAGCATAGCTAACTATATGACTGGGGTGAGTGAGCGCAGCCAACAAAGCTGCAACTTGAAAGACGACGGGTATACGATATCTACAAATGCAGTCTCTACTGTATATAGGTACGGGCAATATCCTCAATGGTATTAATCAAGGATTTCACGCCATTGAGCCGTGAGCCACTTAATTGCTGTGTGAGACCGAGTTGCTGGAATAATTCCATTAAAGGCGTTTGTAAAATCTGTGCTGGTGTTTTGTTTTCTACGACGGTCAATATAACGGCTAATAATCCTTTGACAATGCGGCCTTCGCTATCAGCGTAAAAATGCAGATGGCCGTCAGAGAGTAATTGATGCCCCAGCCAGACCCGATTTTCGCAGCCGGACATTTCAATGTTTTGTTGTTTTAATTCATCCGCTAAAGTCGACATTTTTCTGGCTAACAGAATCAGCTGCCGATAGCGATCTTCCCACAATTTGCATTGCTGGAAGTTTTCAATAAGGTGCTGTTCCGTGATTTCCGTTCCGAACGGGTGCGGTGCAAGGATAGTATCTGAAAGTTGTGTCATCGGTTATGTATCTTGCTGTGAGTTTATTGGGGTTTTTAATCCGTTCATCATTCATCATTCATCATTCATCATTCAGCAGCGACAGGGCAAATTTCACAGCGCTGACCAGCTTATCTGCATCTTGTTGATTATTATAAGGCATGAATGAGGCTCGCAGACAACCATTGACGCAGAGGGCATCCAGCAGAGGCTGAGCACAATGCTGGCCTGAACGCAGTGAAATATTTTGTTCAGCAATTAAGGTTGCTAAATCACTGTGGTGTATTCCTGCAATATTGAAAGCCAGAAGGCTGGAATTCGCCGTACGGTAACTGATAAATCCCGGTAAAGTGCTGAGTTGTTGCTCGGCATAATCCGTCAGGGCGATTGCATGGGATTCGGCAAGCTGGATATCAACGGTTTTCAACCATTCCAAGGTTGCTGCAAAGCCGATTACACCAGCGACGTTCGGGGTGCCTGCTTCAAAGCGATAAGGTACGGCTTCCGGTGTGAAACCCTCGAATGAAACTCGGGTCAGCATTTTTCCGCCCCCATGCCACGGTGACATCATATTCAGTAACTCACTTTTGCCGTACAGCACGCCTAATCCGTTCGGGCCATACAGTTTATGGGCAGAAAAAGCGTAAAAATCGATATCCAATTGTTGCACATCAACGGGAGAATGCACGATACCCTGAGCGCCATCAACCAGTACCCGGCAATTATATTGATGTGCGAGTGTTGTGACCCGGGTGAGATCCACTGTGGCACCAGTCACGTTCGACATCTGGCTGATGGCAATCAGTCGGCTTTTTTCATTCAACAGTTCTGCGAGCGTTGCTATTTCTGGCTGACGGTGGTTGCTTATCGGCCATTTAACGATTTTGGCTCCGGTCTGTTCTGCCAGAATCAGCCACGGAAGCAGGTTGGAATGATGTTCCTGTTCGCTGACTATGATTTCATCGCCAGCACTCAGGCGAGGGCGAAAGTAACTTTGTGCGACTAAGTTAATGGATTCAGTCGTGCCTTTCGTCCAGATGATATCTTCAGGTAATGGCGCGTTAATTAATTCCGATACCAGTGATCGAGCCTGTTCATAACGAGCGGTCATGGCTTGTGCAGTGGCGTGTTGGCTGCGATGAACCGTTGCACTGTGGTTTTGGTAATAGTGCTCGGTTGCTTCAATCATGCATATTGGTTTTAATGCCGTAGCGGCGCTGTCCAGAAATATGGTTGATTGTTGCAGGGCAGGAAATCGCTGGCGGAATTTTTCTGAGTCAAAGGCTTTCATAAATGATGTTAATTTAATCGTTGTGTGATAAAGAATAAGTTTTTCTTTAATCAGGTTAGGAAGGATTCTACAGGAAAGTTGAGAAAAAAAGCACCGCAATTGCGGTGCATTAAAAAATCACTATGGACAGACAGGGTAAATGTACAGGAAGTGAAAAAATAGTAGCCTAAGCTACGAGGTCTGGTAATCCCAGACAACTTGCAAACACAACATCACAACCACAAAGCCAAAAGTATCAATGTATTGCTACAAAGAGGCTTTTCGTTCCGGCTTAGGAAGTGCGCACACTATAGGGATTTGCTGGTATATCATCAACGGAAAAATTATAATGATTCGGATTATAAAAACTAATACCTGAACGAAAAGAGTTACCGGTATCGTCACCACCATATAAGAAACGAATATGTCCAAACGTTTGCCTCCACTCAATGCGTTACGAGTTTTTGATGCTGCTGCCCGTCATTTAAGTTTTACTAAAGCGGCAGAAGAATTATTTGTGACTCAGGCTGCTGTTAGTCATCAGATGAAAAGCCTGGAAGATTTTCTGGGATTGAAGCTTTTTCGTCGTCGTAACCGTTCGCTACTGCTAACCGAAGATGGTCAGAGTTATTATCTCGATATTAAGGAGATTTTTATCGCGATTAATGATGCAACTCGTAAGCTTCAGGCACGCATCGCTAAAGGTGCATTAACGGTCAGTTTATCTCCCAGCTTTGCCATTCAATGGCTGGTTCCCCGGCTTTCTGGCTTTAATCAGAGTTTTCCGGGCATTGATGTCAGAATTCAGGCGATAGATAGGGAAGAGGATAAACTGGCTGATGATGTTGATGTGGCGATTTTTTATGGACGAGGCAACTGGCCGGGTTTGAGGACAGATCGCCTCTATCCGGAATATCTGCTGCCTGTTTGTTCCCCTTCGTTGATGATGGGAGATCGCCCATTAAAAACGCCCGCAGATCTTGCCAAACATACTTTGTTGCATGACTCATCCCGGAGGGATTGGCAGGCCTATATTCGTCAGCTTGATATGCAACAGCATATCAGTGTCCAGCAGGGGCCAATATTCAGTCATAGCTCCATGGTAATTCAGGCTGCTGTTCATGGTCAGGGGGTTGCTCTTGCCAATAATGTCATGGCGCAAAATGAAATTGATGCGGGTCGCCTTGTCTGCCCATTCAATGATGTTTTGGTCAGCAAGAACGCATTTTATTTGGTTTGCCACGATAATCAGGCAGAATTGGGTAAAATTGCGGCTTTCCGGAAATGGATACTGACGCAAGCTGCGATTGAGCAGGAAAGATTAGGATTTATCACTCAATATATCCAATAGCGGAGAATCAGGAGCTGTGTGATGAGTAGCAGAGCCATGCTTATTTTTGTTGGTATCAGTGGTTTTTTCTATGTGGCATTGGGCGCAATGGGGGCACATATGCTGGCTCCAGTCCTGACACCACGTCAGATGGAATGGATTCATACCGGCCTGCAATATCAGGGATTGCATACACTTGCAATGATGGCCTTGGCAGTCTTGTTAATGCGCCAGCCAGTGGCACAATTTGGCTGGAGTGGCATTTTTTTCTCAGTGGGAATTGTGCTGTTTAGTGGCAGTCTTTATTGTCTGGCTTTTTTATCTTTACCGCTAAAATTTTTAGTGTATTTAACACCAATTGGTGGGTTCAGTTTTCTCATTGGTTGGTTATGTGTATTAATTGGCGCTCTGCGTCTAAGGAAATCGGCGCTTAGCCATGAATAAAGTTGCTTTATATTGCCGCCCTGGTTTTGAAAAAGAGTGTGCGGCAGAAATTACCGATAAGGCGGGTAAGAAAGAAATTTACGGTTTTGCCCGCGTGAAAGAAAACAGTGGTTATGTACTGTTTGAGTGTTATCAGCTTGATGATGCCGACCGTTTGATCCGTGAAATTCCGTTTAAGGAGTTGATTTTTGCCCGCCAAATGTTGGTTGTCGGTGAATTGCTGAAAGATTTACCGCAAGAAGATCGCATTACTCCGATTATGGGTATGCTGATGGGAGTGATTGAACGGGCGGGTGAGCTGCGTGTAGAAGTACCGGATACCAATGAAAGCAAAGAGCTGATGAAATTCTGCCGTAAGTTTACGGTGCCGCTGCGTAACGCGATGCGTCAGGAAAAACTCTTGCTGACAAAGGAAAATCCCAACCGTCCCGTGATCCATGTCTTTTTCATTGCACCGGGTTGCTGTTACGTAGGGTATTCCTACAGTAATAACAATTCCCGTTTTTATATGGGTATCCCTCGCCTGAAATTCCCGTCAGATGCGCCAAGTCGTTCAACACTGAAACTTGAAGAAGCCTTTCATGTGTTTATTCCTTATGACGAATGGGAAGAGCGTTTGAGCAGCGGCCTTCATGCCGTGGATCTCGGTGCTTGTCCCGGAGGTTGGACTTACCAGCTTGTGAAACGCAGTATGCTGGTTCATGCGGTAGATAATGGCCAGATGGCTGATAGTCTGATGGAAACGGGTCAAGTGAAGCATCATCGTGTGGATGGCTTCAAATTTGAACCAACAGTGAAAAATATTTACTGGCTGGTTTGTGACATGGTTGAGAAACCTGCCAAGGTTGCACAGTTAATAACGGATTGGGTGGCAAAAAGCTGGTGCCGCGAGGCGATCTTCAACCTTAAGTTGCCGATGAAAAAGCGTAACGAAGAAGTGGCTCATATTTTGCTGAAAATGGAACAGCAATTAAAAGAAAATGGTGTGAATGTTCAAATTCAGGCTAAACACTTGTATCACGATCGTGAAGAGATCACGGTACACGTTCGCCGTATTTGGTCTGTATATGCACATGAACGAGATTTTTGATGATTTTGGTGTTTAATAAATTTCAAGTTGCATAAAAAAAGCGCAATTTGAAAAAGGGAAGGGTTAAAATATAATTCTTTCTTAAGATCAATTCTCAGTAGATAAAAACAGTATTATTTAATAAAAAATAATACTGTTTTTTTGTTATCAAAAAAAATCATTTAAGATCTAATAATTAAATATATAAACTAAATTTGTTTAATATGTATTCTAAAAAGATATATTAATTATTTTTACACGGACAAGAACTAACGCTATTTTATTCTGGAGTTTTATTTCTATAGAATTTCAAAAAGAATTTAAAACGTTAGCGCCCGTTATTACTAATATTTCGGGTTTTAGGATATTCGTCTTTTTTTACAGGAGATTTATATGACCTCAACGAAAAAATATACCTATGTGGGGTTATCTGATTCCAATTACGTTCAGAATGTTAACTCACTTCTCACAGCCTATGTTCCAAATTCTGATCCTGAAGTTCGTGTTGCACATAAGGTATTGGCAGATGAAGCACCGGATGAGCTTGTGCGTGATCACTATAAATGGGCTAATAAATACGTTAATTCTTCTGGGTCATTAGAATTATCGTATAACTTTCTGGAATCAACGCCACCTATTATGCCATTATTTAAGATTTCCGATTTCAGTGCTTTTAATGAAGAGCAAAAAGAAGCCGCGAAACTTTCTTTACAATCTTGGTCTGATATTGCCAATATTAAATTTACCGAAGTGAGCAGCCCTAGCCCTAATAAGGCCAATATCAATTTCGGTTTCTTTGATAAGAGTCTCAACAAGGATTATGCATTTGCAAATCTGCCACAGGGACAGAAAACGGTTTATACTTGGTATAATGCGAAAAGCCATACTTTTGTAGACAATGACATTGATGTGAATGGCTACATCCGCCACACTTTCACTCACGAAATTGGACATACATTAGGTCTGGATCATCCTGCCGATTATGACGATTCTGATGAAATCCGTCCGAATTATACTAATACAGCGGAATATTTCGAAGATTCCCGTGCCTATACCGTCATGAGTTACTTCAGTGAAAAATTCACGGGTCAAAATTTCAAATATGGGTATTCATCTGCACCTTTGCTGAATGATATTTCCGCCATTCAGGAGTTGTATGGTGCGAATATGGAAACTCGCAAGGGTGATACCGTGTACGGTTTCAATTCCAATACCGAGCGCGATTTCATGACGGCTACCGATGCCAATAGCAAACTCATTTTCAGTGTCTGGGATGCTGGCGGTGAAGATACCTTTGATTTCTCCGGCTTTACTCAAAATCAGCGTATTAACCTGAATGAAGGCGCTTTCTCTGATGTTGGCGGCTTGAAAGGCAATGTTTCCATCGCCCGTGGCGTTGTGATTGAAAACGCGATCGGTGGCAGTGGGGATGACATTCTGGTGGGTAACAGCGCTGATAACATCCTGAAAGGCGGCGCAGGTGATGACATCATTTATGGTGGCCTTGGCGGTGATCATTTGTGGGGTGGCGAAGGCAACGATACATTTGTTTATCTGAATGGAAACGAATCCTTGAAAGATAACCCAGATTGGATTCATGACTTTATCTCTGGTGAAGACAAGATTGATCTGTCTGATTTCAATTTCGGCGGCACTGGCGATATCAAATTCGTGGATTCGTTCTCAGGTAAGGCGGGCGAAGTACTGTTCACTTATGATGAAGAGAATGATGTAACCGATTTGGAGATCAGCCTCGGTGGTGATCTGTCTGGCAATGATTTTCTGGTGAAAGTGATCGGGCAACCGTTAACTGAGGCAGATTTCATCGTCTGATGAGTTCATCACAATAACGAAATACTGCCGTATGCCTCCAAGTGTGCGGCAGTATTATGGAAAGGAGGTAACCATGTTATATAAATATCGAAGTTTATTGCCTGTTTTCTTTAATTCCCTTTTATCACTTTTTCCGAAATTGAGTTTATCGATAATTTTGTCTCTCTTTTTTGTAGGAGGATGTATGGCTAGTAGTTTGAGACTTCCAGCAGCCGATGAGTTGAAAGGATTATGGCAACTCTCCGATGGGAATAAGCTGTGCAGTATTGAATTGACTGATAGCCGTCTGCCTGAAGGTTCAATTTGGGCTGTGAAAGGTGATTCTTGTGTGACTGAATTGATTGGACAGCCTGTTGAAGGATGGTATCCGTCTCCTGATGGCATCGCATTAACCGATGATGATGGTAATAGTCTGGCCTTTTTTAGCCATGAATCGGAACAGTGGATCGCTTACTTTGTTGATGGCAAGGAACTGGTCATGACATTTAGTGGTACTGCGAAGGCAGTAACGAAGTAAAACATGATGAAGGGATGGCTGTGAAACTACATTTTCCGAAGGATGAAATCACGAATGTTATCCGTGCCCGCAGCAGGGTTTTCTGGACTCTTGGATTATTTACGGCATTCATTAATATGCTGATGTTGGTTCCTTCTGTTTATATGTTGCAGGTATATGATCGGGTGTTGCCATCCAGCAATGAAATGACCCTGTTGATGCTCACGCTTATCACTCTGGGAATGCTTGCCATCATGGGCGGGCTGGAATATATCCGGAGTCAGGTCGTGATCCGCATTGGCAGTCAGTTTGATATGTGCCTGAACCAGCGGGTTTATACTGCTTCGTATGAATCCAACTTAAAAAGCGGTTCAACAGATGCCGGGCAGATGCTCAATGATTTGGCGACTATCCGTCAGTTTCTGACAGGCAATGCCCTGTTTGCCTTTTTTGATGCCCCTTGGTTCCCTGTCTATCTCTGTGTCATTTTCCTGTTCAGCCCGTATCTGGGTTTATTGGCGCTGACAGGGGCAATCATTTTGATCACGCTGGCGGTATTGAATCAGTGGTTATCTCAAGCGCCCTTGGCAGAAGCCAGTAACCTTTCTTTACGTTCCACTCATTTGGCCAGCACTAATTTGCGCAATGCGGAAGTGATTGAAGCGCTTGGCATGTTACCGACATTGCGTCGTCGTTGGTTTGATTTACATAAACGCTTTCTTCATTTTCAGCGTATCGCCAGTGAGCGATCTGCATCGATCACTGCCATAACTAAAACTGTCCGCATGGCTCTGCAATCGTTGATTCTGGGATTGGGGGGATGGCTGGCGATTGCGGGAAATATCACACCAGGCATGATGATTGCCGGCTCTATTTTGATGGGGAGAGCATTATCCCCGATTGAGCAGTTGATACAGGCCTGGAAGAGCCTGAGCGCGGCCCGTTTATCATGGCAGCGGTTAAGCACGTTACTGGAAGCACAGCCAGAGCGCAGAAGTGGAATGTCATTGCCAGCGCCAAAAGGGGAATTGCGGTTGGAGAAAGTGTCAGCAATCCCACCGCGTAAGACTCGGGTCTTACAAGCCCCACAAAACGGAGTGGCACAAAATCCCCAGTATGTTTTACAGGATATCAGCATTGCCTTGAATTCTGGTGATGTTCTGGGCGTGATTGGTCCCAGTGCGTCGGGTAAATCCACTCTGGCACGTTTGCTGGTAGGCATTTGGCCTGCGCAGGAAGGTGTGGTACGGCTTGATGATGCTGATATTTACCAGTGGAACAAAGATGAATTGGGGGCATTTATCGGCTATCTGCCGCAGGACATTGAGCTGTTTGGTGGCACAATTGCAGAGAACATCGCCCGTTTTAGTGATGTTGATCCTGAGAAAGTCATTGAGGCAGCGCAAAAAGCGGGTGTCCATGAATTAGTGCTCAATCTTGAGCAGGGTTATGACACGCTGATTGGAGCGGGGGGAATGGGGCTATCGGGCGGACAAAAGCAGCGAATCGGTCTGGCCCGCGCTTTGTACGGCAACCCGTCGCTGGTGGTATTGGATGAACCTAACTCGAATCTGGATGATATGGGTGAAAAAGCACTCAGTCATGCGATTACGCAATTGCGGGAGCAAGGTAAAACCATCATCGTCGTTACTCATCGGCCGGCATTGCTGTCGCAGACGAACAAAATTTTGCTGCTGGTTCAGGGAAAAATGAAGCTGTTTGGTCCTTCCCAGCAAGTCATGGCGGCGCTGTCTCAATCTCAGGTTTCGTCACAACCACAGTCACCGCTAAAAGTGACCGAACGTGCGTCGTAACATGATTCAACCCTATTGTAATTCTTGGGATATGGCTATCCGGGAGTAAATATGTCTTATCAGAACAACGCAGAAGATGCCCAACAAGAGGCATCGGGATTATTGCCGCTGGATGCGAATCGTTACCTGCGAACCGGCTGGCTGATTATTGGCATTGGCATTTTGGGATTTCTCATTTGGGCGGCGTTGGCACCACTGGATAAAGGCGTGGCTTCTTCGGGGATGGTCGTCGTGGATGGTAACCGTAAAACAGTTCAGTCTCCTGTTAATGGGATTATCCGGCAAATTCAGGTAAAAGAGGGGCAACAGGTCAAGGCTGGTCAGGTTTTGGTTCAGCTGAGTCAGGTGCAGGTCAATGCACAGATTGATTCCCTCAAACAGCAACTGTACACCACACGTGCGACGGAAGCGCGATTGCTGGCAGAACAACAGGGACTGGAGGTGATCGTTTTTCCTTCCACATTGCTGACTGAACAATCAGAACCCCGTATTCACGATATTTTGGCGTTGCAGAAACAGCTCTTTTTATCACGTCGTGAAATGTTGCGCAGTGATCTGGCTGGAATGCATCAGGCTGAAGAGGGGCTGAATTTCCAGATCAAAGGACTACGGGCAGCGCTGGTGAGCAAACAGCAGCAACAGGATTCGCTCAAAGAGCAGATGACGAATTTGCGTCCCCTGACGGAAGAGGGCTATTTTCCCCGTAACCGTTATCTGGAGTTGCTGCGCAGCCAAAGTGAATTAAGTGGCGGCATGGCTGAAATGGCGGGGCGAATGGGGCAGCTTGAAAAGCAGCGACAGGAAACACAACAGCGGGTGATCCAGCGTCAGGCAGATTATCAGCGTGAAGTGCGCAGCCGACTGTCGGATGTGCAGGTACTGGCGAATGAATTGAAAAATAAGCTGGAAACAGCGCAATTCGATCTGTCGCACACTGCCATTATTGCCCCGGTAGAGGGGGTGGTAGTCGGGTTAACCGTGTTTACCCAAGGTGGGGTGGTCGCTTCCGGTGAAAAGCTAATGGAAATTCTGCCAGCCCAAAGTGCGCTTGAAGTGGAGACACGACTGATGGTGAGTCTGATTGACAAGGTTGCCGTGGGGCAGGAGGTAGATTTGATGTTTACGGCTTTCAATCAGAGCCGGACGCCGAAAGTCACGGGAAAAGTGGCGGTGGTTTCCGCCGACCGTTTGGTGGATGGCATCACAAGGGAGCCTTATTACCAGATGCGATTAAGAGTTACGCAGGAAGGCATGGAAAAACTGGCGGGATTGAATATTAAACCAGGCATGCCCGTTGAGGTATTCGTCAAAACCGGTTCACGCTCTCTGCTGAGTTATCTGTTCAAGCCGTTGGTGGACAGGGCATCCACGTCACTGATTGAGGAGTAAGGGCGATGTTGAGGTATCACGGAATTACCCATGGGCGCACTTTGTTACTGCCTCTATGTTTGACTCTGTTATTAATGGGGACATCCATCTTTGCTGGTTTTGCCAGGGCGCTCTCCTTGACAGAGGCTTATGCGTTGGCTTTACAGCACGATCCCACCTTTCAGGCTGCCATTAAAGCGCAGGAAGCGGGGCAGGAGGAGAAAAATCTTGGGTTGGCGGAGTTATTGCCCAGATTATCATTCAGTTATCAGAATGCGCCGAAGAATGGGCAGAAGATGGTATCTCATGCTGTCGATCCACGGGGCAGGAACACCAAAGAGAGCCGCAACCGGCAATATCGCAGTTACAACAGTACGGTGCTTCTGACCCAGCCATTAATCGATTTCGAGGCTTGGGCACGTTACCGTACCCGTCAGGCCTATGCATTGATGAGTGATGCCCGTTTTCGCTCAGATAGTCAGCAATTGGCGGGCAGGGTTGTCAACAGCTATGTGGCGGTGGCTTATGCGCAAGACAGGTTGGAGCAAGTTACCCAGCAGCGGGTTGTTTATGAAGAACAATTGGCGCTCAATCAGAAATTGTTTGTTTCTGGGGAAGGTACTCGCACGGATGTAGCCGAAACTCAGGCCCGTTATAGCCAAGTGTTGGCAGATGAGTTAATCGTACAGGATGAACTGGATGCCGCCATCCGCGGCTTACAATTATTAGTTGGCATATCATTGCCGGCAGACTTACCGATTAATCGCCTGTCCAACGTCCCCAAGTTCAAAATCATCAAACTGGATGCAGAACAGTATGCGGATTGGGAACAACGGGCGTTGCGGCATAACCCCCAGCTGGCGGCTGCACGGCAGAAAGTGGATGTGGCGTATCAGGATATTGAGAGCAACCGAGCGGGATTTCTGCCTAAACTGGAACTATACGCTTCCCATAGCAAAAATAAATCCGGCAGTGATAACAGTATCGATCAAGAATACCGGACAGATTCTGTTGGCTTACGTGTCTCAATGAACCTTTACAATGGCGGCGGAACCTCGGCTGCCCTGCGTCAGTCAACAGCGAATTATGGCAAGACTAAATATGAGATGGATGCCCAGACGGGCGAGATATTAAATATGCTTCGCCGTCATTATAACGCCTGCATGAATGGTGAGAAGCGGATACGGGCCTATGAAAACGCTCTGGAAGCTGCTGAATTACAAGTGGAGGCAACCCAGAAAAGTGTCGCGTTGGGGCAGCGGGTGAATGTTGATATTTTGAATGCAGAACAGCAACTCTATACCGTCCGCCGTGAACTGTCTCAGGCGAAATATGACTATATGAAAGCATGGATAGGCTTGTTGAGTGAGTCAGGCCAATTAAATAGTGAACATATTAATTTGATTACTGGCTATTTTGGCTGAAATGATTAACGTGTGACACTATTTATCATTCTTCGTTACGTTTTCTCGCAAGATTCATCTGGAAATGGGTATCACGTGTTATACATTTTCAACGCGTTATTTGAAACAGATTTCAAGATGCAGCCAATAAAACGTAAGCGTCAACTAAACGACACCTTGCTTATCACCTTTTTCCATGGCAGCAGTTTTTCCAGATCCGGCACGGGTTGGCATAACTCATCCAGGCAAGTCATGACATAATCGAAGGGGATCAGTCCATTGGCTTTGGCCGTTTCAATGACGCTATATGCGCTGAATATTTTGGGATAATAGCATCAATCATGCGGGGCAAACCGATTTCATGACAAAAAGCGGCGATAAGACCAAGATGATCAAGACGTTTAATGGTGGGTTCTGGTGTGGACATATTCGTTTTCCGGCAAATAAAAGTAATAGATCAAAATTGGCGGCCACCGTCAATCCAGCCCAATGTATTAAAGACCCCAAATAGGGGCAAGATCACACTATTTTTAAATCAGGAATGCGGTGCGGAATGGCGGCTATATCATTGGGAGTGCCAATTAAACGACCAGAAAAAGTAAATTCACAAGAAATTATAATATCAATAAAAGAAGTTAATCCAGATTATTTTATTGTTGCTAATTTCCAACAGCTATTAACTAGAGAGTTATTAGATGTTCCTAATGTTATGCCTATTAATTTTCATCCAAGTCCTTTACCTCGTTATGCAGGGTTGGCACCATTCCATTGGATGATAAAAAATGGTGAAACTAAAACATCTATTAGTGCTATTAGAATAGATGAAGGTCTTGATACTGGGGAGATAATTATGCAGAGACCTATTCATTTTTCAGAAAAAGAAACTTGTATTGGTTTGAGAATTCTTCAGGAAGAACAAAATATTTTAATGTTGTTAGATTTGATACCTCTTATGGTAAATAATAACTTTTCTTATAAACCTCAAAATATGCAAAACCGTAGTTACTTTGGTCGTCCAAAACCTTCTGATTATCATCTGGATTTCCGGCTTGAGGCTCAGGTATTAGAAAGGTATATAAGAGCAGCATATCGTCACCCAGGAGCATATTTTTTAACAAAAAATTATCTGAAGATTGTCGTGCTTTCAGCTAGTGTTACCAATATCCCGTCAAACTTCGAAGAACCTGGCGAAATTAGATATTCTAAAGGAAAAACTTTTGTTGCAACAAAAGATTTTTGGCTTCAGCTACTAACTATTGATATGGATGGCGTAGAGGTGCCAGCATTGTTATTAAGTGATAAATAAAAAGTAAATAACCATAACTATGTTCTTGATAATAGCCGAATTAATACAAATGCAACAGGTGGATTTTTAGAGATCGAGTAAATTGTAGTATGTTTTGCAGCCGACTAAAATAATAGCCTAATAAATAAGGTTTCATAATAGTGCTACACCCATTATTTTGATAAATAAATAATAATTATTTTTTATCCTGTTAACATAGGTGACTTGTTCTGTTTGCGCATTGAGGCAGCTAGCAAGATAATGTTTTTCATTTTTTTCCGGGGTAACAACCCGTTTTTGCTGGCTTTTGAAACACCAATCCGCTCCGATTTTCGGATTCAAATCAATACCCACTTCATCTTCATAAAAAACAGGATGGTGCTTGAGATATTCGCTTTGGCTGTCATTATCCTTGCCATTTTTTCATTATATTCAGGGTCAGGCTGTTGCACGGTAGATAACGTGCTAAATGCCACTGAATATGCCGCCCGGCAGGTAAGCTCTGCAAGCCTGTCCATCCTTATTCTCTAAACTTTTTCAGCCAACGCCAGACAGAAGATTTAGCGCAACAAAGTATCCCGGCGAACTGAGGAAGAGAATGTGTTTTACACAGTAGAAGTATCCCCATGATCCGGCGCGCATAATTTTTATCAGATGTCTTTTGAACGATTTTTTCATCTGCCGCCGTTCATTTCGGGAAGTGAGTGGTATGATAAGCATGACTCGATCCTTTTTTCTGTGATTTTGCGTTTTGGGAACAAAAATTTCGCAAATTTAGGGTCGAGTTTCTTTGATAGTCTTACCATTTTGACAAGCTATTTAGATAAGTAAGCTAAATTTCCCTGTATTCTTGATGTAAAAATGTTAATGGTTTTTACTGTCTTATTGCATTTTGAGCATCAATGTGGGGATATGGGGCAATATATGGGGGGTAAACAGACTTTCTGGTGTGTAAATATTGATTTTAAGTTTTTGCCCTATATTATTTTATTCCACTTATTCATTTAACCACATTTATAGATATATAAGCTCATTATGCCTCTGAGCTTAATGTTTTTGTTTCCTTGTATATTTTTTTGTCTTTGTGAATAAATTTATTTTTGGGGATGAAATATGTTTAAAAAATTTGAACAAATCATCTCTGATATCAGTTATAACGAAGGGGACTCTTTATTTCATTATTTAGAAAAATAATAGCCCGAAAAATGACTGAAAACAGCAATCAGCCTGAATTAGAACAGATTATATAAAAGAATATCTGATTGATTGCTGTCATTGTTTTTTTCCGTGGAAAGTCAGAGGGTTTGTATCGTTCACGGGATATTAGATTCTCAAGACAACTGCTATATCCGCCAGATGTAGTGGTTTTCTATTTAAGCTAAACTAAATTAAGGGCTTGTTTATGGGGAAATCATCAAACCGCAGTACAGAATATTTCTTTACCGGGAAATATCAAGATGATGATGATAGTAATAATATTGTCGCTGTTGGGGTAGGGGGAGTTATTTATGCTGAAGGAGGAAATGATCATATTACTGTTGGTTCGCTAGGGGCAACAATCTATGCCAGTTCTGGCGATAAGGCTGTAAATGGTGGTGCCGGATATTTAAAAATAGTGAGTATTGACGGTGATCTGAATGTACATGGCGCCGCAGGTTACGCAAGTATTGATAAAAACGGTAATGGCAATATTTCATTTGCTGGCGTGGCGGGCGGTGTTTCTATGGATCACCGAGGAAGCCGCGGTCATTTAAATTTCTCTGGAGCCGCTGCTTATAACAACCTGAATCGTAAAGGACAATCCGGTGATGTGACGTTTAAAGGTGTCGGCGGTTATAACGAGTTATGGCATGAAACTCATCAGGGTGATTTAAACTTTACCGGAGCCGGTGCTGGCAACAAAATTGACCGTGACTGGCATGAGCACTATGAGAAAAGCCACGGGGATGTGAAATTTGTTGGCGGGGGTGCCGCGAATAGCATCAGCTCACGGGTCGAAAGCGGTAATATTGATTTCACAGGTGCAGGGATTGATAACCACATTATCCGTAAAGGGAGAGAAGGAAATATTATCTTACATGGTGCAGGAGCATCAAACCGCATTGAACGTTTGCGAGAAAGTAAAGATAAATATGAACAGACTCGCGGTAATATCGAATTTGAAGGCGCAGGTGGTTATAACAAAATTTATTCTGATATAGCTCATGGTAATATCAGTTTCTCCGGTGCCGGTGGTTACAATGAAATATCAAGAATAGGTGAAGAAAGCGATTCGTATGATAAAGCTTTGGAATACGCTAAAGCTAAAGAAATTGTATTAACAACGGCGAAGATGGGAGTCAGTAAGCCCCAGCAAGTGACAGGCATTAAATCAACTACTGAGCCTAATACTTATCTCTTTGCATTTGCTGATGAAATGTATACTAAGATCAGTAAAGTTCAGCTGAGAAATGATCCTGAAACCAATAAACTTAGTTATTACGCCACTTCATGGCGTAAAAATGGTAATCAACTCAAAAATCTTGCTACGAAAAATATCTCTTTAGAGAATGGATTTGATTATATAAGCAATGATAATGATTATCGTCTTTCTAATTTAATCTTTGAGCATTATCAACCCGTTACTATTCAACATACTGTTGAAGAAGATTTGCAGGAAAATCAATGGGTGACTTATGCCAGCGGAACCACCGCTAAAGCAGAAGATATCACATTGATTGATGCAAAAATGCATGGGCGTTCAATTCATTCTGGTAATTTGGTATTGGATGTTTCAGCGGTGAAATCGAATCGTCGATCAAATGCTTATGTCTATGCTAAATATGTCGAATCATATACCAAAGTGGTCATGGTAGAGTTGAAAAATGATCCTAAAACCGGAGAGCTGAAATATTATGCCAGTGCGTGGTACAAAGCAGGCGACCATACCGGTGATTTGGTCAATGAAGATTTTTCAATCGCAAATGGTTATAGCTCGATGGAAGTGGGGGGATATTCACTAACTAACTTTAAATATCAAGCCGATACTGTACGCCGTGTCTCTGAGCATTTAGAACATATTGAAGAAGATAGTCATCAAGAATTGGTGAAATCATCTTCGAATATCGGTGATAGTACCGGTGATGTTAATTTTAGCGGTATGGGTGGTGGAAACGTTATTAAATCCAGTGTGATACATGGCAATGTTAATTTTGAAGGTGATGGGATTGCTAATGTCATTCTTCATAGCTCGAGATTCGGTAATACGCATTTTGAAGGCGCAGGTGCTGCCAACGTTATCGAGAAAAGTGGTCAAAAGGGCAACCTGTGGTTCCGGGGTATCGGTCTGGCAAATGTTCTCGTTCATAAAAACCAGAGTGGCGAAATGGATGTTAACGCTGGCGGTGCGGCAAATGTGCTGGTTCGAATCGGTGACGGGCGGTATCTGGCTCATCTTCTGGCGGTGGGCAATATCTCGATCCATAAAGGTCATGGTGACAGCCGGGTTATCATGTTGGGGGGATACAACACTCACACCCAAATAGGTGATGGCAGCGCGGACTGGTTAGGGGCGGGCGGTTTTAACGTCATGACCCAGAAAGGTAAAGGAGAAGTCTCTTCGGTATTGGTGGGAGGGGCCAATGTACTGACCAAGCTTGCAGCAGGTCATCTGGTTTCCGGTATGCTCGGTGGGGCCAACATTATCACGCATATTTCGGGTGATAATGAAATATCAGACACCACAGCAATTGCGTTGGGCGGTGCCAATATCCTGACCAAAAAAGGGAGAGGTGATGCTGTTGCGGTGATGGGCGGTGGTGCGAATGTTCTTACTCACATTGGTAACGGTAGTACGCAGGGTGTGATGTTGGGTGGTGCCAATATCCTGACCAAAGTAGGCGATGGTGACACTACGGGCATTATGCTTGGAATTGGTAATGTGCTGACCCATATCGGTGACGGTCAGACACTGGGGGTCATGGGGGCAGCAGGTAACATCTTTACTAAAGTGGGAGATGGAACCGCAATTGCGGCCATGATTGGTGCTGGCAATATCTTTACCCATGTTGGTAACGGTGATGCATGGGCGTTGATGGGCGGTCTGGGTAATATCTTTACCAAAGTAGGGGATGGTAAAGCGCTGGCTTTGATGGTAGCCGAAGGCAATGGGTTTACCCACGTTGGGGATGGAATGAGTGTTGCCCTGATGCTGGCGGAGGGTAATGTTGCAACCAAAGTGGGTAATGGTACGACCCTGGCAGCAATGATAGGCGAAACCAATGTGATGAACCATGTCGGTAATGGTCAAACATTTGCCGCTATGATCGGGGAAGCCAATATCCTGACGAAAGTGGGTAATGATTTGACTGTCGGCTTAATGGTGGGGAATGCCAATATCTATACTCACGATGGTGATGGGACAAGTATTGGTTTGTTTGCCGGTGAGTTGAACGTGATGACCAGAGTCGGTGATGGTACAACGCTGGCGGCAATGTTTGGTCAAGCTAATATCATGACGCATTCCGGTGAAGGCTTAACAGGCGTACTGGCACTGGGTAAGGCGAATATCGTCACCAAAGTGGGTGATGGTTTTATGGGGGTTGTGGCAGCGGCTGAGGCTAATGTTGTCACTCATGTGGGATCATCAACGACGGCTACCGTGCTATTAGGTCAAGGCAATATTCTGACCAAAGTGGGTAGAGGCACGACGGTCGGCCTGCTTATTTCTGATGTGGGTAACATCATGACACACGTTGGTGATGGTACAACTATTGGTTTCGCTACAGGTAAAGCTAATATCATTACCAAGGTGGGGAATGGCACTGGTATTAACGCCGTCTGGGGTGAGGCTAATGTCCTGACTCATGTTGGTCAGGGCGACCGTTACAATTTCGCGAAAGGTAAAGCCAATATCATTACCAAAGTGGGAGGAATGCGAGAAGTTACGGTAGTCCAGGGAGATGCCAACATTATCACCCATGTTGGTAACGGTGATGATTACACGGGAGCCTGGGGCAATGCTAATGTCATTACTAAGGTAGGCGACGGGAATAATGTGGTACTCGCCAAAGCTGATGCCAACGTTGTGACTCAAATTGGTAACGGTGACAGCTTTAACGCCTTGTGGAGTAAAGGCAATATTGTCACCAAAGTCGGTGATGGTATGCAGGTTACTGCGGCAAAGGGTAAAGCTAATATCACCACCACGGTGGGGAATGGTTTAAGCGTGACTGCGACGCATGGCGACTTTAATGTGAATACCAAAGTAGGTGACGGAGTTTCAGTCAACGCGGTGTGGGGTGAATATAACGTTAATACTAAAGTCGGCAATGGTCTTAATGTTGCGATCATGAAAGGCAAAGGCAATGCCAATATTCATATTGGTGATGGTCTGGGGATCAATGCCGCCTATGCACGCAATAATGTGGCGATTAAGATTGGTAATGGTGATTTCTACAGTCTTTCTATTGCAGAGAGCAACACACAAAGTAGTAATCTCTCTTCTCTGTTTAAGAATATTAAACAAACTGTGTTAAATGTAGAAGGTAGCCAGGCGATTAATTATCTGATCCATGGTAATGAGGCTAGCACTTCCGGAACCAATAAAGGTAGAAGCGCGATTAACTTAACCGAAGTTTCTGCCATTGATGGCTTCCAGATGGATAAAATTGATGAAGTTAATGCGGATCTGGTTAACAACTTGAGCGGCACAATAACCCCGGTAGAGGTGCCTAATACTGAGGTTATTCAGAATGTCTTGCAGATTGGAGATAATGTTGGTTCAGCTAAGGATCAGGCATCACCACAAGCTGATGCGGTTATCAGGTATGCGAAGCAGGATAAAGCCGCGCAAAATGCGTTAAACAATAAAGAAAAAGCTGAGATGAATCGTCAGCTCCTGGAACAAGAGCAAGATAAACAGCTTAAAACAATTTCAAAATCACAATCCCAATTAGAATCAACCAATCAAGATGCGCTGAATAAGAATGGGCAAGTACAGCGTGATGCAATAAGTGAAGAGTCCAGGATGGTCACAAAAGAACTATTCTCCATGACTCGAGGTATGGATGCGCTTAAAAACTATGGAAATTATGATGGCAAATCAGGTGATGAGTGGCGTAATCGGTTTGCTGTTGGATATCTGGATAACACCCAGAACAAATTCAATGATGCCAAACTTACGGCACAGAAAAAATTAACTGATGCACAGCAGAACTTTATTGATAAACGAGAAACAGTAAAAACAGCAATTAAGAAATCATATGCAGGTCTTGAGAAAAGTTTTGAAAATATAGAAGGTGCAGACAAAGATATTGCAGACGCTAAGCAAAAAGCAGAGTTAAGAAAAGAAGAGGCGCTATTACAGAAGCAACGGGCCAAAAAAGCAGAGGGTGACGCCAATACCGCGTATAAAAAGGCGGAACAGCGTGGTAAAAATGATAGTACAGCGGCGAAAGATAAAGCTGCACAGGCGCAGGATAATGCAAAAGGTGCGAAACAGGCTGATGATGCTAAACCAGAACGTATCGGGGCAACTGGCAGTGGTTTGTCTGGAAAAGCTTATACATCGGTTGAGGTGGCGAAATCGAAGAGTCATATCAATCCTGCATCGAAAACGGAATCTGACGGTTGGATCAGTGAAGATCTTGCACTAACACAAGAAGATTTGGCCGCCTTGAATAACGCGCAACAGGCAGTCAATCGGCTACAGTTCAACAAGGGTATCCGTTCAGAAAATACGGGTGCTTCGATTATTTCAATGTTTGCCGAGAAATCATCCGATAGCATTGTGGTGCCAGCCTCAAATAAACCCAGAGAGTTAATCAGAAAAGCGCCAACAATTTCGGGTATTGATCTGCGAGGGTTAGGGGAAGATAACCATAAATCTCATTCTTCTGTACTTAAAGAATTAGAGCTTGTCTTACTGAATAAGGGAGACAAACAGTTTATTGATTCTACCAAAAGACGTTTTGGTTCGATAAATACCGATCTGCCTAGTAAGGCGCTGGTGGCCGTACGTGAGGTTTTTAACCGTACCGTCGAACGGCCCGATGAACAGCATGTATTGCAGCTTGAGAACGCGCTAGCTCATTGGCAACAGCATGATCCCAAAGAATTTGCTCAGCGTAGTAAGCTGGTGAAAAGCTTGCGTTTTGAGATGGGGGAGCTGGTTGCTCATGTTCAGGCTCGGAGAGCTGAGTCAGCCGGGATTTTGGGTATCACTGTACCACCTGAGCAGGTTACGCAGTTTGAACAGCAAGTATCGTTCGATGGGTTTGGCTGCGTGGTAGGTCTGAAAGGTGATATCCCACAAGACGAGATTGATCTCATTACTCATTTGCAAATTAAGCCATTAACCCAGATTAACTCTGTAGCAGAGCGGGATGCACCTAAGACCGAAAGTGATAGCCTTATCGTTTTCGTCAGCCGGTTGGAACAGGCGGCTATCCCAGAAGGTAGTCCCCTGATTGAACGCGCCAGAGAACTTTGGCTTACCGGGCAAGTAACAAATGAAAAAACCAAAGAATTATTTAAGGATGCTGTTACCCAGTTGCGAATGCATCCTGAGTTGCACACGCTGACTCAACAGCTGTTGGCTGATGCCAACAAAGAGAAGGCCACCGGACAATATATTGATAACCTATTTGGCCGTCATTTTGATTCTGAACTGGCTTATGAACTGGTGAATACGGCATCACCGGAGGCGAAAGATACCGCTAAACAAACAGGTAACTTCCTGGTACAGGACTTTGATAAGTGGATAAGTGGTTTTTATCCCGAAGGTGCTGAACGTGACCAGAAAATTGCCAGCAAGATGCAATCTTTTGCCAAGTCGATTGATAAGGATTTTCGCCCTTGGTTCAGCAGGGTGCCTGAGATAATGACATTCCTGGACGATCCGACTTTTTCCAATTTCAAGACCATGATGACTAAGGTTGATGATGGTTTTTCTGTGATTAAGGTGCCGTTTCTGGCGGTAAAAATGGCGACTACACCGGGAATGGGGATGGATAGTGCTGACTGGAAGAGAAAAGGAGATATTTTCTATCAGGATGTGATCACTAAAGCCCGTTCAACCAGTACTGATCTGACTACTGGGACTGATGTTACGCACAAAGTCGTTATCACGGAAAAGCAGACCAATGATTATGGCACGGCGTTGCCCTACCAGTCGGCGAATAACAAACATGACGACTTTTTGTATGGCAGGAAGGTTGCAGCAGGTCGGATCTTGACCCCGGGACAGGAAACTGCTTTTGAGCGTAATGCGTTAGCGCAAGGTCAATCTGTAGTGACCGGTGCATCTGGCTCAACCAATATCATGGTTCACCTCAATAACTATATTGCTAGTCAGCAGCCTACCTTCCCAACTGGGCAGAGCTATCTCAATACGCTGGCATTCTTGGTATTTGATGGTGGTCATTCTGTCAACGAAAGTCTGGCGGTTTACAAGGCATTACAGGCAACGGGTGATGAGCGTCAGCAGGTACTGAACAGCTATACTGCTAATTATCAGGATCTGGCAGATATTGCTGGGGAATCGGGTAAGGTGTGGGTAAATCAGGCGCTGGATAATGCCTTTAAAGAAACTCAGGCGTTTTCTCAAAAGTATACGGTGGTAAAACCGCAAAACCGCCCTGCGCTGGAAGACTTAGACGGGTTATCTGACAAAAATAAAGGGGTAGAGCCGACTATTATCGACGATAGTCATCTGAATAAGGCTGTTGATGGCTGGCAAATGGTGGAGGTGACTCCACAGATTGATGGTCGCGAAACGCGTTTTGAGGGTCAGATCATTCTTCAGATGGAAGATGACCCGATAGCTGCCAGAGCAGCAGCTAATCTGGCGGGCAAACACCCGGATTCCAGCGTGGTTATTCAACTCGACGCTAACGGTAAATATCATGTTGTTTATGGCGATCTGTCTAAATTATCAAACAAATTACGCTGGCAGGTTGTCGGTCATGGCCGTGATACATCAGAACAGAATAACATTCGTCTGAGTGGTTACAGTGCCGATGAATTGGCGACGAAATTAACGCAGTTTTATCAGAATGCTAAGCTGGGCGAAAAGGCCATCAGCAAACCCGATCACATCAGTCTGGTGGGTTGTTCACTGATTAGTGATGATAAGCGGGATGGTTTTGCTCGTCACTTTATGACTGAGTTAGATAAACAAGGTATTCGCAGTAATGTTTCAGCCCGTAGTAGCGAAGTTGCGGTTGATGCAACAGGCCGTAAATTTACCCGTGACGAAAATAACCAATGGGTTAACAACTTGCCTGATAACAAAATCGTATTGAGCTGGAATGCAGAGAATAAACTGATAACTCATACAGAACAGGTTCGTCGTGGTATTGCTGAAAGCGATATCAACTTCTCTAAAGTCGGCTACACAGAGGTTGATTCAGTTACCAAAGGGGCAATTGCCGATAACACTGAAGTTTTCATTAAGCCACAGAAGCGTGAAAAGGTTAACACCAGCGATAACTCGCATCGTCAGCTCAGTTACTCCGGTAATATCCAGGTGAATGTTGGTGACGGAGAGTTTACCGCACTTAATTGGGGAACATCGAACGTCGGCATTAAAGCGGGAACCGGTGGTTTTAAATCACTGGCTTTCGGTGACAACAATGTGATGGTTCACATCGGTCATGGTGATAGCAAGCATAGCTTCGACATTGGCGGCTATCAGGCGCTTGAAGGGGCGCAGATGTTTATCGGGAATCGTAACATTAGTTTCAACCAGGGTCGCAGTAATGACCTGATTGTGATGATGGATAAATCCATCCCAACTCCACCGTTGGTCAATCCATTTGATGATGCTTACCGTATTGCTGACGTATTGAAAGGTATTGCCCGTTCCGGTGAAAAGCAAGATTGGTTAGCGGCACAAGATCAGCAATGGACAATCGCCGGTGCGAAGAAGTTTGTGCGTGATATATCTGGTTTAGACCAAACCAGCAGTGTGGATTACAAAACATTGCTTAATTTGGACTCACAACATGAACGTAGCAGTCGTGGCTTGCAGTATGACGCCGAATTAGCACTGAATAAGAAACTTAATCAGTGGCTAGATAAAAATGACAATAGTATTGAAGTGGGCAAAATAAGCCGTGCAGACAAATTCCGTCAGGCCAATCAGAAGCTGGCTTTCAACTTTGCTGTTGGCGGGCGTGGAGCTGATATTCAGGTTACGACTGGTAACTGGAACTTTACGTTCGGTGATAATATCCAGTCAATTTTGGATACCAACCTGGGTTCACTGTTTGGTTTGATGACCCAGCAGTACTCAGTAACGGGTATGGCGAAGACCACCTTCATCTATAACCCGCAGGATTTGCCGCGTCAGCTTAAAAACAAGCTGCTTGGTCGATTGGCGGAAGTGGGGGCAGATACTACCTTAGCGGATATCTTTGATGTGGACTACACCACAAATGGACATATTGTTTCCCGTACAGGTAAGCCTGTTGATGGCGAGGCTATTCTGAAAGAAATGCTGGAAGTAATAAAGAAATTTAGCGGTGATCAATTGGAAGCTTTCACCAACCCAGATAAATTGTTGGATAGTTTGGAAGCCGGCATCAATATGGGAGAAGATGGAGTCAGGATATTTGCGGAAAGTCATGGTTTGAAAGAGAAAGCGCCTGATGAAAATCAGGGACAAGGCGCTGTGATTAGCATCAACGAAAATAGCGTTCAAGCTAATAGTAAAGCAGAAAGTGCATTTGGTTTTAATTCGCTGAATTTACCTAACCTGTTTGCAATGATGTTTAGCAAAGATAAACAAGCAGAGATGCAATCGTTAGTGACCAATTTGAAAAGAAATCTAACAGCAGATTTGCTCAATATGAGGCAAAAAACCTTTGATTTCCTGCGTAACAGTGGTCATCTGCAAGGAGATGGCGATATTCATGTGTCGTTGGGTAATTATAACTTCAACTGGGGTGGTGACGGTAAAGATCTCGGTGCCTATCTGGGCGATAACAATAACTTCTGGGGTGGTCGTGGTGATGATGCTTATTACTCATTAGGGACATCCAACAGCTTTACCGGTGGTGAAGGGAATGACCTGGGTGTTCTGATAGGACGTGAAAACTGGATGTTTGGCGGTAAGGGTGATGATACCGCAGTAGTGGCCGGACGCATTAACCAGGTCTTTATGGGTGAAGGTAATGATCAAGCGTTTGTCTTTGGTGAAGGTGGCTTTATTGATGCGGGTAACGGTCAGGATTATGTTGTCACCTCCGGTAACTACAACCGGGTGGATACCGGAGCAGGTCAGGACTATGCTGTTACCATCGGCAATAACAACAGGGTTGATTTAGGTGAAGGCAATGACTTTGCCAGAGTATTTGGTAATGACAACCGGATCGACGGTTATTCCGGCAATGATACAGTTAAACTGATGGGCTACCATGCGGTGATTAACGGTGGAGAAGGTGATGATCACCTGATAGCGGCGGCTATTTCGAAGTTCAGTCAGTTTGACGGCGGAGAGGGGCAGGATCTGCTGGTACTGGGCGGCTATCAGAACAGCTTCCAGGGTGGCGCGGGTGCAGACAGTTTTGTGGTCAGCACCGAGGTGATTGATAACCGGATTAGCGATATTAACGCAGAAGATATGATCCGCTTTAATGGTGTTGACTGGCAAAATCTGTGGTTCCAGCGCAGTGGATACGATTTGGTGTTGTCAGTGAATCGTCCTGCTCGGGATAAAACTGCTCAGAGTATATTTGCATCAATGGGTTCAGTGACTTTTCATGATTACTTTAATGGTAATCGTGCCAAATTAGTGGCTCAAATGGGTAATAAAGATGCATCAGGAGAGCGAGAATTTACTGCATTATCAGATAATGCGGTTGATTCTTTGATTCAGGCTATGAGCAGTTTTGCCCCGACAGCGGGGGATAATGGTTTCATTGCGAATCTGGATAGTAAGGCGAAAGTCGCTATTGCAATGGCGTGGGCAGATACCACCATCGGCAAGGGGAAGTTTGCCTGATTAACGCTTTATAATAAAAATAAAAAATAAGAAAAAGTTGTAATAAGAATAAAAGTGGCTCACAGAACAGGTGGGCCATTTTTTGTATCAACTGACAGGGAATAGAAAAGGACATATAGTTATGCCTGATGATGTGCTTCATCAGGCGTTATACATTTTCAACGTGTTATTTGAAACAGGTTTCAAGATGCAGCCAATAAAACTGCATCTTGAAAGGCTATGGCAATGAGTTTTTATCTATTATTGATGAGCCGTAATTGCTGCAAATTCCCCTGAAGCGATAAATCGGTTCTTAAGGATGCCACTTCACGGCAGATATAAGCCATTTCTTTGTGGGATTCTAATTTTTTCCGCCATTTATCGGGCTGAGTTTCTAAATGCTGGAATAAATTATCCAGCGAACCTGCTTGTTGCAGCAGTCTGGTCGCGGTTTTGGAACCAATACCCTGAATTCCCGGTATTTTACTGCTACTAATACCTGCCAGCCCCCAATAATCAGGAAGTTGGACAGGTGAAACACCAAACTCTTGCTGAACAAAAGGCAAATCTAGCCAGCGTTTTTGAAAGTAATCACGGATCTGGATATTAGGAGAAAGAAGCTGACAGTAGCCTTTATCCGTTGAAACAATCGTAACCTGATGCCCGCTGCTGGCGACTTTAGTTGCCAATGTTGCAGCCAAATCATCTGCTTCATGTCCTTCCGCATGCCAGCACGCTATGCCCAGTGTATTGAATGCCTGCTTGATCAGGGGCATTTCCTGCTGCAAGCTATCCGGCATGGCAGAACGGCCCGCTTTGTAGTCGGGGAGAAGCTGATGTCGCCAGCTATGGCTGCGATCATTTTCATCAAATACCGTAACCGCGTGAGTCGGTGAGGTGTGGGTGATTAATTGCTTCAGGGCATGTTCACAAGCAGAAATGCAAGGGCTTCCCTGTACAGCATGGATGCGCCGAATCAGGTTCAGGGCATCTACAATCAAAAGGTGTATCATGGTTGTTGTGTTCCGTCCGTGGGTGTATTCCTTGGCACCAGCCCCATCAGAAAATGTCGCCAATCAGATTCGATTATTGGCGGGCTAATCTTCCTGTCGCCGGAATAAATTCTTCGTTACTGCGCCATGGATTAATATCCAATCCTCCCCGACGGGTATAACGGGCATAAACACTGAGTTTTTCAGGGGCGCACAATGCCATTAAGTCATTGAAAATACGCTCAACACATTGTTCATGAAATTCATTGTGATGACGGAAAGAGACTAAATAACGCAATAATTTTTCTTGATCGATTTGAGGGCCTTTATAGCGAATCATAACGGAACCCCAGTCTGGCTGATGGGTGATCAGACAATTCGATTTTAACAAATGACTCACCAAGGTCTCTTCAACGATAGAACCCGTCGCTGCATTATTAAGATAATCTCGGCTGAACTGATAATCATCAATTTCAATATCCTGATTATCAATGCATTCTCCTGCAAAATCGGCAATTGGCTGTTGACTGAAATGATGAACAGGATATAGAACAACCTCAATATCACCGTTGGCACAAGCAGATAGATCTTGTTGCAGGGTTTTTTGTACCGTTTCCCAATCAGAAAAACGGGTTTGGTTAAAACTGTTCAAATAAAGCTTAAAGCTTTTTGATTCGATAAGATTTTCACTGGCTGAATTAAGACTGACATGCCCGACGGCAACTTGAGGGACGCCGCGTGCGTTGAGCCAGGAAAGTTCGTACATTGTCCAGATATCTGCACCGTGAAAAGGGAGTTTGTCAGGATACAGCCCAAGAGGTTCACGGTTCAGGCTGCGGGGAACGGCTTGGAGTATAGTGGGGTCATAACTGTCTTTGTAGGGAGTTGGTTTACCTAACGTAAGCTGGGAGAGTGCTTCATTATCCTGATATAGAGACATTAGGATTCCTTAAAATTGGAAAATTCTTAGATTTTTAGACTGTGAGGTAAGTCCGTAGTGTATCAGTGAATCTTAAAAGTTCGTATTTTTATTGTGCATTACTGCCATTTTCCTCAAGCCTGTTTCTGAGAGGCCGAGTCTCTTTTCTTCAATGGAATAGCTATATGTCCGTTTTATTTCTCCACTATTTGGTAATAGCAGATATGTTTTTATACCTGCTATTTATTAGACTACGATTAGTCAGAAAGTAATTTATCCAATAACGGGGATCTAAATATATTATGCGGATCGTGTTTCTGTAATGCGGAAACGGCTAAATCCCAATTGTTATCTGTAGGTAAGCCATCAGTAAATGAGACGGGAATTATTTTAGTCAGCACTTCTTCATCTTCCCATGCGGCATTTTCACTGTATGCCCAACCTTTACTCCATTCGACACGGGCTGAAGCATAAGTGCCATTAAATTCCTGAAATAACCACTTCTCGAATTGACGCATAAATTCAATGGCATGTGGTGTTTTGGGAAAGGTTAAGATATCCAGCCAAATTGCAACATCCCACTCAGGATGATCCGAACGTGGGCGGATGGCAGATAAGCTGGGAACAACGGCTTTTTCATGTACTACATCAGCAGGATCATCTAATCCAGTGACTCTGACTTCGAGAGGACCGTTGACAGGATATTTTCCTGTCACGGTGAATTCCTTCATCAGAGTTTGCCACTGGGTATAGAATACGTTCAGCACACGTTGTATATCGGCTCGGCGTGTTAAGATGGCATAACCATTTGCTGTCACGCGCAATGTTGTCGGTTTTACATATAACAGCAGGTTTTTACTCCAGCCCCAGATATCTTTTTCACGGCCTTGTAAGGCACCCTTTACAAGCTGATATTGCATTTCACCTATAAGGGGCGTTAGTGCAGGAGTATTGATAAGTATATTTTCTGTAATATCGGATATGGATAATGAAATATTATCGGAAAATGGATAGTTATAGGGGGTTTTAACTTCAGTGCTCGATGCGGGTTTATTTGGTGACACACTCCAGACTTTTAGCCATGGTTTATCTGTAAAGGGGAACAAAATTATTTCAGCTCGACCGCTTTTATCTAAGAATTGGCTGAAAGTTCGATTTTCTTTTGTATTTCCTGAGAAAGCAAATAACTCTGTCGCCGGAATATCAGTGAAGCTTTGGCAGCGTAAACGTTGGTTTTTACCAGCCTGAAACTGAACTTCCAGAATGAGGGCACTGCCGATATGGGTCAATAAAGGAGCACAATCTGGATGATTTCGTTCAAAACGTTTGATGGTATATTGCTGACTTTCTGTATCCCAAACGACAGCAGATAAAGACAATATTGTGTTACTCAGAGAACCGTATGTATGCCCGGTAAGCGGCTCTTCTCCGAAAGCTTTAATGGCACTACCATGCCCGTTTATTGCGAGAACCGCCCCGAGGGTTAAATCACCGGGAGCCGGGGTTGCAGTAAAGCCAAGATCCTGCTCTTCCATTTGTGTCAGCAGCGTTTCCATTAATATAGCCGTTTGTGCTGTTACGATGGAAAACTGGGGATGATGCTCGATATTAACATGAGTAAAGGATTGAGAAAGATCCATCAGCATAATGCGGGCTGTCGGATTTTCCCCTATTCCCATTATCAGTGGTGACCAATTATGGGATTGACCGATCGGTCTGAGCTTATAATTTTCTTTCCATGCCCAATTGACGATTGAAATAACATCTTCTGTGCTGCGTGGTATGCAATATGGAATATTATAAGCCTGAATTTCTCCTGACCAATTTCTAAATGATCTATTTACGTATTTTATATTTGAAGGGAAATTAAGTAGGGGGTATTTTGGTTCAGTAATGAAATTCTGTTGTGAATAATTATTTTCTTGTTCGATTGAATCTGATGAGATCATTATTTTTATTTCCTTTATGTTTTATTTTATTTGTAGGTTGTTTTTTAATATTAATTTTAAAATAAATCTATCATGCCTAATGGGTTCTGAGTTTCAGACAATAAAACGGATGCTTGCAAAAGAGGTGAAAAAATCGTTTGCGTAACCGAATTAAACGCTTAATTCGGAAGACATTGTATTATTCAAAGTCACCTGAAATGCATAACAAAATCATCGGTACTTTCATCGAAAGGGAATGTTATATTAAGATGCTTATCAATGCATTGAGTATAGACCTTATTTTGTCAAGAACGTATCGAAATAAGTGGGATAACATTGCATACCTGAAAATGATGGATGATATAACTCTATGACCTTTTATGTGACAAAAGCACTTTCTGACTTTACCCAGCGTTATATTGAATTGTGGCAAGAAAATACAGGGTTTCCACCAGCCAGTAGCGATCTGTATGGTATCCCTTCTCCGTGTATTGATCGTACAGGAGATGAAGTGGTGTACTGGCTTCCTCAGCCGTTTTCGATTCAAGGAAAACTGAGTAAGGTTGAAACAGCGCTGGATATCTGTTTACAGGATTCTATCCACGATTACTATGTAACGCAGTTTGCCGGGGATATGGCAGCCAGTTTTGAAGGCCAAAACCTGAGTCTGATTCAGGTATGGAGTGAAGATGATTTTATCCGGTTGCAGGAAAATCTTATTGGTCATTTGGTCACTCAGAAGCGGTTAAAGCTCTCTCCTACTCTATTTATTGGAACGACAGATTCTGAAATGGGGCTGATTTCTGTCTGTAATTTGACAGGACAAGTGATACTTGAGCAATTTGGCAGCCATGAGCGAACGACATTATCCCCGGATCTAGCCACTTTCCTTTCTGTTATCAAGCCTGTCATAGTGAGTTAGTTGCAGATATTGGTTCAATTTTTTGTAAGAGATGTCTCACACGGTATGTGAGATATCTCTCTTAATCATAGCGTGAATATTACTGGTGGATATTATTTTTATGATATATCAATGATATGAAGTTTATGGTTGTACCATCCTTTTGTCATGCAACTTATTATGCTAATTCAGTGGCTTGTTTCAGCAGCTTGAATATTAGATCATTTCACTGTTCCGAAAGGAATCACAGCAAAACAATAACCAGGGAATAATTCCATCGGGAAGATGGTTCAAGGATGGTCAGGTACAGGCAGGAGCGCCAGAATCTATCAGTATAATGATTAAGTAAAGGATAACAGGCAGGGACGTTTTTTGTCAGGGAACGAGCAGGATGCACCCCATTTAGCAGGATTGCTATGACAACCTCTGAGAGGAGGGATATTTTATCTCTCCTCTTTTTTATACCCAGTGGATTTCAAGCCAAAACTCAAAATATATTGGGTATATTTCATCTTATCTCCTCACAAGTTTTCCGCTGAAATCACATCAATGATACTCTTATGCTCCAATGAAATGGTGGCAGTTTCTGCCATCTGAGCAATAGACAGACATCAGACGAAACATCATGAGTATCGAGAAAAAAATTTTACTTAAATTACAGTCAATTGAAGCCACCATGAAAATGGTAGGTATATGGCAAAATTATCCACCTAAACCAGAATCTTTTGAAAGTACCGAGCCTTTTTCTATTGATACTATGTCAGCGGATGAATGGCTTCAATGGGTATTAATCCCAAGAATGCGGGCTTTAATAGAACAAAAGGCTAATTTACCGACTGCATTTGCTATCGCACCGTATTTTGAAGAAGTTTATAAAGAAGAAGTAGAGCGTTATTTACCTTTGCTGGAGAATTTAAGGGAATTGGATACTCTATTTGCGCAGGGGGCTTGATATGCTGGATATTATTTATCAGGATGAGCATATTGTCGCAGTCAATAAACCTGCGGGCTGGTTGGTTCATCGTAGCTGGTTGGCGCGCCATGAAACCGTTTTTGTGATGCAGACACTGCGTGATCAAATTGGGCAGCATGTTTTCCCTGTTCATCGTCTGGACAGGCCAACATCCGGCGTTTTATTGATGGCTCTTTCAAGTGAAGTAGCGAGGACGCTTTCACAACAATTTGAATTCCACGATATACAAAAAACGTATCATGCGGTTGTGCGGGGTTATGTAGAAGGTGATGATATTATCGACTATGCCCTTATGGAACAGTTGGACAAAATCGCAGATAAGTTTGCTGATACTGACCGAGAAGCGCAATCAGCAGTTACACATTATCGTTCATTGGCAACTGTTGAGTGTCCGGTTGAGATAGGGCGGTACCCGACATCACGTTTCAGCCTGTTGGAACTGATGCCAAAAACGGGTCGTAAGCATCAACTGCGGCGGCATATGGCACATATCCGGCATCCTATCATTGGGGATACCACGCATGGCGATTTGCGACAAAACCGAGGAGTTGTTAAATATTATCAGACTGGTAGGTTAATGCTGCATGCCAGCCATCTTCAACTCAAACATCCTGTAACAGGAGAAAAACTTCTTCTGACTGCTCGGTGGGATGCATCCTGGCAGCATTTGCTTGAACAATTTGGGTGGCAGTGTATTGTGCCTGATCTGGAATGTTTAACCGCTCATGAATGAACGCAGTATCAAACTGATTAAAGAGATCAATATCTATGGCAAAGATTGGTGTTTTCGTTGGTACAGTTTATGGCAATGCTCTGGCAGTTGCAGAAGAGGCACAGCAGATCCTTGGACGGCAAGGGCATGAAGTTAAAACCTTTGAAGATGCAACTTTAGCGCAATGGCAAGAATACCGGCAACAGGTTGTGTTAGTGATTACTTCGACGACAGGGCAGGGTGAGCTGCCTGATAATATCCGACCACTCTATGCAGAACTGAATGATAAGTTGGGGCATCAGTCTGACTTACGCTATGGCATGATTGTGTTGGGCGATCGTAGTTACGACACATTTTGCGGTGGTGGCCGTATATTTGATGAACTGTTACAAGAACAGGGAGCCAAGCGAATCGGGGATATACTGTTGATTGATGCTATTGAAGTAGTTGAACCCGAAGCCTTTGCCCAAGACTGGATAGAGCACTGGGGGGCTTTGCTGTAGGAAAGTTTCCTGTTACACCGCTTAGGCCTTTACTTTAATGTAACGTTGGGAAGATAAGCGGTGTAATGGTGTAGCTAACAGATTACTTGCGGGTCAGTTTTTCTAGATCTGCTTCGATTTCCGCAATTTTATTGGCAACAACATGTTCAAGATGACGTAAATCGTCAAGGATCTTGTGTTTTAAATCCATTTCTATCTGGTCGTGTTTGCAAATCTGATCCAGCTCCTCAATTACATAACGCAGATTGGTGTTTATCTCTTTGACTTCTTTGTAACCTTGCCCTGAGTTATCATCAGAGATGGTTTTTAACTGACGTGGATACTTAAACTTAACGCTTTTGGCGAAGAATTCGCCTTTGTCCTTGCGGAAATAAATCTTCAGAATGTCGTTATTCGCTTCCTGACGGAGGCTATAGCGATCAATATCTTCAGGATGTGTGATCCCCAAACTTTTCAAGTTATCGTACATAGCGCGTCACCTAGTCACCTAAATGAAATGGAAAGGCAAAAAAATAGTGGATTTATTATCCATTTCATCCTTGTTAAAAGTCAATTGGTTAGTGATCAGTAGAAAAATGAGACAATAAAGTAACAGGTTTTCTTAATCCAAGACTAAGCGGCTACATATTTATGTAGCCGTAAGCAATTGCATGAACTCATTTGTGAAGTGGGAAGTCGTGCTGTTAATCAATATTTCTCAGCAGTTCGTTAATACCAACCTTGCCACGGGTCTTGGCATCTACTTTTTTCACGATAACTGCACAGTACAGGCTGTAGCTGCCATCTTTCGACGGAAGGTTACCGGATACGACAACTGAACCTGCTGGCACACGGCCATAATGAATTTCACCGGTTTCACGATCATAGATTTTGGTGCTTTGACCAATATAAACACCCATTGAGATCACGGAGCCTTCTTCCACGATGACGCCTTCTACGATCTCAGAACGGGCGCCGATAAAACAATTGTCTTCAATAATGGTTGGGTTAGCCTGCAAGGGTTCCAGAACACCCCCAATACCAACGCCGCCAGATAAGTGAACATTTTTACCGATTTGTGCACAGGAACCCACAGTAGCCCAAGTATCTACCATTGAACCTTCATCCACATAGGCTCCTAAGTTGACGTAAGATGGCATCAGTACGGTGTTACGGGCGATAAAAGCGCCTTGGCGCACTGCCGCCGGCGGCACTACACGGAACCCTTCTTTCTCGAAACGAGCCTGATCATAATCAGCAAATTTCATGGGTACTTTGTCGAAATAGCGGCTTTCAGAGCCTTCCATAACTTGATTGTCATTAATGCGGAAGGAAAGCAATACAGCCTTTTTCAACCATTGATGCGTTACCCATTCTCCATCAATCTTTTCAGCGACGCGAAGTTTGCCGCTGTCCAGCATTTGGATGACCTGATTAATGGTGTCGCGGGTGGCTCCATCAACGGTGGATGGTGCAATGTTTGCACGGTTTTCAAACGCATTTTCGATTGTAGCTTGTAATTGCTGCATAAGTACACGGTTCCTAATTTCTGTTAAGTCAAGAGTATTGCTATAGTTTATCCCGTGTGTTGAGGGCTTCTGTCAACCTTTCTGATAATTCATCCCTTATTTTTTTATGTAATGCATTTTGATCTTTATCTGCCAGTACAAAAAAATCTTCAACACGTTCCCCTATGGTGGTGATTCTAGCTCCATGCAAGGAAATTCCCAATTCAGTGAAAATATTGCCTACCCGAGCCAGTAATCCGGGTTGATCCAATGCAACCAATTCCATATAAGTGCGGCGGATATTTTTCGTCGGTAAAAAGCTGACTTTGGTCGGGACATTAAAATGGCGTAATTTAGTTGGTAGATGACGTGCTTTCGGCACCTTGGGATGAGGATCGTTCACCACTTTCAGTAAAGCACGGCGGATGGATTCGTGACGATCAAGCGCCAGTGGATGGCCGTTAGGCTCCAGTACCACAAATGTATCCATTGCCATTTCATCAAGACTCGTAAAGATTTGGGCATCGTGGACGCTTAAGTTACGTCTGTCCAACTCCCCAACAACTGCGGCAAACAATGAAGGCCGGTCTTGGCACCAAATAAAAATCTCTGTACCGCCGTGGGAAAATGCAGTGCTGATCAACACCATCGGTTCTGAAGAAGTATGGTGGATCAAGTGGCTGGCATGCCATACCAATTGATCCGGAGTATGACGCAGGAAATAATCAGCATGGAAACGGCTCCATATGCTGTGCAATTGTTGTTCGTCGATATTGGCTTGTCGCAATAGAGCCAGTGATTGTGTGCGATTATTGCGAATACGTTCTCGTAAGTCAGGGGGATTTTGGAGACCTTGGCGCAATTGTGTTTCTGTGGCGAAAAAGAGTTCGCGTATCAGGCTTTGTTTCCAACTGTTCCATAGCTTAGCATTGGTGGCGCAAATATCTGCAACAGTCAGACAAACTAAATAGTTCAATCGGGTTTGGTTTTTGACTATTCTAGCAAATTGTTGAATAACATCAGGGTCTTGAATATCCCGTCGCTGGGCGGTGACTGACATTAATAAATGATCACGAACCAGCCATTCTATTAATTCTGCTTCGTGATTTGTCAGGCCATGTACTTTTGCGAACGTGAATGCATCTTTAGCACCAAGCTCAGAATGATCACCATTGCGCCCCTTGGCGATATCATGGAAAAACGCCGCCAACCGCAGCAGTTCCGGTTGCGGGAGACGGGGATAAAGCTCAACACACAAAGGATGGATCACGCGGTTATTTTCATTAGCGAAACTTTCCAGCTTTTGTAGTACCCGTATGGTGTGTTCGTCAACGGTATAAGCATGAAAAAGATCAAATTGCATCTGGCCGACGATATTGCTCCACATCGGCATATACGCTCCTAATACACTATGGTGGTGCATTGGGAGTAGCGCACCCCTGACTGCGTAGGGATGGCGCAGAATATCCATGAAAACTTTTCGTGCTTCGGGCAATTCACATAAAGGATTATGCAGATTTCTACGGGCATAGCGAAGTTGGCGCAATGTTCTGGAGTAGATCCCCTGAATTTCGTGATGTTCCGCCATGTGATAAAACATTTTCAATATTGAGGTAGGATCACGACTAAACAGCGTTTCATCAATTAAATCGATGAGATTACCCCGTAATTGAAACTCTGTATTCAAGGGACGAGGTTTCTCATTAGGCTGCAATGCCAGAATCGCTTCATCAAATAGCTGCAACAGCATGCTATTGAGTTCACTGATACGACGGGTCATGCGATAGAAATCTTTCATCATCCGTTCGACGGGTTGATTACGCTTGCCTTCATAGCCGAGCAGTCGGGCAACACTGAACTGACTTTCAAACAGCAGCCGATTATCATAACGGGTAACGACCAGATGAAGGGCAAAACGGATGCGCCAGAGAAAATTCTGGCATTCGTTTAATTCGTTACGTTCTTCGCGGGTCAGGAAGCCAAAATCGACCATCTCATCCAAGGATGTTGCGCCAAAATGGCGGTGAGCAACCCAAAGTAAGGTGTGAATGTCGCGTAATCCACCGGGGCTGCTTTTGATATCAGGCTCCAGATTGTAGCTTGTACTGTGATAACGTTGATGACGTTCTTGCTGTTCAACGAGTTTAGCCGCGAAAAATTGGGCAGATGGCCAGAAATCATCACTGAAAATATATTTCTGCAAGCGTAGAAATAAGGGCAGATCTCCACAAATTAAGCGTGCTTCAATAAGGTTTGTGGCGATAGTGAGATCGGAAAGCCCTTTTTGCTGGCACTCTTCGAATGTCCTGACACTATGACCTACTTCCAGACGGATATCCCAGAGCAGAGCGATGAACTTTCCGATTTGTACTGATTGTTCTTCAGTGAGCGGAGATTCATTTAGGATCAATAGATCAATATCAGATAGAGGATGTAATTCACGGCGACCATAGCCACCGACTGCAATCAGAGAAAGAGAGACTATTTGGTCAAATTCCCGTTCCTGCCATAAGCGCTTCAACAGTTGATCAATATAATCACTGCGAGCGTAAATCAGTGCATCCGGTGTGATTCCTGCCTTGAAGGCTTGCTCCAGCCATAGCTGAAATTCATCAATATGCTGTTTAAGGACAGGGTATTGAAGGTCATTGTGGGAAAATTCCACAGGAGAAAGGGGAGGAACGGGTGCTTGCGCTAAGAAGATATCGACTGGCATATGCAGAGACCTATTATGAGAAAGCTTATGGGGAAGCGAGCCATAATGTCCAGATTACTGAGAAAATCGTGAGATGAACAGGGATTATTGGTCATGGGAATGAAACAGAATGAAGCGTCAGCCCAGTGAGTTGACAGACGCTTCATTGATTAGAAATGGTAAATTGCGTCAGTCAGCAATTATTCGTTGACTAAGACTGCTGAAATATACGGCTCTTCTTCTTTGCGCCATGTCATGATTTCACAACCATTGTCGGTTACGACAATAGTGTGTTCATACTGCGCAGACCAACCGCGATCTTTGGTTTTGACTGTCCAGCCGTCTTTCATGGTACGGATGCGGAAATCACCTGCATTAACCATGGGTTCAATAGTGAATGCCATTCCTTTTTGCAGAACAACACCGCCATCATCCGCATCATAATGCAAAACATGTGGCTCTTCGTGGAAGACCCTGCCGATACCGTGACCGCAATATTCGCGAACAACAGAATAATCCTGAGCTTCCACAAACTGCTGAATTGCTTTGCCAAGGGTACGCAAGCGAATGCCCGGCTTAACCACTTTCAGGGCAAGATACAGGCTCTCTTGTGTCACGCGGCAAAGGCGCTCACCTTGGATAGTTGGCTTACCGACGATGAACATTTTGGATGTATCACCGTGGAACTCATCTTTGATGACAGTAACGTCAATATTGACGATATCACCGTCTTTCAGCACCTTGTCATCACTCGGAATACCGTGACAAATTACGTCATTGACTGAGATGCACACAGATTTAGGGAAACCGTGGTAACCCAGACAAGCAGAAATGGCCTGTTGTTTCTCGGTGATGTGCTTGTGACAGATGCGATCCAGTTCACCTGTGGTGACACCCGCCTTGACGTAAGGCTCAATCATTTCCAGAACTTCGGCTGCCAGACGTCCGGCAACACGCATTTTCTGAATGTCTTCTTCTGTTTTGATAGAAATAGCCATGAAATGGGTCCATTTAAGTCGGAAAATGACCGACTATTTGATATTAACTAAGGAAAATTGTTGTCGGTAATGGTACCAGCCCACCGAATGTCTGCCAATAACCGTTGGTTGACAGACTATCAGAAAGCTGTAACAAATGTTGGAGTATAGTGGTGGTTTGTGGTATAAAGCGCGCCGGTATTCTGTGTAATTGTTTCTGCCTTAATGCAATGCGCAGGGATACTAAATAAACTCATTATGTGTAAATAACACACACGGGTCGGCACATACACCGGGGTGCTCTCATGCGGCTAATCATATGGGTAGCTTGCAGCTAAAGAGTCGGTGTCATGGGACCTGTGGAGGCATAACCCCAATTAACTTTATAGAGGTCTAAAATGGCAACTGTTTCCATGCGCGATATGCTGCAAGCGGGCGTTCACTTCGGTCACCAGACTCGTTACTGGAACCCAAAAATGAAACCTTTCATCTTTGGTGCTCGTAACAAAGTTCATATCATCAACCTGGAAAAAACTGTTCCAATGTTCAACGGTGCACTGGCAGAGCTGAACAAAATTGCTTCCCGTAAAGGTAAAATCCTGTTTGTTGGTACTAAGCGTGCTGCTAGCGAAGCAGTAAAAGAATCAGCACTGAGCTGTGACCAATACTTCGTTAATCACCGTTGGTTAGGTGGTATGCTGACTAACTGGAAAACTGTTCGTCAGTCAATCAAGCGTCTGAAAGATCTGGAAGTGCAGTCTCAGGATGGTACTTTTGACAAGCTGACCAAAAAAGAAGCGCTGATGCGTACTCGTGAGCTTGGTAAACTGGAAAACAGCCTGGGCGGTATCAAAGACATGGGCGGCCTGCCTGATGCTCTGTTTGTTATCGATGCTGAACACGAACATATTGCTATCAAAGAAGCAAATAACTTGGGTATTCCAGTATTCGCTATCGTTGATACTAACTCTGATCCAGATGGCGTTGATTTCATCATCCCTGGTAACGACGACGCAATCCGTGCAGTAAAACTGTACCTGACCGCTGCAGCTACCGCTGTTCGTGAAGGTCGTTCTCAAGATCTGGCTGTTCAGGCGGAAGAAGGTCTCGTAGACGCTGAATAATAAGGTATGCTCATTTTGAGCCCTTATTGACCAGGTATTGAAATATATTGGTTAGGGGGCCTATTACGGCCCCCTTTACATATCTGATATAGAACTATTATCTGATATAGAACTTTCCACGCGGAATATTATCTTCCCGCGAGACACATCGAGGAATAAAACAAATGGCTGACATTACCGCTGCTCTGGTAAAAGAACTGCGTGAGCGTACTGGCGCAGGCATGATGGAATGTAAAAAAGCACTGGTTGAAGCAAATGGTGATATCGAGCTTGCTATCGATAACATGCGTAAATCAGGTCAGGCAAAAGCTGCTAAGAAAGCAGGCCGTGTTGCCGCTGAAGGTGTTATCCTGGTTGAAGTTGCGGCTGATGCTACATTCGCGGGTATTGTTGAACTGAACTGTGAAACTGACTTCGTTGCTAAAGATGCAGGCTTCCTGGCATTCGGTAAAGAAGTGATCGCAGCAGTAATGGCTGACAAAAACGCTGATATCGATGCTCTGAAAGCTAAGTTCGAAGAACAGCGTACTGAACTGGTTGCGAAAATCGGTGAAAACATCAACATCCGTCGTGTTGAAATCCTGGAAGGCGAAGCTGTAGGTTCTTACCTGCACGGTGCTCGCATCGGCGTTCTGGTTTCGGCTGAAGGCGCAAGCGAAGAATTGATCAAACACGTTGCAATGCACGTTGCTGCAAGCAAGCCAGAATACGTGAACCCAACTGACGTTCCTGCTGACGTGGTTGAGCGTGAGCATCAGATCCAGATGGAAATCGCAATGCAGTCTGGTAAGCCTCGCGAAATCGCAGAGAAAATGGTTTCTGGCCGTATGAACAAATTCACCGGCGAAATCTCTCTGACTGGTCAGAATTTCGTAATGGATCCAAGCAAATCTGTTGGCGATCTGCTGAAAGAGAACAATGCTAAAGTGATCAATTTCATCCGCTTCGAAGTTGGTGAAGGCATCGAGAAAGTTGAAGCTGATTTCGCAGCAGAAGTTGCTGCAATGAGCAAACAGTCTTAATTTTCTTAAACGGAGCCGCCGATTGGCGGTTCTGTTTTATCTCATGATGAGTTTTTACATCTGGGCTGCGTAGCGTGGATGTGTAGTAATTGAATAAATCCCCAATATCCTTATCTGCTTAGGACTGAACACCATGGCAACCAATGCAAAACCCGTATATCAGAGAATCCTTCTTAAGCTCAGTGGAGAAGCCCTGCAAGGCGCAGAAGGTTTTGGTATCGACGCCAGCGTCTTAGACCGCATGGCTCAGGAAATTAAAGAACTGGTTGAGCTGGGTATTCAGGTCGGCGTCGTTATTGGAGGAGGTAACCTGTTTCGTGGTGCTGGTTTGGCAGAAGCAGGAATGAACCGTGTAGTAGGCGATCACATGGGCATGTTAGCGACTGTGATGAACGGTCTGGCGATGCGTGATGCTTTACACCGCGCCTATGTGAACGTTCGTTTGATGTCAGCCATCCCACTGAATGGGGTGTGTGACAATTACAGCTGGGCTGAGGCTATCAGCTTACTGCGTCACGGTCGTGTTGTTATTTTCTCTGCGGGTACTGGTAACCCGTTCTTTACAACAGATTCTGCTGCATGTCTGCGTGGCATTGAAATTGAAGCAGATGTTGTGTTAAAAGCGACTAAAGTTGATGGCGTCTATTCTGCTGATCCTACGAAAGCTCCTGAAGCCGTTCTCTACGATAAACTCACTTATCAGGACGTATTGGAACGTGAATTAAAAGTGATGGATCTCGCTGCGTTTACGTTGGCCCGTGATCATAATCTGCCTATTCGTGTTTTTAATATGAATAAACCAGGCGCACTCCGTCGTGTTGTGATGGGTGAAAATGAAGGCACGCTGATTTCTCACGACTGATTTTTCATAATTCGTGCTCAGAGAGACATTGGTGAAATTTGACGGTATGATCAGCGTCCTGATGCGCCAAATTTAATGACACAGGGCCACCTAGTTATCAGCTTGATTAGTGTATTTGCTAGTTACGCATATATGGCCTAAAAAAATAACCATCTCCCAAGGGTTTGTAACGTGATTAATGAAATTAAAAAAGACGCACAAGACCGCATGGAAAAAAGCGTCGAAGCACTGAAAAACCAAATCAGCAAGGTTCGTACTGGCCGTGCTTCTCCTAGCCTGTTGGATGGCATCAGCGTTGAATATTATGGCGCTGCGACTCCACTGCGTCAGATTGCAAACGTCGTTGCAGAAGATGTCCGTACTTTAGCAATTACGGTATTTGACCGCTCCATGACTCCGGCAATTGAGAAAGCGATTATGGCTTCTGATCTGGGTCTGAATCCATCTTCTGCTGGAACCATTATCCGCGTTCCATTGCCTGCACTGACAGAAGAACGCCGTAAAGATCTTATCAAGGTTGTTCGTGGTGAAGCGGAGCAGGGTCGTGTATCTATCCGTAACATTCGCCGTGATGCTAACGATAAGGTTAAGGCACTGCTGAAAGAAAAAGAAATCAGTGAAGACGAAGAACGTCGTTCACAGGATGAAATCCAAAAATTGACCGACAGCTTTATTAAAAAGATTGATGAAGCGTTGGCAAATAAAGAAACCGAGTTAATGGATTTCTAATCTCTATTTCTTAAATACAGCGCCGTATCCCTGCGGCGTTGTTCTTATTCTTGATATACACTTCGTATCACATTTCTTTCTCAAACGATGGACATAGCGATCTGTACAGCTCAAACTAACGCGATATTTATATCAGTAGCATATTCAGAGTATTAAAATGAAACGGTTAACTATTCTTGGCTCAACGGGTTCGATTGGGAAAAGTACGCTTTCTGTTGTCCGAAATAATCCAGAGAAATTCAGTGTTGTCGCACTTATTGCTGGGAAAAATATTGAAGTTATGGCACAGCAGTGCCTGGAGTTTCGCCCGCTATACGCAGCGATGGAGGATGAGCAATCTGCGAATGCGTTACGTCAATTACTGCAAGAACGAGGAAACCAAACCGAAGTTTTATTCGGCAAAGAGGCTATTTGTGATTTAGCGGCACTGGAAGACGTCGATCAAGTCATGTCTGCCATTGTTGGTGTAGCAGGGCTATTACCAACACTGGCGGCTATTCGTCGGGGTAAGCAAGTTCTGTTGGCGAATAAAGAATCGCTGATTACCAGTGGACGCCTGTTTATGGATGCAGTTGCTCAATACAAAGCGCAACTGTTACCCATTGATAGTGAACATAATGCTATTTTTCAAAGTTTGCCTGCCGAGGTTCAACATAATCTTGGCAATATAAATTTGAAGGATCATGGTATTTCCAACATTATACTGACAGGTTCGGGTGGCCCATTCCGTAAAACATCTCTGGATAAGCTGCCTGATGTTACACCGGATGAAGCGTGTGCACACCCAATCTGGTCAATGGGACGTAAAATTTCAGTTGATTCAGCGACCATGATGAATAAAGGGCTGGAGTACATTGAAGCACGTTACTTGTTCAGTGCGTCCGCTGATGAAATGGAAGTATTATTGCATCCTCAATCAGTCATCCATTCTATGGTCCGTTATCAAGATGGCAGTATTATTGCCCAGTTGGGAACACAGGACATGTGTACTCCCATAGCTTATGCGATGGCTTACCCCAACCGTATTCAATCTGGTGCGAAACCACTGGACTTTACCGAGCTGAGCATGCTCACCTTTGAAACACTGGATTATCAGCGTTATCCTTGCCTGAAGTTGGCTATTGAGGCTTGTCATGAAGGGCAGGCAGCAACAACTGTTTTGAATGCAGCGAATGAAGAGACAGTTGATGTTTTTTTGAAAGATGGAATCCGTTTCACAGATATTGCGAGAATCAATCGGTTAGTGGTAGAAAAATTAAATTTATCTGAACCTCAAAGTATAGAAGAGGTCTTAGAAATCGATAAAATAGCCAGAATTGCAGCGAGAAAAACCATCAGAATTTTTGCTAAGTAGCGAATTATTGTTAATAAGTATATGTTTGTTTGCGTTTTGGCAAATGATATAGTTCGCGGGTAAATTATAGTTGTTATAATCGCCAATTCAATTACTTTGCACCCGTGTTCTGATAGTAAAACCAGAGTAGAGGCTTTCATTCAGGTCGTGCCAGAAATAGCCGTGGTAGCCGTGATAATAATTAACACGTGACACGGCTTTTTCATGTTTGGAAGCGATTGAATTTATTGCAAGTCCAGCCTAGTTATTTAAGGATTATTTTGAGTGATATCTCCCAGTGATAGTGACTCATTGCCAACGGTACCCAGACATGTTGCCATCATTATGGATGGTAATGGTCGCTGGGCAAAAAAGCGTGGTAAATTAAGAATTTTTGGCCACCGTGCAGGAATTAAAGCTGTGCGGAGTGCTGTAAGTTTTTCAGTTAAACATAATATTGAATCACTGACGTTATATGCTTTCAGTAGTGAAAACTGGAATCGCCCACAGCAAGAAGTCAGCTCATTAATGGAATTGTTTGTTTTTGCTCTTGATAATGAAGTAAAGAGTCTGCATAAGCACAATGTGAAATTGTCTGTCATTGGTGATATCAGTCGTTTTAGCTCACGGTTGCAGGAACGTATTCGCCGTTCAGTTGAATTGACCATGGGCAATACCGGATTGCAGCTTAATATTGCCGCTAATTATGGCGGACGTTGGGATTTACTTCAGGGTATTAAGCAAATTGCTGACAAAGTTAAGGCAAATGAACTGGCACCTGAAGAGATTACTGAGTCTACAATTGGCAGTTTCATCAATTTAAATCAGCAGCCTGAAGTTGATCTTGTAATCAGAACGGGAGGCGAGCATCGTATCAGTAATTTCCTGATATGGCAGATCGCTTATGCAGAATTGTATTTTACCGATATACTTTGGCCTGATTTTGATGAAATTGCTTTTGAAGGTGCTATTAATGCCTTTTCCAAACGAGAACGCCGATTCGGCGGAACAATACCAGACGATGCCGAAGTGGGATCATAGGAGGAGAACTTGCTGAAGTACCGTCTTTTAACTACGTTGATATTAATTCCGCTTGTTATAGCAGCACTGTTTTTCCTGCCCCCATCGGGATTTGGGCTGGTTATCATTACTGTTTCTGCACTGGCCGCATGGGAATGGGGGCAATTTGCAGGTCTCTTTACTCAAGCTAAACGCATTACATTGGCAGTGTTATTTGCTGTAGGTTTATTGGCTTTGCAGTATTCTTTGTCGGATTTTCATCATCTTACTGAAAAACCTCAAATTATATATCTATTGTGGGCAGGGATGATTTGGTGGGTAGTCGCTATTTTATTAGTGGTTACTTATCCAGCCTCTGCTTCTATCTGGAAATCATCGGTTATATTGCGCCTGCTGTTTGGTGTTCTGACTATCGTGCCCTTTTATTGTGGGATGATGGTATTGCGTACCCAGGGTTATGAAAGCAATACCTACGATGGCGCATGGTGGTTGCTGTATGTAATGCTGTTGGTATGGGCTGCCGACTCAGGAGCCTATATTTTCGGCCGAACCATGGGTAAGCACAAAATGGCACCGAAGGTTTCGCCAGGTAAAACACTTGAAGGACTCGTTGGGGGATTACTGACCGCAGCACTGATTTCGTGGCTGTTCGGTAAGTTTGCACCTGTACCCACAATGCAGGAGCACTTGCTGTTGATTTCCACGGTTGTGGTTATTGCCTCGGTCTTTGGTGATTTAACTGAGAGTATGTTTAAGCGGGAATCAGGGATCAAAGACAGTAGTCAATTGATTCCGGGGCATGGTGGCGTTCTGGACAGGGTAGATAGCTTAACGGCGGCAATTCCTGTGTTCGCAGGGTTGGTAATGTTGATTTCTTCTGGATTTACTCTCTAAAGGTAAATAATGGATATTCTCTGGAATCTGGCTGCATTTATTGTTGCATTGGGCGTTCTTGTCACTGTACATGAGTTTGGTCATTTTTGGGTTGCCAGACGGTGTGGTATTTATGTTGAACGCTTTTCCATTGGTTTTGGTAAAGCGCTTTGGCGCCGTACAGATAAACAGGGAACAGAATACGTCATTGCCCTTATCCCTCTTGGTGGATATGTCAAAATGCTCGATGAACGGGTAGAAGAAGTTTCTCCTGAGCGTCGCCATATGGCTTTCAACAATAAAACTATTGGCCAGCGTGCAGCAGTAATCAGCGCTGGGCCAATTGCAAACTTCATTCTGGCTGTTATAGCTTATTGGCTGGTTTTTGTCATTGGCGTGCCGTCTGTGCGCCCGGTAGTGTTAGATGTTAAACCAGATTCCATTGCCGCTCAGGCAAATATTTTGCCTGGAATGGAACTAAAAGCTGTTGATGGTATCGAAACTCCTGATTGGAATGCGGTACGTCTTGTTATGGTAAGTAAAGTGGGTGAAGCATCTGTATCCGTAGATGTCACTCCTTTGGATACCAGTGAAAGCATCCAAAAGACATTGGATTTACGCGACTGGGCATTCGATGCGTCTAAGCAGGATGTTCTATTGTCTTTGGGGATGATGCCTGTTGTTCCTCGGATTAGTGCGCAAGTAGAAAAAGTTTATCCTGCTTCACCCGCTGAAAAAGCGGGTTTACAAAGTGGGGACAGGATCGTTAAAGTCAACGGTCAAGATGTAGATGTCTGGCACACTTTTTCATCTTTTGTCAGGAAGAATCCCAATATTCCTCTAAAATTGGACGTTGCGAGGGCGGGAGAAATAATTCCCCTGTCTCTGATTCCTGAAGTCAAAAAGTTGTCCAATGACCGTGAAGAAGGTTTTGCCGGCGTTGAACTTAAATTTATTCCACTGTCGGATGAATATAAGATTATTCAGCAATACGGGCCTTTCTCTGCCATTTACGAGGCAGGAAACAAAACTTGGCAATTAATGAAACTGACCGTCAATATGATCGGCAAATTAATTGTGGGGGATGTGAAGCTCGATAACTTGAGCGGCCCGATTTCTATAGCCAAAGGTGCTGGAGTATCAGCTGATTTTGGCTTGGTGTATTATTTAATGTTTTTGGCGCTGATTAGCGTCAATCTTGGGATCATTAATTTGTTCCCATTACCTGTACTAGATGGTGGACACTTGCTTTTCCTTGCTATCGAGAAGATTAAGGGAGGGCCAGTCTCCGAGCGTGTACAAGACTTCAGTTATCGCATTGGTGCTATATTGCTGGTGTTATTAATGGGGCTTGCACTTTTCAATGATTTCTCCCGCTTTTAAAGTGGGGGACCGGTTAGGAAAACGCATAACAACGATGGCGATGAAAAAGTTGCTCATAGCGTCGCTGCTGTTCGGCAGCGCCACTGCATACGGTTCAGACGGATTCGTGGTTCAGGACATTCATTTCGAGGGGCTTCAACGTGTCACCGTTGGTGCAGCATTACTGAACATGCCAATTCGCATAGGTGACTCAGTCAGCGATGAAGATGTTAGTCGCACGATCCACGCACTATTTGCGACTGGAAATTTCGAAGATGTTCGTGTCCTGCGTGATGGCAATTCACTTGTTGTCCAGGTAAAAGAACGGCCAACCATCGCCAGCATCACTTTCTCCGGTAACAAATCGGTGAAAGATGACATGCTCAAGCAGAACCTTGAAGCCTCTCGTGTTCGTGTTGGTGAAGCCCTTGACCGCACCATGCTGTCGAATATTGAAAAAGGGCTGGAAGATTTTTACTACAGCGTTGGTAAATACAACGCGACAGTGAAAGCTGTTGTTACTCCACTACCTCGCAACCGTGTTGACTTAAGGCTTGTTTTTTCAGAAGGGGTTTCTGCCAAGATCCAGCAAATTAATATTGTTGGCAATAAAGCCTTTCCTACCAATGGGCTACTTAATCATTTCCAACTCAGGGACGACGTTCCTTGGTGGAACATGACGGCTGACCAGAAATACCAGAAACAAAAATTGGCAGGTGATCTTGAAACCCTGCGCAGCTTCTATCTTGATCGAGGCTATGCCCGTTTCAATATAGATTCGACTCAAGTCAATCTGACACCGGACAAAAAAGGCATCTATATCACCGTTAATATCACCGAAGGCGATCAATATAAAATTGCAGGTGTTGATTTGAACGGTAACTTGGCAGGCTATCAGTCACAAATAGAAGAACTGACCAAAATTGAGCCGGGTTCACTCTATAACGGTGCTGAAGTGACAAGGATGGAAGCCGCCATCAAAAATCTGCTCGGTCGTTATGCTTATGCTTATCCCCGAGTGATGACACAACCTGAAATTGATGATGCCGATAAAATGGTTAAGCTGCATGTAAATGTTGATGCAGGCAACCGTTTCTATGTGCGTAAAATTCGTTTTTCAGGAAACGATGTCAGCAAGGATATGGTACTACGCCGTGAAATGCGCCAGATGGAAGGGGCGTGGCTGGGTAGTGATCTGGTTGAACAGGGTAAAGAACGTTTAAATCGGCTCGGTTATTTTGAATCTGTTGATGTGGATACCGAACGTGTCTCGGGTAGCCCAGACCAAGTTGATGTGGTCTATAAAGTTAAAGAGCGCAATACCGGCTCTATGAACTTTAGCGTTGGTTTTGGTACAGAAAGTGGCATGAGCTTTCAGGTTGGTGTCCAGCAGGACAACTGGTTGGGGACTGGTAATTCCGTGGCTATCAGTGCTACTAAGAATGACTATTCAAAGTCGGCTGATTTATCCTTAACCAACCCTTACTTTACTGTTAATGGTGTAAGTCTGGGTGGTCGGATGTTCTATAATGATTTCCGTGCCAATGATGCTGATCTTTCAAACTATACCAACAAAGGATATGGTGCTGAGGGATTGTTTGGTTTCCCACTGAATGAAAATAATGCCTTGAATTTGAGACTGGGCTATGCGCATAACTCCCTGTCTAACATGCGCCCACAGGTCGCAATGTGGCGTTATTTATATAAAATGGGCAAAAATCCGGGACTTGATGATAAAGCCAAATTTGATTCCAACGATTTCACGATGACGGTGGGATGGAATTACAACAATCTCGATCGTGGTTTCTTCCCGACTTCTGGCTTAAGATCATCGCTGGATACGAAAGTGACAATTCCTGGTTCAAATAACCAATTCTATAAAGTCACCTGGAACTCTGCAGGTTACTATCCTCTGGATGACGATCGTTCATGGGTGCTGGCGGGGCGTACTCGTCTGGGCTATGGTGGTGGTTTAGGTGGCAAAGAAATGCCATTCTATGAAAACTTCTACGCTGGTGGTTCCAGCAGCGTTCGTGGCTTCCGTTCGAATAATATCGGGCCTAAGGCTATTTATTTGAACAAGGAAGGAAAACCAGAGAAAAACAGCCCATCTCGTGATGCCGTGGGCGGGAACGCGGTAGCGGTTGCCAGTTTTGAACTGATTACACCAACTCCGTTCCTTGATGCGAAATATTCTAATTCCGTTCGGACTTCTGTGTTTGTAGATGCGGGAACGGTATGGGATACCAATTGGACTAAGACTTACGCTGGGATGCCTGACTACAGCAAGCCAAATAATATCCGTGTTTCGGCCGGTATTGCTCTGCAATGGTTGTCACCGTTAGGGCCATTGAGCTTCTCTTATGCGAGGCCAATCAAGGAGTATGCGGGTGATAGATCGGAGCAATTCCAGTTTAATATTGGCGGAACGTGGTAATTATTAACCGTTCTTGGTAAAAAAAGCGTCCTATTATCTATCATTAGGTAGGGCGATATTAAGTCTTCTAATCTGTAAAAATAGCGTGGGTCAAAGGAGTTTATAGTGAAAAAAGTATTGTGTGCAGCAAGCCTAGGTATGGCATTAGCGTTCTCTGCGGGTGCTCAGGCGGCAGATAAAATAGCTTTAGTGAACGTTGCTGAAATTTTCCAACAGTTACCAGCTCGTGAAGCAGTGGCAAAACAGTTGGATAACGAATTTAAAGGCCGTGCATCTGAATTGCAGCGCATGGAATCTGATTTGCAAACCAAGATTCAGAAATTGCAGCGCGATGGTTCAACTATGAAAGCCAGCGAGCGCGAAAAATCAGAAAAAGAAGTTGTAGCAAAACGTGATGAATTTGCTCAGAAAGCACAGGCTTTTGAGAACGATAATCGTCGTCGTCAGATGGAAGAACGCAATAAAATCCTGAACCGCATTCAGGATGCTGTTAAAGTGGTTGCAGGTAAAGAAGGTTACGATCTTGTTCTTGATGCGAATGCCGCTGTGTATTCTGCATCTGGTAAAGATATCACCGCAGAAGTATTGAAGCAGGTTAAATAAGTAAATGTTTTCAATTCGATTGGCTGACCTTGCTCAGCAGTTGAATGCGCAGTTGCAAGGTGATGGCGATATTGTCATCACCGGCATTGCGCCAATGCATTCAGCAAATAGTGAGCAAATTACATTTTTATCCGATAGTCGTTATAATGACAGGCTTGCTGAGTGTCAGGCTGCGGCTATTGTATTGCGTGAAGCAGACCTTCCTCACTGTAAGGTTGCAGCGTTGATTGTTGATAATCCTTATCTTACGTATGCACACATGGCGCAAATCATGGATGCAACACCACAACCCGCACAAGATATCCATTTATCAGCAGTCATTTCTCCCGATGTGGTTCTGGGCAAGAATGTGGCGATTGGCGCAAATGCTGTTATCGAATCTGGTGTTATTCTTGGTGATAATGTCATCATTGGTGTCGGTTGCTTTATTGGCAAAAATGCACGGATTGGTGCAGATACTCGTCTCTGGGCCAACATATCGGTATACCATAATGTTGAAATCGGTAAATCGTGCTTAATCCAATCAGGAAGTGTTATAGGTTCTGATGGTTTTGGATATGCTAATGATCGCGGAAATTGGGTTAAAATCCCACAGTTGGGTACTGTAATCATCGGGGATCGAGTTGAAATAGGTGCTTGCACAACCATTGACCGTGGCGCGTTGGATAACACAGTTATTGGTAATGGTGTTATCATAGACAACCAATGCCAGATCGCCCATAACGTAACGATTGGTGACCATACAGCAATAGCTGGTGGTGTGATTATGGCGGGTAGCCTGAAAGTTGGTCGTTATTGTATGATCGGCGGGGCGAGTGTCATTAATGGGCACATGGAAATCTGTGATAAAGTGACCGTGACTGGTATGACCATGGTGGTGCGTTCAATTACGGAACCCGGTATATACTCTTCAGGTATCCCATCACAACCGAACAAAATCTGGCGTAAGACTGCGGCTTTAGTCAAGAATATCAATGAAATGAATAAGCGATTGAAGTCACTGGAACGTCAATTGGGAAGTGAGGATAAGTAATTTCATTAACAATTTTGCTTAAGCGTTTTTGGTTGTGTTTTTAATTTTTGCGGCCTGCCTGATAACTCTGAATTCGGAGTTAACGCAGGCCGTGTCGTTAATACTATGATTCTTATATAGACAGGAAGAGTATTTAGATGAGTAATAATCATACTCTACAAATTGAAGAAATTTTGAATTTACTTCCTCACCGCTACCCATTTTTATTGGTAGACCGTGTTCTGGATTTTGAAGAAGGTAAATTTTTGCGCGCAGTTAAGAACGTAACATTTAATGAACCGTTCTTTCAGGGGCATTTTCCAGGTAAGCCGATTTTCCCGGGTGTACTTATCCTTGAAGCAATGGCTCAGGCTACTGGTATTCTGGCATTTAAAAGCGTTGGGTCACTAGAGCCGGGTGAATTGTATTATTTTGCAGCAATCGATGGGGCTCGCTTTAAACGTCCAGTATTACCTGGTGATCAAATGATCATGGAAGTTGAATTTATTAAAGAACGTCGAGGAGTTGCACGTTTCAGGGGTGTGGCTAAAGTCGATGGAGAATTAGCTTGTGAAGCTGAAATGATGTGTGCTCGCCGTCGTGAGGCTTAATTCATGATTGATCAGACCGCAGTTATCCATCCTTCTTCTATTGTTGAAGAAGGTGCAGTTATTGGTGCCAATGTGAACATTGGCCCATTTTGCTATATCGGTTCTCAAGTTGAAATTGGTGAGGGGACTGAACTGAAATCCCATGTTGTGGTTAATGGCATCACCAAAATTGGCCGCGATAACCAGATCTACCAGTTTGCTTCCATCGGTGAAGTCAATCAGGATCTCAAATATCAGGGTGAACCGACCCGTGTTGAAATTGGTGATCGTAACCGCATCCGTGAAAGTGTTTCTATCCATCGTGGTACAGTTCAGGGTGGTGGTTTGACCAAAATTGGCAGTGACAATTTGTTGATGATCAATGTTCATATTGCGCATGACTGTATTGTCGGTGATCGTTGTATCATTGCGAATAATGGCACATTGGGTGGGCATGTGGTTCTGGGTGATTATGTCATTATCGGTGGCATGACAGCTGTCCATCAATTCTGCCAGATTGGTTCCCATGTTATGATCGGCGGTTGTTCTGGTGTTGCTCAAGATGTGCCACCATATGTCATTGCACAGGGAAATCACGCCACTCCTTTTGGTTTGAACATTGAAGGCTTGAAGCGCCGTGGATTTAATAAAGAGTCTCTGCATGCAATCCGCAATGCTTATAAAATGCTTTATCGCAGTGGCAAATCATTAGAAGAAGCCAGAAAAGAGATCGATATCTTGGCGGAAGATAACTTGCATGTGAAATTATTCAGTGATTTTCTGGTGAATTCCGCAAAATCCAGCCGTGGCATTATTCGTTAAGTAGATGAAGGATGCTCCTTTGGCTACCATTTCTTCTATTAACAATCAGCGTCCGCTTACAATTGGTTTGGTTGCTGGAGAAACATCCGGCGATATTCTTGGGGCAGGGCTGATTCGCGCATTAAAAGCAAAAATTCCGGATGCCCGTTTTGTGGGTGTCGCCGGTCCTCTTATGCAGGCGGAAGGTTGTGAAGCCTGGTATGAAATGGAAGAGCTGGCTGTTATGGGAATTGTTGAAGTGCTTGGGCGCTTGCCCCATCTGTTGAAAATACGCAAAGATTTAACAGCACGCTTTACCGAGTTGAAGCCGGATGTATTTATTGGCATTGATGCGCCTGATTTTAACATTACTTTAGAAGGTCGGCTTAAACGCCAAGGGATCAAAACGATCCATTATGTCAGTCCATCGGTATGGGCGTGGCGTCAGAAACGGGTATTTAAAATCGGTCGGGCTACAGATTTGGTATTAGCATTTTTACCATTTGAAAAAGCATTTTACGATCAGTTTAACGTACCATGTCGGTTCATTGGCCATACTATGGCAGATGCGATGCCTCTGCGGACGGATAAAGCAGCCGCCAGAGAGGTTCTGGGAGTGCCGTTGGATAGTCATTGTCTGGCGATACTGCCCGGTAGCCGTCATGCTGAAGTAGAGATGCTGAGTGCTGATTTCTTAAAAACAGCACAATTATTGCGAGATGAATTACCAGACTTGCACGTATTGGTTCCTCTGGTAAATGCTAAACGACATGAACAGTTTCAGAAAATCAAAGATGAAATTGCGCCGAATTTACCCATTCACTTACTGGATGGTAAAGCCCGTGAGGCTATGATTGCCAGTGATGCTACTTTATTGGCATCCGGTACAGCAGCATTGGAGTGTATGTTAGCCAAAAGCCCAATGGTGGTGGGCTATAGAATGAAACCTTTTACATTCTGGCTGGCAAAACGTTTAGTGAAAACACCGTATGTTTCTCTACCTAACTTGCTGGCAGGGAAAGAATTAGTCAAAGAGTTATTACAGGATGAATGTGAACCTCAGGCATTGTCGGAGGCATTGTTACCTCTTCTGCAAGGTGGCAATGATGTGGAGGCGTTGAAAAAAACGTTTATGCATTTGCATGAAAGCATTCGCTGTGATGCCGATGAACAGGCTGCTCAAGCCGTTCTGGAATTAGCGAGAAGATAATGAATTTTGTTTATCCTCAGGCGAATTTGATTGCCGGTGTTGATGAAGTCGGGCGTGGCCCATTAGTAGGAGCCGTCGTTACGGCGGCGGTAATTCTTGATCCTGCTAAACCAATCACAGGCTTGATGGATTCGAAAAAACTCACGGAGAAACGCCGTGAAGCGTTGTACTTGGAAATTAAAGAAAAAGCACTGTGTTGGAGTCTTGGTCGGGCAGAGCCGGAAGAAATCGATCATCTCAATATTCTTCACGCTACGATGCTTGCCATGCAGCGGGCAGTGGCTGGTTTAGTCATCACGCCTGATTATGTGTTGATTGATGGCAACCGTTGTCCGGCATTAGCGATGCCAACGCAAGCGGTGGTTAAAGGTGATAGTCTGGTTGCCGAAATAAGTGCAGCTTCCATCCTTGCCAAAGTCACGCGTGACAGAGAAATGACAGAACTGGATAAACAGTTCCCTGATTACGGTTTTGCGAAACATAAAGGTTATCCGACGGCCTTACATCTCGAAAAGCTAGCTTTGCTTGGCGCCACGGAACATTACCGTAAAAGTTTTGCGCCGGTTAAACGAGCGTTAGGTCTTGGATAAAAATCTGGGCAGACTATGACAGAACCACGTTTTGTGCACTTACGTGTTCACAGCGACTATTCAATGATTGATGGCTTGGCTAAAACTGGTCCACTGGTGAAAAAGGTTGCCAGATTGGGTATGCCAGCTTTTGCGATTACAGATTTTACCAACCTGTGCGGGTTGGTGAAATTTTATGGCAGTGCCCACGGCGCTGGCATCAAGCCGATTGTTGGGGCTGATTTTTATGTGGAAAGCGATTTGTTGGGGGATGAGTATGCCCATCTGACGGTTCTTGCACGTAATAATGAAGGTTATCAAAATCTGGCCTTGTTGATCTCAGAGGCCTACCAAAAAGGCTATGGTGCAGTCGGGCCGACCATCAAACGGGAATGGCTGGAGAAATACAAAGTTGGCTTAATCCTGTTATCCGGTGGGCGCATGGGGGATGTAGGGAAATTCCTGCTGCGTGGTAATCGTGCGATGGTGGAGCAGTGCCTCAATTTTTACCAAGAACATTTCCCGGATAGCTATTACCTTGAACTAATCCGTACGGGTCGTCAGGATGAAGAAAACTATCTTCATGCGGCGGTGGAGCTAGCGGCAGAAAAAAACCTGCCCGTTGTGGCAACTAATGATGTCTGTTTTCTGGAAAGCGAAGACTTTGACGCGCATGAGATTAGAGTTGCCATCCATGACGGTTATACACTGGTTGATCCGAAACGTCCTAAAAATTACAGTTCTCAGCAATATCTGCGCAGTGAACAGGAGATGTGTGAGCTTTTCTCCGATATTCCTGAAGCACTGCAAAATAGCGTAGAAATTGCTAAACGCTGTAATATCACGATCCGTCTCGGTGAATATTTTCTTCCGCAGTTTCCAACGGGAGATATGAGCACGGAAGATTTTCTGGTTGAAAAATCCCAACAAGGTTTGGAAGAACGTCTGCAATTTCTTTATCCCGATCCGGAAATTCGGGCGCAAAAGCGGGCGGAATATGATGATCGTCTGGATATTGAGCTGAAAGTTATCAATCAGATGGGGTTCCCCGGTTACTTCCTGATCGTGATGGAGTTTATTAAATGGTCGAAAGATAACGGTGTTCCCGTAGGACCAGGGCGTGGCTCAGGTGCAGGCTCCTTAGTTGCTTACGCTTTAAAAATCACTGATCTCGATCCTCTGGAATTCGACCTGCTGTTCGAACGTTTCCTTAACCCTGAACGTGTATCCATGCCTGATTTTGACGTCGACTTCTGCATGGAGAAACGTGATCAGGTGATTGATCATGTAGCAGATATGTACGGGCGAGATGCGGTATCGCAGATCATTACCTTCGGTACAATGGCAGCAAAAGCGGTTATCCGTGATGTTGGGCGTGTATTGGGTCACCCGTACGGGTTTGTTGACCGGATATCAAAGCTGGTGCCGCCTGATCCCGGTATGACGCTGGAAAAAGCTTTTGCAGTGGAGCCGCAACTGCCTGAAATTTACGAAGCGGATGAAGAAGTCAAGGCGCTGATTGACATGGCGCGCAAGCTGGAAGGTGTTACCCGTAACGCCGGTAAACACGCCGGTGGTGTTGTTATTGCACCTACTAAAATCACTGACTTTGCGCCCATCTATTGCGATCCTGAAGGGCAAAATCCAGTTACCCAGTTTGATAAGAACGACGTGGAATACGCGGGCCTGGTTAAATTTGACTTCCTTGGCCTGAGAACCTTAACCATCATCAACTGGGCACTTGAGATGGCTAATGCGCGTCGTACCACGAAAGATCTGGAGCCTATCGATATTGCGGCCATTCCGCTGGATGATCAGCGAAGTTTCGATATGCTGCAACGCTCTGAAACCACAGCCGTATTTCAGCTCGAATCGCGTGGAATGAAAGATCTGATCAAGCGTCTGCGTCCTGACTGCTTTGAAGATATGATCGCATTGGTGGCATTGTTCCGCCCCGGGCCGTTGCAATCAGGCATGGTAGATAACTTTATTGACCGTAAACACGGACGGGAAGAGATTTCTTACCCTGATGTTGAATGGCAGCATGAGTCTCTGAAACCTGTATTGGAACCGACGTACGGCATCATTTTGTATCAGGAACAGGTGATGCAGATTGCGCAGGTCTTGGCTGGCTATACTCTCGGCGGCGCAGATATGCTTCGTCGTGCAATGGGTAAAAAAAAGCCCGAGGAGATGGCCAAGCAGCGTTCAGTATTTGAAGAGGGTTCGATAAAACAAGGGGTTGATGGCGAACTCTCGATGAAAATCTTCGATTTGGTGGAGAAATTCGCGGGTTATGGCTTCAACAAATCGCACTCCGCAGCATACGCGCTGGTTTCGTATCAGACTTTATGGCTGAAAGCCCACTATCCAGCAGAATTCATGGCAGCCGTAATGACGGCGGATATGGATAACACGGAAAAAGTCGTTGGTCTGGTGGATGAATGCTGGCGTATGGGGCTTAAAGTATTGCCGCCAGATATCAACAGTGGCTTGTATCATTTCCACGTCAATGACGAAGGTGAAATAGTTTACGGCATTGGTGCTATCAAGGGCGTGGGCGAAGGGCCAATTGAAGTCATGATTGAAGCGCGCAAGAAAGGAGGGCATTTCAAGGAACTCTTCGACTTGTGCGCACGGGTTGATATCAAAAAGATAAACCGCCGTGTGATGGAAAAGCTGATTATGTCTGGTGCTTTCGACAGACTGGGTCCACATCGTGCAGCGCTGATGTCTTCTCTGGAAGATGCATTAAAAGCAGCAGACCAACATGCCAAGGCTGAAGCCATTGGTCAAACAGACATGTTTGGTGTGTTAGCTGAAAAACCAGAACAGGTTGAACTTTCATATGCCAGCACACCGAAATGGCCTGATCAGGTTGTTCTGGATGGTGAACGGGAAACGCTGGGGCTGTATTTAACCGGTCACCCGATTACCGGCTATTTAAAAGAGATTGAACGATATACAAATGGGATGCGTCTAAAAGATGTGAACCCGACACCTCGTGGTCAGACAACGACTGTGGTAGGTTTGGTATTGGTTTCCAAGATACTGACGACCAAGCGCGGCAACCGGATTGGTATCAGTACGCTTGATGATCGCTCAGGACGGCTGGAAATCATGCTGTTTTCTGATGCATTGGAAAGATACCAGCATTTACTGGAACAGGACAAAATTTTGATTGCTACCGGGCAAGTCAGCTTTGATGACTTCAGCGGTGGGCTTAAAATGACGGTCCGCGAATTGATGGATATCAGTGAGGCACGTGAAAAATTTGCACGTGGTCTTGCTATATCTTTGTCAGACAGGCAAATTGATGAACAATTATTGAACCGTCTTCGTGGTGCATTGGAGCCACATCGTTCAGGGACGATACCGGTTCATCTTTATTACCAGCGGGTAGATGCCCGTGCCCGTTTACGATTCGGTGCAACATGGCGGGTAACACCAACGGATACCCTTTTGACAGATCTGCGAACTCTGCTGGGTAACGAGCAGGTAGAATTAGAATTTGACTAAAATAGGAACGTTATGAGTCTGAATTTTCTGAATTTTGAACAGCCGATTGCCGAGTTGGAAGCGAAAATTGATTCGCTCACCGCAGTTAGCCGTCAAGATGAAAAGCTAGATATAAATCTGGATGAAGAAGTCCAGCGTTTGCGGGAGAAAAGCGTCGAACTGACCCGCAAGATTTTTGCTGATTTGGGGGCATGGCAAATATCCCAGCTATCCCGTCATCCTCTTCGTCCCTATACGCTGGATTATATTAAGCTCATTTTTACTGACTTTGAAGAATTGTCTGGTGATCGTGCCTATGCTGATGACAAGGCGATAGTGGGTGGGTTGGCTCGCATTGATGGTCGTCCAGTCATGATTATTGGCCACCAGAAAGGGCGTGAAACAAAAGAGAAGATCCGTCGTAATTTTGGGATGCCATCACCAGAAGGTTATCGCAAAGCTTTGAGATTAATGGAAATGGCAGAGCGTTTCAAATTGCCAATCATTACTTTCATTGATACTCCTGGTGCGTACCCTGGCGTGGGCGCTGAGGAGCGTGGCCAGTCAGAGGCGATTGCCCGTAACCTGCGTGAAATGTCCCGTCTTTCTGTACCGATTATTTGTACTGTTATCGGTGAAGGTGGTTCCGGTGGTGCGTTGGCACTCAGTGTTGGTGATAAAATAAATATGCTGCAATACAGCACGTTTTCTACTATTTCCCCAGAGGGCTGCGCTTCTATCTTATGGAAGAGTGCTGATAAAGCACCATTGGCTGCTGAAGCGATGGGAAATACAGCTCCCCGACTGCTAGAATTGAAGCTGATTGATATGGTTATCCCAGAACCTTTAGGTGGGGCACACCGTAACTATGAGAAAGTGGCGGAATCATTGAAAACTCAATTGTTGGCTGATCTTGCAGAATTGAGTGAACTGAATGATGAAGAATTAGTGAATCGTCGTTATGAGCGCTTAATGCAATACGGTTACTGCTAATTTTTGAAAGTAAATTCTAAAGGCTGTTTTATTGATAACCATTTTTTATATACCCAATGGATTAATGGATTTCGAGATGCAGCTAACAAAGCTGTAAGTTGAAAGGCGACGGGTATAAATGCAATGCCATTTTCAATGGTGTTAATAACAGGTGGAAAGCGCTGAGGAGGCATAATTCTTCAGTATTTCCGCCTGTTTTATTATTTATGGGGGATGAAATTGTCACGCTTTATCCATCGGGTATTATTATTCCTGTTGATAGTAGGATGATGACAGTGGGATGATATAGGGTGCCTCATCGGCTAGACTTTAAAATAATAAATTGAGTTTTCTATGGCCAAATATAAATATATTATTTATGCATTTTCTTGTGTGTTTATCTGGAGTTTTATTCCTTCTATAGCGCGCTTTGGGCAGAAAGAGATGGATAACTTCCAGTATTTATTCTGGTCAAATGTCCTGTCAGTTTTAGCGGTATTTGTAGTTGCTCTTATCATAGGCAGAAGCTGGAAACAACTATTATATATCCCTTTCCCGGTTATGATTAAGGTGTCGATTTTAGGTGCTTTAGACTGCTTCTTCTATCTATTGCTGTACTATGGCTACTCCATTGAGAATGGTGTTGCTGTTTTGGTGATTCAATATAGTTGGCCGTTAATGATTATTGGATTATCGTTCTTTATATTCAAAGAAAGATTGTCAATCAGACAAATGATTGGTATTGCAATAGGATTCATGGCTGTCGTGATTACCTTCACAAAAGGTAATATTACGGAGATTGCAGTAGAGCACCCCCAAGCATTGCTGCTGGTATTTAGTGGGGCCTTCTGTTTTGCTCTGATGTCTGTATTATCGAGACAATTCGCTATTGATCCCTATATCAGTACGTTCTGGATGTTTGCTTTTTCCACATTAGTTTCTGCCGTGTTTGTATTAGCGTTCAGCAGCATCAACCTATCTGTTGGTGATTCACTGATACCAACGTTGCTTAACGGAATCATACTCAATGGAGTCTCTTACATCATTTGGTTCAAAGCGATGAGTAGCCCGGATTCCCATAAAATCGCATCAATACTATTTTTATCACCTATCTTATCCATGATGTGGATTATTCTGTTTTTTGGTGATGCATTTGTTCCTGCTTATATTATTGGTTTGGGTCTGGTTATCATCTCTGGAATGCTTTGTCTCAGAGTTAAGAAGAACAGTTCTGAGCTGAATGAGCTGCAAGATGATTTGGTTGAGGATTGATTTGGTAAACATGAAGAAAGGTTCAATTCCATAATGGCAAATACTTATGAGCCACTTCTGACGACACTGACAGAACAAATCGGGCAGCATAAAAAGATTTTGGTTGGTTTTAGCGGTGGGTTGGATTCCACCGTATTGCTGCATTTGCTGGTTCGCTTACGTGACGAATACCCGCAAACAGATCGTGATCTGATAGTGTTGAGGGCAATGCATATTCATCATGGTTTAAACGTCAAGGCGGATTTTTGGGTTGATCATTGCAGTCAGGTATGTGCTGATTGGAAAGTTGATTTTTGTACTGAAAAAGTGAATCTGGATATTCGCCAGAATGGTATTGAAGCCGCTGCTCGAGAGGCTCGATATCAATCTTTCCAGCAAGCATTACAGCAGGATGAGATTTTAATAACGGCACAACATCTTGATGATCAGGCTGAAACGTTTTTATTGGCATTGAAACGTGGGAGTGGCCCTGCGGGATTATCTTCTATGCCTTCTTGTATGCCATTTGCCAGAACGACATTAATCCGGCCATTGCTGAATGCCAGTCGTGCGGAGTTAGAAGAGTACGCACAGGAACAGGGATTGAAATGGGTTGAAGATGATAGCAACCAAGATGATCGCTATGATCGCAATTTTTTGCGCTTGCATATTATGCCGTTGCTTAATCAGCGTTGGTCTTATTTCCCACAAGCAGTTTCCCGCAGCGCCAGCTTGTGTGGGGAACAAGAGCAATTGCTGGATGAATTACTGAGCGAGTCATTAAGTTCATTGACCACATTGGAAGGTACGATATCTATCCCTCCTTTAGAAAGTTATTCAGAAGCTAAAAGAAATGCGTTGTTACGTCGCTGGTTCAATCAACGCGGTGTAAAAATGCCTGAGCGAGCCCAGCTTCAACGAATTTGGTCGGAAGTGGCGCTCGCTCGGCAAGATGCAGAGCCTCGCTTTAGATTAGGGCGATATGATATTCGCCGCTATCGGCAGCAACTTTGGCTGGTTCCCCAGCATCAGCTTTTGGCGGGTACTGTTCTTGAATGGGATATAGAACGGAAACTGGTATTGCCAGATGGTTTGGGAGCGTTAATATTTTCTGAAGAGAACGGCATTATAGTCAGGATGCCAGATAAAAATGAGAAAGTGACTATTCGTTTTGGTGTTCAAGGCAATATTAGCATTGTGGGGCGACAGCATTCCCGTCACAGTAAAAAATTGTGGCAGGAATTGGGCGTTGCACCTTGGCTCAGAGAGAGAACACCACTGCTCTATTATGATGAGAAACTGATTGCAGCATTGGGCGTTTTTGTCACGAAAGAAGGCCAGAGTCTGGCTGATGATATGGGACTTTCAGTGCAATGGAAGAAAATCTCGCCTCATGGTGAATGATGGGATTAACCGCTCATTAATATAAATCTGGATTACGGAAGCGTTTGATTTATAGTCAAAAATAAACTGTTTTTAGGGAAAAACCCTTATAATAAAAGGGTTTTTCCTGCGTCGGCGCGTTCTAGCCGTTATTTGTTATCATAATGAAGAGTGCTCAATAACAATCGTTCCAATTTCTGGATTGCTGAAACTGATAATGTGATCCAACCTTAATTCACGGGTTCCTTCATTTGACTCGACGAGAAGATATTCAACCTTTTTTCGTAAAATCAAGCTATTAGCTTTTCCTTCAAATACTTCATCACCTCGCAATTGAACATGTAAATACAGTTGACGTTGGCAAGCTAGCTCAAGGTTATCGTAATCGTCACAGTTAATTGGTTGATATTCTTTGTTATCTATAGACATATTTGCTCACCACTATGTTAGTGGCGGTGATTGTGCCGCCCGTGATTGACCAAATTCAAACACAAAAAATGCTATCTACGACTATAGCACAGTAAACTTTCTGTGATTACTGAATAAATCTGTGAAAATTTCCTCAATATTGGGATGCAGGTTAATCCTATGATTTTTATTGTGTAATGAAATGAAGCCATAATATTTGATTTTTCTCTCCGTGTATTTTGGAATACGGTAAAGTAACGTCAATCTTGTTACTTAACGCTCATGTTTTATAGATAGTGGACGTTATAAAAGTGGGTTATTTGTTGAATTTACTGGATCAAAATGATGATGAATAAAAAAATATTGCTTGCATTGCTAACTGTAGGGGTATTCACAGCGGTTGGTTGCCAGAACTATCCTGTGTTACAGGATAGTTCTGGCACACAAAACAACACTGCCTCTCTTGGTACGATTTTGCCAACTGAGAAAGTGTTTAACGGAGTTGTACCTTGCGCAGATTGCTCAGGTATTGAGACCACCTTACAACTTGGTAAAGATGGGGCATATATATTAGGGCAGACTTATCTGGAAGCCAAAAGTGAGGAAAATACTTTCTTTGATACCGGAAATTGGGTAATACAGGGGAAAAAGGTCGTTTTGACTAATCAAGATGGTAAAAAATCTTATTATCAGATAAAGGACGATAATCTGGTCATGCTGGATATCAATGGCCAGCCAATCCAATCACAATTTAATTATGAATTAGAAAAGGTCATTCCAAAAAAACTCGTTGGAGAATATAGCTATTTTGCTGATTCTGCAATTTTTACCGAATGTCGTACTGGCAAACTCTATGATGCTTCTGAAAATATCGACTTGGAGCGTGGCTACAGTAAGACAAGAATAGAAGCAGGGATTCCGGCTTATGTGGAAATAGAAGGCTACTATACACTTCGTCCTTCAATGGAAGACGGATTATTTGATAATGCTGTGATCCAAACAGGTAAAATCCGCTTTGATAAGAAAGCTTCTTGTACTAAGAATTAGTAAACAATAAGTTATAACCTTACGTATAAAAAACCTGCGCCATGAGTACGCAGGTTTTTGTCAATCTGAGTTAATATTCTCAAACAAGATTAAGCTTGCTGAATTTGCCCTTTCAGGAATTCAACAATGTTTTCCAGTTTCAGCATCTGCTTATCACCAGTACGGCGGGATTTATATTCAATTTCATCGTTGTCCAGATTGCGATCACCGATGACCAGAGTATGTGGTACGCCGATCAGCTCCATATCAGCAAACATAACTCCCGGGCGTTCTTTACGATCATCAAAAATCACATCAATACCGTTGGTACGTAAGTCAGCATACAGTTTCTCAGTAACTTCTTTCACCCGGTAAGATTTGTGCATGTTCATTGGCAGAATTGCTACTTGGAACGGAGCAATAGCACTTGGCCAGATAATGCCACGATCGTCGTGGTTCTGTTCGATGGCAGCAGCAACGATACGGGTTACACCGATACCATAACACCCCATAGTGACAACTTGATTATGGCCATCCTCGTTTTGTACGGTTGCTTTCAGCGCTTCGGAGTATTTAGTACCTAGCTGGAAGATATGCCCCACTTCAATACCACGTTTGATTAACAGTGTTCCTTTACCGTCTGGGCTGGTATCACCTTCAATGACATTACGGATATCTGCAATTTCTGGCAGAGCTAAGTCACGCTCCCAGTTAATACCGAAGTAATGTTTGTCATCGATATTGGCACCGGCACCGAAATCACTCATGACGGATACACTACGGTCAATAATAACAGGCATAGGCAGGTTTACTGGGCCTAAAGAGCCTGGGCCAGCTTTCACAATGGCACGAATTTCTTCTTCAGTAGCGAAATTCAGCGGGCTGGCTACCAAAGGCAATTTTTCTGCTTTTATTTCGTTCAGTTCATGGTCACCACGTACCAACAGAGCAACCAATTTGTGTCCGCTTTCTTCTGTGGCGTGAACGATCAAAGTCTTGACGGTTTTCTCAATCGGCAAGTTGAATTGTTCAACCAGTTCAGCAATAGTTTTTGCGTTTGGTGTATCGACCAGACGCATTTCTTCCGATGGAGCCGCACGCTCATGAGATGGCATGATAGCTTCTGCCAATTCGATATTAGCTGCGTAGTTAGATTCGGTAGAGAACACGATATCATCTTCACCGCTGGCTGCCAGAACTTGGAATTCGTGGGAAGCACTTCCACCGATTGAACCGGTATCTGCCAGAACCGCGCGGAAATCCAGCCCGATACGGGTAAAGATTTTGCTGTAGGCATCGTACATTTTGTCGTAAGTCTCTTGCAGAGACTCTTGGCTAGTATGGAAAGAGTAAGCATCTTTCATAATGAATTCACGTGAACGCATAACGCCAAAGCGTGGACGAACTTCGTCACGGAATTTGGTCTGGATCTGGAACAAATTCAATGGAAGCTGTTTGTATGAAGTGATTTCGTTGCGAACCAAATCAGTGATAACTTCTTCATGAGTTGGTCCCAAAACAAAAGGACGCTCACCACGATCAACAAAACGAAGTAATTCAGCACCATATTGTTCCCAACGACCGCTTTCCTGCCACAAATCTGCTGGCTGAACTACCGGCATGGAAACCTCAACCGCTCCCGCATTATTCATCTCTTCACGAACAATGTTTTCAACTTTTTTCAATACGCGGACACCTGTCGGCATCCAGTTGTAAAGACCTGAAGCGAGTTTACGGATCATTCCGGCACGAAGCATCAGTTTATGACTGACTACTTCTGCATCAGCAGGCGTCTCTTTTAAAGTAGAGAGCAGATATTGGCTAGTACGCATAGTAAGTTTCCATTGGATAGCAAATTGCTTCTGGGCGGCAAGATATGCCGCCCAACCCAGAAAATAAAATAAACCGCTAGTTTACCAGTGAGGTTACGATGTCCAAAGGGGTTTTAACGGAGTTCGATAGAAATCACTTCTGTCATGGTGCCATGAACTAGCCAACGAACATTGAAATCCAAGAGATGAACTGCGTATATTCTGTTCTCTTTTTCTTTCTTGCGATAGGCAGGACGAGGGTCCTGAGCCAATACTTGGCTGATAAAACGTTTCAAATGAGGATGAGCGGCCTGATGGGATAAAAGCTGGCATTCTGCTTCCGGAGAGAAGTAAATGTCCATGTTTGCATCTGGTGCATCTTGAGCAAAACCAGCCTTGGCTTCTGAGCGTGATTCAGCGAAAGGCAGGTAGGGTTTGATATCGATCACTGGGGTGCCATCTACCAAATCTAAGCTACCAAGCTCAAGAATGACACTATTGTTCTTGCATTGAATACCTTTCAATTCCACCAATGACATACCAATTGGATTGGGGCGGAAGGTTGAACGGGTAGCAAATACACCCATTTTAGTATTTCCTCCCAAACGGGGTGGGCGTACTAATGAATTCCAACCTCCATTCATGGTTTGGTGAAAAACGAAAATAATCCATAAATGACTGAACTGTTCCAGCCCGCGTACAGCATCAACCTGATTATAGGGAGTAAGTAGTTCTAGCTGCCCCGTTCCATCTTCCACCAAACCCGGTTGACGGGGAATGGCAAACTTCTCTTTATAGGGAGAATGAATGGTGCCTATTTGTGTAAAATGGAAATCTGCCATGGGTGTTTTGGATAATAATGATTCGGTAATAATTATTTATTGTTTATCGACAGTGCTGAACCTTCACAAATGGCCATTTGGTAGCAGCCCTGACCAGATAAAAGTGCACATTGATGAAGTAAGACGGCATTAGCGTTCAGACTGGCTGCTTTTGCCAGCATATTTTGTCGTGCAGTTGCGATACTGGCTGGACGATCTTGCAGTGTATTTCGGCAGGACTCACCGGACACAACACCTAAATCTTTAAATGGTGAACCTAAAAGCTCATCTGTTTTGGTGTACAGGCGAACGTAAGAGGACGCCTTATTTTGCTTGTCTGACTGATGTTTCAACTTCGAATCCGGCATGTCAGCCTTATTGGTTTTAGTTGGTAATGAAGTACACCCAACTATAAAGAGAGCCATGAAACAGATAGATAACACACGCATCAAGTTGAATCCTTATATTGATAGAGCCAGTAATTGAGTGGGTGCTGGAGTCTGAAACTACGATGAAAGCGCTTGCTGTCCCCCAATAAAAATAGGCGGATATAAAAATACCCGCCTGATAATTTTAATCTCAATTAACTGAATATGAAAGATTACCAGCCTTTTATTGCTCCGCCTTTGAAGACTTTATGTGCTTCTTGCTCTACTTCTGGTGATTGGAATGCTTTCACGAATTTTTGCACATTTTCAGCATCTTTGTTGTCTTCACGGCTAACGATGATATTCACGTAAGGTGAATCTTTATCCTCAACGAAGATACCATCTTGTTCTGGCGTTAAACCAATCTGCCCTGCATAGGTATTATTGATGAGAGCCAGAGCAATCTTCTGATCATCCAAAGAGCGAGGCAGCTGCGGTGCTTCCAGTTGAACGATATCTAATTGCTTAGGATTGCTGGTAATGTCCAGAATCGTAGGCAGCAAACCAACGCCATCTTTCAACGTGATTAGACCATGTTTTTGCAGTAACAGTAGTGAGCGGCCCTGATTGGTCGGATCGTTTGGTATGGCAATTTGGGAGCCATCTTTCAGCTCATCCAGTGATTTAATTTTCTTAGAATAAGCAGCCATTGGGTAGATAAAAGAGTTACCAACGATAGCCAATTTGTAGTTACGTTCTTTTACTTGCTGATCTAAGTACGGTTTATGCTGGAAGATATTTACATCAATATCTCCCTTGCTCAGTGATTCATTTGGCAGAACATAGTCATTGAATGTCGTCAGCTCAACATCAAGGCCATATTTATCTTTAGCTATTTGTTTGGCAACTTCAGCAACTTTTAATTCTGGTCCAACAATAACACCAACTTTAATGTGATTTGGGTCTCTTTGCTCTTGACCACAGCCTGCAAGAACCAATGTGCCTAATAATGCGCCTATTACAGCAATGGATTTCAATTTCACTGACATATTTTTACCCCTATTGAATACTGATTTATAACCTGTCTTATCAAGTTACTACGTACTGCTATAGTGAGGCTTTAGAATATAAGCCCTGTTTTTAATAGGTGCTGTTACCAGCACCTTTATTGTTGAAATAACTTTATTTGCGATTAACCGCTTTGACTAAATGGTCACCGCCTAACTGGATCAAGAACACTAAAATAACCAGTAAAGCTAACACTGTATTCATCACAGTCGCATCATAACCGATGTAACCATACTGATAACCAATCTGACCCAGACCTCCGGCACCAACAGCCCCACCCATTGCGGAATAGCCAACTAAGGTGATTAAAGTAATTGTTGCTGCATTGATCAAACTTGGCAATGCTTCCGGTAATAAGATCTTTTTGACAATTTGGAACGGTGTTGCACCCATTGCACGCGCTGCTTCGATTAATCCAGATGGAATTTCCAATAAAGCATTCTCTACCATGCGGGCAATAAAAGGTGCCGCTCCAACCGTTAGAGGAACAATCGCAGCCTGTAAGCCGATTGACGTTCCGACAATCAGCCGGGTGAATGGAATCATCCATACCAGCAAAATAATGAATGGAACCGAGCGAGTGATATTTACCAATGCAGAAAGTATGCGATAAAGCGCTCCATTCTCAATAACTTGTCCTGGACGAGTAACATATAAAAGCACACCAGCCGGCAATCCAATAACAAAGCCAAAGAAACCAGAGACAAAAGTCATTACGAGGGTTTCCCAGACTCCTTTAGCTAATAATAAAATCATTCCTTCAGACATAACCGAGAACCTCTACTTTCACATGATGCTCTTCTAAAAACGCGATTGTTGATTTGATACTGTCGTTTTCCCCATCTAGCTCAGCCAACATGACTCCAAATTTAACACCACCTGCGTAATCCATTTGAGAACTCAAGATACTGATGTCGATATTAAAGCGGCGAACTGCCATTGAAATTAAAGGCGCATCAACTGATTTACCTGTAAATTCCAGTTTCAATAATGGACTACGATCAGGTGCAGATTCTGGTTGTAATTTCTGTAGATAATCTTCAGGAATATCCAGATGCAGCGTAGATTTAATAAATTCTTGGGCAACCGGCGTTTTGGGATGAGAAAATATTGCGCTTACAATATCTTGCTCGATCAATTGCCCACCACTGATTACTGCAACTTGATCACAGATGCGTTTAACGACATCCATTTCATGGGTAATCAGAAGAATGGTCAGACCCAAACGACGGTTAATATCTTTTAATAGCTCCAGAATAGAACGTGTTGTTGCTGGATCCAGTGCGCTGGTGGCTTCGTCACACAGAAGTACCTTTGGAGAACTTGCCAGAGCACGGGCAATCGCAACACGTTGTTTCTGACCACCAGACAAATTGGCAGGATAAGCATCATGCTTATCAGAAAGACCAACCAATTCCAGCAATTCGTTAACTCTGCTCTTTATTTCGGATTTTGATGTGTTATCCAACTCTAAAGGTAATGCAACATTATCAAATACAGTTCTGGATGACAGCAAATTAAAGTGTTGGAAAATCATGCCAATATGACGACGTGCACGAGTTAATTCACGCTCTGAAAGAGAGGTAAGATCCTGTCCATCAACTAATACTTGGCCTGAAGTTGGACGTTCAAGCATGTTTACGCAGCGAATCAAAGTACTTTTCCCAGCACCAGAAGAACCTATGACACCATAGATTTGCCCTTGCGGAACATGCAAATTGATATCTGAAAGCGCTTTGATTGAACGCGTTCCTTGTTGAAATATCTTATCTATCTGAGTCAGTCTTATCATTTTTTTCTTATTAGATGTATTAGATGCAAAAGATGAATGACTTGAGAACATTTCGACAAGTCATGAATTAAAGTGGATGTTAAGGCGTCTAGACGTCTAAGTCAACTGGGAATAAATTAAATGCTACATTCTCATTCAGTAATAAATCATGCGATACTGTTTACTTGGTACATTCTTGGAGCAATCAGGTGACTCAAGGTATTCCCGCCGTATTTTTAGATCGTGACGGCACGATTAACATCGATCATGGTTACGTACATGAAATAGATAATTTTCAATTTATTGATGGCGTGATTGAATCCATGCTCGAATTGAAAAAAATGGGCTATGCACTGGTCTTGGTAACAAATCAGTCGGGTATTGCTCGTAAAATCTTTACAGAAGATCAATTTATGCAGTTAACAGAATGGATGGATTGGTCACTGGCAGACCGGGGTGTTGACCTCGATGGTATCTATTATTGTCCTCATCACCCGGAAGCAAGTGATGAAACATATAAGAAGAAGTGTAATTGCCGTAAACCACAAGCGGGTATGTTGCTTGACGCACAGAAAGAATTACATATTGATATGTCTGCCTCTTATATGATCGGAGACAAATTAGAAGATATGTTGGCAGCAAATGCAGCTGATGTAGGTACCAAGATTCTTGTTCGTACAGGAAAATCTGTAACAGAAGAAGCAGAACATGTCGCAGATTTGGTTATTAATAGCCTGGCAGACCTGCCAAATGTGATAAAAAATAGGCAAAAATAGCCTTTTCGTTTGGTTTGTGAACATTCAGATAAAAAAATCACAAAAAGGCTTGCGTAAATCAGATAGCTCCCTATAATGCGCATCCGTTGTCACGACAAACACACAAATCTGTCGGGATGACAAAGTGAAAAGCCTTGAAAAATAAGGCTTGACACTGACAGAGGAAAGCGTAAGATACGCAGCCTCGCAACCCGGAAGCCACTTCCCGGTTGCCCCGCTCTTTAACAAGTTAATCAGACAATCTGTGTGGGCACTCGCAGGACTGTATCTCACGCCGCAAGGCGAAAAAGATTACCAAGTCTTGAAGAGTGAACAACAGTTAATTCATTACGAACTAACAGGATAATTCTTTGAGCATCAAACACTTTAATTGAAGAGTTTGATCATGGCTCAGATTGAACGCTGGCGGCAGGCCTAACACATGCAAGTCGAGCGGCAGCGGGAAGAAGCGTGCTTCTTTGCCGGCGAGCGGCGGACGGGTGAGTAATGTCTGGGGATCTGCCCGATGGAGGGGGATAACCACTGGAAACGGTGGCTAATACCGCATGACCTCTTTTGAGCAAAGTGGGGGACCTTCGGGCCTCACGCCATCGGATGAACCCAGATGGGATTAGCTAGTAGGCGGGGTAATGGCCCACCTAGGCGACGATCCCTAGCTGGTCTGAGAGGATGACCAGCCACACTGGGACTGAGACACGGCCCAGACTCCTACGGGAGGCAGCAGTGGGGAATATTGCACAATGGGCGCAAGCCTGATGCAGCCATGCCGCGTGTATGAAGAAGGCCTTCGGGTTGTAAAGTACTTTCAGCGGGGAGGAAGGCGTAAGCGTTAATACGGCTTACGATTGACGTTACCCGCAGAAGAAGCACCGGCTAACTCCGTGCCAGCAGCCGCGGTAATACGGAGGGTGCAAGCGTTAATCGGAATTACTGGGCGTAAAGCGCACGCAGGCGGTCAATTAAGTTAGATGTGAAATCCCCGGGCTTAACCCGGGAACGGCATCTAAGACTGGTTGGCTAGAGTCTCGTAGAGGGGGGTAGAATTCCACGTGTAGCGGTGAAATGCGTAGAGATGTGGAGGAATACCGGTGGCGAAGGCGGCCCCCTGGACGAAGACTGACGCTCAGGTGCGAAAGCGTGGGGAGCAAACAGGATTAGATACCCTGGTAGTCCACGCTGTAAACGATGTCGATTTGGAGGTTGTGCCCTTGAGGCGTGGCTTCCGGAGCTAACGCGTTAAATCGACCGCCTGGGGAGTACGGCCGCAAGGTTAAAACTCAAATGAATTGACGGGGGCCCGCACAAGCGGTGGAGCATGTGGTTTAATTCGATGCAACGCGAAGAACCTTACCTACTCTTGACATCCAGCGAATCCTTTAGAGATAGAGGAGTGCCTTCGGGAACGCTGAGACAGGTGCTGCATGGCTGTCGTCAGCTCGTGTTGTGAAATGTTGGGTTAAGTCCCGCAACGAGCGCAACCCTTATCCTTTGTTGCCAGCACGTGATGGTGGGAACTCAAGGGAGACTGCCGGTGATAAACCGGAGGAAGGTGGGGATGACGTCAAGTCATCATGGCCCTTACGAGTAGGGCTACACACGTGCTACAATGGCAGATACAAAGAGAAGCGACCTCGCGAGAGCAAGCGGAACTCATAAAGTCTGTCGTAGTCCGGATTGGAGTCTGCAACTCGACTCCATGAAGTCGGAATCGCTAGTAATCGTAGATCAGAATGCTACGGTGAATACGTTCCCGGGCCTTGTACACACCGCCCGTCACACCATGGGAGTGGGTTGCAAAAGAAGTCGGTAGCTTAACCTTCGGGAGGGCGCTGACCACTTTGTGATTCATGACTGGGGTGAAGTCGTAACAAGGTAACCGTAGGGGAACCTGCGGTTGGATCACCTCCTTACCAAACGAGCGCAGTATTGTGAAGTGCTCACACAGATTGTCTGATGAAATGAAGAATGAGCAGCGTCTGCGAAGAAGACTTGATGTCCCCTTCGTCTAGAGGCCTAGGACACCGCCCTTTCACGGCGGTAACAGGGGTTCGAATCCCCTAGGGGACGCCACATTGCTCAGGCCCTGGGTGAAAGGCGGTGCCAACGGTATTGTTAAGCGCGGCTTGCGAGCCGGTTTAGCAATATTTGCTCTTTAACAATCTGGAACAAGCTGAAAATTTGAAACGGCCCGTGATTTTACATGAAATCACGGGTGAATCTCTCAAAAACTCCATCCGAAGACACCTTCGGGTTGTGAGGTTAAGCGAATAAGCGTACACGGTGGATGCCTAGGCAGTCAGAGGCGATGAAGGACGTGCTAATCTGCGAAAAGCGCCGGTAAGGGGATATGACCCGTTATAGCCGGCGATGTCCGAATGGGGAAACCCAGTGCAATCCGTTGCACTATCCTGCCCTGAATTCATAGGGGCAGGAAGCGAACCGGGGGAACTGAAACATCTCAGTACCCCGAGGAAAAGAAATCAACCGAGATTCCCCCAGTAGCGGCGAGCGAACGGGGAACAGCCCAGAACCAGCATCGGCCCGTGCATCAGTGGAAGCGCCTGGAAAGGCGCGCAGTAAAGGGTGATAGCCCCGTACACGAAGATGCCCAGGCCGTGAGTTCGATGAGTAGGGCGGGACACGTGGTATCCTGTCTGAACATGGGGGGACCATCCTCCAAGGCTAAATACTCCTGACTGACCGATAGTGAACCAGTACCGTGAGGGAAAGGCGAAAAGAACCCCGGCGAGGGGAGTGAAACAGAACCTGAAACCGTGTACGTACAAGCAGTGGGAGCCTTGATTTATCAGGGTGACTGCGTACCTTTTGTATAATGGGTCAGCGACTTATATTCTGTAGCAAGGTTAACCGTTTAGGGGAGCCGCAGGGAAACCGAGTCTTAACTGGGCGTTAAGTTGCAGGGTATAGACCCGAAACCCGGTGAGCTAGCCATGGGCAGGTTGAAGGTTGGGTAACACTAACTGGAGGACCGAACCGACTAATGTTGAAAAATTAGCGGATGACTTGTGGCTGGGGGTGAAAGGCCAATCAAACCGGGAGATAGCTGGTTCTCCCCGAAAGCTATTTAGGTAGCGCCTCGTGAACTCATCTTCGGGGGTAGAGCACTGTTTCGGCTAGGGGGTCATCCCGACTTACCAACCCGATGCAAACTGCGAATACCGAAGAATGTTATCACGGGAGACACACGGCGGGTGCTAACGTCCGTCGTGAAGAGGGAAACAACCCAGACCGCCAGCTAAGGTCCCCAAGTCATGGTTAAGTGGGAAACGAAGTGGGAAGGCTCAGACAGCCAGGATGTTGGCTTAGAAGCAGCCACCATTTAAAGAAAGCGTAATAGCTCACTGGTCGAGTCGGCCTGCGCGGAAGATGTAACGGGGCTAAACCATGCACCGAAGCTGCGGCAGCAACATGTCAATGTTGTTGGGTAGGGGAGCGTTCTGTAAGCCGTCGAAGGTGAACCGTGAGGTTTGCTGGAGGTATCAGAAGTGCGAATGCTGACATAAGTAACGATAAAGCGGGTGAAAAACCCGCTCGCCGGAAGACCAAGGGTTCCTGTCCAACGTTAATCGGGGCAGGGTGAGTCGACCCCTAAGGCGAGGCCGACAGGCGTAGTCGATGGGAAACAGGTTAATATTCCTGTACTCGGTGTGACTGCGAAGGGGGGACGGAGAAGGCTAGGCCAGCCGGGCGACGGTCGTCCCGGTGAAAGCGTGTAGGTGGGCGGTTTTGGTAAATCCGGACCGCTGATAACACTGAGGCGTGATAACGAGGCACTACGGTGCCGAAGTGGTTGATGCCCTGCTTCCAGGAAAAGCCTCTAAGCATCAGGTCACACAGAATCGTACCCCAAACCGACACAGGTGGTCAGGTAGAGAATACTCAGGCGCTTGAGAGAACTCGGGTGAAGGAACTAGGCAAAATGGTGCCGTAACTTCGGGAGAAGGCACGCTGGCGGTAGGTGAAGGGACACGCGCCCGGAGCCGAGGCCAGTCGCAGATACCAGCTGGCTGCAACTGTTTAATAAAAACACAGCACTGTGCAAACACGAAAGTGGACGTATACGGTGTGACGCCTGCCCGGTGCTGGAAGGTTAATTGATGGGGTTATCCTCCGGGAGACGCTCTTGATCGAAGCCCCAGTAAACGGCGGCCGTAACTATAACGGTCCTAAGGTAGCGAAATTCCTTGTCGGGTAAGTTCCGACCTGCACGAATGGCGTAATGATGGCCAGGCTGTCTCCACCCGAGACTCAGTGAAATTGAACTCGCTGTGAAGATGCAGTGTACCCGCGGCAAGACGGAAAGACCCCGTGAACCTTTACTATAGCTTGACACTGAACCTTGAGCCTTGATGTGTAGGATAGGTGGGAGGCTGTGAAGTGCAGACGCCAGTCTGCACGGAGCCATCCTTGAAATACCACCCTTGAATGTTTGATGTTCTAACGCCGGCCCGTTATCCGGGTCGCGGACAGTGTCTGGTGGGTAGTTTGACTGGGGCGGTCTCCTCCCAAAGCGTAACGGAGGAGCACGAAGGTTAGCTAATCACGGTCGGACATCGTGAGGTTAGTGCAAAGGCATAAGCTAGCTTGACTGCGAGAGTGACAGCTCGAGCAGGTACGAAAGTAGGTCTTAGTGATCCGGTGGTTCTGTATGGAAGGGCCATCGCTCAACGGATAAAAGGTACTCCGGGGATAACAGGCTGATACCGCCCAAGAGTTCATATCGACGGCGGTGTTTGGCACCTCGATGTCGGCTCATCACATCCTGGGGCTGAAGTAGGTCCCAAGGGTACGGCTGTTCGCCGTTTAAAGTGGTACGCGAGCTGGGTTTAGAACGTCGTGAGACAGTTCGGTCCCTATCTGCCGTGGGCGTTGGAAGATTGAAAGGGGCTGCTCCTAGTACGAGAGGACCGGAGTGGACGCACCACTGGTGTTCGGGTTGTCATGCCAATGGCATTGCCCGGTAGCTACGTGCGGAAAAGATAACCGCTGAAAGCATCTAAGCGGGAAACTTGCCTTGAGATGAGTCTTCCCTTGTCCCTTGAGGACACTGAAGGAACGTTCGAGACGAGGACGTGGATAGGCCGGGTGTGTAAGCGTAGTGATACGTTGAGCTAACCGGTACTAATGAACCGTGCGGCTTAACCTGACAACACCGAAGGTGTTTTGGCGGGTTGTTGAGAGAGAAGACGGGGTTCAGATGACAAGAAGCAGCTTGTTCGGGATTGAAAACAGGATTTGTCTGGCGGCAAGAGCGCGGTGGTCCCACCTGATCCCATGCCGAACTCAGCAGTGAAACGCCGTTGCGCCGATGGTAGTGTGGGGTCTCCCCATGTGAGAGTAGGGCACTGCCAGACAATTATTTGCCAGAGAAGCCATCCCTTACCGGATGGCTTTTTTGCATTTGTAATTTACCTACATCTTAATTTAAATGTAAGCGTCAACTAAACCCCACCTTGCTTTTTCCATGGCAGCAGTTTTTCCAGATCCGGGGCGGGCTGGCATAACTCATCCAAACAGGTCATGACATAATCGAAGGGGATCAGGCCATTGGCTTTGGCCGTTTCAATGACACTGTAGAGGATCGCACTCGCCTGCGCACCGCGCGGGGTATGGCTGAACAGCCACGCCTTTCGCCCGATGACAAACGGTTTGATCGCCCTTTCTGCCCGGTTATTGTCGATCGACAAACGACCATCCTCCCGATAGCGGATCAGTTTGGGCCATTGATTACTCAGGTAAGTCACGGCCTCACCCAGCTTGCTTTTGGGGATCACCTGAGATTGGGTTTTAACCAGCCAGGCCGATAACTTATCCCAGATAGGAAGCGCTTTTTCCTGGCGGATCCGGTATTTTTCGGCCGGGCTTAACCCCTTGATCTGATGCTCAACCCGGTACAGTGACTGGATCAGGCTCAGCGCGATATCGGCTTTGCCCGTTTTGTTTTTTCCCTGCGCCTGCTTCGCTTCCATAAATTTACGACGGGCATGGGCCATGCAACCGACCAGCCGGGCACCGGTCTGCTCATAGCCTTGATAGCCATCCACCTGCAGATAACCTTGAAAACCGGCGAGATAGTCAGCAGCGCAGGTGCCTGAACGGCTGGCCTGGTGGTCATACAGCACAATATTCGGTGTGAGCGCCGCCGGTTCGGGGGTATCAGTGCCCACACAATAGACCCACATGTAATGGGTCGTTTTTTCAGACGTCACCCCCTTCACCGGGGTTTCATCCGCATGGAGAACCGGTTGTTGCAACAGCGTTTCCCTGAACCTGGTCACCAAAGGCGCAAACAACTGCGCGGATTTTACTATCCAGTCACTCTGGGTCTGGCGGCTGAGGTCAATGCCATACTGTTTGAACACACTTTCCTGACGGTACAGCGGTAACCCATACTGATATTTACTGGTGATAAGCTGGCTGAGCAGGCTGCTGGTCGCCATGCCTTTCTTGATGGGCATCGCTGGCAGGGAGGCTTGTTTGACAGGCGTCTGAATGCCGGATTTTTCACATTCACGGCAGGCGTATTTGGGGCGGACATGCTCAACCACCCTGATTTGAGCGGGAATGAACAACAGTTTTTCACTGTGATCTGCCCCCATCTGATGCAACCTGCCGCCACAGCACGCACACTGTTTTTCTTCCTCGGCGATATCATGGAACACGGTTTCGCGCGGTAAATCTTTGGGCAGGGGGTTGCGTGTCGGCTTACGGCGGGGAGGTGTGAGGATTTCCTGTGCGGCGGCCGTTTCAGCCGGCAGCGCAATTTCTTCCGCTTCGTTAAACAACTCCCCCTGGCCGGGGAACGCTTCCGAGGAAGCCCCAAACCGTTTTTGTTGGGCTAAACGGAACTGCTCTTCCAAAAAGGCCAGCCGCTGCGACTGCTTAATCAGCAGCCGTTTCAGTTCAGCGGGGTCATTGGGCAGGGCATCAATATCAATTTTCATGGGGACATTTTATGCCATCCCCGGCGAAAAAGCGTAATTAATGCCCGTTGGTTTGATGATCATCAAGGGATCAGGCGACATGGCAATCCTGGACGGAGAAGGGCTGGTGCCCGATGACCTCATAACCCGATAACAACCCGTGCAGTTGCTGCTCTGTCAGGGTCAGGGAGGCACTGTTGACGGCGGTGGGCCATTTGAATTTCGCGTTCTCCAGCCGTTTGTACCAGAGCGCAAACCCGGTTTTATCCCAGTAGAGGATTTTGAGTTTATCCCGCTTCTTGTTGCAAAAGAGGAATAACGCGGTTTGCGTCGGCGACAGTTGCATTTCCAGCTCTACCCAGACCGCCAGCCCGTTGATGGATTTTCGGAAGTCGATAAATGAGCGGCACAAATACACCTCCGGCACATCCACAAACATTTTCATGCGGCGAGCCCCCGAATAATCGCAATGATAACATGCTTATCCGTGCCGGCAGGAAAACGCAGTGTGCCCTGTGGTGTCTCAAATAAGATGGGGAGTGGGCTGGATGAGGCGGATTTTTTCTGAGCGGTGCTGACGTTAATAAAAGCAGACGGTGAAGCCAGCCCAGACGGCTTTTCCGGTGGATGGGAGGTGCGTTGGCGGTGGTGATAGAACCGGGTGGTCGACACACCGATTTTTTGGCAAAACTGCGGGACCGTCAGTTCGGATTTTTTCTGCTGTTCAAACAGGTCCCGCCACTCGGCTTGAGTAAACCTGGATTGGCTCATGTGAGTTTTTTCCATCATCAGAATAGGTGAAACTATTTTAATCAATGGATTTATCCTGGCTAGGTGGGGTTCCCCGTACGCTTACATTTAAATGCCTTTTGTTATATTCTTTATTCCTCTCCCTTATTACATAGAATTAAATGAAATAATTTCAATTTGAGTACAATAACTCGACATTACTCTCACCTTCTGGTTAAATTTAGCTATCTAGAAGTCTAAATTTGCAAATTCGAATAGTCGAGGTATCCAGCAATGCCAATTCGTGTACCAGATGAATTACCTGCGGTAAACATTCTCCGCAATGAAAACATCTTTGTCATGACATCAACAAGGGCGAATATTCAGAATATTCGTCCCTTGAAAGTATTGCTGCTTAACCTGATGCCAAAAAAGATAGAAACAGAAAACCAATTCATTCGGTTATTATCTAATTCACCATTACAGATTGATATTCAGTTACTACGTATTGATAGCCGGCAGTGTAAAAATACCCCTTCTGAACATTTGGATAATTTTTATTGTGATTTTGACTCAATAAAAGATCAAAATTTTGATGGACTGATTGTCACAGGGGCACCTTTAGGGCTTGTTGAATTTGAGGATGTGACCTATTGGGAGGAAATTGAAAAAATTGTTACTTGGGCAAAAAATCATGTTACTTCAACACTTTTTGTCTGTTGGGCTGTTCAAGCAGCCTTAAACGTTCTTTATCATCTTCCAAAATATACACGAGAAATTAAACTATCAGGTGTTTATTCCCACTCAATCCTAGATCCTTTGGCATTATTAACACGAGGATTTGATGAAACCTTTTTTGCTCCCCATTCGCGCTTTGCTGACTTTCCTGAATCAATGATCCGTGAGCATACAGACCTAGATATTTTAGCCAGTTCAGAAGACGCAGGTGCTTATTTATTTGCTAGCAAGGATAAAAGACTAGTGTTTGTGACAGGCCATCCTGAATATGATATAGACACATTATCCGCAGAATATTGGCGTGATCAAACTGCAGGTTTGAAACCCATATTGCCAGTCAACTACTTCCCAAATAGTGATCCTCAAAATAAACCTATTGCATCTTGGCGTAGTCATGGTCATTTACTTTTTTCAAACTGGCTAAATTACTATGTTTATCAAATCACGCCATATGATCTTACAATTAATGATATAATTTTAACTAATTCAGACGGTTAGTTTTATTTTTATTTTATGTAATATGGTAATATTTATACAAACGTTTATACATGGTTCACTGAACGAATTTATAAACAGGGCACAAGATGAGGACAGGGTGGAAGAAAAGGAGGGTCAGTACGTTTAATGTTCCGACCTGTGGAGGTCTCGACGCATTTCGTCGCAACCTGCTAAGCAATCGATAGCCCTGCCAGTAAGAAGATCTCCCCGTTATCGTGATCTCTTGACCTTTCCGCAATAATATCACTGACAGCGCCACCTCATCAAAACCAATAATACAGCGAGTAATTAGATGAGGTGACTATTTACCTGATGTTTTTCGGTATTAGAATAATTATTTTTATGATTTATCGCGAACTTTACGTTCTATAAGATTACCGTTCATATCAAAATAACGGCTAGGCCAGATTTCAGATGGGTGAATGTTGAGATAATTAGCAACGATCCATTCCCCTTTAGGCCAGGGGCGGGATAACACATTTGCTAATGTAGAAGAACTTAATCCAGCTTCGCGGGAGACTGCGGCAAGAGTTGTACCACGCTTACGTAATGCAGCAATAATATCGGCTTGATGCCAGTCATTTCTGATGTTATTCATTCCTGCTACCCCTTCCATTAATTGATCATTGATGGTGGCGATCCAGACAGGGTTTGCACTACCGGAAAATACCCAACCGGCGAGGCCGAAGCCTCCCCAGTCTGAACCGCCATTGAAAGGGCGTAAGCAAACACGCTGGTAGGAACTTTCTACCAGCGGGGCATTTTCTCAGGGGTGCAAATCCCTGACCATTGGATTTTGCCAATGGCGGGGCTACTTTAACGAATTGTTTTATTGGGTTCAATAAGCGAATCAGTAAAACCACTTAACTTTTTGCGTTATATCCCATTAAACATTTTAAGGCGCTGCTGCTGTTCTGCATTTAAGATAAACGCAAACTCTTCATGCTCTATCTGCCAAGTACCAAAACTCATCAGGAACGCAATTGCAGGGTCTATCTTGTTCGCCGATTTCTTTTTGTTCGGTTTGATATTGGCGTTCGCATCGGTTTCCATCACCACATTGGACATTGCCCACGCCAGCACCGGATCGCCGTTGTGACGAATGACCTTGCGGTTAACGAACACCTCGGCAGATTTCGCCACGGGGCTAAAACGCATATAAGTTTGCGGGAACGGCTCAACATCCAGCCCTGCGCCCTGTAATTGTGTTCGTAAATGCGTTGCGTTCCATGTGTCAAAGCCCACCAGTTTGATATCAAACTGCTGACTGTCGTTGAGAATATCATCACGGATACGATCATAATCAATGCAGTCGCCTGCGGTGGTGCGTATCCAGCCAGCTTGCACCCACTGCCGATAAACCGCCCGATTCTTGTTGGCTGGGTTTTGTAGCTGGGCTTCGGGCAGGTAATGACGGGTCAGTAGTAACAGTTCGTTATCCACAGGGAACGTGTAACAAATACTGGTGATATCGCCTGTTGACGATAAATCCAGCCCAGCGTAGCACTCCAACCCCTTGAGGTCATTTTCATTATAATCACTTTGGCAGGTTTTCCATGCGCCTTCACCCATCCACGGTGTTTCACCCTGACACCAGATATTAAAGCGTTTGGTTAACATCTCTGTCCATTGTGAGGGAATGCCACGGGCTTTCTGTATCGTGTCATGCAATGCGTCACTGTCTACCGAGACATTGAGATTGGGGTTAGCCTTGATCCAACGTGATTCATCATCAATCTCGTTCTCGTCGTCCAGTTCGTAGATCAAGGCAAACAGCGATGCGTTGTGTTCTTCGCCATTCAGTATCTGACAGCAATAATCATAGTGCTGCTTACAGGCCGATATCACGTTACTGCCCGCCGTGGTAATGGCAAACAGGATGCCTTCGGGACGTGCCCCCATCCCCAATTCAAGGGCAGAGTACACGGCGTTATCAGGGTGTAGGTGATATTCATCGACAATGGCAAGGCTGGGGTTGGTGCCTTCAATCGTGGCAGCTTTCGCCGCTAGCGGCTTTAACAGGCTGTTGCTCTTTGGATAGGTCACTTTGTGCTGCTGAATAGTTACCCGTTTTTTCAGTGGCTTTGATAACAGGCTCATCTGGCGGGCATCATCAAACACAATACGCGCCTGATCCCGACTCACGGCGGCGGTGTAGATATCCTGTTGTCCCTGTTCCATCACCAAGAACCAGTTCGCCAGTATCGCGGCAACCGTGGATTTGGCATTTTTGCGCGGCACCTGAATGTAAGCACTGCGGTATTTTCGGCGTCCGGTGGCCTTGACCTTGAAGCCGAACAGATTGGCAAAGGCAAGCTGCTGCCACGGCTCAAGGATTATCGGCTTACCCCGCAAATGGCCTTTGACGTGGGGACAGAGACCCACATCCCATTGATCTCTGATAGTGCGGAATCCAAAGCTAACGCCTTCAATATCGCCTCGGTCAATCATGGTGAGTGCATCACGCCCTAGCTGGGTATCAGGTAACAGCAATTCAAAGCGTAAACCCGTATCATCTTCACTCACGGTCAGGGTTTTGGATGCTGTTCTACCCAATAAGGAAGAATGTTCGTGCTCCCACAAGAAACGAATATCAGCGTTATTTTTTAAACAGGTTGCAAAGGCGTTTTTATCGAAACGTTCAATAAATTCACCAAACAGTAATTGTGAATTATCCATCCAGCGCACAGCGTAACCGGTAATCTTTTTCTCATTAAGTGAAAAATCAGCCGTTCTTAATTCAATATCATTCATTCTATGGACTCCAAGACAGTAAAGGGGCTTTTCGCCCCTCTCGCTTATTTCGTGGCGCTTTTCACTTCCAGCACCTTGATAGCGTTGGAGTCCACCAAACCGCCGCCCAGATATTTGTCACTACACACCTTATAAAATCCCGGCTCGGTGATATTATCAGGACGGGTACGGGTGCCGGTCTCATGGTCAACAATGAAATAACCGCGTTTGAAGTCACCCAGACCGATCACGCCATCGGGCATAAATTCAAGGTAGTGAACAGGCAAGCCCAGCAACATATCGGGATCACCCGCCTGTAAACGTTCGCGCCAGATATAATCCCCGTTACCGTTTTTCAGCTTTTGCACCTTGGCGGCAGTATTGGAGTTTATCACCCAGACCGCATTCTTGCGGTATTTGTTCCTGAGCAGGAATTTCAGGTCAATCAGGCTGTCAGCCTCAAGCGTGGTGGCTTCCAGTTTTTGCAGCGTGCCAAAATCACGCACCCTGTCGCCTTGGGTGTCACGGGGATAAGACAGAAAGCCTTTGGCTTTTTTACTGCCGTCACCGCTGACGAGATCCGTTTCTTCGGTATCGACAAACGTGTCGGCAATTTCTGAGGTCAGCCAGCCCAAGATATCCACATCGCTAAAATCGATGATTTCTTGGGTAGTCTTGGGATAGGCATAGATAGGAAACAGCTTAATGCTGACTTCTTCCATCTTCGGCGTACCCGTCTCACCGCGAGCTTTGCCTTCTTCCCCGTGTACCACGGCTGCGCCACCGACTGAAACAAGCTGTTTATACTCGTTGCTGCGCGTGGTTTTGAGCGTACAGATTTGGCGCATGACCGATTCATCAGCCAGTTGCTGCATGATCTGTTTGTTCAGTTCGGGGATAACGGTATAGCCGCCCTCTGAGGGAACGCCCGTAGACAAGGCGTGGGTTTCTCCGGTCAGAATATAGTGGCGCAGTTCGTCATTACTGAGGTTCTTGCTGGTCGGTTGGGGTTTGCTTGCCTGATTGCGTTCTTCATCAGACAGTACCTCATAACGGGCGATGTCTGCATTCAGAGCATCGGACTGACTGCGCAGTTCGTCGAACTGTTTCGCTTCATCCGCATTGAGTGATCGCTTTTCGTCTTCGGCTTTGGTGAGCAGGGTGCGCATTTGTTCGGTAAGGGTGGCCTTTTGCTGGCGTAATTCGAGTAATTTCTTCATGGTGCCTCTGCATGTAGGTTAAAGGTTCGCTGTCATGCAGGTTCAGGGGAAAGCGGTAGCTATCTGAGAACTACCGCTTTGAGGAGAGACTACGGAGTTATTGAAGTCAGAACGTACCTACATGGTTCAGCAATCACTATTTAACACCATGAAAAATAATAAAAAAGACCTCTAAATAAGAGGTCTAAACTTGCGGAAACATGAGGACGGAATATTTACAAAACTTTTCAATTACATAACTTAATATCTTTAACATAAGTAGTAGGTGACATCCACGATATTTTATCACATGTTAAATAACCATCATTTTTTAACTTATAACTAACATAAAAAGAGACAGGTAAACTAATGATAAATGATGCAATCATCAATTTACTTAAGTAATTAACAATCAACTTATTAAATTTAGGTAACCTATCAAAGATAAAGAAAAAAATAGAGGCCGATAAAGAATAAAATAATAGAGGGGAAGACATAACACCCATGACAACAGTGCCAGAAAATGTTATTTCATCTTTCATTAATATTAATGAAATAGCAGAATCAATAACGAAGCTCATCATAAATGCCATAAATAATAATAGTAGTAGTACACCTAACACCTTAAAGTATTTACTATTCACCTCAACCTACCTAAACCATTAAAAAAGTATTGTAAGTCCGCTTCCGGTGTTCTTGGCTTTCTTTTCATTTCTTCTTTTAAAAATGCTATTATTTTTTCACTTAGCCCATATTTTTTATCAACAAAATCTAGACCATAAGCTACTACAAAACCAGTAAGCAAAACTATTCCAGCAACGGCAATAATACTACCACCTAAAGCGGCTGTAGAAATTAAAACTGACCCTATAGCCCAAGAGGCTGTAGCGATAATAGCTGTTTTAGCCATATCTATTGTTATGTTGCCGATAAAGTCAGCTAGCGTATATTCATCCTTAAAAATACTTTCTATCACTCGATATGCAATAGAAAAGATGATGGAAAATCTAATACCTTTAACAACGCTTGCATTAAGTCCCTGTTGCCCTATTCCCATAGCTAACATTTGGGGATTTTTGGCACGATAGCGTGTCCCCATGATACGACTCCTAAGACCTGCATGCCCTGATAGGTGAATATACTTTTCCCCATTTTTTCCTACATGTTCTGTAGCTTTAATGCCCAAGCTCTTAAACTCTCTGCAAACTTCAGAAAACCCATGCGCATCATAGATATTTCCCGCATAAGTGGAAATAGGATCAGTGACAGAAAATACATGTGCCATAGGATTTTTTATCTTGTTGCCTGCGTCCGTACCTCTTGCAAATGCTTCTTCATAACTTAGATGTTTTTCGTCCATACCTCTTGCAAATGCATATCCATAACTTGGACTTTGTGGACGGCGGTGGCTGATATCCTCAATAATACTTTTGGCTTCCGCCAATGTGAGGACAAAGTGATATTGGGTATTATCCCTCAATACTTTTTCTAGCCCAATAGCATCAAAAAATTCATGTTGAGGCGTTAACTGGTTAATGCCCACTTTCCCATTTAAGTAATCGCCAAGATAGCCATCCCAAGTAGGATTATATTTCTTATGTGTCATTCCTCAATTCTCCGTAACATCCCATATCAATTAGGTAGAATATAACAATAATACTTATCAATTCCAGTGTATATAAAAGTACACCAGTAAATTTGTGATGAACTTTCATTCTTAAGTGAAATCAGATAATTACCCAATCTAAATTTCAGGTAATGCCACAATAAAAAACGCATTGATGTACTCAATTTATCTTTCCAGATTCACCCGCCTTTTATTTACCTGCCAGAGGAGCCCCCCTGAAAATTTTTTTGAACCTCTCAACTATGCACCCTGTGCACTTTCCATATAACATGTTGATAATATGTAATTTTTAACGGTGAATACGGTGTGCACCAACTGTTCACACTGTGCACCCCTAAATTATTCAGGAAAAGGTGAAGAGGGTGCATAGTTGGTGCACAGTTAAATAACAACTGTACACCTTATTTTTTCATTTTAATTCAATGTATTATATTGATTGGTGCATAGGGTGCACAGTTAACACCAAAACTTTATATAAGGGGGCTACTTATTCAGTTGTTCAGGAACAGCCGGAAGCCATTCGTTAGCATCATCCGTTAAATTCACATTGTAGTAATAACCCTTTTTAGTTTTAAATTTGCGATAGTCCTTTTTATATTCCTGCATCACTTTAGGCAAGGAATCCCCGAATTTAGTCAATGTCAGCGGTCTTTCAAACCCATACGCTTCCATAAAGGACAAATAGGCGTGATACAAATAGATTCTCGGTGCCCTGGGGTAAATATTCTTGGTTCCCATTTTCATGCCTAATTCTTCCCCCAGCGAGACTAAGTAAGCACAGAAATTATATAGGGGATCGGAATGGCATTTTACCGATAATGCTTCGCCGGAATCGCGTTGTGCCTGTAGTCGTTTCTTAGCCTTGTTCTGGTCGGCAAATTCGTTTAATAAATACCGGATAATCACCGGCAGTTCCCGGCTGATTTTCTCCGGTAATTGGGGATCTTTCTCGGATTCTTTCACCGGAATATTAAACGGAAATATCACCCGTCGCCGTGCTATCCCGCCATTGCGTTCTGTAAAGCTCATGGGTTCGTTATTAGTGGCTAATACCACGGCTTTGATGATGGTAGAGAATTGCTTCTCATATTTTCCGTCAACTTCAATCAGGTCACCGCCGGTAATGGCTTTAATGCCCGCACCTTCACCCACATATTTAACCTGATCAGGCAAGGTAATCAGGTTTTTCCCGACAAACTGGTAACGACCTCTCGCTTCGTCCAAGGCTCTCATATTACCGCTGGCCGTATTGTGTTCTCCTGCTAATAACGTCGCAATATAGGTAAACACACTTTTACCGCTGCCGCCTTCGCCGGTGACTTCAATAAAAAGCTGCCAGTCATAACGGTTTGCCAGAATCATAAACAGGGCAGCGTTAATACGAGCCATTTTTTCACTATCATTTCCAGCGGCATGAGACAACCAGCGATAAAAATTAGGTGCGTGAGCCTGTAAGCTCTCACCAACGGCGGGCTGGGTAAATTCAATGCCGTTATGGTTCAATAACCAATGTTCAGGATCATGCGATTTGAACTCGCCTTTTGATAAATCATAAACGCCGTTACTAAATCCAATGATTTCTCGTTTCTGTTCACTAATGACCGGAACTTGCAATTTCATTGCTCCAATAGCATTTTTAATCCCTGTTGGGCCATAAGGTGTTTCATGTTTATCAAAGATAGCGACCATCGCCCTTTGTAAATCGCTGTCAGAGACTTTTTGCCAAACACCTTTATCAAAGTGGTAGACCATTTCACTTTCAGGGTTTACCGCGACCTCTCCGTAATAACCCGCCAATAATGCCCCGCGTTGACTGGCTGCCATTTGAGCCAGATTAGTATTGCTGCCTTTCTTATCAGCATGAATCACGGTTACTGTCGCTTTCATTGGTTTTCTCTCTCCCACCTGATATAACCCCTCACTGAATGCTTTCTTTGCTGCCTCGATACCATGCTGTTGACGGTAGTCGTCCCAGTCGGCTTTATCTTCTGTAGGCGGTAACGTTACCCAGCCGTTAATTGCTTTCGCGGTCTTTTCTGCTGCCATCTTGCCCTTATTGGGTTCATCCGGCTTAATGTCGTTATCAGCGGCAATGATGATTTTTGCTTTTGGGTAGTACTCCCTGACCCATTGCGAGACAGGCAATAAATTACCTGCATCAAACGCCGCCAGAGTAAGCCCCTCATGTAATTGACTGACCGTTAAAGTCGTTGCGTAACCCTCAGCAATCAGTACCGTATCTGGCGAGCCACTCAGTGCTGATAAGGGGGTAAAGCTCCCCTTTTTCTTGGTACCCGTAATAAACCGTTTTTTACCGTCCGGCTTAATCGTTTGGCCTCCCGTCAATTCATCCCCACGCTGCACAGGCAGAATAATAGTGCCATCGGATAACAGCCTGACAGGGTGATGAAGTCCTTTGCGTTTCAGGTAGTCCGATTCGCCAAAGACAGAATGGTGTATAAGCCTTGTGGTTTCCTCAATGGCTGACTGTACAGGAGCCTCCGATTTGGGAGCCTCCTTTCTGGCAGGCTTGGGTTCTGGTTCTGACAAAGGTAACGCCAGTGCATCAGCAACGATTTTAGCCGCCGCAATCAGAGTGATCCCCTTCGCCCTCATCAATAAATCCAGCCCATCCCCGTAATTCGGGTTATCACACTGGCGACAATGCCAATCGCCATGATGGTTATCATCTATAAAGTGAAAACGGTCAGTGCCGCCGCATATCGGGCAAGCGCCATGCTTTCCCTTTGTCGGAACATCCACGCCACAGGCGGGCAACAGGCTTTGCCAGTGATTCATGGCGGATTGTTTCACTGTTCGAATAACGTCTATCGGGCTGATTTTTGCGCTGTTTTTATGGTTTTTATATCCATATGAAGATGATTGACTCATGCTTTATTCCTCATAAACCGCCGCTTGAAGCGCATGATAGACTTCCTGATTGATATCACAGGCCAGCGCAATAAGATTATTTAAATCGATAGAACATTCGTCTTTGGCCTTTTCGAGAATGACGCCAAATAAAGAAGTTGCCAGCCCCGTATTGTGCATGGCCTGAGCGAGTGAAATAGGTGATCGGCGTTCGTATACTCTGACTATTTCAACGTCGATAGATTTATCATCTGGTATGCAAGAATGGCGAATACGCATGGCGGCTTTCTCCGCACCGCGCAATATCTTGTATTTGTAACGGATTGTTTCTTTTTTTACTTCACCAGTATGTTGATTTGTGGTGGTGATAATGATCTTAAACATGGCTTACCCCCTGAACGAGGATAAAAGATGATGAATAAATATCTGTCAGCCGTTGAGTGCCCGATGCAATTAGGAATGTAAATTTAAGGTGAGTTTGGTTATGCTGTGTGTCAGCCATAGCGTTAATCTCCGTAACGTTGTTGGTTAGACGCCTCGATAGTGTTCCAAGCACTTCGGGGCTTTGTTGTTTTTTTTGCCTTAACTTAATCAAGGTGAACACCACTAACATATCCATAGGTGAACACCACGTCAACACTTGAAATAAATAATTTTTAGTGCATACTGAACACCACCTAACAAAAGGAGATTCAGTAATGGCAACGGGTAGGCGCAATAATAAGTCTCTACAGGTTTCTGTAAGGCTTCCGCTTGAAGACTTAGAATTAATTGAGCAAGTTAAAGAGAAAGACGAAAGCACAGCCGGATTTCTGATTACAGCAGCTAAAACTGAAATCAAACGCCGCCAGCGCAAAGCTAAAGCATCATCTGAGCAGTAACTAACCGAGTGAACATTATTCACATGGTTATCTGAGCAATAACTAACCAACCCGATGTTATCGGGGAGCCTAACCAAACCTCTTAAAGAGGTGAGCTTCTTAAACTTTTGTAATTCTTCGTAACTCAAATCTGAGTCACGCCAAAGGGTAGCATTCGCCGTGCTATCCTTTTCTTTTTGCACTCCATTCAGTGAGGATCGCAAATTAACCGCGTCGCTAAAAGATACGTACAAAGTTTGCGAGTAACTATCAGTTACGCCCAAAGTCCGATTATCGGATATTGAATTTTGCATACCGATATCTTCGGCGCTCAAGTTATAAGCAGACTGCAAATTTGCAGCTTGATTAAATATCAATGGGTTACTGTCTAAGCCCGAATTCGGGCTTTGGTTAGTAGTCTTCATTGAAGGACTCCTTAAGCTCAAGGAGTCATCAGAAATAATTCTCTGCATCATTACTTGAACTCCATGCGCTGTGCTAGCCAGCGCTGAGCCAGTTCCGTTAATTGTGCTTTTCGCTTCTCTGTCGGAGTATCCAAATCAAGCAATGTGCAGTTACGTGATTCCAGATAAGCCAGTAGCTGTAACTGCTCTGTCGTCATGTTGTCCCTGACTTCTTTGGACTTAATACCCTTATTCTTAGCCCATCTGATAGGGTCTGTTCCCAATACCAGCTTATTGATGAACCGGGATTCATTGCTGTAAGCAAAACCCTTTTGATTATCTCCAGTGCGTCCGATATAGCCTTTCATCGCATCCGCCATGCTTTTATGATCTTCACATGCCGTTATGCGATTTTTACGCCAGTTCATTAGTGCGGCTTTGTGTTCTTCTGGTGCGACTCGATAAAGACGCTTCTCGCAGTCGATAAAATACTGTCTCGCTAATTTGCCCTGATCGTTACGTTCGACCATAGACAGCTCTTTTCCCATGTCTAGGCTAATAATGTAATCATGTTCGACTTGCTGGCGAGATTTTGCGCTCCCCCGTTTTGGGGAGGTCAAATCTTCAACAATGATATAGTCGATACCTTCTTCAAAATTGTATTGTTTAATTCGCGCTTTAATCCAAGTGGTGAAATCACGCCCGACTTTGAGAAAAGTATGTAATTTACGTCCGCTGACAGATTGAATTTCTTTGCTGCCAATATCGCTAATAGCAACCGGAATACGTTCATCAAAATTGAGGCTACTCTGTTTTTTGGCGTGAGCGAGTTCCTGACCAGTTAAGGCCATATTTTTAGATGTCATATTTTTACCCTGTCTTAATTAATTTGATTTTCGGCTGTATGGGTTATTTACATTGTCTACTGTTGGCGGGTTACGTACCCAATGCAGTAAGTCACTCAGCAACCAAGCACAGGAATTGCGGCCTAATGGCTTGCGGGCGGGGAACCGACCTTTATTTTCCAGTTTCCATGCTGACGTTCTGGAAATAGAGGTAATGTGATGGCGTTCCTTTTCGCGGACAAGGCGATCATAAGGTTCGCCATACTCGGACAGGATAGAGCGGCGTTCTTCTGGTGTAGGAGAATTATACTGAATGGTCATGTTACCCTCACTGTTTCTTTGTTTTTGTGAGGTAATGGTATTAAGAAAAAATATTAATTTATACGGCTTATAACTACTAGAGAGGTTATTATAATACATTAGAAAGGGTACGTTAATATTAAAATACCCTTTCTAATAGTTAGAATGGGTATTAAGAGTGAGGTGGCTTTAATGCTTTGCTTATATATTCAGCCATCTTTTCATCTGATACTGGAGCTTTGCAATCTGGAAATAATCGATTTTCCCTTTTCTTTATTTGCCTTGCCCATTCTGAAAAATTATATCTACCATCTTTATGTCTGCATTTCTCATTAAATAATTCAATGTCTTCTTCCTTGAAAATAATAGCCGCCCTAAATACATCAAGTTTGTTTTTTGAATGCCTTTCTATTGCCTTTTCAGAGCGAATATTAATTTTATCAATCATTTTTTTCTCAATAATATTAATTGAGTCGACTTCATTTATAGAGTCACAATCACAATCATTTTCTAATATTCTTCGTATATCATAAGATGTGATCCATAAATCTTCATGAGAAAGATTAAATGTAGATGATGTAATATCAACTCTGTTTTCTTTTTCAAATGATAGAAAAGGGTGGGCATGAAACAATCCCTGTATAGGGCTTTTACCTCCCATTAAGCAAGGTGAAAAAACTGGGAATACATCATGTTCACTGCCTTTGAATTCAAGTCGATTAACAAATGAAACTCGCCATAATCCGTAAGCATAAGCATAGCCAACTATATTATTGTCTCCAGATTTTTCCGTAAAAATATCGACACCTGTTTTATTTTCACCAAGATAATCTTTATTATCAAACTCCAGATAAGAATAATCAGTTATCTTTCTTGTTTGCATTGATAAAATTGAAACTTTATTAGGATAACTTAAGGTTTTATACCACTTTTTTGCATCTTCAATATTTCCAATAAAGTTCACTCTCGCATGAAATCCGTCTAGCATGATAAGTGCTTCAATCTTATTCATTGCAGCCATATTTATTAAATCTGAAACTTCACACTTTAAGAAATTAGCTGCTCTAGATAGTTTACAGTATGAAAATGGTATTTTTATATCAGTCATACGTCACCCTTTAGCCCCTAAAAGTTTAGCGAGACAGGCAAATAGGGTTTCCTGCTTTTCACCCCGTCGGGCTAGTCTCACTGTGTCAGTTTAAGCTCTTTTACTATCAATTAGAACCACCTTCTCATAATTACCCGCCAATACACCCAGCCGCTCACACCATTTGTTTAAAGCGTCTAACTTCTCTGGTAGGTATTGGCTCTTGTTGTATATTGCCATTATGCCCGGCAAGGCATGGCCTAACAGTTGCTCAACTACATGAGGTGCTATGCCCATATCATTTAACTTAGTTGCTAAGGTGCGCCTTAAATCATGTAATGTCCATTTTTCCGTATGTCCTAATTTTTTCCATATGTTTACCCCATATTTCGCCACTGTTGAGCCATTTTTTAATTCACCAAGCAAATAACCACTTTTATGGTTTTGGTAGATAAGTTTTTCTAAAAATTGCTTCATATATACTGGTATTGGGCGAATGATTTTACCACCAGACTTGCTGTGTTCCTTTGGAACAGTCCACAGCATGGAATTAAAATCCCATTCCGAATATTTCGATAACCTAGCCTCTTGAGTTCTACAGCCAAACACAATCAAGATTGTTAATAAGTTATTGTAATAAGGCATGTGGGTATTTGTACTTATAGATCTCCATAATTGACCTAACTCATTATCGGTTAAAAACCTATCGATTTTATTTTGTACTTTACCTACATCTGGAATGGTTAAATCATCCAAAGCATTACTGATAGCAAATTTCCTTACACGGCAGAATTTTAAGGCTTGCTTGCATAATTGGAATACGTTTCCAGAAGAAACAGGCGATTTATTTTTTATATCATCAAAGCATTGAATCCAATAGTGAGTTTCGCAGTCAGATAGTGCCATATTGCCAATATTTGGATAAATATATTTATTGAGCTGGGCTATATGCTTATCAATGCCTACGCGGTTATCTCTTCCATAGTTTTTTATCCAATACTCAATGGCATCTTTTACTGTGACTGGTTTTAATGATTCTTGCATGTCTAAGCCAAACTGTAGCTTTGGATCTTTACCAGAAGCCAACCAGTTACGGCATTTATCCCGCGTTTCACGAGCCTGTTTGAGGCTCATATCAGGATAGCGCCCAATGCTAAGGCGGTTTAACTTTTTGCCATCAAGTCGGTAGGTAAAAACCCAGCTAATCCCACCCGCTTTAGATGCTTTTGCACTCAATCCAGCACCATCGGCAAAAAACTCAATATTATCCCTTTCTTTCCCGTGTAGACTTTTAAGCTTTTTGTCACTGAGCTTGTTTAGTTCTGTTGTCATGATCACTCAAAATGTTTATACAAATGTTTATACACAGTGTGCTGTAAAAGCGAATAAACGTCAATAAACACTGGAACAATACACAGTATGGTTTTTATGTATATATTTGATTTATATTGAAATTATAAAAACTTATGCAAGCATGAAAACATTAAGTAATACAACGCCATATGATCTCGCTTTTATGAATCCTTCCTTAGATTGATCCTATTTAAAATAGAGAAATGAGAATTTGCTGAAGCGAGTCATTTCTCATTTTATTAATTTTCTTTTCTCCACTATTATTAATCAGTTGTTATTTATTCTCCATATATAACAAAAGGTTAACATTATATTATTTGATTTTTTGAAATTTATTTCCCTCTTTTTTCTGTCTTTAAAGTAACTTAATCATTTGATTTTATTTGTTTAATTATCTTTATTTAAAATAATGGAAACGGTTTTTGATTTATTTTTAGGATGGATTAATCTTAATCGAGTAGTCTTTAAAAGATGAGGAGAGGGAGATTATGCAATCGGTGTTAACAACCCAATTAACTTTTACAAAGCCTTTTAATGAGGCAGAAAATCAGGTGTTATCACCTGAATCTATTGATTTTTTGGAAGATTTGGTTGTCGAGTTTTCTGACAGACGTAAAAAGTTATTGGAAGAACGTGTAGATTGGCAGAAAAAAATAGACGACGGAGCATTACCTGATTTTATTTCAGAAACGATTTCCATTAGAAATGGAGATTGGAAAATTCAGGGAATACCAGATGATCTCAACGATCGCCGTGTTGAAATAACGGGACCCGTAGAACGCAAAATGGTCATCAATGCCTTAAATGCAAATGTGAAAGTATTTATGGCGGATTTTGAGGATTCATTAGCTCCTGCTTGGGAAAAAGTCATCAGTGGGCAAATTAACTTGAGGGATGCTGTCAACGGTACTATTTCATATACCAGCGAGCAGGGTAAACATTATGAATTGAGGCCGGAACCAGCAGTACTGATTGCTCGGGTCAGAGGCCTTCATTTGTCTGAGAAACATGTTCTCTATAAGAATGAACCGATTTCTGGTGGCTTATTTGATTTCGCTCTTTATTTCTACCTTAATCATAAGAAATTGTTGGAAAAAGGCAGCGGTCCTTATTTTTACCTGCCTAAAATACAGAGTTATCAGGAGGCTCAGTGGTGGAGTGATATCTTCAGTTTTGCAGAATCGCATTTCAATTTACCTGAAGGCACTATTAAGGCTACGGTCTTAATTGAAACATTACCCGCTGTATTTCAGATGGATGAAATCCTCTATCACTTACGTCACCACATTGTAGGGCTTAATTGTGGTCGTTGGGATTACATTTTCAGCTACATTAAGACACTAAAAAATCACGCAGATCGTGTTTTACCCGATCGTCAGTCTGTGACAATGACACAACCTTTCTTGAGTGCATATTCTCGCTTGCTGATTAAAACCTGCCATAAACGTGGTGCGTTTGCGATGGGAGGTATGTCGGCATTTATTCCGAGTAAAGATCCTGTCCAAAACCAGCTAGTTTTGGACAAAGTCAGAGCAGATAAAGAGCTGGAAGCTAATAACGGCCATGATGGAACGTGGATTGCTCATCCTGGGCTTGCCGATATTGCCATGACGGTTTTTGACACAAAACTGGGTGAGCAACCAAATCAATTGGCAATGTTGCGTGAAGAAGATGAAACGATTACAGCCGCACAATTGCTTGCTTCTTGCTCAGGAGAAAGAACAGAACAAGGCATGCGCGCTAATATTCGTGTCGCTGTCCAATACATAGAAGCATGGATTTCAGGTAATGGATGTGTGCCGATTTATGGATTGATGGAAGATGCTGCGACGGCAGAAATTTCCCGTACTTCTATTTGGCAATGGATTCGCCATGAAAAATCACTTTCCAATGGTAAGAAAGTGACTAAAGAACTATTCAGAGAAATGTTAAAAGAAGAATTAGACGTTATTAAACAAGAGATTGGTGAAAATTTCTTTAATCAAGGGCGCTTTATGGAAGCCTCTGACTTGATGGAAAGGATTACCACACAGGACGATTTAATTGATTTCTTAACCTTGCCGGGTTATCAACTAATCGATTAATTTAAAAACAAAAATGACGAAAATATCCGATTAATTAAGTATAGGAAGTAGAACATCATGACCATTTCTCGAACACAACAAATAGCGCAATTAGAACAAGAATGGAAACAACCACGCTGGCAAGGTATTACTCGCCCATATAATGCAGAAGATGTCGTCAAACTACGCGGTTCTATTAATCCTGAACACACTTTAGCGCAAATGGGAGCGAGAAAGTTGTGGGAATTGTTGCATGGAAAATCGAAGAAAGGCTATGTAAACGCACTTGGCGCGCTGACGGGTGGGCAGGCACTACAGCAAGCAAAAGCAGGTATTGAGGCAGTTTACCTTTCTGGCTGGCAAGTTGCCGCAGATGCAAATACAGCTTCTGGCATGTACCCCGATCAATCATTGTATCCTGTTGATTCTGTTCCTAATGTAATCAAACGTATCAACAACAGTTTCCGTCGGGCAGATCAAATCCAGTGGTCAAATGGTATCGATCCTGACAGTCAGGAATATATTGATTATTTCCTGCCGATTGTGGCTGATGCAGAGGCGGGGTTCGGTGGAGTACTGAATGCATTTGAATTGATGAAAGCGATGATTGAGGCAGGGGCAGCGGCGGTTCATTTCGAAGATCAATTGGCCGCAGTGAAAAAATGTGGGCATATGGGGGGTAAAGTTTTAGTTCCGACTCAGGAAGCCATTCAGAAACTGGTAGCTGCACGATTGGCGGCTGATGTATCTGGAGTACCAACGCTATTAATTGCGCGTACTGACGCAGATGCAGCGGATTTGCTGACCTCTGATTGCGATCCTTACGATAGCGAATTCATTACAGGTGAGCGGACTTATGAAGGTTTCTACTGTACCCATGCGGGTATTGAGCAGGCTATTAGCCGTGGGTTGGCATATGCACCTTACGCTGATGTTGTCTGGTGTGAAACCTCTACACCGGATATTGAAGCGGCTCGTCGCTTCGCTGAAGCTATTCATACAAAATATCCTGGAAAGTTAATGGCATATAACTGCTCTCCATCTTTCAACTGGAAAAAGAATCTGGATGATAAAACTATCGCGAGCTTCCAGGAACAGTTGTCTTCCATGGGATATAAATTCCAATTCATCACTCTGGCAGGCATACACAGCATGTGGTTTAACATGTTTGATTTGGCTTATGACTACGCGCGTGGTGAAGGTATGAAACACTATGTTGAAAAAGTTCAGGAGCAAGAATTTGCAGCTCTTGAACGTGGTTATACTTTCTCATCACATCAGCAGGAGGTGGGAACGGGGTATTTTGATAAAGTGACCACCATTATTCAGGGAGGAGCTTCTTCTGTTACCGCATTGACCGGGTCTACAGAAGAACAGCAATTCTAAATTTACTCTATCCATAAATATATACCCATAGATATGATTGGGGGCATAAGGAATACCCCCTTTACGTATCGATAAGGGGGCTAATGTGGCAATAGATCTTGCTCATTTGATTGCACAAACTATTTTGCAGGGATTTGATGCACAGTATGGTCGGTTTCTTGAGGTGACTTCTGGCGCACAGAAACGCTTTGAACAGGCGGACTGGCACGCAGTGCAAAGTGCTATGAAAAAGAGAATCAACCTCTATGATAATCATGTCGGATTGGTAGTAGAACAATTACAGTGCATTCATGGTTCATTGCAACAGAATGAAGATTACATAGCTGAAGTTAAAGCTGTGTATACCCGTTTACTGCCTGATTATCCACGTTTTGAAATTGCAGAAAGCTTTTTCAATTCGGTTTACTGTCGTTTGTTTCAGCACCGTAATTTGAAGCCAGAAAACCTATTTATCCTATCTTCTCAGCCGTCTTACCGCTTTAGTGATATTTCTCGCCCATTATCGCGGGATTTTTTTCCTAATAGTAATCTTAAATTGATGTTGCGGACAATTTTAAGTGATTTGCCTTTGCGTCTTAAATGGGAGGATTTGGAACGGGATATTGATTATATCACCCAATACTTGCACAACACTTTTTGCTTGCATGATTTATTACATGCCACATTTCAAATTTCCAATGAATTGTTTTACCGCAATAAAGCGGCGTGGTTAGTAGGCAAAATCAGAATGGGAGCTGTTGTTTATCCGTTTTTATTACCGATTCATCACGACGAATCGGGAGATATTTTTATTGATACCTGTCTTACCAATCATGATGATACCAGCATTGTTTTTGGTTTCGCCCGTTCCTATTTTATGGTGTATGCACCCCTGCCGGCAGCTTTAGTAGAATGGTTACGTGAAATTTTGCCGACAAAATCCACGGCAGAGTTATATATGGCGATCGGTTGCCAGAAGCATGGCAAGACAGAATATTACCGCGAATATCTTACATTCATCAATTCTGCCCAAGAGCAGTTTACGATTGCCCCAGGTGTGAAAGGTATGGTGATGCTGGTTTTTGCATCTTCTTCTTTTGATCGTGTCTTTAAAGTTATTAAAGACACATTTGCGCCACAGAAAGAAGTGTCTCCGGAACGGGTTCAGGAATGTTACCGTTTGGTAAAAGAGCATGATCGTGTGGGACGAATGGCTGATACACAGGAGTTTGAAAATTTTGTTATTGATAAACGTCATATCAGTTCTGAATTAATGGAGGAGTTGCAAAAAGAGATATCAGAAAAACTTGAAGATCTCGGCGATAAGATATTAATAAAACATCTTTATATGGAACGTAAAATGATACCTCTGAATATTTATATGGAAAAAATCAGCGAAGTGCAGTTAAAAGATGTGATAGAAGAGTATGGAAATGCCATTAAACAATTAGCGGCAGCAAATATCTTTCCCGGAGATATGTTGTTTAAGAATTTTGGTGTTACACGTCATGGCCGAGTGATTTTCTACGATTATGATGAAATTTGTTATATGACAGAAGTCAATTTTCGGAATATTCCTCCTCCGCGCTATCCTGAAGATGAGCTGGCGAGCGAGCCTTGGTACAGTGTTGCCAGTAATGATGTCTTCCCAGAAGAATTTCGGCATTTTTTATGTACTGATAAACGTACCCTAAGCTATTTTGAAGAAAGCCACAGCGAACTATTCAAGGCAGACTATTGGCGAGCATTGCAGGAGCGTATTAAAAATGGGTACGTGGAAGATGTTTTTGCTTATCGCCGCAGGCAACGATTCAGCCAACGTAATGAATAAAGTAATAAATAAAAATCGCAAGTATTCATTAATTAGGGGTGGTATTTTATTATTATATAAATTGTGATTGCATACCCAATTGTTACAATTATATTTAAAATAGAATTGATTGATTTTTACAATGCAGAAATTATTAAATAGTCAATTTCTGTATTGTAAATATTTAAATAAGAAAATTAGGCTTTTGCTCCAGTAATTGCAGTACATGCTAATTCTGTAATCTGAGCATAATCCCCTTTTTTTAATGCATCGCTCGGTACTAGCCATGAACCACCAATGCAAAGAACGTTATTCAATGCCAGATAATCGCGATAGTTTTCAGGAGAAATACCGCCAGTTGGACAAAAACGTACTTTCGGGAATGGGCCAGCAATTGCTTTCAGGGCTTTAACCCCGCCGTTAGCTTCTGCTGGGAAAAATTTGTAATGTTGCAGGCCATAACTCATTCCCAACATCAACTCAGACACAGTGGTAATACCCGGAATAAGAGGAATTGAACCTTCAATAGCGGCTTCTAACAGCTTATCTGTCAATCCTGGGCTAATGGCAAATTGAGCACCAGCCTCAGTAACAGCAGCCAGCTGTTCAGGATTAATGACTGTACCCGCGCCGATAATTGCCTCGGGAACTTCTTGGGCTATCAGATGAATGGACTCTAATGCACACTCAGTTCTTAATGTCACTTCTAAGACGCAGATCCCACCAGCAATCAACGCTTTTGCTAATGGAACGGCATGTTCAATTTCATTGACGACAATAACAGGAACGACTGGACCAGCAGCCAGGATATGTTCTGCGGTTGTTTTCCAATTATTCATCAGCAGTTTCTCTCATTAAATCAGTACACAAGGGAATTTAATCCCCTCATCTTAAAATGTATGTAACATGCCCCTTGTCGTCCTGCACCCGAAAGTTGGGTTCTCAGCGTGCCAAACCGTTCAATCACCACTTTAAAACAAGGTTTGTGGATGAAAAGCATATCGTTGTAAAAAGTGATAATGGTGGAGATTACTTAATTCCACCATATTCCCGGCTGACTGCTTTTGCTGCGCGTATAACCAAAGCACCAAGTTCAGTTACACGATCGTCAGAAATTCGTGATACAGGGCCAGAAATGGAGATAGCGGCAAAAGCTTCATGGTGTTCATCGTAGATACAAGCTGCAATACAGCGTAACCCTAACGCATGTTCTTCATCATCAAATGAAAAGCCTTGTTTGCAAATTTGTTCAAGATTTTTTGCCAAAGCAGCGGCTGTAGTACAGGTATGCTGGGTATAGGCATGCATGCCTTTTTTGTGCAGCAGTTGGAGCCGCTTCTGTTCAGACAGTGTAGAAAGCAGCGCTTTCCCGGCACCAGATGCATGCATTGGTAATTTGCCGCCAATGGGTGCGGACATTCTCATCAGTGCATTGCATTGCACTTGATCGACAATCACTGCTTCATATTCATCAAGATTAAGGATAGCAAGGTTAACAGTTTCACCGGAATCTTCCATCAACTGGCGCAATATCGGATGAACCAACACCATCAAATTGCGGCTTTGCAAAAAGCTGCTGCCAACGACAAAAGCATGGGAAGCGATCACCCATAATCCTAAGTCGCCGACTTGGCGAATAAAGCCATGCTGTTGCAAAGTAGTCAAAAGACGATGAGTAGTGGAATTAGGCAAACCAGCCTGAATTGCCAGATCAGTCAAAGCAACACCGACAAGAGAATCAGAAATATATTCCAAAAGCGTCAGCCCTCGGCTTAAAGATTGCACCTGACCGCCGGCAGCGGCACTGTTTGTTGTCATTTTAGCTTTTTTTGTACGTTTGCTGGCAATGGCTGTGCTCATAAAGTATACCCTCTGAATCATCGTCTGTTTACAGCAATAATCGCTGTGGTAAAAAATGGAACTTGTTTTCGTTTTCTTATTATGGACGATAAAGAGGGTAAAAACACATCCGATGTGTGTGAAATGAAAAGTGGGATCACGTTCCCACTCATTTATCTTATGAGTTTTAAATCCATTTTCCTGTGTCGTTTTTGTTCTTGATAAAAATTTTCATGAGGTTCGATATCAAGGAGATACAATTCAATTTTTTCTTCTTTCCAACAGTATCCCAGAAGTGTTAATCGACTATTTAATAAGAACTTATGTACTCGAAGAAAAGCAAAATCTCCTTTTTTCAGTTCTCCTATTTCAGGATTATCAATAATTTTTTCAATTTCGTCTTCTACGACTGAGAGCAAATTTTCAGGTAATTTGGATAATGTCTTAGCAAATCTTCTAGTCTCATAGACTTGAAGATCATTTTTTTGTTCTTCTGACATATCTACTTACCTTGTCATGTTCAACTTCGCTTTTTGCCAGCAAAACTTCATGTATAAATGAGTAGGGGAGATCAGGATTTTCTTCTGCAATACGACCAATTTTAGCCCAGTGTTCAATCTGTTTCGGAACATTTCTACTTGATGCATCAGCATGAATTTTTACATGATTAACAAATTCATCATTTAGTCGAATACTCGTAGCCATACTAAGTAACCTCTCTGATTTTACTAAAAAATCATGTACTAGGAGGGATATAAGACAAAATGCAATTTTCTTGCGTCATCCTTTTAAAGGATGTGATGATGATATTGGTGTTATGCGCCAGAAAATTAATCCCACCAAAGATGGGAATTAATTATATAAACAAAGATTAAGACTCAAACAAACCCCGATGCAGCGTCTGGATAACCTGTTCTGCATCTTTACCGGGAACCAGCAAACAGACGTTATGGCTGCTCGCACCATAGCTGATCATACGAATATTGAACGATTCCAGTGTTCCAAAAATCTCTTTGCCCAATCCTTTGGCCTGTGAAAGTTCATTACCGATAATTGCCACCAGTGCCATATCTTCTTCCACTTCAACGCGACATAATGTGGAAAGCTCAGTCAGCAAAGCATTAGTTAGTAGGCTGCCATTAGTGCTGGTGGAGCCGGTTGTATCCAGTGTCAGGGCAATACTGACTTCTGAGGTGGTAATCAAGTCCACAGAAATATTATGGCGTGACAGCAGGGTAAAAACTTCAGCAAGAAAACCCCTTGCATGCAGCATTTTCAGACTGTGAAGCGTCAGTAAAGTTTGCTTGCGGCGTAGCGTCAGTGCACGGTACAGAGGTGGGTTCTTGGTTTTGTCACAAACGACGGTTCCCCCTGCTTTTGGTTCTTTGCTGGAGCCAACAAATACCGGAATACCACAACGTATCGCTGGCAATAATGTAGCTGGATGAAGAATTTTGGCTCCAAATGTTGCCATTTCTGCCGCTTCATCAAAAGCAATTTTATCGATACGTTTGGCAGCAGGTGCAACACGTGGATCGGTCGTATAAATACCAGGAACATCTGTCCAGATATCAACGCGCTGTAATCCAAGTGCTTCCCCCAATAAGGCGGCAGTATAATCACTGCCACCTCGTCCCAACGTAGTTGTGCGACCTTTTTCTTCTCGGCCGATAAAACCCTGCGTGATGATGATTGTATTTTTCAGGCGAGGGTGAAGATGTTCCATTGCCGAGATATGAAGCTGAAGAGTGTCTGGTTCTGCCTGCCCAAAAATACCGTCGGTTCGCATAATACGACGGATATCAAACCACTCCGCATCTGTCTTGCGTTGGCGAAGCAGTTCCACAAACAGCAAAGTTGACATGACTTCACCGTGGCTAACCAATTCATCAGTCAATGCATCTGAAGTAGCGAGTGATGCTGCTTCTGACAGCATCTCAATATTTTCCAGCAGACGCTCGATTTCTTCTCGGATCACATTCGTTGTCTTCAATCGTTCAATAATTGCATATTGAATGTCACGAATCTGTTTCAGACAGTTCTCCCGTTTATCACTGTCACAGCCTGCCGCCAATGCAACCAGCAAATTGGTCACGCCAGCAGAAGCTGACAGAACAACTATGCGGACGTTGGCATTTGTCAAAATAATATCGGCACAGTTATTCATGGCATCGAAGTCTGCCACACTAGTACCGCCGAATTTTGCTACAACATACTGCGAATTAGGAGATGAAACAGCACACATGGGAGATAACCTTTTGTTCGAAGAATAGGCTTTTAGAAATATCGGGTTAGACGCAGTGAGTCAATGTTTGGCAATTAAGCATAAATAATTTTCATGATGGAAATAAAATTATCGTTTTTGCCTATCTCAACTTTTTGTTTATCTCAACAATTAGAGCTGGAAATCACAGGCTATTTTGACCAATATCAGTAATTAGAAGGAAAGGGAGATTAATCACAGTATTAACCCGTTACAATCTGTGCATTCCTATTGTTTATCGACAGTTGATAGAGAGCATCATCCATGAAAAACATCAACCCCAGCCAGACTGAAGCCTGGAAAGCATTACAGCAGCATTTTGAACAGATGAAGAATGTGCATTTGCGAGACCTGTTTGAACAGAATAAAGCGCGGTTTACGGCATTTTCTGCGACATTCGATCAGCAGATTCTTGTGGATTATTCCAAAAACCGCATTACTGCTGAAACACTGGATAAATTACAGGCGCTGGCGAAAGAAACCGATTTGACTAATGCAATTCACAGTATGTTCTCCGGTGAGAAAATCAATCGTACTGAAGATCGTGCAGTGCTCCACATTGCTTTGCGTAATCGCAGCAATTCCCCGATTATGGTGGATGGGGAAGATGTGATGCCGCAAGTCAATGCGGTGCTGGCAAAAATGAAATCCTTCAGCGAGCGTATTATCGGCGGAGATTGGAAAGGTTATACCGGTAAAGCAATTACTGATGTGGTGAATATTGGTATTGGTGGCTCCGACCTTGGTCCTTATATGGTGACTGAGGCATTGAAAGCGTATAAAAATCATCTGAATATGTATTTTGTTTCCAACGTTGATGGCACCCACATCGCCGAAACGTTAAAAAGCCTCGATCCAGAAACCACGTTGTTCCTGATAGCATCCAAGACTTTTACCACGCAAGAAACCATGACCAATGCACATTCAGCGCGTGATTGGTTCCTGAAAAGTGCCGTTGATGAAGGTTATGTTGCAAAACATTTTGCTGCATTATCGACTAATGAACAGGAAGTCAGTAAATTCGGCATCGATCCACAAAATATGTTTGAATTCTGGGATTGGGTCGGTGGGCGTTATTCACTCTGGTCTGCAATAGGCTTATCCATTGCGCTTTCCATTGGCTATGACAATTTTGAACAATTGTTGAGTGGTGCTCATGCCATGGATAAACATTTTGAGCAGACTGCTTTTGAACAAAACATTCCTGTTTTGTTGGCGTTGATCGGCATCTGGTACAACAATTTCTTTGGCGCACAAACTGAAGCGATTCTGCCTTATGATCAATACATGCATCGTTTCGCCGCTTACTTCCAGCAAGGGAACATGGAATCAAACGGCAAATACATTGACCGCAACGGCAATCCAGTAAATTATCAGACTGGGCCGATTATTTGGGGTGAGCCGGGTACCAATGGTCAACATGCTTTTTACCAGCTTATTCATCAGGGAACCAAACTCATTCCTTGTGATTTTATTGCACCGGCAATTAGCCATAATCCGGTGAGTGATCATCACAGCAAATTGTTATCCAACTTCTTTGCACAAACTGAAGCATTGGCGTTTGGTAAAACTCAGGCGCAAGTGGAAGCAGAATTTGCAGCGACTGGAAAAAATGCTCAGGACGTAGCAAATGTTGTGCCGTTCAAAGTCTTTGACGGGAACCGTCCGACCAACTCCATTTTATTACGCGAAATCACCCCATTCAGTTTGGGTGCATTAATTGCCATGTATGAACATAAAATCTTTGTTCAAGGCGCAATTCTGAACATTTTCTCATTTGATCAGTGGGGCGTAGAATTAGGTAAGCAATTGGCAAATCGTATCCTGCCTGAATTACACGATTCCGACGCTGTGAATAGTCATGATAGTTCAACAAATGGCCTGATTAACCGATTCAAAGAATGGCGTTAACCTGACTTTTTATCTTATTTAATTCCACCTTACCTTAATAAAGATGATTATTAGGGTAAGGTTTTTTACAATTTCTATAATTTGTTATCAACTTTTTATTTTATTGGCCTGCAACATGATATCCTCACTCCCTATCATTGTTTTGTCGGGGAAATTGTGCTGTCGGGGAAATTGAAGGTCCCGCAATGGGAAAATGACATGGCAGATAACACAATATTAACTTCAACACCTATTCGTTGGTTTTTGACTGATGAGTTTGATCTTCCTGAATCTATTTCAGACTGGCTGATGGAAGTTGGCTCAATGACCCGCCGCTTTGAACAGCATTGTCAGCAGGTATCGGTTGCCCCTTTTCGGGAGTGTTTTATCACAGCAAAAGAGCTTGGAGATGAAAGTGAGCACTTACCTGTAAGTGAAAAATACTGGTTGCGTGAAATCGTTTTATATGGGGATAACATCCCGTGGTTGTTAGGACGTACCGTTATTCCAGAGGAAACACTAACCGGCCCGGATAGAAAATTGGTGGATGTAGGTACTATTCCACTCGGACGTTATCTTTTTAGTGGTAATAATCTGACGCGGGATTATATTCAAATAGGTCAGCAGGGTCATTGCTGGGGACGTCGTTCTTTATTGAGATTATCAGGTAAGCCACTTCTACTCACAGAGATTTTTCTGCCGGAATCACCTGTATATAAAATTAACATAACAGAAGGGGAGAAATAGATTGGAGGTCAGCATGACGCAGAGTAAATGGCGTGCTTATTGCCGTTTAATGCGTGTCGATAAACCCATTGGCACATTCTTACTATTATGGCCAACATATTGGGCATTATGGATCGCTGCAAAGGGGATACCGGATTTGTACGTATTGTTAGTATTTACTATCGGTGTATTCTCGATGCGTGCAGCGGGATGTTGCATTAATGATTTCGCAGATAGAAAATTTGATGGGTATGTAGAGCGGACAAAATCTCGTCCTCTCCCTAGTGGTGACATTACCGAAAAAGAAAGCAAAATCTTGTTTGCCACACTGGTACTCATTTCCTTTGCGCTGGTTCTGACATTAAATAAAATGACAATTGCATTGTCGGTTGTGGGTTTAGCGCTGGCGTGGACTTATCCTTTCGTCAAACGAGTCAGTCATTTGCCACAAGTTGTATTGGGGGCGGCTTACGGTTGGTCGATTCCGATGGCATTTGCCGCTGTTAGTGAGTCTTTACCTTTAGAATGTTGGTTGTTATTTTTGGCTAACGTCATTTGGTCAGTGATTTATGATACACAATACGCAATGATTGATCGCGATGATGACCTGAAAATCGGTGTTAAATCGACAGCCGTACTTTTTGGGCGCTTTGACAAATTGATTATCGGTATTTTGCAGTTCGCCATGCTGGCTATTTTGGTGTCAGTAGGCAATATGATGAATCTGGCCGGAATATATTACTGGACAATATTATTAGTTGCTGCACTGTTTATTTATCAGCAGAAACTGATTGCAGGCCGGGAGAGAGAGTTTTGTTTTCAGGCATTCATGAATAATAATTACGTTGGTATTACTTTATTCCTCGGTATCTTTTTCAGCTATGTTTAATGTAGTGTATGCTTAGTGTGAAGCATATTCAGTATAACGGGCGGGATACCGCCCGTTTATATCTCAGTCTTACATCGCTTTCTCTAATTGTTCAGGTTCATTTTGCTCTGGTGGCATACTGACACTTTCAATAGTCAACCGAATCTCAGGTGACATCAATTCGCTCAACACATGATAGAGTTCCTGAGCACTGGTAGAAATCATATCACCGCTGTCCTGAATATAACCTTCTTCGCGCAGTGTATTAACCGAGCAAGCGAAAACTGCCTTGTCAAAGAACTCCGGTGCATTGATACCGTGTAACACTGACAGGCGCTGTGCCAGCATTCGGCTCTCTTTTTCCAGTACACCACGGCTGATTTCAGGAGTAGCATTCAATAAAGAAAGTGTAATGGCATAACGTTGCAGTGTTTCTCTGATACCTGCTGCCAGCAATTGTAGCGGGCGGATACGTGCAGGATTCAGCACCAGCATTTCTTGCTCTTTGTTACAGATAAGGCGTTGGCTCGCCAGTTCATCGACCAGAGTATTAACGACGTCGGAGAGCGTTTCCTTGCTGTAACGCATGAAAAGCTCTTTCTTGATTAGCGGATAAATCAACGCGACCTGCCGGAGCAATTCACCACGGCTAATACGACGGTGATGCATGACAATACTGGCTATCAGGGATGGCAGGATCAGCAAGTGTTGGATATTGTTGCGATAATAGGTCATCAATACCGCGCTTTCACGTGGCAGGATGATGATATCACCCAGACTGTCTTTTTCGACCTCAAACTTATTCATCAATAAAGCATGATCCAACAACTCTTCCGCTGTTTTGTTTGGCACGGTGATATCGTCAGTGTAAGGCACATTACGCAGTAATTGCAGATAGCAATCCAGTTGCTCAATCAATTGCTCGCGGGTAAGTGCCCGCTGACGTGATGACAATAATGCCGTGGTGCATAAATTGATAGCATTGGCCGCTGCGGCATTATTGATATTGACCATGATATTGCCAGCCAGTTTACTGACTGTTGGAGCCAACCAGGTTGGACGCTGAGATTCTATCGGATCAATGGAATCACGCCACTCAGGAACATGGTGGTTAAGGTACTGTATCAATGGAATTGGTTCACCAAAGTTCACGTAACCCTGCCCCAAATTACGTAGCTTGCGCAACCCGCGTACCATCTGGAAAAAGCCCTCTTTTTCCTTAACTGCACCGCGAAGTTCTTTGGCGTAAGTCGCGACTTCCATCACATGCTCATAACCGATATAGATGGGCACAATCGTAATTGGACGGGATTCACCCCGCAGCATCGCTTGTAATGTCATAGAAAGTGTGCCGGTTTTCGGATCAAGCAAACGACCTGTACGAGAACGACCACCTTCGACAAAATATTCAACCGAATAACCACGGACAAACAGCTCACCGAGATATTCACGGAATATCGTTGAATAGAGTTTATTGCCTTTAAATGTCCGGCGGATAAAGAACGCACCAAGACGACGGAATACCGGGCCGGCAGGCCAGAAATTCAGGTTAATTCCCGCTGCAATGTGTGGTGGAACCAATCCTTGGTGATAAATCACATACGAAAGCAATAAGTAGTCCATATGACTGCGATGGCATGGAACATAAACCAGTTCATGACCATCCTGCGCCAACTGACGAATTCGTTCAGCATTATGAACATTAATGCCCTGATATAAACGGTTCCATGTCCAACTCAAAACACGGTCGGTCAGACGAACTGTTTCATAGGAGAAGTTCGCGGCAATTTCTTCCAACATGTTGATGGCGTTTTGCTTCGCCTTTTCGGGAGAAATTTTCTTGCTGCGTGTTTCATCAGCAATGGCTTTTTCTATTGCCTTTGATGTGAGTAATTTGTTGAACAGTTCCTGTCTGGCAGGGAGACGAGGGCCAACAGCCGCAAGACGCTGACGGGAATAATGTATCCGGGCAACACGGGCGAGTTTATTAGCAATGATATCATCCGTACCATGCTCATCTGCCATCTTACGCAGAGAAACAGGCGTGGAGAAACGCACAAAACTATCTCGTCCCAGCCACAGGATCGCAAAAAACTTTTGCACACCATTTAGCAGACGTAATTGCGGTGCTGTATTAGCTTCTTGCCCTTCACGCCCCGGAGAGCGGCCGAACATCACGGAAACTGGCACCATCTGGATATTCAAATCAGGATTATTGTGATGCAAGTCCAGATAGGAATGAAAAATCTTCACAGATTCATGCTTTGGTGCATAACAACTGAACACACGTGGGCCGTTATCGATAAACACACAACTAGGAAGCTGAGCATCACCAATTTCCAAAGGATTCAACGGATCCGGCAGATCTTGTGCCAGACATTGTTGACGCAAGGTCAATAAGTCTGTTTTTGAGTGGTACGGGAGTACGTACAAAATAGGCCGTGTCGTATCAAGACGCAGCTCTGCAATGGGATCTGTAGGGATAAGTTTACTTTTTACTAATAATTTTAATGGTAAATTCAATAACTTATAATATATTTTACGCCAACCTGACATAACGACTTTAAGCCTCTTGTTAGCAATGCCTCGCAAGGATACCAGAAACAGATTTTGAGATCTGTGGAAATAAGACAATAATAGAGACTAAAAATTATATAACCATATAAATACCAAGTGATTGAGTATAATTCTTATGGCAAATCAATCAACAGGTTTGACCCGCATCATTAAAGCGGCAGGGTATTCGGCGAAAGGAATCAAAGCGGCATGGCAAAATGAAGCGGCATTTCGACAGGAGGCAATTGCTGCCATATTTGCAATTATCATTGCATTTTCTTTAGACCTCAGCATAGTCGAAAGAATCCTGCTTATCAGCGCTGTTATGCTCGTTGTGATTGTCGAAATTCTCAATAGTGCAATAGAAGCTGTAGTGGATCGTATCGGTAGTGAATACCATGAGTTATCAGGCCGTGCGAAAGATATGGGTTCAGCGGCTGTATTGCTTACCATACTTCTGGCCTTGTTTATCTGGGGAATAATCCTTTGGTCGCATTTTATGTGCTGATTCGACGTGTTTTTCATTAAAATACGTTATTTAGCTGCTTTTACGTGCTGACAGGTTCCCAATTCGAATTTACCTGTATATACTCACAGCCGGACTGTATAAACAAACAGGGGGCGAAATGAAAGCATTAACTGCCAGACAGCAACAAGTCTATAACTTAGTGCGTGACCATATTTCGCAAACGGGTATGCCACCGACACGTGCTGAAATTGCAGCGCGTCTTGGTTTTCGTTCACCTAACGCGGCGGAAGAGCATTTAAAAGCGCTGGCGCGTAAAGGGGTGATAGAGATTATTTCTGGTGCATCCAGAGGTATCCGTTTGCTTCTCGAAGAACCGGGTGGCGGAATGAGATTACCGTTGATTGGTCGTGTTGCTGCTGGCGAGCCACTGCTAGCTCAGGAACATATCGAAAGTCACTATAAGGTTGATCCTGAATTATTTAAACCAAGTGCTGATTTTCTATTGCGTGTCAGTGGAATGTCTATGAAAGACATCGGTATTATGGACGGAGATTTACTTGCTGTGCATAAAACACAGGATGTTCATAATGGACAAGTCATTGTGGCGCGTATTGAAGATGAAGTCACAGTGAAGCGTTTCAGACAAACAGGAAACAAAATTGAACTGATCGCTGAAAATCCAGAATTTTCACCGATTGTAGTTGATTTGAGCGAACAGAGTTTCACTATTGAAGGATTGGCAGTAGGCGTTATTCGTAACGGAGACTGGTTCTGATTGTAAAAACGGATAATTACACTTTGCCATTCCGGGGCGGTCATTTTTCCAGTACCCGTTACATTTGAATTCAGCGGGAACTTGAGAATACATGAAAATATCAGCTATGACCGCCTCACCGTCCAAGCAGGTTCTTATCTTTATTTCTTTTTCTTCTCTTCAACAGCATGATTGTGCTGACATGTATCGCGTTCCGTACAGGAATCTATTTCATGGCAGGAAGCACATAATCCGTGGACTTCTATCACACTATTTCTCAAATGGAACCCTGTACCTTGCGCTAACTGCTGAATTGCGGATTCAATATCTTTCGCATCCTTTTCAGTTACGGAGCCGCAATATTCACAGATAAACATAGCTGAAGTATGGCTGGGTTCTTCAAAGTGATGGCAAAGAACATAGCTGTTTGTAGACTCTATTTTGTGAATAAAACCTTGCTCCAGCAAAAATTCTAACCCACGGTAAACTGTTGGCGGCTTAGCCTGAGGTTCGACTTCGCGTAATAAATCCAGCAAATCATAAGCGCTTATCGCACTGGGTTGCTCCGTAATTAAACGAAGAATTTCAAGGCGTTGGGGTGTCAAGCGAACTCCTCTTGAAAGACAGATTGTTTCAGCTTGTGCCAGTAATTTTTGTTGATTGATAATTTCCATTACACCTCTCACACCTACACGATGCTAATAGCTTTGATATTAACACGTTTTAGGCTTAAGAGTGGAATTCACGCGATACCTCACTGTCTTTGGGTTATAAATATAAGTATCAAAAGATGTCGATTATCTTGCTACTGTGTGACTCGTTATTTACTGATACATACCAATTAAAGATAAAAATAATAACTTCCCTTGGATTCACATATTAAGCGCAACATCGTAATGAACGAAGTAAATGAGTGGGGATACCTTTAAATAATCTATCTTCTAGGGATAATTTATCTTTTTGCTGTTTCTGACTGTAATAATCGGATAGAATGTAGACTATTCGCAATTAAAGCAGTCAGAATAATACCACCACCTATAAGTGTATAATTATTTGGGCTGTCTCCAAAAACAAGCCATATCCAAATTGGGCCAAATACTGCTTCTAGAAGAAGGAAAAAACCCAGGTGAGAAGAAGGTATTAGTTTTGAAGATTTAGCAATTAAAGTTAGAGCTAAGAATACAATGACAGAACCTTCTATTAAGATTAGAAAAAAATTGAACAATGAAATATCAAGATTGATATCAAAGTAAGAATATAACAGTATAAAAGAAAATATTGCGCCAATGGAAGGTGTTAAAGATAAATCTTGCTTACTAATGCGTCCAGTAACGAAAGCAGCTGCCATAGATATTGCTGTTAATAAAGCGGTAATATCACCGAATGATACTGAAAGATTAGCGTTAGATCCATACATTACAACAATTACTCCAGCTATTGAAATAATGAACGCTACTATTGTCATACGGCTGACAATTTCTTTAATGACAAACCATGAAAGTATCGCAGCCCAAAGTGGAGCGGTACTGATTATAAACAGCATATTTGCGATAGACGTTGTCATTGCTGAAACCGGGAATAATATTGCCGATAAACCATAAAAAAAGGAGGCCAGAAAAAAATATTTACTGTATGTTTGATTTTTTTTAATTTTATTTTCTCTTCTGAATAAAGAAAAAAATATAATGATTATCATTGGGAGTGACATGGAAAAAGAGCGCCAGAATGCAATTTGTTCTGGGGTAAAATTTATGGCTCGTATGAATACGGTATCGAAACTTAGAATGGTTCCGCCTAAAAGAGCGAATAGATAGCCTACTTTGGTTGGATGATTTACATTATTCATAATAACTCTTTGATATAATTAATTAATTTAAAATTACAATTTACTGCTGTTGAATTTATTGCTCCGCTCTTATAGCAACTAAATCTGTAAATCATTGTTCCTATTTTTTTCATGGTTATAACGGATTTTTTATTGCAAGGTAATCTATCTAAATAAAAATCAGACTGTAAAACAACAAATGGAGTTTTAGATTGTAAAGGTGTAATACATTTAAATCCTATTTTCTCTAATTCATTTGCTTCTTTATCTGTTAAATCAAAATAAGCAACATTAAAAAAATCAGGGCTTTCTATGCATCTATTCAAAGCATCGTTATATGATCTGAGATTAACAGTGCCGGATTCAGATATTTTGGCAATGTTAGATATTTCAGGATAATGATCTTTATTTTGAATGCAGAGAACGCCTATTCCTGACTGAATAGCCAGATGCTTATGTAATGGAAAAAATACTATTTTAGAGGAAATAGCTGTTTTGTGATGCCATATAGTACCTATTGACTGGGCAGCGTCTAAAACGAAGTCAGCATTTTTTAGTGAACAAATTATCCCTGTCTGAGGGTCAATATGGGTTAATAGAGGTATGGAATTTGGAAAAGATCCAGTAGTGATATTATTATATGGCGTATAGCTACCTTCTCTAATGGATATAGAAACCGAATGCATGTTTAATCCATAGATGACATTCAATAAACAGTGAGTGCTATTATTCAGCAAAAATATTTCTTCATGTTCTAAACAAAGGTTTTTTCTAAGGTTTTGTTTTATTTCTTTTTTAATTTTACTTACCTGTTTATAGTAGTTGGTATCACTGTTATTTTCAAATCTAAACCCTGAAATTTTTGAGTTTATAGCTGAGTCATCTAGGTAATTCATTATTCTATTAAACCAATGTTTTTGAGTTTGGGAATAATACTATCTTTAAAAATGCTTCCTATTTGTATTTTTTCTGCTTCTTTTGATGTAATCCATTTTAAATCAATTATTTCTGAACATGGAAAAGGATCTCCGATTATATCGATAAACCATGAATTAATTTCTATTAACTCTCCCTCAAAAATTGATTTTGAATAGTCGATACTAAAATGAATTGGATTGATAAATGTGACCCCAATTTCTTCCTGAATCTCACGGTTCAAACATTCAATTTGAGTTTCATTTCCTTCAATTTTACCACCAGGTGATATGTATATGGAGGTTTTATGTTTCCTGACTACAAGTAATTTTTTATTGTTAATAATTATTGCCGCACATTTTCTGATCATAAAACCTCTGTTCGTTCTAATCTATTTTATAGATAATCTTTGGTTGTATTGATTACAATACCACCAGTAAGAAATTCAATGATATCTCTGCATTTGGCTTCTTTTCTCTTTAGATAATTGAGAATTGTTTCATCAGGAGGTGTAGTGAAGCTATCTGCAAAAATGGAAATACCCTCCAGAGATTTAGTGGAGATACCTGCTTGCAATAAACGGTATTTGACATCCTCTTGCGATGTAGCAAATTCATATATAGGGCTATTGTATTCAATCCCGTATTCTTTCATGAATTCCACGAAATACTCTTTCGCTATTAGTCGTTGCTCAGGAAAATCTTTTTGATAATGAGTAATACCATCATTAATAATTTTTATTCCATTTCTCATACAGTAATCAATGACGTGTGCATGAATTGCGATTTTTTCACCAAGAAGAACCAAATTTTTTTTATCTTGCAATATGTCTTCTTCTAAATTTTCAATTGCCAGAGTTCGGAAAGAGCCACTTATATCTTCAATATTATGCTTGATTACGAGTTCACCGAATCTATCTTGCAGCTCTTGTACTCGATGTTTAATAATTCCTCTGTGTAGTGAACAGCCGCTGCTTGCGGTGAATAAATGAACAGGTATATTTTGTAGCATGAGATGCACTGCGACCAAAGTGCTATCTCGTCCACCTGTAAACATGACCAGCTGAGCTTGTTTATTCATTTTTTATTCCTTTTTTTTCATCGTGTTATGTTTTTATGGATAGAAGCTGCTAATGAATTTGTTTTAATCATCTGGAGCATTAAATTTATTAACTGGTGGATAATAAAAAATGTTTTAGTAATATTTTTCTATGTTTATGGAAGAGTTAAAGTTATAGCTATTATATTTTTTATTGTTACAGTGAGTGTTTTAAACGTTTTTTCTAGTGACTCTTAGCCTTCTAAGCATAAGAATGAATGTTTCTGAATGTGTTGTAAATTAATAGCTTATACCTGTGAAATATTAAAAATTGTTTTTTTTATTATTGGGGTCATGACTCTATCCTTGAATAGTTATTTGATTTTGTATTTACAAAAATGCTAACACCATTATTAATATTCTTTTGAGTTTATATTTCTATTTTAATAATGTGCTTATAGCAATCAAGAATAATCTTATTTCATTTGATTATAGGTATCAATCTTATTATACTAAACTTATCGTTTAGATAATCTAGACTACATTATGAGAAAAATCCCTCCACTAAATGCTCTTAAGATTTTTGATATTGCGGCCAGATACAAAAGTTTCTCTAGCGCAGCTTCAGAAAACCATATGACAAAAGGTGCTATTAGCCAGCAAATAAAAATATTGGAAAACTGGTTCGGATTTGAGTTATTCAATAGGACTGCCAACGGCATTGAACTGACAGATAGCGGCTCTAAGTTAATGAAAACCTGCAATCTGGCTTTTTCTGTTATTGAAAAGCAATGCGAAGACTTGAGAAAAAAAAGTCACACTCATAACGAAATAATTATTGGTTGTTCTAGTAGCTTACTAAGTTACTGGTTTTTACCCAAGCTATATAGTTTCTTTAGTACTGATAAACAATTCGTACTAAATTATAACTCTCAGGCATCATTTCAAAGTATTATAAATGGAGAGGTTGATTTTTTTATATCAGGAGAAAAAATATCTAATTATAATTTTGTTGACTGCGAATTACTGTATAAGGATGAAATTGGTTTAGTTTGCTCTGTGGAATACAGAACAAAAATATTTAATAATGACATCAGGGATATAACATTACTTCGTTCCCAAAGTAGATATTCAGCTTGGGATGAATGGAGTTATTTATCTAATATTATACTTAATGTGTCAGATGAAATAATATTTGATAAATTATCTTTAGCTTTGGATGCGGTCAAATTAAATTTGGGTGTAACTATTGCGCCTAAATTTGTAGTCGAAAATGATATTAATAAAGGTTTGTTGTATGCTCCATTTGGTTTTTTAAATTGTAGTTCAGGAACTTACTTATATACCAGAAATAATCTCTCTAATGATAAAAAAATAATTATTGATAAAATAATTAATAAAGTAAAAAGCTAGCAATTTTTTAAATAAATCAAGTTTGGATTCGCCTAATAAGAGCCATTTTTTTTCAAAGAATTCGAAATGTTCTTGCCATTTTTCGGAATATTTAGATGAATCCATTTCTTTTCCTTATTTATGTTTATCATATATACTATATTGAAGTAATTCTATTTACTATAGCGATAATCAATCTCTGCTCTTTTTTGATTCCTATGGGTAATTTTTTAAATTGAAATATTTTTAATTAGCTTACACTTTTTTATTGTTGCATCAATAAAGTATTTTATCCGTTATTGATACTCATAGGCAGAACTATGCAACAAAACAAACATAAATTCATAACACTGTAAAAATTTCTTTATCGGTAACTAACACTTTTTCTATTGCCTGCCATAATTAAATCAAAAAGGGAAATTATGTTCGCTTGCATTAATTTTTCTTTGAGTTTAGTGACACTTTCATCATGCTGATTGGTACCACTTGTGAATCAGCTTAATTAATTTTCTCAAATTTATGTGCTGTTATGACGAACTCAAATTTTTCTCAAACCGCTGCTTTTATCTGGTCAGTTGCTGATCTGCTTCGTGGTGACTTTAAACAAGCTCAATATGGGCGAGTGATCTTACCATTTACGTTGCTCCGCCGTTTGGAATGCGTGCTAGAAGAAAGTAAAGAGGCGGTTGTTGCCGAATATGAACGCATTAAACCCATGAAATTACTGGAAGAGGCGCAGGCGAAATTCTTATTTCGTGCAGCCAACGGCTTAGCTATCTTCAATACCTCACCAATGAATCTTGGCAAGATAGGACAAAGTGACATCAAAGATAATTTAGAGAATTACGTACAGTCGTTTTCCAAGGATGCACGTGAAATTTTCGAATATTTTAATTTTTATGAATTTATTGGCTTATTGGATGAGGCTAACTTGCTTTACAAGGTAGTGAAAAAATTTGCTACAACTTCTCTAAGTCCCGATGTGGTTTCTAATCATGAGATGGGCTTGATATTTGAAGAGTTAATCCGCCGCTTTGCAGAAAGTTCCAATGAAACGGCAGGAGAACACTTTACTCCGCGTGATATTGTAGATTTAACAACATCGCTTGTTTTTACTGGAGATGAAGACAGTTATACACCAGGTTCAATTAGAACAATTTACGATCCTACCGCGGGGACGGGCGGGTTCTTGTCTGCTGGTATGGAATATGTTTTGAAGGGCAGCCCGTTAACGCGGATGGTCGCTTTTGGTCAGGAATTAAATCCTGAATCCTATGCGATTTGTAAAGGGGATATGCTGATTAAAGGTCAGGATGTCAGCCGTATTAAACTGGGCAATACCTTATCTAATGACCAACTGCCAGCCGATAAATTCGACTATATGCTGTCAAATCCGCCATTTGGTGTGGATTGGAAAAAGATAGAAGAAGACATCAAAAGTGAACATGTTGTAAAAGGTTTTGATGGTCGTTTTGGTGCGGGATTGCCACGTGTTTCTGATGGTTCTTTGCTATTTCTGATGCACCTGATAAGTAAAATGCGTGATCTCCGCTTTATTGGCGGTAGCGCGACTGAGGGTAGCCGTATTGGTATCATCCTGAATGGCTCTCCGTTATTTACCGGTAATGCGGGAAGCGGTGAGAGCGAAATTCGTCGCTATATTCTGGAAGCCGATTTACTTGAAGCGATTGTCGCCTTGCCGACCGATATGTTCTACAACACGGGCATTGCAACCTATGTGTGGATACTGAGCAATAAAAAAGTACCAGAACGAAAAGGTAAAGTACAACTGATTAATGCTACAAATCTGGGTAGCAAAATGCGTAAATCTTTGGGTTCAAAACGTAATTACCTTACCGATGAAGCTATCCGTACGATCACATGTAACTATGGTCAGTTTGAAGAAATTGATACCCAGATTCAAGATGGTGCCACTGATAGCAAAAAGCCTTTTGCGAGCAAGATCTTTGAAACCCACACATTTGGTTACCGCCGTTTAACCATTGAGCGCCCCTTACGTTTATCTGCGCAAATTACCGATCAAGCGGTGGAATTACTGCGTTTTGCACCAAAACCGTTTAATGCTGTGATGACTGCTATTTATGAAGCATTTGGCTCGGAATGGACTGAAGAGACTTATGGTTCTTTGGATAAAGTGGAAGATACAGTCCGCACAATGATCAAAAGGAATTTTCCAGAACTTAAAGAGAAACAGATTAAAGATCTACTGGACAGCAATATGTGGTTATTCCAGAAGTTTTTACTGGAAAAGGCGCAAAAACTGCAAAGTATTATTGGATCAAAGCAGTTTAATGATTTTAAACAGTTTGAGCAGATTCTTAAGGATGCACTTAAAACAGCAGGTATCAAACTTGATGCCAAAGAAAAAAAGCAATTCATTGATGCGATTACGTGGAAAAATCCGGATGCGGAACCTGTGATTGCCAGGGTATTAAAAGAAAAAGCCCAGCCACTTTATGGTGCATTTAACTATCAAGGTGAAGTTGTTGAATTCCAACAGGATGGTGATTTGCGTGATAACGAAAATGTGCCGCTTGATCCAACAACGACTACAACCCAGTTAATTGAAAATTACTTTAAACGTGAAGTACAACCGCATATTTCTGATGCCTGGATCAATGCAGATAAGCGAGATGGAAAAGAGGGTGAAATCGGCGTTGTTGGATATGAAATACCCTTTAACCGTCATTTTTATGTTTATCAGCCTCCGCGCGACCTTGCAGCTATTGATGCCGATTTGGATAAAGTCAGTGCTGAGATTATGAAACTGCTGCAAGAGGTTCATTCGTAATGAGTAAGTATCAAGCGTATCCGGAATATAAGGATTCTGGGGTTGAGTGGTTGGGAGATATTCCAACGCATTGGACTATGAGTAAATTGCGTTATATGTTTTATTTCGGTAAAGGACTTAGCATCACTAAGGAAAATTTAAGGGATGAAGGTATACCATGCGTTAATTATGGAGAAATTCATTCTAAGTATGGTTTTGAACTCGATCCAACTAGGCATCTACTTAAGTGTGTGGATAAATATTATTTGAACTATTTTTCTAATGCTTTGCTTAATATGGGAGATTTTGTATTCGCAGATACTTCTGAGGATATAGACGGTTCAGGAAATTTTACACATTTAATCAGTGATCACACTGTATTTGCTGGATATCACACGATTATAGCTCGCCCTAAAGAACGACAGAACAGTAGATTCTATGCCTACTTATGTGATTCACAGGAATTCCGAACTCAAATTCGGTATTCAGTTAAAGGGGTAAAAGTATTTAGTATTACTCAGGAGATTCTTAGAGGGGTAAATGTTTGGTTACCTACAATGAAAGAGTGCCAGAAAATAGCCACTTTCCTCGATCACGAAACAACAAAAATCGACGTTCTAATCGAAAAACAACAACAATTAATTAAGTTACTCAAAGAAAAACGCCAAGCAGTGATTAGCTATGCAGTGACTAAAGGGATGAACCTTGATGTGCCGATGAAAGATTCTGGTGTGGAGTGGTTGGGATATGTCCCCAGTCACTGGAAGCTAACTCAAGTAAAATATGGCTATAATATTACATTAGGCAAGATGTTGCAGAAATCACCTAAATCCAGTGTTGATATACTCAAGCCATACCTTAAAGCTCAAAATATACAGCCAAATGGTATTAATCTATCAAAAGTAGATCAAATGTGGTTTTCTCCTGAAGAGTGCAAGAGCCTATTACTTCTTCCTGATGATGTATTAGTGAGTGAAGGTGGAGATGTTGGGAGATCTGTTCTCTGGAATAATGAAATTGCAGAATGTTACATCCAGAATGCGATTAATCGAGTAAGAACTATTAATGATAATAGTACAAAATTCTTTAATTATTGGATAACTTATCTAAAGGCCTCAGATTATATTAATATTCTCTGTAATAAAGCTACAATCGCTCATTATACAGCAGAAAAGCTCAAAGCATCGCTATTGCTGTTACCAATGGTGAATGAACAAGAACAAATAGCCGATTTCCTCGATCATGAAACTTACAAAATAGAAATTTTGATCAAAAAGCAAAAACAAATAATTAAATTACTACAAGAACGCCGCACCTCCCTAATCTCCGCCGCAGTTACCGGCAAAATTGATGTTCGCAACTGGCAAGCACCAATTACCCACCAAGAAACATTTATAGAGGACAATTACCGCCGCATCATAGATATGTAGCCTTCTTAGGTTGATAAAGACTTAACGGATGTATTGAAACTTCTCAGTGATCAACAAAGTAAAAAGTAATCAGTGACGAACGTTTATAAATTGGCGACAGGACTGAAAGAGTAAATACAAAACAATGAAAGACGCAACGCAAGAAAGGGTTTTTCAAGACGATATTATTTCCCAAATGGTGAACAATGGCTGGGTACAAGGTAAGCCGGAAGGTTATAACCGTGAATCAGCACTGTATGAGCAAGATGTCCTGATTTTTGTACAGCAAACTCAACCTAAAGAGTGGGAAAAGTTCTGCAAAGTTTTTCCTGTCGATTCTGAATGTCACTTTTTAGCCGCCTTGGTTGCTCAGCTTAAGAAGGCGGATATTAATGCCACCGATAGAGCTTCACGTACCTATGGTACTTTGGGGGCATTGCGCCACGGCTTAAAAATCCGAAATGCCCGTTTTTCCCTGTGCCAGTTTAAACCTGAACATGACCTTAATCCTGATACATTGGCGCGTTACCAGCAGAATATCTGCCGTATTGTGCCTGAGTTGGTTTATAGCCCTTACGCAACGAAAGAACATTTAGAGGCTACCGGAAAACAAGCCAAAAAGTGGCGCCTTGATCTGGTTTTGTTTATCAATGGATTGCCTGTTTCGACATTGGAACTGAAATCAGAGTTTAAACAGGCGGTAGACAGCGCAATTGCACAGTATAAGAACACCCGGCGACCGAGAGATCCGACTACCAAAAAATTAGAGCCATTGTTGGCTTTTAAACGGGGTGCATTGGTGCATTTTGCTGTTAGCCAGTATGAAATCTATATGACAACGAGACTGGCAGGCGAAGAGACTTTTTTCTTACCCTTTAATAAAGGTACGCACGATGGTGGTGCGGGTAATGATATTTCTGATGATCCAAATCGTTATGCAACTGATTATCTGTGGAATGAAGTTTTAACTCCGGATAATTTATTGAATATCCTTGGGTACTTTATCCATCTGCAAATTGAAGAAAAAGAAGATGGACAAGGGTATAAATCTAAAAAAGAGACACTGATTTTTCCGCGTTATCACCAGTGGGATGTGGTGACAAAGTTAATTAATGCGGCCGTTAAAGAGGGGACGGGCAATAAATACCTGATTCAGCACAGCGCGGGATCAGGTAAATCCAATTCTATTGCCTGGACTGCACATCAACTATCAACTCTGCATGATGAGCAAGGTAACAAACAGTTTAATTCGGTGATTGTGGTTACAGACCGTACTGTTTTAGATGATCAGCTACAAGAAACTATCTATCAATTTGAACACAAGGATGGTGTTGTTGTCCGTATTAATCATAAAGAGGGAAATGGTTCAAAATCAGAGAAATTGGCGGCTGCGCTGAAAACTTCACAGCCAATAATTATTGTCACTATTCAAACTTTCCCATTTGTGATTAAAGCCATTGAGAGTAGCACAAGCTTGAAAGAGCGTCGTTATGCAGTCATCGCTGATGAAGCACACTCATCACAAACCGGCACGACGGCAGGTAAGTTGAAAGAAGTATTGATGAAGGAAGAAGCGGGTGAAATAGAGCCTTCTTCCGAAGATACAATTAACGCAATGGTCGTGGCTCGTTCCGGTAATTCTAATCTCAGTTATTATGCGTTTACCGCAACACCAAAACCAAAAACTATCGAATTATTTGGTCGTCTCCCCAATCCAGACTTGCCTGCTTCAAAACAGAATAAACCTGAGGCTTATCATATTTACTCAATGCGCCAAGCCATTGAAGAAGGATTTATTCTTGATGTCCTAAAGAATTACACTAATTACAAGGTCATTTATCAATTGGCTCAGAAGGCTGAAGAGAAGGACAAAGAAGTGGATGTTAGCAAAGCCAAAATCAAGCTCAGCCATTGGGTAAGGCTGCATGATTACAATATTTCACAAAAAGTGAAAATAATTGTAGAACACTTTAAAAAAAATGTGATGCACCTATTGATTGGCCAAGCAAAAGCGATGGTTGTTACCAGTTCTCGTAAGGAAGCCGTACGCTATAAGTTGGCATTTGATAAATACGTGGCTGAAAGTGGCTATACATCAATTAAGGCAATGGTCGCCTTTTCTGGCGAAATAGAGTTTGATGCGAATGATCCTGATAGTGCTATGTTGCTTGATCAAAAATTTACGGAACGGGGGATGAATCCAAATCTAAAAGGCCGAGATATGCGTAAAGCCTTTGATAGTGATGATTATCAAGTGCTGTTGGTCGCGAATAAATTCCAAACGGGTTTTGATCAGCCAAAACTATGCGCCATGTATGTAGATAAAAAGTTGGCTGGTGTGGAATGCGTTCAGACTCTTTCACGTTTAAACCGGACTTACCCGGGGAAAGCCGAATCAGGTACATTTGTTTTGGATTTCTTTAATGAACCGCAGGATATTTTGGATGCTTTCCAACCCTACTACCAAGTGGCAGAGTTGGAAGATGTCTCTGATCCTGACAAGATATTTGATTTATTTGAAAAACTGCGTAGCAGCGGTATTTTCCTGTGGTCTGAGGTGGAGCAATTTATTGGGGCTTTCTTCACTAAAAATAAATCTCCTGCGGCGATAAGTAATATTTATAAACCAGCAGTTGAACGTTGGCAGAAGCGTTACAGTTCCGCGATGCAGGCTTATGTGAAAGCCAAAGAAATGTTTGAGCGCACCAAGGAAACTGATGACTCAGTATTAATTGCTAATGCCGAAAATAGCTTGAAAGACTGTAAGAAAGAAAAAGATCGTCTTGAAATCTTCAAAAAGGATTTAGGTAGTTTTACCCGTTTTTATGAGTTTATGTCACAAATTGTCGATTACGATGATAAGGAATTAGAAAAACTCAGTCTTTATGCCCGTTATCTACGTCCGTTACTGCGTGAAAAAGTGATAGCTGAGGATGAAATCGATCTCAACAATGTGCTAATGAGCCACTATCGTATATCTAAAATACGCCAACAAGATCTTCAATTACAAGAAAACAGCGGTGAATACAAACTCCAACCTAGCAATGATATTGGAACGGCTAAGCCAAAAGATAAAAAAGAAGAGTTTTTATCTCATATTATCGAGCGGTTAAATGAAGTGTTCATTACGGATAATCTAACCGACAAGGACATGATTAACTATGCTTTCACCGTACGGGATAAACTGACCGAAAACGAAATTGTGATGAGTCAAATTGCGAATAATACGCGTGAACAGGCGATGTTAGGTGACTTTCCTCAAGCGATTGATGATGCAATTTTAAGCAGTAATACCGCGCATCAAGATCAGATGATGCAGCTTCTTGCTAATCCAGAAAAAACGCGTCAATTTGCACGGGTTATATTCGATATGTTGAGTATAGGTAAATAACCTCAACAGCATTTTCTTGAATCTAATATAGAGCGGCTAATTAAGTGGGAATGTTTTTCTGTGCAATAGTAGACCGCATTTTATACTCTCCCACTCCGCTTGTGTCTGTGCTTTCATGTTACGGTGCCTTTTCGTGATGAAAGTGATACCATTCTGGGCTAAATCGTCGGCCAGTGCCTGACAGAGGTATTCTTACTGTCACCGTAAAGAGAACCTGTCAATTCTTGTGATAATTCACGAACCGGTTTCCGGTCGTCCACATTACCGGGCGTCACTTTAAGCGCTAAAATTTCACCCAGATGATTCACAATCAAGTGTAATTTGAAACCGTAAAACCATATATGGACGCCCCCCGGTTGTGCAAGCATTGAGTCGAAACGGTTTGCTACCATATCCGGCGTCATAAAGGGCTTATTTGCCCGCGCTATGATGTCATCCGCACCCTGTTTCCTTCTCAGCCGTCATCAGTATGTGACTACCTAGGTTTTACTCAGGTTATTGCAGGGCCGATAGCCGTTTTTTCATCAGTGTTTGCAAACTCGGTTAAAGCGTCTGTTTCAATTCACTTAATGGATAGCAAAAGCTTTTTTCATATCATAATCAACCTCATCTGTCAGAATACGCCAGATAATTCGGGTCAGCTTGTTAGCTAAAGCCACTATGGCTTTCGTCAGCAAGTGCCCATACCCTGCTTGCTGACGGAAATCTGCGAGGATCCACACCACCTATCAATCCCCGCTGTAATGAAAGGTTGGGATGTGTTCATTACATTTTCCTCCCCCGGAGCTGTTTCGGCGTGCACCAAAACATTGCTCTTGGAACAGGCTTCTCGTCAATTCCTTATCCAGAATTCAGGTTACATTACGACAGGTTGAGCCGTTGGCAGAGATAGAACCGGGGTCAAACGGATAGTATTTAGTGATGATTTTGTACCGAAAAATCAGTTGTGAAACTGCGCATACTGCTCGCAGGCTTCAAATTTGCACTCATTTGGCAGAACGGCACGGTCGTTTGAAATAGGCCATACCGTAATATTTTCGTCTGAGGCGGGAATGCAGAGAATCGAACTATACGATTACATTGCAGTCCATACCTCTTCAAGTATCGCAGTATGATACACTGAATTATAGTGAGTTAGAGGTTGAGCGTTGCTCACGCATGGATGGAATAATCATTTGCCATACAAGGGATACTATAGCCAGCACTCCAATGCCTGCACCAACCCATGTTAGTGTATCTAATCCCCACTCTCGTACTGTAGTGCCACCAATCACTGATCCCAAAACAACCCCGGCATTAAAAGCAGCAATATTCATGCCAGAAGCTATATCCATTGCGTATGGTGTGTGCCGTTCCGCTAGCATGAGTATCCTTGATTGCAACGGTGGAATTGCTCCATAAGTTGTCAATCCCAGTAAAGCCGTCAAACCAGCCATCAGTACAGAATTGGTAAGGCTAAAACTCATCGCAGCCAGCGCAATCACAATGCCAACGAGAAAAATAAGTGAGGCAAGATCCATTCCTTGTCGATCTGTTAGTTTCCCTCCCCAAATCGTGCCAACAGCAGCCCCAATACCGTAAGCAAGCAATACTCCGCTGACTGTTTCAACACTTACTCCTGTAATCGTCAATAGTATAGGGGTAATAAAAGTGTACAGGGTGAATGAAGCAGTATAAGAGAGCATTGGAACGCTTGCTCCTGCTAATAAACGTCGATCAAAAAGAATAATAAGATGGTGCCAGCCAGTAGTTGCCTTCATAGATTGCTTACCAGAATTTTTTGGCATTTTGAACCCGATACCAATCGTTCCAACTAACCCACAAACAGCGATAATTAAAAATATGACACGCCAATTTAGTATACTGCCCAGCCACGTTCCCACAGGAACGCCTAAGGACATGGCAATAGTAACACCACCGAATACCCAAGCAAGGGCAGCTCCGGCACGTTCAGTTGGAACCAGCCGAGTTGCAACGCCAGAAGCCACAGCAAAAAAAACGCCATGTGCCAGGCCAGATAACAAACGAGCCATTAAAAGAAGGGTCAGGTTTGCTGATGCAGCGGCTATCACGTTTCCTAGCGTAAATACCAACATTGCAGTAAGAAGTAAGCGTTTTCTCGACCAACTAGATGCCAGTGCTGTCAAAATGGGTGCTCCAATCACAACGCCTAAAGCATAAGCTGTAACAGTTAACCCAATACTGGTTACATCTACGCTAAGATCTACAGACATCACGGATATCAGCCCAATAGTAATGAACTCTGTAAACCCTATCGCAAATGCACAAAGCGAGAATATATATATCACTAATGGCATTGAAGATTCTCCTTATACTTATACACAAAAAAATTGCACCAATCTGACTTCGGAATGAGTAATAAGTATCATGCTTCCATTTAGTTCAATAAATATCCATAATGGAGAAAAACTTATGATAGAGAGTCACTAATGGTTTTGCGTAACCTTGAAGATTTAAGCGTGTTTATTAGAATCATCGACACAGGTAGCTTTACCGCTGCTGCTCGAACTTTGGGATTATCACCGACCACTGTCAGTAAACAAATTGCACGCTTGGAGAAAAACCTTGGAATCGTTCTTTTTGTACGAAGTACCCGCTCATTACGTATCACACCTGAAGGCAAATTAATCGCTGAAAAAGTGAGGGCTGCATTAACACTAGTGGAAGAAGTGGCAGAAATTGCCAAGGATGGAAATGAATCTCTCACAGGTTTGATTAGACTTACCGCGCCAGTACCGCTTGGTCGGACTTATTTAACAGAATCAATTGCAAAGTTTAGAAATAAGTATCCATCTGTAGGATTCATCTTACATTTGACAGACAACATTGTTGATCTTTATAAGGCTGAAATGGATTTAGCCATCAGAGTGGCAAATTTAACTGATTCACGTTTAATTGCCAGACGATTAGCAGAAAACAAACGAATTTTAGTAGCTTCACCTAATTACCTCAAACTACATGGTGAACCTCAGGCTCCAGAAGAGCTGATTAACCATAATTGCCTGCTTTTTTCCGCTTCTGGAAATAAGAGGACAATATGGTCACTTCACAACAGAAACAACACGAAAGTCATTTCACTCTCAAGTGATTTAATCGCCAATAATGGTGATGTCTTACGAGCGTGGTGTACATCTGGTCTAGGTATAGCACTGCGAGAAACTTGGGATATAGCAAGTTTAATTCGCTCAAACAAGCTCATTCAGATATTGCCGGAATGGCAGGAAGAATCGTCACCAATTAATGTAGTGAGGGCAGGGAAACGACCAGTTCCACAACGTATCAAAAGTTTTATTGAGTTTCTCACTGAAGAATGGAGAATTCCCCCTTGGGAACGTTAACTGAACAAGCCAGTAAAATTATCATCAACCCGACTTGTTCCTCTCATCTTATAAAATACTTTGAATGACTCCACCATCAACACGTAAAGCAGTACCAGTTATTGCAGAAGCTAATGGTGAAGCTAAAAAGAGAACAGCATTAGCAACTTCTCCAGCAGTTGCCAACCGCCCCAGTAACGATGCAGGACGTGCTGTCTCAATAAAACGTTTGCCCGCCTCCTCAATTGAAAGTGTAGGGTCTGTGATAAGCTCTCTAACAAATCGTTCAACCCCTTCACTCTCGGTTGGTCCAGGTAAAACACTATTGACGGTGACTCCTGTTCCGGTAGCGGCTTGTGCGAATCCTCTTGCTGCCGCGACTTGGGCTGTTTTGGTTAGGTCATAATGTGGCATTTCTGCTGGAATCTGTAAGGCTGATTCACTGGAAATAAATACCACACGCCCCCATTTTTTCTCTATCATGAGTGGAATATATGAACGTGCCAGACGAATTCCACTTAGTACATTGATATTAAAGTAGTTAAGCCATTCCTCATCCCTGATTTCAAAAATTGGTTTAGGGGAAAAAATTCCAGCATTATTAATAAGAATATAAATATCCGAAAATTTCTTATTAATTAATTCGCATCCTTCTCTGGTTCCAACATCAGCGGCTACAGTAAAAACGCGATCCGAACCATTAAATTTATTAACTGCCTGAATTAAACGCTCTTCACCTCTTCCATTCAAAATAACGGAGGCGCCAGCTTTATACAGACTGTGCGCAATAGCCAATCCAATACCTGCTGTCGATCCTGTATCCAATACGTTGATTGACTCTAAATATAATATTCTCTTTCAATAAAAGTACCGATGACTTTATCATGCATTTCCGGCGATTTTGAATAGCCCAATGTTTTACGGTTTAATCGCTTAATTCGATTACGAAGGGTGAGATTTTCACGTTCTATCCGTTGCGTGAAACTTTTTCCGATGAGGTGTTTATTTGTTGGTAACATATTGTAAGCGTTGAAATTATCTGTACACCAGAAAGCCACATTGAATCGAGCGAGCTTTTTCAATAGCTTCTTTAGCGTTTTCTTACTCCGTCTTCCGAAGGTATGAGCAATGATACGCTTCAGGTGGGGTTCCCAAGCATACCATAACCAACGTTGTTGTTTTTTATTGCCGACAAAAGACCCCATCTCGTCAACTTCACAGATAAGCTGAATTTCCAAATTATCCAGTGGCAGTGTTGTTACCGATCTTGGGCGGAGTTTTTTAAGGTGCGAACAACAGCATTAATGCTGATATGTAATGCCCGTGCGGTATCACGAATACCTGAGTTATTCATGGCAAGATCAACGACTTGTTCTTTTATCCCGGCGTGACAGGCGCGATAAGAATAATCCAGTTGGAAAGTGCGATTACAGGACAAACAACGATAACGCTGATGACCACCTTTCCCTTTACCATGCTTTTTCACCTCTTTTATCTGGTCACAAAATCGGCATTTTACTTCAACTGTTGCCACTAAAGTTCTCCCCATAAAGAATGGCTAGTATACCTGATGAACAACGCCTTGAATACACAACCCTTTATTACTGGTCAAAAAATCAGTAATTAGATTTCTATCATTACATGAAGCAACTCGTCCTTAACGGTAAGATAATTAGTATATAAAACAAGCGAAAAAAGATGTAAAATATCTTAACCAATTAAAAACGAGAAATAGTGAATGTTTAATCTTGAACATATTGGATTTGTAGTAAGAAACAACATTCAGACTATTGTTGATGTTCTTGGCTTTAACCTTGCTGTAGGAGATATTTCAGATGATGATTATTTCATCTTGTCTCGCGGCTATGGTGAACTTTGCTGGGATGATAGTTTGTCTAGGGTGGGAAACAGAGAGGATAAGTTTGAGTTTTGTATCAAACTAGTAGAATGCGGGCATGTGCAAGGGCCACCGTCAGGTTTAGCTTTATGTACATATTTTGTAGATGAGCGAATCTTCGATATCCATATGATAGAGAACTTCTGTCGAGATAAGCCAGATCATCCGTTAAATGGAAAAATGTTTCAGCTTACTCTAATGGCGGCGTATTTGTTTTGTGAAGCTACAGAAGGGAAACTTGTTCGGGTCATTGAACCAGTGAAAGAAGTAATACCTTATTACGAGTCTTATGGATTCAGCATGCTTAAGTGCGGATACATTATGGAGGTTAATGTAACTGATATCAAAACAGTGTTTAAAAACCTTGCAACTTGATAAAAAAAAGACTAGACACTAAAGTGTAGAGTGATAGGATACGGCGACCAATTAAACATTAGTTAATTTTTGAATAGAAAAACTTTCTAATGTTAGTATCCCATGTGGTTAATAAACCATTGGAGAGAAGAATCTCTTAGGAGTAATTATGTCAAAGCAGAAAGCAACCATGAAAGACGTCAAGTTTGATACGCAGAAGGTGTATACTGCTATGGGTGCAGCTGTTGACCTGTTGATTAAAGCTGCTCCAGCAATGTTTGCAACCAAACCAGAAGTGGAGCTTCAAGGAAAGAGAAAGCATCACCAAAAAGCCGCATAAATTTGTGAGTAGCAATCAACAAGCCCGCCTTTGAGCGGGTTTTTTTATACCCAACTCCTAGCCGCCCGTGCGGGTTTTTCACATCTGCCGCCTCGTGCGGTTTTTTTACGTCCAAAAAACGAGGTTTCTATGTTTGGAATGCCAGATATACCAAACTGGAAGGGAATTCCTGACGCAGCCAAAGGCGCAGGAATTAGCTTAGGTGGTGCTGCATTGATAAACACGCTATTTGGTAATTACTGGGGAATAACAGCTCCACCATTTGTACTATCCTTAACTCCATTAACGAATCTATAGACCCCAGAGCCAATGCTGATGAGTTCCATCGGTTGGCGGTCAATGTACTCACGGCAAGAGGATTTGGGTTGGATATCTGGGGGCGGATAGTTGGTATTGGCAGAGACCTATCAATCCCCGACCCGAATATTAACTATTTCGGATTTGAAGAAGCAAAGAAATACACGCCATTTGATAATGCGCCATTTTATTCTGGCGGAACTGATACATCGTATATGATGGATGATTTAACATTTAAAGATGTCATTTTAATGAAAGCGTTTTCGAATATATTGAATGCAACAGCTCACCATATTAATCGGTTCTTACTATCCTGCTTCACTCGTGGCAGGGCATATTATTTAATAACGGGACATATGACCGCACGATATGTTTTTGAATATCGATTATCTGAATTAGAAAAGAATTTAATTTACAACAGAAAAATATTACCGCATCCATCGGGTGTACAAATAAGTATTATTGAATTACCGCTTGGTGAATTTTTCGGATTTTACGGCACTGGATTCTAGCCATTCGATCAGGCAGCATTTGCATAACAGGTGAATAATGAAAAACCCAAATTTAATACCAAAGCCTTTTGCTCAGAACGGACAAAAGGACGAGATACCTACGGGCTACAAATCAGACCTGCCCAACCAAAAAGCCACGTGGGATACTGGATTTCCTCAAATTACCATGATGCCAGTAACAGCAGGAGGGTTGCCGCCAAGCGGACGAGATTTTAATGGTGTATTTAATCAGATATCTGACAGGTTATTCCGGCTTAGTAAATTGACGTGGGGTCAATTAAAGCAACAGCCTAGACACGCACTTGGATTTGAAAAGATAGCAAGAAACGCAATTAAAGCGGGCATACCTAACCACATTACAGAAGATGTTGATTTTATTGATTTTAGATTTAATGGTCTGAAACCTATGGTTGGTTACAGGCGTGATTCTACTTTTTTCATTGTATGGTTAGATAGAAGATTTAACCTATATAGTCATGGATAATAACTATACCAATCTAACTTGAAGATGCAGGTTTTAAAATCTGAAAGTTGTCAGTAAGTCGAGTCGTGAGTTCTTTCGCTTTTTCTGGCAACGTGACATGAAAAAAGTGACGAAGGGTTTCACGGAATGTCTTCGCATCCGGAAAATAAACATTGTTACGTACTTGCTCATTCATATACTTCCACAATCGCTCTATCGGATTGAGATTCGGGCTGTAAGGCGGTAGGTAATGCAATTCAATATTAAGGACATACGCCATCTCTTTCACTAATTCTGCTCGGTGGTAACCCGCCCCATCCAGAATAATATGGATTTTTTGCGAAAGCGGGTAAGTTTCCCGGAGCGCCCCGAAGAAATACGCGATGTTTTCAGCATTGATACTTGGATATTCACGGATCACGGTGTCTTCAATTCGTTGTAAATTGAGGGCTCCCAGAATATTGAGACGGGTACGGCTGCCGGTGGTTTCGACCACTTTTACCTGATTTTTCCCTGCTTTCATCCAACCATAGCTGAGCTTTGCGGACTGTGAAGGATGCACCGCATCAATAAATAGGATAGGTTCATTTTGACCCGCCCGGTCTTTAAGAGACTGGTAGTCATCAATAAATTGTTGCTGTTGATCCGCATCGAATTTATGAGGCACTCCCTTTGGCTTTTTGTAGCTGAAACCCTGGCGGTGAAGCCATTTCGTCATTCCGCCCACGCTGAAAGACACCTGCCAACGTGCTCGGACGTAAGCCACAATTTGGGCGGTGGTATGCATCAAATTTGTCGTCAAATAATCAATCAAGTCGGCGGTTTGTTCGGCAGAGAGATGGCTTTCAGAACCGCCATTTTCCGGGGTGAGCTTTTCCTGAGCGATAAAATCTTTTAGGTGACGGCTTACCGTACTTTCATGAATACGCAAGGCCTGTGCAATCATCTGAGCAGTCCAGCCCTCGGACGCCAAAAGCACCGCCTTGATGCGATCACAAACTCGACTGTCGCGCGTTGTATCATGCATCAATTCGAGGGCATGTTTTTGTTCTGGTGTCAGATGAATTTTCATGGTTGCAAGCATGATCGGGTTTGGATAAGAAATCAAGCATCTTCAAAGGAGATTGGTATATATCGCCAAGTGCAGCAGCGGGTAAATACTTACGATACGGCAGCATCGCGCGGCAAATTAAACGTGATTTATGGACAACATGAAGTGAATGAGAATGAAGTCAGGATCGATATCAACGGCATTACGATCCCAGGCTTTAAGCAACCAATTCAATATTCAAAAACTAAAAAATATATCGATTTTTAATTATGCAGTCAGTTTTATATTTCTATATTTGTGTATTTAAAACCTGCATCTTCAAGTTAATTTCATATAGTTGTGTTTTTTTATTTTTCATGTGAAGTCTGTCACTAAAAAAATCAACATAAGACTGAACTTTATCAGTCTTATGTTGGAGATGAATATCAAAGATGTCTTGAATCAGGAGGATAGACTAAGCTAATTTGCTTTTCTTTAAAGCTAAATAGTCCAGAATTCCACCCAAGAAAAGGCTTACGGCTCCAATAAGTACACCCCAGGTTAATAGCGGGGATATATAGTCACCTATGTTGTTAAGATATAGAATATATTCTGGAGATATATCATATATCAGGGGCACAAAATAAATTATGATGAACAGTATACTGCTAATAATTAACCAGATTACAAACATCAAGGCAGCAAGCACCATGATAATAAAAGTGGACTTATAATATTTTTTGAACAGAGTACGAGGAATAAATGAGTCAGTTTCTTGGGTATATGTCAGTGTCTTACGGCAGATAAATAACAGCATAAGCCCCGGTAATCCGACAATAACAGAAAACAAATAAAACATAGGCCAGCTATATGCTTCTGCAAACCAACCTGCCACCGGGCCAACATAAACCCGGCCAACGGCCGACAGTGCAGAAAGTAACGCGAACTGAGTTGCTGAGAATGATTTATTGCACAGGGTCATCAGTAAGGCAACAAAAGCTGCGGTACCCATACCACCACAGATATTTTCCAGAAAAATAGCGGCCCCCATGACATAAATATCTTTAGGAGTAACCGCAAGTATCCAGTAACCGAAATTTGAAACGGTTTGAAGGATACCGAATATCATCAGAGCACGGAATAGGCTCAGCTTCTGCATCAAATAACCACCGTACAATGCACCAATAATGGTTGCCCCGAGTCCGAGGGTTTTATTGACCATGCCTACTTCAGCAGGAGTGAAGCCGACACCACGAATAAGGAATGGTGTACTGAGTGAAATAGCAAAGGCATCTGCCAGTTTATACAGTATGATTAATAGAAGGATAAGCCAGGCATTGTTTCGACTGAAAAAATTATACAAAGGCTCTAATACCGCTTGATGCAACGTTTTTGGGGGTGCTGTATTTATTTCTGGTTCTTTGGCTGTCAGAGTAGCATAAACACCAATCAGCATCATGCCTGCCATAACCCAGTACATGCTTTGCCAGCCGATATAGGTAGCTATCAATAACGCTAATCCACCGGAAACCAGCATAGCCAGCCGATATCCCAGAACAGAAATAGCGGCACCTGTTCCCCTTTCTTCTTGTGGCAGCAAGTCGGTTTTATAGGCATCGAAAATAATATCCTGAGAGGCGGAGAAGAAAGCCACTGAAACGGCTAATGCAGCGAGCCACCATAAATGTTGGGAAGGTTGGAGAAAACCCATTGCTGCGATACTGACGATCAATAAAAGCTGAGTAACAAGCATCCATCCTCGTCTTCGCCCTAATAATGAGGGTGAATATCGATCCATTACGGGTGCCCAGAGGAATTTAAAAACATAGGCTTGACCAACTAATGTGAAAAACCCGATAGTTCGGATATCAACGTTTTCAACAGTCATCCATGCTTGTAACGTTCCAGCAGTGAGCGCAAGAGGTAGGCCAGAAGCAAAGCCCAATAATAGAAGGGTACGATAATTGCGTAATGCAGATAGGTTTAAATAACGATGGCTAGTCATGAGTCTCCTAAAAACTTTCTGCCTGTTGCCTAGTTCAGTCAGAGCCAGGCAAAAAGTTTATTCATTATCCTGTTATTGCACGTTTTGTTTGATGAAGGTACTGATTGATGTATCTTGAGCCATGTCCGCGATCGCGTCAGATAAAACCGTATTTACAGCATCAGCAATTTTGGCATTTGTTGCACTTAATGGTGCTTGGGCATTGTAACTGGTACGATAGTTTTTAGTTTGCTTATTGCCATTTTGAGCATAAACAATGATAGATATCTCTGCCTTGGCCGAGATATCATGGCGCAGACTCCCTTCTTTCACATTGGCATAGAGCTGATTTACAGTGACTTGCAAATTTGCATTAGCAGGAGAACCAATCATATAGCCGCGAGCCACCATTTGTTTTTCCAGTACTTCTTGCAGTAAAAAACGTAAATCACGGGAAGGGAGGAGAGTGACTAAGCGAGCATCACGATTAATTTGAGCAAGAGCTTGAGATTGACGATGATCGACCCCACTAATACTGATTGTGATCGCCTTCATTGTTGGGTCTGCCTGTGGCAGAGTGATTTTAGGTTGAATAATCAATGTATTGCCTGAGTCTGCGCAGCCGGATAAGCCAATTAAAAAGAAAAGTGTGATCACTGAAATAAATATTTTCTTTAGCATTTGAGTTTTCTCAATTCAAGATTTGAATACCCGATATATTAAAACAGGTAGTATAAATCGTAGGTAGTATAAACTGTCGTAATCATAGCATCGCCATTGATAACGGCATATCCCTTATGATTGATATATAGGGAGAAGTACTTAAGCAAATGCTGTTAAAGAGGTTTGGTTGCCCTGATGTTATAAATCACGGGAAATAAACTAAAATTAATTATGTGATTAATAAATAACCTTAGGTGATTAAGGAGAATGAGATGGTTCGTCAGGAAATAGAAACAAAGTTACAGGCGGCATTTAAGCCTTCTCATCTGGAAGTTGTCGATGAAAGTTATCGTCATAATGTGCCTGCTGGTTCCGAAAGCCATTTTAAAGTCATTGTAATAAGCAATGACTTTATTGAACAACGAATGATCAGCCGACATCGCTCAGTATACAGTGTCTTGGCTAAAGAGTTGGAAGAAGGGGTGCATGCTTTGGCGCTCCATACTTATACAGAGAAAGAGTGGGCAGAATTAGGAGATAGTGTTTTGGCTTCCCCTGCATGCCGTGGTGGAAGCACAACGACATCAACTTTGTGATTTTTTAGCCTAATTCAATAGCCTATTCCGCTTTATTTTATTAATCTAAATAGCAACTAAAAATTGTAGATCACTCCCTTACTTCTCGCAACGCGAGGAGTAAGGGAACCTCATAATTTGTGTGTATCACTATTATGAATAGCCTATTTAGGTCTTAATTTTAGATAGCAGCTTTCGGGCTGTATTTTTATTTATATACATAGGACATATACCCAATGGATTTCAAGATGTGGAGTGACGGCAAAAGTACTAATCTCTGGAAGCATAGATAGTTATGTGACTGGGGTGAGTGAACACAGCCAACAAAGCTGCAATTTGAAAGACGAAGGGGATAAACAATATAGTGATGTGGCTAGTGAGTAACATTTATCACATAAGTCAACGAATCATGCATGCTTTTATCTGCAATTCTCGACTCATACTGTCTGCATCGCTATAATGTTGCGTCTAAATTTTTAGAATGGTTTCGGGACGCTTCTGATCACAGGGATTCTCGGTTTTAAATACGACCGCCCCGGTTCTTAAAGAGTGCTGTGATCTACTTATTTTAAGTATTGCAGTCATTCTGAAGTTGACCGAGCACTATGATTTTTTTGAGGTAACAAGATGCAAGTTTCTGTTGAAACCACTCAAGGCCTTGGGCGTCGTGTGTCAATCACCGTTCCTGCTGCCGATATCGAAAAAGCAGTTAGCAGTGAATTGGTTAATGTAGCAAAGAAAGTCCGTATTGACGGTTTTCGTAAAGGCAAAGTGCCAATGAAGATCGTCCAGCAACGTTACGGCGCTTCTGTTCTTCAGGATGTTCTGGGTGATTTGATGCAACGCAATTTTGTCGATGCGATTATTGAGCAGAAAATCAATCCAGCGGGCGCACCAAGCTACAAACCAGAGCAGTTCAAAGAAGGTGAAGACTTTATTTATTCAGTTGAGTTTGAAGTTTATCCAGAAATTGAACTGAAAGGCCTGGAAGAAATTGAAGTTGAAAAACCTGTTGTTGAAGTGAAAGATGCAGACGTTGACACTATGCTGGACACTCTGCGTAAACAGCAGGCAAATTGGAAAGAAACAGATGAAGCAGTCGTTGCAGAAGATCGTGTAACTGTTGACTTTACTGGTTCTATCGATGGTGAAGAGTTCGAGGGCGGTAAATCAACTGACTTCGTTCTGGCAATGGGTCAGGGCCGTATGATCCCTGGCTTTGAAGACGGTATCGTTGGTCACAAAGCAGGTGAAGAGTTTACTATTGATGTAACTTTCCCAGAAGATTACCATGCAGAAAATCTGAAAGGTAAAGAAGCTAATTTTTTGATCAACCTGAAGAAAGTTGAACAGCGTGAACTGCCAGAACTGACTGAAGAATTCATCCAGCGTTTTGGTATTGCTGATGGTACTGTTGAAGGTCTGCGTGCTGAAGTTCGTAAGAACATGGAACGTGAACTGAAAAATGCTGTTCGTAATCGTATCAAAACTCAGGTTCTTGATGGTCTGGTTGAGGCTAACGAAATTGAAGTTCCTGCTGCAGTTATTGATGGTGAAATCGATGTACTGCGTCGTCAGGCGGCTCAGCGTTTTGGTGGCAATGAGAAACAAGCTCTGGAACTGCCACGTGAACTGTTCGAAGAGCAGGCGAAACGTCGCGTTGTTGTTGGTTTGCTGTTAGGTGAAGTTATCAGCAGCAATGAGCTGAAAGTAGACGAAGATCGCGTTAATGCACTGATCGAAGAGATGGCTGCAGCTTATGAAGATCCGAAAGAAGTTGTTGAATACTACAGCAAAAACAAAGAAATGATGAACAATGTTCGTAACATCGCCCTAGAAGAACAGGCTGTTGAACTTGTTCTGAGTAAAGCTAAAGTTTCTGAAAAAGAAACTGGCTTCAATGATCTTATGAACCAAAATCAACTGGCATAAGTTTCATTTATTGATTGCCTGGGATGATGAAATCTCACTCTCAATGAAGGAAACCCGCAGGCAATGCTTGCGGGTTTTTTTATTTTTCTTGAAAAAAACAGATTTAACCTCATATCCTTTCTTACTATTATGTAAGGGCTTACTACTTTTTAGAGGGAAGAAAACCCCTTATGAGTTAACTTTGGATCATGGTCATCATCGCTTATCTCAAGTAGAATCAGTTATGAATGGCACCAGCGTGAGTTCTATTAGGAGACGGAAATGTCATACAGTGGCAAGCAAGATCAATATGCACCTAACATGTCTTTGGTGCCGATGGTGGTTGAACAAACAGCACGTGGGGAGCGTGCATTTGATATTTACTCCCGTTTATTAAAAGATCGTATTATTTTTCTGACAGGCCAAGTTGAAGATCATATGGCGAATTTGATTACCGCCCAAATGTTATTCTTGGAAGCAGAAAACCCAGAAAAAGATATTCATCTATATATCAACTCGCCGGGTGGTGTTATTACGGCTGGTATGTCTATTTATGACACGATGCAGTTTATCAAACCAGATGTGAGTACTATTTGTATGGGGCAGGCCTGTTCAATGGGGGCGTTCCTGCTGACAGCTGGAGCAAAAGGTAAGCGTTTCTGTCTACCAAATTCCAGGGTTATGATTCATCAGCCATTAGGTGGTTTCCAAGGGCAGGCGACAGACATTGAAATCCATGCGCAGGAAATACTCAAGGTTAGAGCTCGTATGAATGAGTTGATGGCAAAACATACTGGGCAACCGCTTGATAAGATTGCAGAGGACACTGAACGTGATCGTTTCTTATCAGCGTCGGAGGCCGTAGAATACGGGTTGGTTGATAGTATATTCACCCAGCGAAACTAATTTATTGACAATTATTTTATTACTCCGGTGCTGGTTTTTTCTGAACGCTTTTTGTCTTAGTGTCAGACTAAGCGGAGTAATAAAACAGCGTTTTTTCTGTTATGCCAGATAAACTGGGATAACAGCTCATAAAGTGAGGTTGACTGATGACAGATAAGCGCAAAGACGGTTCAGGAAAGCTGCTGTATTGCTCTTTCTGCGGGAAAAGCCAACATGAAGTGCGGAAATTAATAGCTGGCCCGTCAGTGTATATCTGCGATGAATGTGTCGATTTATGTAATGATATCATTCGCGAAGAAATTAAAGAGTTAGTACCACATCGTGAGCGTAGTACATTGCCTACCCCTCATGAAATTCGTCAACATCTGGATGATTATGTCATTGGTCAGGAACCGGCGAAAAAGGTATTGGCAGTGGCCGTCTATAACCATTACAAGAGATTGCGTAATGGTGACACCAGTAATGGTGTGGAATTAGGCAAGAGTAATATTTTGCTGATTGGCCCGACGGGTAGCGGTAAGACTTTGTTAGCTGAGACACTTGCCCGCTATTTAGATGTTCCGTTTACTATGGCTGATGCCACAACATTGACTGAAGCGGGTTATGTTGGGGAAGATGTCGAGAATATTATCCAGAAACTTCTGCAAAAATGTGACTACGATGTACAGAAAGCACAACGTGGTATCGTGTATATTGATGAAATAGATAAGATTTCTCGTAAGTCTGATAACCCTTCAATTACCCGTGACGTATCGGGTGAAGGGGTTCAGCAGGCACTGTTGAAACTGATTGAAGGTACTGTGGCAGCGGTTCCACCTCAAGGTGGTCGTAAGCATCCACAGCAGGAATTCTTGCAGGTTGATACATCCAAAATCTTATTTATCTGTGGTGGTGCGTTTGCCGGTTTGGACAAAGTTGTCAGCCAGCGCTTGAATGTCAGTTCAGGCATTGGTTTTAGTGCTACAGTTAAAGGCGAATCGGAGAAAGCAACAGAGGGTGAATTACTGGCTCAGATTGAACCAGAAGACTTGATCAAATTTGGGTTAATTCCTGAATTCATTGGTCGTCTACCTGTTGTGGCAACGCTGACTGAGCTTAATGAAGAAGCATTGATTCAGATCCTTCAGGTACCGAAGAATGCACTGACCAAACAGTATCAGGCCCTATTTAATCTTGAGGGCGTTGAACTGGAGTTCAGAAAAGAAGCACTTACTGCTATTGCGAAAAAAGCAATGGCACGTAAAACAGGTGCCCGTGGTCTTCGTTCAATTGTTGAAGGTGTTTTGCTAGATACAATGTATGACCTGCCATCAATGGAACACATAGAAAAAGTTGTCGTTGATGAAACGGTTGTTGAAGAGAAATCCGCACCATTATTAATATACAGCAAGCCGGATGCCCAAGTTTCTGGTGAGTGAAGAAAATAGGGTAGGAAATACCGATTATCAATATCCATTGAAAAAATAAATGAGGGATTCTCCCTCATTTTGTTTTTTGCCGTTATAGGCTATTGAATGTCAGATTCTTGTCCCCATATATTTTATATTCTTTGAAGTGAAACTCGTGAAAACCGTGTTTCACGAGATTCCTAAAAACTGGCGAAAGCTGTACCCGATAAATTTCGAGTTACATCGCGACGGCAAGTTAATCGATTCACAGGAGCATAGCTACTATATAGCGACTATGTGATTGGAGTGAATGAGCGCAGCCAACAGAGAGACAACTTGAAAGATGAAGGGTATAAACGAAGAGAGAGCTCTATGAATCCTGAGCGTTCCGAACGCATAGAAATCCCTGTATTGCCTTTGCGCGATGTAGTGGTTTACCCACATATGGTGATCCCTCTGTTTGTTGGGCGTGAGAAGTCAATTCATTGCCTGGAAGCAGCAATGGATCATGACAAACAGGTCATGTTGGTCGCGCAAAAAGAAGCATCCACTGATGAGCCAGGAGTCAATGATCTTTTCTCCGTAGGTACAGTGGCTTCTGTTTTACAGATGTTAAAATTGCCAGATGGTACAGTAAAAGTTCTGGTTGAGGGTTTGCAGCGTGCTCGCATTACCACATTAACGGATAATGGTGAGTATTTTTATGCACAGGTTGAATGCCTTGAATCTCCTGAAGTAGATGAACGTGAACAAGAAGTTCTGGTAAGAACTGCTATTAATCAGTTTGAAGGTTACGTCAAACTGAATAAAAAGATCCCGCCGGAAGTATTGACATCGTTGCATAGTATTGATGATTTGGCAAAATTGGCAGATACCATTGCCGCTCATATGCCTTTGAAAATCAATGATAAGCAGGCAGTTTTAGAAATGTCTGATGTTGTTGAACGCATTGAATACCTGATAGCCATGATGGAATCAGAAATCGATCTGTTACAGGTAGAAAAACGTATCCGTAATCGCGTTAAAAAACAGATGGAAAAAAGCCAGCGCGAGTACTACCTGAATGAACAAATGAAAGCGATTCAGAAAGAGTTGGGCGAGATGGATGATGCGCCTGATGAGTATGAAACGCTTAAACGCAAGATCGAAGATGCGAAAATGCCGAAAGAGGCTCGCGAAAAAGCAGAAGCTGAGTTGCAGAAATTAAAAATGATGTCTCCGATGTCAGCAGAAGCGACGGTCGTTCGTAGTTACATTGACTGGATGGTACAAGTTCCTTGGGTTACGCGTAGCAAGGTTAAGAAAGATTTAGTTAAAGCTCAGGAAGTGCTGGATATAGATCATTATGGTCTGGAGCGTGTTAAAGAGCGTATTCTTGAATATCTCGCAGTACAAAGCCGTGTTAGCAAGCTCAAAGGGCCAATACTCTGTCTGGTAGGACCTCCGGGAGTGGGTAAAACCTCATTGGGTCGTTCCATTGCATGTGCGACAGGACGGAAATATGTGCGTATGGCATTGGGAGGCGTGCATGATGAAGCTGAAATCCGTGGGCATCGCCGTACCTATATCGGCTCTATGCCAGGTAAATTGATTCAGAAGATGTCCAAGATTGGGGTTAAAAACCCACTGTTTCTGTTGGATGAGATTGATAAAATGTCATCCGATATGCGGGGTGATCCAGCCTCAGCTTTATTGGAAGTACTTGATCCTGAACAGAATGTGGCATTTAACGATCACTACCTTGAAGTAGATTACGATCTGTCTGATGTGATGTTTGTGGCAACATCCAACTCCATGAATATTCCAGCACCGTTGCTGGATCGTATGGAAGTTATTCGTTTGTCAGGTTATACCGAAGATGAAAAACTGAATATTGCCAAACGCCACTTAGTGCCAAAACAGATCGAACGCAATGCGTTGAAGAAAGGTGAACTGTCCATTGATGATGGTGCGATTATTGGCATAATTCGTTATTACACTCGTGAGGCTGGCGTTCGCAGTCTGGAGCGTGAAATCTCTAAATTGTGTCGTAAAGCTGTTAAAGCACTACTGATGGATAAAAAGATTAAGCACATTGAAATCAATGCGGATAATCTGAAAGACTATCTGGGTGTACAGCGTGTGGATTATGGTCGCGCCGATACAGAAAACCTTGTTGGTCAGGTAACGGGCCTTGCGTGGACAGAGGTGGGCGGTGATCTGCTGACGATTGAAACAGCCAGTGTGCCGGGTAAAGGTAAATTGACTTATACCGGTTCATTGGGTGAAGTGATGCAGGAATCCATCCAGGCCGCATTGACAGTCGTTCGGGCTCGTGCAAATAAATTGGGTATCAGTTCTGATTTCCATGAAAAACGTGATATTCACGTTCACGTACCAGAAGGAGCTACCCCAAAAGATGGGCCGAGTGCAGGTATTGCAATGTGCACAGCACTGGTTTCTTGCCTGACTGGTAATCCAGTTAACGCTGATGTCGCTATGACGGGGGAAATTACCTTGCGTGGTTTAGTTTTGCCAATTGGTGGCTTGAAAGAGAAACTACTGGCAGCGCATCGTGGGGGAATTAAAACAGTTGTGATTCCATATGAGAATAAACGGGATCTGGAAGAGATCCCTCAGAATGTGATCAAAGATTTAGAGATCCATCCTGTTAAGCGCATAGAGGATGTTTTGTCTATTGCTTTGCAGGAACCGGCATTTGGAACAGAAGTAGTATCACTAAAATAGTACAAAAATAGTGAGCTAATTCAAGAAATGTGTATAAAATTTAAGTTGGCGAGTAAATTCAGACTTGCCAGCTTTTTTTGTATCATTAAGTTAGTTTAGTCTAATTATCCGATTAAATATTTTGCTGTTCCATGATTTCTTGCTAATACTGGAAAGGATTGATATGACAGCGTGACTGTTGTGTTATCTGTTATGAATCGGATTTTGTTACAATAGTAAAACTAAATGGGGATGATAAGAGTGAATAAGTCACAACTGATCGACAAAATTGCTGCTGATGTGAACATTTCCAAGGCAGCAGCTGGACGTGTAGTAGATGCATTCATTTCTTCAGTATCTGATGCATTAAAAGACGGTGATGATGTCGCTTTGGTAGGGTTTGGTTCATTTATTGTGCGTGAGCGTGCTGCACGTACAGGACGCAACCCCCAGACAGGCAAAGAAATTAAAATTGCGGCAGCAAAGGTACCTGCTTTCCGTGCAGGAAAGAGCCTTAAAGACGCTGTTAATGCCTAAGAATAGAAAACAGGCCTCTCATTTTTGCCATCGCAGTAAACTTCAACTGACTAGGCAGGGTTGATGGGTTAGAATATAAGCGCATCAATTGATTGGTGCGCTTTTTTTCTCTTAGCGTTTGAATTAGCGTAATATGACAGTTTCTTTTTCACTAAAGCGGAGTTTTACGTCTTTATGATGGACAACCTACGCACGGCGGCAAACGGTCCTGTGCTTAAAATTGTGTTGGCTCTAATTATCCTGACTTTTGTGTTGACTGGTGTAACGGGCTACCTGTCAAGCGAAAGTGGTAGTTATGCTGCCAAAGTGAATGGTCAAACCATTAGTCGTGCTCAACTGGAGCAGGTATTTCTGCAAGAAAAAAGTATGTTGCAGGAGAAGCTGGGAGATCAATTCTCAACGCTGTTAAGCAATGAACAACAAGTACGTCAGATTCGTCGTCAGTCATTGGATCGTCTTATCAATTCTGTACTGATTGAGCAGTATGCCTACAAATTAGGCTTGTCTGCAAGCGATGATCAGGTTGCACAGGAGATACGTAACTTACCTTTTCTCCAGACCGACAGTAAATTTGATAGCAATAAATATCAGGATTATTTGAACTTACTTGCCCGTTCAAACATAAGCCCTGATAACTTTGCGGAGCAGGTTCGTAACGAGATTATCAATCGTCAATTGATGCAAATATTGATGGGATCGGAAATTGCCTTACCGACAGAAATCAAACAAGAAGTCATGCTTGCTCTTCAAGAAAGAACGGTGCGTCTTGCAACTCTTGAATTGAAATCAATTGAAGCACAGCAAAAAGTTACCGAAGACGAGTTGAAAAACTACTATGGTGAGAATAGCAAGCATTTCACCGTGCCAGAAAAAGTTAAAATCAGCTATATCAAGATGGATGCTACAGATGAACTCAAAAATATCACTGTATCTGAAGCCGATATCGAAAAATATTATAAAGATAATTTGTCAAAATATACGACTTCTGAACAGAAGAAGTATAGCTTTATTCAACTGTCTTCAGATTTAGTCGCCAAATCTGTTTTGGATGAGTTAAATAAAGGGGCTGATTTCAGTCAATTGGCAACCGAAAAATCGACTGATAAGTTTTCTGCCCAAAAGGGAGGAGATCTCGGTTGGATGGAAGAGAGTTCTCTGCCTAATGAGCTTAAATCAGCTAATTTAACAAAAAAAGGGCAACTTTCTGATATTGTCAAATTATCCAATGGGTACGCCATCTTCCGTTTAGATGATATCAAGCCTCAGGTAATCAAATCATTAGCTGATATGCATTCGGAAATAGAGAAAATCGTTAAGCAGGAAAAAGCTGTTGATGCGTTTTATGCATTGCAACGGAAAGTGAGCGAGGCAGCAGCTGATGATAACGAATCCTTGGCAGCAGCAGAAAAAGCAGCTGGTCATGCAGCTGTGACCACTGACTGGTTTGACCGCGATCAAATTCCCGCTGACATTAATTTCACTCAAGTTGTTCAGGCTATTTTTTCCGGTAATTTGATTGATGATAAAGGAGCAACAGGAACTAACTCTGATGTCATTTCTGTTGAAGGTGACAGAGCCTTTATTGTTCGTGTTGATGCTGTCAAACCTGAAACTGTTCAACCGTTCGAACAAGTTAAATCTGAAGTGACTGAATTGTTGAAACGTCAGAAAGCGGAAAAACAGCTTCAAATTGAAAGCGAAAAGCTGCTGGCGGCTCTAAAAGAAGATAAAGGCGAGCAAGCGCTGAAAACCGCTAATATCCAATTTGGTCAACCTACAGTAATAAAACGCTTCTCACAAACTAATCAGGTGACTGATGTTGCATTTACTCTGCCTCGTCCTAAAGAAGGTAAAGTTGAATATGGTTTAGCTCAAGATGAGCTTGGGAACTCGGTATTTATCCAGTTGGATAAAGTTGCTCCTGGCTCTATCAACGAAGAGCAGATTAAAGAATACCTGGAAGGATATCAGTATCAGACTGGTAATATTATGCTGGAATCATTGATGATTAATTTACGTGATGAAGCTGATATTAAGTTCGGCCAAACCGAGTAAAATTGCGACGTTACCCGCAACTATTTTTGTAAAATAGTAATTTGAAAAGGCCACTTTCGTGGCCTTTCGCATATTTTAATCTTGCCTGTTGTCCAAAAATATTGTTATGGCAATCTCTCTTCCGTCAACAATACATGGAGAAATTTACATGAAGTATTTAAGGATATTATTCAACTCATTCATCGTGGCTTTGTGTATCAATATGCCGTTATCGTATGCGATCACGTCAAATGAGCCTGCTGATAAAACGGTAAAACAGCTTGGTAGTCAACATAAAGCTATTATTGAAGACAGTGCTTCAAAAGAAGGAAAGGAGCAAGTCACCGCTCAGCAAATATCAGGGAAAGGATCACTTAATATTAATATTGCAAATGCGGAAGAATTAGCGAAAGAACTTAATGGCATTGGTGTTAAAAAAGCACAGGCAATTATTGAATATCGTGAGAAGTATGGCCCTTTTACGGCAATAGAACAACTACAGGAAGTTCAAGGTATTGGACCTATCTTTATAGAAAAAAATCGGAATAAGTTAACTTACTAAGTATTAAGCCCTCTTGAGGCACAGTTATACTTCTGCCAAGAGGGCTGTGATACCGATCAAAAATAATTCATTAAACACTATTGTAATTAAATTGTTTTGCTATTGTTAATGTTCGTCTGGTCGGATGAGTTTAAGGAAAAAATAGCAATGAGCACGATTATCAAAGTTAGGGGTTACCATATCGATCTTTTCCAGCATGTGAATAACGCTCGTTATTTAGAATTTATGGAGGCAGCTCGCTGGGATTTACTAACAGAAGGTGACTCTATGGAATGGTTAAACAGTAATAATATTGGTTTTGTCGTGGTGAATATCAATATTAATTATCGCCATCCGGCAGTGATAGCCGATGAATTGGAAGTGAAATCTTCTTTACAGGAATTACGCAATAAAAGTGGCACATTCTTTCAGGAAATTATACGCAGGAGAGATAATCAAATTATTGCTGATGCTTTAACCACATTTGCCTGTATTGATTTAAAAACCCAGAAATCTCTAATATTCGAAGGTGAACTACGGAAAAGAATGGAAGCCTATAACCAATGAGTTTCGGATTGCAGCGTGACAATAAAGAAGCAGATCCTGAGCAATATAGGAGCATAGATAACTCCTGCATGTGTATAAAAACGGTAGCTGGGATGAGCAAGCTAAACCAACAAAGCTGCAACTTGAAAGATGACGGGTAATAAGACCTAATAGAATAAAGTGAGAGGTCTGTTGAACCTCTCACAAACAGATATGAATTAAATAAAACGATGTGATTATCTTAAATGTGTTTTAGATTTCATATCCGCCATTATGGATTGAATATTGGTTAAATAGTTAGTTAATCCTTTGGTGCGGAGATGGCATGCAGCGCATTCACCGCATCCATCACCTTGAATACCGTTATAACAAGTGAGAGTTTGGTTACGGACAAAATCTAGTTTTTGATAATAATCGGCCAGTGCCCAAGTTTCCGCTTTGTTTAACCACATTAAGGGAGTTTCAAAACGGATATCACGAGCGATACCAAGGCTGACAGCATTATTTAGCGCTTTGACAAATTCGTCACGACAATCTGGATAGCCCGAAAAATCAGTTTCACAAACACCAGTAATCACTGCTTCAGCCTCAATCTGGTAAGCATAAATAGCTGCCAGAGTTAAAAACAGAATGTTACGACCGGGCACAAAAGTATTTGGGAGGTCACTTTTTTCACTTGCATTGAAATCTGGCACAGGAATGTTGTCTCTTGTCAGGCTGCTGATTGCAAGCTCATTTAACACAGTAACATCAAGTACCTTGTGGGCAGCGGCTCCTAATTCTTTGCTGATACGGCAAGCGACATCAATTTCAGTGCGATGACGCTGCCCATAATCAAAAGTAACACAGTGAACTTCGTCATATTGACGGAGTGCCTGAATTAAACAAGTGGTGGAGTCCTGTCCACCACTGAATACAACAACGGCTCGTTTCATGATACCTGCCTCTGTAAATTGAAGGAGGTATGTTACTCATAACTGTTTAGCTTGGGTAGTTGTGTTAGATACTGAGTGACATCACCGATATTATTGCGAACCCATTCCGGATTGTAATAAGTATCAAGATAGCGTTCTCCGCTATCACAAATTAACGTCACGATAGCACCTTGTTGGTTGTTATCGTGCATTTGTTTGGCGAGTTGCAAAGCGCCCCAGACGTTAGTTCCTGTTGATGCACCCGTTTTTCTGCCAATTAATTTTTCAAGCCAATAAATAGTAGCGATAGAGGCAGGATCAGGAACTTGGATCATGTCATCGACAACAGTAGGGATAAAGGAGGGTTCTACACGTGGACGACCAATACCTTCGATTTTGCTGCCAGCATCTCCGCGAATTTCACGGCAATTCTGACGATAGCAATCGTAGAAAACGGAGTTTTCAGGATCAACAACAACCAGTTTGGTGTCATATCCCTGATAACGGATATAGCGGCCAAGTGTTGCCGATGTACCTCCAGTTCCTGCACTCATAACAATATAAGTTGGTTCAGGAAATGGCTCTAGTTTCATATGGCGAAAAATACTTTCTGCAATATTGTTGTTTCCTCGCCAGTCGGTTGCTCGTTCGGCATAAGTAAATTGATCCATGTAGTGGCCGTTCAGTTCTTTTGCCAGACGTTCTGATTCTTGGTAAATCAGGGCCGAATGTTCTACAAAATGACATTTACCGCCATGGAACTTAATCTCCTGAACCTTACGTTTAGCCGTACAGGAAGGCATTACTGCAATAAAAGGTAAGCCAAGCAAACGGGCAAAATAAGCTTCCGAAACAGCGGTACTGCCGGATGAAGCTTCAATAATTGGAGTTCCTTCCTTAATCCAGCCATTAGTAAGCGCATAAAGGAATAGGGAACGCGCAAGCCGGTGTTTCAGGCTACCTGTAGGATGAGTGCTTTCATCTTTGAGATAGAGATGAATATTTGGAAACATGGGAAGATTGAGGCGAATCAGATGCGTATCAGCACTGCGTTGATAATCAGCTTGGATAGCTCTTATGGCATTTTTAGCCCATGAAGACGACATAAATTGATCCTGAATAATAATACCGTAGTGGTATATAGATTACCCTTACATTTAGAGAAATAGGTTGTTATTTTTCTGTTTTTATCCGTTATATTTGGGAAATATTTCTATAGGATTGAGATATGCTAGACAAAATAGACCGTAAGCTACTGGAACTACTCCAAAAGGATTGTAGTTTATCCCTGAATGCGTTGTCTGAAGCTGTTAATTTGACGTCTACACCTTGCTGGAAACGTCTTAAGCGACTTGAAGTTGAGGGATATATTGTTGGAAAAGTGGCATTGCTCAATGGTGAGAAACTCGGTCTTGGTCTGACAGTGATAGTGATGATCAAAACTCAGCAACACAGCAGTGAATGGTATGGGCAGTTTGTTACCTTTATTAAAGAGATGCCAGAAGTCTTAACATTTTATCGCATGGCTGGTGAATATGATTACCTCATGCATGTAGAAGTTGTTGATATGAAAAGTTATGATCGGTTCTACAAACGCATGGTAAATGGGATTTCTGGTTTGATTGATGTCACCTCCAATTTTGCAATGGAGAAAATAAAATATACAACGGCGTTACCAATATCAGATCCAGTAATATGAAGTTCCCTTTGGTATGTGGACGCTAACTTTTTCATTTTTACCTCAGGAATAGGTACGTGAGATTATTTTCACAATTAGGTTGGTATTTTATTAGTGAATGGCGGCGTTATTTGGGTGCTATTATTTTTCTTATTATGATTGCAGTGCTGCAACTCATTCCACCTCGCTTGGTGGGGATTATTGTTGATGGTATTAGCGCAAACACTATGTCATCTGATCAGCTATTGATGTGGCTGGGAGTGTTACTTGTTATCGCATTGGCTATTTATGGGCTGCGATATGTTTGGCGTGTATGGCTGTTTGGAGCCTCTTATCGATTGGCTGTTAAATTGCGCAGTGATTTTTACCTGCGGCTGAGTAGCCAGAATCCTGAATTTTATTTACGGCATCGAACCGGTGATCTCATGGCTCGCGCAACAAACGATGTTGACAGAGTTGTTTTTGCTGCGGGTGAGGGAGTACTTACTTTAGTTGATGCCTTAGTGATGGGGTGTGCTGTTCTTATCGTAATGAGTGTGGAAATTAGTTGGGAATTAACGTTGTTATCACTATTGCCGATGCCGATTATGGCGTTGGCAATAAAACATTATGGTGCTCAGCTCCATCATCGTTTTAAATCAGCGCAAGGCGCTTTCTCAAGCCTGAATAACCACGCTCAGGAAAGTTTGACCAGCATCCGTATGATAAAAGCGTTTGGTTTGGAAGAATTACAATCCAGTCAGTTTGAAGAAGTTGCCATTGATGCAGGGCGTAAAAATATGCATGTTGCACGTGTGGATGCATGTTTTGATCCTACAATTTTTATCACTATTGCCATTTCAAATCTTTTGGCTATTGGTGGTGGGAGTTGGATGGTTGTGCATGGCTCCATGACGTTGGGTGAACTTACCAGCTTTGTTATGTATTTGGGATTGATGATCTGGCCAATGCTGGCATTGGCTTGGATGTTCAACATTGTTGAGAGGGGTAGCGCCGCATATACACGTATTCAGAGTTTATTGCAGGAACCTCTAGTGATCAATGATGGTACACAGTCCTTATCTTCAGATCATGGCATTTTGCAGGCAAATATTAATACGTTTACTTATCCAACAAATGATAAGCCTGTCTTGAATGGCATCCGTTTCCAGTTAGAGCCTGGTCAGTTATTAGGGCTATGTGGCCCAACAGGTTCAGGCAAAAGTACTTTGTTGGCTTTATTACAGCGACAATTTGATGTCATTGATGGAGATATTCGTTTTCAGTCACAAAATATCTCTGCCTTCAGAATAGAGGAGTGGCGTTCACGGTTGGCTATTGTTAATCAAACACCTTTCCTGTTTTCGGATACAGTAGCTGGCAATATTGCGTTAGGACGGCCTAATGCAACCCAAGAGCAAATAGAAGAGGTCGCTCGCTTGGCGAATGTGCATGATGATATTTTGCGGTTGCCACAAGGTTATCAAACCGAAGTAGGTGAACGTGGAGTGATGCTTTCCGGGGGACAAAAGCAGCGTATTTCCATTGCCAGGGCCTTGTTATTGGATGCAGAGATTTTAATTCTTGATGATGCCTTATCAGCTGTTGATGGTCATACAGAACATCGCATCATGAAAAATCTCAACCAGTGGAGACAGCGACGCACCATTATTATTAGTGCACACCGACTATCTGCATTAACGGAGGCAGATAATATATTGATTATGCAGCATGGCACAATTGCACAGCAAGGTCTACATAAGCAACTTATCGTTCAACCCGGCTGGTATTCTGACATGTATCATTACCAACAATTAGAAGCCGCATTGGATGGGGAAGATGACTAATATTCATGTGCGCAAGCTATGGCCATCATTAAAGCGCCTGCTTTCTTACAGTAAAAACCATCGCAAGCCCATTATAATTGCTGTGTTAATGTTATGGATTGCGGCGCTGGCAGAAGTGAGCGGGCCGTTGCTTGTGAGTTATTTTATCGACAATATAGTTGCAAAGGGACATTTACCGCTTGATGTTGTCAGTGGGCTTGCGGCTGCCTTTTTGGTCCTACAGATTATTTCTGCTGCTTTACATTATTACCAGACCTTGTTTTTTAATCAGGCGTCTGTAGGTGTGGTACAGCAGATACGTACTGATGTTATGAACTCAGCATTGCGTCAGCCATTAAGCGCTTTTGATAATCAGCCTGTTGGTCAACTGATCTCTCGTGTAACTAATGATACTGAAGCCATTAAGGATCTGTTCGTAAATGTGATCCCTGCTGTGTTCCGTAGTATTGCATTGATTGGTGCGATGTTGATAGCCATGTTTGTACTGGATTGGCGCATGGCATCTGTTGCGATAGCAATATTCCCAATGGTCTTGTTGGTAATGTTTATTTATCAGCGTTTAAGTACCCCAATTATTAGGCGGGTTCGTGGCTATCTGGCCGACATAAATGATGGTTTTAACGAAGTTATTAATGGAATGGCTGTAATTCAGCAATTCCGTCAGCAGGCTCGTTTTGGTGAAAGAATGCTGGCTACTAACCGGGCGCATTATAAGGCTCGTATGCAGGCTTTACGGTTAGATGGGATTTTGTTGAGGCCATTACTGAGTTTTTTTTCTACTGCAATATTGTGTGGCTTGCTTCTGCTATTTGGACTCAAAGGAACTGACGTCATTGGCGTTGGGGTATTGTATGCTTTTATTAACTACCTCGGTCGATTGAACGAACCGCTAATTGAACTCACGGCACAGCAATCGTTATTGCAGCAAGCTGTTATTTCGGGAGAACGGGTTTTTGAACTGATGGATAGTCCGCAGCAGCTGTATGGCAATGACTCACAGGCATTGGCGGGTGGTCGAATTGATGTTGAAAATTTAAGTTTTTCCTATCGAAGTGACAAAAATGTCTTGAATGATATTAACCTGCATGTTCTTCCTCATGGTTTTGTAGCGTTGGTTGGACATACAGGAAGTGGGAAAAGTACCTTGGCCAATTTGATTATGGGCTATTATCCGTGGCAAGACGGTGAAATTTATCTTGATGGACGCCCCGTATCTTCGCTTTCCCATGCAGTGCTGCGTAATGGCATCGCAATGGTACAGCAAGATCCTGTCGTTTTGGCCGCTTCATTTCTCGACAATATCACGTTAGGACGGGATATCAGTGAAGAAAAAATATGGGAAGTGCTGGAGCTGGTTCAGTTAGCCGAATTTATCCGTAACTTGCCAGATAGTTTGAATTCTTTATTGGGAGAACAAGGGAACACCCTTTCAGCAGGACAAAAACAGCTTTTAGCGATGGCTCGGGTTTTAGTACAAACGCCACAGATTCTTATTTTGGATGAAGCAACGGCGAATATTGATTCTGGAACAGAACAATCAGTCCAAAAAGCATTGAGAATGATCCGTAAGCAGACAACGTTGGTAGTTATCGCCCACCGTCTTTCGACCATCATTGAAGCCGATTCCATCTTAGTGCTGCATCGTGGTGCAATTGTAGAACAGGGACGGCATCAGCAGTTACTGGCAAAACGTGGACGTTATTACCAAATGTACCAACTTCAACAGGTTGGTGAAATTTTGAATGAGCCTGTGCACGTTTAGTGTGCACATATAGGGAGCAGTTGCTGTTTGCTGCTCCTTTTTTATCCCTTCTTTAGCAATATTCTTCGGTAATAAATTGATTCCATACTATTTTTTATTTTTGGCATATCCCTTGCCTATCTCCTTTATTCAAATACAGCAAAATGCGGGGGAAGGTATGAAATTAATCACTATCATCATCAAACCATTTAAGCTGGAAGAAGTACGCGAGGCTCTTGCTGACATAGGTATACAAGGCATGACTATCTCAGAAGTAAAGGGCTTTGGGCGTCAAAAAGGTCATTCTGAGCTTTACCGGGGAGCTGAATACAACGTTAATTTTTTACCCAAAGTTAAGATTGATATTGCAACCAATAATGAGCGAGTTGAAGAGATTATACATATTATTCAACAGACTGCATTCACAGGCAAAATGGGTGATGGGAAGATTTTTGTTTTTGAGTTACAGCATGCCGTTCGGATCAGGACGGGTGAAACGAATGATTTAGCACTGTAAATGGGGGAAAAATGAAAAAACAATTTTTATCCATAGTTGGCGCTATAGCCAGTTTACCTTCATTCGCTTTCGCTGCGGAAAATACTCTTGATAAGGCTGATACAGTATTTATGTTGATAAATACTATACTGGTGATTTTTATGACGATCCCGGGAATTGCTTTATTTTATGGAGGATTATTGCGCCGTAAAAACATTTTATCATTGATGTCACAAGTAATTGTCAGCTTTTCATTGGTGTGTGCGCTTTGGATTGTTTACGGGTATAGCATGACGTTTACTACAGGTAATCGTTTTTGGGGTGGATTAGATCAGGTTATGCTGAAAAATATTTCCATTACTGATTTGAGCGGCAGTTTCTACCAATTTATTTATGTTGTTTTCCAAGGGGCGTTTGCTTGTATCACTGTTGCTTTGGTTGTGGGTGCCTTGTGCGAAAGAGTTCGTTTTTCAGCATTATTGATTTTTTGTGTGTTATGGATGACAGTAGCCTACATTCCTATAGCACATATGGTATGGGGAGGAGGTTTGCTTGCGAAAGATGGCGCTTTGGATTTTGCAGGGGGAACGGTTGTCCATATTAATGCGGCAGCAGCAGGATTGGTTGGTGCTTACTTACTTGGAAAACGGTCAGGGTTTGGGAGGGAAGCTTTTAAACCTCATAACTTACCAATGACTTTTATTGGTACAGCAATCCTTTACATCGGTTGGTTTGGTTTTAATGTAGGCTCCGCTGGTGCAGTGAATGCTATTGCTGCTTTGGCTTTTTTAAATACGGTAATAGCAACGGCAGGAGCAGTATTGTCATGGGTTTTTTCTGAATGGTTATTCCGCCAAAAGCCATCGCTTTTAGGTGCGTGTTCTGGGTGTATTTCGGGTTTGGTGGTAATTACACCCGCAGCAGCAACGGTTGGCATCGGCGGTGCTCTGGTTATGGGGATAATTGCAGGCTTAGCCGGTTTATGGGGAGTGGTCATACTAAAACGGTGGTTACGTGTTGATGATGTCTGTGATGTTTTTGGAGTGCATGGCGTGTGTGGAATTGTTGGTTGTTTACTGACAAGTGTTTTTACCGATCCAATTTTAGGCGGAATGGGATTTGCTGATGGTATGACCATGTTAAGACAGCTTGGAGTGCAGTTTATCAGTATATTGATCTGTATTGTTTGGTCATCAGTAGCTGCTTATATTTCATTTAAGATAGCCGATAAACTGGTGGGATTACGCATTAGCGTTGAATCAGAAAGAGAGGGGCTGGATATTACTTCACATGGTGAAAGTGCTTATAACTAATACCGTTAATTAGTGATGTTGCTAAGAGCTGACTCTCTTATTGCTGGGTTGTAACTCGAAATCTATGAGATATACCTGTTGTCTTTCAAGTTGTAGCTTTGTTGACTGCGCTCATCCACCCCGGTCACATAGTTATTTATGCTCCAGGGGATTAATGAAAGGCTCCTGCCTTTCACCGGAAGCCAGCCTTTGGCTGGGCAAATTCGTTCCCGACGAATTTGTCATTCCCTTGCCGTCGCGCTGCATCTTGAAATCCAATGGGTATATAAACTTTTAAGTTTTGAAAAACTGATTACCGTAATAATAGGGTAACAATGAATAACTGTTATGTGTTATCCAGATTATTACGGCATACAGTGCTTATTTTTTACAGTTTGCGGATAACCCCTTCCTGAACTGCAGAAGCAATAAGTATTCCTTCACGATTATAGATGTGCCCACGAACGAAACCACGTGCTCCTGATGCTGATGGGCTCTCGATTGCATAGAGTAACCAATCATTCATATTGAAAGGACGGTGATACCACATTGAATGGTCAATTGTGGCTACCTGCATATTGTGTTCCATAAATCCCACTCCATGGGGCAGCAAAGATGTCGGCAGAAAATCGAAATCTGAAGCATATCCTAACAAACAATGATGTATGAATGGATCTTCTGGCATTTTTCCATTACTGCGAAACCAAACATAACGCACAGGCTCTTTTGATGAATGATTAGGCAGACTGTGGGATTTAACCAGTTTCATCTCCAGAGGTGGTGCGGAAAAAGCTTTGTACAATTTGTCAGGGAGTGAGGGAGTCATTTTTTTTATCATTTCCTCTTGAGACTCTAACTCTTCTGGAGGAGGAACTATTGGCATGGTATTTTGATGCTCAAAGCTTTCTTCATGGCCTTGAAAGGATGCTGTCATGTAGAAAATGGGTTGACCATGTTGTATTGCACTAACACGACGAGCGCTGAAACTTCTCCCATCCCGTAATATTTCAACATCATAAACAATAGGTTTATGACTATTGCCTGGTCGTAGAAAATAGCTGTGAAAGGAGTGAACCATTCTATCATTTGCAACCGTTTGTTTTGCTGCATACAGAGCCTGACCTATCACTTGGCCGCCAAAAATTTGGGGAAATCCTAAGTCTTCACTTTGCCCACGATAAATCCCTTCTTCTATTTTTTCCAGATGTATCAAGTTAATTAAATTTTGCAATGCCTGGCTCATAATGTGCCTTTGCTTTTTATAAGAGCTGTTGAAAACGTATAATCAAACGATTACAGATATAAAAATTCATTTATCCAAAAAAATAAAGATATTAAGTTGTAAATCAAATTTATCTTTATGTTTTTATTTTCGGTGTTAAATTATCACTGTTAATTTAACCAATACTTATTCAAATAATGTATATAACATTACTTTAATGTTTATTTATTGATTTATATGATTATTTTTACTTGGGCGAAAAGATAATGTTAATATTTTATTTAAGTTGATATTGTAAAATCTATCAGATTTTTATATCAATTTAAAATGATTCATGTTTGTTATCGTATGTGCTTTTTTTATTATTTTATCTGTTTATTGTTTGCATGTTAAATGTTCATTCTATCCCGAAAAACGATTCTTGTACTGAAGAAATTGAAGCTAATTTAATATCTATAGAACATAAAAAGAGCATTATGTTAAGCGGAAATGTTGAATTATGGAAAGGTTAATTCCTTTAGGTAGCAGAAAAATTTGTTTTCTTGGTGTTATTTTTGATTTTTTTTCATCGCCGCGAGCAAGAAAGCAGCATTCAAATGAAGGTGTCTTGCTATTTTATTATATATGAATGATAATGACCACCGCTTCAAGATTTGAAGCTAATGTCAATGGGGGCTCTGTTGGTTCTCCCGCAACGCTAACTTGTTAACTTGGTCAGGTCTGGAAAGAAGCAGCCATAGCAAGGGATGTGTGTGCCGGGATGTCGCTGGCAGAGCCCTCGCCAATTTCAGGTTTATAATTAGCTCCTCAGTTAGCCGATAATATCTACCGGCTTTAGTCACTTACTATCTGATCACTACAGCTTAGCGGACAAATTTCCAGACAGATGATGGGATCTTATCATAGAGCTTATTCATAGTAAGTTCGGCTAAACGGTGGTCAGCAGCGGAGTAGAACAATTCAAGTTCATCATCCGAAAGTTCGTATTTATTTTTTTCAATTATACGTTCCAGTGTTTCAATAGAAGTGCATTTTCTCAAACGCATCAGATAGTCAGTTTTAGTCATAATTGCCTTATCTTATTTGGTATAAAAAATAGTTAGAAATATATTTATCAGGTTTTGCTTAAAGAAGCGTTCAAATCGTGTAGCAGAATGTTAGTTAAGTGTTTGTTTGTTCTTTGCCATTTTGTAAGTTCAAGAAAGCTTATCTTATCACTTCCAAACAAATTATATGTTTCATCCAGATATTCATCAATTAAGGTGCTGAGATCGTAGTTATCTGTGTATTTAATTTTAAAGCTCCAGACAAAAGCTGTAATGTGTTCGATCAATTCGTTTAGTTTTAAGCTTCTCTCGGAAGTTAGATCGTGAATCCAATGATTCTCAGTGCGATTCAGGACTAAAAGTGCTTCATGAATTAATTCTTCACATAAGTATTTTAATTCAGCAATATCATGTCTTCTTGGTGAATATTCATCCATAATCACCTCCGTAAAAAGCGCACTGCTTATTTGAACTAAGGCTTATACATACTATTTATTATAGTCATTATTTTAGAATAGAGCCTATCAAAACATGATTATTATTTATTAATATTAAAAGCTCTATTTTGTTCATCTGCTAACTGAATTTTTAACAATGACTAATTTATGTTTAGTTTTACTAAAACACTTAGTTCTGGTACAGCTTAGTTTCAGACAACAGCCTGACATTCTACTATAAAAGATAGTCATATCTACATATACCGTTAAATATATAGAATTATTCTAATTACAGTAGAGACTGTAGCAATAGCACTGGGGTCATTATAGGCGATTGTATTGCGACTTTCAAAATCAATATATCGATATTATTACATATGTCACCATCGGGATGGAACACTTTTTACCATTAAAGGTGTAATCAGAAGAAAAATCAGGGCAGTTGCCAATTTATCTTCTATTTATTATAAAAAACAGAATGATATCGCCCTTAAATGTAGTTTTTTGCATAAGTATTTATTTTAACTAGATTATAGATAGGGTTTAAGGTAGATATTGTAATCAGGGTAATTTGCCGTTTGAAGTGATTTTTGTCCATTAAAAAAGGTCACTTATGTGACCTTTTTTAACATAATTAAATTCAGTGGTGGGTTGAGGTGTGCTCAACCGCTTCACTTTTCTTTGTGAATCGACGCTTGATAACAACAAAGAACACTGGGACGAAATAAATTGCCAATGATGTAGCAGCAATCATACCACCCAATACTCCTGTTCCTACGGCGTTTTGTGCGCCTGAGCCAGCCCCGTTGCTTAATACTAAAGGCATAACCCCAAGCATAAAGGCCAAAGATGTCATCAGTATTGGACGTAGACGCATTTTGGCAGCATCCAAAGTGGCTTCTATTAACCCTTTGCCTTCTTTCTCCATCAGATCTTTAGCGAACTCTACGATAAGAATAGCGTTTTTCGCTGACAAACCAATGGTCGTCAACAAGCCAACTTTAAAGTAAACGTCATTACCTAACTCCCGCATTGATGTTGCCAACAATGCACCGATAACCCCCAGGGGGACGACCAACATGACTGAGAACGGAATGGACCAGCTTTCATATAACGCCGCCAGACAGAGGAATACGACAATCAATGACAGCGCATAGAGAGCTGGGGCCTGATTACCTGACAGACGTTCCTGATAAGACATTCCAGTCCAGTCATAGCCAATTCCAGCAGGGAGTTGTGCAGCTAGCTGTTCCATCAGCGCCATTGCATCACCGGTACTTTTATCAGGAGCTGCTTCACCTACGATTTCCATAGAAGGAAGCCCGTTATAGCGTTCCAGACGGGGTGAACCATAAACCCACGGTTCTTTTGATACGTCTATGAATGCGGAAAACGGCACCATTTGGCCATGGTAATTGCGGATATATAATTTGCTAATATCGCTAGGTAACATACGGTAAGCTGCGTCAGCTTGGATATAAACTTTTTTGACTCGACCACGGTCAATAAAGTCATTGATATAAGCACCACCAAACATAGTGCCCAGTGTTGTGTTGATATTTGAAGTAGATATCCCTAACGCTTCTGCTTTTTCTTTATCGATATGGAGACGGTATTGCTGTGTGTCATTTTGTCCATTAGGGCGAACACTTCTGAGCATATCAGGATGCTGAGCAACCATACCAAGCAACTGATTACGTGCATTCGTTAATGCTTCATGCCCAAGGTTTCCTTTGTCAATCAATTGGAAATCAAAGCCACTGGCAGAACCCAACTCTACAATCGAAGGAATATTAAACGCAAAGACAACGGCTTCCTTGATTTGAGAAAAGTCAGCATTTGCTCGATCAACAATAGCAGAAACTTTATCTTTCTCATTCTTACGTTGATCCCAGTCTTTTAAACTGATAAATGCCAGACCGGTATTTTGCCCCTGACCAGCAAAACCAAAGCCGTTAACGGTAAACACAGATTTAACAACATCTTTCTCTTTGGTATAGAAGTAGTCATTGACTTGATTCAATACCTTTTGTGTCTGCTCCTGAGTGGAGCCTGACGGTAATTGAATCATTGCCAATAAAACACCCTGATCTTCGTCAGGCAGGAAGGATGATGGCAGACGGGTAAACATCAAAGCCATACCTGCAATCAATGCAACATAGATCAGCAAGTAACGCCCTGTACCACGCAACATCCGGCCGACGCTATCGGTATAATGGAGGGTGCTCTTTTCAAACAGACGGTTAAACCAACCAAAGAGTCCTCTTTGAGTGTTATGGCTACCTTTGACAACGGGTTTGAGCATGGTTGCACACAAAGCTGGCGTCAGGATTAAGGCTACCAGAACAGATAATATCATTGCAGAAACGATAGTGATTGAGAACTGGCGGTAAATTGCCCCTGTAGCTCCTCCGAAGAATGCCATTGGTACAAATACAGCAGAAAGTACCAGTGCGATACCGACTAGAGCGCCTTGAATCTGTCCCATTGATTTTTTGGTAGCTTCCTTTGGCGATAGACCTTCTTCCTGCATGACACGCTCGACGTTTTCCACCACAACAATAGCATCATCGACCAGCAAGCCGATGGCAAGCACCATGGCAAACATCGTCAATGTATTGATGGAATAACCAAAGGCCGCAAGAATGGCGAATGTGCCAAGCAATACAATCGGAACCGCAATCGTTGGAATCAGAGTAGCCCGGAAGTTTTGCAGGAACAGGTACATAACAACAAACACCAGCAGGATAGCTTCTGCCAATGTTTTCACCACTTCGAAAATAGATATTTTAACAAATGGTGTTGTGTCATACGGATAGACAACAGTCAGCCCATGCGGGAAGAATGGCGACATCTCAGACAATGCTTTTTTGACGGCTTTGGATGTATCCAGTGCGTTGGCACCTGTAGCTAGTTTGATACCGATACCAGCCGCAGGTTTGCCATTGAATCGGCCAATGATATTGTAACCTTCAGCACCTAGTTCAACGACAGCAACATCACTCAAATTAATTTTTGATCCGTCAGGATTCACGCGTAGCAGAATTTTGCTGAATTCTTCCGCAGAACTGAGGCGAGTTTGTGCAATGATCGACGCATTTAATCGTTGCCCCGGAACTGGTGGTGTTCCCCCTAACTGCCCACCTGCAACCTGATTGTTTTGTGCTTTAATTGCATTAACCACATCCAAGGGGGTCATTTTATAGTTAAGCAGCTTTTCAGTATTGAGCCAGATACGCATCGCATACTGTGTACCGAACAGCGTTGTTTCACCCACTCCTGTAACGCGGCTCAAGGAGTCTTTGACATTGGCTCCGACGTAGTCGGAAATATCATCTTGACTCATGGAACCATCTTGGGAGTTGAAACCAGCCACCATCAAAAATGAATTAGTTGTTTTCTCAACATTGATCCCTTGTTGCTGAACTTCTTGAGGTAACAGAGGCATCGCCAATTGCAGTTTATTCTGTACCTGCACTTGAGCAATATCCGGGTTCGTGTTCGCCTCAAAAGTCAGCGTGATATTCATGTGACCGGCAGAATCACTATTGGAGGACATGTACACTAGATTATCGATGCCATTCATATTCTGTTCGATAATCTGTGTCACAGTATTTTGTACTGTAGACGCATCAGCTCCAAGATAAACTGCCGAAATAGAAATAGCGGGTGGCGCAATAGCAGGGTATTGCTCCACGGGTAATTTCATGATTGCCAGCAGACCAGATAGCATGGTGATAATTGCAATTACCCATGCAAAGATTGGTCGCTCGATAAAAAACTTAGGCATGAATCACCGACTCCTTATTGAGGCTTTTTTTCAGGCTCAGCTTGATTAGTCGCAGGCTTGGCATTTAGATCAGTTTCTACTGGATTAACCGTTATTCCCGGCGCTATTTTCTGTAATCCAGTGACGATAACTTTATCTCCAGATTTCAAGCCTTCCGTCACCAGCCATTTGTTACCGAGTGCCTGAGTAGCACTGATATTACGTACTTCTACTTTGTTATCTTTATCGACAACCATAGTAGTCGCTTGGCCGCGAGGTGTCCGGGTAACAGCTTGCTGAGGAATCAAAATTGCATTCGGACGGACACCCTCTTCCAGTTTGGTACGGACAAACATGCCAGGAAGTATTTCTTCATTTGGGTTCGGGAAAACAGCACGCATAGTGATAGAGCTTGTAGTTTCATCAACCGTCACGTCTGAAAACTCAAGATAACCTTCCTGACTGTACTCTTGTCCAGAGTCAGTAATTAGGCGAATTTTGGTTTTTGGGGTTTCTTTTTGAACGACTCCTTTTGCAATTTCATTTTTAAGTCGCAGATAGTCATCACTTGATTGGGTGATATCAACATAAATAGGATCTAACTGTTGAACAGTTGTTAAGGCTGAACCTTGGTTAGCAGAAACCAGAGCACCTTCTGTGACGGTGGATTTACCCGAGCGGCCGGAAATAGGAGACGTGACTTTGGTATAGGCCAGATTGATTCTGGCACTTTCCAATGCAGCCTGAGCGGACTGAACATCTGCGTTTGCTTGTGCATAATCAGAAGTTGCTTTATCAAATTCCTGCTTACTTACATACTGTGTGCCCAGCAATGATTTATAACGTTCAACGGTTAAATGAGAGACATTCTCATTAGCCTGCGCTCTGGCTAAATTTGCCTTAGCCTTGCTGTAATCTGTTTGATAGGTTGCCGGATCTATCTGGTATAACGATTCTCCAGCAACAATATCACTTCCTTCTTTATAGTTACGTTTCAGAATAATACCACTGACTTGAGGCCGAACCTCCGCAACACGATAAGCCGTTGTACGGCCTGGCAATTCCGTGATCACTGTCAGAGGTTCTGCTTTCAGCGTTACGATCCCGACCTCAGGAACATGCTGGCCGGCAGCTCCAGCTCCTTTCTGTGCGTCTTTATTGTCATTACATCCAGAAAGAATAAAACCGCCTGAAAGCACCAGTAGTAATGTAGCCAGAGGTAAAACGCCCCTGTTTTTTCGCATAAGTAAACCTCAATTTTTCAATGTTGATTCTCTGAACAAACAAGTGAAATCATTACTTCATTGATTAAGGGTGCTATAGTACAAACATACATGAATGTATGTAAATCAGCCTCAGTCAAAAACAAAGTTTATGGCACGAAAATGGCACGAAAAACTAAACAACAAGCAAAAAAAACTCGTCAACAAATCATAGACGCTGCGATAAAGACTTTTTCTGAGCGGGGTGTTTCTGCTACTTCATTGGCAGATATCGCAACAGCAGCTGGTGTAACGCGTGGAGCAATTTATTGGCATTTTAAAAATAAAACGGATTTACTTTCCATTGTTTGTAAAATTCCAGAAGATAAAATAGACGCGTTAGAGAAAGAGTATCAAGCAAAATACCCTAATAATCCACTCCTGGCGTTGAGATCTTTATTAATTTTTATGTTAGGAATGATGATGGATGATCCTCAAAGTCACCTGTTGATGGAAATTTTTTTCCATAAATGTGAGTTCGTAGGAGAAATGTCTTCATTAGCGGAGGAGCTTCGGGAGACATGTATTTCCGATTACGAAAGAATTGAAAAAGCGTTGGAAGCGTGCATTCAATCTGGAGAATTACCTTATAACCTAGATCTCAGACGTTCTGCGATAATGCTGAAAGCATTGATGACGGGATTATTGGAAAACTGGTCATTCGCACCGGACAGTTTTAATATTCAAGAGCAGTCAGCGTATCTGGTGGACAGCTTTATCGACACACTTAAATATAGTTTCCATGTGCGGAATCGCGAAGAAAATTTTTTAACGCCTTGAGATTATCCATTGCACTCAAAGAGCAGAAGCCTCAAAACGAATTAAAATTGTTCTTAATGTCTGATGCTGTGATTGCTGGTCTAGTCGGGCAAATTCCCAAAGAAGGTTATAATTTAAAACAGATGTTAGAAATTTTGACGGCCCAGAATGTCGAAGTGAAATTGTGCAAAACCTGCACGGATGCCAGAGGAATTAGCGGGCTGGCATTATTCCATTATCTGCAAATGATGAGTAGATGAATTCATGGTTCCAGCTAACCGATATTTGGGTATTTTGCTTAATAAGGGGAGTTCGTGTAGCAAACTCTCCGATAGATTATTTTTTCGCTTTGCGTTGATGATAAGTCTGTTTTTTCTCCTGTCATCTCTATTTTCTCCTGCAAGTGCGGCATTCAGTAGCGATGTCCCAACCCGTAACGATATTCAAAACCAGCTTAAGAGCCTGACAGAGCGTAAGGAACATACGGTTGAAGAAAGAGTATCCATATCTGATTTGGAAAAAACACTTTCTTTCTTTGACAGGATAGAACAAGTGAAGTTGGATACCGAGATACTTCACAAAAATTGGCAAGAAGCGCCACAAAAAGCACGTCAGGTTATGACTAAATTAGAAAACCTGAAAAGTAGCACTCAGCAAGATAAAAATGAATACATAGAGGCGCTGGAAAGATTATCTCTTAAACAGCTTGAAGCGAAGCTAAATACTACATGGAATAGTTTGCAGCAGGCACAGGAAAACCTTGGAAGCTACAATAGTCAGTTGATTGGGTTGCAAACACAGCCAGAACGAGCACAAAACGTGTTGTTTCAAAACATGCAGAGATTACAGCAAATTCGTAATCAACTTAATAATGCATTGACTGAACAACCAGAATACAGTCGTACCCAAATGGAGTTGTTGCAGGTAGAACAATCTTTCTTGATGTATCAAAATGCGTTTCAAAAAACATCCTTGCAAGCGAATATTCAGTTGCAGGTGCTCCTGCGACAGCAAAGGGATTATACGACGTATCAGATTAGACAACTGGAGAATTACGTCGAATTTATTCAAAATGTGTTGAGTGGAAAACGCCTGAGCATATCTGAAGAAACAGCTAAAGAAGCCCAAAATCAGGACGGAAAAAATTCACATATTCAGGATAATCCACTGATTCAGAAGGAAATTGAAAATAACCATGAACTCAGTGAACGATTGATTGCGGCAACACGAGACAACAATCAGTTGTTCCAGAAAAATATTAGTGTTAAAAATTATCTGGAAAGAATCATTCAATCCGAGCGGAATTTAAAAGAGCAGGTCAAGGTATTACGTGGCAGCTTATTATTATCGCGTATTTTATTTCAAGAACAGTTGAAAGTCCCTCAGGATATTCTGACAAAAGATTTGCCGACAAAAATTGCTGACTTGCGTCTGGAGCAGTTTGAAATTACTCAGGAACGGGATCTTATTTATCAGAATGATGACTATATCGTCGATTTATTGAAAGATAGTCACAATAAAATAAAGAACGAATCCGCTGAGATGATGGAAGAAATTCACAATGCCCTCAATAAGGTTGTGGATGTTCGCCGTGGGCTTCTGGATCAGCTAAATGATCAGTTAGGAAACCAAATTACTCATGCCATCAACTTACAGATGGATCAACAGGAGTTGTTGGATGTTACTCATTCGTTGGAACAAACGCTTGTTCAGCAGATTTTTTGGGTGAACAGTAACAAACCGATGAACTTAGTTTGGCTGAAATCCCTGCCCGGACTGATTCAGGGAGAATTGAGCCACTTAAATGTTCGATTTAACTTCAGTGGGCTTATTACTGGGCTAAAAGATTCCATCCATTTCGTTATCCCTCTCATACTGGTTGGCTTATTTTTACGTTGGCAGACCAAAGGCATTAATGAACAGTTGAAGAAAATTGCAGATGAAGTGGGGCAATTTCATCGTGATAGCCAATTACACACGCCACTGGCATTGATTCTGACACTGATAAAAACATTACCACTGGCTTTTATCGTTCTGGCAATAGGTTATTGGTATTCGAAATCAGGTGATAACCTGGATGATTTGATTTGGGGTTTTTCCCGTCAATTGGCATTATTTTGGATTATATATAGTTGTAGTTACCAAATTCTTACCAAAGATGGAATTGGAGAGAGTCATTTTTTTCTGGACAGAGCGGTTTGCACTTTATTTCGCAAAAATCTTGTACGTTTATCGATAGCGTTACTGCCTATTTTATTCTGGATAACATTGGGTGCAAAACATCCCCTGAGATTGTCTGATGATGTCATTGGTCAGTGTATTGTATTTATTTGTCTATTCTTGCTTTTCTTTTTTATTTTTCCATTCTGTCGGTATATATGGCGTGAAAAGAATTCACACATGATTCGCACTATCGTGGTGACAGCATTGACGTTTGCACCATTGGTACTGATGGTATTGATGGTATCAGGCTATTTCTACACGACTTTGCGCTTGGCAGAACGTTGGCTTTACAGCCTGTATTTACTGTTTTTCTGGCATATCAGTTATCAGGCTTGCTTACGGGGATTGAGTATTGCCGCTCGCCGCATTGCCTATCAGCGGGCTGTTGCCCGTCGTCAGTCCCTGGCGAAAGAAGGGGCAGAAGGTGAAGTTGTGGAAGAACCCCCAATGGCTTTGGATCAGATTAACCAGCAGTCATTGCGTTTGACGACGATGGTACTGTTTTTGGTCTTCCTGGGAGCGTTTTATTGGATTTGGTCTGATTTGGTGACGGTGTTTTCTTACCTCGACAGGATCAATCTGTGGCAATACAGCACAACAACAGAACTGGGCAATGTTCTGAAATACGTTACCCTGAAAGACTTGATGCTATCGATAGCAATGCTTGTGATTGCATGGGTCATGATGAGAAATCTGCCGGGATTATTGGAAGTCTTGGTGCTCTCTCGTCTGCAATTACAGCAAGGTTCCTCATATGCCATTAAGACAACGTTGACTTACTTAATCATGGGTGTCGGAGGAATTACTGCTCTGGGAACTCTGGGTGTTTCATGGAATAAATTACAGTGGCTGGCGGCAGCTCTTTCAGTTGGGTTAGGTTTTGGTTTGCAGGAAATCTTTGCTAACTTTGTTTCAGGCCTGATTATTTTGTTTGAGCGCCCAGTTCGTATTGGAGATACAGTAACAATAGGAACTTACTCTGGTTCGGTCAGTAAAATCCGTATTCGTGCGACAACAATCACAGATTTTGATCGCAAGGAAGTGATTATCCCTAATCGTGCATTTGTAACGGAACGGTTAATCAACTGGACACTTTCCGATACTGTCACGCGAATTATCATTAAGGTTGGTGTCGCATATGGCTCTGATCTTGATAAGGTAAAAGAGATTTTGTTAAAAGCAGCAAACGATAATTCCCGAGTAATGAGCGAACCGGGGCCACAAGTCTATTTTATGAGTTTCGGTTCCAGTACATTGGATCATGAATTAAGGCTCTATGTTCGAGAGTTGGGCGATCGCAGTCGCACAGTGGATGAAATAAACCGCAGTATCGATAAATTATGTCGGGAAAATGGTATCAACATCGCATTTAACCAGTTAGAAGTTTACTTGCACAATGGGCAAGGTGATAGCTTGCAAGAGGTGCAGAAACCATTAAATGGTGATAACCACCACCCAGATAGTCGTTTTTAAAAAATGAAGCCTGATGAAATAGGAATTAGTTTTACTTATTTCTCAGGTTGTTGAGACTGTTTTTTCAGTTTCCCCTGAAAATCGTGTTTGGCTATCTCTAATGCAGCTAGTGCGATGGCAGGGGAAATTTCATTGCATTCGAGCAGGTAAATAAGATCTACTGCCAGTTGTACTTCAGGTGATGCTTGTTCAAGAGTCATAACGGTTTTTTTATCCTTCTGGTTAATCTGAATGTTCTTGTTTTTCTATTGATTTTTCGATACGCATCAGTGCCTGACGACAGCGGGCAAGCCTTCCTGCCAGAGCTGCGATTTCTCTTTGCAATTTAGATCTGTTGGCTAATATAACTTGCTTATTTAATTGCAATTCTCTGTCATCGATCATTGCAATTAAACGGCGTTCATAATCTTGGTGCTCTGCCAGACGTTGATAAAGATCGCGTTGTTGTGATCGGTGTTCAAATTTATCTTCCTGTTTTCGCAGCGTTTGGGTTGCTATTTCACGTTTCAATGCCTCAATTTGTGTTACCAAGCGTTCAGAAAGGAATTTAACCTGCTCAATACGATAGTCGTTTACACAAGCTTTTAACTGCTCCATATTTTGTTTAATTTCTTGCATGTATCCACTGAGTTTGTTGCTATGATGGTGGAATAGTGTCCGATCAAAACGTGCGATGGAAAAAGGCGTATCGTGTAATAAAGTGAGGTCTTTTTCCAGAATACTGATTTGTTTTTCAAGTGCATTTAATAAATTTTGTATGCTCATCAGTATCTCGTTATCGTTAATAATCTGTTCGTTAAAGGCGATTTCGTTGGCCTATCTTATTTTGGCCACGATGTCATCCTATTTGATAGATGCGAAGCTTAACCTAGATCAACAAAATATAGGCTGTAATTTGCATTACAGTTGCTTTTTTTCAATAGTTTGAATAAATTTTACCGTTTTCGTTTTTTATAAACTGGCTGGCATTGATTATGACCGCTAACGCACAACAACTGCAATTAATTAAAGATAGTATTGAAACAATTCCTGATTATCCAAAAGAGGGAATACTTTTTCGTGACATTACCACATTACTGGATAATCCTGCTGCGTACCAAGCTACAATAGATCTATTAGTTGCGCATTATCAAGGAAAAGGCATCACGAAAATTGTTGGTACTGAAGCTCGTGGTTTTTTATTCGGTGCTCCTGTTGCGCTGCGGCTGGGTGTTGGTTTTGTTCCTGTCCGTAAAAAAGGTAAGTTACCGCGTGAGACGTTAAGTGAAACTTACGATTTGGAATATGGTACTGATACGTTGGAAATCCATAAGGACAGTATCAATGAGGGTGAAAAAGTCCTGGTCATTGATGATCTACTTGCAACGGGTGGTACGATTGAAGCTACGGTACGCCTGATCCGCCGTTTACGGGGGGAAGTTTCAGAAGCAGCGTTCATTATTGGGTTACCGGATTTGGGTGGCACCGAACGCTTGAAAAAACAAGGCATTGATAGCTATACAATCATTGAGTTTCCCGGTCACTGATTGTTCTCATTTTCGCATTATTGATACATCAGCCTCGCCGTTCATGGTGAGGCTGTGCTAGCATGATAGTCAGTCATGTTCAATTTCCTCGGTATTCATGAGCTATCAGGTACTTGCCCGTAAGTGGCGCCCACAAATATTTTCTGACGTGATCGGTCAGCAACATGTGTTGACTGCATTGGCGAATGGTCTTGAACACCAGCGTCTCCATCACGCTTATCTTTTTTCCGGCACTCGAGGTGTAGGTAAAACCACAATCGCACGTCTGTTGGCAAAAGGACTGAATTGCGAAAAGGGTATTACAAGGACTCCGTGTGGTCAGTGTGTAAACTGTCTCGAAATTGAACAGGGGCGATTTGTCGATCTGATTGAAATCGATGCAGCTTCCCGAACAAAAGTAGAGGATACCCGTGAACTACTGGACAATGTTCAGTATGCTCCGGCCCGAGGCCGTTTCAAAGTTTATCTTATTGACGAAGTTCATATGCTCTCTCGCCATAGCTTCAATGCTTTGTTGAAGACATTGGAAGAACCGCCTGAGCATGTGAAATTCCTTTTGGCAACGACAGATCCACAGAAACTGCCCGTAACTATTCTTTCGCGTTGTTTGCAATTCCATTTGAAGGCGCTTGATGTGAATCAAATCAGCAATCAATTGGAGCATGTTCTGAATGCGGAACAAATAGAAAGTGATGTTCGTGCCCGACAGCTTCTTGCCCGTGCTGCGGATGGCAGTATGCGTGATGCCTTGAGTTTAACCGATCAGGCCATTGCTCTTGGCGGAGGCAAACTGACATCTGATATTGTCAGCCAGATGCTGGGAACATTGGATGATGCCCAACCATTGGAGATTATCGAAGCGTTGGTTCGTGCTGATGGCCAACAAGTGATGGCTTTGGTTGAGCAAGTTGCATCCCGAGGTATGGATTGGGAAAACTTGTTAGTCGAAACACTGTCGTTGTTGCATCGCATTGCGATGCTTCAATTATTACCTCAGCAACCTGAGAATGATCCTTCTTCGGTAGAAGGGCGTTTGCGCTTGCTGGCAAGATCGATTTCCCCTACTGATTTGCAGGTTTATTATCAGGCATTATTGGTTGGGCGCAAAGAACTCCCTTATGCCCCAGAGCGTCGAATGGGGGTTGAGATGGCGTTATTGCGAGCTTTGGCATTTCACCCCAAAACGGTCATTGATGAAACACCACCACCTACAGTGGAAAGGCCCTTGGTGCCAATAGTATCAGCACCTGTATCTCCGGTTCAGCAAATCCCAAATAACCAGGCAAATGAGAACCCTGAACAGAGAACACTTCAATCAACGGACAGCGAGTCTATGGCAAGCAGTCCAACAGCAAAATTATTGCAAGCGAGGAGTTCACTTACTCGTCAAGGACAAACTCCACCAAAAAAGCCTGAGCCGGCAGAGTCTGCGAAGGCTAAGCCGGCAAGTTCGGCTCTGGAGAGATTGGTGGCGGTGGCTGAGCAGCGCCCTCAATCATATATTCCTAAAACACAAGAGCCTAAACCGATAAAGAAAGAGGCGTATCGCTGGCGAGCCACAAATGCGTATGTTGAAGAAAAACAATCACCGGTAACAACGCCAAAAGCGATAAAAGCGGCGCTTGAGCATGAAAAAACAGCAGAATTAGCCGTAAAACTGGTTGTCGAATCGATACAAAGGGATTCATGGGCAGCAGAAATTGATAAACTGAATATTCCAAAATTAGTTCAGCAGGTCGCGTTAAATGCATTTAGAGAACAGATGGATGAAACTCGGTTCTGTCTGCATTTGCGTTCAAAGCAGCGTCATCTTAATTCGGCATCGGCACAGGAATCATTGGCTGAAGCATTAAGTGCATTGCATGGAAAACCTATTGAACTCAGTATCATTGAAGATGATAATCCTGCGGTAAAAACGCCTCTGGAATGGCGACAAGCCATTTATGAAGAAAAATTGGCACAAGCGCGCCAATCCATTATTTCGGATAGAACGATTCAAACACTTCAGCAGCTATTTGATGCAGAATTAGATGAAGAAAGTATCCGGCCTGTTTAACCGCCGCAGTGTATCTTTATGCTGTGGCTATAGCGAAGAGAGAGAATTATGTTTGGTAAAGGTGGTTTGGGTAATTTGATGAAACAGGCCCAGCAGATGCAAGAAAAAATGCAAAAAATGCAGGAAGAAATTGCAAGTCTGGAAGTGACGGGGGAATCCGGTGCGGGTCTGGTGAAAATCACTATTAATGGCGCACATAACTGCCGTCGTGTAGAAATCGATCCAAGTCTGATGGACGATGACAAAGACATGTTAGAAGATCTGATCGCAGCTGCGTTCAATGATGCGGCTCGCCGTATTGAAGAAACCCAGAAAGAGAAAATGGCCGGTGTTTCCAATGGAATGCAATTGCCACCAGGCTTTAAGATGCCATTCTGATGCAAACCAGCCCTCTTCTTGAATCATTGATGGAAGCACTACGCTGTTTGCCCGGCGTAGGTCCTAAATCTGCTCAGCGGATGGCATTTCACCTATTGCAGCGGAATCGTAGTGGAGGAATGCGGTTAGCACAGTCACTGACGAGAGCGATGTCTGAAATTGGCCATTGTCAAGATTGCCGGACATTCACTGAACAGGAACAGTGTACGATTTGCGCTAATCCCCGTCGTCAGCAAAATGGACAGATCTGTGTGGTAGAAAGCCCTGCTGACATTCATGCCATTGAGCAGACAGGTCAATTTGCGGGACGCTACTTTGTCCTGATGGGGCACTTATCGCCTTTGGATGGTATCGGGCCAATGGATATTGGTTTGGATCGTTTAGAAGAACGATTATTTGCTGAAACGTTGTCAGAAGTCATTCTGGCAACGAACCCAACCGTCGAAGGAGAGGCAACGGCAAACTATATTGCAGAAATTTGCTCTCAGTATGGTGTGACAGCCAGCCGAATTGCTCACGGGGTTCCTGTGGGTGGTGAGCTTGAAATGGTGGATGGCACGACCTTGTCTCATTCACTGGCTGGCCGTCAAAAAATCACTGATTTGTGATTTATTCCCCTGATTCAAATGGGAAAATTCAATGGATGGCGCTGCGGTTAATGCCGTCATCCATAACAGATTTACGCACTCATCAAACTAAATTTTTCATTCTTCTTGTTTTTCTAACTTGAAACTCTCCAGATCTATCCCCATTTGATTACCATCATCCGATTTTACATATCTGAACTGGATTTAGATTGAGGTAATAAATGAACATGAAAGGTCAGGAAACCCGTGGATTTCAGTCTGAAGTCAAACAACTGTTGCAGTTGATGATCCACTCTCTCTACTCCAACAAAGAAATTTTTCTTCGTGAACTGATTTCGAATGCCTCTGATGCGGCTGACAAATTGCGTTTCCGTGCATTGTCTACACCTGAGCTGTATGAAAATAATGGTGAATTACGCGTTCGTCTAGCTTGTGATAAAGAGCAAAAAACCATTACCATCAGTGATAATGGTATCGGTATGTCCCGTGATGAAGTAATCGATAATCTGGGAACGATTGCAAAATCCGGCACTAAAGCATTTCTTGAATCCATCGGTTCTGATCAGGCAAAAGACAGCCAATTGATTGGCCAATTCGGTGTAGGTTTCTACTCTGCATTCATCGTTGCGGATAAAGTTACCGTACGCACCCGTGTTGCTGGTGCTGCGGCTGATCAAGGCGTATTCTGGGAATCAACGGGGGAAGGTGATTACACTATTGCTGATATTGAAAAAGCAGAGCGAGGTACAGAAATCACCTTGCATCTGCGTGACAGCGAAAGCGAATTCCTCAATGACTGGCGTCTTCGTTCTATCATCGGCAAATATTCTGATCACATTGCTTTACCTGTTGAGATTGAAACTCAAACTAAAAATGAAGAAGACGACTCGGTCACAATCACATGGGAAAAAATCAATAAAGCCCAAGCTTTGTGGACTCGCAGTAAAGCAGAAATCAGTGATGAAGAATACCAAGAGTTTTATAAGCATATCTCTCATGACTTTGCTGACTCTCTGATCTGGAGCCATAACCGTGTTGAAGGTAAACAGGAATATACCAGCCTGTTGTATATCCCTTCTCAAGCGCCATGGGATATGTGGAACCGTGAACATAAACATGGTTTGAAATTATATGTTCAGCGCGTATTCATCATGGATGAAGCTGAACAATTCATGCCGAATTATTTGCGTTTTGTCCGTGGCCTGATCGATTCCAACGATCTGCCGTTAAACGTTTCCCGTGAAATTCTGCAAGACAGCACAATTACTCGTAACTTGCGCAGTGCACTGACTAAACGTGTATTGCAGATGCTGGATAAACTGGCAAAAGATGATGCAGAAAAATACCAGACTTTCTGGCAGCAATTCGGTTTAGCGCTGAAAGAAGGGCCGGCTGAAGATGGTTCAAATAAAGAAACCATTGCTAAACTTTTGCGCTTTGCCACAACTCACAATGATTCTTCAGAACAAACCGTTTCTCTGGAAGATTATATTGGTCGCATGGCAGAAGGGCAGGAGAAGATTTATTACATCACTGCAGATAGCTATGCTGCGGCTAAAAATAGCCCACATTTGGAATTGTTCCGCAAGAAAGGCATTGAAGTACTGCTGCTGTCTGACCGTATCGACGAATGGATGATGAGCCATCTGACAGAATTTGATGGTAAATCATTCCAGTCTGTTAGCAAAGCTGATGAATCTCTCGATAAACTGGCGGATGAAAATAAAGCAGAGCAGGAAGAAGCAGATAAAAAATTGGAGCCGTTCGTTGAGCGTGTGAAGACCCTGTTGGGTGAGCGCGTGAAAGAAGTAAAACTGACTCACCGTTTGACTGATACGCCGGCAATTGTAACAACTGACGCCAATGGAATGAGTACTCAAATGGCAAAGTTATTTGCAGCAGCAGGCCAGTCTGTGCCGGAAGTGAGCTATAACTTTGAACTTAACCCAGAGCACGATTTGGTTAAAAAAGCATCAGATGTTCATGATGATGCTCAATTTGCTGATTGGATAGAATTGTTGCTGGATCAAGCTCTGTTTGCAGAACGTGGCACACTGGATGATCCAAACCAATTCATTCGTCGAATGAATCAATTGTTATTAACTGAAAAAGCATAATTTCATTGAGATCGCGATAAATAACCACGCTTCCATGGAAAAATGGAGCGTGGTTTATTTTTGTATAACGCGAAAACGTTTACCTGTTTTCTTGAGCCACTCCCCATTCAAGTGGTATGGTGGTTCGTTTTCTTTAAAAATACGAAAAGCAAATAGCAAGGGGATTTACGCGATGCGTATTATTCTGCTGGGCGCACCAGGCGCCGGTAAGGGGACTCAGGCCCAATTTATAATGGAGAAATATGGGATCCCTCAGATTTCGACAGGTGACATGCTGCGTGCCGCAGTAAAAGCGGGTACAGAGCTGGGTTTGCAGGCAAAGGAGTTGATGGATAATGGCAAGCTGGTGACTGATGAATTAGTCATTGCCTTGGTTAAAGAGCGCATCAAACAAGATGATTGCCGTAATGGCTTCTTGTTGGATGGATTCCCGCGTACTATTCCACAAGCTGATGCGATGAAAGAAGCGGGTATCAAAGTTGATTCGGTTCTGGAATTTGATGTTCCCGATGAAATCATCGTTGAACGTATTATCGGTCGTCGAGTGCATACACCATCAGGCCGTGTTTACCATATCAAATTCAATCCACCAAAAGTGGAAAACAAAGATGACGCAACTGGTGAAGAACTGACTATCCGGAAAGATGATCAGGAAGATACCGTCCGCAAACGCTTAGTTGAATACCACGCACAAACTGCGCCTTTGGTCTCTTATTACCAAAAAGAAGCACAGGAAGGTAACACAAAATACTTTAAACTTGATGGTACCCGTCAGGTATCCGAAGTGAGCGCAGAATTAGCCAGCATTCTGGGTGAATGATTTAGCATATTTCTAAATAGTTATATCTTGAATTGCCAGAATAGTCAGGTGGTATTTGTACCGCCTGACTTTTTTGTATACCATTCCATGAAATGTTACATATGGCTATTAATCATGCCTTATACTGGGCTGTCAGGTATTTTAATGGAGCACCTAGGAATGAGTAGTAAGAAGTATGGTGTCCTATTGGTAAATCTTGGGACGCCAGATGCACCAACACCAGCAGCAGTAAGACGTTATCTGGCGAAGTTTCTGAGTGATAGAAGAGTCGTTGATATCCCACCATTAATTTGGAAACCTATACTGTACGGCCTTATTCTTCCTTTTCGTTCTTCTCGTGTTGCCAAACTTTACCAAGAAATTTGGACGGAAGAGGGATCTCCTCTACTGGTTTATGGTCGCCGTCAGCAAAAGTTATTGGATGAAAAATTAGCGGGTATCCCTGTTGTTTTGGGCATGACTTATGGTTCGTCTTCTTTGTCTCAGGCCATTGATAATTTGTTGCAACAAAGCATTGATAATTTGATTATATTGCCACTTTATCCCCAATATTCCAGTACTACTTCTGCGGCGGTATTTGATAGTATCAGTAAAATATTGCAGGGGTATCACACGTTCCCTAATCTGCATTTCATCCGTAGTTATGCCACGGAACCTACTTATATTGCGGCATTAAAAGAAACCATTGAACAGAGTTTTGAAAAACATGGTCGGCCGGATCGTCTGCTCCTTTCCTACCATGGGATTCCTGAACGTCTGGCCGCGATGGGGGATATTTATCCGCAGGATTGCGAAGCAACGACCAAATTGTTGATTGAAGCATTGGACTATCCGGCTGATAGAATTATGATGACATATCAATCTCGTTTTGGTCGCTTACCATGGCTATCACCTTATACAGATAAAACAATGGCATCTTTGCCAGATCAGGGAGTGGAGCATATTCAAGTAGTATGCCCAGGATTTTCAGCGGATTGTTTGGAAACATTGGAAGAAATCAAGCAACAGAATAAAACTATCTTTTTGAGTGCGGGTGGGAAAAAGTTTGAATATATCCCCGCACTTAATGATAATGAAGCGCACATTTTGCTACTCGAAAAGTTGATAAATACTATTATTAAATAATTTTTAACTGTTTGTTATGCAGTTTTATCTGGCAAAATGAGTGAAAAATATCAGTAATTGTTTTATTTTTAAGGATATTTTTCTTTAATCGATAATGATCGTAAGCGAAAAAAGCTTGCATATCAATGAAAAACAAAATTATTTGGATTGGACATATAGATAATGAGTGATAAACCTATTAAGCATCCCGATTTTTATGCGGGACATTCAGACTATCATCATCTGGCACAGGAAGATGAAATTGATTTGTTTGAATTATTCTCCGTAATTTTCCAATCAAAATATTTGATCATTGCGGTATCTTTTATTTTTGCAGTTATTGGCTTCGGCGTTGCATCATCTTTGCCACAAAAATGGACTAGTACAGCCGCTGTGGTTAAACCGAGTCTGGAAGAGTTTCAGCCATTGAAAAATGCGTTAACGGGTTTGCACGTTCTAAGTCTTGAACCGAAAGTGACCGAAGAAATGTTGTATGACCGTTTTATTGAGAACTTTAATTCACGTGTATTGAGTGAAGACTATTTGGTCAATACTAATTATTTCAAGGAATTGCTTGCTAAGAGTGATGATCATTCTGAACAGGAAAAAAGAAGACTTATCGAGCAAGTTGTCAATAAAAGTATCAATTCTTCTTCGCCTAAGAAAGATGATGAATTTAAGGAAACCAGGCTTTCTTTCAGTGCTGATACAGCGCAAGACGCTTACAATTTGTTGAGTGGTTATATTAAATTTGTCTCTTCAATTGTTCGTGATCAAGTGAAAGATGAGTTGAATGATATGGTTCATCAAAAACTGGCTTATTCGCAGAAAATGTATGAACTTGATTTATCACGTATCGCTAATATGCGCAGTGTAGATATTGAACGATTGAAGTATGCGATTTCCATTGCTAACTCTGCCGGTATCAAAAAGCCAGCATCGAGTGGCGGAGCGGTGATCAAGGATGATCCGGATTATTCGATTGCGCTAGGTGCGGATGCATTGCAACGTAAGTTGCAGATTACTGAAGAAATTACTGATCCAACTAAAATTGATGCAGATTTACTTAACCGTCAGTTATATATCAAAAGTCTGGAGAAAGTGAATATTGATAAGGTTAATTTCGAACCTTTCAAATATATGCAGGAACCTTATGAACCAACGTCAAAAGACTCACCCAAGCGTTTGTTGATTCTGATAGGTGCTGGCTTTATCGGATTTATTATGTCTGTCATGTTTGTTTTGCTGCGCCATATGGTGAATAGCCGCCGGAAACAAGAAGCTTAATGTTATTAATGGTGATTTCTTGCCATAACTAATGCTTTTGACAGCCAATGTTAAGATAACATTGGCTGTTTTTATTTATGCCACTCTGTTTTTTTGATTTTCCTCCAGTATTGTGACACATTATATTGTGCTAAAATGTCGCATATTTTGGCTCCGTAGTAGCAATTAATTATGAAATTCCCTGGTAAACGTAAATCTAAACACTATTTTCCTGTCAGTTTAAGAGATCCTCTCCTCCAACCCATTAAAGAGATGATGGACACTGAAAATAACCGAGCTTACATCGTCGGTATTGACCAAACACTGGTAGATATTGAAGCTAAAGTCGATGAGAGTTTTATTCAGCGTTATAACTTGAGCCAGGGACATTCGTTAGTTATTGAAGATGATGTAGCTGAGACGCTTTATAAAGAACTCACAGATAATAAGCTGATCAGCCATGAATTTGCAGGAGGGACTATTGGTAATACTTTGCATAATTATTCCGTTTTGGCTGATGACAAATCCGTATTGCTTGGTGCCATGTGCAATAATATCCAAATAGGGAGTTATGCCTATTGTTATCTGTGTAATACTTCCAGCCGTATGGATTTGAATCATCTTCAAGGAGTTAACGGCCCAATTGGTCGTTGTTTTACGTTAGTGGCGGAAAATGGTGAAAGAACATTTGCTATTAGCCCGGGTTTAATGAATCAGCTCCATCCAGAGAATATCCCAGAGCATATTATTGCGGAAGCGTCAGCATTAGTGATTACGGCGTATTTGGTGCGTTGCAAGCCTGGTGAACCAATGCCGGAAGCGACGATGAAAGCCATCGAATATGCGAAGAAATATAATGTGCCTGTTGTACTGACATTAGGTACAAAATACGTTATTGCTGATGATCCTCAGTGGTGGCGTGACTTTCTGGCTGAAAATGTTTCTGTTGTGGCAATGAATGAAGATGAAGCTCAGGAACTGACCGGCTTCAGCGATCCTCTGCTGGCAGCAGATATGGTGCTTAATTGGGTTGATCTGGTGTTGTGTACAGCCGGGCCTGCTGGATTATACATGGCAGGTTATACAGAAGAAGAATATAAACGACAGACATTGCATCCTCTGCTACCTGGTGCAATTGCGGAATTTAATCGTTATGAATTCAGCCGAGCGATGCGTAAGGTTGATTGCCAGAATCCAGTGCGAGTCTACTCCCACATTGAACCTTATATGGGGGGACCTGAAAAAATCATGAATACTAATGGTGCAGGAGACGGGGCATTATCTGCATTGCTGCATGATATAACTGCCAACAGTTATCATCGTATGAATGTGCCGAACTCCAGCAAACATACTCGTTCTTATTTAACTTACTCCTCGTTAGCTCAGGTCTGTAAGTATGCGAACAGAGTAAGTTATCAGGTATTGAGTCAACATTCTCCACGTTTAACCCGAGGGTTACCGGAGAAAGAAGATAGTTTGGAAGAGTCTTACTGGGAACGTTAATATCGGTACAGTGTATCAATATAATATCTTAATCTTTCATTGGAATATCCCCAGATACGGGGATATTCCTGCGTAATAAATTATGCTGTTGAAGATGGAGCGATTGGGGAAACTAATTGTGGGGGATCTATCGGGCAACTGGCTTCATAATTTCCAGGCATTGCATCAGCCATCGCCCTTGCTATCTCATGTTCGCCAATAACGATCTGATTAGTGCCACGTTCTGTAATATAAGTGACTTCATCGTCGTAATGGGCACGTACGATGATATTGATATCAGGCCGTATTTCTCTGGCATTAGCGACAATTTCACCTGCTTCATAACCATTAGGGATTGTCAGAAATAACGTACAGGCACAGTCGAGCCGCGCCAGAGCCATAGTATCTTTATTGGCTGCATTACCCATCACTGTACTGATCCCCATTTCTCCCAGTTCTTCAAATCGGGCACGTGTATCTTCAATCACGACGACTGGGAAGTTTCTATCTTGCAAACGTTGGCACAGCAGATGCCCCACCCGACCGTAACCGACTACGATAGCATGACCGCAGATATTGACAGGGATCTGAGTTTCTTCTTCCAGTGTTTCCTCAAGTAACTGCTCTTCAATAGTTTCTGTCTTTTCCAAATAGCGATCTAACAAACTGAACAGGATAGGATTCAACATAATGGAAATCATGGCTCCGGCCAGTACAAGGTTACGGGCTTCTCCATCCAACAATCCTAGCGCAACGCCAAGTCCGGCCAGAATAAAAGCGAACTCACCGATTTGAGCAAGGCTCACAGAGATGGTTAAGGCTGTACGCCGTGAATGACTAAACATTCTGACCAGTGCCATAGCTGCCAGTGATTTGCCAATAATAATGATGACAAGGGTTCCTAAAATAGCCAGAGGTTGTTGGAACAGAACCATTGGATCAAACAGCATGCCGACAGAGACGAAGAAAAGCACTGCGAAGGCGTCACGTAGTGGTAAGGTATCTTGTGCTGCCCGATGGCTTAGTTCTGACTCATTCAGTACCATACCAGCGAAAAATGCCCCGAGAGCGAATGAAGCATCAAATAGTGTTACTGCACCATAAGCGACACCCAGTGCAATTGCCAGTACGGCGAGTGTAAAGAGTTCTCGAGAGCCTGTGCTGGCGGTTTTCGCCAATATCCAGGGGATTAATCTCCGACCGACGAAAATCATCAATAAAATAAAGGCAATCACTTTGCCGACTGTGATGGACAACCCAAGCAATAACTGACCAATATTCGCATTCTGGCTCTCCAGAATACCGGCTGCTGCGGGGAGTAACACCAACGCCAGAACCATTGCCAGATCTTCGACAATCAACCAACCAATGGCTATTTGTCCTCTTTGACTATCAATGAGCTGGCGTTCTTCTAATGCCCTGAGTAATACCACCGTACTGGCGGTGGATAGACAAAGGCCAAAAACAATGCCACTGAATAGTCCCCAACCGAGCAGTGCTGATAACCCTGCTCCTAATAAAGTTGCTACAGCAATCTGAGCGATGGCACCTGGTATGGCGATTGATTTGACAGCTAACAGATCTTTAAGTGAAAAATGCAGACCGACACCAAACATCAGTAGAATCACGCCAATTTCTGAAAGTTCTGGGGCCAGAGAGGTATCGGCAACAAAACCGGGTGTAAAAGGCCCCGCGAGTACACCTGCGACAAGGTATCCTACTAGAGGCGAGATTTTAAGACGTTGTGCAAGCATGCCAAGTAGATAGGCGAGAACAAAACCGCCAACAATGGTCGTGATAAGAGGTGTCGAATGCTCCATCAAGGCTCCTTCTGGGGTAGAGAGTTAATAAATTATATAGTTAAATCATGTAATAATATTTTTTATAATTATTTCAAGATGAACTTGATAAAAAACATGCTGAATGGTGAAAACAAGAGTGATCTACATAAATGCTATTTTAATGTAAATTTATGTAGATTTTGTCATTATTTACGCTTGTTTACAAAGGGGGATGACATAGGAATTATAATACCTATCTAATTATTTTATTGAACATTTTAAGTTTTCTTTTCTATATTTGGCAGGAATAGTGTAAAAATTCCAATAAGTGGTAGGAAAGCACAAATTTTATAAACTAATTCGATACTGGTTTTATCTGCAATATAGCCAAGTACCGCTGCACCAATGCCCCCCATACCAAATGCCAGACCGAAGAACAAGCCTGCGATCATACCTGTTTTACCGGGAACGAGTTCTTGCGCGTAAACTAAAATAGCAGAAAACGCAGACGCCAATATAACGCCAATCACTACAGTCAGTATGCCTGTCCAGAATAAAGAGACATAAGGTAACAAGAGGGTAAAAGGAGCTACCCCGAGAATAGATCCCCATATGACATATTTTCGGCCTATTCTATCTCCAACCGGTCCCCCGATGAGGGTGCCTGCAGCCACAGAAAATAAAAAGATGAATAAGTAGATTTGGGCACTTTGCACTGACAAACAGAATTTCTGTATCAAATAAAAAGTGTAGTAGCTGCTGATGCTGGCGAGATAAAAATATTTTGAGAAAATCAGTACCAATAGAATGAAAAAAGAGCATATAACGGTTTTTCTCGGTAGGGCTGGCAGAGAAATGTGGCGAGAGGATTGGTGAATATTGGTTCGATGCTGCATTTTATACCATTGGCTAACTTGCAATAGGATCACGATCGCAAGTAATGCCGCCAGAGAAAACCAACCTATATTTCCCCTGCCATAAGGAGCGATGAAAATAGCTGCCAGTAGTGGACCAAGTGAGCTTCCCAAATTCCCCCCGACTTGAAACAATGATTGTGCTAGTCCAAGACGTCCACCGGATGCCATTCGTGCAACTCGTGATGATTCTGGATGGAAAACAGATGAACCAGTTCCAACTAAGGCGGCAGCCACTAATATAACGGAAAAATTTTCGGCGTAAGCCAGCAGAAGCAGTCCCGATAAAGTAAATCCCATACCGATAGGTAGTGAATAGGGCTGAGGATACTTATCTGTATACAGACCTATAAGAGGCTGTAATAGTGAAGCCGTGATTTGATAAGTCAGTGTTATCATCCCAATCTGAATAAAACTCAGGGTAAATTCAGATTGTAATAGTGGATAAATCGCCAAAATCAACGATTGAATCATATCATTCAGCAGATGAGATAAGCTGATAGCACCAAGTATTGAGAAAACTGTCCGGTGTTTTTTTGTTGATGAGGCTGACAGAGATTTTGCATTGCTTTGTTCACTCATATTTATTCGCTTATCAATGTGACTTGTAGGGAGATGGCTAGTGTTAAATAGTTGTTTAATTTTTACACCTTAATACATATTAGCCTGCTAATGAAATTTTATAGCATGGACATAATTTGATAGTTATCCCAAAAAGGTGAAAGAAGACATTATTTAATGACATAATTATGTAATCCGTATCAAAAAAACTCGATACATGATCATAGATACCCAATAGATTTCAAGTTGTCGTTAACAACGTTGCAATTTGAAAGATGGTGAGTGTCACTAATAAAAATTTAAAATACATGGAGATACCCATGAAATTTTCGTTTAAAGCACCAGTATGTGTCCTTGCTGTTTCTCTGTCATTGATACCGTTAGTAACTATTGCGTGGGAAAAAGATAAAACTTACGATATCACTATCTTGCATACTAACGATCATCACGGACATTTTTGGCAGAACGATTATGGTGAGTATGGTTTATCAGCTCAAAAAACCGTGGTAGACGCTGTTCGTCAGGAAGTTGCCAAGAAAGGTGGCAGCGTATTGTTATTGTCAGGTGGTGACATTAACACTGGCGTACCGGAATCAGACATGCAAGATGCAGAGCCAGATTTTAAGGGTATGAATCTTGTAGGCTATGATGCAATGACGCTGGGAAATCATGAATTCGATAAGCCTTTAAATGTGCTGTACCAACAACAAAAATGGGCAAACTTCCCATTTTTATCTGCCAATATTTACCAAACCAGCACGGGCAAGCGTTTGTTTAAACCTTATACCATATTTGATAAGCAGGGTGTGAAAATTGCTGTTCTTGGTTTGACGACTGATGATACGGCGAAAATAGGTAATCCAGCTAATTTTACCGATGTTGAATTTCGTATCCCTGCTGAAGAAGCCAAAAAAGTTATTGATGAGCTGAAAAAGAACGAAAAACCAGATGTGATTATTGCTGCAACTCATATGGGGCACTATGACGATGGACATCATGGCACCAATGCGCCAGGAGATATTGAAATGGCGCGTAGTTTTCCTGTGGGTTATTTAGATATGATCGTGGGTGGTCACTCACAAGATCCGGTTTGTATGTCCGCAGAAAAGAAAAATTATAAACAGATGGATTATATCCCAGGAACACCTTGTTCCCCAGATCGTCAGAATGGGACATGGATCGTTCAAGCTCATGAATGGGGCAAATATGTTGGTCGAGCCGATTTTCAATTCCGTAATGGTGAATTTAAATTGGTGAGTTACCAATTGATTCCTATCAACTTGAAGAAAAAAGTAACTAAAGAAGATGGTAGTACAGATCGTGTTTATTATACACAAGAAATTCAGCAAGACCCTGAGATGCTCAATTTATTGACACCTTATCAGGATAAAGGCAGTCAAAGACTTAATGTTAAAGTAGGCTCAGTAGATAACAAACTAGAAGGTGACCGTAGTAAGGTTCGTTTTATTCAAACCAATATGGCACACCTTGTACTGGCAGCTCAGATGGAACGAACAAACGCTGATTTTGCTGTGATGAGTGGTGGTGGTATTCGTGATTCTATTGAACCGGGAAATATTACTTACAAAGATGTTATGAAAGTGCATCCATTCGCTAATCAGTTGGTTTATTTGGATTTTAAAGGTAGCGAAGTCTTACCATATTTGACGGCTGTTGCAAATATGGAAAAGGATTCAGGTGCTTATGGGCAATTCTATAATGTGGGTTTTGTGGTTGATGGTAAGAATATCAGCGATGTAAAAATTGGCGGTAAGACATTAGATCCAAATAAAACTTATCGAATGGCTACCCTGAATTTCAACGCAATTGGAGGAGATGGTTATCCAAAGATTGATCATTTACCGGGTTACGTTGACACCGGTTTCGTCGATGCTGAAGTACTGAAAGGATATATTGAAAAACATTCACCATTGAATACCGCTGACTATGAACCAAAAGGCGAAATAGTGCATAAATGATAGCAACAGATTAAAAGATTATTGTTAGTTATCTGTATAAAAAGACCATCTATAAAATAGATGGTCTTTTGCTTACTATTATCTATCTATCTATCTATCTATCTATTTATTTATTTTTCTTACAGTTATTTAGAAGTGATTATGCATAATTTAAACCCTCCGGATTTCAGGCTGTCACTAGAAATCCATTGGATATAAAATAGAGGTGGTTGAAATTAAACGTATCTAATTGTTATTGTAATTAATTGTTTTCTTCTTTTATCAGCATATTAATTGACTTAAGATTGTTAATAACAATCTGATTGAAAAGTGATGAGGTCTCTATTGTACTCTTTATATTTAAATGGATTATGTTAATTAAAATAGTCATTGGTTTTTTTGCTATAGGAGAAGCATATCGATATTCTGATTTAGCACAAGGCTCTGTTTTAGCAAAAACAGAGCCAGCTCGAAAAAATTTAATGAAAGTTGCAATTTATTTTCAAATTTTAGCAATATCAGCAAATGGACAATTAAGTAATTGGCATAAATCAGCAGGAGATAATTCAATATCTAATCCGCGTTTGCCACCAGAAATAAATAGCGTTGACAATGTTTGTGCATGGCTATCTATAACCGTAGGGAGACGTTTTTTCTGTCCCAACGGGCTGATGCCACCGACTAAATATCCGGTAGCCTTTTGTGCCAACTGGGGATCGGCCATATCTGCTTTTTTGGCCTTGAAGACTTTAGCAATTTTTTTTAAATCAAGCTGCCCGGAAACAGGTGTGACAGCAACAGCAAGGTTTTTGGGATCGCCGTTCAAGGAGACTAGAAGTGTCTTAAATACTTGTTGGGCATCTAAACCAAGTTTTTTGACAACTTCGTCACCGAAGTTATATTCATTGGTATCGTGTTCATAAGGATGGAGTTTGAAATTAATTTTTTGCTTTTCCAATAAAACGATAGCGGGGGTCATATTTTTTCCTGTCATTCCTGTAAATAGAGTATTTGTCACAGGCAGTTATTCCTGCGATTTTACCAGTATCTGCCGTAAATTGTGATCACCGTGAAGGTGTAAGGCTCCCACGGCAACCAAATATTTTCCAACTGGTAAGTCTTGCAACTGCTTACTCCATTGATGATTACGTTCAGCCATTAAGATTTGAGAAGTCTCTTCACAAAATGTCATCGGCAATACCTGATCTTGTTGCTCACAGTTATAATTCATCCACCAATTGATCATCGTCTGCAAAGCACGGGCATTGGTATGCCAATGGTTAAGTGTATCTTCCAATAGAGAAAGCCCACCGTTTGGCAAATTGGTAAGTAAAGCAACCTGCGTATCGGTGCCTTCTAATTCAATGATGGGTTTATTCAGTGTTTTTGCACTATTCAACAATTGATAGTCAATGCCATATTGAGGACGTAACCCCAAATTTTGAGCTTGAGAAGTCTGTAATATTAATGCGACTTGCCATGACGGTAATGGATCGAGTAGCGAAACAGGATACTGTATTTCCTGGCTGTAATGCTGCAAGCAGTTAAAATATTCGGGAGATAAACGTTGTGATAAAGCAATCTGTTCTGGAAATCCTTCTTTGAAGGGGGGAGCTGCTTGTGTGATATCCGCTTCGACAATAAGAGCATCAGCTTGCTCCAATTGCTCCAATAGTACTTCAGAAAGTGGGAACATGTTCTTTGTTCCCATATGAATACTGCCGACAATATGTAATTTTTTATTTTGTCGCAGATTAATATCAAACGCAGGATAGGGATAATGTTGTTGAGTATTAAACCCTAATATATCGCTGAAATATGTCATCAATTTCCCCATATCCCATACTCCGAAAGTTGACATTAATCTTTTCTAACATAATTTTTTGAATACGTTAGGATTTAGGTTTGAAACGCAATAACCGATTGGCATTACTGACGACAGTAATGGAAGATAATGCCATTGCTGCGCCTGCAACGACAGGATTCAGTAACGCTCCGGTGAAAGGATATAAGATACCTGCCGCAATCGGAATGCCTAGCGTATTATAGACAAATGCGCCAAATAGATTTTGTTTCATATTGCGCAATGTGCCTTTGGATAATTCAACTGCATCAGCAACCCCGTGCAAACTATAGCGCATAAGAGTAATTGATGCAGTTTCAATAGCAATATCACTTCCACTTCCCATAGCGATGCCTACATCTGCTTGTGCCAATGCGGGAGCATCATTAATGCCATCGCCTATCATCGCCACTTTCAGCCCTTTTGATTGGAGTGATTGGATTGCAGTTGCTTTGCCATCAGGTAAAACACCGGCGATTACCTGATCAATCCCTGCTTCCCTAGCGATGGCGTTTGCAGTTACTGGGTTATCACCTGTCAGCATGACTAAACGATAGCCTTGATGATGCAAACGTTGTAGGGCAGAAACAGTATCTTGGCGCAGAGGATCGCGGATAGAAAACAGAGCTGCGATCTTTCCGTTTACCGCAAGCGTAACGGGTGTTATACCTTTTTCTGCTTGTGCTGCAACTAATGATTTTAATTCTGTGGTCTCAACCTGATTTTGCTCAAGCAGGTTTTGATTGCCCAGCAGCAGAGCAGTATTCCCGATCTCACCTCGAATGCCGAGTCCTGCCAGTGTCCGGAACTGTTGTATTTCTGGTAATTTTTGCCCTTCAACTTTCATCAAAATGGCTTTTGCCAGAGGGTGGTTTGAACCATTTTCCAGTACGCCAGCCCACACTAAGACTTGTTCTTCAGTGAAGCCATTAAAGGTTTTTATCTCAGTGAGTTGCGGCATACCTTCGGTCAACGTACCTGTTTTGTCAAAAACAATGGTATCCAGTTGACTGGCTTGTTGCAGGGCATCAGCATCACGAACCAATATACCCAATTCTGCCGCCCGCCCAACGCCAGAAATAATAGACATGGGCGTTGCCAGCCCAAGTGCGCAAGGGCAAGCGATAATCAGTACGGTGGTTATGATTACCAGTGCATACATGACTTGTGGGGCAGGGCCGATAAAGTACCAGATTGCACCAGAAATGACGGCAATGGCAACGACAACAGGCACAAATATTGATGATATTTTGTCTGCCAGCTGGCCAATTTCGGGTTTGCTGCTTTGTGCCTGACGTACCAATTTGATAATGCGTGCCAGAGTTGTTTGGCTGCCGACTGCATTAGCTTTAAACAACACGGTTCCATCCTGAACGACAGTACCGGCATGAACAGCATCAGCGATTGATTTTTGTTGGGGAATGGCTTCCCCTGTCAGCATGGCTTCATCCAGCCAGACTGTACCCTGAATAATTTCACCATCAACCGGAACACGATCTCCCGTTGTCAGGCGCAATGTCATATTGGGAATAACATCATTCAATGGCAGTATTTTTTCGCCTTCTTCAGTAATCACCCGTGCAGTCGGTGGTGTTAAATCCAATAGTCTCTCAAGGGCCTTAGAAGAGCGCTGACGGGCGCGTTGTTCCAGTGCATGACCGAGGTTGATTAAGCCAATGATCATCGCACTGGCTTCGTAATAAAGGTGACGGGCTTGAGATGGGAAAATATCTGGCCATAGATTGACGCTAATGGAATAGAGCCATGCCACACCCGTCCCCAGAGCTACGAGTGTGTCCATCGTTGCACTGCCATTTTTCAGGCTTTGCCATGCATTGCGGTAAAAATGCCCGCCAGCAAATATCATCACGACCAGTGTAATCAGGCCAATAGTGAGCCAAATCGTGTGGTTTGCAAGTGTGAGTATCATATTATCGCCGATCATGCCCCAAACCATGACTGGCACACCAACCATTAAGGCAAAGGCAGACTTCCAGCGAAAACGTTGCATATTCGCTTGTGCAACCTGTTGCTGGCGCTCACGGCGTTCTGTTTCATCCTGAATGATTTCCGCACCATAACCTGCCTTAATAACTGCCTCAACCAAAGTATTTGGTGATGCTCTACCTGTAACCAAAGCGCTTCTTTCGGCAAGGTTTACTCTGGCATATTCCACGCCATCAACGGATTGCAGCGCTTTTTGTACTTTGCTGACACAACTGGCACAAGTCATTCCATCCAATAAGAGCTGAACACTATCATCACCAATAGCGTCATTTTGGTTATTCACAACCTGAATTGATTCGATTAAATGAGTTTTTGTCTGAGTTGTTGTTACCGGAGATGCTTTTATTGAATAAGTATTTACTGAAGAGGAAAAGGTTGCCGCTGCCAAAGACGCCGGTGTTTGTGGGGTAGATATTGCCAGCGGCTCAGTTTTTGGGAAATCATCTCCGGCAGCTAACTCGGCGTGGTATCCTGCTTGTTTAACAGCATCAATTAAAGAACGGCTTTCGGCTATACCGTAGATTTTTGCGCTTTGGGTATTTACCTCGGCAGCGATGACACCTTCCACCGCTTCTAAGGCTTTTTGTGTTTTACCTGCACACTTCATGCAGTTTAGACCTGAGAGTTGCAATTCAATATCAGGCCTTGTAGCAACAGTGGCTTGATAATCAGTGGCAACAATAGCAGCAATTAACACATCGGGTGAAACATCACCGATAACTTTGGCATAATACAGACCTACATTTGCCTGTTCAACACCGGATATATTTTCAAGTGCTTTTTTAACTCTGCCAACACAGTGCATACAAGTTAAGTCTTGAAGTGCGAGAATGGTGGTTGTGGACATAGCAATATCTCCTGATACAGAGTGGTATACTTATCATTAAGGCTAAACCTTCCTGCAAGGGGAAGGTCAAGGGGGAAAGGTGAACATCAGTGAGATTGCACAGAAAACAGGTTTAACCAGCAAAGCGATTCGATTTTATGAGGAGAAAGATCTGATCACTGCTCCGATTCGGGGAGATAACAGTTATCGTTATTACCAACAAAAGCATGTTGATGAACTGATACTTCTGCGTCAGGCGAAAGAGGTGGGGTTCACTCTGGAAGAGTGCCGTGAGTTGTTGCGCTTATTTCGTAACCCTGGCCGCCACAGTGCGGATGTAAAAACGGCGACCCTGCAAAAAGTTGCAGAAATAGAAAAAACAATCACGGAATTACAAAAAATAAAGGAAACATTGCTGGCACTGGCAGCTGAATGTCCGGGAGATGATGGGGCTGATTGCCCCATCATTGAGCACCTATCGGGTTGTTGTATACATCATAGCTAGCGGTTTATGGGCCTTACCTTTAATGTAATTCCGTCAACGGCGATGACCTCAATTTCGGTATTGGCAGGAAGTTCTTGGTTACAATGAATGCGCCAACTGCCATCCGCCAGTTTGACTCGGCCATAACCGTTTTCAGTATCCGTGATTAAACGGGTGCGAAGCCCGATTAATTGGTGATTTTTCTGATTGAGGGTCTTATCGCTGATTTGGCGTGGACGATGGCGCAACCAGCTACGCCATGCAATAACAGAAACCAGTGTTAAAACAGCGAACAGAACACCTTGCAGTTCCCAGCCCATATTAGGGAAAATCCATGTGATCAGGGCAACAACAACGGCTGCTGTTCCTGTCCACAAAAGGTATCCTCCCGTTCCCAGCAATTCAGCAATCAAAAGCAGGCCACCAAAACAGAGCCAGAACAAAGCTGGCTGAGCGGCGATCTGTTCAATCATGGCTATTTATCCTGTTTGCTCTTCTTACTTTCACCAATTAACTCAGCAATACCACCTATTGCCCCCATTAAATTACTGGCTTCCAGTGGCATCATAATAACTTTGCTGTTATTTGCTGCACCAATGTTGGTAAGGGCATCAGTATATTTTTGGGCGACGAAGTAGTTAATTGCCTGCATATCGCCATCAGCGATGGCATCTGAAACCATTTTAGTTGCACGGGCTTCTGCTTCCGCGGCACGCTCACGCGCTTCTGCTTGAAGGAAAGCTGACTGACGTTCACCTTCTGCTTTCAGAATTTGTGATTGCTTTTCTCCCTCCGCTTTCAGAATGGCAGCCTGACGAATGCCTTCTGCTTCAAGAATATCAGCACGCTTAGTACGTTCTGCTTTCATCTGGGCATTCATCGCAGAGATCAACTCCTTGGGTGGACGCACATCACGGATCTCAATACGCGTGATCTTGACACCCCACGGGTTGGTGGCTTCATCAACAATTGTCAGCAGACGGCTATTGATGGAATCACGCTGGGAAAGCATTTCATCCAGTTCCATTGAACCCAGCACAGTACGGAAGTTGGTCATGGTCAGGTTAATGATGGACAATTCCAGATTACTGACTTCATAGGCTGCACGTACCGGATCGACAACCTGAATAAAGCAGACGGCATCAATGGTCACGTTAGCGTTATCGCGGGAAATGACTTCCTGCGATGGAATATCCAGAACCTGCTCCATCATATTGATTTTACGTCCAATCTTATCAATAAATGGCACAATGATGTGCAGGCCAGGCGTCAATGTGCGGGTATAGCGCCCAAAGCGTTCAACAGTCCACTGATAACCTTGTGAAACGGTTTTTACACAGGTAAAGACGATAACGACAGCAATAATGATAAAGATTGGTACAGCACCAAAAGAGAGTAAATCCATAACAATTCCCTTATTCACTAATTATGGAATAGATAAGTTTTTTTACTTAATAGAGTAAAGAGTATACATGACGACGGTATTTAGATGCTAGTGCATTGCTGCTTCCCAGAGCCGATAGAATATCCATCATCGTCTTTTTCACCGCGCCATCAGCAGCAGCAAGATCTTTTTTCAGAAAACCAAGCAGTAACTCTAGCGCTTCTTCATTACGACCAACTTCGTGTAACTTTGCAGCAAATTGAATGGCCAACTCTGCATTTTCTGGTTGAGCAGCCAGTTCTTGCTGAAGTTGTCGAATTTCAGGTGAATCAGCCGCTTCTTTCTGAGATTTAATGTGCTCAAGTAACTCATGATAATGCTCGTCCTGCTCTTCTAATGGGACGATATCCAATATTTTTTGAGCTTCTTCAAGGTGATTAAGTGAAATGTTAACTTGAGCCAACAGTAATGTAATGTCTGTATCTTTTGGATTTTGCTGATGAATCTCTTTCAGCAAAGGCAGTGCTTCCTGATTGTTGCCTTCTGTAAGCAGAGCATTCACTTTTTCTAACGGTGATTTTTCTTCCTCAATAATAAGTTGGGAAAAAATGTTTCTGATGGCTTCATCAGTTTGGATACCTTCAAAGCCTTGGACAGGGCGCGCCTCTTTTACAAATAATACAGTAGGCAAACTACGTACACCAAATTGTGCTGCGAGATGAGGAAGTTGGTCACAATTGACTTTAGCCAGAGTAAATTGTCCGGCATATTCATGGGCTATTTTATCAAGCGTTGATTCTAATTCATGGCAATGCAGATCCTGTGGAGACCAGAAGTAGAATACGACAAGCTGAGTAAGTGAGTGCTGAACGACTTGAGCAATATTCAACTCATCAATATTGGTGATATAGGCGGTATTATTGTTGGTATTCACTGTAGGTTCCATGGGCATTTCTCTCTGGTTTGTTAATAAGGGATCATATTGAATAAATAAGACTCGTTGGTGCCTTTTTCAATGTTCATTAACTTAGTCTGCGAACAATTTTGTCGAGCCATTTTTCCGGGAGTATACGACGCGCTATTTTTACTGTATGAGTCAATAATGTAACAGAATAACGTAATTTGGGATTGGGGCTTTCCAGAGCATGAATCAGTTTAGTCACGACATCTTCAGGCATTAATGTAAGACAGCGTGCCAGGCTTGTATTTTCGACAGGATTATCTTGCTGGGTTTGATTCACATTTTCCGTAAAACGCGTATTGATTGGACCCGGTTCTATCAGGCTTACTTTAATGTCCGTATTTGCCAGTTCTCCACGTAAAGCATCAGACCATGCTTCAAGGGCATGCTTACTGGCTGCATATGCTCCACGGTTTGGTGAAGAGATTAACCCCATAATAGAACTGGTTTGAACAATTCGGCCTGCGCCATAGGCACGGATGGCTGGCAATAACAGACATGTCAGTTGATGGGTGCCAAAGAAATTGGTGGAAAATTGCTTTTCCATTTGCTCGCGGGTAATGCTTTCCAGTGAACCGTATAGGCCAAATCCCCCATTATTGAATAATCCGAACAAATGGCCGTTGGTTAATTCGATCACCTTCTTTGCCGCGTGTTCAATACTGTCTTTATCATCTAAATTCAACTCAATGGGTTCAAATCCCAGTTCACTCATGTGCTCTAAATCTGCGGACTTGCGGCAAGCTGCGAGTACACGGTAACCACGTTGATGAAGTGTTTTGGCCGCAGCTAATCCAATGCCGCTGGAACATCCAGTAATAAGAATCGATTTTTGCATAACTTTACCTGCTTATTTGCATTAATTATGGAAATAAATGATTTATTATTAAGCAATATCTTTACTTAAAAATGGTTGATATATGCCGACAGTTGATTGGACATCCAATCAGCAATAAAGGGCTGTGCTGATTGATTCGGGTGCAACCCGTCATCCTGCATCCATTCTGGTTTTATAGCAACATGCTCCATGAAAAATGGCAGTAGCGGAATTTGGTTGAGTTCAGACAGTGCAGGATAAATTTTTGCAAAGGCTTCGGTATAACGCTTGCCATAATTGGGTGAAACTCGAATTTGCATTAATAAAGGTTGAGCATTGGCCTGTTTAACCAAGGTAATGCTCTGTTGCAAATGTTGTTCTATGTTTTGAATGGGAAAACCACGTAGCCCATCATTTGCGCCAAGCTCTATCAGAACCCATTTTGGATTGTGTTGTTTCAATAACTCAGGCAAACGTTCAAGGCCTTGCAATGCAGTATTACCACTGATACTGGCGTTTACGATAACTGTTTTTTTGCCAGTTTGTTGCCATTGCTTTGCCATCAGCGAAGGCCATGATTGCTCAACAGGCAGACGATATCCTGCACTGAGGCTATCACCCAATATAAGCAGAGTATCCGCTGCTGTTGCTCTGGTACTGCATAGCACTAACAACAAAAGGAAAAATACATGGCTGTAGAAAGTATTCTTGAAGTTCATAATCTCACTAAACATGTCGGTCAAGGGGAACAGATAATTAATATATTGCAAGGTGTTGGGTTGGTTGTCGAGTCAGCACAGACAATTGCATTGGTTGGTGAATCGGGATCAGGGAAGTCAACGCTTCTTGGCATTATTGCAGGTTTGGACGATGGCAGCAGTGGAGATGTTCATTTATTGGGGCAGAATCTCAGCCATATGAATGAGGAACAGAGGGCGCAGTTACGGGCAGAAAATGTGGGGTTTGTTTTCCAGTCGTTTATGTTGATTCCAACCTTGAACGCATTGGAAAATGTCCAGCTTCCGGCGTTATTGCGTGGCGAATCGGAAAACCAAAGCCGCCAGCAGGCCATTGAATTACTTGAACAGCTAGGGTTGGGAAAACGTTTGAAACATATGCCAGCTCAACTTTCTGGTGGGGAACAACAGCGAGTTGCTCTGGCCCGGGCGTTTTGTACCCGCCCAAAAATCTTGTTTGCAGATGAACCTACAGGCAATCTTGATCGCCAAACAGGTGATCGCATTGCTGATTTGCTGTTTTCCCTCAATCACGATTACGCCACCACCTTAATTTTAGTCACTCATGACAGCCAGTTGGCTTCCCGATGCCAACGTCGTTTACGTCTGGTCGATGGAAAATTGCGGGAGGAAGCATGATCTGGCGCTGGTTTTGGCGTGAATGGCGTACACCATCCCTCCTGATTGTCTGGTTATCCTTGACATTGGCAGTTGCTTGCGTCTTGGCATTAGGGCGTATTAGTGATCGCATTGATAAAAGTGTGCATTATCAAAGCCGCGATTTTCTGGCTGGCGATCTGGTCTTAAGGGCCTCGTATCCCGTTGATGAAGCTTGGTTAAAACAGGCTCAGAAGCAAGGGTTGACATTGAGCCGCCAGATCTCATTTTCGACCATGACTTATGCGGGTGATATTCCGCATTTAGCCCAAGTGAAAGCGGCAGATGATCGTTATCCGCTGTACGGAGAGCTGGAAACTAAACCGAGGGGATTAAAACCAGAAAAAGGGTCTGTGTTGGTGGCGCCTCGGTTGCTGGCATTATTGGGCGTTAAGATTGGGGATAATCTCGAGATTGGCGATACGAGGTTGAAAATTCGTGGGGAATTGCTGCAAGAACCTGATGGCGGCTTTAATCCATTCCAGATTTCCCCCCGGATTTTAATCAATCTTGATGATGCTGAAGCGACAGGAGCTATTCAACCGGGCAGCCGTTTGACTTATCGTTATATGTTCTCTGGCTCTCCAACAGCACTCCAGTCTTTTCAGCAGCTGATTGATCCGCAACTAAAAGCTGACCAGCGTTGGCTCACACTGAAACAGGATAACGGTGTACTGGCACAATCCATTGAACGCGCACAACAATTTTTACTGTTATCAGCTTTGTTGACACTGTTACTTGCTGTCGCTGCGATGGCGGTTTCCATGTCGCATTATTGTCGCAGCCGGCATAATCTGATTGCCATTCTGAAAACATTGGGGGCGGGGCGTTGGGCTTTGCTTCAGTGGATAATTGGGCAGTGGTTAGTCATATTGCTTGCCGCGATTGTGGTGGGTTCTGTTTTAGGTTTAGTTTTTGAAACTGCATTGATTCGGATCCTGGCAGAAATGCTGCCTAAAATGCTACCTGCGGCGGGTATATGGCCGTGGATATGGTCGATTGGTACTTTATTGGGTATTGCTGTGCTGGTGGGCATTCGTCCTTATCGCCAATTAATGGCGACCCAGCCTTCACGGGTATTAAGAAATGATATGACTGCGGCTATCTGGCCATTACGTTATTATTTGCCGACAGTCGCATTGATTATCACGGGAGGATTGGTCTTGCTGGCAGGCACCAAACCGTTGTTATGGTCGTTGCTGGCAGGAGTACCGATGGTTGCGCTGCTGTTGGCGCTATTGGGATGGAGTGGTTTATGGCTGTTGCGCCGAGTGACATTTCGTCAGTTGAGCCTGCGTCTGGCTGTCAACCGTCTACTGTGTCGCCCATTCCAGACCATGACACAATTGGCTGCATTTTCTCTGTCATTCATGTTGTTGGCTCTGTTGATCATGGCAAGGGGCGATTTATTAAATCAGTGGCAACAGCAATTGCCACCTGATAGTCCGAATTATTTCCTGCTCAATATGACTCAGCCGCAGCTTGCTCAAGTTAACGGACTATTAGATAAATATCAGGTAAAGCCGACTGATTTTTATCCTGTGATACTGGCACGCTTGACAGAAATCAATGGGCAATCGGCGGTTGAATGGGCAGATGAAAAACACCCCAATAGCACAACGGTACGCCGTGAATTGAATTTAACGTGGAAATCAGAATTGCCCACTTTTAATACCCTTGTAGAGGGAACATGGCCGCCGAAAACGAATGAAGTATCCATGGAACAAGGCGTTGCTGAGCGATTACAAATTCATTTAGGTGATCAACTTACATTCACGGGTGATACACGAACATTTCATGCCACCGTAAGCAGTATTCGTCAGGTGGATTGGGAAAGTGTCAATCCAAATTTCTTTTTTATCTTTGCTAAAGAAACGTTAGAAAATCAGCCTAAAATGTGGCTGACCAGCTTCCATTATGAAGGCGATGGACGGTTGCTGACGGAAATAAACCGGCGTTTCCCGACTATCAGCATGTTGGATATCGGCTCGATACTTAAACAGTTACAAGGTATCTTGCAGCAAGTCAGTAAAGCACTGGAAATTATGGTTGTTCTGGTGATGATTTGCGGCGCCTTGCTTTTACTGGCACAAATTCAGGTCGGTATGAGCCAGCGTCAGCTTGAATTGGTGGTATACCGTACATTGGGCGCGAGCAAGAAATTACTGCGTCGCACATTGTGGAGTGAGTTTGCATTACTGGGATTTATGGCGGGATTAGCCGCCGCATTTGGTGCAGAAATTGCGCTGTGGTTATTGCAGACCCAGGTCTTTCATTTCCCGTGGCAACCACAATGGCTGATGTGGTTTTTACTTCCCATTATCAGCAGCTTACTGCTTTCATTATGTGGCAGTTGGCTGGGGATTAGATTATTGCGTGGCAAAGGGCATCATCGACGCTTGCCAGAGTAGAATAAAACAGGGGGAGGTTTTGAAAAAAACGCTCCCCATTTTAAAAGTGATTATCTGATCTTATCAGGAAAATTCCTCTCTTAATCTGGGCAGGACCTGATCCCCAAAAACCTTTAACCCCTTTATATAATCGGGGAAGATTAACATCACGCCATCCAATTCACAGGTGCGCATTAAATCTGCCAGTTGCTTGTAGCAGGTATCTGGCGCACCGATGGCGGTATGGGTCATAAAGGCATTTTGGGAGCGTTCAACCATCGCATTACTTTTTCCATCCATATCGACGCCGAAACTACGCATCATATTTTTGACGGCTTCCACATCCAAACCTTGGCGGTAGAACTGGGCAAGGGTTTCAGCATAGGCATCTGTTTCAGCGCATATGACGGTACACATGCAGAATGTTTTCGTTGTTGTATTGTATTCAGCCGCAATACGTTTGGCGGTTAAACTGATGTTGCGGGTTTCAGCCTCATCCTTGCCACCGATAAAACAAACATCGGTATGACGTACACTGAAACGCAGCCCTTGCTCGGACTGACCGGCACAAACCAGATAAGGGCGCGGCAGTGAAAGAGGTTTAGGCTCAGAAACACACTGTTTTAGATGAAAGTAAGTGCCTTCATAATCAACCTGTTTTTCACGCCAAAGTCGTTTGATCAACTGAGTCCACTCTTCGGTCATGGCATAGCGCTGATCATGGTCTAAACTACCATCCCATTCACCCATTTGTTCAAACTCATCCCGGAATGAACCGGAAACAATATTCAGGCCAGCACGCCCCTGACTAATATGATCCAGAGTAGCGATCATTTTAGCCGTGACAGCCGGATTATGTAGCCCCGCGTGAACAGTAGCGATTAATTTTGCGCGGTGGGTAACTTCAGCAATACCAGCCATCATCGTGACGGATTCGAGCGAGCAGCCCCAATGATCTGTTTCGCCACCAAACCCGCGCCATTTACCCATGGACATAATGAAATCAAGGCCAATCTGGTCAGCCAGAATAGCAGCCTCACGGTTTTGTTTATAAGACGCATCCAGTGGTGGCGTGTTTTTGGAGATGATCCACCCACCTTTGGCAATGGGTAGAAATACACCAAACTCTTTCTTTGACATCACTCTTTCCTTGTTTGTATGTATGTTATTTCAGCTCATTCTTGCCCTATTCAGTAAATTGAGTGTTTTCTGCCGAATGCTTTCTCATTTTCTGAGCAGGCGGTTTCATCATTAATGTTATGACAAGAACAATGAATACGGGGATAGCAATAATCAGGAACGCTAAAGTAAAACTACCTGAGTAATCTTTAATGGCACCAGCAAAAAAAGGAGCCAGAGAAGCCAATGTTGAAATCAGGTTCATGATTGAAAACAGCTCAAGATAAGGTTTGCGGCCAAAATAGTTAGCCAACAACACACTGGATGCGAGGAAAGTCATTCCGTATCCCATGCCGACAAATAGTGAGAACGCAATCAAGAATGGCCATGAAGAAGCGATACTCAGCGCGATTAGGCCAAGAATGATAATAGTCAGGCTGCCAATCAGTAATTTTTTCGGATCAACCCATTCCCCGGCTGCGCCTCCGGCCAATCTGGAAAATGCATTGATAAAGGCCATCGTGCTCAATAGCCCTACTGCGATAGCTTCGCTGAAACCATTTTCGATAATATGAGCAACCGCAAAACTATTGACTGTAATACCACACCATAAAAATGCGGTGTAAGTTGCTGCAATCGCATAGAATTGCCATGTTCGAAGTGCCTGGTGCGCAGTCCAGCGTTGCTTGGTGCGATAAATGCTGAATGTATCCTGATTGTTATGTTGTTGGTTCACGGCCTTTGCATGGGCAATTTCCCGTTTTCCTTCCTGAAGGGTAATAAGGGTCAGAATAACGAAAATGGTGAGCACAATAGCGGAGATCATCCAGTGCATCCGCCAGGTTCCCCAGACACGGGTTGCCAAAAAATAGATCCATGGGCCAATCACGCCCCCTAATCCACCGATCGTGAAATAGACGCCAAAAGCAAGGGACTGTTTTTCATACAAGCGTGAAATGACATAAGTGCCCGGAACCGTCGCCAAAAAGGTAAAACCGACACCAATTAAAGCCGTGCCGATAAAATATGATGAAATAGCGTATGTGTGGTAAAGATTGTAGAAACCGGCCAGAAAAATCAGCAATCCAATGGACAGAGTGAAACGAACACCAACCTTACGAATGAACACAGTTGGCAGAAAACTGGATAGCCCGCAAGTCAGGCCAAGCAGCGTGAATCCCAAACCGGCATTAGTCCAGCTCCACCCCAGTTCATTAATCATGCTGGGTAGGACAACACCCAATGACGTAAAGGTTGTTGCTGTGGATAAAAAATAGACCATGCCTAAAAGTATCAGCAAAAACCACTGATAAGTACGTCCGAATTTGTCGTATTGAATGGACATTTTGACCCCATCAAGGATATAAACCATTAAAAACGGCACTATTTTATGTGCTTATTAGAAAAAGCTGTATCGAATAAACACCCCATAGCTAAATTGATTCGTGCGAAAGCTTGGCGTATCTTTTATTTTGTACTTATTTTTGACCGGATTTACGACAACCCCAGTCCACAGATGACCAGCTTGATATCCCAGTTGTTTCCCTAAGTCATAATGTAATTCAGGCTTGAAATCTATCATTTCAGGGTTATCGTGTAGCCCCAATGTATAGTCGAAAGTCCCTACGATGCGGAAATCCCCTAACCGATTAGTGAAAGGAATGCCATAATCAATGTGGATACGTTGATCGTTCCAGCTTCCTTTTGAATTATTTTCAAAATAAAAAATGGTACGTAACCAACTGAATCCATTCACTTGCCAATCAAGGCTGATGCCGGGGAAATAGTCATATTTTACGTTTTTGGTTTTGGCAATCCACTGGGAAAACAGCACATCTTTTAATGGGCCATAAGAAAAATCATACCCCGTGATTTTGCTGGCACTGAGTCTTGGCACAAATTTATAGTAATAAGTGCTTTTATCGCCTTGATAATCATGTTTCAGAGAATTTTGCCAAATACTGTAGACATACATATCGCCGATTTTATAATCACCAAAGGCTTCGACAATAGGGGAGAGCGTTTTCTCAGGATCGACTTTATTTCCGGATTGGAAGTAAAGGCTGGTATCAATTGATTGAAAATTAACGAAATCATCGGCTTGTACCGGTGACGAAAAAAGAAAACATAATGAAATGACAGGTAACATTGCACTTATTGTTGTCATTGATGTGAATAGATTGTTTATTCCTTGCTTCCTTCGAAATGACACTGAGTTTCTCCTCGTTATTTTATAGGGACTTAGGTAAATCCCTCTTTTATCCCATAAACTAACTTTATACTTAGTAAAGTACCAGTATTAAAACCAGCACTTGGTTGTCCGGAGTTTTGCAATCTTCTTCAACGATTTTATACCATAGATTCTTATTATTTAAAAAATAATATAATAAGATGCTGATATTAATATAAGAGTCTTATTAAAAATAAAATGAATAATTTTTAGAAGATGAGATTATATATTTTACCTTTAGCATGATGTTACATATCAATTATCTATGGACATGTAGCAGGTATTAATGAAGTGGTGAATTTCACCACAACAGGTGAAGCTTATTCAGTAAAATCACGATAGGTGATTTCCTTAATTATGAAATAGATCAAACAACAAGAACAATTGTGGATACTCTTTCCAGAGCATTATCAAAAAATAAAAACTATTGATATACCCAGTGTTGTAAGCGGTAAGCTATTTCAATGCGTTACCGCTTCCTTACGGTTTTCTTCAACTTAATTTATTTTGTACCCATTTCAGCCCACTTTGATACTCTTCGGGTAATAATGGGATCAAACTTTCCAAAGTCGTTTTCAATACATCCCTGTCGGAATGAACCAGATTCAGATGCCCAACCTTACGTACAGGACGAACTTCCTTTTCATACCAATGTAAATGAACCAGCGGCAAATTCAGCCATGCTGGATTTATCTCTGTACCGATCAGATTAACCATAATGGATGGCAAAAAGATTTCTGGCTGAGGCATAGGCAGATCTAAAATAGCCCGTAAATGAAGTTCAAATTGACTAATTGAAGCTCCGTTCTGTGTCCAGTGGCCGCTATTGTGAACCCGCGGTGCCAGCTCGTTGATCAACAAGTCATCGCCAACAATAAAACACTCCATCGCCATAACGCCGACATAATTCAAATGATCCATGATAGCGGATAGCATTTTTTCTGCCCGCCGCTGTAATTTTTGATCTGTGTTGGGTAAGGCAACACTGGTACGCAGAATTCCTTCCTGATGCAGATTGTGGGTTAATGTATAAAATACAGATTTACCTTGGGCATTACGGGCTCCAACCAGCGACACCTCCCCAGAAAACGGAATCCCTTGTTCTGCGATACATTCACCGTAAATTTCAGGGGATAATTCCGATTCATCACCCGGTCGAATACGCCATTGACCACGCCCATCATAACCGCCCGTCCGACGTTTAACGATGATAAAGTCACCTAATTCAGCAAACAGTTGTGGCCATTGGCTTGGGTCGGAAAGAAGTTTCCACGGCGCTGTCGCCAAGCCCAGAGTATCCATAATCTGTTTTTGTGGCAGGCGATCTGCCAGCTGTGGAAAAATATCGCGATTGATAAAAGCCTTGTGGTGCGCTAATTCACGAGTTAGCGGCGTTTCCGGCCAATGTTCAATTTCTGCGGTGATGACGCTGCTCTGATAAGGTACGGCTTCCGGTTCTGCGTCCAAGCCAACGGGATACACAGTAATCCCCAATGGTTCACCTGCCTGGCGTAACATTCGGCCTAACTGACCACTTCCCAATACACAAACAGGTTTCATGCGTTCTCCCGTGGATAGGGGTTATCCAAAACATCCTGTGTTTGTGCCTGACGCCAATCTGACAACCGTTTAAACACCATATCATCATGTAAAGCCAACACTTGTGCTGCAAGCAGTGCTGCATTTGCCGCGCCGGCCTTGCCGATAGCCAGCGTACCAACCGGAATGCCCTTTGGCATTTGCACAATCGAATATAGGCTATCAATCCCACTCAGTGCGGCACTCTGCACTGGAACACCAAACACAGGCACTAAAGTTTTGGCAGCCAGCATGCCCGGTAAATGTGCTGCGCCACCTGCACCTGCGATAATCACCTCAAAACCATTTTCTTTAGCTTGTTCAGCAAAATGAAAAAGTTTATCAGGTGTCCGGTGTGCTGAAACAATTTCAACATGAAAAGGGATCGTCAGGGCGGTCAAAATATCGGCTGCGTGTTGCATTGTCGCCCAGTCACTTTTTGAACCCATGACAATGGCGATTTTGGCGTGTGGCTGCGTTGGTATTGTTGTAAAAGAGATCACTGCCGTAGAAGTCATTTTTGCGGGATCAGAGCCGGTCGTCATAAATCAGATGCTCCTGTATTGGGTGTCTACCAGAACAAAGATGGTGGTTAAGAAGGGGGATCATATCACGCTGACTTCATAAGGAAAACGTTTGCGTTGTTTACTTTATCGATTTTTTCCAAAAAATTAAGAGGGATTAAAAAGGAAAATATATCAATTCAATGGAAGTTTCTGTCACCTTGAACATTGAACCTTGGTCATGCCATGCGCCTAATACACCGCGATGTACGGTTTTGTCACCCATTTTAATATCATGGATTGCCGCGCGATGGGTATGACCGTGAATCATCCAATCTGTTTGATATTGTTTGAAGTATTCGATAACCGCTTGTTGATTGACATCCATAATGGCTTCGGATTTCCGGGTATTGGCGTATTGGCTACCCACACGCATTTTGGCAGCGATTTTTAATCGGATAAATAAAGGCAGAAGTAAAAATAACCGTTGAATCCACGGAGTATGTACCCGTTTACGATACTGTTGATAACCGATATCATCTGTGCATAGTGTATCGCCATGCAGGATCAGAACCCGTTTGCCATACAATTTGAGCACTTTTTCCTGTGGCAGCAAGATCAAACCACTTTCTCTGGCAAAGCGGGACCCAAGCAGGAAGTCTCGATTACCATGAATAAAATAACAGGAGATACCTTTTAGCTTCAATTCATGGAGTGCTTGCGCGATTTTGGTGTGTAGTGGGTTGGGATCATCATCACCAATCCAGTAATCGAAAAAATCACCGAGAATATAAAGACTTTCAGCCTGAATCGCATCTTCACGTAAAAAACGCAGAAAACCGGCAGTAATTGCCGGCTCTTGCTCACTGAGATGCAAATCTGCAATAAACAGTGTACTCATCTAACGATTAACTCTCAGTTATTCACTGACAGTCACACGTTCAATGATCACATCTTCATGTGGGACATCTTGGTGCATACCGCTGCGACCAGTAGAAACAGCTTTGATTTTATCAACCACATCCATGCCTTCAACGACTTCAGCAAATACGCAGTAACCCCAGCCGTCTGGACGCTCTGAACGGAAGTTCAGAAAATCGTTATCTACGACGTTGATGAAGAATTGGGCAGTTGCAGAGTGTGGATCATTAGTACGAGCCATTGCGAGAGTGCCGCGGCTGTTTTTCAGACCATTATTAGCTTCGTTCTTGATAGGAGCGTTAGTTGTTTTCTGTTTCATGCCCGGCTCAAAGCCGCCGCCTTGAATCATGAATCCATTGATAATACGGTGGAAAATTGTGTTGTCATAAAAACCTTCGGAACAATAACTCAAGAAATTTTCAACAGTTACAGGTGCTTGTTCTTCGAATGTTTTGATTGCAATATCGCCAAAATTGGTGTGGAAAATCACCATAATAGAAATCCTGATAATAGTTTTGGTTGACCCTGTATTTTAGGGGTTCGGAGAAACGTTGTTATATCATATCTGAGATAGTGAGTCAGTATTCGAAACAGTATCAGGTAAGGGCTGGCTTACGGTACTTGCAATGTATTGCATATCAAGGTGAAATACCTTATCTGATTTTAATATCTTAGTTTATCTCCCATGGGGTTCAAATTGCGGTCAACAAAGCTGCAACTCGAAGACGACGGGTATAATTTATATCGCTGATAAAGAAGCCCATAATCAGCAAATTCATTTGATTTTATTACACGTACATCAATTTTTACGGAAAACCCACTGATGCTAAAAATTTTCAATACTCTCAGCCGCCAAAAAGAAGAATTTAAGCCGATCCATGAAGGAAAAGTGGGCATGTACGTGTGTGGCATCACCATTTATGACTTGTGTCATATTGGTCACGGTAGAACGTTTGTTGCATTTGACGTGATTACCCGTTATCTGCGTTACTTGGGGTACGATCTGACCTATGTTCGTAACGTTACTGACGTAGATGACAAAATTATCAAGCGTGCAATTGAAAACAATGAAAGCTGCGACGATTTGACCACACGCATGTTGGCAGAAATGCACAATGACTTTGATGCGCTGAATATCTTGCGTCCAGATTCAGAACCTCGTGCGACACATCATATATCCGAAATTATTGAGATCACCGAAGAGCTGGTTAAGCGCAGACATGCTTATATTGCCACTAATGGCGATGTGATGTTTTCCATTGATACCAATCCTGTTTACGGCCTGCTTTCCCGTCAGGATTTAGAACAATTACAAGCTGGGGCACGTGTTGAAATCGCAGATGTAAAACGTAACCCAATGGATTTCGTATTGTGGAAAATGTCCAAGCCGGGTGAACCTAGCTGGGAATCTCCGTGGGGTGCAGGCCGCCCGGGTTGGCATATTGAATGTTCTGCCATGAACGGTAAGGCGCTTGGTCACCATTTTGATATCCACGGTGGTGGTTCTGATTTGATGTTCCCGCATCATGAAAATGAAATAGCGCAGTCTACTTGTGCTCATGACGGCCCTTACGTCAATTACTGGATGCATTCTGGCATGGTCATGGTGGATAGAGAGAAAATGTCCAAATCATTGAATAACTTTTTTACTATCCGTGACGTGCTGAAATATTACGATGCTGAAACGGTGCGTTACTTCTTACTGTCCGGCCACTATCGCAGCCAGTTGAACTACACGGAAGAGAACCTGAAACAGGCACGTACTGCCCTTGAGCGTCTCTATACCTCCCTGCGTGGTACAGATATAACGGTTCAGCCTGCTGGTGGAAAAACGTTTGAAGCGCGTTTCATTGAAGCAATGAATGATGATTTCAACACGCCGGAAGCATATTCAGTCCTGTTTGATATGGCTCGTGAAATCAACCGATTGAAGACAGAAAGTATGGCTGCGGCAAATGGTCTGGCGGCTGAACTGCGTAAGCTGTCGGGAGTTCTTGGCCTTTTGGAACAAAAGCCAGAACACTTCTTGCAGGGTGGGGCACAAGCGGACGATGATATTGCTCAAATTGAAGCGCTGATCAAACAGCGTAATGATGCTCGTAAAAATAAAGAGTGGGCATTGGCAGATGTGGCGCGTGACCAGTTAAATGAAATGGGAATAGAACTGGAAGACGGCCCACAGGGAACAACATGGCGTCGCAAATGACTGATTGTTTATTAGCTGAAATTTGAAATACCCCTTGAACCGCCCTTGATATGGGCGGTTCAGCTTTTATCGCGTTTACGTTTTTACAGTGATATTTTTAGTTGTAATACGTGGACGGAATAAAAATAGGCAGATTTATCGATGAGCATTCAGATATGCAGGATAAAAAGCACTTCCAGTGTGATACGTAGTTTTCCCTGACGTTTTATCTCGTTTCATGGCAACAAAAGAAGAATTGATTAAATGTTCAGGTAGTTGATCTGTGCTATCACTGGAAGCAGGATTAAGAAGAGAAATTTTTACTCTGCGTTTAGAGTTACTGACTTTATAAGACAAACCCAACAACCTTCTTGCAGCTCTATTACTTAACATAATTAACTCCGTTTCAGTTGTACGTAATCTTCTGAGTATAGCAATTTATTAGAAAACCAAAACATTTCAGCCATGCTTATTTATTAATATATCGTCAGTGTCACATATCCTGAGGATGAAACCAGATAAATTGATTTTCTGAAATCGAGAAAAAAGAAATTATGGAGAAATCACTTTTGGTCGAGAGGGTACGGTGTGGATACCGTAGGTATAAATGAAGAGATAATAAGAAAGTCTGTGAAATATAAATATAAATATAAACAATAACATGATGACAACCAATTATTGCTGAAAGGGATGTGAAAGTCTGAACCCATAGCGTCCCTTTGGGGAGAGATCAATGACCCCTTCTATGAAGGGGGATTTTTATTAGGCATACCAGATATGCTAAAGAAGGTTTCGGTGCTGATTATTCAACTTTCAACCTTTAAACTTTGTTTGCAGTAACTCGTCGCATCCACAATAAAGTCAGTACCAATACTGTCAGTGGCAAGCCGTGGAATATCAGGATTACTATGGAAGGTGGCAGCCAGACGTAGAATGGTGCGACCAGTAGCATTCCTATTCCAAAGCCAGTCATTTGTAATAATGTCAGCAAGCTGAAAATCGGCAGGCGTAAACTTTCCGGTTCGCTTTGCGCTCGGGATATCAGGCTGACCTCTGCAATTCCATCTCCAATTCCTGCCCAGATGGCAAATAGTAGCAACCAGAATATGCTGCTTTGCTGGAAGGTAAGGATAAATCCTGTCGACATCAGGGCAACGCCGATAAAGAAAAGTTTCTCCATTTTTAGTAGATCGCGGCTACGCAGTAAATAGCTCGCTAATCGCGCGCCACTGAATTTCCCTATCGCCCATGTCGCCAGTAATAATCCCATTGTGGTACTGGCGTTATCGGGGGTAAGGAGTTTTGAGATAATGGGGAAACCCACGTTATGGGCGGCGCTGCCCAGTGTATCAGCCAGACTGAGGAACAGCATTCCTGCCAGCATTGGCACACTACGTAAACCTTGGCGTAAATTTCTCCATTCATTACCAAGTTCTCTTGAGTTTTTCCTCTCCGGTAAGGAAAGGAAACGCAGGGGCATAATCAGGATCGCAGCCAGCAGGTAAGTGATAATATTGACGATAAATACTATTTCATAACCGCTGCTTGCGACCAGTAACCCTGAAACCAGACTGCCAAATACGGCCTCCGTTGCAGCAACGGAGGTTAGCCAGGAGTTTGTTGAAATACGTTGGGAAGCATGTACCCAGTAGGGTAGTTGGCTGTTTAGTCCGATAGCGAACATGGAGTTGCCTAAGCCAATCCCGAAGGCGATCACTGGTAAGATCGGTAATTGTTGCGAAACAGGGATCACCAATAACAGGGATAGTAAAATGACGCGCACGAGATCAAAAAAGACCAGCGGCCATCTTCCCGCAAATCGTCTGAAAAATGGGGTTCCGATCAAACTGGCAATAATGCCGCCCGCAACACGACAGGCAAGAAAAATACTGACGTGCATGACGCTGTTACTGAGCAGATATACATAGGTGGAGAGCGCCACCATATTCAGGAATGCGCCAAAATCGGAGACGAATCGGGCACTGACGATAAATAAGGCATTAAGACCAGACCAACGCAAATTCAAACTATTTTCCTGGCTTGACATTATTATTAGCTCTCTTGTTGTTCAGGAAGCTGCCGGAAGGTCACCAGCAATAGATCCCGAAAAGCCGCGTTTGTAGGAGATATTTGCCGAACATTGCTTGCTTGATGATAAAGTTGTTTATCGTTTATTGCGAGTGTTTCAAGAAAGTGTCCCATAGCGCAGTGTAACAAGGGCGGAGCTTCATATTCTGTTGCGTGAACTTCGGAAATCACCGGTTCGGTATTGTGGCTTTGGATAAAGTGCATAAAGATCCAATCCTGACCGTCTTGGTGAATACCGGAGGTTGTCGGACTTTCGTTACCGGCCTATGCTTTTACGCGAAATTGGTGAATATCAATTGCGTAGAGGTTTTCCCTCGTTAATTGATCACCTAAAATCGTAATGTCTGTTGCAAGTATGTGCTGCATGATGGGATCAGTGATGAATTCCTCTTCAGCATAACTGAGTTGATTAACTCCTTGTTTATATTCAATATCATAGGTGATGGATGAGCGATATTCAGTGTCCCGATTGAGTTGAAGCGGATTTTTTTGAGCAGGATGATAATAATAGCGCAGGATACGCCTTTCCCTATGAGTATAGTCTTTAAAGTTTTGGTCTAAGGCCAGATTATTCCAATGATCTTTGAACGTTTTCATCGCCTTTGGAGCAAAGGAAATCAATTCGCTGAAATGAGGAATGTGGCAATAATGCTCATTCATCAAACGTGCCGATATATCTGCAATTTGCATATTCTGGTTACCTTATGGAATAGGGACGATATGGAGAGTCTCTTCACTATCATTGATACCGCGCAGGAAGGGCATATTGGAAAATACGATTGGTACAACACTTTGGATACGGCGCACGGCAGCTTGAAATTCTTCACTTAGCTCAAGTGGATGACAGATATGGACGCCAAAGGCATTGATGTGATGCTTTTTTAATGTCTCTATGAGGGCATCGGTAATACGGTATGGATTAAATGTCAGTGCTCGGGAATGAACGCGGATTAGCAAGTCTTCTCTTATTTCCCTGATAGCGGCTAACGATTCATCTAATTTGTTATCTGTCAGCATCAAGGGATCGCCGCCGCTTAAGATCACTTCTTCCACCGAAGGTGTATTTTTGATGTAGTCGAGAGATTGTTGAAAGGAACTACGACCTGCATTTGATTTACCTGAATCGACCTTTAATGTCCGTAATGCTTCAAAGCAGAATTGACAGTAAGAGTTACAGGCATTCACCATCCGCAAAATTACGCGATTGTCATATTTATGCTGGCAGATGGGGGTTTTCATCTCTTCATTGAGTTCCCAGTTCTCGGATTCACCATCATAGCCATTGAGTTTTTCTTCATTCCAGAATGGAACCACTTGCCGCCAGAGTGGATTTATCGTGATATCGTCAGATTGGCTGGTGGCTAGAATTCTGCTGAGATAGTAGGGCGTGATTTGCATTTTCTGACCCTGCAAATTTTTCTGAATACGTTGAGTTACTTCATCATTCCATCCACCACAGGCGGTACGTAAATAAACCAATAACCATTTAAATACTATGGTTATCATCGTATTTGTTTTTAATCAAATTAATGTTTTTAGTTTGATAGGTTGGAGGGTATTTACGAAATTGATATATCAAATGTTGATATTAATGACTGTTTTTTTGAAAGTATCCAGTGTGATACATATGGCAAATAAGATATTTGGAATAGAAAAATTTGGCAGGGATAAATGTTGAAATGGGGGAGAAAGACGGATGAATATTTAATAGAAACATTCATCCGATATTAGAGATTATTTAGCCAAATACTTCTTGATGCTATTTTGAATGCCCGCTGCATCCAATCCTAAATCAGCGTGCAGCTCTTGTTGTGTTCCTTGTGGGATAAAATAATCTGGTAAACCAAGATTTAATACCGGAACTGACTGTTTCTCCTGCATCAAAAGCTCGTTAACACCACTACCCGCGCCGCCCATAATGGCGTTTTCTTCCAGGGTCACCAGTAAATTGTGGCTGGCTGCCATCTCAAGCGTCAGTTCTTTATCCAGCGGTTTAACAAAACGCATATCGACAACAGTTGCATTCAGATTTTCGGCTGCTTGCAGTGCATAGGGTAGCAATGTACCAAAGTTCAGGATTGCAATGCGCTCTCCCTGACGGCGGGTTATGCCTTTGCCAATGGGTAATGCCTCCAACGGCTGGAATTCAGCGCCTGTTCCTGTGCCGCGAGGATAACGAACGGCAGCCGGGCCTTCTTGATAGTGATGCCCTGTATGCAGCATTTGGCGACATTCATTTTCATCGCTGGGAGCCATGACCACCATATTCGGGATACAACGCAGGAATGAGAGATCAAATGCGCCTTGGTGGGTCTGCCCATCTGCACCAACAATGCCGCCACGGTCAATGGCAAACAATACAGGCAGGTTTTGGATGGCGATATCGTGGATCACCTGATCATAAGCACGTTGCAGGAAGGTGGAATAGATGGCGACAATCGGCTTGTAGCCACCGATAGCCAAACCTGCAGCAAAGGTAACAGCATGTTGTTCAGCAATTGCAACATCAAAATATTGTTCAGGATATTCGCGGGAGAAACGCACCATGCCGGAACCTTCTCGCATGGCTGGGGTGATTGCCATCAGTTTTTTATCCTGATCTGCTTCTTCACACAGCCAGTCACCGAAGATCTTGGAAAATGTCGGGCGAGTATCTGCGCTTTTAGGCAGGGAGCCAGTAGCAGGATCGAATTTTGGTACTGCATGCCAACTAATGGGATCTTTTTCCGCAGGCGCATAACCACGGCCTTTTTTGGTCATTATATGCAGGAATTGCGGTCCTTTCAGATCACGCATATTTTTCAGGGTCTGGGTCAGGGCGAGTACATCATGACCATCAACAGGCCCGATATAGTTAAAGCCAAGTTCTTCAAACAGAGTTCCCGGTACAACCATGCCTTTGAGATGTTCTTCGGTTTTCTTCAGCAATTCTTTGATAGGAGGCAGATTGGAAAAGACTTTTTTGCCACTTTCACGCAGGGTTGTATACAGTTTTCCTGACAGCAGTTGTGCCAGATGGTTGTTCAATGCCCCGACATTTTCAGAAATGGACATTTCATTGTCATTGAGAATAACCAGCATATCAGGATCGATATCTCCCGCATGGTTCATGGCTTCAAACGCCATTCCAGCTGTGATGGCACCATCCCCAATAACACAAACTGTTTTGCGTCCTTTGTCTTCGTGTTTTGCCGCGATTGCCATACCCAGACCTGCGCTGATTGAGGTGGATGAATGACCGACACATAAAGTGTCATATTCGCTTTCCTCGCGCCACGGAAAAGGATGCAGACCATTTTTTTGGCGAATGGTATCAATGCGATCACGGCGCCCTGTCAAAATTTTATGTGGATAGGCCTGATGACCAACATCCCAAACTAAATTGTCAAAGGGTGTTTTATAAACATAGTGGAGTGCGACGGTTAATTCTATAGAGCCAAGGCCGGAAGCAAAGTGGCCACTGGAACGACTGACACTATTTAGCAAAAATTGACGCAGTTCATCGCATAACTTTGGCAAAGTGTCTTTGGGTAGCAGGCGAAGCTCTTCTGGAGTTTCAGCCAAAGCCAATGTTGGATATTTCGCTATATCAATGCTCATGCTATGCCTGTATAAAATGCTATATACCCTTCAACTTGGAATCTATTGGGTATACCCGTTAGAAGTTTAATATTAAGAACCCTGTTACACCCGTCATCTTCAAATTACAGCTTTCTTGAAATCCATTGGGTATGTTATCCGTGTGTAATTGCTGGGTTCACCCCGTAAGGCGTTTTTGTGATTATTATGTTTATGTATAATTTGTGGGTCATATTAAATGAGTAATTAATATGACCCATATCTTAGTTATTTCTTTCAATGATAAAGTTAGCCAGTTTCTTTAAGCTTGTGGTGTTATATGACTGTTTTTCCAGCTCAGCAAGTGCGGCTATGGCTTCTTCATACAGATCTCGGGTTTTTTGCTGGGCTTGTTCCAGACCCAACAAGGCAGGATAGGTGCTTTTACCGAGTTGCTGGTCATTACCCTGACGCTTGCCAATCACCTCTGTATTACCAATGACATCCAAAATATCATCGTGTACCTGAAATGCCAGGCCAATAGCTTGGGCATATTGATCCAGCAAAGGCAGTACTTCACGACCACGGTGTCCTGCGCTATAAGCTCCCAGCCGGACAGCAGCACGTATTAATGCGCCCGTTTTATGTCTGTGAATTTGTTCCAGTGAGGATAAGTCGATTTGTTTACCTTCAGCTTCCAGATCCAGTGATTGCCCCCCGCACATGCCGGCAAAACCGCTGGCGTTTGCCAGTTCTGCGATCATTTCCAGACGATCAGATAAGGCAACATCTGGCATCTCTTGCTTGGACAGAATTTCAAAGGCCAATGACTGTAATGCATCGCCCGCCAAAATAGCCTGGCTTTCACCAAATTTGATATGACAGGCAGGCTGACCACGACGTAAGTCATCATTATCCATAGCGGGTAAATCATCATGGATAAGAGAATAAGCATGGATACATTCTATCGCGAGGGCAGCGGCATCAAGACTCTTTTTGCCGTATCCGAACATCTCGCCCACGCTGTAAACCAAGAATGGACGCAGCCGTTTTCCACCCAATACAGCACCATATTGCATAGCGATGCCTAATGGGCTGTTCAAAAAAGGTAATGAAGAAAAGATTGCCAGCAACTTGTCATTGACGTGTTGCTGGCAATCTTTTAATTGTTCTTCAAAAGGGATCTGATATTGTACGGACATAAATTTACTCAGTATCGGAAGAAAATTCATCAAGTGGCAATTGTGCATCATGATTCAATAAAATTTGCACCCGTTGCTCAGCCTGCTGGAGAGTTTTCTGCCCTTGTCTTACAAGTTGAATACCGCGTTCAAATTCATTTAACGCATTTTCTAATGGAAGCTCCCCGGATTCCAGCCGAATAACAATTTCTTCCAGCTCTTTCAGAGCGGTTTCAAATGTTGGAATCTGTTCGGTTTCTGATGTTTGATTTGCTTTAGACATAATGACTTAACTTATGGTTATTTAACGAATTACAGCAAAGCAAGTTCGTTACAGAATTGTAGAGTACCCTACTACACCAAGAAAAATAAATCATGCGTTACCGCTGTTTTTTTACAGCTATATTTCTTAAGGTTATGTAGTGAGATAATGTTATACTCTGCGCCCAATCTAACTGAACACTTAAGAACAATCATTGATATTGTTTGTGATAGTTCAACATTGAATGACTACTATATCTTACTATGAAGTTTATCATTAAATTATTCCCAGAAATTACGATCAAAAGCCAAACTGTCCGGTTACGCTTTATTAAAATTCTTGCCAGCAATATCCGTAATGTGCTGAAAACATTTGGAGAGGGCATTGCTGTTGTTCGCCATTGGGATAATATCGAAGTTCGGGTTAAAAATGATAACCTCGGTGCGGAAATTTGTGACGCACTGACACGTATTCCAGGTATTCACCATATCCTGCAAGTGGAAGAACGAAATTTTCGTGACTTGCATCATATCTTTGAACAAGCTTATGAAACATATGGCCATTTATTGCACGGCAAAACGTTTTGTGTCCGCGCAAAGCGTCGTGGCAAACACAGTTTTACCTCTAATGAAGTCGAACGTTATGTCGGCGGCGGGCTGAATCAACATATTGAATCTGCTAAGGTGAAACTGACTCACCCTGATGTGACTGTGAATCTGGAGATTGATCAGGACACATTGATTCTGGTTAAAGCTCGCCATGAAGGGATCGGCGGTTTCCCAATTGGTACACAGGAAGATGTACTGTCTCTGATCTCTGGTGGCTTTGACTCCGGCGTTTCCAGCTATATGCTGATGCGCCGTGGTTGCCGGGTGCACTATTGTTTCTTCAATCTTGGTGGCTCAGCCCATGAGATTGGTGTGAAACAGGTTGCCCATTATTTGTGGAACCGCTTTGGTAGTTCACATAAAGTCCGCTTTGTTGCCGTCAATTTTGAGCCGGTTGTGGCCGAAATTCTGGAAAAAGTGGATGACGGCCAAATGGGGGTCGTGCTGAAAAGAATGATGGTCAGAGCGGCATCTAAAATTGCAGAGCGCTACGGTGTGCAGGCAATTGTCACTGGTGAGGCATTAGGGCAGGTTTCCAGCCAGACTTTGACGAATTTAAGGCTGATTGATAATGCCTCAGATACGTTGATTCTTCGTCCTCTGATTTCTCATGATAAAGAGCACATTATTAAATTGGCTCGTGAGATTGGCACGGAAGATTTCGCTCGTACCATGCCGGAGTTTTGTGGTGTGATCTCAAAAAGTCCGACAGTGAAAGCCGTTAAGGCTAAAATTGAAGCGGAAGAAGATAATTTTGATTTAGAAATCTTAGAGCGGGTGATAAGTGAAGCTCAGAATCTGGATATTCGTCAGATAGCGGAACAGAGCAGCGAGCAGGTTGTTGAAGTAGAAATGGTAACGGAATTTTCTACTGATGATGTGCTACTGGATATTCGTTCTCCTGATGAACAGGATGAACGCCCGTTAAGTATGGGAGGGGTTGAAGTCCAATCATTGCCTTTCTATAAACTGAGCACTCAGTTTGGTGATCTGCCAAAAGAGAAAACGTATTTGCTTTATTGCGAGCGAGGTATGATGAGCCGTTTACAGGCACTATACCTGCGTGAACAAGGTTTTGAAAATGTGAAGGTATATCGGCCTTAATTTGTCGTTAAAGATATCGGGTTGCTTATTGGGTATATAAGTAACCCGATATGATTACTGAAGGTTTTGGTAATTATTAACACCAAGCGGCAATATGAGTTGAGCTGCAACTTCCGCAGCTTTCTCTTTTCCTTTCAATAATTCAATCAGCTTCAAGGCAAAGTCAAAAGCAGTTGCAGGCCCTTGGCTGGTCAGCAAATTAACTCTTTCATCGAAGTAAACCCGTTTATCAATCCACTTTTCGGGCGCAATTTTATCCTTCATACCGGGATAGCCAGTCATGTTCCCGACGGGGAAAAGTTGATGATGTTCTAGCACAATGGCTGGAGATGCACAGATTGCGGCAATGATTTTTCCCTGACTTTGTGCGATTCGAATTTTTTCTACTACTAATAAGCTGTCACGAAAACATTCTGCACCTTTTATCCCTCCGGGAAGGATAATGGCATCGAAATCTTCGTCAACCACGTTAACCAAAGGTACATCAGCCATGATTTTGACACCGCGTGAGCAGGTTAATATGAGGGAACCATCTGTTTCGGTACTGGCGACAGTGACATTAATTCCGGCTCGAACAAGTAAATCAATAGTCGTGACTGCTTCAGTTTCTTCACTACCGTGTGCCAGACAAATGAGTGATGATACGCTCATATTCTTCCTCCTTACGCTTAATGTAATGATAAATAGCTGTATTTTCTGCAATTTGAAGGCCGTGTATACGTGCTCGACGCAGTAAAAAACCGGTAATGTAGTCTATTTCTGTGTGCCGCTGTGATCGTATATCTTGCAGCATGGATGAGTAGTTTTCTGATGTTTGTTCAATCACATTCATGACGTGATCGATGAGTGTCTGTTTAGTCGTATGGATATCATCGTGCTCCATAACTTGTTGGATTTCATAACACAATAACTGAATTTGTGCTCGGTGATACTGTAACTCACCATTTTTGCAATCATACATGACTGTGAGTGGATTAATGACACAGTTGACGGCAAGTTTCATCCAACAGATGGTGTATATTTCATTATGCCAGGCCACATCGGGTAGAGAGTGATGCATGATATTAGCCAACTCACTGAGTTTATTTGAACTATTGGTCATTGAACCAATGTGAGTGATACCTTGTGATTTGTGATAAACAATGCCATTTTTCTGATAGGCCCCATGAGTAGTCACGCCCAGTAAAATGGGATTGGGTAAAGGCAAAAGTTCTTCTTGTGAACCCATTCCATTATGTAATAACAAGATTGGGCAATGAGGAGAAAGCTTGCTGGCAAGGTTATTAATAGCGTCAGAAACTCGCCATGATTTTAAACAAACCAAGAGTAACTCACTTTCAGCAAGATGTCGTTCGTTATTGGCCGGAAATTTCTCATGAAAAATCTCCCCGTTGGCGTTTTCGATCTGAATGGAAATAAATGGTTGTGGAACTCTTAGCCATGCTTGTACGTCGTGTTTTTGCTTAGATAAAGCGGCAAGCCACAGTTTGCCTATAGAGCCACAACCAAGAACAGTTATTTTCATATTTCTTCCTCGAGGAGCACTTTTATGGAAGCCTCGAATCGTAATTTCATGCTAAATGACCCCAAAACAGAATAAATTCTAAAAGATCGCAAGCCTCCCGAGTATAGAGCTTTTGCCGATAATGGAAAGCGGTTATCATGCCGATTTGTTGATTAGCAGGAGGTGACGGGCAATGCCATCATTTGATATTGTTTCAGAAGTTGATATGCAGGAAGTGCGTAACGCGGTAGAGAACGCACAAAGGGAATTAACCAATCGTTGGGATTTCCGCAATGTCAATGCGAGTTTTGAATTAAACGAAAAGAGCGAATCAGTCAAAATTGCAAGTGAATCTGATTTTCAGGTGAATCAATTAATTGATATTCTGCGTGAAAAATTTTCTAAGCGCGGAATTGATGGTTCTGTGCTCAACATTCCTGAAAATATGGTTCACAGCGGCAAAACATACAGTGTAGAAGCCTCCTTGTTGCAAGGCATTGATACACCGCTGGCGAAGAAGATTGTGAAGCTGATTAAAGACAGTAAGCTGAAAGTGCAGGCTCAGATTCAGGGCGAGCAAGTTCGGGTAACAGGTAAAGCTCGCGATGATCTGCAAGGTGTCATCGCATTGGTTCGTGGTGCTGAATTAGGCCAACCTTTCCAATTCACTAACTTCCGCGACTAACTTGCCGTCATAGGCAGATTTTTTTGGTTGGTTGATTGAGACAATTTTTGTGCTTATTTATTGAAGAGCAATAAGAAATTGTGAATTTATTCAGTGGGGGAGGTTTTTTAAACCCCTCTCTCGCGGCACCGCACGAGTGCTGGAAGAGTACGGTGTTTAATACTGATTATTCTACACCGTACCTTTTCAGTGAAAATTTTGCTTCGTTACAAACACAGCTAATTATTTATGGGACAAAACAAGCTGTTCTAATTGCTCTCGATTAGTCAGTTTTGTATCGACTTTGATATAAGCACTAAGCTCTTCTGGAACGATGACAATATCTTTTACACCAGCCTGTGCCAATATATTGTGTTCTAAGATATCAGGGTTGCTGAGTTTATTGGGTAAAATAAGTCTGATGCTGCTGACATACGGAGGCTGTCGCAATGTGAGACTGATAATGAACCAAAATGCGGTCAGTGCAATGCCTCCCATAAATACCAGTGACGCTCCTTGCAGTTCATACAACATTCCACCAAGAGTGCCGCCCAAAGCGACACCAAGGAATTGGCTAGTGGAATAAACCCCCATTGCTGTACCTTTATAGCCGGCAGGTGCTTCTTTGCTGATAAGTGAAGGTAATATGGCTTCCATAATATTAAACGCAAGGAAGAAAATTTGAATGCCCACAAAAATCCCCCAAAGATGTGATCTCTGCGACCATAAAACAACTTCAGCAATAAACAACATACCAATGCAAAGTACAAATACCTGCTTCATTCGACGTTTTACTTCTGCATAGATAATGAAAGGTAAAACAGCAACGAAGGAGATAAGCGTGGTGACCAAATACACTTTCCAGTGTTGTTCTGCTGGAAAACCTGCTTTTCCCATGATGAGGGGCAGAGCAACAAAGCTGGACATCAATAAGGTATGTAAGCTAAGGATACCAAAATTAAGTTTTAACAGTTGAGGATCAGAGAGTACTCGTTTAAAACTACCTCGGGCAATCCCTGATTCGCGATTTAGCGAGTGCTCATGTGTATTTGGAACGGCAAATAGTGTGATAAATATTCCACAGCCAGCAAGCACGGCGATTGCACTAAACAGCCCATTTAAGCCGATTTGATGAGTGATAATCGGGCCGACAACGATAGCAAAAGCAAATGTTATGCCAAAGCTAATGCCGATAAATGCCATGGCTTTTGTTCGGTTTTGTTCCCGGGTTAGGTCAGAAAGCAATGCCATGATTGCAGCAGATATTGCCCCTGTGCCCTGTAGGGCGCGTCCGATGATAATACCCCAGATAGAGTCACTTAATGCGGCAATAATACTGCCTAATACAAAAATGAACAGCCCACCGATGATTAAAGGCTTACGGCCAATTTTGTCTGAAAGAAGTCCAAATGGAATTTGAAAAATTGCCTGTGTCAGGCCGTAGATACCAATGGCAATGCCTATCAGTGCTTCAGTTGCCCCATGTAATTCTAAGCCATAGGTCGTCAAAACAGGTAAGACCATGAACATGCCTAACATGCGCAGAGAGAAAACAGAACCTAATCCCCATGTCGCTCGAAGTTCAAGCGGAGTCATTTTATTATCGTTCATGGATACCTCAAAAAATCTGATATGACATTTAACTTAGATGGCAACAAACAAAAAAATATGTATGTAACTGTCAGTTGTCATTGAATAGAGATAAAGGAAAGGAAAAGATGGCAGGTTTCAGCCTGCCATCTTTGATATTACCAGACGTAAGTCAGTAGGTTTTCTGGAGATGCTGATGAGTCTACAGACATCATGACACTTAATGACATGATAGCAATAATAGAAAACATAAATAACCTACGGGCCCAAAGACGGTCATTAGAGGTTTTATAACCAGATAATGCCATCCCCAGCCACCAGATGCTCACCGCAGTAGCAACGATGAGGTATTTATAACCTGCATAGCCACTAATGGTCAGCATCAATGTAGCAATGGTAAAGGCCAGAATATACAGTGTGATGTGGTTTTTCGCGACGGAAATACCTTTAATCACAGGTAATACTGGAATGTTAGCCGCTTGATAATCTTTGAACCTGAAAATAGCAATCGCATAAGAATGGGGCATCTGCCACAAGCTGAAGATCAACAACAGGATCAGCGCGCCTGTATCAAAATGACCCGCTACTGCACAGTAACCGATCACTGGTGGTGCTGCGCCTGACAAGCTACCAACCAGCGTGCCATAAACAGATTTCCGTTTCATGTAGAGGCTGTAAACCCCGACATAAATGACAAATCCGATAAAAGCTAACCACATTGCTAATGCATTGGCTGCTACATAGAGCAGCACCATGCCAGCAATACCTAACACTGAGGCGTAAATCAGGCTGATTTTCGGATCGATAAGCCCTTTCACAAGGACCCTTTCTTTCGTTCTTTCCATTATACGGTCGATATCGCGGTCGATATAGTTGTTGAATACACAACCTGATGCAACTACCAGCGATACCCCGACCATCGTTGCAAAGAATAAGAGGTAATCTATGACGCCCCTGGAAGCGAGTAGAAAACCACCAATCACAGAAATTAGATTCCCGAAAATAATTCCTGGTTTGGTCACTTGCAGGTATTGCTTAATCATTCAAATCAACCCTTAATCAACCATCATATTGATGTTCAGGTTGTACATAATCCACAGGGAGCCAACAACAACGATAGCGATGACCAATAATGTGAATAATAAAGCAACGAGGTTCCAACGCTCTTCAGACGATGTATTCATATGCAGGAAGCAGATAAAATGAACAAAAATCTGAATGACAGCCATCGCAACTACTGTCACGAGGATTGAGCTGTGGGAAGCTGTGCCTTCCATCACCATCCAAAATGGGATCACGGTCAGTATGACTGACAGTACAAAACCAATCATATAGGTTTTGAAACTACCGTGGCTGGCGCCGGAATGAGAAGTATTTGGATGACTCATTACATAGCTCCCATCAGATAAACGACAGTAAATACACAGATCCATACAACGTCAAGGAAGTGCCAGAACAGGCTCAGGCAGTTCAGGCGCATACGGTTCACATCAGTCAGGCCACGGCGTGAAACTTGAATCATCAGGATGATAATCCAGATCAGGCCGAAAGTGACGTGCAGACCGTGAGTAGCAACCAGTGCAAAGAATGCGGATAAGAATGCACTTGTTTGAGGACCAGCACCTTCCGTAATCAATTTATGGAATTCATACACTTCCATTGAAACGAAGCCAAGGCCAAGCAGGAAGGTAACAAATAGCCACAAGTTAACTTGAGCGACTTTACCTTTGTTCATGCTCAGCATGGCGAAACCATAGGTGATACTACTGAACAGCAGTAAGAAGGTTTCGACCAGTACAAATGGCAGTTCGAAAATATCTTTACCAGATGGGCCACCAGCAGTGCCATTAACCAGCACTGCATAGGTAGCGAACAGACTTGCAAACAGAACCAAGTCACTCATCAGGTAGACCCAGAAACCAAATATTTTGTTGGCTCCTGTATCGTGGTGCCCATGAGCGTCATGGGCGGCTGTGTTATTAAGGGTTTGAGTCGACATTATTTCACACCTGCCTTTCTCAGTTCTTCGTAACGCTGATTTTCAACTTTCTCGACTTCAGCTACAGGGACGTAATAATCAACGTCTTCGTCAAAGCTTTTCACGATGCAACTGATGATGATACCAGCGAAACTTGCGATAGCCATCCACCAGATATGCCAGATCAAAGCAAAGCCTAATACCAAACAGAATCCACTGATAATCACACCTGCGCCTGTATTTTTAGGCATATGAATTTCTTCATATTTAGCAGGGCGCTTATATTCAGTGCCTTTTTCTTTCATATCCCACCATGCATCACGAGTCTGGATATGTGGAACTTCAGCAAAGTTATAGAACGGAGGTGGAGATGAAGTTGACCATTCCAGAGTACGGGCACCCCATGGGTCACCAGTCAGATCTCGGTTTTGATCACGGTCACGGATACTGACGTAGAACTGGATAATCTGACACAGGATACCCAAGGCGATTAAGACTACACCGCCAGCTGCAACAACCAGCATAGAGTGGAATTCTGGATTGATATCTTGGCTCAGACGACGGGTCATACCCATGAAGCCCAGTGCGTATAGAGGCATGAAGGCAACGAAGAAGCCAGAGATCCAGAACCAGAATGCACGGACGCCCCATTTCTCATTCAGTGTGAAACCAAACGCTTTCGGGAACCAGTAAGTAGTACCTGCGAAGCAACCGAATACAACACCACCGATGATTACGTTATGGAAGTGAGCAATCAGGAACAAACTGTTGTGCAGAACGAAGTTTGCACCAGGTACCGCCAGCAGAACGCCGGTCATACCACCAATGGAGAAAGTGACCAAGAAGCCGACAGTCCACAGCATTGGGGTTTTGAATTCGATACGACCACGGTACATGGTGAACAGCCAGTTGAAGATCTTAACCCCGGTTGGGATCGAGATAATCATTGTGGCGATACCAAAGAAGGCGTTAACGTTCGCGCCAGAACCCATGGTAAAGAAGTGGTGCAACCATACAATGAACGACAGGATGGTAATAACAATTGTCGCCCATACCAGTGAGGTGTAACCAAACAGGCGTTTTTTCGAGAAGGTTGCAGTAACTTCAGAGAAGATACCAAATACTGGCAGAACCAGAATGTAAACTTCAGGATGACCCCAAGCCCAAATCAGGTTGATGTACATCATCATGTTGCCACCCATATCATTGGTAAAGAAATGGGTGCCCAGATAACGATCCAGAGTTAACAACGCAATAGTGACTGTCAGGATTGGGAACGCAGCAATGATCAGTACGTTGGTGCACAATGAAGCCCAGGTAAATACAGGGAGTTTCATCATGGACATACCTGGGGCACGCATGCGCAGGATGGTCACGAAGAAGTTAACACCTGTCAGCAATGTACCCACACCGGAAAGCTGAAGACTCCATATCCAGTAATCAACCCCAACTCCAGGATTATATTCCAGACCGGATAGAGGCGGGTATGCCAGCCAACCAGTTTGTGCAAACTCACCTATCCCCAGAGAGATGTTGATGAGTGCGACACCAACAACAAACAACCAGAAGCTCAAAGAGTTCAAGAATGGGAATGCAACGTCACGTGCGCCGATTTGCAGAGGAACAACAATGTTCATCAGACCGACAACGAAAGGCATTGCCATAAAGAAGATCATGATAACGCCGTGAGCGGTAAAGATCTGGTCATAATGGTGCGGGGGCAGGAAACCTGCTTCGCCTGCGGAAGCAAGGGCTTGCTGTCCGCGCATCATGATGGCGTCAGCGAAACCACGAACCATCATTACCATGGCAACGACGATGTACATGACACCAATTTTTTTATGGTCAACGCTGGTTAACCATTCGCTCCAGAGCCATTTCCATTTACGGAAATAAGTTAAGGTACCAACAACTGCCAGTCCCCCAAGCAAGATCCCAAGCAATGTCACCACAATAATGGGTTCATGTAATGGGATCGCATCCAGTGTTAATTTTCCCCACATGTCTTTATTCCTCAACACCTGCATGAGCCGGCTGACTCATATTCATATTATGACCCGCAGCTTCACCATGTTCTGTTTTTTCGTGACCAGATTTACCATGGTCAGACATACCAAACATACCAGTATGACCCATATCACCCATAAATTTGGCGATAGTTTCTTGGAACAGTTTTGGTTTCACGTTTGAGAAGTATTCAACTGGATTGTTTTGGCTAGGTTTAGCTAACTCATTGAATGCTTGCACGGTATCCAGGGTTTTAGGTGAGGCTTTAACTTTTTGCACCCACTCTTCAAAACCTGCACGATCCTCAGCTGCCGTTGCAGTGAATTTCATGCCGGAGAAACCATGACCACTGTAACTGGCTGAGAAACCATCGTATTTACCTGCAGAGTTAGCAATTAAGTGCAGTTTGGTCTGCATACCTGCCATTGCATAAATCTGCCCACCTAACTGTGGGATGAAAAAAGAGTTCATCACAGAGTCAGAAGTGATTTTGAAGTTAATTGGCACGTCTTTAGGGAATACAATTTCATTTACAGTTGCAATACCCTGCTCCGGATAGATAAACAGCCATTTCCAGTCAAGCGAAATAACTTCAATCGTTACCGGTTTCACATCACTGTCCAATGGCTTATATGGATCGAGCTCATGAGTCGTTTTCCATGTAATCGTTGCCAAAGTGATGATAATCAGAATAGGCACAGTCCAGACAACCAACTCAATTTTATTTGAGTGTGCCCAGTTTGGACGATAAGTGGCAGATTTGTTGGCTTCCCGGTAACGTAGGGCAAAAATGATTGCCATTACAATTGCCGGAATAACAACGATCAGCATCAGGCCAAACGCTGTTAGTATCAGCGTTTTTTGCTCAACGCCGATCGCCCCCTTGGGATTCATCAATACCATATCGCAACCACTTAGCATTAAAATGGCTGCGAATAGTGACGATAACCCAATAGTTTTTTTGTATTTCATAAGTCTCATTGAGCGACCCCAGATAACAAAAGCTTTATTGTCGTTTCATCAGTGGGGGCATTCTACGGTAAGGTTACCGGAGTGTAAACAATTGTAATGGAAGCAGGTTAGCTTGTAGGCTTTTTATGCTAGGGGGATCACATGTAATACTAACTTTAATAAAAGGTTAATTTTGAGTGGTTATCTAATCCAAAAAATCAAAATAGACATTTTTTAATGTCTAACTATCTATTTTTTAAGGTATAATTTTTATTAAAATAAAAGAAAAAATAACTTTCATACGCGTCGTAAACGATAAGATAACTATTATTTCTTGGGAACAATGAGCAGCCAGAAGCTGCCCAGTGAAAAATTAGTTATTAGAAATTATATTTCACACTGTAAACAATGCCATCTTGCCAGAAGTCTTCTCCCAATTTATTATCTGCATAGCGGTATTGAATGCCGGTTGTGAAAGAGGAATGTGGAGTCCACCATAATGCAATAGCACCATTCACGCCTTCGCGTCCGCCGTTACCGTAACGTTTATTGCGGTTCAACTCAATTTCATTCCAGTTTGTGACACTGAATTTTTGTTCCCACAGGTTGAAATCGTATCCTGCTACCCAACCTACGACATACCCGTTATTTCCTGAGTAGAAAGTTTGGTCAACATAGTGCAGGGCGACAAACGGTTTGAGCCATAAACCTGCAAGCGTTGTATTATAGCCCAATCCATAGAGTGTATTGACTTCATGGAAGTTTCCGCCGTTTGCTTTGCCTGGTAATGAATAGGTTCCATAGACATGACCATAGAGGTTGAAACCAGTATCACCCAGATAGAAACGGCTTGTTGTTTTAAAGGTGTAACGTTGGTTATCACCCGGTTGTGCAGTTTTACTGTTAAATGGATTTTCTAAATCAGCGAAACCATATAGCTCTCCCCAGCTGAAATCAGCACCGCCTTCCAGTTCCAAATAGGCAAAGTCATCTTTATGGGAGGTTTGCCCAGTTTTTTGTGTAGTGTGGTTGTTCCAATCAAGGTAGTTCATGCTGGCATTGGCAAACCCCCTTTGGTATTCCGCGCTAGCTGAAGCAGAAACCAAGGCAGCGGCAACTGTAGTGAGTGTTAAAATATGTCTTTTCATAAATTCCCTTTATATGGTTTTAAAGTGATTAAAAATATTTCGAATAGTTAGAAATAAAATACTAAATAGCTGTTCCAAATAATAGATCACGGGCAGGGAACTCAATCCGAATTGAGCAATCTGATTAATCGCCAAACCAAAAAAATCCCCCATAGGACTGAGTTATGCCCATAATAGCATCGATACCGCACAATGAGCACCGCTTAATGAAAAAACCCTACGGAATTTGAACCTGTGACCTACGGTTTAGAAGGGTAATTTTAGGTGATTTCTATCGATTTCATTACATTTCATCTTTTTGATTTTAAATAAATTTTACATATTAAATGGTTTCATTCTCTATCATACTACTTCACCACTAAGACACCCATTAGATCACCCGTAATTACGGCTGGATTACTCCTTACCGATAGCAAGATAAAAGGTAGAACAGCTATTCGGCTATTTAATAAATTTCCCTATTTGAGAAAGAAAAAGCTGTGGGGAAATCATTTTTGGGCAAGGGATTACTGCGTAGATACCGTGGGTATAAATGAAAAAATGATAAGGAAGTATGTGAAGTACCAAGAGAAGCAAGAACATGAGGACAATCAATTATTGCTGGAAGGGATGTGAAGTGAAGGCACTCAAAATCTGAACTCATAGCGCCTCTTTGGGGCGAAATCAATGCCCCCTTCTATGAAAGGGGACTTTTACGAATAAACATTAAGTGGTTCTGTACACTAATAATATATATTATCTCAGAATATTATTCTGCAACAGCAATCATTTTGACTTTTTACGCTGCCACTGTCGGATGCCGTTTTTTATTTCACTTGATTTAATTTAGCCTTTACTCCGAGAGCATAAAAGACCGTGGGGCATTTATACTCTCCTACAGGTACCCATAAAATTTAATGGTCGAGTTGCTTATCAGATAGCCCTTGAAACTCAAAAGGTTCGCTATCAACATAATCTTTAGTGGCATCACCTGAGAAAATATTGCTTTGTTCTTTACCTAATTCCAGTTTTTTCACTTTACCGGTTTCGGCTGAGAAATCGATTTTCTTTAGATCTGTCCAGAAAATATTCGGTGTTAGTACAGACTCAAAGAAATAGAGTTGGCGTTTATGATCAGCCAATGTCCGCCAACGTGTTGATGAAATTTCTGGAGACTCGCTTAAATTTAACCCGTAAGGAACCGAAACGTTACGAATTACACTGAACACACCAGCAACGGCTTTATTGGGTGTCGTTTTTTGTGGGATAGCATTAATATAGAATTGAGCGCGAGCAGATCTGTCCTCAGAACTATTGGAGCCTGGAAGATCCTCAGGGTTCGAAATTTTGTCCCATTCCAATTGTTCTTCATATATTGGTGAATTCGTCATCACCTGATATTCACGGCTATGATGAATCACTTGTTCACCGTCAATATATTCAATAATTGCACTATCACCACTCGCATCTGATAATGATAAATGCAATGTCGCTAAACGGTCTTGGTGCGGCACGTTATCCGTCATCACTACGAAAGGTGTCTTTTTCAGTGATTCGACGGCTTCAGCTACTGTCGCGTAATTATCTAGCATATATTGCGCCCACAATGAAATTGATAATGCAGGCCGCTTATCATTTTGTTGTGGATATTTAGATTCAGCTAACCATAATAAGTTAGCCATAAGACCTTTTTCGTTAATACCATCTGTGGTTGAAATATCGTAGCCAGATGCAATCACGCTACCATATTTAGATTTCCATTTAATAGAATTAGGGCCTGCAATACCATCCCTGTTTATGCCTCGTGGAAATATCCATAAATTTGTTTCGATTTCTAATTTCCAATCCATCGTTCTTGTTGTGATGGTTTGTTCATCTTTACCTAAATAAACTATACGAGTACACATGTCATCTCCTAAGATAAAAAGTGAAAATAGATAGATTTCTTCACCTTATAGAAATTATTTTCCTACACTTTATGCCTAAATTTAATGATAGATATATAGATGATTCTCTCACGAATTTAAGAAGAATGACATAAAATGACTGAATGGAAATTAATAAAATCTCTTCCTCCTATAAATAATTTCGATGCCATGCCGCATGAAAGGATTATTCTGAACTACAAATTAATTTCATTGAATCACATAACAGCTGAAGTATCAGCTTATGGTATATGGTAAAATCGCAATTATTCAGAAAATTAAAAAGGTTGTTTATGGGCTTGATTAAAACCCTGTAACTGTCGTTCCGCGTCAAGAGGGTGTAGATAACGCACTGGACCAATTCCTGTCGTGGGGTGAAATCAATTCTAAAGCTGTTTCGTATTTCGTCGGGAGTATTTCCAATCCATTCAGATTACACTCGATTACGATTACTCTGTATCTTCACGGGTGGTCAGCGTCCTTGGGAAATAATGACCAATACAAGAGATAACTGAGATAAAAAGAATAACACACAGACAGAGCCATCTCATATTTCAAAAAATAGTGACTATCACGTGATCCCGTTATGTAAGTCCGCCACCGAAATCTTAGAGCACCAAGCCAAACAATATCCCACCTCAGAATTCCTGTTTCCCGGAAATACTAAAAGAAGGTCATTTACTCACTGTTGAATATGCCAAATATTAATTTGTCTGTTTCCATTTAGAGTTTAGAACATCGCAATATTTATTTTCATTTGAAGGAATAACGGGCATTTATATACTAAATGCGAATATACCATTCATTGTTACGCTTTTTTATTAAACAAAAAGACAGAAAATAAAAAACCTCATTGCTGAAAATAGTCTTTTTTGTGATCGAACGCATAAAATCAAAATGATCATGATTTTGCCAAAGCCGTTACCCATTTTTTTATTTTTATTTCATGATATTACGAAAAAACACCTTTTATGGATAAACATTAATCGGTTTTATGCACTAATTATATGTTCTATCTAAGAATATTATTCTGAAACGGCAATCATTTTAATTTTTTACGCTGCCATTGTCGAATGCCGTTTTTTATTTCACTTGATTTAATTTGGCCTTTACTGCTGTGTTATTTATTATTGCCCCCATTTTATTTATCACGAATCCGCCGATATATTCGGACACAGAGTCCCATCAAATTATCGAAAAACAACGTATTGCGTTCTGAATTAACCAATTTGTCGGAGACAATGTGAGTTAGATTTAAATCTTGTACCCGAATGTTATGGCCTGTGTTGTTATCAGGCGGGAAAGCCTATGACATAACGTTCCATCCTCTCAGGGAGACACACCATGTCAATAAAGAAGAACATCACTAAATTGAAGCAAGGGAAAGAGACTGTTCAGAAAGTAAAACAGATTGCAGGTAAATTAAACGGCGGCATTTCAGGTGGCAGTATTGCAGGAACGGCAGGCTTAATTCCGGGCGGGGGTTTTGCCGGCGGAATAGGCGGCAATTCAGGCAGCGGCATGTCAGGCACAACAGGCTTAATCCACGGTGGCGGTTTTACCGGTGGAAAGGGGCTGGCAGAACGCTCAGCCGGGGGGCAGAATGCCGCCGCCAAAGCGCTGGAAAAAGTCGGGCAGATGCTGATGGGCGGGCGTGACCCGAGTGGCCTGCAATTTACCCTGACCGCAGGTGGCTTACTGCCGCAGACGTTTGTCGTGACCGATTTCACCCTGAACGAAAGTTTTTCCCAGCCGTTCAGTCTGAGTGTGGGACTGGCGAGTGCCGATCCGGCTATCGACTTTCCGGCCGTACTGGATCGCACCGCCACACTGACCATTCTGCAAAACGGTCTCGAACAACGCAGCATCACGGGGATCGTTTCCCGCTTTGAGCAGGGTAACACCGGGTTGCACCAGACCACTTACCAGATGACTATCCGGCCTGACCTGTGGCGCACGACCCTGCGGCAGAACTCGCGCATTTTCCAGCAGCAGGATATCGCCACCATCATCACGACTATCCTGAAAGAACACAACATCCGCGATGTGATCTTCAGCCTGCGCCACCCTCATCCGGCGCGCGAATTCTGTGTGCAGTATCAGGAAAGTGACTTTGCCTTCCTGCAACGGTTAACGGCGGAAGAAGGCATTTTCTACTTCTTCGAATGCAGTAACGGGCGCAACACGCTGGTCTTTGCCGACGACTGCGGTTCCGTGCCGCCGGGCATGATGATCCCTTATCAGACCGGTGAAGCCAGCGCATTGGGTGAACCTGCCATCAGCAGTCTGACCTACAGCGCACAGATACGACCGGCTCAGGTACAGCTTAAGGATTACACCTTCAAGAACCCGGCGTGGCCGGCGGAATTTCACCAGCAGATGCGGGATGAAAATCTGCAACAACTGTACTACGAGCACTACGACTACCCCGGCCGCTTCAAGGACGAGGTGCATGGCAAGGATTTTACCCGCTACCGGCTGGAGGCGCTGCGCAGCGACGCCGTAACCGGACAGGGCAGCGGCAATGCGATAGCCCTGCAACCGGGCAAACTGTTCATCCTTAATAACCATCCACGGGCAGACCTGAATCAGTCATGGCAGACCGTTTCCACCAGCCACAGCGGCAGCCAGCCGGGTGCCCTTGAGACGACAACCGGCGACAGCGGCACCACGTTGCACAGCCACTTCTACTTTATCCGCCAGAATCAGAACTGGCGTCCGGCACCACTGCCCAAACCGGTGATGGATGGCCCACAAATCGCTAAGGTGGTCGGCCCGGCCGGCGAAGAAATCTTCTGTGACCAGTACGGGCGCGTGCGTCTGCAATTCCCGTGGGATCGCTACGGTAAATCCAACGACCAGAGTTCCTGCTGGATACGGGTCAGCCAGCCGTGGGCCGGTCAGGGCTGGGGGATGCTCGCCATCCCGCGCATCGGACAGGAAGTGGTGGTGGATTTCCTGCACGGAGATCCCGACCAGCCGATCGTGACCGGGCGGACTTACCATGCCAGCAACATCCCGCCGGGGGCTTTGCCGGGCAGCAAAACCCAGATGGCGTTCCGCTCCAAAACCCATAAGGGACAAGGCTACAACGAACTGCTGTTTGAGGATGCCAAGGGCAGCGAACTGCTGTCACTGCACGCGCAGAAAGACATGTACACCAAGGTGCTCAATAACCGGGATACCCATGTGCTTGCCAACCACAGCGAGACCGTGGAGAAAAACCAGACTATCACGGTCAATGAGAACAAAGAGGAAACGGTCACGCTCAACAGCACGGAAACGGTGAAGGAGGTGCGCAAACTGATCACCGGCAAGGACTACCTCATTGAGGTTGGTGCGCACAAGGCAGAAACCATCACCAATACCCTTTCCATCAACGTCGGGGATGTGATTGAGCTGCGCTGCGGCCAGAGTGTGTTACGCATGGACAGTGCCGGACGTATCACCCTTCAGGGCAGTGAGTTCAAATTTGAGGCCAGTGGTCCGGTGCAAATCACCGGTAAAGATATCGACCTGAACTAGAAAGGACGGATTGAGATGGAATTTCGTAACCTGACCCCCTTTGCAGTGATGAACTACTCCATGCTGGATGTGGAGGATGTGGAGCACCACGTGGCCGTGATGAAAATCGGCTACCAGCTGCTGCCTGCCGGACAGGGGGAATACAGTGCTGAACTCCTGCCCGCCCCACCCTTGTGTTTACAAGATGAGTACCGGGGGCTGATGAATGCCTCGCCGGTGTTGCAGGAGAGTGACCTTGCGCCGTTTAAACCGCGCTGTGACGTGATTGTCAACGGCACGGCTTATGCGCCGGATAACCGGCCCTGCACTGAGTTTCCTATTCAGTTGCAGGTTAAGAGCAAGCAGGGTCAGCCCCTGCTCGACAAAACCCTGACCGTCACCGGTGAACGGGAATTTATCCGTGATGCTGGCGGTCACTGGCAACTGACTGACCCGAAACCTTTTGCAACATTACCGCTGGATTATCGCTACGCCTTTGGCGGCGAATGCAAAATTCAGACCGACGACAAAGCGAGCGAACACCTGAAAGAAAGTGACCGATTGATCCCGGAACAGCGTCAGCAGCATCCGGACGGGGAAAATGCCCCGGTTGCTCACGCCGTCTGTGAAAGCAATCCGCTGGGTATGGGATTTATCACACCGTGGTATGCACAGGCCAAACAACTCACCCACTACCCGGCACCGCGTATTACCCGGCCGGATGCCCCGTTTACCGTTGAGCATTTTGTCGCTCAACTGGGGGGAACGTTGCCTCCTGATACATCCGCCTGCCAACCGCAGAGCATGGGCTTTATCGGCCGACCGTGGCTGCCCCGCCGCCAGCTTGCCGGCACGTACGATGATGACTGGCTCACCCACCGTCACCCTTACCTGCCCAAAGACTTTGATTTCAGGTATTGGAACGGTGCCCCCGCTGACCAACAGATAGACTGGCCTGATCCCGACATTTCGCTGACCCTGCAGGGAATGACGCCCAGTGGTCACCTGCATGTCACCCTGCCGGGGCACCGCCCGTTTATCCTGCTGCGGATGGAGGAAGGGGCGTTGCTCCCCGTGCCGATGCGCCTCGATACGCTGATCCTTGATAGCGAGGCCATGACGCTGCATATCACCTGCCGACTGAATTTTAAAACCGACTTGCCTGTACGAGTTGCCGAAGCGAGGTTTGAAACCGACCCCGATGCCCCGTTGCTCAAACTGGCTCCACTGGAAGAGGAGAAAAAGGATGGCTGATAACTACATTGCCCGCACCGCAGGCGAATGGCTGATAATCGGCATGCTGCCGGACGTGTGCAAAACCCCGATGGGTCCGTCAACCCCGCCGATCCCGTATCCGGTTATTGCGAAACTGGCCAGCAGTGATGCCCCCATTCCTTCCGTACGTGCCAATGGTCAGCCGGTGGTCGTCTTCGCCCAGAGTTTTGTGCCGCAAACCCTCGGGGATGAACCCGGCGTGGCCAACGGGGTGAAAAGTGGCACCGTGGGTGCGAAGTGCCATCCCAAAGCCCATACAAAAACTGTCCGGGCCGGTAACAAGCTGGTGCTGCGCCACGGGGATGAATTCTGGATGAACGGAGCATAAGGAGGGATACGGATGTCAAACAAGATGATCGTCACCCCGGATAACACGGATGTGAGAGCCGAAAAATATTGTAAGGAATTTAACCTCCGCACACAGGCTGAGGCGGAGAAAGCACTCAACAATGTGGATACGTTATACCGGCAAAGCTCGCGTTTTTACGGGGATTACGGTGCCGACCCCGAATTAGACGTTTACTACAATCAATTGGATGCGGACTTCGCCGCGCAGGAGTTTAAGCAAACAGCTCAAAATACCGTTGAAAAATTCAAAAGCGGTGAGTTTCCCAAGAAAGAGTGGGACGAGGAAAAAGAAGAAGATACGCATCCCAAACACAATGACGCGCTGCCAACCAAAGCGCGCGATGACAGTCCGAGCGGGACGGGCAACACGTTCGGTAAAATCGTCGGACAGGCACCACAGGGGGTGACACCGCCACATGAAGCGAATGCTGCCGTCACACCAGAAACTGAGCAGGAAAAAGGATTTTTGGACAAAGCCGGAGACTGGTGGGATGAAACCAAAAAGGACGTGACAAAATGGGGGGAAGAAGCCGGCGAAAAACTGAGTGCCGCCTGGGATAATCCGGGAAAGGCCGCCATTGGTGCCGCAAAAGGCATGTGGAATACGGTGCCTGATCTGGGGGAATTCGCCTTTCGGGCGGTAACCGGGGGACCGGCTACCGTGATGTCCGCATCGGGTACGGTATTGAAATACGCAGGAGCCGATACAATAGGCGATACTGCCCTTGCCGCGGCGGATAAATTAAACAAAGTTGTCGATAAGGCTGTGGAGCTGAGCCATGTGGATGCCATCCGGTTCGACATTAAGGATAAGGCGGAACAAGGTGGGGCATTGTTCGCTGATGGTGTTAATTGGGTAACTGGAATAGGAGGAGTAATCAAACAAGGCGCGAAATTGGTGGTTAAAAACGTCAAACCCCCAGTTGGCGGTAAAATCAAAACCCAACCGAAAGATACCCCGGAAGTAAAACTCCAAAAAGAGCAACCGAAGGATGATGCCACCCCATCCAATAACAAAGACGGCAATTGCAATGGAACCTGTACCAAGAAAAGTGAGCCAGTTGATGTAGCGACCGGTGATTTTTTGCAGGAATGGCCAGTTATCGCCATTCCCGGACTGTTGCCCATTACCCTAACCCGTTCCTATCGCTCCACCGCTAAACACAACGGTCTGTTTGGATCGAAATGGGCCGATGATTGGTCGAGACAACTGGTCATCGGTAACCATGAAGTCCTGTTTACTGATGTCGATGGAGTAGTTTACGATTTCGCCACCCCTGACAATCCGGTGCAGGCCCGCAATAAACACATTCCTCATTACATACTAACAGGTGAACTCAACGGAGAACTGCACCTGACCGACCGCCAATCCCAGTTAACCTACCATTTCAATCAAACAATGGAGACCTGCCGTAAGTTATCTGCCATCATAGATCGCCACCAGAACCGGATTGATTTTATTTACGACAAACACGCTCGATTGGTTGAGGTCAGCCGCAATGATGGCGTACGGCTGGCACTCAGTTATCAGAATAACCAACTGCGGACGGTGGATTTGCTGGAAGGGCAGACGACCCAGCGGCTGGTGTCGTGCCACTATGACGCGCACGGCTACCTGAACGAATGTGAGGTTTTCCAACATAACCATTTGTGGCATGAGTACGATCCCCTGGGGCGGATGACCCGCTGGCATGATACTGACCAGACGGATTTTCACCTCACTTATGATGAACGAGGGCGTGTCATCAGCACTTATTCCCCTAGTGGTTACTGGCATGACCGCTTCCGCTATGATGACAACGCCCGCATCACCACCTATCTGGACGGTGAAGGCAGTGAAAGCCACTACCATTATGACTCGAACGGGCTGGTGATACGGGAAGTGGACCCACTGGGCCGCATTACCCGCCGCCAGTGGCATCACAGCCAAATAGTCTGGGAAAGCGATCCCGCGAGCCAGATGACCACCTTCGATTACAACCCTGACGGTGCGCTGACCGAAGTGAAACTGCCGACGGGCGATACCTTTTCTTACGATTATGACGAGCATGGTCAGCTTATCGAAAGTATCTTGCCGACCGGCGAACGCTGGCAATGGCATTATGACGAACAGGGCAATCTGATCGCACTGACGAATCCGTTGGGGCACAAAGAAGAATACCAGTACGGTCTCCACGGTGAATTACGCAAGCGTCTGCTGCCGGACGGCAGAACATGGCATTATGCCTATGACGAGCACCAGCGCCTTGCCGCCGTAATGACACCGGACGGCGAAACCAACGGGTTGGAGCTGGATGCGCTGGGTCGCTTGATCCGCCTGACCGACGCGTTGAAACAGGAAACCCGTTATCAGTACAGCCCCGACCATGCCAGCCTCAATAATGGTAGCCTGAGTGAAATCACCCTCGCTGATGGCGTCACCCAAAAGCTGGAATATGACAGCGAGCACCGCGTGTCGGCAGTCACAGATGGAGAAGGTCGCACTACCCGTTACACCTATGGCGCGTTTGACCTGCTGACCCAAATGACCCGCCCGGATGGCACCACCCTGCATTTTGGCTATGACCGTCTGACCAGGCTGAATTCGGTCACCGCCTCCACGGGAGAAACTTACCGCTATGAGCGGGATGCCGCGGGTCAGATTATCCGGGAAACCGATTTTACCGGGCGAACACTGGCATATCAGTACGATAAGCTGGGGCGCCGTACACTGATCCAATATCCCGACGGCCAGCAACTTCGCTGGCATTATTCCGCTGCGGGCCTGCTGGTCCGACAGGAAAGCTGGCAGCCGGAAGAAAACCAACTGGTGCTGAAAGATACCACCACTTACGAATACAACAAACGGTATCAATTAGTGAAAGCCACTAATGCCGATGCCATCGTTGAGTATGAGTATGACAAAACCACTGGTCTGCCCATCTGTGAGCGCATTAACGGACGGGAAATCACGCGCAAATGGGATGACCTGACCGGACGGCCGGTCAGTGAGAGTGTGGAGGGCAATACCCTGCACTTCGGTTATAACCTGTCGGGGGGGTTGAATCACTTTCAGCTTAACGAGCATTCACCACTGACCTTCCGGCATGATGTTTTGGGACGAGAAACGGTGCGGGAAAGCGCCAACGGCTTTATTCTTGCCAGCCGCTATACTGCAACCGGACTGCTGGCACATCAATCTGCCGGGCAGGCCACCCCATTTTTCAGAGAAACGCTGGCACAAAATGACCCACATTTTCCGCCGCAAGCCTCTGCGGTCAACCGGAGCTGGCAATATGACCGTGCTCACAATGTGCGGGTGATTGACGACAGCCGCTGGGGGCAAACCCGCTACCGTTACAATACCAACGACCAGATCCTGCATACCCTGTTCGAGGGTACGCGTCCGCATGAAGAGCAATTCAGCTATGATGCCAACGGCAATCTGAGCCAACATTTACCGCCCGATGCACGGGGCGCGGTGGATCATATTGCCCAACGTCAGCAAGCCGGACGGGTCGTACAACGGGGCCATGTCCGCTATATTTACGATGATAACGGCCGGTTGGTCGAAAAAACCGAACAGCGGGACGGGTTCCGCCCGCAAATCTGGCGTTACCGCTGGGATACGCAAAACCAGCTGACCCACTGTGAAACCCCGGACGGCTCACGCTGGCATTATCGCTACGATGCGTTCGGGCGACGGATCCGTAAACTGAAAGTGCACGATGGTAAACTGGCAGCGGCTAATTTACAGTTGTGGCTGGCCGGGAAACCGGATTTAGCGCCCAGAGCCGAGGCTATTACCGGGCAGGAATATCTGTGGAGCGGCGACCAGCTGATTGAGGAAACCCCGGTTTACGCCGATGGCACGCCGGCGGAAGGTCAGCGTATCCGCTGGTTATATGAACCCGGTGCATTAACACCGTCAGCCCGCGTTGAAAAAGGCAAGCTGCACTATATTGTCAGTGACCATCAGGGTACGCCGCGGGAAATGTTGTCCGAGGAAGGGGTTCTGGTCTGGGCGCAGCGGCTGACAACATGGGGGAAAGCGGAGAAATCGCAGGTGATTGCCTCCAATAACCCGGATTATCATGTTAACTGTAACCAGCGGTTCATGGGGCAATTCGAGGACGAAGAGAGCGGGTTATATTATAATCGTTTTCGATATTACTCGCCGGAGACTGGGCAGTATATCTCTCCAGACCCGATTGGGTTGTTGGGCGGGGTGAATCCGTATGGGTATGTGCATAACCCAGCGAAATGGGTAGATCCTTACGGTCTGGCAGGTGGGATTGGGAATAAAGGGGATGCTGGAGCACCCAAACCGCGTACCCTACCAGAGGTAGTTGAGCTAGATCCAAGGACTATCAGGTTTAGCCAGAATTCTGTTAATGGTGCTGCTGAAATAACTCAAAGCATGAAAGCTAAAGGTTGGGCAGGTGATCCGATTGATGTAGTTAGAATGAAAGATGGCGGACTGACGACAATAGATAACACTAGGGTTTTAGCTGCATCAAGGGCTGATGTTAATGTTAAAGCCCGAATTCATGGTGGTTCATCACCACTACCAACAGAATTTGTCGAACGTTTTACAACGAAGAAAGGCACACCATCTACATGGGAAGAAGCTATTAATCTTCGCATAGGAAAACAAAGTGCAGGATATAGAAATAGATATCCTGATGGTTCAAATGTTATAGGATCTCTTGATTAATATGGAACAACTATTAACAAAAACAGAACTTCCAGAATGGTTTTCTTATCCACGTGAATTTACAAGGATAATTGAACAAAATTTACTTGATTTTGATCCTTGGATCATTTTGGAGGGAGAACGGCTCAGAGTTCGCTATGATGGCTTGAAAAAGAGATATCCAAATAGAGATATTGTTCCTTTCGCTCGGCGAGAAGATAATGATGATGTCGCTTGTTGGGATAAGGATAATCCCGATCAGGTTGTTATCATTCATGATTTTTCAAGTGAAGGATATGAAAATGTAAGTAAATTCGAATCATTTTGGGACTGGCTTAGAGCTGCCTTAGAAGCAACTATCGAATATGATGAGTAGAGATTAATATCCAACACAGCCGGAAAGATCCCTGTGATCTTCCGACTTTGTCTTTTTTAAGAGCCGCTCACTCTCTGCTCTTAGTTGCTTTTGTAGTCGCCAATCAGTTCCCGCATTCGCAGCTTAATTTCACTGATTTGCTCGCGCTGACGCCGGTATTGCTGTTTAAGGCTGTTTGTCTCGGAACTCGCGGGGATCAGCACTAAACAGCCGTCCATGATCTTCACTGTGATCGAGCCGCCAATCTCAAAGCCGGCTGCCTTAAGCCACTGCCCTTTCAGGTGGATTGCGGGCGGGGCATTGGCCTTGTCATTTTGCGGGACGTATCCCACAGTGTAATAACGTTCTGTTTTCGCGGCTTTATTTACTGCACGGTTTTGCTTAGAATGCGCTTTAGCCATGTTCAACTCCTCTTTAGTTGCTTATGGTTAGCGGCGGAAATGAGGTGCGAACTCATGTTCTGCCGCGTCCTTTCAACTTCAACGCCTGATATTGCTTAATCCCATCACCTGTTCAACCATCGCTTTCTTAACAAAACTGTCAAGTATCACGATCAATGCCTGTTGATCGGTATCGGACAACGAATCCGCTTTTTGCCACAGCGTATGTAAGGTATGGTTGCGGATCTTCACTTCATCCGAGACCGCTTTGCGGCCAACCAATTCATCCAGCGTCACCTGAAGGACATCGGCGATCTTAATCACGGTCTCCAGATGAGGCGCACTTGCACCTTTTTCCCAGCGGTTATACGCCCGCGGATCAACACCAAGCAGTTCAGCTAAACGAACCTGACTTAAATTACGAGCTTCACGCAACAAGCGAAGACGTTCTGCAAATGCTGTCATATCCAACCCTGCACACAATGAATCAATGACGCTCATTGTACGGTCTCCTTTTTAGTTGCCTATTGCAAATCTCATAATGTATAGATATTATACTCTACATTAATGTCTATTGACAAGGCTTTAAAGAAGGAACTTTGTAATGGCTCGCATCCCGGAAGCAGAGTTGCAACACCTGAAATCCGCCGTCTCCTTAGTCGCGGTCATAGAGCAGCAGGGGCGGCAGGTCTTTAAGCGCGGCAAGGACATGACCGTGCTGTGCCCGTTCCATGAAGAGAAAACGCCCTCAATGGTGATCACCCCGGCGAAGAACCTCTATCACTGCTTTGGCTGCAATGCGGGCGGGTCGGTGCTGGACTGGGTGATGAAAACCGAAGGCTTAAGCCTGCGCCATGCGGTTGAGCGGCTGCGCGGGGAGCTGGGCGGCAGTCCGGCCGTTGCACCGCTGGTTGCCCCCACCGAGCCGGAAGTGCTGGCTGAGAACGAGGCGGGCAGGCAGGCGCTGCTGGCACGGGTGGTTGAGTTCTATCACCATACCCTGCTCCATGCGCCGGAAGCACAGGACTATCTGGCCAAGCGGCGGCTTAACCATCCTGAGTTAGTGGCGCAGTTCAGGCTGGGCTTTGCCAACCGCACATTGGGGTACCGCCTGCCGCCGAAAAAGCTGAAAGCGGGGGCGGAGATCCGCCGCCGGTTGCAGGCGGCCGGGGTACTGCGGGAAAACGGGGGGGAACATCTGCGCGGGTCGCTGGTTGTGCCGGTGCTGGATGGTCACGGGCAGGTACAGGCCCTGTATGGCCGCAAAATCACGGACCGCCTGCGGGCAGGGACGCCGCGCCATCTCTACCTGCCGGGCGCGCATGGCGGGGTCTGGAATGCCGCGGCGCTGGGGGCATCCAAATCGCTTATCCTGTGCGAATCGCTCATTGATGCGATGTCGTTCTGGGTGTCCGGTCATCGCAATGTCACGGCGGCCTATGGGGTGAACGGGGTCACCGCGGATCACTGGCAGGCCTTTGAACAGCACGGTATCAGGCAGATCCTGATTGCCTTCGACAATGACCCCGCCGGCAATGACGCGGCGGTGAAACTGGCCGCCGCACTGGTGGCCAAAGGCATCACCCCGCTGCGTGTGGTGTTCCCGCCGGAGCGGGATGCGAACAGTTATCTGTGCCAGCTGGCCGAACCGGAAACCGCCTTCTCGTTGCTGATTGAAGGCGCCGTGCCGATGCAGGCGGCCCGCGAGGTTGACGTGGCAGAAGTGACTGAAAGCCTGTCATTGGCTGCTGTCCCGCTTTCTGCCTTAGCCACTGAGGTGGCCGCACTGCCGTCTGCGCCGCCGCCCGTGCCCGGTGTGGTATGGGAAACCCGCGCTGCCGGGGAGCTGCTTATCTCGCTGGGCAGCCTGCGCTGGAGTGTGCGGGGATTAAGTTCGGTCAAGGCGGGGGCGGTGGCCCTGAAACTCAATGCGCAGGTCGTTGATACTCAAAGCGGCGTGATGTTTGTTGACAGTCTGGACTTGCTGAGCGCCCGCAGCCGTCAGGGGTATGCGCGGCTGGCCGCCGCTGAACTGGGGCGGGCGGAGGGCGACATTCGCCGTGCACTGGGGCAGGTATTACTGGCGGTCGAGCAGTGGCAGCAACAAAACGAAATGCCCGACACCGTGCCGCCCGAACTGAGTGCCGATGAACGGGCGGCCGCACTGGCCTTGCTGCAAGCTGAAAATCTGATTGAACGTATCACGGCTGACTTAGCCGCCTGTGGCGTGGTCGGTGAATCAACCAACCTGTTGGCGGGCTATCTGGCCGCCGTGAGCCGCAAACTGCCCAAACCGTTAGCCGTCCTGATCCAAAGCAGCAGTGCTGCGGGAAAATCCTCATTAATGGACGCCGTGCTCAATCTCATTCCCGAAGAAGAACGCATCCAGTACAGCGCCATGACCGGGCAGAGCCTGTTCTACCTCGGTGAAACCAACCTGCAACACAAGATACTGGCGATAGCGGAAGAAGAAGGGGTGCGGCAGGCGGCCTATGCGCTCAAGCTGTTGCAGAGTGACGGCGAGCTGACGATGGCGAGCACGGGCAAGGACGAAACCACGGGGAATCTGGTGACCAAAAGCTACACGGTGAAAGGCCCGGTGATGCTGATGCTGACCACGACCGCCATTGATGTGGATGAAGAGCTGCTCAACCGCTGTCTGGTGCTGACGGTCAATGAATCCCGCGAACAGACCGAAGCCATCCATGCGGTGCAGCGCCATAAGCAAACCCTCGAAGGCTTGCTGGCTGAGAACGAGCGGGAGTATCTCACCGCGCTTCACCAGAACGCCCAGCGGTTGCTTAAACCGCTGAATGTGGTCAATCCGTATGCCAGCCAGCTGACCTTTATGTCAGACAAAACCCGTACCCGCCGCGACCACATGAAGTATCTCACGCTGATTCAGAGCATTGCCCTGCTGCATCAGCATCAGCGGGCAGTGAAGGTGGTTGAGCATCGCGGACAGGCGCTTGAATACATTGAAGTGACGCAAGACGATATCCGGCTGGCAAACCGGCTCGCCCACGAGATTTTAGGCCGGACGCTTGACGAGATGCCGCCGCAGACCCGCAGGCTGTTGATGCTGATACAGGCGTGGGTCAGGGACAGCGGCCAGCCGCGCCATGAAATGATGTTTACCCGCAAGCAGTTACGGGATGCGGTGCAATGGGGCGATACCCAGCTGAAGGTACACCTGTCCCGGCTGGTTGAAATGGAATACCTGCTGCTGCACCGCCGTGGGCTGACGTTCGCCTATGAACTGCTGTTTGAGGGCGAAGACGGTGACACGGCGCACTTGTGCGGTCTCATTGTGCCATAACAAGGTTGATATGACGTGTGCCGGTCGGGGTAAAAGGTTAAGCGGTCGGCTGTTGGTCGGCCTCGGGTCGGCAGGCGGTCGGGTGCATGAAATCATCGCAAGGGCAGAGACAGCAAGGCGTGACGGAAACGCGGTCGGGTTCCGTGAAAAAACAGGGTTCCGCTCACACAACAAAAAATCATCCTCGTACTGACGACTCACACAGGAAAACCGCCATGAAAACTCATGAGATGTGCCCCCCGGATACCTTACGCCAGCATCTGGCCGGTTATCTGGATACGCTGCGGGCGCGGGGATACACCCTGCGCACCCTCAGCAATACCCGCGGCCAGTTGCGGCCGTTTATTGACTGGTGCGAACAGCGGGGCGTGACCCATGCCCCGCAGGTCTCGCTGGCGTTGCTGGAAAGCTGGCAACGTGACCTGCGTACCGGCCACCGGGCGGATGGCCAGCCTTACAGCCACAACGGGCAAATCCAGCGGCTGGGCAGCCTGAAACGCTGGTTTATCTGGTTATTGAACCGCCATCATATTCTCGCCAATCCGGCGGAAGCCCTGATACTGCCCCGGACAGCAAAGCGCCTGCCCGTGCAGCTCCTTAATGAACATGACGTCGCGCAGGTGCTGGGCAGCCTGGACAGCGGCACACCGACCGACTTCCGCAACCGGGTGATGCTGGAAGTGCTGTGGAGTACGGGTATCCGGCGCAGTGAGCTGCGCCACCTGCGTCCCGGTGATATTGACCGGGAGCGCGGCACGCTGGCTGTCCGGCAGGGCAAGGGACGCAAGGACCGGGTGGTGCCCATCGGTGAGCGGGCGCTGGACTGGCTGGCACGCTACCAACAGACGGTGCGCCCCCAGCTGCTGCGCCGGCATGACAGCGGTTACCTGTTTGTCACGCAACAGGGGCAGCCCCTGAGTCTGGCACGGCTCACCGAGATAGCGGGCCGCACCCTCCGCGAACGGGCGGGGCTGGATAAACCGGGGGCCTGCCATGTGTTCCGGCACTCCATGGCGACGGCGATGCTGGATAACGGGGCCGATATCCGGCATATCCAGTCGATGCTGGGGCACGAGCAACTGAGTACCACGCAAATTTACACGCAGGTGGCTATCGGGCACTTAAAGAAAGTGCACCAGCAGACCCATCCGGCCGAGCGTGACGGTAAGACAGAAAGCGGCCCGGCACAGGCGGAGACGGCCGCGCAAGGCAGTGACGGCGACCGCACGGGACAGCCCGATCATCCCGGTTAAGTTCGCCGGGTGCGGTGCGGGGGCAGACCGTGGCCGGACTGCCCGTCGGCGTCGGTGATCGCGGGGGTAAATAGGCAATGGGCGGCCTGAACCAGGGTGTCCCCGTTAAGCCGGTGCCCGCCGCCCAAAGCCTATTCAACATAATGCGGGGAATTATACGCACGGCGCCGCTAACCGCCGATGCTGAAGTGAGCCACTGTTGGCGGCTTCATGCGTATAATTAACATTATGTCTGGCGCCCCCGCTTATCAGTATCGCAGGGTGTGGTGCACAAGGCTGCGCCTTCTGCTCTAATCTTCTGAGCCCGTCCTCAGCCAACACCGCGCCTAACCCGAACACCGGGCTTGCGTTCAACCCATCCGGCTTCTGCTTTAGCTGCCTTGCGGCGTCCAGCCAATCACCCTGAAGGCAGGTCGGCCTGCGGCCTCCGTTAATTAACCTCCCCCGCCCCAACCCTGCTGCATTGTCTGCGCGCGGCTCGCAGTCGCTTCGCTCCTTGCTCGTTGCCGTGCTCGCCATCGCCGCCCCGTGCAGCCCCCTGAGGGGGCTTCCCTGAACCGGACCGCGTGGTCATGCAAAACCGTGCCCCATCCGAAACTCCAGTGCCCCAGAGCGTCGCAGGGGCGCCGCTGGCAGGCTCTGTGCCGCCCGCACCCGCAGAACGGCCGCCCGCCGTCCGGCCAGCCGGACGACATTCGCCCGTTGCCGAAGGTGAAAACATCCTGAAAGTGCACGTCGGCGATGTGGGGTTGCCGGGGTTAACAGAACCGGTAAAACACGCTCTGTAACAGAATGATATAAAAGAATAAAATCCCTGAAAAAAGGATGACTGCACCCGGCCCCGTGCATTCCGCCCGATGCACGGGGCGCGGTGGATCATATTGCCCAACGTCAGCAAGCCGGACGGGTCGTACAACGGGGCCATGTCCGCTATATTTACGATGATAACGGCCGGTTGGTCGAAAAAACCGAACAGCGGGACGGGTTCCGTCCGCAAATCTGGCGCTACCGCTGGGATACCCAAAACCAGCTGACCCACTGTGAAACCCCGGACGGCTCACGCTGGCATTATCGCTACGATGCGTTCGGGCGACGGATCCGTAAACTGAAAGTGCACGATGGTAAACTGGCATCAGCTAATTTACAGTTGTGGCTGGCCGGGAAACCGGATTTGGCGCCCAGAGCCGAGGCTATTACCGGGCAGGAATATCTGTGGAGCGGCGACCAGCTGATTGAGGAAACCCCGGTTTATGCTGATGGCACGCCGGCGGAAGGTCAACGTATCCGCTGGTTATATGAACCCGGTGCATTAACACCGTCAGCCCGCGTTGAAAAAGGCAAGCTGCACTATATTGTCAGTGACCATCAGGGTACACCACGCGAAATGTTGTCCGAAGAAGGGGTACTGGTCTGGGCACAGCGGCTGACAACATGGGGGAAAGCGGAGAAATCGCAGGTTATCGCCTCCAATAATCCGGATTATCATGTTAACTGTAACCTGCGGTTTATGGGGCAATATGAGGATGAAGAGAGCGGATTGTATTATAACCGTTTTCGTTACTATCATCCGCAAACGGGGCAGTATCTCTCGCCGGATCCGATAGGGTTGCTGGGCGGGGTGAATCCGTATGGGTATGTGCATAATCCGACAGGATGGATTGACCCATTTGGGTTGGCGGGTGAAGATTGTGGAAATATTAAATATGGTGAATTAGATGGGCTAGGTCGACCAACCGGAGTTCATGCAACTTTGGATAAAAGCCATATTAATACTGGTACACATGCCAATCCAAACATACAGCCTCCGGGATTTATTACAGGGAAAGGCTCTAATAGAGCTAGAGGTCATTTACTTGGACGACAATTAGGTGGTTCTGGTGATGATGTAAGGAACCTAGTCACTCTTCAACAGAGACCTGCTAATACTCCTTTCATGAGTGGAGTAGAAGGTAGAATAAGAAAGGCTATAGAGCAGGGACAAGTGGTTGAAATGGACTCTATTCCTATTTATAAGGGGCCATCTAGAATTCCGGCTGGTATTACAATGAAAGCTGAAGGCTCAGGCGGATTCTATGAATATGTAACTGTTCTTAACCCTCCGGGAATGTAAATAATGAGTATCAAGAGTTTAAATAATATATTGCCTTTACCAGACCATCCAAATGAGAATGGCCAGGGCGAAAAATGGCCGTTGATAGATGATTGGCGCCCTTTCCCTAAAGATTATATTGAATTTATCACTCAATATGGTGTGGGCAGAATTGCTGATTTTATCACTATATTTAACCCATTTAGCGAAGATGATGACCTGAATTTTTTTAGGCAGAAAGAATGGATTATTGAGGATTTTAATTCTCTTGTTGAATCTGATCCGGATTACTATCCGTTTATTCTTTATCCTAAAAAAGATGGATTGCTTCCTATAGGCGTTACTGATAACGGTGATTATATTTTTTGGGTTGCATCATCAGATGACTGTGAATTATGGAAGATAGCCATTATTGCGGCAAGGGCGCCAGAAGTTGAATATCGACAAGAAAACTTTACTGATTTTTTAGCAGATGTTTTATCTAGAAAGATCAAATGCATGTCATTTCCTGATGGTTTTCCACCTAATAGTATAGAATTTAACAGCATTTAAAAAAACAAGCCGGAAAGATCCCCATGATCTTCCGGCTTTTAACTATCATCCTGCCTTGTAATCCGCAATCAGCTCGCGCATTCTCAGCTTAATTTCACTGATTTGCTCGCGCTGACGCTGGTATTGCTGTTTGAGACTGTTTGTCTCGTCACTGTCGGGGATCAGCACCAGACAGCCGTCCATGATCTTCACCGTGACCGAGCCGCCAATCTCAAACCCAGCTTGTTTAAGCCATTGGCCCTTAAGGCGGATCATCGGGGGCGGGTTCGTATTGCCGTTTTGCGGGACGTATCCCACGGTGTAATAACGTTCTGTTTTGGCAGCTTTATTTACCGCGCGGTTTTGCTTAGAATGCGCCTTAGCCATGTTCAACTCCTCTTTAGTTGCTTATGGTTAGCGGCGGAAATGAGGTGCGAACTCATGTTCTGCCGCGTCCTTTCAACTTCAACGCTTGATGTTGTTTAATCCCATCACCTGTTCAACCATCGCTTTCTTAACAAAACTGTCAAGTATCACGATCAAGGCCTGTTGATCGGTATCGGACAACGAATCCGCTTTTTGCCACAGCGTATGTAAGGTATGGTTGCGGATCTTCACTTCATCCGAGACCGCTTTGCGGCCAACCAATTCATCCAGCGTCACCTGAAGGACATCCGCGATCTTAATTACTGTCTCCAGATGAGGCGCACTTGCACCTTTTTCCCAGCGGTTATACGCCCGCGGATCAACACCAAGCAGTTCAGCTAAACGAACCTGACTTAAATTACGAGCTTCACGCAACAAGCGAAGACGTTCTGCAAATGCTGTCATATCCAACCCTGCACACAATGAATCAATGACGCTCATTGTACGGTCTCCTTTTTAGTTGCCTATTGCAAATCTCATAATATATAGATATTATAATCTACATTAATGTCTATTGACAAGGCTTTAAAGAAGGAACTTTGTAATGGCTCGCATTCCCGACGCAGAGTTACAACACCTGAAAGCCGCCGTCTCCTTAGTCGCGGTCATAGAGCAGCAGGGGCGGCAGTTGTTTAAGCGCGGTAAAGACATGATCGTGCTGTGCCCGTTCCATCAGGAGAAAACCCCCTCGATGGTGATCACCCCGTCGAAAAACCTCTATCACTGCTTTGGCTGCAATGCGGGCGGGTCGGTGCTGGACTGGGTGATGAACACCGAGAACTTGAGCCTGCGCCATGCGGTTGAGCGGCTGCGCGGGGAGCTGGGCGGCAGTCCGGCCGTTGCACCGCTGGTTGCCCCCACCGAGCCGGAAGTGCTGGCTGAGAACGAAGCGGGCAGGCAGGCGCTGCTGGCACGGGTGGTTGAGTTCTATCACCATACCCTGCTCCATGCGCCGGAAGCACAGGACTATCTGGCCAAGCGGCGGCTTAACCATCCTGAGTTAGTGGCGCAGTTCAGGCTGGGCTTTGCCAACCGCACATTGGGGTACCGCCTGCCGCCGAAAAAGCTGAAAGCGGGGGCGGAGATCCGCCGCCGGTTGCAGGCGGCCGGGGTACTGCGGGAAAACGGGGGGGAACATCTGCGCGGGTCGCTGGTTGTGCCGGTGCTGGATGGTCACGGGCAGGTACAGGCCCTGTATGGCCGCAAAATCACGGACCGCCTGCGGGCAGGGACGCCGCGCCATCTCTACCTGCCGGGCGCGCATGGCGGGGTCTGGAATGCCGCGGCGCTGGGGGCATCCAAATCGCTTATCCTGTGCGAATCGCTCATTGATGCGATGTCGTTCTGGGTGTCCGGTCATCGCAATGTCACGGCGGCCTATGGGGTGAACGGGGTCACCGCGGATCACTGGCAGGCCTTTGAACAGCACGGTATCAGGCAGATCCTGCTTGCCTTCGACAATGACCCCGCCGGCAATGACGCGGCGGTGAAACTGGCCGCCGCACTGGTGGCCAAAGGCATCACCCCGCTGCGTGTGGTGTTCCCGCCGGAGCGGGATGCGAACAGTTATCTGTGCCAGCTGGCCGAACCGGAAACCGCCTTCTCGTTGCTGATTGAAGGCGCCGTGCCGATGCAGGCGGCCCGCGAGGTTGACGTGGCAGAAGTGACTGAAAGCCTGTCATTGGCTGCTGTCCCGCTTTCTGCCTTAGCCGCTGAGGTGGCCGCACTGCCGTCTGCGCCGCCGCCCGTGCCCGGTGTGGTATGGGAAACCCGCGCTGCCGGGGAGCTGCTTATCTCGCTGGGCAGCCTGCGCTGGAGTGTGCGGGGATTAAGTTCGGTCAAGGCGGGGGCGGTGGCCCTGAAACTCAATGCGCAGGTCGTTGATACTCAAAGCGGCGTGATGTTTGTTGACAGTCTGGACTTGCTGAGCGCCCGCAGCCGTCAGGGGTATGCGCGGCTGGCCGCCGCTGAACTGGGGCGGGCGGAGGGCGACATTCGCCGTGCACTGGGGCAGGTATTACTGGCGGTCGAGCAGTGGCAGCAACAAAACGAAATGCCCGACACCGTGCCGCCCGAACTGAGTGCCGATGAACGGGCGGCCGCACTGGCCTTGCTGCAAGACCCCAACCTGACCGCGCGTATCACGGCTGATTTAGCCGCCTGTGGCGTGGTCGGTGAATCGACCAACCTGTTGGCGGGCTATCTGGCGGCGGTGAGCCGCAAACTGCCCAAACCCTTAGCTGTCCTGATACAAAGCAGCAGCGCGGCCGGGAAATCCTCGCTGATGGAGGCGGTGCTGAACCTGATACCGGAAGAAGAACGCATCCAGTACAGCGCCATGACCGGGCAGAGCCTGTTCTACCTCGGTGAAACCAACCTGCAACACAAGATACTGGCGATAGCGGAAGAAGAAGGGGTGCGGCAGGCGGCCTATGCGCTCAAGCTGTTGCAGAGTGACGGCGAGCTGACGATGGCGAGCACGGGCAAGGACGAAACCACGGGGAATCTGGTGACCAAAAGCTACACGGTGAAAGGCCCGGTGATGCTGATGCTGACCACGACCGCCATTGATGTGGATGAAGAGCTGCTCAACCGCTGTCTGGTGCTGACGGTCAATGAATCCCGCGAACAGACCGAAGCCATCCATGCGGTGCAGCGCCATAAGCAAACCCTCGAAGGCCTGCTGGCTGAGAACGAGCGGGAGTATCTCACCGCGCTGCACCAGAACGCCCAGCGGTTGCTTAAACCGCTGAATGTGGTCAATCCGTATGCCAGCCAGCTGACCTTTATGTCAGACAAAACCCGCACCCGCCGCGACCACATGAAGTATCTCACGCTGATTCAGAGCATTGCCCTGCTGCATCAGCATCAGCGGGCAGTGAAGGTGGTTGAGCATCGCGGACAGGCGCTTGAATACATTGAAGTGACGCAAGACGATATCCGGCTGGCAAACCGGCTCGCCCACGAGATTTTAGGCCGGACGCTCGACGAGATGCCGCCGCAGACCCGCAGGCTGTTGATGCTGATACAGGCGTGGGTCAGGGACAGCGGCCAGCCGCGCCATGAAATGATGTTTACCCGCAAGCAGTTACGGGATGCGGTGCAATGGGGCGATACCCAGCTGAAGGTACACCTGTCCCGGCTGGTTGAAATGGAATACCTGCTGCTGCACCGCCGTGGGCTGACGTTCGCCTATGAACTGCTGTTTGAGGGCGAAGACGGTGACACGGCGCACTTGTGCGGTCTCATTGTGCCATAACAAGGTTGATATGACGTGTGCCGGTCGGGGTAAAAGGTTAAGCGGTCGGCTGTTGGTCGGCCTCGGGTCGGCAGGCGGTCGGGTGCATGAAATCATCGCAAGGGCAGAGACAGCAAGGCGTGACGGAAACGCGGTCGGGTTCCGTGAAAAAACAGGGTTCCGCTCACACAACAAAAAATCATCCTCGTACTGACGACTCACACAGGAAAACCGCCATGAAAACTCATGAGATGTGCCCCCCGGATACCTTACGCCAGCATCTGGCCGGTTATCTGGATACGCTGCGGGCGCGGGGATACACCCTGCGCACCCTCAGCAATACCCGCGGCCAGTTGCGGCCGTTTATTGACTGGTGCGAACAGCGGGGCGTGACCCATGCCCCGCAGGTCTCGCTGGCGTTGCTGGAAAGCTGGCAACGTGACCTGCGTACCGGCCACCGGGCGGATGGCCAGCCTTACAGCCACAACGGGCAAATCCAGCGGCTGGGCAGCCTGAAACGCTGGTTTATCTGGTTATTGAACCGCCATCATATTCTCGCCAATCCGGCGGAAGCCCTGATACTGCCCCAGACAGCAAAGCGCCTGCCCGTGCAGCTCCTTAATGAACATGACGTCGCGCAGGTGCTGGGCAGCCTGGACAGCGGCACACCGACCGACTTCCGCAACCGGGTGATGCTGGAAGTGCTGTGGAGTACGGGTATCCGGCGCAGTGAGCTGCGCCACCTGCGTCCCGGTGATATTGACCGGGAACGCGGCACGCTGGCTGTCCGGCAGGGCAAGGGACGCAAGGACCGGGTGGTGCCCATCGGTGAGCGGGCGCTGGACTGGCTGGCACGCTACCAACAGACGGTGCGCCCCCAGCTGCTGCGCCGGCATGACAGCGGTTACCTGTTTGTCACGCAACAGGGGCAGCCCCTGAGTCTGGCACGGCTCACCGAGATAGCGGGCCGCACCCTCCGCGAACGGGCGGGGCTGGATAAACCGGGGGCCTGCCATGTGTTCCGGCACTCCATGGCGACGGCGATGCTGGATAACGGGGCCGATATCCGGCATATCCAGTCGATGCTGGGGCACGAGCAACTGAGTACCACGCAAATTTACACGCAGGTGGCTATCGGGCACTTAAAGAAAGTGCACCAGCAGACCCATCCGGCCGAGCGTGACGGTAAGACAGAAAGCGGCCCGGCGCAGGCGGAAACGGCCGCGCAAGGCAGTGACGGCGACCGCACGGGACAGCCCGATCATCCCGGTTAAGTTCGCCGGGTGCGGTGCGGGGGCAGACCGTGGCCGGACTGCCCGTCGGCGTCGGTGATCGCGGGGGTAAATAGGCAATGGGCGGCCTGAACCAGGGTGTCCCCGTTAAGCCGGTGCCCGCCGCCCAAAGCCTATTCAACATAATGCGGGGAATTATACGCACGGCGCCGCTAACCGCCGATGCTGAAGTGAGCCACTGTTGGCGGCTTCATGCGTATAATTAACATTATGTCTGGCGCCCCCGCTTATCAGTATCGCAGGGTGTGGTGCACAAGGCTGCGCCTTCTGCTCTAATCTTCTGAGCCCGTCCTCAGCCAACACCGCGCCTAACCCGAACACCGGGCTTGCGTTCAACCCATCCGGCTTCTGCTTTAGCTGCCTTGCGGCGTCCAGCCAATCACCCTGAAGGCAGGTCGGCCTGCGGCCTCCGTTAATTAACCTCCCCCGCCCCAACCCTGCTGCATTGTCTGCGCGCGGCTCGCAGTCGCTTCGCTCCTTGCTCGTTGCCGTGCTCGCCATCGCCGCCCCGTGCAGCCCCTGAGGGGGCTTCCCTGAACCGGACCGCGTGGTCATGCAAAACCGTGCCCCATCCGAAACTCCAGTGCCCCAGAGCGTCGCAGGGGCGCCGCTGGCAGGCTCTGTGCCGCCCGCACCCGCAGAACGGCCGCCCGCCGTCCGGCCAGCCGGACGACATTCGCCCGTTGCCGAAGGTGAAAACATCCTGAAAGTGCACGTCGGCGATGTGGGGTTGCCGGGGTTAACAGAACCGGTAAAACACGCTCTGTAACAGAATGATATAAAAGAATAAAATCCCTGAAAAAAGGATGACTGCACCCGGCCCCGTGCATTCCGTCAATCATGCACAAAGCCAGTTCCGTTTTTCCCATGCCCGGACGTCCGCCCAGTAAAATCAGATCAGTCGGGTTAAATCCGCCGGTCAGTTCGTCTAGCGGCTCAACCGCACCGTTTGAAAAAACCACAATATCGGGGACCCGTGATACCGAAACCCGTTTTTTTCCGTACAACCATGCACTGATGAGCGATTGCGCACACCCCAGCACCTGAGCCAATTTGGCCTGACTGCCTGCGATATCTATCACTTTTTTTATCACACTGTTTTTCATTAGTTCCTTTCTCCAACACCACGGCGATAACAATATCACCAAAGGTCAATATAAATCACTATTGGAGTGTTTGTAAAGATATCACTCTAGAGATAGAATAAGAAAAAATGTTCCAAGACAGCGGTTCTTGGGTTTATTCCCTGTATTCCACGTCAATGCGGGAACCACTCATGAGGCACTTATGACTCTTGCTGATAGATTAAAAGAAGCCATGGCAGATAAGGGACTGACCCAATCTGCTCTGGCAAAAAAAGCCGGTATGGCACAATCCATGATATGGAAATTACTTTCCGGGAACGCGACCAAAACAGGCCGACTCGTTGATTTGGCCATGGCGCTTGACGTGCGCCCGGAATGGCTGAGTGATGGCAGTGGTCATAAATCCCAGTCCGGTGATACTGATTTTGCTGTCAGGCATGATAACCGTTATGCACCGGTAAAAATTTATGAAGCAGAACAAGAAACCCCGGAGTTCTTCATGGTGCCGACTTTTTCTGAACAGCAAACCACGTTTGAATCCTGCCGGGCTTATCGCATCACCCAAAATACCGGTTGCGCTGAAGCACCGGAAGGGACGGTGATCGTGGTGGATACACAGGAAGATATCGCCAATGATGATTTAGTCTATGCACGGATAGGAGAACACTATTCCGTTTATCGTTATAAACAAGGGGGAGCGGTCAGCTTTTTATCTGTTGATGACTCACGTATCCCCTTGATAACCCTCTCTCCTGACATGGAAATCGTCGGTGTGATTGTTTATTTATTTCGTAACATGAAGCGAAAACGATAACATTCCCCTCCTACTCTAAACACCACCAAATCCTGTCTCTATTTGCAACAAGATACTGTTTTTAATGCAGTATCTTCAATTTCATTGAAACTATTATCACCCTCAAAATCTAAAGTTATTCAAATAATATCAAATTAAAACTATTTGATATCAATAAGATAATTAAAAAATTTGATATATATCACTTTAGGTATGGATTTAGTGGAATTTAAGTGATAATGTTAGCCACATCAAAGTGATAGGAATAATCACTACTATAGTCAGCGAGAGGATTTATGCGTACCTTCATTTCTGCCATCATCAAGAAACCAGCAACAAAACAAAAAAATGCTATCACCATTAATGGTATTGTTGCCAATATCGCACAAACAAACAGCCTGCATACAGGAACAACACCTATCATCTTTTTGGCAGATCAATATCATCAGGGCAAAACCCTGAATTACGGCATGGATATAAAAAATAACGATGAATTTAAACATCATATATTAACGACGTATCGGGTCAGCCCAAAACATACCGAGCCTGTTCCTTGCTATAATTTAGAACTGATTGTCGATTACGGTTATGCACTCTATAAGCGGAGAGGACGATACATGCATTTAATTGATATCATTCCTCTGATTAAAGCAGACAAGAAAACATGGTCAGTCATAAAAATAGCCACACAATAAACGACTATAAATACAATCTATCAATTTCAATCAATAATAAAACTTAATGACAGCGCCTGCGCTGGGGAATGTTTCAATCTAAATTCAGAACAATTACACACAAGAAGAGAACACGAAAGCAGTCTGTTATATGGAGACTGCAAATAAAGTGACTCAAATGGAGCCAGAAAAAATATCATCTTACATCTTTATATTGGGAACAAACAAAACACTGAGCAATGCCTATCAGTAATCAAAACAACAAGAGATACACCCTGCTGGTACTACCGATAGCCCGATCACAAGCAAGGGAATTTTGAAAAATGGCTATCAGAGAGGGAGGCAAGCCATGGCGATAAGATACATTAAGCGTGAAGAGATGCAACGACTCACAGGAAAAAGCAAAACAACCCTTTGGAGAATGTACGCAAAAAGAAATGAGTTTCCTAAACCAGATAAGACTGCTGGTGGAACATTTCTAGGGTGGCCTGAAGAGGTCTATGAGGCTTGGGTGAGAGAGAAGAAGTAGCGATAACTTGACCCGTTACCTGACCCGTTATTATAGCGGGTTTTCCATTTTTTATCGTAACTCTTTGATTTTATGGTGCCCTACATGATTCGATAATGTAATTTAACTAATTATTTTTAATAAATTTTATTTTGTTCAATTATCTACAATACCCCCAACTATACCCCCATATTACTTTGCCTCTGTCTACCAGATTGCTTTCTGATCAGCATTAATTGAGAGTAGGCTTTGCGTTTAATATTGCAAAAATATCATCAAAAACATAAATGTTGCTAAAAATGCAATGATAACTTCAAGATATCTGCGTAAATTGAGGATCAAGAGCATTATTCCGTATAAAATCAATAAAAAAGGCAGTACTGATAGTCGCACGCAATTTGATGAACAGGCTTATCATGACCGCAATGTTGTCGAACGCTGTTTCGGTTTTCTGAAAGGAAATCGGCGTATTGCAACCTGTTACGAAAAAACCGCCCGAAACTATTTGTCCATGGTGAAATTAGGCTGTATTCGACTCTTTTACAAGCGGTTATATAATTAAGGGACGCAGCCTAGTTGCACAGTATACTGCTTCAGTATGGCATCCTGTACAGACGGCTTGTTCATGTGCAACAAAAGAATGGTAATACCTACAAATCCAACGGTTGTTCGATCTTTAGCCATATGATTCCAGGAGTTGATTGGGTATTTATCTTCGGGAGCATATTGGATACCTCTAGGATATGTGGCCCAATCAAGTAGCCTGCAACAGGTACAATGCAATTAATGGACTTCTTATTGAATAATATACAGGCTTTACCTTTTAACGTTTTGAAAACATGGGTCAAATTATTAATGAATACTTGCGAATCTCCTCGTACATCAGCTAATGTATAAAATTGGTATTTTATGTAATTTAATGAGGCTACCTATGGGACATCAAGATCCGTTGCCAAAACTTATCGTAAAAAAATCAACGGCGTTAAACGAGAATCAGGGGTTTGTAATCCCACTTCTGGTAGAAATTGAATCAGATGTTTTTAGACCTGTAAGTAGGCAGGATTATCCAAGTGATATACTGATTACAAAGGGTTTCCCCAGTGTTGACGAGCGTTTTGGAGTAACTGATTTATTCGTATTAGCTACCCACTCTTACGATGAGACGAAAAGTATAAAGGATGGAAAATCACGATACTGGGCTATGGGCTCTGATGCAGAAAATCTTGCTCAAAATACGCTATTACCAATATTAGTAACTAGCCTGCCGGATAAACAAGATGGAATGCTACCGCAGGAGGTTATTCCGTTAAAACAGCCATTTTTTATTCTTGATGGTAATGATTTATATGGTCCGCTAACGAGTACTCAAAATGACGACAAACGTTATATAATTGAACCTCATGTCCATTCATTACTAAGTTATGGAAAAGGTTTTTTAGGGTGCTTCGATGTTGATGATTTAGATAAAGCACTTGTTACAGTTATTGAAAATAATGTTGAAACATTATATGTATCGTCTTTCAAAGCTATCTCAAAATATAAATCAAAAAGTATTGATTATCTTTCTGACGATCAATTAATTAAAGTTGTTAATGCTCAAGGTTTTGGCAAGAAAGCTCAAGCTTTAGGAAAAAAAGAAGCCCAGCGTCTCCAACAAATAATTGCTGAAAGTGAAAAAACCAATCAAATTTTTAAACAATATGAAAGAATTGAGCGCTTAAAAAATTTACTAGATCGGTACTTATCAGAGTCTGATATTGGTTATTCATTGATAAAAGAGTATTTAAATACAAATGCTGGAGTGCGTTTTTTAGAAACGTATATTGAGGATAATAAGTCTTCACTCTTGCAAGAACATTTGGAAAAAGTAAGAGATGATGTTGAACAAGAGGAAAGTCGAATTCGTTCCAGCCTGAGTCGTCTTGAGGAAGCATTAATTAGTAAAGAAACTCAGTTACATGAATATGAACAAAAAGTTGAAAGCAAGAAGCGTGAAGTTGAGAATAAGATCGCTGAATTTGAAGCTGAAAAAGAAGATGCTATAAAGAAGAAACTAGAAGAAAAACAATTAAAACTTTCAACTGAAATTGACAAGGCTAAAGAAAAGCTAGCCCAGATAAACATAGATATCGAAAAAAGAAAAAATATACTTAATGTCGCTGATGAGGCTGTACAATTAAATAAAAGAAAAGACTATCTTGAAGAACATAATATGGTTCTCAAGTCTACTGCCGATGGATATCAAGATATTTTAAGGGCTACAAACAACCAAGATCTTGCTAAAAAAATTGGTGAAATGGAAGCTATTAATAAAGTGTTAAATGGCCAGTCATATCTAGATACTACAATGTTTGATGCTAAGCCTGTTGTATTTACTAGTAATGAACCTGAGCGAGTCGAAGACCTGATTGATTGCTTATGCTCTAAATTTTCCGAGGATGGTGGTAGAAATTTCTCTCAAGAGGAAATGACCAATCTTATAGTTTCAGTTAATCAGTCTTTCCTTACAGTTCTAAGTGGCCCTCCTGGAACGGGGAAAACATCTACTGCTACGAGGCTTGCTGAGTCACTGCATTTAGGGAACCCTGCGGGCGATAAAAACTTTTTGTTTGTACCTGTAGGGCGCGGTTGGGTATCAAGCCGAGATATTTTGGGCTTTTATAATTCTCTTAAAGGTGTCTACCAAGAATCGCGTACAGGACTATACGGTTTTTTACAGCATAAGAGTAATGGTGCTCAGAAGTTAATACTTCTAGATGAAGCAAATTTATCGTCAATGGAGCATTATTGGTCTGATTTTATTGGACTATGTGATGCCGAATATTGCTCAAGAGCAATAGATACAGGTATACCAAAAGATGATCTAAGATTTATAAATATTGATAATTCCGTTAGGTTTATTGCAACTATAAATAATGATTCAACAACTGAAAGATTATCACCTAGATTGATTGATAGGGCTCCTATTATAAATTTAGACATTTCGAATAAGATGGCACACAATTTCTCAGGAAAAATATTGGAAGGAACAATAAGAACCGAGACTTTAAATAAATTATTCTCTCCTAGAGAAGAAGTTGAATTATCAAAAGCAAATGACTTAATATTGAATCGCATTATTGAACATTTATCAAAAAGAGACTCAAAACTAGGCAATTTAGTTCATATTAGTAAGCGAAAAGTTAATGCTATTACGAATTACTGTTCCGTTGTTAGTCCTATTTTAGATAATGAGATTGCGATGGACTTCTCAATTGAACAACATATATTACCTCATATAGAGGGATATGGTCAGGGCTTCAAGAAACGTTTAGAAGAACTCTCGGATATTCTTGGGCGTTCTTACCCTAGGTCATCCGCACAACTAGAAAGAATTATTACTAGTGGAAATGAGTTTACGAGCTCTTTCTCATACTTTTAAATGCGGGACGTGAATATGCAACTTGAGATTGTAGTAATTTCAGGTAGTCGTAGTGGGTTAGTAATACAATTGGGTGAGCTAAGCTCACACAGCTCCATTACTTCGTGGGTAAAGGAAAATGAAGCATTAGAGTTGCGTCTAGAAGTTATAGGTTCGTATTCAGAAGCTGAGATTGTGTTGTATGATCATCAGATCATAGCAACGGAAATCCTCGAAGAAAAAGGGCGTACGGTTTTTGTTTGGAAGCCTAAACGTAGGTGGGGAGAACAGTATGAGTACTTATTCTTTAATTATTTTGGTATTGCAGAATTTACGGTAAAACTTTTTAGTCATTCTTACAATGACCCTGATTTCATAAACTTTCAGCCTATAGAAGTACTTGCATCTAAAGCTAATTCTCAAAATGTAGAATATATGTTATCTTATCTGGCAAAATTAAATGATGATGAACTCCATTCTATTTTCCAAACTACGAAATATAATTCTGGCTTTAAAGACGGAGTAAACTCTCCTCGAAGTAACTTGGAACGATTGGAATATACATTCCAACTTGTTTGTGCTTTATTACCGGAGATTTTGAAAAAACCTATAACTAAACTTTTACCTGTTCAGAAGATAATTAGTCCTAATGACTATAATATTTTTGATGATTCATCATTAGGTTGGCTAATGTCAAATCTCTCTGTATTGGATGAGTGCGATGATATAAATCAATCCCATTTAATATATGGCACAAGAATGTATAGAGCATCTTCGCTTCAAGTGTCAGAACTCGAAGAAAATCCTGATGTTTATGAAAACTGGGTCGTTCATGGTTTTTTAGACCTTCTGATTGTTGAAATTTCCAATCAAATTTCCTCATACAATAATATTTTTCCTCAATCATCTAAATTATCAACCCCAAAACCAGAAGGATACTCTTCATTTTTTGATCAAATTAACAAATTTAGAAAGAATCTATTAAGTAGTCAAATAACAAGGTGTGAGAAGTTAGCTAGTTTTGCTACAAAGCTAAAATTTCATTTAGATAATTATCTTCCAGTTAGTCAGGTATTGAAACAAAGGCCTATCCTTACACCAAAGGCTGCGGCAAATACCTCCTATCGTTCTATTTTTATTAATTTTATCAATTGGTTTGAAAAAAGCTCTCCTGATTGGTCAGTTTATGAGAATTTATTTGCTATCAAAAGTATTCCTATTTTATTTGAGTCATACTCTTTTTATAGAGTAGCTGAAACGTTATCTGGTATTTTTGATGGTAAACATAAAATAGGTAATTACTGGGAGGATAGTATTGGAAATGAGATAACATTATTTCGTGAGCCTATTTATTGGATGAATAAAAGTCGCAATGTAGCCGATTCAAACTTTATTAATACTGAAGGTCTTATTTCTACAAAAACAGGCATTCGAAAGCGAGAGCATTCACAGAGATACTCTCATAGAAGTCCAGATATAGTTATTGAAATTAAATTACCAAATGGTTCACGTAAGCTACTTGTTTTAGATGCTAAATATACTAGTGATAAATTGGCTGTGGAAAAATATTTGCCTGAGTGTACAATGAAATATGTTCACGGAATACACTTGAAAGGGAGTGGTGCAACGGTTGTTGATGCATTTACAATATTATACCCAGATTCGCAGGGTAATCTCTATAGCTTCCATTCTTTTGAGCATGATGTGTTAAGCGCTGATCCAGTTACCCCATCGTTACAATGCGTTGGATTGGAACTAAGTGAGTTAGATCATAAGGATAGTTTGTTTAAAGTTATAAACGCTACTCTGCTAAATGCTCTAAGTCGTAGTTATAATAGTGAAGATATAAATAAATTAGAACATAAATTAAATTAAAAATAATGGAGGAGCATGCTTATTTCTGTGAGCCTGGTAAATAAGGTAGTCTGTCAAGACTGTTGAAATAATGAGGGCAGAGAGTGCGGATTTTCATCATGGCTCTTTGAAGCCGAATATATGTTTGCGACTACGTTGTCAGAAAATTTTATCCATCAACTTGAATTGAGTCGGTGTCCATATATCTTATTTAGCATACTTAGAATGTTGAGAATGAATACAATAATTATCTTGTAAAGGTTAAAATTACGATTTTGATTGGTGCTTTTAGCTAGTACTACAGCCGTAAAGATTGCAGAATCAATGTATTATCAGATACGTGATAAACTGAGAACTTATATGACTTCAATCTGTTGTATGAAATAGATTTTTTATTAAAATGCCAGTACGGCTGTAGTACTAGGCTGCGTCCCTTAATTATGTAATCGCCTGTAAAAGAGTCGAATACAGCCTAATTTCACCATGGATAAATAGTTTCGGGCGGTTTTGTCGTAGCGTGTTGCGATACGCCGATTTCCTTTGAGAAAACCGAAACAGCGTTCGACAACATTGCGATCACGATAAGCCTGTTCATCAAATTGCGTGCGGCCATCAGTACTGTCTTTTTCATTGATTTTATACGGAATAATGCTCTTGATCCTCAATTTACGCAGATAACCGCGGAGCTTTCTGCCTGGGTAGCCTTTATCTGCCAGTACAACTTTGCCGCGCCGTTTCATGAAACCATTTTTGCGCTGTATGCCAATGCCGTCGAGTAAAGGGATGGCAGATTGACTTTCGTGGGCTTGCCCCGCCGTCAAAATCAGGTTGAGGAGAAAACCCTTTCCACCGGTTGCCAGGTGGATTTTGGTGCCATAACCACCACGTGAGCGACCCAGCGCATGATCGTCAGCGATATCGGGATGTTTTTTTTCGCCCCAGCGGCATCTTTACTGGCGCGAATATTGCTGCCATCCAAGCAAATTTCAGCCCAGTCAATCAAGCCTTTTTCATCCAGTATGGACAGTAACCGATTAAATATCTTGATGATAATGCCCGATTTTGACCAACGATTAAATCGGTTATAGACTGTTTTCCAAGGCCCGTAGCGGTCAGGTAAATCACACCATGGTGCCCCAGAGCACAATACCCAGAACATCCCATTTATCACACGGCGGTGTTCAACATGTGGACCTCCTGCCCGCTCTGAATGGACCTGGGGCAGGCAAGGTTCTATCAATATCCATGCGTCATCAGGCATGTCGTAACGTGCCACCATCTTTTTCCCGTATTGAAAACAGTTTAGATGATAATACTATCAATTTACATTAAGGGACACAGCCTAATATAAGGTTGATTGTTGTATGTTGTTTATTATAAATAAGTTTTATTGGGTTGCCTTAAAAAAATCACAACAAAGTCCATACAAATAACAAACGAAATTATAATGTGTTTATAGTCATCCACTCTGTTTTTAGCTATGATGTTTCTAGTGAAAAAATGACTGCAGGTGTCTCAAGGAGAAGGTGATTACATGAGTGAAACCAAAAATCTCAAAGAATCAAATAAAGCATCGATATATTTATCCATAAGTATAATGTGTGTGATTGTTTTTCTAATTCAATTAGGCGCGGAAGGATATGTAAATATAAAAAATGTTTACGCAGGGATTGGGGTTTCTGGCGGTGCATCAGTTATATCTTTATTACTGGTAAACATAATACCTCTAAATTTAAAACATATTATTGTTTTTTGGAGGATTAAACATGTACTGCCTGGAAATAGGGTAGTAGAACTTTGCCAAAAAGATGAACGCCTTAATATGGAGGATTTGCAAAGAGAATGGCCGGATCTTTTTCTGCATAATATGCCTGAGCAAGATAGAAATCCATTTTGGTATAAAAAGATCTATAAAAAATCCGAGCCTTCATTCCAAGTTATTGATGCACATAAAAATTTTTTATTGTTTAGGGATCTATGTAGTGCAGCTTTAGTTATGTTTTTCTGTGCAGGCTTTTTAAAAATAATCGAAATAAATGGGCTATATATAAAATGGAGTGTCTTGGTTTTTCTGTTTGGAATGTCATTTTTGTTCTCAATAATTTCAAGATATTATGGGAATAGGATGGTTACCAGTGCTGTTGCGGTAGGCGTTGGTAATTAATAAAAAATATTTATTATGTGAAGAGTAATAGCTAGTTAATCTCATTATACTCTTCACGAAATCTTGAAGATTAAAATAAACTTTTTTATTATAAGTTTCGAAAGCTATAATGTATACTTTGTTTCAACTGCAAGGGGCCGATGTAGTGTCCAAGAATTTCATCATGAGCATATTCGTTTACAAGAACATCTTTTCCGTATTCTTTATTTCACCTGTACCAACGGAAAAGCTTTTTATTAAAGACATAAAATATCTATTTCGAATGTAAATTAGTTAACGTATTTTTATGTTAAATATCATATTTAAAATGATATAGGTTTTTATTATTAGCAGCAGCGAGATAACAGTTAGATATGTTGATATTATTAGAAATGATCAACATTAAAAAAAATGGTCTACTGTGCTCAGATTTTGTAAACAATTCGTGAATGCTTCTTATATCTGTACCTGATGGATTTGCTATAGCCTCATTATGTGTATGCCAATCACCTAAGTAGTGAAAACCATTAGCAAATTGCGATATTATTTCTTGCTTCGCTTTTTTCTCATCTAATTTGAAGAAATTCCTTCTTCGTAAATCAGAAGAGCAGGGGGTAGTGATTATTTTAATTTCTATTTCAGCATCATTGAGTTCGTCTGTAAATAACATTCCTCCAGATTCTTTACTTAACCAATCTCTTTGTCTATATGAAAATAATTCATCTGCAACATTTTGGCTGATGCATATAAAAAAATTTAATTCACTACAAAAGAATTTATGCATCATTTTTCTTCCAACTTGAATTTTCATAAATCAAAGAAATAATACAGTCTCCCTCTCCAAGATGTCCGAATTGTGCAATCCATCGATTATCCCAATTACCTCCAAGCTCTAAAAGTTCCTTTTTTCTTCCCAGATAACTATATGCTAAAGAATGGCCTGGATATCGGTTTAAAATTAAATCTATCACAGTTCTTGCTGTAAGTGCATGTAAATTTGTTAGTGGTATAGCCCCATATGGTTGGAACTCACCAGCACAAGCAGCAATTCTTTTTTTAGTTTTTTCTTTCCAGTAAGTAGCAGGATATCTTAAAGCACCTATATTATTACCATGTGTAAAATGCCAAGCGTTAAAAGCACCTGAGTCAATCTGGTTGACTATCACATGACCAGCCATTGCATGTGCTTCTACGAAAGCAAAAACAATAACCCCCAGTACATTCTCTGATTGCTTTTTAAGAAGTTGTTGCTCTGTATTCCAATGAGCTGTGCAGCTCAAAATAATATCAGCATCAGATATTCTTTGACTTAATTTTGAATCGTTAGACCACTCTTCATTAAAAGCCTCTATATATGAATTTGGAAATTCTAACCTAAGCTTTGAAGCGAGAGCTAATGCCTTATTATGATTAACAGCGTCGAATCCAAGAAGATGGCGTGAAGAATTTTCACTTTTCATCGTATCACCATCCCAGAGCATCATGTTTCTAATGCCCGATTGTAATAAAAGTCTCGATATAGATGATCCTACTGAACCACAACCTATTATCGCAATTTTATGTTCAGAGATTTGTTTATACGTTGGATTATGATCTCGTCCTAATATCCACGCATTATCAGAACGATCTACAATTAGGTTTTGTGTCTTAGACTCGCCAATTCTATTTTTTAAAATCCTACCATCTATATAGTGTCTATAACCATCTAAAAATGCCGTTCTTCTAAATCGCCCTCGACCCATAACTCTTTTATCAAATCGATCTGTTGCAAGATCACTTACTCCTTTGGATAAGCGAATTGCAATTATATTCACTCCTGTTGGAGTAGGAAATGCTATTAAAATGGTCGGTATTGTATTCAAAATATTAGCAATAGACTTCAAAATTAATTCATAGGTGCTTTTAGGGTTTTCATGATATTCATTAATTAAATGAAATAAATCTCTCGGATTTTTTGGATATTGATTTGGATACCATGCATTCTTGAAAAATATTAAAGGAATAGAGACTATTTTAGATAACTGTCTCTGGCGTATACGTTTATCTTTCGAGTCAGCATTCTCCATACAGGACGCTAATATCTTCTGATTATCTAACCAGTTAATCAGTTCCTTATCTGTATCTGCACATACAAACCCCAATTTTCGGGTTATATAGCCATACACTAATCTTGTGTCTTTTACTGTCAAATTACAAAGGCTAGTAATGCGATCTATCTTATTACAATGATATATCCAGTAGCTCTGGAACTCATCTATAAAATCCTCATTCAAATCTCCACCAATACCTTTTTTTAACATAAAAAAAGCATCATGCAATAAATTAACTACATATGATTGATTGTTGGTATCGATAATATAACTATTGGACCATACACATAGTTGACCATTTTTTTCTATATGTGGTAGTTGGCAAACATTAATTATTGGTGATGAAACAAATACATCTGGAATATAAAATAGGTTTAGGGATTTATACCTTAGTTGCAATATGATTGTTTCGCTATTAAATGTTAATTCCGTGGGTACTTCCCATATGCAAATATACTTGTTATCGAAAGCTAATAATTCACTTGTTGAAAGCTTCCTTGCACCATAAGGTGCAAGGATTTTATTCAACTGATCTATCTTTTTTTTAAGATAATCAGGCATAACCACCACCACCTTGTCTGTTTACTGCAACGCTTGATGATTCAGCCATACCTAACGTAGATGCTGGAATCTTTTTTATATTATCGCCTGAAATTTCTATTTCTAAGGGAATGTTCTCTCCATTTTTTTTATGATCAGCCACACAAAGAAACTGCCCATTTTGAATATCTGTAATCTTCTCATATTCTTCTTTAGCGCGATATGCTGGAGGATCATTCTCGTCATCTTCAATAGTTTTTGAACTTGAAATGATAAAAGCATTTTGTTTTGCCCTATTAAACACCTCCATCGCCTTTTCAGAGGGGCTTGCATCATCGCCTTTTTCACTCAAACTATCATGTGATAAAGTATGCCACGAACAATGATGTGGTGCTTGTAATATATCGTAATCCAACCAAAACATCGCATATTTATCCGTTAAACGATCACGAAGGCCTTCCCAACAGACAACTTCTGCATCTCCTCCGCTTAGAAAATACACAGTTTTATTACCGCCTTTCAATTCAAAATTGATAATTACGCTGGAGTGATTTTTCCCTAATTGATCTTCTAACTCATCTAAATCTTTTTTCGGAGAAGGTCCAAGTAAACGAGCTTCAAAGAAGGATGAGTACGAGCCATTTATACAACGAGTAGTCTTATCAAGTTCTAAGAGGATTCCTGTGATATCGTCAGTTTTACCATTTTCATCTTTACCTAGAACTAAAACTTGATTGCCGACACCATCTAAATATCCTTTTTCTCTAAAAAGGTTAACTCGGCGTTTCACTTCTGTATTTAAAGCTCTTGCATCAGGACACAAAGGGTGGTTTTGTGCATGATGTCGTCTGAATACTATAGGGCTAGACCAGATTTCATTAATAAAAATTTTATCGGTGCTTTTACTCCAATTTTCAGGTTTTCCTAAATGAAAGTGTTCAGATATTCCATCGCAATGATCAGAGTCTGGATGTGTCCAAATAAAAAGATGAACAACTAAACGATCTTCGCTATCACGGGATAACTTTTTTCTCAATTGAGAGAGAACATCAGGATATTCTTTGCCATCTCTTATGCGGCAATCGATTAATATGTTCTTTCCATCTTCTGTTTGAATCAACGTCATATCCCCATTTCCTACGGGGAAGAAAAATAATTTTGATGACATATTATTTCCCTTTTTAATTATCTCTTGATTTTATTTTTCCAAATGAAAGGTTAAAGCCACCGTCTTTAGACGGTGACCTTGCACTTAAATATTTTGACGTATGCGCGTTTAGACAGGACGGTTTGACGATTTTTAGTCGTCAGTCCTAGCTACGCTAACCTACCGACATTAGTCGGTGGTAGTTTAATATTGTAAAATTTTGCTATGCGTGATTTTTCAATCACAAAAATAGCTATTTACATTCCCAATTTTGCCAACAAATTTGTCCATATTCAATTCAACAAAGAAAGCAAAAGTGATGTATCCATAATTCCCACCACTACTATTTTGTGATATGTCTAACAACACATCAAAGTTTATCATCGTTCCAAACTCGATTTATTATCTATAGTAAAAAGCGTTGCTCCTGTCACAAAAATCACTTTTCTCACCGATGTATTCAGGGCGGAATTCCACTTTGTATTTAATTTAATCAAAGATAAGCTGGCGGCGGAATTCGCCTGACCAGGTGGCTCTTCGGCGCTTAGCCGCCTGACTGTCCTTTATACTGGTATTTTGTTTAATCACATTTAACGCCATTCGGTTAAACAGCGCCATTTGTGCCGCGCCATCAGGATCTTTTAGTGAGATGGCATCTTCCCGAAAGGTGACATCCAATACCCAATGCAGCTCGTTTTCTATTGCCCAGTGCCGCCTTATGGCCTTGGCCGCCATTTCTGCATCCAAAGGTAGTGAACTGACATACCAGCGTGAATCACGGTGGGGAGGTCTACCTCTTACGCTTCGTTCACTGACCACTTCGATCACCGTCTGTATTGAAGGCCATTGCGACTGAAGTGCCTCCGGCAAGGCCGCACGGATTTGCATGACATGACGGGATTCCGTCCGGCCATGACCTTTGCTTTTTTCCGTAAATTCAACGAGTTCATCCTGTTCGTAATGCGAGGCAAACTGCGATTTGACAAACTCACTGAGGTTTTTTTTATTGCCTTTGAGACCCACAATAAAATCGCCGCCTCGCTGGGTAATTAATTCAAGAGTTTCTTTCTGACAATGCAAGGCATCCATCGTGACAATTGCCCCATCAAGTGCCAGTAATTCAATTAATTGTCGGGCAACCGGGCCTTCTTTACCTTTACTTTCGGCGGCCCGATGGTACAGGGCCACCCCCGATTCGACATCGCAAGCACTGACCACATGCAGGGCTTCAAACAAGGTTCCTTTACCGGTTCCCCGCAGGGTTTTTCCATCAATGGCGATAAGGCTTTTTCCTGCCTTAACCCGGCGCTGGTTGATCCAGCATAAAAGGCTTCGATCAGGATATCTTGCTCTATCATTTTGATAATATTAGCAATGCAGTGACGTCTGGGGATGCCGTGGGTAAAATTTGTGTATTGTTTAAGCCACTCGATTTGTAGCTCACCAAATTCCTGAATCGATTTCCAGCCAGAAGCCCCGCTTAATACCGCAGAAAAGGCCAAAAAAATGACATCAATTAATTCATGTTTTTTATTGATGTCAGAACGTGGGTCATCTATCTTGCTGATAAAATTAAAAATACTTATTATTAAGATCACATTTTGATGGAATAGCGAGATTTTAACGTTTTAATGAGAGAAATGCCGATAAAAAGTTATTTTATGATTTTTATTTGACCTCAATAACCCTATTAAAAATATGATATCCAGTCCTGGTTATGAGATACTATTAGATATTGGTTTGTTGGTTTGTTGGTTTTATTGAGGTTTTTTATTTTTGGGTACGATAATAGACGACTACAGAAGTGTATATGGTGAAAGCCGGACTCGAAAAGCATTATAACTTATTGAATTTATAAAGTCTATTTCCTTCCATTCAGTTTATGCCCCTTTTAATGCCCCCAGATTTTTTTGCTTACTTTTTCTTTTCTATCCGACTGGTTTTAATTATTTATATCATTCATTGCGTGCTTTTTGATTATCTTAAAGCAAAAAAGCCGTGAGGGTTAAAAATGGTCAAATTGGGTTGCTATTTTAATCTCAGGGCTTGATATAAAAAATGTTCATTTTTACGAAGTCGATCACAAATTCAAGCGGGTTATTCCTGCGGTTTATTGCGAACCTTACGCTCAATCAGTTGACCATTAATATCAAAATAACGACTCGGCCAGATTTCTGAGGGATGGACGCCGAGATAATTCGCAATTATCCATTCACCTTTAGGCCACTGCCTGCTGAGTGCATTTGCTAATGTTGATGAACTGAGTCCCGCTTCACGAGAGACTGCCGCTAAGGTTGTGCCCTGTTTACGTAATGCAGCAATAATATCGGCTTGATGCCAGTCATTTTTAACGTTGTTATTCATTCTTGCTACCCCTTCCATTAATTAATATTGATGGCGGTGATTCAAGGCAGGGTTAGCAGACCGGGTCAAGATTCCGGCGAGGCCGAAGCCTCCCCCACCTGAACCACCATTGAAAGGGTGAGCGCAGGCGCACTGGTAGAAACATCCTACCAGTGTTCTTGACTCAAGGCTGCTAAACCTTGACCATTGGATTTTGCCAATGGTAGGGTTACTTTAACTGATTGTTTTATCTAACTCAATAACCGAAAGACTAAGGTTAACGACTATAAACCCGTTCCATATACCGCCCGCGACCGTCACCATGCCCCAAATCCATTGAAACCAGCGCCCGCGCTTCCTGACGGCTAAAACCATGTTGTTGGTAAAAATTTAGTGCATCCTGCGCCCACGCATAGCGCAAACTGTGGGGAGAGTGGCAGCCTGTTAAACCAATCCTTGTAGTATGTGTACGCCAGTAGTTCATGGCCTGCTTGAGATCCGGCTTATCAATTAATCTGCCGCCGCGTTGTTCTGCAACAGCAATGGCTTGCTCGACAGCTTCTTTTACTGCTGCAACATCCAATACACGGGTTTGCCTTGGTCGGCCGCCTTTTGTACCGAAGACAACATGCAATTTTGGCTCTATTTGTTCTAATTGTTTTCGCCAGCTTTTCAATGAAGCACTACACTGTACTGCTTCCTGAGAACGCAGCCCCATCAATCGGGCAAGTTTCAGTGTGGCCGCAAATCCGGCATCACGTTCCAGTGCCTTCTGATAAACAACCTGAAACATGGCATCAGGGATCGCCTGCTTTGCTCCCGCGCGACTGACTCCACTTAATCCCAATGCCTGATTACTCAAACGCGGAGAAGTTTCCAGTTTCTCCCTGCCTGCCATACGAAAGATATTGCGTAGCGCCGCCATTTCATTTTGTACTGTTCGCTTGGCGATTCCCTGAGATAAACGGGCATCAACATACTGTTCTACGTGCTTAGTCTTCAAATGACCGAGACTTTTAACCTGAATATTCAGTCTCAGTAACAACGCACCTAAACGCCCCGCAATCCGAATGCGGTCATGGCAGGTTTTATGGCTGCCACCACCCTGACGGGCAAAAAATTTTAGTTCCTTAATCAATCGGCTCATCCGTTTCTCCTTACTTAACCTTTCAACATGCGATCTCTGGCGCGCGACAGTGCGGACAAAACAAAAAATGCTAGCTTTGTCCCTGACGAATATCTGTGCGCCAGAGTGAACGCGTGTTGAGGTATTGCGGGGTATCGGTTGAGTACGCGGTACTGCCGCCTGTATTAACAGGTCATCCCCACCGGCAAAGTGCCAGCCTCGATATCGTCAGGTTCTCCTTTTGATGATTTTCCAATCTATAGAATGCAGTGTCAGATGCACTGTGTGATTAAGTAGGCGTGAGCCTATCATTGTCAGGTTATCCTTTTGCTGCGGCGTCACTTTCAGCGGTAAACCTGCAAAAAGTGACGCCTTAAATTCCACAAACAGTCAGCAAAAATCGTGCAATCGTTGAAATGCCAGTAAGCATCGCAAAACGTCGCAAGGTTCAGGGTTAAACGGTAGTGATGAGTTAATTATTTGTGTGTAGAAAACCTGTCCGCTGAATATTTCAAACAGAAATAGTTAAGGCATTGAATCAGGTGTGTGAAAATTATCCGGCACGTATGGCGTGAAATGCGTTCAGGACGTCACTCAATCTCACTATGCAAAAGTTAAGACAGGATCTGATGTTGATATGAAAGAAGGGCATGATCCAACGTTCAATGCACTTGGGGGACAATATAAAAACACCTTTTTGAGGTATTTTTTCGTTTAAAAAACCTTCATCACCAGACAAGGGGTTTATGTCTGACAATATCTGCTTCCAAAGGTGCGCAGATGTACCGCAATTTTGCTCTCCCTTTCAGGCTACAGGAGTTTTATTTCGCCACCCGTAGGTGATCCTGACAGGCGATGGATCATTTTTGTAGAAAAAGATATTAACGGTTAGGTATAGGAGAGTCAAACCGTTAACTGTTCTTGTCAGCCTTATTTTTGCCTGAATTCTCGTGCCTATTCCGCTGGTTCCCCCATATTTCGCCAAAATCAGGCGAAAACTCCATCTAATGGGTTAATTAATTTTACTGATGAGTGTGTACAATAGATTAACCTGTCAGATAAAAAAATATAACATTAAAAAGTACAAATAATGATAAACAACAAGGAATCGCTGTACCTGCAAGAGCGTGCCTACTTGCGGGAGCTGGCACAGTGCATAGCGAAAGAGTCACCGCATCTGGCCGATTTTCTGGTTTCATCCCATGATCCCGAGATTGCGCGTGTTTTTGAGGCTTTTGCCCTGCTGATATCCCATGTACGGGATAAACTGGAAGATGAATTTCCCGAAATCACCCACGGTATTCTCGCGCGCATCTGGCCGTTAGCCCTGTGTCCAATCCCGCCCATGACCGTCGTGCAGTTTACACCTGCCGAAGACGGGCATCAGGGCAGCGCCGATACCGCTGAATGAAGACAGCATGTTTGAACTGATTTTTCGTTTCAAGGGCGAATTGCCGCTGGATGATGTCGACGAGGCGTTTTTGTTGGGCTGTGTGCCTGCCATTCATCTGGAAAACCAAAGCAGTCCGTCCATTTTGCTGAAGACCGGGGATCACAGCTATCTGTTGCCATTGGGGGGATCGATGCGGTTGTTCCGGCTGCGGGAGATTCAGGTGGTGCAACAGCCCGATGACGATGAGCAACGCGGCACACCTTATCGCTGGCTGCCGATTGAACAGTTTGTTCCGGCCGGGCATTTTCTCGATGACGACCAGCAATCTGATGACTTTTACTATCAGCTTCAGACCACACAGGATTTCCTGGGCAGAACCGAGCACCGACTGAACTTTTTTGATTTGACCGGCAAACCCGCAAAAAACTTACCCGATATTGCCATCTCGTGCCATTTCATCGGCTACCACGAACAAGCGCTGACACTGGCACAAGGGGCGATCACGGTGACACAGGAAAGTTCACCGTCTCATCTTAGTGCGCAGAATATTATCCCGGTCATAACCGATTACCCGCCGGTGATGTTATTTGCTACTGACAGCCTGAAACAATTCCTCCGCCTGTTTGACTCGCATACTGATACGAATCGCCCGCTGAGCCGCCAGTTCCGCCAACATATTGACGGTATTGTACAGGTGGAAGAACGCCTGACCGACCGATTGCGGATGGGGCGGCCGGTTCGCGGGTATGTGCTGTCACTGACACTGAATCCAGATTGTTACCGCACTCCCGGCGAAATGTACCGCTTCTGCCGCTTAATCAATCAGGCAATGGCCTGTTTTATCAGCCAGTCTACCTTTGTCATGCTGGAAATTTTTATCCCGGACAGTAACAACGTGCTGTGGCAGTTCGGGCATGTCGATGGATTACGTCCGGCCATGTAATTAGGGAACCCATGCAATAAACGAGAAGGAATAAAAATGAAAAGTGGATTACGTTTTGTCTGCACTATCGCCGGTATGCCGGAAGACACCTTTGCCGTGGGGGAGTTTTCCCTGCAAGAAGGCTTATCGGAACTGTTTACCCTGAACCTGACGTTAGTCAGAACCGGTAACGCGAACCCGTTTAAACCGCTGGCGGAGATTGATTTGGCCTCGCTGCTGATGCAGGAAGCGGTATTGCAGGTTTTTAACGGCGAAACTGAGCAGCGCAAAATCACCGGTATCATTTCCCATGCGGACTGGATTGGCACCGATGGCAACAAGACGCTTTATACCCTGACTGTTCGTCCAGCCCTCTGGCGTCTGACGCTTAATCAGGACAGCCGGATTTATCATCAGCAAAACGTGCCAGCGATTTTAAACAGTCTGCTGAAAAAACACCGGGTGAAAGCCGATTCGAAGCTCTACGATACCCATCAGGACAGGGAATATGTCACCCAGAAACGCGAATCGGATTATGCGTTTTTCAGCCGGTTAGCGGCGGAAGAGGGATGCAGTTTCTGGTTTGAAGATGAAACGGCGTTTTTCAGTGACAGTCATTTAGGAATGACGGCGGGTCTGCCATTGCAATACCAGCCCCAGCCGGAAACGGCATACGGCGTCGATACGATTTATCAGGTGCGGCTAGGCGTTGGTATGAGTCCGCAACGCAGTCTGCATAAAGATTACAACCCGGAGAACCCGCGCTATCACCTCTCCCATATGCAAAGCAGCGAAGGCTTCCGTGATTTTGGCAGCCAGACGCCGTATACCGTGTTTGAAAGTTATGGACGCTTTCAAAAAGATGCCGCCGCCAAACCGTTTTTAAAATACCGGCAGGAAGCGCTGGATAACCAGAAACAAACCGGCAGCGGCAACAGTAACTGCATCAAACTGATGCCGGGCAAAATCTTCGAGATAAAAAATCACCCACACAAACCGCTCAATGTTCGCTGGCAGGTGGTGGGTATCAGTCACCACGGGCGCTGCCCGCAGGCACTGGGCAGTGATGCCGGAGAAGGCACCACACTCAGCAACACATTCAGTTTCATTTCCGGTCTGGATGATTATCGTCCGCCTTTCCACTACAAACCCTTAGCCGAGGGTGATGAAACGGCGAGGGTGGTCGGGCCGGAAGGGGAGGAAATCTTCGTCAATAAAGACGGCGCGATTAAAGTGCATTTTCACTGGAACCGCTATGACGATCCGGATGACGGAGCTTCCTGCTGGGTACGGGTTGCGCAAGGCTGGAACGGCAACGGCTATGGCTTTATGGCCATCCCCCGCATCGGGCAGGAAGTGATTATTTCCTACCTGAACGGGGATATTGACCGCCCCATCGTCACCGGGTGTGTTTATAACGGCCTGAATCGCCCGCCACTGGATTTACCGGCGCAAAAGACCCGCACAACCTTTAAAACCAAAACCCACAAGGGCAAAGGTTTTAACGAACTGCGCTTTGAGGATGCGAAAGGCAGCGAAGAAATTTATTTTCACGGTCAGAAAGATTTTACCGCCCATATCGAAAATGATGCTTACTGGCATATCAAGCACAACCAGAAGAGCCGCATCGACAGTAACCGCTACCACGATATCCGCGCCGATGACCATCATCAGGTGGCCGGTTCCCGCAAAATCACCACCGAAGGAGATGTGTCACACCGGATTGCGGGCAGCCAGCATACCCAGACCGGGGATGCCACCGTGATTGACAGCGGGCAGGAAATTCACCTGAAAAGTGGCGGCAAAGTGGTGCTGGAAGCGGCATCTGAAATCACGCTGAAAGTGGGTGGCACGTTTCTCAAAGTCACGCCGGGCGGCATTCTGTGTTCACCGATTAATGTCGGGCAGGGTTCGGGTGGCAGCGGGCGCGGGCTGGCACTGCAATTACCGGAAGGTGTAGCACCGTTGCCGATGGTGGAATTCCCGGCTCATCCATACTGCCCGTTACTGGCCCAGCAGGATGTCAGTCCGGTGATTAAACCCGCCAAAAAGGAATAATCATAATGACGGAAGAAATGATGACAGAAACAGCAACAAGCTGGCAGGCATGGCTGAATAAATCCAATGATGCATCGGTATTCTTTATCCTCAATTCGCTGGCGCAACCCAATCCGGTCGATCAGTTTTACCATAACGACTGGGTAGAGCAGGCATTTCCGCTCTACAGCGGTACGCCAATGCACAAGATGCTGAAACAAAGCCCATGGCTGGTACAGGCGAAAAGCAGCCGGCTATACCAGATAGGGGAGATGTTGGAGCGCCACGCACTCAGTGATAACAGTTGGGGCTGGGCATACCGCAGTCATATACCTTGGCAGGAGCAGCTTACCCACTGGCAACACCGGCAACTGGTCATGATGAATGGCGAACAGGTGCTGTTCCGCATTATGGATGCCCGTGTTTTTGGCGCGATGATACCTGCCTTCACGCCTGGCGACTGGTCACTGATGCTATCGCCTGTCACAGAACTGATGATCGGCACACCACAGCCGATGCCGTTTTGCCGCCCCAAAGATTGCGGAGAAGGAAACCCTGAAATTCCGTTTACGCTGGGTGAGCATCTGCAAGCGGTCTGGCTTCGCTCCCCGTATGGTTTGAAAGTATTAACCAGCTCAATTTCCTGCGATTTATGGGAAAACCATGGAGAGATCGCAAAACAACTGGATCAACCAGAAGGCAGACTGGAGCAACATATTGAACAGTGGTTAAGACAAAAACTCGACACCGGGCAGCGTATTGAAAAAATATCCGGTCAGGATTATCTGCTGGTAATGGAACAAGAAAAAAAACAGGAAAAGTATGATGAGTAATAATAATTCAGTTTTTTGTCCTGATTGCGATAAGTTAGCTAAACGGGCAGCTCGTATTCGGCTTGTGGCGGATTACACGGGTAAACCGATACCTAACAAGCCATTCACGCTGCTAAAAGGTGAAGCAACTATTATTCAGGGAACGTCCGATGGGAATGGCGTTAGCAGTGAAGAAGTTTTAACGACTGCACCTCTTTTTATTGAAATATCTCCCCGCTTTCCTGTCAGAAAGGAAGAAGTCGAATTTTTTAAACAACATAGATACGATAGCTTAACCTTGCACAGAAGCACCAAATCTCTTGCAGAATGTAAGTCCTATCTTCATGAGAGATATGGAAAAGTGGTGGATGTACCTATACTCACCGCTGAATGTCTCTGGCACCGATATCAAAAAGAGGCTGAAGAGATTGTGGGTCAGGGCGGTGAACTGATTGCCGACCCGATAGCGCGTAATAAACGCATCAATCAGACTTACGCTAAGATATGGTTAAAGGATGACCGTTTTCAATGGGCTGGTCTTGCTGCTTTTGCTTCGAAGCAAGTGGGATGTGGGTTGGTAAATTTTTCTGATACGATCGAAAATATGGAGGAGGATAAAGCGGCCAAAAAACGTGTGATAATGAGCGCAGCAAAGGTGGGAGTAGATGTTGCTTTTCCTCAGTTTTCAACATTCATGTCCGCTTTTTCAGGTACAATCTTTATTCAGGATATAGACAAAGCTATACAAGATGGAAAAGCAAGTGTAGAAGCCAGAAAAAAAAATAAAGTAACTGAAGTATCAAAATACATAGAAATCGCCACTGTATCCGGTGCAGTTGCTGTCGAGGGCGCTACATACGAGACATTCAAGTTTTCGTTTAACATGATGGGGATTGGAAATGCAACGTTATTTCTGGATGTATATCCACTTCATGCCTTCTACCACCAACGCGGATTGAAAGAACTCGAAGCGTGCCTGCCTGAACGCAAAAATATCTACGGTAATAGTCAGTTCCCAATATTGTGGCCGATAGGTCAAGATAAGTTGGAGTTTGGTCTTCCGTTTAAAGAGATTCTACCTGCCTTTAAAGCTATAGACGAAGGAAGGCTTGCCGATGGCGTTAGGCACCTCGCCGACCACGAGCAAAAGAATATCTTAGAAACCATCATGTACAGTGATTGGTGGTTAGTAGGAGCATTGTGGGGTAATCAGGTGTTCCATACTCTTGGTAACACTTCTATAACACAGCCTGTTGAACTACCGCTCGCGGCTCAGTGCAAGTCTACTGATGATGGCAGAACAATCGAATTTACCAATGGTATACTGGATGGTCTCACGTCCAGACTCTCTAATGTAGAAAATCGTATGGAATTTGTATACAAAGCAGCAACGCGTTTTGATGAGATGCTACGGGGTGATGAACGAAGTGTGGTCACCGAATCTCTGAAAGAAATTGCTTCAAATGGAGGTGTCAAATGAATCTGCTACAACGCATGGGGCAACAACGTGGGCGTTTAATATTGGCATTATTAATCATTCTGAGTTTAATCGCCGCTTATCTCTACCATGCCTTTAATTCCCGTGAACCCGCCGAGATAGCCTTGGTGATTGGCGAACCTTACGAGGCGATGCGGCAACGCTCCAGTGCTAAAATTAGCCCACCCTATGATAATAGCATCGGGTTCAGAATCCCAAAAACGGATGCACGCTTACGCTTTACCGATCCGAAATACGGATTTATTACCCCCCCTGCACGATTTTTTACTGTTTCCTATAATAAAGGAATCATCGAGAACGTGCGCATGTCCCCACAAATCGAACCACTACTCTATGACGATGCGATCAAGATTGTGCTGGATTTACAAGATCAGTGGCGTAAAACGGGGTGGGTGCTGACTAGGGAATACCAACCTTTAGTAAATACACCAGAATTGCATGATAGCCTTCGCCGAATGAAAGGCACTGGAATGACCTTTTGGCAAGCAGGCGATCTATATCAGGCTATGCTGAATATGGCGCGTTTCAAAGATGATCGGCATCCTAGCGAAGAACGATATTTGATTACATTGCAGATTGCCGAGCCGTGGGTAAAGCCATAACGTAATCTCAGGTAGGTGTGAGAATATTATCTTCTCACACCCACAATTCAGGATATTACTTCAGGATGAGATATAAAATGAGTCTGTTACAACGAATAGGCCAACGACGGAGTGGTTTAACCTTCTCTTTATTAATCATTCTGAGTTTAATCGCCGCTTATCTCTACCATGCCTTTTATTCCCGCGAACCCGCCGAAATAGCTTTGATGATCGGTGAGCCTTATGAGGAAATGCGACAACGTTCTAGTGCTGTTATTGATCCTCATATTCCTGGCCACGCTTGGTATAACACTCCAAAAACGGATGCACGTTTGCGTTTTACTGACCCCAAATATGGGTTTGTGACCCCTCCAGCCCGATTTTTTACTGTTATGTTTGATGATGGAATAATCAATAGCGTACGCATGTCACCACAAATCGAGCCATTACTTTACGATGATGCGATCAAAATTGTGTTGGATTTACAAGATCAGTGGCACAAAGCGGGTTGGGTACTTACCAAAGCTCAAGAACGCCCAGCTTTAGCCAACACTCCAGAATTGCGTGCTCAACTGCGTAGTATGAAAGGGGGGGCTGGAACAACTTTTTGGCAAGTAGGTGAACAGTATCAGATAATGTTAAATATAGCGCTTTTCCAAGATGATGATCATCCTGATGAAGAGCGCTATTTGATCACATTGCAGATTGCCGAGCCGTGGATAAAGAATTATTCAGACTGACACAGACGCGTTGCGCTTGTCTTCTCCGTATTACAGGACTAATACATTAATCCGATAATACGGAGAGCGGCACAACATTTTAATGAGTTATCATACAGTGATAGTAAACGGAATTCGGTCGAAAAATCGATACGAGCAATTGCTTCAGGTGGAGGTGTAAAATGAATCTATTACGACGCTTAGGCCTACGACGTGGTAGTTTAATCATACTACTATCCATTGTTTTTGGTCTGACGATTATCTACCTCTATCATGCCTTTTATTCACGTGACCCGGAGATAGCTCTGGTGATTGGCGAACCTTACGAGGCGATGCGGCAACGCTCCAGTGCTAAAATTAGCCCACCCTATGATAATAGCATCGGATTCAGAATCCCAAAAACGGATGCACGCTTACGCTTTACCGATCCGAAATACGGATTTATTACCCCCCCTGCACGATTTTTTACTGTTTCCTATAATAAAGGAATCATTGAGAACGTGCGCATGTCTCCACAAATCGAACCACTACTCTATGACGATGCAATCAAAATTGTACTGGATTTACAAGATCAGTGGCGCAAAGCAGGATGGGTATTGACTCGCGCTGGCGAATTTCCAGCCTTGGCGAATACCCCCGAATGGCATGACACTCTTAGTAACATGAAAGGCCCTGGAAAAACCTACTGGCAAGCTGAGGATCGGTACCAGGTCAAGCTGAATTTGGGGCGTTTCAAAGATGACCGACACCCTGACGAAGAACGATATTTAATCACATTAGCGATTGCCAAACCGTGGGTAAAGAATTATTCAGACTGACACTGACGCACTTCCTTGTCTTCTCCGCTTGACCGGGCTAATACATTACCCCGGTCAAGCGGAGCGCTGCACAACGTTTTGATGAATTGCTACATAACAATAAACGGAATGTGATCGAAAAAACGATACAAGCTATTGCTTCAGGACGAGGTATAAAATGAGTCTTTTACAACGCATAGGTCGGCGACGTTCTGGATTAATCTTCGCATTATTAATCGTTCTTGGTCTGGCTAGCGTTTATCTTTACCATTCCTTTTCCGATAAACCAGAGATAGCGCTGGTGATTGGTGAACCCTACGAGGCAATGTGGCAGCGATCCAGTGCAGATATTGCTCCCAAATACCCTAATAACATCGGGTTCAACACACCTAAAACTGATGCGCGTTTACGTTTTACTGATCCGAAATATGGGTTTGTTACCCTTCCCGCACGATTTTTTGTTGTGCGGTATACTGATGGAATAATCAACAGTGTACGTATGTCGCCACAAATTGAGCCGTTACTCTACAACGATGCGATCAAGATTGTATTAGATTTACAAGATCAGTGGCGCAAAGCGGGCTGGAAGCTTACTAAAGGATACCATTCCTTGGTTAATACACCAGAATTGCATGACAGTCTTCGTAAGATGAAAGGAACCGGAATGACCTTTTGGCAAGCAGGTGACAAATATCAGATCATGCTGAATATAGCGCGTTTCAAAGATGATCGGCATCCTGATGAAGAGCGATATTTGATCACGTTAGCAATAGCCACACCGTGGGTAAATCAGTAAAGTAAACTCAGATGGGTGTGAGAACATTATTTCTCACACTCGCTATTTAGAACGATACTGACGCGCTGCGCTTGTCTTCTCCGAGTTACCGGGCTAATGAATTCACCCGGTAACTCGGAGAATCGAAGAAACATAATCGTTACGATTGGTTATCTCTATACCACTACACATATTTTCACGGGATAACGGGGTAAATGGCATATTTATTATATATTTCATTTAGTTACTCTATCCCATATTATCCCAGCATATCCCGTAATAGTGTGTCACTACTTTAAATTCAAGATATTAATACCTACCAGAGAGAAATTTTTTTTCGGAATAACCTCCATTGTTATAATATTTATTTTTGTAATAACACTACGTTACGGGATATACTGGGATAACACGGGATAATTAAAATATTTATAACTTATTGATATAGTTTAAAATAAATCTCTCTTATCCCAATATCCCGTTATCCCAACGTTTTTTTAACCCTAAGTGAGAGTCAATCTTCATCCCTGAAAATCAGCACCACAAATCGCCCCTGAGTGCCGTTTACTGAAATGGTTTTGCTGATAAAGCGATCTTTTTCCGTTTTAACCAGCATTCCGGCCTCTTCTAAGGCCTCAAAACCGGATTTCTTCTGTAATCCCTGCAATATCTCTGCTTCAAATACACTGGGAATAATGTGGTATTCCGCTTGCCCATCATTACGACGGTTATGCACCAGATACCCGGCAAGATCGCTAATTCTCATGGCGTGTGATGTATCAATATCACCATTTGGCCTGCCGTAGGTATAAGGTTGGAAGCGTGAAAGCCCGTATTTTTGGATAAAGTCACGAGTACGGGTGATAACCTGATATTTTTCCCGATTTCCGATGCCAAAATCAGCTAACCAATCATCGAAACTTTGCTTTATCGCCGCATGACTCGCTTCTTTACTCCAGCCGGTAATATGGATTGCCAGCTCTCCGGCAGCATCCAGTAACGCGAAACGAACAGCAACGCGCTTGACTTGGGCTGAGGCTTCTTCTGGCAGGCCATCAAGCCACTCTTTTTCTTTACGGGCGGTTACTTCGATTACCTGCTCCTGATTTACAGACAACCATTGAACCCATGCCCGACCCGCTGCACCACAATAGCGTTTGGATTCACGTTTGATGGCTCTTGCATGAGAATCACCATCCTCATAGCCATTGAAACATTCCGTATCAATAAAGGGCACACTGAGCAACCTGACAAGCTGTCCGGCTTTTGGGGTGATCCCACCTTTTATCAGGAACGTTTCTAAATCTTCCTCGCCTGTTGAAAGGGCGGCAATTTTCCAGCGGATCACCGCACGGTTCCCACCTTCCCGTTTCCCCTGAATTTTTCCGACACCGTTAAACAGGCTATAGGCACTGTTAGCGATTTCTTTCGGATTCGAACTTTGTCCGATTTCGTCAATGGGCATGAAACCATCATTACGAGCAGCGGCTTCATTATTTAAACCGTGATTAGTACCGTGCCACGATAATTTAAGTTCTTCGGGATCACCGTATAAGCTGCTGGCAGCCTCAACGGTGGTGGTTTTCCCTGCAGAGGATTGGGCGAATAAATGCACACCAAAGCAGCTACCACCTGTCAGTGAGTTAAGTGGTGCAGACAATCCCACCAGTACGCCCAGCATCATTGACCGGTTGCCTTTCAGTAATGACGCAACGTGCATTTTCCAATCTTCGGCTGTTCCTCTGACCACATAACCTGCAATTGCGGATGTGCCGCCACTGAACGCGACAGGCATATAAGGCTGACCGATGATTTCACCGTCCGGCATCACATAAGCCCCGCAGTGCCAGCCTGCTTTCTGTGTCACAATCCATTCACGGCGATCACCGCTGCGTTGCAGGTGCTCAGCTAAAACAGGCAATAGGCTATTTTTTACGGTGATGTTCATTCCCCGTGAACGCAATCTTGCCCAGCCTACCGGCATTCCGATTTCACGGCGGGGAAGCGCTTCAATGATACATTTTCCCGTTCCTTCCTGACGCAGCTTAATAATGAGATAGCCTTCGCTACCATCATTGCCAATGCCGACTATCTCCATGTAATCACTCAACCATTTTTCAACTTCGACGATTTCGCCACCTTGCTCTTTAGGTTCAACCCAGTAAATTCCGTTCTTGCGAATATCGATATGGGGTTTTAGCGGGTCGTATTCTTTCTCTTGGTATTCATCTGAATTAGCGGTCACAGATTTTGACACCGCTACGTTCTCTACCACCTGATACAACCCATTACTGAATGTCTGTTTTGCTGACTCAATGCCATGCTGCTGACGATAATCATCCCAGTCAGCTTTGTATTCCGTGGAGGGCAACGTAACCCAACCATTAACCGCAAGGGCAACTTTTTCTGCTGAAATCTTGCCGATATTTACCTTTGGGTTGCCGTTTTTATCCAGTTCGTCGGGATGATGCCAGTCGTTATCTGCTGCAATAATAATTTTTGTCTCTGGCCAGCGTTCCCTGACTGATTGAGCAACGGAGAGCAGATTGCCTGCGTCCAGTGCTGCCAGAACAGCGCCGTTACAGAGTTGGTTAACCGTGAGTGCCGTGGCGTAACCTTCGGTAATGATGACGGTATCAGGGTTATCTTCCAGCGTTGATAAAGGAATAAACGCACCTTTCTTCTGGCTACCGGTGAGTAATTTTTTCTCGCCATCCGGTTTGATGATCTGCGCACCTGTTACTTTTTTGTCCAGTGTTGCGAGTCGCAACACTGCTGAATTATCGGGCAACAACCTCTGATTAGGGCAATGCAGCCCTTTGGCGGCCAGATAGGGAGATTGTCCGGCAACAGTTTGCGCCATCAGAGCTGCCACTCTGTCGGCAATCGGCTGTGTTGTTTGAATGATTTTTCTGGCTGGTTTAGGTTCGGGCAAAGGTAATGCCAGTACATCCGCAACGATTTTCGCCGCCTCAGTAATAGAAATTCCTTTGGTTTTTGCTACCAAATCCAGCCCATCGCCATAGTTCGGAATGTCACACTGGCGGCAATGCCAGTTGCCGTAATGGTGATCATCAATAAAATGAAAACGGTCGGTGCCACCGCAGATCGGGCAAGCGCCATGTTTACCCTTGGCCGGAATATCAATGCCACATGCAGGCAGCAGATTTTCCCAATGATACATGGCGGACTTTTTCACGGTCTGAATCAGATCGAGCGCTTTTTGACGAGCGGTCTTATCTGAAAGTGTAAATTTAGGGTGAGTTTGGGTATGCTGTATATCAGCCATCATCGTTACTCCATATAACGGTTGTTGGTCAGACGCCTCAGATGTGTACCAGCACACTGGGGCGTTGTTTTTTTATATTCTGTTTATTATGTTATGTTCTTTTCTGTGCTATGCCGCTCGTGATCCTGCGATCCGCTGCGCAATCCAGTTATCAATCTCTGATTCAATAAACGCGATGGAACGAGAGCCGAGTTTGATTTGTTTCGGGAATTCTCCATCACTAATCAGTTTGTAGATCCACGCCTTGCTATAACCCGTTCTGCGCTGAACTTCGGGCAAACGAATAAGATTTTCTTTCGGTGCTGTCATTGTCATATTATTTATCTCCTGTTACCGAGTCCTTGAGAGCTCATCGTGGACGTTGTTTGATGACAGGCGGATTATTTAAAAAGCAAGATTAAATGAACAGCGTTAATTGTTTACTCCATTTGTGAAATTTATCGGTTTACAGGGAGTATCAGCTCCCGAATTGTATGCTGTATGAAAATTAGTCACTGTTGGAGCCTCCAACACAGTCTAAAAAACATCCATCATCCATGTTCTGTATAAAAAAATAACTGTGTTGGCACTGCCAACACAGAATAAAAAATCACCACACATCTTAAATTGTATGAAAAACAGGCTATTGTACCCCGGGCACAGGTGTGTGAAAAATCACCGCATCTTTACGCCCTTTTGCCAAATTTTCCGATCAAGACATTTTCACCGCGTTCCAGCATCTCCATATGGTCTGCATACCATTGCAGCATTTCCCTGCGCCCCTCCAGATATTGGGCGTGATTGTAGGTTCCCCGGATGCTGTTCTTATCCACATGGGCAAGCTGGGTTTCAATCCAAGCCGTGTTATAGCCTTGTTCATGCAGGATAGTACTCATGGTATGGCGGAAGCCGTGGCCGGTTGCTCTGCCATCATAACCAATGCGTTTAATCACCTGATTAATAGCGGCCTCGCTCATCGGTTTACCCGCATCATTACGGCCGGGGAAAACGTATTTCCCACGCCCTGTAATAGAGTGCAGTTTGATAAGAATGGCTTTAACCTGATTGGATAGCGGAACGATGTGAGGACGGCGCATTTTCATTCGCTCAGCAGGTATCTGCCAGATATCCTTATCGAAATCGAATTCAGTCCATTCTGATTCTCTCAATTCGATGGTACGCACACCAGTAAGCATCAGTAAACGTGTCGCGGATTGGGTCACTTCGCTTCCGCTATAACCCGCCAAGGCGACGAGGAATTCATTCATTTGATCAGCTAAAAGGTGTGGGAAGTGTTTTTGCTTCGGTGCTTTAAGTGCGCTGGCAAGATCAGTAACGGGATTGAACTCAGCTCTCCCTGTAATCACGGCATAGGTGAAAATTTGCCGACAGGCCTGTCTGGTTTTTTTCAATTTATCCAAAACACCGCGTTGCTCCATTTTTCGGAGCACGGCCAGCATTTCGGCGGGTTTAATCTCGGTAACAGCCCGTTTACCAATATACGGGAAGATATCTTTTTTCAGATATTCCAGAATGTCTTCGGCATACCCTTTTGACCAATTGGGGCGTTTATGCTCGTGCCATTCAATGGCGATGGATTCAAAACTATTGCTGACTGCAAACGCTTTGGCTGCTTTTTCAGCTTTCTTTTCTTCTATCGGATCATTGCCATCCGATAGCGTCCGCCGTGCTTCGTTTCTCTTGGTTCTTGCGTCTGCGAGGGAGATATCAGGATATACCCCTAATGCGAGTAATTTTTCTTTGCCTGCGATCCGGTACTTCAACCGCCAATAGCGAGCGCCATTAGGGTTAACCAATAGATATAGTCCGCCACCATCTGCAAGTTTATAAGATTTTTCTTTCGGCTTTGCAGTGTCCACCTGTCGGGCTGTTAGCTTCATCTGGGGGTATCTCACTTCATTGAACCTGAACGTACCCCTAAATATACCCCCATAAGATCGTGGATTTCAACCTACCTGACTGGACTATAGAAGAACGGAAAAAGGCTAACAATGCGTATTTACTGGGGTTTTGTAGACTTTGGAAGACGTTAAGATATGAATAGATGGTACGCCCTACAGGATTCGAACCTGTGACCTACGGCTTAGAAGGCCGTTGCTCTATCCAACTGAGCTAAGGGCGCATTATGGTATGCAAAATAATCAACATCACTAATACGTTGATGTGGGACGGGATTATACGGGCATAATGAAATGAGTCAATGGTCTTTTGCTCATATGTTCATTTTATTATTATCAATAAAACTGACAGGCGCTTCATGTTCTGACAAAATAGCCCCTATTCCTATACTTGATGATGGAATCTTAAATACATGTCAGCAAAAATTATTGATGGGAAAACGATTGCGCAGACAATCAGAAGCGAAGTTGCAGAAAAAGTCAGACAACGTGTTACCGTCGGGAAAAGAGCGCCGGGTCTTGCCGTCGTTTTAGTGGGAGAAAACCCCGCTTCTCAGATTTATGTCGCAAGTAAACGTCGTGCTTGCGAGGAAGTCGGTTTTATGTCCCGCTCTTATGACCTACCTGATACCACCAGTGAAGCCGAATTACTCTCCCTGATAGATAACCTGAACGCCGATACGGAAATCGACGGTATTTTAGTTCAACTTCCCTTACCTGCTGGCATTGATAATGTCAAAGTACTGGAACGTATTCATCCCGATAAGGATGTGGATGGTTTCCATCCTTATAATATTGGTCGTCTGTGCCAGCGTTCGCCAAAACTACGCCCTTGTACTCCCCGTGGAATTGTAACGCTGCTTGAGCGCTGCAATATCAATACTTATGGGCTAAATGCAGTTATCATCGGTGCCTCCAATATTGTCGGGCGTCCAATGAGTCTTGAATTACTGTTGGCTGGCTGTACAACTACGGTAACGCATCGTTTTACCAAAAATCTGCGTCAGCATGTTGAACAGGCTGATTTACTGGTCGTTGCTGTCGGAAAGCCGAATTTTATTCCCGGTGAGTGGATTAAACCGGATGCGATTGTGATTGATGTTGGTATTAATCGTCTGGAAAATGGCAAAGTCATCGGTGATGTGGATTTCGATAATGCATCCGAACGCGCCAGTTGGATTTCTCCTGTGCCAGGAGGTGTCGGCCCAATGACTGTTGCGACATTGATTCAAAATACCTTGCAAGCTTGCGAGGAATATCATGATGTAGATACAACTGAAGGTTATTGATGGAAATTTTTTATTTAGATAGTCACCCTTATGTCGAATTGTGTGATTTGCTGAAGTTACAAGGGTGGAGTGAAAGTGGTGCTGCGGCGAAAGTTGTGATTGCAGAAGGTTTAGTTCAAGTTGATGGACAAGTTGAGACTCGCAAACGCTGCAAGATTACTGCTGGTAAAGCTGTTGCCTTTAATGGTGAATGTGTTCGCGTTGAGGCGTAACCGTAACTTGATGGTTAAACACTAACTCTGATGTCTTCCAAAAAATCAGTACAGTATGTATTTAATGTGCTGATTTTTTATTTTATAAATTAAATTTAATCTCTTAGGGTCGAATCCCCCGTTGCTTGCGGCGTAAACTAACATAATGAACGAATACATCCACAAAAGTTTAACCTTATGAATCATTTTATTCCTGAAAGTGGTGCGGAATGTCGGATGAATGGTTTTGTGGGGGAGATATCAATATTCTCTGAGGATAGAGTCAGTGCTGAGCATTGTTGCGCAAAAATAACGCTTTCTTGCAGTTCCATACCTTCTAACCAACAATGAACAAGCCCTGCCATCATAGCGTCTCCAGCACCATTGGCATTAATAATATTAGTGTGGATTGCAGGTGAACATCCCGATATGCTATCCAGTTCACTGTAATACACACCTTCTGCATCCATGCTTAAAATTAGGCGTTGAACACCGTGTCGGTGGAACCACTGAGCTGCATTAGCGGCGTCTTTTTGAGTTTTAATTTTTATCCCACTGAGCGTTTCTGCTTCTGTACGATTCGGTTTTAGTGTATGGATATGGGATAACCAATGGCGGATCTTGGGGGCTTTGGAACTTGAAACTGTATCGACAAAAATGGGTACATTTCTGGCATGTTGAAATAACCATTTCAATGCCTCTTCTGTTAAGTTGCAGTCAACGACTAACACACTTGCATGCTGGATTAACGATCTGGATTGAGATAATAAATTTGGGGTTAATTTTTCCAAAATGCACATATCGTTAACAGCAACTATACATTGACCATTCTCATTGATAATAGAATTGCAAATTGATGTTTTTTCACCTTCTATTTTATATAAATGACTAACATTAACACCGGTTAATTTTGTTTTTTCAAACAACGTATTTCCATTCGTGTCATCACCAATAACAGAAATTAAGTAGCTTTTATTTTTTAATAAAGCGATATTTTGTGCAATATTTCTACCTACCCCCCCTGACGTTAAAATTATTTTCCCTGGGTTAGAATCTTCATAAATTAATTTGGCAGAGGTATAACTTGTTAAATCGATATTGGCAGCACCAATTGTAACAGTATAGATATCATTAGATAAAATATATCCTTTGCCTTTAATATAGCCTTTTTTACTTAGGTTCATAATATGTCCTGCAACACACGAGCGGCTAATCCCGAGGATATCAGCAATTTCTTGCTGTTGTATGAAAGGATCGGCCTTCAGTAATTGCAATATCTGATTTTCCCTTTTCGACATATCATGCTCTTAGCTATTTTTTATACTAATGTTGTATTGCATGTCTGATAAACAGTAAAGATTATTTTGATATTTGATTCCAATTATGAGAATACGATCGTAAGTTATATAAAGTGAACATTTTGCATAAAAATGTGACTTTAATCTTGAATTTTATACTAAAAAAATAGATAAAATAAGAATATCGTATACGTATATTAAACTAACTATATTTTATCCTGCTATAAAACTTTATTAAACAAATGGTTACGTTTTTCTAGAAAAACAACAAACAAATGTTTGGTTTTCATTGTGTATTTTTTATCGTTGGATAAATTAATGGAGGATGTAATGAATTTAGTTAAAAGCGAGGAAAAGATAACTCTTCAGTCATATAGCACGCTATATGACTGAAGATCCGTTTACTTGCTTAGTTTGAAATTAGAAGCTTGCTAATTATCATATATTATTTCTTATCAACCAATATATGATATGAAACTGCAATACCTGCGGCTTGACCAGCAAGTGAAGGCTCATCACTGGCTAAGTACAATCCTGAAATATAGTGGCCATCAACAGCATATTTTCTGTAGTTACTGGCATAGCGTTGACCAAGCCTAAATTGACGACCGTCACTTAATGTAAAGAATGCCTCATCAACAGCACCATTTCCCCATACTTCCACACTGGTTATAACACTATCATTTAGTTCAATTGAGTTTGATTCTGAGGTCACTGTACCCAGAGTATGAGATGATCCATTAGTAAATGTAATTTTTATACCTCCAACTCTAGGGGCGTTTCCAATTCTCTGTACATATCCAATCAGTGATTTTATTTTATTATATTCCCCATTAATAAAAGAGGGTTTGAGTGGTTCTTCCATTTGCTCGTCTTCGGTAAGAGCCTGGAGTCTTGTTTTGTTTGTTGAGCGATCAAATACAGTAGAATAACTGATAGTTTTCGGATAGAAGCTCTGATCAAGATTATTATTTTGTATATGATCAAGGACTTCAAGGCACTCTAATCCATGTAATAAACAATACCCTCTTACAGACAATAAATTATTGGTAATCGTTGTTGCTGTTGAGGTATTTACCGCATTATCGTATTCACGGGTATACACTTTATGAATATAGCTATTGGCCTTGGCATATAGATTTTCGATAAGCTGTTTTAATTCATTAACTTCTATATCTGTTAGCAAAATATCATTTTTCTTCTCTATACCCATTTTCCAGTAAGGTGCCTGTAACATAAGCGTATTGGTGTACATTGGAAGAATTTGATAATTTGTTTTATTATCAAAAGATTTGAATTTTTCATCTATACTTACCAGATATCTCGCTAAGAACATATATGCGTCATGGCTTTCTTGAGTGCCTGGTGAGGTTTCTAGCATATATTCCACATGTTCCATCTTTCCTTTTATTTCTTGTATATCTCCGTTCAGTATTCCTTGAATAGTTTTTAAATTCGCTTCCTCTATCATCTGTTCTACTTTTTGGAGAATTTGCTCCCAGGTATTGTCTGTTTGTTGCGGCCAAAATAGCCCTAGCAAAAACGATATTGCTGAACCCGGCCCGGGAATAAATCCTATACCTCCAATAATGGCATCTTTTATTATTGATGACATATCCCATTCATAATTAGGGGTAGAAACGGCATAAGGTGCTGTTAATATAGATTCATTAATTAAAGATAATGTCTCTGAAGGTTGTGATTCATTTGTGTTCATAAGTTCGTTATTCATGATTTTATTTCTTACCTTAAAAATATAATTTGAAATTTATTTATTATACCGGTTGTCTTTCAAGTTGCAGATTTGTTGGCTGCAACTTGATATTCATAGGGTAGATAAATGATATTTTATCTCATTATTTGTCATAACCTGTGACAAAGGCCCGTTTATCCGTATCGTTGTAAATGACAACCTTACTGTAATATACAGAATTGCTAGGTGAGTTCAATATTCCATCTTCTCCTGCTTTTACAATGATAGATGAATGTTCGAACCATTCTGATGTAAAAGAATGAGACCAATAAAAAACAGCTCTCACTGATGCGGCAGGGCCGGAATTAGCTACATAATAATTTGGTCGTGTTTCAGGAATAATTGGTGTATCAGTTCTTGTTGCTTGGATAGACGAATGTGGCTCTATTGTCATATCCTTATAATTACTAATTGAAAGAGGTTCTGAAAAAGGTGTATTTTTGATATCAGTTTCTGATCCTATGTTGTTACTAATTTTTATACTACCACCACTTATATTTATTGTAATCATAAGGAATTCTCCTGTTAAATTTAATGTTGAATAAAATATATTATATATTTATTAGTGTATAAGGTACTTTTTTGCTGTGTTTTATCTTTTGCCTATCATTAAAACATAGACTTGTTTATATCGTTGTAATGCCTTTTACTTCTGGATATTGTTCTGTGTTATTATTGAATGTGTTTAATCTAAGCACTATTTCAACAGGTATTCTAATCTGGCTTTTGAGATTATGTGAAAACTAAAAAATAGTTATTTGTTTTAATATTTATATACTTTTAAGGAATAGTATTTTCAGTGATTAGATAAGATTAATATGTGTGATGGTGCATGTGTTTTCATGCTATCCCTAAACATAATTTATGTTTGACCTTATATTTAAGTGTTATGGGGCTAAGTTTTCGTTTCATATTATATAAAGTAAATAACAAAAATACGTTGGATATAGCCCAATATAATTGGGCTAATGGCTATACCCGTTGTCTTTCAATTTTTGCAGCTGCATCTTAAAATACATTAGGTACATATTTTAAATTATATTATTTAGCATAAGGAAAATGTAAAAGAATGGCCAGAGTAAAATGTCAGGGTAAAGTAATATCCCCTCCCGCAATCAGTTTGACATGATGAATTTGCGGGTAATGTTCAGTCATCTTTTTTTGGCGCAGCCACCAGTGCAGATAATCCGCATCATGGTAATGTGAATTAAATAATAAGCCGACTACACTGCCGCTATGGGCGACGTTCAAGCCATAAATGCCGGCTTGTTCGACTAAATCCCGTAATTGTTCAAAACAGGGTTTAGGCAGGATTGATTGATTGGCGATGGCACTCAGTGTACAGGCTTCACCAAGACGATAATTATCATGCTGTTGGTTTGCAGCGAGGAATTTTTCCCATGCTTGTTGGAGCAGGGAAGCATTATCCAGCAGCTGTGAACGGTGATCTTGCTGATGGAATTTTTCCGTTAAAATGATTTGTGGGCTTTCCAGAAGCAAAATATCGACATCAGGCTGCCAGTCGAAAGGAATTTGAGTTTGGGCTGTAAGATGATCAAACAACGTTAATTTCTCAAATATAGTACTGTCGGTGGGTTCTAGCTTTACACAGAGTTGCGCAAGCGTTTCACTGTTTAGTGATTTACCTAATAATTTTGCAGTTGCATGTGCGGTTGCAGCGATATCTGCTGTGCTGCTGGCCATGCCTTTGGCAAGCGGGATTGCTGATTGATATTCAATGCGTAGGGCCGCAGAAAATTTCAGAGGAATCTGCCAGTAATCCAGCAATAAATTTACCATCTGGCGCATACGCTGTCGTTCATGTCGTATGGGAGTGCCTTCACTGACTGATACACAACTGAACCAATTAATCGGGCAGGAGATTAATTTTTCCCCCCCAAGTAACCATCCTTGTAAAAGCTCGCCACAAGAAGCAGGGCAGCAGGCTTCAGCCATGTGAAAGCACTTGTTGCATGGCAGCAATCAGGCGTTGATTCTCCCGTTCACTGCGTATAGCGATTCGATAGTAACGTTCATCTAACCCTGCATAATTTTGGCAATGACGGATAAGAATCCGATATTTAAGCAAGGAATGCCATAAATCAATATTGAGTTTATTGCAGCGGAAGAACAGGAAATTGGCTGACGGAGGCCAGATGGTCAGTTCAGGAAAGAAAGTAAGATGTGTCCACAGATAATGTTGCTGTGATTTTAGCCATTGATGTGTGGCAGCAATATAAGAGTGATCATCAAGTAAAGTCTCACCAACCAGAGCCGCAAAAGCGTTGATTGACCACGGCTCTCTCTGTTTTTTCATCTCTGCGATCCCGGCTATATCACCACTGAGCAGATAGCCCAATCGCAGCCCGGGAATGGCGAAAAATTTTGTCAGTGAACGCAATATATAAAGATGTTTATTGGTCGGAAATTGAGGGAACATTCCCCGGTTATCAGGCATAAAATCAATAAAGGCTTCATCAATAATTAATGAGATTGCCTGTATTTCGCAATATTCCACCAGTGATTGCAGGAACTGGTTGTCAGGCATTAAACCCGTCGGATTATTGGGTGTGGCTATAAAAACACAATCGGGTTGAATATTAGCAAGAGCATCCAATAGGCGTAGATCGGGCTGAAATCCAGCGTCTTCTGTTAGTGGGTACTCAATAATCTCCGCCTCAATATGTTGTAAGGCGCGATGATACTCAGTAAAACTGGGGATGAGGAGCAAGGCTCGTTTCGGGGAGAGGTAACGAACGACGGCGTAGATCAGTTCTGTAGCACCATTACCCGCTATCACCGAGGTATAATCACATTGATGAGCGGTTGCGATTGCCTGATGTAAATGGCGATATTCCACATCGGGATATTTTTCGATACAAGCGAGCTGATTTTTAATCAACGTCTTGACCCGTTCAGGTGCGCCCAGAGGATTGATATTGGCGCTGAAATCAATCAGTTGACTGGCTGATAGGCCATATTTCTCAGCAACTTCAATGATATTGCCACCATGTTCACTCATGTGCCTGCTTTCCCATTAAAAATTTTTAGTTTTTGAAGAGAGTTCACTGAGCGTGGGGAAAGTCGAATCAAAAGAGAGTGCTGTACTCAAATTAACGACATCACCAATCACAATCAGCGCTGGGGCATGTAGATTTTTCTCTTCTACTTTTGCGGCCAAGGTTTCCAGTGTGCTTATAACCTTATTTTGCTTGGGATGACAAGCATACATGAGTACCGCTGCGGGCGTTGAGGGAGATTTGCCATGCAGCATTAATTGTTGGCAGATTTCTGTCAGACGACTCATCCCCATCAGAATAACCAAGGTTCCTTCCAACTGGGCGAGTACATTCCAATTCTGCTGTTCGTTGCCTTGGGAGGTATGACCGGTCACGATATGAAAGCCTGATGCGTAATCGCGGTGTGTAACCGGAATACCCGCATAGGCTAATCCGCCGATTGAGGAACTGATACCCGGAATAATTTCAAACTGAATGCAATTCTGTACCAACACCTCGACTTCTTCCCCCCCTCGGCCAAATACATAAGGATCGCCTCCTTTCAGGCGAACAACCTGCTTTCCTGCCTGCGCGTACCTCACCAGAATTTGATTAATCTCTTCCTGCGGGATGGGGTGGAAATCGTGCTCTTTCCCCACATTAATGATTTCGCACTGTTCTGGTGCCTGAGCAATAAGTTCAGGATTGACGAGACGGTCATGAACAATGACCTCGGCAGAGTGAATACAGTTCAGCCCTTTGACGGTAATTAAACCTGCTTCCCCGGGGCCTGCACCAACTAACCATACTTTGCCTTTATTCATGGAATTACCTCTATTGGGTATATTTTTGCCGTCTTCCAGACGGCAAAACGAAATCCATTTAAGGATAGATAATTAAAAGAAAAATATATTTTTATATATGATTAAATATCAATCTTCATTCTTCATAGGAGCAAATGATTATTTTCATGCTTTTATTTTATTGGGTTTATTATTATTGTGTTTTCGTTGTGGTGGTTTCATTATCACGTTAATTCGATGAAATTAAATTTGATTTACATCAATATAAATATCAATTTTTTAAAATATTAATTATTTTCAATATAATCATCGTTAACTATTAGTGATATTTTCCGTGATTAATAACTTGTCATTTTATTAGCGCATTGCGTTGCTTGATTTTATGGTAAAAGATTATATCTTTCAATGCCTTGAGTTTGTTTTTATTGGTTTTTTAAATGGGTTTCTTTGTGTTAATTTTTATTTGCCATAATATAAAAACCTTTTCTTAATATAATAATCATGAGCAAGATCACAAAAGGAATAAAGGATGTTTTTATAAAATTAAAAACTGTGTATTTTGAAAATTAAGCAGTCTCTCTTATTTGTGTTTATTTTAAAGTGAAAATGTAGTGATAATGTTAACACCTATGCTTCCATTTTGTTATTAACATAAAATTAAAATTTTAATTCTGTCCTATTTGGATGAGACTGATTTTATTGTCATGAATTAACTAAATGACGTTTGTTTGATAAATATCAATGAATGGAAATGGGATATTGAAATTCTAATATCAATACATAATTTTATATTCAATGTATTTCGAGATGCAGACAATCCAATTGCAATTTGAAAGACGAAGGATATACATGTTTGGAGAAAGCAGATGCAACAGAGATATGCTTTTGTCATAGCAGGTACAGGTAGTGGTTGCGGAAAAACGACAATTGCGCTGGGCATCATGCGGGCATTGATGAATCGTCACCTGAGAGTGCAGCCGTTCAAAATCGGGCCTGATTATCTGGATGGTGGCTGGCATCGTGTTGCAACTGGCATCGCTTCGCACAATCTTGATGCGTTTATGTTACCTGTTCCCATTTTGAATGGCCTGTTTAATCAGGCCATGGTTGATAAAGATGTTGCTGTCATTGAGGGCGTTATGGGGCTATATGATGGCTATGGCGCTGATCCCAATTATTGCAGTAGCGGAGCGATGGCAAAACAGCTTGGTTGCCCGGTGATTTTACTGTTGGATGGCAAGGCGGTTTCCACTTCCATTGCGGCGACCGTGATGGGGTTCCGGCAATTTGATCCTATGCTCAATATCGCTGGCGTGCTGATAAATCGCGTGAATCATGACAGCCATTTTCAGTTGTTGAAGCAGGCTATTGAGCATTATTGTGACATTCCCGTTTTGGGAAGAATTCCTGTAATGGCAGATGTTGCGCTTCCTTCCCGCCATCTTGGCCTGATTTCGGCACAAGAACGAGGTGAACAACAGGATGAATGTTGGTCGCATTTGGCCCGGCAAATCGAAGTATCGGTAGATTTGGATAAGTTATTGGCCCTGACGCAATTGTCTGATTTCCCGGAAGGAGATATTGATGCCCTCGTCGATCCCGCTATGGGGCAGGGTTTGACGCTTGCTCTGGCGGAAGACGAAGCGTTTCATTTCTATTACCCCAATAACCTGTTGCTGCTGGAAAAAGCAGGTGTTGCTATCAAACGTTTTAGCCCGTTACATGATCATCAATTGCCAGCGTGTCAGATGATTTATCTGGGGGGAGGGTATCCCGAGCTTTATGCGCAGGAGCTATCCGCCAATCACACTATGCACTCAGCATTACGGCAGGCACATCAAAAAGGTATTCCTATTTATGCGGAGTGCGGTGGCTTGATGTATCTCGGGGAAGCCCTGACTGACGCACAAGGTGCGCGGCATAACATGGTGGGGTTGATTGCAGGTGAAAGCCAGATGAGAGATCGCCTGCAACGTTTTGGTTATTGTGAAGCTACGGCAATGCAGGATACGCCCTTGGTGGCGAGAGGGGAAACACTGCGTGGGCATGAGTTTCATTACTCAGATTTTATCACTGGGCAATCACCCATTTTTGACTGTGTGAAATGGCGTGATGGTTCTGCTCAGTCCACACACAAAAAAGTACAGAAACACTGGCAGGGAGGCTACCAGAATGGCAATACGCTGGCGGGATATCTACATATCCATTTTGCCCAACGCCCTGGTTTGCTTCATCGCTGGCTGACGGCAGCACGGAGGCTGTTATGACGGTATTACTGTGGTTTGCTGCTTTTCTTTTGGACATGAAACTGGGCGATCCCCCTCATTGGCCGCATCCCGTACGCTGGATTGGTCGGTTTATCACTCAGGCAGAACAAATTATCCGCCGAATTTGCCAAACTGAAATCAGCCTGAAATGGGGTGGAGTGCTGTTATGGCTGGTGGTTGTGGGCAGTGTCTGGCTGGCGAGTTATTGGATTCTGCAATTCGCCTATGGCATGACATTCTGGTTGGGCTGTTTGATTGAAATCTGGCTGATTTATACCGTTCTGGCAGGACGTAGCCTTAGTGATGCGGCGGATGCAGTTTATCAGGCATTGCGACAAGATAATTTGGTTGCCAGCCGTGAACAGCTAGCCAGAATTGTCGGGCGGGAAACCACTCAACTGCAAGCACCACAAATCAGCCGTGCTGCCATTGAAACTGTGGCGGAAAACAGTGTGGACGGGGTAATTGCCCCGCTGTTTTTCCTGATGCTTGGTGGTGCTCCACTTGCCATGACCTATAAGGCAATCAATACCCTCGATTCTATGGTTGGTTATAAAACCCCCCGATACCGGGCGCTGGGGATGTTTTCGGCACGGATGGATGATGTGGCGAATTGGTTACCGGCACGTTCGGGATGGTTACTTCTGGCGCTGGCGGCGAAATGGCAGGGGTTGGATTTCCGGCAGGCACTGCGTATCGGTTGGCGTGATCGCTATCAACACAGTAGCCCCAATTCTGGCTGGTCGGAGGCGACGGTGGCAGGAGCATTGGGTATCTGTCTTGGCGGGCCTGGCATCTATTTTAATCAGCTTGTTGAAAAACCGTGGATCGGAGAGGCAAAACGCGAAGTCATTCCTGATGATATCCCACTTTCTGTGCAAATGATGATGATGGCATCAATGATGGCACTCCTGCTGTTTGCGTTGCTGCATAGTTTGTTTAGCGTGATGTTATCGCCGTCAGAGATGGCTTGAGGAGGAAAAATAAAATGAATAACTATACCCAACAACCACAACAGATTGAACGTAATAGTTTTGAGATTATCACTCGCCTTATTTGCGAGTTACGCCCTGATTATCGGTTTGTGGATGAAGATCAGGAAGCGATAATCAAACGGGTGATCCATACCACTGCCGATTTTGATTGGCTCGATATCCTCTATTTCTCCCCTGAAGTTTTGCATTTTATCCGAGACGGTATTTTGCGGGGCTGTACGTTATATACCGATACCACCATGGTGTTGTCCGGTATCAATAAAACGCGCTTGGCCCAATATGGCAGTAAATGTTGCTGTTATATCAGCGATCCCCGAGCCATTCAGGTGGCAAAAAGTCAGCAAATCACACGTTCAATGGCAGCAGTAGATCTTGCCCTGCAAGAGTCAGGGGAAAAGATTTTTGTCTTTGGTAATGCCCCGACCGCGCTATTCCGTCTGATGGAGCATAAATTTTCCCCGATTGCGGTGATCGGTGTCCCCGTTGGGTTTGTTGGTGCGGAAGAATCCAAAAATACCCTTATTGACAGCGGGCTGAGTTGTATTGCCGCGAGAGGGCGAAAAGGGGGAAGTAATATTGCAGCCGCCATTATCAACGCCATTCTTTATCGGATGCCTGAGGTGCGGGATGAATGAGATCAACGGCCTTGAAACAGATGGTCTCGGTACGGTCTGGCACAGGGGAAAACAATACCGCAAGGGCTATACCACGGGATCTTGCGCAACAGCCGCAGCACGGGTGGCTGCGTTGATGATCTTGCGCCAGCAGATTATTCATCAAGTTTCGATTGTTACGCCTTCTGGTGTCACATTGGCCTTGAATGTCGAACAGCCGTTGATCGAAGGGCAACAAGCGATAGCCGCTATCCGCAAAGATGGTGGAGATGATGTGGATGCAACTCATGGCATGTTGATTTTCGCTCGCGTTGTCCTGAATGACAGCGGCGTAATTACGTTGGATGGCAGGGAGGGTATTGGCAGGGTGACGCGGGTGGGAGTTGGTTTGCCCATTGGTTGGGCTGCCATCAATAAAACGCCACGGCATACTATTGAAGAAGCAGTACGGGAGGTGATTGGCCCACTTCGGGGAGCGGATATTGTGATCTTTGCGCCAGAAGGGGAAGAACGGGCGAAGAAGACTTATAACGACCGACTGGGGATTAAGGGAGGGATCTCGATTATTGGTACGACAGGCATCGTGACACCAATGTCGGAAGAGAGCTGGAAACGTTCTCTGGCACTTGAATTGGAGGCTAAGCGAGCCGACGGGATGGAGCGCATTATTTTCGTACCGGGAAATCATGGTGAACGTTTTGTCAGCCAGCAATTGGGTATTGATGGGAATTGTGTCGTCACGATGAGCAATTTCGTCGGATATATGTTGCAAGAAGCGGTACGTTTGGAATTCCGCCATGTGGTGTTGGTGGGGCATGTCGGCAAGCTGGTGAAAATCGCTTCAGGTATTTTTCATACCCATAGTCACATTGCCGATGCACGCATGGAAACGCTGATCGCAAATCTGGCTTTGATGGGTGCCCCTTTTGAATTGATTCAGGCGGTGGATCAATGTGATACCACTGAAGCCGCCATTGAATTAATTACCGAACAAGGCTGGCAGGCGGTATTCCAACAAATTGCCCGGAAAATCTGCTGGCGTATCGATCAAATGCTGCGTTTCGCCAGTAGTAAGCCTCAGTGTGATGCCATTCTGTTTTCTTTTGATAATCAAGTGTTGGGCTGTAATCGGTCAGTAAATGAAATCGTGGAGGACTTCCGATGATTACCGTCGTTGGCATTGGTCCCGGAGATACAGCAAACCAAACACTGGCCGCACTGGATGCGATAGAGCAGGCGGAAGTATTGGTGGGTGGGGCACGTCATCTTGCCGAGTTTCCTCATTTCAGCGGTGAAACCCGCCGGGTGAATGCTGATATGGATGGATTGATGCTGTGGCTTGAACAGCATCAACACCGGCAAATTGTAGTGCTGGCTTCGGGCGACCCCCTCTTTTATGGCATTGGCAAACGGATTGCGGCGCATTTTTCTGCCCGGAACGTCGGAGGGGAAAATGTCCGCATCATTTCTGGCATCAGCTCAATCCAATATTTATGCGCCCGTATTCTGCTGGACATGAACGACATCTATCTCACCAGCAGTCACGGGCGTAAGCCGGATTTTGACTGGCTGCTCCAACATGAAAAAGTTGCGATGGTGACGGATGAGGTGGTTGGCCCTTACCGGATCGCACAAGAAATTCTGGCACATGGGCAGCAGCGTCACATGGTGATTGGTGAAAATTTATCGCAGGAAAATGAGCGGATTGTTTGTTTAAACGCGGAGCAGGTCGCCCAGCGTGGCGATATTCATTATGGCTTGAATGTAGTGGTGATCCTGAATGAAAGATGAACTGTTTTTGCGCGGTCATCGCATCCCCATGACCAAAGAAGCGATTAGGGCGTTGGTATTGGAGCGTCTGGAACTGGAGAAAGCCAGATACTTTATTGATGTCGGAGCGGGTACAGGCAGCGTCAGTATTGAAGCTGCACTGCGTTATCCCGCGTTGGATATCCTTGCCATTGAACGCAAAGAGGAAGCCTTGTCGCTGATTGCTGAGAATATCCGGCATTTTGGTTGCCATGCGGTGCGTATTCAGTCTGGCACGGCTCCTGTGCCATTAGCTCATTCCACTGATGCCATTTTCATTGGCGGGACTGGCGGACATCTTATTGAAATGATTGATTGGGCGCTCGCGCACCTGAATCAGGACGGTCGTTTAGTGATGACCTTTATCCTGCTGGAAAACTTCACGCAGGCATGGTCACACCTGAAAACCTGTCAGGTGACATCGCTGGACGGACGTGAAATTCAAGTGGGGGAACTGACTGCATTGGGGCAAGGACATTATTTCAAACCCAACAATCCGACTTATTTGATTGCCTGCCGGAAAGGTTCCGAACAAGAAGTGTACTGGCAAGAGGAACAGGATGATGTCTGAACATATTGGTCATATCGATTTTGATACTGAAAAAGTCTGGTTTGTCGGCGCAGGGCCGGGGGATAAGAGCCTGATTACCTTAAAAGGCTATCAATTGTTACAGCAGGCTCAACTGGTGATTTATGCAGGATCGCTGATTAATCGGGAGTTGCTGGAATATTGTCGGGCGGATGCTGAATGCCATGACAGTGCGGGGATGACGTTAGCGGAAATCACCGACTCGATGGTGAAGGGTGTAAACGCAGGTAAGTTGGTCATTCGCCTGCAAACGGGAGATTTGTCGTTGTTCGGATCTATTCGTGAACAGGCTGAAGAACTGGCAAAGAGAGGCATTGGTTTTGTTTCTGTGCCGGGGGTGAGTTCATTTCTTGGCGCTGCTGCACAATTGGGGGTGGAATATACTGTCCCCGAAGTCGCGCAAAGCCTGATTATTACCCGTATCGAAGGCCGAACCCCCATGCCGCCACGGGAAACGCTGGAAGCCTTTGCCGCCCATCAGACTTCAATGGCGATCTTCCTTTCGGTGCAGGATATCACGGGTGTCGTTGCCCGATTGATTGAAGGCGGTTATCCACAGGAAACACCGGTTGCCGTGGTTTATAAGGCGACATGGCCGGACTGCCAGATAGTGCGTGGTACATTGGAGACCATTACAGAACAGGTACGCTGTGCCGGTATCCGCAAAACAGCCCTGATTTTGGTAGGTGCTTTTCTTGGAGAAGAATTTCACTATTCAAAACTGTATGACGCGAGGTTCAGCCATGAATACCGCCGCGCCTGAAAAATCAGTACCTAAAAAAGCCTGCGCCTTATTCTGCCTGACCGCAGGCGGTATTGCGTTGGCACACCGCTTGCGCTCTTATCTGGAGATGGATTGTTTTACTTCTCCTGAATTGGTGGAAACCGGATTCATTGCTTTTGATAACACTTTTTCCAATACGGTACGCAAAGCATTTATTCAATATGACTCGTTAGTCATGATTGGAGCGACGGGGATCGCCATTCGGGTTATTGCGCCGTTGCTCAAGGATAAAATGACCGATCCTGCGGTTGTGGTGCTGGATGAAAAAGGGCAGTTTGCCATTAGTTTGCTGTCCGGGCACCTAGGGGGAGCCAATGAACTTGCACAGCAGATCGCGGATGTTCTTGATAGTCAGGCGGTTATTACTACTGCAACAGATGTTAACCAACTCGCGGCACTGGATATGTTATCTCAACAACTTGACGGGGAAATGGAAAATTTCCGCGCCAATATCAAAACTGTCAATCAAATGCTGGTCAATGGTCGGCGGGTAGGTATTTGGTGGCATCCCGCATTGCGTGGTGAAAAAGATCACTACGATACGCGTGGATTTATTCCGGTTGACGATTTTAATTGCCTGCCTGAACTGGATGCCTTGGTGTACGTCAGCTATGAGCAGGAAAGGCTGGTGCTGGCGATCCCAACGTTTAAACTGGTTCCTCGCCGCATTGTCGCAGGAATCGGCTGTCGGCGTGGCATCGAAACTGAACGGGTAGCACAATTGTTGGAACGCCATCTGGTTGAGCACAGTTTTGATCCGCTGGCATTGAAAGCCATTGGCAGTGTGGAGTTAAAGAAATCAGAACCTGCATTAATTCAATTGGCAGAAGAGCGTCAGATTCCGTTCCAAATCTTCTCCGTAAATCAGCTTGCCCAGTGTGAACAGGCATTTCCTGCTTCTGATTTTGTCCGAAAAACTGTGGGCATAGGCTGTGTCTCCCAACCTGTAGCCTGGCTGATGAGCCAAGGACACCTGGTTGGTCATACCCTGCGTGAGCAGGGAGTCACCATCACATTAGGAGTATTGCATCCATGTTAACTGTCATTGGAATTGGGCCGGGCTGCGAAGCCATGATGACGCAGGAAGCGATTGCCGCGTTGAAAGCTGCCGATATCGTGGTGGGTTACAAAACCTATACCCATTTGGTGAAACCATTGGTAGGCGATAAAGAAATTATCAAAACCGGTATGTGCAAAGAGATTGAACGCTGTCAGACGGCTATTGATCTGGCAGAACAGGGTAAAAATGTTGCGGTGGTTTGCAGCGGTGATGCGGGCATTTATGGCATGGCGGGGTTGATTCTGGAATTGGTCAGTCAACAAAAGCGCAATGTGGAAGTCAGGCTGGTGGCTGGTGTGACAGCAAGTACGGCTTGTGCGGCTTTGCTTGGCGCACCCTTGATGCATGATTCTTGCCATATCAGCCTGAGCGATCTGCTTACACCGTGGGAGGTGATTGAAAAGAGAGTGCGAGCGGCGGCTGAAGCGGATTTTGTGGTCTGTTTCTACAATCCGCGCAGCCGGGGGCGCGAAGAACATTTGGCGCGGGCATTTTCCCTGATGGCTCCGTGGAAATCGGCAGAAACACCTGTTGGGGTGGTGAAAGCCGCAGGGCGCAAGCATGAGGATAAATGGCTGACGACCTTCGGTGAAATGGATTTTTCCCGCGTTGACATGCGCAGTCTGGTGATTGTGGGCAATCAATCAACCTACATACGCGATGGGTTAATGATAACCCCGAGAGGGTACAAACTATGAAACGGTCATTGATCCATATTTTTGGCGGCACAAGTGATGCCCGCCAAATTTGCGAGATGATGGATATTGCAGGCATGGATTATTGTTTGTCGGTGGCAACATCAACGGGAGCACAGCAGGCGGAAGGAATTCGCGGTGAAATTGTCATTGGCCGGATGGAGTCAGAAGGCATGGTCAAAGACCTGCAACAGCGGGGTACGGGTATGGTGATTGATGCTTCTCACCCTTATGCAGAACGATTGAGCCAAAACGTTGCCAGCGCGAGCCAAAAATTGGGGGTTCCTCTCATTCGTTATATCCGCCCCAGCGATATTGATGCCGTTGAGCATGATCTCATCCATAAGGTGACAACTATTGAACAGGCATGTGAAGTGGCATCTCGCTTAGGTTCACGTATTTTGCTGACCACGGGCAGTAAGCAATTAGCCGATTACTTAACTTACTTGAAGGGAAAAACGGTGCTGGCTCGTGTATTGCCGACAGCAGAAGTGCTGGTGATGTGTGAATCCTTGGGTTTATCCGTCGATCAGATTTTTGCCCTGAAAGGCCCGTTCAGCGCTGATTTCAATCGGGCGTTTTACCAATTTTGTCAGGCAGAAGTGGTTATCACCAAGGAATCAGGTGAACAGGGGGGATTTAAAGAAAAAATTGAGCCGTGCCTTTCCCTTGGGTTGCCTTGCATCGTGATTTGTCGTCCAGATTATCCTTTTGTTGGTGAAGGGATAACACAGGTCAATGGGTTGGAAGAAATGGAACATTTGTTAGCCCGAAACACTTGGCAAAAATAGGTTGGCGAATTTTTCAATATAGATAACCAATAAGGAAAAGCAAAATGAAAAAAGCATTATTGGTGATAAGTTTCGGAACCAGTTATCCAGAAACACGGCAAAATAATATTGAAGCCTGTGAGCAGCAATTGGCATCTGTTTTTCCCGACAGAGATCTATTTCGGGCATTTACTTCCGGCATGATCATCCGCAAATTACGCCAGCGCGATGGCATCCGCATCGATACTCCCCATGACGCACTCACCCGACTGCATCACGCTGGCTATAGCGATGTTGCTATTCAATGCCTGCATATCATCAAGGGTGATGAATATGAAAAGGTACTTTATGAAGCCGAGAAGTTCCGACCCCATTTTAAACGATTGGTTTTGGGTGAGCCGCTGCTCAGTCATTTCAACGATTACGTGCAATTGATGCGGGCACTGCGCCACCAGCTTCCCCGAATGGCGGAGAATGAATGTGTCGTATTTATGGGGCACGGAACAACGCATCATGCTTTTTCTGCTTATGCCTGCCTGGATCATCTGATGAGCCATTACTCTTTCCCTGCGCGGGTGGGAGCGGTAGAGAGTTACCCGGAACTTCCCTTACTCATCAAGGGATTAAAAGATAAAGGAATCCGCAAAGTCCACCTGATGCCACTGATGCTGGTGGCAGGGGATCATGCTATCAATGACATGGCTTCAGATGAAAAAGACTCTTGGAAATCTCAGTTGGAGAATGCTGGCATTACCGCTATTTCTTGGTTGCAGGGATTGGGTGAAAATCCAATGATCCGGCAGATGTTTGTGGATCACCTTGCTCACGTGATCAATGACGGGGAGAAAGCCTGATGGATGGAAAAATGAATGCCGGAAAATTGTATGTCATGGGCGTAGGTCCCGGTGCCAGTGACCTGATTACCGTGAGGGCTGCGCGTATTCTTTCTGAGCTTGACGTGATTTATACCCCAACCGGTAAAAAAGGGACTCAAAGCCTCGCTCACTCCATCATTGCAGAATATCTTTCGCCGACAACTGAAATCTGTACTTACCATTTTTTAATGAAAGCCGACAGGGCTGCGAAAGAAGCGGTTTGGGATGAAGTAGCCCAAACATTGAAAGAGGATGTTGCCAATGGCAGAAAAGTCGGATTTGTCACTTTGGGTGATCCCATGTTGTTCAGTACGTGGGTCTTTCTTTTAGAGCGAACGGTATCGGAACAGATAAAAATCCCCCCGTGGTTGGAAATTGTACCGGGGATCACATCGTTTTCTGCTATTGCCGCAGCCAGTGGTATACCATTGGCGATGGAAAGCCAAACTTTGGCCGTTGTCTCCTGTACGGCTCCTGAAACGGTTTTGGAACAGGCATTGGTTAATCATGACTGTATTGTTCTGATGAAAGTCTATTCACGCTTTACCCGGATACGTGACATTTTGCGTCGTCACAATCTACTGAAACATGCCCTGATGATGGCGGATGCTACTTTGCCAACAGAACAGTGCTGGCGCGATCTTGCTACGCTGTCTCCCGATGAACAGGCACTATCGTATTTCTCAACGATTTTGATTAATAAAAACTGGCAGTGATTGGCCCAGCAATGGCTGCTAAAAGTACATGGTGAAACCTGTTTACCCCTGTATAAGACCGGGCAAGAACTTTTCGCCATCCTCAGTGAAACTAGCCTGTATGCAACAAGGGAGAATATACAATGACACTATCGCTGATGATTCAAGGAACTGCGTCTGATGTAGGAAAAAGTGTGCTGGTAGCGGGATTTTGCCGGATATTCTCGCAGGATGGTCATCACTGCACTCCTTTCAAATCACAGAATATGGCGCTTAATTCGGGTATTACCCCAGATGGAAAAGAGATGGGGCGAGCGCAAATATTTCAGTCAGAAGCGGCAGGTATTGCGCCGGATGTGCGTATGAATCCCGTGTTGTTAAAACCCACCAGTGATCGCAAGGCGCAAGTGGTTTTTATGGGGAAAGTGATGTGCAGTATGAATGCGGTGGAGTATCACGAGTATAAACCCCGATTGCTTCAGCAGATCTTGGCAGCTTATAACGGCCTTGCGGCGGAAACGGACATTATGGTGTTGGAAGGAGCGGGCAGTCCGGCAGAAATTAATCTTCGTGACCGTGATATTGTTAATATGGGAATGGCTGAATTAGCGGATGCACCTGTCATTCTGGTGGCAGATATTGATCGTGGCGGTGTATTTGCATCTATTTACGGTACGCTGGCTTTAATTAGCCCGGAGGAAAAAGCACGGGTCAAGGGCGTGATCATCAATAAATTTCGCGGTGATCTGGCGTTGTTGCAATCTGGCATTGATCAGATCGAAGCGCTGACGCAAGTGCCTATCTTGGGTGTCTTGCCGTGGCTGGATCTTGATCTGGAGGATGAAGACAGTGTCGCTTTGCAGGTGGGTAAATACGATCAGCAGGAACATAAGTCAGGTGATTATCTGCATATTGCCGTCATTAAATATCCTCATATTGCCAATTTTACCGATTTTAACGCGCTGGCGTCACAACCGGATGTGCATCTGCGTTATGTTTCCGAGCCTTCTGAGCTTCATGGCGTGGATCTGATCATCCTGCCCGGCAGTAAAAATACCTTGGGTGATTTGGCATGGCTAAAAATTCAGGGGCTTGATCAGGCGATTATCAGCGCTCATCAGCAAGAAATCGCAATTATCGGGATCTGCGGTGGTTACCAAATGTTGGGAAAACAGATTGTGGATGAGGTGGAATCAGGCTTAACCCAGATGGCAGGTTTGGGGTTATTGGATACTGAAACTCAATTTGCCCATCAAAAGCAGACGGCGCAGGTCAGGGGGGTTGTGATGCCTGCTTTATCAGGCATATTGAATTTATGTAGCGAGCAGCCGATCGCAGGCTATGAAATTCATATGGGGATAACTCGGCTTGGTGAGCAAGCAATGCCTTTCGCCAAAATGCATCTGTACAATGGTGAAGAAAAAATCTGGTTTGATGGTGCTGTTACTCAAAATGGTTCGGTAATGGGAAGTTATCTGCATGGTCTGTTTGATCAAAATTCTTTCACGCGCCCGCTATTGAATCAGCTTCGTATACGTAAGGGCGGCGTTCCATTGGAAAATGCCGCTTTCAATTATGCCCGGCATAAAGAAAAACAGTTCAACATTTTGGCAGCCAGTATGCGTGAACATCTGGATATTGAACGGATCTATCAATTGATGCGTGAGTACGAATTGTTGAGAGGAAGGAGCGTATTGTGTGATGAGGTCTTACAGGGGGTGATCACCTCATGATCTTGGTAACAGGCGGTGCGCGCAGTGGAAAGAGTTCCCACGCTGAACGCCTGATTGCTGAACAATGCGAACAGGTATTGTATATTGCCACTGCGCAAATTACAGATGAAGAGATGGCCATCCGCATTGAACGGCATAAACAGGAACGCCCGGCACACTGGCGGACTTGGGAAGGTCATCGAAATTTAGCGGCTGTGATCCGCCAGCACCGCCAACCTCAAGAAGGGGTTATACTAGAATGTATCACAACATTTATTGCTAACTTATTGTTTGATCTGTCAGATGGTGCTTCACCTGATGAGATTGATTTTGTCTCATTAGAAGTATTTATTCATCGTCAGATAGATAACCTGATTAATGCCAGCTTGTTATGCCCGATGCCGGTATATATAGTGACCAATGAATTGGGAATGGGTATCACACCTGAAAATCGATTGGCACGCCATTTTATTGATATCGCCGGGCGAGCCAACCAAAAATTGGCAAAGGAAGCAAAAGAAGTCTGGCTGATGGTTTCAGGCATTGGAGTAAAGATTAAATGAAATTGAATCTCTTTTGGGCCACAGTACAGTTTATGACACGTATCCCTGTTCCGGAAAAATGGGCTGAAGGTGTTGATTTATCGCAATATTGGCGTGGTATTCCGACTTTTCCGCTGATTGGCCTGATTATTGGGGGAGTGTCTGGTTTGCTCTTCCTCACCATCACTTACTCTGGCGGGGGAGTATATATCGGTGCGATTAGTTATGTACTGGCATTAGCTCTGTTTACGGGAGGGTTACATTTAGATGGATTGGCGGATACTTGTGATGGCATTTTTTCTGCCCGCCAGAGAGAAAAAATGTTGGAGATTATGCGTGATAGCCGGCTTGGAACTTATGGCGGTATTGGGTTAATTTTCTGTCTTTTAACCAAAACATTGGTTGTCATAGATCTTTCTTACTATTCTCCCCTTCACCTACTGGCCTTACTGACGTGCGCACCAATTGTCGGGCGTACAGTCGTAGTGCTTTTTATGTATCAGCAACGTTATGCCCGCGAACATGGAGGCATGGGAAGCAGCTATATTGGTCGAGTCACTGCTTCTTCTACTATGCTGACCTTATTGATCGGTTCGATATTAGTGATGGCTCTGGGAAATTGGCAGGGATTAACGGCAATGGCAGTAACACTGCTCATTGTTTATGGAATGGCTCTCTATTTCAATAATCGTCTTGGTGGACAAACTGGCGATACGCTGGGTGCCGCAATTGAAGTGGGAGAAGTCATTTTTTTGGTCGCGATGATTTGGCAATGAATATGGAGAGAATAATCAGATGCGGTTTTTTCTCGTTCGGCATGGGCAGACACAAGCCAATATTGATAGTATTTTTTGTGGTAAAACCGATTTATCCTTAACAAAAACGGGCATAAATCAAGCACAGCAAATCGCAGACTCGTTGAAGAACATTACCTTCCAGTCCATTCACTGTAGTGAAATGAAACGGGCAATACAAACTGCACAAATCATTTCTCCGTCAAGCATACCCTCTCTACCAAAGATAAATAGCGATTATCGTCTCAATGAGTTGGATTTTGGGGCATGGGAACTATGTCATCATGCAGACATTGCGAAAGACGATCCACTAGCCTGGTCACACTGGTTGGCGGATTGGCAGAATGGTTGTCCGACTGGAGGCGAATCGTTCAAACATTTCTCAGAACGGGTAGAGGAGTACACCAAAGTATTGCGCTCTTCTATAGCCACGGAAAATCACTTGATTGTTGCACATCAGGGAGTTTTGGGATTACTTCTTGTTAAATTACTGCAATTACCTACAGAAGCCATGTGGTCTTTCCCCTTTCAGCAGGGGACTTACAGTATTGTTGATAATCATGCCGGGGTTATTACCTTGAATGCATTTAATTCTCAGATGGAATATTGTTCGAAGGATGAATATGACTCTCAACTCATTGATTAATGCAATTCAGCCCCTGAATCAGGTGAAGATGAACAAAGCGTCGCAACACATTGATCGTTTGCTTAAACCATTGGGAAGTTTGGGTCGGCTTGAAACGTTGGCAATACAATTATCCGGCATGTCAGGCATCAGTGAACTGCGAAACCTGCAAAAAGAGATCATTGTGATGTGTGCCGATCATGGTGTTTATGACGAAGAGGTCGCTATTTCACCTAAAAACGTCACTGCGATACAAGCCCGCAATATGCTGAAAGGATTGACGGGTGTGTGTGTACTGGCGAAAAACAGCGGTACTCGCGTTTTGCCTGTAGATATTGGCATTGACTGTGAACCGATTGAACATTTGTTATCTCTGAAAATTGCGCGGGGATGCGGCAATATCGCTCAGGAAGCTGCAATGAATTATGAACAAGCTGAAATGTTATTGCTTGCAAGTGCACAGTTAGTGCAGCAGCGCGTTGCAGCAGGAGTGGAAGTGTTTGGCGTGGGGGAAATGGGGATCGCTAATACCACCGCAGCGGCGGCAGTGATCAGTGTTCTGACAGAATGTGATCCATGTGATGTAGTTGGATTTGGCGCTAATTTACCCCTTGAACGTTTGAGACATAAGCAATCCATAGTTCGGCAAGCCATCGCAGTCAATCAGCCGGATCGTAACAACGCCCTTGATGTATTGGCAAAAGTGGGAGGGTTTGATCTGGTCGGAATGACGGGAGTTATTCTGGGTGCGGCCGCTTCTGGTGTACCCATTGTACTTGATGGTTTTTTGTCTTATGCATCGGCCCTGGCGGCTTGTCAGTTATCACCCATTGTGTGGAATTATTGTATTCCTTCTCATATGTCGGCAGAAAAAGGCGCAGCGCTGGCGTTGCAGCATTTGAACTTGCAACCTTATTTGCATTTAGATTTGCGTCTTGGCGAAGGTAGCGGTGCCGCTATTGCCATGTCTTTGATTGATGCCGCTTGTGCGATGTATTGCCATATGGGGCAATTGGTAAATAGTGGTATTAATTTACCAACGACGAAAAAGGCCGCGCTTTGCGCGACCTTTAAACTATAAATCAATTTAAACATTTTATTGCCAAGGCTTACAATACTAGCCTGTTGTCCAGAACCAGGTTTGGTTCTATAGAGATATAACCTTCCAGGGAGTCTTTTTGATAGATTGCGAGAACACAGAGATGAGGAATTGAATTCTGTTTACCTACACTCGGCAAATCATTAACTTTAGTGACCCAGTGATAATCTTTTAGTTTCTGAAAATCGATACCGCCTAGTGTATTTCTTAAGTCGACAGTAGGAACCAGTCTCGTCACTTCTTCTATAGTCGGAACACTCAATATCGGAACAACATCGTCACGGACTACTTGTAATGGCTCAAATCTGACTAAAGCTGCGGTATACTCTGTTTCAACATTTAATGTTCTTACTAGATAGCGAATTGAATCGCCTATATCAGCTTTAATCACGAGATCAACGCTATTTTCAATAGAAACAATACCGTCATCTTCAGGTAAAACACGTATATAATTTCTGACGAGTTTTTCTGGGTGGATTAAAATAGGTTTATCTACATTGGTGCTGAGTCTACCATAGTCATGCATGATTTCTTCAGCTTTTACCGCTAACAGTATATCGATGTTTCTCATTATAGTACCCTTATTAGTTAACGTTATGAGCATATATTTATATGCGACCAACATAACACTGGGCCCATACTTCTCTTATAAGCTGCTTACGGACTATATAATAGTAGATAAATATAAAATCAAAACCATAAAAATAATCTTTCAGAAAAATAAATTTATCATGTTAAAGTGATTTTAAATTATATTTAAAACGTATTCATTACCAATAATATTTATTTTAATTGTTTCAGTGTACGGCCTATTCATTATATTATTATAGTAAATATAACATATAACCTTTATTAAAAACAATTATACTGGTTGTCTTTAAAGTTGCTAATTTGTTAATTATTATTGCTAAGGCAGCTTCTTTGTTGTGTTTCGATAAGTTAATTTTTTGTTATTTTTTATTTTTGAAATTATATTTATAGTGTTTTTTATTTTATAGATAAAAATCCACGTAATAAAGAACTTGGTTACATTTTTTAAAGCATGGTTATTTTTATAAATGTTATTTTAAGTTGCGTGTTGAAACAATCCAACTGAATATATAATTATTTTTTATAATTTTATCTACTAAATTACCCAAAGAAAGTCAAAAGTATGCTTTTAACAGTGAATTAATGAAAATATAAGGACTTTATGCCTATTGAAATCCATCGGGTATATTTGTCTTATAAGATTAGTTTTTAACTTGTATTCTCAACTGTTCTTTTATTATTTTACCATTGATATTACGGGGCAACGTTAAAAAGGTATATCCTTTTGGTCGTTTAAAGCGGGCAACTATCGTACAAATATAGTCGTCCAGCTCTCGCTCCGTTACAGATACATTTTCATTAAGCTCAATAAAAGCGTGAGGGACTTCTCCCCAGTACGGATCAGGTTTCGCGACGATAGCTGCGGCTAAAACCCCCGGATAACTGGATAGTACATTTTCCAATTCAAGGCTGGAAATATTTTCACCTCCGGAAATAATGATATCTTTTTTCCTATCAATGATTTTTATGTAACCATCAGGATCAATGACCGCTAAATCCCCGGTGTAAAACCATTGGCTGGTGGTCTCCGGTGTAACATGACGCACAGGATCGTAAGAAGCGACAATATTTCCACGGATAGCAATCTCTCCAATGGTTTTACCATCAAAAGGAACTTCTAGTCTGCTCTCTTCATCAATAACGCTAACTTGCCCCTGTAAATTGGAGACAATTCCTTGGCGCATTTTCTTTAATATCATTTCTGATTTTGGCAGATTTTTCCACTCATGCTTATTTTCACAAACCACAACAGGCCCATAAGTTTCAGTGAGACCATAAACATGTGTCCCTGTGATGCCAACGTCATCCAATAGGGAGAACATCATTTCCGTTGGCGGGGCACCGGCAATCAGGCCAGAAATGAGACCATTAAAATGTTTTCCATTCTTTTGAGCCATTTTTCCTAAAGAATAATGCACAATCGGGGCACCGCAATAGTGAGTTACGTTATGCTCCTGTATAAGCTCGATGGCTTCTTCTGCATCAAATTTTCTCATACAGATATGTGTTCCGGCTCGCGCGGCAATCGTCCATGGAAAACACCATCCATTACAGTGAAACATGGGGAGTGTCCATAAATAAATAGGGTTTTTGGGCATATCCCAATCCAAAATGTTTGAAATGGCATTGAGAAAGGCCCCTCGGTGAGAATAGACCACCAGCTTGGGTTGCCCGTTGGTACCCGAAGTTGAATTAATGCTGATAGCTTCCTGTTCGTTAATTTGAATAAATGATAAGCTCTTTGATGTGTATTCAGTTATTAGTGATTCATAATGAATAAGTTCGTGTTCAGGTAAAAATATTGGAGTGATTGAACTATTATCATCAATAATAATGATCTTAATTGGATTATTGAAATAAATATCGTTTAAGAGTGAAATAAATTTCTTATCAAGAATTAATACCTTGGGACTTAGTTTTTCAAAGACAAAATTTAATGTTGCTGAATCTGTCCGAGTGCTCAGAGCATTGAGAATGCCACCAGCTAAAGGGACAGCAAAATGCAATTCAAGTAATTCGTGGATATTAGGTAAAATGGCTGTTACTACGTTTCCTTTTTCAACTCCCATTTGTTGTAATGAGACCGCGATTCTTTCACATCGTCTGGCATATTGGTGCCAAGTCCAACGATATTTTCCATCAATGATGGCAATGCCATCACCATTGCTTAAAACAGCTCTTTTGAGAAATAAAATAGGGGATAATGCTGTGCCATCATACTCATTTAAGAATGAATTATCACGATTCATATTTTTTTACCTTATTTTGTTATGTTGTTGAAAATAATAGGTAGCAATGAGATAAGCAATGTCATATTAATTTAAGTTCATTGGATGTAGAATTATTTTATAATAATACATGGTGAATTTTTTTATCAATGTATTTTATATCCAAACTTAAGGCTTTCATTCAAATATTCCTCCATGTTTTATATTTTTTAATATGCTAGTTTTATTTATTGAGATTGATAGTTTAACTATTTAAAAATAGACTGAAAAATTACATTTAATCTGATAGAAAACTCTACCATCTAATAAATAGCATTCAATAATTGTAGAACGTTTCCTTACTCTTTGCGCGTAGAGGAGTAAGGAAGCCTCATAACTTGAACATCTCACTATTATGAAAACCTATTTATAAAAGGAAACCATCATGTTTAATTTAACGGGAAAAATTGCTTTTGTTTCAGGAGGAACTAAAGGAATTGGTAAAGGTATTGCTAAAGTGTTAAAGCAAGCCGGTGCCGTAGCTATTATTGCAGGCACGGATAAAATCAAGGGAGAGTCAGTTGCCAAAGAATTGGGTGTTGATTTTATTCTTCTTGATGTTAAAGATCAGGTTGCATGTAAAAGCGTGATTAATAGAATTGTTGAAAAATATGGCAGGCTAGATATTCTTTGTTCCAATGCGGGTATTTTTCCACAACATTATATTAAAGATATGACCGCTGAAGATTGGGATTTAGTGCATACAGTTAATCTTAAGGGAACGTTTTTATTAGTACAGGCCGCCTTGAATGTGATGGAAAAACAGCGCTACGGGCGTGTTGTTATCACTTCATCAATAACTGGTGAGATAACAGGGCTCTCGGGTTATAGTCATTATGGTGCCAGTAAAGCAGGGCAATTGGGATTCATGCGCAGCGCTGCGTTGGAATATGCGAGTCAGGGCATTACGATTAATGCTGTTATGCCGGGCATGATTATGACCGAAGGGTTACAGGCATTCGGCGATGATTTACTCAACTATGCTGAAACCATAACCCCAATGCGAACGCTGGGGGCACCGGAAGATATTGGTTATGCAGCTTGTTTTTTAGCTTCCGATGAAGCGAAGTACATTACAGGGCAAACAATTGTAATTGATGGTGGGCAAATCCTGCCAGAAGTACAGGAAGCCTGATTGTCTTTACAAAGATTGTCGTAAGGCGGAAGAAAAGGGTAATATTGCTATCCAATAAACACAGGGAGGGGAGTTATGTTCTCTTCCTGATTTTTTATTGTTTAAACTAGGTAAAGGATATTATGTCACTGAACTATGAACGTAATTCGCTTCCACTGCCAAACGGACACAATAAGGTTTTGTTGCACTCATGTTGTGCGCCATGTTCTGGGGAAGTGATGGAAGCTATGTTGGCTTCAGGAATAGATTTCACTATATTTTTCTATAATCCGAATATTCATCCCCTAAAAGAATATGAACTGCGCAAAGATGAAAATATTCGTTTTGCCCAGCAGATGGGCATCCCTTTTATTGATGCTGATTATGACCGTGATAATTGGTTTGAACGCGCTAAAGGAATGGAAAACGAGCCTGAACGCGGTATTCGTTGCACAATGTGTTTTGATATGCGTTTTGAAAGAACGGCGCTCTATGCCCATGAACATGGTTTTCCTGTAATTACTAGTTCGCTCGGTATTTCCCGCTGGAAAAATATGCAGCAGATTAATGAATGCGGTGTTCGGGCTGCATCTCATTATCCTGATTTAACGTATTGGGAATATAACTGGCGCAAAGGTGGTGGTTCCTCCCGCATGATAGAAATCAGCAAACGTGAAGAGTTCTATCAGCAGGAATATTGCGGCTGTATTTATTCCCTTCGGGATACTAATCGGCATCGCCTGTCTACTGGCCGTGAAAGAATCAAATTGGGTACGATATTCTACAATGCAGATAGCGAGAAAAAAGATCGCGAATCACATTGAATTGGTTTACCTTCCATTTTAAATTTCGTGCCTGCCAGCGATTTTAATATGGCTTGCAGGCAGCAATTGTCTGATTATTGACCCTAAATAATAATGCTATTTCATCCTGTTTAGATACTTAAAACTCATTCCAATACACAATTAACATAAATAGCTACATAAAACTGAATAGCATTGATTCATCAGAGTTCATATTAAAATCCATCAGTAATATGAATCACTAATCTTTGCCATATCTGGCACGATTCGGTGTACAACCAAAACGTCGGCGATAGTTCTGAGTAAAGTAGGACTGACTGGAAAAACCTGATTCCATTGAAATATCGGCAATAGTCATGTCGCTATTTAATAATAATTGATGAGCATACAAAATGCGCTGTTCGCTGATCCACGCTTTAGGCGAGATGCCATAAACACTGTTAAACAATTCTTTAAAAGAAGTCAGCCCCATGCCGAACTCCCGTGCAAAATCATTCAACTTCCACTCCTTGAGATAATGAGTCTCCATAAATGTTTGCAGACGTTCTACTTGGCGATTGCTTAGTTTCCTGAGGATAAACATTAATAATGTTCCCTGTTTACTTAAGGAAAGCAACAGCAATAATTCTTCAACTCTTAATTGAATTAACGATGGGGGAGAATCATGAGCCAGTAGGTTGGCAAGTCCACGAATGCTTTCCGTCAATAGGGGAGATTGATTAAAAGGGATCAACCTATAAGCAGGAAAATCCTGCCGCTCTATTTTACTCAGTAATGACCCAAAACGTTTTAAGAAACTACGCAGAAACTCCATATGCAATGGTATCCATAATGCCTGACAACTTTCCGTATTAGTTTTGGCCGCATAGTTTCCCGGATGGGTAAAAAGAATCTGATTCGATGTGATATGATATGTATTGATGCAATCTTTCCACTCCATTTCACCATCAAGTAAAATATACAGCCCTCTTTGTTTATGTTCCAGAATATTGAAATCTGGTATGGTTAATTGGAGAGTACAAATACTCTTTTGATTTGATCCTGTCGTCCTTTTCATTTTATACTCCTAATGTTCCGTATCATGAGTAATCATTTTTTTTGATGAGTGCATGGTATATTTATTTTATTAGTTAATGGATATTGAAAAAACTTCTCTAAGCCTTCAGGTTATGTTGATAAAATCGAACGCTGATTTAAACATTATTGAAAAATCTTGAAAGTTAATGCATAACATCAATTAAATCACATTGGGTATTATATATCTAAATAAATATTTGTGTTAGGTTTAAGTGCAAAAATTTTTGATATAAATTTACCCTCCATATCTTTATATGATTGAAAAAAACTTGTTTGCGGTTTGTTTGTTTTTTGTCTTTTCTTGTTTAATCTTTATGTAATTATTTTTAATGGTTTATGGTAATCATTACCATTCAGGAATATTTATGTTTTTTAGTCTGTTGAGTTACTTAATTTACTCATTTTCAGACAGATTAATATCGTTTATAGCTCTTTGTTTTTTGTCTTATTTAGATTTTTTAATGTTTTTATGGCAGGTTTTTTTCAATTGATTCTCATTGGGATACTAATAAATATTGGTAACGTATGATGAATAGGTAATGTTAAGTCCTAATCTAATTCATTGTTACTAAATTAATATTGGTATTGTGTGGTAAGTTAACAAAAAGGTGTCTTTGAGACTGTAATATTTAAAGATTTTTAGCTGTTTTTTATCTTTAATTACTTAAGAAAGTTAACATTAAGACTCTGTTGATATATTTTAAAAGTCAGTAATACCTTTCAAAGACAAAATGGTATCTATGTTTAGTTACCATTTCTTTTTCTTTATACCAAAAGGTCTCTATACCAAAAGTGTAATTCTGATAGTTTATCTACTTTTTTTAATTCTGATTTACACAAAGTTAATGTTAGTCTTGCTAATTTAATAGGGTCTTGTCAGAAAAAGAGTAAAACTATTTTACGGTTCATTTAACGTTGGCATGATACCATCACGATGATTTTATAATCTGTCACCAAATTTGTCTTTCTTATTAGCTACTCCCTGTCATTTCTGCCACGTAGTTATATATGATACTGGTTTGTTAATGATGTGTTGTATTTGATGTTAACTCATCAGGTTATTTAGTTTCATCAGTACAAATAGAAAAATAAATTTATCATGCTAGATTTTCTTATTTTGTAAGTGTGAGATAATCTCATGATAATTCAGAGTGTTAAACTAAAATAACAGCGTTATCCGTGTAATAACGCTATAAATACCTCTGTTATAGATTAGTAGTTTGTTTTTTATACTAGTAAAGTAGTAGGATGTGTTTTCACTGGCTTTTTTCCATGATCCGCTGAGGAAAACTCAGAGATATATTTTTAATGAAATACAAGAAAAAACCCAAAAAACGAGAAAGATATGAAAGAGTATCGTTTTTCAGATAACACTATTTTATGTAGTGTATGGCTTCTTTGGAGTGTTGCTTTAGGGTTATACCTTTATGATCATCATCTTAGTTGTGCCATAACAGCAATTCTATCTTTTTTAGCTTTAGTGTTTTACTTCACAAAAATGAAATTGAGAATAAAAGCTATGTTTGGAAAAAAAACTGAGGCACCTGTTGCCAGCTCTACTACACTAATCACGCCAATACAGACAGAAGAGAAAAAAGCACCTATTGCAGATGCTCGCCCCAATACCATTATCGCTAAAAACTCTGTATTTAAGGGGGATATTGATATGGAAGGGGATATTCAGGTCTGGGGTAAAGTCATCGGCAATATCCGAGTGAAGGGGGGAGCCATTCGTATTATGCATGCCGGTAAAATTGAAGGTGAACTTAACGCACCTGAGATCTTTATTGATGGTCATGTCGAAGGGACATGTTGTGCGGAAACTTTGGATATTCTTGAACATGGGGAATTACGGGGAATCAGCCGCAGTGGAAACATGTCAATTCGGCGTGGTGGGCTATTTGTTGGACAGTCTGAGCAAGTTGAGAATAAGAAAAAGCCTGAGATAGAGCGGGTTGTTTCGATCAAGGATAATCAAGGGGATAAATCAAAAGCTAAAAATAGCGCTTGATCACTGTTCGTAAAATCAAATTCCATGTTTTACTGCCAGAAAATGGGTATGATTTTCCGGCAGTTTTTATTGTTATTGCCGATTAATTTTCCCTGAATTTCAAGGAGGCATTGTGATTGTTGAATTGGAAACAGAAAGATTGTTCCTTCGTGCTTGGAAGGAAGAAGACAGAGAACCTTTCTTTCGCTTAAATAGCAATCCTGAAGTAATGGAGTTTTTCCCCGATACATTGACTAAAGAACAAAGTAACGTATTCGTTGATAACATTATCCGGAAGTTTGAAACACAGGATGGTTGGGGATTATGGGCGATCGAATTAAAACAGGGCGGTGAATTTATTGGTTTTGTAGGTTTGAATATTCCCAATATTGAATTTCCATTTTCCCCCTTTGTTGAAATAGGCTGGCGGCTGGATAAACCATTTTGGGGTAAGGGCTATGCTTATGAAGCTGCCCGCAGAATTTTAGATTTTGCTTTTACGGAAACCGAACTGGAAGAAATTGTCGCTTTTACTACTGTCTCTAATTACCGTTCAGAAATTGTCATGAAAAAACTGGGTATGGTAAGGGACGAAAAAACATTTATGCATCCGGGGTTGGCAGAAGGCCATCCATTGAGAGAACATGTTTTGTATCGGCTTCGACGCTCATAGTAAAGCTGTATGCCATCAAGGTCATTCCGATAGAAAGAGATAACCTTGATGGAAACCGTTTTATATCCGTAGTCTTTCAAACTATTGCTTTGCTGGTTGAATCCCAATTTGAAAGTTATCGGGAATATGTCAGATCGTTACTGTTTGGAAATAACCAGAGCAACGCGGCCGATGAATTGAATATCGCTGATTGCACAATCAAAAGTAACATCATTATCACTGACCCGAATCTTACTGATCGGAATTTTGGCAATCTTTTTGATGCTGTGCATGCCCTCAATATCCACCAGCCATAAACCGTCCTGAATACTATCTTCCTGAGTATCCAGCAAATACCATGCAGTACCATCATCAACAACCAGTGGATTTCCAAGTTCCTTGGAAATTAATTCGCTATCCAGAATGACAGGAGTGGCTTCATTCAATTTACCTCCCGATAGCTTTACACGAGAAATCGACGGAGCAATTATATCTTCCAGCCGTTCTGTTTTGCCACTTTCTCCATCTGGAAACATTTCTCCCTGACCCGTGCTCAACCACAGCAGTGAAGCACCAGTTTCGAGATTACACTGGATGATCCAATCCGCAGGAAAACTATCACGCAGATAGCGGTTTGCCATCGTACTTTTGGAAACGCCTAAATGGTCACTCAGGGCCTGACGTGATTTAAATCCATACGCGCGGACAAGACGTTCAATAGCGGGTCTTCCCCCACTATCGGCCCCCATTTTGATCTCAACATTGTTATTTTTCATTGATAGCACAGATAGTAGGTGTTAGCATCCCATTCTTTCTCTCATATTGAGATCTTTTGTGGGCCCAGACTGGTTACGCCGATAACCATTGAGAGATATTGCATCATGAACGTCCAGATTTCAATCTTTAAACATACCTTGTATCGAAGTGATTCAAGAATGGTATTAAGGATAGTTGAGAATAGACGGAAATAGGTTGAAAAAGAAACATTGAGTGAAAATATGGTGAATACTGAGAAAGAAAAATTTGCACAGATTAACCTCGGCCAACAGCTGGAATGATTGAATCATTTGTCGAAGATAAGGGCAATATATTGGGGAGGTGACGAAATGCGCCCAGAGGAAAAACGCCCGTTGTTGATATTTGTGCAACGCGCTTTTCTCTCAATATGATATCGGCGATTAATAATCGGGGCAGTGTGCGATTTATGCTGTATCACGACACGATGACGGCCCGAAGGCTGCTGCATTTTTTTCAACGCTTGATAAAAGAGGCCGATCGTAAGGTCTATGTGATACTGGATAATTTGCGTGTCCACCATGCCCGGCTTGTCAAAAAGTGGTTGGAGAAACACAAAAACCGAATTGAAGTGTTTTATTTGCCTGCCTATTCACCCGAATTAAACCCGGATGAGTACCTTAATGGTGATTTGAAAAATGCTATCCGAGCCTCTTCACCGGCAAGAAGTCCGCAAGAATTAGTCAAAAAGACTCGAAGTCATATGATGAGGCTCCAGAAAAGATCTGAACATGTTGCTCGTTATTTCCAGCATCGCTGTATCCGATATGCTGCATAACAAATAATATATATTTGTACACCGGGTTAATAAATCGTTTTTTTACGAATATGCGTGACAAAAAGGACTGTCATTACGAAGAAAATATGGTGCCGTTGCAGCAGCCAGCGGAACCACAACCGCAGTGTGCTCAGGCGTTCACGCTGTAGTGATGTGATGGACGTCCCCCTCTTCAGTTGCAAACAGTGTCATCGTTAACTTGATACTGAATACATTGCATTTCGGGAGTATTTCTCATGAACATAATCAAAGTGGTGGGTATTGATCTCGCTAAACATGTTTTCCAGGTCTGTGTCTGGTTAACGGATAACTCTATCGCCTGGAACAAAAAAGTCTCACGGCAAAAATTGCTGGATACACTCCGGGCGTTTCCGCCCAATACCCTTATTGCGATGGAGGCTTGCCAGGGAGCTCATTATTGGGGAAGAACGCTCCAGGCTATGGGCTATGCCGTCCGGCTTATTCCGACCCAGTATGCCAAGGCACTCTGTAAAAATCAGAAAAACAATGCCAATGATGCGCTGGCTATCTGTGAAACCGCCTGCCGTCCCGGGATTCATTTTGTTCCGGTCAAAACGGTTGAGCAGCAGGATATCAAAGCTCTGCGCAGTGCCCGGCAACTCGTGGTAGAACAGCGTACCGCCCTGGTTAATCAAATCCGGGCATTGCTTGTCGAACAGGGGAGCGTTATCCCAGCAGGCATTCAGCCACTCCGGCACGCCCTGCCTGATATTCTGGAAGAGGGAAACAATGCCTTATCCTTTGTTCTGCGCCGCCTTCTCCATGCGTTGCAGGAAGATATGCAGCGATTTGATGTCCGTATTTACAACATGGATAAAGACATTCAGGCCGTTTCAAGCCAGCAATCGGGTTACGCCCATTTACTGACCATTCCCGGTGTGGGGCCACTGATTGCCGCCGCTTTTGTCAGTGAAGTCAATGCAGAACAATTCCAAAATGGTCGTCAGCTTTCAGCCTGGTGTGGACTGGTTCCACGCCAATACAGTTCCGGGGGAAAAAACCGTCTGTCTGGCATGACCAAACAGGGCAACCGTCACTTGCGAACGTTAATCATTCACGGTGCCCGTGCGGTGATGCGCTGTTGTCAAAAACGTGAGGATGTTCTGGACGGATGGTTAAGAAAATTAATTGCCCGCTGTGGCTTCATGAAGGCAACCGTCGCCTTGGCCAACAAACGGGTGCGTATTATCTGGCGAATTTTAAAGGATGATGTTGATTTTATGATGAAGAAAGCCGTGAATTAACCGTAAGCGTCAACTAAACCCCACCTTGCTTTTTCCATGGCAGCAGTTTTTCCAGATCCGGGGCGGGCTGGCATAACTCATCCAAACAGGTCATGACATAATCGAAGGGGATCAGGCCATTGGCTTTGGCCGTTTCAATGACACTGTAGAGGATCGCACTCGCCTGCGCACCGCGCGGGGTATGGCTGAACAGCCACGCCTTTCGCCCGATGACAAACGGTTTGATCGCCCTTTCTGCCCGGTTATTGTCGATCGACAAACGACCATCCTCCCGATAGCGGATCAGTTTGGGCCATTGATTACTCAGGTAAGTCACGGCCTCACCCAGCTTGCTTTTGGGGATCACCTGAGATTGGGTTTTAACCAGCCAGGCCGATAACTTATCCCAGATAGGAAGCGCTTTTTCCTGGCGGATCCGGTATTTTTCGGCCGGGCTTAACCCCTTGATCTGATGCTCAACCCGGTACAGTGACTGGATCAGGCTCAGCGCGATATCGGCTTTGCCCGTTTTGTTTTTTCCCTGCGCCTGCTTCGCTTCCATAAATTTACGACGGGCATGGGCCATGCAACCGACCAGCCGGGCACCGGTCTGCTCATAGCCTTGATAGCCATCCACCTGCAGATAACCTTGAAAACCGGCGAGATAGTCAGCAGCGCAGGTGCCTGAACGGCTGGCCTGGTGGTCATACAGCACGATATTCGGCGTGAGCGCCCGTGGTTCGGGGGCATCGGTGCCCACACAATAGACCCACATGTAATGGGTCGTTTTTTCAGACGTCACCCCCTTCACCGGGGTTTCATCCGCATGGAGAACCGGTTGTTGCAACAGCGTTTCCCTGAACCTGGTCACCAAAGGCGCAAACAACTGCGCGGATTTTACTATCCAGTCACTCTGGGTCTGGCGGCTGAGGTCAATGCCATACTGTTTGAACACACTTTCCTGACGGTACAGCGGTAACCCATACTGATATTTACTGGTGATAAGCTGGCTGAGCAGGCTGCTGGTCGCCATGCCTTTCTTGATGGGCATCGCTGGCAGGGAGGCTTGTTTGACAGGCGTCTGAATGCCGGATTTTTCACATTCACGGCAGGCGTATTTGGGGCGGACATGCTCAACCACCCTGATTTGAGCGGGAATGAACAACAGTTTTTCACTGCGATCTGCCCCCATCTGATGCAACCTGCCGCCACAGCACGCACACTGTTTTTCTTCCTCGGCGATATCATGGAACACGGTTTCGCGCGGTAAATCTTTGGGCAGGGGGTTGCGTGTCGGCTTACGGCGGGGAGGTGTGAGGGTTTCCTGTGCGGCGGCCGTTTCAGCCGGCAGCGCAATTTCTTCCGCTTCGTTAAACAACTCCCCCTGGCCGGGGAACGCTTCCGAGGAAGCCCCAAACCGTTTTTGTTGGGCTAAACGGAACTGCTCTTCCAAAAAGGCCAGCCGCTGCGACTGCTTAATCAGCAGCCGTTTCAGTTCAGCGGGGTCATTGGGCAGGGCATCAATATCAATTTTCATGGGGACATTTTATGCCATCCCCGGCGAAAAAGCGTAATTAATGCCCGTTGGTTTGATGATCATCAAGGGATCAGGCGACATGGCAATCCTGGACGGAGAAGGGCTGGTGCCCGATGACCTCATAACCCGATAACAACCCGTGCAGTTGCTGCTCTGTCAGGGTCAGGGAGGCACTGTTGACGGCGGTGGGCCATTTGAATTTCGCGTTCTCCAGCCGTTTGTACCAGAGCGCAAACCCGGTTTTATCCCAGTAGAGGATTTTGAGTTTATCCCGCTTCTTGTTGCAAAAGAGGAATAACGCGGTTTGCGTCGGCGACAGTTGCATTTCCAGCTCTACCCAGACCGCCAGCCCGTTGATGGATTTTCGGAAGTCGATAAATGAGCGGCACAAATACACCTCCGGCACATCCACAAACATTTTCATGCGGCGAGCCCCCGAATAATCGCAATGATAACATGCTTATCCGTGCCGGCAGGAAAACGCAGTGTGCCCTGTGGTGTCTCAAATAAGATGGGGAGTGGGCTGGATGAGGCGGATTTTTTCTGAGCGGTGCTGACGTTAATAAAAGCAGACGGTGAAGCCAGCCCAGACGGCTTTTCCGGTGGATGGGAGGTGCGTTGGCGGTGGTGATAGAACCGGGTGGTCGACACACCGATTTTTTGGCAAAACTGCGGGACCGTCAGTTCGGATTTTTTCTGCTGTTCAAACAGGTCCCGCCACTCGGCTTGAGTAAACCTGGATTGGCTCATGTGAGTTTTTTCCATCATCAGAATAGGTGAAACTATTTTAATCAATGGATTTATCCTGGCTAGGTGGGGTTCCCCGTACGCTTACGTTTAAACGGGGAATGACACCCCGTCAGGATAGTGGCCAATATGCCCATTAATAGGGTTATTCTCATTCCTGTTATTCCTGCCCGGCAATAAAAGCCTCAATGTGCAGGAAATAACAGGATTTATTCAATCAACAACTGAAACTGACTTTTAGGAAATAAAAATCTTATCGCTTATTGTTCTGCGATTTTTACTGAAGCCGCCTTGCGTGTTGTACGTTCAATCAATTTCCCTTCCTGATCAAAATAGCGACTTGGCCAAATTTCAGATGGATGGATCTCAAGGGTATTCGCAATGATCCATTCCCCTTTTGGCCAGGCGCGTGACAGGGTATTGGCAAGGGTTGAAGAGCTTAATCCGGCTTCGCGGGAGACGGCGGCGAGGGTTGTACCACGTTTGCGTAATGCACAAATAATTTCGGCTGGGTGCCAGTCTTTCTGAGTGTGAGTCATCGTCATACCTGCTTCCCCTTCTTTTGATTATTAAGTGGTGGCGATTCAAGACAGGGATTCTCAGGTACCGGAGATCAACCAATCCGGCGAGACGTTAGTCTCCCCTGCCTGAACCGCCATTGAAGAGGCGAGTGCAGACACACTGGCAGAAACATCCTACCAGTGGGTTGATCTTACGAGGCCTGAGATTCCTCACTATCGGATTTTGCCGATAGCTTTTTTACTTTAACGAATTACGTTATTTAATTCAATAATCGAACGAGTAAGTTTTACAAGTAAATTGAATTATTTGAATGACTGGTGCTGTTTAAATAAAACACTTAATTTGCATGAGCCAATTGAACTCACAACCAAAAGAGGACATTACTAATTAAGCGTTGTGTCTAATCTTGGATCAGATCAATCTTCTTCTATTATCTATTTGTAGTAACATTGCCATCCAGTGAAGCGTGTTGACTCTCGGGATCATCTCTGGGAAAGAACAATTTGTAGTTTTGAACTTTTGTAACTAGGTAAGAATATGATGCGCCTGTTGAAATTGGCTGAACAAAACAGAAAAGAAGCGAATAAGCTGCTCAATCCTAAGACCAAATCAGCGTTCGGTCAATTTATGACCCCTGCACCAATTTGTTTGTTCTTGGCAAGTCTATTCGACAACATCAAGAGTAACGTAAAGCTACTTGACCCCGGCTGTGGCGTGGGGTCGCTTTCTGCTGCATTTATCGATCGAGCGTTGAGCCTGGGAGTCGAAAGAGTAGAGCTTGATGTCTACGACATCGAAGATGTGATGTTACCGTTCCTAGATAAAACACTGGAAGCCTGTAGTAAGGAGTTTGGGAAAAATTTTTCATATAAGGTTAACAAAACAGACTACATTATTGATACAAGTCTACTCGTGAAAAACCTTTCCAATAGTGAAGAGATTGAAACGTATAGTCATGTAATTATGAACCCGCCATACAAAAAAATTCTATCTTCCAGCGCTCATCGAATTTCGCTGAGCAATGCAGGCATAGAAACGGTTAATTTATACTCAGGATTCGTTGCCTTAGCTTTAAAACAGTTGAGGCAGGGGGGCGAGTTGGTGGCAATCATTCCACGGTCTTTCTGTAATGGCCCGTATTATCAACCTTTCCGTGAACAACTACTTTCAGAAACGTCCATCAAGCACATCCATATTTTTGACTCTCGTAATACTGCTTTTGCAGAAGATAAAGTTCTTCAAGAAAATATTATCATTCACTGTATCAAAGGTGTTTCACAGGGTGAAGTAACAATCACTTCAAGCCCAACATCCGATTTTCATCTTGATGAAGAGACTGGGCAAATAACAGCAACGGATATGACTCAACGTAAGGTTTCCATCGACAAGATAGTAAATCCTGCGGATAAACAAAAATTCATTCATATCGCAGCAAGCCCAAGAGAACAACATATTATTGAAAGATTGTCACCTTTCACATCAACTTTAGATGATCTAAAAATTCAGGTTAGCACAGGGCCGGTAGTCAACTTCCGACTTCGAGACGACCTCCGCGAAAATTTGGACTCTGAATCAGTGCCGCTTATTTTCCCCCAGCATTTAAATGGGAAAGTTCATTGGCCTCTCGACGGGAAAAAACCAAATGCTATAAGGGTCTCCGATTCATCGCGGCCATGGCTTTGGAAGAATGAAGGTTACTTCTTGATTATAAAAAGGTTTAGTAGCAAGGATGAAAAAAAGCGAATCATGGCTACATTGTATGATTCATCCCTTCCGGGTGATTTGATCGGTTTTGAAAATAAAACCAACGTTTTCCATATTAAAAAAACTGGTATGGATGCAGATCTTGCACGTGGGCTTTATGCCTATTTGAATTGCACTTTACTGGACAAATACTACCGCCAATTTGGGGGGCATACCCAAGTAAATGCCACAGATTTGAGATCAATTCACTATCCTTCACTAAAAGTTTTACGGAAAATGGGCCGTGAGGTGGGCGATGAAATTCTTAATAGTAACCACATTGATGAAATCATTAATAGGGAGTTAGACTTGATGACAGAAGGAAAAACTACTGATCCACTTAAAGCGCAAGAAAAAATCGAGCAATCTCTTGAAATATTGCGCTTACTGGGAATGCCTCGTGCTCAAATAAATGAACGTTCAGCTCTGACCTTACTCGCGCTACTTGACCTTCATCCTGATGGCAGTTGGGAAAAAATACGAAGGCCTATGTTAGGCGTGACTCCGATCATGGATTGGTGTAGAGATGTATACGGCAAAGAATATGCGCCGAACACACGTGAAACTTTCCGCCGACAAACACTTCACCAATTCTGTGATGGCGGAATCGCTTTATACAATCCTGATGAACCTGATCGGGCTGTTAACTCACCGAAATCCTGTTATCAATTAGCATCTGAATTACACGCTGTACTGTTAACTTACGGTACTCCTGAATGGGATATATCAATCAAGGAGCATATGGACAATATTTCCACCTTGGTTGAACAATATGCTATGGCGAGAAAAATGGAAATGATCCCTCTAAAGCTGAATGATGGTACAGATTTAATCTTAAGCCCTGGAGCCCATAGCCAGCTGATCAAGGATATCATTGTTGAGTTTGGACCTCGCTTCGCCCCAGAAGCCGAAGTTATATATATCGGAGATACCGGCGCGAAAGAAGCTCATTTCCGTAAGGAGCGACTTGCTGAGTTGGGCGTCATTGTTGACCATAAAGGAAAATTGCCTGATGTTGTTCTTTATTGGAAAGAACGTAATTGGTTACTGTTAATCGAGTCTGTCACATCTCATGGTCCAGTTGATGGAAAACGCCACGGCGAATTAGCAAAATTATTTGCAAATTCTAAACCCGGATTGGTATATGTCACCGCATTCCCTGACCGTAAAACGATGGCAAAGTATCTTATGGATCTATCGTGGGAAACGGAGGTTTGGGTCGCTGATGCTCCGACTCACATGATACATTTGAATGGCGATCGATTCCTTGGCCCACACACTTAAGCAAACGGACTAATCATACAATGATTAATGAACCCTGAACATCGGCTCCATTTTTTATAGCTTTAGCCAGTTTAAGAAGCCCTGTGATAACAGGGCAATACGTTAATGAAGAAAACACCGTTCAGAACGGGATCTCCGAATCCCAGTCGGTGTCATCCTCTTCCGGTAACACTGAGACCTGTACTGGCTGTATTTTTTTTCTTTCCTGATTAACAGGTTGAGATGGTGGCTGCTTCTGTGCCGGCTTATGTCCAGCCTGCTGAGATGCCGCGTTCTTCAAATCCCCACGACTCCCCAACATCTGCATCGCCCCATTCACATTCACCACCACTTCGGTTGAGTAGCGATCCTGCCTCTGGTTGTCCTGCCATTTGCGCGTTTTCAGCTGGCCTTCAATATAAACCTGGGACCCTCTCTGCAAATACTCCGCCGCAATGTCGGCTAATTTGCCGAAAATGGCGACCCGGTGCCACTCCGTTTTTTCTCGCAATTCACCAGTTTGTTTATCCCGCCAGTTCTCTGAAGTGGCCAGTGAAATCGTGGCCACCGTACCGCCGGTCGGCAGGTAACGGATTTCCGGATCCTGCCCCAGATAACCCACTAAAATCACCTTGTTGATTCCGCGTGAAGCCATATCCCTTTCCTTATCGGTTAAACTGATTGACGTTGTGTCCATTGCCCCTGTTTCAGGGCAAACTCCGCTTGTTCGCGGTAGGCAAAATACTCCACGGATTCACGCGAGCACGGTTCTCCCGCATCCATCGTGCCGATATAAAAACCTGCACGGCTTCGCAACACGGTTAACGGTAATTGTTTAGTAAGCGTACGGGGAACCCCACCTAGCCAGGATAAATCCATTGATTAAAATAGTTTCACCTATTCTGATGATGGAAAAAACTCACATGAGCCAATCCAGGTTTACTCAAGCCGAGTGGCGGGACCTGTTTGAACAGCAGAAAAAATCCGAACTGACTGTCCCGCAGTTTTGCCAAAAAATCGGTGTGTCGACAACCCGGTTCTATCACCACCGCCAACGCACCTCCCATCCACCGGAAAAGCCGTCTGGGCTGGCTTCACCGTCTGCTTTTATTAACGTCAGCACCGCTCAGAAAAAATCCGCCTCATCCAGCCCACTCCCCATCTTATTTGAGACACCACAGGGCACACTGCGTTTTCCTGCCGGCACGGATAAGCATGTTATCATTGCGATTATTCGGGGGCTCGCCGCATGAAAATGTTTGTGGATGTGCCGGAGGTGTATTTGTGCCGCTCATTTATCGACTTCCGAAAATCCATCAACGGGCTGGCGGTCTGGGTAGAGCTGGAAATGCAACTGTCGCCGACGCAAACCGCGTTATTCCTCTTTTGCAACAAGAAGCGGGATAAACTCAAAATCCTCTACTGGGATAAAACCGGGTTTGCGCTCTGGTACAAACGGCTGGAGAACGCGAAATTCAAATGGCCCACCGCCGTCAACAGTGCCTCCCTGACCCTGACAGAGCAGCAACTGCACGGGTTGTTATCGGGTTATGAGGTCATCGGGCACCAGCCCTTCTCCGTCCAGGATTGCCATGTCGCCTGATCCCTTGATGATCATCAAACCAACGGGCATTAATTACGCTTTTTCGCCGGGGATGGCATAAAATGTCCCCATGAAAATTGATATTGATGCCCTGCCCAATGACCCCGCTGAACTGAAACGGCTGCTGATTAAGCAGTCGCAGCGGCTGGCCTTTTTGGAAGAGCCGTTCCGTTTAGCCCAACAAAAACGGTTTGGGGCTTCCTCGGAAGCGTTCCCCGGCCAGGGGGAGTTGTTTAACGAAGCGGAAGAAATTGCGCTGCCGGCTGAAACGGCCGCCGCACAGGAAACCCTCACACCTCCCCGCCGTAAGCCGACACGCAACCCCCTGCCCAAAGATTTACCGCGCGAAACCGTGTTCCATGATATCGCCGAGGAAGAAAAACAGTGTGCGTGCTGTGGCGGCAGGTTGCATCAGATGGGGGCAGATCGCAGTGAAAAACTGTTGTTCATTCCCGCTCAAATCAGGGTGGTTGAGCATGTCCGCCCCAAATACGCCTGCCGTGAATGTGAAAAATCCGGCATTCAGACGCCTGTCAAACAAGCCTCCCTGCCAGCGATGCCCATCAAGAAAGGCATGGCGACCAGCAGCCTGCTCAGCCAGCTTATCACCAGTAAATATCAGTATGGGTTACCGCTGTACCGTCAGGAAAGTGTGTTCAAACAGTATGGCATTGACCTCAGCCGCCAGACCCAGAGTGACTGGATAGTAAAATCCGCGCAGTTGTTTGCGCCTTTGGTGACCAGGTTCAGGGAAACGCTGTTGCAACAACCGGTTCTCCATGCGGATGAAACCCCGGTGAAGGGGGTGACGTCTGAAAAAACGACCCATTACATGTGGGTCTATTGTGTGGGCACTGATACCCCCGAACCGGCGGCGCTCACACCGAATATTGTGCTGTATGACCACCAGGCCAGCCGTTCAGGCACCTGCGCTGCTGACTATCTCGCCGGTTTTCAAGGTTATCTGCAGGTGGATGGCTATCAAGGCTATGAGCAGACCGGTGCCCGGCTGGTCGGCTGCATGGCCCATGCCCGTCGTAAATTTATGGAAGCGAAGCAGGCGCAGGGAAAAAACAAAACGGGCAAAGCCGATATCGCGCTGAGCCTGATCCAGTCACTGTACCGGGTTGAGCATCAGATCAAGGGGTTAAGCCCGGCCGAAAAATACCGGATCCGCCAGGAAAAAGCGCTTCCTATCTGGGATAAGTTATCGGCCTGGCTGGTTAAAACCCAATCTCAGGTGATCCCCAAAAGCAAGCTGGGTGAGGCCGTGACTTACCTGAGTAATCAATGGCCCAAACTGATCCGCTATCGGGAGGATGGTCGTTTGTCGATCGACAATAACCGGGCTGAAAGGGCGATTAAACCGTTTGTCATCGGGCGAAAGGCGTGGCTGTTCAGCCATACCCCGCGCGGTGCGCAGGCGAGTGCGATCCTCTACAGTGTCATTGAAACGGCCAAAGCCAATGGCCTGATCCCCTTCGATTATGTCATGACCTGTTTGGATGAGTTATGCCAGCCCGCCCCGGATCTGGAAAAACTGCTGCCATGGAAAAAGCAAGGTGGGGTTTAGTTGACGCTTACGTTCTATCTGACTGATTTTACTTATTTATATTGCTTATTGTGTGCTTTTTCATCATGTTAAAGCAAAAAAGCCGTGAGGGTTAAAAATGGTCAAGTTGGGCGGCCATTTCACGCTCAGGGCTTTATATTAAAATTTATCATTTTTACGAAGTCGATCACAAATTAAAGCGGGTTATTCCTGTGTCTTATCGCGGACTTTCCTTTCTAATAATTCTCCGCTATGAGGATCGAAATAACGGCTGGGCCAGATCTCTGAGGGATGGATACCAAGATAATCCGCAACGATCCATTCGCCTTTCGGCCACGGACGACTTAATACGTTTGCCAGTGTAGAAGAACTCAGTCCCGCTTCACGGGAGACAGCCGCTAAGGTAGTCCCGCGTTTGCGTAATGCGGCGATAATGTCGGCTTGATGCCAGTCATTTCTAACGTTGTTATTCATTCCTGCTACCCCTTCCATTAATTCATCATTGATGGTGGTGATTCAAGGCAGGGTTAGCAGACTGGGTTCACACCAGCGAGGCCGAAGCCTCCCCTGCCTGAACCACCATTGAAAAGGTAAGCGCAGGCGCACTGGCAGAAACATCCTACCAGTGTCAGTGAACACAAGGCTGCTAAACCTTGACCATTAGATTTTGCTAATGGCGGGAATACTTTAACGGATTGTTTTATCTAACTCAATAACCGAACTGCTAAGTTGAACGGGTATAAACCCGTTTAGCATAATACCGGTGTATTTCAAGCTCAGTTGCCCCCTGCGTGACCAAACTGATAGTTAAACCATTTGGTTGGTCAAGGCGCGGTGAATCCTGTCCTCAGTCATCGGACAAACTCAGGGGAGAATACGGACGGCTAAATCAATCTTTGTTGTTTATTATCGTTCGTGATCGCTTTTCTATCCGTATTTCCCCTGTATTTTCAGATCATTTTTTATTTATTTCGAAACATTCCCTGCGTGTCGGTTCAGGTTCACCATTCCGTGGTACGTCAGATAATGTGTAGCAGGGTGAGGTTGCGTTGAGTTTTTGCAGGAGTTCGCTACGTGCTGAACACGGCGATGGAGTACTCCCCGTTCAGAAGCCTGATAGCTCAGGCTGAACGCCTCATTAATCGTGACGTGGTGTGATGTCTCCTTTTTTACTGCATCGGCCTGTTGCAAGGCAGTGGGTGAAAAATAAACGGAATAAGTCGGTAAGAGGTGAAAAAGTGCCTGTGAAAGCGCTGTCACCCAGTAATACAGGGTTCAAATCGGTCGAAAAGCCAGTCTGGTTGTGCTCTGGACGTTTGCCGCCCGGCGGCGTCACTTGGTAATCGCGCAGCTCTTACGCAAGTGACGCCGCGCAGTGTTCGGAACGTTTATCGTGTGTTAATCAAAACGTGGATGAAGATCGTGCAGGGGTAAATTTAACGGTGAACGTCGCAGGAATACTGCTCTGCGTGAGTGATAAGCCAGTTAATCAAGAAACCGGGTAACTTTCATCGCTGGACGGAGGGTTGTTGTCCAGCGATATCTGCTTCCAAAAGTGCGCAGATGTACCGCAATATTTGCTCTCCCTTGCAGGCTACGAGAGTTTCATTTCGCCACCCGAAGGCGATCCTGACAGGCGATGGATCATTGTTGTAGAAAAAGATATTAACGGTCAGGCCGGATGGAGTCAAACTGTGGCTATCCTGTCACCCTTATTTTTTCCTGAATTCCCGTGCAAATTCGGCCAACAGGCCGATATTCCACCAAAACCAGACAAAAATTGGATTTAATCGGTTAATTAATTTCACTGATGAATGTGTACAATTATAGACCTGACATCTTCTATTCATTCAGCACTATTCCGATCCCTGACGGGTAAAAATGTAAGTGAAATTCAATGAAGAACAACAAGGAATCACTGTACCTGCAAGAACGCGCCTACCTGCGGGAGCTGGCTCAGCGCGTGGCAAAAGAATCCCCCCATTTAACCGATTTTCTGGCAACGGCCCATGATCCCGATATACAACGCCTTTTCGAAGCGTTTTCTCTGCTGATTGCCCGCTCACGGGATAAGCTGGAGGATGATTTCCCCGAAATTACCCACGGTATTCTGGCCCGTATCTGGCCGTTAGTACTGTGCCCCGTCCCACCCACCACAATCATGCAATTTTTCCCCACCGCTGGCGAACATCAGGGCGCTGCGGATATTCCCAGAAATACGGCTGTTTCTGCGCAGGCGGAGGAGCAATTACTCACGTTCAAGACCTGTCGCCCGCTGCATATTGAGCCTTTAGTAGTGCGGGATCGCCGGGTGAAAAAAACCGGCACGCACAGTGAAATTATCCTGACCCTGTGTCAGACGGGAAGCACTTCATCGGTCTGGAAATGCGGAGCGCTCTCTTTTTTCCTTGGCACGGATACTGAGCAGGCAGCACAGCTCAGCCTGTGGCTTGACCAGCATATCTGTGAGATGAGCGTCAGCGCACAGGGCGAACAACGCAAGCTGAGCTGTTTTCCTTATGGCTGGCATGACCTGCTGGATAAGCCCATCCTGCCGATGAAAAAGGGCACCTATACCGGCCTGCAAACGCTGGTTGAATACTATGCCCTGCCGCATCTGTATAATTTTGTCACGCTGGATATCAGCCGTGACCGCACGGAAATTCCACTCAATGCGGACGGTACGTTTGAACTGATTTTTCGTTTTGAAGGCGAACTGCCGCTGGATGATGTCGGTGATGCCTTTATGCTGGGCTGTGTGCCGGCCATTCATCTGGAAAAACGAATCAGCCCACCTATTCTGCTGAGTGCCGAAAATCACTGTTATCCCCTGTCACTGGGCGATTCCATGAAATTGTTCCGGTTGCATGATGTTCAGGTGGTTCAACAGCCTGATGACAATGCGCAACGGGGCACGCCTTACCGTTATCTGCCGATAGAGCAGTTTACGCCCGCAGCAGAGCTGCTGGCCGGGGAGGAGCCGGATTATTTCTACTACCAGCTTTGTACCGAGCGTGATTTGCTGGATCGCATTCAACACCGGTTGCATTTTTTTGACCTGACAGGCAAACAGGCTCGCAACTTGCCTGAACTCGCGGTCGCCTGCGATTTTACGGGCTACCATGAACCCGCAATGGCACTGGAGCAAGGCAGCATCAGTGTGATGCAGGAGGGTTCTCCTTCTCATCTCAGCGTGCACAATATTACTCCAGTAACTACCGATTCCCCGCCGATGTTACAGGATAATTCCGGCTGGCCGCTGCTTTCCTGCCTCGCCAGCCCACCCATTTTGTTGTTTACCACAGAAGGGATGCGGCATTTTCTTCGTCTGTTTAACCATTATGCCGAATTTAACCGCCCCCTGAGTCGCCATATCCAGCGGCATATCGACAGCATTATGCAGGCAGAAGAGAGCCTGATTGACCGGATGAAGCTGGGTTGTCCTGTCCGTGGGCGTCTGCTGATACTGACCCTGAACCCCGATTGTTACGCCAATCTGGGAGAGATGTACCGCTTCTGTCGGTTAATCCATGAGGCGATGGCCTGTTTTGTCAGCCAGTCCACCTTCGTCAAGCTGGATGTATCTACCCCGAACCAAAAAATTCTGTGGGAATTCAAAGAAGTCTATGGGGCACGCATGGAGATGTAATTGTTAAACCATCATGACAAGGAGCAAAATAGGATGAATATAATGAACGGGCTGACTGCTGCCAAAAGCGGACTGCGCTTTACATTTCAGATAGCGGGTCTGCCTGAATCCACCTTTGCCGTGGGCGAGTTTTCCCTTCAGGAAGGGTTATCTGAACTGTTTACCCTCAACCTGACACTGGTTCAGTCCCTGCCTGATAATCCCTTTCGGCCGAAGTCGGAAATCGATTTGACCGCGCTGCTGATGCAGGAAGCGGTGTTGCAGGTATTTAACGGCGCAACGCTGCAACGCAAAATCACCGGTATCGTTTCCCATGTTGACTGGGCGGGCACCGATGGTAATAAAACCCTTTATACCGTGACGGTTCGGCCTGCACTCTGGCGTCTGACACTCAATCAGGACAGCCGGATTTTCCATCAGCAAAATGTGCCTGCCATCCTGAATAGTCTGTTGAAAAAGCATAAAGTCCGTGCTGATTCGAAGCTCTACGATCCGCATCAGGACAGGGAATACGTGACCCAGAAACGGGAGTCTGACTATGGGTTTTTCAGCCGTCTGGCAGCGGAAGAAGGCATCAGTTTCTGGTTCGAGGATGAAACCCTGTTTTTCAGTGACAGCCATCTGGGAATGACGGCGGGGCTTCCGCTGCTTTACCAGCCCCAGCCGGAAACTGCTCACGGGACAGATGTCATTTATCAGGTACGGCTGGGTGTGGGAATGAGTCCGCAGCGCAGTTTCCATAAAGATTTCAACCCGGAGAACCCGCGTTATCACCTTTCCCATATGCAGAGCAGCGAAGGTTTTCGCGATTTTGTCAGTAAAACCCTCTATACCGTATTTGAAAGTTACGGGCGTTTTCAGAAAGATGCGGTAGCCAAACCGTTTCTCAAATACCGCCATGAAATGCTGGATAACCAGAAAAAAACCGGCAGCGGTAACAGTAATTGCATCAAACTGATGCCGGGTAAAATTTTTGAGATAAAAAGTCATCCGCATGCCCCGCTGAATTCCCGCTGGCAGGTGGTCGGTATCAGTCACCACGGACGCTGCCCGCAGGCACTCGGCGATAACGGCGGAGAAGGCACCACGCTCAGCAATCATTTCAGTTTTATTGATGGCCTTGCCGACTGGCGTCCGCCATTCCACTACAAACCGCTGGCCGATGGCGATGAAACCGCGATGGTGGTCGGGCCGGAAGGGGAAGAGATTTTCGTTAATAAAGAGGGGGCGATTAAAGTCCATTTTCACTGGAACCGCTATGACCAACCGGATGATGGTGCATCCTGCTGGGTTCGCGTCGCACAGGGCTGGAACGGCAACGGCTTCGGTTTTATGGCGATCCCGCGTATCGGTCAGGAAGTGATTATCTCTTACCTCAATGGTGATATTGACCGACCCATCGTCACCGGCTGTGTTTACAACGGTTTGAACCGCCCGCCGCTGGATTTACCCGCCCAGAAAACCCGCACGACCTTTAAAACCAAAACCCATAAGGGCAAGGGCTTTAACGAACTGCGCTTTGAGGATGCCAAAGACAGCGAAGAAATTTATTTTCACGGGCAGAAAGATTTTACCGCCCATATCGAAAACGATGCTCTCTGGCATATCAAACATGACCAGAAACAGCGTATCGATAATAACCGTTATCACGAGATCCTTGCTGATGATCATCATCAGGTGGCCGGTTCGCGCAAAATCACGACCGAAGGCGATGTGTCGCACCGGATTGCAGGTAGCCAGCATACCCAGACCGGTGATGCGACCGTGATTGACAGCGGGCAGGAAATCCACCTGAAAAGTGGCGGCAAAGTGGTGCTGGAAGCGGCGGCAGAAATCACCCTGAAAGTAGGCGGCAGTTTTCTGAAAGTCACCCCGGCGGGCATTTTATCTTCCATGATTAACGTCGGGCAGGGTTCCGCAGGCAGCGGGCGCGGCGTTTCACTGCAACTTCCGGAAGGAGTTGCTCCACTCTCACAAGTCGGACAACTCCCGATGGCGGAAGTACTTCCTGTAACCGAATTTTCGGCTAAACCACCTTGTGCCATCCTCGCACAGCAAGAGGAAAACTGGGTTATCACCGGAGCAGAGGAAGCATAATGGAATCGACTAATTGGAAAAGCTGGTTGTCACATCAGGACAGAGGGGAGTGTTATTTTCTGGTCAATAGTCTGGCGGAACCGAACCCGGTTCAGCTCTTTTACCTTAATGGCTGGACAGAACAGGCATTTCCGCTCTACAGCGGTACGCCGATGAATGCCATGTTGGAACAAAGCCCGTGGTTGATTCAACCCAAAACCAATTGCCTGCCGGAACTGGCTTTACTGCTGGATAAACACGAATTCAGCGATGCTAGTTGGGGTTGGGGCTATCGCAGTACGTTACCGTGGTCATTTCAGTTAGAGCACTGGCGGTTGCATCAGCAGGTTTTACTGCGCGGGCAGGTGGTGGTTTTACGTCTGATGGATAACCGTATTTTCACCCCCCTGCTGCCCGCCCTACAGTCCGGCGATTGGCGTGAACTCTTAACTCCGGTCAATGAGCTGATGATCGATACGCCCGAACCGTATTGCTATTACCGGCCAGAAAACTGCTCTCAGTTATTAACAAAGAATTTATTTGTGCTGGGTGATCACCTGATTGAAGCCCGTTACTCAACCGATACCGCCCTCAATAATATGGCTTATGCCCTAAGTTGTCAGCTTTGGGAAGAAAATGCTGAATTGGCGCTGAAACTGGATGAACCGGAAGGGCAATTGCAAAACAGCCTTGTGGCATGGCTTAAGCAGGCGAGAGATGAAAAACAAAACCTGAACAAGCTCACTGTTGAACGTTTTATTACCGATAGCCCACAGGCTGCGCTTAGTAAAGAACTTTAAGACTAATCCGTCACTACTCTATGAATAATTAAGGAAGAAAAAATGAGTCAGTTAGAACTGAAGGATTGCATTAACTGCCAGGAGATACTGAACCACTGGATTGAATTTCAGCTTGTGGATGAAGAGGGTAAGCCACTGGTTGGAATGCCTTATAAATTAGTTAGCATAAGCAATAAAAAGGATATCCGTACAGGTGTTACCAATGGTGAAGGGCTATTGCGGGAGGAAGGTCTACCACCAACACCGGTGAGGTTGTGGGTTGATTCTCAAAAACTCGCGGATGAAATGGAACTCAGGCCATTAAGAACTGTGCGTGAGCCATTGGGTTCGAAAGTGCGATATAATGCCAACACACAAAGACATTATTATCGCTATATTAAAATTGGTAACCTTTGTGATAAAGCCCCAAAAATTGATAAATGGAATAAAAAAGAACTTCCCAAACACCACTTTCCGGATAATAAATTCCTTGGGTTTAAAGCCGCGTTTGTTGATGCTCGTTGGGTATTGGAAATTTGTCCTTTCCGAGCTTGGGTACTATTATTGCATCATCAAAAAGAATACTCACTGGTGAATGCCTATAATCAGGGGTTAATGTCAGTGTTGCCTTATGCTGATGCTGAAAAATCTAACGACAACTATGAAGGTTCTGTATTTCATTTTTTTAAAGAACAACTCCTTGATTTGTCGAAATTACCCAATCAGGTTGATCAGCAAAAATTTTATCCTATTGTTTATGATGTTCCTTTTAAAGATCGTTACACTGAAATAAACGCTATCGATACAGGGGGGGATTTAGATACGCAAATGTTTTATGCATCTAATAATAAAGAGTTGATTGTTGGTTGGAGGGGAACAGCAAGTGCAACTGATGTGTTGACTGATGCAGCATTTAAGCCTATTAATTTACCAGAAATTTATCTTAAAACGAAAGGTAAAGTGCATGAAGGGTTTTATCGGTCTTTTTTGGCAGCAGGAACAACACTTATTAGTGAAAATGCACTTGATGAACTGGTTAATGAAAACACTCTTAATCAAGATACAGGTAAAATTAAATTAATGCATCATATAAATAATTTAGCGGAAGGAAAAAAATTATTTATTTGTGGTCATAGTTTAGGAGGGGCGTTGGCTTTAATTCATAGTGTTCACTTAAGAAAGAGTAATCCATGTTTATATACTTACGGAATGCCAAGAGTTTTTACATATAATGCAATAGTAGATATAAACGATATTGTTCATTATAGACATATTAATAAAAACGATCCTGTTCCAACACTTCCTTTCGAAAAAAATATGGACAATGCTTTATTTAAAAAAGGTTGGGATTCTTTAGGGTACCTTTTAGAAGGTATACTTACAGTTGGTAGTAATTTTTCAGTTGCAATAGAAATGACTGGACATCTACATAATGAAATGAAATCGGATGAAATATATTTACATCAAGGGGAAGTAGTACATTTTTATGAAGGTGATATTTTACCTCTAGATTTATATGTTGGCTCCAAAAATGTTATAACCGATTTATATCTTCTTCCTACTTTAATACCTGAAGATTTAAAAAACGCTCAGTTCTTTCCTCAAAATAAATTACCCAAAACTGTAAATTCAACTAATGCACTTGGTGGAAGATATCATCCAAGTGGAAAGTATATGGAGTTTATGCAAAAAAGACTCCTTGAATTATGTGTTCCTAAGTTTAATGAACTTTATAAAAAAGATATACAACGATTTAAAATTGCATTAGAAGCGCGAAAAGGAACATTGAAAAATGAATATTTTATGTATGAATATTTTTTACGGTTAGATGAAAAATTAGAACCTTGCTTATCATTAAGTAAAGAAAATGAAAAAGGAAAACGAGCACTTGATTATTTTATTTATCAGCACTCAAGATAAATAAAAAGTATATTTATGAAAATCATTCAGGTCAGTATCTCATATAATTTATGTATCTATTTCTGATTATTGTCCTGAATGAAGGTTTATAGTAAAATAATATATAATTTTACTTTTTAATAAGAGGCTTGTAAAATGAATAAAATAAAAAAGTCATATATTTTATCATTCATAATAATTTTTATTATTATATGGTATTGGGGGTTGTTTGATAAAAAACTTAATGGGTATTTTCCAATTAATCCACAAAAAGGAAAATCTGTCATTATTTCAAGCAATGTTCCTGCTAATAGTAAACCCATAATTCTTGCTAATTATATATCTAAAAAATGCTCAACATTAAGATTTAACTCTAATTTTATGCCTGCTGGGATAAATTATTGGACGAGTGTGGTTGAATGGAATGTTAATGAAGATAAAAATAAATCCGAAACAGAAATTCCTGTAGATGGGGGCGGGTGGTGTGATTGGAAGTTAGACTATATCAATATAAATTTGGTTTACACTGAAAAAACAGAAACAAATAAATTAACAGATAAGTATAAAATTCTTAATAACTCTATAAGCTTGGATGCAAGTAAAGGTCTCACTGTTACTATAAAAGATCAAAAAAAATCTTCTGTAAAATTAAAAAATGAAATAAAATATAATAAAAAATTCTACCTTGTTCAGAAGGAATTTATTTCTACTGGTTTGGTAAGCTTTTTTTTGATTTCACCATCTAATGAGGATGAATTCGAAATTTCATTAGAAAAAGATACGAATGGTTATATTTACTACACACCAAAGTTAAATGAGTCTAATATAACGAAACTATTCGTTTCAAAAGATAAATACTGGTTTGAATATCCAGATGGACAGTTGGAACATAATATACATAGAATTGATTATGATAAAATAGATCAATTTAAAAAGTAGGAAGGTATTTGTAATGTACTTTGGTATGAAAATAATTTAATTTATCTGGGTTTTATTTAAAAAGTATAAATATGACTAACAAGAAAATTATTTTATTGAACGACATAACTTTCACTGTGAGGATCTGATTGGGGCTGTGGAGGGTATGCGCACAGCCTGTGAGGTAAAAAGTCAGAAAGGCCTTCTTATCATGGAATGATAAATATTTTCTCCTATAGCGTTTTACTGACGCGCTACGCTTGTCTTCTCCGTATTACTGGGCTAATTCATTAACCCAGTAATACGGAGATCTAAAAAACTCCTGCCAGAAAAAAGAGTAATTCCTCACCAGTTCCTCATTTTTCTCCTCACTTTTTATTTTCCTCACTGCAAAAACAGGTGAGGAATTGAGATTTATTTATCCTTAAAAATCAATATCTTTTGTATTCCTCACTTTTTCCGCATATATACGAGAAAAGTGAGGAATACGGCGAGGTGCAAATTCCACTTCCTCACAGCACCTCACTTTCTGACTCACTTTTTAATCGTCATTATTCTGGTTAACGATGGTGAGTTCCTGCCCGTTACGAATAATCAACCTGCCTTGCTCTAACTTGGTTAACCAACGGCTGAAATTCTTCACATTCACCCCCATCGCTTTTAAATCATCACGCACAAGGGCAATGGAACAGGGTTCTTTCAGGGCAGTGCGCGACCGTATGCACTGCCACAATGCCGTGTGGTTATCTGTCTTATTGGCGATGAGTCCGATTTCTTCCTCTTCAACCGGATCGCGTGGCCTGTCAATCAGGGCTAATGACGTAATATCCTCACCGTCTTTATCGGTAAAGAGTTCAACCACGCGCAGGTCATAGGCTTGGGTTTCCGGCTCTTCGGCGTCTTTCATTTTGGTGCAGGTGATAACCAGTGCGCCGCCTTTTTTTTCCTCCCGGTTGATCCGGTATTCAACATCCAGCGCAGCCCGAAACGCACTGGAACCCCTTGCGCCTTTGCTTTCATCTTTGCCGGAATGGTGCACAACCAGAATGCTGGCTCCTGTTTTGGCTTTCAGTTCGTCACAGCCCCGGACGAATGCGCCCATGTCTTTGGAATCATTCTCATCAGCTCCGCCAAAACAGCGGGCAAGGGTATCCAGAATTATCAGACGCACAGGCTGACCCGTTTCAGATTCAACCTGCTGGGCAGCAATCACCAGTTCATGCACTTCGGCGGGCGAGGCCGGAAATACCGGTGTATTGATCAGATACATATTTTCAACGGTCTGACCATTGACGATTTCCCATGCCCTGATGCGCCGTGGTACACCAATCCCGCCTTCACCGACGATGTACATCACTGAACCCTGAGCAACTGATTTCCCTGCCCATGCCTTACCCGTGGCAATATGACATCCCCATGCTCCCGCCAGAAAACTCTTGTATGACCCGCTCACCCCGTAAATGCTGCACAGGGAGTGAGCCGGAATAATGCCTTTAACGACGTAGTCCAACTGAGCGTCAAAGCCTTGAGAACCGACTGAAAGAGGTAGCTTTGTCTTGCGATTTGGGTAGAGGGTTTCTACATTGCTGCGATTCTCTGTTGCTTTACTGTTCATATATTCTCCCACCTGATGCAATCCCTTACTGAATGCCTGCTTTGCTGCCTCAATGCCGTGTTGTTGGCGATAATCGTCCCAGTCAGCTTTGATATTACCCGGTGGCAATGTAAGCCAGCCATTCACTGCGTGGGCGGCTTTTTCTGCCGAGATCTTGCCAACATTCTTTTTGGGTTTGCCGTCTTTATCCAGCTCGCCTGATGCGTGCCAGTCATTATCTGCTGCAATAATGATTTTTGCGTCCGGCCAACGTTCCCGAACGGTTTTTGCAACAGAAAATAAATTTCCCTCATCCAGTGCGGCCAGAACCAGACCGTTATACAACTGATGGACCGTCAGTGCGGTGGCGTAACCCTCTGTAATCAAGACCGTGTCGGGGTGTTTTTCCCATACAGACAGAGCGATAAGCGACCCTTTCTTTTTGCTGCCAAACAGGTGTTTTCTTTTTCCATCCGGCCAGATGAGCAGCGCACCAGTGACTTTTTTATCCAGTGTTGTCAGTGGCAACAACAAAGAGCCGTCTTTCAGCAGTCGCTGATTAGGGCAATGCAGCCCCTTTACGATCAGATAGGGAGATTGTCCCGCAACAGTTTGCGCCATCAGTGCCGCGATTCTGTCGGCAATCGGCTGTGTTGGATAGAGGTTTTCTTTGGCTGGTTTGGGTTCTGGCAAAGGCAATGCCAGTGAATCGGCAACGATTTTTGCTGCCTCAGTAATCGAGATCCTTTTGGTTTTTGCCACCAAATCCAGTCCATCTCCATAATTTGGGGCGTCACACTGGCGGCAATGCCAGTTGCCGTGATGGTGATCATCAATAAAGTGGAAACGGTCAGTACCGCCGCAAATAGGGCAAGCGCCATGCTTTCCCTTGGCCGGAATATCAATGCCACAGGCAGGTAGCAGATTTCCCCATGAATACATGGCCGATGTTTTCACGGTCCGGATCAGGTCGAGCGGTTTTTGACTGTCCGATTTTTTTTGAACTGTAAATTTAGGGCGAGTTTGGGTAAGCTAATTCTTCTTTAAGTTCCTCAACTGTCATTTCGTCATCAGACTTCGGCGGAATTTTAGGTCGTGATTTCATTGGGGGTCTTCCTCGCTGAGGACTTTCAAGCCCTTTGATACCTGTTTCATTATACTTATCAAGCCAGACTGATAAAGTACCCGGGGTCGTTAAATTGAGAACTGCGCTAGTGTGAGTGAGAGACCAATCATTTGTCCACATTAATTTCAAAGCATGGAGTTTTGTTGTAGCACAAAGAGAGTGAGGCGTTGGCAAAAAAGCGTTATCACCATGAATGGCAACAACTTGAGACCAGTATCGAATTTGTCGAGAAGAGATTGAATATTCCGCTGATAGCTTATCCGATGCGTTACCTGCTAGACATCGTTTAGCAATCATGATTTTTAGTTCACGACTATATTTAGACATAAAAAACCCCCAGTCATTGGTTGTCCAACTATTGGGGGTCACTTCAAATTACGGGGCTTTTCTTTTTTTAGAATTGTAAATCTCTGCTTGCGAATTTTTTCTTTGTAAATCAAGTGATTATGTAAGTTTGTTGAGATAATCATAGGCTGTTGGAGTGCCTATTGCAAGCCTGACTTATCCTCACCCAGTAATGGGTTTGAATCTCGAAAGAGAGAGGGGAGTGTAGCATGTCAGGAAAAGGCTGGTTGCGGGGAAATAACCTACTTTGCGCCAGTCATTGCAAAACCCAAGTGCTAAAAAGGCAGAAGCCTAGTGGTTAAACTAGGCTTCGCAGGTTCCTCAAGGGAAGAATAAATTCTAAGGGCCTCAATGGGCAACGGCTATATTATCAGCGATCTTGTCGGAAAGATCAAGAGTCAGACTTTGATAGTAATTGATTGGCATTTATGGATTTGATTATCGCTAGCTGGATTTTTGTGACAATTTCTCTGGGTAAAATTTGATTTAAATAGCCCCTATTAGCAGTTCTCGGCCTTTGAAGCCGTTCTCTGCTGACTTGTTGTACAAGATCTGCTTTTGCCCAACGTGTTATTTGTTCAAAATACTTCATATCTTCAATAACATTTTGGCTGATTTCAACGTGCATTCCACGTTGTAATTTATTTTGATCACATTTACTTGATAAAGGAACAACTATACAAGCATTACCATCTATTTTTCCATTTATAATAACAACAAGCCGATTTTTGACCATTTCAGGAGGGATATGACCATCATAGAAATTGATGATTATTTTACCCTCTTTATCTACTGGATAATTTCCATAATCACATTCCAATATTTCGCCTACTTTGGGGCTGAAATTTATAGGCATCTGGTATTCCTCTATGCAAGGCGCAAGATGATAAATCGAAAAATTTTACTATGACTTAATAAATTTTACTAAGTATTTTTAAACTAAGAAAATAATATGTAATTATATTTATAATTGTGATGCACGTCATATTTTAATTATAGATATAATTTACTGTATTCGTTAAAATCGGAATTCCAATCAATTTTGACTATTGTTTGGACGAGTAATTGCAGACTCGTGATTTTTGTCTACGAAAAGTACACTGGTAAAGTTATGTGGTATTTACCAGTGGCCTATATATATACCACAACTGCTCTCTATGGCGGTTTGGCGGGATAGATCTATTCGTAGACAGATCGACTGCAAAAATCTCGTCAGATCGCCACCATCAGGGAGTTTGTTCATGACAATACCACCAGATGTATTTAATCAAGTAGTTGATGCAGATATTAACCATAATATGGCTCGAGTTAGGGCATTGGTATTAGATAAATCGGCATCTGAAATATGTCGCTTGGTCATTGAGTCGATTTCATTACCTGAATTATTGTCTGCATTAGATGATTTCAAATTAATGAATAAGATCGAAACCCCACATCATGATTATTCAGATATTATTAACAATATTTGTAAAGCAATTTCTATATTAAAACCTGGCGTGTAATAAATAATATCATCCTATAATTAAAAATCCCGTATTAATTACGGGATTTTTAATTAATATACTATAAATATCATCTTCTTCCATATGACTCACCAGAGCTAGAGCATGAAAGGTTTATTTTTGGTTTTTTTGGTTTTTTTCCAATAAGAGTTGTTTGTTGAAACTAGTCAGCTTTCTAAGCAAAGTAGAGTTAATGACATTCATATAAGGAAAAAGATCATGAAAATGAATAAATTGGCTCTTATTTTATTAGGTTCATTCTCATTAATTGCTTGCGTGAAGCAACAAACATCGCTGCCTATTGAAGATACTGCGCTGGCGCCATCTATCACGTCATTATCCAATGTATCTACAGTAACACCTGATGTTTACCAAGCTCCTCCCTCTGTAGTTCGCTATGACCGTTATTTATTGATTGATACTTCCCCTGAAGTAGCTCAACGTTATCCATTAGAACAAGTGATCAACTTAAAGATACCGGCTTCACTCAAGCCAACGATAGGTGAGGCAATAAATTATGCTTTACGCCAATCAGGATATTTTTTATGTAGTGCATCCAGACAAGCTAACACGCTCTATCAGAAACCACTTCCCGTCGTTCAGTATCAATTGGGTCCTACTAAGTTAAATACAGCTTTGCAAGTTCTAGCTGGTCCAGCATGGCAATTGGAAGTGGATGAGGTTCAGCGTGTCGTTTGTCATAGCTTGAGAGCTGGGTATCAGTTGCCTTCAGCTAAGAAGCAAACACAAATTGCCTCTTCAGGCCAATCAACCGTAAAACCACAATCTATCTCTACGCCTTTATCTGATATCAAGCCTGTCATCTTGAGTAATAAAGGATGGTTAGTAAAATGATGCCAGCTAAAAACAACACAAAACGTTTTCTTCCTTGGGTTATTTTTTTGTTGCTATTTTTAGTGATTATTTTCCTTACTCTATTCTTCATTAAAAAACAGAGTCATATATCCGAATATGAAAATAACATTAATGCCAGATTGAAGTATTTGGAAAGTGTGCAACAGAAAAATGTCAAGGAAAATGAGTTTTCTAAGTTAAAGAACAAATTTATTGCTTTGGAAAATAACTTTTCTGAACAACTTTTAACAATATCATCTTTAAATAAAGAAGTTCAAACAGTTGTGAGCCAATTACAGGGAGAAAATATCCGTTTAAAAGCATTAGAGAATTTATTGCCTGTATTGAAAGAGAATCAACAACAATATGAAACACAGTTGGATATTTTACGTTCTCAAATTACGACTATTTCTGAAATGAAGAAACAGGAAAAACCTGTTGTTAAACCTGCTCAAACTAAAGTAGTTCAAAGTGCTCCTCAAAAAGTTCCCCAATCTAAAGCGTCATTTGCTTTTATTGGAACAGAATATCGTGGAGGGGAAATATTTGCGGCAGTTTTACCTAAGAACGCCTTATCTTTGTCACAAATTGAATTGATTGGAGTAGGGGGCGGTATTCACGGATGGACTTTATCTAAGGTTTCTAATAACAATGCGCAATTTACTGCAAAAGGGCGCACTTTGACGCTACGTGCTGAATAAGGTGACGGTATGAGAGTTACTAATAATTTATTTACATCTGTAATCGTGTTTTTTAGTACGTTGAGTTTTATGCCTTGTGCATTAGCAATTAATAGTGGTTCTGAAATTCAATCAACTGAAGTGGGTCAAGTTCAGAAAAATACGGTACATCAATTACAAGTACAAAAAGATGCCAAAGAATGGGGATTAAGTATTGATGAATACGCACATTATCAAGACTTGATGAAAGGACAACGTGGGATTCAATCACCAGGACTTGATCCGATAACGACATTGGGTATTGAAGCTAAAAGTGACCCAGAACGGCGTCGATATGCCGAATTGTGGGTGAAAGCTGAATTTGTCCGTACTGAAAAAGAATTGGTGTTTCAACGTGAGGTTGATGAGGCGTGGAAGCGATTATACCCTGAAATTTTACCTGTTAATTTAGGGAATGCAGCGAGCATTGCTCATGATACACAGGGGAGATTGGCTCTATTTGTACGGATAGATGATTGTGTGCAGTGTGATGCTAGATTGGCATCTATCCTAACAGTGAAACGTTCTGTAGATATCTATGTGGTTGATAGTAAAGGTGATGATAATAGGATCAGAACATGGGCAAAAGATAAAAAAATTCCAATTGAACGAGTAAAAACGAAAGAAATCACATTGAACCATGATGAAGGGCGTTGGATTAAATATGGTGAAATGAGAATGCCAGTAGTGTTACAGCAAAATTCAGATGGTAGTTGGCGTGTTGCTGCCTTTTAACGGAGGAAATGTAATGAACGCGCCCCATTCATTTAATCTGGAGCACGACGATGAAGGGGGAGGTGTGAAGCCTCACAGATTTCCGGCATCATTGTGCTCAATACGGGATGCGTAGTGCTCCCAGTGACTGGAGACTCCACGACATGAAATATACACCGATTGGCGTTGATATCGCAAAACATCTGATTCAGCTCCACTTCATCAATGAGCACACTGGCGAAGTGATTGATAAGCAGGTACGTAGCCAGGATTTTCTGACTTTCTTCAGTAACCGGGAACCTTGCCTGATTGGTATGGAGGCCTGTGGTGGCTCTCAGCACTGGGCACGAGAACTGACAAAACAGGGGCATAAGGTACGACTGATGCAGGCCCGGTTTGTTAAGGCGTTCCTGATGGGCAACAAAAATGACGTGATGGATGCCCGCGCTATCTGGATGGCGGTACAACAGCCCGGTAAGGCGATAGCCGTCAAAACAGAAGAACAACAGTCAGTACTGGTTCTGCATCGTTCACGCAGGCAACTGGTCAAGTTCAGAACCGCACAAATTAATGCCCTGCACGGTACGCTCCTGGAATTTGGTGAAACCCTCCACAAAGGCCGGGCAGCGTTGGACAAAGAGTTACCGGCAGCACTGGAACGACTGAAGATACGTCTTCCTCCGTACCTTATCACCGTGCTGGAGGACCAGTACAACAGGCTGGGTGAGTTGGATTCACAGATAAATAGCATCGAAAAACAGCTTGTCAGCGTGGCCAGGCAGAATGAAACCTGTCAGCGGCTGCTGAAAATACCCGGCGTGGGGCCGCTAATTGCCACGGCTGCGGTGGCCACAATGGGAGAAGCCTCCGCGTTTAAATCGGGACGAGAGTTTTCTGCTTATATCGGACTTGTTCCGAAACAGACAGGTTCAGGCGGAAAAATCCGCCTGCTGGGGATAAGTAAACGCGGAGATACCTATATGAGGACCCTGTTTATCCATGGTGCTCGTGCGGCTGCATTACTGACAAAAGAACCTTTGCCCTGGATCACGGAACTCAAAAAACGATGCCCGACCAGTGTGGCCATCGTGGCGATGGCGAACAAACTGGCCCGGACAGTCTGGGCGATAGCGGCTCACCAGTGTGAATACGACAAGGCGCACGTCAGTGTCAGGCCAGACTAAAAGCGGCCACTGACAAACATTAACTTTTAACAAAAGGATGAATGCAGAAAGGTTACTCTGGCAACCAGCGTGATGACAAAAACAGGTAAGACCGGGACTCACTAAACCTGAATGGTTTTATGAGCTTAAAGCTCGCGGAGGAAATGAGGTGTGAGTCGGCGAATGACATAGGGGCTCGCAGCTTTAAAGGCTGCAAAAAAGCCGGATATAAAGCTGCAACCTATCTGTCAGAGTTAGAACAATGGAAGCCGTTGCAAACGGGACGCGTTCATATAAATACCATGAAACATCTATCAATTGGATTTTTGTTTAGTGGTGCATTACTTGTCTCTCTAAATTGTACAGCAAGCCAACAAGTTCCCCAAGGCTATCATCAGGTAGCCCACGCTGAAAACGTACCCGCTGAGGCTTTATATTCATTGGCATTAACAGAGTCTTCATACAAATTACCTCAAGGGGTTAGGCCGTGGCCTTGGACGGTTAATGTCGCTGGTAAGGGATATCGCTATGGCACAAGATTAGAGGCGTGGCGGTCGCTGCAAGTATTTATGAAAACGCATCCGACAAAGCGTATTGATGTTGGAATAGCTCAGGTAAATTGGGGTTGGAACGGGCATCATTTTAATTCTACTTGGGAAGCATTTGATCCCTATATAAATCTTCATGTAGCGGCTCGAATATTACGTTCTTGTTATGATTCTAATCCTGGAAGTTGGGTGGTAGCGGCAGGATGCTATCACCATCCTAAAGGCGGCCTTTCTGCATCTAAATATATGTCTATTGTGAAACAAAAATTATCTACGTTAACACCATCAATTGAAATATCAGAATGGATTGAACCAGAGGTGAGATAATGAAATTACAGTTATTGTCAGCTTTTTCATTATATGTAATAAGTTTTTCTGCATTAGCTGAATTAAAAGTAGTTGCAGATTTAGGAGGTGAAAATACCTCTTATTATTTTGATGCAATAAATAATCAACAAAATGAATGGGGTGAAATATCTGGTTCTGAAAAAATCCCGTTAGTGCAGCCATCATTTGAGATGGTGTTGCCAATTAAAACTCCTGAAATGTCTCCTGGTATAGTAGTAGACCGTCCTCTTAATTTACAGGGAATTGGTGCGTTATTTCTTGTCGGTGATGATGAATTATCAAGGAGTTGGCTGAGCCAAAACGCTGATAAGTTGAAAATGTTAAATGCTGTAGGAACAGTAATTCAAGTTGATACAGCCGAAGTTTTTTCTGAATTGAAACAGCTTGCTAACGGGATATTGCTTTCTCCCGTATCTGGTAGTGATTTAGCTAAGCGTCTGCAATTAACACATTATCCAGTATTAATAACTGAAACGGGATTGACACAGCAGGTTCCATAATGCGACCAATTTCTCCTTTTATACAAAAAGTCATGGCTGGTAATCCACTGTATCTTTCTTTCATTGTCGTAGGAATAGTTTTTCTTCTTCTTATTTTTATTTTAGCTATCAGAAGCCACTCTTCAATTATAGCAATTAGGCATCGTCGTTATCATCAGACAGCCAAAAGAATACTGAAAAAATTACCATCTATTAGTAAAAACGAATCTCAAGGAGCAGAAAATGAGTGATCGTTATGTTATTGAGGCGCTGTTACGCCCCGCCGTTGAGTTTAATTCAGCGGTTGCGGCTGGGGCTGCTGCATATGTTTGTGTAGTAGCTCCGTGGGCTGTGGCTCTGGCTCCGTCAGTTAGCTATGTAACTGCTGGGGCTTTCGCTTGCTTTTCTGCCGTTCGTACTCGCCAAGGACTACGAGTTTTACGATATAGACGTAATTTACGTAAGTTGCCGTTATATAAAATGTCTTCACATCAAGTACCAGTCAGTAATCAACGCCTGTTCTTGGGTAAAGGATTTTTATGGCAACAAAAGCACACACAGAGATTACTGGAAGCATTGCGTCCAGAAGTTGAACACTATGTGCAGCCGTCTCGCTATTATCAATTAGCCAGAAATTTTGAGCAGCGCTTTGAATTTCGTTTTCCTAGGATATGTGAATTATTACAGACAGATAGTGTATTAAATCCTGTTCGCCCACTGCCTCCAGTTGGAGGAAACCCGATTTTGCATGGAATTGAACCAGATGAAGTGAATGTTTCAATGGATTTGCGTGAACGTGTAGGGCATATGTTGGTATTGGGTACAACACGTGTTGGCAAAACCCGTTTGGCAGAATTGTTAATTACACAAGATATCCGGCGTGGAAATGTTACCATTGTTTTTGATCCTAAGGGCGATGCGGACTTATTAAAACGCATGTGGGCAGAAGCGCAAAGAGCGGGACGCGGCGATGAGTTTTATGTTTTTCACTTAGGTTGGCCTGATATTAGCGCCCGTTATAATGCCGTAGGGCGCTTTGGGCGAGTTTCTGAAGTCGCCAGTCGTGTTGCTGGGCAATTATCAGGAGAAGGGAACAGCGCGGCTTTCCGTGAGTTTGCTTGGCGGTTTGTCAATATAATAGCTCGTGCATTAGTTGCGTTGGGGCAGCGCCCCGATTACGCTCTAATCCTACGTTATGTCACTAACATTGGTGAACTCTATCAAACGTACTCATTAAAAATTATCGAAGAACTGTTACCTAACCTTTTTGCACAAATTCAGAACGCGCAAGATATATTAACCGAAAAGGATGTTCCTCGTCACTTGCAAAGCGATCCTAACGCTACTTCTATTTGGGCCATCGAAATGGCGCTGAGCAGTAATGAAGGAAAGAAAATCTATGACCCTATCTTGGATGGTTTACGTAGTGCGATACGTTATGACCGAACATATTTTGACAAAATAGTTGCATCCCTTCTTCCTTTGTTAGAAAAGCTAACTACAGGAAAAACGGCGGCGTTACTTTCTCCTGATTATGATGATATGAGTGATCCACGCCCGATATTCGACTGGCAACAAGTTATCAGGAAACAAGGAATTGTGTATGTGGGATTGGATGCGTTGTCAGATCCAGAGGTGGCGGCTGCGGTAGGTAATTCTATGTTTGCCGATTTAGTCTCTTTTGCGGGGCATATCTACAAATTTGGTGCGCATGATGGTTTACCTGAAGAGGATAAAATTAAAAAGAAGCCTATCAGCTTACATTGTGATGAATTTAATGAACTGATGGGGGATGAATTTATTCCATTGCTGAATAAAAGCGGGGGAGCTGGTATTGAGGTAACTGCATACACGCAAACTTGGTCAGATATTGAAGCACGGCTTGGTAATGCCGCAAAATCGGCTCAGGTAACAGGAAACTTTAATACATTAATAATGTTGAGAGTCAGGGAATTGGCAACGGCTAAATTGCTGACAGAACAGTTACCAGAAGTCGATATATACACTAAGACCTTAGTATCAGGTATCACTGATATTTCAAATCCAGGACAGGGGAGTGATTTCACTTCTAATACTCAAGACAGGGTAAGTTTGGTTAGTAAGCCTTTGTTATCTCCTGCTGATATCATTCAATTACCAAAAGGCCAAGCATTCGGATTATTGGAAGGAGGAAAATTATGGAAGATGCGTATGCCTCTACCTGATAGTAAGGATGATGTATTAATGCCTGAAAGTTTGAAAAAGATCGAAGAATACATGAGAAAGAATTATCGTACAGGTGAATCTTGGTGGTCAGCTAGCCAGTTACCAAATGATATTCAAGAAATACCAACACAATTAGCAGAAGATAAAGGGGAAGGTGATGGCGCAGGCACAAACTGAGGCTGATTCGCGTTCTCGTCCGGTAAAAGAGCCTGGTTTATTGGCAAAGTTACTTTGGCACTGGCCTTTAACATTGATAGGTATGTTATTAGCATCATTACTCTTCAGTTTATTCATTGAATGGGCTGGAATTGCGTTATTTTGGACTGATCAAGGTTCGGAACATAGCCGCCAAGTTATGCTAACAGAAAGTGGATATTTATCATCAGAATTTACCCGTAGCCTTTTTATGTCATCACCTTCTCAGACTCTGAGCCAAGGGGTTAACTCTGCTTATAATTGGTTATTTGTCGATAGTGGAATTCTTAATTGGTTGCAATCAACCTATGAGGCACAGATGAAAATTGATAATGAATTGACTAGAGAGTTGAATAATTGGAGTGAGTTTTTATTAATAGAACTGAGAGAATATATGGTAGCTTCAGTTTTTGTTGCCGTAACTTTCATTATCAGAATCACTATTCTGGTGTTATCAATTCCGTTGTTTGTTCTTGTTTTGTTAGTTGCTATGGTCGAAGGCTTAGGGAGACGAGATTTGAGGCGTTATGGTGCCGCTTATGAATCAAGTTTTGTCTACCATCATGCTAAACGTTTTGTAAAACCTGCTTTTGTTGTTCCTTGTATGGTCTATTTATCATGGCCTTCTGCGGTGTACCCTAATTTATTGTTATTACCTGCGGCAGTTTTATTGGGAATTGCTATTACGGTTACAATGGCATCGTTTAAAAAATATCTATAATCAAGCTGGACTCTGGCGGATAAAACTTGCTTTTATCCGCCAGAGTCAGCAGACAAGCCGTTAGGCGCGTCAGTTTTCAGGAAAGATGATGGAGATAAATATAGTTTATACTCCTGTTTCCCCCCGAAACATACATGATTAACTTTCTCTTAACTCATAAAATTTTATTAAACTTTTAATAAAATCTCGTCCTAAATATTCCTGAGACTCTATTCCTTGCATAGCCAGATCTAACATTAAATCAAATGCCTTTTTTAATCTATCATCACTTTCTCCTCGTATGTATCTAGCACATGCAAAAATATTACATTTGAAAGTATCGTTATATAAATTAACAACGAACTCTGCATAAAATTTCTTACGCATGGCAACATCTTTTAGATACTCCAGATCGTTCTCTTGTTCGTCTGTTAACATGATAGTATTTCTAATTATTATCATTATCTTTTCCTTACTTAATTAAATGTTAAAATGACTTGTCTTATAGGATGTTTCCCCCCGAAACATGATTTAGTTCATTCCCTTTATTGCAATCAAGATCTTTTGGTAGACCAATATTAATATCACGACTAGAATTCCATGCCTGTTGCCAAAGTTCCCACTTAGACTGAGTGATTATATTGTAATAATTACCTTCTTTATTTTGTGCTAAAGTCGGATAGTTATCATCATCGAATGGATAAGTTTTTTTTATTTCTTTCTCAAAGGCTTCTTTGCACATAATAATATTTGAATTCATATTAATTTTTGCTCTCATTAATTAATTAATTGACTTGCATGTAACGTTTAACTTTACATTATTGTTCATTATTTTTTTGTCTTATTTATTGAAATTATATGATTTATTTTTGTTGAGTATTTCTTTTGGGCCATAACCAAACTTAGCATATTGGCTATGCCATCAATTAGTTTGGGATGTTTTTGTAGAATGTTCTCATATTGTTCAATATTTAAAAAAGGTAAGTCAAATAATCTTGGGTTGGATGTATTAATAGATTGCTGGTAATGAATTTTTTTATTGATATAATCTATATGTGACATTTGAAAACCTCATATGATATAAGTTTTTTCTGTCGCGTTGGCGGGGGGCATCCCGCCACATTTAAATAGATCTTAAATGTGTTCGACTACCAATATAGCTATATCTTTAGAAACCTGCTTTATAGTAAACGCTGCCAGTCCTTCTAACTTCCCACTTATTTCCTTTGTATGTTTTAAATTTATTGTTTTTGATGATTTTTTATTATCAGTGAAACACTGGATTTTGGCACTACTTTCATTATTCAAGTCCACTGAACAAGGCGGGGAAACAATTGCACCTGAAAATCTAATAACACCTGAACTAATGTCTTGAGCAACAGAATTAACTGATATTAAATTTGTAGTAAGTAAAGATGTAAAAAAAATTGATTTAAATAGTGTGGTTTTCATAGTTTAGATGCCTTACTGTTAATATAATTAGGCTATATAATGAGCCGCATAGGAGACGGCTCATTACTTACTACTTTACTAACTTCATGGCTTTTTTGTTATATATTATGGAGTTATTCTAGCAACCTTCCTTAATCTAATTACTGCTCAAAAACTTCTACAGTAATTTCTGCTGTTGGAAAGTTACATAAATCAAGACTGATTACAACGTTATCTTGAATTAAATCTTGTAACTTTTCGATATCGTTGCTGTCAGATTGTGTGTACTCCTGAGCTGATTTTTTGCTCATTTTAATGTGCATTTCTATCATAATTAAGTTGCCTTACTGTTTAATGATTATGAAGCTACACGGTGAATCGTATGGGGGTACAACTCACCACTATTTTTAACTATGCCTCGTTATCTAATGGTTTTACTAAATTCCTACGCCACGAATATAAATTATGATCTATTACTACAAAATCATTTTTAATCCACTGGCTAACCAGTTGTGGCGATACACCTTGTCGGCGCGCAAATTCTGCTTTTACTCCTTTATAATAAACATCTATATAATCGCTTAAACTGTAAACTTCCATAATATACTCTTGCCATGAAAAATAAGTTGGTTCAGTAAACTGATACAGTCTATAGGATATCAAAATATGACTGTACTTTTCCCCTCCTATCGTATGAATGTTATCATGTAAAACACATGATAATGCAAAACACATGATAATGCAAAATGCTTTATACTCTATTGTCAAAAAAACGATCGTTTTTTTGACACAGTTCAAACTTTCTCTGTATGGAGTATCTTTCCTAGAAAAAATGTCAAAAAACTTGTAAAACTATCTATGTAAAATAAAAGTGTATAAAAAGGGGATGGGATGCGTATCGGATATGCCAGAAAATCAACAATAGAGCAGGACATAACACATCAAATAGATGCACTACGTGATGCAGGGTGTGAACAATATACCAAGAGCAAGTTTCACGAGGAGGAGAACGAAGACGGAAAGCAGGAACTCCCGAGCTAGATAATTGCCTGAAAGCATTACGTTCTGGTGATACGTTAGTAGTATGGGCGTTAGATCGGTTAGGGGGAAGTTTACGTGATTTGGTTAATTTAATGGAAGATTTACAGATACGTGGTATTAATTTTGAAAGTTTAAAAGAGAGTATTGATACCAATTCATTCGCTGGTGAGTTGTATCTACAGTTGATAGCTATTTTTTCTAATTTTGAACATAATTGTAATAAAGAGCGAACTCGTTCTGGTTTAGCAGCAACCAGAGCTAGAGGTCGAATAGGTGGACGCCCACCTGTGTTGTCATTGGATCAGATCAAAGAAATTGATGTATTAGTTGAGTCAGAAAAATTTACTATAAGTGATATTGCTAAACGATATAATGTGACTCGACAGACTATATATAATCGTCATAAGAGTAAATATTAATTTACTAGATGCATGAGTTTTATAGAGCGTTTCTCTGTTTCTACGGTTATCTTGAAAAATTATTAAATGAACAACTTGTTAATTAACATATTTAAATTAAATAGCTTTATATTAACCCTTCAAAGTGTTATTTAAGGGTTTCTAGTGAAAAATTCATTTTTGACGGGTTTTTTGCATAGATTATTTCATGTGGATCAATTTAAAATCTGACAATTTTTTTGCAAATTTTGCAATAAGAGTTTATTGCTGAATTTTTTTTTCAAAGATTTATCCTAAACGCAAAGTTAACTCATCAAGAGGTAATATATGCGTTTACGTTCTTCAGTTCCTGCTACGTTGATGTTAACGCTAGGCACTTTTTTTACAAATCCTGTATGGGCAGCAGAAAAAGATGAATTGGCGTTAATGATAAAACAACTCGAGCACGTTCAAGCAGCTCTCGAACGTGCTCGGGTTTTGGCAAATCAGGATAATAACCGAAATCGATTTTATTTTGATTATTTAAAAGCCTCGAAAGATATTGAAATTATTCGTCAGGGTGTTAACCGCTATCTAGAGCCGTCACGAGCACAGCCCACTGCCCCTATTCAGTCTCAAGAAAATATTAGTGGAGTTTATCGCAAGGAACAACGCTGATGGCAATGGATAGTATTCAGGAACAAGCATTTAAGGCTGCGTCTGGTAATGATGTTCCTCTTGCAGCTTTAGAGCTAATTTGTATTGGTACTTTTATAGCTGTTTTATTTTTATGGGCAGCATGGGGAATACTGGATGTTTATAAAGGCTGGGCGAATGAGAAAGTCAGAGAGGCAGCTTCTGTACAATTTGTCATTCGCACAATTATTTTGATTTTGGTCTGCATTTGGATATTTGCAAGTTAATTAATTATCACAAATTTTAATTGGAAATTAAAAAATATGAATATACTGAAAATATTGAAATTTTCTAAAAAACGTATTTTGTCTATGGTGTCATTTTTATATTTACTCGGTGTTAGTACACCGTCTTTAGCTGCATTGCCCAAAGTTGAACCCCCTTCATCCGGTGGCGGTGGCGGTTTGATGGATACGTTGAAAGGACATGTGCAGGATGGACTTGTTATTGGTGGTTTAATTCTAGCAGCCATTGCATTTATTGTTGTAGCTCAATCTGCTATTACAACATTTGCAGAGGTGAGAGCAGGGAAAGCCGAATGGAGTAAATTTGCCACGATTATTGTAGTTGGAATCGTATTGCTTGTAGCTGTAATTTGGTTGGTAGGAAAATCGGCAGGCATTCTTTTTTAATTGGAGTATCAAATGCAGACCATACAATTCATGCCTGATCGATTAAATGCTGAGCCTACTGTTTTTCGCGGGTTTACTACACCTGAATTAGGGCTAGCTATGTTATTTGGTTCAGCAATAGGGCTGATAATTAGTCTGTTTTTCATTCCTTTTATAGGTTGGGTGGTTATCCCAACCTTCATACTTGTTACGCCACTATTAATAGTGTTTTTGGGTGGTAAACACTTGTTGAAAATTAAACGAGGAAAGCCTGGTAATTATATTTATTGTAGTTTGGCATTGAATAAAAGGAAATGGGGGATGGGTGATTCTACTTTAATTATTCATGATCAAGCATGGTCACTGCGCAGAGCAAGAATAAGGGGAATTTTAAAATGAGCCGATTTCGTCATGCTTTATTAAATCGTGACCAACATATTTTAACATTACGTATTATTTGTATTGTATTGGTTACTCTTCTTTTAGTCACTTTGGGAGGTTGGATGAATGCACCGCGTAATTTGACTATCCATAATCCCTCCGATTTACGCTCAGGCAGTACTAGAGCTTGGTGGGAAGTGCCTGATTCAACAGTCTACGCTTTCACTTTTTATATTTTTCAACAACTAAATTCGTGGCCTAAAGATGGAGAGGCAGATTTTCCCCAAAAAATTGGAATGTTATCACCTTATTTAACTCCGTCTTGTAAAGCATTTTTTGAAAATGAATCACGACATCGTGCTAATACTGGTGAATTAAAAGATCGTGTTCGAGTTATTTATGAAGTACCAGGTCGTGGATATAGTGCAAGTAAAGTTCGAATTATTGATAGAGATAATTGGATTGTTGATTTAGATGTTGTTGCTGATGAATATTATCACGCTGAACCCGTTAAACGTACGGTAGTTCGTTATCCAATAAAGGTTATGCGTTGGGATGGAGATCCTGAATTAAATCAATTTGGGTTAGCTTTAGATTGTTATGAGGGGGTTCCACAGCGTTTAGAAGCTACTCCTAAAACTCAAGATGCTAAGGAGGGAATTTAAATGAAACGTCACTCTTCATCGGCACTTTTGGTTTTATCATTACTTTTTCCTGTAGTTTCATCGACAATGCCGTTTACTGCTCATGCAGTTGAGCTTGTAAAGTGGGAACGTATCCCGTTACCGGTTCAACTGAATGTTGGGGAAGAGCGAATTATTTTTGTCGAAAAAAATGTCCGAGTTGGTTTTCCTCCTACATTAAATGGTAAATTGCGAATTCAAAGCACTGGGGGCACAGTTTATCTGAAAGCTGAAGAAGCATTTTCTCCAACACGTTTGCAATTGCAGAATGTACAAAATGGAGAAATTATTTTATTGGATGTAAAGGCTCATGAGAAAAAAGGAGTATTGGAGCCAATGCGTCTTATTTATTCTGGAGAAGTAACACAACAACGTTCTTCAAACGATAAAAATCAGAGTTCAGATAATGCAAATAGTTATTTGAATTCTGAATCTCAAAACAATAATAAGCAGCAGAAAAAAACAGGTTATAATGCTCCACTTCCTGTTTTATTAACTCGTTATGCTGCTCAGAGCTTGTATGCCCCGTTAAGAACTGTTGAAGCTGTTTCTGGTATTCAATCTATTCCGTTAGCGTTTCCTAAACGTATAACAACATTATACCCAAACGCTCCTGTCCAAATTATGCCACTGGCAGGATGGCGCTCTAATGGTGTGTCTGTTATAGCATTGAAATTTACTAATTCTTCTTCAAAAAATTTGGTGCTTGATCCTCGTGTATTACAAGGTCAATTTATAACAGCTACATTTCAACATAAATGGTTAGGAGCAACCGGAACTCCTGAAGATACGACGACATTGTATTTGGTAATGAAAGGGAAACCTGAAGATTCTTTTATTACGGAACCTATTTTATTAAAAAAAGATTTTAATAAAAATGGGAGAAATTCCAAATGAAGATCAAATCTAATACTTTAGTCAAAGTATTTGTTCCAACTATTCTAGCAATTGCTGTTGTTATCGGAATAAAAAGCTGCGGTCAGCCTGATAAATCAGCACTATCTAATACCAATATGGATCATTCTTTGCAAAATCTGGATGCAGATGAATTAAAAGCATTAGGAATTGAAGGTGATACGCCGGAAGATACATTACGCACATTAGTTGGTACGTTGAAAGATGTACGCGAACGTCAAAGTATTCTGGATGAGCAAAATCAGAAGTTAATTTCGGAAAATGAACGTTTGCGGACAAATAGTCAGAATATATCGGGACAAATTAACGCTGCTGTTAATGTAGTACGAGAAGAAGCGGACCAAAAACAACAAGCATTGAAAGAAGAGCAACAAACTCTGATGAAGCGATTAGAGAATTTAGGTGATTCATTTTCGGCAAATAAACCAGTTAATTCTAATTCAGTTAACTCTAATTCATCTGGTGATATTCCAATAGGCTTAGGGCTTGATCAGCAAAGAGAGTCATCTGTGTCTTATAAGGATGGGTTTGTGTGGATAAACCCACAAGATGCTCAGTCTGCGGACCCGAGTAAAAGCATTGGGGGACAGTCAGCGAAACCAACGTTTCCGATATCTTTTTTAGAAGATAACGAGATTACTCGCCAGAAAGCAGAATTAGATCGTGTTGCGAAAAATCAGAGGGCTATTGATGGTAGAAATGGGCAACAGGAAAAAGATGATATCGAACCAGCTTACACATTACCAGAAAACTCTACATTAGTGGGAAGTCAGGCAATGACAGCATTGCTTGGAAGGGTTCCCATTGATGGAAAAGTAACTGATCCATATCCGTTTAAAGTAGTAGTAGGTAAAGACAACTTAACGACTAATGGAATTGATTTACCGGATATAGAAGGAGCCGTAATAAGTGGTACGGCTACTGGTGATTGGACTCTTTCGTGTGTTCGTGGAGACGTAACTTCGATTACGTTTGTTTTTGCTGATGGTAGGGTTCGTACAGTGCCTCAATCGAGTAACAGGACTGATGGAAATAATAATGGTTCGAATGGGCGTTCCAATGGCGGTGCAATTGGTTGGATCTCTGACGAAAGCGGGATTCCGTGTATCAGTGGAGAAAGAAAAACTAATGCAGGTACATATTTACCAACATTATTTGCATTGACTGCTGCTGCATCCTCTGGAGATACTTTTTCTCAGAATCAATATACAACGCAAACAAATTCAAATGGCGGAATAACTTCAGCTTTTACTGGAGACGCAGGACAAGCAGCGTTAGGAAGAGCGATTGGTGGCGGATTTAAAGATGTTGCTGATTGGGTGAAGTCTCGTTATGGGCAAACATTTGATGCTGTTTATGTTCCTCCCGGTAAGACCGTTGCTGTGCATATTACGCGCCAAATTCCAATTGATTATGAAGGAAGCGGACGCAAGGTTAACTACGGATTTAGTTTATCTGGTGACTTGGAAAATGGATTGGATTAAGGAGAAAAAAATGAAAATGAAAATTATAGTTCTCTTTCTTGCTTCAGCATTTTTAACTGGATGTACTACTAATAAAGAAGAGTTAATGCCTTCAGGTGAATATAACATGATGGAGATTTGGCAGGGTAAAACAGGTGAGAGAGTATCTACGAAACATGTCACACAACAAGCCAGAAATGATTTATCTCGTTCTTTGACAGATAAAGAACAAGCTCAGCAAATTTCTTTATCTGAAAGTTATTCTCGTACTCAGGAAACTGAACTTAGCCAGCAATTTCCACGTTTACCAAATCCAGATATGGTGATGTACGTTTTCCCGCACTTGTCGCAGGGAAATTTACCTGTGCCAGGATACAGCACCGTGTTTCCTTTTTATTATCAAGTTCAGTATGCAATGCCAGGAGAAAGGACGGAAGCATTATGATGGGATTTTCTCTATTTAATAAAAAACACCAACCTAATGTTGAACCAATAACTCAGGAAGGTAGTACATTTAATATTGAAATGCGTGATTCATTAAAGCGACCAGGGCAAATGACATTGGCAGATGAAGAAAAACTTTATCACGCTAACCCTTCTATCATTGACTATTTGCCGTGGGCTGAATATTTAGACGATGAAAAATGCTTGTTGTTGGATGATGGTATCTCTGTAGGTGCTGTTTACTCAATTGATCCAGTACCCACAGAAGGCCGTACTGATAATCGTCTGGAAGAGATACGGGATGTGATTGAAGATGCTCTTCAAGATAGCTTGGAAGAATATGATGAAAATCCTTGGGTTGTGCAGTTTTTTTGTCAGGACGAAAATAATGTAACAGCGTATTTGAATATGTTACGTAATTATATTCGCCCTGCGGCAGAAGGAACAGAATTAACAGAGGCGTGGTTGCAGGAGACTGAACGCCATTTGAAAGGAATAGCTCGCCCTGAAGGTCTTTTCAAAGATAGTTTGGTAACAGGGCAAGCATGGCGTGGGCAACAGCGACGTACTCGTATGGTAGTTTATCGCTGGTTAGGTAAAAATAATCGTGATCCTATGCCTCCGGTAGAGATGCTGAATCAGGTATGTAATCGTTTAAGCAGTGCGCTGAGTAATGCGGGTGTTGTTTGTATACGTCAGAATGGCTATCAGGTTCATGATTGGTTATTACGTCATTTTAATCCTGAGCCTGATTGGGTTGAGAAAGATACTCTTTATCGCGAAGCTGCGTATTGGAGTAAGCAGGATGAAAAAGAAAATAATTTATCAGTGCATAATGATTTTGCCGAAACATTATGGTTTGTACCTCCACGTTCTGACACTAAGCATGGTGTTTGGTGGTTTGATAATAAAGCTCATGGAGTAGTTAACGTTGAACGTTTGCGGAAAGCACCAAATCCAGATCATTTAACGGGAGAACAACGCCGTGGAGATAAAAATATAAATACCCTAATGGATTTATTTCCAGAAGGGACAATAGTTTCAATAACTATAGTTGCTCAACCACAAGATACCTTAGAACAGGACTTTGATAATTTATATAAAAATGCTGTTGGTGAGAATACTGAATCTATTCGTGTCCGAGAAGATGTAAAAACAGTTAAAGAGTATTTGGGCAACCGTCATAAATTATATAGAGCTTCTTTATCATTTTTATTACGTGCTAATGATGTTGAGGAGTTAAATAGGAAGCGTGTCGAAATAACATCTACATTGCTAACTGCTGGGTTAGAGCCTGTTAAATCTGAATACGATGTAGCGCCGCTTAATGGTTATTTAAGAGCATTACCAATGTGTTTTAACCCTCAAGTCGATAAGAAACATTGGTATACCCGTTTGACGTGGGTGCAGCATTTAGCCGGATTATTACCTGTTACAGGACGCTCGATAGGAACGGGAAATCCGGGTTTTTCCTTCTTTAATCGTGGCGGTGATGTATTAACTTTCGATCCGCAAAATAAGAATGATCGTTCTCAAAATGCCCACTTATTATTATTTGGCCCAACAGGTGCCGGTAAGTCTGCAACGTTATGCTCTATGTTATCGCAATTAATGGCTGTCCATCGTCCTAGATTATTTATTGCTGAAGCTGGTAATAGTTTTGGTTTGTTGGCTGATTATTATGAAAGTTGTGGGCTAACGGTCAATAAAATTAGTGTTAAACCTGGTGCGAAAGTGAGTTTACCGCCGTTTGCAGATGCTCATAAATTGCTACAAACGAATGTTACTGATTTGAAACTTAATACTGATGATTTACCTGATATTAACGATGACGAAGAAAATGAAAACGAAGAACGTGACATATTAGGCGAGATGGAAATTGCAGCCCGTTTGATGATAACTGGTGGTGAGCCAGACGAAGAAAAACGATTAACGAGAGCTGATAGAGGGATGATTCGTGAAGCCATATTAATGGCAGCAAGAAGTACATTTGCTCAGAAAAAGCAAATGTTAGCTGAAGATTTACAAAAGGCTCTCTATGAAATTTCCGGTGATACTCATAGCCGAGACGAACGCCGTTGTGCCCGTGCTGCTGAAATGGCAGAAGCGATGAGCCTTTTTACCCAAGGGTTCGAGGGTGAGCTTTTTAATCAACCCGGTGTCTCTTGGCCTGAAGCTGATGTTACTTTGATTGATCTTGGTCATTTAGCCCGTGAAGGCTATGAGGCGGCGATGGCACTAACAATGGTATCTCTAATTAATACTATTAATAACATTGCTGAGCGAGATCAGTATCTAGAACGTGATATTAATTTTGTTGTCGATGAGGCCCATATTCTTACTACTAACCCACTGCTATCTCCGTACATGACTAAGGTTGTAAAAATGTGGAGAAAACTGGGAGCGTGGTTATGGTTAGCAACTCAAAACTTAGAAGACTACCCCGATATTGCGGCTAAGATGCTAAATATGGCGGAATGGTGGATCTGTCTGACTATGCCACAGAAAGAAGTAGAAGATATTGCGCGATTTAAGACATTAAGTGAGGAACAAAAAGCAGTACTACGTTCTGCCAGTAAACTCCCCCGTTGTTATACCGAAGGTGTTGTGTTGTCAAAGAAAATTGAAGCGTTGTTTAGAGCTGTGCCACCAAGCTTGTATTTGGCATTGGGGATGACGGAAAAAGAAGAAAAAGCAGAACGCAGAGAACTCATGAAAACACACAATTGTAATGAATTAGAAGCAGCGTATTTAGTTGCTGCAAAGTTAGATCATGCACGTGGATTACCATCAAGAGATGGAGAGGTTAGAGTTTAATATGTTATCTCTAAAATATCTCGCTCCTATAACACGGCTTGAATCTTCTGATATTGGAATGCTTTCTATTTTTGATTGTCATCCTCAGGGGTGTCCTTCCATATCTGAAGACAGCGCTCGTGCGTTAGGACGCTTATTAACTGAAATAAGACGTAGATTGAAAAAAGTTAGTGTAATTACTTGTAACCCTCATCGCATTGGTAGTCGCAATTGTATTTCAATGAGTCTTGGGGATGGCAATGGACATGATGTGAACTTATTGATCACGGTATCTGGTGAATGTCACTGGCCTAAACCAGAATCCTATAAACATCCTAGATGGTTTATCCATGTTACAGATGCAACAGACGCAATTTATTTGATTTTATTTATTTATCAAAGAGTTTATCAAAGAGAGAGAGAGTAGTGAGATGGTGAGTCGCACCCCCATGCGACTCACCGTGTAGCTTCATAATAATTGAACAGTAAGGCAACTTAACTATGAAAACTACGTATTCAAATTAGCAGTTTTTTGGACTTCGATCATCTTTTCTTTAATATCCAACTTTATTTTTATTAAAAAGGAGGTATGTTAATTAATTATAAAATATTCTTATTATAATTGTTGATTCCATTTAATCTAATGTGTCGTGCTATATCCCCCATATATCGCGATAGATTTTAATGTTTTTAAATAAACAGTAAGGCAACTTAACTATATGAAAAGTAGAATTAAGATTATTTCTGCATTTGTTTTTTATGCAATTTATAGTGGCGAGTTATTAGCGGAAGAATGCCGTCAAACAATGAGTTCTTATAATGATAATCATTGTGTTGTTACAGATGTTTTAGGTGGAAAGTTTGTCGCAGGGTATAGTATTGGTATTAAAGATAATACTGGGGTCAAAAATAACACCTTGGTAATGGAAAACATCTTATCAAATAAGGATTTTGAATTATATGGTGGGAATACTCCAGCATCTCATGGTTATAATTTAATTGAAAAAAATAATGTAATCATATCTGATAGTAAATTAGGTGGGTTAAATTCTTCAGGAGCTTATATTTATGCAGGTAGTATGGTTAGAGCTAACGAAAATTTGGTTTCGCTTAAAAATGTTATAGTCAAAGGAAAGTCAGATATTACTGGAACATTTACTTTTGGAACTACTGATAGTCAGGTATCTAATTCTTCTGTAACTGTTCATGATTCACATTTTATGGACGAGGCTATTATATATGGAGCGCAAGGAGGTGAAAGTAAGTGGGATAACTCAGTATTAAGGAATAATAGTGTTAAAATAGATGGCTCTAAATTTGAAAAGTATACGCTTTTAGTTGGTGGCATGGCTGGGAATATTTCAAATGCAACACTAGTTGACAATAGTGTTAATATTAGTGGTTCTATTTTTGAGGACTATGTTAGAATTTATGGTGCGATGAATTTAGCCAGTAAAAGTAATAATGTGAATAATTCATTAAGTGTTGAAAAATCCACTTTTAATCATCTGGTTAATATTACTGGATTACTTTCAAGTATAACATCAACTTATACCCCAGTTTTTGTGTACCTAAAAGATGTAATATTTAATTCTAAGGTAGATATAGTTGGTATCCAAACATCTCATTCTCAAAATTTAAGTGGTGTAAATTTAACTCTTGATGGTCATATTGAGTTTAATAAACCAGAAGATTCAACGATTTTATCTGGTCGTAACTTCGGTGATAAAGATAGATTAACAGGAAATACCTTTAATTTTAGAGCGGACCCATTAAAGCTAAAGTCTGTATCAGGATTTGAATTTTATAATTTTTTTCTAAATGAAAACATTAAAGACGGAGATATTTTACTCAATACAATTGATGCTATTGATATGGGTAAATCAATGGTAACAGTTGATGGTATTCATAAAAATTCAAGTTTAGTGAGTAGTGGAAAAGCCACGTTAATGAGTAATTTTATCGGAGATGCAAAGCTTATTAATTCAGAAACAACATTAGGTACAGCCACTTTATTATCTTTTGTATTAGAAAAACAAAAAACAAAAAATGGTGAGGAATCTATTATTGTCAATGTGATTCCATTTGAACTAAAACCAGAACCAAAACCAGAACCGAAGCCAGAACCAAAGCCTGAACCAAAGCCTGAACCAAAGCCTGAACCGAAGCCAGAACCAAAGCCAGAACCGAAGCCAGAACCGAAGCCAGAACCAAAGCCTGAGCCGAAGCCAGAACCAAAGCCTGAACCAAAGCCAGAACCGAAGCCAGAACCAAAACCAGAACCAAAGCCTGAGCCGAAGCCAGAACCAAAGCCTGAACCGAAGCCAGAACCAAAGCCAGAACCGAAGCCAGAACCAAAGCCTGAGCCGAAGCCAGAACCAAAGCCTGAGCCAAACCCGCAAACACAGGCTTACTTGAGTGGAAGAAATGCTGGAATGTTATCTGTCAATAATGGATTAGTTTCAAAAATTACTTTGAAAGGTGAGCAGATTGAACCTTTTGTATTAGTAGAATCAGGCAAAAATAGATTTAATATGGGTAAGAAACTAGATTTAATAACTAGTCATTTTTTAGTAGGAAATGCTATTTATTCAGAGAAACTATACCAATCTAACTTGAAGATGCAGGTTTTAAAATCTGAAAGTTGTCAGTAAGTCGAGTCGTGAGTTCTTTCGCTTTTTCTGGCAACGTGACATGAAAAAAGTGACGAAGGGTTTCACGAAATGTCTTCGCATCCGGAAAATAAACATTGTTACGTACTTGCTCATTCATATACTTCCACAATCGCTCTATCGGATTGAGATTCGGGCTGTAAGGCGGTAGGTAATGCAATTCAATATTAAGGACATACGCCATCTCTTTCACTAATTCTGCTCGGTGGTAACCCGCCCCATCCAGAATAATATGGATTTTTTGCGAAAGCGGGTAAGTTTCCCGGAGCGCCCCGAAGAAATACGCGATGTTTTCAGCATTGATACTTGGATATTCACGGATCACGGTGTCTTCAATTCGTTGTAAATTGAGGGCACCCAGAATATTGAGACGGGTACGGCTGCCGGTGGTTTCGACCACTTTTACCTGATTTTTCCCTGCTTTCATCCAACCATAGCTGAGCTTTGCGGACTGTGAAGGATGCACCGCCTCAATAAATAGGATAGGTTCATTTTGACCCGCCCGGTCTTTAAGAGACTGGTAGTCATCAATAAATTGTTGCTGTTGATCCGCATCGAATTTATGAGGCACTCCCTTTGGCTTTTTGTAGCTGAAACCCTGGCGGTGAAGCCATTTCGTCATTCCGCCCACGCTGAAAGACACCTGCCAACGTGCTCGGACGTAAGCCACAATTTGGGCGGTGGTATGCATCAAATTTGTCGTCAAATAATCAATCAAGTCGGCGGTTTGTTCGGCAGAGAGATGGCTTTCAGAACCGCCATTTTCCGGGGTGAGCTTTTCCTGAGCGATAAAATCTTTTAGGTGACGGCTTACCGTACTTTCATGAATACGTAAGGCCTGTGCAATCATCTGAGCAGTCCAGTCCTCTGACGCCAAAAGCACCGCCTTGATGCGATCACAAACTCGACTGTCGCGCGTTGTATCATGCATCAATTCGAGGGCATGTTTTTGTTCTGGTGTCAGATGAATTTTCATGGCTGCAAGCATGATCGGGTTTGGATAAGAAATCAAGCATCTTCAATGGCGATTGGTATAGACTCTTCGGTTGGAGTGTTTTTTGAAGCAGGAAACTCATCTTACACCTCATATAATGAAAGCCGCTTGCCGACAGTAAAAGGGAAGGGAAACGTTAATTACAGAGGGGGAGGGATCTTATTCCAGAAAAAAGGTAATGGAAATACTAGGGTTACAACGTCACTAAGGGGGGGTAAATTAAATTACGGCTTTAAAACAAATGATTTTGGTGTTAACCAAAATATTACCAGTCACTATAATAGTGACTCAATATATTGGGGGGCACATATTGGAATCGATAAAAAAATAAAAATTGATAATGAAAATTCTGTAACTGTTCGTGGTATTTATCAGTATACATATATGGATAAAGATGAAATTAATGCTAAATCACACCTGGGTGAAGAGATTATTAAGTTTAATTCTATTAATTCTCATCAAACTAAAATAGATGCAATATTAAAAAACCACATCAATGAAAACGTGGCCTTGAATACAGGATTAGGCTATCAGTATGAATTTGATGGAAAAACAAAAGGCACCATTGAGGGAATTTCTATGAAGGAAACTTCCTCTAAAGGAGGCAGTGGCTTTGCTTCAGTTGGTATTGAATTTGGAGATAAATCCAATTTCAGTGGTGAAATAAAATTAATTGGCTATGTAGGAGATAAAAAAGGTGTGGAAGGGTTATTAAATATCAAATATCGTTTCTAATTTTTCAGCTAAATAATAACAGGCGGTAAACCCGCCTGATTTGCTTTTTGGAAAAATTATATTTTTTGGATTATGAATTGTTTGCTGATTTTCTCAGTCAATTTTTGCATTCTTATTTAAAGGTTACGGTTAAGGACAGAACTAATGAAAAATCGATATATATTAGCAAGTTTTTTTTTGATGGCATTGACTTCAGTTGCTCAGGCCGCGACTGTTATTTATACCGACCATCAAAAACCGCCAGATAAAATTGAATTACATGAAGATGTTCAAGTTGTTTGGCTTGACGCTCCTGATGTGCTGCAAGCTGAATGGATGCACTCCATGAATATTCCTGTTAATGAAGATAATGCGTCTTTACTTTCTGAATTACTTCAATCTTCTGAGTGGCACGAAAAAGAACGAGAAATGATTACTGCTTATCAAGGAGTTATTCATGCTTGGGAATTAGGAATAAAAAAATATCCGGCTATCGTCATTGATGATCGTTATGTTGTCTATGGCAGTACTGATATTGCTCAAGCTAAATCTTTAGTAGAGGAATACCGTGGAGAAAAAAACGAATGGTGACAATAAAACTTAAATTATTAGTTTCAGCCATTTTGATGGGGGCGATGAATGCTCCATATGCTGTTGCTAGTATCAATAGTGCCAATATTATTGCCAGCGCCGTTTCGCCATCCTGTATTAGCTGGCGAGTTAAGGGGATTTGTTATTGGCTATTTTGTACCCCTTGGGGTTGCAAAGTTCGAACATCGGTGAAAGTAGAACATTACATTCCTGAAGCAGTCGTTTCGACATATAACACACTTGATGGAAATCCGTGGCGAGAAATATCTATGGTAAATAAAACGTCTGGAAGCTTGGAAAGTCAAGTTATCGGAATGCTATCAGGTATGACAGCAGGAGGTGGGAATAATGAGCAAAAGATACCAGGGAAGCGGAAATCGAATCTCCATTTTAAATATGCTGATGCTATTGGGCATCCTGCAACATCTTTGATTGGTGACAGTATACCAGGGTATTCCTGTAGTAGTGCTGCAACGCCGTTGTATCCCTATTTCTTAAGTACATTAGATAGCATTTCTTGGCGTTCGGGTATGCCTGAAGCACTTTATCCTGAAGCTCTAGTTCCTGGTATGAGGGAGATAGGAACGCAATACACAGGAAATATGTGGGGGAATGTTTATCCTCGTAGTGGATTTGTTACGCAACAAGATGATGATAAAGCTGCGGCGGTTGTGGCTCAGCGTGTTGCAGACATTATCACTCGTACAGGCCAACCTCATGTATATGTTCCTCTTACTGGTAATAAGAAAGCTGGTTATTGGCCACCTTCTCCAGTACAGGAAAATACCGGGACTAAAAATCATAAATGGCAGCGGCTCTCTCCTCAACTTAATAAAAGTTGTGCTGTTTTTCCTGATGAAAGCGGCACTGTTGCAGAAAACGGTAATTACTCTTGGGCACTTTGGCAACCATATAGTTGTTGCAAGCGTCGTGGGCAAACATTTTTGAGTAGTACAGATTTTTAAGGGTGAACAAAATGAAAAAAAATATCTTACAACATCGAATTACTATGACTGTGACTGCATTAGTATCGATGATTATTTTGTCTGGCCCGGCTTATGCTTGGGAAGATAATAAAATTGGTTATGGTAAAAATCATTCAGGTGCTGTGTCCGATAGGCTTTTTTATACGATTGGTGGAGGAACAGTACTATCCCAGCCCCCAAGTCGTAGTAATTTAGCGCGCCTTGGTAGTATTAATGTAGGTTTGAATAGTGATTTAATGTGTGGGAATTTTGATTTAAAAACTACCGTTAGCAACCAGCTAAATGGTGTTACCAATGGGTTTAAAAATTTAATGGGAGAGGTAATACAAGGGGCTACAGCGGCTGTAGCTAGCCTTCCCGCTCTGGTGCTTCAGAGAGCTAATCCTGGGTTATATGAATTATTAACTAATGGTGTTCTACAGGCGAATGTAGCGTTTGATAAAGCGCAATTTACATGCCAAGCCCTATCTAAGCGGATGATGGACTTTTCTGATAACAATAAATGGACACAAGCTGCGGTTATGGAAGAGTCAAAAAATTTAGTTAATTCTGGTAGTGGTGATGCAGTGCAGGTTAATCAAAGACTAAATGGAGTAACTGGAGAAGAAGGCGTTCCTTGGATTGGAGGTGCTAAACGAGGGGGGAAAGGACAAGCAGCGATCAAACCAACACATGATTTGGCAAAAGCCGGTTTCAATATAATGAATAGTTTGCCAGTAACAAGTAGCCAGACAGTATCAGAAAATCAGTGTACAGGTGCTGCGTGCCAGAGATTTAAAAATAGTGAAGAGGCTGCAAAAACGGTAGTTAAAATCTTAGGAGATCAGTCTATTCGTACTTGTAAGGATGCAAGTCAATGCACAGATGGAACAGAAGAAAATCAGCCAGGAAGTAGTGTAGCGGGAACTGGATTTGCGCCTGTACTGGAAAAAACAGCTAAAGAAAATCAAGAACAGTTAGTCAAGTTGGTTAATGGTCAGTTATCACCTACTACTGAAAATTTATCCAGACTTAAGACGGGTAGTCTGGTAGTAACTCGTGGCGTTATTCAGTCATTAAAACGAGATCCTGATAATGGCGCGTTGGTTCAGAGATTAGCAGGTGAGCTAGCAATGTCTGATACTGTCGAAATGGCATTAACAATGCGTAGGATGTTGATGACAGGGCAATCAGAACCAAATGCTGCTAATCAATCTCAAGCAATAAAAGAAGGTGATCGACGTATTGATATGCTCGACCGTGAAATTAATGCTTTGAAAAATGAAATGGAATTACGCCGCGAAATTTCTAATAACACAGTTTTAACTATTATTGAACGTGATCACCAGAGAACTATAGCCAATCCTCAAATACAGTCTCAGGATAATACAGATAAGCGTATACATTCATTAAGTATCCCTGCTACTGGAGGAGTTAATAAATGAAACTGAAGGTGATTTTGAAATGGTGTTTCTCTATTATTTTTACCATGATAGGGCTGCTTTATATTGCTCATTTTAGCTTAAATTATCCTGAATTTTCCGAGGGCTTAGGGGAGGAAATGTATAAGTGGCGTTATTTTTGGTTCTTATGGCGTATATTATTATATGTTTTCATTGGAAGATTTCTTTGGAAATTATGGTACTCACCGAAGATTTCGTTAGAATCAAGAAACGCTTTAAAGCGTATAATGATTACTGGAACAGTATTTATTTTAGTTAGTGAAATAGTAGTTTGGATGAATGAAGGAGTACATCCATGACTACTAATAACTATCTTGAGTACTTTTTAACATTATTGGGCTGGGTAATTAATAATGGAATTTGGAATGTATTACTCAGTACAGGAATTTTTGTTTCACCTCTTTTAATTAAAATAGTTGGTATTTGGTTAAAAGTGAGAGAAGAAGGAGAAGATGAAGGTAATAAAGCCACTTTATCTATAGCCAGAATTGAAAACTCAGTTTATGGCGCATTTGTAGTAATGGTTTTTTGTTGTGTTCCGCTTTTTAATGTCAGTGTTAGCACTATTAAATTTGATGATAGCCGGGCTAAATACTGTGGAACGTGGACGCCAGCTAAACCAGCAGATTCTGGATATAACGAAGTTATCTCTTCATTGGGTGATAAAACAGCAAAAGTGCCAATATGGTGGATGCTTACTCATAAACTATCTAAAGGTATTACTCAAGCTGCGATAGCATCAATTCCATGTCGTCCAGATTTACGTCAAGTGCGCTTTGAAGTTCAGCATAGTTATGTAAAAAACAGTGCATTAGCCGCAGCATTGCAAGATTTCACTTACGACTGCTATTCACTTGCGTTATACGACTGGAAGAGCAAAGATCAAGGAAAGGAATCAAACGAAAATACCTTGCGAGATATTGAGTGGTTAGGTTCTCAGACATTCTTAAACGGAGCGTATCAGACTCTTCAATCTCGTACACCTAGAGAGGGATTCCCTTGGGTTCCTAAACGAGATGATGGATATCCTAATACAGGTGTAGGAGGTTACCCAACGTGTGCGCAATGGTGGTCGGATGGGAAAGTTGGCCTAAGAAAGTTAGTGATGGAACAAGCTGATCCTGATATGTGGTTACGTGCAAAATCAGCAATTAAGATCATCAATAAAAATTCCAAAGAATTTGAAGAAGCTGTTATTCGTCGGTTAGTAAGTCCTGAAAGCCTGAAGGTTTCTCAAGGTGGTTCTGTGTATATGGGATATGGGGGTAATGCAGACTTCACTGCGACCAATACAGCAACACGTGCGGGGGCTATGGTCGGGCAAGCTTTAGGATCAATCGCTATATTCCCAGCATTAGATGCTATGAGGCAATCATTACCAATGGTTCAAGCACTGTTGCTGATGGCAATATATGTAATGTTGCCCATGATATTGATGTTTGCAGCCTACGAATTCAAAACAGCTATTACGTTAACATTTGTGATTTTCGCCCTGAATTTTTTGACGTTTTGGTGGGAATTGGCTCGTTGGCTGGATAGTTGGTTAATCAGTGCGTTGTACGATTCAGATACGCATAGCCGCTGGAATGTGATAGGAATGCAAAATACTTCGGACGATATCATTATAAATTTTGTCATGGGAACGATGTTCATCATATTGCCAACGGTGTGGATGGGGGCGTTATCTTGGGCTGGAGTTAAGATTGGCGGTGCGTTAGAAAATGGTATGCAAAGAGGAACTGCTGAATCTAAGCAGGCAGGTGGTAAAGGTGGTGAGGTGGTTGTTAATAAGGTAAGAAAATAATGTTCAGTAATTGGGCTTTATAAGCCCAATTACTGGGTATCGTATTAGACGGGATTTTGGTTTATACATGTAAAGCTAATATCGATCACTGTGATCAACACTTCCATCAGGATAATGATAACCATCTAGATCATAATGCCCATGTTTTAAACGCGCTGTATCAGGTGCATTAGATAGTAACCATATTATGATAAAAAGAAATACTACGATGATCGCCGTGACGATAGCGCTTAGTATAAGTGTAGTTACAACCGAAATACCTAACATCAATATTGGAATATGACCAATCCATGCAGGGATATTCTTCTCTTTTGCTTTGTTAACACATCTCTTATCTAAATTCCTCAGTTTGCTCAAAAGACATTTACAGCCATATGCTGCTTTTGCTCCCCAAAGTTCTCCTTGGGATTTTGTTTTTATGTTTTTTTGCATGTAATCCCCCCCCCTTTTTTTGATTTATAGCGAAATGTTAGGTCAATAATTATCCGCTGTCTATAAAAAAGCCTAAAGAAAGCAAGACGAGAATTAGACATGGTTTCCGAAAATTCCGAAAAATAGGCTTAAATATAACCTTAATGATTTAAAAACACGATTTGAGCACTGGTATCCGGGGATCAAATTAAGCGAAGAAACAGATCACTATTTGGCAGAGGCTATTGCGGCATGAGTGCCCCCTTCTCTGTCAGCATAGCAGCGGAGACAGCCTCTTCACATCGTCGTCAGGAACCGGATATTCTTCTCGCCTCAATTGTTGCGCGAAAACTATTGTTAGTCATCCCCGCAATACAGCATAAATTCAAGTAGAAATTTTTCAGGAAGAATTGCAGGGGAATATCGACGCGGTGGTAAATGTATCCTACAGTAATATTATTCCTAATAGGCTCCACTTAATTAGTGAAATAAAAATTAGGTTATTTAGGGGCATCTTATGAAGATATACAGACACGCTGTATTCCCAATAACTCTTAGGGTGACTTTACTGTTCTCGGGGATAAGTATTGATGCAATAGCGGAATCGTCATCATGTGGCTCTTCGAATACAGAAACCACCATTTCCAGAAATGAGACAGCCCCCTGTAATCTCTCACAGGGCGAAAATCTTACTATTAAAAAGAATGCATCCATTGATGCCCCTATAGGGCTGCCAAATAGGTATGACCCATACGGTCGGAAATACAATGCGGTCAATATCGGCGCTGACTATAATCAGGCACAAGTAATTTCCGTTGATAGCATTAAGAATAACGGAGTGTTGCAGGGAAACAATGGAGTCTCAGTAACTTACAGTGGTTCTGTTGGACAGTTACGTAATCACGGAACCATCAGCGGAACGAACGGAGCCGTATGGGTTTCTGGTCAAATGAATATGCTAGATAATTATGGCTCAATTAATTCCGGTAATGACACTGACTCATTGAATGCAATACAGATACAACCTGCGAGTGGCACACATGATAATAGCCAATATGGACGAATAGGCACCATCCTAAATCAGAAGGAAGGATCGATTGATGGGATATCTGTTGTCACTTCAACACTTAAGCTTCTTCATAATTTTGGAACACTGAAATCTCAGCAGAATAATTCTCTCTCTACTTTAGCCGCGTTTGCTATTGATATGGGCAGTAATGTCGGCATTTTCAATAATGATGGAACAGTGATTGGTCCTAACCACGGTGTTCTGGTTCAGAATGGAGGATACCTCGAAAATCTCTATAATCACTCCGGGAGTAAAGGGGTCACAGCTGAGCAGGATGCCATTCAGGTCACCGGGCAAGGCATGGCTCTATTGGATGTTAATCCTCACATCAGGTCGTCCAAAATTAAACAGATTACTAATGCTTCCTTGCTATATGGAAAGCGCAATGGCATTTCTATTGATGATAAAGGCGTTGTTGACACCATAACGAATTTAGATGGCGGGGTGATACAAGGGGATAAATTTTCTATAAATAATCAGGGAACCTTAATCAACGGCATTGATAATGCGGGCACGATTGACGGCGATGTTGAGCTTGGAAGCGCCAGCCTTTATATGTCTGGCCCGAATGCAATCCTGAAAGGCAATGTCTCCGGGACGAAAGATTCAGTTGTCACCATAGGGTCAAAAGATGGCCTGACCAAAAATCTGAACCTTTCATTTACTCACAACATGAATGCCGGAGTGGTCAGGATATTATCAGGAAATGCGTTAAGTCTGGGTGACGGACACACAACCGGAAACATCTCCAGTGATATCAATAATGAAGGCCGCCTTCATTTCAACCAAAATGATAAAACGACTTATAGCCATATCATAAGCGGAACTGGCTCCGTTCACCAAGTGGGTAGCGGCACAACCCTCTTGACGGGGGCAAACACCTATATTGGCGAGACAAAAATCGACTCGGGAACGCTGCAACTCGGTGATAACGGGACGACGGGAAGCATTGATAAGACTTCCAGCGTGACAATCGGACAGTCTGGCGTGCTGGCTTTTGATCATAACAACAATATTACCTTTTCCAATAATATCTCTGGTACTGGCGGTGTGGAACATGTTGGCAAAGGAACGACCATTCTGAGTGGTCAGAATACGTATGTTGGAAAAACTAATATCAAATCTGGCACGTTACAGTTTAACACCCGAAACAATGGGCCGGACACTCACTTAGTCGCCATCGGGTCTGAAAGTACTCTGGCGCTCAATCTGAATGGAACAAGCCGTTTTGACGGTGTGATTTCCGGCAAGGGTCATCTCGGGAAGGTTGGCACTGGCACCACAACACTCAGCTCGGATTCCTCTGCCTTTACAGGGTCAACGGGTGTTGAGGAAGGAACCCTTATCATTGACGGGAAACTGGGCACAACTGCTTCGGCCTTTAATGTGAAAAAGGGAGGCACGGTTAATGGCTCCGGCACAATAGGTGGCACGGCAACGATTGAAAACGGCGGGCACCTTTCTGGCAAGCAGGGTGATACCCTGACATTTGGTCATGATCTTATTCTTGGCCACGGTGCAAATGTCGGTGTTTCACTGGGGGCGGCGGAGACTTCTGCGTCTGCGTTATTTGATGTGCGTGGCAACCTGACACTGGCAGGAACGCTTAACGTCACTGATCTTGGCGGTTTTTCCGCAGGTGAATACGATATCTTTAATTATGGCGGCACCTTAACAAACAATGGAATAGCGCTCACTGGCGGAGAACCCGGTGCGCTTTCTCTCGATACGGGCAGGGGCAAGAAAGTCTATCTTACCAATACGGGCGGTATGCTCCTGAACTATTGGGATGGCGGGGACGCCAGCAAACATAACAATGGGGCTGTTGACGGGGGAAACGGCGTCTGGCAGGTCGGCGGAGGGAATAACTGGACGTCAAAAGCAGGGCGGCCAAATGCCAGTTGGAACAATGCCGATCAGTTTGCCATCTTTTCCGGCATCGCAGGAAAGGTGCAGGTCGATAATGGCGGTGATCAGGTCACCGTCAATGGCATGCAGTTTGGCACCGAGGGTTATACCCTCACCGGTGCCTCGCTGGTTTTAAAAAATGACAAGACAGGCAGTGCCAAAATCCGTGTCGGCACAGGCAATAAATCCACGGCGGGCAGTGCGGCTACGATTGAATCAGACCTGACGGGTTCGGCGACCCTTGAAGCCACTGATTACGGTACGCTGGTTTTGAAAGGGAAGAATGATTATACGGGCGGCACGAAAGTGACACGGGGTATCCTTCAGCTCGGTGACGGCGGCACTACAGGCAGTATCTCCGGTGATGTTGTAACAGGTGATAAAGGTACGCTTGCCTTTAACCGCTCAGATGCAGTGAGGTTTAACGGCCATATTACGGGCAAGGGAAATCTGGTTCAAAAAGGTGACGGCATCACTATTCTGGGCGGCCATAATGCGTACACAGGAAAAACAGAAGTCAAAGCGGGCACATTGCAGTTCAATACCTGGAATACGGTGCCCGATACACGTCTCGTAGATATCGGATCTAAAGGTACTCTGGCGCTCAATCTGAATGGAACAAGCCGTTTTGACGGTGTGATTTCCGGCAAGGGCCATCTCGGGAAGATTGGCACTGGCTCCATAACACTCAGCTCGGATTCCTCTGCCTTTACGGGGGCAATAAGTGTTGATGAGGGAACCCTTATCGTTGACGGTAAACTGGGCACAACTGCTTCGGCCTTTAATGTGAAAAAGGGAGGCACGGTTAATGGCTCCGGCACAATAGGTGGCACGGCAACGATTGAAAACGGCGGGCACCTTTCTGGCAAACAGGGTGATACCCTGACATTTGGTCATGATCTTATTCTTGGCCACGGTGCAAATGTCGGTGTTTCACTGGGGGCGGCGGAGACTTCTGCGTCTGCGTTATTTGATGTGCGTGGCAATCTGACACTGGCGGGAACGCTTAACGTCACCGACCTTGGGGGTTTCTCCGCGGGTGAATACGATATCTTCCATTATGGCGGCACCTTAATAAACAATGGAATGATGCTTACTGGCGGAAAGCCTGGCGTTCTCTCTCTCGATACGGGCAGGGACAAGAAAGTCTATCTTACCAATACGGGCGGCATGCTCCTGAACTATTGGGATGGCGGGGACGCCAGCAAGCATAACAATGGGGCTGTTGACGGGGGAAGCGGCGTCTGGCAGGTCGGCGGAGGGAATAACTGGACGTCAAAAGCAGGGCGGCCAAATGCCAGTTGGAGCAATGCCGATCAGTTTGCCATCTTCTCCGGCACCGCAGGAAAGGTGCAGGTTGATAATGACGGTGGTCAGGTCACCGTCAATGGCATGCAGTTTGGCACCGAGGGTTATACCCTCATCGGTGCCCCGCTGGTTTTAAAAAATGACAATACAGGCAGTGCCAAAGTCCGTGTCGGAACTGGCAATAAGTCAGCGGCGGGCAGTGCGGCCACGATTGAGTCAGACCTGACGGGTTCAGCGACACTTGAAGCCACTGATTACGGTACGCTGGTTTTGAAAGGGAAGAATGATTACACAGGTGGCACGAAAGTGACACAGGGTATCCTTCAGCTCGGTGACGGCGGCACTACGGGCAGTATCTCCGGGGATGTTGTCACAGGAGATAAAGGCACGCTTGTCTTTAACCGTTCAGATGCAGTGAGGTTCAGCGGCCATATTACGGGCAAGGGAAATCTGGTTCAAAAAGGGGGCGGTACAACTCTTCTGACGGGCGGGAATAACTACACAGGCACGACAGCAATACAAAGAGGAACCCTTCGCCAAGGCGCAAAGGCGGTTTTCAGCACGGCTTCGTCCTATACAATAGGACAGTATGGTACGTTTGATATGGGGGGATTTAATACAAAAATTTCCGCGTTAAGTAACAACGGCAGAGTGCTGGTTGGCGGAGATAATCAATCTGTAGGACGTATACTGACAGTGGCGGGTGATTACAGTGGCAATAACGGTACAGTGAGTTTATCAACTGCATTGGCGGGTGATAACTCAAAGACTGACAGGCTTGTGGTGAATGGCAGTACATCGGGTACAACGCAGCTCGCGATCAAAAATGTCGGCGGAACGGGCGCAAAAACGCAGGAAGGGATCAAGGTGATTGATGTGCAGGGTTCATCGGACGGAATTTTCAATTTAGTGGGTGACTATCATTATCAGGGAGATCCGGCCATTGTCGCGGGTGCCTATGCCTACCGTCTCTATAAGAATGGCACTGATAATTCGGATGGAAACTGGTATTTGCGATCGTCGTTGACCCGTGCAAAACCCAATCCAGAACCGGCACAACATTATCAGGCAGGGGTTAGCGTTTACGAAACTTATGGCCGGATTTTGCAGACACTGAATGCGCCTGAATCCTTGCGTGACCGGATTGGAGGACGTCAGTACCCGTTGTCTGGTATAAATGAGTTCAAAAACGCCGAGGGTAAAGACAGCACAGGCGAGAGTACAAACCCGATGCCCAATGGGGTATGGGGACGTCTGACCGCTTCTCACGGTAAATTGTCGCCACGTGTAACGACATCGGGTGCTGATGCGACTACCTATAACCTGTTCCGTGCTCAGATAGGTATGGACAAACGTTTTTATGAAAATGACCAAGGCGCAGTGAATGGCGGCGTTTTCCTGCAATATTCGAATATTGATGCCAAAGTCGGCTCTGTACATGGTGAAGGTGACATTCGTGCAAAGGGTTACACGGTCGGTGTGACAAGTACGTGGTACGGCAAGAATCAGTTCTATTTGGATGGGTTGGCTCAGGTGACCTACTTTAATAATGACCTGAATTCAAAAACGGCCAGTCAGCCTTTGGGAAATAATAAATCCGCCCTGGGGTATGCCTTGAGTCTGGAAGCAGGACAAAAGTTTGATTTGAGTCCGAAATGGTCACTGACTCCACAAGCACAGCTCATGTTCTCTTCTGTCGATATGAACGGATTCCATGATCCGTTTGGCACCAGAATCCACTTTAACCAAAGTGAAAGCATGAAACTTCGCGTTGGTACGACGATAGATTATCGTCAAAAGTGGCACGACGCTCTGAGCAAAGATGAAAAATCCACCCATTTATACGGTTTTTTCAATATTAATCAGGAAGTTTTGGGGCGCAGTGACTTGACTGACGTTGCCAATGTTGGCTTTATCAGTGGCAATGACCGCACCTGGGGAGGCGTGGGTGCAGGAGGTTCTTACCATTGGGGTGATGGCAAGTATTTCATCTATGGTGAAACTTCAGCCAACACCAGCCTGAATAATTTTGCCGATAGCTACGATATGAAGGCTAAAATTGGTATCAAGAGGACATGGTGATTAAGTCAGTGCCACTGTAACTAACAAAAATCGTGGGGATAATTCCCCACGATGGAAATCTCAGCGGTTTTCACTGATGGTAAGACAGGCATTCATCCTTCATGGGTCCATCCCACCAGACAGACAAAAAAATCATTGTAATCAATCGAGCCACCAAAATCTTCAAAGGCCGCACAATAGGTATATCCCAGTGTTGGAGATCCCGCGCTTGGCGTTATCAGATTTGCGCTAAAGGAATTATCAAGTTTCTGACTTTCTGGACAATCAACAACGCAAGTAAGCTCTCCGTCCGGTCCTGTGTATTCAAATGAGCTGGAGTATTTATAGATTGAAGCATCGCCATCCTCATTTTTTGTCCATGTACCGTAAATAGTTCCTGTGCTTTTATCGGTTAGTGTTATTGTATAATCATAACCCGCTTCGGTCATAAAGTAATATGAGACATACCAGCCACTTTTTATGGCGGCAAATGAAAGGGTTTTCGTTGCCATGATTAATATCTCCCTAATTTTTATTTGGTGTATTTTACGCTGCCGATATAATTATTGGCCGTAGCTAATATAACACAATACCCGCCTATTTTACCTTTCAGGTTTATTTTGAATTGTCCGTATTCATCTGTAGATATGGATTGTATCGTATCGGGGTTAGAGCCAATGTTCAGTACGGCATGGATATTATGGGCCAGGTCTATTTTATAATAGACGGTCGCATTTTTAATTTGTTTAAGCGTCTGTTTATCGTGAACCTGAATTGTAATTATTTCATATTCTTCGCTAATTTGTTCTTTTCCGGTTATTTCTAATATTGCTTCATTCGTAGGTGAAAAATACAGCTCAGCCGTATTGGATGCAGCGCCTGATGATACTTGGATTGCGAAAAGACCATCCGCACGTGAAGTTGAACAGAAAACAACTTTTCCATCCTGATCTGTGGTACAGGAAGATGGCGCAATACTCATATTATCTTTGGTGATAATGTGTATTGGCACACCGGATACCGACTGCGTTTTTTCATCTAAGGCCGTGATGAGTATAACATTCGGTGTGTAATCATTGGCGGGCATCCCATTCGTCAAAACCTCCGTTTTCAGGGAGGCAATGGCCGGAAATGGTGAGGGATCTGACTTTATAATTGTGACGCTGTTGGTTGCCGAATCCGATGGGTTCCCGGCAAAGTCGGTGACGGTATAGAAAACATTGTAGCTCCCAAGAGGAATAGTGGAAAAAGGGATGGTTATTTCATAAGCAGGATAATGTTGATTTTCATTGGTAATATAATAGGGAATTGACGATAGATACTGATTCAGATAAACAATGATAACATCACCAATATGGACAGCCTCATAGTGATTTATTTTTATCACCAGTATGGATTGATCCAGTTTTGATAAGTCAATGGTTCCATCGTAACTTTGTGGTAAAAAAGGCGCAACAAGGCTGTTTTTCTTTATAGGCATACAATGACCTCTTTACAAAACAAACCATTTTATTGATAAGGGGGACATGCCAATAACAGTGGCTATCAGCATGTCAGATATTTGAATTATTAAGGTGCAACCGTGTCGAATCCGCGGGTGAGAAGTTGCGATTTCTGGTTCTGGGCAAAACGGCTATAGTCTATTGAAATCGAACCTTCAAAATCCCCCTGTACTGTGTCATAACCGAGAAGTTTATCGGCAGCGATGAGGTGCTTGTAATAACCATTATCAATTTCTCCTGGTTGTACAATGTGATTTTCAACTACCACGAGCGGTAGAGGACGTACTGGTGATTGTGTATCGATGCAGTATGAAATATAGGCTTTAATTGTAATCGAGTCACCTGCTGTGATCTTATTAGGAACACTCGGATCAGCGGGTAGCCAGATCTCAATTCCTTTGTTACCGATGCTGTGGATATTTATTGACTGGTATATGCCAATAGTCATGCCGAACTGGTCATATACCTCTGGCGCATCTAAAGTCCGATTTTTGGCATTGGAGTCAGGACTGTTATTGCCACCGCTATCATAGTTTATATAATTAAACTTGGATCTTACTGGCATACCTGTTTGGTCAAGCGCAACAAAGCAGAGATGATTATCCCCCGAATATAAATCGCTGTAGGCGGCTTTAAATTTATAATATCCGTCTTCTTCAACTGTTATCTGTCCCGCGAATAGTTCTGTTTTAAAAACGTCTTCTTTATCGTCTGTCGTAAACCCGATGATAAAACTGCCGATTCTGGCTCCCTCGTAACTCGAAATTAGGACCGTAAACTCATCCGATTGATCCGGCCTTGTTAAAGTGGAAGACGAAAGTGTTTCTTCAATGCTTGGGGGTTCCAAGCTGTTGGATACATTAGTCGGAACGGTCGTCATAAATAGGGTTTGTTTTTGATTGTATTCCTCATCATTAAATATCGTATCAATCTCAACAATTCCACGGACATGCTGAGTGGCGTATATTTTTAGGTTCACCGCAGAGTTTGATGTTTTCTGTATCAGGTAATAATAATACGAGTTTTCCTGATCAATCTTATAAAGAGGAAGTTCAGCCATGTCCACTGTGAATATTCGTAGTGGGGCTGTTGTACGAAGCGGAATATCATAGTTTGAGATTGATCCTCCCTTTTTTAACATCGGGTTGATTGACGCTAAAATAAATGGGTTGGTTGTTGGAGATTGCCCCGTTAATGTAACAGGATTAGGGTCATACAAATAAGCTGCTGCTCCTTTCAGTGCACAAGTCTCTGGGTTCAGTTCTGGGTTATCGACCGCGTGATAAGTTACCTCCTTACTAGGGTTTCCTGTCGTATTTGCGGTAAACTTGATTTTGTGATCGTCGCCGCTTTCGGCGGCTTGGAATATCAATTGCTGGGAAAATACTTGCTGATAAACTTTGCCGGGAAATGTCTTTATTAATGTTATACCCGGTGGGAAAATAGCACTGACCTGCACAGTGTTTTGAATATTATCTTCACCCGATATCGAAACAACCACACTGAAGGGTTGTCCTTTGATAATATTTTTATTATCAGCAGGAACTGTTGTCATGATAGTCATTATATTATCCTGTAAAAGTATAAAGTCTATTCTTAACTGAAATTACAGAAAGTAACATCTTGATGAAAGGTGACAGCCAATAGCAGTCACTATTAGCTGTCACACATTCCGATTAATTAAGGGGCGACTGTCCCAAAACCTCTAGTGAAAATTTTCGATTTCTGCTTCTGGGCAAGACGACTGTAATCTATTGTGAGCACGCCTACATCATAGCCATCTGCGACCTCATACCCCTTCAGTTTATCGGCCGTGATGGTAGCCTTATAATAACTATTATCAATTTCTCCCGGTTGTACAATGTGATTTTCAGCTACCACAATTGGCAGAGGACGGGCTGGTGTTTCTGTATCGTCGCAGTGTGAGATATAGGCTTTAATCGTGATCTTGTCACCTGCGGCAATGGTATGATTTGGATTCTGAGCGTCGGATAGTAGTCGAACCTCAAGTCCTTTTGTACCAATACTGTAGATATTAATTGGATCGTGTTTGCTAATAAATTGACCGTATTGATCATATACTTCTGGTGCAACCAGCGTCCGGTATTTATCAAAGGGACTTGGACCGTTAATACCGCCGTTATCATAATTTATGTAATTAAGCTTGGACCTTACTGGCATACCTGTTTGGTCAAGCGCAACAAAGCAGAGATGATTATCCCCCGAATATAAATCGCTGTAGGCGGCTTTAAATTTATAATATCCGTCTTCTTCAACCGTTATCTGTCCCGCGAATAGTTCTGTTTTAAAAACGTCTTCTTTATCGTCCGTCGTAAACCCGATGATAAAATTGCCGATTCTGGCTCCCTCGTAACTCGAAATTAGGACCGTAAACTCATCCGATTGATCCGGCCTTGTTAAAGTGGAAGACGAAAGTGTTTCTTCAATGCTTGGGGGTTCCAAGCTGTTGGATACATTAGTCGGAACGGTCATTATAAATATGGCTTGTTTTTGATTGTATTCCTCATCATTGAATATCGTATCAATCTCAACAATCCCACGGACATGCTGAGTGGCGTATATTTTTAGGTTCACCGCAGAGTTTGATGTTTTTTGTATCAGGTAATAATAATACGAGTTTTCCTGATCAATCTTATAAGGAGGAAGTTCAGCCATATCCTCTGTGAATATCCGCAGTGGAGCTGTTGTACGAAGCGGAATATCATAGTTTGAGATTGCCCCTCCCCTTTTTAACATCGGGTTGATTGATGCTGAAACAAATGGGTTGGTTGTTGGAGGTTGACCCGTTAATGTAACAGGATTAGGGTCATACAAATAAGCCGCTGCTCCTCTCAGTGCGCAAGTATCAGGGTTCAATTCTGGGTTGTTTATAGGTTTATAGGTTACATCCGTATGTGCTTTGCTCGGTGAGGTTGAGGTAAACGTGATTTTGTGAGCGTTGTTGCTTTCGTCGGCTTGGAATATCAATTGCTGGGAAAATACTTTCTCATAAACTTCGCCGGGAAATGTCTTTATTAGTGTAATACCGGGTGGGAGGGTAGCACTGACCTCCACAGTATTCTGAATATTAGTTTCACCCGAAATCGAAACAACCACACTGAAGGGTTGCCCTTTGATAATATTTTTATTATCAGCAGGAACTGTTGTCATGATAGCCATTATATTATCCTTTCAAAGTATAAATTTTATTTTTAACCGAAAACCACATTCTGCGTGATCAACAGAAAATTTGCCTCTGCTTCGAAAATAATAGGAATGACAATATTTATATTTAGAACTTATTTTACAGAAAGAAATGACACTGATTTTTTGGATGGATATTTTACTGAGATTGAAAATTATACTACATTTAAATAAATGTCAATACAGGTGAAATAAAAAATATCATGATATTTAATCCAATTAAATATTATCTATAAAAAAGATATCTCTCTTAGTGATAATTACAACCAATTTAAATAACATATTTACTTAATTTAAAATTATAAACTAAACGACCACCAACTGAAGTAGGTGGGTTAGTGATTAACGGCCTGAAAGTCCGGATACGCGTCAATTATCCATTCTGAAATTATCATTCGGATTCGATTCAAAATAATACTCTAAATAATTCTTTATTATTTCTTCTGTTAACTGTCCTACGGTTGCACAAAAATAGCCCCAACCTCAAAAGTGTTGGCCCCTTCAAATAACGCCCTTTAATCTCTCCGGGTCTAATTCCCCGCCGCTTGCGGCGTATTTCTCTAGGCTGGTTTTGAATCATTGACGAAAATAGATTGCCAGTGTAAGATTTTTACCGCTGTAATGTTACCTTATGGTAGCCAATTAATGTTCCGGCAATCTGAGAGGAACGCCTTTGGGTGATTGCAATATCAATGTTCCAATAGTCTGAGAGGAACGCTTTCGGGTGACTACATCATCTGCCGTACCTGAAAAGGCAGACAGTAAATACGCTGGGTAAACCCGTTTATTCTTTGAAAACGGGGATCGCTAAAGCGATTAAGAAGCCTTCCGCTAAATTCATTTAATTGCTTGATATTAATGAATTTACCAACCTTCAGTTTGATGAAAACATCAAACGTCTTTATCAGTGCGCTTTTTATCACGTCGAGAGCTTTAGCTTTGTGCGACCTTTGCCAGCTTCGATATGACGGTATGCCATTTGGAACATTTGGCATCTTCGGCATCTTCGAATAGCGGCATTGAGAGCAGAAAGATGAACGGCGTCACTTGTGTAAAAGCGTAGCGATTACCAAGTGACGCCGTTAGGCGTAAAACTTCCAGATCGCATTACAACTGACGTTAGAACATTTTTTTAAACGGTTTTACCAAATGAAGACAGCATTTTGACGTATTTCGGAATGTTGTCGAAGGAATGTTTTAACGATTAACAAAGCGTCCTGCGCGCCCGTTTACTGTAAGCGTACGGGGAACCCCACCTAGCCAGGATAAATCCATTGATTAAAATAGTTTCACCTATTCTGATGATGGAAAAAACTCACATGAGCCAATCCAGGTTTACTCAAGCCGAGTGGCGGGACCTGTTTGAACAGCAGAAAAAATCGGAACTGACTGTCCCGCAGTTTTGCCAAAAAATCGGTGTGTCGACCACCCGGTTCTATCACCACCGCCAACGCACCTCCCATCCACCGGAAAAGCTGTCTGGGCTGGCTTCACCGTCTGCTTTTATTAAAGTCAGCACCGCTCAGAAAAAATCCGCCTCATCCAGCCCACTCCCCATCTTATTTGAGACACCACAGGGCACACTGCGTTTTCCTGCCGGCACGGATAAGCATGATATCATTGCGATTATTCGGGGGCTCGCCGCATGAAAATGTTTGTGGATGTGCCGGAGGTGTATTCGTGCCGCTCATTTATCGACTTCCGAAAATCCATCAACGGGCTGGCGGTCTGGGTAGAGCTGGAAATGCAACTGTCGCCGACGCAAACCGCGTTATTCCTCTTTTGCAACAAGAAGCGGGATAAACTCAAAATCCTCTACTGGGATAAAACCGGGTTTGCGCTCTGGTACAAACGGCTGGAGAACGCGAAATTCAAATGGCCCACCGCCGTCAACAGTGCCTCCCTGACCCTGACAGAGCAGCAACTGCACGGATTGTTATCGGGTTATGAGGTCATCGGGCACCAGCCCTTCTCCGTCCAGGATTGCCATGTCGCCTGATCCCTTGATGATCATCAAACCAACGGGCATTAATTACGCTTTTTCGCCGGGGATGGCATAAAATGTCCCCATGAAAATTGATATTGATGCCCTGCCCAATGACCCCGCTGAACTGAAACGGCTGCTGATTAAGCAGTCGCAGCGGCTGGCCTTTTTGGAAGAGCAGTTCCGTTTAGCCCAACAAAAACGGTTTGGGGCTTCCTCGGAAGCGTTCCCCGGCCAGGGGGAGTTGTTTAACGAAGCGGAAGAAATTGCGCTGCCGGCTGAAACGGCCGCCGCACAGGAAACCCTCACACCTCCCCGCCGTAAGCCGACACGCAACCCCCTGCCCAAAGATTTACCGCGCGAAACCGTGTTCCATGATATCGCCGAGGAAGAAAAACAGTGTGCGTGCTGTGGCGGCAGGTTGCATCAGATGGGGGCAGATCGCAGTGAAAAACTGTTGTTCATTCCCGCTCAAATCAGGGTGGTTGAGCATGTCCGCCCCAAATACGCCTGCCGTGAATGTGAAAAATCCGGCATTCAGACGCCTGTCAAACAAGCCTCCCTGCCAGCGATGCCCATCAAGAAAGGCATGGCGACCAGCAGCCTGCTCAGCCAGCTTATCACCAGTAAATATCAGTATGGGTTACCGCTGTACCGTCAGGAAAGTGTGTTCAAACAGTATGGCATTGACCTCAGCCGCCAGACCCAGAGTGACTGGATAGTAAAATCCGCGCAGTTGTTTGCGCCTTTGGTGACCAGGTTCAGGGAAACGCTGTTGCAACAACCGGTTCTCCATGCGGATGAAACCCCGGTGAAGGGGGTCACGTCTGAAAAAACGACCCATTACATGTGGGTCTATTGTGTGGGCACTGATACCCCCGAACCGGCGGCGCTCACACCGAATATTGTGCTGTATGACCACCAGGCCAGCCGTTCAGGCACCTGCGCTGCTGACTATCTCGCCGGTTTTCAAGGTTATCTGCAGGTGGATGGCTATCAAGGCTATGAGCAGACCGGTGCCCGGCTGGTCGGTTGCATGGCCCATGCCCGTCGTAAATTTATGGAAGCGAAGCAGGCGCAGGGAAAAAACAAAACGGGCAAAGCCGATATCGCGCTGAGCCTGATCCAGTCACTGTACCGGGTTGAGCATCAGATCAAGGGGTTAAGCCCGGCCGAAAAATACCGGATCCGCCAGGAAAAAGCGCTTCCTATCTGGGATAAGTTATCGGCCTGGCTGGTTAAAACCCAATCTCAGGTGATCCCCAAAAGCAAGCTGGGTGAGGCCGTGACTTACCTGAGTAATCAATGGCCCAAACTGATCCGCTATCGGGAGGATGGTCGTTTGTCGATCGACAATAACCGGGCTGAAAGGGCGATCAAACCGTTTGTCATCGGGCGAAAGGCGTGGCTGTTCAGCCATACCCCGCGCGGTGCGCAGGCGAGTGCGATCCTCTATAGCGTCATTGAAACGGCCAAAGCCAATGGACTGATCCCCTTCGATTATGTCATGACTTGCCTGGATGAGTTATGCCAACCCGTGCCGGATCTGGAAAAACTGCTGCCATGGAAAAAGCAAGGTGGGGTTTAGTTGACGCTTACGTTGAATGATGGCTAAGGCGCATTCTAAGCAAAACCGTGCAGTAAATAAAGCCGCGAAAACAGAACGTTATTACACTGTGGGATACGTCCCGCAAAATGACAAGGCCAATGCCCCGCCCGCAATCCACCTGAAAGGGCAGTGGCTTAAGGCGGCGGGCTTTGAGATTGGCGGCTCTGTTACGGTGAAAATTATGGATGGCTGTCTGGTGCTGATCCCCGACAGTGACGAGACGAACAGTCTCAAACAGCAATACCAGCGCCAGCGCGATCAAATCAGTGAAATTAAGCTGCGGATGCGGGAACTGATTGGCGACTACAAAAGCCGCTAAGGACAGGGAGTGAGCCGCTCTTAACAGAACAAAGCCGGAAGATCACGGGGATCTTTCCGGCCTGTGTATTATATTAGATATTATTCATCTAAGTATGGAGACCTATATTTTTGCACTGTAAGTAAAGTATTTATTTTCTCTATATATTCTTGGGGGTCTATTTTTGATACAAAATACATATAGAAATCATATCCAAAATGGAATTCACATTTATCTGATATGAGCTTGCACCATATATCTTCTCTCAAGATTGATCGAATTACCTTTCTTAATTGGTTGATATCTATAGACTCACCATCAATATAAGAAGTTTCATCAATATTTACTTCTAGCTCTTTGATTCTAAGTAATTTAACATTTAAGCAGTGACATAAGTTAACAGCATAATCTATATATTGATTTTCAACCTTCTCATATTCATCTTTTTCTACTTTTTGACCAATATCAAAAAAGCTAGTCCATTCATCAGACCCAGAAAAAACATCACCATTTTCATTGATATTAGTATATTTTGTTACTCTGTACGAATATTTCATTAATCACCTATTCTATTCAGATCAGCATCATACGTTCCCGATCTTGTTCGTCTACTGCCTAGATTTTTTACACTATCGGCAGCTTTCCAGACACCACCATTATGTTGATCAACATCAGGTGTAATATATTTCATTTTGTTCGGGGCTTTTTTATTCATATAAATAGGCTGCCCATGAGAACGCTCGTTAATTTTTGTATATCCGAGCTTTTTAGCCATCTCTGCAAAGTTACACTTTGCCAGCCCAAAAGGATCAATAAAATTGACCGGATTATCGACATATCCATAAGGATTAAAACCGCCTTCCAAGTTCAGAGGATCGGGCGAGATGTACTGTGCCGTGTCCGGCGAATAATACCGAAAACGGTTATAGTATAGTCCGCTCTCTTCATCCTCATATTGCCCGCAGAACCGCAGGTTACAGTTAACATGATAATCCGGGTTATTGGAGGCGATAACCTGCGATTTCTCCGCTTTCCCCCATGTTGTCAGCCGCTGCGCCCAGACCAGAACCCCTTCCTCGGACAACATCTCGCGCACGGTACCCTGATGGTCACTGACAATATAGTGCAGCTTGCCTTTTTCAACGCGGGCTGACGGTGTTAATGCACCGGGTTCATATAACCAGCGGATACGTTGACCTTCCGCCGGCGTGCCATCGGCGTAAACCGGCGTTTCCTCAATCAGCTGATCGCCGCTCCACAGGTAATCCTGCCCCATGATGGCATCGGCTCTTGGCGCTAAATCCGGTTTCCCGGCCAGCCACAACTGTAAATTAGCTGATGCCAGTTTACCATCGTGCACTTTCAGTTTACGGATCCGTCGCCCGAACGCATCGTAGCGATAATGCCAGCGTGAGCCGTCCGGGGTTTCACAGTGGGTCAGCTGGTTTTGGGTATCCCAGCGGTAGCGCCAGATTTGCGGGCGGAACCCGTCCCGCTGTTCGGTTTTTTCGACCAACCGGCCGTTATCATCGTAAATATAGCGGACATGGCCCCGTTGTACGACCCGTCCGGCTTGCTGACGTTGGGCAATATGATCCACCGCGCCCCGTGCATCGGGCGGAATGCACGGGGCCGGGTGCAGTCATCCTTTTTTCAGGGATTTTATTCTTTTATATCATTCTGTTACAGAGCGTGTTTTACCGGTTCTGTTAACCCCGGCAACCCCACATCGCCGACGTGCACTTTCAGGATGTTTTCACCTTCGGCAACGGGCGAATGTCGTCCGGCTGGCCGGACGGCGGGCGGCCGTTCTGCGGGTGCGGGCGGCACAGAGCCTGCCAGCGGCGCCCTGCGACGCTCTGGAGCACGGAACGTTCAGGCACAACTCCGTGTTTGCATGACAGCGGGTTTTGTTCAAGGGAAGCCCCCTGCGGGGGCTGCACGGGGCGGCGATGGCGAGCACGGCAACGAGCAACGGAGCGCAGCGCAGTGCGAGCCGCGCGCAGCCAGTGCAGCGGGGTTGGGGCGGGGGAGGTAAATTAACGGAGGCCGCAGGCCGACCTGCCGACAGGGGTGTGGGCCGGACGCAGCAAGGCAGCTAAAGAAGAATGTGGTTTTTGCCAAGGACTGGCTGAGAAGATGGAAGCAGAAGGCGCAGCCTTGTGCGCCACACCCTGCGATACTGATAAGCGGGGGCGCCAGACATAATGTTAATTATACGCATGAAGCCGCCAACAGTGGCTCACTTCAGCATCGGCGGTTAGCGGCGCCGTGCGTATAATTCCCCGCATTATGTTGAATAGGCTTTGGGCGGCGGGCACCGGCTTAACGGGGACACCCTGGTTCAGGCCGCCCATTGCCTATTTACCCCCGCGATCACCGACGCCGACGGGCAGTCCGGCCACGGTCTGCCCCCGCACCGCACCCGGCGAACTTAACCGGAATGATCGGGCTGTCCCGTGCGGTCACCGTCACTGCCTTGCGCGGCCGTTTCCGCCTGCGCCGGGCCGCTTTCTGTCTTACCGTCACGCTCGGCCGGATGGGTCTGCTGGTGCACTTTCTTTAAGTGCCCGATAGCCACCTGCGTGTAAATTTGCGTGGTACTCAGTTGCTCGTGCCCCAGCATCGACTGGATATGCCGGATATCGGCCCCGTTATCCAGCATCGCCGTCGCCATGGAGTGCCGGAACACATGGCAGGCCCCCGGTTTATCCAGCCCCGCCCGTTCGCGGAGGGTGCGGCCCGCTATCTCGGTGAGCCGTGCCAGACTCAGGGGCTGCCCCTGTTGCGTGACAAACAGGTAACCGCTGTCATGCCGGCGCAGCAGCTGGGGGCGCACCGTCTGTTGGTAGCGTGCCAGCCAGTCCAGCGCCCGCTCACCGATGGGCACCACCCGGTCCTTGCGTCCCTTGCCCTGCCGGACAGCCAGCGTGCCGCGTTCCCGGTCAATATCACCGGGACGCAGGTGGCGCAGCTCACTGCGCCGGATACCCGTACTCCACAGCACTTCCAGCATCACCCGGTTGCGGAAGTCGGTCGGTGTGCCGCTGTCCAGGCTGCCCAGCACCTGCGCGACGTCATGTTCATTAAGGAGCTGCACGGGCAGGCGCTTTGCTGTCTGGGGCAGTATCAGGGCTTCCGCCGGATTGGCGAGAATATGATGGCGGTTCAATAACCAGATAAACCAGCGTTTCAGGCTGCCCAGCCGCTGGATTTGCCCGTTGTGGCTGTAAGGCTGGCCATCCGCCCGGTGGCCGGTACGCAGGTCACGTTGCCAGCTTTCCAGCAACGCCAGCGAGACCTGCGGGGCATGGGTCACGCCCCGCTGTTCGCACCAGTCAATAAACGGCCGCAACTGGCCGCGGGTATTGCTGAGGGTGCGCAGGGTGTATCCCCGCGCCCGCAGCGTATCCAGATAACCGGCCAGATGCTGGCGTAAGGTATCCGGGGGGCACATCTCATGAGTTTTCATGGCGGTTTTCCTGTGTGAGTCGTCAGTACGAGGATGATTTTTTGTTGTGTGAGCGGAACCCTGTTTTTTCACGGAACCCGACCGCGTTTCCGTCACGCCTTGCTGTCTCTGCCCTTGCGATGATTTCATGCACCCGACCGCCTGCCGACCCGAGGCCGACCAACAGCCGACCGCTTAACCTTTTACCCCGACCGGCACACGTCATATCAACCTTGTTATGAGACCTGCGGGGCATGGGTCACGCCCCGCTGTTCGCACCAGTCAATAAACGGCCGCAACTGGCCGCGGGTATTGCTGAGGGTGCGCAGGGTGTATCCCCGCGCCCGCAGCGTATCCAGATAACCGGCCAGATGCTGGCGTAAGGTATCCGGGGGGCACATCTCATGAGTTTTCATGGCGGTTTTCCTGTGTGAGTCGTCAGTACGAGGATGATTTTTTGTTGTGTGAGCGGAACCCTGTTTTTTCACGGAACCCGACCGCGTTTCCGTCACGCCTTGCTGTCTCTGCCCTTGCGATGATTTCATGCACCCGACCGCCTGCCGACCCGAGGCCGACCAACAGCCGACCGCTTAACCTTTTACCCCGACCGGCACACGTCATATCAACCTTGTTATGGCACAATGAGACCGCACAAGTGCGCCGTGTCACCGTCTTCGCCCTCAAACAGCAGTTCATAGGCGAACGTCAGCCCACGGCGGTGCAGCAGCAGGTATTCCATTTCAACCAGCCGGGACAGGTGTACCTTCAGCTGGGTATCGCCCCATTGCACCGCATCCCGTAACTGCTTGCGGGTAAACATCATTTCATGGCGCGGCTGGCCGCTGTCCCTGACCCACGCCTGTATCAGCATCAACAGCCTGCGGGTCTGCGGCGGCATCTCGTCGAGCGTCCGGCCTAAAATCTCGTGGGCGAGCCGGTTTGCCAGCCGGATATCGTCTTGCGTCACTTCAATGTATTCAAGCGCCTGTCCGCGATGCTCAACCACCTTCACTGCCCGCTGATGCTGATGCAGCAGGGCAATGCTCTGAATCAGCGTGAGATACTTCATGTGGTCGCGGCGGGTGCGGGTTTTGTCTGACATAAAGGTCAGCTGGCTGGCATACGGATTGACCACATTCAGCGGTTTAAGCAACCGCTGGGCGTTCTGGTGCAGCGCGGTGAGATACTCCCGCTCGTTCTCAGCCAGCAGGCCTTCGAGGGTTTGCTTATGGCGCTGCACCGCATGGATGGCTTCGGTCTGTTCGCGGGATTCATTGACCGTCAGCACCAGACAGCGGTTGAGCAGCTCTTCATCCACATCAATGGCGGTCGTGGTCAGCATCAGCATCACCGGGCCTTTCACCGTGTAGCTTTTGGTCACCAGATTCCCCGTGGTTTCGTCCTTGCCCGTGCTCGCCATCGTCAGCTCGCCGTCACTCTGCAACAGCTTGAGCGCATAGGCCGCCTGCCGCACCCCTTCTTCTTCCGCTATCGCCAGTATCTTGTGTTGCAGGTTGGTTTCACCGAGGTAGAACAGGCTCTGCCCGGTCATGGCGCTGTACTGGATGCGTTCTTCTTCGGGAATGAGATTGAGCACGGCGTCCATTAATGAGGATTTTCCCGCAGCACTGCTGCTTTGGATCAGGACGGCTAACGGTTTGGGCAGTTTGCGGCTCACCGCCGCCAGATAGCCCGCCAACAGGTTGGTCGATTCACCGACCACGCCACAGGCGGCTAAGTCAGCCGTGATACGTTCAATCAGATTTTCAGCTTGCAGCAAGGCCAGTGCGGCCGCCCGTTCATCGGCACTCAGTTCGGGCGGCACGGTGTCGGGCATTTCGTTTTGTTGCTGCCACTGCTCGACCGCCAGTAATACCTGCCCCAGTGCACGGCGAATGTCGCCCTCCGCCCGCCCCAGTTCAGCGGCGGCCAGCCGCGCATACCCCTGACGGCTGCGGGCGCTCAGCAAGTCCAGACTGTCAACAAACATCACGCCGCTTTGAGTATCAACGACCTGCGCATTGAGTTTCAGGGCCACCGCCCCCGCCTTGACCGAACTTAATCCCCGCACACTCCAGCGCAGGCTGCCCAGCGAGATAAGCAGCTCCCCGGCAGCGCGGGTTTCCCATACCACACCGGGCACGGGCGGCGGCGCAGACGGCAGTGCAGCCACCTCAGCGGCTAAGGCAGAAAGCGGGACAGCAGCCAATGACAGGCTTTCAGTCACTTCTGCCACGTCAACCTCGCGGGCCGCCTGCATCGGCACGGCGCCTTCAATCAATAATGAGAAAGCGGTTTCCGGTTCGGCCAGCTGGCACAGATAACTGTTCGCATCCCGCTCCGGCGGGAACACCACACGCAGCGGGGTGATGCCTTTGGCCACCAGTGCGGCGGCCAGTTTCACCGCCGCGTCATTGCCGGCGGGGTCATTGTCGAAGGCAATCAGGATCTGCCTGATACCGTGCTGTTCAAAGGCCTGCCAGTGATCCGCGGTGACCCCGTTCACCCCATAGGCCGCCGTGACATTGCGATGACCGGACACCCAGAACGACATCGCATCAATGAGCGATTCGCACAGGATAAGCGATTTGGATGCCCCCAGCGCCGCGGCATTCCAGACCCCGCCATGCGCGCCCGGCAGGTAGAGATGGCGCGGCGTCCCTGCCCGCAGGCGGTCCGTGATTTTGCGGCCATACAGGGCCTGTACCTGCCCGTGACCATCCAGCACCGGCACAACCAGCGACCCGCGCAGATGTTCCCCCCCGTTTTCCCGCAGTACCCCGGCCGCCTGCAACCGGCGGCGGATCTCCGCCCCCGCTTTCAGCTTTTTCGGCGGCAGGCGGTACCCCAGCGTGCGGTTGGCAAAGCCCAGCCTGAACTGCGCGACTAATTCAGGGTGGTTGAGCCGCCGCTTCGCCAGATAGTCCTGCGCTTCCGGCGCATGGAGCAGGGTATGGTGATAGAACTCAACCACCCGTGCCAGCAGCGCCTGCCTGCCCGCCTCGTTCTCAGCCAGCACTTCCGGCTCGGTGGGGGCAACCAGCGGTGCAACGGCCGGACTGCCGCCCAGCTCCCCGCGCAGCCGCTCAACCGCATGGCGCAGGCTCAAGTTCTCGGTGTTCATCACCCAGTCCAGCACCGACCCGCCCGCATTGCAGCCAAAGCAGTGATAGAGGTTCTTCGCCGGGGTGATCACCATCGAGGGGGTTTTCTCCTGATGGAACGGGCACAGCACGGTCATGTCCTTGCCGCGCTTAAAGACCTGCCGCCCCTGCTGCTCGATAACGGCCACTAAGGAGACGGCGGATTTCAGGTGTTGTAACTCTGCGTCGGGAATGCGTGCCATATCATTATTCCTTTAAAAACCCGTCAAGATTCTTTACATGTATTATATTAGTACCTATAATGTAACTATTGTCAAGGGCGCATTACCGGAGGACTTACATTATGGATTCTGTTTTATCATGGAGTTCTGATATGAGTTTCTCTGCCCGTTTAATTCAACTACGAAAGCAAAAAGGATTAACCCAACAAGGGTTAGCTGATGCTGCCAACATTCATGTCCAGCAGGTTAAACGCTACGAGGCCGGAACTTCTGAACCTTCCGCAGAAGCCTTGCGCAAGTTAGCTAAAACGTTTTCTATTTCTGCTGACTGGTTACTTTTTGAAGAAGGGGAAAGGACACCTTCTAATGAGTTTCTTTTCTTGTTCGAAGCGATTAATGAGTTTCCTGATGAAGAAAAAAACGTCATTAAAGAGATGCTGGAAGGGATGGTTATTAAGTATCAGGCGCGTAAGTGGTTGAAGAGTTAAGGTAATAGAATGATTTAGCGCGATAACAACAGGCGGCTACCTGCTGCTATCGCTCACCATAAACAACTATCAAGGAGTTGAATGATGGCTAAGGCGCATTCTAAGCAAAACCGTGCAGTAAATAAAGCCGCAAAAACAGAACGTTATTACACTGTGGGATACGTCCCGCAAAATGATAAAAGCAATGCCCCGCCCGCAATCCACCTGAAAGGGCAGTGGCTTAAGGCGGCAGGCTTTGAGATTGGCGGCTCTGTTACGGTGAAGATCATGGACGGCTGTCTGGTGCTGATCCCTGACAGTGATGAGACGAACAGCTTTAAACAGCAATACCAGCGCCAGCGCGAGCAAATCAGTGAAATTAAGCTGAGAATGCGCGAGCTGATTGGGGATTATAAAAGCCGCTAAGGGCAGGGACTGAGCGGCTCTTAAAAAAGACAAAGCCGGAAGATCACGGGGATCTTTCCGGCTGTTTGAGGTTTATTCTCTACTCAAAAGTAATTCTTTCCACTTTTCAAGATAACCTTTGAACTCTTCAATAGTGGCGATCTTTAGGCTCTCTTCTGTGTACTCATTAAAGATCTCGACTCCATCTGGCTTGATAGTAACAGTATGGGCATTGCCTGTACCTTCCCATTGTGGTAATTCACCATTACTGACTTTGTTACATAATGAGATTAATTCATCGGTATAATCTATATCAGCTTGTACATCACCTATTAAAAAGTCAGCTAATACACGGCGTTCATCATCAATCTCTACAGTAGGATATCCATCTTCAGCGATTAAAAATTTCATTTTATCAGTTCCATTTGTTTTTTTAATATAATGGGTAAGCTGTATTGATCTTGCCTGAAGCATCCAGCCACCCTTCTATTTTCACACCACTTGGAGATACACCAGTCCATTTTCCATTTGATTCGACAGCACCATTTTGGAAAGCACCTTTAATTTCTGATGTGACTTGCTGAGGAGTCCAAGATTTAGGATAAAACGTCGATTTGGCTACCTTAGGCTGCCACTCATTTGTTTTGGCGTTAAATATTTCCACCCTACCGCGGTAAACTCCTTGAGCATTTGGAGGGTTTGTAATCTCAATAATTCGCGCCTTTCCATCGTGAAGGCCTTCATAATGGAAACCAACGGCTTTACCTTTTTTATTAATTTCTCCGTGGAAAACATGCTCGTCATTTATCGGAGGAACAGTTTTCTTGGGAGCTTGCTTAAGCAACTTATCACAGTCACCTCCCGCTAATCCAAGTGGGTCAATCCAGCTAGTGGGATTATGCACATACCCATACGGATTCACCCCGCCCAGCAACCCTATCGGATCCGGCGAGAGATACTGCCCCGTTTGCGGATGATAGTAACGAAAACGATTATAATATAATCCGCTCTCTTCATCCTCATATTGCCCGCAGAACCGCAGGTTACAGTTAACATGATAATCCGGGTTATTGGAGGCAATCACCTGCGATTTCTCCGCTTTCCCCCATGTTGTCAGCCGCTGCGCCCAGACCAGAACCCCTTCCTCGGACAACATTTCCCGCGGCGTACCCTGATGGTCACTGACAATATAGTGCAGCTTGCCTTTTTCAACGCGGGCTGACGGTGTTAATGCACCGGGTTCATATAACCAGCGGATACGCTGACCTTCCGCCGGCGTGCCATCGGCGTAAACCGGGGTTTCCTCAATCAGCTGGTCGCCGCTCCACAGATATTCCTGCCCGGTAATAGCCTCGGCTCTGGGCGCTAAATCCGGTTTCCCGGCCAGCCACAACTGTAAATTAGCCGCTGCCAGTTTACCATCGTGCACTTTCAGTTTACGGATCCGTCGCCCGAACGCATCGTAGCGATAATGCCAGCGTGAGCCGTCCGGGGTTTCACAGTGGGTCAGCTGGTTTTGCGTATCCCAGCGGTAACGCCAGATTTGCGGGCGGAACCCGTCCCGCTGTTCGGTTTTTTCGACCAACCGGCCGTTATCATCGTAAATATAGCGGACATGGCCCCGTTGTACGACCCGTCCGGCTTGCTGACGTTGGGCAATATGATCCACCGCGCCCCGTGCATCGGGCGGAATGCACGGGGCCGGGTGCAGTCATCCTTTTTTCAGGGATTTTATTCTTTTATATCATTCTGTTACAGAGCGTGTTTTACCGGTTCTGTTAACCCCGGCAACCCCACATCGCCGACGTGCACTTTCAGGATGTTTTCACCTTCGGCAACGGGCGAATGTCGTCCGGCTGGCCGGACGGCGGGCGGCCGTTCTGCGGGTGCGGGCGGCACAGAGCCTGCCAGCGGCGCCCCTGCGACGCTCTGGGGCACTGGAGTTTCGGATGGGGCACGGTTTTGCATGACCACGCGGTCCGGTTCAGGGAAGCCCCCTCAGGGGGCTGCACGGGGCGGCGATGGCGAGCACGGCAACGAGCAAGGAGCGAAGCGACTGCGAGCCGCGCGCAGACAATGCAGCAGGGTTGGGGCGGGGGAGGTTAATTAACGGAGGCCGCAGGCCGACCTGCCTTCAGGGTGATTGGCTGGACGCCGCAAGGCAGCTAAAGCAGAAGCCGGATGGGTTGAACGCAAGCCCGGTGTTCGGGTTAGGCGCGGTGTTGGCTGAGGACGGGCTCAGAAGATTAGAGCAGAAGGCGCAGCCTTGTGCACCACACCCTGCGATACTGATAAGCGGGGGCGCCAGACATAATGTTAATTATACGCATGAAGCCGCCAACAGTGGCTCACTTCAGCATCGGCGGTTAGCGGCGCCGTGCGTATAATTCCCCGCATTATGTTGAATAGGCTTTGGGCGGCGGGCACCGGCTTAACGGGGACACCCTGGTTCAGGCCGCCCATTGCCTATTTACCCCCGCGATCACCGACGCCGACGGGCAGTCCGGCCACGGTCTGCCCCCGCACCGCACCCGGCGAACTTAACCGGGATGATCGGGCTGTCCCGTGCGGTCGCCGTCACTGCCTTGCGCGGCCGTCTCCGCCTGTGCCGGGCCGCTTTCTGTCTTACCGTCACGCTCGGCCGGATGGGTCTGCTGGTGCACTTTCTTTAAGTGCCCGATAGCCACCTGCGTGTAAATTTGCGTGGTACTCAGTTGCTCGTGCCCCAGCATCGACTGGATATGCCGGATATCGGCCCCGTTATCCAGCATCGCCGTCGCCATGGAGTGCCGGAACACATGGCAGGCCCCCGGTTTATCCAGCCCCGCCCGTTCGCGGAGGGTGCGGCCCGCTATCTCGGTGAGCCGTGCCAGACTCAGGGGCTGCCCCTGTTGCGTGACAAACAGGTAACCGCTGTCATGCCGGCGCAGCAGCTGGGGGCGCACCGTCTGTTGGTAGCGTGCCAGCCAGTCCAGCGCCCGCTCACCGATGGGCACCACCCGGTCCTTGCGTCCCTTGCCCTGCCGGACAGCCAGCGTGCCGCGTTCCCGGTCAATATCACCGGGACGCAGGTGGCGCAGCTCACTGCGCCGGATACCCGTACTCCACAGCACTTCCAGCATCACCCGGTTGCGGAAGTCGGTCGGTGTGCCGCTGTCCAGGCTGCCCAGCACCTGCGCGACGTCATGTTCATTAAGGAGCTGCACGGGCAGGCGCTTTGCTGTCTGGGGCAGTATCAGGGCTTCCGCCGGATTGGCGAGAATATGATGGCGGTTCAATAACCAGATAAACCAGCGTTTCAGGCTGCCCAGCCGCTGGATTTGCCCGTTGTGGCTGTAAGGCTGGCCATCCGCCCGGTGGCCGGTACGCAGGTCACGTTGCCAGCTTTCCAGCAACGCCAGCGAGACCTGCGGGGCATGGGTCACGCCCCGCTGTTCGCACCAGTCAATAAACGGCCGCAACTGGCCGCGGGTATTGCTGAGGGTGCGCAGGGTGTATCCCCGCGCCCGCAGCGTATCCAGATAACCGGCCAGATGCTGGCGTAAGGTATCCGGGGGGCACATCTCATGAGTTTTCATGGCGGTTTTCCTGTGTGAGTCGTCAGTACGAGGATGATTTTTTGTTGTGTGAGCGGAACCCTGTTTTTTCACGGAACCCGACCGCGTTTCCGTCACGCCTTGCTGTCTCTGCCCTTGCGATGATTTCATGCACCCGACCGCCTGCCGACCCGAGGCCGACCAACAGCCGACCGCTTAACCTTTTACCCCGACCGGCACACGTCATATCAACCTTGTTATGAGACCTGCGGGGCATGGGTCACGCCCCGCTGTTCGCACCAGTCAATAAACGGCCGCAACTGGCCGCGGGTATTGCTGAGGGTGCGCAGGGTGTATCCCCGCGCCCGCAGCGTATCCAGATAACCGGCCAGATGCTGGCGTAAGGTATCCGGGGGGCACATCTCATGAGTTTTCATGGCGGTTTTCCTGTGTGAGTCGTCAGTACGAGGATGATTTTTTGTTGTGTGAGCGGAACCCTGTTTTTTCACGGAACCCGACCGCGTTTCCGTCACGCCTTGCTGTCTCTGCCCTTGCGATGATTTCATGCACCCGACCGCCTGCCGACCCGAGGCCGACCAACAGCCGACCGCTTAACCTTTTACCCCGACCGGCACACGTCATATCAACCTTGTTATGAGACCTGCGGGGCATGGGTCACGCCCCGCTGTTCGCACCAGTCAATAAACGGCCGCAACTGGCCGCGGGTATTGCTGAGGGTGCGCAGGGTGTATCCCCGCGCCCGCAGCGTATCCAGATAACCGGCCAGATGCTGGCGTAAGGTATCCGGGGGGCACATCTCATGAGTTTTCATGGCGGTTTTCCTGTGTGAGTCGTCAGTACGAGGATGATTTTTTGTTGTGTGAGCGGAACCCTGTTTTTTCACGGAACCCGACCGCGTTTCCGTCACGCCTTGCTGTCTCTGCCCTTGCGATGATTTCATGCACCCGACCGCCTGCCGACCCGAGGCCGACCAACAGCCGACCGCTTAACCTTTTACCCCGACCGGCACACGTCATATCAACCTTGTTATGGCACAATGAGACCGCACAAGTGCGCCGTGTCACCGTCTTCGCCCTCAAACAGCAGTTCATAGGCGAACGTCAGCCCACGGCGGTGCAGCAGCAGGTATTCCATTTCAACCAGCCGGGACAGGTGTACCTTCAGCTGGGTATCGCCCCATTGCACCGCATCCCGTAACTGCTTGCGGGTAAACATCATTTCATGGCGCGGCTGGCCGCTGTCCCTGACCCACGCCTGTATCAGCATCAACAGCCTGCGGGTCTGCGGCGGCATCTCGTCGAGCGTCCGGCCTAAAATCTCGTGGGCGAGCCGGTTTGCCAGCCGGATATCGTCTTGCGTCACTTCAATGTATTCAAGCGCCTGTCCGCGATGCTCAACCACCTTCACTGCCCGCTGATGCTGATGCAGCAGGGCAATGCTCTGAATCAGCGTGAGATACTTCATGTGGTCGCGGCGGGTGCGGGTTTTGTCTGACATAAAGGTCAGCTGGCTGGCATACGGATTGACCACATTCAGCGGTTTAAGCAACCGCTGGGCGTTCTGGTGCAGCGCGGTGAGATACTCCCGCTCGTTCTCAGCCAGCAGGCCTTCGAGGGTTTGCTTATGGCGCTGCACCGCATGGATGGCTTCGGTCTGTTCGCGGGATTCATTGACCGTCAGCACCAGACAGCGGTTGAGCAGCTCTTCATCCACATCAATGGCGGTCGTGGTCAGCATCAGCATCACCGGGCCTTTCACCGTGTAGCTTTTGGTCACCAGATTCCCCGTGGTTTCGTCCTTGCCCGTGCTCGCCATCGTCAGCTCGCCGTCACTCTGCAACAGCTTGAGCGCATAGGCCGCCTGCCGCACCCCTTCTTCTTCCGCTATCGCCAGTATCTTGTGTTGCAGGTTGGTTTCACCGAGGTAGAACAGGCTCTGCCCGGTCATGGCGCTGTACTGGATGCGTTCTTCTTCGGGAATGAGATTGAGCACGGCGTCCATTAATGAGGATTTTCCCGCAGCACTGCTGCTTTGGATCAGGACGGCTAACGGTTTGGGCAGTTTGCGGCTCACCGCCGCCAGATAGCCCGCCAACAGGTTGGTCGATTCACCGACCACGCCACAGGCGGCTAAGTCAGCCGTGATACGTTCAATCAGATTTTCAGCTTGCAGCAAGGCCAGTGCGGCCGCCCGTTCATCGGCACTCAGTTCGGGCGGCACGGTGTCGGGCATTTCGTTTTGTTGCTGCCACTGCTCGACCGCCAGTAATACCTGCCCCAGTGCACGGCGAATGTCGCCCTCCGCCCGCCCCAGTTCAGCGGCGGCCAGCCGCGCATACCCCTGACGGCTGCGGGCGCTCAGCAAGTCCAGACTGTCAACAAACATCACGCCGCTTTGAGTATCAACGACCTGCGCATTGAGTTTCAGGGCCACCGCCCCCGCCTTGACCGAACTTAATCCCCGCACACTCCAGCGCAGGCTGCCCAGCGAGATAAGCAGCTCCCCGGCAGCGCGGGTTTCCCATACCACACCGGGCACGGGCGGCGGCGCAGACGGCAGTGCAGCCACCTCAGCGGCTAAGGCAGAAAGCGGGACAGCAGCCAATGACAGGCTTTCAGTCACTTCTGCCACGTCAACCTCGCGGGCCGCCTGCATCGGCACGGCGCCTTCAATCAATAATGAGAAAGCGGTTTCCGGTTCGGCCAGCTGGCACAGATAACTGTTCGCATCCCGCTCCGGCGGGAACACCACACGCAGCGGGGTGATGCCTTTGGCCACCAGTGCGGCGGCCAGTTTCACCGCCGCGTCATTGCCGGCGGGGTCATTGTCGAAGGCAATCAGGATCTGCCTGATACCGTGCTGTTCAAAGGCCTGCCAGTGATCCGCGGTGACCCCGTTCACCCCATAGGCCGCCGTGACATTGCGATGACCGGACACCCAGAACGACATCGCATCAATGAGCGATTCGCACAGGATAAGCGATTTGGATGCCCCCAGCGCCGCGGCATTCCAGACCCCGCCATGCGCGCCCGGCAGGTAGAGATGGCGCGGCGTCCCTGCCCGCAGGCGGTCCGTGATTTTGCGGCCATACAGGGCCTGTACCTGCCCGTGACCATCCAGCACCGGCACAACCAGCGACCCGCGCAGATGTTCCCCCCCGTTTTCCCGCAGTACCCCGGCCGCCTGCAACCGGCGGCGGATCTCCGCCCCCGCTTTCAGCTTTTTCGGCGGCAGGCGGTACCCCAGCGTGCGGTTGGCAAAGCCCAGCCTGAACTGCGCGACTAATTCAGGGTGGTTGAGCCGCCGCTTCGCCAGATAGTCCTGCGCTTCCGGCGCATGGAGCAGGGTATGGTGATAGAACTCAACCACCCGTGCCAGCAGCGCCTGCCTGCCCGCCTCGTTCTCAGCCAGCACTTCCGGCTCGGTGGGGGCAACCAGCGGTGCAACGGCCGGACTGCCGCCCAGCTCCCCGCGCAGCCGCTCAACCGCATGGCGCAGGCTCAAGTTCTCGGTGTTCATCACCCAGTCCAGCACCGACCCGCCCGCATTGCAGCCAAAGCAGTGATAGAGGTTCTTCGCCGGGGTGATCACCATCGAGGGGGTTTTCTCCTGATGGAACGGGCACAGCACGGTCATGTCCTTGCCGCGCTTAAAGACCTGCCGCCCCTGCTGCTCGATAACGGCCACTAAGGAGACGGCGGATTTCAGGTGTTGTAACTCTGCGTCGGGAATGCGTGCCATATCATTATTCCTTTAAAAACCCGTCAAGATTCTTTACATGTATTATATTAGTACCTATAATGTAACTATTGTCAAGGGCGCATTACCGGAGGACTTACATTATGGATTCTGTTTTATCATGGAGTTCTGATATGAGTTTCTCTGCCCGTTTAATTCAACTACGAAAGCAAAAAGGATTAACCCAACAAGGGTTAGCTGATGCTGCCAACATTCATGTCCAGCAGGTTAAACGCTACGAGGCCGGAACTTCTGAACCTTCCGCAGAAGCCTTGCGCAAGTTAGCTAAAACGTTTTCTATTTCTGCTGACTGGTTACTTTTTGAAGAAGGGGAAAGGACACCTTCTAATGAGTTTCTTTTCTTGTTCGAAGCGATTAATGAGTTTCCTGATGAAGAAAAAAACGTCATTAAAGAGATGCTGGAAGGGATGGTTATTAAGTATCAGGCGCGTAAGTGGTTGAAGAGTTAAGGTAATAGAATGATTTAGCGCGATAACAACAGGCGGCTACCTGCTGCTATCGCTCACCATAAACAACTATCAAGGAGTTGAATGATGGCTAAGGCGCATTCTAAGCAAAACCGTGCAGTAAATAAAGCCGCAAAAACAGAACGTTATTACACTGTGGGATACGTCCCGCAAAATGATAAAAGCAATGCCCCGCCCGCAATCCACCTGAAAGGGCAGTGGCTTAAGGCGGCAGGCTTTGAGATTGGCGGCTCTGTTACGGTGAAGATCATGGACGGCTGTCTGGTGCTGATCCCTGACAGTGATGAGACGAACAGCTTTAAACAGCAATACCAGCGCCAGCGCGAGCAAATCAGTGAAATTAAGCTGCGGATGCGGGAACTGATTGATGATTACAAAAGCCGCTAAGGGCAGGGACTGAGCCGCTCTTAAAAAAGAAGAAAACCGGAAGATCACGTGGATCTTTCCGGTTAATTTCAAACATTTTTGATCACCAGATTAAAATAATATTTTATACCTGATCTCTATCAAAATAAGCTTTAGATATAAATGATTCAAAATCACTATTTTTATTTAATTTGCCAGCCTCTAATGCTGGAGATATATTGTTAGAAAAAATAAACATATATCTTGACGCTATTCTCGCAGCATCAAACCTGTTGTTTGCCACTTTCCCTTCATAATAAACTTCTTCATTCTTTTTCTTTCCAAGAAAGATAGAGAGTTCAACGTCATAAAAACAAGAATAATTACCTTCATAGTCACTAGAATTAAATAATCTACTATGTATAGATACTACCCCTCTTATTTCATTATTCGTAGATAATGGATAATCAGTCCTAGCAATAAAGATATCATTACGAAAGAAAGCGTCTTCTACTAAAAAACGTTCCTCCTCGCAAGATATATCATTTAAAACACTAGGAGGCACATCATACATGTTGTTTTTCATAGCAAACCAGCCTGACGGAATATGAAAACATTCTAACGGCCTATATTTCTGGAATATATTAATCATCACTTAACCTTTTTCATATAACCATGGTAATCCTGAGCAGAAATAGGATGCCCATGAAATTCATTTGTACTTTTTGTTACTTCAACTCGCATATATTGAGTTGATTTACCATTGTTATATCCAATATTTCTACCAGAATCATAAATATAATAATCTGAGCCACCTGTTTGAGGAGAATGTGTACCTCTTTGCAAAGCTTCTTTTTCTATTTTGTTTCTAAATTTAGTTACCTGATCACTTGTTGTTTTCCCACGTCCAATACTCTCATCCCAATATTGGGCTGGCCCCCCTCTGCTAGAAAGTCCCATTGCCTCTTCTTGAGTTCTCGCACGTGTATGTTTGACATATTCCGCTGAACTAGAAGTATGCCTTCTCATACGGTCTTCTTTTGCCAGTCTGCTTTCTTTCTCTAACGCATTCTCGAATTTATCGCAGTCTTTACCCGCCAACCCAAACGGATCGACCCAACCCGTCGGATTATGCACATACCCGTACGGATTAAATCCCCCCAATAACCCAATTGGGTCTGCCGAAATGTACTGCGCCGTCTCCGGCGAGTAATAACGAAAACGATTATAATATAATCCGCTCTCTTCATCCTCATATTGCCCGCAGAACCGCAGGTTACAGTTAACATGATAATCCGGGTTATTGGAGGCGATAACCTGCGATTTCTCCGCTTTCCCCCATGTTGTCAGCCGCTGCGCCCAGACCAGAACCCCTTCCTCGGACAACATCTCGCGCACGGTACCCTGATGGTCACTGACAATATAGTGCAGCTTGCCTTTTTCAACGCGGGCTGACGGTGTTAATGCACCGGGTTCATATAACCAGCGGATACGTTGACCTTCCGCCGGCGTGCCATCGGCGTAAACCGGCGTTTCCTCAATCAGCTGATCGCCGCTCCACAGGTAATCCTGCCCCATGATGGCATCGGCTCTGGGTGCTAAATCCGGTTTCCCGGCCAGCCACAACTGTAAATTAGCTGATGCCAGTTTACCATCGTGCACTTTCAGTTTACGGATCCGTCGCCCGAACGCATCGTAGCGATAATGCCAGCGTGAACCGTCCGGGGTTTCACAGTGGGTCAGCTGGTTTTGCGTATCCCAGCGGTAACGCCAGATTTGCGGGCGGAACCCGTCCCGCTGTTCGGTTTTTTCGACCAACCGGCCGTTATCATCGTAAATATAGCGGACATGGCCCCGTTGTACGACCCGTCCGGCTTGCTGACGTTGGGCAATATGATCCACCGCGCCCCGTGCATCGGGCGGCATGACCCGCGACGGTGGCGGGGCTTTGCTGTTTTCCATGGAAATGGCAGCGCAACAAATTGCCGAGCGAATGGTAGCGAATTCGGCTGCGATGCCGGTGTCTAAACTCAGAAACTGTGAACTGTATGACGAAGACTGGGGGCGCATTGGCAATGCACTCGGTTCACTCATTGATCGGGATATTCATGTGCTGGATGCCAGTGATCTGAGTATCGAACAAATTTGCGCCATCAGTGAAACCCATAAACGTCGCCACCCGAACTTAAAGGGCATTTTCGTAGACTACCTTGGGTTGATTAGAAAACCCCGGGCTGACCGTCACGACTTAGCCGTGGCAGAAATATCGAAGGCACTGAAAGGATTGGCGAAACGGCTGCATACCCCGGTCACGGCCTTGAGCCAGCTCTCAAGGGAAGTGGATAAGCGCCCTTTGTATCAGCGTCGCCCGGTGGCGGCTGACTTACGTGATTCCGGCTCGCTGGAGCAGGATGCGGATCGCATTCTCTTTACTTACCGGGATGGGGTGTATAACCCACTCAGCCCCGCCAGCCAGTACGCGGAAATTATTCTGGCGAAGAACCGTCACGGACAAACCGGAACGGTTTATCAGGCGTTCAGGCACGGTCATTACCTGCCGACCGATCAGATATCGGCTGCTGAAATTTGCCGGATGCAACGACAAACCAAACAAAAAGAACGCCGCTATGCTGACAGGGCACTTTAATCACAGGGGAATGTACGAATGCGTGATATTCAATTAGTCATGGAACGCTGGGGCGCATGGGTGGCTGATAATCGCGACGGGGTTTACTGGTCCTCCATTGCGGCAGGTTTCAAAGGATTAATCCCGAACAGAGTGAAGTCTCGGGTACAATGTTGTGATGATGATGCTATGGTTATCTCAAGTTGCATGGCAAAACTGAATCAGCAGTCTAGTGATGCCCATGACCTGCTGTTTGATTATTACGTCTTTGGTAAAACGTTTATGCAATTGGCCCATGATCACCACTGTTCTGATACGCATATCGGAAAACGGTTACAAAAGGCCGAAGGCGTGATTGAAGGGATGTTAATGATGCTGGATATCCCACTGGACATGGATAAAGATATCCCGTTAGCACAACACCTATTATGTAGCGATTTTTAAAAATAAATCTTTACGATCGTAAAAGCGCTGCTATTGTGATAAACGTGATGACAAAGTCACCAGGCTTATTAATATCAGACAGCTTAAACCTTGCCCCATGCAAGGTTTTTTTACGCCTGAAATAAACATAAGACTTGCTGTTGTCATGGGTCAGAGTTACATGTGTGTTTATGCACAAAAACTCACCAAAAGGTTACATTTATCATGCTAAAACATGAAGATATGACAACATCTGCTGCCTGCGTTTTAGAAACTATTCCCCCGCATGATTGGGTCTCGGTTTCCGACGTTTCTACCCTGACGGGGCTACCTGAACCCCGTTGCCAATTACTGTTAACACAATTTCGTCTGGCAGGTTTAATGGAAAGCCGGGACAATGACACGTTTTTCAAACGTTCTCCCTGATAGAGCTATTTCCCGGTACGTGAAAGTGCAGGCCAGTTAACGCTGGCTTTTTATGTTGTGGCTTTCCTGAAAGCCGCCAGCGTCGAGAGGAGAAAAGCGAATGGATTTACGCCCTGTCACCTTAGTCAACGATGACTCGCTGAAATTTATCAAAACCCTGCCGGATAACTGCATTGACTTAATCGCCACTGACCCGCCGTACTTTCGCGTGAAAGACTGTAGTTGGGATAACCAGTGGGCAGATGTCACGGCGTACCTTGCGTGGCTGGATGAGCTGCTTGCTGAGTTTTGGCGGGTACTGAAACCGAATGGCAGCCTGTATATGTTTTGTGGTTCGCGTTTGGCTTCTGATACGGAACTGCTGGTACGGGAACGGTTTAACGTGCTAAACCATATTATCTGGGCAAAACCTTCCGGTCCGTGGCGTAGGCAGAATAAAGAAAGCCTGCGCATGTATTTCCCTGCAACGGAACGCATCATTTTTGCCGAACATTATCAGGGACCTTATCACCCGAAAGGTGATGGCTATTTCAAACAATGTCAGGACCTGAAACAGTCAGTATTTAAATCGCTGGTCGATTATTTTCGTGATGCCCGAAAAACGTTAGGTGTCACGGCAAAAGACATTCACGCCGCCACTGGGAAGCAGATGGCCAGTCACTGGTTCAGCGACAGTCAGTGGCAGTTACCCAATGAAACTGATTACCAAAAGTTGCAGGTGCTGTTTGACCGTATCGCCAAAGAAAAGCACCAGCGTGGTGAACTGAGCACCCCGTATTCTGAGCTGGTGGATTCTCATTTAACCCTGTCGCGTCAGTATGATGAATTACGGCAGGAATATGGTTTGATGCGCCGTTCGTTCTCGGTGACAGCTGCCGTGCCTTATACTGATGTCTGGCATTTTGCTCCCGTGCAATATTATCCGGGCAAACATCCGTGCGAAAAACCGGCTGACCTGATGGCGCATATTATCCAGTCCAGCAGCCGGGAAGGGGATCTGGTGGCGGATTTCTTTATGGGTTCCGGGGCGACGTTAAAAGCGGCGTTGAAACTCAATCGCCGTGTGTTGGGTGTAGAGCTGGAAGAGGCACGGTTTAAGCAGGCTGAACAGGAGATCAGCGATCAGTTGTCAACTTAACGTTTACAACTCAACTCACCGGAATGACCAGATAGTTGAAGTAGTTCGGCAATACCGAACCACTTAATCATTACAGATGCGCAAATATCGGCCTGATTTCGGGGCGCTGTTGTTGAGAAGCCTGCCACAACTCATACTGGGACTGCATACTTGTCCACATTTCGGCACTGGTTCCCAATGCGGCTTCTAAACGAAGTGCCATATCTGCGGATATGCCTGCGCTGCCATTTAAAATACGGGATAAAGCCACACGGGTTACGCCCAGCGCTTTTGCAGCTTCTGTAACAGAAATGTCGCCTAAATATTCGCGTAAGACAATGCCGGGATGTGCGGGATTATACATTCTGCTCATTGTGTTATTCCTCAGTGATAATCTTGATAATTAACCAAAATGGCATCTTCGCCTTCAAAGCGAAATGTCAGCCGCCAGTTCCCGTTGACAGAAACAGCCCAGTGGCCTTTTAAATCAGCGCCTTTTAACGGGTGTAATTCCCAGCCGGGCGCGTTCATGTCATCGGGTTTTCTAGCGGTGTTTAACGCGGTTAATTGAATATTCAGTTTTACAGCATGGTTGGCCTGAATGCCTGCTGTAGAGCCTGTTTTAAAGAATTTTTCTAATCCTTTATGTTTAAAACTCTTAATCATTGTGCGCCACCGTATACTGTATAGTATCAGTATACGAAAAGTATGTGCAGTGTCAACCGACTTTGCCACCGCAATCACTCTCATCACATTCGTATACACGCACAGGGGCTAACATTACTCACCCTACAGACACCCATTGCTTTAACAGGGGAAATATGAAAATGAAAGAAAATCCTGATATATGGGTACACCTTGGTAACTGGCTTGTTTCAATAAAAGAGCAAGGCGTTGGGTCAGTACTCGCCGGGACAATGGCCTTTCTTCGCGGCCGTTATACCGGTGGAGGTTGGTTAAAGGTGTCAATTGATGCCTTTATGTGTGCCATGTTCGCGTGGTTTATTCGTGATGTCTTAAATCTGTTTGGTTTGAATCCTGATTTAGCCTATATCGGTAGTGTAATGATGGGTTATTTGGGGACGGACTTTATCGGTCAATTGTTACGTAAGGCCGCAGAGAAAAAAACGGGAGCATCTTCTGATGGAAATCAGCGATAAAGGGCTTGAGTGCATCAAACAATATGAAGGCCTGAAACTGAAAGCCTATCCCGATCCCGCAACCGGTGGTATTCCGTGGACAATTGGTTATGGCCATACCAAAGGAGTTAAAAAAGGTGATGGGATTACAGAACCACAGGCTGAAGCATTCTTACAGGATGATCTGCAACCTATTTACACCACATTAAGACAATGGGTTAAAGTCCCTTTGAATCAAGGCCAGTTCGATGCCTTGTGCTCGTTTATCTTCAATTGTGGCAGCGGTAACTTTTTGGGTTCCACGCTATTGAAGAAGCTCAATCAAGGTGACTACACCGGCGCAGCGGCAGAGTTTTCCCGATGGAATAAAGTAGTAGGCAGGGTTATACGTGGACTGGATAATCGCAGGGCATCTGAACGCCAGATGTTTTTATCATGAAGCTCAATGTCACCAAGGGTACGGTTATTGCGTTGATGATTGCCTCAGCCGCCGCCTTCCTATACCGCTCTGGATATAAGAAACAGCTTGGCATCAATAACGACCAGATAACAGAGATCCAGCAACTGACCGATACCATTAATTATCAGAATACGCATATTGAAATGCTGCATGAATTGGATACCAAACACATTCAGGATCTCGCCAATGCTAAGACTGAAATCGATATTCTTCGGGCTGATGTTGCCGCTGGTCGTCGCAAGTTGCGCATCAAAGCCAGTTGTTCCGTGCCTGAAACCACTACCTCCGGCAGCTTGGGTAATGCAGGAGACACACGACTTACAGAAGCAGCTAGACAAGACTATTTCCGTCTCAGAGAAATGATTGCTGAGAATGAATGGAAAACGAAGTATTTGCAGGATTACATTAGAACTGAGTGTTTGTACTAATGTCTATTCCACCATATCAAAATGCGGATATTGAATTCACGGGTGTGTTTCCAATTCCTACCGTGCAACTGAACAGACACTCCGGTATTTAGGGAGGATTACCATGCCATCTTCAAAGACGAGATAGAAATTCAGATAAGGCTTTGTTATGAACAACTGAAGCAGTTGAATATGTTGAAAGCGGAAATATGATAAGCAATGTAATGAACTTCAGGAAATTATTAAGTATTCTGTTCATGATGATTTAACATTGAGGAATAAAATGGGTTCATGGATGCAAGCGATAAATGTAATTTCTGGTGGAGTTATCACTCTAATCACTGTTTATTTCACTAATAAATGGAATACAGAGCGGTTTGATAAACAAATTCAACATGAAAGAGAAAAAGAAAATAAGAAGTTTTTAATTGAAAAAGGCGAAAAACTCTTTGTTCTACTTTGTTCTTTAGCCGATTGGGGAAGCAAAATATTAGACTGTGATTTTAAAGGTACAGTACCAACTAAGCATGAGTTTGATTACATAGAACTTGAACTTATAGTTAAAGCATATTTTCCTGAGTTTGAAGAGGATGTTGGTAATTTATTAGAATTTCTTCCAGGAAGGGATAATAAAAGATCACCAAATGCATTTGATAATTTTCTAGATGCTTCTGGTGTCTTGAAAGAAAAAATACTCTTTAAATTAAATGAACTAGCGAAATAACAACCACCTTCGGGTGGTTTTTTGCTATATGGAGACCAGAGCATGCCTCCCCGCATCCCCAGAGCTTGTCGAAAACAAGGTTGTCCCAAAACCACCACGGATCGCTCTGGCTACTGCACTGATCACCAGCACATGGGTTGGCAACACCACCAGCAGGGAAAGAGCCGGCATGAACGCGGCTATGGCAGTCAATGGGATAAGTTGAAAGTTCGTGTCAAACAACGGGATAACCATCTGTGCCAGCATTGCTTACGGCAGGGACGAGCGGTCACAGGTACGACGGTAGATCACATCACACCCAAAGCCCATGGCGGCACCGATGCGTTAAGTAATTTACAGCTACTGTGTGAAACGTGCCATAAACAAAAGACCGCCACGGAACGATTATGCTGAAGGCTGAGTGAATAATCATTTTCAGCGTAATCATTTCGAATTCCATCGTTACAAAGGGAGGGGCGGGTCAAATCCCTGCCACTCTCGCCCCAAGGGACCGCCACCTTGGGTCTTTTTTTATCCCCGCGAAAAATGAAATTTAAATCGGGTGCTTTTCACTCATCTTTCACTGTTTTTAAGCCCGGGAGGTGCTGCGTATGGCGGGAACGACGGGTAAGTCAGGTCGTCGCCCTAAACCGACGGCACGAAAGGAACTGGCGGGCAATCCGGGGAAGCGCAAACTGAATCGGGAGGAACCGAGCTTTACACCATTGACGAGTGTTTCACCCCCAGATTGGTTTGCCGACAGTGACATGTCGCTGGCCGTGGTGATGTGGGAGCTGACCAGTCAAGAGTTATGTGCCCAAGGGTTACTCTGCGTCACGGATCTTGCGGTACTTGAACGCTGGTGTGTGGCTTACCAGTTCTGGCGCAATGCCGTGATAAATATCGCCCGGCAGGGTAATACGGTAACCGGCGCAACCGGCGGGCCGATTAAAAACCCGGAGCTGACCGCCAAAAAAGAGCAACAATCTGAAATGGATACCACCGGCGCCATGTTGGGCTTAGATCCGAGCAGCCGACAGCGCCTAATTGGGGCGGCAGGTCAGGCCAAAACGGACAATCCGTTTATAAGGATGATTTCATCATGAGCCGTAAATCCTATCCGAATGTCAATGCGGCGAACCAGTATGCCCGTGATGTCGTGCGCGGCAAAATTGAAGTCGGTCGCTATGTCAGGGAAGCCAGTCAGCGGCATCTGGATAATATGCATCAGGAAAAGAGCAGCCAGTTCAAATATCGGTTCGATAAAGAATTGGCAGAACGTGCCGCGAAATTTATCCAGCTACTGCCACATACCAAAGGTGAATGGGCATTTAAGCGGATGCCGATCACGCTGGAGCCGTGGCAACTGTTTATTGTCTGTTCGGTCTTTGGCTGGGTGCATAAAGGCAGCCGATTACGTCGCTTTCGGGAGGTGTATACCGAAATTCCCCGTAAAAATGGCAAGTCCGCGATTTCAGCGGGTGTGGCGCTGTATTGTTTTACCTGTGATGACGAATTCGGCGCGGAAGTCTATTCCGGGGCCACGACCGAGAAACAAGCGTGGGAAGTGTTCCGACCTGCGCGATTGATGTGCAAGCGCACCCCGATGCTGATTGAGGCGTTCGGGATTGAAGTGAATGCCGCTAACATGAACCGCCCGGCGGATGGGGCACGTTTTGAGCCGCTGATTGGCAATCCCGGTGACGGGCAGTCCCCCAGTTGCGCCATTGTCGATGAATACCATGAACATGATACCGACGACCTGTACACCACCATGTTGACAGGGATGGGGGCACGGCGTCAGCCGCTGATGTGGGCTATCACCACCGCAGGCTATAACATTGAAGGTCCCTGTTATGACAAGCGGCGCGAAGTATTGGAAATGCTGTCCGGCAATGTGCCCAACGAGGAGCTGTTCGGGGTAATTTATACCGTGGATGACGGTGATGACTGGACTTCACCGGCGGTGTTACGCAAAGCCAATCCCAATATGGGGGTATCGGTTTATGCTGACTTTTTGCTGAGTCAGCAACAACGCGCTCTGAATAACCCGCGTTTAGCCAGTGTCTTTAAAACCAAACACCTGAATATCTGGGTGTCTGCGCGGGAGGCTTACTTCAATATGGTGAATTGGAAACAGTGCGAAGATACTTCACTGACGCTGGAACAATTCGAGGGTCAGCCTTGTTTTCTAGCTTTTGATCTTGCCCGCAAGCTGGATATGAACAGTATGGCGCGGCTTTTTTCGCGTGAAATTAACGGCAAACGTCATTTTTACAGTATCGCCCCACGTTTCTGGGTGCCGTATGACACCGTCTACAGCGTGGAGCAGAATGAGAACCGCCGCAGTGCCGAACGTTTTCAGAAATGGGTGGAAATGGATTTGCTGACCGTCACGGAAGGTGCCGAAGTGGATTACCGCTATATCCTTGAAGAAGCCAAACTCGCCTGTCATCTGAATCCGGTCAATGAAGCCCCGATTGATCCCTTTGGGGCAACTGGCTTATCTCATTCCCTGGCGGATGAGGGAATTAATCCCATCATCATTACTCAGAACTTCACGCATATGAGCGATCCGATGAAAGAGTTAGAGGCAGCTATCCAATCTGGGCGTTTCCATCATGACGGCCATCCGATTATGTCTTGGTGTATCAGCAATGTCGTCGGGAAAACGATGGGTGGCAATGATGACATTGTGCGCCCCATCAAAGAGCATAAAGACAGCAAAATTGATGGTGCGGTTGCGCTGATTATGGCAATGGGGCGGGCTATTTTGCACGAAGAACCCAGTCTTTCAGATCATTTGCTTTCCTACGGTGTTCGCTCACTCTAAGGTCTTTTCATGAAAATATTCATTGTGGCTGCCCTGTTAATCGGGCTGGCGGGCGGCGCTTTGCTGTCTTACGGTGCATGGCTGCTGTTACCGGCCGCCGGATTTATGGTGCTGGGTGTGTTGTGCCTCGGCTGGTCGTATCTGGTCTCACGCATGTTGAGCCAGAAACCCGATAAGGAGGTTTGATGTTTTTTCCCGGATTATTTCGTAAATCCGCCGAACCTTTGACCTCCCGTGATTTAAGTGAACTGATTGGCCTGTCTTATGACACCTACAGCGGACGGCGGGTCAGTCCGCAGTTAGCCATGCAGCTCACCGCTGTATTCAGTTGCGTACGGGTACTGGCGGAATCGGTTGGCATGCTGCCCTGTTCTCTGTATGAGCAATTAGAACGAGGCAACCGACACGCTGTTAAAGAGCGGTTGCATAAGCTGTTGTCGGTCAAACCCAATAATTACATGACTCCGCAGGAATTCTGGGAGTTGCTGATTGCCTGCCTGTGCCTGCGGGGCAACTTCTACGCTTACAAAGTCAAAGCACTGGGGGAAGTGGTGGAATTACTGCCACTCGATCCGGGTGCCGTCGTTCCCAAACTGAACCGTGACTGGCAGCCAGAATATCAGGTGACCTTCCCGAGCGGAGAAAGTCGGACACTAACACAGGATGAACTCTGGCATGTGCGCATCTTCACGTTGGATGGCCTGACAGGATTAAGCCCCATCACCTACGCTCGGCAAGCGATCGGGCTGGGGCTGGCCACTGAAGAACATGGATCACGGCTGTTTGGTAACGGCGCAGTCACCAGTGGCGTACTGCAAACAGATCAAGCACTGAAAGATGAAGCATATAAACGGTTGAAGGCGGATTTTGAGGCCCGTCATCAGGGGCTGGTCAACGCCCATAAGCCGATGATCCTGGAAATGGGATTGAAATGGCATCAAATCAGCCTGTCTGCTGAAGATGCGCAGTTTCTGGAAACCCGCAAGTTTCAGCTTGAGGAAATCTGCCGCATCTTCCGGGTGCCACTGCATATGGTGCAGAACACTGACCGCGCCACTTTTAACAATATCGAAAATTTGGGGATCGGGTTTATCAATTATTCCCTCGTGCCGTACCTCACCCGGATTGAACAGCGCATCAATGCCGGATTGGTCAAAAACAGTAAACAGGGGCAGTTTTATGCCAAATTCAACACGGGTGCTTTGTTGCGTGGGGATATGAAGTCCCGTTTTGAAGCCTACGCTACTGGCATCAACTGGGGCATTTACGCGCCGAACGAATGCCGGGAGCTGGAAGAACTCAACCCCCGCGAGGGCGGTGATATTTATCTCACACCGATGAATATGACCACTACTCCAGAAAACACCAACCCAACACAGACGGAGGATAAACCTCATGCCGGTGATGACCAAACAACGGCTTGATATGCCTTTGAACATTAAATCTGTCAGTGATTCCGGCGAGTTTGAAGGGTATGGCTCGGTATTCGGGCTGAAAGACAGCACCGACGATATCGTTTTACCCGGCGCGTTTGCCAATACGCTGAAACAATGGGGAGAAAAAGGCAGCTTACCTGCCTTGCTCTGGCAGCACCGAATGGATGAGCCTATCGGTATCTATACCGAAATGAAAGAAGACGAGACAGGTCTTTATCTCAAAGGGCGGTTGCTGATTGAGGATGATCCGCTGGCAAGACGGGCACACGCCCATATGAAAGCCGGTTCACTCTCCGGACTGTCTATCGGCTATGTGCTGAAAGACGGAGAGTATGACCGGACAAAATCGGCTTTTTTACTGAAAGACCTCGATTTGTGGGAAGTGAGTCTGGTGACCTTTCCTGCCAACGATGATGCCCGGGTGAGCAACGTAAAATCGGCTTTTGCCCGGGGCGATATTCCCAATCCCAGTCATATTGAACGCGTCCTGCGCGACGTTGGACTCTCCCGCTCTCAGGCCAAGGCCTTTATGGCTGAGGGCTACGGGGCCTTGTCTTTGCATGACGCGGAGACAACCTCGGCATTAAGTGCACTGAAATCATTACATTTTAACTAACCGGAGTTTTTTATGGCTATTGAAGTCAAAGACATACAACAGGTCGCGCAGGAAATTCAGCAGCGTTTCGACGAGTTCCGGCAGAAGAACGACCAGCGCATTGAGGCGATAGAGGCGGAAAAAGGCAAATTAGCCGGACAGGTGGAAACCTTGAACGGCAAACTCAGCGAGCTGGATACCCTGAAATCAGCGCTGGAAGAAGAGCTTGCTGGGCTGAAACGCCCGGTTGGTGGTGGCAATATCCCGGCTGTCAGCGAACACAAAGCGGCGTTTGCCCAGTTTATCCGCAAAGGTCGAGAAGACGGACTGGCAGAACTGGAGCAAAAAGCGATGCAGACCACGACCGATCCTGAAGGGGGTTATGCCGTGCCGGAAGAGCTGGATCGCAATATCATCAGCGCCCTGAAAGAGGAAGTGGTGATGCGCACGGAGTGTAACGTGGTGTCGGTTGGCAATCCCAGTTTTAAGCGGTTGATCAATCAGGGCGGCACCAATAGCGGCTGGGTCGGCGAAACTGATGAACGGCCGGAAACTAAAACACCAAAGCTGGCACCCATCGAACCCATCTGGGGTGAAATCTACGGTAATCCGGCCGCCACCCAGACCATGCTGGATGATGCCTTTTTCGATGTGGAAGCCTTTATCTCGTCTGAGCTGACACAGGAATTTGCCGAACAGGAGGAAAACGCCTTTACCCATGGTGACGGCAAAAATAAACCGAAAGGCTTGCTGGCCTATGGCAGTGATGTGCAGGAAGACAAGGATCGCAAATGGGGGTCATTGCAGCACCTATTGCTGAAGAAGCCGACCGAGGTCACGGCAGACGAAATTCTGAAACTGATCTACACCCTGCGCAAGCCGTACCGCAACGGGGCGAAATTCATGATGAACAACAAAATGCTATTTCAGGTACGCACCTTGAAAGACAGTCAGGGCAACTACCTGTGGCAGCCGGGCCTGCAACTGGGGCAGCCCTCTGCGCTGCTGGGCTACGGTATCGCGGAAAACGAACAGTTTGCCGATTTGAGCGCAGGTGCCGTGCCAGTGGTGTTCGGTAACTTCAAACGCTGCTATACCATTCTGGATCGGCTGGGCGTTCGTATGCTGCGTGATCCGTACACCCACAAACCGTTTATCCACTTCTACACCACCAAACGGGTCGGTTCCCTGCTAGTGGACAGCAACGCCGTGAAACTGCTGAAAGTGGCAGAAGATAAGGCGTAGTCACCTTATTATCAGGAGATGACATGTTTTTTCCCTCGATTGACTTGCTCCGGCAGCAATGTCGTATCGACAGTGATAATAATACCGAAGATGATTTATTAGACATTTATACTCGCGCGGCCATTAAACGGGCCGAAAGTTATCTCAACCGCCACCTGTATGAGAACGCGGTGCCGAAGGATGATCCGGACGGCCTGTTAGCGACCGACGATGTGAAACTAGCAATTATGCTGACAGTTGGCTACTGGTATGAAAATCGGGAAGCACAGACTTTACCCACCGGATTCAAGGCATTGCTGGAACCCTACCGTTTTATTCCGTTATAGGAGAATGCCAATGAAAGCTGGCTTACTTCGCTATCGTATTAAACTGTTTCGCCCTATAAAAAACCGTGATGATCTTGGTGCTGAAATCATTGGGCGGGAATATGTCACTGAAACATGGGCACGGGCGGAAGTCATGTCCAACCGTAAAATCCGCACTGCTGATCAGCAACACGTGATCGAAGTGCAACAATTTACGGTCAGGCCAAGAAAGGACGTTGAACCCAACTGGCTGGTTGAACATCAAGGCCGGCTGTTTACCGTTCGCACTGTAGACCGCAACCGCGCCGACCGTGCCGTTATCACCACGGAGGCAGATGTGCGCCATGATAGAACCTGAACTTCAAGCCGATTTAGTACGATTAACTGGGCTGCCTGTCTACCCGTTGATACTGCCGTCCAGCGTGTTAGAGGGTGTTACCTACCAACGTATCAGTGACGCGAAATTCAATTCTGGACTGGCGGCCACACAACTCATCAAGGCGCGCTTTCAAATCAGCCTCATCCTGCATGACTATAAAAAAGCACTTAAGCTGGAGGCTAAAATCCGTTCAACATGGGAGTCGGTGCAACACGGGTTTATCGGTCACTATCCGGTGCAGACCGTGACGCGCGGTGCACTGTATCAGGACTCGGAAGAGCTGACGGAAAATCGCAAGCGCTACCGTATCACACGGGACTTTATCATTATTTATGCGGAGAACTCGGCATGATCACCGCACAAACGACCGGATGGGCGGAACTGGGGCGTAAATTGCAGGCACTAGACAGTGATCTCCAGACCCAAATCCTGCGCAAAGCCGGGAAAGCCGCAATGGAAATCGTCAAAAAAGATATGGAAATTCATGCCGGATATGACAAGAAAAGTGAGGGTTCCCATATGCGGGACAATATCAACATTCGATCCACAAAAGCCAAGAAATACAAGGGCGGGATGATGATCACCGTTGGCCCGACCAAACCCCATCGTATGAAAGCGCTCGCACAGGAAATGGGCACCATCAAACAGGTACCAAATCCCTTTATCCGTCCGGCGCTGGATTACAACAAAACGGCAGTCGTTAAGGTGCTCGCGCAGGAAATTCGCGATGCCTTATCGGGTTACAGTCAATAGGAGAACACACGATGGCAACATCCCCCGAATACGCCGTATTGCCTGCCGGTACGGTGGTGAAGTTCGGCAAGCCCGGCGACCCAGTAGAAAACATGCGTCCATTGATTAACTGTAAGGCATTGGGAGCCACGGGGCTGACCGGCAGTTTTGTCGACTGCACCACCCTGCTGGATACCAACAAGCAGTTTATTTCCGATATGCCTGAAGGTCCGGAAAAGTCCCTTGGCTTTATCGATGATCCGGAGAACCCCGATTTTGTCTCCTTCCTGAACGCGGCGGAAAAGCGTGAAACCGTGCAGTTTTACATTGCTCTGCCGAATAAGCGTACCGCCACGATGGTGCTGGCACTTTCCGGCTGGGAAATGAACGACATTAACGCCCCGGCGAGTGAAGTGATCCAAATCACGGTCAAAGGTAAACAAAACAACCTCGTCTGGGGTATTGCTGACCAGAAAACAGGAGTCACCCAATGAAAGCGCTGAAAGCGGCCTTACTCACTCCGCGCCCGCAGATTAAAGCAGTGGAACTGTTCGGTACGCAAATAAACTTGCGCCGGCTGACGGCACTGGAATTACTGGAACTGGAAGAAAAAGCGGAAAAGCTAAGTGATGCCGGGGACGGGCGCGAAGCTTCCCGCCTGAATATCCAGATGGTGTTGGATTGTCTGGTGGATGATAAGGGGCACCCCATTCCCCCTGATGACCTGCCCACCGCAGAAGAATTGATGACCATCCACGATAACGCCACCCTGATTGACGCGATTCAGACCGTGAAGCGCCATGCCATCGGTACACTGGAGGACGCCGAAAAAAACTAACCCACTCGCCGTGGCTGCATTTTGCTTTCACGTTAGCTGAGCAGCTCGGCGAAATTGATCCCTATCGCATCTTGTCTTTGCCTGCATCCACGCTCAACGAGTGGCAGGTCTATTACCGACTGAAAAACCGCAAACAGCCAGACAGTCCGCCTTCTGCATCTGTATCGTCACCCCGTGATACGGTCCAGGCACAGTGTGATGCTGTCATGAAATTATTAGGTTAAGTTATGGCTAATTTATCGACATTGACGGTCGGCTTGCTGGTTAATGCCACTTCGTTTAAATCCCAGATCATGGATGCTTATCGTTATGCCGGGCAGGGATCACAACGCTTTAGCGATAAATCAGTGGCAGATGCCAATAAGGTGAAAAAGAGCTACAGCTCGCTGGCCTCGCAAATCAAATCCGTCTCCGGTCAGTTAATGATGCTGGCAGGTACGGGCTTTTCACTTAGCACCATCATTTCCCATACCCGTCAATACGGGCAGGCGTTGTCTGACTTATCCGCCATTATCGGTGCAACGGGCGAGCAGTTAAAGAAACTGGATGAAAACGCCCAGCGGATTGGGCGTACCACGGAATTCGGCGCAACCCGAATTGCCGAGGCATTTAAATTGATGGCCTCAGCAAAGCCAGAACTGCTGAAAAGTACTGAGGCACTGACGCTGGCAACCGAGAAAGCAGTGATATTGGCGCAGGCGTCCGGTATTGATTTACCAGATGCGACCCGTGCCTTGGCGTTATCACTTAATCAATTCGGTGCCAGTGCAGAGCAGGCTGACCGCTTTATTAACGTACTGGCGGCGGGGGCGAAATATGGTTCTTCCGAAATTAACGAAACAGCGCAGGCCATCAAAAATGGGGGTACAGCAGCGGCCCAGGCAGGGATCAGCTTTGAAGAGTTAGGCGCAGCTATCCAGATACTGGCGGAGCGTGGCATTAAAGGCGGCGAGGCAGGAACTGCCATGCGTAACGTGATACTGGCGTTGGAGCGTTCCACCGATAAAAATCTGAAACCTTCGGTCGTTGGTCTGTCGTCAGCACTGGAAACGCTGACAGGCAAAAACCTCTCGACCACCCAGGCGGTGAAATTATTCGGGCGAGCAAATGTCAGTGCAGCGTCTAACTTAGTCACTGGAAGGGCGAAATTGGAAGAGCTGACGCAAGCTCTGACCGGAACGCAGGTCGCTTATGAACAGGCAGCTGCTCGTGCCAATAACCTTGGTGCGGATCTGGATGTGTTGACCCGTGCGTTTGAAGGTATGGCGGTTAAAATTGGACAGAGCGCCGATGGCCCATTGCGAACCGGAGTACAAAATGCCACCAGTGCGATTAATGAGTTGTCCGAAAACTTTAATCTGGTTGCCAGTGTGGCATTGCATACATTAATTCCTGTAATGGCAACGAAGCTGACAGCGGGACTGCGTGAAAATATAACTGCATGGAGAGCGACCGAAAAAGCGGCTCGTGATGTTGCCAGACAGCAGGCAGAAACGGCAAAACGAACGATTGAACAGGCCAATGCCACGCTCCGATCAACGGAAGCACAGGGTAGGCACATTCAATATCTGGAAAGAACGAATCGTTTGCACGGTCTTTCCGTCAATTACTCGAAAGAAAAAAGAACCCTGATCAGGCAAGAAACCGAAGCGCTCAAATTGCAAACACAGGCAACCAGTCAACTTGAAGCGGCGAATCGTCGGTTTTCTTATTCCTATCGGGCATTATCTGCCGCCGGGGGATTTGCCCGTGGCGCACTTGCCATGATTGGCGGGCCATTTGGTGCCGCGATGTTGGCAGGCTCTGCTCTCTATTATTTCCATCAACGGGCACAAGAAGCTCGCGCAAGTGCAACTAATTTAAAGGATGCTGTGCTCGAGACAAAAAATGCGTTGATGCAGCTTTCAAAGATTGAACTGTCCTCTAGGGTGCTGAAATACCGGGATGCACTGAATGAGCAAAAAAAGGAAACCGCCAAAATATGGCTTGATTTGCAGGGTAAGAAAAATATTGTTTCCGGTGTTGGATTTGGCGGTCTGTGGGCAAACAAAAAGAAAGCGCAAGAAGAAGTGATACACGCAGAGGCGGAATACGAAAAAGCGCTCAAAAAAATGGAATTTCATAAGAAGCAGCTTGAAGAATCTCAGGCTGCATTGAAAGCGCTAGAAGCCGGTGAAAAACCCAAACCCATATCTAATAATCAAGGTAGCGGCGGTACGGGTAATCCGTGGACAGGGAACGATGATGATAAGAAAGGAAAAATCACTCAAATTTTGAACCAGTATCGTCAGTTGCGTCTTGATCTTGAAACGGTGCACACGACAAGTTTGGGGCGCATCATCCTGAGTGAACAGGAAGTCCAGCGAAAGCTGGATGAAGTGGGTCAATCCGGTTTAGTTTCTCAACAGGAAATTCAACGTTTAACAGCCTTTAATGCCGAGAATCACCAGAAACAACGGGTGGAACTGGCAGAAAAATATGCGCCGGCGAAGGCGCTGATCCGGCAGGAAAAAGCAGCCAGTGAAGAGCTGAAAGCCCTGTACATCGAGCGGTTGCTCAGTGAGCAGGAATATTTATCTGCCAGCAGAACGTTATATCAAACCTCGGTAAAGGATAAATTAGCTGAACAGGCGAAGCAAATTTCCGCCCCGCGTCTGGATATGATGGGCGAGGTCGATCCCGTTGTGCAACTGCAAAATCAGCTTACAGAACAAACAGCACTTTATGACACCTACTACCGGAACGGACTTCTCAGCAAAGAACGTCACGAGCAGTTAATAACAGCAGCGGTTCATCGCTCCAAAGATGCGCAATTTGCTGCCGCAAAGGATTTATACGCATCACAAGGCGATTTCCAGAAAATGCAGATGGATCTGCTGGATGTGGTCGAGCAACGCACGGGTAACACCTTAACCGGCATGTTGACGGGCACAAAATCATTTTCAGAATCCATGCGGGAACTGTCGGCATCACTGGCGCAATCCATCATTCAGGATCTGGTACGTATTGCGATCCAGGCACTGATAACCAAAGCTATCTCTGGTTTCTTTGGTGGTGCGATGGGAAGCTCGGGTGCCAGCGCATTGTCTTCGGCGGGAGGCGGGCTGTCTTCGATCGGTTCTGGCACAACCATCACCCCGGATGTCTGGAAGAGTCCTATCATGAATGCGAAAGGCGGTGTTTATCAATCTGCGGATTTAAGTCAGTACAGCGGGCAGATTGTCAGCAGCCCAACCTTGTTTAAGTTTGCCAAAGGGGGCGGGGTGATGGGAGAAGCTGGACCAGAAGCGATCTTACCCTTAAAACGCGGTGCTGGCGGTAAGCTGGGTGTTCAGACTACTGGCAGTACGGGCAACCAGACCTTCAATACGGTTCATAACACCGTCCATATTGTGATCCATTCCGATGGTACTCACGACACGAAAACATCCCGTGGCGCAGAGTCGGCGGGACAGGATATTGCGAAGTTCGTCGATCAGCGATTCAAATTTTTGCTGCATAAAAGTTTAAATCAAGGTGGTGAACTCAGTGTGGCGATTAAAGGAGGCAGATGAAGATAAAAACCTTTGATTTCCCTGCTAGGGTGGGTGCGGTCGGGGAGTTTGAATCGATTGTGCGTGCCGTCCAGTTTGGCGATGGTTATAAACAAACGTCAGGAGATGGGATCAACGCGCAGCGCGAAAGTTGGCCTTTGTCTTTTGTCGGGACGCTATCTGACATACAACCTATCATGGCTTTTCTGCGTGAGCATCAGGGCTGGCGTTCATTTAAATGGCGTAATCCATTATCTGAACTTGGGCTGTATCAGGCGGGAAAATTCACTATTCAGGCCAATGGCGCTTACTTTACTCTTTCTGTGACCTTCGCCCGCTCCTATCATCCACAAGAGATTTCATGATGACTATTAATGCGACACTTCAGCGGCTTGAGCCGGGAAGTAAAATCTTATTATTTGCTGTCGATGGCTCGGCATTTGGCGGGCCTGTATTGTATTTTCATAATCACCCGATCCTTTATACCGGAGCAGAACTGGAAAATACCGGAAATTTACCAGTGAAATCCCTATGGTGGCAGGGAATCGAATACAAACCGTGGCCTGTCAGTATTGAAGGATTGGAAGTCACCGGCGATGGGCGGGCGGTGACACCTACCCTCAATGTGGCCAATTTGGACGGCACGCTCAGTGCGCTGTGTCTGGCTTATCAAAATATGGTGCAGGCGCGAGTCACGATCCGCATGACTTTTGCCCATTATCTGGATGCCCGTAATTTTCCCGATGGAAACCTGCAAGCCGATCCCAAACAGGAAAAAATCGACGTTTTCTACATCGACAGCAAAACGCAGGAAGATAATGAAAGCATCCAGTTTTCTCTCTCTTCCCCTGCTGATTTACAGGGGATTAAAATCCCGACCCGGCAAATTCACAGTCTGTGTACATGGTGCATTCGCGGACAGTACCGCCAGTCACCGTGTGGCTATACCGGCACCCGATATTTTACTGAAAGAGGTAAGCCGACTGATGATCCGGCGGCGGATGCCTGCGGGGGGCTCATGAGCGATTGTAAAAAACGCTTTGGTGACACGGAACAACTGCCCTTTGGCGGGTTCCCCGGCTCGGCGCTACTGAGGCGATAACCATGACAATACTGCGAAAATCCACAACCCCTGCCATCATGGCACATGCCCAAGCTGCCTACCCGAATGAATGCTGTGGGTTGGTTATTCAACAGCGCCGCCGGCAGCACTATCTTCCCTGTCGTAACACTGCACCATCACCCACTGAACAGTTCAGTATTCACCCTGAAGATTATTCTGCTGCCGAAGACAAAGGCACCCTTGTTGCCATTGTCCACAGCCATCCCGACGCGACAACACAACCGAGCCAGTTGGATATCGCCCAGTGTGATTTGTCACAAATTCCTTGGGTGATTGTTTCATGGCCGGAAGGGGATATCCGTACCCTGATGCCACTCGAAGGCATTAAGCCATTAATTGGCCGCCCGTTCGTGCACGGTATTTGGGATTGTTATGCCATCGTGCGTGATTGGTACAAACTGGAACGGACTGTTGAACTCCCTGATTTTGAACGCACCGATAGCTGGTGGGATCGGGGCGAAAATCTGTATATGAAACACTATGCCGCAGCCGGATTTGTCGCGTGTCACGGTGAATTACAGGCAGGGGATGTGATCATTATGCAGGTACAGGCCAATGAACCCAATCATGCCGGTGTTTATCTGGGTGACGGTCTGATGCTGCACCATCTGTACGGGCAGCTCAGTAAGCGAGAACCCTATCATGGCTATTGGCAGGAACGCACCATTATCACGCTGCGTTATTCTCTTTCACCTGCTTTATTGAGGTCATAGCATGAATACACTCCGAACTATCCGGTTATACGGCGTACTTGGTGCCCGTTTCGGGCGGGTACATCAACTGGCTGTTTCTACTCCGCAGGAAGCAATCCGGGCGCTGTCTGTCCTGATTGACGGTTTTGAACGCTTTCTGTTAACGGCTAAAGAGCAGGGACTTACCTTTGCTGTGTTCAATGGTAAGCGTAATCTCCAGCGTGACGAACTGACCTTTTCCGGCGAAGACGATATCCGCATTGCCCCGATGATTATCGGCAGCAAAAATGCCGGTGTTTTTCAGACCATTCTGGGCGCGGTGCTGGTGGTTGCTGGCGCGTTTTTATGGGCTACCCCGTTTGGTGCACCGATGATTATGTCCGGGGTTGGCATGATGCTGGGCGGCGTGGTGCAGATGCTCTCCCCGATGCCGGGCGGACTGGCACGACGCGAAGATCCCGACAACAAACCGTCCTATGCCTTCGGTGGTCCGGTGAATACCGTGGCACAGGGTAATCCTGTCCCCATCGGCTATGGCAGACGCCGTATTGGCGGCGCCATCATTTCAGCGGGTATCTACGCGGAAGACCAGCAATAACGTTCTGAGGATGAAATAAAAGATGGAAAAACAGTCCATTCAGGGTCATAAAGGCGGACGCCAGCAGCCGCGCGCCCCCGTGGAAGCCCCCGACTCCTTGCAATCCACTTCCTATACCAAAATCATTCTTGCTCTCGGTGAAGGGGAGTTTGCGGGAGAGTTGGATGGTAGTCGTATTTTTCTGGATAACACGCCGCTTACTGGTTCAGACGGCAGACCCAATTTTGAAGGGATTAAATGGGAATTCCGCCCCGGCACTCCCCATCAGGCGTATATTCCCGGTATGCCGGCGGTCGAAAATGCCCGCACCGTCAGCGCTGAACTGGTCAGCTCATGGATGACGACAGTGACCGATACTCAACTGTCAGCGGTTCGCCTACGATTATCGTGGCCCCAGTTACAGAGGCAAAAAGAAAACGGGGACACCGTGGGCTATCGCATTGAATATGCCATTGACCTTGCCACCGATGGCGGCGCTTTTAAGGAAATCCTGAAAACCGCCGTGGATGGCAAAAGTACCACCAAATACGAACGATCCCATCGGGTGGATTTACCTCAAGCTCATTCAGGCTGGCAGGTGCGTCTTCGGCGGTTAACGCCAAAACAGAACAGCAACCGAATCGCGGATGCCATGGTGGTGGAGGCTATCACCGAGGTCATCGACGCCAAATTAAGCTATCCAGAAACGGCTCTGTTATTTGTTCAGTTTGATGCCAAACAGTTCCGTAATATCCCGCAAATTACTTGCGAACCCAAGATGCGCATCATCCGAGTACCGAGTAATTATTATCTGGAATCCCGCCGTCGTTTTTATCATGGCAGCTGGGATGGCACCTTCAAATGGGCATGGAGTGACAATCCGGCGTGGGTGCTGTATGACCTGATGATAAATGATCGGTTCAGCATTGGCACCCGGGTGAAAGCGGAAAATCTGGCTTTGGCAAAATGGGATCTGTATAGCATCGCGCAATATTGTGATCAGACTGTGTTGGATGGCGAAGGCCATGGAGAGCCGCGTTTCACCTGCAATGTTTATATCCAGTCACAGGAAGATGCCTGGGCTGTGTTGCGTGACATTGCGGGGATCTTCCGGGGCATGACTTTTTGGTCTAATAACAACATGAACGTGTTGGCGGACATGCCCCGTGACATGGATTATCTCTTTACCTGTGCCAATGTGCGTGACGGTAAATTCACCTATTCCAGTGCCAGCGAGAAAACCCATTACTCTACGGCCATGGTAAGCTGGTCCGATCCGCAGAATGGTTATCAGGATGCTATCGAACCGGTGTTTGAACCTCGCCTGATACGCCGCTATGGTATCCGGCAGGCCGATATCACTGCCATCGGTTGTACCCGCCAGAGTGAAGCCATCCGGCGTGGTAAATGGGTGTTACACACCAACGAACATGACCGGACAGTCACTTTCACCGTCGGACTGGAAGGAAGTATTCCCTTGCCCGGTTACCTTATCGGCGTGTCGGATAACTTGCTGTCAGGATCAGGAAGGAGCGGGCGTATCCAGGCTATGCCGAGGCGATACATTATTACCTTGGATCGGGTGCCGTCGGCAAAGGTGGGGGATTGGCTTGTCATCAACCTGCCGTCAGGTAAGGCAGAAAGGGATCTCATTTCAGCGATCAACGGACAGGAGGTTTCCGTGTGGGATCGTGGTTATGCCTATTCAGATGAACCTGAAGTGGGCTCAGTCTGGGCAATCGAATCCCGCTATATAGCGGAGAAACCCTTTCGGGTTATTGGTATCAAAGCGGGAGAGGACGGCGTATCATTTGACATCACGGCGGTTGAGCACAACCCCGACAAGTATGCTCTTATCGACAAGGATACCCGTATTGACGAACGCTCTGTTACCATCATTCCGCCCAGCGTTCAGCCTGCACCGAAGAATATCCTTATCGACAGTTATTATTCGCTTAATCAGGGCATCATCTCCACCACATTGCGGATCACATGGGATGCAGCCGACAGTGCCGTGGCTTATGAAGTTGAATGGCGCAAAGACAATGGCAACTGGACAACGGCTCCCCAGACTACCGCACGGAGTCTTGAGGTGCCGAACGTCGATGACGGACGCTATCAGGCGCGGGTCAGGGCGACTAATGCAGCGGCAATATCCAGTATCTGGATGAACACGCAGGATACCCTGCTAGGAAGCCGAAAAGAGGTTCCGTCGGCCCCGCAGTCCCTCCGAACCACGCCGCTACTTTTTGGTATCCGGCTTGACTGGGATTTTGCCAACCCGACGGATGTTCTGCTGAAAACGGAAATTTGCTACAACAAAAACGGAGAGGATGATGACACGCTGCAGTTCGCCGATATTTCCTATCCGCAACGAACCCACACTTTGCAGGGGCTGGCGGCTGGGGAGAAGCTCTATTTCCGGGCACGATTGGTAGATAAATCGGGTAACGCCTCAGAGTGGACATCATGGGTCAGCGGCATCGCGTCCAAGGATACTGGCTGGATAGTAGAGGCTAGTCGGGATCATTTTTTGGACGCAGAAACCGGACGGCGCTTACAGGCTCAATTCAATGAGCGGGCCAAAGCCGATGCGCGTCACAAACAGGCCATTGCGGAAAATGCGCAGGCCATTGAGAGGCTGAATGACATTCTGAAGGATATTCAGCGGCGTATGCGGTAATTTGTATTATCTATCACTCGATCTGACACCGCTGTTGATCTGAGAAAAACTTAATGAGAGGCCGAGAAAAACGCTAGACTATGAATCACCCGCAGAGAGATTTAACCAGTGTGTTGCATCCATCGATTGAACTCACAGCCAGAAACGGACTTTGTTTTTGCTAATAAAATTTAAACAAGATCTAATGTGAGATCTGTTCGATTGTTTCGAGCAAATATTCGGGTTATAAGGCTTATTTGTCGTTCCAGCGATCGTTAATAATAGGTAGTTTATTAAAAACTAGTCAATACACAGTATTGGATTGAAAGCTGCATTCAGGTTAGAGGGATCAGCGCACGGTTTGTAATGTGATGCATCGTATTTTTGATTAACAACATGTTGCATAGGGGACTGTGGATGAGCATCCGTAAGGTAGATATTGCTAACTTCGGTAGTTTTAAAGATTTCATTTGGAAGAGCGCCGTCAGAGGCCATGGCGGTGATGTTCTGGACTTCAAGCGTCTGAACATTATCTATGGTCGCAACTATTCAGGTAAGACAACACTCTCATGCATCTTCCGTGCTCTACAGACTGGCCTCATCCCTGTCAGTTACAGTACCCCATCCTTCATCATTTACGGTGACAAAGGTGAAGTCAATCAATCGGGCGTCTCAGCGCATAATTACGATGTAAGAGTCTATAATCGTGATTTTGTGAATGACAACCTCAGTTTCCTTGTCAACCAAGATGGTGGTGAAATCAAGACATTCGCTATTGTTGGTGGGGAGAACAATAAAGTTGAAGATACTATCGCCGCGATTGAAGCCCAACTTGGTAGCGTAGAAGAAAAATCAGGGCTTAAGCATGAGTTAGAGATAAAATGCCTTGAACGAGATCGCGCAAAAGAAAGTTATAAAAAAGGCGATGATACTCTGACTGATAAGCTAAGAACTAAAGCAAAGTCTCTAAAAGAAAATAAGGACTACGTCCCTGCGGTATATACAATTCGAGATATTAAATCTGATATCGAAAAGACCAATAAGCCTAATTTCAAAAAACTATCACAAGAAGAATCCAAAGCGAAAGCAGACTTATTAAAACAAGAGGTACTTCCCGAAATTACCGACAAGGTTTCTATCAAACTAAAATTAAACTCTCTTATTAATACTGTTGAAGAGCTTCTACAGCGAACGATTAAACCTACTCAGGCAATTCAAGAACTACTAGATGACAGTATTCTTCAATTATGGGTTAAAGAGGGGATGCCCCTTCACAGAGACAAGCGCGATACATGTGCATTCTGCCGCCAAAAACTTCCACATGATATTTGGCAAATTCTAGATTCGCACTTCAGCAAAGAATCAATTGAACTCGAATCAAAGATTGATTTGTCTATTGCTTCTGTTGATTCTGAAATTAGACGAATTCCAACATTCCTAAGCCTAACAAGCGACAAGTTTTATTCTGAAGAAAAGTCAGCATTTGATATCAGCAAAAAAACTTTGGATGATTGTTTGGAGGTGTACAAGCAAGATTTGGAATCACTCAAATTAGCACTTCAAGAGAGAAAGAATAGTCTCTTTCAGCTCGTAGTTCTCCCGATAGTCAATCATGATGCCGCACTTATTGAGCAGCAAGTTGAACGCATCAACGAACTAATTGTGCAGAGCAACCATCGTTCCAAGACATTGGATAAAGATAAGATTAATGCTCGTGAGACACTCCGTTTATCAGATGTAGCATCTTTTGTTTCTACGATTGGCTACGATGCAGAAAAGATTCGCATTACTGAATTGAAGACTACTTATGACATATCAAATACAGCTTTTATTGATGCTGAAAATGAGATCATTAGGTTAGAGAGTAAAGTCACTGCCCTGCGCGGGAAACAGAAAGATGAGCGAAAAGGTGCTGATCATGTCAATGCACTTTTAAATCACTTCTTTGGTCATGATGGTATCAAGCTTGAAGCTCAAGATAATCACGATAAAACTGCTGTTAAGTTTCAGATCATGCGGGATGGCAAGCCTGCATATAACCTAAGTGAAGGTGAGCGCAGCTTGATTGCATTTTGCTACTTCATTGCCAAGTTGGAAGAACCTGAAAGCAAAGATAGAGAACTCATCATCTACATTGATGATCCAATCTCAAGCTTAGATGGCAATCACATCTTCTTTATATTCAGCTTGATCGAGAGTTTAATTGCCAAACCAATCAAGAATAACGACGGCTCAAACCGCTATCGGTATAAACAGCTTTTCATCTCAACTCATAATCTTGATTTCTTGAAGTATCTTAAGAAAATTTCACTTCCAAATGAGAAAAATCATGGTGGTCATCAACACTTCATGATTGAAAGGAATGGAGCCTCGAGTAATATTGCGTTGATGCCCACTTACCTTAAAGATTACATCACAGAGTTCAATTATCTTTTTCATCAAATCTACAAATGTCGTGATCAAGAACTTGTAAATACTAATCACGAACCATTTTACTCATTTGGAAACAATTTAAGGAAATTCCTTGAAGCATTTCTTTTTTACAAATACCCCTATCATGATAATAAGAATGATGCCTTTGAAAGGATCAAAAAGTTCTTTGGGGATGACGACACTGCAATAGCTCTTGCTAATCGCCTGAACAATGAGCTATCTCACTTGGAATCAATTTTTGATCGAAGCATCAAGCCAATAGAAATTCCTGAAATTCCAAAGCTCGCGAACTATGTATTAGACAAGATTTACACATCGGACCCTGACCAATACAATTCATTGCTAAAGAGTATAGGTGAGCCCGAGCGCACTACTTAAAATAGAGCTTCTAAGCTATTACTCATCAATACTATGCCAATTTTGGCGCTCAAGTTTCGTTGAGATTCTTAGCCGCCTTCATTGTGGCTCGTTATCGTAGGTGCTAAGTCCGCTCCTCGCTCTTAACCGACAGTCAGATGTATCTGTGCCCTGCCATAGGACACGATCAGGTTAAGTCACAGCTAATACACATTATGAGTTCGGCTCCCACGGATTGAGGATTGTAACCCCTGTGGGCTGAAAATCGGCTACGTTACGCGTGACTACCGTCATACCATGCACAAGCGCTGTCGCTGCAATCAGGGCATCACGCTCGCTGGACCGGTCAGGGACGTGCAACCGGGCGCAGCGTTGCGCCACGGCGGTATCAACGGGTAATGTGCGTTCGGCGAATTCCGGCAGGACATGTTGTTCCAGCCACGCCCGCAGCATGGTTCCTTGCGTGGCATCCTTACGCTCAATCAACAGAATGCCAAGCTCTAACTCCATGATGGTAATGGCGGAGACAAAGAGATCGGCCGCATCGACACTTTCAGCCCATTTCGCCCCGTTTGGATCGGCCTTCCCGGCTCGAATTTTTCGCAGTTCGGACACGACGTTGGTATCGAGTACGTACATTATGAAAAATCCGCCGGGCGGGTTTCGATAGTCACGCGCTGTGGCTCAAACTCAATGTCCGCAACGCCCGGCATTGCCAGTGAATCAGCGATGTTGCGATGCTGTTTGGTCAGCAGTCGGTATTCCTCAATGCTCAACAGCACATGGGCTGGCTTGCCGCGATCGGTGATAAAGACGGGACCGTTCCTGGTGGCTTTCTTTGCACGGGTCACATCCTGATTCAGTTCCCGGCTGGAGAGGGTCGTGATGGTCATGGCGGTATCTCCTGTTTGAACTCACAATATAGGAACATTACTACAATATAATTGATAGTGCAAATAACGTACACAATTTCATTCCGGTCGCTATTTTGCGAGCCACTTTGCAAAGGTGATTTTTGCCAGTGGTATGTTATTTGAGCGGGGGATAGAGTGGGCGGTGACATTTCGACGCGGCTTTACCGTGGTGACACACGATAAAACCGCTAACCACAACAACTAATTAAGGTAGTTATTATGGCTGACACGCATTCTACTGCAGGCCTCTGCATTTACAAAATTTCCCAACCTGAACGTTATCAGAAAGTGGTTTACCGTCCCAAGGGACTTAACCGCACGACGCCGGCCATCAACTTAAGCGGAAAATGGCTGCTGGAAGCGGGGTTTTCCATTAACGATCCGTTAAAAATCAGAGTGATGCCGGGATGTCTGATCATCACCAGCCAAAATTTCCATGAACTGTGGCACTGCTTAAAAAGCCTGAATGAAGGCGAATGGGATGATATCGCTGTGGCACACTGGTTGCGGCAATTTCCCGGAAAATTAACGAAAAAATTGCCGAAATAAACGCGTAATACCCTGTTTTATCAATTAAAACAGTATATTGAATGTGCCTGCGTGAACGGTGCTTTGCACTTAAATGGCAAAATTTTTCTTTTGTGAAGCGACTCACATTTTATTTGACTGATTAAACAAAGAAGGAACCGATGAAACTTCATTTTTCTACTGATAATGCCGCATTGCCGGAATGTGTCTTAAGCGGTGAAGATATGCAACAGATGGGGTTTACGCCGAATACCTTGTTTCATATCCAGCAATATAACAACGGGTTGATGCTAACACTGGTTGAGCCTGATCAGATTCCTCTGCCTCAGACGGCGGAAAATGATCCCTATCAGGGCATTGATTGGGTGCGTGATAACGGTGAACTCTATCTGGCGGGCGACTGGTTAACGGAAACCGGTTTGTTGGATAAACCCGTTCAAATTGCTTTTGGCTACGGCAAAATTATGTTGTTGACTGAAGCTGATTTTAGACCCGTCTGAGCTGTGTAATACGTTTTTATTGCTAATCGCGTTGGTGTGTTGACTGTAGTTGACACACCGTGTGATTTACATACAATAATGATATTCTCTTCAGGAGGGAGCATGATAACCATTGAAAGGACACAAAATTTTGAAAAATGGTTAAAATCCTTAAAAGACCGAATAGCAAAAGCCAAAATCTTAATCAGAGTTGAAAGAATGGGAGAGGGCAATTTTGGTGATGTTGAATCGGTGGGAGGTGGAGTTTCGGAACTCAGAATACATTACGGGCAAGGCTATCGTGTCTACTTTACTAACAAAAATAATGAAATCATATTATTACTCTGTGGCGGGGATAAAAGCAGCCAGCAGGCAGATATAAAGAAAGCCAAACAACTCGCGAAAGAATGGGGATTTTAAAATGAAATCAGCACCAAAAAAATTTGATGTTGTGGAGTTTTTAGAAACAGAAGAAGATATTCAGGCATACTTAAATGCCGCTATCGAAGAAAACGATACAAAATATTTATTTAAAGCATTAGGTAATATCGCCAGAAGAAAAAATATCAGCCAACTCTCGAAAGAATCAGGAATAAGCCGAGAAGGGATATATAAGGCGTTATCCGGTGAAGGCAATCCATCGTTTAATACGGTATACAAAATATCGAAAGCACTGGGTTTGAAACTGCATTTTACGGGGGCTTAAATTCGTTTTTCAACATAAATCCGTTCGTTATTGATAAATTACATCATGAAGATGTAATTTATCTTTATTTTAACAAGGTCATTCAATAAACAAATCGTGAAGTATGGTTGTTGTTTTCCTCCGCCATCAACTCTTTCATAATTGAGCAGAAACTGAGGTTTTCGGGAACATAGACAATGCTATTGTATTCATTCGGTTTTAACTCCATTGAAAACATGTCCTGACCATTTTCCAATAACCGTAGTTTATCCATTTTTTCAAGTTGAAAAAGAAGAAGGTCATCGGCTGTTTTGATGATCATCTTCTCCACACAGGATTTTCCTTTGGCTGACCCCGTATAATAAAGTTCACGTATCGGTTTATATTTTTCGGGGAAATCATCACTCAACGGACCCAGTAAATAGCTGCGCATCTCTTCTCTTTTTTTGATCATCTTGTCATAAATATATTAATATACCGTTATCATGCTATTCCTTTTTTGATTGTTGAAGTGAGGATGTTTTCTTTATGGCTATAACATTAAGCGCTGTGCCCGGTGCATAACAATAAGCCGGAAAATCATGCGGATCTTTCCGGCTTAATCTACACTAATGAATCAGTTTTTGTGTCGGAATGATTCAATCCATTGATAGTGAAACTCTCTTTGTTCTTCTGGAGTAACATCAACATCTTTATCGTCGAAATCAAATATATGAACTGTATCTTCAGATTTGGCTCGCTGGCCTAATGTATTTTCATAGGCTACTCTACCTAAGCCCATATCTATCATCATGCCAGATGGGTATACATTTATTTTTGCACCCTTGCAAAGAAAGATTATATTTTTTAATTGGTTTCTTAAATCAGCAAAACATGAAAAATAATCAGAATTATTTGACTCTGCCAATTGATTATTATTATGAAATATTCTTAAGCAACAATGCCTATCAGGAGAAGTGATCAAATGCAATTCAGCTTCTTCCGTTTTCCCATTTATTATTATCGTGACTTTTCTTTTATCGATGTCCATCATTTCTCCATTGTCTCACTAGTGTTATGCCTAATCTGTTTTCAAATTTAATCCCCTCCCAGTCGGTTGGCAAATCTGACGGACAGTCAATGACGAGGTTTTCTGCTGTTCAAACAGGTCCAGCCACTCGGCTTATGTAAATCGAGATAGGCTCATGTGGGCTTCTTTCATCATTAGAATAGGTGAAACTAGTTTAATGAGTTAATTCCCCTTAGCTAGGTGTGATTCCACAGATGCTTACGGTAAAGGCAGGGATTGAGCAGCTCTTAAAAGAAAAAATCCGGCAGATCACAGAATCTGCCGACTATTTTATATGTAAATCAAAAAGTAATTTTTTTTAAATATTGCATAGCTGCTCTATACGCCCCTATTGAGCTAGGATTTAAGTCTTCCATCCGTTCAAAGAACCTTTTTGCATGTTCACTCATAGCAATTAAAAATTCTTCTTTTTCAATAGAAGTCTTAACTTCTGAATGACAATTTACACTAACTAGTACTCTATTTCCCTTTGATGGAGTAAATTTAACCTCTATCGGTTGATCTGGAAAATAGCACTTAAACTCTTGATTATCATTTAGTACCGATAATCCTTCTGCTAAATAACACCAAAGATCATCAATATAGTCATACATTGACTTATCAATAAGTCTAATGCCATTTATGGTTAACTCTAAGGCACCATCAATGTAATCAGAATCTTTAAACTTTCCATGATATTGAAAAATATCAATATATTCATCTTTGATTTTAATGTACGTATTTATACTTATCATAGTTTACCTGGATAAAATTGTCCTATTCTTCCATTTTTAAAACCAACTACATAATCTTGGCCTTTATACTGACCGGAAATTTGGAATTTACCAACACTTCCTTTACTTATTACGGTATCTCTATTCTGCTTCATCACATTCCCGATAGCATCGGTAATATCATTTGTTGACATTTTAGGAGAGAGAAAACTTTGCTTAGCCTTTATTGAACCATCCCAATAATTAGGGTGATGCCGTTCAAGAATATGCTTCATACCTGCTTTGTCCAATTTGAAGGTTTGATTTCCAAAACGGTAATCTTTACCTTCAAATTTTTTCAGCTCATTAATGACCTTATGAGGAAGCTGCTTTTTAGGCATGACCTGCGAAGTGCCACACAACCCAAAGGGATCGACCCATCCAGCAGGATTATGCACATACCCATACGGATTCACCCCGCCCAACAACCCAATCGGGTCTGGAGAGATATACTGCCCAGTCTCCGGCGAGTAATATCGAAAACGATTATAATATAACCCGCTCTCTTCGTCCTCGAATTGCCCCATGAACCGCTGGTTACAGTTAACATGATAATCCGGGTTATTGGAGGCGATGACCTGAAAACGTTCCGCTTTGCCCCATGTTGTCAACCGCTGTGCCCAGACCAGTACCCCTTCCTCGGACAACATCTCGCGCACCGTGCCCTGATGGTCACTGACGATATAGTGTAGCTTACCCCGCTCAAAACGTGCTGAAGGTATGAGAGTGCCTGGTTCATATAACCAACGGATACGTTGACCTTCCACTGGCGTACCATCGGCGTAAACCGGCGTCTCCTCGATAAGCTGGTCGCCGCTCCACAGGTAATCCTGCCCCATGATGGCATCGGCTCTGGGTGTTAAATCCGGTTTGCCAGCCAGCCATCTTTGCAGGTTCGCCGCCGTCAGTTTTCCGTCGTGCACCTTGAGCTTGCGGATCCGCCGGCCAAATGCATCGTATTGATAATGCCAGCGTGAGCCATCCGGGGTTTCGCAGTGAGTCAGCTGGTTTTGAGTGTCCCAGCGGTAGCGCCAGATTTGCGGACGGAAGCCGTCACGGTGTTCGGTTTTTTCTACCAGACGGCCATTGTCATCGTAAGCGTAGCGGATATCCCCTTGCTGTACCACTCGTCCGGCTTTCTGGTGCTGGGTAATTTGCTCCATCGCGCCATAGGCATCAACCGGCAGATGCTGGCTCAGGTTGCCGTTGGCATCATAGTTAAACTGCTCTTCATGCGGTCGCGCACCCTCGAACAGGGTATGCAGTATTTGGTCGTTGGTATTGTAACGGTAACGGGTTTGCCCCCAGCGGCTGTCGTCAATCACCCGCACATTATGGGCGCGGTCATATTGCCAGCTCCGGTTGACCGCAGAGGCTTGTGGCGGAAAATGCGGGTCACTTTGTGCCAGAGTTTCCCTGAAGAATTGGGTAGCCTGCCCTGCTGACTGATGCGATAGCAATCCGGTCGCGGTATAGCGGCTGGCAAGAATAAATCCGTGGGCACTTTCCCGCACCGTTTCCCGCCCCAGAACATCATGCTGGAAGGTCAGTGGTGCATGTTGGTTGAGCTGAAAGTGGTTCAGTGCACCCATCTGGTTGTAACCAAAATGTAGGGTATTGCCCTCCACACTTTCACTGACGGGACGCCCGGTCAGCTCATCCCATTTGCGTGTAATTTCCCGTCCGTTGATACGTTCGCAGACAGGCAGGCCAGTAGTTTTGTCGTACTCATACTCGACGGTAGCATCGGCATTGGTGGCTGTCACCAATTGATACCGTTGGTTGTATTCGTAAGTGGTGGTGGCTTTTAGTACCAGCTGGTTATCTTCCGGCTGCCAGCTTTCCTGCTTGACCAGTAAACCCGCAGCGGAATAGTGTCCGCGAAGTTGTTGGCCATCGGGATAGTGAGTCTGTATGCGGCGTCCCAGTTTATCGTACTGATATTCGAGGGTACGCCCGGTGAAATCGGTTTCGCGGATAATCTGGCCAGCCGCATCCCGCTCATAGCGATAAATTTCGCCGGTAGAGGCAGTGACTGTGCTGAGACGAGTCAGACGGTCATAGCCAAAGCGCAGGGTGGTGCCATCCGGGCGAATGACCTGATTAAGCAAATCAAATGCGCCATATCGATAACGGGTGGTTCGGCCTTCGCCATCGGTGACCGCGACCACCCGTCGTTCACTGTCATATTCCAGTTGCTGCGTGGTGCCATCCGGTAGTTCAATATCGGTCAGGCTGCCGTTAAGGCTGGCATGGTCATTGCTGTAACGATAGTGAGTCTGCTGTTTAAGGGCATCGGTGAGTTGGCGCAGACGCCCTAAAGCATCCAGCTCCAGCCCCGTGGTTTCGCCATTTGGCATCATTACGGCGGCCAGCCGCTGGTGCTCATCATAGGCGTAGTGCCACTGGCGTCCATCCGGCAGCAGGCGCTGGCGCAGCTCGCCGTGGAGACCGTACTGGTATTCTTCTTTGTGCCCCAACGGATTCGTCAGCGCGGTCAGGTTGCCCTGTTCGTCATAATGAAATTGCCAGCGTTCGCCAGTTGGCAGGATACTTTCGCTAAGCTGCCCGTGCTCATCATAATCATACGCAAGGGTGTCGCCCGTCGGCAGTTTCACTTCGGTCAGGGCACCGTCTGCATTGTAATCAAAAGCCGTCATCTGCCCCAGCGGGTTGCTTTCCCACATCAGCAGGCTGCCCCGCCACTGGCGACGAGTGATGCGCCCCAGCGGGTCAACTTCCCGTATCACCAACCCGTTCGGGTCGTAATGGTAGCGGGTTTCTCCCCCTTCACCGTCCAGATAAGTGGTAATACGGGCGTTATCATCGTAATGGAAGCGGTCATGCCAGTAGCCGCTGGGGGAGGTGGTACTGAGTACCCGGCCGCGCTCATCATAGCTAATGGTCAGGTCAGTCTGGTCGGTATCGTGCCAGCGAGTCATCCGCCCTTGTGTGTCATATTCATGCCACAGGTGGTTGTGCTGGAAGGCATCACACTCGTTCAGGTAGCCCTGCGTGTCATACTGGCAGGTCAGCAGACGTTGTTGGATAGGCTGCCCATCGCGAGTTTCATGTAGTTCGAGCGTGTGGAGCTGCCCGTTCAGATAGTGCAGACTTAACCGCAGGCCGTCATTGCGGGTGACTTCAATCAGCCGGGCGTGTTTATCGTAGATAAACGCAATCCGGTTCTGGCGGCGATCAGTGATGGAAGATAGTTTCTGTGTACCGCCTGAACTCGGGCTGAAATGGTAGGTGAGCTGAGTTTGGCGATCGGTCAGGCATAACTCGCCGGTCAGTTCCCCTGTCAGCAAACCGTGGGGAAGATGGCGGTTACGGGACAAGACCCGGTTGTCTGGAGTGGCGAAATCATAGACGACACCGTCTGTGTGGGTATAGTGCACTTCTTCGTGACCCATCACCAATTGCCGTGACCAGTCATCCGCCCATTTGGAGCCGAACAGGCCGTGTAAATTGGCGGTGGAGCGGTAAGTCCGGTTGAGGGTTATCGGCAACAATCCCGGTATGGCCAGCACCGGCCAGACTTGCAGGAAATCGCCAGTGGCCATGTCAACTGGATCGCCCTCTTTGGAGCAGAGTCCATTGTCATTGCCTTCTTTTTTGTTGGAGGGCGTGGCGTCATCTTTGACCGGCTCTTTTTGAGGTTTAGCGTCCGGTGTGTCATGGGGTTTTTCTTTGATTTTGGCACCGGTTACGTCGGCGACGTTGGCTTCTTTACTCAACACTGTGCTTTCAGCTTTAGCTGTTGTTTTTACGGCACCTTTTGCCAAACCTTTAAATACTCCTGCTCCTCCCAGAGCTATACTACCGATATCGAAAGCGAGGCCGCCCCCTTTTTCTGCATCACTTTTCATTTCCATCTTAATTGCGTCAGCATTGACCATCGCCATAGCTTTTTGCTGAAGTTCAGACGCTCCAATTCCTTTAGGTACAATACCCGTATATTCCAATACTTTTTCAGCTGTAACAGCAGGCGCTGTCGCAACAATCACTACGCCTTTTCCAGCCAGCTCGGCTATTTCAGGAACAGTATTCCAGAGCGCTTTTCCTGCCCCGATAGCCGCTTCTCCTGGATTATTCCAGGCTGCCTTCAGATTGTGTTTACTCTCATCAGCCCATTTGCTGAGGTCATCGCCGGTTTCCTTAAACCAGTCAACGGTTTTATCCCACATATCTTTTTCCGCAGGTGTTTCTGCGCTTACAACCTTATTGGCTTCTGTCGCGGGCACTTGTGCGGCAGCTGCTTGCGCGGTGATCTTTCCTAATGTATTTCCCGTCCCACTCGGACTGTCATCGCGGTTTTTTGTCGGCAAAGGCTCATTCGGTTTAGGGGGAGTATACTTCCATTCCTCTAACGGAAATTCCCCGCTTTTGAATTTATCAATGACCTTGACGGCCAGCCGGCCCTCAGCTTCTGTAATATATTCAATATCCTCGGCGGTGAGCCGACGATTACCCATCGTCTCTTGTTGTATGAGGGCGGGGATGTGTTTTTGGATCGCTTCCGCCTCAGCCAAGGTCCGGATATTGTAAGCGTCACAAAAGACTTTTTCATCACGGCCACCAGTAATGCCAATCGTTTCTCCCATTGCGGTTCTTCCTTATGCTCCATTCATCCAGAATTCATCCCCATGGCGCAGCACTAGCTTGTTACCGGCCCGGACGGTGTTGGTATGCGCTTTGGGATGGCATTTTGCACCCACCGTGCCGCTCTTTACGCCGTTAGCTACGCCGGGCTGGTCGCCGAGGGTTTGCGGCACAAAGCTCTGGGCGAAGACCACCACCGGTTGACCATTGGCCCGCACAGATTGAACGGGGACATCACTGCCCGCCAGTTTGGCGATGACCGGATAGGGGATTGGCGGGGTTGATGGCCCCATCGGGGTTTTGCACACGTCCGGCAACATGCCGACTATCAGCCATTCGCCTGCGGTGCGGGCAATGTAGTTATCCGCCATGATCAGTCTCCTTTTGAGGTTCAGGGGAGGTGAGTTTGAGTAACGGGGCATCGGGATCGATTTCAAACCGGGCTTCTGCCACTCGAACCGGCAGGCTGGTTTTAAAATTCAGCCGACAAGTGATGTGCACCGTCAGAGCTTCGCTGTCGAGGATTAGCGTATCGAGGCGCATGGGTATGGGGAGCAGCGCGCCGTCTTCCATGCGCAGCAGAATAAACGGGCGATGCCCCGGCAGGGTGACGAGCAGGTTGCCACTGAGGGTCATGCCCTGCAGGCTCAGGGCGATGTCGGTGTCAGGCCAGTCAATTTGCTGGTCAGTGGGGGCGCCGTTCCAATATCGAAAGTCAAAATCTTTCGGCAGGTAAGGGTGACGGTGGGTGAGCCAGTCAGCATCGTAAGTCCCGGCCAGCTGGCGGCGGGGGAGCCACGGACGGCCGATAAAGCCCATCCCTTGGGGCTGGCACGCCAGCGTCTCAGACGATAATGTGCCAGCCAGTTGAGCAGCAAAATGTTGTGCCATGAACGGCGAATTGGGTCGGATAACTCGCGGTACTGGGTAGCGGATCAGTTGTTTGGCCTGTGCATACCACGGCGTGATAAATCCCATTCCCAGCGGGTTGCTTTCACACACGGCATGAGCAACAGGAGCGTTTTCCCCGTCTGGATGTTGCCGGCGCTGTTCCGGTGTCAGCCGGTCACGTTCTTTCAGGTGTTCGCTCGCTTTATCATTTGCTTGGATTTTGCATTCACCGCCAAAGGTATAGCGATAATCCAGCGGCAGTGTTGAAAACGGTTTCGGGTCGGTCAGTTGCCACTGACCGCCAGCATCACGAATAAATTCCCGTTCACCGGTTACGGTCAGTGTTTTGTCGAGCAGGGTCTGGCCCTGTTTGCTCTTTACCCGCAGCCGTACAGGAAACTCAGTACAGGGTCGGTTATCCGGCGCATACGCCGTGCCGTTGACAATCACGTCACAGCGTGGTTTAAACGGGGCAAGATCACTCTCCTGCAACACCTGTGAGGTATTCATCTGCCCACGGTATTCATCCTGTAAACACAGGCGCGGCGCGGGCAGTAATTCAGCACTGTATTCCCCTTGTCCGACAGGCAATAGCTGGTAGCCGATTTTCATGACCGCCACGTGGTGCTCCACATCCTCAACATCCAGCATTGAATAGTTCATCACCGCAAAGGGGGTCAGGTTATGAAATTCCATGTATTGGCGCTCCTCAGTTCAGGTCAATGTCTTTGCCGGTGATTTGCACCGGGCCGCTGGCCTCAAACTTAAACTCACTGCCCTGAAGGGTGATACGTCCTGCACTGTCCATACGTAACACACTTGCTCCGCAGCGTAGCTCGATCACATCGCCAGTCGTGATGGAAAGGGTATTGTTGATGGTTTCTATCTTGTGGGTACCGACTTCGATAATGTAGTTATTACCAGTGACCAGCTTGCGCACTTCTTTCACGGTTTCTGTACTGTTGAGGGCGACCGTTTCCTCTTTGTTCTCATTGATCTTGATGGTCTGGTTTTTCTCCACGGTTTCGCTGTGATTGGCGATCACATGGGTATCGCGGTTGTTGAGCACTTTGGTGTGCATGTCTTTCTGCGCGTGCAGTGACAGCAATTCACTGCCTTTCGCATCCTCAAACAGCAGTTCGTTATACCCTTGCCCTTTGTGGGTCTTGGAGCGGAACGCCATCTGGGTTTTGCTGCCCGGCAAGGTTCCCGGCGGGATGTTGCTGGCATGGTAGGTGCGGCCAATGACAATCGGTTGATCCGGATCGCCGTGCAGGAAATCCACCACCACTTCTTGGCCGATGCGCGGAATAGCCAGCATCCCCCAGCCTTGGCCCGCCCACGGCTGGCTGACCCGTATCCAGCACGAACTCTGGTCATCGCTCTTACCGTATCTGTCCCACGGAAATTGCAGACGCACACGCCCATATTGGTCACAGAAGATTTCTTCGCCGGCCGGGCCGACCACCTTAGCGATTTGTGGGCCATCAACCACCGGTTTGGACAGCGGTGCCGGGCGCCAGTTCTGATTCTGGCGGATGAAATAGAAGTGGCTGTGCAGCGTGGTGCCGCTGTCGCCGGTTGTCGTTTCAAGGGCACCCGGCTGGCTGCCGCTGTGGCTGGTGGAGATAGTCTGCCATGACTGGTTCAGGTCTATCCGTGGATGATTATTCAGGATAAACAGTTTACCCGGCTGTAGCGCTATCGCATTGCCGCTGCCCTGTCCAGTCACCGCGTCGCTGCGCAGCGCCTCCAGCCGGTAGCGGGTAAAATCCTTGCCATGCGCCTCGTCTTTGAAGCGGCCGGGATAGTCGTAGTGCTCGTAGTACAGTTGTTGCAGATTTTCATCCCGCATCTGCTGGTGAAATTCCGCCGGCCATGCCGGGTTCTTGAAAGTGTAATCCTTAAGCTGTACCTGAGCCGGCCGTACTTGTGCGCTGCATGTCAGGCTGCTGATGGCAGGTTCACCCACGGTGTTGACTTCACCGGGCTGATAAGGGATGACTATGCCCGGCGGCACAGAACCACAGTCATCGGCAAAGACCAGCGTGTTGCGCCCGTTACTGCATTCGAAGAAGTAGAAAATACCCTCTTCCGCGGTTAACCGTTGCAGGAAGGCAAAGTCACTTTCCTGATACTGCACGCAGAATTCGCGCGCGGGATGAGGATGGCGCAGGCTGAAGATCACATCGCGGATGCTGTGTTCTTTCAGGAGGGCGGTGATGATGGTGGCGATATCCTGCTGCTGGAAAATACGTGAGTTCTGTCTCAGGGTCGTGCGCCACAGATCCGGCCGGATAGTCATCTGGTAGGTGGTCTGGTGCAACCCGGTATTACCCTGCTCAAAGCGGGAAACGATCCCCGTGATGCTGCGTTGTTCGATACCGTTTTGCAGAATGGTCAGCGTGGCGGTGCGATCCAGTACGGCCGGAAAGTCAATAGCCGGGTCGGCACTCGCCAGTCCCACACTCAGGCTGAACGGCTGGGAAAAACTTTCGTTCAGCGTGAAATCGGTCACCACAAATGTTTGTGGCGGTAAGCTGCCTGCGGTCAGGGTAAATTGCAGGCCACTCGGGTCACGCCCGCCCATCAGCATCTGGCCGACTTTTTCCAGTGCTTTGGTGGCGGCATTCTGTCCCCCGGCTGAGCGTTCTGCCAGCCCCTGCCCACCGGTAAAACCGCCACCCGGGATTAAGCCCGCTGTGCCTGTCATGCCGCTGCCTGAACGGCCGCCTATTCCGCCGGCAAAACCACCACCCGGGATTAAACCTGCTGTTCCTGACATGCCGCTGCCCAATTTGCCTGCAACTTGTTTCGCTTTCTGAACAGCCTCTTGCCCCTGCTGAACAAGGGCTTGCCCTTTCTTCAATTTATCGATGTTCTTCTTTATTGACATGGTGTGTCTCCCTAAGATGATGGAACGTTATGAAATAGGCATCCCGCCTGATAACAACGCAGGCCATAACATTCGGGCACAAGATTTAAATCTCACTCACATTGTCTCCGACAAATTGGTTAATTAAGGACGCAATAGGTTGTTTTTCGATAATTTGAAGGGACTCTGTTGTCCGAATATATCGACTGATTCGTGATAAATAAAATGAAGGAAATAATAAATAAAGAAGGAGTAAAGGCCAAGTTAAATCAAGTGAAATAAAAAATGGCATCCGACAATAACAGCGTAAAAAGTTAAAATGATTGCGGTTGAAAAATAATATTCTTAGATAGCGTATGTGATTAGTGTATCGAACCACTTAATGTTTATCCATAAAAGGTATTTTTTTCGTAACATCATGAGATAAAAATAAAAAAATAGGTAACAGCTTTGACAAAATCATGATTGTGTTTATTTTATGCGCTCGATCACAAAAAAGACTATTTTTAGCAAGGCGGTTTTTTATTTTCTGTCTTTTTTATTTAATAAAAACAATAATAATAAATGATATATTTGCATTGAATATATAAACATAAGCTATTAATTAAAATGAAAGTAAATATTGCGATGAGCTAAATCCTAAATGGAAACAGACAAATTAATATTTGGCATATTTAGCAATATAAGGATTAAGTCAATCCAAATAACTCAACTTTGTTAGATAACTGCCCGGATTGCAAAGGGCAGCTTTCTGCCCTATAGTGATAGTAATTTACTTTCCCATTGCGCTATAATTTCCCGTTTTTCTTTCAGATAGTCGTAGCGATCGTAGTGTTTGGTTGAGACACCGGGTTTTTTATGGTTCTGCAACCTATCTCTCATCTCAGAACTGATCCCCATCTCTCCTGCAAGCGTCTTAAAGGTTCGTCTGATATCCCTTGGTGTAAATTTTTCAAAATCATAGCGAGCACAAAATTTGCGGATCTGCTTGGCATATTCAGCAGTGAGTAAATGACCTTCTTTAGTGTCTCCGGGAAACAAGAACTCTGAATCTGGATATTGTTTGGCTTGGCATTCTAATATTTCAGTTGCAGACTCGCACAAGGGAATGACGTGGTAATCACTGTTTTTTGAAATATGAGGGGGTACTGTCAACGTGTTATTCTTTTTATCCCAGTTATCTTTTGTATTGGTCATTATTTCCCAAGGGCGTTGTCCAGCGGTGAAAATGCAAAGCAATATTAGCCGGCCATAATCAGGGTGGATTGGGAATACTGTCGACGAAATACGAAACAGTTTCAGAATCTCTTTCATTTCATCCCATGATAAAAATCTATCCAATGCTTTATCCACCCCTTCTTGACGTGGAACGATGGTCACGGGGTTTCGGTCAAGACCATAAGTAATTTTCTCGTTCAGTTTGGCTGGATCATTATCTGCGAATAATCCGAAGTTAAATACAGCATGGAGATTGGCACGTACCTTGTTTGAGCCGGCAACAGCACCGCGAGAGATAAATTCAGCCAAGACTCTTTTAATATGGTCTGGGGTAATATCTTTTGCTGGCGTATTTCTATCAATGTGTTGGCTATCTAATACCTGATTCAGCCTGTACTGAGTTTTATCATAAGATCTCTTGCCACGGCGTTTCTGGTCGGCAATATAGTCATTGAATAGCTGTTCAATTGTGGCGTGATTTATGATGACTTTTTCTGGGGCTGAAACATTAACGGCAGCGTCTCGTGATTTAGATAATGCTTCTGCCAAAGTAAGAGTAGGAAAGTCACCTAAGTTAATGAACTTCTCTTTCTTATCCTTAAAATAACGGTAAACAAAAACCTTTCTTCCTGATGGGTATGTTTTGACTCCTAACCTGCCAGTACCTCGTGTTGCTGATGCTTGCCATGTATAATAGGCTGAATTTTTGGGTTTCAGGCCTCGGATTTTACTGTCAGTCAATAAGGTACTAGCCATTGGAAATATCCTTCATTGCAGGTCAAGTAATGGGTCAAGTTATGATGAAATGATATGCAACTATATGAAACTGTGCAACCTGTAAAATCCATTTAAATCAACGTGATGAAACCTTGTGGAATCATAAGAAATCGTATGAAATCATAATTTTTTGCCCTTCTAAGCCGTAGGTCACAGGTTCGAATCCTGTAGGGCGTACCATTCCAAAGTATCCAAACATCTTCTAAAGTCCATAAAACCCCAATAAATACGCAATATTAGCCTTTTTACGTTCTTCTGTAGTCCAGTCAGGTAGGTTGAAGTCCACGATCTTATGGGGGTATATTTAGGGGTACGTTCAGGTTCAACGAAGTGAGATACCCCCATATGAAGCTAACAGCCCGACAGGTGGACACTGCAAAGCCGAAAGAAAAACCCTATAAACTTGCAGATGGTGGCGGACTATACTTATTGGTTAACCCTAATGGCGCTCGCTATTGGCGGTTGAAGTACCGGATCGCAGGCAAAGAAAAATTACTCGCATTAGGGGTATATCCAAGGCAATCGCATCTAAATTTGATGCGCTTTGCCCAATACTGTAAGTAGATATTCACCATCCCAACCAGCCCGTTTACGGCGTGCTTTAATTCCCGCTTTGGTGGGAGCTAAGCGCAGTAAATTCAACGCGATTTTATTGAGTAATGCCATATTGGCGGCTGCATTGCCTTCCCGCATCCGCTGCTGATCTTCATTAAAAGCAATATCCAGACACCAATGGAGTTGCGTTTCTATTTGCCAGTGACTGCGGATCGCTGTCGCTGCCCGTTGAGCCTCTGTCGGACGTAAAGTGCTGATAAAATAACAGCTCTCCCGGCTCACTTCATTTCCTACATAGCGTTCGCGGATCACCCGTATTATGCTGTGTAAACCACACCAGCACGCCTTTTCCGGCAACCAATCAACATGGGTCATTTGTACTGTGCGTCGCTCAATGCGGCCATGTCCGGCATCCACGTCTTCATATTCGCTCAGGCGCTCCGGTTGGGATGAGACATAATCGAAATAATGGCTGACATCATTATACAGGCCGGGATGATTTTCTTTCAGGCTCAGTACGTAATCCGCGCCCGCTTCATGTAATTGATGAGCAATCGCTTTCTGGCATCCCATGGCATCGATAGTCACCAGACTTCCAGACAAAACCAATCGTCGAAGTAACTCAGGAATAGCGGTGATTTCATTGGATTTACTCTCCACTTTCACTTGTCCCAGAACTAAGCGATTGGTACAGGCAAAGGCGCTGACCAGATGGATTGCCGCCTTGCCGTTGGCTTTATCGAGTGACCGGCGCATGGTTTTGCCATCAATAGCGATGATATCCTGATCAACTCCTTGTGGCAGCGTAGATATCCAGGAGGTGAAACAGTCGGCAAAAGCCTGCGCATCAAGTGCAGCAAAGACACGACCAAAGGTATCGTGAGAGGGAATGCCATTAGTGAGATCAAGCAGTTGGGTAAAGAAATCCTGTTTAGATTCGCCAAACTCTTCAATTTCGACCCAACCTTCAGCGCCACAAATCACAGCGCAGATGGCGATAGTCAGGATATTTTCCAAACTATGCAACTGAGTTCGTTGAACTCGGGGATCTTCAAGTGAGGCAAAATGCTGTAACAAAGGGCTGACAGAGGACATAAGGATGGATTTAAAAGCTGCATAACGACATGAAATTAAACCATTGTCAATGAATTTTAGATGCGATTGCCCTGGGGGTATATCCTGATATCTCCCTCGCAGACGCAAGAACCAAGAGAAACGAAGCCCGGCGGACGCTATCGGATGGCAATGATCCGATAGAAGAAAAGAAAGCTGAAAAAGCAGCCAAAGCGTTTGCGGTCAGCAATAGTTTTGAATCCATCGCCATTGAGTGGCACGAACATAAACGCCCCAACTGGTCAAAAGGGTATGCCGAAGACATTTTGGAATATCTGAAAAAAGATATCTTCCCGTATATTGGTAAACGTGCCGTTACCGAGATTAAACCCGCCGAAATGTTGGCTGTGCTCCGAAAAATGGAGCAACGCGGTGTTTTGGATAAATTGAAAAAAACCAGACAGGCCTGTCGGCAAATTTTCACCTATGCCGTGATTACCGGGCGGGCAGAGTTCAATCCCGTTACCGATCTTGCCAGCGCACTTAAGGCTCCGAAGCAAAAACATTTCCCACACCTTTTAGCCGACCAAATGAATGCATTCCTCATCGCCTTGGCGGGTTATAGCGGAAGCGAAGTGACTCAATCCGCGACACGTTTGCTGATGCTTACCGGCGTGCGTACTATCGAATTAAGAGAATCAGAATGGGCTGAATTCGATTTTGATAAGGATATCTGGCAGATACCTGCTGAGCGAATGAAAATGCGTCGCCCTCACATCGTCCCGCTATCCAATCAGGTTAAAGCCATTCTCATCAAACTGCACTCTATTACAGGGCGTGGGAAATACGTTTTCCCCGGCCGTAATGATGCGGGGAAACCGATGAGTGAAGCCGCTATTAATCAGGTTATTAAACGCATTGGTTATGATGGCAGGGCAACTGGCCACGGCTTCCGCCACACCATGAGTACTATCCTGCATGAACAAGGCTATAACACGGCTTGGATTGAAACTCAGCTTGCCCATGTTGATAAGAACAGCATCCGGGGAACTTACAATCACGCCCAATATCTGGAGGGGCGCAGAGAAATGCTGCAATGGTATGCAGACCATATAGAGATGCTGGAACGGGGAGAAAATGTCTTGATTGGAAAATTTGGCAAAAGGGCGTAAAGATGCGGTGATTTTTTACACATCTGTGCCCGGGGCACAAGCGCCTGTTTTTCATACAAATCAAGATGTGTGGTGTTTTTTTATTCTGTGTTGGCAGTGCCAACAAAGTTATTTTTTTATACAGAACATGGATTGTGGGATTTTATTTCACAAATGGAGTAAACAATTAACGCTGTTCATTTAATCTTGCTTTTTAAATAATCCGCCTGTCATCAAACAACGTCCACGATGAGCGCTCAAGGACTCGGTAACAGGAGATAAATAATATGACAATGACAGCACCGAAAGAAAACCTTATTCGTTTGCCCGAAGTTCAGCGCAGAACGGGTTATAGCAAGGCGTGGATCTACAAACTGATTAGCGATGGAGAATTCCCGAAACAAATCAAACTCGGCTCCCGTTCCATCGCGTTTATTGAATCAGAAATTGATAACTGGATTGCGCAACGGATCGCAGGATCACGAGCGGCATAACATAGAAAAGAACATAAGAAATGTAATATAAAAAACAACGCCCCGTAGTGCTCACAACACATACAGGGCGTCTGACCAACAACCGTTATACGAGGTAACGATGATGGCTGATATACAGCATACCCAAACTCACCCTAAATTTACACTTTCAGATAAAACCCGCAGCCAAAAACCGCGCGATCTGATCCAGTCCGTGAAAAAATCCGCCATGTATCATTGGGAAAATCTGCTGCCTGCGTGTGGCGTCGATATTCCCGCCAAGGGTATCCGTGAAAATTGTTGTATTTATATAAAGACAGTCAATAGTAACGGTTACTTTTTTCAGCTCTCCGTATTACTGGGTTAATGTATTAGCCCGGTAATACGGAGAAGGCAAGCGCAGCGCGTCAGTGTCACCTGGAACAAGTTAAATTGATAGTTTTTGATTACGCGAAAAACTCTTTCTGGCTGGCAATCAGTTTTGCCCCACATACTGTGTGCATACCCAGGGAAAACTGGTCTAAAAAACCAAGCGGAGATGAAAAAAGATGTGCTGGATTATCTGCATTACTACAATTTAACGCGATTACACACAGCTAATAATAAATAACTTATAGCAGAATCAACATAACCTGACATATTCAATATGCTCCGTAAACAACTCATCAACTGAACATCTTTTTTGCCTCCTTATCGCTTTTGCTCCGCCCTATTTGTGTTCTATAGGGTTTAAATCCGGACTATAAGCGGGAAGCCATTCCAGTTGACATCTGCTGTCTGCTATCGCTTGTGTCGTGTCATTCCGTTTATGGAAAGGCGCATTATCCATCACTATCACTGCTCCGTGTGGAAGCTTTGGCAGCAAATCTTGCGTCATCCACGCATAAAAAACATCGGCATTAATATTCCCGGTAAATAAGCTTAAGGTGACGAAGGTATTTTCGAGAATGGCGCCAATGACGTTGAGACGGCCTTTTGCGTGCCAGTCATGCGTACCAAAACAGCGTAACCATTTTTCCGAATATCCCTGTTTATGTGGCATCGATTGAGCAAAACCACTTTCATCCAAATAAACAAGGGGTCTGCCAGTCTGTTCATCATCGCTGATGCGCTCGATAAATGCCTGACGAGCTTGAGGATCAGCGCGAGGGTGTTGGAGCGTTTTTTTTCGGGGTGATCCGAAGCCGTTTCAAGGCGTAATGAATAGCCGATTGTGAGACACCTAAACGTTTTGCTCTTTCCCATTGATAGTCATCAGAAAAATTTTGGACATCCGCAATGAGTACCTCATCAGGGATTTTCGTGGCGGGTTTATCGCGGGTCATGCAAGGTTCTATTTTATTGCACCACCGGAACAAGGTACGCATGGAGATCTCAAAATGGGCACTCGTTTGTTCGAAAGTCAACGAATGCTTGTCTTTGTATGCCAGTACTCGCTTTCGAAAATCTAAGCTGTAGCCCATCTCATTTTATGCCTTGTTATCTTAGAGTTAGATATTATGTCATATTAATATGATTTAGCTATAACTCCCGTGGAATATGTAAATGGCCTTCATAAAAATGTCCGATTTTTCTTGAGCAGAACAAGATCAGTGCAGCTTTGCCCAGCGCACCGTTCATTACATTCTCCTGATCTCCGCTTAATACGACAGAACCATATGACGTGTATCTACCGTGACCTCGCAATACAACCCGCTTGCCATTGTTATTGGTTTATTGAAAACAATTTTAACCGGAAAACGTTGCACAATTTTTGTAAAGTTCCCAGTGGCGTTATCGGCGGGCAAAAGCGCGAACACAGAACCAGTCGCCGGCGCTAGGCTTTCAATATGGCCTTTAAACACTTCACCAGGATAGCTATCGATAGTGATATCAACAGCTTGTCCTGGACTTATCCCATCTCGCTGCGTTTCCTTAAAATTAGCTACAATCCATGGCTGCTGTTCGGGGACGATACTGGCGATGGTTTGCCCAGCTTGGGTAAACATACCAACCTGAAGATTACGGTTTCCTATCACGCCGGAAACAGGCGCAATAATGCGCGTATAGGTTAACTGTAGTTGCGCATCCGCCAAGCTGGCCTGCGCATGTTTTAGTTGCGCCTGAGCCTGTTCAATGGTGGTTTTCAGCACCGCCAGTTTAGTCTGCTGAGTCTCTAGGCTTGCCTGTGCTTCCGCTACGCCGGCAACGGCGACTTTGTGTGTGCTGTCAGCTTTGTCCATATCGCCTTGAGCGGTATAATGGCTTGCATTAAGCTGGTTGACACGGCTTAACTCTTGAGTGGCATATTTTTCGCTGGCTTTGGCTGAAATAAGACTACAGCTGTACTGGTTGATGATGCTTTCTTGCATCTTTGCATTAGCCTGCGCATTACTCAGCGCAGCCAGCGTTTTTGCGACATCAGCTTCTGCTTTCAGAATTGCTACCTTATAAGCGCGATCGTCGAGAACAGCTAAAAGCTGTCCTTGTTTTACTTTATGATTATCGGTGATATAAGACATCATTACCTGGGAGCTAATACGGGCGCTGATATTGGTGATATCGCTTTGGGTATAGGCATTATCGGTAGTCTGGATATAGCGCCAGTATAATAACCAGTATAGGAAACCACCTATAAGCGAAACCACAATGAGTGGAATAAAGATTTTTTTAACGTATTTCATTGGCAATTACGCATAAGATGTGCGACTGTCAGAAAAGCAGGAGATAAAATTTCCTGGCGATTCGGATCAGTTAATCTTGACAATTTGTTTTCCAAAATGTCTGGCGTTTAAGAGATCGATAAAAGCTTTCGGAGCTTTTTCCAATCCATCAATTAACGTTTCCCGATATTTAAGTTTTCCTTCATGAAGCGCATTCAATAGCCACGCATCCGATTCTGGGTAATCCTTAAACCATTCCGTTACCAGAAAGAAACGGTTGATAGGCGGATCTGGCAAAGAGGAGAAAAAGTCAGCAGGCCAGGAAGCCGCAATGCTGGATGGTTGATCGTAATTAGCCGCATTGCCACAAACCGGTACGCGGGCGCCGTCATTTAATAATTGTGCGACCAGCACCGAAATTCGGCCGCCGACATTTTCGAAGTAAATATCGATGCCATTCGGGCAAGCCTGACGCAGTTGGTGTTTGAAATCGCTGTCTCGATAGTTAGCGCAGACGTCAAAACCAAGCTCCTGAACGACATACCGGCATTTCTCTTCACTACCCGCGATACCCACTACCCGGCAACCCGCTATTTTGCCAATCTGCCCTACGATTGATCCCACAGCGCCAGAGGCCGCTGATACCACCAACGTTTCCCCTGCACACGGTTTAGCGATACGCATCATGCCGAAATAGGCAGTGCGTCCTGGTGTCCCCACAGTGTTCAGAAAAACTGTGTCGGGTAGCTCGACCTGCGGCAAGGTGTGAACAATAAAATCGCGCCCGTTGCTGATGTGGTACTGCTGCCAGCCTGAATATGCGAAGACTTTGTCGCCCTCGATAAAGTTCGGATTGCGAGACGCCACCACAACGCCAACGGTTTCTCCGGCGACAACGTCACCGCAATGGACGGAGCTGACATAATCTGTACTGAAGTTCAGACGCGAACGGATATAGGGATCCAGCGATAGCCACTGATTGGCAATAAGGAATTCGCCCGACTCCAGATCTCTGACAGGCGTTGTCTCTATGCGGAAATCACTAAGTTGTAAGGGGCCTCTAGGGTGTCTGGCCAGTACGATGGCTTTGTTTTCGTAATGTGTCATGATCTGCTCATCTTTAAATAAGTAGGTTATGGGTATTCGTTCAGTACAAGGTAAAAGTTCAGGATTGCTTCGCTTTTGCCTGCCAGCGATAACGTGGCCAGCGAACACTAAAAAATATCATCGCCAGCGTTAACGGCCAGCCAACCACTAGCAGGGATGTATTCAATAATGGGCTGTGTAAGTGATACAGCAGGTAAACCAGGATCGCTTTGCACAGATAAACAGCTATCCACGTCAATGATATTTCTTGCCAGACGCGAAAATAAGCCGGAGAGCCGTATATATCCAGCATCCTAAGTTGTGGTCTCGCCTGTTCGGCTAAGGTCTGGATAACGGGCTTGCCGTGTAGAGAATAAAAAAGGAAAACCATCGCAACCGTTAATGCGCCACTTAGCGATAGAAAAACATCCTCCCGTTGAACGGGCAGCCACGCGGGATGACGCAGGAATAAATAGTGACATAGACCGGAAAGTAGGATCATCAACACGACAGCCAGCGTTGCCTGACGATTTTTGCTTTGCAGCGCGAGAAATACAGCCCAAACAGCGCTGATCAGCAACGCTGCACCAATGCCAAAGAAGTACAGCGCACCATAGTAAAGTACTAACGGAATGATGATGTTCAGCAGCGCTGCACGAGAACGCAGGTAATGCAGAAAAGTATAGGGGGTATTCTGGTACATTTTATTGTTTCTCCTGTGAGGACTGGAACAACCGGAAATTCTTCGTTGCGAGCAATGCCATGATCGCTGTGGCTAGCATCATCACGCCCATTACATAAAAAATGTCATTAAAGGCAATGATCTGTGCCTGCAACTTAATGTCGTTGGTTAATATTGCATAGGCAATCTGTTGAACGTAGAGGTTATTTAGCGGGTCGCCGTGATGGGTCAAAAGAGTTTTGACGCTATCCACATAGCGATTAAACGCATCGCTACCGGAAGTTATCGTCGATTGGATCTGTTTGGCATGCATCCAGGTATGATTAACGTAGAGGGTGGAAAGTATAGCCGTACCCATTGAGCCGCCAACACTGCGGGTAATGTTAATCAGAATGGCGGATGATGCGCTGTCTTTGGACAGAATATTACGGGTAGCAATTATGGAAAGCGGCACCATGATAAAGGGTTGCCCCAGCGCCCGAATCAGTAACGAGAGTTTCATCTGCTGCTCGGCGAAATTGCTATTCATATGTCCATTCATGAATGAACTGATGGCTATCCCGGCGAAGCCGATGAAAATCATATATTTCAGATTGAAAATCTTAAGCAACTTCGGGATAAATGGAAGGATTGCCAGTTGCGGCAATCCCATCCAAACCAACACATTGCCAATCTGTAGGGCGTCATAGTTATGCACGGTGGTAAGATAAAACGGTACCATAAACAATATGCCATAAATAGCGATGCCCAGCATAAAGAACAGAACACAGGCATGCGAGAACGCTGCATCCTTGAACATGCGGATGTTAATTAATGGAGAAGGGTGCACAAGTTGATCGTAAACGAACCCTAAAAATGCCACTACCGAGATCGCGATAAGCGTGCAGATAAGGTTAGAATCCAGCCAGTACAGACTGCGCCCTTCTTCCAGAACGACTTCCAATGAGCCTAGCCACAACATTGCGGTGAGGATGCCGATAAAATCACCATCGAGGATCACCTGCCAACGAATGGGCGGGCGTTTCATTCCATAGTTAATCAGGCCACAAGCGAAAACAGCAGGCACGGCATTGATGTAAAAAATAGCGTGCCAGGAGAACGTATCTGTCAGCCACCCACCCAGAGAAGGGCCAATTGCCGGAGCAAAAGTGCCTACGATACTGAATAAAGACATCCCGAAGGGGCGTTTTTCCCTCGGTAAGACCTCAATAATCAGGCGAAAAGAGAGAGGGATCAGCGCGCCGCCGCCGAATCCCTGTAACGCCCGAAAGACAATCATGGAATTAAGATTCCATGAAAACGAACACAGTATTGACGCAGCGAGAAAACTGCCGATACACCACAACGCATAACGGCTGGTACCAAGCGCCTGAGCCAGCCAGCCGCATAGAGGAATGGCGATGATCTCAGCGGTAAAGTAAGAGGTCATTAGCCACGAACTGTCATCCAGCGTGGCTGATAACGCGCCCTGAATAACCTTCATCGACGAGTTGGTTATTTGGATATCCAGAATGGCCATAAAGCCGCCGAGCAAGCCGCCAATAACGGCGCACCAGCTATGGAGGGATACCCCTGAATTTTCTTTGTGGTTTCCCTCAATTCTCAAGGTATTTTCCTGCCCGGTTACACTCATAGCAGCACCTGTTTTACACGCTGAATAAGTTCTGTGATGAAAGGTTCGTTTATCATGGTAATGTGATTGCCTTGCGCTGGCAGGAGGGTGACAGGTTTATCCGTCAGGCTCTGCCAGCCAAGCCCTGGTGTAAGCAACCGTATCCTGCCAGGCAAATCCTCCTGCGCTTCGGCTACTACAATATTTCCGGCATAAGGCTCACCGACATAGTAATCGCTGGCATTGATGTGCGCCCATAAAATCACCAGAAAATGACGGAAATTCTCGAAGCTCAGTGAAGCGGGGATCAGCCCTGCGTGTCGAAATTCACTCAAAAACAGATGGGTGCGTTCGTCATCGCTCATCGTAGCCAATTTCTCTTCCGAGATATTGAAATGCGTGCCGGTAAACATCGCGACTTTGTGGGCATAATAAGCCAGACGATCGCTGTCGCTCATATTTTCAGCGTTATCGATGCGCACTTGCGGCGCAGGCTGATCAAACACCAGAAGCGTTGGTGCTCGGCCTGTGATGCTGGCGATCTGTTGGCCCATTTCGAAAGCGATAGTCGCGCCCAGCGACCAGCCACCAATAATCAGTTTTTGGCGATGGATCAGATCCCCTGTCTGTCGCAGGTAGAATGCGGCCAGCGAGGAAATTTCACGGTCATAGTCGTGAATTTGGCTAAAATCAGCGACCTGAAGAGCGTAGACCGGGTAGAGTGACCCCAGAGGTTGCAACATAGGGTAATAGCAGAGTACGTTGCCGCCTGCTGGATGGACCAACAGGAAGGTAGGTAGGCTCTCATCACCTTTGTTCAGCGTCACCAGAGAAGTCAACGCCTGCGAAGTGCTGACCATCTCCACAAACTGCGCCAATTGCGAAATACTGCTATGTTCAAGCAACTGTCCTAGAGACAAAGCGGTGCCGAATTGCTGGTTAACCTGCATCACCAGTTTTAGCGCATTGATCGAATTGCCGCCCAGTTGGAAAAAGCTGTCATCAATATCGACGTTGCTAAGATTGAGCACGCCGCAATAAAGCTGATGCAGCTGGTGCTCCGTTTCACTTTGCGGACGTCGACACATAATATCGTGCGGCAATGTCATTGTGTTCAGCTTGGTATAGTTGATCTTACCAGTGGCGGTGAGTGGCATCGACTCAAGCCATAACCATCTGTCCGGTAACATAAAGTGGGGTAGCCGGGCACGAGCATAATCTTTAATCTCATTTTGTTGCCGCCCTGGTACTGTCGCGAAAAAGACCAGTAATTGTTGCTCATTGTTGCTGACCGGTTTTACTAACGCAGCGGCCTGGGTTACGCCGGGGTACTGCTGAAGAACGTGTTCAATTTCGGCAAGTTCAACCCGGAAACCTCGGATTTTCACTTGGCGATCGATACGCCCTAAGTACTCAATATTGCTATCCGGCAGGCGGCGTCCTTTGTCGCCAGTACGGTAAAGGAGTTCATCTTTAAGTAGTGGATGGGGAATAAAGGCACTGGCGTTTTTGTGCGAATGATTGCCGATGTATCCAGCGCTGAGGTGCGCGCCGCCAATGCAAATTTCACCAGGCAAACCGTCAGCCACTGGCTGGAACTGATTATCTAAAATCAGTAATTGCACACCGGGGAAAGGTTTACCGATGGGCAGATAGCTGCCTTCCGGCATATGTGTGTCCGGCATCGCTTCCCATGTTGTGACCCCTACGGTGCTCTCGGTTGGTCCATAGTGGTTTAAAATGCGGCAGCGTGCATTCAGCGATCGCAAACGTTCAACCAGTGACCAGGGCACAGGCTCTCCCCCCAACATGAGCAGGGAGGATGGAAGCAGAGCGGCCTCGTTTTTACCATTTAATAACGCACTAAGATGGGATGGCGTGATTTTTATACAATCTAGCGGTTGATGCGTGAGTAGTGCTGTCAGACGGGACGGATCCTGTAATGCGCTATTGCTGATAATGTTTAAACAGCCGCCGCTGGTCAGGGCAGGGAAAAGCATGGTATGAGCCAGATCGGTCGTGAAGCTAGAGAACATGCCATAATGCGCCCCTGCGGGTTGTTGTAAGACTTGGCGAGCGTTATCGCAATAGCAAGCAAGTTGGGCGTGATTGACCTGTACGCCTTTTGGTGTTCCCGTACTGCCTGAGGTATAAATGATATAGGCGGGGGTGTCTGGGACGACGTTCGGCAGAGTCTGCCGGATAAGAGATTGGGGCGTCACATGAATATTTAGGCAAGTTGTTCCTTCAAATGTGTCATTATCGCTCTCGGTGAGAATCCAGCATGCCGCAGCATCGTCGATCATATACACTAACCGTTCGCGCGGCAGGGTGATATCCAACGGGAGGTAACATCCGCCTGCGCGCAAAACAGCCATAATGGCTACCACACAGTCGTTGCCCTTCGTCATATGAATACCGACTACATTACCAGGTTGTAAGCCCTCTGCCAGCAGCCATTGAGCCAGATTTTCTGATTGCTCTTCTACCTGTTGATAATTCAGCGCCCGATTATCGCAACACACCGCTATCTGGTGCGGGGCATTATTGGCGACCTGAACTAATTGTTGGTGTACCGATACGAAATCGACTTGCGGTTGAGGGATCCAAGTCTGGTATTGGCTTCGTTCTTCGTCACTCAGCAACGAGATCTGCATGAGGGTGATATGCGGATTGCTCACGAACTGGCGCAGTATCAGTTGGAAATGTTTCAGCATCTGTCTGGCCGTGCTTTTACGGTAAAGGGTCGAGTTATAGTAGAGTGTCAATAACAACTTATCGCTGTCTTCTTCGACCCAGAGGTTAAGATCGGTTTTTGAAACGCCATAATCCACCTTTAAAGGTTTGATCGATGTCTGGCTATCTTCATAAAAATGCGGGAAAATCTGATAGCTTAGCATGGACTGGAACAGGGGATTAGCCTGAGGCAAGCGAGCGAAACTGATGTTGTCGAGGATCATGTTGAAAGGAACGTCCTGATAAAGCATCGCCTCAGCACAGTTCTCGCACACCTGCGCTAACATTTCGTCAAACCGAGATTCAGCGCGGACATCCCCACGCAGCGGCAGGGCGTTCATAAAAAGCCCCATCAAATCCCGGCTCGCCGCATGATTTCGGTTTGCGAAAGGAATACCGACGATGATCTCGTTCTGGCCGCTATAGAAGTACAGCAAGGCCTGCCAGGCGGTTAACATAGCATGAAACAACGTGGTGTTATGTTGACTGCACAGCAGGCTTAACGCTTTTTGCAAATCATTATCCAGTGTCTGGCTAACGATGCTACCAGCCGAACTCATTCGTGCAGGACGTGGCGCGTCGGTGGGAATATTCAGGATACCCTGTACGCCATCCAGTTGTTTTTTCCAGTACGCCAAGCCTTGGTCATAATGACCGCTAATTTGCCACTGATTTTCTGCTAGCGCGTAGTCAGAGAATTGTAAAAAATCATCAATTGCTGGCGTAATGCCATTTTCCAGTTGGAAATAGATCCCCATTAACTCCCTGAAAAAGAGATTTATGGTCCAGCCGTCAGAAATAATATGATGAAGCGTCAGCATCATCACATATTCATTATGTTGGGTTTTAATCACCCGCCAATAGAAAAGTGGCCCACGGGATAGATCAAAACTCCGGCATCCTTCTTTGAGTGCTTGCTTATCAATACGACTTTTTTTCTCCTCTTCCTGCATGGTTATGATATCTTCATAAACGAAATCAAAAATAATATTGTCCGAGATACATTGCATCACTTCGCCATTAACCATCTGAAATGTTGTGCGTAAAATAGTGTGCTTACGGATTAATAACTTTAACGCCTGACTTGCTTGCTTCTGATTGAATTCGAGATCCATATGACAAACAAAAGCATAGGGATTGTTATAGGCTCTTTTATCTTCAATGTATTGATCAAGCAACCAAATGCTTTTTTGCGCACTAGTCAGCGGAAATTGTTTGCGTTCAACATCGGTGCAGCGTTGAATTCTGTCTTGTGTTTTGCCTACGGTTTGTGTTTTTTTTTGATGGGCCAGTTTTTTTATTTCATCCAAGCTTAATGAACGAATAGCATCGTTTTTGTTTGTCATGTTCTTTCTTCCTAGGCTGGATGTCGCGTTATAGCGTGCACTGGCAGCTATCATGCGATATTTATTTACTCGATTAGTTCGCTAACTAACAGATTAGTCATACCTCTGATAGTTTGATCCTGATAGAACAGATCCACGCGAATATCAATTTCAAAAATACCCGATACGATAGACACAACTTGTACAGCCAGCAGAGAGTTGCCCCCCAGTTCCGTAAAATTGTCTAGGGCGCCAATACCGGATATCCCAAGAATGGATTGCCATACTTTTGTAATTTCTTTTTCAATATCGTTTTCTGGTGCAACATATTCCACCGACAAGGCTGGACGGACATGTGAATCTGAAACACTGGCTTCGATTTGTAATCTATCTTTCTCTTCTTTTTCCGGAATCGCTTCAAAAATGAATTGCTCCAAATCGGATGTGACCACCACTAGCTGTGGGAACTCTAGGTGATTAAGAATACGTTTTATAGCTTCTTGTCCTTCAAAATAGAGGATGTCTTTATTCTGTAAATTAACTTTTACCTCAGTCATTTTATTCATGTTGTCAGTACTTATCTGATTATTATCCGCGATTTTAATCAACGTATAATTCTCAAGAGTCATCAACCGTTTACCCTGCGCCGAGAAAAATACAATGTTCATAACAATTGTATTATCTTGGGATTGATAGGGCTGATTTAATTTCACATGAACAAAACACTCTTTTTCTAATGGATCATGGAAATAAATCTGTCCATAACTGATCGGCAGAAAATGATTTTCCGTCAAGCCCGACAAGCACGCTATAGTGACCGAGTCAATCATTGCTGGATGGAAGGCGTAACGTTGTAGATCGCTCGCGAACTCTTTTGCCAGTGCCTGACGAATAAACCATTCGGTCTCATTTTTGCGCAATTCAGCGATAGTATTCCAACGATGACTCAGCGCTAGGAAATCTTCTCTTGTACTCAGTGCATAATCGCTGATAATGGTAGGACAGTGCTGGCGAATCGCGTCCGGCTGCTCATAGTCGTGATCCACTTCTTTAGCTTCGCTAATCTGACCAAATGCGTGTTCTTGCCAGTTAAAGTTCAGAATTCCGCGGCTTTTAAGGCTGAATCTGTAGCCTTTATCCTGTTGGGTAACAACCAGATTCATTTCGCGCGGCCAGGCGTTATGGTAAAGCACTGGTGTACTCAGCATCAGATTCTTAACTTGCAACTTTTCGCCTTGTTTAAACACGGTCAGATATTCATTCAGCAGGGACAGAATTGTGGTCCCGACTAACGTCGGTGTTTTTAATAAGTGATGCTCGTTAATCACCCAGTCTTGATTGACTGAAATATTTACGCGAAACACATCTTCACTGGCTTTACTTTCAATTTGCGTAAGAAGATCGCCGGTAATTTCCTCAAATGTCGTGTTTCTTCCTTTTTCATTGAGCTGCTTATTCCATCGCGCCGCCATCCCAATATCACCCCACTGACCCCAGTTAATGGACATACTACAGCCTGGGCGATATTGATTACGATAATGGGCGAAAACGTCCATAAAGGCGTTGCCTGCACAGTAATCAATACGTGCTGGATCGCCCACAATGGAGGTAATGGATGAGAACAAGAGGAAGAAATCCGGCGCTCTGTCAGTCAGTAGTTCATCCAGAATTAATGTACCGCGAACTTTTGGATCAAGCACTTTAGTACAGTTAGATCTGTTTTTGAGAGGAATAATCCCGCAGCCCACTACACCCGCCGTGTGGAATACGCCATCAATATGTGAAAATTCAGACAGACCCACTTTCATGCCGGCGTAATCGCAAACGTCCACATTCAACAGATGCACGCGATTACCTTGTTCTTCCAGACGCAAGATGCAGGCGAGTTTTTCGCTGGTAGCATCATCCACTGCGTGTTCTTGAAGCCAATGTTGCCACTCTTCACGTGCCGGCAATGGCGAGCGGTACGTCAGGATCAATGTCGCATTGCTGCTCTGCGCCAGTTGCTCGGCAACCAGCATGCCGATCCCACCTAAACCGCCGGTGATTAGATAGGTGCCATCATCGCGAATAGCAACGGTTTTATTGTTTTCTTCAGAAGAGAGCGGCAACTGTTGATATGCCTCTTCCCAGCGATGACGCTGACGGTAGGTGACCAAGTTGCCATCGGTATCGATATTGCTTTCATCGATCAGCAGACTGGCGATGTCCGCAACAGGGACATCAAGATCAATATCTACCAGGTGGCAACGCACTTCATGATATTCATGGTAGAAAACCCTGGCAGGTCCAATAAGCAGGGCTTTATAAGGCGAACCGATAGACTCACCCGCAACGCTGAAGATATTGTTAGTGACAAGTAATAAGCGCAGGCCATCTAACAGGTTTTCGCTAATCAGCGCCTGTTGCAGGTATATTGGGCTGTAAAATGCGTCGCGCTGTAAAATCTCACAGGAATCAATCAACCGGGTATTGTCATCTTCCTTGGAGAGACTCCATAAGTGAAGGATACGGGTTGGCGTTAACTCTCTTTTCTTAATGTTGCTGAACAGGCTAACGTAATGTGTGCTGTTATCAGGATCGATAACGAAGGCATTGTCGTTCTCCTGATACGCTTTGCCCTGCACAACGGTAATAACAGTAAAACCATCCTCTCTAAGCTGTGAGAGTAGCGCTTCAGTTACTCTGTATCTATCTGAAAAAATAACCCAACAGTCTGTCGTTACGGCAGCGACCTTGCCACTCATGTACTTCCCTGGGATCGTCTGACGCCATGCTGGCATATAAAACCAGTTACTTATATTTGATTGTTTTCTCTTACGCGTATTAATGGAACTATTATCCAGCCCGTTTAACGTTTCCATGTTCAACACAGGAAGACGAAACTCTTTACGTTCAAAAGGGTAGCCTGGTAGCGGCAGGCGCAAACGGCGTTGACCGTCATAATAACCAGACCAATCAATATCTACGCCGCTACACCATAGGTTACCTAAAGCTGCCAGAAATTGTTCGCCAGTCAGCGCGACATCTTTAGCCGTAGGTAGAGATGAGAAAATCGACGGATTTTCCGCTGTATTGATATGCTGTTTTGCGGCTGACTCCAGCGATCGGCCTGGGCCCACTTCCAGGAAAACAAATTGGTTATGCTCCTGGGCAATTAACGTTTTGAAAGCATGTGTGAACAGAACCGGCTGACGAACATGGCTGACCCAGTAATCATGGCTTTGCGCTTGGCTATCGGTGATCCAGTCGCCGGTCACGGTAGACATAAAGGGAATAGCAGGGGAATTAAAGGTGATTTTTTCGATCACCTTCTGGAAATCATCAAGTATCGGTTCCATCATGTAAGAATGGAATGCATGAGAGGTGTCGAGGTGTTTGCAAAAAATACCTTCGTCTTCCAGTTTGTTCTGGAAAGCTTCAATCTCAACCAGTCCACCAGCGACCACACATAATCCAGGATAGTTTGCGGCCGCAATCTCAAGATGGCTTTCAGATAAACGTTCGTGCAGAGCATTTTCTTCTATCAACACTGCAAGCATAGCGCCCGCAGGAAGCTGCTGTACCAGTTTGCCGCGCATTGCAACTGTCGTCAGCGCATCTTCCAGAGACAACACTCCAGAGAGACAGGCAGCGACATATTCGCCCACGCTGTGTCCAATCATAATGTCGGGTTTCACACCCCATGACAGCCATAACTGCGCCAGCGCGTATTCCACGACAAAGAGCGCTGGTTGCGTGTATTGGGTTTCGTTGATGAGATCTTTATTCGTGCTTTCGGTATCTTGGAAAATGATATCGCACAGATTATGTTCGAGGATGCTTTCAAGGTGAGCGCAACATCTATCCATATGTTCGCGAAAAGTAGGATAACTGCCGTATAATTCACGCGCCATGTTGACATACTGGTTTCCCTGGCCTGGAAACATAAACACGACAGATTTGTGATTTTTTCCTGATTGTGGTGCGATCACTGTGGGTTGCGCGAGTTTACTGAGCAATGCTTCACGGTCACGCGCAACAACAAAGCCGCTGTGTGCCATACGTTGGCGTCCGACCTGCAAGGTATAAGCTACATCCGCCAAGTTGACTTCTACATTTTGCAGTAGATACTGCCTGAGGTTTTCACTCATCTTTTTAAGCACGGAGGGGGTTTTTGCTGAGTACGGGAATAGCAGATAACCTTCCGTTGAGCTGCTGGCAGGTACTTCAGGTGCTTCTTCCATAATAACGCAGGCATTAGTGCCGCCCACACCAAAAGAATTCACCAGAGCCCGTAGCGGCGCGCCGTTAGCGTCCAGCGGGTGCATTTCTGTGTTCATGATGAACGGGCTGTTTTCAAAATCTATGTTAGGGTTTGGCGTTTTGTAGTGCAGCGAAGCAGGCAAAACGCGGTTTTTCAGCGATAGCGAGGCTTTGATTAAACTGGCAATGCCTGATGCGGCATCGGTATGTCCGATATTGGTTTTGACCGATCCTAGACGACAAAACTGATTTTCAGAAGTGAATTCCTGAAACGTTTGGCTCAGAGATCTGAACTCGATGGGATCGCCCAGCGTCGTAGCGGTTCCGTGTGCTTCCACAAAGTTAATTGTAACGGGATCGACGTCGGCGCGATTTAATGCCTCTTTGGCAACGGCAATCTGACCGACGATACCTGGCGCAGTAAAGCCCGCTTTATTATTGCCGTCGTTGTTAATGGCGCCGCCTTTGATCACCGCATAGATATGATCGCCATCGCGCACAGCATCGCTCAGGCGCTTCAGAAGCACGATGCCGACGCCACGGCTAAATACGGTGCCGTTCGCCCGGGCATCGAAGGCGTAACAATGACCGTCCGCCGATTCCATTCCCCCCTGCATATACAAGTATCCACGGCGTTCCGGTGTATCAATTGAAACCCCGCCTGCGACTACCATGTCGCTTTCACCGTTCAGCAGGCTATTGACGCCCATAACAATCGCGACCATCGCCGTGGAGCAGGCAGTCTGTACGTCAATACTTGGGCCTTTAAGGTTCAGCTTGTAGGAAACCCGCGTCGTCACATAATCTTTGTCGTTGTTGGTGACCAGTGAGGCGCCGCTTGCATACTTCTGAACTTCCTGGTTGGCGCGGGCCTGTTGCAGGTACCAGGCTGTGCCGGTACCGCCAAACACACTGACTTTTCCAGGATATATCGAGGGCACGTAGCCAGCATTTTCAAAAGCCAGCCAACTGCACTCAAGGAAGTTTCGGTGTTGTGGATCCATAATTTCCGCATCGCGGGGCGTAATATCAAAGAAGCTAGCATCGAAATGCTGGGCATCACCTAGGATCCCGCGGCGGCGAATATAGTTCGGCGCTGCGATAAGTTCTTCATCCACACCGGAGGCGCGTAAATCTGCTTCAGTAAAGGTAGTAATTGTTTCCAGACCGTCAAGCAGGTTGCGCCAGTAAGTGGTAATATCTTCCGCGCCAGGGAAGCGGCCCGCCATGCCGATGATGGCGATGTCTTTATTGCGTACGTTAGCGAAATTATTCATGAGCGGTGACCCCATCTGATTTAAGATTTATTGCCTGCTTTATCACTTTTATTATTACTGGAAGCGGATTTAAGACCTTTTTCATCCAGATAAGCGCTCAATGCCTTAACGGTGGGATACTGAAACAGGTCCATAATGGATACCGAAATGTCAAGATTATTTTTGATTTCTCTGTGTACCTTTGACATTAATAATGAGTTACCACCCGAGTCGAAAAAGTTTTCATGGACAGATAAGTTTTTATTGTTAAGCACCTGCTCCCATATTTTGGTGATTTCAGTTTCAAGATTTGATGAGGGAAGTACGATATTTTTTGTCTTGTGTTTTAGACCTTTCTTGAAATTCTGATGCAGAGAAGTATTATTCACTTTGCCGTTGGGTAGCGTAGGTATAAAAGCCAGTTCGATAAAATATGAAGGGATCATATAAAACGGCAGGATTTTGTAGAGATATTCTTTTAATTCTAGTTCTTGGACGATTTCGTTTTCTTTCACAACATAAAATACAACGATCTCCGGCAGTTTGGACTCCTCATTATTTTCCAGAATCGCAGCCGCATTAGATAATTTGCTGTAATTGCGAAGAATGGATTCTGTTTCATTTAATTCCACCCGATGGCCACGCAATTTAACTTGACTGTCCACGCGCCCGAGAAATTCAAGTACGCCATCTTCCCGCACCCGAACAATATCGCCGGTTTTATACATCAGGCCTGGCACATCCACATCCGTTGCGAACAGTTCGGGCATGAAACTGTTACGCGTCTGTTCTGGCTCATTGATATAGCCCTGCGCCAGAATATCGCCCGCCAGATACAGTTCACCTGCTTTACCAGATGAAAGCACATTACATTGTTCATCCAGAACATACGCTCTGGCATGAGGTATAGGGGTGCCGATAGGAACAATTGTTACATCCGCACCGGGTTGGCACAACCAATGGTAGGCATAAATAGTAGCCTCCGTCGGACCGTAAAGGTTGTGAATTTGACCAGTAAATTGCGTGGACAGATCATCTACCAACTTCTGATCCAGCGCTTCGCCGCCAGAAAAAATATGCTGGAGTTCACTACAGGATTGCAGTTTTTGCGCCGCAACAATGGCGCGCAGCGCCGTCGGAACGAACTGAACCACAGTGACGCGGTGTTGCTGCATAAAATTGATTATCTGATGGGGATCATACTTGATCTCATCGGAAATTAGTGCGCAGCTCGCACCGGTAATCAGTGGCCAGAAAATTTCCCACACTGATACATCAAAGCTGAAGGTGGATTGGTTAAGCACTACATCACGCTGCGCTATTCCGAAAGCGTCCTGCATCCACCAAAGGTAATTCACCACGGTGCGATGCCGGATCATGACGCCTTTTGGCTGGCCTGTAGACCCTGAGGTATACATAACCTAACACAGGGCATTATCATCAACTACGGGTAGCGGGAAATAACAGGACGCATTCAAATTCAGCGCGGTAATATCTATTTTTTTATCATCATCAATTGGTATTCTGGGCGCTAATGTCAGGTTAGTCATAATAAAGCGAACGCTCGCATGGTGCGCAATATATAACAGACGTTCCTGAGGATAGGAAGGATCAAGTGGGACATAGCAAGCGCCCGCCTTTAATATTCCTAATAGACTAACAATTAGTGAAACACCTTTATGAAGATATACGCCAATTTTATCGCCCGGCTTGACACCTTGTTTAATTAAATAACCAGCCAGCGCTGTTGAGCGATTATCCAACCCCTCATAATTTATTGATGAATTATCACTTCTCAACGCTACGGCATGAGGGGTTTTCATTTTCTGTGCCATAAATTGCGCATGAATTGTCTTTTCCGATTTCATAACCGGCTTCCTGCATTCTAAGAGAATATACAGCAACGCACAGAATAATCCGAGGCGAGCGCTCTTTCTGCTGAGGAGCAACAAAAGTTAAATCTCCTGAAATACTTCTTGACTGATCTCACTTACGTAAGTTTTTCTCATTCCAGATGGTTACTCATGTATCATGTAATTTGCTCTTATTTTGATCTTGATGGACAGAATACAGGAAAAAATCAGACTGTGGACTCAGATAGCAACATCGTTTGCTTTTTGTTTATCTCGAATCGGGATAAGACGGCTACCCTACATTTCTTCAAAAAAGCGATGGAGCAACATGGATAATCGGATATCGTCACGATGGATAAAAGTGGGACCAATAAAGCGGCAGTGGGCGAGTTAAATCAAAAGGAAATCAAAGAACTAAGCGATTGCTATCCGGCAGAATAAATATCTCAATAATCTGATTGGACAGGATCACCGCAATGTTAAACGTCGGACGGTTTCCATACTGGGACTGAAAAATTTCCGCCGAGTTCAGGCTCGGTTAGCTGGCCATGAGTAAACCTCAAAAACGAGCATTATACATCAAATTTAACTAATTAGAGGTGTTACTAATTATTACGATGTTATTGATGGGGAGTTTAGAAATCATTCAAAGTATTCAATTACAATCATTCCACAGAGGCATTGATGAATATGCTTATAACGAATTTATTATCCTATCAACAGTAGCTTGTCTAATATATTTCTTACAGTGCGAGAGAAGTCGGGAAATGAATAATTCATTACTCCCTATCTTTAATAAGATAGATAGAATTGCAGAGGATACATTTGGCTCAATCGCCGTTATGTTTGAGGAAAAATCTCAGACTTACTTCCAACTTAAACAAACTTCGACGCGTATCGCACATTATTTATTTAATGAATTTGGACAAAAAAATCGAAGCGGCGTAATAGCAGTATATTTGGATCCCTGCCTTTATTTACCCGCGATTTTGCTGGCAGTCATGAAAGCTGGTTTTACCTATGTTCCACTTTCAGACTTTCATCCACTGGAGAGAATAACGGCTATTGTTAACGACTCATCATCCTTCTTGGTAATCACTTCCAGGGAAATAAATCAGCATAATGATCTGACAATCCTGAGTAAAACCGTTCTGTTTATAGAAGATCTAATGGCGTTGCCGGAAAGCTTGCCTGCTTGCACATTGCCTGACGTTACGGCCGATGATCTCGCCTATATCCTCTATACCTCTGGCTCAACAGGTATCCCGAAAGGCGTGATGATTGAACATGCCAATATGGATTACTATTTGAATTGGTTTAATGAAGATTTATGGCCAGTGGCTCGCGCCAGGCTACCATTAACTGCATCGCTTAGCTTTGCGGCCGCAGTCACGCAACTTTATGCTCCTCTGTTACGAGGCGACACGCTGCATATTCTGCCCAAAAACATTCTTCAACAGTATCCGGTATTGTTGAACTGGTATCGACAATATCCGGACGGAGCACTTTATTATTGTGTTCCGACTATTTGGGAAGAGTTACTGAATTATGTTCGGCAGCAATGTGACGCCGATGCCCAATCGCTGCCGAAAACCGTATTTTTATCAGGCGAGGCGGTATCAAACGATCTCAAAAATCGCACTTTCCGCGAGGTACCGGATATTTTTTATTTAATTTATACGGTCCAACAGAAGCAACAGCGAACGGTTCTTTCAGTCGATTATGGCCAGAAAATCCTGTCACTATTGGTAATGCGTTACGCGGCAGCGAATTACTGATCGTCGACGAGAAATGCCTAGAAGTGGCACCGGGCGAAGTGGGTGAAATTTGTATTATGGGCGATGGTGTCTCCAGGGGGTATATCAATCGCGAAGATCTGACACGTCAACGTTTTTATAGAGTTGAGCGTCAGAACCGTGCTTGGCGGGTGCATCGTACGGGGGATTTAGGCAAAACGTTTAATAATAATGAAGTGCTTTACCTAGGCCGTCGCGATCAGCAATTTAAAATCAATGGGGTGCGCATCGCTGCTGAAGAAATTGAACATGCATTGATCTCCCACACGGGGATCGCGAAAGCCATAGTACGCTTCGATGAGAATTTGACTATGCCCAGAATCATTGCTTATCTTGTCGCTATACAAGCGCGTATCGCCGAAACAGAATTACGCCGTTTTGTGTCGGCAAAACTGCCGACGGTCATGATTCCAGCTTACTTTATCTATCTGGATACGATCCCTAAATTGCCGAATGGCAAATTGGACACTCACCGTTTACCGAAACCGTTGCCATTACGTCCTTCCCTTGCGATACCCTTTGTCAGTGCGGCGAGTGAACTGGAACAGGAACTCATTGATATCTGGCAGGACGTGCTGGGCATCGTTAACCTGGGTGCAAACGACAATTTCTTTGAGCTGAGTGGTAATTCATTGCAAATAATGCAGGTTCGCCATCGCATCCGTCATCAGTTGTATGCTGATATTGATTTCGACTGTTTCTTTGCGAATCCGACGCCACGGATGTTGGCGAGCGTTGTGCCTTATTACAGCAACAACGATATTGTCCGCAATGACGATGACGATGACGATAAGGCTCAGGGGATTTTATCTTCCCAGCAACGCTATTTCCTTACCTTGGAATTGATGAATGAAAATCCGGGATTGTACCAAATCTACTGCGCCATTGATATTCATGGCAGCATTAGTAAAAGCGCTGTTAACCATAGTGTGTCACGTATCCTTGAGCAAAATGCAGTGTTACGCACCCAGTTTGATCTTGATAGCGACCCGGTTTGTAGCCGAATCGTACCCGCATCAGCGGTGAATATTCCTCTTCTGAATGTGGTGTTGCCTGAAGAGCGCCCTTTACGTGATAGTGTATTGCTTGGGATTGCGTGCCGTGAGTTAGTAGGCTTTGAACAATCGCCATTAGCATATTTCTGGCTGCTTGAGAACGCGCCGGATCACCATATTCTCTTGTGCAGAGTGCATCATACCCTTTTCGATCATGATGCTATCACGCCTTTCTTTCGGCAGTTTGTCAGCTATTATCAGGCGTTCTTGGCTGGTGATGTCATGTATCGCATCAAAGCGGACTGGCAATATGCCGATTATTGTCGTGAGCAACGCAAAGTTAATACCCCTGAGCAACGCGTTAAGGAAACGGAATTCTGGCGTCAGACATTAGCGGGATATCGCCGTCAAGGGGCATTACCATCACTTGCCCTACAATCTTCCCAAACGGAGAGCCGCAACTATCTGGTGACACTGAATACTGAACAGAGCGCTCAGTTACGCCATTTTTCTCAACAAAATAATGTCACGCCATTTATTACATTGTTGACATTATTCAGTCTGGCTTTACAGAAAACAGCTTACTGTAATCAACCGATTGGTATTCCGACTACAGATCGCGTCTCACAAGAGGATGCAAATACTCTTGGCTGTTTCGTTAATATGACCAGTTTCTTTATCGATATTAATAGTGAAGAGTCTTTTAATCATTTATTAGCTCGCTGCAAAAAGCATGTGTTTTCATTGCTGGAAAACCAACATTTGTCTTATCAGGACATAGTTAATGCATTGCGGCATTCGCCTGAGGAGTCTCTGTTGTATTTTTCGACAGGGTTTAATTACTTAACGACGCTTCCCGAAACAAGAAACATCAATAACTGTCAGTTGAGCATCAGTGAGATATACAGCCATTATTTTAAGTTGGATTTAACTTTACTTATCCAGGACGCCAAAAGTTTTACACTGTGTTTTAATTATAATCCGCAGGTATTCTCTGAAGATAATCTCAAAGCATTATCCAAAGAATATCTTGCGTTGCTGTTAAGGATTGGGATTTCGGAAGAAATGGAACAGTGAACGCCATTAATAATTCAATTTAAATAGCTATTTAATTATAAAGTATTTGTGTTCTATCGGATTCAAATCAGGGCTATAAGCAGGAAGCCATTCCAGTTGATATTCGTAATCAGCTATCGCTTGTATCGTGTCATTTCTTTTGTGGAAAGACGCATTATCCATGACTATCACTGCACCGTGCGGAACCTATTTTCGAGAATGGCACCAATCACATTAATACGGCCTTTCGCATGCCAGTCGTGTGTACCAAAACAGCGTTGACCTTTTTCAGAATACTCATGTGTACGTGGCATGGATTGAGCAAAACCACTTTCATCTAAGTAAACAGTCGGTTTATTTTCCTGTTCATAGCCATTGATTCGCTCGACAAACGCTTGACGAGCCTGAGGATCAGCGCGAGGGTGTTCTAGCGTTTTTTTATGCGTGAGCCGAAGTCGTTTCAAAGCGTAATGAATAGCCGACTGCGAGACACCTAAATGTTTTGCTCTTTCACATTGATAATAATTGGGAAGATATTCGCGATAAGCACCTCATCATGAATTTTCATGGGAGACTTATCACGCGTCATGTAAGGTTCTATTTTATGACTCCACCGGAACAGGGTATGAATAGAAATCTCAAAATGGGTACTCGTTTGTTCAAAAATAAACAAATGTTTATCTTTGTATGCCAGGACTCTTTTCGAAAACCTAAACTGTAACCCATTTCACTTTATATCTTGTCATGTTGGATCTGGATATTATCCATATTAGTATGATTCAGCTATATCAGTTGGCGTAAATTGCATCATCGTTGTGGGCGAGATCGGACACAAAGCTAACGGCCAGATACGTGAGAGAATACCGAGGATAGCTTCGGGAAAATCATCTTTGTCCTGTAGATTGGCAATCAGGAACGCAAAGGTTTCAAAAACCCGTTGAATATCGGGATCATAGCATTCAGTCAGAAAATTGGATAAATGCGGCGAGTCTTTCGCTATGCACTGTGCCAGCTCCTGCAGGTAGGTACGCTCTTGTAGGTACAGAGATTCCTTGTTGTTTTTAATTAAATTTAACTTATATTTAGTCTATCAGTGTTCGGTATTATGCTGAATAATAGTGAGATAAAATGGGCCTCCATTAGAAAAGAACGTTTATTGTACATTTCAATCAAGTTAATTAACGAATTAAATCCAGTTATTATATGATTTTGGCGGAATATAGGGAAAATAGCGGAATGTGTTTGAATATCTGTGCAAAAATAAGGCTAATATAAACAGTCATGGTTTGACGACATTCTGCCTAAACGTTAATATCCTTTTACTATAAAAATGATCCACTGCCTGAAAGGATCAGCGTAAAGCGGCAAAATAAATCTATGGTCTTCCCCGTTTTTGCAACACTCATTTTGATGTATGGTTGGCTTGCTTAAATCTATCCGGCGTCTCTATGAGTATGGGTACCCGCGCCACGATGAGTTCTGCGCCTGATGAACCTTAAAAACTCCCCGGCTTCAATGAACCCTTTTATTTCTCAGGTTATTCATCAGGCCTATTGGCCGTTCATGTCATCAATAATCAGTCTTCGCAAAACCAGATAGGTAACGTGTATTTCACCGTTTAATCATCAAGTTATTGAGTCAGCCAGCCTCATTAGGCCTGATACTCATTTTGCCGAGTGGTGATTGCCCAGGCTATTCGTGCCAGCTTATTAGCCAGTGCACAGGCCACCACATTCGAATGTTTCTTGCTCAGTTGTGCCTGAACCCACTCGGCAAGTCTCCCATGCTGATGCTCAAGCCGCATCATAAACGCCCGGGCGCATTGAACCAGCAATCGGCGCAAATTTTTGTTGCCGCGTTTGCTGATACCCAGCAGAGTAGGTTTTCCCCCTGTACTGTATTGCCGGGGAACAAGCCCCATCGAAGCAGCAAAATCCCGGCTGCATGAAAATTGTTTTCCGTCACCCAGCTGGGATGAAAGTAGGCTGGCGGTAATGGGTCCCACCCCCGGTATTGTCATCATGCGTTGAGTCGCATCGTCCGCTTTGATGGACTGTTTTAATTCTCATTCCAACGCGGTTATTTGCTCGACAAGATAAAGGTAGTGGGCATGTAATTTCATCAGCAAACGGCTCAGATAATCGGGCACGTCGTGTTCTGCCAGAACCAGAGATAACCGTTTAATGACCGCCTCGCCTTTTGGCAAACTGATACCAAACTCCAGCGAAAAGGCGTGCATTTGGTTAGTGGTCTTTACCTTATCTCTGATGAGTGATTCTCTGACACGATGCAGTGCTCTCATCGCCTGTTGCGTCTCCGTTCTCGGCTGGACAAAACGCATTGAGGGGCGTGATGCCGCTTCACATATCGCCTCTGCATCAACGAAATCATTTTTGTTACTTTTGACAAAAGGACGAACAAACTGCGGAGATATCAGCTTCGCATTATGGCCTAAATCAGCGATCCGGCGAGCCATAAAATGTGCACCCGCACAAGCTTCCATCACGACGGTAGTGGATGAACATCCAGCTAAAAATTCCATTAATTTTGTGCGGGTAAATTTTTTACGCAGCATAGTCTTGCCGCATTTGTCCTGACAATGGATATGGAAAGAATGCTTGCCGAGATCGATACCAATAAGTGTGACGTTTTGCATGATGGACTCTCCAGAAAAAATACTCTATAAAGAGTATGGTTCACAAGGTGGGGAAGACCATCTCATTAACTCTCGTAGCCTGCAAGGGAGTGCATTACAATGCGGTACATCTGCGCACTTTTGGAAGCAGATATCATTGGACACCTAACCCTCCGTCTGGCGATGAAAGTCTCCCGGTGTGACTCACACCGGCTGCTCATCTGGCAGGGCAGAACATTCTCTGCCTGATGCGGAACGAAACCGTTCTCACCCTTCACTGATCGTTTCAATGCATCACAATAAACGTCCCGAAAACTGCGCGGCGTCACTTGTGTTGAAGCGCAGCGATTACCAAGTGACACCGCTAAGCGGCCAACGTCCAGAGCACGTCCGGCCTGCCTTTACGACCCGTTTGATCCCCGTATTACTCAAAGTCACCCGCTGTTACGGGTCTTTTTCTGTCTGAATCGACTTGTTTCGTTTGTTTTTTAACCGACTACCTGACAACAGGCTGATACCGAAAAAAGGAGAGATTACCTACGTCAAGATAATGAGGCGTTCATCCTGATTGAATCAGGCACTGAACGGGGAGTATGTCATCGCTGTGCTGAGCACGTCGCGAGCTCCTGCAAAAACTCAACACAATCTTCGCTCTGCTACACATTATCTGACGCACCATGGAACGGTGAACCTGAACCGACACGCAGGGACTGGTTTTTAAAATGAATAAAAAAACGAATGAAAAATGAATAAAAACAGATGAAAACTGACGAGAGAAGAGCGGATGGCGCAGAAATCAGCACGTTCAAAAGTTGAGCGGTTCAGGAAAGAATTTATCACTCATGCCCGAAAAGCTGGCGGGAGTTTTGCCACGGTCGCTGACCGGGAGCGCATTGCCCGGCAGTTCCTCGACTATTTGAAAAACAACGGCATTCAACTCAGGCAAATGGATAGCCTCAAGGCGAAATATATTGAGCGCTATATTGCTCAGCGTAAGACTGACCATATCAGTCACAGGACATTGCAAAATGAGATGTCAGCACTGAGAGCGATTTTAGCGCAGGCCGGAAAACTTAAGTTGGCCGCACCGGATAATCCGCGTCTGAGCAACCGGGCACTCGGTATTGCGGATATGAGCCGCAAGGGCACGAAGGCCGCGCTGACACCGACAGCATTCAGAGAAATTTTTCAGCAGGTCGAGCAAAAAGATCGGGGCGTGGCCGCCGTGATGCAGCTGGCGTATGAACTGGGACTGCGGACCAAAGAAGCGGTGGAAGCCTACAAATCTTTAGCCACCTGGAAAAAAGCGCTGGAAAACGGTCATACCTCCGTGCGGGTGGTGTTTGGCACCAAAGGCGGGCGGCCGAGGCAGACGGTTATACTGGATCGGGAGGCGCTGCAACAGGCTATTGACTATGCGGAGCGAGCAAAGGCAGAACGCAGTGGAAAGTTGATTAATAAGCCCACGCTTCATCAGGCGATAGACCGTTACCGTTACGTGGTCAGACGCGCCGGACTGGTGGGTAAGCTGGCGCCACACAGCATGCGTTACCATTTTGCCCGGCAATCTGGCGCGTATTATAAAGCTCAGGGTTTCAGTGAGCGGGAAGTGCTGGCACTGGTGTCAATGGATTTAGGGCATGGCGATGGGCGGGGACGTTATATCCGGCAGGTGTATTACCCGAATATTGAGGATGAAAAATAAATTGTATTGGCACATACGAGACCACATGATTTGCTAATGAGAATATGAACAAACCAACCTTGACACTTAGCCAATTATTCACAAATTATCTCTATACGAAATAAACTTGAAGATAAATGAATATAACTCACTTCTGACATAAATTAGTTAGGGAAATTATGCTTTGAACCTTTTAATAATTAAGGAGCTATGGGTAACGTTTTACCATTTGCTGCAATCGATTGTGAGACCAAACGGTGTATGGTGGACAGTTCGCTTTAGTATCACTATAGTGACAAACTGTTTATATTAATAAAATCAATTCATTATGTTAATAGTGAGAAACTGAAGGTTTGCATAATTTCAATCTATTGTATGAAAAATGTTCTCATTAGAATGAGTAGTACGATTGTAATATAGACACCCCAGGACAATGATTTCCATTTGGAAATCATTGTCCTGGGGTGTTATAGTCTTCACGACATGTTAACTATATGAGATGAATAACAGTGAAAAAATCAGAAAATATACTAACTGATAATTATCTAGATCAGCGTGTTTCACCTGACCAAAAAGGTGAACTAGGATTTAAGCTTGTTCTAGTATTGGGAATGTTGAGTGCCATAGGGGCACTTTCAACCGACATGTATCTTCCTTTGTTTCCCGCAATGTCACACGCACTAATGACGACTCAGACTGGTGTTCAATTAAGTCTAACCTCATTTATGGCTGGTCTGGCAATAGGGCAGTTAGTTATTGGTCCATGGTCAGATATTATTGGTAGGAGAAACCTTTTATTAGGTGGTATGGTTTTGCTGACTTTAGCATCAATTGCTTGTTCATTATCGTCAGATATTGAGATGTTAATTATTAGTCGTTTTTTTCAAGGAGCTGGTGGCGCATCAGGTATTGTTCTGACACGAGCCATTGTCTCTGATCTCAGCTTTGGTAACAAAGCTGCCTATTATTTCAATTTAATGTTAGCAATTCAAGGTGTTGCGCCTATAATTGCGCCATTAATGGGAGGAGTTGCGGCTTATTTTCCGTGGCAGATTCTATTTGTAACTATGGCGGTTATTTCACTGATACTTACCATTCTAACATTCGTTTATGTGCCGGAAAGCTTACCACATAAATTAATATCCGATGGGAATAAAAATAGCCTAGTTAAGCAGTTTCTAAAATTGTTCAGAAACAGAGTCTATATGGGATATACGTTAGTATTCTCTTCTGCTTTTGGATCTCTGTTTGCCTACATTTCAGCATCACCTTTTATATACCAGTCCATGTTTAAATTCACTCCTGTATTTTTTTCTCTTGTGTTTGCGATTAATGCTGGAATTATGTTGATCAGCAGTATATTGTGCGCCCGCTGGGTTGAACGATTTGGTGCCAAAATGCTTGTTATAAGTGGTGTAGTAACGACTTTTTTCTTGGCTTGTTTGCTACTGATTGTAAATTATCTCAGTGTCTATCAACTTGAGTTAACAACAGCAATTTTCATGATGCTAATGTTTACAATGGCGCTAATTTTTGGTAATGCAGCTAGTTTGGCATTAACAGCAGTTCCCGATATCAGAGGGGCTGGGTCTGCGGTTCTTGGTGCTCTTCAGTTTGGAGCAGCTTCTTTAACGGCATTTTTAACTGGTCTTGGCAAGTCTGTGTCGCTGTTTCCTGTATCTATTGTGTTAATCGGATGTGGAATTATTGCACTCTTTTCCCTAAGGTTAGTAAGAGTAAGGAGATAAGTGAAATAAGAATCATGAACAATACACTATTAAAATTAGTGGTGTGAGGAAAAGTTCGCAACGTTACCCTTTAATTTAAATTGTTTAATTGCCTGCCCCTTTTTAGAGTGGTTTTTGATTAGTCTAAAACTCTGATCTTGGAACAGGCTTTTAGTTCAATTTATTGTTTAATTACTAAGTTTCTGTATATGAGTGCCTATAGCATTATCAATCATCCAGTCGTAAATAGAAAATGCATCTGTGGTTAAAAAAGATTCATTATGAAACTGTATTGATGCCACATTATTAGATTTCAATGCAATAATTTCACTTTCACCTAATCGTTCAAGATAAACCAATCGATTATATTTTGGTGTGAACCAATGAGGTAATTTGTGCATCGCAGAAAAACTATTATAAAATCCTACGTGAGAGTCTAAATTGTCAATGGCTATTTTATACTGAGTTCCTTGCCGTGTGTTTGAAAGTTGTTTGATAGGTAAACCAAATTCAGTACAAATAAGTTGATGTCCCAGACAAGTGCCAATTAGTGGTAAATTCTGTTTTAAACGTTCTGCGATAAGTGTTCGCCCTGTTACCATCTTACTACTACTAGTAGTATTCGGATCTCCCGGTCCTGGCCCAATAAATAAAATATCTGTTTTACCTGAATTCATTAATTGTGGTAAATTAGTATCAGATTCGAACCATGGAACGATTGTTACATCATGACCGATAAAACGTAGTTGATAGGCAAGCATTTCAGTAAATGAATCTTCCATATCTATGATTGTAATGGAAGGAAGGTTATAGGTTTCCAATGCTATTTTTTTCTGGTTTCCTAACCAGAAAGAAGATACTTTATTATTCCTTTGTTGTAATATTTCGGTTACATTATTCAACATATATTCAGATAATTGGACCTTACTAGTAGAGTTAATACTTTTTGTTTCAGCAAAAAAAGAATGCATTAAACCACTTAATTTTGCTTTAGTTTCTTCAGCTTCATTTTTTGGGTTTGAGTCACGAACAATCGTTGCTCCTGATGTTAAGCGGAAATGTCCATTTTTTGTTATATCAGCAGCTCGGATTAAGATTGAAGAATCCAAGTAGCGTTGATTATTATTAACACCAATCATTCCAATAATACCACTATAATATCCACGGCCACGACTTTCTCTGCGCTTAATGACTTGAGAAGCATTCTCTACTGGACTTCCTGTTACAGTTGGCGCGAAAAAAGATTCTTTCAGGATAGATTTAATTGCTTGTGATGTTGAGCCTCGGATAAAATATTCCGTATGTGCAACTCTAGACATCATCTTTAATTGAGGGCCAGTAACTGTAATATCACCATCACATATGCGGCTCATCATTTTCAACTCTTCATCAACGACCATGAACAGTTCATTTTGTTCTTTTTTGTTGTTAACGAAGTCATATAAAGCTTTTTCCACCTCTTTTTCTGGATATTTTAACGTCCCGCTTATAGGATTCATTGCTACACTTTTACCATCCACTAAAATATGTTGTTCTGGGCTGCTACCGATAATATAACGGTCTCCAGTATAAATAATCCATGTCCAGTAAGATCCAGATTCATTTATTAGTAATTTATTAAATAATGAGAGTGCATCTTTTAATGAAAAATTATCAATATTACCTTCTAAATTTCTCGATATAACAAAATTACTACCTTCCCCAGCACTAATCTCATCGTTGATTACACTTTCTACTATCCTACTGTAATTTTTATCATCGATATCAAAGTATATATCATTTGCTTTTATTGGTTTGCTACTTTCGACAAAACCCCAGTCATTTACTTGATAATTCTCTTGTTTTTCTATTTTCATGATAATGACTGGTTCATTATCGTCGTGGCATGAAAAACCTTTTTCGGAAATTTGATTGAATGGAATAATAATTAATTGAGAAACACTCAGATTTTCAGAAGAGCCAGTACCTATTGGAAAAAAATCATCTGTTTTCAATGAACTAGTTGGTTCCAATGAAATTGGGTCTAATGAAGAAAATGAATGACTGTATCTTATTTCACCTTCTAGAAATAAAAAAGTATCTTTAGAATCAGATAATGGACGATAAATACATGCAAAGGGTTTGTTCTTTTCTATTAATCGATGAAAGAGATTTTTTGCATTATCTGATTGTAATTCTCCCTGCGATAATTCTTTCAGTAACATTATTTCCCCTTATAATTATCCTTGTCAGGTTTTTTATTTTATACGCAATAAACTGAAATTGATTTTTAGTTATTAATTTAAAAATCAAACCAGCACCTTGAAGTTAAATGAGTATATCTAACGTATTATTTTCTTAGATTTGCAATTATTTGTTCCGTCGATGTCACTACAGAGCATATTTCTGCAGCTATCTTCAATGCTAGATGATGTTTTTCTTCTGAAAAATCTGCTACAGAATCTGATACAAAGAAAGTTTCGATATCATATGAATAAGCATCAATAGCGGTAGTCAGACACCCTATATGGGCATACACTCCACAAATGATTAGCTGGCTGCGGTTCAAATCCCTTAAATGACATAATAGATTAGATTTAAAGAACGCGCTGTAACGCCATTTAGTCAATATGATTTCATCTTTAATGGGAGCCAGAAGGGGAATAATTTCTCGATGCTCATCTATTGCTTTCATACCTTCACCCCATATACTTTTTAATAATCCTCGTTGTTCTGGAGTCATACTGCCAGGTTGAGCGGTATAAAATACAGGAATATTAAGGATTCTGGCAGTATTTAGCAGTATATAAATATTACTGATAACACCATTTATTGGGCTTACTTCGGCTTCAAAAAAATCCACAAAGTATTTTTGCATGTCATGGATTAATAAAGCTGCTCTATTTTTATTTGGAAGCCAATTTGCTGTTGATCTAGGTAAATCAGTATATTTAGGTAATGGATACGATAATATATTTTTCATGTTGTGTCTCTATCTCTATTTACAGTCTATTAACAGTTACCCAATGCAGCTCCACCATCCACTAATAAAGTCGACAATGTAGTTTGGCTGGATTCTTCACTAAGATAGAAACAAACAGCTGCAGCAATTTCGTCTGATGTGGCAATCTTGCGTAGCGGTATACCAATGCGAAATTGCTCTTGATTGCCATGCAATGTATGGTTTTTATCGTTTTCATTTTTCCACATATTGCGTAGCATCGGTGTATCTGTTGAGCCGGGAGCTACGACATTGCATCGGATTCCAGATGAAGCAACCTCTAACCCAAGAGCATATGTAAAGGCTTGGGCTGCGGCTTTTGAGGCGCAGTATGCTGCCATCATTGTCCGAGGTACTCGTGCAGCATTTGAAGCAATCGTCACAATGCTACCTTTTTTCTGTTCCATCATATAACTGACTGCGGTTTTGCTGACATTGAACACACCTGTCGCATTAACATCAAAGATACGATTCCATACATCAATATCGGTATTTTCAACAGAACCATGGTGTAATAAGCCAGCACCATTCACTAAATAACCTATTGGCCCAAGTTGTTTTTTGATTGCAAGGAATGCACTGCTAATTTGTTTAGGTTTAGTAATGTCAATAGGAAAACCGAGAATAGATTGATGATATTCATGGTTAAGTTTATTGACTAGAGATTGCAACTTGTCTGCTTGGTTATCAATGAGTGCTAAAGTTACTCCTTCTATCGCCAATTTTTTGGCGAGAGCTTCTCCGATGCCACCGCAAGCGCCGGTAATTACAGCAACATATTTTTTGTCAAATATCATAATGATTCCTGATTAGCTACCCATTGTTTGATAAGTTCGATTGCCTGTATTTTATTCAATCTAGGATCGCATACTATGTTTGATAATTCGGATTCTTTAGGATTGAAACCGCAACCGAAACATTCACCGATATCTTCAGCCGTTGTTTCTAAATGAATACCTGCACAGCAAGCATGGTGCTTAGCTAACTGGTTTTGAAAACTTCTGATTTCTTGCATCATCTCCTCAAAAATTCGTTGTTTATTTCCATTCTTTGTTTTTGTTGTATTTCCATGCATGGGATCACACATCCAAAGCACAGGAATATTAGTCTTTAATACAGCATCAATGAGAGGGCTGAGTTTATGAATATGTTTGTGTCCAAAGCGAGTGATGAATGTGAGTCGTCCAGGGATTTTGTGAGGATTGAGTTTTTTGCATAATCCAGTTATTAAATCAGGAGAAACTTTATCGCTAATTTTACATGCAACTGGATTATTTATGTTTGCTAACATCTCAACATGGGGACTATTTAAATCAAGGGTACGGATGCCAACCCAAGGCCAATGGGTACTTCCAAGATATTGCTGTCCACTAGGAGTAACTCTTAACTGAGAATATTCGTAGTCCAATAATAGCGCTTCATGGCTTGTCCAAACTTGCAAATTCATATCTACTCTACTGCGAATGTAATCATTAATAGTAGACAAAGTTTGTGAAGCTGCGTGATAACCAATTAACATTCGTTGGGGGTCATTTATTCTGGCATCAGGAATAGGTTCTGGGCTATTTACACAATCGCCACGCCATACTGGTAACGTTGTATTTTGATATCGTTCAATTGCATTAGAACGAGGTTTTGCATATTGACCCGCAATACGGCCGACTGTAATTACTGGTTTATTAAGCAAGGTAGAAAGAATGTCTGATAAAGTATGTAAAAAATCTATTTTTGGAGCAACGGACTGTTGATTGCATTCTACAACCCGTTCAGCGCAATCACCTATTTGGATTATTATAGCTTTGCCTAGCCAAACTTTTTCCAATTGATTATAAAAATGTGGTAAATCTTTATGTTCAATTAATGGTGGTAATTTCAGTAATTCTTCTTTTATGGAAGATAATGTTTCTAACTTGTTCCAAGTTGGTTGTTGCCATAGAGAACTAGTAGTTTCTAATGTGTTCATTCGACTAAAGCTCACTTATAATGAGTGGTAAATGAATAATTCATGACTTATAACCTGTTATCTATTAATAAATAGAAAATTCATATAATACCTATCAAGTAAATTAAATAACAATAAATAAACCATTGATTGAATTAAAATCAAAGTGGTGATTGTGTATTAATTGTTTTTTAGAATGGGAGTTATTCACTCATTTGTATTATTTCCTCGCACTAGTAATTGCGATTATTTATATCTATAGTCATCAATTAGATGTTGTTAATCATCCATAAATTACCTATATTTTGTCAACTGAAAAATAAGGATTTTATATTAAATTATATAACTTATTGTTTTTGTTTGATTAAACGTCTAGCTAGCTATAGAATTTGAAATTTTATTTTATTTTTAAAATCATTTGACTGGTTTTAGGATGACATTGTAGACTTTTCTGCGCTAATATTTTGGGTGATAAAGATAGATTCAAACTAATGCATATTTTTAATAACGAATTTTAAATATATATCAAAGAGTTATTTAATGTAATGTTATTTTCTTGGGTTTATAGTTAATATAAGGAATTTTCTTGCATGATTGAAAAAAAAACAGAGCAATTTCGGACTATACGTACTATACCAAGTGTTTTAAATGAAATAGTAAATAAATATTCTAATAAAGTAGCGTTAATATTTAAATCGGAAAAACTGACATACCGTGATCTTTGGGAGCGGTCAGCGAAAATAGCATTTATTTTACAAAAAAAAGGAATAAAAAAGGGAGATAAAGTAGTAATTAATATAGAGCGGAGTGTTGAATTATATATAGTTTTGTTATCGATAATTAGATTGGGAGCTATTATTGTTCCATTAAATACTATTTTTAATAGTAATGGATATAAACAATACATAGAAAGTTGTATCAAAAATGTTGATGCTAGCTTACTGATTTCAAATATTGATTTTTTTGAACTATCCGAATGTAAAAAAAATAACTCTCAATTAGTTACCTCAAAAGTAAACTGTGCATCTATCTCTGTAGACGGCCTTTTTTCTCAAGCGTGTGATTTAGATTACATACCAAAAGAAATTGAAACCTTATCCGAAACATTAGTTGCCACAGATCCGGTGATGATATTGTTAACATCAGGTTCAACAGGTAATCCTAAAAGTGTGGTTATCCGTCATTGTGGGTTAACTCGTCTTGCAATTCCTATAAGTCAGTTGGACAATACGGACAATGATCGTTATTTACAACTTGCAGATCCATCATTTGCTGCAAGTGCAAATGAAATTTGGATAAGTCTTCTGACCGGAGCTACACTTGTTGTCTATCCAAAAGTTATTCCTGATTTAGAAAAAATAGATGAGATAATTAATGATCAGAGTATTTCTATTCTTTTCTTGTCAGGTGGATTATTCCGGCTATTTGTAGAAATATCTCCTGATACTTTATATAAACCTAATTGTGTTATTGTTTCAGGTGATTTTGTTAATCCAAGATTATTTTCAATAGTAGCTAAAGTAGGTAAGAGCCGCATATTCAATGGGATGGGATGTACTGAAAATTCAGCACTTACTTCTGTTTATCAAGTGTTACCAAATGAAAATCTTGATGCTGATTCTCCTGTTCCTGTAGGTTACCCATTGCCTCTCGTCAATATGGTAGTGCTGGATGATAATTTAGAAGTTTGTGATCCAGATATCTCTGGAGAGCTTTATATTAGTGGGGCAGGGCTTGCGGAAGGGTATTCAGATTCTGAGTTAACCAATGAGCATTTTGTTTGGCTAGACATTAATGGTAATTACGATCGTTATTATTGTACTAATGACAGAGCTAAAAGAGATAAATTCGGTAATATCACACTATTGGGGCGAAGTAACCATATGTGTAAAATTCGTGGTTTCAGAGTCGAAATAACAGGAGTAGAACATGTACTGCGTTCACATCCTCATATAGAAGATGTAATTGTGACTATAGAGCAGACAAATAATGAACCTTTGCTACATGCTTGCTATCTCAGCAAGTCAGGTTCGTTATCCTACACTGATCTTCATGGATTTCTTAATTCAAGAATGCCATCATACATGATTCCAGAACGGTTTACACATGTTAGTTCTTTACCAACGAATAAAAATGGTAAACGAGATCGAATTCAAATGGCTCAGTCTATTGTTGATGGAATGAAACAACAGCCAATAGAAATAGATAACACAATATCAAAAATTCTTTCAATATGGGAGGAAATTACGGGTCATAAAAACCTTAATCCAGCCTCTTCTTTTTGGAAACAGGGAGCAAATTCCCTTCACTTAATAAAATTAGCATCTCTTGTAAGTAAAACGCTTGATATTCACATTTCATCCTCCGATGTATTTTCAGTAGATAGTATTGAAGAACTCGTGGCTCAGTTTGAAAAAAATGATTTTGGGAGAAAAAATGGATAATGAATCATTGAATCAAGCAGTAAAAAATACATTGGATAATTGCTTGGTTGATAATTTAGGTAATCATACTTCTGAGTTGATTAATAGTAAATATGCACTAAGCACACAAGGGCAAAAAGGATTATGGCTACTTAATCAGGTTATTAGCCACCCCGAAAGTTACAACGTACCATTATTAATTGAGATAGGGACTCAATTAGATTTAAATTTAGTGGAAAAAGCAGTTAACCAATTTGTTGAAGTTACTCCCATTTTACGTACTCATTTTATATTTTATCAAGATCTACTTTATCAAGTAATAAAACAGCCTTATTATATTAATATTGTTCATGAAATTATTTCCGATGAAAATACTCCGGAGGGAATTATTCAACGAATGGCATCAAAGAAATATGATTTGGGAAATGGGCCGTTATTCGATATTTGTTTGATAACAGGTGAATCAAAACGATGTTGGTTGGCATGTTGTTTTCACCATATTATTATTGATGCATCTTCGGTAACTATTTTTATAAAGAATATTCTCGAACGTTATGAATGTTTAGTTAAACAAAGACAATTTCATTATATTAAAACTAGTTGTGATTATCTAGAATTCACACAATGGCAAAAAAAACAATTAGCTAAACCTGAAACTTCCATCATGAAAGACTATTGGAGAGAAGTCCTTACTCCATCTCCACCAATGGTAGACCTTCCAACTGATTATCCCAGAAAAGAGTGTAATGGAGCAAAAGCAGCTTATTGTCAATTGAAACTTAGTCATGAAGATATATTGAAAATATCTGAGCTAGCAGGAAATATTGCAATGACTCCTTTCATGTATATGACTATGTGCTGGCAGTTTCTGTTGTATCGTTTGTCTGGTCAAAAAGATATTACAATTGGCATTCCTTTTGCGTTGCGGGATAACAGTGAATTTGAGGGAACTGTAGGATATTTGGTTAATACACTGCCATTCAGATCTCATATAGATTCAGATAGCACGGTAAATAAATTAGCAATGTCAGTTCGTAACCAGTTTATACAGGCGCATTTTAATAAGCAATTACCATTTGCTGATATTGTAGCAGAGACAGGACAAAGTTTTGGCCTAAATAATCCTATTTTTCAGACATTACTTGTAAATCTTACTAGTATTAATGATGCATTTCGGGATTTCTCTTATCCTGTAAATGTTACTGAACAGTATATGCAATCTGCTAAATATGATTTAACTCTGTTTGTCGAAACGGGAACGTCTTACCATTTTATTATGGAGTTTAATGCTGAGCTATTTGCAGACAGTACAATTCAATATTGGCTCGAACTATATAGACAAACAGCCTTATGTATGGGGGAATGGAGCGACAAAGCTTTAGGTGAAGTTGAAATACTTACTCAAGATGAACAGTTATCGATAGTTAATCGTTCCAGTAATCCGCACATTAGCATTAATAATAAATGTGTTGTTGATGAGATAGAAAGATATGTCAGAATTCATCCTAACAATATTGCACTAATAACACGTTACGGTCATTGGTCGTATAGATGGTTAGATCACCGGGCCAACCAACTAGCTGAATTCATGTATATAAATTACTCCATCAGTGTTGGTTCACGAGTAGGTTTATTACTAAACCGAAATGAAGATTCTATTGCAGCTTTGCTGGCTGTTTTGAAAACGGGAGCGTCTTATGTTCCAATTGATCCAGGTTACCCTCAAGAACGTATTGAGTATATGCTTAGGGATGCAGCAGTAGATTGTATTATTACCATAAGTGAGTTTGTTACCACTTTATCTGCGACGACCAATAAAATGGTGTTAGATGAAATTTTATTTACATGCAACACTAGCTGGCAATCAGCAAAACGGAAACCAGAAGATGAATTATATATTATATACACTTCCGGCTCAACAGGACAACCTAAAGGAGTGCGCTTACTGAACAAGACATTGTCTAATCTTCTTGAATGGCAGAAAGGGATTACCATTTGTGGTGAAGGTGACTGTACACTGCATTATATGTCTTTGTCTTTCGATGTTTCTGTACAAGAAATATTCGGAACATTATGTACTGGAGGAAAATTATATATTGCAGATGAAGAGGAACGTAAGGATTTACATTATTTACAAAATGTCATTGAGTTAAATGACATTCGCCGAGCATATTTCCCATATGTGGCACTTCAACAGTTGGCACAATTAATATTCACGAGTAAAGTTTTACTACCGATGCTTGATGAAGTCTATTCAACGGGTGAACAGCTTGTTCTTACCTCTGATATTAAATATATGTTTAATGCCAACCGAAGGTTGATTAATCTCTATGGCCCTTCAGAGAGTCATGTCTGTTCTGCTTATGTTATGCCGGAAGATAAATCTTTATGGGGAGATAGTGCGTCAATAGGGTATCCATTACCCGGGTTTACAATGCTTGTATTAGATGAACATAGACGCATGGTTCCAGCTGGTGTTGCCGGAGAACTTTGGATTATCAGTAATTTTCTCTCTCCTGGCTATCATAATAAAGATTATGAAACTCAAGCTCGATTTTTAATTGAAAACAAGCCAGGTGCACTTAGCTCACATGCTTATAAATCTGGAGATTTAATAAAGCTAAATCCTAATGATTTATTTATATATCTTGGTCGTCTAGATAATCAATTAAAAATTCGGGGATTCAGAATTGAACCATCAGAAATAGAAGCAGTTATAAATTCATTAGATGGAGTAAAAGTATCCGCTGTTATTGGAAAGGATGTTTCCGCAGGCAACAAAATGTTAGTGGCTTTCATTATCGCCACTATCCCACTAGAGCGAGTTGAAATACTAACTAAATTACGTAACTATCTACCGGATTATATGATTCCAAGTGAGTTTGTATTTCTGTCTTATCTTCCAACTACTCCTAGCGGTAAAATTGATCGGAAATCTCTCTATGAAATTGAAATAAATAAGATTTCTAATAACATTAGAGAAGATAAAATTGAAGAAACTCTAACTTCAACTGAAAAGACAGTTAAATTACTTTGGAAAAAATTTTTTCCAAATGTAACTATTAAACAGGAAGATAATTTCTTCGATATTGGGGGACATTCACTATTAGCAACACAGCTAGTGTATTTGCTACGTAAACAATTTAATGTTGATTTTCCTCTCAAATTGTTATTCAGCACTCCTACATTGCGCGATATGGCAACCTCAGTTGATATTTATCTGAACAATAATGAAAAAAAATTAGATAATGAAGGAGAAGGTGCATTTATTTCCGATGCCTTCATACAGCATGATTGGATGCATACGAGACAATTAAATTCATCAAAAAATATTAATGTATTACTCACTGGAGCTACTGGTTTTTTAGGTATCTACTTACTTCGTGCTTTACTGCAACAATTCACCTGTAAAATAATTTGTTTAGTCAGAGCTACAGATAGTAGTACAGGCCTGAACCGAATAATAAAGAATGCACATATTTATGGTATCGGTCATGACATCGATTTTTCACGTATTGAAGTTGTGGTTGGGGATGTTGCTAAGGAAAGGTTTGATTTAACTGAGCAAGAGTATCAGTCATTATCAGAAAGAGTATCTAAAATATATCATGCTGCTGCCCATATTAATTTTATTCTTCCGTACAGTTCTGTTAAAGAAGTTAATGTTGATGGTATATTAGAAATCATTAATTTTTGTTCTCATTATGAGCGGAAGAAGCTTGAATATATATCTACGATTGCCGTATTTCCTCCGGACTATCCTAAACAGCCAATAACAGAAGAAAGTCTTCCAAATCACCCGAATTCACTATCTATCGGTTATACCCAAAGTAAGTGGGTAGCAGAGCAATATGTACAGCAGGCTAGATGTCAAGGTGTTGATATCAATATTTATCGGATAGGGCGTATATCAGGCGATAGTGTCACTGGTGCATGTCAAGAAGAAGATTTTTTATGGCGTCAAATTAAAAGCTTTATTCAAATGGGAATCGCACCATACCCTGAATTACTAAGGACTGATCTATTGCCTGTTGATTTCGTCAGCAAAGCTATTGTGGCATTATCAGTATCTAATAAGATACATGGTCATCAAAATTTCCATTTATTTCACCCAAAAGGTACTGATTTTACACCTATATACCTAGCTATTAGACAGAAAGGGCATGATATAAAAACTACTTCTGAATCAGATTGGTTAGAAAAGCTCGAAAAAATGGTACTCGAGGGCGATGACGTAGCTTTAGGTTCACTAATCCATCTTTTTAAAGAGAATGCATTAAATATTGGTAATAATATTTATAACAATCAAAGTACCCATGAAGCTATTAAATCATTAGGACTTGATTTTCCAGAGATTAATGTGAAAACTTTCGAAAAATTACTTTCTTATTTTATGGATAAAAAAATTATATAGCTATATAAATTTTAGTGTACATTAACATGTTAAATACTAAGGAGAAATGATGTTTGAAGTTGTATTCGATGAATATATAAAAGCAGTTTTGGATAAATCACCAGAAAAGCTTACTTCTCTATTTTCTGATGATGGTATTCTTAAATTACCATTTCGTACCAGTCGAGACATAATTGAGGGGCAGTCACAGATACTTGAGCATTATTCAACAAGTTTTGGTCAGGCGCCTCTGATCTTTACATCTGTTCAGGATATAGAACTATATTCTACACAGAATTCCGATACTTTTATTGTTGAATACCAATTGAATGGTAAAACATTACCGCATAGAAAAGATTTTTATTGTTTATATATTAATGTATTTAAATTAAATAATGGTAAAATTAAAGAATTACATGATTATGAGGATGTTCTTAACCGAGATGCTATTTTCATTGATTCTTAATAATAACTCTAATTCTGCTTAAGCCGCTGCGGGGAAATCGTCATCTGAGTAGAAAATCTTTGGTGACGGTTTCTTTTCTTTAAGGCAGTCAGCAATCAATCCACATAAAACGGTCAACTGAAATCCTTCTATACTTCGGTGACGAGAATGCTCTATTTGAGAAATGAGTTTCAATTGACCATTAATGGTTTCGATGATAAACCTCTTTAATAACATAATCCTATTCCACTCTGCCTGCACTTGTGCTTTCATGTTCCGGAGCTTCCTTGTGATGAAAGTGATCCCGTTTTGGGCTAAATCATCCGCCAGTGTTTTGCTGAGATAACCTTTGTCACCGTAAAGAGGTAAGCGTACGGGGAACCCCACCTAGCCAGGATAAATCCATTGATTAAAATAGTTTCACCTATTCTGATGATGGAAAAAACTCACATGAGCCAATCCAGGTTTACTCAAGCCGAGTGGCGGGACCTGTTTGAACAGCAGAAAAAATCCGAACTGACGGTCCCGCAGTTTTGCCAAAAAATCGGTGTGTCGACCACCCGGTTCTATCACCACCGCCAACGCACCTCCCATCCACCGGAAAAGCCGTCTGGGCTGGCTTCACCGTCTGCTTTTATTAACGTCAGCACCGCTCAGAAAAAATCCGCCTCATCCAGCCCACTCCCCATCTTATTTGAGACACCACAGGGCACACTGCGTTTTCCTGCCGGCACGGATAAGCATGTTATCATTGCGATTATTCGGGGGCTCGCCGCATGAAAATGTTTGTGGATGTGCCGGAGGTGTATTTGTGCCGCTCATTTATCGACTTCCGAAAATCCATCAACGGGCTGGCGGTCTGGGTAGAGCTGGAAATGCAACTGTCGCCGACGCAAACCGCGTTATTCCTCTTTTGCAACAAGAAGCGGGATAAACTCAAAATCCTCTACTGGGATAAAACCGGGTTTGCGCTCTGGTACAAACGGCTGGAGAACGCGAAATTCAAATGGCCCACCGCCGTCAACAGTGCCTCCCTGACCCTGACAGAGCAGCAACTGCACGGGTTGTTATCGGGTTATGAGGTCATCGGGCACCAGCCCTTCTCCGTCCAGGATTGCCATGTCGCCTGATCCCTTGATGATCATCAAACCAACGGGCATTAATTACGCTTTTTCGCCGGGGATGGCATAAAATGTCCCCATGAAAATTGATATTGATGCCCTGCCCAATGACCCCGCTGAACTGAAACGGCTGCTGATTAAGCAGTCGCAGCGGCTGGCCTTTTTGGAAGAGCAGTTCCGTTTAGCCCAACAAAAACGGTTTGGGGCTTCCTCGGAAGCGTTCCCCGGCCAGGGGGAGTTGTTTAACGAAGCGGAAGAAATTGCGCTGCCGGCTGAAACGGCCGCCGCACAGGAAACCCTCACACTTCCCCGCCGTAAGCCGACACGCAACCCCCTGCCCAAAGATTTACCGCGCGAAACCGTGTTCCATGATATCGCCGAGGAAGAAAAACAGTGTGCGTGCTGTGGCGGCAGGTTGCATCAGATGGGGGCAGATCGCAGTGAAAAACTGTTGTTCATTCCCGCTCAAATCAGGGTGGTTGAGCATGTCCGCCCCAAATACGCCTGCCGTGAATGTGAAAAATCCGGCATTCAGACGCCTGTCAAACAAGCCTCCCTGCCAGCGATGCCCATCAAGAAAGGCATGGCGACCAGCAGCCTGCTCAGCCAGCTTATCACCAGTAAATATCAGTATGGGTTACCGCTGTACCGTCAGGAAAGTGTGTTCAAACAGTATGGCATTGACCTCAGCCGCCAGACCCAGAGTGACTGGATAGTAAAATCCGCGCAGTTGTTTGCGCCTTTGGTGACCAGGTTCAGGGAAACGCTGTTGCAACAACCGGTTCTCCATGCGGATGAAACCCCGGTGAAGGGGGTGACGTCTGAAAAAACGACAAATTACATGTGGGTCTATTGTGTGGGCACTGATACCCCCGAACCGGCGGCGCTCACACCGAATATTGTGCTGTATGACCACCAGGCCAGCCGTTCAGGCACCTGCGCTGCTGACTATCTCGCCGGTTTTCAAGGTTATCTGCAGGTGGATGGCTATCAAGGCTATGAGCAGACCGGTGCCCGGCTGGTCGGTTGCATGGCCCATGCCCGTCGTAAATTTATGGAAGCGAAGCAGGCGCAGGGAAAAAACAAAACGGGCAAAGCCGATATCACGCTGAGCCTGATCCAGTCACTGTACCGGGTTGAGCATCAGATCAAGGGGTTAAGCCCGGCCGAAAAATACCGGATCCGCCAGGAAAAAGCGCTTCCTATCTGGGATAAGTTATCGGCCTGGCTGGTTAAAACCCAATCTCAGGTGATCCCCAAAAGCAAGCTGGGTGAGGCCGTGACTTACCTGAGTAATCAATGGCCCAAACTGATCCGCTATCGGGAGGATGGTCGTTTGTCGATCGACAATAACCGGGCAGAAAGGGCGATCAAACCGTTTGTCATCGGGCGAAAGGCGTGGCTGTTCAGCCATACCCCGCGCGGTGCGCAGGCGAGTGCGATCCTCTACAGTGTCATTGAAACGGCCAAAGCCAATGGCCTGATCCCCTTCGATTATGTCATGACCTGTTTGGATGAGTTATGCCAGCCCGCCCCGGATCTGGAAAAACTGCTGCCATGGAAAAAGCAAGGTGGGGTTTAGTTGACGCTTACGTTCTATCTGACTGATTTTACTTATTTATATTGCTTATTGTGTGCTTTTTCATCATGTTAAAGCAAAAAAGCCGTGAGGGTTAAAAATGGTCAAGTTGGGCGGCCATTTCACGCTCAGGGCTTTATATTAAAATTTATCATTTTTACGAAGTCGATCACAAATTAAAGCGGGTTATTCCTGTGTCTTATCGCGGACTTTCCTTTCTAATAATTCTCCGCTATGAGGATCGAAATAACGGCTGGGCCAGATCTCTGAGGGATGGATACCAAGATAATCCGCAACGATCCATTCGCCTTTCGGCCACGGACGACTTAATACGTTTGCCAGTGTAGAAGAACTCAGTCCCGCTTCACGGGAGACAGTCGCTAAGGTAGTACCGCGTTTGCGTAGTGCGGCGATAATGTCGGCTTGATGCCAGTCATTTCTAACGTTGTTATTCATTCCTGCTACCCCTTCCATTAATTCATCATTGATGGTGGTGATTCAAGGCAGGGTTAGCAGACTGGGTTCACACCAGCGAGGCCGAAGCCTCCCCTGCCTGAACCACCATTGAAAAGGTAAGCGCAGGCGCACTGGCAGAAACATCCTACCAGTGTCAGTGAACACAAGGCTGCTAAACCTTGACCATTAGATTTTGCTAATGGCGGGAATACTTTAACGGATTGTTTTATCTAACTCAATAACCGAACTGCTAAGTTGAACGGGTATAAACCCGTTTAGCATAATACCGGTGTATTTCAAGCTCAGTTGCCCCCTGCGTGACCAAACTGATAGTTAAACCATTTGGTTGGTCAAGGCGCGGTGAATCCTGTCCTCAGTCATCGGACAAACTCAGGGGAGAATACGGACGGCTAAATCAATCTTTGTTGTTTATTATCGTTCGTGATCGCTTTTCTATCCGTATTTCCCCTGTATTTTCAGATCATTTTTTATTTATTTCGAAACATTCCCTGCGTGTCGGTTCAGGTTCACCATTCCGTGGTACGTCAGATAATGTGTAGCAGGGTGAGGTTGCGTTGAGTTTTTGCAGGAGTTCGCTACGTGCTGAACACGGCGATGGAGTACTCCCCGTTCAGAAGCCTGATAGCTCAGGCTGAACGCCTCATTAATCGTGACGTGGTGTGATGTCTCCTTTTTTACTGCATCGGCCTGTTGCAAGGCAGTGGGTGAAAAATAAACGGAATAAGTCGGTAAGAGGTGAAAAAGTGCCTGTGAAAGCGCTGTCACCCAGTAATACAGGGTTCAAATCGGTCGAAAAGCCAGTCTGGTTGTGCTCTGGACGTTTGCCGCCCGGCGGCGTCACTTGGTAATCGCGCAGCTCTTACGCAAGTGACGCCGCGCAGTGTTCGGAACGTTTATCGTGTGTTAATCAAAACGTGGATGAAGATCGTGCAGGGGTAAATTTAACGGTGAACGTCGCAGGAATACTGCTCTGCGTGAGTGATAAGCCAGTTAATCAAGAAACCGGGTAACTTTCATCGCTGGACGGAGGGTTGTTGTCCAGCGATATCTGCTTCCAAAAGTGCGCAGATGTACCGCAATATTTGCTCTCCCTTGCAGGCTACGAGAGTTTCATTTCGCCACCCGAAGGCGATCCTGACAGGCGATGGATCATTGTTGTAGAAAAAGATATTAACGGTCAGGCCGGATGGAGTCAAACTGTGGCTATCCTGTCACCAGGGCAATCGCATCTAAAATTCATTGACAATGGTTTAATTTCATGTCGTTATGCAGCTTTTAAATCCATCCTTATGTCCTCTGTCAGCCCTTTGTTACAGCATTTTGCCTCACTTGAAGATCCCCGAGTTCAACGAACTCAGTTGCATAGTTTGGAAAATATCCTGACTATCGCCATCTGCGCTGTGATTTGTGGCGCTGAAGGTTGGGTCGAAATTGAAGAGTTTGGCGAATCTAAACAGGATTTCTTTACCCAACTGCTTGATCTCACTAATGGCATTCCCTCTCACGATACCTTTGGTCGTGTCTTTGCTGCACTTGATGCGCAGGCTTTTGCCGACTGTTTCACCTCCTGGATATCTACGCTGCCACAAGGAGTTGATCAGGATATCATCGCTATTGATGGCAAAACCATGCGCCGGTCACTCGATAAAGCCAACGGCAAGGCGGCAATCCATCTGGTCAGCGCCTTTGCCTGTACCAATCGCTTAGTTCTGGGACAAGTGAAAGTGGAGAGTAAATCCAATGAAATCACCGCTATTCCTGAGTTACTTCGACGATTGGTTTTGTCTGGAAGTCTGGTGACTATCGATGCCATGGGATGCCAGAAAGCGATTGCTCATCAATTACATGAAGCGGGCGCGGATTACGTACTGAGCCTGAAAGAAAATCATCCCGGCCTGTATAATGATGTCAGCCATTATTTCGATTATGTCTCATCCCAACCGGAGCGCCTGAGCGAATATGAAGACGTGGATGCCGGACATGGCCGCATTGAGCGACGCACAGTACAAATGACCCATGTTGATTGGTTGCCGGAAAAGGCGTGCTGGTGTGGTTTACACAGCATAATACGGGTGATCCGCGAACGCTATGTAGGAAATGAAGTGAGCCGGGAGAGCTGTTATTTTATCAGCACTTTACGTCCGACAGAGGCTCAACGGGCAGCGACAGCGATCCGCAGTCACTGGCAAATAGAAACGCAACTCCATTGGTGTCTGGATATTGCTTTTAATGAAGATCAGCAGCGGATGCGGGAAGGCAATGCAGCCGCCAATATGGCATTACTCAATAAAATCGCGTTGAATTTACTGCGCTTAGCTCCCACCAAAGCGGGAATTAAAGCACGCCGTAAACGGGCTGGTTGGGATGGTGAATATCTACTTACAGTACTGGGCAAAGCGCATCAAATTTAGATGCGATTGCCTTGATCCTGTCACCCTTATTTTTTCCTGAATTCCCGTGCAAATTCGGCCAACAGGCCGATATTCCACCAAAACCAGACAAAAATTGGATTTAATCGGTTAATTAATTTCACTGATGAATGTGTACAATTATAGACCTGACATCTTCTATTCATTCAGCACTATTCCGATCCCTGACGGGTAAAAATGTAAGTGAAATTCAATGAAGAACAACAAGGAATCACTGTACCTGCAAGAACGCGCCTACCTGCGGGAGCTGGCTCAGCGCGTGGCAAAAGAATCCCCCCATTTAACCGATTTTCTGGCAACGGCCCATGATCCCGATATACAACGCCTTTTCGAAGCGTTTTCTCTGCTGATTGCCCGCTTACGGGATAAGCTGGAGGATGATTTCCCCGAAATTAACCGAATTTTCGGCTAAACCACCTTGTGCCATCCTCGCACAGCAAGAGGAAAACTGGGTTATCACCGGAGCAGAGGAAGCATAATGGAATCGACTAATTGGAAAAGCTGGTTGTCACATCAGGACAGAGGGGAGTGTTATTTTCTGGTCAATAGTCTGGCGGAACCGAACCCGGTTCAGACCTTTTACCTTAATGGCTGGACAGAGCAGGCATTTCCGCTCTACAGCGGTACGCCGATGAATGCCATGTTGGAACAAAGCCCGTGGTTGATTCAACCCAAAACCAAGTGCCTGCCGGAACTGGCTTTACTGCTGGATAAACACGCATTCAGTGATACCAGTTGGGGGTGGGGCTATCGCAGTACGTTACCGTGGTCATTTCAGTTAGAGCACTGGCGGTTGCATCAGCAGGTTTTGCTGCGCGGGCAGGTGATGGTGTTACGTCTGATGGATAACCGTATTTTCACCCCCCTGTTGCCAGCGTTACAGTCCGGCGATTGGCGTGAACTTTTAACCCCGGTCAATGAGCTGATGATCGATACGCCCGAACCGGTTTGCTATTACCGGCCGGAAAACTGCTCTCAGGTATTAACAAAGAATTTATTTGTGCTGGGTGATCACCTGATTGAAGCCCGTTACTCAACCGATACCGCCCTCAAAAATATGGCCTACTCCTTAAGTTGTCAGCTTTGGGAGGAAAACTCCGAATTGGCGCTGACACTGGATGAACCGGAAGGGCAATTGCAAAAAAACCTTGAGGCGTGGCTGAAGCAGGCGAGAGATGAAAGACAGAACCTGAATAAGCTCACTGTTGAACACTTTATTACCGAAATCAATTAAGGAAGAAAAAATGAGTCGGTTAGAACAGCAGGATTGCATTGATTGCCAAAAGATACTGAAACACTGGGTTGAATTTCAATTAGTTGATGAAGAAGGTAAGCCACTATCAGGAATGCCTTATACATTGAAAAGCCGGGGGAATAAAAGCATTGTGCGAACGGGTACCACGGATGGAAACGGTCTATTACGTGAAGAAGATCTTCCCCCCATGCCAGTGATATTTACTGTTTCAGCACAGCCTCTTGCCGATGAAATCGTTAAACGAACACCTCGCCAGCAAACGGGAGAAGCACATTCCCCGGTTAAGCCAACGGCTATATTGGACGGGCATGAATACCAATATATTACATTGGGTATGGTGAGTGATGGATACCCTAAGATTAGAGGCTGGCAGGAAGAGGAATTGAAATCATCCGAACACTTTAAAAATTCGACATTAAAAGGTTTCAGCACCTCGCAACTTAAACGACGGCATGTGTTGGAAATTCAGGTGATTGAAAGTGGGATTAATTTGACGATTGGCGTCTTTTTTGATGGCACTGGGAACAATGTGGATAATACCAATGAGCGTCTTTGTACCACAACAAGGAATGGGGTTGCTCCAGAACAACCTAATGATTCCGACTGCTCATTCAACAAATATGGAGCGCCCGGTGATGTGTGGCGGCTAAGTTACGATAACTATTATACCAATGTGGTTTTCTTATATGAAATATATAGTAAAAATGAAATTAATGAAGGGAATCATCAGATTAAAGTGTATATTGACGGTGTTGGTACCAAGGCAGGTGAATCTGACAGTGTCGTTGGATATGGAACAGGAAGAGGCGATACGGGAGTTGTCACTAAAACGGATATTGGAATACAAAAAATAAAAAGTGAACTTGCGGAATTTTTGAAAGAAACAAAGGATAATATCCGATCACTCCAGTTCGATATTATTGGTTTTAGTCGAGGGGCTGCATCATCCCGTCATTTTGCTAACCGTGTTTTGAAACAAGATGGTGATTTATTAAATGTATTTAATGAGTGCTTTGCTAATCATCGTTATCTGGCGAAGTCACGTTATCCTACCGGTAAAACCCGCTTTTTAGGTATTTATGATACAGTTACTGCAATTGCTGAAATGAATAATCTGCTCAATCCCCATAATTCTTCTGTGACGGGATCCGCGAATATATTTTTATCTCCTGATATTGCAAAAAGTGTTTTCCATATTACTGCACAGAATGAATGCCGTTATAATTTCTCTTTAAACAGTGTAAAACCTCACTGGCCTGAACTTGAACTACCCGGTGCACATGCGGATGTTGGTGGCGGATATGAGCCTGTGGGTGATGAAAATATATGTATCACTCGACCGAAGATGATGCAAGTATCAGGGATTGGAGTACCGCCAGATAGTCATCTTCATGTTTATAAAAATGCTCAAAAAGAGTTGGCTCAGTTAAAAAAATCCCCGACCATTGGCTCCTTAGTCACAGATGAAAATGTTAAGCTCATCACATGGCGCGATGACAGTTCAGAATATTCCAGACGATCGGATTCAACCAATGTGGTGGCAGCGGCAGTGCTTACTCGTACTATCAAAAATGATTGGTCTAAAGTGGGTATGCGGGTAATGCAAGATGCCGCCCAAGAAGCGGGGCTGGTTTTTGATGAACCAAGAGATAGTGATGGTGATTATCAACTTCCGGCGGAGCTTCAGGCTATAACAGAAAAAGCGATTGCTCAGGGGCGGGCTATCAGGCAGGGACAGAAACCTGAGCCTTTTACTCAGGAAGAACTGACGTTAATATGGTCTAAATACACTCACTTTTCAGCCAACTGGAACAATACAAAAACAAAAGATAATACAACGCAAGGGGATATTTTACCGGCGGAAATTGCTTATGCGAATCGTCCTAATAGTAATTGGCTTAGAACTATTTTTGATAATAATGGCAAGGATATTTCAGAATGAGAAATAAAAAAACATTAGCTTTGTTACTTTGCTCAGGAATGATATTGGGATTAACTGCTTGTCACTCTTATCCGTCAGGAAAGCGGGTAGTGACTTATAAACCCATTGTGCGCAATAGCGAACCGCTGCCTTATGAGAAGTGGAGATTCCAATTTATTACCCCAAAATATTCTCCTGTCAGTATTAGTTTTGTCCAGTTTTTGGATGAAGATAATTATATTGTGCAAAAATTTATGCCTGATGGCGCTAATTCAGATTATAGAAGTGTGAATTCGTGGAGTAAGAAATTAGGAGGGGGGGCTAGTGGGATTAAAAACCATGGTGAAGCCTTGCCTCTCTCGTTGACAGTCTGCTGGGATTCAGTGATTGATAAAAAATCTTATCAGACGCTATTTAAATTCACACCAGCTGTAAGACAGCTGATGCGCGAACCTGCTTTCTATCCCGGCTATGAGAAACAACCACCAGACTATCGAGAGCGAATTTTTATTGGTCTGGCTCCCGCTGGAACTGCACGCGCTTGGTTGCGGGGTATTGATAAAAACAACGGCGATAATATCTTAGTGGCCACGGGTGAATCGGTTTCCGGTGATAACATGACGATTTGCCGGGATAAAACAAAGCATCCTAATGGCTATGGCGAATATTCCGAAAATATCAAAAACTTTATCAAAGGGAAAAAATACCCTTACGGAGAGTGGTAAAAGACCACTTTGAATTTTTGCTTCGCTTGATAGTGAGACGCTAATTTTTGGGGCATCACTGACGCGCTCCGCTTGTCTTCTCCGTGTAACCGGGCTAATACATTAACCCAATTACACGGAGATCTAAAAAACTCCTGCCAGAAAAAAGAGTAATTCCTCACCAGTTCCTCATTTTTCTCCTCACTTTTTATTTTCCTCACTGCAAAAACAGGTGAGGAATTGAGATTTTTTTATCCTTAAAAATCAATATCTTTTGTATTCCTCACTTTTTCCGTATATATACGAGAAAAGTGAGGAATATGGCGAGGTGAAAAATTCCGTTCCTCACCGCTCCTCACTTTCTGACTCACTTTTTAATCTTCATTGTTCTGGTTAACAAGGGCGAGTTCCTGCCCATTCCGGGTAATCAGTCCGTCATGCTCTAACTTGGTTAACCAACGGCTGAAATTTTTCACATTCACTCCCATCGCCTTTAAATCATCACGCACAAGGGCAATGGAACAGGGTTCTTTCAGGACAGTGCGTGAACGTATACACTGCCATAATGCCATGTGGTTATCGGTTTTATTGGCGATGAGTCCGATCTCTTCTTCTTCAACCGGATCGCGCGGCCTGTCAATCAGAGCCAGTGATGTAATATCTTCACCGTCTTTATCGGTAAAGAGTTCAACCACGCGCAGGTCATAGGCTTGGGTTTCCGGCTCTTCGGCGTCTTTCATTTTGGTGCAGGTGATAACCAGTGCGCCGCCTTTTTTTTCCTCCCGGTTGATCCGGTATTCAACATCCAGCGCAGCCCGAAACGCACTGGAACCCCTTGCGCCTTTGCTTTCATCTTTGCCGGAATGGTGCACAACCAGAATGCTGGCTCCTGTTTTGGCTTTCAGTTCGTCACAGCCCCGGACGAATGCGCCCATGTCTTTGGAATCATTCTCATCAGCTCCGCCAAAACAGCGGGCAAGGGTATCCAGAATTATCAGACGCACAGGCTGACCCGTTTCAGATTCAACCTGCTGGGCAGCAATCACCAGTTCATGCACTTCGGCGGGCGAGGCCGGAAAGACGGGCGTATTGATCAGGTACATATTTTCAACAGCCTGACCATTAACGATTTCCCATGCTTTGATGCGCCGTGGCACGCCGATCCCGCCTTCACCAACAACATACAGCACGGAACCCTGAGCAACCTGTTTACCTGCCCATGCCTTGCCTGTGGCAATATGACAGCCCCAGGCTCCCGCCAGAAAACTTTTATATGAACCGCTCGCCCCGTAAATGCTGCACAGGGAATGTGCCGGGATAATGCCTTTAACCACGTAGTCTAACTGAGCATCAAATCCTGCCGAACCCACTGACAACGGTAATTTTGTTTTGCGCTTTGGATAAATGCTTTCGACATTATCATAATGACAATTTTCTATTGTATGGCGATTCATGGGTTCTCCTGCCCGATATAACCCGTTACTGAATACCTGCTTTGCTGCTTCAAGGCCGTATTGCTGGCGATAATCATCCCAGTCGGCTTTATGTTCTGTCGGCGGTAATGTGAGCCAGCCATTCACTGCAATAGCCACTTTTTCTGCCGAGATTTTGCCGGTATTCACTTTCGGTTTGCCGTTTTTATCCAGTTCGCCGGGGTGATGCCAGTCGTTATCAGCGGCAAGAATGATTTTTGTGTCCGGCCAGCGTTCCCTGACTGATTGGGCAACGGAGAGCAAATTGCCCGCATCCAGTGCGGCCAGAACAGCACCGTTACAGAGTTGGTTCACCGTGAGTGCCGTGGCGTAACCTTCGGTAATGATGACGGTATCAGGGTTCTTTTCCAGCGTTGATAAAGGAATAAACGCGCCTTTCTTCTGGCTGCCGGTGAGTAATTTTTTCTCACCATTCGGTTTGATGATCTGTGCCCCTGTGACTTTTCCGTCCAGTGTTGTGAGTTGCAACACAGCTGAATTATCAGGCAATAACCGCTGGTTAGGATAATGCAGCCCCTTTGCAGTCAGATAGGGCGATTGCCCGGCAACAGTTTGTGCCATCAGTGCTGCCACTCTGTCGGCAATGGGTTGTATTGGGTGCAGGTTTTCTTTGGCGGGCTTGGGTTCGGGCAGAGGCAATGCCAACGATCCAGCAATGATTTTCGCCGCCTCAGTAATCGAAATCTTTTGGGTTCTTGCTACTAAATCCAGTCCATCTCCATAGTTCGGCGTGTCACACTGGCGGCAATGCCAGTTACCGTGATGGTGATCATCAAGAAAGTGGAAACGGTCAGTACCACCGCAAATAGGGCAGGCGCCATGTTTACCTTTTGCCGGAACGTCAATACCACAGGCAGGCAGCAGATTTGCCCATGAATACATAGCCGATGTTTTCACGGTCTGGATCAGGTCGCGCGGTTTTTGACTGCCGGATTTTTTTTGAACTGTAAATTCAGGGCGAGTTTGGGTATGCTGTGTATCAGCCATCGTTTTTACCTCAATTAACGGTTGTTGGTCAGACGCCTCAGATGTGTTCGCGCACACTGGGGCGTTGTGTTTTTATACACTTCGTCTTTCAAGCTGCCTCTTTGTTGGCTGCGCTCATTCACCCCGGTCACATAGTGATCTATGTTCCCGGATTCATTCCCTTGCCGCCGCGATGCAACTCGAAATCCATTGTGTATATGTCAGGTTTCTTATGTCATATTCTTTTGTGTACCTTATGCCGCGCGTGATCCCGCGATGCGTTGGGCAATCCAGTGATCTATTTCTGATTCAATAAACGCGATGGAACGAGGGCCGATTTTGACCTGCTTCGGGAATTCCCCGTCACCAATCAGTTTATAAATCCACGCTTTGCTGTAACCCGTTCGGCGCTGAACTTCCGGCAACCGGATAAGATTTTCCTTCAATGCTGTCACTGCCATATTCATTCTCCTGTTACCGAGTCCCTGAGCGCTCGTCGTGGACGTTATTGGATGACAGGCGAATTATTGAAAAAGCCCCCTTAAATGAACAGCGTTAATTTTTTATCTTACAATGAGAATTAATAGGTTAAATAATGCACTATCAGTTTTTGCTGTCGCGCAACGGTTTGGCGAAGTCATACGGTGTAATGGGTTTTTCCCGGTTGGCATCCAGATAATCCGCCCACCACTGCACCATCAGTCGTCGTTCGTCCAGATGTTTGGAGGTGTGAATATACGCCGCTCTAACGTTGTTCCGTTCGATATGGCTTAACTGGCGTTCGATCGCATCATCACTCCACAGACCGGACTCCCCCATTGCACCGCGTGCCATTGTGCGGAAACCGTGCCCGCAGACATCGGTCTGGGTATCGTAGCCCATTGCCCGTAATGCCTTATTAACGGTATTTTCACTCATGACTTTCGCGGAGTTATGATCGCTGGGGAACATCACGTCACAATTGCCACTGAGTGTGTGCAGGGCTTTGAACAGTGAAACCGCCTGACGACTTAACGGTACAAGGTGATCGGTTTTCATTTTCATACCGCGTTCAGAAAAGCGAACGCCCTTGATGGGTTGCCTTGTGGCGGGAATTTTCCACACGGCGTTTTCAAGGTCGATTTCCTGCCAGCGGGCAAACCGCAGTTCACTGGAACGAACAAATGTCAGCAATGCCAGCTCGACCGCGATTTTGGTCAGCAAGCGCCCGCGATAAACCGATAAGCGGTTCAGAAAATCAGGTAAGGCTTCATGGGGCAGGGCGGGATGATGACGGGATTTTGTGGTGGTGAGTGCTCCGGCCATATCGTTAGCCGGGTTGGATGCCAGAATATCGTTCTGGACAGCATAACGCATGATAGCGGTGATACGCTGGCGCAGCCGCTGTGCGATATCGTGTTTGCCCTGCTCATCAATGGCTTTAGCCGGTGCTAAAAGCTGGCTGGTACGTAATGTAGTGATATCACGGGCACCAATAGGGGGGAAAATATACTGTTCAAGGCTGCGCAATACTTTCTGGCGGTGGCTGTCGCTCCAGCGTTTGTTGCTGGCGTGCCATGCACGGGCGACCTGTTCAAAGGTGTTCACTTTGGCAGGCGAAGGAGCCCCTCTTTTTTCAGCCTTGGGATCGAGACCCTGCGCCATCAGCTTTTTGGCTTCATCGCGTTTAGCCCGTGCATCAGCTAAAGACACGGCCGGATAAACACCAAACGCCAGGCGGTCTTCTTTTTTATCGGCCGGGCGGTAATACTTCATTCGCCAGTATTTCGAGCCGCGTGACGAGACTTCTAAATAGAGACCGCCGCCATCGGCGAGTTTGTAGGTTTTTTCTTTGGGTTTTGCAGTTTCGATTTGTCGTGCATTAAGTTTCATTGTTAAGGGCATTCTCATAATCGAACGGTAAGTGCCCCGAATTATGCCCTTCGCTGCCTCTTGATTGCAACAGACGAAACTAGACGTAAAAATAAGAATGGGTATTGATTTTACTGGATTTAGTATGAATTGTTTGACTGGGCTGGACTTCACTGGAAGTTGAAGTGGTGCCCGGACTCGGAATCGAACCAAGGACACGGGGATTTTCAATCCCCTGCTCTACCGACTGAGCTATCCGGGCTAACGGGGCGCATTAAACCGTATTCATGCTAATCCGTCAAACATTTTCTGCATAATTTTATCTGCATGCTTTTAAATTGCCCAATGCGCTATAAATCTAAACAAAATGGAGAGAGGGTTGCTTCTCTACTCTCCATCGGTTCTTTGTTAGCAATGAATTTACTATAAATTATCGACGATAATTTTTCTGTGCTTTGTTCACTTTTATCAGATAACGGCGTGACTCAGCGGAAGGGTGTTTATTTGTCAATGTTTCATAAACATCACCAGGTTCCATTGAATTGATCTTCTGAGCAGCCTTCTTTTTGTCATTCGAGAATACACGCAATACGCTGCCAGCACCGCCATTATAGGCTGTGATGACGGCATACCGACGTGAAGTGATATTCTTGATTTCGCCTAAATAAGTATTTTGTAATATCGAGAGATAGGCCGTGCCAGCATCAATGTTGTTTTCAGGATCGAAAAGGTAACTGCGGCTGGGATGACCTGGTTTTCCTTGCATTCTGAAAACATCTTTTCCGGCAGTGTGTTGCATAACTTGCATAAGACCCAACGCATCAGAGTGGCTGACGGCATAAGGGTTGAAGCTGGATTCAGTCTGCATGATGGCAAGGATCAGCGATTCATCAATTCCGTATTTTATGGATGCTTTTCGAACAATAGGGAGGTATTTATGGGCACGTTTGTCCAAATGGTTGGGAACCAATTGAATGGTGACCGACCAAATGACATGCAATCCTGATTGACGTTTTTGTAATTTATTCTGAATCAGGTAATCAGCAAAATGACGTGCGCGCCACTCCCAGCGAATAGACTCACCACTATTATCCAGGACTTGTCCAAAAAGGAATGGTTCTTTGCTAATCTGAATATCGTTGGAATCAGAATAAAGATTGATTGAGCCGGGATCATCTCCCATCAATAAAGTGCCAACAATCGCTTTGTGCAACCTTTCAGTCGGTTCGACTGGTGATATTGTTTCAATCGTAATACTTCCCGCATCAAAATTGATATGGCTGCGGGTTTGATATTGATCTGTGTATTTCACGTAATCTTTCGGGCCTGCAATTAATACTTCTCGTAAACCCCAGATATTTTCAATATTGTGGGCGAATTGTCCCACTAAAATATCGAAACCATTCGTATCTTTTACATATTCTTCTTTGTATTCAAAGTCTTTTTTGCTAGAACAGGAAATCAGGAGCGGAGTAAGAAGAATCAGAGGCAGCAGTTTTTTCATCTTAAAGAGCCGTTGGATATTGATATGCCATCAGTAGTTAGAGCCATGAAAAATGGCTCTTATTTATGCCAGTTGAGTAGCAAATTATTGTTCTGGTGGTATGTAACCATCAATTTGGATGTCATGCCCTTCAAACAGGAATTTCACCATCTCTTGCTCAAGCAATTTGCGGTCGTCTGGGTTCATAGTATTTAATTTTTTTTCATTAATCAGCATGGTTTGTTTGCTCATCCATTGTTGCCATGCTTCTTTAGAAATTTCATTGAAAATGCGCTTGCCCAGCTCCCCCGGATAGAGCTGAAAATCCTGGCCTTCGGCTTCTTGCTGCAAAAAAGTACAAAAAATAGTTCTGCTCATAATTAATCCTCACTAATCCTCAAAATAAAATGGGCAAATTAACCCAATTGTTGCAAAAGGTACTCAACGGGAGCTGCCAATCCTACAGTTGCTGGCTGGCGTAAGTTATACCAAAGTCCCTTGTTTTCATCCATGCAGGAATCAAAAGATAATATGTCGATTCTAATGGGAATGATATCTAAATGAAAATGACTGAATGTGTGACGAAATGATGTCAATTGTTCAGGTTTACTGTGAGAAATGCCCGCATCTTGCAGCCATTTTTCCAGAGAAGCCTGATCCGTAAATTGTGGAAAGGCAAACAGGCCTCCCCAAATGCCAGAAAGTGGTCGCTGCTCCAGCCAGACCGTATCACCATGCTGCATTAATAAAAAGTAGGCTGTTCTTTCAGGAATGCTTTGTTTCGGTTTTTTGCCCGGATAATCTGCCCAGTTGTGATTGGAGTAAGCAATACAGCCTGTATTGAGCGGGCAAATTTCGCACTTTGGTTTACTGCGGGTACAGACCATTGCGCCCAAATCCATCATTGCCTGATTAAAGTATTCGACGTTTTGTGCGGGAGTTACGCGAGTACTGATATCCCACAGTTGGTTCTCAACTTCTTTTTTTCCCGGCCAGCCTCCAACGGCACAGCAGCGGGCCAGAACCCGCTTCACGTTACCATCAAGAATCGGAAAATGTTTGCCTTGAGATAGAGAGAGAATAGCACCAGCGGTTGAACGTCCGACTCCCGGCAGGGCAACAACATCATCGAATGTCGTCGGGAATTTGCCATTGTGTAACGTCACTATCTGTTGCGCTGCTTTATGTAAATTACGGGCGCGCGCGTAATATCCCAAACCTGTCCACAAATGGAGAATTTCATCCAGTGGTGCAGCAGCCAAAGACGCAACATCATGAAAACGTGAAATAAATTTCTGAAAATAGGGAATAACGGTCGCGACTTGTGTTTGTTGCAACATCACTTCTGAAAGCCAGACGTGATAGGAAGTTTTTTCCAGTTGCCACGGCAGAGTTTTACGACCATAACGGTGATACCATTCAAGTACCATCTGTGAAAATTGCTCAGCTTCCATCATTAGAATAATTGTCTTTATATCAGATATTGTTTTGTGAACAGGATTGCAACATAGTGTAACCTCAGTGTAAACCCGAACTTTATTTCGAAACGCTACGCAATTTAGTATTAAAGTTGTGCTTATGGGCATTGAACTTGATAAACTCAGCCATCTTTGCATAATTGCGCTCTCTTTGGGCAACCCTGCGGTACATTAAGCCCCAGACGCCTGAGCAAATGCCTTTAAAACTGATAGAAAGCACCATGATAAATAACGTAATTTCACCGGAATATGATGAAGATGGCAGGGCTTTGCGCCGTGTCCGCAGTTTTGTTCGTCGGCAGGGACGGTTAACGAGTCGTCAGCAGCAAGCACTTGATAATATGTGGCCGAAAATGGGTTTGAATTATCAGCCAGAACTGTCCGATATGGGAGCTCTTTTTGGTCGTGAGGCCCCTGTAGTATTGGAGATTGGCTTCGGCATGGGGGCATCATTGGTTACGATGGCGAGCCAGAACCTAGAAAAAAACTTTTTTGGGATCGAGGTTCATGTGCCGGGAGTAGGCGCTTGTCTGGCTTCCGCAGAAGAGGAAAACCTGAGTAATCTACGTGTTATGTGCCATGATGCTATTGAAGTGCTGAATAATATGATCCCAAATCAGAGTTTGGATATGGTTCAGCTTTTCTTCCCTGATCCGTGGCATAAAGTCCGCCATAACAAGCGTCGGATTGTACAGCCTGAATTTGCTCAACTAATCAGAAATAAGCTGAAAATCGGTGGCGTCTTCCATATGGCGACTGACTGGCAGCCATATGCTGAACATATGCTGGAAGTGATGAACGAAGCCAAAGGATATAGCAATTTATCAGAAAACGATGATTATGTACCACGTCCTGATTCACGTCCGGTCACGAAATTCGAAATGCGCGGTCAGCGGTTAGGGCATGGCGTATGGGATCTAATGTTTGAGAGGGTAGAATAATGGCTAAAAATCGTAGTCGCCGTCTGCGTAAAAAAATGCGTATTGATGAATTTCAAGAGTTAGGATTTTCCATAAGGTGGGGTTTTCCGGCCAATACATCTGTTGATGTTGTTGACAGCACGGTTGATGCCTTAATTGAAGAGTTGATAGAGCCAAATGGCTTGGCTTTGGATGCCAGTGGTTACTTACAGTGGGAAGGTCTGATCTGCCTGCAAAAAATTGGTAAATGTACCGAAGAGCACCGCCAGTTAATTGAAAAATGGCTGAAAGATCGCAACATGGAAGATGTTGTTATATCAGAACTATTTGACGTGTGGTGGGATTGATTTGCTGTTATATAAACATGTAGCGTTTTAATATCTAATGGATTTAAGTTGTTGCTAACAAGCGTTAACTTGAAAACATGAAGGGTAAATATACAGAAATAACGCTGTATGCAGGGACTCCTTTGGAGTCCCTGTCTATCTGGAGAAGAAGTGGTGAAGGTAAGGTTCTCTAATTCGTTATTGGCAGATATCCTAGATGAAGTACGCCCTTTGATTGGTCAAGGGAAAGTGGCAGATTATATTCCCGCTTTGGCGGAAGTTCAGGTAAATAATCTGGCAATAGCCATTTGTACAGTTGATGGACAGATTTTCCAAGCCGGAGATGCTGAAAAGCGCTTTTCTATACAGTCCATTTCTAAGGTGTTGAGCCTGACATTGGCGATGACACGCTATAAAGAGCATGACATTTGGCAGAGAGTTGGTACGGAGCCTTCCGGGCAGCCCTTTAATTCATTGGTTCAATTAGAACTGGAAAAGGGAATACCCCGGAATCCTTTTATCAATGCGGGAGCACTGATAATCTGTGACATGCTGCAATCACGCTTGAGCGCGCCTAAGCATAGAATGCTGGAATTTGTTCGCAGCCTCACAGGGCAAAAAGATATTTGTTATGATGATATCGTTGCCCGTTCAGAGATGGATCATTCAAGCCGTAACGCGGCGATTGCCTATCTGATGAAATCATTCGGCAATTTTGAAAATGATGTCTTGACAGTTCTGCAAACCTATTTTCATTACTGCGCCCTGAAAATGAATTGTGTCGAACTGGCTCAGTGTTTTATTTATTTAGCCAACCAAGGGCGTATGATTGGTTCCGGTCAGCAAATTCTGAGCCTTCGACAAACAAGGCAGATTAATGCGTTGATGTTGACTTGTGGTATGTATGATGGTTCTGGAGAATTTGCTTTCAGAATCGGTATGCCGGGGAAATCAGGTGTTGGCGGGGGAATTGTCTGTGTTGTTCCGGGTGAATTCACCGTTGCGGTGTGGTCTCCTGAACTGGATAAATCCGGTAACTCATTGGCGGGTTGTGCAGTACTGGAAAAACTGGCTGGGCGTATTGGCCGCTCTATTTTTTAATCTCGTCCGTGTTGATGGCATCCGTGCAGATAGAAAGTCATCAAGCAAAGGAAATTCAGGAGAACGTATGTTACGCAGAATCACGATTGCTACATTATTATTTGCAACTCAGATGATCGTAGCTCAAGCCCAGGCGGGTTCTGGCTGTCAGGTGACACTTAATGATGACATTATTGTCACGCCGAAATCTGTCCAAGTTGTTGGAGCCGGTGGAAACCTGAAAATCTTGCCTGATGGCTCCGTAACTCGTGATGGAAAGGCGTTGTCATTAAATGCAGAACAACGCAGCAAAGCTGTTCAGTATCAACAGACGATCCGTCAAGATTTACCGTGGGTTAAGCAAGAAGCCTTGAGCCATTTGGCAAGTGCACGTCAATCACTGGATAAGGTGATTGTTGATACGATGGGGAAAGAAAGTAATGTCCGTAACCGTCTGTCCCAATTGGAATCTGGTCTTAATAAGCAAATAGATAGAGTGATTGAAACTCGCGCTAATGGTTTTGCATTCAACTCTCAGGCAGTCAAGCAGGTAGAATCTGAAGGCAAGAAACTCGTCGAACAGAGTCTCGGTGGTATCTTGCAGGATAGCATTAACGAAATGAGCAGTAAAAAGAGCGATCAAAATGGTGGCGGCAAACAGATGTTAATGTCTCTTCTCGGAGGATTGGGGGGAGTGCAAAATGGTTTTGATGCTGAATGGGAAAAGCAGAAAAAAGAGTTGAAGCGCTTGAAAGAAGACGTTTGTAGTAAAGCCAACGGCTTAGAACAACAGCATATTGCTCTTATGAATTTGATTAAGTAAATCACAATGCATATCTTCTAAATAAGAATCAATATGAAATTGATTCTTATTTAGTTGACATATTAATGTTGCCACCTAGAATGCGGGTTACTTCTTACCAATATTCTTAATTCAGGTGTAACAATGAAAAAAATCCTACCAATTGTTATCGCATCACTATTTTCTGTCACCAGCTACTCTGCATTTAGTCAATCATCCACATTATTTACACCAAATACAGTAACGGAGAAGTCTGGTGATTATGTCACAGTAAAACATCTTTCTGGTGAAACTAAGGTTAAAAAAAATCCACAGCGGGTTGTTCTGTTTGATTTCGGTACTTATGATTCGATGGCAAAACTAGGTTTATCCGAGCGAGTTATTGCGTTACCTATTGGTAGTTTGCCTGAATATGTACGTAGTAATCTGTCTGAGAGTATGAATAATGCAGGTGGAATGAAAGAACCGGATTTGGAAAAGTTAGCAGAAATAAAACCGGATCTGATTGTGATAACAGGGCGTCAGGGTTCTTTCTATGATCGTTTATCACAAATAGCACCAACGGTTGATTTAGGCACTGACAATAAAAATTACCTACCATCTGTTGATAGTAATCTTAAGTTATTAGGCGAGTTATTTAATAAGCAGGATATTGTTAAAACACAGATTGCTGATTTAGAGAAAACTATTGCATCTGCACAGGAAAAAGCACAGGCAGCAAACAGCAAGGTACTGGTATTGTTGCACAATGCTGGTGAGCTATATCCCAATAATCAAGCCATTGTTTATAATGTGGTTCAGGCTTCACGTGCAGAATTACCCACCAAATCAGATAAAAGTAAAAGTCGAGCTGTAACTGCGGATATGATTGCACAGGCAAATCCTGATGTGATTTTTATTATTGATCGTAGTGAAGCGATTGGTGCCGGAAAACTGACAAAAGCTCAGTTCGAAAACGATCAAGTCAAATCAACCAATGCGTATAAAAATGGCAAAATAGTGTATCTGCAATCTGATCTTTGGTATTTATCTGGTGGTGGTTTGGACAGTATGACACGACAAGTTAATGCAATTGCTGATGCGTTATAGCCCCTGTTTATGGCTTTGATAAATAGCCATTGTACTTAAAGGTGGCCGTCAAGCGGTCACCTTAATTTTTTAACGCTTTCATGTCGATTACAGTAATCACTATCTGTCAAACCACATCGTAATATACTGTTAGATTACCTTTCTTCATTTTTACTTCCTGTATTTTTATATCTCCTAATTGCTTAAGAGATATCACATGGGTACCGCCACAAAGATAAGGCTTAAAACGACCAAAACCAATTTCCCGGAGTCCATCATCTCGTAGTTACCTTCAATTCAAGTGGTAAATATATATGTTTTATATTTATAAATAAAAATTAATAATATCATTTAAATATTATTTTTATAGATATAATTATCATTGACTTTAAATATAAAATGAATTAGACATAATCTTAGATCTCAGATTTTCAGTTTAAAGAATCTTCTTTTTTCATTGCATTTTGTTGAACAATAATTAAAGCAAAGTAGCAACAATAAGTCGGGAATGGAAGAAGAATCAAAGGAATTTGCCCTAAACAGGCTTAGTACTACAGCCGTATTCACTCTTCTCGATAGGGAATAACCCCATAGAATAGCTTGAATTGATGTTATTTCTTCGTTTTTTTGAGTATCAGATAATGCATTGATTTTACTATTGTTATGGCTGTAGTATTAGAGCCTATCCCAAAAGGTATTTTGTAGTATAGTGATTTAGTCTTTTTATTAACCTCCATTTGGTGATGATGATGAGTAAGAAAACGACATCACAATGGCTCATTTCTGATGAGCTTTGGCAAAAAATGGAACCGTTACTGCCTGAACATAAAACCCATCATCCTTTAGGGTGCCATCGTCATCGTGTCGATAACCGTGCCGCCATGAATGCTATCTTTTTTGTCCTGAAAACCGGATGTCAGTGGAATGCCCTCAATGCCACCGGAATTTGTTCTTCAAGCAGTGCTCACCGCCGTTTTCAGGAATGGCAGGTGGCGGGTGTGTTTGAACGATTTTGGCAAAGTGGCTTACTGGCCAGTGAAAAAGTGGGCACCATTGATTGGAGCCAGTTATCGTTGGATGGTTGCCCGACGAAAGCCCCGCTTGCCGGGACAAAAAAAACAGGCCGCAACCCAACAGACAGGGGAAAACAAGGTATCAAAAGAAGCCTTCTGACTGATGGTCACGGTTTGCCTTTAGCGGTGATAGTCGCGCCTGCAAATACGCATGACATCAAGCTGGTCATAGAAACACTGGAACATCTTGAAACGGGAAGGCCGGGGCAGGCGTTGCCGCTTCATTTGGATAAAGCCTATGAGGCTGGATGGTTAAAAGAAGCGCTGATAAAGCAGCGATATATTCCCTGTATTCAATCGAGGAAAGAAGAACATGATGCGATGATAAAGGACGTTTATTTTAAAACGAGCCGTTGGGTTGTAGAAAGAACGCATAGTTGGATGAATCGTTATCGGCGGATATTAATCCGTTGGGAAAAGAAAATAAGCAATTATGAAGGCATGCTGTATTTTTGTTGTGGATGGCTCGTGTGGAATACAATCCTTTTGGGATAGGCTCTTATATTCATATGTCCAATTATCGTTCTTCCGCGAAGAAAGCTTAGAAAATCACGCCATACAAAAATATCCAGTAATTCACTTATTGTTCCCAAATTGAAACAATCAAGCAAAACGATAACCTGATCTTGCAGCATAGAAAAACTGCGTTAGGATATTTCAAAAGGCACTTGATGGGGGAACATAATGATGATTATCAGTTCAACTGAATTTAAGAATAATGACTTCTTGCTGAAAGAGCATGAATTTAATGAATTTGGTGGCAATGGTGATAATCGTTCACCTGAACTGGTCTGGACAGATGCACCAGCCGGAACAAAAAGTTTTGCGATTACTGTCTATGATCCTGATGCACCAACAGGCAGCGGTTTCTGGCACTGGGTTGCTTTTGATATTCCCGTTGATACTCAGCTCTTGCCAGCAAATGCAGGGAAAAGCGATAGCAGCAAATTGCCAATCGGTACGATTCAAAGCAGGAATGATTATGGTTTGTTTGGTTTCGGTGGCCCTTGTCCACCCTTAGGTGATAAAGCGCATCGCTATATTTTCACTGTACATGCCTTATCGGTGGAAAAACTGGGAGTTGGTGCTGAAACGACAAACGCCGTTGCGCGTTTTATGATTCAAGCCAATACCTTGGCAACAGCTGTCATCACCAGTTACTACCATCGTTAACTGATTAATAATTCTTCCGTTTCCAGTAAAGGGTATCAATATGAGCAACAAAAAAATTCAATGGAACTATGGGGTACAGCAGGAAGCGGTAGAGATCCTTGCTAGTGACGGTGGAATGATCGTTTGCCCGACCAAAGTGGGCTATATCATTATGACATCAGATGCAAAAGGCTTAGAGCGTAAATTTGAAGCGAAACAGCGTAATCGCAATAAACCCGGCGTTGTTTTATGTGGATCACTGGAACAGCTGAAAGAGTTGGCTCAACTTAACTCGGAAATTGAAGAGCTTTATCAAAAACATTGGGATGAAGATATATTGCTGGGCTGCATCTTGCCTTGGAAAGAAGAAGCGTTAGCCCGTATTCCAGATGATGGTTCTAAAGAGTTGATGATGGATCAACGTGGCACAAGTTGCTTCGTAATTAAATTTGGTAAACCAGGCGAAATTCTGGCAAAAGAGCTTTGGGAAAATCACGGCAAGTTTTCTTTTGCCAGCTCAGCTAACCCATCAGGTAAAGGTAACCGTGGATTGGTTGAATGTATCGGTGAGCGGATTGAAAGTCAGGCTGATCTGATTATTGATGCCAATGACTATGTTAAATCTATCCAGCCAAATGAAACTGAGCAGACTCGTTATGAACAGGGTGTTATGATTTCAATGGTGGATGAAAACGGTAAATTAGTGCCGCTGCAAAATAACCAGCGTGATATTACACCGTGTCCAATATTGATCCGTAAGGGATTGGATGTGCATAAAATCATGGCGATAATGTCTAATATCTTTACGACTTGGGATTACCGCCACGGTAACTATTATTAAGTACGGCTATTAACAAGCAAGGATGCTTGATAGGCAATAATATTGATAGCGCTTGCGGGTACTGTTGTACCCGCATTAATTATGTCTTTTTTCCGTTCTCTAAATTTTGTTTCAGTTTATTTTGCAAAGTACTTGCAAAGTGTTGCACGCGTGAAGAGAGTGTACTTTCTGATTTAAATAGCATCCAGGCTTGATAGATATCCATTTTCCATTCAGGGAGAAGTCTTACCAATTTTCCTTCCGCAACGGCTTCATGAGTTACGTAATCTGGCAGGTAGGCAATGCCAGCGCCCACTAATGCAGAATTCATTAATGCGACGCTGTTATTGATGCGAAACCGGCTGCGAACTTCAATATCCAGCTTATGCCTCTCTTTACGAAACGGTAGTGAGATAGTATGGGCAGGGCCTCGAAATAGTAGGTAATCATAACGGGGAAGATCTTCTGGTTTATCTATTTTTGAAAATTGACGCAGATAATCAGGTGTGGCGTAAAGTCCCCAAGTAATATCAATCAGAGGCATAACAAGCGGATGATGTGGAGCTTCACGCCCTATAATAATTGCAATATCGCATTGATCTTCATTCATATTAATCGTTCTGTCTGTCAGTTCTAGATCAACGCTGATATGAATATTTCCGGCAATAAAGTTATTCAGGGCGGGGACAATACATTGACTGCCAAAGGATACTGGCGCAATCAGGCGTAAACTTCCCATCGGTTCTTCATGGAAATTACGTATAAAATGCTCAGCATTTTGAGCTTCAGTAAGAATTCGGTGACAGTATTGGTAATAACTCATCCCAACCTCAGTCACCTGGATTTTACGTGTAGTACGGTTAAGTAACTGGGTTCCCAATCTGATTTCCAACTGCGCAATTTCGCGACTGACCGAAGACTTCGATAGCCTTAACGATTTTGCGGCTTCGGTAAAACTCAGTGTTTCTACTACGCGGGCAAAGACCACCATAGAGGTGAGATTATCAATATTATTCATGAATTAACCTGATGATTTACTTGGGAGAACCGCGGTATAACATACCACATATCCTGTAGAGAGAGGCCAATATTCCTTGTTTGTACGGTGAGATAGGTATCAGGTTAAAAGAGCGGGAGTTTTCCATTTTACGAACGACTGTCCCATAATAGAAACAGTGAACTAATCATGGTATTTCCTTATGTTAAAGAGCCGTAATCTTGCTAGGATAACAATCTAACTGGTCTGTTTTAATCTTCAGGGGTAATGTGAGATGAGCCAAACTATTACACAAAAAATTCTTGCACGAGCAAGTGGGCGTAAACACGTCACTCCGGGTGAAGTGGTTTGGGCGAAAGTAGATATTCTAATGTCTCACGATCCCTGCACTCCGGGTGTAGCCAGCGTATTTAAAAAAGAGTTCGGGCAAGATGCAAAAATATGGGATCCCGAACGCTTTATCCTGATCCCTGACCATTTTGTCTATTCGGCAGATCCGCAAGCTAATCAAAATATTCGGGTAATGCGTGAATTTGCTGCTGAACAGAATATAAAATACTTTTACGATGTCGGAACCCCAAACTATAAAGGTGTTTGCCATATAGGGCTTGCAGAAGGTGGACATACCCGTCCTGGCGAAGTTCTGTTGGGGACGGATTCTCACACAGTAACTGCTGGTGCTTTCGGTGCTTTCGCTATTGGGTTAGGTATTACCGATGCAGCTTATGCTTTAGGTACGGGTGAAATTCCCCTCAAAGTACCAACGACAATTCGGGTTAACTTTACCGGAACCAAACCCGCTTATGTTTTAGCGAAGGACATGATTTTGTCTGTATTGGCAGAATTAACTGTCGATGGTGCAACATATCAAGCCATCGAGTTTGGCGGTAATGTCATTGACGAGTTATCGGTAGAAGAGCGCATGACGATTTGTAATATGGTCGTTGAATGCGGTGCAAAAAATGGCGTTATGGTTCCCAATCAGGCTACTTTGGATTATTTGGCAGAACGAAATAATCTCCCTTTTAACATTGTTTATCCTGATGAAGATGCGCAGTACAGCCGTGTATTGAATATAGACGTTACTGATATGCAGCCGAAGATTGCTAAACCACATTCTCCGGATAATGTGGTTTCTATCGAACAAGTGGCTAGTGTTGCTATTTCTCAGGCATATATTGGCTCCTGTACTGGTGGAAAGCTGGAGGATTTTGTCGCGGCTGCCCGTGTTATAAAAGGACATAAAGTTAAAATTCCGACTTACGCAGTGCCGGCAACAAAAGAGGTTTTCCATAAAACCATAACAACCCAGATTGAAGGTGTTTCTGTCTATCAAATTCTGAGTGATGCTGGAGTGAAACTTTCCTCTGAATCAGGGTGTTCCGCCTGCTGTGGTGGGCCACCTGATACGTTCGGACGAGTCAACGATCCAATCTCCGTTATATCGACAACAAATCGTAATTTCGTCGGCAGAATGGGACATAAACGCGCCAATATTTACCTGGCTTCCCCTTATTCTGTTGCTGCAGCTGCGATTACTGGCCAGATTACCAATCCTGAGGAGTTTTTATGAGTGAGTTAAAGGAAAATATCATTCGGGGTGAGGTCTATGTATTGACCGATAATATTGATACTGACCAGATTCTCTCAGCCGAATACCTCAAGGTAAACCCTTCAACGCCTGAAGGATATGCACAACTGGCTTCACTGGCGATGTGTGGATTACCGGAAGGATCACTGCCTTTCATTGATGAAAGCAAGGGAAAAGCGAAATATCCGATTATTGTGGCAGGGCAGAATTTTGGTTGCGGCTCTTCGCGTGAACATGCTGTCGCTGCCTTAGGTGCTTCAGGGGTGAAGGTAGTTCTTGCTCAATCTTATGCCCGTATATTTTTCCGCAATTGTGTATCGACTGGCGAATTATTGCCGATTGCCGCACAGGAGCGTTTATGTGACAAATTAGTCACTGGTGATAGCATTGAAATTGATGTTGAAAACCAAACCGTAATTTTACTGGAGAATGGCGAAAAATATCAAACTGATCCTATTGGCGAACTTGCCAATATTGTTTCTGCTGGTGGCTTATTTTCTTACGCACGGGAAACGGGAAGAATTAAATAATTCTTTAACGCTATTGGTTATAAATGTTTGGTTATAAACTGCACCTGTGAATTTCCGGGTGCAGTTTTTGTTTTTAGAGAAACAGTTCCAATAACGAGTTCAGGAAGAGTTTTCCGTGTTTGGTAATTTGCCAGTGTATATCGCTTTCAGTGATATAACCTTTAGCCAGTGCTTCATCAAGTTGTAGACGAATGGCACTTTCTGGCAACCCGGTAAAATCACTGAAATCCTGACGAGGCATGGATTCCAGTAGCCGAAAGCGGTTCATGAAAAATTCAAATGGCCGATCTTCATAATCAACCTGATTTTTTTGATCCAAATAGCGTCCCTGCATATAACCGCGTGGGTGCTTGGTTTTCACAGTACGGAAAATACAGCCATCTTCAAATGAAATTTTCCCATGTGCCCCGCAGCCAATGCCTAAGTAATCGCCAAAACGCCAGTAATTGAGATTATGCTGACACTGAAAACCCGGTTTGGCATATGCAGAAGTTTCATACTGCTGGTAACCCGCTTCTGTCAGTAATTGATGACCCCGGGAAAAAATATCCCATAGCGCGTCATCATCCGGTAAAACGGGTGGACGGGAGCCAAAGCTCGTATTGGGTTCAATAGTCAGTTGATACCAAGACAAGTGTGGCGGAGACAGCTCAATCGCCTGACGTAAATCATTCAACGCTTCGTTAAGTGTTTGGTTAGGCAACCCATGCATCAAATCCAGATTGAAACTGCGTAAACCAAGCCCGTCCGCCAATTTTGCCGCGCGTTTGGCTTCTTCCGGGCCGTGGATGCGCCCTAAACGGATCAATTTATCTGAGCCGAAACTTTGTACTCCGATGGAAATGCGATTAATACCGGCTTGCTGATAGGCACTGAAACGATCAGCTTCAACCGTTCCGGGATTGGCTTCCATTGTAATCTCTGCCTGTGGAGAAAGCCGGAGTGAAGATCTCACTCCGTCAAGCAATCGCTGCATTCCTTCAGCACTCAACAGGCTTGGAGTTCCTCCTCCGATAAAAATCGTTGATACCTCGCGATCACCAATCATCGGCAAGTCAGCACGAAGATCTGCCAGTAGATGATCAACATATTCCTGATGTGGTACATCTCCCTTTAGGGCATGTGAATTGAAATCACAGTAAGGGCACTTTTGTACACACCAAGGAATATGAATATAAAGACTCAGAGGTGGCAACTTAAGCATTGCGCATGGCTTCCAACAACATTTCTAATGCCTTTCCGCGGTGAGATACCGCATTTTTTTGTTCGCGGCTCAGTTGTGCTGCTGTACAGTCAAATTCCGAAGCATAAAAAATTGGGTCATAACCAAAACCGCCTTCTCCGGCCGGTTCACGTGTGATCATTCCTGACCAACGGCCATGAAATACCAAAGGAGTCGGATCTTCGGCATGGCGTAAAAAGACCAGAACGCAGTTGAACTGCGCCTGACGTTGTTCGTCAGGGATATCACGCATGTCTTCCAGTAGTTTTTCCAGATTTTCCTGATCGGAAGCATTACTGCCTGCATAGCGGGCGGAGTAAATGCCCGGAGCGCCGCCCAGCGCATCAACAGATAACCCTGAATCATCTGCAATAGCAGGCAATCCGGTGATTGCTGCGGCATGGCGGGCTTTGATGATTGCATTTTCAATGAAAGTGAGGCCGGTTTCGTCGGCTGAATCAACACCTAACTCGGTTTGAGCTACTATATCCAAGTCAAAATCAGCCAATAAATCAGCCAATTCACGTACTTTGCCAGCATTTCCTGTGGCGAGAACAACTTTTTGCATTGCCATTTATCTAATTAACCTATGTATTCAACTAATTATGTAGCTCATGAACCGAACATTGAAACTAACCATCCCATCACGTCATAACGCAGGGCATTCAGTGCATAGAGAATTAGCATCACAATCATGGCAGAGAAATCAAGGCCACCCATAGTAGGGATAATACGGCGGATAGGTGCCATTAATGGCTCGGTCAATTGGATCAGAACATAATCAACAGGATTTTTTCCCTGACTTATCCAACTGAGTAGCGCGCGGGCAATCACCAGCCAAAATACCAGTTTCCCTACAGCGGTCAGTAATTCAATTATCCCAATCAAGAATATGATGGCAGAGGGCATTATAAATTGCCCTGTTGTTAGCCATACAGGCAGCATTATCTTGATAAGAACGAGTGGATAGACAAGAACAACGGACGCTGTATCAATGGGACCAACAGCAGGTATAAACCTGCGCAACGGCCGCACTACAGGTTGAGTGATCTTAACAATAAATTGCGCAAATGGATTATAGAAATCACAACGAACCCACTGCATCCAGACACGCAGTAGTAAGATGGCAATATATAAATCCAAAGCTGTAAGAAGGACGAAATTTAAGAATTGCATGTAGCAGCCCTGATTGAATTAACTCAATTAAAATAATTTTTCCATTTCCTGCGCTCGGAGGATTACTCCTTGCATGGCACGGGACACGACTTCAGGAAGGTTACCTTCATAAAAAATGCGCAGTGCTTCAGCCGTTGTACCGCCTTTAGATGTTACCTGCTCACGCAGGATAGCAAAAGGAAGATCTTTTTGCGTTTCAGCAAGTTTAGCTGAACCTATCGCGGCTTGCAGGACAAGCTCTCTGGCAGTTTCACTGTCAAATCCCAGACGTTCAGCTTCTTGTTGAATAGACTCCATGAACAGGAAAAAGTAGGCCGGAGCGCTGCCTGCGACAGCGGTAATAGCATTAATGCCGTTTTCATCGTCTACCCAGCAGACTTTACCGACACTGCTCATCAATGATGCTGCAAATTTGCGATCAAGCTGAGAAACGTGCTCAGGCGCAAACAGTCCGCTGATCCCTTGTCCGACAAGTGAAGGTGTATTTGGCATGATGCGAATGATATTGATATCAGCCTGTAAAAGTGCGTAAAAACGGCTGACTGGAACACCAGCAGCAATAGAAAGAACCAGTTTTTGGCTGAAATCGACCTGTGAATGCAGAGAATCACAAACTTCTGTCATCATCTGTGGTTTAACTGCCAGCACAATGACATCGGCTTCCTGTGCGTAGCGAATATTATCGCTTTGGCTGTTAATGCCATACTCTTTTGCCAATACATCACGGCGAGTTGTGTTTGGGGAACAGACCGTGATGAGTCCAGCTGGGTAACCTTTTCTGACTAATCCCGCGATAATGGCATGAGCCATGTTTCCTGCGCCAATAAAGGTAATTTTACGATTTTCCATTAAACAATCCCGCATATTAATCAGTTAATTTTGAATATCGAGTCAGATACTTTTTAATTTAAGATTTAAATTCAGACCTAAATTAAGAACGGTATTGACGGGCACCGAATATCGCGGTTCCAATCCGAACCAATGTAGAGCCACAGGTAATGGCGGCCTCCATATCATCTGTCATGCCCATTGAAAGTGTATCAATTTGTGAATATTGTGCTTTCAATTGGGTAAATGCGTGTTCCATTTTGCGAAAAATGACGATTTGGTGACCAACATTATTTTCTGGAGCCGGGATTGCCATCAATCCGCGTAATGCCAGATGAGGCAGAGAATCAATCCTTGCTGCCAAATCGTCTAATTCCGCCAGTAAAATACCTGATTTGCTCTCTTCATCACTGATATTAATCTGGATCAAGACATTGAGCGGAGGCATGTTTTCAGGTCGTTGCTCACTTAATCGCTGGGCAATTTTCAATCTATCGATGGTATGACACCAATCGAAATTCTCTGCAACCAGACGACTTTTATTGGACTGCAATGGGCCAATAAAGTGCCAAACCAAATCATCTCGGTTGTCAAAGTATTGAATTTTCTCAATGCCTTCCTGAACGTAATTTTCCCCAAATTCCCGCTGACCAGCGGCTATAGCTTTTGCGATGGCATCCACAGGTTTGGTTTTACTGACTGCAAGTAACGTAATTTCTTCTGGAATACGCCCGCATTTTTGAGCAGCAAGGGTAATGTGGTTCCTGACATCGTAAAGATTTTGTTCAATATTGTTCATAAGTGACTCAGGAGATAAAAAATGAATATGGAAAAATTGGTGTCCCTTAGTGTAAAGCATAATGCTTCCGATCTGCATCTTTGTGTCGGGCAAGTTCCTGTTTTGCGCATTAATGGTGTGTTATATCCTCAGATACAACTGGAAGCAATTCAATCGGATACTCTGATTGCATGGAGCAGGGAAATATTATCGGATACACAGAAAAAACAGTTACAGGAGCATGGCCATATTGATTTTGTAGTGGAGATGCAAAATCAACAACGACTCAGAGGAAATCTCTTTTATCAACAATCCCATTTGTCATTGGTATTGCGATTAATTACGGATAAATGTCCGACTCTGGAGCAATTATATGCACCTGATATCATCCAACACCTTATCTTGAAGGAAGTGAGTGGGCTGATATTAGTGACAGGTGCGACAGGAAGCGGGAAATCCACTACTTTGTCAGCTATGATTGATGCTTTTAATAGCCGCGGCAGTAAACATATCATTACCCTGGAAGACCCAATAGAATTCGTGCATCAAAGCCGGAATTGCCTGATACAGCAGAGGCAGATTGGTAAAGATGTGCCGGATTACCAAACAGCCCTGAAAGGTGCATTACGGCAAGATCCTAATGTGATTTTACTGGGGGAGCTACGTGATAAAGAGACAATCCGGTTGGCTTTGACAGCGGCTGAAACAGGGCATTTAGTTTTATCAACATTACATACCCGTGGTGCGATCCAGGCAATAGATCGCTTAGTTGATGTCTTTCCCGCGGAAGAGAAAGGCTGGATTTGCAGCCAATTGGCGGGAAGTTTAAAAGCGGTTATTTCTCAACAGCTGATCCCAGCCAAAGACGGCGGCAGGGTGGCTATTCATGAAGTTTTAGTCGTTAATCAGGCCATCAGCCATTTGATCAGGGAAGGTAAAAACCATCAGATAGCAACATTAATGCAGACTGGTGCTGCTTGCGGTATGCAAACTTACGAACAAAGCCGACAACAGCGTAAGGCATCGGGATTACTGGCAGAATAGGGGTTAACAATTGTTTTTGCAGTAACAGCCATTTTTCATAATGAATATGGCTATTACAAACATGAAACAAACATGAAAATAGTATCGTTATCGATGTTGTTTCTACAGGAGTTAGTCAGGAATACTGTTGCTCAAACCAGCTTTCCAGAATAATGACAGCAGAAGCAGCATCGACTTTACCTTTATTGAGCGCCTTGTAGCCACCGTGATCAAATAGGTGGGAACGAGCTTCCACAGTAGTCAACCGTTCATCATGGAGTTCAACCTGAACACCAAAACGCCCGTGCAGGCGATTGGCGAATTTACGGGCTTGTGCGGTGACGGGTTGCTCAGTGCCATCCATATTGAGTGGCAGGCCAACAATAACCAGATCGGGCAGCCACTCTTTGAGCAGTTTCTCAATCAGTTGCCAATTTGGGGAGCCTTCGTTGGCTTTAAAAGCAGATAGTGCTCTGGCTGTGCCTGTAACTTCTTGCCCAATGGCGGCACCAATACTGCTAGTACCAAAATCGAAGGCAATGATAGTGCGGTTTTTCATCAGGCATGTCCTGCTTGTGATGCGAGATTATTAATATTGAACCCTAGCAGAGAAGCAGCTTCACGCCATCGTTCGACAACAGGTGTATTGAAAATGATAGATGGTTCTGCGCTGACGGTAAGCCAGCTATTTTCCATAATCTCTTTTTCCAGCTGCCCCTTTTCCCAGCTTGAATATCCGAGAGTCATCAAAACATCTTTCGGTTGGCGAGGTGTTCCCAGTGCTTCCAGCATATCTTTGGATGTCGTGATCATGGTTTGATCAGAGATTTGAATACTGGAGCTAAAACCTGATTGTGGTGTGTGCAAAATGAAACCGTGTTCTTCAGACAACGGCCCACCTGCCATCACAGGTTTATTGAGATTGATAGTATCGTCTCTGTCTTCAGGGGAAATATCTAACTTCTGTAAGATACTTTCGATAGAAACTTGAGCTATCGGTTTATTAATAACTAATCCCATTGCCCCATTTTGATCGTGTTCGCAGATATAAACTACAGAACGATTGAAATAAGGATCAGAGAGCGAAGGCATGGCAATGAGGAAATGGTGCTGTAGATTCATGTGTTTTCTGATAATTATTTTGGCAATGTAAAAGTAAGTTAGCCCAGCAGTATGTGGGCTATTATTATAAATGGCAAATGTTGCCAGAAAAGGAAAGTTGTTTGGGCTATTACGCTACCTGTTTTTCCAATCGCTTTTCGATAGCATCCATTAACATACCCGTTACTGAAACTTCCGGGAATGCCGCTTCTATTTCACGTACACAAGTTGGGCTGGTGACATTGATTTCAGTTAAACGATCACCAATGATGTCGAGTCCGACAAAGATTAATCCTTTCTCTTTTAATACCGGAGCAACTGCACGGGCCATTGCCCAATCACTTTCTGATAATGGGCGGGCTTCTCCACGTCCACCTGCTGCAAGGTTGCCACGAGTTTCTCCCTGAGCCGGAATACGGGCGAGGCAATAAGGTACAGGTTCGCCATCAACAACCAACACACGTTTATCCCCATCCTTAATTGCTGGCAGGAAATTTTGTGCCATGCAATAACGGCTGCCATGTTCCGTCAAGGTTTCAATAATAACGCCTACATTGGCGTCATCTTGCTTCAGGCGAAAGATGGAAGCGCCTCCCATTCCATCCAATGGCTTAAAGATAACATCACCATGTTTTTGATGGAATTCGCGTAAATTTTTTGCATTGCGAGTGACTAATGTATCGGGTGTTAATTCCGGGAACCAGGCTGTAAATAATTTTTCGTTACAGTCACGCAGGCTCTGGGGCTTGTTGACTATCAGGCTACCTTTGATTTCTGCTCTTTCCAGAATATAAGTCGCATAAATATATTCAGTATCAAAAGGTGGATCTTTGCGCATCAGAATAACGTGCAAAGTATCAAGGGCTATCTCTTGTTCATTGCCAAATTGGTACCATTGTTGTGGATTTTGTTCCACTGTGAGCAAACGAGTACGGGCACGGGCTTCGCCTTGATGCAGGTAGAGATCATTCATCTCCATATAATGGATTTCCCATCCGCGTTTTTGTGCTTCCAGCAGCATGGCAAAACTAGTGTCTTTTTTAATGTTGATGGATGAAATCGGGTCCATCACTATACCGAGCTTGATCATTTTTTCTCCTTAACCCAGATCACCAAAACGGACTTGCAGGGCAGTAATTGCGGTAAGTGCCGTAGTTTCCGTCCTCAGAACACGAGGCCCTAACAGAATATCAGTAAATTGATATTTTGCTGTCATTTCTATTTCTTCAGCGGATAATCCCCCTTCCGGCCCAATCAGCAGTCGTACTTTTTCCACAGGTAGTGGAAGGGTATTGATGCTTTGGCTGGCGCGGGGATGCAGGTTTAATTTTAGGCTGCCATCATTTTCCTTGCACCATGCTTCAAGTGACATAACAGGGCGGATTTCAGGAATACGGTTACGCCCGCACTGTTCACAGGCAGAAATAGCAATTTTTTTCCATTGCTGTAATTTCTTTTCTAATCTTTCCGCATCTAGTTTTACCCCGCAGCGCTCAGAAAGTAATGGTGTGATTGTACTGACACCTAATTCCACGGATTTTTGGATTGTGAATTCCATTTTTTCACCGCGGGACATAACTTGCCCTAAATGCAGATTCAATGGTGATTCATGATCAGACAATTTGCCATTAAGAATGCGTACTTTGACCGCTTTTTTACTGGCTTCAGTAATCTCTGCATTAAAAATCTGATTGCTGCCATCAAAAAGTTGTAATTCCTGCCCATGACTCATTCTGAGTACGCGCCCGACGTGATTGGCAGCATCATCACTCAGATAGGTTTCAATTCCTACTGAAAGCGGTTCAGGGTGATAAATGCGGGGAGTTCGCATATTTCTTCTTTCCTTCTTTTTTCCGGAAGTATCCGGTATGGCGTAAATTGCCATATGACAAAGTTGATTCACCGCCATGATAAATGAGCGCTGTTTGCATGATCAAGTTATCTCTCGGTCTCTGGGATACAAGATAGCCCCTTGCGAGCCGGCTCGCATATTTATTTTGTACTGGCTGTTTTAACTAAATTTTTATTGTCAAAGTTTGAATGAATAGATTAATATTATTCCTGTTCTGATTGAGGTCAGAAAATAAGGGAAAAATATCATGACATGGATGTCATTTAAAAATTATAGGTTCTTAAATTAAATATAAATATAAATAAAAGGATGGTTTATTATTTTAATAGATGTTGATTATATGGTAATTATGTTTTTCTGTAGTACCTTGCTCTTATTATCTGTTATTGATATTAAAACATATCTCTTGCCAGATATTATCACATTACCTTTATTATGGCTTGGGCTTTTATTTAATATCGAAAGTAATTGGATTCCGATCAAGAGTGCAATATACGGCGCCATATCAGGGTATTTATTTCTGTGGTTTTTGTATTGGTTATGTTGGTCTTTTTTAAAGAAAGAGGGGATTGGTTATGGCGATCTTAAACTAACAGCAGCGATTGGGGCATGGCTGGGGGTAGAAATGATACCAATACTGATGCTGATGGCTTCATTATCTGGATTATTTGGTTTTATTATTATCAGATTGAAAAGAAAATCCTACCCTGATTTTATGGCGTTTGGGCCTTATTTATGTTTATCCGCAATAGTTCTAGTAGGGCTTTACTTAAATAATACCATTGATATTCAATAGATTTTTTGTGCCACAGTTTTTTGTGTCACAGATAGTGAACCAAATGCAAACAATCTTTCTACAGGGAAATCTATTAAATTTGTTTAATGTTATTTGATGTGAGCGTTATCTGAAAATTAAATGAGAGCTATGCCCAATGGATTTCAAGTTGCAGTTAATAAAGCAACAAGCTGCAAGGTATTACAGGCGGACGCTGCTCTCCGCAACGTCCGTTGTGATTTTCAACTTACTGAGGCCATTTCATTTCGCCTTTCAATACCTTGGCGCTCAGCTCAAGGCTGGATTCATCGGCAAGGTCAGGATAGTGCTTTTTCATAGCGGCAATCAGCGCATCGGAATCTTTTGTTTTCGGTAATTCTTTTTCCAATGTTGTCAGATAGTTTTGTGTGAAAGTCACAGAATCCAACTTCATGGATGAATTTCCTAAATAGTGGCTTGGCACAACAGTATCAGGTTTCAATTTCTTGATACGTTCCAGTGTTTGCACCCAGTGTTGACGTGATTCTTTAGTTTGAGTATCCGCAGTCCATACGTGGATATTGTCAGAAACAGCGATACCACCAACAACGGCTTTCAGTTTAGGTACCCAAACAAAAGTGCGATCTGGGGTTGCGCCGTCTAAGCCTTCAACAATCAGCTTTTCTCCATCGATAGTGAAAGCGTTTCCTTTCAATGGCTCAGGAATGATGATCTTTTTGGGGGCCTGATCGGCCAGAACGCCGCCCCAATAGGCTAGTTTGCCATCTTTGGTGTTGTTGATTGCTTTAATGGTTTCCGGAGATGCGATGACTTTAGCTTTAGGGAAAGCTTCTGTGATCACATCAAGCCCAAAGTAGAAATCAGGATCAGAGTGACTGATGTAGATCGTTGTTAATTCTTTGCCAGTTTGCTGAATCATTTTTACCAGTTCTTGAGCATCGTTTTTCCTGAATTGAGCATCGATCAGAACAACTTCATGATCGCCACTGATAATTTCAGAAGATACAGGGAAAATGCCTGCTTCACCTGGATTGTAGATATCTAATTTGAGATTGGCAGCCTGAGACAGTGATGCCATTCCCAGAGAAAGGGTCGCCGCAAGAGCGATATTTAATGTTGTTTTGCGAGCCATCATTGAATTCCTATATCAAAATGCTTATCTGCTTGAGTGATATGTATGATAGGTTGCATTTTTCGATTTAAAAACCACAAAATCAGCAATTATTCGTTGCACATATCGAGCTAATTAGAGCGAAAAGTAGGTCGGATAAAATGGATAGGGTCATAGCAGCACAGGTTTTTGTTACGATTGTTGAGCGGGGAAGTTTAATTGCAGCGGCAGAGAATTTGGATATGTCGAGGGCAATGGTATCGCGCTATTTGGCAGAAATGGAAAAGTGGGCAGGAGTTCGTTTATTGCATCGCACAACACGTAAGATCAGTTTAACTTCGGTAGGTGAGAGTGCTTATCAGCGTAGCCTTAAACTGGTGAAATTAGCGGAAGCAATGCCTGTACAACAATCTTCGGAAACACAAACCTTAAGGGGGCTGTTGCGTGTGAGTTGTTCTCAATCGTTGGGTATTAGTGCATTATCAGTTGCCATTCCTGAATTTATGCGGATATATCCGCAAATTGCTGTCAATCTGCAAATTAACAATAAGGCTATTAACTTAATTGAGGAGCGTATTGATCTCGCGATTCGTATTACCAATAACTTGGAACCAAATCTGATTGCCCGACCATTATCAACCTGTCACTCGGTTGTTTGTGCCGCACCTTCTTATTTGGCAGGAAAATCTATTCCTCAAAATCCGACGGATTTAATATCGCATAATTGCCTGACTTATAACTTTTTTGGCAAAAGTTTATGGTTATTTGAAAAACAGCATGGGCAATATTCCGTTCCGGTCAGTGGAACATTAAGTGCCAATGAATCTACTGTGTTAATGGAAGCTGCTTTGCAGGGCGCAGGAATAGCAATGCAGCCTTACTATTCTGTTTCTCCCTATTTAATATCCGGGCAATTGGTTGAGTTATTGCCTGAGTATCAACCTCAGTCCATGGGTATTTATGGTATTTATACCAGCCGCCAGAATATGCCTGTGACTCTGCGGGCATTGTTGGATTTTCTGGTAGATTGGTTTGCCACATCACCTCACTGGCAGCAGTTGCAGTTAATGCTGAAAAGCTGAAACCAATTTTTCGTGAAATAGGGCGGTCTGTTGTTTTAAGTGCTGAATAAAACTTTCTACTGGTTCTGAAGATGGTCGATGTATAGGTTTAATTAAACTCACTGTAAATGGAATTTCGATACTGAATGGCCGGATGCAGATCCCTGAATTTTTATCTAAATAATCAAGGGCAGTGAGCGGGTTTACAATCGATACACCAATTCCTTCGTTGATCATGGCACAAATTGAGGCTGCGCTGTGAGTTTCCATTACCATCTTGCGATTGACATGGTGTTCAGTAAATATCGTATCAATGAGCTGTCTATAACTGTCAGTGATCGACAGGCTGATAAAATTTTGTCCGTGAAAATCTTCAGGTGTCAGTTCTGATTTTTGGCTTAGTGTATGATTGTGGGGTAAGACACACACTTCATTTAAGGTTATCAATGTTTCTTGCTCAGTACCTGCGGGAGTTTGTAAGTGTTCGGTTAAGCCAATATCGTGACGTTGTGCCGAAAGCCATTCTTCTAATAGGGGGGATTCCTGAGGAGTAATGGTTAATTTTGCTTCAGGATAGCATTGAATAAAGCTACTGCATGCTTTGGGCAACAGAGATTGTGAGAACATAGGCAAACAGGCGATGGACAATTGTGCATGTTCGAATTGACGAATGCTACCAGCCGCATTGATTATCCTTTCTAGCCCATAATAAGAGCGCTGTACTTCTTCAAATAATCGTAACCCCTGCGCCGTGGGAGATAAGCGTCCTTTGATGCGATCAAACAACTTAAACTTCAATAATTTTTCAAGGCGCGCAAGTTCGCGGCTCACCGTTGGTTGGGACGTTTTCAATAATATCGCTGCATCAGTCAGGTTATTAGTGGTCATCACTGCGTGGAAAATTTCAATATGTCGCCATGAACAGGAATGCATATGTTTTCCTCTTTAATATATACCGCGCTGTCAAATACGTCTCCCGTAATAGCTAAACACAATATTGTCAGGATTTAAAAACGTAATAGTAGTAAAAATAGGCAAGCCGATATCATAAATGAATAGACTATAGCTAAATGGATATTTTTATTCCTGTCTTATTATTGACAATAATGATGTATTCGCTGATTTTGTGAGGCACTCCAATGGCAACAACAACTTCCACTCATGATTTAGGGGAGAATTTTACCCCTGAAAATTTACTTCGATTACCAATTCAATATGGAACGCCGCTATGGATTTATGATGGCGATAATATAATTAAACAAATCAGTAAATTAAAGCAGTTTGATGTTATTCGCTTTGCACAAAAAGCGTGTTCCAATACCCATATCCTGCGTTTGATGAAAGAGCAGGGAGTGAAAGTAGATGCCGTGTCATTGGGAGAAATTGAGAGAGCACTTTATGCCGGTTTTCAGCCGGGGCGTAATAAATCTGAAATTGTATTCACTGCGGATGTCATTGATGTGGCAACTCTTAATCGTGTTATTGAGTTGGATATTCCGGTCAATGTTGGCTCTATAGATATGTTGGGGCAGATTGGGAAACGCCAGTCCGGTCATCCGGTCTGGTTACGCATCAATCCCGGATTTGGTCACGGACATAGCCAAAAGACGAATACTGGCGGTGAAAATAGCAAACATGGGATTTGGTATCAGGATCTTCCTTTGGCGATTGAGAAAATTCACGAGTATGGGTTGAAATTAGTGGGTTTGCATATGCATATCGGTTCGGGTGTGGATTATCAGCATCTTGCCAATGTATGTAATGCGATGCTGGAGCAGGTCAAACTGTGCGGTGAGGATATTCAGGCCATTTCGGCAGGAGGCGGGTTATCAATCCCCTATGAAATCGGTGAGGAAGCCGTAGATACTGAACACTATTACAGTCTGTGGCATGAGATTCGTCAGCGTATTAAACAGCATTTGGGGCATCATGTTGAACTTGAGATTGAGCCTGGCCGTTTTTTGGTTGCTGAGTCGGGTATTCTGATGGCGGAAGTGCGGGCGGTAAAATCCATGGGAAGCCGCAATTATGTGCTGGTGGATGCGGGTTTTAATGATTTGATGCGTCCTGCGATGTATGGCAGTTATCACCATATTTCAGTGTTATCTGTAGAATACGATGATAATAATGCAAATTTACAGGAAACAAATCTACAGGAAACATTGGTAGCAGGGCCATTATGTGAGTCTGGTGATGTTTTTACTCAACTGGAAGGAGGAGAAGTTATGCCAAGAATGTTGCCTCAGGTTAATATCGGGGATTATCTGATTTTCCACGATACTGGCGCTTACGGTGCATCAATGTCTTCGAATTATAATAGCCGTCCCTTACTCCCAGAGGTTCTGTTTTCTGAAGGGAAAACTCGCTTGATTCGGCGTCGACAAACAATAGAAGAATTGTTATCGCTGGAGTCTTTTTGAAAAAATACGGGACATTTTATTGCCCCGTATTTTATTCAGGTTATATGTCTTTCTTCTTTCAAGTTGCCGCTTTGCTGGTTGCGCTCACTTACCCCAGTTACCGTTTTTATAAAAATACGGTTCCCTGAGAACTCGCTTTTTACCATCGTACTGCATCTTGAAATCTATCGGGCATTATTTTTGTCAGCATCAGGCTACTTTAGTTTCATGCTGATTTTCAGGCTTTTTTGCTGAATTCGGTACAGCAAATGCATCCGGCTCAAATTCATCAACATTAATTGAACGCAAGCGGCTGTTTTCAGCACGTTTCAGGATATCTGCCTCTTCCTGAGAAATTTTGTGCTCTGCTAATGCTTGTTCGGCTAATTTATCTAGACGGGTAAAACTCAGCTTTTTACCTGCTTCGCGGCTCAAGCGTGCATGGATTGGCTCCGCAGCAATGATATCGAGCAGTGCTTCTTCCAGTAACCCATGGGGATTGTATTCGCTTGGAGTCAGATACTGCCCACGCCCGATCCGGCTACGCGTTGCGGAAGGAGTTTGTAATATCTGAGCCAGTTTATGATCCAGTTTATCGGATGGAGCGGTATGTGAACGACCCAATGGGAAGATAATCACTCGCATTAAACCAGCCACCAAGCGGTTAGGGAAATTGCGCAATAAGTCGCTCATGGCCTGTTCTGCCTGATGTAGACTATCTTCAACTGCCCATTGTACTAATGGCAGATCTTCTGTCGGGCGGCCTTCGTCTTCATAGCGTTTCAGTGTAGCGGAAGCTAAGAAGATTTGACTCAGAATATCTCCCAGACGAGCTGAAATACGTTCACGACGTTTCAGGCTGCCACCCAATACGCCCATTGAAACATCAGAAAGCAGGGCAAGGTTGGCACTTAAGCGATTAATATGCTGGTAATAACGGCGTGTTGCATCATTTACTGGAGAACCACTGGTTCTGCCTTTGGTGATACCAAGCCACAGGCTGCGCAGAGTATTGCTGGCGACATGCCCCAAATGACCAAACAGTGCCTTATCAAAGGCTTTCACATCATTACTTTCTGCCGCCGCAATTTCAGCCAATACATAAGGATGGCAACGGATTGCACCTTGACCGAAGATAATCATACTACGGGTCAGGATATTCGCACCTTCGACGGTGATAGCAATAGGTGCGCCTTGGTAGCTTCGGGCAAGAAAGTTAGATGGCCCAAGACAGATACCTTTACCGCCAGCGATATCCATTGCATCAATGATGGAACGTTGTCCTCTGTGGGTACAGTGGTATTTCACAATAGCAGACAGAACGGCAGGTTTTTCGCCGAGCATGATACCGCTGGTAATCATGGTTGCAGCCGCATCCATCAGGTAAGAGTTACCTGCAATACGTGCCAACGGTTCTTCGATGCCTTCCATTTTTCCGATCGGCAGTTTGAACTGACGACGAATGTAAGAATAAGCACCAATTGCCATAGCAGCACTTTTCAATCCACCTGTTGAGTTTGATGGCAGGGTAATACCACGGCCAACAGACAGACATTCAACCAGCATGCGCCAGCCTTGGCCAGCCATTTTAGGTCCGCCGATGATGTAATCAATAGGAACAAAGATATCCTTACCACGGGTTGGGCCATTCTGGAACGGGATATTCAGCGGGAAATGGCGATGACCAATTTCAACCCCGGGAGTATCAGTTGGAATCAGGGCACAGGTAATACCCAATGATTCGATATCACCCAGCAGATGCTCAGGATCGTACAGCTTAAATGCCAAGCCCAATACGGTAGCGATAGGGGCAAGAGTAATGTAACGCTTATTCCAGTTCAGACGCATACCCAGAACTTGCTCACCTTGCCATTCACCCATACAGACAACGCCTGTATCTGGAATCGCACCAGCATCTGAACCGGCTTCAGGGCTGGTCAGGGCAAAGCAAGGGATTTCTTCGCCGCGGGCAAGACCCGGCAGATAATGTTTTTTCTGCTCATCAGTACCATAGTGTTGCAGCAATTCACCGGGTCCCAAAGAGTTGGGTACACCGACAGTAATTGCCAGAATACCCGAAACACCGGCCAATTTTTGTAGTACCAGAGATTGTGCGTAAGCGGAAAATTCCAGACCACCATATTCTTTTTTGATGATCATGGCGAAGAAGCGCTGTTCTTTCAGATAAGTCCAAAGTTCCGGAGGTAAGTCGGCCAATTCGTGGCTAATTTGAAAATCATTTGCCATGCGGCAGGCTTCTTCTACCGGGCCATCAATAAATGCTTGTTCTTCAGCGGTTAACTGTGGTTTTGGGTAATTATGTAATTTTTGCCAATCAGGATTACCACGAAACAGTTCGCCTTCCCACCAAGTTGTTCCTGCATCAATGGCTTCTTTTTCTGTTGTGGACATGCTTGGCATGACTTTACGGAAAGCTTTTAAGCCGGGTGCAGAGAATAGAGAGATACGTGTTGGTGTAAAGACAAGAGGGAATAGGACAATGGCAAGTGGTAACAGCAACCAGTAACTCCAAAGGCCGGTGATGCCCAGCACTAATGTGTAGGCAGCAAGCAGGAAGCTACTGGTAGTCAGGCTGACTTTGCGGTAACAAAGCCCGCCAATCAAGACTAAAAACAAAATAATGCTGAGGGCGGTCATAGTAAAACTCCTGTAAATCTCAGGTTGACTTGTCAGAGGTCTGACCTGTTGTGATGTCCTTCTGTTTTAGATGAGGAAAATGTATTTATCAATGTTTTTACATCTTAATTACAATCTAGCTCACAAAGTCATTTCAGTTTTGCACGAGATAATTTCACAGAGATGTGATGGTCTTCTTTCAAGGGGGGGAATCCGTTACACTGAGTGACTGATGTTATTAATCCCGAAGACCTTTCAGGAGTATAAGTTTCATGTATCAAGATCTGATCCGTAGTGAGTTATCTGAAGCCGCAGAAACGCTGGCTAAATTCCTTAACGATGATACAAATATTGACGCCATTCAAAAAGCCGCTGTTTTGTTGGCGGATTCGTTCAAAGACGGAGGAAAAGTGCTTTCCTGTGGCAATGGTGGTTCGCATTGTGATGCTATGCATTTTGCAGAAGAACTGACAGGCCGTTACCGAGAAAATCGTCCGGGATACCCTGGTATCGCAATTTCCGATCCCAGCCACTTATCCTGTGTGAGTAATGACTTTGGCTATGATTACGTTTTTTCTCGCTATGTTGAGGCTGTTGGTCAGAAAGGTGATGTGTTATTGGGCATTTCGACATCCGGAAATTCGGGCAATATTATCAAAGCAATAGAAGCCGCTCGTGCCAAAGGCATGAAAGTTATTACTCTGACGGGTAAAAATGGCGGAAAAATGGCAGGAACAGCAGATGTTGAAATTAGAGTACCACATTTTGGGTATGCGGATCGTATTCAGGAAATTCACATTAAAGTGATTCATATTTTGATTCAGTTGATTGAAAAAGAAATGGTAAGAGCCTGATTGTTGTTTGCTAGGAGCAGGTGTTAGGGGTAGGCAATGTGTGAATTACTTGGTATGAGTGCCAATGTACCAACAGATATCGTTTTTAGTCTGAGTGGGCTTATCCAGCGTGGTGGGTATACCGGCCCTCACAAGGATGGTTGGGGAGTTACTTTCTATGAGGGATTGGGATACAGAACTTTTAAAGACCACCAATCTAGTTGTGACTCACCGGTGGCTCAATTTGTGCAGGGCTGCCCGATCAAATCAGAAGTTATTGTGGCGCACATCCGTCAGGCAAATCGAGGCAATGTTTCGCTGGTAAATACACATCCATTTACCCGTGAATTATGGGGAAAATATTGGACTTATGCCCATAATGGGCAATTGAAGGGATATCGTGGTCTGAAAACCGGAAATCTCCGTCCTGTTGGTGAGACAGACAGTGAATGGGCATTTTGCTGGATATTACATCAATTGTCTCTGAAATATCCCAAGCGCCCTTCCAATTGGTCAGCTGTATTTAAGTTTATTGCTTCTCTGGCTGACAAATTGAGGAAAAAAGGTGTTTTCAATATGCTGTTGTCAGATGGGCAGTTTGTCATGGCTTATTGCTCGACTCATTTGCATTGGATCACTCGTCGGGCGCCTTTTGGTTGTGCCAAATTGCTTGATCAGGATGTTGAAATCGATTTTCAGCAGCACACCCAACCGGGGGATGTAGTATCAGTGATTGCTACCCAACCTTTAACCGGAAATGAGACTTGGCATCGTATTGAGCCAGGTAGCTACGCGCTATTTTATCTTGGTGAGCGGGTAGTTTAATACAATCAATTAAAAAGATTATGGATTTTTAGGTTTAGCATTAACAATATATTGCCCGTCTATTACTCTGACACCGGCAGGTATGCCATTCTTGGCAAAGTACTCATAGGCGGGCTGTAATTGTTTCCAAAACGGATAATTGTCGTTATTTTTATACCGCCTCATATTTTGTGGTGTCATTCGGAAAGGATAAATATTGATCTTGATTTCATGCTGTCCATGATAAAATGCATTTTTTGCATATTGATATATTTCATCCATATAACGGTTGGTCATGGCATAGCAACCAATGGATTTACATTCACCATGAATCATTAAGCTATTGCCGGAATATCCTTTGAATTTATCAAATTCATTGGGAAAGCCCAGATTAATAGCTCGGTAATAGCGGCTATTCGGCTTTAACTGTTTAAGGCTAACATGATAAAACCCTTCGGGGCTTTTGAAATCACCAGTCAGTGTTTTGGGACCAAGCCCACCAGAGTAATTACAGATCGGGTAACTTTGAACCAATTGATAACGACCTGCGTTGTTTTTTGTATAAAGTTCAAGAAGTTTCTCTTCTTTGAGTATTTGAATGAAAATCTCGGCACTTATTTGTCTCAATGGTGGTTTATCGGGCGATAACTTAAGCCACGATGAAGGGTTTTGTATTATGATTGTTTGTACTGTGGCAGAAAGTGGAATATGGAATAGTGACAGGATTAATGAAAGAGAAAAAATTATTTTTTTCATAATGTAACCATGTAAAAGAGTAAGGATTGATGAAATATCTGGTTTTAGGAATGTCCTATTTTTACGAAATTTTTTGGTGAAATTTTGAGTAAAAGATAGCAGTGATACCCTACCTCTGTGAAGTTAATTTTTGGTGAAAAATTGCTCTGCTGTAGAAAAAAATGAGGATTCATTTCGTCTTTCTCGAATAGTTAACGATTTAGCAGAGAAATTATTCCTATTTGCTTGAGCTATGTCACTTGATTAATCAGACAGCCTGTGGGGGAGATGTTAGAATTACCGCCGGCGAAAATTAAGAGAAAATTGTAACGATTATCGGAGTGAATAACTTGAGGCATATGTCGCTCAAGAAGTTTTTAATTACTGAAGTCGCTATGCATTACCTGAGGAAATACCCAAGGGATACCGCAGGGTAATCTGTAGCATATGATTTAACTGATAAATTTGTGCAAATCTTATGATTAAAATTAAAAAAGGACTCAACCTCCCGATAGCAGGATCTCCTGCGCAAGTTATAGAAGACGGTCCGACGATTCGCCATGTCGCTTTGCTGGGCGAAGAATATGTTGGAATGCGTCCTTCTATGCTGGTTAAGGAAGGTGAGCATGTCAAAAAAGGTCAAACTCTTTTTGAAGATAAGAAGAATCCAGGGGTTGTTTTCACTAGTCCCGCAAGCGGGAAAGTAGTAACCATCGGGCGTGGTGAACGCCGTGTTCTACAATCTGTAGTGATTGAAATGAATGGTGATGAGAAAGTGATGTTTGATCGTTATGATCGTGCGGAACTTGCTGATCTGAGCCGTGAACAGGTAGAAAAAAATCTGCTTGTATCAGGATTATGGACAGCATTGCGTACACGTCCTTTCAGTCGTTCCCCTGTTCCCGGTTCCACACCAAAGGCAATCTTCGTTACGGCAATGGATACTCAGCCTTTGTCTGCTGATCCATTGGTCGTTATTGCAACTCAGGAAGAGGCTTTTGTTGATGGCCTGAATATTCTGTCAAAATTGACAGAAGGAAAAGTCCACGTCTGCCATGGCGCTGGAAATATTCCAAGCTCAGGAAACAACGCTCAAATCACATATAACCAATTTGTTGGGCCACATCCGGCAGGGCTGGTTGGTACCCATATCCATTTCATTGAACCTGTCAGTGCACATAAAACGGTATGGCATTTGGGCTATCAGGATGTCATTGCTATCGGTAAGTTGTTTACAACAGGTGAGCTTTATACTGATCGCGTAATATCTCTGGCGGGGCCTCAAGTTAAAACACCGCGTTTGATGCGTACTCAATTGGGTGCTGATTTGCTTGAGTTAACGCAAGATCAGCTGAAAGAGGGTGAAAACCGTATTGTTTCTGGTTCTGTGCTCTGCGGTACAAAATCAGATGACATTTGTCATTATCTTGGTCGTTTCCATACTCTGGTTTCAGTGCTTGCTGAAGGCCGTGAAAAAGAGTTATTCGGTTGGATTGCACCAGGGGCTAATAAGTTCTCCATTACTCGTACCACAATTGGTCATTTCCTGAAAAAGAAACGTTTTGCTTTCTCAACCACGACAAATGGCGGGGAACGTTCCATGGTGCCAATTGGCAACTATGAGCGGGTAATGCCACTGGACATTATGGCAACTCACCTATTGCGTGACTTGCTTGCAGGCGATACTGATGGTTCTCAGGCGCTGGGTTGTCTGGAGTTGGATGAGGAAGATTTGGCATTGTGTACCTATGTTTGCCCCGGCAAATATGAGTACGGTCCGGTATTGCGTGACGTACTGACTAAGATTGAGCTGGAAGGGTAATTCATGGGCCTGAAAAATTTATTTGAAAAAGTAGAACCCCACTTTGAGGCCGGTGGCAAGCTGGAGAAATATTATCCTCTCTATGAGGCAGTGAGCACCGTTTTCTATACGCCGGGAACAGTGACAAAAGGGAATTCCCACGTTCGTGATGCTATTGATCTCAAACGTATGATGATTCTGGTATGGCTATCTGTTTTCCCTGTAATGTTTTGGGGGATGTATAACGTTGGGAATCAGGCCATACCTGCCCTGACTCACTTATACAACGGAGATGCTTTACAGCAGATCCTGGCTTCTGATTGGCACTATGTGCTTGCTCAGTATCTTGGTGCATCATTAACACCAGATGCAGGGTGGAGCAGTAAAATGTTGCTGGGCGCAACTTACTTTCTGCCAATTTATGCTGTTGTTTTTGTGGTGGGTGGTTTCTGGGAAGTCCTGTTCGCCATTATCCGCAAACATGAAATCAACGAAGGTTTCTTTGTCAGTTCCATCCTGTTTGCACTGATTGTTCCGCCAACACTGCCATTATGGCAGGCTGCTTTGGGAATTACTTTCGGTGTTGTGGTTGCGAAGGAAATCTTCGGCGGTACTGGTCGAAACTTCCTTAACCCTGCACTGGCTGGTCGTGCTTTCCTGTTCTTTGCTTATCCAGCTCAGATTTCAGGTGATTTGGTTTGGACTGCGGCTGACGGCTTCTCTGGTGCAACTCCTTTGTCCCAATGGGCAACTGCGGGCAGCCACGGTCTGGTAAATACCATCACTGGTCAGCCTGTGACATGGATGGATGCTTTCCTTGGTAACATTCCCGGCTCAATTGGTGAAGTCTCAACACTGATGATCTTCATCGGTGGTGCCATTATTCTGTTTGCCCGTGTCGCTTCATGGCGCATCGTTGCTGGTGTGATGCTCGGTATGATTGCAACGTCTTATCTGTTCAACGTGATTGGTTCTGACACTAACCCAATGTTTGCTATGCCGTGGGAGTGGCATCTGGTTCTGGGTGGTTTCGCTTTCGGTATGATCTTTATGGCGACTGACCCGGTATCCGCTGCATTTACAGATAAAGGAAAATGGGCATACGGTATTCTGATTGGTGTTATGTGTGTTTTGATCAGGGTAGTCAACCCAGCTTATCCAGAAGGGATGATGTTGGCGATTCTGTTCGCTAACCTGTTCGCGCCACTGTTCGATTATCTGGTCGTACAGGCCAATATTAAGCGGAGAAAAGCCCGTGGCTAATGATAAACCAAAAAATAATGACAGCATTGGCAGAACGTTTATCGTTGTTTTTGTACTGTGCCTTGTATGTTCGATTATAGTTGCAGGGTCAGCCGTAGGTTTGAAAGCGCAGCAGCAGGAACAGAAGCTGCTGGATAAGCAGCGCAATATTCTGGATGTGGCAGGTTTGCTGAAACCCGGCATGACGGGTACGGAAATCAAAGCAACCTATGACAACCGTATCCAGCCTGAATTGCTTGATTTAAAAACAGCAACGCTGGAAAAAGGTGATGGTAATTTTGATTTGAGTAATGCTCTGCGTAGTGATGAAACCAGTATCGCTTTATCATCAGAGCAGGATCTGGCAAAAATTCGTCGCCGCGCCAATATGGCAGAGATCTACCTGGTCAAAAGTGAAAATGGCAAAACAACAGAACTGGTTCTGCCAATATACGGTTCAGGTCTATGGTCAATGATGTATGCCTTCATTTCCATTGATGTAGACGGTGTTACATCCCACGGTATTACTTACTACTCTCATGGTGAAACCCCGGGTTTGGGTGGCGAAGTTGATAACCCGCAATGGCGCAAGCAGTGGGTAGGTAAAAAACTCTATAACCCGCAAGGTGCGCCGGCACTGAAAATCGTTCGTGGCGGAGCAGGTGATAACCCTTACGGTGTAGATGGTCTGTCCGGCGCGACCCTGACTTCTAACGGTGTTCAGCATATGTTTGATTTCTGGCTGGGTGATAACGGTTTTGGCCCGTTCCTGAAAAAAGTACGTGAGGGAGCCTTGAAAGATGGCTGATAGTAAAGAGATAAAACGCGTTCTTCTTGGGCCGCTGTTTGATAATAACCCAATTGCATTGCAGGTTTTGGGCGTGTGTTCAGCATTGGCTGTAACGACCAAACTGGAAACTGCATTGGTTATGACCATCGCTGTAACCTTGGTTACTGCATTTTCTAACTTTTTCATTTCATTGATTCGTAACTATATTCCCGGCAGTGTGCGAATCATTGTACAGATGGCGATCATTGCATCACTGGTTATCGTGGTCGACCAGATTTTGCAGGCCTATGCCTATGAAATTTCTAAACAGCTATCAGTGTTTGTTGGTCTTATCATCACGAACTGTATCGTAATGGGACGTGCTGAAGCTTATGCCATGAAGTCACCTCCTGTTGAAAGTTTCATGGATGGCATCGGCAACGGCTTAGGCTACGGCGTTATTCTGGTTCTGGTTGGTTTCCTGCGTGAACTGTTTGGTTCAGGCAAGTTGTTCGGCGTTACCGTACTGGAATCTGTCAAAAATGGCGGCTGGTATCAGCCAAATGGTCTGTTTCTGTTGGCACCGAGTGCATTCTTCATTATTGGTATGCTGATTTGGGGTCTGCGGACTCTGAAACCTGCGCAGGTTGAGAAGGAGTAACAAACAAAATGGAACATTATATTAGTTTGTTTGTCCGCGCAGTCTTTATCGAGAATATGGCGTTATCTTTTTTTCTCGGTATGTGTACGTTTCTGGCGGTATCAAAGAACGTTAAAACAGCATTTGGCCTGGGTGTTGCTGTAACCGTTGTATTGGGAATTTCCGTTCCTGCCAATAATCTTGTCTACAATCTGGTACTCCGTGATGGGGCACTGATGGATGGGGTGGATTTAAGCTTCCTTAACTTCATCACTTTTATCGGAGTAATTGCTGCACTGGTACAGATCCTGGAAATGATCTTAGACCGTTATGTTCCGGCACTTTACAACGCGTTGGGAATTTTCCTGCCGTTGATTACAGTGAACTGTGCAATCTTCGGTGGCGTTTCTTTCATGGCGCAGCGTGACTATAACTTCAGTGAATCCATCGTATATGGTTTCGGTTCAGGCATGGGCTGGATGCTGGCGATTGTTCTGATGGCTGCTATCCGTGAAAAACTGAAATATGCGGATGTTCCGGCAGGTCTGAAAGGGTTGGGGATTACCTTTGTCACCACCGGTTTGATGGCATTGGGCTTTATGTCCTTCTCCGGTGTGCAGCTCTAAAGGTGAGAAGAATTCATGGATATAATTATTCTAGGCGTAGTAATGTTTACCCTGATAGTGTTGGTACTGACGGCATTGATTTTGTTCGCAAAATCTAAGTTAGTGAACACCGGGGATATTAAAGTTGAAGTCAACGGCGATGAGGATAAGAGTTTCTCTGCCCCCGCCGGCGACAAATTATTGAACATGCTTTCCAATCAGGGAATTTTCGTTTCCTCTGCGTGTGGCGGCGGTGGTTCTTGTGGTCAGTGCCGTGTGAAAATTAAGGAAGGTGGTGGTGATATCCTGCCAACTGAACTTTCCCACATCAATAAGCGTGAAGCAAAAGAAGGTTGCCGTTTGGCATGCCAGGTCAACGTTAAGCAAGATCTGAAAATCGAATTGCCAGAAGATATTTTCGGTGTCAAGAAATGGGAATGTGAAGTTATCTCCAACGATAACAAAGCGACTTTCATTAAAGAACTGAAGCTGAAAGTGCCTGATGGGGAAGTGGTTCCATTCCGAGCAGGTGGTTACATTCAGATTGAATGTCCGCCACACGTTGCCCGTTATTCTGACTATGACGTACCAGAGGAATACCGTGAAGATTGGGATAAATTCAATCTGTTCCGTTATGTCTCTGAAGTCAAGGAGCCAACAGTTCGTGCATATTCAATGGCGAACTATCCGGAAGAGCACGGTATTATCATGCTGAACGTGCGTATTGCAACTCCACCACCAAGAAACCCAGATGTTACACCGGGCATTATGTCCTCTTATATTTGGTCACTGAAAGCGGGTGATAAGGTAACGATTTCCGGCCCATTCGGTGAATTCTTTGCGAAAGACACTGATGCAGAAATGATCTTCATCGGTGGTGGTGCAGGTATGGCACCAATGCGTTCCCACATTTTTGACCAGCTAAATCGTTTAAGCTCCAAGCGTAAGATCTCTTTCTGGTATGGTGCACGTTCTAAGCGTGAGATGTTCTATACCGAAGATTTCGACCAACTGGCAGCAGAAAACGAGAACTTCACATGGAATGTGGCATTGTCTGATGCTTTGCCGGAAGATAATTGGGATGGTTACACAGGCTTCATTCATAACGTCCTGTATGAGAATTACCTGAAAGATCATCCGGCACCAGAAGACTGTGAATTCTACATGTGTGGGCCTCCGGTCATGAATGCTGCGGTAATCAAAATGTTGAAAGACCTCGGTGTAGAAGATGAAAACATCATGCTGGATGATTTCGGCGGCTGATGGTTGTATACCCAATGGATTCCAAGCTGCAACTTAAAAGACGGCGGGTATATACATTGATTTAACGACAAGCGCCCACATTTGTGGGCGCTGACGATTCAGAAAGAGTAAGTTATGTTGAGTAAAAAAATGATCAACTGGGGAGCATTGTTGTTTGCGGTTATGCTGCTGGCAGCATGTGGTGGCCCTGAACAACAAAATCTTAATGGGCAGACGATGGGGACTTATTATTCCGTTAAATATGTCGCTGATTCATCTGTCCCTGCTCCGGAAAACCTGCAAAAAGAGATTGATCGGCTACTGGAAGAAGTAAATGACCAGATGTCTACATACCGGCCAAATTCTGAATTGAGTCGTTTTAATCAAAGCCGCGAAGTGAATAAACCTTTTCCTGTGTCTTCCGCTACGGCGAAAGTCGTTAAAGAAGCTATTCGAATCAATAAACTGACAGAAGGTGCGTTGGATGTCACTGTTGGCCCATTGGTCAATCTGTGGGGATTCGGGCCGGAAGGACGAATAACCAAAGCACCAACAGATGAGGAATTAGCAACTCGCCGTGTATGGACGGGTATCGGGAACTTGTCTGTTGAAGGTAATAATCTGATTAAAGCTATTCCTGAACTTTACGTCGATCTTTCTTCTATTGCCAAAGGTTATGGTGTTGATGCTATAGCGGAGTATCTGGAATCCCAGAACATCAGAAATTACATGGTTGATATTGGTGGAGAAGTTCGTACATTGGGTAACAATGGTAAAGGAAATCCGTGGCGGATAGCGATTGAAAAACCATCGGATACAGGCATGGCACAGAGCGCTCAGGAAATTATTGAGCCAGGCAATATGTCTGTTGCAACATCAGGTGATTACCGGAATTATTTTGAACAGAATGGAGTGCGTTATTCTCACACCATTAATCCTAAAACGAGCAGACCAATCACACATAATCTGGTTTCAATTACCGTGATTGCACCGACATGCATGAGCGCAGATGGCTTCTCGACGGGCTTGGATGTATTAGGGCCGGAAAAAGGAATGGAATTGGCTGAGAAGTTGAACATTCCTGTTTTTATGATTGTGAAAACCAAAGATGGTTTTGAAGAGCGCTATAGTGCTGCTTTTAAGTCATACTTACAGAAAAAATGAGATAGGGGAAAGTTATGGAAGTCTTTATCGCCACTTTTATCTTTTTCCTGCTGGCTTTTGCAGGAATGGCGCTGGGCTATATCTTTAAACGTAAGAGCATTCAAGGAAGCTGTGGTGGTCTGGGAAGCATTGGTGTAGAAAAAGTTTGTGATTGCCCTGAACCCTGTGATGCCCGTAAAAAGCGTGAGGCAAGGGAAGCTGCGCGTAATGCTCAGTTGGAAAGGAACCGCATTCTTTGATCAGATTTTGTGTTAAAAATCTTGTAGTAACTCATCATCGCGAACCTCAGCTTTGTTTAAGAAGAGACAGTTCAGGGCACCGTAAATTTAAACTCGGCTTTTTCGGTTGGAAAGTGTAAGCAATTAATCCTGACACCACCTTTAATAAAAAGCCGGGCACACTACAGTGTCTATCAAAATATAAGGTTACTTAGAAGCCAATTGGCTCTGAGTAGGAGGCGTTTTACAATTATTGCAGACCACATGGGTTGCTTAAAAGGTAAAACGCCTGAAGTATTTGTCGAGAAAACGAGAATTTAAAAGCCAAAATCAGAGATCTCGTATATTCAGCATCTTGTCAGCTTCGATCAATTGTTGTTTTCTCGGTGTCATTGCAGAGGCAGAGTGGTTTTTTGCCAAGAATGTATAGACTGTCGGCAATACAAATAAGGTAAAAAATGTTCCCACCAACATACCAGATACAATCACTAACCCAATACCAAAACGGCTATTTGCACCAGCACCACTAGCAAACAACAGTGGAATTAAGCCGATCACCATTGCTGCCGTCGTCATCAATACTGGACGAAGACGGATTTTTGCCGCCTTTAAGATCGCTGAATGCTTATCTATTCCTTCAATTTCCTGTAACTTATTGGCAAATTCCACCATTAAGATACCATGCTTACTAATAAGCCCTATTAACGTTACCAACCCAATTTGAGTATAAATATTAAGCGTAATATATCCCATAGCTAATGGTATCAGAGCACCACAAATAGACAGTGGTACAGTGATCAAGATAATCAAGGGATCAATAAGGCTTTCATATTGAGCAGCCAGTACTAAATAAATGATAATTAAGGCAGCTAAAAAAGCAAAAACCAGTGCATGACCTTCCTGTTTATATTGACGGGAGTCAGATTGCCAATCATAGCTAAATCCTGCTGGTAAATTATTCAGTGTTCCCTCAAGGAAAGTCACAGCTTGCCCTAAGGTTACGCCTGGTGCTGGAATAGCTTGAAAAATTGCCGCATTCTGCTGATTGAACTGAGTCAATTTATTTGGCTCAACTTTCGTTGAAATTGTGACCACTGTAGAAAGTGGGATCATCTCTTGTTTTTCGGTCCTTACAAAATGATTTGCTAAGGCTTCTGGTGCTAATCGTTGACTACGTATACTTTGTGGAATCACGTCATATGAACGGCCGTTCATCCCGAATCTGTTAATATAGTTTTCTCCAACCAACAAGGCTAATGATTCACCGATATCTTGCATTCTAATTCCCAAGCTATTGGCTTTAGCACGATCAACCCGTATTTGCACGACTGGGTTGTTATAATTCAGATCGCTGTCTACAACGACAAATAACCCGCTTTCACGCGCTTGCTGTTTAATTTCTTCCATTGTTTGGTATAGGATGGGATAATTCTGCAAACTACGCAGTACCATCTGGATGGGTAGCCCTCCAGTGGAGCCTGGTAATGGTGGAAGCTGGAATATAAAAATACTACTTCCTTCTACATCGTTCACTGCCATTTGCAATTGTGCTTGAATATCCGAGGCCGAACGATTACGTTGACTCCATTCTGTCAAGTTCACTCCACTAAAACTTGAAGAAACCCCATCAGTTCCATTAATAATCCATGTACCGACCATCTCTGGAACTTCATTAAATACTTGGTCAAGTTTATGAGCAAATCGCTCTACATAATCCAAATTAGCATGTTGTGGTGACTTAATTGCGGCCAGCACACCAGCCTGATCTTCCACTGGTGCTAATTCCTGACGCGCTTGCTTATAAAGTAAAGGCAAACTTATAACGACTAATAAAGCAAATATGCCTGTTACCCAGCGATGACGCAAAGAAATATTAAGTAAACGAAAATAATAGTGAGCTAATTTATCAAAAAATGCCTCAGCAGCCTGTGCCATTTTTCCTTCTTGCTGTTTCGGCTGTAATAAAAAAGAACTCATGACTGGTGATAAAGTCAGAGCCACTATACCTGATACGATAACAGCACCTGCCAGTGTTAAAGCAAATTCTTTAAATAAAGCTCCTGTCAATCCTGACATTAAACCAATCGGTGCATAAACTGCAGCAAGAGTGATTGTCATTGCAATCACAGGACCTGCTACTTCTCTTGCTCCAGTTAAGGCTGCTGCAACAGGCGACATTCCTCCTTCAATATGACGATGTACGTTTTCAACGACTACAATCGCATCATCGACCACAAGTCCAATTGCCAGAACCATCGCCAATAGCGTCAATAAATTAATACTGAAACCAAATAGCAGCATTAACCCTGCTGCTCCTAACATTGACAAAGGAATAGCAACAATCGGAATAAGTACACTGCGCAATGACCCGAGGCAGAGGTAGATCACTGTCATAACAATAATTAATGCTTCTAACAGAGTATTAGTAACTTCATCAATCGAAGCTTTAATAAAGTGAGAGGTTTCAAATGCTAAGTCAACCTTAACTCCCGGAGGAAGCGTTTTTTGGATATCAGGCAACAAACGTTTAATACCATCAACAATAATAAGTGGGTTACCCGTTGGTGTTGAAAATAACCCTAAATGTACAGCAGCTTTACCATTCAACATTGCGCTGGTTTCAGTTGCTGCCGAACCCAGTTCTACTGTGCCAACATTCTTGAGGCGAACTAACCCATTGCCATCATTGCGGATAACTAGATCACGGAACTCCTCAACATTAGTGAGATCGGTATTAACATGTACATTTGAAACAACATATTCTCCTTTCACTTTACCAGGCGCGGCTTGATAATTATTTTGCCTCACCGCTGCTGCAACATCCGCTGCAGTCAATCCACGCCCAGCAAGGCGATCCGCATCCAGCCATAGGCGCATAGAAAGTTGTTGTCCACCCATTACTTGCACTTTTGAGACACCTTCAATGGAAGAAAACATAGGTTCAACCACTCTTGAAAGGTAATCCGTCACAGCCGATACCGGTAAGGTATCACTGGAAAATGCAACATAAGCGACAGCCGTTGATTCCCCTGATGACAATTCAATAACAGGGTCATAAGCCTGTTTTGGCAACTTATATCTGACCTGATTCACTTTTGCCATCACCTGTGTCAAGGCTTGGGTCGAATCGCGATTAAGTTCCATACGTATGGTCACGATACTTCTACCTTGTACCGAAGAAGAAGATAGATAATCTACTCCTTCTACAGAAGAAACTGCCTGTGAAATAGGTTGAGTTACAAATCCTTGCATTAAGTCGGATGAAGCTCCCGGATATTCCGTTGTGACAGTAATTGTTGAACTTTCTAATTGTGGGTATTGCCGAATGGAAAGTTTACTCAGAGCAAACAGCCCCAATAACAGGATCAATGTACTAACTACCAGAGCAAGCACTGGTCGGCGAACAAAAAGATCGGTAAATGTCATTTTTCCGCCTCCATTAAGAGTCCGTTACAGATGATTTCGCGATATTTAATGTGTCATCAGCAACTGCGACCACTTGTGCGCCATCATTTAATTTCAATTGGCCTGATGTCACAACGAGCTCTCTCTGGGCCAACCCCTTTTTGATTTCTACCATACCATTCCAGCGTTGTCCGACTTCAACAGAAACCCGCTTTACTATCATTGGTTGTTGTTCTGCCGTTTTTACAGATTTTTCCGCGTCTTGTTTTGTACTTTGAACCACAAAAACAGTATCCCCATAAGCAGTATAGGTCACAGCCGTTTCCGGTATTGTCAAAACTGGAATATTATTTTGACGCATAACTTGTATATTGGCGTACATTCCTGCTTTAAGTTTTCCATCAAGATTATTCAGAATTGCTTGTACTTGTACAGTACGGGATTTACCAATCAAGGGATCAATGGCACTTATCTTACCGGGGAAATTTTCGTTTGGATAAGCATCTGCCTGTACATTCACTATCTGCCCAATCAGTAGTTCAGGGCTTGCCTGTTCATCTAACGAAAAGTTCAGTTTAAGATGTTTTGCATCCACTAAATTGGCAATAGAATTACCCGCATGCAGAAACTCTCCTATATGAACCTGTCGAATTCCCATGACTCCCGAAAAGGGTGCCCGAATTGCTTTCTGGGCAATGAGTGCTTCAGTCTGACGAATAGCAGCCAAGGCCATATCGCGCTCTGCCAGAGCATTATCCAATTCAGCAGCAGCAGCAACCTTGTTGGTAAATAACTTGCTGGTACGTTGATATAACCTGTCAGCATTTTTCCACTGAGCCTGTAAACGGACAAGTTCAGCCTGCTCAACCGAATCGTTAATTTGCACCAATAACTGATCTTTCTGCACATATTGACCAGACTGGAACTCAATACTAATGACTCTGCCACTGGTTTCTGACGCCAAGTGTACTTGCCTATCAGCTTCAAGCTCGCCGACACCATATAATGTTCTAGGGAGATTCGTTTCTTTTACTTCAGCCAAAGCTACCTTTACAGGTGGGTAGGTCATATATCCTGATTCATTATTAGCAGAACTATTTAGTCTATAAACGAAAACTCCAACTACAAGCAATAAAGAAATTCCTAGGCTAACAACGATTTTTTTTCCTATCATTTATATCAACCTTTTCATTATGTGAAATATTTTCTTACGTTTTGAGGTTTTCTCAAATAATTCGTAATTTCTGTATTTCTATTGCCAACAATCTCCAATAATAGTGATATGTTTAAGTACGAAGTAGAATGCTTTTTTCCGATTGACATACATAACAAATATACATTATAAAACCTTAAGTTAACTTGAGGTCAAGAGAGATGAGTAAAAATAAAGACATTGGTTGTAATAGGATGTTGACGATTGGAGAAGTGTCAAAACGTAGCGGAATTGCGATATCAGCAATCCATTTTTATGAATCGAAAGGGTTAATCAGAAGTTCACGTAATCAAGGTAATCAACGCCGTTTCCCTTCAATTGTGTTACGTTATATTGCAATTATCAAGGCTGCGCAATGTACTGGCATCCAATTGAAAGATATACATAAAATATTTAATCAGTTCCCACCTAATAATAAATTGACATCAGAGCAATGGTTAATGTTTTCTTCACAGTTACAGCATATATTAGATCAGCGTATTAAGAAATTAATCCGAATGCGTGATAATTTAGGTAGTTGTATCGGATGTGGATGTCTTTCACTGACAGATTGTCCTTTGCATAATCCTAATGATATTTTGGGAAAAGCAGGAGCTGGAGCAAGAATTTTAGAAGATGATTAAAAATAATTTCCATCTTATTTATCATCATTTTGTTACTTTTGTTACTTTTGTTACTTTTGTTACTTTTGTTACTTTTGTTACTTTTGTTACTTTTGTTAGCCATATATATCTAAGCATTTTTCAATGCTTTTAATATGTTATAATAACTAAACTAACGTAATTTACATTTAATAAAAAACAATTAAGCTGTGGGTATAATTATCCGCGCAGCTTAATTTGTCATTAAGTTTATTAGTACAATATACTGCGATTATTATATTAATTCATAAGACAGTGTCTGCTCTCTACGTATATAACGTATAATTTCTCAGTTATATCCTCTCATACTTGTAAATTTCTATTTGTTCCTTAAAGCTGAGATATAAGCTTTTTTAGCTGTACTTTAATGACTGTTATTAAAGCCAGAGAAATTATTACTGCGTTCATGATCAAAAACTGCAATATATTCCTTAAGGCCACCGAAATAAAAGAGAACACGGGGTGGGGTACCATGTCGATTTGTTCCGAATATCCAGGATTTCACCTGAGAAAAGACGGTATGATTTGCCAATTGTTCGCAATGTTTTGACCACTCTGAAAGTGTTTTAGGTGTCACTTCAATAACTGTCTTTTGATGACTTTCAGACCACGAAATAATATCACCGATAAAATTTACCTGTACTTCAATGCCTACTGCAAGATTAGAAAATATTCCCTGAGGGCCAAGGAGAGTGAAGAAATTTGGAAAGCCCGGAGTAAAAACACCTAAATAAGCCGCAGGATTTTCTCCCCATGTATCAAGGAGAGTACCTTTATTACGTCCAGCTACTTTAAAATTCCGGTAAGCACCTTCAACTGCTTCAAATCCTGTAGCAAAAATAAGAATATCAATTTCATGTTCAACGCCATCAGCGGTAAGAAGACCTTTTTCTGTTGCCTGAACTATTTGTGTATCTAACAAGCTGACTAATTCCACATTAGGTTGATTATAAACTTCATAGTATCCATCCACCGATACAGGTCGTTTAGCGTAGTATTCTGTTGGTGTAAGACGGCGTGCCGTATCAGGATCTTTAACAATATCTTTGAGCTTTTTGGCTATAAACTCACAGGCTGCGCGGTTGGAATCCAGATTGACAGCAAGATCATTGAAAGTCCCAAACATAAAACCGAATCCCCCACCTTCATTCCAGGCACGTTCAAAGACAGTCTTCTGCTCGTCTAAGGAGACATCAACCGCCCCTACATTGGGTTCGTCGAAACCACATGCCAGACGGGTTTCCCGCCATTCTTTCCATATTTCTTCAAAATTTGAGAAATATTTTTCCACTTCATTTTTTGTCAAGCGACGTTGTCCCGCCGGGACAATATATTGGGCTGACCGCTGAAACACAGTCAGATGGGATGCAACCTGACTGGCTGCAACGATAAGCTGTGCTCCCGTTGAGCCGGTCCCTAATACCCCGACACGGAGCCCATCCATTTTCAGGTTATCTGGCCAACGTGCAGTATGTACAATCTGCCCTTTAAATTTATCAAGATCTTTGATTTTTGGAAGAACGGGTTCAGATAATACACCAACAGCACTTACCAGATATCGACTTGTAACAATATCTCCATCGGTAGTTTTAATCTGCCAGATATTTTTGGCCTCATCATAGATAGCTTCGCTGACACCTGTTTCAAAACGGAACAGGTGAAAGATATTGTTCCGGCTTGCAACATTCTCCAAATAATCCCGCATCTGTTCACCAGTTTGATATCGAGCATATATATCCCAATTTGGCGAAACCTCTCTATCAAAGGAGTAGCGATAAGCAAAGCCATCGGTATCTGCCTGAACACCAGGATAACGATTCCAATACCAAGTACCGCCGACATTTTTACCTTTTTCAAGACCAAGTACTTTTAATCCCAACTCGTTATGAATTTTGTGGGCTGCAAAAAGACCAGAAAGACCTGCACCGATGACAATAGCATCGAATTGGGGAAGAGAAGATTGTTCACTCATTTCAGAACTCCAGTTCTATAGATTCATTTATGGGTTATTATTATTGAAATAACAGAGTCAATCCGAATACATCTTTTTTGTTTCAGCTTTGTAATGGGTTGTTGTGGTGATAAGTTCTTGAACACGCTCTTGTTGATTCAGAGCCTGACTAGCAAGTTCACGCAAGTTCATTTCCCGGTTTGCCATTACAATTCTGGATATCGCAGGTATGCGTATATGCTCATATTTCGTTATTGCAGATTTGAAGTCAGGGGTTTCATATATAGCAGAGGCAAGGACCTCGGCATCGATGATAGATTGAGTTGCCCCATTTGCACCGATTGGGAACATGGGATGGGCAGCATCACCTATTAGAACACACTGGTTGTGGCTCCATTTATCCAGTGGGTTTCTGTCTACCATCGCGGTTCGCATCAGTGTTTTACTTGTGGTTATTAATGTTTGGAGATTTAACCAGTCAAAATGCCACTCTTTAATGAGGTCAAGCAGGAAATCTGTCGCCTGGAAGCAATTGACTGTTATATCAAATGGCTTATCAAGTGACATAGGAACAAGGATAACCCAATTAATAAGGCTCTCCCCACGTAGATCATGAGATTTGGAAACAGGATATGCAATGAGACGAACCCCTTCTTCACTATTCGCGATAATCATTGTTCGGCCATCCAGAAACTTTGGCATGGGAGTAATTCCCCGCCATAACATCATATTACCGGAATTGAGTTGCATAGAATCTGTAAATAAGTTTTGTCGAACTACCGAATGTATGCCATCAGCGCCCACGATAAGGTTTTTTTCCCACTCTGTTTTATGTAAAACATCAGTAAAAAACTTCGTGCCAAAGTTAAAGGTTGCTCTTGTTTTAGCTATAGAAAATATTAGGTTAAGCAGTTTGGAACGAGATATAGACATCTGAGGAGTATCAAAACCCGCTTCTATCCCCCTTGCTTCTTCGAAAAGAAGATTTCCTAAATGGTCAACATAGCGGTGTGCTCTGGTTTGTATCCCACAAGAATCCAACTTTTCAGCAAGTCCCAAACGATATAAGACTGATATTGCTTCAGGTTGAATATTCAAGCCAAACCCATCTTCAGAAAACCTCATCCGCTGTTCATAAATGTCACATTCTATGCCAGATAAAGAAAGCAGGGCAGCAAGAGTTACCCCTCCGATTCCAGCACCAACAATGACGACTTTACCCTCACAATCAGTTATCGCTGCCATAGTAACTAACCTCTTTTGAATCAATTGGCTAATGCCAAACAGTCAATTTTTCTGGATTACGCATAACCCAGATATTTTTAATCCGTCCTTCTTGTATATAGGTAGAGATCACAGTAACAGTATGACCCGCCACTTTGCCGACAAGCCCTGGCTCACCATTAACATACTCTTCTTCGATCTGAAGGTTATGTTGGCGTTCGAATGCTGAGAGGAAAAAATTGATAATTGTATCCCGGCCAAACAGTGGTTCGGTAGCTGCGCTGGTAAGGCCTCCACTATCAGTAATGGCACAGGCTCTTTCATCTAAAACTGCGACCAGCTCCCTAATATTGCCTGTGAGCCATGCAGAGCGGAAAGCACTATTAACACGCCGATGCTCCTCTGAAGAGTACGCAAAATGACATTCCTGATTGACTCGCTTTCGTCCAGATGAAGCCAATTGACGACATGCTTGTGGTGTTCTATTAACAATCTCACTGATTTCGCCAAAAGAATATTGGAAGACATCATGGAGAATAAAACTGACACGTTCAGCAGGAGTCATTTTGTCCAAGACTATCATCAACGCCATAGAAACCGAATCTTCCAAAATAAGATCATCAACAGGATCGGTTGTTTCAGATGATTCAACAGCAGATACCCAACACTCGTATTGTGAGACAGGTTCAGGCAACCAATCACCGATATAGATTTCACGTTTTGACTTGGCCGACTTAAGTTGATCAAAACAAATCCGTGTGAGTGTTGTTCGTTGCCAGGCTATAGGGGATACAATTTGTTCGCGTTCTGTTTGAGTAAGTCTGTGCCACCGTAGATAGGTCTCCTGTACAGCATCTTCAGCATCTGGAATAGTGCCCAAAAATCTATATGCCAGCGATTCAAGTTTGGAGCGATTGGAATAAACTTGAGCCGGATTTTCTTCCTTAAATTTATTCATTTGTTTCTTCTTACTCATTCTATTTTTCTTAACTCAATACTGAGGAAAATAATTTAAACTTAAATAAGTTTCCATAATAGTGATATTTTACAGCCCAGTACATCGCTTAGGACTGTAAACTACCATTTTGAAACGCTATCTAGATATCGCTATCTTTTGATCTTATAACAAAAGTAAATAATATTGATGTTAAATTACTTTTCTTAGGAACAAGGAAAGAGTTTTGTAAATAATACAGAAACTAATAAGTCATTAATTATTCCCACAGTGTATACAATAAAATATCCTGTATGTATATATGAAGTACTAACAATTTATTAGCCTCTTTCAAAAAGTGTTCTAAACTTTAATGACGATAATTAGTGTAAAAATGTCAGTTTCCAAACTTAAAAATAAATATTTTTTCGAATGGCCTGACATATTGTACTACTGAATCGTCTTTGTACTAGATCTAACAAGGTACAAGTTAGTAAATCTCTGCCTGCAAAAAGCTGGCATAATTATTACGCATTAAGGAGAACTATAATGTCTGAAGTTACATTCATCAATATCATTGAAGTCGATCCAAGTAAGCAAGCTGAAGTCATCAAGCTGTTGCAAGAGGGAACAGATAAGGTTATTAGTAAGCGGCCAGGCTTCATTTCAGTTACCTTGTTAGCAAGCAAGGATGGTAGCCGAATTGTAAATATTGCGAAATGGAAAAGCATTGCAGATGTTCAGGCAACTCAGGCTGACCCGGCATCAGCAGAATACGCAAAACGTACCATGGCGCTTGCTAAGGCTAATCCGGGGATTTATGACATTGTTGGGCATTATTCTGATTGAATCTGGGTTGTATTCCCTGACTCTAATGCCTAATACCTGTCAATTCATCGGGCAGATAAATAATAGGCTAATTCACTGAGAATAAATAGAAAAGATATGAAAAACACACTGGGATCTGGTTTTAATCAGATCCCAGCGTTTGAATACACTTTATTTATTATAGAGTAATGAAAATAAATAATTGTCGGTGAGTTCACATAATAAGTGCAACACTGTAATGAACGAAGTAAATGAGTGGCTATTCCTTTAAATAGCTCATTCGGTGTTTTGTAATCTCGTGTTTTACGAGGGCGATTATTTAATCGGTTTAAAACAAAATTGATTTCTGGCTCAGTTAATTTTCTAATATTAATTACTTTTATAAAATAAGTCACCTTTGTAAAATATTGTCTGATTAACCCATTAGTATTCTTATTAATACCTCTTTCCCAAGGGAAGTAAGGGAACAAAGTAAGTATTTGTTTTTAAAATTTTTCTGGTAATTTTATGTTCTGCGGATTCTTTCTAGCTGCCCATTGCTATAGTTTGTGTTTCGTTTTCCTTTTTCTTAATCCACTTGCATGTCAGCGTATCGTTCAGTGTTTGGTGAATTTGATGCAATAATCTCTCCGTTACCTCCCAACTAATACAACCATCAGTAACAGAAACGCCATACTCCATCTCACTGAGAAGTTGGTTTGGTGGCTGATTCCCTTCATTAAGATTACTTTCAATCATTAAACCAATGATGGCACTATTTCCATTGCATACTTGTGAGACAACAGATTCTACTACGATAGGTTGATAACAGTAATTTTTATGTGAGTTACCATGACTACAGTCCACGATAATTGCAGGTTTAAGCCCGGCATTCATCATCTCACTTTCACACTTAGCAATATCAGCCGGACTATAATTAGGTATTACGCCACCGCGTAGAACAATATGTCCGTTTGGGTTCCCTTTTGTTTGTAATAAGCAAGCTAATCCTGTTTGACTAATACTGATAAAATGATGGGGCATTGCAGCTGCACGTATCGCATTAATTGCAGATGATAAACATCCATTGGTGCTGTTTTTAAAACCAACAGGCATAGATAGACTTGACGCGACTTCACGGTGGGTTTGAGATTCCGATGTACGAGCCCCAATCGCTGACCAACTAAATATATCTTCTAAGTACGGAGGATTATTCGGATCAAGTACTTCCGTCGCCAACGGTAAACCCAATTTTGCCAATTCAACTGATAGAGAACGTGCAACTTTTAGACCTTTTTCAATGTTAAATGAGTTATTCATATCAGGATCATTAATTAACCCTTTCCACCCAACAGTTGTGCGCGGTTTCTCAAAATAGACCCGCATGACAAGATAGAGCCTATCACTCACTTGATCTGATAGTGCTTTGAGATGACGGGCATACTCAATAGCTGCTTTTGGATCATGTATTGAGCAAGGCCCACATATTACTAATAAGCGAGGATCGCGGCCTGTAATAATATCTATAATCGTTTTTCTAAAATGATCTATCTCAGCTTTTTGTTGGACAGGAAGGGGGAATTCCGCTTTAAGTTGCTCTGGTGTTATTATGATATGTTCATTATTATTCATTTTATCTTCACCTTTTTGTATTATCGTGATCCTGTTTTAATGTGATTTAATCATTATCCTATTGTATTTTTTAAATAAAGAGATTGATTTTATTATTTACAAATAAGTTATTTCCTGATGTAGAACTGATACTATTCATTCTGATTTAAATCAAGGGGATGTCATTCATTTATTTTATATCGTATTTTTTATTGCGTATGATAATTAAATAAATTTTCCTAATATTTAGTGTTTATAACCTTGTCCGGTGTCACGCAAGAAAAGGTTTATTCTATTGTTTTGAGATGCTATTTAACAATGTAATCATCAACAAAATCTTTTATAATATCTTTCCAAGAAATTTAATTAACTCACCTTAAAATTAATAATAGCGATTATTATGTGAATCCAAGAAATCACTATATTTAAGGTAAATCCCATGCCAATAAACAGGTAAATGCTGTAACTTACACAATAAGAATCTATTTTTTCAGGTGTTTTTCACTATAACTCTCTAGAGAAAACAATAGATGGAAATAAATAGCAATAATAATGAAAATAAATTAAACGTAATCAATACCATAGTACCAATTCAAGGGAACTATCCATTAGCAATGTGACGGTTCAATATTTTGTTGGAATAACAAATTATTACTCAAATGATTTCATATTCATGCTTAGCCTCCGATTCTAATAAATTCCAGTTGCCTTAGTAACAATATCTGCCAGTCTGTCCCCAATTTGCCCGTCCCCGGGTAAGCGAATTGCTGTGTCTCTTTCTAAGATCCGAGGGTAAAAGGCATAATGGCTGAGATGAGAAACAACAACAGTTCCCCTCTGACCATATTCAACCGTTTCCAGCGTACTGTGATCAACCACATCATAGGTAATAAATGGCGTAAAACTATTATATTCCACCCGAACACTGTCTGCTTTAATCAGCAACGACCGTGATACCCCTAATGCAGAAGTACTACCGTAGCTCGCACTAAATTCACATTCAGGTAATATCTCACTAGCAATAAATTTCACTTCATCAAGATTGATTTCTGTTCCGTCTAACGTAATCTGTGCTAGCGAACGTCTCATATAAGTAACCAACTCAGTTCTTTTCACTAGCTCACACAATACAGACGGTGTTGTCACAAGAAAACGGATATCCTGATTAAGCAGCGTATTTTCAATTTGATCGACCAGATGGGAAGAATAGCGGTAAACACAAGCCATATCGCCTGCATTGATGGATCGCTTAACCCAGTAAGGGTCAACATCAATCATAAAACAAAGACCGCCCAACTTTTGTGCACGCACTTTATTGATAGCGCCTACGATATGTGGTCCAGAAGGGACGGCTGCCAGTGTATTGCCAACAGGCCTGCCTGGACGATCTTTATACGATGACATCCGCCAATCAATAAGTGTTTGAATCCACGCATCATAAGCTACAACATATTTTGGCTTCCCTGTTGTACCAGCACTTTCATACACAGAAACTTGTTGATCATGTTTCAATCCATGTGGCAGAAGATGCTGAATTGGAACAGTGTGAAGACGCTCCGAAATATCCGGGAATTTCCGTAAGTCATTAAACGTGTTAACGTCACGAATAGGATTAAACGGTAATTCCTGACGCATCGCCAACCAAAAATCTGTTCCCGTTTCTTCAGAAAAATGCCATTTCATAATCTCCTGAACAAAACGGTTGGGATCCTGATTGGCTTGCACAGCAGTAAGCATCTTAATTTTATGGCTGTAATCGTTCGTTTTTCCACCCATTTTCGGTGCGTTCATAAACCAGTCTCTTATGTATACGGGACGCATCAACTGCCCAGAATTCACAACGCTCTATCATGAATTGATAAACAACAAAGCGCTTAGGTCGCGGTAGTTTATTTTTTCCATCATATTTAGCGACTTCATTGAACAAGGCAGCGATATCCGTGAGAGGATCACTTTGATAAGACACCGTTGATACAGGGTCATAGGCCGGATCCCGCGCATTCCACACCGCATCAGCCACCTCATCGGGAACCAATATTGCTGACCCTGAAAGACTTAACTGGCGCCCTAACTCACGCCAATAGATATGGCAGCCAGCAGAGCCTGTTGAGTCAATATCCTGCCCTTTATGGCTGGAGCTATGCGTCGCAAATAACAGCACATCACCATCAAAACGGACGGGAAACATCGTGCGCATCGAAATATCACCCTCAGCACTGCGTGTCGCAAGAGTATAGGCATCGGGTTCACATACATCACCACTACGTGCACGTGCCAGCCACTCCTTCATCACTATTTCTGGTGAGAGAGGAGGGTTATCATAATGCGGAAAAGGGACATCTAGCTGTCCAGTTAATGACTCGAGTCTCTTCATTTTTCGATTCCTTTAATACCTTTTAATCCGAGCCAACACTTTCATCAAAAACGCGCACTGCATTCTGAGAAATAGCAAACTTGCCCCGATAATTCAGTATGGGAAGCGAGGCCATTTTTGGATTTCACTTCGCCATACATCACACAACGACGATTAAGTAATATACCTTGTTCAATAACCACCTTTTCGTTCATCTGTAACTGCCTATATTTAATTAAGTGCTGTACTATCGGACCCACAACAGAGCCGGTTCCGGCATCTTCTGTCACACCATAAGCCGGAGAGAACATCCGGTTTTCGACTTGTGTTCCTTGCCAGGAAAAGCAATTTACCGCTAAATCATCAAAATCGGCTAAAGCACGCTGATCGGGTTGAAGCCCATGCAATGTTGAAATATTGTCTACTGCGACTAATACATGCCGTGCTCCCGCATCATAGATTTCAACAGGCAGTTCTGCTTTTTCCAGACCTAGCGCGGTCAATAATTTTTTTTCTTCAACAAAAGGTTTATAACTCGCTAAGGGCACAGTAATTTTTACTTCACTCAGTACCTCGCTGTGATGTTCCACTGAAACAGGTACGGCTCCAAAATGCGTGTGGAAAACGAAGTGATTTAGGCCATGGCGACGGGAAAATGCACTTGCTGTTCCCATCAGAGGATGTCCTGCAAACGGTAGCTCATTGACAGGTGTGAAAATTCTCACCCGTGCATGACCATCTTCAGTTCGTTCACTGATAAATGTGGTTTCTGAGAGCTGTAGTTGACGGGCAATCGCTTGCATTACCGGTGCAGACAACACCTCACTATCGTGAAATACAGCAACAGGGTTCCCTTCCAGCGGTATATGGGTAAATGCATTCATTACGTTATAATTAATTACTATATTGTTAGGCATTTTCTCTGCTTCCTGAACATTGCGTTTGCAAAAGAGGTTTAACAAAACGGTCTAAAATCTCCGGCCCATCAATGGTCAGAAAAGACTCCAGATGGAATTGAACAGATGAGAACTGAGCATTGCTAATGGCATGTACTTGTTTATCATCATCAAAGTACAGCGTGATCCCTGCTTTATGCAGTTTGTTAATAGTTTGCCCATCCGCCTTGGCGCAAAACGTGTTGTAAAAACCAACACGTTCTTGTCGGTCACCAAGCCAAATCGTTTTCTGAATACCTTGATTGGGCGGTGATAAGCGAACAATCGGCAATCCCAATAATGCCGAGAGAATTTGGTGGCTAAGACACACCGCAAAAAAAGGGTATTCAGCTGTAATCATGCGCTGGATGATACTGCGCATGTCTGTAACACGCCTGTCGTGCTCATCAAGCGGGTTGCCTGGCCCGGGACCGGCGACAACAAGGTCATAAGGTTTAAAATCGACATCGTTGTGGACTTTCTCAACGAATGCGGTTGCACCAAGGGATACGAACAACGTTTTAAACATTGATGTGAACGTATCATTACCATCCAGAATCAATACCCGCTTTCCTCCGAAATGAGGTAAACAACGCATACGTTCGTCAGGTGCTGTTAGCCAGAAACGAGATACTCTTGCATTCCGGTTTATCAATGCATCAGATATGGCCGGAATATCGCTTAAGTTTTTCATCTTATTTTTATGCACATTCATGTTCAGGAGCCGATTTGTCTCTGGTAACATGGCGCTGTATAACGACTGTGCTTTACTACGGGTTTCATTTGCTTCATCAACGGGATTAGAATCTCGCACTATCGTTGCCCCCACGCTGATTTCAACATGTCCCTGAGGGGTAATTTCTGCAGTGCGGATCGCAATCGCCGAATCAAGCGATATCTGATCAGAGGAATGACTGACTAACGCAATAACACCACTGTAATAACGGCGTCCTTCTGGCTCATAACGCATAACGACATCACATGCGCTTTGTACCGGGCTGCCTATCACTGTCGGCGCAGGTAAGGTCTCACGCAGAATATCAGCAATCCCGGCATGACTTTCCCCGCATAAAACGTATTCCGTGTGTGCGACATGGCTCAGTTGCTTCAATTTCAGTTCACTAACTTGTGCCCCTTTTTCACACAACTGGGACATCACTTTTAGCTCTTCATCTACAACCATGAAAAGTTCGTTGGTCTCTTTTTGACAGGAAAGAAAAGTTAATAATGACTCAACCGTTGGCCCATCAACGGGATACGGGTATGTGCCACTGATAGGGTTCATACTCACTTCACCCTCATTCAATGACGCATGTAATTCCGGGGAGACCCCAATAAATGCCTGCTCACCCGTATTGATTAAAAAGACCCAGTAAGCAGAAAATTCCATTTTCAATAAGCGTCGATAAAGGCTTAATAAATGTGCAGGCTTATACTCTGAAATCGTTGCGCGTAGCTTACGGTGCAGAACAAAGTTAGAACCGGCACCTTGGCCAATTTCATTTTCAATCAGGCGTGTTACTCTTTGACCAAACTGCTTATCATTCAGATTGAAATGGACATTATCTACAGCAAAAGAAGCTTCAGGTAATTGTTCTACCAATGACGAAACTGAAATTTGCTGACGTGCAATGATAGGTAAACTTAGAATCGGCATCCCATCATCAACGGCTGAATAACCACGTTCAATCACTTGTCGAAAAGGCAGTAATAGCAACTTTTCTTTATAAAGAGGATCACGACTGACAGCATGTTCAATGGTGTCAGTTTTTTCTAAATGTAATTGAAAAATCTCAACCTCGCCTGAATTGACTGTTGGGCGATACAACAATGCAAAAGGTTGTTCAGGAGAAGAAATAATAGAAGATAAGAGATTACTCATAATCCACCACGTCCGCAGAGGTCAGTGTTTGTGCACAATTGTCCGACATATAATTGACCGCATTTTGATGCCCTGCCTGAGTGAAATCAGCAAGGGCGTCGGCCACAATAAAAGGACGAATACCATGACTAAAGGCATCAATACTCGTGGCTTGAATACCAATGGAGGCATAGATACCCGTAATAATGAGTGAATCACACTGACGTTCACGTAACTTGTCAGCAAATTCAGATTGATAAAAAGCGCTATAACGCCACTTTGTCAGTATGACATCCCCTGGACTCGGAAAAAGCTCATCAATAATTCGCTGATCATCTTCCGTTGTACGCATACCCGGTCCCCATAAATCAACAAGTAACCCTCGCTGCTCCACTGTCATTCGCCCAGGCTGTGCACTATAAAAAACAGGGATACGGTTATCTCTGGCCCAACGTAATACTTTTGTTGTGGAATTAATCAAATTGATTGCTAGTTTATTAGGTAAAGCATTCACAAAATAACTCTGCATATCATGAATCAATAAAGCACACGTTTCTTTCTTTATTTTCCAATTTAAAGGTTGATGAGAGGGAATATGAATGCTGTCTATGTTATAGGACTCAGATTTTAATGTTCTGCTCATTTTATTAACTTGCCTTTTAATTATTAACTAAGAGCATGACTCAGAAAAAGAACTGAATTGATTTTAATTAACTACTATATAAATAATAGTAGTTAATTATTTTAAATATTTTACTCAGAGAATAATTAATTAATGAAAATTTAAGTGGGGATTCCTTGGCGATTTATTTTTGGCACAATAATATCAAGTGCTTTGAGCTGATTAATCGGGTTCATAAATTCCCGGTTACGTATGATAAGCCCATCACGTAATTCAAAAGAATGAATAAAATGATTTTCATAGTAACGTTCAGGATAATTAGGGAAACGAATAACACCATGGCCATCACACTCAACCCAAATATGATCAGGGTTGTCAGTAGTGAAAATTTTGATATTGTACCATTCCCAGTCGGGAAAACATTGAAGCGACCAGTGGGCATGGCGTTCTAATTTCTCAATACCCCGTATAATAATTGGTTCACCCGTTTCTGTGGTCCAGAGTCCACCTTCTGCATCTTCTGCAAAAAGTTCATGTCTTTTTAAGCGTGCTTCACCCTTGGTTAATTCCAAATACTTCTCTACAATCTTACGATTTTTTTCGCGAATCTGATCAAACTCATCATTATACTTTATCATAAATAACCTATTGAAATAGTAAGTTGAAAATAGCCATAATCTTTATTAACCAGATGGTAATTTCGATCTGACCTAGATCTAGTAATAATACGGCTTTTGGAACATATGAAATAGATGTAAACTACCATCTAATTAATATTATTGAACAATAAGTAGGCTCAAAATGCAATATTATTGTAGATGGTTAAATAATAAATAATAAATAATAAAAGACAAATATATTATGAAAAAATTGTCTATCACTCCCTGTTTTACAATTTTATAAGTAATTATAATCTCGTCATTTTTTACCCAATCATTAGATTTATTATCTTGATTGTTATGAAAATTTATCACATGAAATATATTTTATTTAGAAAGTAAAGTGTATTTATGATATTGGTAATTAATTAAAATTCTGTTATTCCTATTAAGGATGCTACATATTTTTATTATGGAAGTAATATTGGTTTCTTTAATGATATGAATAATTCTTTGTCATAAAGATAAACAAAAAATAATAAACTTTTGTAAATTGCATAGACATTTACGACTGAATAAAATTTAAAAATCATCATGAAATATAGGGTAACCGCCTAATTAATTTCGTATTTTTTAATCTAATGGGAAAATACGAATAATATAACCAAGCGTAGGTTAGTAAAGACAGGGTCTGTTTTGAATAAAAATTTGTAGAAAACGGTTGCACGTTCAATATCAGAAAAATAGCCAGTTGCAAATTGGCAGTCATTGGAACAAAAGTCGTACCACACATAAAAAACCTCAAATTTAACAAAGTATCGATGTCAGAATTATCGGTATAATTAGTAATGCAAACACAACTAAGGCAATAAATACTGATAAAACAATGTGTTATAAAAGATCTTACTGCTATTACAACTACAACCTTATTTTAACAAAACATTAAACTTATTAAAACAAAAATGCAAGGGGTTTTTTATTATAGATAAGTTCGGGGTTGTTGATGTTTTATGTTCATAAATCAATCAACCCACATAGGTAATCAGATAATGATAAATGCCAGTGCTGACATGCTAGCATAATTTCGTTCTAATTTATCGTATCTAGTTGATATATAACTAAAATATTTGATTCTGGCAAACGCATTCTCCACTAAATGTCGGTGATGATATCGCTTCATACTGTTATGCATGAATGAGAAAGAGACATTACTAAATTAACGGGAAATGGCTACATTCGCTTTGATATGTTTAAGGTGAACTACAATCGTAAAGGTAACCACCACCAATAATGACCATGCTCCCCATTTTCCCGCATGAACAACAGACCAAGCGCCTAATTGATGTGGGTATTGCCAGATCCCAAAGAAAGTCCCGAAGTTTTCCGCTAGCCAAATAAAAAAACCAATTAGTATAAAAGCAAGTAATAGTGGCATTTTGCGTTTTTTATCCAACGGCGTATAAAAAACAGTACCACGTACATACAAACCGAAAATAAAAGCAGTTAAGTACCCGCGATAATCATCAATATAATGATGACTAAAGAAGTTGATATAAATGGCCAGTGCCACCAGTGTTGCCATCCAATACGGTGGGTAATGCTCAATACGTACCTTAAAAAAGCGCCATGATTGTATAATGTAGCTCCCCACAGCTGCATACATAAAACCTGTAAATAGCGGGACTCCCCAAAGTTTAGTAAACGCAGCGTCAGGATATTGCCATGAACTGATAGATGCTGATGTTTTAAATAGCTCCATTATGAAGCCGACTAAGTGGAAGACACAGATCGCTTTCAATTCATCCCATGTTTCGAGTTTTGACCATATTAGTAATGCTTGAAAGGCCACTGCAAATACGAATAGTACATCATAACGTGGTATGCCTATGATGCCTTTTGCCGGAACCAAAAATAAAGCCAAAAAAAAGAAACCAGCAAATAAGCACGAGCGTGCATTAATCAATCCAAAGAAAAGAAACTCTAAGATAAATCGCTTAATACCCTTGCTGCTATTGGGTTTGTGAGCCATTAATAAGTTATCAACTTTACGCAGAATATTCAGTTTTTGGCTCATACTTTCCATTTAATTAACCTGTTGGTATTATTTTCCGTCAACTCACTACGATAATGTTTATTTCACGCCGCGAATTCTAACAGGATTTTAATAACCATTCACTAGCACCTATTCTGCTGCCGGAGCATTGATTATTACAGGAGATAAAGAGGGGAGCACTTCTTATGGGCTTGCTGTAAGTAGGTTTTTACCGAACTTATTGAAACACCGAGGTCTTCCGCTACATCTTTATAACGCATCCCTTGAAGTTGGGTCAGCAAAAATGCCTGCCGAACTTTTGTCGGAAGTTCATCAAGAGTTTTATCTATACTGTCTAACTGTTCTAACAGTAAAAACTGATACTCAGAAGAAATTGATGAGATTTTCGGGACTGTACTGACATATTCCAGATAATTGTCTTCAAGTTTTTTCCTGCGGTAATGATTAGAGATGGTTCTGCGGGTTATCGTCATTAAAAAGGCTTTTGGCTGGCAGAGATTGGTGAGATCTGATGACTGCATCAGTTTGATGAAAATTTCATGAGCGAGGTCTTCGGCATGATTTGAATAAGCACTGTTTTTTCTGATCCAGCAGCATAACCAAGAGTAATAATCGGAATAGAGTTGTCGGGCAATTTCATTATGCCCAAGTGTGTGTTTTTGCACCGTCATGATTATATTGCCTAGTAGGAGGGGTAAGGATGATAATAATAATTATTTGTATTTAATGGAGGGAAGTCAACGCCACATTTCAGATCTAACCCCCTTAATTTTTAAGAGGGTTAGGGATTAAGTAGTTAAATGCAGTTAGAATTGCTGCGAAATACTGAGCTTGTAATTACGGCCAATACCGGAAACTGCTTCTCCTAAGTAAGGATAATAATCACGATTGAACAAGTTATCGACGGTGATACGTGCTTCAAAACCATTCATGAAAGTAGGACGCCAGCTCGCAAACAGGCCGTGCAAGGCATAACCTTTACTTTTAGGTAATGCCCAATATCCAGCCATTGGATCATCATCCACAGGTGAGCGATCTTGTTTGCGGACAAATTCTCCTTTCCATCCCATCTCCATCTGCAATTGTGGGATTTTGAAACCTAGCATGGCATGGACAGAGGTCGGCGGAATTTCCGTAAACCAGGTTTTATGGCCTATCCATGGGTCTCTCATAGAAGTATCACGCTGACCGCGGATAGTAGAGAAAGATAATTTCCCGAATAGTTTGCTGCTGTTGTAGAAGGTTTCAATTTCCAGACCTTCGATGGTATATCCCGGCAAATTGCGGTAGTTTGACAGGTTTTTTTCACATGAACTGCTGGAGCCACTTTTAGTTTGAACTTTACAGTAAATCCCTCGTCTTTTGAAGATTTCATCCTTACCACGGTTACGGAATAAAGTGGTACGAATTTGCAGGCTGTCATCCTCAAACATCAGATTATCGAAATCAAGAATTGCGCCGAATCGTACTCCTGTCATCCTTTCAACATCAAGGTTACGGCTGGAGCCAGTGAGGCTGGTGAAAACTGATTGAACCTCATATTGTTCATCAATCAATGGTGCCCGCCATGTACGGCTGATATCTGCAAACAGGGAAATATTTTTGCTGGCTTGCCACATTACACCCAAATGAGGCGACCAGCCAGTATAAGTTACACTGCGGTAGTCATGGTTTGCTTCAGGTGATTTGTTGTTAAATCTCGGTGCCTTATTCTCTTCACCAGTATTTTTGATATGGTCGTAGCGGACACCCGGAATTACAGTTACACTCCCCAGTTTCAAAGAATCCTTAATATATAAGCTGTAAGCTTGCTGACTACCGGCTGGCATATAGCTAGGTTGATAATAGCCATAATTGTACTCTGCTTCATTTTTCTTCCCCCTGTCAAACATTAAAATATCGCTATCCTTTTTATGCCAACGTGTTCCCAGCAATAATTCATGCTCGATTATGCCTGTTGAGAATACACTCTTATTCTGGATTTCCGCGCTATTATCGATGTAATTAACCCAGCTTTTATTGCCCATTAATCCGCTGAAAGTATTAGCAGCATTTTCCGGACGGCTATCGTCTTGTTTGGTTTTGGAATACCCATAAGTCATCGTCAGATTTAGCCATCGATTGTCCTCTGGCGCGATATTCCACTTAGCTGTGTAGTTTTGATCAACTTGTTCACGGAAGACCAGTTTCCTTTTCCATGCATCATCCCAGCCATATTTTTTTACCTCGGCAGCCGATGGAACTACCATTCCATCTCGTTTAGCTGCCCATGGTTGCCAACCATCCGATTCGGAACGCATAGCAGACAGGCTTATGGTATGGGTATCATTGAGGTAGAAGTTGGTTTTTAATAAATAAGATGTTTGGTCGTTGTGTGAAAACTCAAAACGAGTACCATCAGGGCGTTTAATATTATGACCATCGCGCTTACTCACATAGAGTAACCCATCTGCAAAACCATCAGGATCTCTGCCAAACAGGGCACCACTGCTGATCCATTGTCTGTCATTGGTGTGATAGCTTTGTTTGATCAAGCCTCCCCAGTTTTCATCAGGCCTCAGCAAATCATTGGCATCCTTGGTGACAATTTTAACAGATCCACCAAATCCACCATTACCATTCAGTAAATTGTGCGGCCCTTTATCAATATCTATGCGTTTAACTAACTCTGGCTCAATAAAGATAGAACCCTGACGATATTTCTGGAAACCTTTTGGGGCATCATCCAGCGTGACTTTTACATCTTCATTTGCCCCCATCCCCCAAATGTTTAATGTTTGCCCGCCAGGACGCGGAGATCCTGACATCGAAACACCCGGCAGTTGATCGAGCAATTGAGCAATGTTATCAGCTTGTGTCCGGTCAATATCTGCCTTTTTAAGTACTGAACTGCCCGCATCATTGCTATTGTATAAACTTTCTACAACAGAAAGTGTGGATAGTTTCATCACTTCACTTTTCTTCTCAGGTTCTTGCTCAGTTGAATTTGCAGTAGCATAAACAGAGCCGGAAAATACAGCACCCAGCACTAATGTTCCTGAGACTGTGCTGGTTAAAATTTTCTGAATCATGGTCACGAGTGGGCGTTTTTCCAATTTTTGACTATTATTTGCCATAAATTTCCTGAAATATGATCAAGTAAAGTATTTTCATTGTTATAAGTCATCTGAGAAACTAAATCGGGCAAACAAAAATGAGAATTATTTTTATTTGTGGATTTTGTTAAGCAGTACGGTGATAGCTTTTATACCCAACCAACAAAGCTAGCAGCTTGGAAGACGACGGGTATATTTTATAAATTGTGTGATCTTTATTCATTGCAGTTGATTGAAATAATTGTTTATTTCGTTTCACCTTCTCAATCGCTGACTATGTCAGCAATGAGATCAAAGTGCTTATTACTTAAGTTAAATTTCTGTAAGTACAAGGGGTTAGTCAATGAAGAAGAAAATTTTTGGTTCTTTGATAGTGGCTGGTTTCGTAACACTGATTGTGGGTTGTGATGATGCGTCGAAAAAAGCCGAAGATGTTGCTCAGCAAGCTGAAGAAAGTGCAGTACAAATGAAAAAGGATGATGAACAAAAAGCGACGAGTGTGATGGATAGAACAAAAGAAAAATCACATGATATTAAGGAAAATACTCAGCATGAAAGCCACGGCATGGTTGATAAGTCTAAGGATGCGCATGGCGGAATCAGTAATTCTGTCAGCGACATTGCCGATCAGGCGAAGTCAAAAATGGCTGATATGCAAAATGAAGCCACTAAGACAGCGAACGATTTGATGGACAGTATGAAAACCAAAACGGGAGAGCTAAAAAATCAGACCGCTGACAAGCTTAATCAGCTTTCAGATGGAATAAAATCGAAGACGGAAGATATGAAGTCTGAGGCCGATAAAAAAACGGATGATTTGACCAATAGTCTGAAAAGTAAGGATGATAAAAAAGATGAAGATTAATTTATCAATGTGATTTCCTGTCAGTATGAAAAATGATTTAATATTGGAAGGGTGATCTGAAAAGATCACCCTTATCCTTACATAAATTAAGCTAAATATTCTTTCTATTACCCTAACTTGACTTAATCTATCTATTTAAACATAGGTCAGAGTTTACTCTGAGAACCACATTCAGGACATAATAATGAAAATAAAACACAGCTTAGGAAGACAGAATTCTGAAGTAATTCAGCAAGCATTCGACATCCGCAAACAGGTATTTACGGATGAACAGGGATTTGCGGCTGAGATTGATATTGATGAGTATGATGATATTGCTCTGCATGTAGTGATATATGATGATGAAAAGCCGATTGGTGTATTACGGGCAATTCTGATGGACAATAATATGCTTAAAGTCGGTCGTGTTGCGATATTAAAGGGTTATCGTGGTCGGGGAATTGGTCGTAACATCGTGGAGTTTATTGAAGATTATGGGCGCAAAAATAGCATTACGACTATTAGTTTATCCTCACAATGTCATGCTCAACCATTTTATGAAAGCCTGGGTTATCAAGCCCATGGTGAAATTTATTTAGAAGAGGGCGCGGAACATATCTTTATGACATTGGATTTGGTCTAAGTTAGTTGAATATCAATACGGGAAAAAATGACGATGTAAAAAATATTACAATATATTTCAATTTTCCCGTATTGATGGTTTATCACATTTTTATGTGAATAAATTTATTGGTGATTATTTTTCGTCAATTGACGAACTGGCGTGTCATTGGCAACATAATATTTCGCCTGACTACGTGGCAGGGGGGCAATTCCCCGAATTCTATCGGCGATTTTTTCTGCCATCATAATTGTTGTGGCGTTCAAATTTCCGGTAATGATGCTTGGCATAATAGAAGCATCAATAACACGTAAATTCTTAACGCCGTGTACACGCCCTTGACCATCCACAACAGCCATTTCGTCTGTTCCCATTTTGCAGCTGCATGATGGATGAAATGCCGTTTCGGCATGTTCGCGAATAAACGCATCCAACTGTTCATCTGTCTGAATTTCAGCGCCTGGACTGATTTCTCGTCCACAGTAGGGAGAGAGCGCGGGTTGTGCCATGATTTCCCGTGTTATGCGAATAGCATCGCGGAATTCCTGCCAATCTTGCTCCGCCGACATATAATTGAACAAAATACTGGGATGCTGACGTGGACACCGTGACTTAATTTTCACTCGGCCACGGCTTGGGGAACGCATAGAACCGACGTGAGCCTGAAAGCTATGCTGATTGACGGCATTGCTGCCATTGTAATTAACAGCAACAGGCAGGAAGTGAAATTGAATATTCGGCCAGGCAAATTTTTCACTGGTACGAATAAAACCACCCGCTTCAAATTGATTGCTGGCACCAATACCCGTGCCTTTGAATAACCACTCAGCCCCAATTTGAGGTTGGTTATACCATTTTAAGGCAGGGTAAAGAGAGATGGGTTTGATGCATTCATACTGTAAATACATTTCAAGGTGATCTTGCAGGTTTTGACCGACTCCCGGTAATACTTGTACAACCGGAATGCCAAGTTCGTTCAAGATTTTTTCAGAACCAATACCTGAGCGTTGCAAAATCTGTGGGGAAGCGATGGCTCCGGCACAAAGTAAAACTTCTTTACGAGCTTTGGCTTTCATCACAGTCGCGCTATTACCCCGATAAAAATTAACGCCAACTGCTGTTTTCCCTTCAAATTTGAGGATATCAGTTAAGGCATGGGTAATGATTGTGAGATTAGCCCGAGATCGTGCTTGATCCAGATAGCCACGAGCGGTGCTGGCCCGACGCCCATTAAGGGTTACAGTGCGATCCATTGGACCAAAACCTTCTTGCTGATAACCATTGAGATCATCAGTACGTGGGTAACCTGCTTGGATACCCGCTTCGACCATAGCGTGAAAAAGTTCATTATTTCCCGACTTGGGCGTTGTGACACTGACAGGCCCTTCACCACCGTGATAGTCATTTGCGCCGATATCCCGTGATTCAGCTTTGCAAAAATAGGGGAGGCAATCAAGATAAGTCCAGTCTTCCAGCCCTGGCTGCATCGCCCAATTGTCAAAGTCCAGTGCATTGCCACGGATATAGCACATACCGTTAATCAGTGAAGAACCACCAAGCCCTTTTCCGCGACCGCATTCCATGCGTCGATTATTCATATGAGGTTCAGGATCGGTTTCATAAGCCCAGTTATAACGGGTTCCCTGCAAGGGATATGCCAGTGCTGCCGGCATTTGAGTGCGGAAGTCGAATCGGTAATCCGGCCCGCCAGCTTCCAACAACAGGACAGTCACATTGGGATCTTCCGTCAGACGAGTTGCAAGCACATTACCCGCTGAACCAGCACCGATAATAATGTAGTCAAATACCATTGTTATCTCCTCTGTTTCAGTTATGGATTAAAATAGGGATTCAAAATCGCCCAGTTCCACCTGTATTGATTTAGTCTGTGTGTAATGTTGCAGTGTCATCAGCCCATTTTCACGACCAACACCAGAATGTTTATAACCGCCCACAGGCACGGTAGCCGGAGATTCACCCCACGTATTGATCCAACAAATTCCGGCTTCCAGTTGATGGATGACCCGGTGTGCACGAGAAAGATCTTTTGTCACTAATCCGGCACCTAAGCCGTAATTGGTGTTATTGGCTCGCACGATAACTTCATCTTCCGTTTCATAAGTCAGGATACACATGACAGGGCCAAAGATTTCTTCCCGTACAATCAGCATATCATCAGTACAATCACTGAATACCGTTGGTGCAACAAATGCGCCTTTTGCCAGTTCGCCTTCCTGTATGCGTTCACCACCACAGAGCAAGCGGGCATCAGTGTTTTTGCCACTATTGATATAGCGTAAAACAGATTCCATATGCGGGAAGCTGACCAGAGGGCCAAAATTGGTGTTGAAATCAAGAGGTGAACCAATGCGAATACGTTTAACACGCTCAAGAATTTTGGCTTCAAATTGTGAGAGCATGGCTTTGGGAATAAAAACGCGTGTTCCGTTAGTACAAACCTGACCTGAACTGAAAAAGTTTGCCATCATCGCAATATCAGCTGCGCGATCCAGATCTGCATCATCAAAGATAATCAGAGGGGACTTGCCACCCAGCTCCATTGTGACTTCTTTTAAGGTGGAACTGGACGCATTTGCCATGACTTTTTTGCCGGTGACTGTGCCGCCGGTAAAAGATATCTTGGCAATTTTCGGATGGATTGCCAGATAATGCCCTGCTTCATGACCTGCGCCAGTCAGGACGTTAAACACGCCATCAGGCAAACCGGCTGCGGTATAAATTTCAGCTAATTTTAGAGCAGTGAGAGAAGTGAATTCACTGGGTTTGAAAATCATTGCATTACCGGCAGCCAGTGCGGGTGCAGATTTCCAAAGAGCGATTTGAATAGGGTAGTTCCATGCACCAATGCCTGCCACAACACCCAGTGGCTCTCGACGTGTATATACAAAAGATGATTCACGCAATGGAATTTGCTGCCCTTCAAGGGCAGGGATTAAACCTGCATAATATTCCAATACATCAGCACCAGAAGCAATATCAAGTTGCCGGGTTTCAGAAAGTGGTTTCCCTGTATCCAGTGTTTCCAGTTCAGCCAGTTCATCATTGCGCTCACGCAAAATATTCACTGCCTTGAGTAAGATCCGGGAACGTTCCACTGCTGTCATGGCTGCCCAAATTTTCTGTCCTTGAAGAGCACTCTGGACAGCCAGATCAACATCCTGCTCTGTTGCGGACTGAAATTGAGCAATAATCCCGCCATTAGCGGGATTGATTGCATCAAAGGTCTTGATGTCAGGGGTGATGCTATCAACATAAGCACCATGGATATAAAGTTTCTGTAATCCAAAATGGGTCATAGATTCTCCTTAAGAGCCTATCCATAAGGTTTGAACTCAGGTCATACCAGATGTACTGAGTTTCTGTTTGATGTAATCGATAGTGATTTTAAATGCCCCGTCAATGTCAAAGGGCTTGCTGTTTAATGCACTTCTTAACCAAATACCATCAATCAATGCTGCAAGTCCCTGAGCCGCCAGCCGTGCTTCTGCTTTGGGAAGAGCGCGCCTAAATTCAACACAGATATTAGAATACAAGCGGCGTTCATTAACTTGTTGTAAACGATACAGTTTGGGCTGGTGAATGCTGCTTGCCCAAAATGCCAACCAGGTTTTCATTGCCGCATTGCTGATTTGGCTGGGATCAAAGTTCCCTTCGACAATCGCTTTTAGCCGCTGCGCGGGAGTTGCGTTGTCAAGCAGACGTAATCGACGTGCTACTGCCATGCCCAGTTGATTCAGCAGATAACGCATGGTGGCTTCCAGTAGCCCATTTTTATCTTTGAAGTAGTGGCTGATAATTCCGTTGGAAACGCCTGCTTTTCGGGCTATTTGCGCAATACTGGCTTCCTGCATTCCAACTTCATTGACAACGGTTAATGTCGCATCAATGAGTTGCTGTTTTCTTATCGACTGCATTCCAATTTTGGGCATTATCTTAGGCTCAGAAAATCAATCATTCGGCGGGTATTAAACTTTTTTTTAATTGAATATTCAATCAAAATTAAATATGTTTTATTACAATATTTTTACAATGTGAAATCTAAATTATTAAATGTAATTTAAAATTTAATTTTAATTCATATGGTTATATCAATTATTCTTTTTCTGTTTTTCTACACTCATTAATTTCAGGAACTGCCTATGAACACACAAGACAGTCCAAAAAACACTCAGAAGGACACACTAAATTCTGTCGTTTTTTTCTTCTCGGCTGGACTAATTATTATTTTTTCGCTATTCACGATTTTCTTTACTGATGCGACAAGTATCTGGATAAAAAATACACTGAATTGGGTTTCTAAAACCTTTGGTTGGTACTATTTGCTTGCTGCGACGCTTTACATCGTATTTGTTGTTTTTGTCGCTGCTTCCCGTTTTGGCTCCATCAAATTGGGGCCAGAGCAATCCAAGCCGGAATTTAGCCTGCTTAGTTGGGCCGCCATGCTGTTTGCTGCCGGGATAGGTATTGATTTGATGTTTTTCTCGGTGGCAGAACCTGTGACGCAATATATGCGACCACCAACGGGTCAAGGAGAAACGATAGAAGCAGCCCGTCAGGCGATGGTGTGGACGCTGTTCCACTATGGCCTGACGGGCTGGTCTATGTATGCCTTGATGGGCATTGCGTTGGGGTATTTTAGTTATCGTTACAATTTGCCCCTGACCATTCGTTCAGCACTTTATCCCATTTTTGGTGATCGCATAAAAGGTCCCATTGGTCATGCCGTGGATATTGCGGCAGTGATAGGAACTATTTTTGGGATTGCAACCACGTTGGGAATTGGGGTGGTGCAGTTGAATTACGGCCTGAAAGTGCTTTTCGGATTACCGCAAGGCTTGGGCGTTCAGGGCGGTTTGATATTGTTGTCCGTGGTGATGGCAATTATTTCTGTGACTTCTGGTGTGCATAAAGGGATTCGTTTTCTGTCCGAATTGAATATACTGCTGGCTCTGGGGCTTGTCTTGTTTATCTTGTTTGTGGGCGATACCGAGTTCCTGCTCAACGGATTGGTGCAGAATGTTGGAGATTATATTAGCCGATTCATGGGAATGACGCTGAATAGCTTTGCATTTGAACGCCCGACTGAGTGGATGAATAGTTGGACGCTATTTTTCTGGGCATGGTGGGTGGCTTGGTCGCCGTTTGTTGGATTGTTCCTGGCACGTATTTCCCGTGGCAGAACCATTCGTCAATTTGTTATGGGAACATTGGTTATTCCATTTGTTTTTACCCTGTTGTGGCTTTCGATTTTTGGTAACAGTGTGTTGTATGAAATCCTTCACGGTAATCGTCAGTTGGCTGAAACTGTACTGCAACATCCAGAACAAGGTTTTTATGGTTTGTTGGCACTTTATCCTGCCTTCACGTTCAGTGCATCGGTTGCCACAATCACGGGATTGCTGTTTTATGTGACATCAGCAGATTCGGGTTCATTGGTTTTGGGTAATTTCACGTCCAATCTCAGTGATATCAATAATGATGCCCCTAATTGGTTAAGAGTCTTCTGGTCTATAGCTATTGGGGTATTAACATTAGGTATATTAATGACTGATGGCATTTCTGCTTTACAAAATATGACAGTTATAATGGGGTTGCCTTTTAGTTTTGTTATCTTCTTTGTGATGGCAGGGTTATATAAATCTTTGCGGGTAGAAGATTTCCGCAAAGCCAGTTCATTGCAAAATACGTCACCTACTCTCGTACATGACAATGGTTCTTTGAATTGGAAGCAGCGTTTAAGCCGCATGATGCATTTTCCGGGGACAAAAAACACACAACGAATGTTAGATATGGTGTGTCGCCCAGCCATGTTGGAAGTCGCGAAAGAATTAGTGGTGAGTGGTGCAAGGGTTCAGTTTAATGCTTTGCCCCCGAAAGAAGACAAGCGATTGAATCCACTTGAGTTGATTGTTGATTTGGGAGATGAACAGAATTTTGTTTATCAAATCTGGCCGCAACGTTACTCAGTACCCGGGTTTACCTATCGGGCAAGGTCGGGTAAATCCTATTATTATCGATTAGAAACATTTCTGATGGAAGGAACTCAGGGAAATGATTTAATGGATTACACAAAAGAGCAGATTATCAGTGACATTCTTGACCATTATGAAAAACACCTGAACTTTATTCATCTGAATAGGGAATCTCCGGGACAGACATTGATATTTCCGAGCTAAAAGTTAATACAGAATAATAAGAAACTGCCTGTAATTTTATATAAAACAGGCGGTTTTTACCGAAACAGAAAATTAATGTTATTTATGATTTTTTATTCCCTCGGAATAGTAAGCTTCAGGGTAAATCTTACCGTAATAACCCTCTAATTGAGATTCTGACATTTTTGATATCTCTACGTATTTGGGTGAGAATAAAACAAAAAATGACATTAATCCCATTAAAGCTGAAAATCCAAGTAACAAAATTCTTATATCATAGCTTTCCACAATATATGTTGCAGATATCATGCCTAACGGAATTGATACAATGCAAATGGCAAGGAATTTAGATTCCATTGTATTGCGATATGACTCTGGTGTAGCAAGGCATCTAATTGAAGTTGTATTTATATTATAAATAACTAAACCTACTCCACTAATTAACATATAACAACATAATTGAAATAATGATGTTGCAGTTGATATTCCAGCTATGCAAAGAGCCAGAGTTAATGCAGAAATAAAGGCAGTATGAGCTTTACAAAATATCTTATTTATATATTTAATGACAATGGTACTGCCAATCATCATGCCTATGCCAAATGTTGCTTCGGCCATTCCTACCTGTAGGGCACTTAGTTTAAACTCATTTATAATGATAATGGGAATAATATAGGCGACTAATGGAACAATAGTGAAATTAAAAAACGAAGAAACAATCACTAAAGTTGCTTCTGTCGGATTTTTGGTGATGATTTTAAGGCTCCCGACATTACTTTTATGAGATTGTGATGGTTTTTCTTTTTGTTGATTTTTTATGAAATAAAAACCAATAATTGATGAAATGGACATTAAAGAAATAAAAGCTAACGCCCCATTCATATTTAAATAATGTATTACGATCCCGGATATTGCAGGGCCAAGTATGATATTAACAGAGTTAACAATACCTCTATATTTAAATGCGGATTCTAGCTTATTGGTATCGCTTATTTCTGGAAGAATGCTGGTGCCGATGGGTTGAATGAGTATGGCTGAAACTGAGGCAAAAATGTATATAATTCCTAATGGTAGATATAGATTACTATCTATAAAATTAGAAATTATGAAAAGTAAGGAGGTTGGGGTAATGCAAAATAAGATTATATTTTTTTTATTGAACCTATCACCGAGATTACTCATGAATACCAAGAATAAGACTTGCAAAAGCCAAGATGAAAAAATAAACCATCCAAGTTGAAAATCCAGATTTAATATTTCAATCATCCACCATGAGAATAGCATGCCAAACGCTCTTGTAGAGGACGTGAATAAAATATCAGATATTTGATATAAGAAAAATGAAATATTATTTTTCATTACTACCCTTATTTTTATTAATAACCATGTTTATTTATAAATCACATTAATGATACATATTAAATTCACTTATGTCACTTTTATATTGGGTCAGAGTGAAAGGTTTGATTTGTTATTTATTGAATATTTATGTTGTAATAAATTTTCAAGATATAAGGAGTCAGTTTAGTCGGGATACATGTTACATTGCAAAGCCCACAGTTGGAACGGCAGCTTTTATTAGAGTGGTAATCCCAAAATGGCAAAACCGATGCGGTATGTGATGTAAAAAAGGGATCTCTCCCACACTGCCTGCCGTGGGAGAGATAGTGTAGTTTTATTGCTTTCTACGGTTGTTAAGTATCACTCTTTAACCGGAATAGATTTCAGAATAGCGGTGAGAAATTGCCAGTATTGACCAACACTCTTAATGTGGACTTTTTCATCAGGGGAGTGAGCGCCACGAATGGTCGGGCCAATGGAAACCATGTCCATATCAGGGTAAGGTTTTTTGAACAGGCCACATTCCAGACCCGCGTGAACCACCATGATATTTGGAGTTTTGTCAAAGAGTTGGTGATAAGTTTCACGAACTAAATGCATGACCGGAGAATTGGCATCAGGCTGCCAGCCCGGATAGCTACCACTTACCACTGTTTCTGCACCAGACAATTTCGCGAGAGAATGCAGCATGTCAACGACATAAATCTTACCGCTTTCAATCAGTGAACGAATCAGGCAGATAACTTCGGTTTTCTCTTCATCCATTGTCACAACTCCAACATTCAGAGAGGTTTCTACAACCCCTTTAACAACGTCACTCATACGAATAACGCCATTAGGCATAGCATTGAGCATGGATAAGAAACGAGTTTGGCAATCTTTCGTTAACGCCTGTGATGAGGTTTCGATTTCATCCAGTAAGAGAGTAAGATTAGTTTCAATTACCGAATATTCGTTTTTCAGTGTTTCCAGATAATTATCTTTCAACTGGTACAATTTTTCGAGTTTATCGGCAGGAACTGCAATGACAGTATAACCTTCACGAGGAATGGCGTTACGCAGAGTTCCACCTTGCAAATGGATTAATTTCAGATCTAGATCATCGTCATGGGCTGAGAGGAAACGAGCCAATAATTTATTGGCATTACCGAGTCCCTGATGAATATTCCCACCAGAGTGACCGCCTTTTAATCCCTTAATTGTTAGTTTCAGGGTTTTGTAACCCTCCGGCAATGCTTTACGGGAAAGCACCAGAGTGGTGATAAAATCAATGCCACCGGCACAACCCATGTAGATTTCGCCTTCTTCTTCTGAATCGGTATTGATCAGAATGTCGGCCTGTAACCAGCCAGATTTAAGGCCAAATGCGCCATCCATGCCCGCTTCTTCAGTCATGGTCAATAAAACTTCCAATGGACCATGTTTGACTGATTCGTCTGCCAATACCGCCAGAGCAGAAGCCATACCAATACCGTTATCAGCTCCCAGCGTTGTACCGTCTGCCATGAGCCAATCTCCGTCAATATAAGGACGGATAGGATCTTTTGTAAAATCATGCTGGGTATCATTGTTTTTCTGTGGAACCATATCAAGGTGTGCTTGAAGTACGACCGCCTTGCGGTTTTCCATCCCTTTTGAAGCGGGTTTTCTGATCAGAATATTACCGACTTCATCCCTCTCTACATGGAATCCTTTGTTTCTGGCCCACTCAATGATATGGGATGCCAGTGCTTCTTCATGATAGGACGGATGAGGGATAGAACAAATTTCGGCAAAAATATCCCATAGGGGTTGAGGGGTTAATGTTGATAATTCGGACACGGCGAATCTCCTGTAATGACATCTGGTGAGATGAAAATGGTAATTTTTGACACATTGGGGAGCTTTTGTCATTTAGCGTTAGCCCAATGCCCATGCCATGCCTGAGGATACCATTTTATTGCCTGCAATGCTTAGTCAGAATGAGGATTTACCTTGTTTTTACTGGTTTTTGTCTACTCAAATCACTATAATCTTGCGCAACCTTTTTTCCGCAAAAAAACGCTTTTTTGAAATATTCTTAGTTTCCAGGATCAAATTTTATGAGTGAAAAATATGTTGTAACGTGGGATATGTTGCAAATACATGCACGTAAATTGGCGCAACGTTTACTTCCCGTAGAACAGTGGAAGGGTATCATCGCAGTTAGCCGTGGTGGCCTTGTGCCGGGAGCATTATTGGCTCGTGAATTAGGGATTCGCCATGTCGATACTGTTTGTATTTCCAGTTATGATCATAGTAATCAGCGTGAATTGACCGTATTGAAAAAAGCGGAAGGTGACTGTGAAGGCTTCATCGTTGTTGATGATTTGGTTGATACCGGTGGTACTGCGAAGGCAATTCGCGATATGTATCCTAAAGCCCATTTTGTAACTATTTTTGCGAAACCCGCTGGTCGCCCTCTTGTGGATGATTATGTTGTTGATATTCCACAAAACACATGGATTGAGCAGCCATGGGATATGGGCGTAATGTTCATTCCACCTATTTGTGATGAGCAGTAAGATTTTTCTTTTGACATGACTAAAAAAAACCTTTCAGAATCGTTGTTTAAGCCGGGTTTTAAACATCGGGAAACCTCTACACTGGTAAAATTCACTCGCCCACAGTCTGCAACTACCAGTGAGAATATGCTTGGTGGGAAGCGCCGCGAGCATTGGTATCGAATGATCAATTGGCTCGCTTGGATCTGGAGGGGAATAGATCCGCTGGAGATCCAAGAAGTTCTCAGCCGGATTGCTGTAACGGATGCCGAGCGCAGTACTGACCATCTGTTGGATACTGTGATCGGTTATCGCAAAGGAAACTGGGCATTTGAGTGGTCGCAACTTGCAATGTACTGGCAGCAAGAAGCATTGTGTGCCGAAGAGGCAGAACAAGCCGGAGCATGTTGGTTAAAGGCTTCGACTTTATATAGTATCGCGGCTTACCCTCATTTACACGGTGATGGGTTGGCAGCTCAAGCTATTGTGCTTGCCAATAAAGCGTATGAAAATGCAGCGCGATTTTCTGATTATGAATTGAAAAAGTTGGAATTTCAGTTAGAAGATGGCAAAAGTGTCACAGGTCTACTGCATATTCCTTCCCATGTTAAAGGGCCTTGCCCGACAATATTAGTCTGTGCCAGCCTTGATAATGTACAGAGTGATTGTTGGCGTCTATTCCGTGAACATTTTTCCCCCCTCGGCTTTGCTATGCTGACGCTGGATGTGCCTTCTGTAGGTTATTCTGCCAAATTTACATTAACGCAGGATACCTGTGCGCTTCATCAGAAAGTTTTGCAGCAATTGAATAGCGTACCGTGGATTGATCATACCTGTGTAGGCGTATTTGGTTTCCGTTTTGGGGCAAATATTGCTGTTCGCCTCGCCTATCTGGAACCAAAGTTGATTAAAGGGGTATCTGTAGTCGGGCCGATTGTGCATGAATTACTGCATGATGAAAAACTACAGCAGAAAATCCCGTCAATGTATATTGATGTACTGGCTAATCGTTTGGGTATCTACCATGTTGATGAAGAACGATTGCGTTCAGAGCTGAGTTGTTATTCGCTAAAAAATCAAGGTTTGCTTGGGCGTCGCTGTAGTGTCCCTATGTTGTCGGTATATTGGGAAGATGACATTTTCAGTCCAAGAAAAGACTCAAAATTGATTGCAATGTCATCAATAGATGGTTCGTTGAAGGCAATTCCTGCTAAGTCAATTTATGGTGGTTTCAATAAGGCGTTACACGAAATAAGTGTATGGCTGAAAGATAAAGTTTTATAAAATAAAATTTATTACTTGATATTTTTTAATCATTTGATACAAAGGTGATTCTGTATATAAGGAGACCTTTGTATGACTTTACCCGCAAGTTATTCTAAAAATAAGTTGTTAAAGCGTTTTTCTGCATTAGGGCCGTATGTACGTGAATTAAAATGCCAAAATGGTTATTTTTTCTTTGACTGTTTAGCTGTTTGTGTCAGTGCAAAAGTGGTGCCGGAAAAACGTGAATTTTGGGGATGGTGGTTAGAATTAGAAGAACAGGGACAGGGCTTTGTTTATAATTATCAGATAGGCTTATTTGATAAAAAAGGTGAATGGAATTCAATGAATATCAGAAAAAAGGCTGATCTTGTACACCTTGAATCAACTTTACAGGCATTCCATAAACGTTTGGCCGATTCTTTCGATACTCTCAAACTTACTTTGGTTCCATCTGAAAACACCATCACCCTCCAAACTCAAACCATGGTATGAGTCTTCTTTCTTTAAATTTTGCGTTATGCCAGTTGGCATAACGCTTCTCTCCTGTTAAAACTGAATATTGTTTTTTAACGGTTCGTCTTTTTAAGCGAATTGTTTTTTAAACATATTGTTTTTCTCAAATTTTTTTTCAAATAACTGTAATGGCAGAAATATGATGAATGGCAGCCAAACGTTGGTTGTGAAACTGGGGACGAGTGTATTGACCGGCGGCTCTCGTCGTTTGAATCGTGCCCACATTGTGGAATTGGTTCGCCAATGTGCTAAACAGCATGAAAAAGGCCACCGCATTATTATTGTAACTTCTGGCGCAATTGCGGCTGGACGTGAGCATTTAGGATATCCGGATCTTCCTGCAACAATTGCTTCGAAACAGTTGTTGGCAGCGGTTGGACAAAGTCGCTTGATTCAATTATGGGAACAGCTTTTCTCAATTTATGGTATTCATGTCGGACAAATGTTGCTGACTCGTGCAGATTTGGAAGATCGTGAACGTTTTCTGAATGCGAGAGATACACTGCAAGCGTTGCTTGATAATCATATTGTTCCCATTATTAATGAAAATGATGCCGTTGCTACGGCAGAAATTAAAGTTGGTGACAATGATAATCTTTCTGCGTTGGCCGCCATTTTGGGCTGTGCGGATAAATTATTGCTCCTGACTGATATTGAAGGTCTTTATACTGCTGATCCCCGTAGTAACCCTGATGCAGAATTGATCGCAGAAGTGCATGACATCAGCGATGAGTTGAAAATGATGGCCGGAGACAGCGTTTCCGGTTTAGGTACGGGAGGAATGGCCACAAAGCTCCAGGCGGCAGGTGTGGCCGGGCGTGCGGGAATTGATGTTATTATCGCTGCTGGTGACAAGCCGGATGTAATTTCCGACGTTATTGAAGGAAAACCAGTTGGAACACGTTTTCATGGCTTGTCTAGCCCGATGGAAAACCGTAAGCGCTGGATTTTTGGAGCGCCTCCGGCTGGAGAAATCATTATTGACCATGGCGCAGAAACGGCCATTCTTCAGAAAGGCAGTTCTTTATTACCAAAGGGGATCAAAAACGTCAAAGGTAATTTTTCCCGTGGTGAAGTTATTCGCATCCTCAGCTTATCCGGCAAGGATTTGGCTCATGGAGTTTGCCGTTATAATAGTGACGCTTTACGTTTGATAGCTGGGTATCATTCACAACAAATTAGCCAGATACTAGGTTATGAGTATGGCGCCGTTGCGGTTCACCGTGACGATTTGATCGTAAGTTAATTAATTGATCATAAGTTAAGGATTCCACCATGCTAGAACAGATGGGAAAAGCAGCCAAAGCAGCATCGTGGCAGTTGGCACAATTAAGTACAAGCCAGAAAAATCAGGCGTTGAATCACATTGCTGATTTGCTTGAAACAGAAAATGAAGTAATCCTTGCAGCCAATCAACAAGATATGGATTATGCTCGTGGGCAAAGCATGAGCGAAGCCCTGCTTGATCGGTTACTGCTGACAGCAGAACGGTTGAATGCCATTGCAAATGATGTACGTCAGGTCTGTCATTTGGCTGATCCGGTAGGGCAGGTTATTGATGGGCAATTACTGAATAATGGATTGCAATTGAGCCGTCATCGGGTTCCTTTGGGTGTCATTGGCGTGATTTACGAAGCCCGTCCTAATGTGACCATTGATGTGGCATCACTGTGCCTGAAAACGGGTAATGCAGTAATATTGCGCGGTGGAAAAGAGACCCACCATACCAATCAGGCTATGGTTAAAGTTATTCAGCAAGCGTTGGAACAAAGTGGTTTACCTGCTGCGGCAGTTCAGTCTATCAATAGACCAGATCGCGAGCTGGTGGCTGAATTACTGAAAATGGATCGTTATGTAGATATGTTGATCCCGCGTGGTGGTGCTGGATTACATAAACTGTGTCGTGAACAATCTACGATCCCAGTGATTACTGGAGGCATTGGTGTTTGCCACACTTATGTAGATGAGAATATCAATACTGAAAAAGCATTAGAAATAATCACTAATGCGAAAGTTCAACGACCAAGTGCCTGTAATTCATTGGAAACCCTGTTGGTGAATGAGAAAATTGCAGCTGGTTTCCTGCCAATTCTGAGCACCAAAATGAAGGAACAGGGAGTGACACTACATGCGAGTGCATCAGCAATGGTATTGTTGAAAGATGGCCCAGCGACTGTCATCGAAGTAGTGGAAGGGGATTACTGTGATGAATGGTTATCGCTGGATATGAATGTGGAGATTGTCAGCGATATCGATCAGGCTATCGAGCATATCCGTACTTATGGTACTGCTCATTCTGATGCAATTTTGACTGAGTCTTTGCGGCAGGCTGATTATTTTGTGCGTCATGTGGATTCTGCTGCTGTCTATGTGAATGCAAGCACTCGCTTTACTGATGGCGGTCAGTTTGGTTTAGGGGCTGAAGTGGCTGTCAGTACCCAGAAATTGCACTCCAGAGGTCCGATGGGGCTTGATGCTCTGACAACATATAAATGGATTGGCTATGGCGATTATTTACCCCGCCGCTAATCAAATTCTATTTTAATTAGAATTCATTCAACTATGTTGAGTCACACTTAATTTAGGTGTGACTTTTTGTTTGATGAAAAAATCATTTACATTATTTACATTAGTGTAAACTTTTAGTTACTATACTTTATATTTAAGCTTAATTTTATATCACCTTCAGGAAAACAACGAAATGAAACAGACTCTATTTATCGTAGGCGCACGAGGTGCAGGGAAGACGACAATAGGTAAGTTGTTGGCTGAAGCATTGTCGTACAAATTTATTGACACTGATGACAGTATTCAAACCTCCAGTAAAATGACTATCTCCGATCTTGTTGAAGAACATGGCTGGGAATATTTCAGAAGAGTGGAAAGCCAGATATTGAAAACGGTTAGCCAAAATGAATGTACTATTTCAACGGGAGGGGGAATGGTATTGTCATCGGAAAATCGCCATTATATGCAACAAAATGGTATCGTGATTTATTTACAAGCATCCGCAGAAGTTTTAATCAAACGATTATCCCTCAACCCAGAAAACTCACAGCGCCCCAGCCTGACAGGGAAATCTATCATTGAAGAAATCGAGGGCATATTGGTTGAAAGAGAGCCATTATACCGTGAGTGTGCTGATTTCATTGTAGATGCCAGTTTAGCGACAGAAAATATCGTATCCAATATTAAGGATTATATTTTAACGCGAGAAAATAAACTAATTTGATATATTAAGGTATTTAAAGTTTATTTTTTATAGTGCGGGGAAATCTTATATATCAGGCTGCTTATACAAATTATAGTATTATCCTACTCACTTTAATTTTATTTAATTATATTTGAGATATGGATATGCTCTTAAATTTTATTCGGTTACTTGTTCGTGTACTTTTTAGGGTCACGGTAGAAGGTGATGATAAGCAGCTTAAACACTCTAAATGTATTATTACACCCAATCATATTTCGTTTCTGGATGGTCTTCTCATTGGCTTATTTCTTCCGGTAAAGCCTGTATTTGCTATCTACTCTAATATTACGGCCAGTCACTTTCTCAAATTCATCAAACTTTATGCGGATGTTGTCCCTTTAGATCCGACTAATCCGATGGCAGTGAGGACTCTGGTTAAAGAAGTAGAGAAAGGACGTCCCATCGTGATTTTTCCAGAAGGGCGGATCACTGTAACCGGCTCTCTAATGAAAATCTATGATGGTGCCGCTTTCATCGCGGCGAAATCAGGCGCAAAGGTGGTTCCTATCCGTATTGATGGTGCTGAACAAACCATTTTTGGTCGATTGAAAGGAATTATGAAACTGCACTGGTTCCCGAAAATCTCTATCAAAATCTTACCGGCCGTTGATTTGCCAATGCCTGATGCTCTTGATGCAACAACACGTCGTCGTTTAGCCGGAGAACGTCTCCATGCCATTATGATGGATGTGAGAATGCAAACGCGCCCAAAGGAAACATTGTTTAGTGCTTATTTGGCCTCGCAGAAACGTTTTGGTCGTTTTAAACCATGTATCGAAGATGTGAATTTCAAAGAAGATAGCTATCATTCATTGCTGAAAAAAATATTGGGTGTCAGCCGAATTTTAGAACGCTTTACGAAAGAAGGTGAGCGAGTTGGTTTGCTATTGCCGAATGCGACTGTAATGGCAGCAGCCATATATGGTGCCTCCTTGAAAAAACGTGTGCCTGCACTGCTGAACTATACGGCAGGAAGTAATGGAATTAAAAATGCCATGCAGGCAGCAACCATAAAAACTATTGTGACATCTCGTCAGTTTCTGGCGAAAGGACAATTAACCCATTTGCCAGAACAGGTGGCAGAAGCTAATTGGGTATACCTCGAGGATTTGAAAGATACAATTACTCGGGAAGATAAGCGTTGGATATTGTGGCACTTGATTTTCCCTTCCAAGGCTATCATGGTTTCGCAGAAACCGGACGATGATGCCCTGATCCTGTTTACATCAGGTTCAGAAGGAACGCCTAAGGGGGTTGTTCACAGCCATACCAGTTTATTGGCAAATGTTGAACAGATAAAAACGATTGCTGATTTTACTCCACAAGATCGTTTCATGTCTTCCTTACCATTGTTCCATGCTTTTGGTTTGACGGTAGGTTTACTTACTCCATTAATGACGGGAAGCCGTGTATTTCTTTACCCAAACCCACTGCATTATCGTGTAGTGCCTGAGCTGGTTTATGATCGCAACTGTACTGTGCTGTTCGGTACTTCGACTTTCTTGGGAAATTATGCCCACTTTGCGCATCCTTATGATTTTGCACGTTTACGCTATGTAGTCGCTGGCGCAGAAAAATTATCAGAAAACACTAAACGCGTTTGGCAGGATAAATTTGGTATCCGTATTCTGGAAGGTTATGGTGTGACTGAATGTGCGCCTGTTGTAGCAATCAATGTCCCGATGGCGGCAAAAACGGGAACAGTCGGACGGATTTTACCGGGTATGGAAGCTCGTTTACTGCCTGTTCAGGGGATTGAAGAAGGTGGACGCTTGCAGCTGCGCGGGCCGAACGTCATGAAAGGTTATTTACGTGTCGAAGCGCCTGAACGTCTGGAACCGCCCTCAGCGGAAGATGCGGAAGGAAATATCCAAACGGGCTGGTATGACACTGGAGATATTATCTCTATTGATGACGAGGGTTTTTGTACGATAAAAGGACGTGTGAAGCGTTTTGCCAAACTGGCGGGGGAAATGGTTTCTCTCGAAGCAGTGGAACATATTGCATCATGCATTTCCACTGATGCGTTGCATGCAGCAACGGCCAAAAGTGATAAAAGTAAAGGAGAAGCACTGGTATTGTTCACGACCGATGCGAATTTGCATAGAAATGCAATGCTGGAAGTTGCCCGTAAAATAGGTATGCCAGAATTGGCGGTTCCACGCGATATTCGTTATGTGAAGCAATTGCCTTTGCTTGGCAGCGGTAAGCCGGATTTTCTCACTCTAAGAAAGATGGCTGAACAGGAGTAAGGAAATGAATGGCACTATAGAAGCACAATCGCTGTTGAATCGGGGAATGAAAGCTGTATTGTTGTCGCAATTTTTTTCTGCTTTTGCCGACAATGCACTGTTTTTTACTATCTTGGCTCAATTGAAGGCTGAGGCTTATCCTGGCTGGAGTTTACCGGCCTTACAAATTGTCTTTGTACTCACTTATATAATGCTAGCACCTTTTGTGGGGCAAATTGCTGATCGGTTTTCAAAAGGGCGCGTTATGCTCTTCTCCAATGGTATCAAATTGCTTGGTGCCATTAGTATCTGTATCGATATGAATCCGTTCCTAGGGTATACCTTAGTGGGTATTGGTGCCGCAGCTTATTCTCCTGCTAAATATGGGAGCTTGGGAGAACTGACAGACGGGGGGCGTTTGGTAAAAGCCAATGGCATGATGGAAGCGTCAACCATAGCAGCTATCTTAATTGGCGCGGTCGCTGGTGGTTTCCTTTCTGACTTTAGTCTGATAATGGCATTGGGGCTTTGCGCTCTGCTGTATAGTGCGGCAGTTGTAGCCAATTTCTATATTCCTCGTTTGGCGGCTGCGCGTCAGGGAAAAGGCTGGAATCCTAAAAAGATGCTGGTGGACTTTATGGAGGTCTGTGTCTCGCTTTGGCGTAATCAAGAAACACGGTTTTCACTGGTCGGAACCAGCTTATTTTGGGGAGCAGGTGTCACACTGCGACTGCTTCTGATTGCTTGGGTTCCTGTTGTACTGGGAGTTGAAGGAAATACAACACCTACATTGATGAATGCGGTGGTTGCGATTGGTATCATTCTCGGTGCGGGAGCCGCTGCGCGGCTGATTACGTTGAAGACTGTCCGCCGCTGTATGCCTGCGGGTATTTTAATTGGCTTCATGATCATGCTTTTTGTCACACAGCAATCAATATGGCTTTCTTATCTAATTTTGGTTGTCCTCGGTGTATTTGGTGGACTTTTTGTCGTTCCACTAAATGCGTTATTGCAGGAACATGGAAAACATACCATGGGCGCGGGTAAAGCTGTTGCTGTGCAAAATCTTGGTGAAAATAGTGCCATGTTGGTTATGCTGGGGTTGTATCTGGTTTCCATGTGGTTTGGGGCATCGGCCGTTGCTGTTGGCATTGGCTTCGGTATCTCGCTCTCTTTGGCAATAGGCGGATTATGGATTTGGGATATGCTTCGGAAAAATTAATTTCTTATAGAGTTGAAGGCTTGTTATGGGTGAAAAAATCCTGAATCAGCTTAGTATTGAACTGAGTGATAAATTAAAACAGAAGAAACTATCTATAACCTGTGCAGAATCCTGCACAGGAGGCTGGATTGCCAAAGTGATCACAGATATTGCGGGAAGTTCAGCCTATTTTAATCGTGGATTCGTGACATACAGTAATGATGCCAAGTATGAAATGTTAGGGGTTTCACTGGATTCATTGGCACAATTTGGGGCAGTAAGTGAACAAGTTGTAAAAGAGATGGCTACGGGGGCGTTAAAAGTTGCCAAAGCGGATTTTGCTATTGCTGTCAGTGGCATTGCCGGACCAGACGGAGGTAGTGAAGAAAAACCGACTGGCACGGTTTGGTTTGGGTTTGCCTTCTATGTTAATGAGAATATACAGGTTTTGACATATCGTCAGCATTTTGTGGGTGATCGCAAAGCCGTGCGTTTGCAGGCTGTTATTTTTTCTTTAAAAAAATTGCTGACAGAAATCACAAAAAATTAGCTTGATGCTGTATGATTATACAGTATAATCATACAGCACTTTGGTATCAGAAACAGTTTATCAGCAGTGGGGCAGCCCCTTCATTGCTTGCGAAGGAGTAAACATGGCTAACGATGAAAACAAACAAAAAGCACTAGCAGCAGCATTGGGTCAGATTGAGAAACAATTTGGTAAAGGTTCCATTATGCGTTTGGGTGAAAATCGCTCAATGGATGTTGAAACCATCTCTACCGGTTCTCTGTCACTGGATATTGCGTTAGGCGCAGGTGGCCTGCCAATGGGTCGTATCGTTGAGATATACGGGCCTGAGTCTTCCGGGAAGACGACACTGACATTGCAAGTGATTGCAGCTGCTCAGCGTGAAGGCCGGACGTGTGCTTTTATTGATGCCGAACATGCCCTTGATCCAGTTTATGCCAAAAAGCTGGGTGTAGATATTGATAATCTGTTGTGTTCTCAGCCTGATACAGGTGAGCAGGCATTGGAAATTTGTGATGCTTTATCACGTTCCGGTGCGGTTGATGTCATCATTGTTGACTCTGTTGCGGCATTGACACCAAAAGCAGAGATTGAAGGTGAAATCGGTGATTCTCATATGGGACTGGCAGCACGTATGATGAGTCAGGCTATGCGTAAGCTGGCGGGTAATTTGAAAAACTCGAATACCTTGTTGATTTTTATCAATCAGATCCGTATGAAAATAGGTGTGATGTTTGGTAACCCTGAAACTACGACTGGTGGTAATGCACTGAAATTCTACGCATCTGTTCGCTTGGATATTCGTCGTACTGGCTCCGTGAAAAATGGCGATGAGGTTGTTGGTAGCGAAACCCGTGTGAAAGTGGTCAAAAACAAAGTTGCAGCACCATTTAAACAGGCTGAATTCCAAATCCTTTATGGCGAAGGTATCAACACTCTCGGCGAGTTGATCGACCTCGGTGTTAAACACAAGATGGTGGAAAAAGCGGGTGCATGGTATAGCTATAACGGTGACAAAATAGGGCAAGGTAAAGCTAATGCCACTATTTATCTGAAAGAGCATCCAGAAGCTGCGGCTGAGTTGAACAAAAAACTTCGTGATCTGTTGTTGCATAATACAGGAGATTTCAGCAGTGCAGCTTCAGACTATGTGACAGATTACGAAGATAATGCTGAAGAAGTGAAAAACGAAGAATTCTAATTTCTTCTCAATCGTAATTTTGTTTTTTAAAACCACATCTATATCGGGTGTGGTTTTTGTTTTTAATAAGGAAATAAACATTCTTGAAATAGGCGTATCGAAACTGGCTTAACGAACAGACTTTCAGAAAATGCCCAGACGAATTACAATGCTGAAAAGCGAATGGATTTATATGGGATTTTACTTCTTACGGAAGACACTCTATCTTAACCCTATTTTAATTTATTCGTGAGTTGAAATGGTAATGCGTTATACCATCTCAATCATTCACACATCTGTTTTTCAGCTTGATTTCGGGACAATTATGAGCAAAAGCACCGCTGAGATCCGTCAAGCGTTTCTTGACTTTTTTCATACTAAAGGCCACCAAGTAGTACCGAGTAGTTCGCTGGTGCCAAACAATGATCCAACATTGTTGTTCACCAATGCAGGGATGAACCAGTTCAAAGATGTATTTCTAGGATTGGATAAAAGGCCTTATTCTAGAGCAACAACGTCTCAGCGCTGTGTTCGTGCTGGCGGTAAGCATAACGATTTAGAGAATGTGGGTTATACAGCCCGTCATCACACTTTCTTCGAAATGTTGGGTAACTTCAGTTTCGGTGACTATTTTAAACAAGATGCAATCAAATACGCATGGGAACTGTTGACCAGCGAAAAATGGTTTAATCTGCCAAAAGAAAAACTGTGGGTTACTGTCTATGAGACAGACGATGAAGCCTATGATATTTGGCATAAAGAAGTCGGTGTTCCAGCAGAAAGAATTATTCGTATTGGCGATAATAAAGGTGCCTCTTATGCGTCAGATAATTTTTGGCAAATGGGTGATACCGGTCCTTGTGGACCTTGCACCGAAATTTTTTATGATCACGGTGAACATATTTGGGGTGGCCCTCCAGGAAGTCCAGAAGAAGACGGTGACAGATATATTGAAATTTGGAACATCGTTTTCATGCAATTCAACCATCATGCTGATGGCACGATGGAACCGCTGCCAAAACCTTCAGTTGATACCGGAATGGGACTGGAGCGTATCGCAGCAGTTTTGCAACACGTCAACTCCAACTACGAGATTGACCTATTTCAACGTTTAATTGCTTCGGTTGCAGAAGTCACAGAATCGACAGATTTTACCAATAAATCTCTGCGTGTTGTTGCAGACCATATCCGTGCATGTGCATTCTTAATTTGTGATGGTGTCATTCCATCCAATGAAAACCGTGGATATGTACTTCGCCGTATCATTCGCCGTGCAGTTCGCCATGGTAACATGCTGGGAGCAAAAGAAGCTTTCTTCTATAAACTCGTTGCACCATTAATCAATATCATGGACGCAGCTGGTGAGGAGCTAAAACAACAGCAGGCTTTGGTTGAGCAGGTATTGAAAACAGAAGAAGAACAATTCGCCCGTACTTTAGAACGAGGTTTGCAGCTTCTGGATGACGAGTTGTCTAAATTATCTGGTGATATTCTCGACGGTGAAGCCGCTTTCCGTTTGTATGACACTTATGGCTTCCCTGTTGACCTTACTGCGGATGTTTGCCGTGAGCGTAACATCAAAGTGGATGAGGCTGGTTTTGATTTGGCTATGGAAAACCAGCGCCGCCGTGCTCGTGAATCCAGCGGTTTTGGTACAGATTACAATGGATTAATCAAAGTCGACGGCCAAAGTGATTTTTGTGGTTATGAACATAATTCTCAGCAGGCTGTTGTTATCGCTATCTTCCGTAATGGTGAGTCTGTTGAACAAATTCATGCAGGTGAAGAAGCGATCGTTATACTTGATAAAACGGCTTTCTATGCTGAATCTGGTGGACAGATTGGTGATACGGGTAATTTATTGAATGGCAATGGTGTATTTGAAGTCCTCGATACACAGAAATATGCTCAGGCAATTGGTCATGTTGGTAAATTGATAAGTGGCACTTTAAGCGTTCATCATACTGTTAATGCTGAAATTGATGTGGTACGTAGAGGTGCGATCCGTTTGAACCACTCTGCGACTCATTTATTGCATTCAGCATTACGGCAAATTTTGGGAGAGCATGTTGCCCAGAAAGGTTCTTTGGTTAATGATAAGTACTTGCGTTTTGACTTCTCTCATTTTGAAGCAATGCAACCAGAACAGATCCGTCAGGTAGAAAACTTAGTGAATGAAGAAATTCGCAAAAACTCACCAATTGTTACAGAACTAATGGAACTGGAAGAAGCAAAGTCTAAAGGTGCCATGGCGCTGTTTGGTGAGAAGTATGATGAGAAAGTACGAGTACTGAGCATGGGCAGTTTTTCTACCGAGCTATGTGGTGGTACTCATGCGAGTTGTACTGGTGATATTGGGTTATTCCGTATATCCAGTGAGTCAGGTACAGCTGCAGGAATTCGGCGCATCGAAGCTACTACAGGGCAAACCGCGTTGAATGCAATCTATCAGCAAACTGATTTACTGCAAGATATTGCTCATTTAGTGAAAAGTGATATCAGCAGCCTGAATGATAAAGTGAAAACGACACTAGACAGAACGAAACAGTTGGAAAAAGAGTTGCAACAATTGAAATCTCAGCAGGCAGCTCAGGAAAGTTCTTCTCTAGCAAATCAGGCTAAAGAAATTCAAGGTGTTCGTTTGTTGGTAACGCAGTTAGGTGATGTTGAGCCGAAAATGCTCCGGACGATGGTTGATGATCTGAAAAACCAATTAGGATCAGCAATTATTGTGCTTTCTACAGTGACTGGTGATAAAGTCAGCCTAATTGTTGGTATAACAAAGGATTTGACTGCTAGAATAAAAGCAGGTGATTTAATCTCTTTTGTTGCTCAACAAATTGGGGGTAAAGGAGGAGGGCGTCCTGATCTGGCACAGGCTGGTGGAACGGATGTAGTTGCTCTACCTTCAGCATTGGCTAGTGTAGAAGAGTGGGTAGCACTGCGGTTATAGTTGGTATTGCCGTGACAGCAGCGGCATTGTGAAAGAATTTTTTATGATGCCGGATGTTTTTTGTTGTGAAATTGTTGAAATGTTGGGCACATACTTATATTTTAGCTATCCTATAGATATAGGAAATGTGTTCAAAACTGCTTATACTTTAAGTAGATATCATTGCTTTACGTTTTCACGGTGTTTGATGGATAATAGCGGGGAAACCTAGAGACCCGACTCTTTTAAATTTTCAAGGAGCAAAGAATGCTTATTCTGACTCGTCGAGTTGGTGAAACACTCATGATAGGCGATGAGGTAACAGTCACAGTACTGGGAGTTAAAGGCAACCAAGTTCGCATTGGTGTAAATGCACCCAAGGAAGTTTCTGTTCACCGTGAAGAAATTTATCAACGGATCCAGGCAGAGAAATCTCAGCCTACAACTTTTTAATTCAAGAATGGCGTCCATGCTTTTTTAAGACTTGGGCGCTACTCTACTTTTATTTCTCTTCCTTTCTTATGAACCTAGCTGTTATATCCTTCTTGTTAGTCTAATTCTATTCTCTCACGCCTTTTTATTTTCTATCTGTCGAAAAGACATTGTTCATGAGGCTATAGCGATGAATAATTATCTTCATAAATTTTAACGGCGATTAGATGATTTCACTGTTGATAAAACAGCCCCTTAGATGTTAATCCAAGCATTTTGCGTGCTAAGTGTTCAAACGGAAAAAAGTTGCGAAAAATTGTTTGACTTATCAGGCAGGGAAAGTAATATGTGCGCCATCGCAGCGACGAAGAGCTTAGAGAAAAGCTTCTGAGTAAGATTCAGAAGTAAAGCTTCAAAAGCTAAGAAGTTAAAACTTCCGAGTTGTAATTTTTTAAAGCGAATGTTTTTAGGAATATGGTGAGGTGGCCGAGAGGCTGAAGGCGCTCCCCTGCTAAGGGAGTATGTGGTTAAGAGCTGCATCGAGGGTTCGAATCCCTCCCTCACCGCCATATTTATAAGCAATGCATCCGTAGCTCAGCTGGATAGAGTACTCGGCTACGAACCGAGCGGTCGGAGGTTCGAATCCTCCCGGATGCACCACTTTAAATACCGCGATTTTTAGGTGTCTTAATTCTGTCAAGTCAGGCAATTACCAGCGTCTGAACAGAAATAGTAAACCGATAATGCATCCGTAGCTCAGCTGGATAGAGTACTCGGCTACGAACCGAGCGGTCGGAGGTTCGAATCCTCCCGGATGCACCATTTTAATCACCTTGAATTTTAGGTGTCTTAATTCTGTCAAGTCAGGCAATTATCAACGTCTGAACAGAAATAGTAAACCGACAATGCATCCGTAGCTCAGCTGGATAGAGTACTCGGCTACGAACCGAGCGGTCGGAGGTTCGAATCCTCCCGGATGCACCATATTCAATATTGTGATTTTATCACGATATTTACATTTTGAAGAAAGACAGCAATAGTGTCTGAACAGAAATAGAAAATTGATAATGCATCCGTAGCTCAGCTGGATAGAGTACTCGGCTACGAACCGAGCGGTCGGAGGTTCGAATCCTCCCGGATGCACCATTTTAAACCCTTGCCTTATTAAGGCAGGGGTTTTTTGTTTTTACTCTCTTTCCAACCATAATATTTTCTCATTATTTCTCTTGTTTGAAATTTAATCGGTGGTATGGCGCTACCTATATGTAATCAGCGACAATTTGGTTTGTTTAATATAAAGTAAACTCTTAGTAATAATCTTTTAAAACTCCACGGGAGGTCAAATTGATCCCGGACGTATCAAAAGCATTGTCATGGTTAGAGGCAAACCCTACCGTATTAGATGGGATTTGTCGCGGTATTGAACGTGAAACATTGCGTGTTACTCCAGATGGTCATTTAGCTAGCACGAAGCATCCAGAATCACTTGGCGCTTCTTTAACGCATAAATGGATTACAACTGATTTTGCTGAATCTCTATTGGAGTTTATTACCCCTGTTGATAACAATATAGATAGAACCATTGATTTTCTTAAAGATTTGCATCGTTATACTGCGCGGAATCTGGATAATGAAAAAATGTGGCCTCTGAGTATGCCATGTTTTATTGACAGAGAAGAGAATATCACTCTAGCACAATATGGTACGTCTAATATAGGCCGTTTTAAGACCTTGTATCGTGAGGGATTAAAGAATCGTTACGGCGCATTAATGCAGACGATTTCTGGTGTACATTATAACTTTTCTCTGCCGATAAGTTTTTGGCAGGCTCGGTTAGGTGTTAAAGACGTAGAAACTGGAAAAGAACAGATTTCGGATGGTTATCTTCGCTTGATCCGAAATTATTACCGCTTTGGATGGGTAATTCCTTATTTATTTGGTGCATCACCAGCGATTTGCCCCTCTTTCCTGCGCGGACGAAACACCGCATTATCCTTTGAAGAAACGGAAAAAGGAACTTGTTATCTACCTTACGCGACTTCATTAAGGATGAGTGACTTAGGATATACTAACAAATCACAAAGTGATCTGAATATTACCTTTAATCATCTCCATACATATGTAGAGGGCCTGAAGAAAGCGATTCATAAACCGTCAGCAGAATTTGCGGCAATTGGTATCAAAAAAGAGGGTAACTATTTACAGCTCAATACTAATGTCCTCCAGATTGAAAATGAATTATATGCACCTATACGGCCCAAACGTGTTACTAAAGAGGGAGAGTCGCCTTCAGATGCCTTGCTGAGAGGTGGTATAGAGTACATTGAAGTTCGTTCTCTGGATATCAACCCGTTCAGTGCAATTGGTGTGAATGAAACTCAGATTCGTTTTCTTGACTTGTTTTTGATATGGTGTGCTTTAGCTGATGCTCCTGAAATGGGAAATAAGGAGCTTGATTGCTGCCGTCAAAACTGGAGTAAGGTTATTTTGGAAGGGCGTAAACCAGGGCTGAGTATTGGCATTGGTTACGATATTGAACAACAGCCCCTTAAAATTGTGGGACAGAAGTTATTCAGGGACTTAGAAAGAGTTGCTGAAGTTCTGGATACCTGCTCAGGAACGCAGTATCAATCAGTCTGCAAAGAGCTGGTGACTATGCTCGAAGATCCATCACTGACATTTTCAGGTCGTGTACTGGATAAAATGAAAGCTCAAGGAATCGTAGGTTTTGGGTTGGAGTTAGCAAACGGGTATCATCAGGAATTGATTGAAGAACCTTATTCAATTTTGAATGAAGACAGTTTCTCCATTCAGCGTGATGCTTCTGTATCGCTTCAACACCGTATTGAACAGCAAGACAGTATGAGTTTCGAAGACTATCTAAAACTTCATGCTGGGTGTTAAAAAAAGAAAATGGCCACCACTGGTGGCCGAATAAAGTATCTTAGAGAATAGGGATGATAACAATTTGCGCGTCTTCATATATTACGACCAGCCGCAAATGAAAAGGTTTCATTTATCTGGAAAAACTTTCGTAAAAAATCTGATGCCTAAGGAGGTAGAGTAATGCCTTTATTGGATAGTTTTACAGTTGACCATACTCGCATGTCTGCACCTGCTGTTAGGGTTGCCAAGACAATGCAAACACCTAATGGTGATATCATCACGGTATTTGATTTACGTTTTTGTGTTCCCAATGAAGCAGTGATGCCAGAAAAAGGTATTCACACACTTGAGCACTTGTTTGCGGGTTTTATGCGCAATCATTTGAATGGTGATGGTGTTGATATTATCGATATTTCTCCAATGGGATGCCGTACTGGTTTTTATATGAGTTTGATAGGTGCCCCAGATGAACAGAGAGTCGCTGAAGCTTGGAAAGCTGCAATGGCTGATGTACTGAAAGTTCAAGATCAGAGCAAGATACCTGAATTGAACATTTATCAGTGTGGCACTTATGAAATGCACTCATTAAAAGAAGCTCAAGATATTGCTCAGAATATTCTTGATGCTGGTGTTCGTGTCAATCATAACGATGAATTAGCATTACCTGAAGAAAAGCTCGTGGAGTTACAGGTATAGGCTATTTGTAAAGGGAAAACCTAGCTTATATTGTCCACTGGCCTATATTTTCCAGAGGGCTTGTTTTGCTGGCCCTCTATTATTCACTTTATTTTATGTTTTTATTTATCGGTATGACACGAACCTGCTTGATAACATTGTCATGTACCGCAAGAACCTCAAAGTTATATTCATTAATCTGCACCTGAACGTGCAATTCGGGAATTTCACCTAATTCTTCCAGAATCATTCCATTCATTGTTCTTGGGCCATCCTCAGGAAGTGCCCAGCTAAATGCTTTATTTAATTCGCGAATATTGGCTGTGCCATCAACCAGAACGGTTCCGTCACTTTGAGGAAGAACTTCTTCTGCCAGAGTGGGAGACATGGATGTAGTAAAGTCACCGACAATTTCTTCCAAAATATCTTCGACAGTCACTAGCCCTTGAATATCGCCATATTCGTCAACAATCAAGCCAACTTTTTGCTTGTTGCGCTGGAAGTTGACTAGTTGAATATTTAACAGGGTGCTGACAGGGATAAAGTAGATTTTATCTGCTGCTTTGATCAAATTTCTTTTCGTGAACTCTTTTTTCTCCGTCATCATTCGATAGGCTTCTCGAACTCGCAGCATACCAATCGCATCGTCCAGAGAGTCACGGTAAAGTACAATTCGTCCATGTGGAGAATGCGTTAACTGCCGGATAACGGATTTCCAATCAGAGTTGATATCAATGCCGACAATTTCATTACGAGGTACCATAATATCGCCAATAGTCACTTTCTCAAGATCCAATATTGAGATCAGCATATCCTGATTACGGCGTGATAGATTGGTATTTGATTCATTTACTATTGTGCGTAATTCATCTTTACTAACAGCATCATTGCGAATATTTGACGTCTTGATGCCCAGGCACCTCATCAGCAGTAAACTGATTCTGTTAAATGCCCATACAAGAGGCAACATGATTTTTTCTAGTGGACGGAGCAGAAAACTACTGGGAAATGCCACTCTTTCTGGATAAAGTGCTGCAATAGTTTTTGGCATTACCTCAGAGAAAATGAGAATCACGAAAGTGAGTATACCTGTTGCAATAGCAACACCTACATCCCCATAAAGGCGCATACCGACAATAGTAGCGAGAGAAGAGGCCAAAATATTGATGAGATTGTTGCCAATAAGGATAAGACTGATAAGCCGATCTGGATGACGGAGCAAAGACTCTACTCTTCGTGCAGGGGTGCTTCCTTGTTTAGCTAAATGACGTAAACGATAGCGATTGATTGTCATCATGCTAGTTTCTGAAGCAGAGAAATAAGCCGAAACGATAACCATGACAACAAGAATGATAATTAGTGTGCCTGTTGAGACGTGCTCCAAAACAGAATTCCTTCCTAATATTTATACGAACTGGATACAGAGATCTTTTAACTGCTTAATAAACCAATATTTCCTGCAATAGTCGGCTACCAAAAAACGCGAGTGTTAAAATAAACGCACCAATCAGATTAAACCAAATAACTCGCTTACCGCGCCATCCTTCATGATAGTGTCCCCAAAGTAAAATAACGTAGACGAACCATGCAATGATAGACAAAATGGATTTATGGATATTTTCTTTATTAAAGATATCATCCATATACATGATTCCGGTGCATAACGTCAATGTTAGTAAAATTACACCAACTTGGGTAATGTGGAACATTTTGCGTTCAATAACCATTAGCGGAGGCATGCCAGAAGTAAAGGTAAGCTTTTTCTTTTTAAGCCGATAATCTAACCAGCCAAGTTGTAACGCATAAAGGGCTGCAATGAGCAAGGTGGCGTATCCAAGCAATGCCAGCCCGATGTGAATAAATAATTCGATACTGCCTTCAAGGTGCGTAATAAATTCTCCCGGCATCAGACTAGTCAGTATCAAATTTATCATGGCAAAGCTGTAAACTATTGGCAATAAAAACCATGCTCGGCCGCAGAATGCTACTATTGTCATAATAATGGACATCAGCAAACTAACAATTGAACCTAAATTCAATAGGGTAAGATTCTGACCACTGCTGACATAAAACACTTGGTATTTCAATGCAATCGAATGATTAAATAATGCTAGCATTGCGAAAAAAAGAGCCAGTTTTTGATAACTGTTTTGTTGGCGCAATAAACCTGGCACGATGAGCGTCAGGCTAATGAGATAGGTAAGTAAAGCAATAATTGAAAATACCAGCATAACGTTTATCGTTTTCGCAATAATAATATTTACCCTCCATCTTTCAAACCGTAGCTTTTTGAAATCTATTGGGTGTGGATTGGACTTAAAATTTAAGTATACCGCTAGCTGGGGTAGCCTCCAACCGTTGTTAATGATACTTGGGAATCTCTTTGCAGTGATCACGTGATCATCGTGTTATAATTCGTAAAATTTGCCTTACAGGTAGACCCACTTGTAGATATCTGAGCTGAGACAATGTTTGATAATTTAACTGACAGACTATCGCGCACACTGCGCAATATCAGCGGCCGAGGAAGGCTGACTGAAGATAATATTAAAGATACGCTGCGCGAAGTTCGTATGGCTTTGCTCGAAGCGGATGTTGCATTGCCTGTCGTGCGTGATTTCATTTCACGAATCAAAGAGAGTGCAGTAGGGCATGAAGTTAACAAAAGTCTGACGCCTGGACAGGAATTCGTCAAAATAGTTCAGAATGAACTGGTGACGGCGATGGGGGAAGTTAACAGTGAGTTAAACCTTTCTGCACAGCCTCCTGCTGTTGTTCTGATGGCCGGTTTACAAGGTGCCGGTAAAACAACCAGTGTTGCCAAATTAGGTAAGCTTCTAAAAGAAAAAAATAAGAAAAAAGTATTGGTCGTCTCTGCTGATGTTTACCGTCCTGCGGCAATCAAACAACTTGAAACACTGTCTGAAACGGTTGGAATTGATTTCTTTCCTTCAGATCTGCAAGAGAAGCCAGTTGATATTGTCAACAAGGCAATTCAGCACGCCAAACTGAAATTCTATGATGTGTTGTTAGTCGATACCGCAGGTCGTCTGCATGTCGATGAAGCCATGATGGATGAAATTAAAGCGGTTCATGCAGCTATCAATCCTGTTGAAACCCTGTTTGTTGTTGATGCAATGACAGGTCAAGATGCTGCAAATACGGCAAAAGCATTTAATGAAGCATTGCCATTAACTGGGGTTGTCCTAACTAAAGTTGATGGAGATGCGCGTGGCGGTGCTGCGCTTTCCATCCGCCATATTACTGGCAAGCCAATTAAATTCCTCGGTGTTGGTGAAAAAACAGATGCGTTGGAACCTTTTTATCCTGATCGCATCGCATCCCGCATTCTCGGTATGGGAGACATGCTTTCACTAATTGAGGAAATTGAAAGTAAGGTTGACCGCACTCAAGCGGAAAAATTGGCATCAAAACTGAAAAAAGGCGATGGCTTTGATTTAAGTGATTTTCTGGAACAGCTCAAACAAATGCGTAACATGGGTGGAATGACCAGCATGTTGAGCAAAATGCCTGGAATGTCACAGGTTCCTGATGCCGTCAAATCTCAAATGGATGATAAAGTCCTAGTTAAAATGGAAGCAATTATTAATTCCATGACTCGCAAAGAGCGAGAAAAGCCAGAAATTATCAAAGGTTCCCGTAAGCGTCGTATTGCTACGGGGTCTGGTACGCAAGTGCAGGATGTTAACCGTTTATTGAAACAGTTTGATGAAATGCAGCGCATGATGAAAAAAATGAAGAAAGGTGGCTTGGCGAAAATGATGCGGGGCATGAAAGGCATGCTGCCACCCGGATTTATGGGTCGATAATCGATAAAGTTGCGAAAGAAAATGTTCTTTGGATTGCTTTTTGCGCCAAAGTGAGTAAAATTTTCGGGCTTTTAAATGGACAGCCGGACTCCATTCCCCGATGAAGTCTGGTTGTTTTGCTAACTAATGAGGATGTTATGGTAACAATTCGTTTAGCTCGTGGCGGCGCAAAAAAGCGTCCGTTTTATCAAGTAGTAGTGACCGATAGCCGCAGTGCGCGTGACGGTCGTTTTATTGAGCGTGTTGGTTTCTTCAACCCAATCGCTTCAGGAAATGCAGAAGCCCTGCGTTTAGATCTAGACCGTATCGAACATTGGGTTGGTCTGGGTGCATCTATGTCTGATCGTGTTGCTGCACTGATCAAAGACGCTAAGAAAGCAGCTTAATCTGTCACGGTGGTAACAATGAGCAAACAATCTGGCCTAAAGCACCCTGTTGAGCCAATTGTATTGGGGAAATTAGGATCGGCGTATGGCATTCGTGGTTGGCTCAGAGTTTTTTCTTCCACCGAACACACCGAAGACATTTTTGAATATCAGCCGTGGTTTATTCAACGTTCTGGCCAGTGGCAGCATGTTGAGCTAGAGGCGTGGAAATATCACAACCAAGATATTATCGTCAAAATCAAAGATATTGACGATCGGGATGCGGCAAATTTATTCACTAATTGTGAGATTATTGTGAATTCTAGCCAATTGCCAGAGCTGGAAGCAGGAGATTATTACTGGAAAGACCTTATTGGTTGCCAAGTGATAAATACTGCGGGTTATGACCTTGGAACCATCAGTGACATGATGGAAACAGGTTCTAACGATGTGATGGTAATAAAAGCAAATCTGAAAGATGCATTCGGTATCAAGGAGCGGTTAGTTCCGTTTCTTGATGGGCAGGTTATCAAGAAAGTCGATCTCGCTACCAAATCTATTGAGGTAGATTGGGATCCTGGTTTCTAATCTCCGGTAAAAACGGTTTAAATGAGTGGGACGCAGTATGTGGATTGGGGTTATTAGCCTGTTTCCTGAAATGTTCCGCGCAATAACCGATTACGGGGTAACTGGTCGGGCAGTCAAGAATGGCCTGTTGAGTATCGAGTGCTGGAGTCCAAGGGATTTTACCTACGACCGGCATCGTACTGTTGATGATCGTCCTTACGGCGGTGGTCCAGGCATGCTGATGATGGTGCAACCGTTAAGGGAAGCCATTCATGCAGCCAAAGTTTCGGCAGGTACCGGCGCAAAGGTGATTTATCTTTCACCTCAGGGACGCAAACTCGATCAACAAGGAGTTTGTGAACTGGCAACAAATGAGAAATTAATTCTGGTTTGCGGCCGTTATGAAGGTATTGATGAGCGTGTAATCCAAACCGAAATTGACGAAGAATGGTCTATTGGTGATTATGTTCTTAGCGGGGGAGAACTTCCTGCAATGACAATGATTGACTCGATTTCTCGGTTTATTCCAGGAGTATTGGGGCGTCAGGCGTCGGCAGAAGAAGACTCATTTGCTGATGGATTATTGGATTGTCCGCACTATACTCGCCCTGAAGTATTGGATGGAATGGAAGTTCCCCCTGTGTTGTTATCGGGAAACCACGCCGAAATAAATCGCTGGCGGATGAAACAATCACTTGGCCGAACTTGGTTACGAAGGCCCGAACTTCTAGAAAGCCTAGCTCTGACTGACGAGCAAAGGATGTTGCTATTTGAATTCCAACAGGAATATCAAGAGTAAGCAACAAATTAATCCAGATATGTCCTGTAAAGGAATGTCTTTGATATATCAGTTTACCTAGGGTAAGAGAGTTATTATGAGCAACATTATTAAACAACTTGAACAAGAGCAGATGAAGCAAGACGTACCATCATTCCGTCCGGGTGACACTGTGGAAGTTAAGGTATGGGTCGTTGAAGGTTCTAAAAAGCGTCTGCAGACATTCGAGGGCGTGGTTATTGCGATTCGTAACCGCGGTCTGCACTCTGCATTCACTGTTCGTAAGATTTCTAACGGCGAAGGTGTTGAGCGTGTATTCCAGACTCACTCCCCAGTCGTAGACAGCATCAACGTTAAACGTCGTGGTGCTGTTCGCAGAGCTAAACTGTACTACCTGCGTGAGCGTTCTGGTAAGGCAGCTCGTATTAAAGAGCGTCTGAACGCGAAATAATACGCTTTCGCTACATCCGAAAGTTATCGTTAAAGGCCAGCACATTTGCTGGCCTTTTTTACATTTTTAAATAACCTACCAATAAATAACCCGCCATATAGGATCTCTAATATAGGAATTAATTCAATGAACGGGCTATATTAACATTCAGATTTTTAGCTCTAATTTAGCATTACATGAATGTGCTAACTAAAACGTATCCTACCGTGCATGAACCACTGACACTAATCAATCCAGGTATAATAAAACTGTGGTTGATAATGAATTTCCCAATTTTTGTTGTACCTGAACGGTCAAAACCGATACAAGCCAGATCGCTTGGGTAAGTAGGCAAAACAAAATAACCATAGGCAGCTGGAAAGAATGCAATCAGCAGTTTGGGATCCACACCAAGTTGTAATCCCATTGGCGCTATGGCTGTTAAAGCTGCTGCCTGACTGTTAACTAATTTTGAAACTAAGAACAGCACTAGAGCGTAGGTCCATGGTTGAGTTTGGACAACATCTTCCAAGACCAGTTTTAATTCCCCTAGATGTGAATGGAAGAAAGTATCACTCATCCACGCTACGCCAAAGACAGAAAAGATCGCAACCATGCCAGCTTTGAATACTGCACTATTAGCGATTTCATTAGCCTTGACTTTGCACACCATCAACATGATGGCTCCTGCAATTAACATCATCATCTGGATCACCAGATTCATAGAGAGAGGCTTTAAAGCCCCTTTGACTTCAAAAGCTGGACGTAAATCAGTAAAGGCACCAAATAAGACTACAACTGCAATTGCAGCAAAGAAAATCCAGGTGGCCCAATAAGCCTGTTTAGGAAATACCTGATCTAATAATGTTTCTGAACTACCATAAATAAACTCACGTTGTTTTGGATCTTTGAGTTTTTCTTGGAATTCTTCATCTTTATCAAGATCTTTCCCACGATGCAAACTCCATAATGCAGAAAGGATTACCCCTGTGAGTGATGCAGGTATTGAAACCGCCAATATTTCCAAGATCCCGTAAGTTTGCCCAATCCCATGGCTGGCAGCAATAATTGACACCAAAGAAACAACGGCAACGGAAACGGGTGAAGCGGTAATTGCTATTTGAGAAGCAACAGAAGCAACTGCCATTGGGCGTTCAGGGCGAATTCCTTTTTTCAGAGCGATATCACCAATGATTGGGAACATGGTATAAACCACATGCCCTGTACCACAAAGAAAAGTTAGAGTCCAAGTTGTCAATGGTGCCAAAATAGTGATGTGTTGTGGATGACGACGCAGAAGACGTTCTGCAAACTGCATCATGATATTGAGTCCCCCTGCGGTTTGCAGTACAGATGCACAACCGATTACAGCAAGAATGGTGAGCATCACATCAACAGGGGGCTTGCCGGGTTCCAGGTCAAAAATAAATGTCAGTATAAAAAGCCCAATACCACTGATCAGCCCTAATCCCATTCCTGCATAACGCGTACCGATCAATAAGCATATAATTATTATGGAAAATTGTAGCGTTATCATATCTGTCCTTAATGAATGATTTAAAAATAAACAAAAGCTGTAATGCAGGCTTTAGAAACTGCATCACTTATACCTGTCATCGTTCAAATTGCAGCTAACAAATCTGCAATTTGAAACCTATTAGATATATCTATTCTCTATAAACATTATTTTATAGTTTCATAGAAATACTAAGAGAATACATATTAATATTATTTAAATCTGAGTATAAAAACGGGATTGAGATATAGTTTTACTAGATGATTTTAAAAAGAAATTTATATTGACTATAAATAAGATTTAGAGGGTTAATAAAATATTTATATTGTGAATGAAATTGTAAAAATCAACTTACAAAAATTTAACTTGAAAATTTATTTATATATTCATTAGTAAAATTAAACAATAATTAATTGTTTCAGAACGTACGGTATCAAAAATACAAATCTTTTATGTAAATATAAGTTTACGATAAACAGAATTAATTTACATATTTGGATTGTATTCTTTACGATGCGTGGTATGTTATCCAGCAGACACTCAAAAAACATAATATAGATATAACAAGGCAGGTAGAGAAATGATCATGCAAAAAGATGCTCTTAATAACGTTCATATTCTTGATGAACAGGTTCTTATCACTCCAGAAGAACTGAAACAGAAATACCCATTGAGTAGCAACGACCTGCATGCCATCACGAACGCGCGTAATACTATTGCGGATGTTATTCAACATCGTGATCCTCGTTTACTAGTGGTATGTGGCCCATGTTCAATTCACGATGTGGATGCTGCTCTTGATTATGCCCGTCGTTTGAAAACGCTCTCTGCTGAATTGAGTGATTGTCTGTATATTGTTATGCGTGTCTATTTTGAAAAACCTCGTACAACGGTTGGCTGGAAAGGTTTAATAAGTGATCCCTATATGGATGGTTCATTTGATATGGATGCCGGGTTACATATTGCCCGCCGTCTGTTATTAAACTTGGTCGAAATGGGATTGCCGTTGGCCAATGAAGCGCTGGATCCTAACAATCCGCAGTATTTAGGCGACTTATTCAGTTGGTCAGCGATTGGTGCGAGAACGACAGAGTCACAAACCCACCGGGAAATGGCATCGGGATTGTCTGTATCAGTTGGGTTTAAAAATGGTACTGACGGGAATTTGAACACGGCGATTAACGCGATGAAAGCAGCCTCAATGCCTCATCGTTTTATGGGCATCAATCAATCTGGTCAGGTCTGTTTGTTGCAAACTCAGGGTAATCCTAATGGGCATGTTATCCTGCGAGGTGGTGCAGCTCCGAATTACAGTGCTGAGCATGTTGCTGATTGTGAACACCAAATGATTAAAGCAGGATTAACGCCATCATTGATGATTGATTGCAGCCACGGTAATTCCAACAAAGATTTTCGCCGTCAGGGCATCGTAGTGGATTCTGTTGCAGAACAAATTATGGCTGGAAATCAATCTATTATCGGTATTATGTTGGAAAGCCACCTTAATGAAGGGAACCAATCCTCAGAGCAGACTCGTTCTGAAATGAAATATGGTGTTTCAGTAACAGATGCTTGTATTAACTGGCAAACTACGGAGCAAGTGTTAAGAAAATTGCACCAACAAATTGCACCACATTTGGTAAATCGAAGTATGATGATGGAAAAAGCAGGGTAATGAAAATGGCTGCAGAATTGTCACAATTGAGGGAACAAATTGATGAAGCAGACAAAGCATTATTGTCTTTGTTGGCAAAACGCATGAGTTTAGTCACACAAGTTGGTGAAGTTAAGAGCCAACTTGGTTTGCCTATCTACGTACCTGAAAGGGAAGCTGAAATGCTGGCTTCTCGTCGTCAGGAGGCGGAAGATATGGGTATTCCGCCTGACTTAATTGAAGATATTCTGCGTCGTATAATGCGAGAATCCTATGTCAGTGAAAACAGTAAAGGTTTCAAAAAACTTTGTACTCATTTGGGACCAGTAGTTATCGTAGGTGGTTCAGGTAAAATGGGAAAACTGTTTAGCCGTTTGTTGACGCTCTCTGGGTACGAAGTTAGAGTGCTTGAAACTGAGGATTGGAATAATGCCGAGCATATATTGGCAGATGCCGGAATGGTTATGGTCAGTGTTCCCATTCATTTGACAGAAAAAGTTATCCGACGGTTACCTCCTTTGCCAAAACACTGCATTTTGGTTGATTTGGCTTCCATAAAATACAGACCATTAAATGCGATGCTTGATGTACACCAAGGCCCTGTTTTAGGGCTGCATCCTATGTTTGGGCCTGATGTAGGTAGTTGTGCTAAACAGGTAGTGGTGTATTGTGACGGTCGTTACCCAGAAGCTTATCAGGGTTTTTTGGATCAAATATTGGTATGGGGTGCACGTTTGCATCAAATCAGCGCAGATGAACATGATAAGAATATGAGCTTTATTCAAGCGCTGCGTCATTTCACTACTTTTTCTTACGGACGACATCTTGCAAAAGAAGATATTGATTTGCAGCAATTGCTTTCATTATCGTCACCCATTTATAGATTAGAGTTGGCGATGGTAGGAAGGTTATTTGCACAAGATCCTCAGTTATACGCTGATATAATTATGTCTAGCCCTGAAAATATTGAGCAAATCCGACGTTATCACCAACGTTTTGCTCAAGCTTTGGAAATATTAGAAAATCAGGATAAATCGGCTTTCATTGAGAGTTTTAAACAAGTAAGCGAATGGTTTGGAGATGAGGCGACCCGGTTTATGAAAGAAAGCCGAGTGCTTTTGCAGCAAGCCAGTGACAGCAGAAAATAATCTATTGATAATTATACAATAAATTAAAACCGGATGAAAACATCCGGTTTTTTACTTTAGATCGGATCGATTGGAACTATATTTTCTGATGGATAACATCCCAATACTTTCAAAAAGCGCGTTATTTCTGCTAGTTCTTTAAGTGTTTGTTGCATCTTAATTGAGCGCAGATTGGTTTGCACATCAATATAAAACATTTCTTCCCACGGTTTGCCATTTATTGGTCTAGATTCCAACTTACTCATGACAATATCGTGTTTCTTCAAAATAATAAGTGCATCGACTAAAGAACCAGCTTGCTGTCCTGTTGACATGATAAACGTGGTTTTGGTGGGAACTTGCTCCGATACTTCAATCGGTTTGCGGGCAACAACAATAAAACGAGTGCTATTATTTTGCTGATTCGCTAAATCTCTTTCGAGAACTTGTAATCCATAGAGAGCGCCTCCAGCCTCACTGCCTAGTGCTGCCACTTCAGGGGAATTGAGTTCAGACACTTTTTGCATGGCGACCGCAGTGCTTTCGCAATAGATAATATTCCAGTGAGAATATTTATTGAGGTATTGATTGCATTGTTGGAAAGGCTGAGAGTGGCTATAAACCGTTTTTATCCTTGAGGTATCAGTTTGTCCGGTAATCAATAAACAGTGATTGATTGGCAGGGTTATTTCTCCGACAAGGGATAAAGGTGTATGTTGCAGTAAATCATAAACCTCATTGATTGCCCCTGAGCTGGTATTTTCCAGAGGCAGAATGCCATAATCTGCTTGCCCAATCTCAACTAATGAAAAAATGTCTGGAAACTTGTGGCAGCTGCATTCAATTAGTTGGTTAAAGTGGCGAGCCGCAAATTGACGCGCTGCAAGATGAGAATAGGAACCTTTTGGCCCTAGAAAAGTAACGCGAGCTGAGTCAAAGTGAGTCTGATTCAGATGCTGTTGTAATAACGCTTGCTGAGTAAGAACTGAATCTTCAATGATCATCTGAAATAGCCGGGTAATGTAGAATCCATCTAATCCATGGGATTTACCCTTTGTAATTAATGCATTTAGTAGTTCTTGCTCACGGTTTTTATCTCGGATAGGGCGGTGATCGAGAAGTTTTGTCTGGGCGATATTAGTTGCTAATTGTCGGCGTTTAGCGAGTAAATCCAGCAATTCAGTATCAATACTACTAATCTCTTCTCGTAAATTAACTAAATCTTGTTCCATAGCGTGTTCCTGACATTCTTATTATGGGTATAGTGTATTATGGGTATAGTCTATGGCCTGTAAAACAAAAAACCTCCCGTTAGTAGGGAGGTTTCTATTCGTCTGCTTAATTTCTTTTTAAACGAAATACCCCCTCATGAGAAGGTAAAAAAGAAAAATAAGAAAGACAGGTTGATAGCCATTTTGTTTGTTAGCACATTACTTTATGGTTTCAATAATGTACTTTAATTAACCTATTTAGAGTGGAGTGTCAACAGAAGGAGGTTGTTAACTTCATTTTTTACTCTACTACCCTATTGGTTTCAACGTATATAACTATTGTATGTAAGGACAGTTATTGGATATAAGGATAGTAAAAAACGCGCTCATTGAGCGCGTTAGATTAGAAAGAAGTGTGTTTATTATGCTTCTAAATTGAGGTTTGATTCTTTAACGCTGTTATCTGCACGTCGAGCTTCTGATTTATGTTGTACTTTATTAAGTTGGCGCTCTAATTTTGTTAGTAGCTCGTTGATGGCAGAGTACATATCTTCATGTTTTGCACTGGCAACTAATGTACCATTTGGGGTGCCAATTGTGGCATCAACTAAGAATCCCTGAGGTTCTTTTGATAGCACTATGTGTGGGTTAATTAAAGTCACTTGCCACTTATTCAACTTGCTTAGACGGTCTTCCACGTGGCTACGAATTGCGGGGGTAATTTCCATTTGTTTGCTGGTAATGTTTACTAACATATAGTTACCTCTTAATGTTACTCCGTCTTTGATGGATTCAGCATACCGCGCTTTTACGTAAAAAGAATGATCTAAATCACTTTTATTGGGTGATTTAGGACGTGAATGACAGAATTGTGACAGTCAATGAAGATGTGGAGAATATTTGTTGCGGACTGGAGCATAATGCGCCATTATCGGTCAGTTATGGTATTGTCAATTTTGTTGATAATGTCACTATGTAAACTATTTTCGATATAAAAATAACCCAAATAACCCAAATATACCAATGAGTTTCAAGATGCTGCGAGACAGTAAGGGAAGGCATTTCAGGGAAGATTGATAACTAGGTAACCTGAAAAGAGAATGATCGGAAAAAAAGGTGAGCGTTGCTGACAAAACGGCAACTTGAAAGATAATGGGTATGTCTGAATAAAAAAAACAGCAGCCGAAAGCTGCTGTTTTTGATCATAATCTTAAATTTTATTCAGGATTGGCCGCAATCAGTTTTGTCACTTTACCTGCTTCAGTTATCAGCCCTAATTTCTTATAAGCCGATTCCATATAAGAAAGTGCTTCCCGGGTTGCATGAGTATCAGGATAATCTCGTAACATTTGTTCTACGCGATTGACAACTGCCACATAAGCACTGCGTTTAGTGTAATATTTCACGACTGCAAGTTCGTATTTGGCCAAACGCTCTTTGATAAATGCTAAACGCTTAGTAGCATCGGTTGAATATTGGCTGTTTGGATAATAGCGAACGAGTTGACTGAAATCACGGAACGCGGCACGAGCATGTTCAGGGTCGCGATCCGAACGATCAATACCGAAAAAGCCTTGTAGTGCACTGTCATCCAGAGCCTGTGAGACCAAACCACGCATATATAAGACATAATCGATATTAGGGTGGGTTGGATTCAAACGCATGAAACGGTCAATTGATGCAAGAGCCAGTGGGAATTCCGCTGATTTGTAGTAGGCATAGATCAAATCAAGCTGAACCTGTTGGGAGTACGGCCCAAAAGGATAACGGTTATCAAGAGATTCCAATTGCTTGATAGCCGCTTTATAGTTACCTTCTTGCAGCTTTTCTTGCCCGACTGAATAAATTTGAGATGGTGGGATATCAGGAACAGCATCCTTATTGCTGGAGCATCCGGATAAAATCAGGCTCAATGTGGCCGCTGCCACTAGATATTTCATGCGAATCATCACGTGTTGATTATCCTCTGAGAGTTTTCTGGGAGACTGTCCGTGAAGCTCCCGGCAAAATATAGAGTTACAATAGCACACTATTTTAAATGAAACGGCTTTGCCGTCAAAACTCAACGTAAAATATAGAAGTTATATATGGCACAACAAATCCGACTCAACGCAATAGTCGCTGAATCTCAGCTTGGTCAACGTTTAGATCAAGCTTTGGCTGAATTGTTTTCCGATTATTCAAGGTCACGTATAAAAGAGTGGATCTTGGACAATAAAGTTCAAGTTAATGGTAAATTAATTAATAAACCAAAAGAAAAAGTTTTCGGAGGAGAAGAAATTTCCATCAATGCTATCATTGAAGAAGATGCTCGTTGGGAACCGCAGAATATTGAATTGAATGTAGTCTATGAAGACGACGATATTCTGGTTATCAATAAGCCACGGGATTTGGTTGTTCATCCGGGGGCAGGTAATCCTGATGGAACCATACTGAATGCCTTGTTATACCGTTATCCTGAAATAGCGGATGTGCCTCGTGCCGGCATTGTTCATCGTCTTGATAAGGATACAACGGGATTGATGGTTGTCGCAAAAACCGTACCAGCCCAAACCCGTCTGGTGGAATCTTTGCAGTTGCGTGAAATAACCCGTGAATATGAAGCCATTGCCTTGGGATGTATGACGGCAGGGGGCATGGTAGAAGAGCCTATTTCTCGCCATCCAACCAAAAGAACGCATATGGCTGTACATCCGATGGGAAAACCAGCAATTACCCATTATCGTGTTATGGAACATTTCCGGGCACATACCCGTTTGCGTTTACGCTTAGAGACGGGTAGGACACACCAAATCCGTGTACATATGGCACACATTAAGCATCCTTTGGTTGGTGATCCATTGTATGGCGGACGTCCTCGCCCTCTAAAAGGGGCATCGGACGAATTTCGAGAAGTAATGCGCAATTTTGATCGCCAAGCATTGCATGCCACCATGTTGCGCCTTTACCATCCGATTACTGGAATTGAGATGGAATGGCATGCTCCATTACCAGATGACATAGTTAAACTTGCTGAAGTAATGAAAGCGGATGCTGAAGCTTTCAAAGATGAAATGGATTGGTAAGTAAATGACTCCCCTGATTTTTCCCGATTGGCCACAGCCTGAGAATGTTGCTGCTTGCAGTACAGCCCGCGAGGGAGGTTTAAGTTTGCCCCCTTATGACAGCCTTAATTTGGGGAGTCATGTTGGGGATGAACCAGAATGTGTAGAGCGAAATAGAAAACTTCTGGTTGAATATGCTCAGTTGCCACAGCAACCAATTTGGTTGGAACAAGTACACGGAACACGTGTTATCAGGCTTGAGGGTCAGTTACTGGGAAATAATCAGGCTGATGCTGTTTACACAAATGTCCCCGGGCAGGTTTGTGCTGTGATGACAGCAGATTGTTTGCCAGTTTTGTTTTGCAGCATTCACGGAGATGAAGTTGCAGCAGCTCATGCTGGGTGGCGTGGATTATGTGACGGAGTACTAGAAAATACTGTATCTCAATTTAACGCGACACCTGAAATGATTCGTGTATGGATGGGAGCAGCTATTGGCCCTAATAAATTTGAGGTAGGCGCTGAAGTCAGGGAAGCCTTTATGTTGACCAATCCTGAACTGGAGCAAGCTTTCATACCTTATGGCGATAAATTTCTGGCAAATATTTATTTACTGGCTAAATTAAAGTTGCAGTCTGTCGGAATAACAGACATTTTTGGCGGGGCCGCATGCACTGTGACGGAGAAAGAAAGATTTTTCTCTTATCGTCGTGATGGTAACACCGGACGAATGGCAACTTTAATCTGGTTGAGATAATCTATTCCACAGGACGATCTTTGGCGTATAGCGGTAAGTTTCCAATTAACTTTTCAGAAGACCTTGAATATTTAAGGAATGACCTTATCTAATCTCCAGTAGCAAATTCTGACCAGTATTGGAGGTGTTATGCGTCTGGATCGTCTTACCAACAAATTCCAGCTAGCTCTCGCTGACGCCCAATCTCTTGCATTAGGGCGTGATAATCAATTCATAGAGCCTATCCATTTGATGTCCGCATTGCTTAATCAAGAAGGCGGCTCCATTCGTCCTTTATTGACATCGGCTGGAGTGGATACAGCGAGTTTCAATAATCAACTTAACCTAGTTCTAGATCGATTGCCGAAAGTCGAAGGCAATGGTGGAGATGTACAGGTATCCAATGAGCTTGGGCGTTATTTAAATTTGTGCGACAAACTTGCGCAAAAAGCAGGGGACAATTTTATTTCCTCCGAACTCTTTATTTTGGCAGCGATAGAGGAACGTGGAACATTAAGTGACATCCTTAAAGCTGTCGGTGTAACTAAAGATAAAATCACTAAGGCAATAGAACAAATGCGTGGTGGTGAGAAAGTGAATGATCAAGGTGCAGAAGATCAGCGCCAAGCATTAAAGAAATATACAATTGATCTGACTGAACGTGCTGAACAAGGAAAATTAGATCCTGTTATTGGACGCGATGAAGAAATTCGCCGCACAATCCAGGTCTTACAGCGTCGAACTAAAAACAACCCTGTGCTTATTGGTGAACCAGGAGTAGGGAAAACTGCCATTGTTGAAGGTTTGGCGCAACGTATAGTCAATAGTGAAGTTCCCGAAGGATTGAAAAACAAGCGTGTTCTGTCTCTTGATATGGGGGCGTTGTTAGCAGGTGCGAAATACCGTGGCGAATTTGAAGAACGTCTGAAAGGTGTTTTAAACGATCTGGCTAAACAAGAAGGTTCAGTCATCCTATTTATTGATGAATTGCATACCATGGTAGGAGCTGGTAAAGCTGAAGGTGCTATGGATGCCGGTAACATGCTAAAACCTGCTCTGGCACGTGGTGAATTGCACTGTGTGGGAGCGACGACACTGGATGAATATCGGCAGTATATTGAGAAGGATGCAGCTTTGGAACGCCGCTTCCAGAAAGTTTATGTCGCAGAACCCACAGTTGAGGACACTATTGCAATTCTGCGTGGGCTGAAAGAGCGTTATGAGCTGCATCATCATGTACAGATAACCGATCCGGCAATTGTCGCTGCTGCAACTTTATCTCATCGTTATATTTCTGATCGCATGTTGCCAGATAAGGCAATTGACCTGATTGATGAAGCCGGGGCCAGTCTGCGTATGCAGATGGACTCTAAACCAGAATCATTGGATCGCCTTGAACGCCGTGTTATTCAATTGAAACTTGAACAGCAGGCGCTGAAAAAAGAATCAGATGATGCCAGTAAAAAACGTTTAGAAATGCTAAGCGAAGAATTGGCAGAAAAAGAACGCGAATATTCTGAGCTGGAAGAAGAATGGAAAGCAGAAAAAGCTGAGCTTACCGGTACTCAGAATATCAAGGCAGAGTTAGAAAATACGCGCATTGAATTAGAAAAAGCTCGCCGTAGTGGCGACTTAGCCAAAATGTCTGAAATTCAGTATGGAAAAATTCCGGAATTAGAAAAACGTTTGGCTACGGCAACAACAGCAGAAAATCGTCATATGAAATTGCTGCGCAATAAAGTCACTGATGCTGAAATTGCTGAAACTCTTGCTCGCTGGACAGGAATTCCTGTATCCAGAATGTTGGAAAGTGAAAAAGATAAATTGTTGCGCATGGAACAAGAATTGCATAAACGTGTTATCGGGCAGAATGAAGCTGTGAATGCCGTATCGAACGCCATTCGCCGTAGCCGAGCGGGATTATCTGATCCTAATCGTCCCATTGGCTCTTTTATGTTTTTGGGGCCAACGGGGGTAGGTAAAACAGAATTGTGCAAGGCACTGGCTAATTTCTTGTTCGACAGTGATGATGCAATGGTTCGTATCGATATGTCGGAATTTATGGAGAAACACTCCGTTTCAAGACTGGTGGGTGCTCCTCCCGGATATATTGGATACGAGGAAGGAGGGTATCTGACTGAAGCGGTACGCCGCCGTCCTTATTCAGTCATATTGCTGGATGAAGTGGAAAAAGCTCATCCAGATGTTTTCAATATCTTATTACAGGTATTGGATGATGGTCGCCTGACAGATGGGCAGGGAAGAACGGTTGATTTTCGCAATACAGTTGTGATTATGACCTCTAATTTAGGTTCCGATATGATTCAGGAACGTTTTGGTTCGCTGGATTATACAGGAATGAAAAATATGCTGATGGAAGTAGTTGGTCATCATTTCAGACCTGAGTTTATTAACCGTGTCGATGAAATTGTCGTGTTCCACCCATTAGGAAAAGAACATTTGGTATCCATTGCGAATATTCAATTGCAGCGTTTATACCATCGGCTGGAAGAACGTGGTTATCTGGTTACGATGACACCTTCTGCATTGGAGAAATTGAGTGAGGCTGGTTTTGATCCTGTGTATGGTGCCCGCCCTCTGAAACGAGCCATTCAGCAAGAAATTGAAAACCCTCTGGCACAACAGATTCTTTCTGGCAAATTGATACCAGGTGAATTAGTGACCCTGGATCTGGAAAACAATAGTATTGTTGCAAAACAATAGTATTGTCTGCGTAGTAATAGCTTTTATAAGTAATCGTCTATATTTATAAGAGACTGGAAGCGGTTTTCATGACAAACAGTTTGATAATTTGTCGTGGAACAATAGAAACAGATCTTACAAAGATAAAAAGAGGTGGGAAAAACACCTCTTTTTTCTTTTTTTAGGATAAAAAAACTACAATACAAACTGTTTTGACGAAGAAGCGAGCGATTGGCGATATTTTTTAAAATAACTATTGCCACTATCATAAAACTCCCTATAATGCGCATCCGTTGTCACGACAAACACACAAATCTGTCGGGATGACAAAGTGAAAAGCCTTGAAAAATAAGGCTTGACACTGACAGAGGAAAGCGTAAGATACGCAGCCTCGCAACCCGGAAGCCACTTCCCGGTTGCCCCGCTCTTTAACAAGTTAATCAGACAATCTGTGTGGGCACTCGCAGGACTGTATCTCACGCCGCAAGGCGAAAAAGATTACCAAGTCTTGAAGAGTGAACAACAGTTAATTCATTACGAACTAACAGGATAATTCTTTGAGCATCAAACACTTTAATTGAAGAGTTTGATCATGGCTCAGATTGAACGCTGGCGGCAGGCCTAACACATGCAAGTCGAGCGGCAGCGGGAAGAAGCGTGCTTCTTTGCCGGCGAGCGGCGGACGGGTGAGTAATGTCTGGGGATCTGCCCGATGGAGGGGGATAACCACTGGAAACGGTGGCTAATACCGCATGACCTCTTTTGAGCAAAGTGGGGGACCTTCGGGCCTCACGCCATCGGATGAACCCAGATGGGATTAGCTAGTAGGCGGGGTAATGGCCCACCTAGGCGACGATCCCTAGCTGGTCTGAGAGGATGACCAGCCACACTGGGACTGAGACACGGCCCAGACTCCTACGGGAGGCAGCAGTGGGGAATATTGCACAATGGGCGCAAGCCTGATGCAGCCATGCCGCGTGTATGAAGAAGGCCTTCGGGTTGTAAAGTACTTTCAGCGGGGAGGAAGGCGTAAGCGTTAATACGGCTTACGATTGACGTTACCCGCAGAAGAAGCACCGGCTAACTCCGTGCCAGCAGCCGCGGTAATACGGAGGGTGCAAGCGTTAATCGGAATTACTGGGCGTAAAGCGCACGCAGGCGGTCAATTAAGTTAGATGTGAAATCCCCGGGCTTAACCCGGGAACGGCATCTAAGACTGGTTGGCTAGAGTCTCGTAGAGGGGGGTAGAATTCCACGTGTAGCGGTGAAATGCGTAGAGATGTGGAGGAATACCGGTGGCGAAGGCGGCCCCCTGGACGAAGACTGACGCTCAGGTGCGAAAGCGTGGGGAGCAAACAGGATTAGATACCCTGGTAGTCCACGCTGTAAACGATGTCGATTTGGAGGTTGTGCCCTTGAGGCGTGGCTTCCGGAGCTAACGCGTTAAATCGACCGCCTGGGGAGTACGGCCGCAAGGTTAAAACTCAAATGAATTGACGGGGGCCCGCACAAGCGGTGGAGCATGTGGTTTAATTCGATGCAACGCGAAGAACCTTACCTACTCTTGACATCCAGCGAATCCTTTAGAGATAGAGGAGTGCCTTCGGGAACGCTGAGACAGGTGCTGCATGGCTGTCGTCAGCTCGTGTTGTGAAATGTTGGGTTAAGTCCCGCAACGAGCGCAACCCTTATCCTTTGTTGCCAGCACGTGATGGTGGGAACTCAAGGGAGACTGCCGGTGATAAACCGGAGGAAGGTGGGGATGACGTCAAGTCATCATGGCCCTTACGAGTAGGGCTACACACGTGCTACAATGGCAGATACAAAGAGAAGCGACCTCGCGAGAGCAAGCGGAACTCATAAAGTCTGTCGTAGTCCGGATTGGAGTCTGCAACTCGACTCCATGAAGTCGGAATCGCTAGTAATCGTAGATCAGAATGCTACGGTGAATACGTTCCCGGGCCTTGTACACACCGCCCGTCACACCATGGGAGTGGGTTGCAAAAGAAGTCGGTAGCTTAACCTTCGGGAGGGCGCTGACCACTTTGTGATTCATGACTGGGGTGAAGTCGTAACAAGGTAACCGTAGGGGAACCTGCGGTTGGATCACCTCCTTACCAAACGAGCGCAGTATTGTGAAGTGCTCACACAGATTGTCTGATGAAATGAAGAATGAGCAGCGTCTGCGAAGAAGACTTGATGTCCCCTTCGTCTAGAGGCCTAGGACACCGCCCTTTCACGGCGGTAACAGGGGTTCGAATCCCCTAGGGGACGCCACATTGCTCAGGCCCTGGGTGAAAGGCGGTGCCAACGGTATTGTTAAGCGCGGCTTGCGAGCCGGTTTAGCAATATTTGCTCTTTAACAATCTGGAACAAGCTGAAAATTTGAAACGGCCCGTGATTTTACATGAAATCACGGGTGAATCTCTCAAAAACTCCATCCGAAGACACCTTCGGGTTGTGAGGTTAAGCGAATAAGCGTACACGGTGGATGCCTAGGCAGTCAGAGGCGATGAAGGACGTGCTAATCTGCGAAAAGCGCCGGTAAGGGGATATGACCCGTTATAGCCGGCGATGTCCGAATGGGGAAACCCAGTGCAATCCGTTGCACTATCCTGCCCTGAATTCATAGGGGCAGGAAGCGAACCGGGGGAACTGAAACATCTCAGTACCCCGAGGAAAAGAAATCAACCGAGATTCCCCCAGTAGCGGCGAGCGAACGGGGAACAGCCCAGAACCAGCATCGGCCCGTGCATCAGTGGAAGCGCCTGGAAAGGCGCGCAGTAAAGGGTGATAGCCCCGTACACGAAGATGCCCAGGCCGTGAGTTCGATGAGTAGGGCGGGACACGTGGTATCCTGTCTGAACATGGGGGGACCATCCTCCAAGGCTAAATACTCCTGACTGACCGATAGTGAACCAGTACCGTGAGGGAAAGGCGAAAAGAACCCCGGCGAGGGGAGTGAAACAGAACCTGAAACCGTGTACGTACAAGCAGTGGGAGCCTTGATTTATCAGGGTGACTGCGTACCTTTTGTATAATGGGTCAGCGACTTATATTCTGTAGCAAGGTTAACCGTTTAGGGGAGCCGCAGGGAAACCGAGTCTTAACTGGGCGTTAAGTTGCAGGGTATAGACCCGAAACCCGGTGAGCTAGCCATGGGCAGGTTGAAGGTTGGGTAACACTAACTGGAGGACCGAACCGACTAATGTTGAAAAATTAGCGGATGACTTGTGGCTGGGGGTGAAAGGCCAATCAAACCGGGAGATAGCTGGTTCTCCCCGAAAGCTATTTAGGTAGCGCCTCGTGAACTCATCTTCGGGGGTAGAGCACTGTTTCGGCTAGGGGGTCATCCCGACTTACCAACCCGATGCAAACTGCGAATACCGAAGAATGTTATCACGGGAGACACACGGCGGGTGCTAACGTCCGTCGTGAAGAGGGAAACAACCCAGACCGCCAGCTAAGGTCCCCAAGTCATGGTTAAGTGGGAAACGAAGTGGGAAGGCTCAGACAGCCAGGATGTTGGCTTAGAAGCAGCCACCATTTAAAGAAAGCGTAATAGCTCACTGGTCGAGTCGGCCTGCGCGGAAGATGTAACGGGGCTAAACCATGCACCGAAGCTGCGGCAGCAACATGTCAATGTTGTTGGGTAGGGGAGCGTTCTGTAAGCCGTCGAAGGTGAACCGTGAGGTTTGCTGGAGGTATCAGAAGTGCGAATGCTGACATAAGTAACGATAAAGCGGGTGAAAAACCCGCTCGCCGGAAGACCAAGGGTTCCTGTCCAACGTTAATCGGGGCAGGGTGAGTCGACCCCTAAGGCGAGGCCGACAGGCGTAGTCGATGGGAAACAGGTTAATATTCCTGTACTCGGTGTGACTGCGAAGGGGGGACGGAGAAGGCTAGGCCAGCCGGGCGACGGTCGTCCCGGTGAAAGCGTGTAGGTGGGCGGTTTTGGTAAATCCGGACCGCTGATAACACTGAGGCGTGATAACGAGGCACTACGGTGCCGAAGTGGTTGATGCCCTGCTTCCAGGAAAAGCCTCTAAGCATCAGGTCACACAGAATCGTACCCCAAACCGACACAGGTGGTCAGGTAGAGAATACTCAGGCGCTTGAGAGAACTCGGGTGAAGGAACTAGGCAAAATGGTGCCGTAACTTCGGGAGAAGGCACGCTGGCGGTAGGTGAAGGGACACGCGCCCGGAGCCGAGGCCAGTCGCAGATACCAGCTGGCTGCAACTGTTTAATAAAAACACAGCACTGTGCAAACACGAAAGTGGACGTATACGGTGTGACGCCTGCCCGGTGCTGGAAGGTTAATTGATGGGGTTATCCTCCGGGAGACGCTCTTGATCGAAGCCCCAGTAAACGGCGGCCGTAACTATAACGGTCCTAAGGTAGCGAAATTCCTTGTCGGGTAAGTTCCGACCTGCACGAATGGCGTAATGATGGCCAGGCTGTCTCCACCCGAGACTCAGTGAAATTGAACTCGCTGTGAAGATGCAGTGTACCCGCGGCAAGACGGAAAGACCCCGTGAACCTTTACTATAGCTTGACACTGAACCTTGAGCCTTGATGTGTAGGATAGGTGGGAGGCTGTGAAGTGCGGACGCCAGTCTGCACGGAGCCATCCTTGAAATACCACCCTTGAATGTTTGATGTTCTAACGCCGGCCCGTTATCCGGGTCGCGGACAGTGTCTGGTGGGTAGTTTGACTGGGGCGGTCTCCTCCCAAAGCGTAACGGAGGAGCACGAAGGTTAGCTAATCACGGTCGGACATCGTGAGGTTAGTGCAAAGGCATAAGCTAGCTTGACTGCGAGAGTGACAGCTCGAGCAGGTACGAAAGTAGGTCTTAGTGATCCGGTGGTTCTGTATGGAAGGGCCATCGCTCAACGGATAAAAGGTACTCCGGGGATAACAGGCTGATACCGCCCAAGAGTTCATATCGACGGCGGTGTTTGGCACCTCGATGTCGGCTCATCACATCCTGGGGCTGAAGTAGGTCCCAAGGGTACGGCTGTTCGCCGTTTAAAGTGGTACGCGAGCTGGGTTTAGAACGTCGTGAGACAGTTCGGTCCCTATCTGCCGTGGGCGTTGGAAGATTGAAAGGGGCTGCTCCTAGTACGAGAGGACCGGAGTGGACGCACCACTGGTGTTCGGGTTGTCATGCCAATGGCATTGCCCGGTAGCTACGTGCGGAAAAGATAACCGCTGAAAGCATCTAAGCGGGAAACTTGCCTTGAGATGAGTCTTCCCTTGTCCCTTGAGGACACTGAAGGAACGTTCGAGACGAGGACGTGGATAGGCCGGGTGTGTAAGCGTAGCGATACGTTGAGCTAACCGGTACTAATGAACCGTGCGGCTTAACCTGACAACACCGAAGGTGTTTTGGCGGGTTGTTGAGAGAGAAGACGGGGTTCAGATGACAAGAAGCAGCTTGTTCGGGATTGAAAACAGGATTTGTCTGGCGGCAAGAGCGCGGTGGTCCCACCTGATCCCATGCCGAACTCAGCAGTGAAACGCCGTTGCGCCGATGGTAGTGTGGGGTCTCCCCATGCGAGAGTAGGGCACTGCCAGACAATTATTTGCCAGAGAAGCCATCCCTTACCGGATGGCTTTTTTGCGTTTGAAGTATAGAAAATTATAGAGCATAAATTTATTTCATAGACTGATACAAACTATAACCAGTTATAGCGCCTGCTATATCATAAGCAATATCATGCCAACTCCAGCCAGTTCCAGATGGACGGCTATCATAAAATTCTTTCGCTGCCCCAAGTCCAATTGATAAAAATACACCAAATTGTGCACTGTCACGATGTTTCCAATTTTGACGATCCCCATAAGCATTTCCAGCAGCGGCCACAACCGCAGAAAATAAGAAATGTTGAGCTTTATCTTTACCGACCCAATTATCGTTAGCTTGGCGGATATTAGAACAAGAGGTATTCAATAGAAGAGGGAATATTATTAATATATTATTAATTAGGGTGGTTAAGATTTTTTTCATTGTAATTTATGCCATGATTTATATTTTGTTAAATCATAGCTATTTGATAAATAAGATACAAAAAAATCCCCTCTGCAATTGCGAGAGAGGATCAAAAATTTGATAATTATTTATCTATTTTACAGTATTCGGCTGATCAATCTATCAACCCTAATACGACGCAAACGGCGTATCAGCTTTCGAACTTTAACAGGGTAAAGTTGGATATTTTCTAATTCCTGATAATTGTTAATGATTTTCGTATGGGTACGAATGCATTCTAACTCCATAGAACGTTGGGGTTGCATTTCCTGATGAGGGTCGTGAATAAGAATAGCATTTTCCAAATCCAACCCCCATGCACGAGGATTGAGATTATTACCGGTGATCAATTGCCATTTATTATCAATCCAAATCCCTTTTAAGTGATAAGAATTGTCTTGATCTTTCCATAATCGAACGGTTAGCTGCTGGCTATCGATAAATTTTTGTAACCGACTGGTAAAACGACGCAGATTAATTTCATATAGATAAGGCAGTGCCCCGATAATCCTAAATGGTTCTTCCGGCGGAATATAAAAATCATTGGCTGTTTTGTCTCCAATGATGATTTCAACTTGTTTTCCTTGGCGAAGCAAGCGTGATATCGCTCGTACTAACACAGCAGGTAAGTTGAAGTATGGTGTGCAAATAACCAACTTATTTTCAGTACAAGCCATCAAATGACAGATTGTTTTATTCAGCAGGTTTTTCTTCCCTAAGCCAACTAGTGGAGTAACAGCTAACTCTTCGTTTGATGCTTGATTTTCAAAGTGATATTCAGCATTACGCAATGAAACACGAAATTGCCGGATTAAATTTTTAATTTCAAGATTACGGGGGCGGTTATGACTTGCTAAATTTTTTACAGCATCAGATGTAAGAATACTTTCATCTATAAATTGTTTCATGGTAGCTGCAAGTTTTGCATTATGCAGCAAATGGTAACGGTCATAACGATATTTTTCATGGCGGTGCAGATAGACATCATTAATGCTGGCTCCGCTATAAATTACCGTATCATCAAAGATAAAGCCTTTTAAATGTAAAATACCCAATGCTTCACGTGTGTTTACCGGAACACCCGAAATATGAATCTTAACATCAGGGTAGCTTTCCGCCATAGAGCAATACCAGTCTGCGTTTGTTGCCGCTGCTTTTACACCAATACGTCCACGTTGAGCACGATGCCAATCAACTAAAATTTTGATATCCAATTCAGGACGTTTTTGCTTGGCGATATATAATGCAGTCAGAACATCTCGCCCGGCATCATCGTTTTCTAAATACAATGCCGCGATATAAATATGCTTTTGAGCGTTTGCAATGTGTTCCAGTAAGGTGCTGAGGAACACTTTGGATTGATAAAGTGTCTCTATATCAGCAACTGACTGCGGGAGTTTAGGCAGTTGTGCAAGGTGTTGTTGGTGTTTTGCTTGTTTAAATTTAGACAACATCACAGTGCGTTTTTTCTCTTAGTTCAGATGGAGCAGGTTCCATCATAAGGTGTATGAATCAAAATGGTCTGGAATCATACCATTAGTTTGGCATCTTGTGAGCATGAATTAACTTTCCAGTGCTGATTGCTTTAAGTCTGTGCGATCTATCACGAAGATAGGATCTTTCGTGATCTCCAGCACTAAATTATGTTTATGCCTTATACCTTATACTAAAACTTTAATACTAAATTAACGATGCCATCTTCTAACTGAATATCAACAGTGAATCCGAGTTTCTTTGCCAGTTGGATCATATTACGATTTTCCGGCATAGTGATAGCCGTTAGTGTTTTAATACCATGTTCTCTTGTGTAATGAATCAGCTTTGTCATCAGCTGATAGCCTAACGTAATCCCTTTTAGATCTGATCGCACTAATATCGCAAATTCTGCTTCGATATTATCCGGATCAGCCATAGCACGAGCGACACCAATAATTTCGGGCGTTGTTGTCGGATGACGTATCGCAACAAATGCCATTTCTCTGTCGTAATCAATTTGGGTCATATTGGCAAGATCATCATGGGTAAACTCACTAATCTCGCTGAAATAGCGGTAATAAAGGTCTTCTTTTGTTACCTGACTGATGAATGATTTCAACAAAGGCTCATCTTCCGGCAAAATCGGGCGTAGAAGACATTTAAGATCGTCTTTTATATAGATAGTTTCTTCCAGTTCATTGGGATAAGGCCGAATAGCAAGCCGATTATGGGGGTCTCCTATTACTGGTGTTAATTCCATAACTACATCCAGTAAGGTGAATTCATTACCTGATGCAAGCAGCGGATGAATATTCATGCGAACAATTTGGGGGCAATCGATCAGGAGATTAGATACTCTGACCAACAACTGGCTGAGTGCAGGGATATCCAATGGTAACAGTGAACCACCGGATTTTATTTTGCCGCTTTTAATTGCCTGAATAACGAGATAACGGGCCAATGCCATATTGAGAGGGGGAAGAGCGACAGCGGTTTGTGTTTCACTGGTCCAATCAATTCCTCCTTCTCCGAGCATGATTAAAGGACCAAATATTTCATCTTGCTCAATAGAAATCCTCAATTCTTGTGCGCCTGCTCGGTTAGCCATACTCTGCACAAGCAAGCCATGAATTCTGGCTTGCGGGAAATTTTGTTTTACGCGTTCGATAATCGCTTGTGCTGCCGTTTTGACTTCATCGGCATTACGTAAATAAAGCATTACGCCCTGAACTTCGGATTTATGCGGAATATCAGGAGAGCGAAGTTTCAATGCCACCGGATAGCCAATTTTTTCTGCAATACTGACTGCATTATCACTGGTATGGGCAATCCAAGTTGGTAAGGTATTTAAACCGTAGGCTTCGAGTATCGGTTGCACTTCATGGGTATCCAGTTGGATATTTCCGTGATCAAGAGATTGCTGGATACATTCATGGGCACGGGCAGCATTGGAAGTCATGCCGATTGGCAGAGAGGGTGTTTCTTTGAGTTGTTTTTGGTTTCGCTGATACTCTACCATGTGCATAAACGCGGTAATTGCACCTTCTGGTGTGCGGTATGTCGGAATACCAGCTTCACTAAATAAACGTCTGGCCTCTAATGAAGAATATTCTCCACACCAATTAGTAAAGATAGTTATCCATTTTCCGCGAGGATGCTCCTTAATAGCCTGGATAACCCGGACTGCTGTAGTCTGGCTGTGGGATATGGCGCAAGGAGAATGAATAAGTAGTAACGCATCATAACCATGGTTATCTAACAGCAAATTGAGCGCTGCAATATATTGATCGGTTGAAGAATCATCACCGATATCTAAAGGATTACGTAGAAGAAGTGTTTCATGGAGTATATCAGACAATTTACTGGTCGTTTCCTCTTCCAAAACAGCGAGCTTGCCAGTTCTTCTGAGCAGCTCATCCAGTGCCATTGCCGCGGGTGCTGCGCCATTACTGACGATTAACAAGCGTTCTCCCCGCAGAGGGTGCATAAAGCTTAATGTTTCTACAGCAGAAAAAATTTCATGCGTATCTTGTACACGTAGTAGCCCTGCTCGTTGAATTGCAGCATCATAGGCAGAATCAAAATTCTGTTGTTCTCCAAGCAATTGTTGTGCTTTACGGGTACGGCTACTTTTTACAACCAGAATCGGCTTATTGCGTGAGGCACTTCGGGAAGCAGAAAGAAAACGTCGGGCATCGCTGATATGTTCTAAATGTAACAAAATAGCACTGGTCTTACTGTCTCTTGCTAAAAAATCGAGTAGATCATCAATATCAATATCAACACTATCCCCCAAAGCAATAAAATACGAAAAACCAATATTGCGATGATTTGCCCAGTCCAGAATCGTGTTTGATATTGCGGCTGACTGTGAAATAAAAGCCAGTTTACCCTTTAGGATAGGAATGGGGGAAAAACTGGCATTCAGCCCTATCCAAGGTGCCAGAATACCAAGGCTATTAGGTCCCAGAATGCGAATATGATGTTTATGGCTGTACTGTTTCAGCTCATCAAATTGTGATGGTGGTGAGGATAGAATAATAACGGTTTTACATCCGTGCTGAGCCAGCTGTCCCAGCAAAGAAAGATTACGACTGTGATGAGTGCAGAGGACAGCGAGGTCGGGGATTAATGGTAATTCATTGATGGAAGGATATGCCAGAACACTCAGAACGGAACGTCTGTTTGGTGTGACAGGAAGAATAGGCCCTGTAAATCCTCCCATCAGTAAATTTCGCATTAACATCGAACTGGCTTTTTCTGGTTTTTCAGAAGCACCAATAACGGCGATAGATTTAGGGTGTAATAACGCTTCAAGTCCGCGTTGGCTCATATCTAAAGGCTCCTTATCAGTTATCACATCAATAAACAATCGCCGTTCATCAAACAATTATCATGAATAATTTTAGCCACCATCAGTCAATTCAGTGGAAATTGTCAAGAGTTGCTGTGATTGATTACTCAGGAGAGTCCGGACGATTGGATTTTCCAGCCAGATATTGTTCACGAAAATGATTGAAATGGCTGAGCAGTGATTGTGATGCATTCAGATCTCCTGCCAATTCTAGTGTGGCAGCCGCGACTTCGGCAGTACAATGTTGCTCTTTTCTTGACGGCACTCGCAGTAAATAATCCATTTTGGCAAGATTATTAATAGATAACAGAGGAATGCCATCCAAATATGGACTTTTGCGAAACATTTTTCTTGCTTCAGGCCAAGTACCATCCAATATAATAAACAATGGTGGTTTCTGATTATCAGGAAGCTGTTGATACACCGTGCGGGGAGGCGTAGCGTAACTATCCGGAAAGATCAAATAAGGTTGCCGGGCAGAGTCACGCAACACTTCAAGCATCCGTTGATCAGGCTCGGTTCTAGACCAGAGGAAAGCGTGTGTATCCGGCAAAATATCGGCAATTAATTTTCCTGTATTACTGGGTTTCATCGGCTCAGTATCAAACATGATGAGACAGAAGCGGCTTGCCGCGTTTGCTGGTGAAATCATTTCACACAAGCATTTTTTTTGTGGTAATAAACAATGCAGGCAACGCTGCACTCGGCAACCTCTTGCCTGAAAAGGGCGGGTAGATCGGGCAAGGCGACGTTGGCGAAGCTGATAAACGGCGTTGTTATTTCTCATTTAAGAACTCAAACAGGTTCGTGGATAAAGTCAGCAAAAAATTAACGGGTATTTTAATTGATTGTCGTTGCCAGAGGTAGCTTCGGGCGCGAACATCGGGTAATCTTCGCGCCATAACGCAGTTGGAGAAACAAATGAACGATTCCTATAGTGGTAAGAACGGCAAAGTCAAAGTGATGTACGTCCGTAATGAGGACAGCAGCGATAGTCGTAAAGATGATGACCATGGTAAAAACTATGGTCGCGGTAGAAACAATGACCGCAGCAGAAATAACGATCGTCGTAAAAACAGTGACAGCCATAAAAACGATAAACGTCCATTTGGCAGAGGACGTGAGCAGGGTGAGCGTCGTCGCGACAGTGAGCGCCCAGCGTATTCAGGTGATCGTTCTCCTTGGAGAACCATTTCTCGTCAGGAGGAAGATTCTCTTCAACCAGAGCACAGTGGTATCAGTGGCAAAAGCCATATCGATCCTGAACAACTTCGTCGCCAACGTTTGGAAGAAACCCGTATTTATGGGGAAAATGCTTGTCAGGCTATGTTCAAGAATCGCCCTGATGCGATTGTTCGGGCCTGGTTTGTTCAATCAGTTACCCCGCGTTTTCGCAATGCTTTAAAATGGATGGCGGCAAATCGCAAAGCTTACCATGTGGTTGATGATGAAGAACTAACTAAGGCATCAGGTACAGAACACCATGGCGGTGTATGCTTCTTGATCAAGAAACGCAATGGCTTGGATGCAGAAACCTATTTGCAGCAAGCACCAGTAAAAGATTGTGTATTGGCATTGGAAAATGTAGGCAACCCACATAATCTTGGGGCAATTATGCGTAGTTGTGCGCATTTTGGCGTACAGGGTGTAATTTTGCAGGATACAGCAATGCTGGAATCTGGTGCAGCGGTTCGTACTGCTGAAGGGGGCGCAGAGCATATCAAAGGCATTGATGCTGATGGTTTCACAGATACGCTGAATAAATTCCGCAATGAAGGTTACTCCATTGTGACCACATCTAGCCATAAGGGTAGTGCTACACTGGCACAAGCTACATTGCCAGAAAGAATGGTCTTGGTATTGGGGCAGGAAAGTGACGGATTAAGCGACAGTACTTGGGAAGATGGTGATATTCGTCTTTCCATTGGCGGTACCGGTCGGATAGAAAGTCTGAATGTTTCTGTTGCAACAGGTATTATGCTGGCAGAATGGTGGCGTCAGAATAAGGCTTAATTTATATAATTAATGGTACTCAAGTTGCCCTAAAGAATCGTGGCTTGAAAAAAGGAGATAGTTTAATCTATCTTATTAATAAGGCTCTGACTATTTAGTCAGAGCCTTTATTTTTTCCTCCAATTTATTGAATCTGGTTTTATTGTTGTAATGAAAAATGTTTTGCCAGATTTAATAAAAATATTTGTTACTATCGTAATTTGAAATTATTTTTTGGATTTTTATAATTAGCGGGATTTTTAAATAACATATATAAAATATATGGTCGTGAGGTCGTGACATCAATTTATTGAATCATGTATAGTCTGTCTATTTGGAAAACATTCAAATGGCAAAGATTGATGTAATTTGCTCAGGGCAAACGGGTCTAAATTAACCAATGTGATTAACGTTGAACGTTCGTACCGCTAAATAGAATGAGTCGCTACTTGTGGTTTATAATCGGCTTACTTTCAATGATAACCGTAGATACTGCCATGCAAGCAACCACTCTCAGCAATGCCTTTGGGCACCTTACTGATCCCCGTGTTAACCGAACTAAACAGTATGCCCTCATCGATATTCTGACCATCTCGATTTGTGCCGTGATCTGGGGTTGTGAAAGTTTCAATGCGATTGAAGAATACGGTAAGTCCAAAGAGGACTGGTTCCGGCAGTTTCTGGCTCTGCCAAATGGTATCCCCAGCCACGATACGTTTAACGATGTGATAAACCGGCTCGATCCCCTGGAATTTGGGCAGGCCTTTACCCAATGGGTGAACAGCTTAGCCAGAATATCCGATGATATTATTGCCCTGAATGGCAAAACGCTACGGGGAACGCTCGATAAAGCTCCCGGCGCTCCCGCGCTCCACTTGGTCAGTGCCTGGTCAGTGGCGAATCAACTTTGTTTTGGTCAGGTGAAAGTCTCGGATAAATCGAATGAAATCACGGCACTGCCTAAGTTGCTGACCCTGTTGGATATTCAGGGCTCTACCCTCACGATTGACGCGATGGGTTGCCAGTACAAAATCTCGGATCAGATTGTTGGGAAGGGCGCCGGTTATGTGTTGGCGCTGAAGGGCAATCAGGGCGAGTTTCACGAAGATATCAAACTCTTTTTAGATACCCAGTTGACGAAAGATTTTAGGGGCATTGTGCACACCAGAACCCGGAGTACAGAGGGGGATCATGGTCGTATCGAACAGCGTCAGGTGTGGCTGATCAACGATGTCAATTGGTTGAAGGAACGGTATCCTCAGTGGCAGACGTTGGGCGGGATAGCGGTGTGGAGTCCTGGCGGGAAGCACAGGGAAAACCCGAAAGTTACGAGAGACGTTACTACATCACCAGTCATAGCGATAAGCCAGCCGACTTTATCGCGTATGCGATACGCAGTCACTGACATATTGAAACGAAGTTGCACTGGCAGCTGGACGTCAGTTTTGGTGAAGACAGACAGCGCCTGAGAAGTGGTCATGCCGCTGAAAACATTGCTTTAATGAATAAAATAGCGCTTAACCTGTTGAAAAATTAGAAAACGGTTAAAGTGGGTGTGAAAACCAAGCGCCAGAAAGCGGGATGGGATAATGACTATATGTTGAAAGTGCTTACGATGGGTTTTACGTCAGTCTAATTTAGACCCGTTTGCCCTGGTAACTTGCTCCTCTTGTTCCGCAGTGAAAGGGATCCATCGCAATGGGAAAAGGCTAAAATGGTGTCCGGAATTTCTTGACCATATATGGACGTCCCCCGGTTGTGCAAGCATTGAATTGATACGGTTTGCGACCATATATCCGGCGTCATTGTGGGCTGAATCACCCGCGCCATGATGTCATCCGAGCCCTGTTTCCTTATCACTACATAGGTATATGATTACCTTGGTCAAGCACAGGCTATTACAGGACGGTAGCTGTTTTCTCATCAGTGTTTGCAAACTCAGTAAACGTCTTTTTTAATCGGTTAATTCACGGCTTTCTTCATCATAAAATCAACATCATCCTTTAAAATTCGCCAGATAATACGCACCCGTTTGTTGGCCAAGGCGACGGTTGCCTTCATGAAGCCACAGCGGGCAATTAATTTTCTTAACCATCCGTCCAGAACATCCTCACGTTTTTGACAACAGCGCATCACCGCACGGGCACCGTGAATGATTAACGTTCGCAAGTGACGGTTGCCCTGTTTGGTCATGCCAGACAGACGGTTTTTTCCCCCGGAACTGTATTGGCGTGGAACCAGTCCACACCAGGCTGAAAGCTGACGACCATTTTGGAATTGTTCTGCATTGACTTCACTGACAAAAGCGGCGGCAATCAGTGGCCCCACACCGGGAATGGTCAGTAAATGGGCGTAACCCGATTGCTGGCTTGAAACGGCCTGAATGTCTTTATCCATGTTGTAAATACGGACATCAAATCGCTGCATATCTTCCTGCAACGCATGGAGAAGGCGGCGCAGAACAAAGGATAAGGCATTGTTTCCCTCTTCCAGAATATCAGGCAGGGCGTGCCATCGCCGATTTTAGCAATGAGTGTGACGTATGATAGATTTGGTTTTACAGGTATTTGGCTCTGAGGTGCGGCCCATTGATTGTCTCCACGTCCGTACTTCACCCATCCCTTAGCAACAATCGATATAACATCTCCCTTTTTGAGAATAAGCCCTGTAGGTTGACCTTTTTCGGCTTTTCCTGGCACAGCTCCAGACCAATCGTACATAGTATTACCTCCAATCATTATATTTTGAAAGTGACTTTTATCAGTCTATGAAGGCGGGTTACTTCTCCGCCAATGAACATCAATCAAATAGGTTCATCAATACTGGAGAGTACGGCTTGACTAATATTTGATAGGTAGCATGTTTTGATGGCAGGATGACATAAAATGACAGGTGGAGAATTAATCTAATTTGTCAGATCACTGATAGTATTTAGTATGTCTAAAAAAGGACAATTCTCCTCTTTAACCCAACCTCTCAATATTCCCACCATCAAAAAAACCACCATTCCCACCCTGAGCAGGAATAACACAAAATCAGCCACTTACCTAAAGGTGGGGTTTTCTCACCTTTTAACCACTCCTCCGTTTTAAGCGTAGCGATTAAATACTGATCAACCTGATGAAGTCAAAGTGAGGACCTCCAAATAATCAATGGGTTAATCAACTATAGAGCAAATCTCTATTGTGAAAATCACATGCAGGACGGCTTGAAATTAAGCGCTCATCCAAAGTGGGATATCCCACTTTGGATATGGTGATTTCCGCAATACCTTTTGTATTGTGCAGATACCCTATATGTTAAAGGGCAGGGTTCTGACTGATAGTGATTACTGTCCTGCCTTAAAATCCATCTCCATCTTTCCTATTTAACCAGTGTAAAATCTATTGTTATGTGCGGTATTGAGTACGTTTTATGTTTGTACATGGTTGTGTGCATATATTGATTTTTTAAGTTTTACAATCATATTATTCATTTGTTTTTAAAAGATTATTTTATTATCATATGTATTTACACCAAAAATTAAACGATGTTGCTTGAACCGCCTGCAAATTGCTAATAATAGACAGATGCTCGATTTATCTGATCCTGTCCAAAGCTTAAAATTTGCGGATGATTTACTTAACCCAATCGTGGTGTTTACTAATTACTCTGCAAATACTATTTAATTGGAATTCTTTGTATGAAATATTCAAAACCTCGCTGACTTAAGTGAGGTTTTTTATCCTTATGACGGGAGCATTAGCTCCCGTTGATGCGGTTATATCCAATGGACTTAATGTGCTCCTCCTTGATCTTTGCCGCTGGCAGAAAATGGTGGCTTTGCCATCCAAACCAATAAAGTTAGGATCAGGAATACAGCGGCTGACAGCCAAAAAATTTCATTGGCTGAGATAATTAACCCTTGATGAGTGATCTGTTTTGCCAGATAAGCGGAGATCTGCTGGTCATTCATACCTAACTGAGTCAGTTGGTAATGAACCTGCTGATAATTAGGATTATATGGATTGATGTACTCTGAAAAATTGGAATGGTGGATAGATTCACGGTGTGTCCACATTGTGGTTGTAATGGATGTTCCTATTGAACCTGACAATATACGGATAAAATTTGACAGGCTAGATGCAGAAGCCATTCTTTCTGGTGATAATCCTGACAATGTGATGGTTGTCAGTGGCATAAAGAAGCACGCCATAGCAAACCCCTGAACGAATTGAGGCCATGCTACAGCAGTAAAATCCATGCCTGACTCGAATGTATATGCCCGCCAATAGAAACAGGCAGTATAAATGATGAAACTGAATGTCACGAGATAGCGCATATCTATTTTATGCCCAAATTTACCGATAATTGGAGCAAACAGTAATGGTATCAATCCTATAGGTGCGGCAGCAAAACCAGCCCAAGTTGCTGTATAGCCAAAAACTTCTTGTAATAACTGCGGTAATAAGACAATCGTACCAAAATACAACATAAAGGCGAGGCTAATACTTAGCGTGCCGATACAAAAATTACGCTCTTTAAAGAGTGATAGATCGATAATTGGATGATCGTCCGTTAACTCCCAGACAATAAGAAGTACTAGTGCGAGAACGGCAATGATTGTAAGGACGATGATCTCAGTAGAGTTGAACCAATCGAGTTCTTTGCCTTGGTCGAGCATAATTTGTAGACAGCCTATGCCAACCACTAACAAAAATAATCCCACAATATCGATCGGATTAATTTCTGTTCGCGTTTCCCGGTCACGCAATAGCTGCATTACAACAAAGATAATAGCGATACCAAGGGGAATGTTAATGAAAAAAATCCAGCCCCAATGGTAGTTATCACTGATATATCCTCCAAGGATCGGTCCGCATATGGGGGCAACAACAATCATCATAGACCAAAGCGCCAGTGCCATATTTCGTTTAGCAGGCGGATAGTTATTTAACAGCAAACTTTGGCACAGGGGCAGCACGGGGCCTGCGGCTATTCCCTGAATAACACGAAAGAAGATTAGCATGCCAAGGCTGTTGGAAATACCACATAACCAAGATGAAAGAGTAAAAAGTGCAGTAGACCAGAGGAACAACTTCACTTCACCAATACGTTTAGCCAACCAACCCGTGATGGGAATGGAAATTGCGTTTGCGACCCCAAAGGAGGTAATGAGCCAAGTTCCCTGCGAGTTAGAGGCACCTAAATTACCTGCAATCGTCGGTATGGCGACGTTGGCAATGGTAGAGTCGAGAACAAGCATGAAAGTTGCCATTGAAAGCGAAATAGTCAGAAGAGCCAGTTTCGCGCCAGTAAGAGGTTCTCTTTTTACCATGATGCCCCCTTAAATGTTATTTCCTGAGTTACTATTAATAATGTCAGTAACTATTTTGTTAGCAGGAGTCATATCTACCGTCAGAGCATTGGTGTGATATGCAGGGTGTTGACGCTCAGTGGTCGCCAGAGTAAGTCCATTGGTATTTTCTGTATCCACTGTGACTTTTGTTGATAAGCCAATTCGCAGAGGATGTTGTTTTAGTTGTTCAGAAACAAGCTCAATACGGACAGGCAGACGCTGGACAACTTTGATCCAGTTGCCACTGGCATTTTGTGCCGGTAATAGAGAAAAAGCGCTGCCGGTTCCCATATCAATACCTATGACCTTGCCTGTGTAAATAACATCACTACCATAAAAGTCGCTGGTGACTTTGACGGGCTGCCCGATCCGCATGTTTGCAAGCTGAGTTTCTTTGAAGTTAGCCTCAATCCACATGTTATTGGTAGGTACGATAGACATCAATGGTGTTCCTGAATTGATGCGGGATCCGACTTGAACGCTACGGCGTGCAACATAACCATCAACAGGGCTGACAATTTCGGTTCTCTGTAAGGTGAGCCAGGCATCACGAACACCAGAAGCTGCTTTTTCTATGGCAGGTTGCTTTTCCAGAGGGGTATCCAAAATAATGGCTTGATTGCTTTTGTATTGGGCAACAGCGATATCTAAATCTGCCTGAGCAGTGGCGACAGTTTCCCGAATATGCTGTAACTCTTCTTTGCCGATTAAATCTCTGATCCCCAGAAACTCCCTCCGCTTGAGATCATTTTGGGCTTTCCTGAGCGCAATTTTTTTTAGCTCAATAGTCGCTTGATATTTTTTACTGTCAGTCATGTACTGATGAGTGGTTCGAACCGTATTAGCTAACTCATTTTCAGCTTTTTTCAAGGCTAATTCGGAGTCACGGGGATCAAGTTGTACCAGAGCCTGACCGCTTTTGACAAAATCAGTATTGTCAAAATTGACGGTAGTAACACTTCCTGCAATTTGCGACATGATCTGTACCTGATTACCTGCCACATAGGCATTGTCTGTCTCTTGGTGATGGCGCGAAAAGAGAAACCAGTAAACAGCATAAATTGTGATTGAGATAAGGAGGAATAACGTCATTAATATGGTGATATTGCGGCGTTGTCGTTTTTTATTTGGGAATTTTAGGCCCGATGGGAGTTGCGTTTTCTCATCAATACTCATAGAGAATCTCCATTTTTGCTCTTAGCTTAAATTACTATGTGGTAATTATGGGACAAAAGTGTTTCCAGTAGTGTGTTGTCACACTACTGGAAAACGAACGATATGGATTTGAATATTATCTGAAGATAATAGTTAGCCATATGAATTATCAGATGATATTGGCTAACGGAAAAGCTTTTTTAAATCATCTTGCCATAGCGTATTTCATTGATTCAAATCTGTTCGGGGCAGAGAGAATCACTTACTCAAACAATCCCCAATGCTATCTAATTGATTCAATATTTTACGCATCAATTTCTCTAACTGTTTTTTCTCCTCTTGATCAAGCGCAGACCAAAGTTTAATCAGGCAATCATGTTGAGGCGGAAGCAAACCATTCAAGAAACTTGAACCTTTTTCTGTCAGATGAAGATGGAGACAACGGCGATCGTTATGGCTCTCTTTTCTTTCTATCCAGCCCTGCTTTTCTAATTCATCAGCAATACGAGTTGCATTTGTACGGGAGGAACCCAATGCAGCGCTAAGTTCTGATGGCTGAATGCTACGACTTTCTTTGGTATCCAGAATCATCAGAGCCATAAACAAGGTTTCATTGATTCCTTGCGATTTCAGCATGTTATTGCGATTTTCCAGAATTTTACTCTGGACATGCATCGATAAGCGAGTGAGCAATATTTCTTGATAGGGAAAACTTTTTTGCTGTGCTACACGGCAATTAAGTAACTCTTCTGTGGGAGTGAATGAACTTTCCATTGTTTAGATACCTTATTAGTTTCAACCGGTAAAGTAACTTCTGTTAAAAACCATACAAATACTATATTAAAAGTTAAATTTAGCAATTGTAGTTATTTATTATCATCATATTTCTTTTGATATTGATACCTAATTCATAAATACCTTGAATATTATTCCAAAAACAATAGCACCAGATAGTGTGGAAACGATGATGCTTCGGGTTTTATAAAAGAAAAAACAGATAGCCATGCATCCGATTAGCGTTGGGAAAAATTTATGGTGCTCTTTCATTACATCAGGAATGCTTGAAATGATGAGTAATGAACAAATCGATGCGATACCAATGCTATCGAGTATGACTCCCATTTTTCCCGTTGTTCCGGCTGATGAACGATTAGCTCCCAAACGTAATGGCAGGTAGCGGAACAAAAAGTTCGCAGCGCCTACAACAAGGCCGATAAAAAGTATCTTATTATCAATCATGTTATGTTCTGTTATTTAATGGCGTGCTCTTAGTTTGCAGAAGTGCTGCTAAACAGCCGCTCATAATTCCTGTAAGAATGGCAATTGGGATTGAGAAAAAGGTAATTCCCATCAATGCGCCCGATAAAGCAGCGGTAACGCAATAGCTATTTTGTTTTTTGAAAGAGGCTAATAAAAAACTTAAAAATAGAGCTGGAAGCATAAAAGCCATGGCCGCTTCAACGGCAGGATATGAATCCAGATAACCGTTGCCCAGTACTGTCCCTGCTACAGTACCTAATACCCAAGATAGCCAAGAACATACCGAAATGGCGACCATCCAGTTTTCACTCCAGCTACGCTGGTCTTTAATCAGTTTCGTCGTCGCTGCGGCAAATACCTCATCAGTCAGGCCAAAAGCCCAAATCATGGTTTTCTTTTCCGATAATGTTTGCTTAATGCGATAACGTAACGCAGGGCCATACAAGATATGGCGAATATCCATTGCCATCACGGTCAAGGCAGAAACCCACAATGACATTCCTGCGCTAAGTAAGGCGGTGATAACAAACTGGCTGGCTCCTGCATAAATGATGCATGAGAAAAATATGGCTTCTAAGGGAGTAAAGCCCAGTTTGACCGCGCTGAGACCAAATGCAAAAGAGATAGGAATATAACCAATGGCAATAGGGAGACTGTCAAAAATACCTTCTTTAAATGAAGAGGCCTTATATGGTAGGGGGGACTCAGGTATTGATGTATCAGATATGGGTATATCGGGCACTGATCTATCTGGTGTTTGCATGGGAAATTTTGTTTTTTTGTTAACAGGTAAAACAACATTAACAAAATATGATGAAAGTGAAAATATTAAATGACAAAATTATTTAATTAATATTATTTAGAACAATAGCTTTAGTGGGTTGTGAAGGGATTTTACAGGAAGTTATGAAATTTTATTAATATCTTTATACATTCGTGTAATTGGCGAAAAAGAGTACAACTTACAAATCGTTAGACAGAAAAATGGTTCATTTGTCTTAGTGGGCCGTTTTTTTGCAGGGTCGGCTGAATTTATGATGATTTTATGTACTATTTTTTTAGTGGGAATTTGATATTGTTAATTTTAATGTTGTGTTTCCGTTAATGTTGTCGGTTACATCTGTCATGTTGGTTGTAAAGTAACTCCTGTTGGCTTCTATGCCTGTTGTTTTTCAAGTTGTATTTTTGTTGATTGCACTCGTTCATCCCGGTCACATCGTTATCTATGTGACCGGGAATTCACTTTCTTGCCACCTTGAGGCAACTCTAAATCCATTGGGCATATAACACGGTTGCAATGAAATTCTGGGGTAGGTTTACCTGCATCAGATAATTATATGAGTAAAAAGATCTTTTTCTTCAATGTTCAAATTGATATCTTTGAATACCAAAGAACACCTTTATTTTTCAAATAATCGCAACTGGTAGAAATAAGAAAGTTATTTTTTAATAATCAGAATTATAAGAAAGTATTTTATGAAAATTTTAACTTTAAGTATGATTTCTGAAAAAAACAATATTTTATTATTATTTTGTATTTTTCTGAGGGGCGTAAATTAACTCTCACTATTTTTATCTTAATTGGTTGAAAGTAAATGGAAATTAAATTTCATTGGTTTCTGAATGACAGAATTTATTGTTATGTAATGTTGAAATGACCAGTTAAATTATTTTTATTTTAATTAATCATTATTGAAAGTTAAGAAACTAAAAATTTATTTTTATTTGTTGGTTTGTTTTTTAAATCTATTTTTAGAACAATGAATGGATTTTGCTATTTTCCTTAATATAAATAAAGTTTTTTTATATTAAGGAGCATGGGAAATACTAATAATAATGAGAAAAGATAGAGTTTGCCATCATTTATAGGCGGTTTTTATCACTGCTTACTATGAAATACGATGATTAACAACGATAACTGGTTTCTTTTCATGTCATTGATTAATTGCCAGTAGTGTATACCTTTTATCTTTCAGACTGATGATTCTAATTCTAGTCACTCGATTATTAGGGAGGTTATACACATAGAGATACCCTGAAATTCGAAATCTATTGGATACATATCATTGTGTTTGCCATAAATAATCACAGATCTGGTAAAAATTCTTAGTGGTATAGAAGCTTAATAATAATAAAAACTAACATTTGTGTATTATATCGAGATAATTATTTTATGAAATAAACGCTATATATGGTTTTTATTGGTGTTTTTTTGTCTACATATGGTATTTTTACATTTTTTAAATGAGCGGCATTAAAAATAAGGTGTCATATCTTATTGGCAGAGCCATAATTTTAATTATCAGAGGGCGGTATGGTTTCTTTATCAAATTGTCAGATGTGTAACCGAATTCATCATTGCAAACTGATGAAAGAGAGATCTAGGCTAGTACAGAAATTTTTAACAATAAATTAAATGGAGGCAGTTTATGTACCATCATTACCTAAATACTCCAGAAGGATTTCCTAAGCCTTATGTACATATCACTGCGGATGATGAAGGAGTAACCAGTATTTATTTTGTTAATGAAAAGAAAGAATCGGAATCTAAAAACACGATTACGAAACAGTGTGTAAAAGAGTTACAGGAATATTTCAAAGGAAAGAGGCTGACATTTACAGTTCCTTTAAGCATGCAGGGAACTGAATTCCAAAAACGTGTTTGGCAGCAGCTCTGCACCATCCCTTATGGTGAAATGTGGAGTTATAAACAATTAGCATTAACGCTGGGGTCGGTAAATTATTGTCGTGCGGTTGGTATGGCAAATTCTCGTAATCCCATTTCATTGATTGTGCCCTGCCATAGAGTGATTGGTCATGATGGTAAATTAGTTGGCTATACTGGCGGGCTGGACATCAAAGGATGGTTGCTGGAACATGAAAAGGGCAAGAAAGCGAAAAGTAAACAAAATTAAAATAAAACGCTAATTTATTTGTGAAATCACTATTGGTGTATAAAATCAATCAGTGTGATTAAGCGAGATTTTCGTTTTTTACATTTTGTTATTATTTCGTGATCTATGTTGCAGACAGTGAACTAAATTATTTGTTGTACTGTACGTGACGCTAAGTTTGTGTCTTTTTTTATTAAAGGTAAGTTTGATGTCAAAAATTAAAGGTAATGTTAAGTGGTTTAATGAATCCAAAGGATTCGGTTTTATCACTCCGGAAGATGGTAGTAAAGATGTTTTTGTTCACTTTTCCGCCATTAAAGCTGACGGATTCAAAACGTTGGCTGAAGGCCAAAAAGTAGAGTTTGAAATTACTGAGGGTGAAAAAGGTCCATCAGCTGCGAACGTTGTCGCAATCTAATTTCGAATCACGTATTTTTAAAACCCGTCATAGAAGACGGGTTTTTTTCGTATTAATTTTTAATCAGAAAGTAAAAGTAGGCTGTTACAGTTTATTCATAACCGCAAAAGCAAGAGCTGTCATCAGTAACGAACCTATTATATTCGCCAGAATGCCTGCCAGTGCCCAACCCACTTTACCTGCTTGCAGTAAATAAACGACTTCAGCAGAAAAAGTGGAAAAGGTGGTCAGCCCACCGCAAAAACCTGTGGTTAGCATCAGTTTCCAAACGGGATCAAGGTGTGTGGCTTTATTGAAATAAGCTAAGCCCAAGCCAATAATAAACGCACCAATGCAATTAGCCGTCAGCGTACCAACGGCAATCGGGAAAGCTGGATTGTTCAGGCGGAGGCTAATGAGCCAGCGTAATACGCTACCCAAGCCACCACCGATAAATACAGCGAACATAATATTCATTATGATGGCGGTGCGACAGATTATTTAACTTCTACGCCTTTAGCCTGCAAGTCAGCATGATAGGAAGAGCGGACAAATGGGCCACATGCAGCATGGGTAAAGCCCATCTCTAGCGCGGCTTCTTTCATTTCTTCAAATTCATCTGGGCTAACATAACGCTGAACTGGTAGATGATGGCGGCTTGGTTGCAAGTATTGACCAAGTGTCAGCATAGTAACGCCATGGCGGCGCAAATCACGCATGACTTCTAAAATCTCTTCGTTAGTCTCGCCCAATCCCACCATCAAGCCGGATTTGGTTGGGATATCTGGGTGAACTTCCTTGAATTTTTCCAGTAGTTTCAATGACCAATCGTAGTTAGCACCTGGACGAACTTGACGATAAACCCGTGGTACGTTCTCTAGATTGTGATTAAACACATCAGGAGGTGTAGCAGTCAGAATTTCCAGCGCACGATCCATGCGGCCACGGAAATCCGGCACCAGAGTTTCGATCTTAATCGATGGATTTTTTTCACGAATAGCAGCGATACAGTCAGCAAAATGCTGTGCACCGCCATCACGCAGGTCATCACGGTCAACAGAAGTGATCACGACATAACGCAGCCCCATATCCTGAATGGTCTGCGCAAGCTTGATGGGTTCATTGGCATCAGGTGCATTCGGACGGCCATGTGCTACGTCGCAGAATGGACAGCGACGGGTACAGATGGCACCAAGGATCATAAAGGTGGCGGTTCCGTGGTTAAAACACTCAGCAAGGTTAGGGCAAGAGGCTTCTTCACAGACGGAATGCAACCCATTTTTGCGCATTGCAGCTTTAATGCCCTGAATGCGGCTGGAGTCTGCAGGAAGTTTGATTTTCATCCACTCAGGTTTACGCAAGAGTGCTTCGCGTTCTGTGGTGACTGTCTTCACAGGGATCAAAGCCATCTTGTCTGCGTCGCGGTATTTGACACCGCGTTCCATCTGAATTGGTTTACTCATAATCGTTGCCGGTTCCAGTTATATTCTTCAGATTGTGACTTACTGCCCGATGCTCATCACAGAAACATTGGGGCAATAAATCCATTCAAATTTTTTTGAAAAATGTTAAAAAATTATATCATCTTTCATCGATGAGTTGGAATCCCAAGATCTGACAGAATTTTTCCACCAGAACGGGTTGTACATCTTCAATGGTCACTCCGGTGACGAAGTCACTGAGTTGGATCATTTGCATGCCCGCATAACCACATGGATTAATACGTAAAAATGGCTGCAAGTCCATTGCAATATTTAGTGCCAGACCATGGAAAGAGCACCCTTTGCGGATACGCAACCCAAGCGAACATATTTTGTTACCTGAGACATAAACTCCGGGAGCATCGGGGCGGGCATATGCTTCCACGCCAAAATGAGCCAGAGTTTCGATCACGGTATTCTCAATTGTAGTTACCAACTGGCGAACCCCAATTTTTGACCGTTTCAAATCAATCAAAACATACATGACCTGCTGTCCGGGGCCATGATAGGTGACTTGACCACCCCTGTCCGATTGGATAACGGGAATGTCACCTGCTGCAAGTACATGCTCGGTTTTACCAGCCTGACCTTGCGTAAACACTTTTTCATGTTGGACAAGCCAGATTTCATCAGGTGTTTCCGCAGTACGCTGCTCGGTGAACTGATGCATGGCATCAGAAACTGGCTCGTAAGGCTGAATACCTAACTGGCGTAAAATAACGGTGTTATGTTGCAATTGGAACTTCATCATTTGTTAACAAAAATTGTCCGCCAGTATAACGCCCTAAGATGATTCCCACCAGTTTGAGAATGCTTCAATTCAATAATATTGTTAATTAGACGAATATATTTTTATTTTATATTATTATGGTTATATATCTTGATGATTTCCCTTTAATCTCTGTTTGAGTTACAGATGGTCAAAAAAAACCAATTCCTGATTGTTGGGTATCTTTGCAGCTTTCTGGTGCTTCTATACAGTTTCTCAATGTTGCTGCCTATTTTTGTGGCTCTATTTTATAAAGAAAAAAGCGTCTTTGCTTTTTTTGAAACATTTATCATAGGGTTAGTTGTTGGAGGTGGAGGTTGGTATTTAACCCGCAAAACTAAAGCACAGCCCAGTACGCAAGATGGATTTCTTATCATCGTGTTATTTTGGCTGCTGTTTTCGTTGCTCAGTGCGTTACCTTTTGTTCTCGACAAAAGTCTGAATATCAATCTGGTCGACGCAATGTTTGAGGGAATATCAGGTATTACTACTACAGGGGCAACGGTACTGAATGATGTCTCTACGTTGCCTAATTCCATTCTCTATTATCGTGCCCAGCTTAATTTTATCGGTGGATTGGGAGTGATCGTTCTTGCCGTCGCTATCTTGCCATTACTGGGTATTGGTGGAGTCAAACTGTATCAATCAGAAATGCCCGGCCCTTTTAAAGAGGAGCGCTTAACCCCACGTCTTGCTGACAGTGCTAAAAGCCTGTGGGTTGTTTATCTGTTGCTGGGAGGCCTGTGTTCGGCCAGCTTCTGGGCTGCGGGCATGTCGTGGTTTGATGCCATCTGTCACGGAATTTCAACTGTTTCGTTGGGAGGATTTTCAACCCGCAATGAAAGCCTTGGTTATTATGACAGTGCGGCCATTGAAATGGTGGGCGGTATTTTTTCGATACTGTCAGCCGTCAACTTTACCCTTTATTTTGTTGCTCTGACGCGCAGGAGCTTTAAACCGTTATTAAAGAATGCAGAATTGCAATTTTTCTTGCTGGTACTTGCAATAATAGTTGGCATTATCTGGTTGGAATTATACCGTTCAGGAATGTATGACGTGAAAGATGCCTTTGTTCACGGTTTTTTCATGACCAGCTCTATGATGACTGATAACGGTTTGGCAACCTCTGATTATGCCCAGTGGCCTCCTCATACTATCCTGCTGCTGCTGGCGGTCAGTTTTTTTGGTGGCTGTGTGGGTTCCACTTGTGGTGGCATCAAAGCGCTTCGTTTTATGATTCTGGCAAAACAGAGTTTCAGCGAAATTAATCAACTCATTCATCCGAATTCCATTTCAACGATTAAAATTGGTAAATCTGTGGTTCAGGATAGGGTGTTGCGCTCTGTCTGGGGCTTTTTTTTCCTTTATGTCTTTTTTAGTTGTTTCTTTATCTGGGCATTGAATTTGCTTGGCTATGATTTGGTAACTTCATTTGCCACTGTCGCAGCTTGTATCAATAACATGGGGATAGGATATGGGACTACAGCACAAGGTTTTGGTAACCTTGATGCGGTGGCAAAATGGATGATGTGTGCGGCAATGTTATTGGGAAGGCTGGAGATCTATCCAATCCTGATCCTGTGCTCGAAAGCATTCTGGCGCTTTTAACCTGATAACAGATAGTTGAATATGATGTATCTATATTTGACTGTCCATCTATATTAGTTACCTGAATTAATCACTAATAAAACGCTGACTAAAAATCAGCGTTAATCATAGGTATAATTACAGTACAACGCGTACCAGTTCTAACGCCCCTAATTCTTCATACAATATCTCAACCTGCTCAATATGAGTCGCGTTGATGGTAATGGAAACGGAGTGGTAATTGCCTTTGCTGCTTGGTTTCACGATTGGAGAGTAATCGCCCGGCGCATGGCGCTGAACCACTTCAATAACTTGATCCACCAGCTCAGGTTGAGCTAAGCCCATTACTTTGTAAGTGAATGAGCACGGGAACTCAAGCAGTTCGTTTAATTTTGTTTTCATGGGCGTTCCTCATGTATTTGCCACAGCTGAATGGTTAATTCACCGTGGCATGATAATTTTCTAACAATGTGTAACTAATATAAGGCTCAATGCTTGATTTTCAAGAAATTAACCAAACCAATGATGGAACATCAGTCTGATATAGTCGATCATGCGGCTGAAGAAGCCACCTTCTTTCACTTCTTGCATCACGACTAATGGACGTTGCTCAATCGTTTTGCCATCAAGCTGGAAGTTGATGGTGCCAACAACTTGATTTTTAGCAAGTGGAGCATGCAGTTCAGTATTGTTTAATACATAGCTGGCTTTCAGATCTTTCAAACGACCACGGGGGATCGTCAGGTAAACATTTTTATCAACGCCCAACTGGACTTTATCAGTATCCCCAAACCAAATTGGTTCTGAGGCAAATTCTTTACCTACTTGCAGCGGTGAAACGGTTTCGAAGAAACGGAAACCCCAAGTCAGCAATTTTTTACTGTCAGTCTCGCGGCCTTTAAAGGTTGGACTGCCCATTACGGCAGAAATCAGGCGCATGTTGCCTTCAGTCGCAGAGGAAACAAGGTTATACCCTGCGCCATTGGTGTGGCCTGTTTTAATTCCGTCGACATTCAGGCTCTTATCCCATAACAAGCCATTACGGTTGGGCTGACGAATATTGTTATAAGTAAATTCTTTCTCTTTGTAGATGGCATATTCATCCGGCACATCGCGGATCAGAGCCTGCCCAATCAGTGCCATATCACGGGCAGAACTATGCTGACCGGCAGCATCCAAACCATGTACGGTTTGAAAGTGTGTGTTTTGCAGCCCCAGGCTCTGTACGTATTTGTTCATTAAACTAACGAACGCGTCTTGGCTGCCTGCTACGTAATCAGCCATCGCAACACAGGCATCATTGCCGGATTGCAGGTTAATACCACGGGAAAGCATGGCAACAGACACCTGATCACCAGGCTTTAAGAACATTAAGGAAGAGCCTTTAAATATCGGATTACCTGTTGCCCAAGCGTCCTTACCGACAGTAACGATGTCATTCGGGCCGATTTTTCCTGATTTAATGGCTTGACCTATCACATAGCTGGTCATCATTTTGGTTAGACTGGCTGGATCACGGCGAACATCCGCATTTTTTTCAGCTAATACCTTTCCTGAGTTGTAATCAATCAGAATATAGGCTTCTGAATCCAGTTCGGGAACACCGGGGATCATGGTTTTGAAATTATCATCCGTGTTGGCGAACGTAGAAACGCTGGCAGCCAGAGCGATGCCTAAGGTGGCACTTTTAATAAAGCGGGAGGTAACTATGTATTTCATGATTGATTAGATAACATCCGTGAGAAAAGGATTAATAATAAGCTACATAATAACAAATGAAAAAAAGGCTGACATTAAACAAAATTCAGTGAGTTGAAGGTTTACACTGCTTGACCCAAACACAACGATTTTATCTACCTGCTGATAGGAATAAGAGAATTCAATATCAGCAGGCAATGATGCTATTCATCTTTGCTATAGCAAATCAGGGCACAATAATAAAAGAGGATTGATGCATCTGATCGGTTAATTGCTTTTGTAGCTCCAAAGCTTTTTGTCGGCTATTGAATGGTCCTAGTTGGACGCGATAAATATTGCCAAATTGAATAATGCGGCCTTGTACATTAAAGCGTTGGCTCAACGATTGTTGCCACTCTTTGGCTTTTTGTTCAACGCTGACAGCACCTACCTGTACCATATAATTACCCGTTAATATTGAACTTGGGGTACTTGGAGTTGATGTAGATGACGTACTTGAATCAGGTAATGTTGCCGCAGGAGGTGAAGTAACGGGCTGCTCTACGGTATTTCCAGATAGATTTTGTTCGGTAGCTGGTTGCTCCAGGGTATTTTGTTCAGGGGCATTGCCTGTCGCGGATGGTTTATTTGATGGCTGAGAACTAATAACGGGGCGGTCAGGCAAAGCATAACTCTGTTTGACGATTGTTGAGCCTTCTGTTCCCAAGCCAGATAGTGAGCTATCTGGAGCGACCTGAATACCATCCAGCTTTACTCTGCTTTGTGGCATTAAATTCAAGCGTTCTGCCGCTGAACGTGATAATTCAATGATTTTACCTGATTTATTGTAAGGACCTCTATCATTGATCCTGACAATCATCATGCGTCCGTTGCTTAAATTAGTAATACGTACATAACTTGGAATAGGTAGTGTTGGATGAGATGCCGTCAGCGAATAAGGGTTGGCTTGTTCACCAATAGCTGTCAGTTTGCCATTGGCTTCTTCCCCGAACCAACTGGCATAACCAGTTTGGGTAAAGTGAGCAAGATCTTGCACGATGCGATATGTTCGTCCATCCCTTTGATAATCCTGATTGGCGCTTGGATGATAAGGCTCATATTGAGGCTCAGCTCCCAAGACATCACGAGTCGGGACAGGGGGCAGAGAAGGTGCCCGATTATTGCCTGTTATTGTACAGCCTGATATCAGTACCGCTACGATGCTAAATATAAGCCATTGTTGATGCATGACACTTTTTCCTCATAAACTTTTGGACAATAACTTACGATGCGTATGTATCGACATAATAATGCCAAACCCCGCCATTAGGACAATTAATGCAGAGCCTCCATAACTAATCAGCGGCAAGGGAACACCAACCACGGGCAGAATGCCGCTTACCATGCCGATATTTACGAAGACATAGACAAATAAAATCAGTATTAACCCCCCGACTATCACTCGACCGAAAGTATTCTGTGCCTTAGCAGCAATAACCAGGCCACGCATAATGATCAGCATATAGAGTCCGAGCAAAACAAGAACACCTATCATCCCCAGCTCCTCAGATAGAACAGCGAAAATGAAGTCTGTATGTCTTTCAGGCAGGAATTCCAATTGTGATTGTGTGCCTTGCAGCCAACCTTTCCCAAATAATCCACCTGAACCAATAGCAATTTTAGACTGAATGATATGGTAGCCTTTGCCTAATGGATCACTTTCGGGATCAAGTAGCATCATAACGCGGGCACGCTGATAGTCGTGCATCAGAAAGAACCATAGTATTGGAATGAAGCAGGCAAGTAGTAAAACAGCGATACCGATTAGCTTCCAATTCATTCCTGCCAGAAACAGAATGAATAACCCAGAGGCGGCAATCAGGATGGATGTCCCCAAATCGGGTTGTGCTGCTACCAGCAGAGTAGGAACAAAGATCAAAACCAATGCAATGCCAGTATTTTTCAATGAAGGAGGGCAGAGATCTCGGTTCATAAAACGCGCAACCATCAAAGGAACGGCAATTTTAGCAATTTCTGACGGTTGGAAACGCACAATGCCGAGATCTAACCAACGTTGTGCCCCTTTACTTATTTGGCCGAAAACATCAACCAGAATGAGCAATATTACACACCCAATATAGAGATAAGGTGCCCAATTCTCGTATATGCGCGGAGGGATTTGTGCCATAAAGAACATGACTATGAGGCCTATGAGAACTTGCCCGACTTTACGTTCCATCATGTCGACATCCTGTCCACTGGCGCTCCACATAATAAAAAGGCTGTAGACCAGTAATGCCAGGACAAATAGTAATAATGGAATATCTATATGTATGCGGGTCCAGAAAGGAACCTTGTTTTCAGAGTCTGTCATGGCTTTGCTCAATTAGCTTGTGTTCTGGTCGCCTGTTTTCTTGTTGCGGCAGAAGAGGTGGTATTCTTATCCCTGAGTAAAATATGATCCAGGATTTGACGCACTATAGTACCGACAGGTGGCCCAGAGCCGCTGTTTTCCAGAATGATAGAGATAGCAACTGTGGGGTTGTCATAGGGTGCAAAGGCTATCATCAGCTTATGGTCACGCAGGTGTTCAGCAAGTTTGCTTGCATTATAGGTTTCATAACTGAAAACTTGGGCAGTACCTGACTTAACTGCCGCTTTGTAAGGTGTGCCAGCAAAGGATCTGCGGGCAGTGCCATTCGGGGCATTGGCAACACCATACATGCCATCTTTGGCCATTTCCCAGTATCCAGAGTGAATATCTCCAATTGGTACACTGACCGGCGGTTGGTAAGGTTGCATTTCGCCATTTACGCGTGTGTTCATCAAGAAATGCGGTGTTTTGACCTCCCCATCATTGATCAACGTCATCAGAGCTTTTACCATCTGCATAGGTGTCGCTGTCCAGTATCCCTGACCGATACCAACAGAAATGGTATCACCTTGATACCACGGTTTTTTATAGCGCTTGAGCTTCCATTCACGAGTCGGCATATTGCCTGGGCTTTCTTCTTTTAAATCAATGCCTGTAAATTGGCCATAACCGAATTTTGACATCCACTCGGACATCCTATCGATACCCATATCATAGGCAACCTGATAGAAAAAAGTATCCGAAGATTCGACAATTGATTTATGTACATTCAGTTTGCCATGCCCCCAACGCTTCCAGTCGCGGTAACGTTTTTCTGATCCCGGTAGTTGCCACCAGCCGGGATCATTTATCGTCGTATTCTTTGTGATGACATCACTGCTAAGGGCTGCAACGGCAATAAAAGGTTTCACTGTGGACGCGGGCGGATAAGCCCCTTGTGTTGCCCGGTTAATCAACGGGCGGTTGGGATCGTTAAGCAGGGACTTATAGTCCTTGCTGGAAATACCATCAACAAATAGATTCGGATCATAGCTTGGGTTGGATACCATGGCTAAAACGTCCCCTGTCCGGGGATCGGTAACAACAACACCCGCCCGACTGGTTGTCAATATCTTTTCAATATAGGCTTGTAGCTCTAAATCGATTGATAGGTAAATATCTTTACCGGCTTGTGGAGGTTGTTCATGCAACTGACGAATGACTCTGCCACGGTTGTTGACCTCCACTTCTTCATAACCCGGTCTGCCATGCAGTGTGGACTCATAATAACGCTCAATGCCCAGTTTCCCGATATCATGGGTAGCCGCGTAATCTGGCAAAAGATCTTCTTTGTCGAGCCGTTCTACGTCTTTATCATTTATTTTGGCGACATAGCCGATGACATGGGTCAGGGCTGAACCATACGGATAATAACGCCGCTGGTATCCCTTGATTTCGAGTCCCGGAAAGCGATATTGGTTGACTGAAAACCGGGCAACTTGAACTTGAGTCAGAGGCGTTTTCAGAGGAATAGAGGTAAACCGACGTGCGCGTTGGCGCTCTTTTCTGAATGTTTCGATATCTTCATCAGTCAGCCCGATGACAGAACGCAATTCCTCTAATGTCTTATCAAGATCGGAAACTTTTTGAGGTACAATTTCCAATTGGTAAATAGTTCGGTTTGCTGCCAGTGGTATGCCATTGCGGTCATAAATAATACCCCGGCTTGGAGCGATGGGAACGAGCTTAATGCGGTTCCCATTTGATCGGGTTTGGTAATCTTCGTGGCGAGTAATCTGGAGATTATAGAGATTGGCGACCAGTATCCCTATTAAAATAATCATACCAATGAACGCCACGAGTGCGCGGCGTATAAACAGGGCTGATTCAGCCGAATGATCTCGAAAAGGGGTTCGTTTATTCTTCATCCCATTGCCAGAATTCACGGTGATAGATTACTCAATTTATTCCCGGTGATAAGGGTGGTTAGTTGTTATGCTCCAAGCTCGATAGAGGCTCTCTGCAACCAGAACCCGCACAAGAGGATGTGGCATTGTCAGAGGAGATAGTGACCAGCTTTGTTCCGCTGCTGCTTTACAGGCAGGAGCCAAACCTTCAGGGCCGCCAATCAGCAAGCTGACATTCCTGCCATCCAGCTTCCAGCGCTCAAGTTGTTGCGCCAATTGTGGGGTATCCCAACGAGAGCCGGGAATATCCAGTGTCACAATACGGTTGCCTTTACCGACAGCGGCCAGCATTTGTTCACCTTCTTTTTCCAGTATGCGTTTGATGTCAGCATTTTTGCCCCGTTTTCCCGCCGGAATTTCAATCAGTTCAAAAGGCATATCCTTAGGAAAACGATTCAGATAATCCATAAAGCCGGTCTGAACCCAGTCCGGCATTTTTGTTCCTACAGCGACCAGTTGTAACTTCAAACTCAGCTCCAGAGTTTTTCCAATTCGTACATGCGACGGCTGTCTTCTTGCATCACATGCACTATGATCTCGCCAAGATCGACAACTATCCAGTCTGAAATGCCTTGCCCTTCAACACCCAGGGGCATGATTCCAGCTTGGCGGCAATCATCAACCAGATTATCTGCCACAGACATCAGGTGGCGGCTTGATGTTCCGGTACAGATAACCATGCAGTCAGTAATACTGGATTTTCCACGAACGTCTATAGAAACAATATCCTGTGCTTTGGAATCTTCAAGTTTATCAATAACAAATTGTTGTAGTTCTGTGCCTTGCAAAAGGATCACCTTTATTTCATAAAATTGGTTGAGTAACACAGCATAATAACATGCCAATATCTGTAAAAGTAAGCAACTTAGCGGCAAATCAACGCATGATTTTGTTATTGTATGTATAGCCCTTGTGAATCGATATAATTTTGTATCTCTGAAGGAAGCAGGTCATCACAGCTTAACCCTTGCTGGTGGCGTTGACGAATATCAGTTGCCGAGATGTTTAATAATGGAGTAGCAGCCAAATAAATATAACCATTTGGTTTTTGGCTCAATGGAGATGGAGTTTCAATTTGATGCCTTTCAAGCCATTTTTGCATGTCTGCGGTTGAAAGCTGGCGTTGATAACCCGGACGGGAACAGACCAGTAAATGACAGATATCGAGTAGCTCTTCCCATTTATACCATGTGTGGATAGTTTGTAATGAATCCTGCCCAATGATGAATGCCAATGGGCGTTGTTCACCGACTTCCTGACGAAAGGATTTCAATGTTTCTATCGTGTAAGAGGGGGTTTGACGCTCCAGTTCGCGGGCATCTACAGTAAAAAGAGGATTGTCTTGTACAGCCAAACGAACCATTTCCAGCCGTTGCTGTGGTGTCGCCTCTGGCTGAGGACGATGTGGCGGAACATGATTAGGCAATAAAATAACCTGTTTGAGTCCGACTTGTTTTGCCAATGCCTTTACAGGACGTAAATGACCATAATGGATGGGATCGAATGTACCGCCAAATAGAGCTTGAATAACAGGGGAATCCGTATGGGGTATTGAATGAGTCTTTTTAAAAACAGCGTGCTGATGCTCGATGCCTTGTGAATCGATATGTTGTGAGTCAATATTTTGCGAATCAATAGAATCAAGCATTCAAAAAGCTCTTTGGTAATGGTTTTCCGCATAACAGCATGGAAAGCGTTTCCAGGTCAGCCCAAATGGATTGGCTATAATCCTGTTTGACGCGCAGTTCCATCTGGGTCAACAAATGTATGGCAGATTGCAGATCTTGTTGCGATAGACGCTGTAATGCGGCTGTCAGTAATGGCCGACGGTTTTGCCACACTTTGTGTTGATCAAGCAATGTTCTCAGGGGGACGGTTCTGCTTTGACGTTTAATTATCAGCAGCAACATTAGTTCCCGCTGTATAGTACGGATCAGAATGACACTCTCTGTATCTTCCTGTCGCAGTTGTTTCAGTATATGCCATGCCCGTTTGATTTTGTTTGCCAATAAGGCATCGACCCAATGATAGGGTGAAAAATGGGCCGCATCATTGACTGCCTCTTCAACGCGGTGCAGGGTCAGCCGATTATCGGGGTAGAGTAGGGAAAGACGTTCCAGTGCTTGAGCCAGCGCTAATAAATTCCCTTCATAGCAATAGCACAATAGTTGGTTGGCTTCCTCCTCCAGTGTCAGTCCCATGCTTTTGGCTCGTTGCGATACCCATTGAGGCAGACGATTTTGTTCTGGTGTCAGGCAACTGATGTATACACCATTTTGCCCGATAGACTTAAACCACGGGCTATTTTCCTGTGCTTTGGTGAGTTTATATCCACGTAGTATCAGCAGGATATCTGTATGCAGCAATTCCGTAAGCTTGGTCAGCCGTTCTGCCATTGCGGCATTAGGGCCATTTTCCGGAAGTAGCAGAGTAAGAGACTGGCGGCTTGCAAATAAGCTGAGTGACTGACATAAGCTGAAGATTTCATCCCAATCGGTATGGTTATCCAATGAGAAAGTAAAATGTTCCATAAAACCATGCTGTTCAGCCACTTTGCGGATGCTGTCCTGACTTTCCTGCAATAGCAACGGCTCGTTACCCCATAGCAGGTAGCTATTTCGCAGCCCTTCATTGAGCTGCGAAAGGAGTTGTTCAGGATACAGTCGGATCATGGCTTCTGTGTAGCCGCCATTTTCTGTTTTTCTTTAGCTTTCAGGAGTTCTGCACTATGAACGCTCAACAATTGACGCATAAGCTGATGGGCTGCTTGTTCGCGCATTTCCTGCTGAACCAGTTCATTTTCAGCATCTTTTGCCAATGCTTCCAATGGGTTATCAAAGAAAGAACGATCAACTCTCGCCTGTAATGGATAGATGCTGCCATCCGGCATCAGAATTTGAGCATCAACATTCAGCACTAACAAACGTTCAGCCGATTTACCATCCTGAAAGATTGAAACAGTCTCTTTATGTTCATTAGAGCTTAAAAGTTTCAAGATAGGTATTGAAGCATCTCCATGGTCAATGATTCTGACATCATTCAAACGAAGTTGCTGGCGCACTGCCCGTGCCAGAGGCCCGTATGGATCACTGGTACTTAACTGTAATGTTTGAAGCTCTTTTGGTACTTGTGTTGTACCACGAAGGTGGAAACCGCAGCCAGCGGTGACCAGCACCGCCAACCCGAGCAACAACGTAAGAATACGAAGCCGCAGATTATTTTCCACCACGCTTTTTACTAAATTTTTCAGCACAAACATGGTCTCCTGTTATCAGCCAACGACCAGATTCAGTAATTTACCTGGAACATAAATGACTTTACGAATGCTGACGCCTTCAAGATATTTCGTCACGCTATATTCTTGTGTCGCCATTTCTTGAACGAACTCTTTTGTTGCATCTGCTGGTACAGTAATACGACCACGAACTTTACCGTTAATCTGGATGATTACCAGTTTAATATCGTCTACCATGGCTTGTTCATCTGATTGTGGCCATTGTGCAATATCAATATCGTTTTCGTTGCCCAGCGCTTTCCACATTACGAAACAAGCGTGTGGAGTGATTGGTGAAAGCATGCGTACAACTGCGGTCAATGCTTCTTGCATTAGCGCCCGATCTTGCTCAGTTTCCTGTGGTGCACGCGTCAATTTGTTCATTAATTCCATGATCGCAGCAACGGCGGTATTGAATGCCTGGCGGCGACCAATGTCATCGGTAACTTTTGCAATGGTTTTGTGCAGATCACGACGCAGATCTTTCTGCTCAGTGGTCAGGTTGCTGGTATCCAGCGGCTGGGTTGCCCCTTTGTTGCTGTGCTCATGAACCAGACGCCAAACGCGCTTCAGGAAGCGGTTAGCTCCTTCTACGCCAGATTCCTGCCATTCCAGAGTCAATTCTGGTGGAGCAGCAAACATCATGAACAGACGAACGGTGTCAGCACCGTATTTATCAACCATAACCTGCGGGTCGATACCGTTATTTTTGGACTTCGACATTTTGCTCATGCCGGTGCAAACCAGTTCATGGCCTTCTTTATCTGTCGCTTTTACGATACGACCTTTCTCATCACGCTCAACAATGGTGTCAGCTGGGGATACCCAGACTTTTTCTCCACTGTTACCTGTGTAGTAGAAGGCATCAGCCAGAACCATACCTTGACACAGCAGGTGTTTGGCCGGTTCATCGGAATTGACCATACCGGAATCGCGCATCAGCTTGTGGAAGAAACGGAAATACATCAGGTGCATAATGGCGTGTTCAATCCCGCCGATGTATTGATCTACTGGCAGCCAGTAGTTAGCCGCAGCCGGGTCCAGCATGCCTTTATCATAATCTGGGCAGGTATAGCGTGCGTAATACCATGAAGATTCCATGAAGGTATCAAAGGTATCCGTTTCACGCAGTGCAGGTTGGTTATTGATAACTGTTTTTGCCCATTCTGGGTCAGCCTTGATTGGGCTTGTGATACCATTCATCACAACATCTTCTGGCAGGATCACTGGCAGTTGATCTTCCGGGACAGGAACAACAGTGCCATCTTCCAGTGTTGCCATCGGAATTGGTGCACCCCAGTAACGTTGGCGAGAAACACCCCAGTCACGCAGGCGATAATTGATTTTGCGTTGACCAACACCCATAGAAACCAGTTTGTCCGCGATAGCATTGAAGCCGTCTTCGTTGCTCAACCCACTGAATTCTGCAGAATTAACCAGAGCATTCTTGTCTGTCGCTGCTGCATCCTGAATATCTGGCAGGTTGCCTTCGTTGTCCAGAATAACGGCTTTCATTGGCAGATTATACTTGGTAGCAAATTCCCAGTCGCGCTGATCATGGGCAGGAACAGCCATAACAGCACCGGTTCCGTATTCCATCAGAACAAAGTTAGCAACCCAGATAGCAATTTTTTCGTTAGTCAATGGATGGATAGCAAACATGCCTGTTGACATGCCTTTTTTCTCCATTGTTGCCATATCAGCTTCAGCAACTTTGGTATTGCGGCATTCATTGATGAACTCAGTCAGTTCTGAGTTATTTTCAGAGGCTTGTTTAGCGAGAGGATGGCCCGCAGCGACAGCAACATAGGTCGCACCCATGAATGTATCTGGACGGGTAGTGTAAACAGTGAGTTTTTCTTGGCTGTCAGCAACATCAAAAGTGATTTCAACACCTTCGGAACGGCCAATCCAGTTACGCTGCATGGTTTTGACCTGTTCAGGCCAATCTTCCAGCTTATCCAGATCGTTCAGCAGCTCCTCTGCGTAGGCAGTGATCTTGATGAACCACTGTGGGATCTCTTTACGCTCAACCTGACTATCACAACGCCAGCAGCAGCCGTCAATCACCTGCTCATTTGCCAGAACAGTCATATCATGCGGGCACCAGTTAACCGCAGACGTTTTTTTGTATACCAACCCTTTTTCGTACAATTTTGTGAAGAACCACTGTTCCCAGCGATAGTATTCTGGCGTACAGGTCGTGACTTCACGATCCCAATCATAGCCAAACCCCAGAGTTTTCAACTGGTTTTTCATGTATTCAATATTGGAGTAAGTCCATGGAGCCGGTGCGGTATTATTCTTGATCGCAGCACCTTCTGCCGGCAGGCCGAATGCATCCCAACCGATAGGTTGTAGCACGTTTTTGCCCAGCATGCGCTGATAGCGGGAAATCACATCACCAATGGTGTAATTACGAACATGGCCCATGTGTAGTCGGCCAGAAGGATAAGGTAGCATGGACAGGCAATAATATTTTTCTTTGTCATTGTCTTCTGTCACTTTGAATGTTTGCTTCTCTTGCCAATGAAGCTGGACTTGTTGCTCTATGTCTTCTGGACGATATTGTTCTTGCATGGCACCGATAATCCTATGGTGAGTAGTAAAGCTACGCCTTTAGCGAGCATTGTTTATTTATGGAATCCAAGATCGCATAGCATAGCTGATAAGGGATAGGTGCAACAACTCTTGTTAAAGGAGGAATGCTGAAAATTACTTATTTTTGAGGGGAAATTTAAAATCGGCGGTAGCTGTTGCCATCCGCCGACAGGGAAAGATCAGTGCAAAATTTTCGCCAGAAAATCACGGGCGCGTTCTGATTTAGGGTTAGCGAAGAAATCTTCTTTCTTGCTGTCTTCGACAATTTTGCCTTCATCCATGAAAATAACACGGTGTGCCACTTTTTTGGCAAATCCCATTTCATGGGTTACAACCATCATGGTCATGCCTTCATTTGCCAGCTCAACCATGACATCCAGCACTTCATTGATCATTTCAGGATCGAGTGCGGAAGTCGGCTCATCAAACAACATGGAGATAGGGTCCATGCAGAGTGCACGAGCGATGGCAACCCGTTGTTGTTGACCACCGGAGAGTTGTGCTGGGAATTTATCGGCATGGCTGGATAATCCAACTCGCTCCAACAGTTTTAACGCTTTTTCGGTAGCGGTTTTCTTATTGCGTTTTAACACTTTGATCTGGGCCAGTGTCAGATTGTCAATAATGGACAGATGGGGGAACAATTCAAAGTGTTGGAATACCATTCCTACTTTGGAACGCAATTGTGCCAAATTAGTACTATTGTCATTGACTTTCGTGCCGTTTACCAGAATTTCACCCTGCTGGACAGGTTCAAGGCCATTGACCGTTTTTATTAGTGTGGATTTACCTGAACCAGAAGGTCCACAGACCACAACTACTTCGCCTTTTTTGACCTCAGTCGAACAATCAGTCAGAACCTGAAATTGGCCATACCATTTGGATACATTTTTCAGGGAAATCATCACACAGTCCTTTTCTTTAAATAGTTAACCAGCATGGAAGCGGCAAAACTAATCACAAAATAAACAAATCCGGCAAACAGAACCATTTCAACCTGAGTACCGTCTCGTTCACCAATATTCGTTGCTGTACGGAAAAAATCCGCCAGACTCAGCACATATACTAGAGAGGTATCTTGAAACAATACAATACCTTGAGTTAATAGTAATGGGGTCATCGCTCGGAATGCTTGCGGCAGAATAACCAGACGCATATTTTGCAGATGCGTCATCCCCAGTGCCAGCGCCGCAGAAGATTGCCCACGGGAAATGCTCTGAATACCCGCCCGAATAATCTCTGAATAATAAGCGGCTTCAAAGAGCGAGAAAGCTACCATTGCAGAAATCAAACGAATATCGTTTTTCGGCGATATGCCTAGAACATTTTGTAATAAGTTAGGCACAATCAGATAAAACCATAACAGTACCATCACCAACGGAATTGAACGGAAAAGGTTAACATACAGGGCAGCAAACCAGCTCAGAGCTTTGATGGATGAGAGACGCATCATCGCCAGAATAGTTCCCCAGAGAATGCCAACAATAACCGCTATTCCGGTGATTTTAAGTGTGATCACCAACCCATTGAGGAGAAAGGGCAGGCTGGGAATAATCGAACTCCAGTCAAACTGATACATTTTTTATCGTCCCCCCATATTGCCCGGTAAACGCACTTTTTTCTCAAGTATACTCATGAGCAGCATGATAACGAGGTTGATACCTACGTAAGCCAGTGTGATTGCTGTAAATGACTCATAGGCATGAGCGGAATAGTCCAGTAACTTACCAGCCTGGGCTGCCATATCAACTAGCCCGATTGTAGAAGCAATGGCAGAGTTTTTTACCAGATTGAGCATTTCCGAAGTCATTGGGGGAATGATCACTCGATAGGCGTTTGGCAACAGAACATAGCGGTAGGTTTGTGGCAAGGTCAAACCCACTGCCAGTCCTGCGGCCCGTTGACCTCTTGGGAGAGACTGAATTGCGGCTCGAACCTGCTCACATACACGAGCGGCCGTAAATAATCCCAGACAAATGACAGAAGAAATAAAAAATTGAATATTGGGATCTAATTCCATTTTGAACCAATTACTCAAATTTTGGGGCAGAAATTCGGGTACTACCAGATACCACGTAAAAAACTGGACGATCAGAGGGACGTTGCGAAATAACTCAACATAACAGGTTCCAATCCCGGAAAGGAATTTATTCGGGACAGTGCGGAGGATACCGAATAGTGATCCGACAATAAATGCAATGATCCAGGCACAGATAGAAAGAGTAATCGTTACCTGCAATCCAGAAATAAGCCACCCCAGATAGGTGGTATTACCAAAGGGGGCAGCTTGTAAGAAGATGCCCCAATTCCAATCAACAGACATAACCGTGCTCCCTGAAGTGGGATTAGCTGTAACGCCTAAAAACGATCCATTCGTTGTAATTTATTGAGTCAAAAAATGAGCTAAAAAAATGAGGTAGGGAACGACTACCTCATACCCGTCACGCCTATAAAATCGGGATCTCTCAGTTCGTTCGTTAATTCAATGCCTTATCACTTGGAGACTTAAACAACGTCTTCATTTCATCAGTCATGGAGAAGTTCATGTTCAGATTTTTGGGTGGAATCGGTTCTTTGAACCAGCGATTAAACATTTTTTCTGCTTCACCGGAGATTTGTACTTTCGCAATGACATCATCCATCAGCTTTTTAAATTGAGGATCATTTTTACGCAGCATACAACCATAGGCTTCTTCTGATTGTGGTTTGCCGACAATGATCCACTGATCCGGTTTTTTCGCTTTTGCACGTTCGCCCGCGAGTAGCGCATCATCCATCATAAACGCGACAGCACGGCCTGATTCTAGTGTACGGAATGCATCACCATGATCTTTTGCACTGATGATGCGCATTTTCATCTGCTTTTCATCATTGAGTTTATTCAGCAGAATTTCAGAAGTGGTGCCAGAAGTTACAACGACATTTTTTCCGGCCAGATCGTCAAACCCTTTAACACCTGGATCTTTGTTGGTCAACAGGCGAGTACCAACGGAAAAAATTGTATTGGAGAATGCCGCTTGTTTTTGTCTTTCAAGGTTATTGGTAGTAGAACCGCATTCAAAATCAAATGTACCGTTTTGCAGCAGAGGGATGCGATTCTGGGAAGTAATGGGGATCAGTTTGATTTGCAGGTTAGGCATATCCAGTTTTTTCTTCACGGCATCGACAATCAAGTTGGAATAATCTTGAGAGTAACCAACGACATTTTGCTGGTTATCGTAGTAAGAAAATGGAACGGAAGATTCTCTGTGCCCAACAACGATAACGCCATTACCTTTAATTTTTTTCAGTGTTCCAGTTAACTCCTCAGCATGGGCAGCTCCTACCGCGCTAAGCAACATTATAGTTAACATCAAATTACGCATATACAGCTCCTTTATAATTTAATGATTTTTTACGAAATCGGGTTTTCTTACAGATATTTGTGTTTCTACATTTATGCATAAAACTATTTAGTAGGAACGTTTTTCTAAATTTCTTTGTTTATATACTGTAAAAAAGTAATTCATAATGTTGTTTTTTTGAAACTATAATGTTTCTGTTTCGCGACACACCTCGCACTATAAATAAACAATTTAACTTATGCATAGTAAAAATCGAATAATATTGAATCTTGTTCACAGTTTGTTCCATTTGGTTTTTTATTTTCATTTTGTTTGTTTTTTAGATTTTATATCCTGTTGTTTTTATATTTTACGGAATTTAAATGTAATATTTAGAGGGGGATTTGTTGAAATTACCTGTGTTTTTTTCTGTTTGAATTACATAAAAAGCATATAAAATCAGAGCATATTATTAATGCTCTGATTTCTTTTAGAGATATTCGCTAAGGCCAATAGAGAAAATTAAGTTTTACGGCGTTTTTTTATAAAAGCAAAGATGAGAAACAGTACTGTAGTTCCCCATACTGGCCCATTACCAATACGGAAATAAGGCGTTACACCTGTGGCGGGAGTGACTTTGGCTTCCAAGACCTGCCGGGTAAATTGTGGAATTTCAGCCTGAATGGAGCCATCTGGATTGACTACCGCTGTAACACCGTTATTCGTTCCTCTTAGCAGGGGACGACCTAGTTCAAGAGAACGCATTCTGGCCATTTGGAAGTGTTGCCATGGGCCAATGGAGCGTCCGAACCAGGCGTCATTAGAAACAGTCAGTAGAAATTCTGTGTCAGGCTTGAAGTTATCACGAACTTGTTCACCCAAAATAATTTCATAGCAAATAGCCGCAGTAATATTATGTCCGGCAACAGAAAGCTGGGGTTGAATATAATCACCACGGCTAAAGGAGGACATCGGCAAATTGAATAAAGGGGCCAATGGACGCAATATTGATTCCAGCGGAACAAACTCGCCAAACGGTACAAGATGATGTTTGTCGTAACGGGTAGAGGCTGGGTATTGGTAAGGAGTTTTATCCCCTAATACAATAATGCTGTTATAGAATTTATAGCCTTTCAGAGTTGCTCGGGCATCAACAACACCAGTAATCAGGCTGGTATTGTGCTGTCTCAGTAAGGTATCCAATTTGATGAGGAAATCTTTCTGGTTGTATTCGTAATCAGGAATCGCTGATTCCGGCCAGATGATGATAGGTGCTTTGCCAATAAAAGGACGGCTATTATCTAGATAAATATCTAGCGTTTTTTCAAGTACAGCGGGGTCCCATTTTATTTCCTGGGGAATATTGCCTTGAATCAGAGCGATATAGGTGGTTTTTTCCGGCTGTAGGGTATACCACTGATAGTCTCTCATTGGCCATGGTAACAGCAATAGGATAGTGGCAATGATGGCTGATGATAGCTTTTTGTGAACGACAGCAAAAACCAGCAGCCCACTTATCATCATAAGTATGAAAGTAATGCCTTCCACACCCAGAATAGGGGCAACAGCTTTCATTGGACCGTCAATCTGGCTGTATCCGAACTGTAACCACGGAAATCCAGTTAATACCCAACCACGTAAGAATTCTGTTAACTGCCATATTGCCGGGCTGGCAATAATAAGCCTGATGCTGCTGGAAGCCGGAAAAAACCGATTCAGAATACCCGAAAATAAGGCGGGATAAAGGGCAAGATAAGCCGATAGCAGGATCACCAAAAAGATATTAATGGCTGTCGGCATTCCACCAAAGTTGGCGATGCTGACATAAACCCAGTTTGCTCCACTGCCAAATAAACCAAGCCCCCAGCACAAGCCAATAAAGAAAGCCTGACGGATGGCTCTGTTTAAGGTAAGGATTTGCAGGCCAAAAAGAGAAATAAGTGCAGCAGGCCAGAAATCAAAAGGTGAAAAAGCCAGCGTTCCACTGGCTCCGAATAAAAGTGCCAGCACAACACGTAGCCGCTGGCAACTCAGTAATGAGGCTTTGTTCATCTAGATCCTATTATTGTTTGTCAATGCTAGGAACTTCAGCATCATCCGGTATTTTTACATGAACCTGAATGATTTTACGGCTATCAGACATTGCTACTTTGAAAAGATAGCCATTGATGGTGATGGATTCTCCACGGGAAGGCAGATGACCAAATGCCTGCATAACTAACCCTCCAATAGTATCAACCTCTTCATCGCTGAAATTGGTTGCGAAAACGTCGTTGAAATCCTCAATTTGAGTTAATGCCCGCACTGAATAGGAATGGCGGCTTAGAGCACGAATATCGTTATCATCATCATCATCGTATTCGTCTTCTATTTCACCCACAATCAGTTCAAGGATATCCTCGATTGTGACCAAGCCGGAAACACCGCCAAATTCATCAATCACAATCGCCATATGATAGCGTTGAGAACGAAATTCTTTTAGTAGACGGTCAACACGTTTACTCTCCGGCACTACAACAGCCTGACGAAGTACTTTATCAATGCTGAAAGGTTCTGCATTCGTACGCATAAACGGCAGCAGATCTTTCGCCATTAATATACCTTCGATGTGATCTTTATCTTCGCTGATCACAGGAAAGCGTGAGTGTGCCGAATCAATAATAACATCCAGACATTCGTCCAGAGATTGATTGCTTTTTAAGGTAACGATCTGTGAGCGTGGGATCATAATGTCACGCACGCGTTGGTCAGCAATATCCATTACTCCTTCGAGCATTTCTCGGGTGTCAGGATCGATCAGGTCATTCTGTTCAGAATCACGAATCAGTTCAACCAAATCATCACGGTTTTTCGGTTCACCGTGAAAAAGCTGATTAAGAAGCGCAAAGAAGCTTTTCTTAGGGCCAGGGCTATCGTTACTTGAAGGATGGTCGTCGCTCATGGAGTTTTAATGAAAGTTCCCATTAATAAAATCGTGGATTGTAATATTTAACATAAAAATGCTGTCAATGGTTATTCTTTTTCCGTCAGATAAGGATCAGGATAACCCATTATTTTTAGAATTTCTGTTTCCAGAGACTCCATTTCCTCTGCTTCATCATCTTCGATATGATCATACCCCAGAAGATGGAGACTGCCGTGAACGACCATATGTGCCCAGTGTTCTTCGACAGTTTTTTGTTGCTCTTCTGCCTCTTTTTCAACAACCTGCCGGCAGATAATTAAATCACCCAGTAATGGCAATTCAACTTCAGGTGGTGCTTCAAATGGGAAGGATAACACATTGGTTGGTTTATCTTTCCCACGATAAGTGAGGTTTAAATCGTGGCTTTCTGCTTCATCAACCAAACGGATTGTGACTTCACTTTCAGCCTGAAATTGAGGCAAAACACCTTCCAGCCAGCGCTGGAACAGGGCTTCTTCAGGAAGCCCTTCTGGGTTTTCACATGCAATTTGCAAATCTAATATGACTGAACTCATTGTGCTTCCTGTCTGCGCTTTTCGTTTAGCTCTTGTTTACGCTTCTGCTCTGCTGCTTCCCATGCTTCATAAGCGATAACAACTTTTGCAACCACCGGATGGCGGACAACATCTTCGCTATGCAAGAAGTTAAAGCTTAGTTCATCAACATCAGACAAAACTTCCACTGCGTGGCTTAAGCCTGATTTTTGTCCCCTTGGCAAGTCAATCTGAGTTACGTCCCCCGTAATGACAGCTTTAGAATTAAAGCCAATACGTGTCAGGAACATTTTCATCTGTTCGATGGTGGTATTCTGGCTTTCGTCGAGAATAATAAAGGCATCATTCAGGGTGCGTCCACGCATATAAGCCAGTGGAGCTACTTCAATAACATTTCTTTCGATCAGTTTCTCAACTTTTTCAAATCCCAGCATTTCGAACAGTGCATCATAAAGCGGGCGTAGATAAGGATCGACTTTCTGGCTCAGATCTCCCGGCAAGAACCCCAATTTTTCACCGGCTTCAACCGCAGGACGTGTCAGCAAAATACGGCGGATTTCCTGACGTTCCAGTGCATCAACCGCAGCAGCAACTGCCAGATAGGTTTTCCCTGTTCCCGCAGGTCCGACTCCGAACGTAATATCATGAGTCAGGATGTTGGAAATATACTGCGCCTGATTGGGAGTACGGGGTTTAATAACCCCCCGTTTGGTTTTGATATTCACGGCCTTGCCATATTCAGACACGCTTTCTGCTACTTGCTCCAGTATGCGGCTTTCGGTGATAGCCAAATGAACCTGTTCAGGCTCAAGATCAGGTATTACGCCACGCACAGGAGTGGTTTCGACATAAAGGTGACGCAGAATTTCGGTTGCCGCACTAACGCACAAAGGCTTACCTACCAGTTTGAAACGATTGTCACGACGGTTAATTTCGATACCCAAACGACGCTCAATTTGTTTCAGGTTATCATCAAGCGGTCCGCACAGACTCATCAAACGTTGATTGTCTAAGGGTTCCAGAAAGATTTCTTGTGTTGTTGTTTGTGGGTTTATTTGTGTCACTGATTATCTCTATAATTAGGGCCTATTAAGGCTGGTAAAGGCCGACGCCGAGTTCATCTTCCTTACGAGTACGGGCAATGACTGATTCAGGGGATTCGTGAACGCGTAGATCCATTTCATCTTCAGTTCTAATGACTTGACCACGCAGAGAGTTGGCGTATACATCAACAATTTCGACATCAACGAATTTGCCAATCATGTCAGGTGTACCTTCAAAATTAACCACACGGTTATTTTCAGTACGACCAGAAAGTTCCATGATATTTTTACGGGATGGCCCTTCAACCAGAATACGCTGTGTGCTGCCGTGCATTGCGCGGCTGAAGCTCATGGCTTGTTGATTAATACGTTGTTGTAACAAGTATAGGCGCTGTTTTTTCTCTTCTTCACTTACATCATCCGGCAAATCAGCGGCAGGTGTTCCCGGACGTGCTGAGTAGACAAAGCTGAAACTCATGTCGAAATTAACGTCAGCAATCAGCTTCATAGTTTTTTCGAAATCATCCTGTGTTTCTCCCGGGAAACCGATGATGAAGTCAGAACTGATGAAAATATCAGGACGAGCCTTGCGCAGACGGCGAATGATGCCTTTGTATTCCAGCGCAGTATGGGCACGCTTCATCAACGTCAGAATGCGGTCAGAACCACTCTGGACAGGTAAATGCAGGTAACTTACCAATTCCGGCGTATCTTCATAAACAGAGATGATGTCGTCAGTAAACTCAATCGGATGGCTGGTGGTGAAACGGACACGGTCGATACCATCAATGGCTGCAACCAAACGCAGCAGTTCTGCAAATGTGCAGATATCACCATCAAACGTCGCACCTCGGTAGGCATTTACGTTTTGACCGAGTAAGTTAACTTCACGTACTCCTTGTGCCGCAAGCTGGGCAATTTCAAACAGGATATCATCACAAGGGCGGCTGACTTCTTCCCCGCGCGTGTAAGGAACAACACAGAATGTGCAGTATTTATTGCAGCCTTCCATGATGGAGACGAATGCGCTCGGGCCTTCAGCACGAGGCTCCGGCAGACGGTCAAATTTTTCGATTTCCGGGAAGCTGATATCAACAACGGGGCTGCGAGTGCCTTTAACATGATTAATCATTTCAGGCAGACGGTGCAGGGTTTGTGGCCCAAAGATAATATCGACGCTAGGTGCGCGCTGACGAATAAAATCCCCTTCCTGAGAGGCTACGCAGCCACCAACACCTATAATGACTTCAGGATTTTTGTCTTTCAGACCTTTCCAGCGACCAAGCTGGTGAAAGACTTTTTCCTGCGCCTTTTCACGGATTGAACAAGTATTCAGGAGTAAGACATCTGCTTCTTCGGCGACATCGGTTAACTGATAACCGTGAGTGGTTTCCAGTAGGTCGGCCATCTTGGATGAATCGTATTCGTTCATCTGACAGCCCCAGGTTTTAATATATAGTTTCGACATTTTATGTTCCGGTGTTTCCAGTGGAATGATGCTTCAACACTGAAAAGCGCAATGTGTTGCACATAGTGTATTTAGCATAATTTTGTTGGCTATTGTAGTCATTTGAGATACCAGTGACCAGACTGTAACATCGGATATTCACAGCCGGAAAGGGAAAATTCCGGTACACTGCTTTAATCAATAAGTTAATAACGTGATGAATATGAATAATCCACAACAAAAATTCGATATCGTTGTCGTGGGGGCGGGCATGATTGGCGCCGCAACTGCATTGGGATTAGCGCAGGAAGGGTGGCGAGTTGCATTATTAGAACATCAGCCACCGGAACCTTATATTGCTGGCAGTGAGCCTGATATTCGTGTATCTGCAATTAGCTGTACTTCCGTGGACTTATTGAAGCAAGTGGGGGCATGGGAAAATGTATTGAACATTCGCAGTGCTCCTTATCGGAAGCTGGAAACGTGGGAACAAAATGATTCCAATGTTATTTTTGAGGCTAAGAACTTAGGGTTGCCAGAATTGGGCTACATGGTGGAAAACCGGATCTTGCAACTGGCATTGTGGCAGGAGTTTGAGCGTTATCCAAATCTGACATTGTTTTGTCCCACCACCCTGAAATCGATGCAGCGCCAGCATGAAACTAAATCATGGCTGGTGGCATTGTCAGATGGAACGGAAATTGGTACTCGTCTGATTATTGGTGCCGATGGTGCCCGTTCTCAGGTTCGCCAATTCGCAGGCATTGGCAGCAGAGGATGGCAATATCGTCAGTCATGTATGCTGATAACCGTCAAAACTGGGCAACCTCAACAAGATATAACATGGCAGCAGTTTTTTCCTTCTGGTCCCAGAGCTTTTTTGCCACTGTTTGATCAATGGGCTTCATTGGTTTGGTACGATTCTCCAGCCCGTATTCGCCAATTGCAATCAATGACAATGGCACAGCTTGAGCTAGAAATTTTTCAGGCATTTCCCAGCCGTTTGGGTAAAGTCACACCAATTGCAGCAGGTTCATTTCCTCTGGCCCGTCATCATGCCAGCCATTATGTTCAAGAAGGATTGGTCTTATTGGGTGATGCGGCTCATACCATTAATCCACTGGCAGGGCAGGGAGTGAATTTGGGATATCGGGACGTTGATGTTTTGCTTAAGGAACTGACTAAGGCTAAGGAAGTGCTGGAAGAGTGGGATTCATTGGCAGTTTTGATGCGTTACCAACGTCGCAGGATGCCGGATAATTTGGTGATGCAAGCGGGAATGGATCTCTTTCATACTACATTCAGCAGTAATTTACCGGGATTGAAAACAATGCGTAATTTAGCATTGATGGCGGCTCAACATTCAGGTTCAATAAAAAATCGCGCACTGAAATATGCATTGGGATTGTGAGTGATTCTCTCTATCGTCAAGCAACCGTGTTGCTTACTGATGACTTGAAGCGTAATTAGGATTTGAAATCATCAGCCCTTATTGGGCTGATTTTGTTGGTTTTATAAGGATATTAGCGGGAATTCCAAACATATTATTCAGGTTTCGTATCATAGGTAGTGTCAGATTACGCTTACGATTGAGAATCTCATAAACACGATTGGATTTACCAATGGCTGGTTCCAAGTCTTTAACAGTTAAACCTGATTGCTCCATTTTATATTTAATGGCTTCAATGGGGTCGGGTGGATCGATTGGATAATGTTCTGCTTCATAGGCTTCTATTAGCAACACCATAACTTCCATGTAATCAAATTCAGGTGTTCCAATTTCAGGCTGATTATCAAACAATGGAGCAATGGTTTTTAACGCATATTGATAATCTTGTTCTGTTCTAATAGGTTTAATGTTCATAGTTCACTCCGGCTCAAAGATAGAAACTATAAGTCGGTAGTCATTCCCTTTGATGTTGAATACCACACGATTATTTTTCAGGATACTTGCATTGCGGTATTGCGCTTTAATTTCAGCAGGTGTTTTCCAAGAAGCTTTTTTAGCTCCATCAAACCATGCTTTTAGTGGTTGTTCCGCCTCAGGATACTTTTCCCAAAAAGCTTTTAGTGATGCAATGGATATTATTTTCATAAACTCATGCTGGTCCCGTTTTGAGACTCATGCAAGTGATAGTATGATTTTTGCACCATGCTACTTAACGATATTTTCGTATTATTTAACCGTCATTTTTCAAGTAGCAAATATTGTATTTATTGATGATTGAAAAGTATGTAGGTACTGGGATACAGCTATAGATAATGACATGATTTTTTGGGTGGCAGAAAAACAAAAAAACCACCTTGAGGTGGGATTCTTTCCAATATATTGCTGCTTAACTCATTGATAAATATGGCTGGGGTACCAGGATTCGAACCTGGGAATGCCGGAATCAGAATCCGGTGCCTTACCGCTTGGCGATACCCCAACTTAATTTGTAAATGGTGGCTACGACGGGAATCGAACCTGTGACCCCAGCATTATGAGTGCTGTGCTCTAACCAGCTGAGCTACGTAGCCATTTACAACTTAATTGTAGATTTTGTGATAACCTTCGGTGATATGGCTGGGGTACCTGGATTCGAACCAGGGCATGCCAGGATCAAAACCTGGTGCCTTACCGCTTGGCGATACCCCACCTGAATGGTCATCATTACAACCTTCGTTATGCTTAGACTTTTAATTCAGGAACAATTGTTTTAATCAACTGTTTCATTTAAGAATGGCTGGGGTACCTGGATTCGAACCAGGGTATGCCAGGATCAAAACCTGGTGCCTTACCGCTTGGCGATACCCCACCTGAAACAACATACTAAAACTTAAAACGTTACGAATGTAAATTCTAAGTACAACCCGATAAAGAAAATGGTGCGGGAGGCGAGACTTGAACTCGCACACCTTGCGGCGCCAGAACCTAAATCTGGTGCGTCTACCAATTTCGCCACTCCCGCAAAGATGGTGGCTACGACGGGAATCGAACCTGTGACCCCAGCATTATGAGTGCTGTGCTCTAACCAGCTGAGCTACGTAGCCATCTTTTTTCGCTTTGCCTTCATCGGCGGTGCGGGGCGCATTATGCGTATATCAGACAGATGCGTCAACTGCTTTTTTAAAGAAATATGCACTAAATCGTTTGTTTGTTTGTCTTGTAATCACTTTGCCGACAAAGCCGACAGAATTGGTTGAAATTATCCTCCAAGTAGATGTTGCAACAGTACACCATTAAGCATGGCGCGTTTCGTAAGTGCGAATGCTCCAATTGCAGAGCAGTGATTTAGCTCAGAAACGACAACTGGCAGCTCTTCACGAAATGCTTTTAACACTTGTTTATTGATGCAGTTCTGAATAGCAGGAAGCAAAACCTGCTCGGCTTCCGCGATTTCGCCAGCAATAACCACTTTCTGGGGATTAAATAAGTTAATCGTTATCGAGATAGCCTTGCCAAGATAGTGCCCTGCTTGCCGGATAATTTCGGTTGCCAGAGGATCACCTGCATTGGCTGCGAGGCAGATCGCATGAATATTGCAATTATTCAAAGTGAGCTGGCTTGGAAAGCCCTGACGTAACTGATGCTGTACTCTGGACTCTATCGCTGAGTTAGATACGATAGTTTCCAGACAGCCAAAATTACCGCAATGGCAGCGTTCACCCAGAGGCTCGATTTGAATATGGCCTATTTCGCCCAAATTGCCGCGTTTGTTGAGCAGGATATTGTTATTAACGATAACACCGGCACCAGTTCCGCGATGGATGCGTACTAGAATGGAGTCCTCACAATCGCGGGTTGCTCCAAAATAATTTTCTGCTAATGCCAGACTACGAATGTCATGACCAATAAAACAGAAGGTCTTGAAGTGATTTTTGAGATTATAAACCAGAGGCCAGTTTTCCACTTTGATATGTGGCATATAGCGGATAATGCCTTCATCGGGGTCAACAAGACCGGGGATAATCACTGAAATTGCGATCAACTCCCGAATCCGACGCTGATTTTGGTCAATGAAACTATCAATGGCGGAAATAATCCGCTTTTCGACTTCCTGCTGCGTATTTTCCAGTATAGCGTAGCGCTCTTCCGTCAGCGTTTTACCGCTCATATCGAATAGTGCTAAAGTGGCATCATGGCGCCCGAGCCTAATCCCAATAGTATGGAAATGTCTGCTTTCAGTAACAATAGAGATAGCACGCCTTCCTCCGGTGGAAGCTTGGTGCTCAACTTCTTTAATCAGGCCACGTTCCAATAGCTGACGAGTAATTTTGGTTACACTGGCGGGAGCAAGCTGGCTTTCTTCTGCAATTTGAATACGTGATATGGGGCCATGCTGATCAATCAATCGATAGACCACAGCTCCATTTAATTGTTTAACCAGATCAATATTACCGATTTGCTTCTGTGTATTCTCATTACCCATCAGTTTTTATACTCACGATAGTTTGACTTCATTTCCGTTAACAATGGTCTTGCAGATTTTGAAATCGTGAGTAAATGCGGTCAGATTCGCTACCTTACCAGATTCAATCGTGCCGAAATGTTTATCAACACCGATAGCTCGGGCAGGGTACAGCGTCGCCATCCGCAACGTTTCATCTAAAGCAATACCAACGTGTTCAACACTATTTTTGATGCTACCAATCATTGTGATTGATGAGCCGCTTAGCGTTCCATTTTCGTCGACACATAAACCATTTCGATAATATATTGTTTTGTTGGCAAAGGTAAATTGCTGCATTGCGTCAGAAGCGAGTCCGGCAGGGACGATAGCATCCGTTACCAAAATCAGTTTTTCATTTTTCAATTTCTTGGAATTACGGATATTTGGCCATGATACATGCATTCCATCACAGATAATGCCGGCATAGATTTCTGATGAGTCATAAATGGCACTGATTAGGCCGGGCTGACGGCCTGAAATTGCAGGCATTGCATTATATAAGTGGGTAGAAAAAGTAATGCCGTTTTGGAAACCATGGCGTGCTTCTTCATAAGTGGCATTGGAATGACCCGCAGAAACAACAATACCAGCTTCGGCTAATTGCTGAATATATTTGCTTTCAACGATTTCAGGGGCAAGAGTAATCTTAGTAATAACATCCGCATTAAGACACAGGTAATTCATCATTTCTGGTGTAGGTTTACGGATATATGCCGGATTGTGAGTCCCTTTTTTAACGGGGTTAATATAAGGCCCTTCCAGATGTAGCCCTAAGGCCTGATTGGGGTTATTTTTGATATAAGAGCGCATTACTTCGATGGCTTTAATCATTAATTCATCGGGACCGGTAATAAGGGTAGGAAGAAAACTGGTACATCCGTAGAGCTGGTTGGTTGCCTGCATGACATGCAGAGTATCTTCGGAGATATCTTCCAACCGTTCATTAAACTGGACACCACCACAACCGTTGACTTGCAGATCAATAAATCCGGGAGCGAGGTTTGCGTCATGTAAATCGCGCTTCTCAATCTTTTTTGGCAACTCATCGACCGGACAAACCTGCTTAATCAAACCATCCGCAATGATAACTGCATGATTATCAAGCCTGTCATATCCGGTATAGATAATACCGTTGGTTAATGCGTACATATTAGTCTATTAACTCCTGAAATAAGTTCTGGCTGACGAATTCATTGATAGTGTCAGCTTCTAACTGACGGAAATACTTAACTGTTTTCACCTTTAATTCCATTGTTGCTGGTTCATCACAGACAATAAGTGATTTGGGATGCATTTGGAGACAACTGATTGTCCACATATGGTTGATATGCCCTTCTATTGCGGCTTGCAGAGCTTGTGCTTTATTCATTCCGGTTGCCAGAATCATAATTTCTTCGGCATCCATCAGGGTTCCTACGCCAACGGTCAAAGCATATTTGGGAACTTGTTTTACGTCATTATTAAAGAAACGGGAATTTGCTGTTCGAGTTTCAATAGTCAGGGTTTTGATGCGTGTGCGCGAAGAAAGAGAAGATGCAGGTTCATTAAAGGCAATATGCCCATCATTACCTACACCGCCCATGAATAAATGGATTTTGCCATATGCTTTGATCTTATTTTCATAACGCTGGCATTCAACATCAATATCTGTCGTATTTCCGTTTAACAAATTGATATTTTCTTTTGGGATATCAATATGACTAAAGAAATTTTGGTGCATAAATGAGTGGTAGCTTTGAGGGTGATCTTCCGGCAGGCCGATGTATTCATCCATATTAAAAGTCACAACGTGCTTGAAGCTCACTTTTCCAGTCTGGTACAGAGAAATCAATTCCCTATAGGTAGCCAGTGGTGTACTGCCCGTGGGTAGCCCCAGTACGAAAGGGCGCTCTGCCGTTGGATTAAATTCATTGATTTTAGATGCGATATAGTGAGCAGACCATCGACCAACATCACTTGCCGTAGTTAGGGGAATAAGCCTCATGATTACCTCTTAAAAATTTATTCATTAATTTAATTATGAGGGCTATGCACGATATACGCGATATCCGAGATATCGATGTCATGTGCGATAGCTGTAGGGTAAAAACGCACATCATACCTGTTCTGTGTCAGGCCGTGTCCCATTTCAATGGGATAAAGATATTTCATATGATAAAATAAGTTGAGTTGGGTAGCTAGCTGTTTAGCTATTTAAGCACTTGATATGGTTTCTTAATGAGATTTAAAAGACTGTTTTTTTATTTTGAAAAAAAAGTATTATGTTTTTATTTTACTTTTTTAAATGCAATTTAATGACGTGATTTTAGTAAAGGAGAAAGGAACGTGATTACGTTCCTTTTTGGAGTAGCAGATAGAATATTATTCAATTTTGTTTGCGTTGCTTGATTTTAGCTGGATTTTGACCTGTTCTGCGATGTTTTCAGCTTGTGGGCCAAGAATGACCTGAATACTCTGTTTACCTATTTTTAAGACTCCTTTAGCACCTAATTTCTTTAATTGAGCTTCATCTAACTGAGTATTATCTTTCACCGTTAAGCGGAGCCGGGTGATGCAAGCATCGACAGTACGAATATTCTGGGCACCGCCGAGGGCTTTGATGTAATGTGTGATAGCTTCTTTATCTTGAGATGCAGAGGTTGCTTTATCAGTATTTTCTTCTTCCCTACCTAATGTATTGAGATTGAAAATCCGGATCATTAAGGTAAAAGAGGCAAAATAGATAATGAAGAATAAGGCGATAAGAGGAACGAGTATCCATGGTTTTGTTGCCAGTCCCCAGTTTAATCCAAAATCGATGAGTCCGGCAGAGAAGCCGAATCCGTGTAAAACGTCCAAAGAGTTAGTGATTACCATACTGATGCCTGAAAGCACCGCATGTAAAACATAGAGAACGGGAGCCAAGAACAGGAATGAAAACTCTATGGGTTCAGTGATCCCTGTAAGGAATGATGTTAAGGCGACGGAAAACAGCATACCACCAATCTGAGGACGGCGTTCTTTCGGAGCGGCTAAATACATCGCTAAAGCTGCGCCAGGTAAACCACCCATAAAGATTAGATAGGCCCATGCCATATAAACACCCGCTTTAGGGTCACCGGCAAAGAAGCGGTTGAGATCACCACGGGCGAGTTCACTCGCTATTTGTGTGATGCTTGAACCTTCTATTCCGGGTACGGTTGCTCCAATAGTGAGCGAGCTTACTACATCTGGAGCCAAACAAATATTGTGTATCGATCCAGCCAGATCGTAAGTAATTTTCAAACAGTCGCCTAAACTGAACCAGAAAACGGAGTGCAAGATATAATGAAGGCCAAATGGAATAAGCGCACGGTTAAGAACACCATATGTAAACCATCCTGCCATCCCGCTTTTTGATACCAAAAGACTAAAATTATCAATGCCATGTTGTATATATGGCCAGATATGCCCGCAAATCCATGCAAGAAAAAGACAAATAATACCGTTTATAATGGGAACTAAGCGTTTGCCGGCAAAAAATGCCAAAAACTCCGGCAATTGAGTTTCAGAAAAGCGGTTATAACAATGCCCGGCAACGATACCGGCAATAATACCCGCGAAAAATGACATATTGATTTTAGGATCAATAACCGCAGTTGCTTTTGTTAGAATAAAAAAACCTACAACACCAGCGAGTGCAGCCGCCCCACCATTGTCTTTCGCAAGACCGACAGAAATACCCAATGCGAATAATAAAGGCAAATTTTCAAAAATTCCGCCACCCGCACTGGCAATAAAAGCAATATTGAATACATCGGGTTGACCAAGCCGCAATAGTAACGCGGCTACCGGAAGTGGAGCGATTGGAAGCATGAGAGCTTTTCCCAATCGCTGCAAGTAACTAAATATACCCATGGCGCTCACCTATTGTAATAAATATTATTGGAGACTTTTCATTATCATCATGACTTATTTTTAATTGAAAAATAATGAAAAGCCACAGGTAAATAAGTAATTGTGATCATTGTAACGATATTAGTGAAAAATGAGGAAGTAAGCAGAGAAATCACGAGATAATTTCTTTTTATCCAATTTAATTAAAATGCATATATTTAAATTTTAGGATTTTAATTTATTTAATTAAAATATATCGGAATTTAATTTCGAATTTGGTCTTTTTTGTAAATTTTACGGAGTGAAATTTGATATGAGCACATTTCTGTGCTCACTTGGTGTAACTATTTATGATTGTGATTATAAGGGGTGTTTGGCGTGGTCGGGAATTTTAATGAGATAATGCATTGAAATTTCATCATAAATTTTATTCATGCTTTGTTCAAAGATACTTTGTGACAGCAAAGTATTGAGAAGTTGTTGTTGTGTATTGGATGTAAATGACTTTTTCACATATACAGAGATTATTTTTTCTACCAGTGATGCTATGTCATACTCAAACTTATCTTTCGGTAAAAAATAAGTTGAAGCCTCTACTACATCTAGGTTTGGAACGATTGAGTAGATGCCATTTAATGCAGCTTCTAAGGGAGTAATACCCAAAGTTTCATAGCGGGATGAGCATACAAAAATAGCCTTTTTTTTGATTGCATTAAATATACCTAATAAGTCTGATTGGGGTAGCTTATGTAAAATTAAAAAGTATTTCCTGTATTCTATAGGGATCATAGAAAACAGAGCATTTCTTCTGATACTATATTGCTCATCATCACCTAAAATTAATATTTTTACCGGGATACTCTTTTCCAATAAGCTAAGAGAGGCATTAATTAATAACTCTATGTTTTTAAAATAATCCAATCGGGCAACCGCGGTGAATAATAAAATTTCCTCTTTTTTTATTTTTATGAATTCATTGATATCTTGATGTAATATACTGAATTCTTTATTTTTGCTAGAAAACATAGGTGGATTGATCTGTTTTATTTTTTCTTGGCGAACGCCTTTGCTCAATAAATAATTACCCTGAAGAGTTGAATGTTGTATAATAAAACACTCTTGATTGACTAAAGTATTAATTCCTAAAGCTTGTTGTTTATAAAGATGAACAGCCTTTTCTTTATTCTCAAACGCTAGGTAAGACTCATCTTGGGAATAATTATTTTGGAAGTCCTCGACAAAAGGCCCATGATGCGTTACCCCACAGGGTATATTTTCTGGGTGATAAGGAATAAGAGTATCTGTTTGATAATAAGTAAAAATATTTGATTTCTTTTGCATATCACCTTGGGCGAGAAGTGATAGGCATTGATCTAAGGCATCTTTAATATCTTCTGGATTCATAGAGAAATTGAAAAATAATTTAACATACTTTATGCCATTTTTTTCTAACTGATTAATTTTAGGAACTAATAGAGACTCATCTCTTTTATAGAGTATAAATCCAGCAAATAACTGCTTATCTATGAAGAAATCAGCTATTTTTATAGTGAATGATGTTGCTCCTACTTTAAAACCATCTGCATAGTGGTTTGATATGTATTTCTCATTAATGACTATCGCGATAGTCATTTTTTCATTATCTGACAATTGATGTTTCATTTGTATACTCATCTGATATCTATAGTTATTTTGATATTGGGTAGTGATAATAGTAAAGGCAAAATTCCCGGTTACGCAGATATGCTGAAAAGCATAAATATCAAGCGACAATTTGCTAAGAGCCGAATGAAATAGGCTTTTATTTTCTGGGGTTAAAGTAGACTGATAGCAATAATAGTCTTTTTCATTAAATCAATTCATTGATACTACTCATAATGAAACCATGGAATTGTTTTTTAGATATACTTATGTAACGGATGAAATTAAATTATTTTTTATATTAAAGGTGTATTTAATTTTGTTATTAATTTATTTTAAATGGTTTTCATATGTTACCATCACATTATATAATAATTATTATTTTTAATAATTCTTTAGATTATTTAATTTATATTATTCAGTGCATTATTTATTTTGGATTTTATTTGGATCTTAAATTTTTTATTTGAATTTTATTTGGATTAAGGTAATTTAATTTAAGTCGATTTGACGTAATTTTATTGATAATCTTACTTATTATTTAATAATTTTTTTTCATTGATATTAATCTTATATAGGCAGTAAAGTAAAATGTCTCAGGTGTTTTTTGTTGACAAAATGGAACAGTATTTGAAAGATTGGAATGAAAATGGATATATCATTATTGAGTCTGCTATTAGCAAGGAGATGGCAAATAAGACAGTAGATACAATATTTAATTTTCTGGAAATGAATAAAGAAAAAAACAGTGATTTTTATGATACAGAAATACGCTCTCGATCAGGAATAGATGAAATGGGGCGTATTCCTTTCTATCATCATCAAACTTTATGGGATAATCGCCAGAATCAGGCGATTTATTTGGTATATGAGAAAATATTTGGCACAAAGGATCTTTTAGTAAGTATTGACCGGGTAAATATGAATCCACCTATTACCGATAGTTGGGAATATGAAGGATTTATTCATTGGGATATTGATGTATCAATGCGGCCATTAGAAACGAAAATACAAGGTTTACTGAGTTTGACGGATGATGATGGTACTTCTGGCGGGTTTCAGTGTGTTCCTGGCTTTCATAAAGTCATTGATGAATGGTTAGCCAAACAACCCAAAGGCTATAATAGCCGGTTTCCTGATACAACAGGAATGAAAATAGAATCCATTCCGTTGAAGGCGGGAGATTATGTTATTTTTCATGGTGCATTACCTCATGGTAATAGGCCAAATACGTCTGGAAAACCAAGATTAGCTCAATATTTTTGCTATTTTCCCCGTATTGAATTGTCGGAGCAGAAAATTAGAGAACGTATTTTGGCATATAAACAAGGATTACCGACAACATCTATCACAGGTAAATCTTTTCCAAGAAAGAAAGCCGATCAACAAAATACCTCTTATATTAAACTAACAGAACTAGGTAGGCGGCTATTAGGGTATGCACGATAAGTTTTCGGCTTCCTATAATTGAGGTTTTTTTAATGGTGAAAAGGGCATAATGGATGGAGAGAAAATGATATATTACGTAGAGAATAATATTGATGTTTCAATTATTCTTCCCAGGTATCATGAATGTTATTCAGTTATTGAAAAAACAATACAGAGAATCAGACAGATTCAAAACGTATTAAAAGTGCAAATAATTATTGTTAATGATTCAAATAAAAATAGTTTTCATGATTCAGATATTTTAAAAATAAAGAAACAGTATCCAGATATTTTGGTTGTTTCTAATTGTGGGAATTATGGCAAGGGCTATAGTATTCGGCGAGGTGTTGATTTGGCAAAGGGGAAATATGTTTTCTATACAGATATTGATTTCCCGGTAAGAGAACATGATTTTTTTAACGCATACCGAAAAATTGAAAAATCTAATATTGATTTAGTAATTGGAGAACGTTTTTCAAAGAATAAATCTAAAGCGAATATTTATCGAAAAATAACAAGTAAATGTTTTTTAAAGATAGTTAACCTGTTATTAAGATGCAAAGTATCTGATTCACAATGCCCATTCAAAATGATGAAATCCGAATTGGCAAAAGAAATATTTTCTAAACAAAAAATAAAGGGATATGCCTTTGATGCTGAAGTTATTTATCTGACAAAAAGACTGACTAAAACTTTACATCAGCTTCCTGTTGTTTGGGAAGATACAAGAGAAAACTGGAATTTAATTAAAACGTTACGTAATTATGGTGTGATGATTTTTGAAGTATTTTCCATAAAAATATATTGGATTATTAATGATCCAAAGATTAGCTAACTTTGTTTTTAAATAAAAAGCATTAAATAATAAAGCGTTGAATAAAAATCCATCATAAAAACTTTAAGGAACATTATTATGAATTTCCCTCACTGGCCTTGCTTTGCAGAAAAAACGCTTAAAGATATTCAAGTTCCACTTTTGTCTGGACAAGTTAATTATTGGACTGGAAAGGAAGGCATGGAATTTGAAAATAAATTTGCCAGTTGGATTGGTGCAGAAATGGCAATTTCCTGTAACTCAGGAACTTCTGCCGTGAATATTGCAGTTGGTGCATTGAATATTGGCCCGGGCGATGAGGTGATAGTCCCTTCTTATACTTTTATTGCCACCTCTTTTGCAGTTTTACAATGTGGAGCCATTCCTGTTTTTTGTGATACGACAGAAGAGCACACTATTGATCCTGACAAAATCGAGTCGCTGATTACTTCTCGCACTAAAGCGATCATTGTTGTCCACCTTTATGGCGTGGTATGTGATATGGATCCTATTATGGCTATCGCACGCAAACATAATCTCAAAGTGATAGAAGATAGTGCGCAATGTTTGGGTGGAAAATATAAAGGACAATCAATCGGTACAATCGGTGATGTTGGAACTTTTAGCTTTTGTCAGTCAAAACATTTTACGACAGGCGGAGAAGGGGGCATGGTTGTCACCAATAATACGGAAATTGGTTGGGAATGCCGTGCCTATCGCGATCATGGCTTTGATGTAAGGAAAAAGTTCGATCTTCTCGCTTTGGAGGAGGTTTCATGGCATGTACATAACCGTATTGGTTATAACTATCGCATGACTGAAATTCAATCGATCATCGGGATTAATGAACTGGAACGATTTGATGATTGGAATATGAAAAATCGTCAGCAATATGCCAAGATTTACGATGAAAAATTAGCCGATATTGATTTGATTGATAGTTTACCTTTAAATTCTGAGGACAGATGCAATGCTTACTGGTTATATCCGATAATTTTTGATCTGAGCAAATTAGATTGTACGGCTGAAGTTATTCTGAGTGACTTGAAAAAGATAGGTGTTCCTGCGTTTAAGATCCAGTGGCCGGAAGCTTATGGAGAAAAAGTATTCCGGGAATTGCGTGGTTTTGGTTCATCGAATTTCCCTTTCCATTCTACAGAATACACCTCACCGGAATCGGTCAATTACTGTGAAGTAGTGTGTGAAACAGCACGTTCTTTATTGCCCAGAACAATCAGCCTGTATTTGCATCCTAGCTGGAGTGAAGAACATATTGTTTATTGTGCGGAGCAATTGATTACTGTATTGAACAGTCACCGAGTTGGTTGATTTTGTAGCGGGAAGGGTTTTGGCTTCCCGCTTTTACACATTAACTTTCACCATTCCGCCATTTCCCACGAACAAAGTATTGTTTATCGGTTCAGCTTATTGGATTATAGAGGATTATGTTAAAGCGCTTTTTGCATTGAGGAAAAAACGATGAGTGAGGCAGATGCCCGTCCGACAAACTTTATTCGTCAGATTATTGACGAAGATCTGGCAACGGGTAAACATACATCCGTACATACCCGTTTCCCACCTGAACCCAACGGTTATCTGCATATCGGTCATGCTAAGTCGATCTGCCTGAATTTCGGCATCGCTCAAGACTATCAGGGACAATGCAACCTACGTTTTGATGATACAAACCCGGTTAAAGAAGATATCGAGTACGTTGAGTCGATTAAAACTGATGTTCAGTGGCTGGGTTTCCAGTGGAGCGGCAATATTCGTTACTCTTCTGACTATTTCGATACTCTGTATCAATACGCCATTGAGTTAATCAACAAAGGACTGGCGTATGTCGATGAATTGAGCGCCGACGAAATCCGTGAATATCGTGGGACTTTGAAACAACCGGGTAAAAACAGCCCGTATCGTGATCGTAGTGTGGAAGAAAATTTCGCCCTATTTGAAAAAATGCGATCTGGTGAATTCGGAGAAGGTAAAGCGTGTCTGCGAGCCAAAATCGATATGGCATCTCCGTTCATCGTGATGCGCGATCCGGTGATCTATCGCATTAAATTTGCAGAGCACCATCAATCGGGCAATAAATGGTGTATCTACCCGATGTACGATTTCACGCACTGTATTTCTGATGCACTGGAAGAGATCACCCATTCCATCTGTACACTGGAATTCCAAGATAACCGTCGTCTGTATGACTGGGTATTGGATAACATCACGATCGATTGCCATCCGCGCCAGTACGAGTTTTCTCGCCTGAATCTGGAATATGCGGTGATGTCGAAGCGTAAACTGAACCAATTGGTGACAGAAAACATTGTTGATGGTTGGGATGATCCGCGTATGCCAACCATCTCTGGTTTGCGTCGCCGTGGCTATACTGCTGCATCTATCCGTGAATTCTGCCGCCGCATTGGTGTAACGAAGCAGGATAACAATGTTGAAATGGCTTCATTGGAATCTTGTATCCGTGATGACCTGAATGAAAATGCACCGCGCGCGATGGCGGTTCTTGACCCCGTTAAACTGGTGATTGAGAACATGCCGGAAGGTGAGGTGATCCTGACGATGCCTAACCATCCGAACAAACCGGAAATGGGTAGCCGTGAAGTTCCATTCAGCCGCGAACTTTGTATTGACCGTGCGGATTTCCGTGAAGAAGCAAACCGTCAATATAAGCGTCTGGTGCTGGGGAAAGAAGTGCGTCTGCGTAATGCGTATGTGATTCAGGCTGAGCGTGTTGAAAAAGATGCAGAAGGCAACATTACAACGATTTATTGCCGATATGATGAACAGACCCTGAATAAAGATCCGGCTGATGGTCGTAAAGTCAAGGGAGTTATTCATTGGGTAAGCTCTTCACATGGTGTACCAGCGGAATTTCATCTGTATGACCGCTTGTTCAGCGTACCAAACCCGGGTGCGGAAGATGACTTCCTGTCTACTATTAATTCAGAATCGCTGGTGATCCGTAAGGGCTTTGTGGAGCCTGGTTTGGCAAGCGCATTGCCGGAAAAAACCTACCAGTTTGAGCGTGAAGGTTACTTCTGTGCTGATAGCCGTCTCTCAAGTGCTGATCGTCTGGTGTTTAATCGCACGGTTGGTCTGCGTGATACTTGGGCAAAAATCTCACAGGGATAATACAGCTCAGGTTAACTCGCCTGTGACACTAAAAAAGCGTGATTATTTCCACGCTTTTTTTTATGTTTAAAAGCATTGTAATGAAAATTAACTCGTCCAGTTAAGATTAAAAGTTGCCTTATAGTCACATATTGTTTAGGGTTATTGCCTGTTCAGGTTTGTACAATATTTACCCAATGAAAAGAATAATAAATTCGGACGAGGTAATTTATGAAAACCGTTAAATTACGTACTTTGGCAGCACTCATCACGGTAGTTGGATTTATTGGAAGTTCTCATGCGGAAATGTCATCCTCAGCATCACTACGGATGTCACCACAACAAGTAGTGGATTCACTGAGCCAGTTAAAAGTTAATTTTAAAATCATTGATAATCAGGCCGGATCACATGGCACAGATTGCGCCATACTTGGTGCGGATTCGGCTGCTTGTAATCGGGTTAATATCACCTTGATTAATGGTAATCAAGCGATCCATTCTGCTGATTGGGCGATCTATTTTCACAGCATTCGCCAGATCCTGAAACTCGATAATGACCAATACAAAATCACCCATATTACGGGGGATTTACATAAATTGGAGCCGACAGAGAAATTCAATGGCATCAACGCGAATGAAAAGATTGTCCTGCCAATAATCGGAGAGTATTGGCAAATTTACAGTACAGATTTTATGCCTCGCTGGTATGCGACTTCCGGCGATGCCGTCCCTAAGATACTGGCGAATACCGATACAGAAGACATCAGTCAATATTTATCTGATCTGGAAGGTGAGCTGTGGAAACGTATCACGGAAGATCATAATACTCTGATGACACCTGAAAATCGTTTTGCGAAAAACCAATCGGTGGTAAAAGCGAGCGAGGGTAAACTGCGTGGACAGATTATCCCCACACCGAGAGAACTTTCCATTCATTCTCAGGATGTCGATTTATCCCGGGGCGTGAAATTAGAATTGGGCGGGGTGGGTGATAAATCTATTAAGGTGATCAGAGACCGTTTCAAATCCCATCATATTCCATTAGCGGATAACGGCTATCATATTGCGACTCAAATTAATGCAAACAAATTCACCGGTAACTGGCGAATAAAGGGCGCTTATTCGTTGGAAATCACAACCAAAGGAGCACAGATAGTTGCATTTGATCAATCTGGTGTCTTTTATGGTCTGCAATCTCTGTTTTCCTTATTGCCCGCCAACGGCACACCTAAAATAGCCACATTGAGGGCAAAAGATGCGCCGAGATTTGAATACCGTGGCGTGTTCCTTGATGTAGGGCGCAATTTTCACAGCAAAAAAGCCGTTTTGCGTCTGCTCGATCAAATGGCTAACTACAAGTTGAACAAATTCCATTTCCACTTGAGTGATGATGAAGGTTGGCGTCTGGAAATTCCCGGCTTACCGGAACTGACAGAAGTTGGTAGCCAGCGCTGCCATGATCTAAGCGAGACTAAATGCGTATTGCCACAATTGGGATCTGGGCCGAATAACAATAACATGGGCAGCGGTTATTTCAGTCGTCAGGATTACATTGATATTCTGAACTACGCTAAAGCTCGCCAGATAGAAGTGATCCCGGAAATTGATATTCCGGCTCATGCCCGTGCCGCTGTTGTATCAATGGAAGCGCGTTATAAGAGGTTAATGGCACAGGGTAAAGAACAAGAAGCCAGTGAATATCGTTTGCTTGATCCGACTGATACCTCAAACACCACATCCGTACAGTTTTACGATCGCCGGAGTTACCTTAATCCGTGCATGGATTCCTCCAAGAAATTTATCGATAAGGTAATAAGCGAAATTGTTGCCATGCATAAAGAAGCCGGATTGCCGTTAACTACATGGCACTTTGGTGGGGATGAAGCAAAAAATATTCGTTTGGGCGCAGGGTATCAGGATAAAGACGGTCCAATTGTGCCGGGAAAAGGGATTATTAACAAAAAAATCGAAGACAAACCGTGGGCTAAATCCAAGGCTTGCCAGAAGATGATAGCGAAGGGTGTGATTAAAGATGTTGATGAACTCGCCAGCTACTTTGCCATTGAAGTCAGTAAGATCGTCAATACTCACGGTATTGACACAATGCAGGCATGGCAGGACGGCTTGAAGCACGCCAAATCAGCCAAAGACTTCGCCACTAAACATATTGCGGTAAACTTCTGGGATACCCTCTACTGGGGGGGCTATGATTCGGTGAATGACTGGGCAAATAAAGGTTATCGGGTCGTTGTTTCCAATCCTGATTATGTCTATGTCGATATGCCGTATGAAGTTAATCCGAAAGAGCGTGGTTATTATTGGGCAACTCGGTTTAATGATGAGGAGAAAATTTTCAGCTTTGCTCCGAATAACCTGCCACAAAATGCAGAAACATCGGTAGATCGCGACGGCAATAACTTCAATGCCCACAGCAATAAACGCTGGCAGGGTGCTTATGGAATGTCAGGGCAATTGTGGAGTGAAACAGTACGAACGGATGAACAGATGGAATATATGATTTATCCGCGTTTACTGCCGTTGGCGGAACGGGCATGGCATCGAGCGGGTTGGGAGTTGGATTATCAGCAGGGAAGAGAATTTAAAGGCGGAATAACGCGTTATGTCGATATGGCTGAGTTTCATCATGACTGGGTACGTTTTGCCAATCTGATAGGGCAGAATGAACTGGCTAAATTGGATAAGGCCAATGTTTCGTACCGTTTGCCTGTGCCGGGTGGCAGAATTGTTGGGGGAGTCTTTGAAGCCAATATTGCATTTCCGGGTGTTGTTATCCAGTATTCATTGGATGATGGCAAAACATGGCAGGTTTACGATGACAGGCAGCGCCCCTATGTCACTGATAATGTGAAAATTCGCTCAGTCAGTACCGATGGGAAACGTTTTAGCCGGATAGAAGAAGTAAAATTTTAACGCATAAAGCGAACTGCCGATTAGCTTAGCTAATCGGCAATTGCTATTCAAACTAAATGAAATACCAAAAGCAAATTACATCATTACTTCTCTATTACATTTACTTTTTATGAATTTTCATCATGCAGAGCGCTATCTTTGCGACAATCACCAACAGCACAGTGACCGTATAAATAAAGGCTATGGTTTGAAAGCTTAATTTTATAACGGTCAGCAATGATTTTCTGACGTTCTTCGATAAACTCGTCATTAAATTCAATGACTTTACCGCAATCAAGGCAAATCAGATGGTCATGGTGATGTTGCTGAGTGAGTTCAAAAACCGATTTACCACCTTCAAAATTGTGGCGAGTGACAATGCCGGCATCATCGAACTGGTTCAACACGCGATAGACAGTGGCGAGGCCAATCTCTTCACCGATATCAATCAGTTTTTTGTAGAGATCCTCCGCACTGACATGATGGCATTCTGGGTCCTGTAGCACTTCCAGAATTTTTAGTCGTGGAAGTGTTACTTTAAGTCCAGCATTTTTCAATGCTTTATTGTTGTCGGTCATGCGGATTCAGTCCTGTAACTTGAGTTAAGTGAAATTATGATACTTAGGTGTATCGTGAGGGAATCATAATTCTGTTTCACGTTGCTGATTATAGGCATGGATATTCAAAATGAAAACCATGCCAGACCTGATATCATGACACATTATGCAAGAATAATCCTGCGGGAAAGGGAAACTTATGCCCCCAAAATCTCTGATAGACTCATTTCGGTCTTGATTTTCTGCACCCAAGCTTCAACTCGTTCATCAGTCAATTCTGGCTGACGATCTTCATCAATGGCCAGACCGATAAAGTGATTGTCATCGGCCATGCCTTTAGAGGCTTCAAAGTGATATCCTTCGGTCGGCCAGTGGCCTACGATAATGGCGCCATTAGGCTCAATAATATCGCGAATGGTGCCCATAGCATCACAGAAATACTCTGCATAATCTTCCTGATCACCACAGCCGAACAGAGCAACAAGTTTTCCTTCAAAGTTGATCTCTTCCAATGTCGGGAAAAAATCATCCCAATCACATTGAGCTTCACCATAATACCAAGTTGGGATGCCAAGCAGCAGAATATCAAAGGATTCAATGTCTTCTTTGCTGCTTTTGGCAATATCGCGGACTTCAGCAACATCAGCACCGCCCAATTTTTCTTGGATCATCTTGGCGATGTTCTCTGTGTTGCCTGTATCGCTGCCGAAGAATATACCTATTATTGCCATAAAATGGGTTAACCTCTTGTTTTATATGTGCATTAAGCCTATGCACATTGCGCTGAAATCAGCAGGAAAAATGTTAGTTTTAATAAAATGAAAAGCGTTATTTTGACCAAACATCCATGACAAATCTGTCAGATTTGTGTGGTGATAGCGTTTCATTGCTGTTGAGTAAAATCAGTTAATCGGCAAGGTGATTTTTTTCTGCCAGTTGAGCTAACAGCATCTGTTCAATCAGCTCACTGCGACTAATATTGCGCTGTTTTGCCAGATGATTCAGTGCATAGACAGCATCTTCGTTGAGCTTGAGTTCTACTCGACGCAGTCCTTTGACTTTATCCCGTCGCAACTGATTACGTTTATTGATCCTAAGCTGCTCATCTCTGGACAGCGGATTTGTTTTAGGTCGCCCTGGCCTGCGTTCATCTGCGAACAAATCCAGTGTGGTGCGATCAGTTTGTTCTTTTGCCATAAATTCAATTGATAAAGGGCGTGTACCAATAATATAGCGGGCAATAATACCTTAGCTGGACGCGTGTCGCTACTGGTTGATGGGGGAGATTGTTAGAATCAACATTTATGATGTAAGCATTTTTCGTATCATGCGGGTAAGAAAATCAAATCATTTATTAGTGTTGCTAATTATTTGCAAAGTGCAAAATTAGTTGGCAGAAAAAAACTTAATGGTGATATTTCTGGCGATACTCTTTTGGTGTCAGCCCATTGTAACGTTTAAATAATTCCCTGAAATAACGGGTATCTTCATAACCCACTTCATGGCTGATCTCTTCAATGGTTTTTTGGGATTTTTCCAGCCAGAGTTTTGCCTGTGACAAACGGATCTGCTGGATATACTGGATTGGTGTTTTTCCTGTGGCGATTTTGAAGCGGCGTTTCATTTGCCGCTCACAAAGATGGATCTTATTGGCTAAATCAGTGACGGATAAAATTTCAGAAGGAAAAGCATGCATCCAGTCTTGCAGTTTGTGGATCAATACATCGTCATGTTGGCGATATGGCGTAAAATTGACGGAATCTGACGATAATTCGCTGTCATTTTCACCTAACAGAAATTTTGCACATTGATCTCTGGCATATTGTCCATAAATTAACTCCACAATATTTAACATACAACTACCACCGCCGTAAGCGTTCGAGATACAAAAACGGTGATTGTCACGAATGACCTTTTTATCACTATAAAGCGGAATATGAGGAAACAACGTTTTGAATTCAGAGGCAAAATGAGGGTGAATGGTTGCACTTGCCTGCAATAATCCTGCTTTTGCCAGCATGAAAGTGCCTGAACATATTGAAACGATGGGAATGTGTTTTTTATCCATAGTCCTGAGCCATTCCATGATTTCCTGTGAACAATGCCGTGGTTCCCATTCAGGAAAACCCAATGAACCGATCAGAATGATATCGGGTTTCAGATCCTTTAAGTGGAGAGAATTGGGAAGAGGGGGGTAAAGAATACGGTGGGGAGAACTGTCGGTATCATTACGGAAGGAAGTATAATCAGCCACCATAAATAGACTATTGGTGTCATTTATTTGTGGGTTTGCAGGGGAAATAATGTTGACATGGGGAATAGCGCCGCCAATGGTGTTGGCGGCAATGGTCAGTATTTCAATCGGCATGGCAACCGATGTAACAGATGTGTGAGAAAAAACCAATGCAGTGATAGCGACTTGTTTCATATTTATATTCTCTTCCTTAAGAACATTCTGTTATATTAATTTCAGAATGAAATTAATTCTAAGGGGAAATAAGCCTTATGTCTCCAATGAATTTTCCGTCTTGATAATCACTTAGTCTGCTGATGCCAAAGTTGGGCGTATAAACCGTCTTGCTGCACAAGGGCATCGTGTGAATCTGATTCAACAATTTTTCCCTGATCCAAAACGAAAATTTTATCGGCATGGCGAATGGTATTCAGCCGATGGGCAATACTGATCACTGTTCGGTTTCGGCATATTTCATCCATATTGCTCATGATGGCAGCTTCAGATTCATAATCCAGTGCAGAAGTGGCTTCATCAAGGATCAGGATCTTTGGGTTACTCAGCAATGCCCTTGCCAGTGCGATACGTTGGCGTTGCCCGCCAGAAAGGTTATTCCCTTTTTCACCAACAGGGTGGGCGAACTTATGGGGAAATGTACTGATGAAATCAGTCGCCCCTGCTAAGGCAGCTGCCTGATAGACTTCTTCATCACTGGCATTGGGTTTGCATAAGCGAATATTGTCCGCGATGCTGCCGGAAAATAGAATGCTTTCCTGTAAGACAACACTCATGTTGCGTCGCAGCGATACAGGATCAGCAATCGCCAAATCCATGCCATCCACCAAAACCTGACCATGTTGTGGCACATATAGGCGCTGTAATAATCGGGTCAGCGTACTTTTGCCTGAACCTGACGGCCCTGTAATGCCGATAAATTCTCCGGCCTCAATTGCCAGTGACAGGTTCGCCAGAACTTCAGGTGTATCAGTATGATAGCGGAAGCGAATATTTCTGAATTCAATCTGGCCTGCCAGTTCGGGTGCCGATGCCAGCCCTTGCTTACTGTGTTCCATAGGTTCATCAAGAATATCGCCGACCCGTCGCAGGGCGATCAGCGTATGCTGAAAATCTTGCCAGACCTGAGCCAACCGCAGGATCGGCTGGGTAACGTGCCCCGCCAGCATATTGAAAGCAATCAATTCACCCGGAGACAAATCACCATCAAGCACACCTCTGACACCCCACCACAAAAGCAGTGCCGCAGCAACTTTCTGGATCAGACTGATTCCTTGTCCTGCTACCAGTCCGCTTTTCTGGGCGGAAAAACGTTGGATCAACTGTTGACTCAACACTTTTTTCCATTGGTACAAAAAGCGTTTTTCCGTTGCGGTAGTTTTGATGGTTTCGATGCCTGTAATGGCTTCGGTCAGGAAACTAACGGCATTGGCATCAGATTCATACTCTTTTTCTACCTTTCGCCGAATGATTGGCCCGATGGTGATCCAGAGCAGGAAATAGAGCGCCAGAGAACTTATCACGATCCATGTCAGCAGGGAGGAGTAATGAAACATGACTCCCAGAAACAGAATGATGAAAATCAGATCAAGCAGCAGCATAAGCGTAGAGCCAGTCAAGAACTGACGGATCTGTGTCATTTCCCGGACGCGGGAGATAATTTGGCCTGTCTGACGTTGCTTGAAATAGGGCAGGGGTAATCCCACTAAATGGCGGTAAAGCCTGCCGGAAAGTTCCGAATTGACTTGGCTGGCCATATGCCCAAACACGGTGTTGCGAAGGAAGCTGTATAAGGGTTCAGCCAATGCCAGTGACAGCATCGCCATACCGAGGACATGCAGACTAGAGATACTCCGCCCGACCAGTACCTTATCAATAACGTTTTCAAACAGCAAAGGTGATGCCAGTGCGAAAAGCTGCAACACAATGGCAAACAGGAAAATATCCCGCAATTGGTTTTTTTGCCTGAAAATGGAAGGATAAAACCAGCTCATTCCGAATTTGACCTGTTGCTTGGTCAGGGACTTATCTGCCACCAGCAGTATTTTATATTCGCTCAGTTCTTTGGGTTCACTTAGCGCTTTATGCTTTTTGGGTAAGTGATGTATTTCTTGTTTTCCGGTAGTGGGATCAAACACAGTAAATCCGTCAGAATGGATTTCTGATAATATCCACCAGCGCTGTTCCAACTCAATTAATGCAGGTAAAGGTATTGTGGCAGCAGTTGCGGGAGTCAGGCGATCAAATTTGCTGTGTAGTCCGAGCGAATCAGCGGCTTCACGTAGTTGCGGATCTGTCAGCATCAGGGAATCCAGCCCCAGCACATGGTGTATTTGTTCGACAGAAGCCACTTTGTGAAATTGTTTCCCCAAATAGGCAATGCACTCCAAAGCATGATTTTGCAGAGTGGAATCCGCGCCACTGGTAAAGGAAAAATTGTCAGTCATGATTATTTCTCCCTCAATGCTTCAGATTGATATTCCTGAATCGGGCTGAGCAGATAATCAATAACCCGCCGCTGATCCGTTTTGATTTCCGCAACGATGGACATACCTGCCGTGATTTCGACTGGTTTTCCATCCACCATAATATTGTTCTTCCTGAGGCTGATTTGGGCAGGGAAAACCAGACCCAATCGCTCATCCGTGGCGGAATCCCGTGAAATACTCAATAACTCTCCCTCAATCGTGCCGTAGCGGGTATAAGGGAAAGCATCGACCTTGACCGTGACATGCTGTCCGGCGCGGACAAAACCGACATCTTTGTTCAGGATCTGGACTTCAGCAAGCTGGACATGATCATCCGGCGCAATCACCATCAAATTCTGGGCAGGCTGTAGAACTGCACCGAGAGTATGGACACTCAATTGCTGGACTGTGCCGGTTACAGGAGAACGTACAATCTCCAGTTCTTCCCGCTCCTGTACTTTGGACATTTCCTGTTTCAGTACAGCCAATTGCATTTCGGCCTGTTTTCTTTTCTCAAACCATTCCCGCTCTTTTTGTACTTTTACACTTTTTAAACGTTCTTCCAGACTTTTGTATTGAGTGATTAGAACACTCAGATCCGATTTTTGCTGGGCGATCAGCCTTTCTGTTTCCAGAAATTCCTTCTCTTGTTCCAGATATTCCACCTTGCTGATGACCTGCTTTTGGCTCAAGGTTTTTCGCGCCTGTAAACGCTGGCTGATGTTTTCGCGCAGATTTTTCAATGACTGAATATCACTATCCCGCGCTTTCTGAGAAGTGACATTGATCTCCATTTCTGCGTAGATATTGGTGATGCTTGAATCGAATTCCTGTTTTTCGTGTTGATAATGCTTCAGGATCTTTTCCTGTCTGCCCTCAGGTTGTTGCTGGAAAAGTGGCAGGGATTTGGGATCATGTTTTCCGAGCAGGGCCTGATAGCGAATCTCTTCTTCTGTCAGATAATCACGTTGTTCGATCAGACGGGCAATATCCTGATTAACCCCCAGTGTGTGGAGTGTAATCAACGGCGCACCTTTCTCAATGTGCTGCCCATTTCCCACATGAATGGCAATAATGCGACTCTGTTCATAAGCCTGAATGATTTGGGAACGGCCAGAGGCAATCAGTTGTCCGGTTGCGGTGGCCTGTACGTCTAATTTCCCCAGACAGGCCCAGAGCAGGGCACCCAGAACTCCAATACTCAGGGTTATCGCTGTATAACGGGCGAACGGGGAAGGCGGACGTTGTGATAACGCCAAATGCGTCGGCAAAAAATCATAATCGGGGGAAGGCGCACGTAACCTTTCCATTCCTTTGCGTAACATAACCTTAGACATGGAAATGGCTTTAAGTGTGGAAATAGCCTTAAGTGTGAAAACCGTCTTAAGCGTAAAAATCGCTTTAAGCATGGGAAGGCTCCTCTTGCTTTAATTCTTGTTGTAATTGCCAAAGTTTCCGGTAGTGCTTGCCCTGTTGCAGAAGTTGTTCATGGCTGCCTTGTTCAATGATTTGGCCTTGGTGCAATACAATAATCCGGTCACATTGACGTACCGTGGAGAGTCGGTGTGCAATGGTGATAACTGTCCGGCCCTGGGAAATATCTGCCATATTGGATTGAATAACGGCCTGTGATTCGTCATCCAGCGCGCTGGTGGCTTCATCAAGGATCAGGATTTTTGGATCTGAGAGCAGCGTCCTGGCAATGGCCAGACGTTGCCGCTGACCGCCTGATAAGGACTGACCACCTTCAGCAATCACCGTGTCATAGCCCATTGGCAGCTTGAGAATAAAATCGTGTGCACCCGCGAGCTTTGCAGCCTCAATCACTGCGGACAACGGGGCATCAGGGCATGATTGTGATAAATTCTCATAGACTGTTTTATTGAACAGAAAATTTTCTTGCAGCACGATACCGATCTGCTGTCGGATAGATTCAATATTGAGATTCTGTAAAGGAATGCCATCCAACATGACGGCCCCACTTTCCGGGGCATAAAGCCGCAGCAGCAAACGTGCAAGAGTACTTTTACCCGAGCCGGAGGTTCCCACGATACCCACGGTTTCACCCGCCCGGATATTCAGCGTGAAATGGTGAATAGTGGGGGGTAAATCGGGTTGATAGCGGAAGACAATATCAGAGAGTGAAATGGCTCCCTGTAATTTAACTTGTTCATTTCCTGCTTGATATTCTGTCGGCAGGTTCAGCATATCTCCCAGTTTATCAATGGCGATGCGAGAACGGATAAATTGCCCCCAGAGCTGCACCAGTTTGGACAATGGTTGTTGGGTATGGCTTACCATCATATTGAAAGCAATCAGCTGACCGATGGTCATATGCAGGGAAAGAACTTCTGAAGCGCCAAGCCAGATAATCACGGCGCTGGTGACTTTTTGTAACATCATCACAATATGACCGGAGCGATTATCCCATTGCTGTACATCATAGCTGGTGCTGACCATCTTTTCAGTCTGGCTATCCCAGCGACGAATAAAGCGAGGTTCAGCCGCAAGGCTTTTCAACGTCTCGGCACCCGCGACGGTTTCGGTCAGGAAAGAAGTATTAATTGCTGCATGAGTGAACTGTTTTTCCACCGCCTTTTCGATTTTTGGGGTAACCCACCACGCAAGCAGAACATAAGCAGGTATGGTCAGCAGAAAAAGCAGGGTCAGCATACCGGACAGCAGGCTCATGACGTAGATAAAGACAAACATGAACAAAACATCGATACACAGTGTGAACATGGAGCCGGTTAAAAACTCCCGAACGGTTTCCAGTTCCCGTACCCGTGTCACAATTGCTCCCACTTGACGGGTTTTGAAAAACAGTAATGGCAGGCCGAACAGGTGCTGAACCAGTTTCAGTCCCAGTTTTATATCAATCCGGTTGGCGGTGTGGGCATACTGGTATTCGCGCAGCCCCTGAAGGATCACTTCAATCAACCCGGCAACCACCAGCCCAAAGATCAGTACATCCAGTGTAGAAAATGCCTGATGGACGAGAACCTTGTCCATGACCACTTGCACCACCAGAGGAGAAATAAGTGCCAGAATCTGGAGAACGAAAGAAAACAGGAGTATCTCCGTGAGGTTTTTCTTTTGTCTGACAAATTCAGGAATAAACCAACGAATATTAAATTGGCTACTTTTTTGTTTTATTTTCATCCATCTGCCACTCCACAAATTGATAAATTCTGCTTTATCTAATATCTCTGGTTTTTCCTGATAAGGTTTTTGAATCAATACCCGTTGTTCATCATATTTTGCCAGAATGAAAGGCTGACCATCAATGCCGAATAAAATAGCAGGTAGCGAAATGGCTTCTAACTTCTTATTTATAGAATATTTATTTTTAATTTTAATATGATATTCTTTTTGTATTTTGTTTAAGGCAGAAATATAATCATCATTATCACTTAAGCTTTTATTGTGTGTGTCAGTATGATTTCTATTAGATATCATTATTATTAATTTAATTAATGATATTGTTTTTCTTTCTGTTTTATTCATTAAAGGAAATCTATTTTTAATAACAATCGAATCTCCGGTTAAGGAGATAACCTGAAAATATTATGGCATTTTTTTATAAAATAAGTTAAATAAATCCTGCAAAGTACATTATCTGCTATCAAGGAGTCTATGAGTGTTGGTCATTAGGACAAAATGCAGTGGTTAAACAGACATTTTGCACTTTATGTCTTGATTTTATCAGGTGAATAGATATATTTTCGGTCAAAGTAGTCTGCAAATCATTTTATTTATCAGCGCATATTTTACTTACCATTTTGCTTTTTGATTCAGCTTATTCTGCTCAGGAAGTTGTAACAATAAAGTTAAATCATAAATGAAACCATAATAAATATGGGGTTCATTTATGATTTAATCAATTTAATTTAATGCAAATTTAACATTATATTAATATTTATTTAATTGGATAATAATATGTCTGAGAAATTCGTACAAACCATTTCAAGTGTTAATTACAATAAAGGGGTTTTCTCTCTTTATTTTGTTGGGCAAGAACCTAATAGAATGGCCAATGGTACACTGGCAGAAAGCGATCAGGAGTTACAACTGAAACAAGTTATTCACATGCCTGCGTCCGGTTTTATGTATATGGTTTCCATGGTGAAAAATATGCTTGAAGATCCGAGAATGGAAGCTGAAATCAATAAGCTGATCGCCGCTGGTTTTTTACCTGTGCCTGAACTAAATTCTGAGATAAATGAAGGAGAGGCGCCTGTCGCGGCAGAACCTGCTGTTGCAGAAACCATTGAGCCTAAAAAACGCGTAACCCGCAATTCTGAAACATCAAAATAATATCAGTAGAACGCTTATCAGGTAGTTGCTAACCTATGATGATTACACATCAACCAGCAACACTGAGTACTGCTGAGATACAGGCAATGATTGGTGGGGTGATGTTGCTTTGTCAGCACTCCCCTTTGCACCGACGCTACTTAGTTGCAGAGTGGCAACAGCGTATCTTGCCGTCGTTCCAGTTTAATCAGTTTTGCTATTACGAAGATAAACATCAACGCCCAGTTGCTTTTTGTAATTGGGCTTTTTTATCTGACCGTAGCCGGGACGTAATTCTTGCCGGAGAGCGAGAAATATCACTAGAAGACTGGTGTTCCGGTCAGCATATCTTTTTTCCAGAGATGATTGCCCCTTTCGGACATGCTCGTGCCATTGCCTGTGATCTTCGCCGGCGTGTCTTTGCGGCATGGAAAGGGCAAAAAGCCTGCACAGTCAGGGGAACTCTGGATGTTCAAAATGACCACTGTATCCGCAAAGTACAGTGGTTCTCAGTTTAATTTTTTTATCTAACACCAGGATTATTTATGGGGAAATCATCTAACCGTAGTGCGGAATACTTCTTTACGGGTAAATATGAAGATGATAACGATGGAAACGACATAACTGCTATCAATCTCTACATGGGCGGAGTTATTAACGCTTATGGCGGGAATGATCACATTGTTATCGCCAGTCTTAGCGCAACAGTCAATACAACGTGGGGAAATGACACGATTGAGGGGGGAGCAGGGTATCTCTTCGTTAATAAAACGCATAATGGCTCCGTAGAATTTACCGGTGCTGCCGGTGGGTTGGAGATCAATCACACAGGTGATAACGGTAACATCGATTATACAGGGGGATCCGGATACAACAACATTGTGCGCAAAGGCGTACAGGGTGATATTCGGTTTGAAGGTGGGGGTTTTTATAACAGCCTGTACTCTGATGTTACACATGGCGATATCCATTTCACGGGAGCCGGTGGCTATAACAAAATTACCCGCAAGGGAGCCGGCAATGACTTCAGTGGGAAAGGGCTAGAATACGCCAAAGCTGAAGAGATCATACTGAGAGAAGCGACCATGAATGGTTCATGGATTGGAAGCGACCATCAGGTAAGCGGTATTAAATCGGCACAGGAGCCGAACACCTATCTGTTTGCATTTGCGGATAATGATCATACCAAAATCAATAAAGTCCAGCTTCGCAATGATCCGGAAACAGGCCGATTAAAATATTACACCACCTCTTGGTATAAAGCGGGTAAGCACCTCAATGACCTCGAAAAACAGGATATTTCTGGTCAGGGCGGTTTTGTGGCCGTCAATCAAGATGGTGCCTATACCCTGTCAAATCTGAATGTTGAACGTCAACAAGCTGTTACGCAACATGCTGTTGAGAAAAAACTAACAGAGAATGCTTGGGTAACTTATGGCGATGGTGCCTTGGTTAAAGCATCGGATATCACGTTGTCAGATGCCAAAATGGGCGGCGATGCGATATACAGGGATGGGACAACCGTCGATGTACAAGCGGTGAAATCCAATCGTATGATGCCGAATACTTATGTGTACGCTAAGAAACTGGGCATACATACAAAAATCGTTGTGGTTGAGCTGAGAAACGATCCCAAGACCGGCGTGCTGCAATACCTTGCACGTCCTTGGTATAAGGAGGGGGATCACACGGCTAATCTGGCGAATGAAGTTATTTCTTACAGCAATGGCTACCACGATATGGGAACCGGCAGCTATTCGCTGAGTGACCTTCATTACAGTACCAATGTGGTTCTTTCTGCTTCTGCGCGTGTTGCCAATATGCACGAATACAGCGAATCAGATTTATTTGGGTCTGCGGAAGGTGGCAATAAAGAAAGTTCCGGTGATGTTCATTTTAACGGAGCGGGTGGCGGCAACGTTATTCAATCCAACGTAACACGCGGCAATGTGTACTTTAATGGTGCGGGTATTGCCAACATCATTGAACATAGTTCTGCGTTTGGCAATACAAAATTCAACGGCGCTGGTGGTGCAAACGTCATCATCAAAAAAGGTAAAGAAGGAAACCTGAGCTTCGATGGTGTCGGTATTGCTAACGTACTGCTTCACCAAAGCCAGCGCGGTGACATGAATGTCAATGCGGGCGGTGCAGCAAACGTGCTGGTCCGCATTGGAGATGGTCGCTATCTTGCCCATCTTCTGGCCGTCGGCAATATATCTATTCACAAAGGTCATGGTAACAGCCGCATCTCTATGGGCGGTGGTTTCAATACCCATACACAGATTGGTAATGGTGATGCCTTCTGGTCTGGTGTCGGTGGTGCGAATGTTCTGACCCAAATGGGGAACGGCAATGTTTCCTCAATACTGGTTGGCGGGGTAAACGTTCTGACCAAGGTGGGTGAAGGCAATCTGGAATCCGCCATGTTTGGCGGTGCCAACGTCATTACCCATATCAGCAACAATCATAGTTCTTCCGATACAAAAGCTTTCAATACAAAAGCCATTGCCTTGGGCGGTGCCAATGTCCTGACGAAAAAAGGCAGGGGCGATGTACAGGCGGTCATGGGGGGTGGTGCTAACGTACTGACACATGTTGGTGATGGCAAAACCACCGGTATCATGCTGGGCGGCGCGAATATCCTGACTAAAGTCGGCAACGGTGATACCACAGGCATTATGTTGGGTCTGGGGAATGTGCTGACCCATGTGGGTGATGGACAAACACTCGGTATCATGGGCGCTGCGGGCAATATCTTCACCAAAGTGGGTGATGGTACTACGATTGCCGCGATGGTAGGTGCAGGCAATATTTTCACCCATGTTGGTGAAGAGAATGCCTGGGCGCTGATGGGTGGTGCAGGCAATATCTTTACTAAAGTCGGTAACGGTGATGCTCTGGCGCTGATGCTGGCATTCGGCAATGTGTTCACCCATGTTGGTGATGGCATGAGTGTTGCCCTGATGATCGCCAAAGGTAACGTTGCAACGAAAGTCGGTAACGGTGATGCGCTGTCTGCCATGATTGGCAAAGGCAATATCTTTACCCAAATTGGTCATGGTTCCACTTTTGCCGCCATGATTGGCGGGGCAAATGTGCTGACCAAAGTCGGCGATGATCTGACGGCAGCCTTGATGATAGGTGAAGCCAACATTTATACCCATGTCGGAAAAGGAACCAGTATCGGTTTATTTGGCGGTTCAGCTAACATCATGACGAAAGTGGGTGATGGTACAACGCTGGCGGCCATGTTCGGCAAAGCCAATATCATGACCCATGTTGGTGATGGTCTGACGGGAGTACTGGCGTTAGGCAAAGCCAACATCGTGACGAAAGTCGGTAATGATTTCATGGGAGTAGTGGCGGCTTCCGAAGCCAACGTAATCACCCATGTCGGCGATGGCACAACGGCGACTTTATTGTCAGGCAAAGGCAATATCCTGACTAAAGTGGGCGACGGAACAACGGTCGGTTTACTGATTTCCAAAATCGGCAACATCATGACCCATCTTGGCGATGGAACCACAGTCGGGTTCGTAAAAGGCGAAGCTAACATCATCACCAAAGTGGGTGATGGATTGGGCATCAACGCGGCTTGGGGGAAAGCTAACGTCTTGACGCATGTCGGTGACGGCGATCGCTATAACTTTGCCAAAGGTGAAGCCAATATCATCACCAAAATCGGCGATGGTCAGGAAGTGACGGTCGTTCAGGGGCAAGCCAATATTGTCACTCATGTAGGCAATGGTGATGACTATACCGGAGCTTGGGGCAAGGCCAACGTGATCACCAAAGTGGGTAATGGCCGCAATGTGGTTCTCGCCAAAGGTGAAGCCAATATTGTGACCCAAATAGGTAACGGGGACAGCTTTAACGCATTGTGGAGCCAGGGCAATATCGTCACCAAAGTGGGTGATGGTATACAAGTCACTGCCGCCAAAGGCAAGGGCAACATCACAACTACCGTCGGTGATGGTCTTAGTGTGACGGCTACTCATGGCGATCTGAATATCAATACTAAAGTCGGAGATGGTGTTTCCGTCAATGTGGCGTGGGGTAAATTCAACGTCAATACCAAAGTGGGTGATGGTCTGAATGTTTCCGTCATGAAAGGTAAGGGCAATGCCAATATCCATGTGGGTGACGGCTTAAACGTCCACGCCTCTTATGCCCGCAACAACGTGGCAATTCAGGTGGGTAACGGTGATTTCTACAACCTTTCAGTAGCGGAAAGCAACACTGAGAGCAATAAACTGGACACGCTGTTTAGCAATATCAAGCAAACCTTGCTGGGAGTAGCAGGCAGCCAGGGGATCAACTACCTGGTAAATGGCGATGAAGCCAATACCTCAGGAACCCATAAGGGACGTGGTGCCATTGACCTGCCAGAAATCTCTTCCCTGAATGGTTTTAAACTGACAGAAATCGATGAAATCACTTCTGATTTGAAGGGCAGTCTGAAAGGTTCTGTGACGGGTGTTGATGCCCCAGATATTGGTAGTATCGAGAATGCACTCGGCAATGAAAAACGCCTGAATCCAAATCAGTCACGTAACTTGATCATCAATGGTGATTTTGAACAAGGGGACAAGGGATGGCAGCACACCAACGGCATTGAAGCCAGCCATTCAGCTAAGTCATACGGTCTCAGTGTTGAAGGGCATGGTGAGCGTGTCAGTGAGCTTGATGTTCAGAATAATACCAGTATTTATCAGGATATTCGTAATCTCACCGCGGGTGAATCCATCAAACTCAGCTTTGACTTTGCAAGGCGTACCAAGAGTTCCAATGATAATGGTATGCGGGTGCTATGGAATAAGAAGCTCGTGTTCTCGGATTACGCGGGTGAAGCCAAATGGCAATCCCACACATTGACTCTGACGGCACAGGCGGGCAGCAACCGATTGGAGTTTGTAGGTACCGGCAAGAGTGATGGTTTTGGTTACATTCTGGATAACATTGTTGCAAAATCTGAGTTATCGGACAGCGGTATTGCTGATCATATGAAGCAAGATAAAGCAGCACAGAATGCGTTGCAGGATAAAGCACGGGCAGAAACCGATCGCCAGCGTTTGGTACAGGAACGTGATAAACACCAGGCGTCTATCTCTGCTACACAAGCCCAACTGGAAAACACAGATCTGGATGCACTGAACGCTAACGGACAGACCCAGCGCAATGCGATTCAGGATGAAGCTCAGGCAGAAACCGATGAACTACAGGCAAAAGTCAAAGGATTGGAAGCGCTGAACAGCCATGCCATCTATCATGGAGAATCCGGTGAACAGAGTCGCGATAGGTTTGCTCATGGATTGTTGAAAAGTGTTCAGACCGAATTGGACAAAGCAGACGAGACTGTACGGAACCAATTAGATAACGCACAAAAAGCGGCAGCGGGGCGTCTGGGCGATATCAAGGATGCGGTTGCCAAATCAGAAGCGGGCAAGCTCAAAGGTGAGCAAAACCAGCAGCATGCTGAGCAGGATATTGAAAAAGCTCGCCTCCAGGCCGAAAACCGGAGAAAAGAAGCCTTAAACCATGAGCAACGGGCTAATCAGGCGGGAAGTGATGGCAAATCGGCTGCGCTGAAGGCAGAACAGCGTGGTCAAAATGAGGCTTCTGCGGCAGACAGTAAAACTGCGCAAGTACAAAATGATGCCAAAAATTCCAAGCTTGATGGCAGCTATAAGCCGAAGCGCACAGGTGCAACCGGCAGCGGCCTGTCAGGTAAAGCTTATGAATCTAATTATTCTGAACACATTGAAAAAGCAGAACAATCCAAGAGTAGTATCAATCCTGAATCGACCGTTCAGGCTAATGGTGGATTCAGTGAAAAATTGCAACATTTGGATGAAAATCTGAACGAACTTGCCGATGCAAAAAAAGCGCTGGATCGTTTACAGATCAATGCGGGAATACGGGTTAAGAAATCTATACTGACATCTGGCCATAGAGAAATGTCAGTGCATCAGCCGGTTAGCCAGCCTGCTGATGGCGTGACTGAATGGGCCAGAAGCACACCGAAAATTTCAGGGTTGGATCTCAGTGGCCTGCAAGCACTGGGCGAACCGCATGGTCAGCCAGAATCGGCTGATGGGTCAGAAAGAGCTTCTTCCACAACCGTGAGAGCAAGAGCGCAAAAAGTTGCGGATATCTACCGTTGGCTGGATAAAGGCCATAGCTGGAATAAAGACAACGGCATTGCAATCGATAAATATATCCCTGTGCCGGGATTTGATCGCATTGATACAGACATTTCGAATGATGTCAGGCAGGAGATGATTGATAATATTAAGGAATATATTAACAATCCGAAAAATAAAAACAGTGTACCGAAAGAACAGGTTGCTTCGTTGGCAGAATTGTTCGTCAATGCCACGATTGACTATGACTGGAATAAGCGTGTTGAGTTTATTTCAATGCTGGAGCGCTACGGTTATAGTTTTGAACCTGCATATGGTGATAAAAGTATTGTGTCGTTCTGGTCAGGTAAAAACCGCAAAGGTTACCGTGAAGCTCTGGATTCATCAAATCCCGACGGCAAGAAAGTGGTTTACGATACTAGTATAAAAGGTAACTCTTTTGCCCTTGAACTGAACAGGAGACTGATAAGTTGGGGCATGCAGTCCGATACGGCTAAAAAACATGACTTGCTATCTGTTGTCAGGGCTTCCGCATATAGTAATACTGGATTCTGGAGTTCACTCTATGCGACTGGAGCACGTAATGATGTGTATGTCATGTCGGAAGGTGGTATTCGTCTTGGCAATTACTTCTGGAATGTTGAACTGCCAGTATTGCGTCAATTGCAACGTGAAGGGCTGGTGGGAGAAATTCGCCTGCTGGATAAACCAGCCAGTGAATATCAGGGCGTATCGCCGGAATCTATTGGCCGCCGTCTGACCGATGCGGGTGTTTCTGTTAAAGCGCGCTTTGACTCATTCAGTTCCGACGAGCAGAAAAGACTGGAGGAATTGAATCCTGGTGAGTATCAGCCGGCTACATTGATTGATCTGAATATCACAACCAGTGCGATTGACAGCCTGCTGAATAAGGCATTGCCATTTTATAGCCTGCGTACAGAACGTAATTTGCTGGTGCGTAAATCAGAGGATGATTCAGGCTTTGAAGTCCGTCCGTGGCCGGATAATAACGGCGATGCGTTCAAAAAAATCATTGTGGAAGGCTCCGAAGGATTGGCTCAAATCAAATCCATTGAACGCTTTATCCTTGCCAACTATGACAATTACGATCAACTACCTGATGCGTTGAATCTGGTGGACGATCGCATTGTTTCCCACGATCAGGGACGTGCCTATATTGTGGCGAAAAAAGTAGAGGGTAGCTGGAGCTATAAACCGAAAGCTGAGCCGATATCTGCGGCTGAATTGCCATTTTATGATCTGCGTGAAGAGCGCAATTTGCTGGTGCGTAAATCAAAGGATTATTCAGGCTTTGAAGTCTGTCCGTGGCTGAATAATAACGGCGATGCATTCAAAAAAATCATTGTGGAAGACTCCGAAGAACCGGCTCAAATCAAAGCCATTGAACGCTTTATCCTTGCCAACTATGACAATTACGACCAACTACCCGAAGCGTTGCATCTGGTGGACGATCGCATTGTTTCCCACGATCAGGGGCGTACCCGTATTGTGGCGCAAAAAGTAGAAGGTAGCTGGAGCTATAAACCGAAAGCTGAGCTGATATCTGCGTCTGAATTACAAGAAGCGGCTTATGTTAAGGGTAAAATCCTGGGTGACAGTTACCGGAATGTTCTGGATGCACTCAAGGGTTATGAAAATACGCTGCAAAACAGCAAAGACTATGACTTGTACGCAATAGAAAAACTGACCTACTTGCATCACCAGGTTGAGGGGTATTTGTTGGGGCACCCGGATTCTGCGCGAATTCCAGTATTGAAAAACTTGCTGTCGCAGATCAATGTGCGGATGGAAGAATCCCTGATACTGGCGGAACCGACGCTGGAGAGCGCAGGAAAAGGTAATTTCAGCGAGCTTTACAACAAACTGGGTAACGCCAAACTCAAAGATTCCAAGCATCTTTATCTTGATGAGCAGGGTGATTTTGTTACCCGTGGTAAATCCAACATTCAAACTGGCATAAAAGCGGAAAGTGCAGAAAAAGCTGTTGAGCAGATTAAAGCTGCCGTGACCAGAGAATATGGTCAGTCTGTGACTGATGCAGTCTTCGCAAACCTGAATACCCGTGATTTGGCGAAAGATGGTAAGGGAATTGATGTCTCTGGCTTGAAAAAAGTACATCATGCGATTGAACAACAATTGTCTCCGGTCAGCGCAACCCTGTTTGTCTGGAAACCGAGTGATCATAGCAGCTTGGGGCATGCCGCATTACAGATTGGACAAGGACGCACCCAAATCAGTGCAGAAAATGCCGGTGAATTCAACGAGAAAAATTACGTCAGCTGGTGGCCGAAAGGGAGCAAATCTTCCGATATTCGCAACATTTTCAATGTTTCTTCTGAGCGCTATCCGGATATGAGGCTGCGTTGGCGTGATCTCAGCCAGCCTGCCCGCCAACACACCTTACTGCAGACTGATGTTGCTTTTGAGGAAGGCGATAAATTTGGCATGCAGGATGGAAGCTATAAGCTGGCGAAATTTAATAAAGAACTTGAGGTTGCCAAAGAGGGTTATGCAAGATTTGCGGATTTCAGTGAAAACACTGCCATAACGATGCTTGAGAATCCTAGGTTTCTGCAATCCGCAGGGATACCGGAGTCCATCTCCCGGTCTTTTGTGGAACGGGTGGAAGCTGGCGGCGCTGATGTGTTTGAATTAGGCAAAGAATTTGCTGAAGCACTGCGTACGGCTGCGAAACAACAACACACTCCTGAACTGGCAGAAGAACACACTGCTAATATCATTCGTCAGTTTGCAGAACATGAGCTGAGTGATATCCAAGACTTCAAAACCAGTGAGGCGGATCAGGGGCGTGTCTTCCGTATCAATCTGGCTGGATTGGATGCGGCGGCAATGCAGGCAGAATGGCAGAAAATCAGTCAGAATCCGGATGCCCGTTATCAGCTGTTAAACGGCAACTGTTCAAGTATCGTAGCTAGAGTGCTCAAGGCAGGGGGCGCTGATAAAGTCATCGGGCATACATGGCAGCCAAAATTTGGGGTTTGGACACCAACTGAATTATTTAATTTTGCGCAAAAATTACAAGAAGTGCAGCTTGAAACGGTAGCAAAAAAACAACACTACTCTCCTGTGGAGGAGTTAGCCGCGTTATCGGGTAAGAATAAGACACTAGAAACGGTCATCGCGGAGAATGATGGCACTCCATCGCTGAATGAACTTATTACTAAGGATGGCTTACGTAAAAAAGCCTCAGTTTTTGCCAAACCGATTGGTCCTTCTTATCAGACAATTCTTGATAAACTTGACCATATTCATAACCTGACTGGAAACGAGCAGTTATCAGCAGGATTCGAACTGTATCAACATATTACCCGTTACCTTAATGAACATCCTGATTCTAAACGCAATACTGCCTTGAGCGGCGTACAGACGCAACTGGGAGATATTATGTTTAGAGGTGCATTACAGGAAGTACGTAGCCCGTTGCTGGAGATCGCCCAAACTCGACCTGAAATGGCATTGCGAATCTACCAAATTGCCCGTAATGAAGCCCGTGGGGATACACCAGGACTGACAGATCTGATGGTGCGTTGGGTGAAGGAAGATCCTTATCTTGCTGCTAAGCTGGGTTATCAAGGGGAAGTTCCCACTGATCTCGCTTTTAATCCTAAATTCCATGTGGACTTGGGTGATCAGTTTGATGATTTCAAACAATGCCTGAGTAAAGCTCAAGATAAGGGATTGCTGATTAATGCCCGGATAGATGAGCAGAATAAACGGGTTCATCTTGGCTACAGTTATAATGAACTACTAGATATGACCGGATCTGAAAATGTGAAGATGGCGGTCTATTTCCTTAAGGAAGTCGCTAAACAAGCGGATCCAAATTTCGCTGGTTCACACGAAGCGATTTTACTTAATCGGTTTGCTAACCCTGCCTACTTGGTACAGTTGGAACAGGGTAGGCTGGCACAGATAGAAGCGATATATCACAGCTCCCATCAGACAGATATCACAGCTTGGGACAAACAATATTCCTCAGACGCACTGACACAACTCAACCGTCAGCTTAGTGACGGGACAGATCTGAATAGCCAGTTGTCGTTGCTGCTTAAGGATCGCCAAGGATTGCTGATCGGTGAGAGTCATGGTTCAGATCTTAATGGATTGCGTTTTGTTAATGAGCAGATGGATGCGTTGAAAACTCATGGCGTAACCGTTATTGGATTGGAGCATTTGCGTTCGGATTTGGCTCAGCCGTTGATAGATAAGTTCTTGGCCGGTGGAGATATGCCCGCTGAGCTGACCGCTATGATTGAAACCAAACATTTGTCTGTTGACTTATTTGAGCAGGCCAAAAGTAAGGGGATCAAAATCATTGCATTGGATGACAACAGCACAACTCGTCCGGTAATAGAAGGATCACAACATGGCCTGATGTATCGTGCTGGTGCGGCTAATAATGTGGCGGTTAAGCGTTTGGGACAATTAGCTGAGGGAGAGAAATTTGTTGCCATTTATGGTGATGCCCATCTGCAATCCCATGAAGGTATTGATCATTTTGTACCTGGTATGACTCATCGTCTTGGTTTACCGGCCCTTAAAGTGGATGCAAATAACCGTTTCACGGCTCAGGCGGATGATATCAGTCTGCGCAAGCATTATGACGATGTACCACAGCTTGAAAAAAATCTTTATAAGCCGAATCGAGTTGTCGGTGGAGATCTAGAAGCTCTGGGTCATTCTGACGAATCAGAAGTCCTTAAGGGCACAAAAAGCGTCCTGAAACGCTATCTTGAAGTCCTGAAGCCTGAGGAAAACCACATTCATGTAAACAACCACGATGTTGGATCCTGGGAAAATATTACGGTCAAACCACAGCCTGAAAGTGGTGATAGTCGCTTTAGCGGTCAGATTATTATCCAGACGGAAAATGATTCGGTTGCGGCGAAAGCTGCTGCAAATCTGGCCGGTAAGCACCCTGATTCCAGTGTGATTGTCCAGCTTGATGCAAATGGTCAATATCGTGTGGTGTATGGCAACCCTGATAAATTACAGTCCGGTAAATTGCGCTGGCAGATTGTGGGTCATGGTCGTGAGGAATCTGCACAGAACCACACACGCATAAGTGGCTACAGTGCGGATGAACTGGCTCTGAGACTGAAACAGTTCAGCACTGATTTCAAACAGGCCGATACGCCTGATCATATCAGCCTTGTGGGTTGCTCTTTGATTGGCGATGACAAGCGCAATGGTTTTGCCCGTCGCTTTATCTCGGCATTAGGTGAGCAAGGTGTCCGCACGACTGTATCGGCGCGTAGCAGTGAAGTGGCAGTAGACAGCATTGGCCGCAAATATACAAAAGATGCGCAGGATCAGTGGGTACACAAGCTCACGGATAACAAAATTGTCTTGGGATGGAATGATAAGGGCGAAGTCGAAAGTCACTCTGAACGCGTTCGCCGTGGTATCTCTGAGAATGACATCACCTTGTCTCGCGTGGGACACACCGCAGTTGATGCAAAAGCTCAGGGCGCTATTGCGGATAACGTGGAGACATTCCATGCACCTAAGAAACGCAATGAAAACGATGAAAATAATCTTGCCACTTCATCGAAATCAAATAAGCAGCTGAGCTATTCCGGCAATATTCAGGTACATCTTGGTGATGGAGAATTTACCACCATTAACTGGGGAACCAGCAATCTCGGTATCAAGGTCGGTATAGGCGGCTTTAAGTCTCTGGCCTTTGGTGACAACAACGTAATGGTTCACTTCGGCGACGGTAACAGCAAGCACAGTGTCAATATTGCGGGCTATCAGGCACTGGAAGGCGCGCAACTGTTTGTGGGCAACCGGAATATCAGCTTTAACTTGGGACGCAGTAACGATCTGATCGTGATGTTGGATAAATCCATTCCGACACCGCCATTGGTGAATCCATTTGATGGTGCTGCCCGTATTTCCGGGGTATTGCAGAACATTGCCGGTTCATATGATTCACCGGATTGGCTGACTGCCCAAAATCAGCAATGGACATTGGAAAGCGCGAAGAAATATGTCAGTGATCTGTCTGGTCTCGATTTGACCAGCAGTGTGGATTATGAAACCCTGACTGATCTCGACTCGCAAAATGAACGCAGTAGCCGTGGCTTGAAGAGCGATCTTGAAAGCACACTAAACAAGAAATACAACCAGTGGTTGGGAAAAAGTGGTAATACCCCTGACATGGGTAAAATCAGTCGTGCGGATAAATTCCGTCAGGCGAATGAAAAACTGGCCTTCAACTTTGCTGTTGGTGGGCAGGGTGCTGATATTCAGGTAACGACGGGTAACTGGAACTTTATGTTTGGTGACAACATCCAGTCAATTCTGGATACCAACTTGGGTTCACTGTTCGGTCTGATGACGCAGGAATACACTTCCACGGGCATGGCAAAAACGACATTTACCTTTAGTCCTAAAGACCTGCCACGTCAGATCAAAAATAAACTACTGGGTAACCTTGCTGGTGTCAGTGCGGATACCACGCTGGCGGATATCTTTGGCGTGGATTATACCCAGAATGGCGGTATTGTCTCCCGTTCAGGCCAGCCCATAGGGGGTACAGAGGCTATCGCCATTCTACGTGAAATGCTGGAAATCATCGGTGAGTTCAGCGGATCACAACTGCAAGCTTTCACCGATCCGGCAAAATTGCTCGACAGCCTGAAAGCAGGGTTGAAGACGGGAGCCGACGGTGTGAAATCTTTTGCTAAAAGCCACGGACTAAAAGCGGCAGCGCCTGATGAAAACCAAGAAGGGCATGTTTCCATCAATGAAAAAAATAAACCTGTATCGACAACCGAAGAATTACAGGCAGACCGGGCTCTTGGACTTAACTCTCTGAACCTGCCAAATCTGTTTGCAACACTATTCAGTAAGAATAAGCAAACGGAGATGAAATCTCTGGTGACTAACCTGAAAGAGAACCTGACAGCTGATTTGCTGAACATACAGGATAAAACGTTCGATTTCCTGCGCAATAGCGGTCATCTGCAAGGTGATGGTGACATCAACGTCTCCCTCGGAAACTACAATTTCAACTGGGGTGGTGACGGTAAAGATCTGGGGGCTTATTTAGGAGATAACAACAACTTCTGGGGTGGTCGTGGCGATGACGTCTTTTACTCTGTAGGAACATCAAATATCTTTACGGGAGGTGAAGGTAATGATGTCGGTGTTCTGATGGGGCGTGAAAACATGATGTCTGGCGGTGCAGGCAATGACGTTGCTGTATTGGCCGGACGCACTAACTACGCCTTCATGGGAGATGGTGATGATCAGATCTTTGTCTTTGGTGAAGGTGGCGTGATTCATGGCAACAAGGGACGCGACTATATCGTGGCTTCCGGTAACTTTAACCATATTAGTGCCGGAGAAGGTCAGGATTACGTTGTAACCATTGGCAACAACAATCAGGCAGATTTGGGAGAAGGTAACGACTTTGCCACCGTATTCGGCAACTATAACCGGATCGATGGTAATTCGGGCAATAACTCCATCAAACTGATGGGATATCACGCGGTAATCAACGGTGGAACAGGTAACGACCATCTGATTGCGGATGTAGTTTCCAAGTTCAGTCAGTTTAATGGTGGTGACGGTGATGACTTACTGGTACTGGGCGGATATCAAAACCGCTTCAAGGGTGGCTCGGGCGTCAATAGCTTCGTGGTCAGCGGTGATGTGATTGATAATGTGGTTGAAGATATCAAGCAAAGCGACAAGATTGTTTTCAACGATATCAACTGGCAAAACCTGTGGTTCCAACGCAGTGGTTATGATTTGGTTCTGTTGACGCACCGCAATATCAAAGATACCTCCGCACAGGGGCAGTTTGAAGCAATGGGTTCTGTCACCTTCAACAATTACTTCAATGGCAACCGTGCGGATCTCATTACCCAAATGGGAGATAAAGACATACAGGGCGAGCGTGGATACACATCACTCTCTGCTAATGCAGTGGATTCTTTGGTACAGGCCATGAGTGGGTTTGCGCCTAAGATGGGTGACAGTGGATTTATTGACTCGCTTGATAGCCAGATGAAATCAACAATCGTGACTGCTTGGTCGGATACAACGAATGGGAAATCCAAACTGGTTTAATTAACATAAATATAAAATTATAAATAAGTTATACTGATGAAAATGGCTCACAATAGTGGGCCATTTTTTTATGCAATTCTGAATTGATTGAGCTTGGATTCGCATGATAAGTTCAAATATCCATTTGGAATAAAAAATTAATTAAAGAAATTATTAATTATAAAAAAATATTTGAATTTGTACTAAATTTAAAAGTACTGTGTTACTTAATGATGTTTAGTTCTTCATGAATTTGATGCCCAGAAAAAATATCGCCTACTCATGGTTATTAGAAATTTATACAGGAGTAGTGATTCTGAAAAAACAGATAAATTATCGGGGTTATGACGGAAAAATATAGGTGGTATATATGATTTTCGTTACAATATTAATGTTTTCAGGGGAAGAAAATTATCAATGGAGATATGATACTCATAGTGAAGAATCAAAAAGATTATTGTATATTTTTCATGGTTTCATGAAAGGAATCAATATTGGAAATCACAAAGATAAACTAGGTTTCTCTGGAGTTCTTGTTGAGTTTGATGGTGAAACTGTGGGTGAAGCGGCTAAGTATGGAATACCTGATTCATTCTATCTATGTGATGGGTATGTGTTAAATCTATGGGAAAGTCAATATATTGCCTGTGAATTGATTGAAAGTTCGAACTTAAATGAGTTATTGAAATATGAATTAAATAAGATGATAAATAATATTAAGGAAACAGAAATTATTAAGAAAGGTACAGAGGGGTTTTCTAAAGACTTAATCGAAGATGAAGATAATCATATAATAGTAGGAAGACGTAAATTTTTACATGATGTAGGAAGTAAGGGGAATCTCGATATTAATTTCGTTAATCCTATTACTAATATTTCTTATTCTGTTCAAACTGGGTTATTCAGTAAAATGTTCTGGAATGTCCCCGGCCGTATTGAGCATAATAACTGCTATGCTTACGCGTGTAATTATGCATCCGGAACTTTCCCCAGTCCTGGCCGGTATTCTGGTAAACCACATAAAAGAACCATCTATTCTCTGATAGATGCCGTTATTGCTGATGGATTAATTCCGTTGGAAGAGTATAAAATTCAAGAAAATACTCCGAATTATGTTATTGCTCTTTATTGTATTCCTTCCACTTCCAGTGTCATTCTTGACAATATTTTTTGGGATTATCATTTTTATCGGTTGGTCGTAGGTAGGGGTAGTAAGCATTCTCAATTTTGGGGGCATAAACCAGGCCAAGGAACAGCCAGAAAAAGAGATGATAAAGGAAAAATCATATATGATCCTAACAAATGTGAACGTGGGGACTATACTGAATTTGCGGGTTATTTTATTGTTAATAATCAGGTTAAGATAAAATAAGGATTGAGGGGAATCCGAGCCTTGTCTGATCGTGAAATGCGCATAGATCGTCTCTTCTTGTTACCTACCGTGCTCTTAGTCTGGGGAGTGCATGGCGTCCTTTACGAAACTTACTTTTCAGGTTCAGCGTTAGTAATGATGGGAATTGGTTTGGTTATTGGTATCACTATTGGTTGGCTGCTTTGGAAATCCCAGCCACGGTTAAAAGAAAAAGCGGGTAGCACATTGATTATCCGTTCGGGTACTCCGTTGACATTGGTATTGATTGTGATTACGTTTGTGGGCAAATTTATTATGACGACCATGTTAAACTCTGAGCCAACATTGTTGCATTCCTTACATTATAATCTGCTGTTCGGTTTATTCAGTGGTGTTCTTGGTGGTATTTTCTGGGGCGGAACACTGAATCTTTTTATTTCATGGTATAAAAACAAGAATAAGGATAGGCAATAAATAAAATAAGAAGATGTGACCGTTACTCTGCAATACGGGAATGCGGCTGTTTTGTTGTCTGCAAAGTAAGTTCCTGTCCTGATGAAAATGGCTATGTGTCAGTTCAACTGCTTTTGGCGAGTATTCCTTATTATTCCATCTTGGAATTCTGTCTTTTTTCTTTGTCCGCGGATATACTGTCGCTTTATTTTTACCGGTTAGTTCTAAATGATAAGAAAATTACTATTACTATCTGTGTTTGCGATTGCCGGATGTTCTGCCGGAAGGGTGCCAACAGATCATCTTGTATTACTTAACAACGACAAGCTTTGTCGTGCTCTCGGAGAAAATTCCGATAACGGAGATATCACCACCAGGATATTGAACGAAATATTATCCAGAGGTGATTCGATAGATATGCAAGAATGTTATTCTATTGAAAGATTTGTAAAAAGTAGCCGAATGCCTTCGACTCATGATTTTTGGTTTAACAGTATTAACCAAATGAATACTGAGATAATGAAAAGTATAGTACAAATGAAGGCCGACGGTAAATTATAATCTGTTTATAGCGCATTCTATTCTGAATGCGCTGATTATTGTGGTGATAGAGAAAGAGTTTAAATTATAAATAAAATGAAATCCCATCCCGATCCAATCGCCTGCTCTTATCATCTACCTTATAGGTATCTATGCTTCGGCTTTGCCATCGTGCCGTAAACTTTCCATCTAATATTGCTTGTAATGAACAAGGGTTTCAATGGAAAAAGGATTTTTCATCTATGTTCTTGATCAGGTATTCCCTTAAGTCAACTTCGAAAATTATAAATATCCGCTAATTTTAATTTTATATCTGTGACTCAAATATATTTATAACTTTTTGAATAGTAAATTTTTTATTACTTGTGGGATAAGGTTTTTTCGCGTTAAAAACATCTTTTATTTATAAATAAAATAATTTAAATCTAATTTTATTGGCATTTTTAGGACATCAGTATCAAACTTTATTCAACAACAAAAAGAAATCATATGATGAAAACTATGCTATTAGAACTTGACCATCAAGACGGTAGCTTATTATGTGAATGCAAGACTGTTATTTGAATCCAGGGATTTATTTATCGACGATAATATTTTTTGTATTTTGTGATAAGCATATCCAGAAGATTAATAATTCCTGTTGCTTATTTGTGAATGAATATATTTTGGTTTTTTGTTAAATTTGTTAACTAATATTTAATTTTATATTTCATAGTTGTTTGTTTAAAATTTATTTGGTTGTTTTTTGAAAAATATTATAACTATCTGTTTGAAACATATGTTGGTATTTTCCCAGACGATAGCCTGTTGATCTGAGTAATTGAATAAAATTTAGAATTATTTCGGTATCATTCAGGTATGTACTGGCATATTTTATTAACTAATAACTTATGTAATTATCACCATTGATCTGTTTTTAGATCGAAAATGGTCCTTATCGATCTTATGGGGCGATTTTAGTCAAAAACTAACTATGCCCTATGGATTTCGAGTTGCTCTGAGGCGGGAAGGGAGTGTAGCCAACAAAGATGCAACTTGAAAGGCGATGGGTATGTGTCTGATTAATCTCAGGTAGCCGTCACAAAGCAGCGATCTGAAAAATTCAAGGCATGAATGATGGTAGGAGAGTGATATGAAATTGTTATCAGAAAATCGCAAACCAAATGACACAGAAAGTGAAGTATTGAGAATATGTCAGGAAGTTCTTCGTGTAGAATCAATGGACGTAAAGGATGACTTCTTCAGTCTTGGGGCGGACTCTATCTCGTTAGTTGAGATACAAATCTTCATTGAGCAAGATTTAGGCAAAAAAATAGATTGGAGTGATGTGCTCAGATTCAGAAATGTTGAGTCTCTTTCAGCCTTCATTGACTCAACTGATCGTCTTCCACCCCAGGATAAGAGAGAAATTGAATGGCGTGGAATAAAATATGCCTTTCGTGTAATTGGTGATATCAGCACAACAAGTGTAGTACCAAAATTAATTGTCGCTGGTGGCTTTCAAGACATGTATTCATTACCGCATCTTGAATACCTTCTCAAAGATGACGGCCCGATAATTATGGTTGATTTACCGGGAACGGGTTCAGCGGATGATATTCCAAACGATGAAAGTTTCGAATTTCTTGCCGAGTGTGTCAAACATATTTTAGATGTTATTTCTTTGCAAACTATAAATTTAATTGGTATTTCTTATGGTGGTGCTACTGCCCTAGAGTTTACTTATCGATGGCCGGAAAGAATTAATAAATCAGTATTAATTGGTACTGCATTAACCCAACCCCCTCATATTCAAGGCAGAATAAATACAGCGTTGAAATTCTTAGATGAAGGAAAATATGAGGAGTTTATAGAGACAATTATTTCAAGTATTCTCTGCCTTGAACCCGGCTCAGATGTATGGGGAAGAGATACAACATACAGACTTATAAAAACAACATTACTGGAATCAACTCTACATCAAGGAGAGCGATATGAGCATCTCCAAAGACGTTTCATGAATCAGAAGAAATATAAAAGAGCTGAAAATTTTAATAAACCTATTCTATTTACAACTGGTGAATATGATATCATCACACCGGCTGAAAATATCAAAACTTGTGCATCTATTTTTCCAAACGCAATGTTTACCACAATCAAAAAATCGGATCATCTCGTTATGGCAGAGCGTCCAGATGTGCTGGCTGATCTGCTTATTCGATTTTTCAATGGAAAAGATCTTACAAATACAGATTACTTAAATAATATTGAATATATAAATTAACAATATTTTTAAATGTTAGTTTTTGGGTATGTGCTGATAATTTTTATTGGCATATATATCTAATGGATTTCAAGATTTATAATTAAATCGGAATTCTAGTTTATCATATGTTAGTTGTTAAATAAAGAATTGTCTGGGATTTGTAGGTGAATTTTTAATTAATATATTTAATTAAAATTATAATAATAAATTTGTCAAAGGATATTCCCCCTAAAATTATAAGGGGGAATTTTGTTAAAATTCACAGATAAATCCAGTCTCCCAACAATTTTTTTGGTGAACATCCCAAAAGCCAGCAGGATAACGCTTAATGTCACTTTCTATCAGCATAGGTTTTCGCCATTCGAAGCGTTTGAATCCCGCTTTATTCATTGCACTTTCATAATATTCGCGACCCCAACCGTAAAAAATGAGTGGGCTTGGTGGATCAGTGATAAACTCAGCTTCATAACGGAATCCACCTTTCCAGGGGGTTTCACTAAGAATATCGACTTCATAGGGACGATAGTTATTACGCTTATCTAATCGATAATCGGGTTCAATCGTATAAGCAACTAATTTTCCGGAAGGCTTAAGGTTATCAGCCGCTACCCTGAACATTGCATCAAGTTCTTCAATGGATTCTGCATTACAGAATAACCAGCCTGCAACAATGATGTCGAATTTTCCAAATGACTCCATTTCACTGATATTTCTAACATGAAACTTGATATCAGCCCCCTGTTTTTGTGATTCTTCCTTGGCTATCTCTATCATTTTTTCTGATATATCGACACCTACGATTTTGGAAGCACCAAGCTTTTTGAATTGTAGTCCAAAATAACCTGTGCCACAGGCTAAATCTAAGACTGATTTTCCTTGTATATCTCCGGCTAAATCCAGAATAGTTCGCATTTCAAGTATGCGTAGTGGGCCTTTATCTGAAAAGCTATTATAACGTTCTGCAATCGGCTCATAGGAGGTATCTTTTATTTGCATTACCCTATCCTCTTTTAAATAATTTAGAATAATTATGGAATTTAAGCTATTTAGGATAAGTTAGATATAATGATTTTTGTTGATTAACTATTCTATTTATAATTGCAATTTTAATTATTCCCTTAATATTTAATATTTATTCTTAGCTGTAACCAGAGATTTATTTTCTTTAAAATCTTGCAGGAAATTATACCCAATGAATTTCAAGTTGCTGCGTAGCAAAAAACGCAGAAACTTGAAAAATTAAGTAAATACAGTAGCGTTGAAGTCACTGGTAGAAAAGGCTTATGGGAGCTGGCAGATAAGTCCGGCGTGCATACAATTTTTCTGATAATTATCCCAGAAACTAGGAGGGTAACTTTCTATATCACTTTCTAATAAGGTAGGTTTTATCCATTCTAATTGACTGAAACCAGCCTTATGAATCGCATTCGCATAAGTTTCACGACTCCAGCGATAGAAAGTTAACTGTATCGGAGGTGTGGTAATAAATTCGACTTGATGAATAAATCCACCTTGCAATGGTTCTTCAGTGAGAACATTCAGACCATAGTTATGGCAATTTCCTTTTGTTAATTGATAATCGGGTGAAGCCATATAAGCTATTAGCCTGCCAGAAGGTTTTAAATGGTTAGCAACAGAACGAAACATACTTTCGAGTTCTTCAATTGATTTTGCATAGTGAAATAAAAATGTTGCGGTGACAATATCGAATTTTTCAAATAACTGCATGTCACTTACATTGGCTACATGGAATTCAATGTTATCCTCATATAGCTTTGATTTTTCTCTGGCTAGCTCGATCATCTTTTCGGATATATCTATACCAACGACTCTTGATGCACCAAGGTGGTATAGTTCACGACCAAAATAACCATACCCACAAGCTAAATCTAGGACTGATTTTCCCTGAACATCACCAACCATATTAAATAATGCACGAACTTCTACTTTGCGTTGTGGGACAGAATTGTAGAAGTTTTCATAATTTTCTCCAATGTGATCATAGTGTATTTCTTCTTGCATAATAATGACTCCTTTGTTAATGGTTAGGATGTTAATTGTCGTTATTTTATATTCTTACACCTCGGTTAAGTACAGTAAAATAACAATCTAACATGAGAAATAATTATTTTTATTATTGGAGGAACTATTATTATTTTATAAAAAATAAAAATAGGGCTGACTAGTAAACGCGTTTTTTCAGAAAAGTGAATTTGATTATAGTAGGCTATTAGGTTGATTTAGAATTGTTAAATAGAATCTTTCTTTTATACCTGTCGTCTTTCAAGTTGCCGCTTTGTTGGCTGCGCTCACTCAACCCGGTCACATAGTTATCTATGCTCCCGGGGATTAATGAAAGGCTCCTGCCTTTCACCGGAGGCCAGCCTTTGGCTGGGCAAATTCGTTCCCGACGAATTTGTCATTCCCTTGCCGTCGCGATGCATCTTGAAATCCAATGGGTATATACCCGCCATTTTTTAAGTTTCAGTTTAGATAATTCCCCGTAGTTTTACGGGGAATTATTCTGTTAAAATTGACAAACAAGCGCTGTATCAAGGCAGTTTCGTTGAAAATCATTCCAATAACCGGGGGGTTGACTGACAATATCACTTTCCATCAGCATCGGTTTATGCCATTCAAAGTGTTTGAAACCCGCCTTATTGATAGCATCTTCATACTGTTCACGGCTCCAGCGGTACATTGTGAAAGGACTGCGGGGAGTGGTAAGAAATTCAGCTTTCACAAGCGTCGTATCTTTTACTGCCTCTTCACTAAGTACTTTTATGGAGTAATTCATGTAATTGCCTTTTTCCAATCGGAAGTCGGGTTCAAATGTATAAGCTACAAATTTACCGGAAGGCTTAAGATGATCGGCAATAACACGAAACATTGTGCTAAGGTCTTCAAGTGATTCAGCATGACAGAATAACCAGGCTGCAACAATGAGATCATATTTTCCAAATGACTCCATTTTGCAGACATCTCTTATGTGAAATTCGATACCATCGTTATATTGTTGCGATTTATTTCTGGCAATTTCTATCATTTGATCAGATATATCGATACCAATAACTTTTGAAGCTCCGAGTTTTTTAAATTTCCGACTAAAAAGACCATATCCACAGGCTAAATCTAACACTGATTTCCCTTGTACATCACCGGCTAGATTAAGGATAGTACGAATTTCTACGTCGATATGGGGGGTTGAGTCTGAAAAGCTTTCATAAAGATGTGCAATCGGATTATATAAAATATTATCGGTCATTACTTTTATCCTTAATTAAATTCAAAATGTTATATTTACTTGTTTAATACGGGTGTAATAGTTAATAACTGTTTTTTATCAGTATATATTAAGAGGTTGTCAGTGGAACAGGTATAACTATTTTTATACCGGTTATACTTTTTAGGAAGAGTAAAAATAAAAATGAAATTATTTTTGAATGGACTGATTTTTCAGTAATTTTGAAAGAATATTATTTTTATCAACCCACATTCGGTGGGTTGATATTATCATTATTCTGTTCCTAAAAATCGATGAATTGCCCTGAGCACAGTTTCAGGTTTTTCTGCGTGAACCCAATGTCCACAACCGGCTACAACCCATGCTGTAGCTTGTGGAAACTGTCTGCTAATATCGTCCCGATATTCTTCAGTGATGTAATCAGAATTTCCACCACGAATAAACAGGGCAGGTTTGTACCATGCAGGAATAATTTCCCAACCGATAATTTTTTCATATTCTTTTTGCAAAACAGGCAGATTGAATTTCCATTTCCCCTGGCGGAATGATTTCAGCAAAAACTGAATAACACCATCTTCCCGAATATCCTGACGCATGATGTCTGCCGCTGTTTGCCGGGTTTCTGCTCCTGCTTCTATAACTTTGTTCAGTGCTGAGAAAATATTGTCGTGACGGCGGATTGCATAAGCAACAGGAGCCATATCAATAACTACAATTTTCTCAATGCGTTCTGGTGCAACCGCTGTCATGGTCATGGCGATTTTTCCGCCCATGGAATGCCCGATGATTGTAGCTTTTGGCACATTAAGCTCATCAAGGAGAGTCAAAACATCCTGCGCCATATCGTGGTAATCCATGTTCGCAATTCGTGGTGAAATACCGTGGTTACGCACATCGATTTGAATCACCGGATAATATTGCTGTAAATCGCGCCCCAATATCCCAAGATTGTTTAAATCCCCAAAAAGGCCATGAATCAAAACAATGGGCGTGGGTGATTTCGGATTTTCCGGTGTGTGAAAATGATAATTTAATTGACTATTTGACTTCATGATTTGCCTGAACTTAATGTCATTTATGCAATGTTTAATATTGAGATGCTTAATATCATGACACGCAGTCAGTGACAAATCCAATGGGATGAAAATGAGATGAAATAGTTGTAACTGATTGATTTATTTTAAAGGAAAAGTCACTTTTTTAAAAATTACTAATTTTAGAAAGAGTCACTTTAAGTTATTGAAAGTTTAATTGTTTTGTTTTTTGGCATTATATCTTATAATCGCAAGATAATTTTTTCATTAAGAACAGTACTGGATAGAAATGAAAACGATAGAAGTTGATGAAGACCTTTACCGCTTTATTGCAAGCCAAACTCTGCATATCGGTGAAAGTGCATCTGATATTTTACGGCGCATACTGAAATTGGACGCCGGGCAGCCAGTACAAATTACACCGCCTGCCAACGATCCCGCACCTGCTGTTAAAACTCCCGTATCCCGCTCCCGTGATGCTGTTCGCGTTGTTCGCGAGCTATTGCTTTCCGACGAGTATGCAGAAAAGAAAAAATCTGTTGAGCGCTTTATGCTGATCCTGTCTACGCTATATAGCCTGAACGGTGAGAGTTTTTCTAAAACAACAGAAGCGATGCATGGCCGTACCCGCACCTATTTTGCTGGAAATGAGCATACATTACTGGCCAGTGGCAAGCAGACCAAGCCACGTCATATCCCCGGCACTCCTTTCTGGGTGATTACCAATACTAATACTGACCGTAAACGCAGCATGATCGAATATGTTATGCAGGATATGAAGTTTCCGGCAAATTTGATTGAAAAAGTGTGCGGCACTATTTAGTTTAGTTAGCAGCTCTAATCCGCTGAACTTATTTATACTGCGCTGGCGGGTAAGCCAGTGCAGTCTCTCAGGAGAAATAAAGTGGCAATTCACCCAAGAGCCGGGCAACTTGCCCAGCAGTACGATTTAATTAATGTTGCTCAGCTCACATCACAGTATTACACCCTACAACCACACCCTGAAAATCCGACACACAAGGTCAAATTTGGTACTTCTGGCCACCGTGGCAGTTCTGGACGCAACAGTTTTAACGAAACTCATATTCTGTCTATTACTCAAGCGATAGTGGAAGTCCGTTCGCAGCAGGGGATTACCGGGCCATGCTATGTGGGTAAAGATACTCACGCACTTTCTGAAGCGGCTTTTATCTCTGTATTGGAGGTATTAACGGCGAATGGCGTAGATGTGATTGTGCAGGAAAATAACGGTTTTACACCAACGCCGGCTATTTCTCATGCCATCTTATGTTATAACCGTCAGGGAAAAAATCTGGCTGATGGAATTGTGATCACGCCATCGCATAACCCGCCAGAAGACGGTGGTATTAAATATAATCCACCTAATGGAGGGCCTGCCGATACTGATCTTACTGCCATCATTGAACGTCGTGCCAACGAATTACTGGCAGGTGATCTTAATGGCATTAAGCGATTGCCTTATGAACAGGCATTGAAAAGTGAATATTTGCATCCTCAGGATTTAATTGATCATTATGTCACTGCATTAGGCGAAGTTGTCGATATGGCCTCTATTCAGAAAGCGGGGCTGAAAATTGGGATTGATCCATTAGGGGGTTCCGGTATCGCTTATTGGCAGCGGATTGGCGAGTACTACAATCTCGATTTGACACTGGTTAATGATAAAGTCGATCAGACATTCCGTTTTATGACACTGGATCATGACGGTGTGATCCGCATGGATTGCTCATCCCGTTGGGCAATGGCGGGTTTGCTGGAGTTACGTGGTAAATTCGATCTGGCCTTTGCCAATGATCCTGATTATGACCGCCATGGGATTATCACACCAGCTGGCCTGATGAATCCTAACCATTATCTGGCAACGGCAGTGGATTATTTATTCCGCCACCGCCCACAATGGTCTGAAAAGGTTGCTGTAGGCAAAACGTTGGTTTCCAGCGCCATGATCGACCGCGTTGTTGCTGATTTAGGCCGTGAATTGCTGGAAGTTCCTGTCGGCTTCAAGTGGTTTGTAGATGGGCTATATAAAGGCGAATTGGGCTTTGGTGGTGAAGAGAGTGCTGGCGCATCTTTCCTGCGTTTTGATGGCACACCGTGGTCAACTGATAAAGACGGCATTATCCTTTGTTTGCTGGCGGCTGAAATGACCGCAATTACTGGTGAGAATCCACAACAGCGCTATGACAAACTGGAAGCTCGTTTTGGTACGCCAAGCTACAGCCGCATTCAGGCAGCAGCGACTCATCAGCAAAAAGCATTGCTGTCCAAACTATCACCAGAAATGGTGAAAGCCGGTACATTGGCAGGTGATCCAATCACTGCTCGCCTGACAACCGCATCGGGGAATGGTGCTTCTATTGGTGGTTTGAAAGTGATGAGTGATAACGGTTGGTTTGCTGCTCGCCCTTCTGGAACGGAAGAAGCCTACAAAATCTATTGCGAAAGTTTCCTCGGCGCTCAACATCGAGAGAAAATTGAGCAAGAAGCACAGGAAATTGTTAATCAGGTATTTGCTGCGGGTTAATTAATTCCTGACTTAAACAGTGAAAGCCGCAGCAACTTCAACTGCTGCGGCTTTTCTGTTTTGATGTCTCTGACGTTTGGATTACCCCAAAGCAACCATCAAAGCACCTATGGTAATCAATGCGATACCTGTGGCTGCTCCCAAAGAGATTTTCTCACTAAATAAAATTACTGCCAGAATGACCGCAAATACCACGCTTAATTTATCGATGGGAGCCACTTGGGAGACATTGCCATGTTTGATCGCGAGAAAATAAAACAACCAAGAGAGAGCACCAGCTATCCCGCTTAATAGGATAAACAGTAGTGCCTTGCGATTGGCGAGGATTTCGCTGATAAGATTTAACTTTCCCTGCACAATAACAACTCCCACTAGAAACAATGCCATAATGACTGCACGAATGGCGGTTGCTGTATTGGCATCCAGATTCTGTAGCCCAATTTTACCAAAGATAGCTACCAGTGCTGCTGTTAGTGCGGAGAGTAAGGCATAAATCAACCATGTACTCATATGCAATTATCCTATGTGTTCCAATTCATCCTTTATTCTCCTCCCATATTTATTGATAAAAGGATGAGGTAAGAATGTTCAATACAATATTTAATTATTATTCCCATTTTTATTAAAAATAAAATGGTCGATGTTATCTTTTTTGTTAAAAAGGGTTGGCAATGACACCTCACTTTTGGAAAAAGATTTATCTTATTTTATTCAATGGATTACTTATTTTATTACTTGTAAGTTGCTCCCAAAACAAAAATAATTTTTTCAATATTCAGGAGAAACCGATGGTACAAAATTTGAATCAGGTATTGGGTGGGCAAATTTATCGGCACACTGAAGCCTCTGACTCAGAACCAGAAATTTCTCAGGCATCTGCACATTGGGTTGATAGACAAACATTATTATGGCCGGAGGGTGCTGGTCAGCCCATTGTCCGCTTATACCACAATCAAAACAAAAAAGTAGAAACCAATGAACAAGGTTATTTTACTGATAACTATCTGATACTCACACCGACAATTTTGAGTCAGGAAACCGCAAGAAAGTTTCCTCATTTGGCTGAATGGACAGCATTCGGCTTGCCGGAAAATGCGGAAATTGATCGGCTGCTGACAGGGGATTTAGTTGTTCTGGCTGCTAATAAGCAAGGTGAATTACTTTCATCGGCTCAGGTTCAGACAGCGGGAGTGCTGGATGACCGTTTTGCTGATGCTGCTGAAACATTAAAATATGGTGCTTTAGTCAGTGATAAGGGAATACTTTTCCGCCTTTGGGCACCTAGTGCGCAAGAGGTCAATATATTAATTTATAATCAAAACAAACAGATTATTGCTAATCATGTAATGCAACGTGACGCAGCAAGTGGCTCTTGGTCATGGCAGGGTGATAGGGCATTGATGGGTTCCTATTACCGCTATGCGTTAACTGTGTACCACCCCCAATCCCGCAATGTTGAACATTATGAGGTTACTGATCCCTATTCGTATAGTTTGTCCACCAATTCGGAATATAGTCAGATTGTCAATCTGGATGATGGAGCATTGAAACCGCAAAACTGGGATAATTTGCTTACTCCACACTCGCAAAACACACCCGCAGATATTGCGCGTATGACCATTTCTGAAGCGCACATCCGTGATCTTTCTGTTGCAGATAACACGATCCCGGGAACTTGGCGTGGTAAATATCTGGCTCTGACTGCCAATAACAGTAATATGTTCAAGCATCTAAAAACGCTCGGGCAGTCAGGGATAACCCATCTGGAATTGTTACCTGTATTTGATATCGCTTCCATTAATGAATTTAAAGACAAAGTGGCTGATATTGATCATCCATTTAGTCGTTTGTGCCAGATTAACCCGATAGTGAAAAATAGCCGTTTTGCTGATTATTGCCAGAGTTCATTGACGGTAAGAGAAGTTTTGCAACTATTGCAACCCATAGATGATATCAATAACCCGCAAGTGCAAGAATTGAATGCGATGGTGGCAAATACAGACTCCTATAATTGGGGTTACGATCCATTTCACTATTCAGTGCCGGAAGGCTCTTATGCCACTGATCCAGAAGGTTCAGGGCGCATAAAAGAGTTTCGAGCAATGGTGCAGGCTATCAAACAGCAATTAGGTATGAATGTGATTATGGATGTTGTTTACAACCATACTGATGGTGTTGGTCCGACATCCCGAACATCGGTACTGGATAAAATAGTACCTTGGTATTACCACCGTTTGGATGAAATAACGGGTCAGGTTGAAAAAAATACCTGCTGTTACGATACCGCGCCGGAGCATCGAATGTTCGCCAAACTTATTGAAGACTCACTGGTGACTTGGGCTAAAGACTATAAGATTGATGCGTTCCGGTTCGATTTAATGGGGTATCACCCTAAAACACAAATTCTATCAGCACTGGAAAAAGTCCGGGCCGTTAATCCATCAGTCTATTTTTTCGGTGAAGGCTGGAATTCAGGACAGGATGCTCGGTTCGAAACCGCCTCACAAATTAATCTTAGGGGGACTGGCATAGGTACTTTCTCTGACAGATTGCGGGATGCGGTACGGGGGGGTGGGCCGTTTGATTTTGCCGATAATATCCGCACCAATCAGGGTATTGGTAATGGTGCAGGAACATTGCCTAATGAAATTTCGCGGTTAGATGCAAATGAAGTACGCCATTTATTGGATCTTGTGCGTCTTGGTATGATCGGCAATCTGGCTGATTTTGTCATGATTGATAAAGACGGGGCAGTGAAAAAAGGGCATGAAATTGATTATAAAGGCGTTATTGCAGGATATGCGTCAAATCCCACTGAAGTACTTAACTATGTATCCAAGCATGATAATCAGACATTGTGGGATATCATTAGCTACAAGGCAGCATATCAGGCAGATCTGGCAACACGGGTACGTATGCAGGCAATCTCTCTTGCCACCGTATTCCTTGGGCAAGGGTTGGCTTTTGACCAACAAGGCTCAGAGCTATTACGCTCAAAATCGTTTACCCGTGATTCTTACAATGCGGGTGATTGGTTTAATCGTGTTAGCTATGACTATAAGGATAATAATTATGATGTGGGAATGCCGGAGTGCAGCAATGATGGTAAAAATTATCCGTTGATTAATCGTGTGAAAAATTGGGTTCAAAAACCAGCTCGAAGTGAATTATTGCAAATGATGGCCTTTTATCAGGAATTATTGCGTTTACGTCAATTTTCACCATTGCTGGCTCTTGGTGATGGGGCTGCTGTTAAGCAACGTATTGATTTTTTGAACGTAGGCCCGCATCAGCAAATCGGGTTGCTGGTGATGACTATTGACGACGGTAATACGACCTTTCACGATCGTGATTGGCGGTTTGATGGCTTGGTCGTAGTTATTAATGCTGCCCCGTGGCCTGTTGCTGTCAAAGAACTTAATATCAATGGATTGAAGTTAAATGATATTCAGCATAAATTGGGTAGTAACTCTCTGGCTGCGGGAGTGCAAATAAAGGGAAATGGTGAGGTTATCATGCCTGCATGGTCAGTAGCAGTATTGGTTTTACCACAGGAAGGAATTCGAGGAAAAGGGATACCTGTCCGTAAGAAATAATGCCTATACCTGCGCTTTTCACATTGTAGCGGCCAAATTTGTAGCGGTGAAATAACTCAAGGGATAAGGTTAATCAGATTGGTTACCTGAAAAGTGAGTGATGGAGTTGAATTGATTTGCTCTAGAGTGATGATGAATATTGTATTGTTTTTGTCTGTACTTACATGTCCTTTAGAGTATATTCAATTTTTGGTGGCTCTTCCAACGGTAAAACAAAGTGAAAACTTGCCCCACCTCTTTTATTGTTAGTCACCCATATCTTGCCGCCATGAATCTCAATAATGGCTCGGCAGATGGCTAATCCCAACCCAACTCCGGGTATGGCAGATGCTTTACTGGTGCGCGAAAATTTATTGAAAATAAGTTGTTCTTGCCCTGATGGAACTCCAATTCCAGCATCCCAGACTTCAATATGTATTTGTTTTTGTTCAATGGTGGCTTGTATGCCCAAGAGTGTTTGTTCATGAGTATATTTAATGGCATTTTCCAGTAAATTGATAAAAACACGTTCCAGTAAGGTTGCATCGCAATGCAAGAATAAATTGGCAGGTAGGGAAAGTTCTACATTGTAGCGTTGGAGGCTATATTCCAATGAACGTAAAGCACTGCTGACAATTTCTTTCAGCGGATACCATTCAAGATTAAGCTGAATCCCCCTCGATTGGATGCGTGCCATATCCAGTAGATTATTAACCAGCCGAAACGTACTGAGAATTTGCTGGCGAATTTGGTTAATTTGTTTAGTGTGTGGTGAGTTTTCAGCAGATAAATTTAACATTAATATTTCTGTTTGCCCAAACATAACGGTCAATGGAGTACGTAGATCATCGGATAATGCTGCCAGCAGAGAATTGCACAGTTGCTCTCGTTCAGTTTCCAGTTTGGCAGATTCTGCGCTGCGTGCCAGATGTAATCGCTCCAGTGCGTTGGCAATAATACCTGTGAATGTTTGTAATAATCGCTGTTGTTCCGGCACCAGTAATTGGCGCAGGTTAGAAGATTCTATCGCAAGAACAGCGAATACCTGAGAAGGTGTGGTGATGGGAAGTAATTGGTAAGGCACTCCCGGTAAAGTATCAGTACCAGCCCCAGCAGGTTGTTTTTTGTCAAAACACCATTTTGCGATAGCTTCATCGATTTGCATTTGACCACCGTTATTGGATTTTACCTGATATAAACGATGGTTGCTGTCTGGTAGCAACAGTCCGGTTTTTGCCTGAAAGCTATTGGATAGAAAGTGATAGCTGATACGGGCTACATCTTCTTCATTCAGCGCTCGGCTAAGTTCCCGGGTAATTTCATACAGGTACCGTGTTCGTTGTTCTCGATGGCGGGCAACTCTGGCCTGATAGCGTATTCCTGCGGTCAGGTTTCCTACGACAACGCCCACAATCAGCATGACAGTAAATGTGAGCAGGTATTGCATTTCCTTGACTGACAATGACCAATGCGGTTGGACAAAAAAGAGGTCAAAGCTAACAACATTGATAAAAGCAGCAAAGACTGAAGGCCAACGGCCGTAAAATAAGGCGATGATGACAACGCCAAGCAGGTAGAGAGTGACCAGATTGGCTTTATCAAGGGTAAGCAAAAATGTTCTCGAAAAGAAAGTGGTCAAAGTGCAGAGCACGATGGCCATAATGAAGCCCTGGATCGGCACTCGCCATTTTTCATGGAATGGGCGGGTATCTCTGGATTCTTTATCCCAAGGTTTCCGGTCTTTCAATGCAACAATAATTAAGTCCAGATCAGGGCCGAGTTTACCCAGTCTTTCAGCAAAGTCAGGTCGCCATTTATAACCAAATAATTTTGAGTATGAACCGTAATAACGGCCAATAAGGATTTTGCCCAGATTATGTTCTCTGGCATAGCGCAGGATGGCTTTTTCTTCATAGGAATCGGAGAGCGTTGCAGTTTCTGCGCCCAGATCTTGCGCCAGTTTCAATGCATTTAAAATGGTACGCCGTTTGCTCTCTGGCAGGCGGTGTAATTTGGGAGTTTCAACGTAAACGGCATGCCAGACACAATCTAACTTTGCTGCCAAGCGAGCTGCTGTCCGGATCAATTTTTCATTGCCTGCATTGTAGCCAATGCACAAGAGTAAATTATCCCGCGTATGCCATACGGGTTTTTGTCCACGGGTATCACGAAAAGCACGCATTTGATCATCTACGCGGTCTGCCGTGCGGCGTAGTGCTAATTCGCGCAACGCAATCAGGTTTCCTTTCCGGAAAAAATGTTCAATGGCACGCTCAGCCTGACCAGAAATATAGACTTTGCCGTCTTTAAGCCGCTGGCGCAGGTCATCAGGAGGGAGATCGACCAGAACCACATCATCGGCCTGATCAAATATATGATCGGGAATAGTTTCGCGGACGCGAATACTGGTAATTGCCCCGACAACATCATTCAGGCTTTCCAGATGTTGCACGTTGATTGTGGTCAGCACATCAATGCCTGCTTCCAGTAGCTCATCCACATCCTGCCAGCGTTTGGGGTGCCGGCACCCCTGAGGATTACTGAATGCCAGTTCATCCATCAGAATAATGGCAGGATGACGGGCAAGGGCATCATCAATATCAAAGGCTGTTACCCTGCGGTCATGATGGTGAAGATATTTTGGCGGTAATTGAGGCAGGCCTTTTAGTAATGCAGCGGTTTCTTGTCTTTCATGAGTTTCAACAACTCCAACAATAATATCTAATCCCTGCGCCAGCAGTCGTTGGGCTTCTTGCAGCATGGCATAGGTTTTACCAATACCCGCACAAGCACCAAAGAATATTTTGAGCTTGCCGCGTAGTTTTTTATTTGCCAGTGTCAGTAAATCATCTGGATCGGGGCGTTGCAATTCATTTTGATCCATATTTTATCTGCCTTTTGGGTGTAGATTATCAAGAGCCAGATTAAGTGCTAGTACATTCACCACGGGGTTGCCTAAATAATTCAGTAAGGGATATTCAGTGTGCTTCTGAATTAATTCATTAACCGTCTTGAGTGGCAAGTGGCGGGATTTAGCAACACGTTGCGCCTGAAATTCAGCAGCTTCAGGGGAAATATGGGGATCTAGTCCACTACCGGATGCCGTTACTAATTCAACAGGGATCGGAAGGCTTTCGGGATAATTAAATAAACGTACTCGGATAATGTTTTGGTGCAATTTGTTGGTCAATACTGGATTAGTGATTGAAAGATTGCTGCCTCCAGATGCCAGAGTGTTATACGGCTTTTCGGCTGTCATAGAAGGGCGCCCATGAAAATAGATGGCCTTGGTAAAATTTTGACCAATTAACTTAGAACCAACCCATCTGCCATTTTGTTCTATTAATGACCCTTGAGCTTGGTGGGGAAATAAGGCTTCAGATATTCCTGTCACCAGTAATGGATAGGCAATACCCGTGATTATCGTAAGAAATGTCAGCAAAACAATCGAAGAACGTAACCAAATCATTTTTATCACCTTATGTACAGGCTTAGTTATTTAACAATAGGTTATTTTAGAACTAATACAGTTAGCAGCATATCAATGAGCTTGATGCCGACAAAGGGAACAAGCAAGCCACTGAAACCATATATCCATAAGTTTCGGCGCAGAAGTGATAATGCATTCATTGGCTGGTAACTGACACCTTTTAAAGCTAAAGGAAGCAGGAAAATGATGATGATTGCATTGAAAATAGTTGCGGACAGTATTGCCGAACCCGGTGAATGAAGATGCATTAAGTTCAGGGTATTAAGCTGGGGATACGTCACTGCAAAGGCTGCGGGAATGATGGCGAAGTACTTGGCAATATCATTGGCGATACTGAACGTGGTCAAAGAACCACGGGTCATCAACATCTGTTTACCAATATGCACAACTTCAATCAGCTTGGTGGGATTAGAATCCAAATCCACCATATTGCCCGCTTCTTTTGCAGCCTGTGTACCTGAATTCATCGCAACAGCAACATCTGCCTGCGCCAGTGCTGGCGCATCATTTGTACCGTCTCCCGTCATGGCAACCAGACGCCCTTCGGACTGATATTGGCGGATAAGAGCCAGTTTCGCTTCCGGGGTCGCTTCTGCCAGAAAATCATCAACACCCGCTTCGGCTGCAATCGCAGCAGCGGTCAGGTGGTTGTCCCCTGTAATCATTACGGTCTTTATGCCCATTTTGCGCATTTCACTGAAACGTTCTTTGATTCCGCCTTTGACTATATCTTTCAGGGCAACAACTCCCAGAACTTGCTGATTTTCAGCAACAACCAACGGGGTTCCCCCTTTGTGTGCAACTTGTTGTACTAAAAGATCAATGGCATCAGGGAATTGACTGTGGTTAGCTTCAATATAACGACGAACGGCATCAACTGCGCCTTTGCGAATCATGCGATTGCCAATGTTGACCCCGCTCATGCGTGTCATGGCTGAAAAAGGAATAAATTTGGCATTCAGTGCCAGAAGATCGCGTTCACGCATATTAAAACGCTGTTTTGCCAAAATCACGATACTGCGTCCTTCCGGTGTTTCGTCAGAGAGAGAAGATAGCTGGGCTGCATCGGCCAACTGTTGTTCTGTTACGCCGGGGGCGGGTAAAAATTGAGATGCCTGGCGATTCCCCAGCGTGATTGTTCCGGTTTTATCCAGTAGCAGAACGTCCACATCGCCAGCGGCTTCAATGGCGCGCCCACTTGTGGCGATTACATTGGCACCCAGCATGCGGCTCATGCCTGCAATGCCAATTGCGGAAAGTAACCCACCAATGGTGGTAGGAATAAGGCAAACCAGCAGGGCAACAAGCACAGTGAGTGTGAGAGGAGCACCGGATTGGTTGGCATGAACACTGAAGAGGGAAAAGGGAAGCAGGCTTATACAGACGAGCAGGAAAATAAGGGTCAATGCAATAAGTAAAATGGTGAGAGATATTTCATTGGGTGTTTTGCGCCGTTTGGCACCCTCGACCATTGAAATCATCCTATCCAGAAAAGTATCTCCCGGATTGACTGTACATTCGATAATCAGCCAATCTGATAAAACCCGGGTGCCACCAGTAACTGAGGAAAAATCTCCCCCAGATTCGCGGATAACCGGAGCAGACTCTCCTGTAATGGCACTTTCGTCGACGGAGGCACCCCCTTCGAGGACTTCACCATCACAGGGAATAATTTCGCCGGCTTCTACCAACACAATATCGCCTTTGCGTAAAATATCAGAAACCACCTTTTCTTTTGCGGCTTCACGATTGGGCGATGTCAGTTTGGTTGTCCAACTGGTTTTTTTTACGTCTTTTAGGCTGGATGCTTGCGCCTTGCTGCGTCCTTCCGCCAAGGCTTCTGCAAAATTGGCAAATAGCACAGTAAACCATAGCCAAAGGGCAATTGAGCCAGTAAATAAAGCGTTGCCGGTGAGCTGCCCCACTAATATTCCAATCCATAAGGCGGTAGTCAGGCAGCTTCCCAGATAGACAACAAACATAACGGGATTACGCCATTGGAGAGTGGGATGACATTTTTTTAGCGAATTGATAAGTGCATGGTGAATCAAAGTCGGTTCAAATAATGCTTGTTGTTTGTTTTTCATAAGTTACCTCACACTCTTATTGCCAAAGTTGTAAATGTTCTGCAATGGGGCCAAGGGCCAGAGCGGGAATAAAAGTGAGTGCGCCAATTAATAAAACAACCAGGATTAATAATCCAGTGAAGAGAAAACCGTATGTCGGTAGGGTACCGCTGCTGATAGGCTGGCGTTTTTTTCTGATCATAGAGCCAGCGATCGCAAGGATCAGCACAATGCTGCCAAAGCGTCCGAGAAACATCACAGCCCCTAACAATAAATTATAAAAAACATTATTGGCACTCAGTCCAGCAAACATACTCCCGTTATTGTTGGCGGCAGAGGAGAAAGCATAGAGTACCTCGGTAAAGCCATGAGCACTGGGGTTGGTAATTGCATTGCGACCGACATCGGTTGAAATCGCCAAAGAGGTGCCCAGTAAGACAAGTGAAGGGGTAATCAAAATTGCCAATGCGACCATTTTCATATCATAGACATCGATTTTTTTACCTAAGTATTCTGGTGCGCGGCCAATCATCAAACCTGCAATAAATACAGCCAGAAGGGCGAGCAACAACATGCTATAAAGGCCAGCACCGACACCGCCGAATATCACTTCACCGATTTGCATTAACCAGAGTGGCACCATACCTCCCAGTGCTGTGAAGGAATCATGCATGGCATTGACAGCACCACACGAGGCGGCTGTAGTGACTACGCTATAGAGAGAGGATGCGAGAATACCAAAACGGGTTTCCTTCCCTTCCATATTGAAATGACTGCTGACGTTGGGGGATACAAGATGAGGATTACCATTTATTTCGGCATACATCACAACGATTGTAGCGAAAATAAAAATAAGACTCATCGCCCAGAGCAAGGTGTAACCCTGGCGGTTATCCCCAACAACTAGACCGAATGTGAAACACAATGCACTGGGAATCAGGAAAATAGCCAGAACTTGAATAAAGTTACTGAATGCGGTTGGATTTTCAAATGGATGAGCGGAGTTTGCCCCAAAAAATCCTCCACCATTTGTTCCCAATATTTTGATTGCCTCTTGCGAGGCGATGGGTCCCATAGGGAGTAATTGTTGTTGATTTTCAATGGGATGAATCAGTGCATAAGGAGAGAAATTTTGGATAACCCCTTGGCTGACAAAAAGTAAGGCAATAATGACAGCAAGTGGTAACAAAAGATACAGGGTGATGCGCGTAATATCGATCCATGCATTTCCCAGAGTGTTAACTCCCTGACGGGAAAATGACCGTATAAAGGCAAATGCTACTGCAATTCCTGTTGCCGCAGACAGAAAGTTCTGGACAGTCAATCCCGCCATTTGGCTTAGATAACTAAGTGTATTTTCTCCGCTGTAAGCCTGCCAATTGGTGTTGGTAACAAAGCTGATAGCAGTATTTAAAGCCAGATCCCATTTCATTCCAGAAAAATGCTGTGGATTCAATGGCAGATGCCCTTGGCTGATCAACAGGATAAATAGCAGCAGTAATCCCGTAATGTTGAATATGAGGATGGTGAGAAAATAGTGCCACCAGTTCATCTCTTTAATGCTGGTGCCGGGTTTTTGTAGTCCACAACAGCGCCACAGATTGGTTTCTGTTTTGGTCAGCCAGTGTGGTAGTTCTCCTTCGACTAAACGGGCAATCAGACTGCCAAGAGGTTTACTTAATAGAAACAGAAGTAACAGAAAACTGGCAATCAGTAGGAAAGCCGATGCTGCCATTTAAAAGTCCTCCGCATTTAATAACGCATAAATCAGATAAATCAGTAATAGCATCACAAGAAAAATACCAATGATGATCAATACGTTCATGGTGTATCTCTCCTTGCTTATTTCTTTAAGAACTAGCCAGTTATTGCATAATCTGTTGTCTTTTAAGTTGCGGCTTTGTTGGCTGCGCTCACTCACCCCGGTCACATAGTTATCTATGCTCCAGGGGATTAATGAAAGGCTCCTGCCTTTCACCGGAGGCCAGCCTTTGGCTGGGCAAATTCGTTCCCGACGAATTTGTCATTCCCTTGCCGTCGCGCTGCATCTTGAAATCCAATGGGTATAAAAGAGATGCCGGAAGTGTCAACAATGTATAAAAGGAAAACAGAATTAGTTAATAAGGGTTATTAAGACAAGTGTAGCAAACAATAGAGGGTTAATTTTTTGTTTTTAAATTGTTTGTTTTGTTTCTGTTTAGGTGTTTATTTTGTAATTAAATTACGTACACAGGAAAAAAGAGTGATTTACACCACGAAAAAAGTGGTCGGATGAGTGGTAAGTTTTCATTTTATCAGGTAAAATTTTATTCGTCTTACAGAATTAGCCCCATGAGGAGGGTACCAATGTCTACATATCGTGAATACTCTTGGCATCAGGTTCTCTTGCGGCGTATTGGCGCTATTGCATTCGGTGTCATTGCGCTTCCTGTTATGCTGTTTCGTCGTGACCGAGCTCGTTTTTACAGCTACTTGCATAAAGTATGGCTGAAAACCAGCGATAAGCCTGTGTGGCTGAAAAGTTCAGAAACGGCCGCAGGTATTCGAAATCGTTAAAATTCCATTATGACAGTGCATGACTGCATTTTCCGTCTATCAGGTTTGCTTTTTTCATCTCAGCGCTTTCTGCCTGAACAAGTACTTTGATTTTAATATAGCATTTTGACACCTTGCTGGTTTACTCTGGCGAGGTGTTTTGTTTTATATGTAGCATAAGATGCAATCTATATCCAATGTGGTTCGAATTGCCACAGGAATGTAAAAAAACAGGTAATTTGGCGAGTTAATTGACTTAGTTTATGGCAGGTATGTATTTTATGTTGAAAAAGCTAAGTGATAGGGGGAATGTGATGAACAATGTTGAATTGGAACATGTGCTCAATACGGAATTGAATGTCCTTGAGTTTCAAGACTATGCCCCCAATGGACTGCAAGTGGAAGGCCGTCCCCATGTTCAGAGGGTAGTTACAGGTGTGACAGCCTGTCAGGAATTGTTGGATGAAGCGGTTCGCCTCGAAGCGGATGCCATCATCGTGCATCATGGGTACTTCTGGAAGAATGAATCATCGGTTATCCGTGGTATGAAACGCCGCCGTTTACAAACTCTGCTTTGTAATGATATCAACTTGTATGCCTACCATCTTCCGCTGGATGCTCATCCTACATTGGGTAACAATGTCCAGCTGGCTCGAAAAATGGGCGCGAAGATTATCGGCAATATTGATTCTTTGCTTCCTCATGGTGCTTTTGATCAGCCCATTACCCCCGCAGAATTGACTGACCGCCTTGAAAAAGAGTTGGAACGCAAGGTCTTGCACTGTGGCGACAATGCATCGGAAGAAATTCGCACACTGGCATGGTGTACAGGTGGCGGCCAGAGTTTTATCGAGCAGGCGGCTGAATTTGGTGTTGATGCTTTTATAACAGGGGAAGTATCAGAAAAGACTATCCATGTTGCCCGTGAGATGGGGCTGCATTTCTTTGCCGCCGGACATCACGCCACAGAGCGTTATGGCATCAAAGTACTCGGTGAATGGCTGGCAAATAATCATGGTCTGGATGTAGTTTTTATTGATATTCCTAACCCGGCTTAATGTTTGATATCGCCCCCGGTTGATTCCCGGAGAGGGGAGCTGGGGGTTATTGAGCTACGGCCTATTTATGTTAAGGAGCGTGTTAAAGAAAACATCGCTATCCCACAACAAATCAGCACGCAGCCCAATGCCTGACTCCAGCCAGCCAATGCCAAACCAAGGCCGAGCAGCAAATAGTAGAATAGCCCCAGTAAAGCCCCCGCTGTACCCAACCGATCCCCATAGTTGTTCAGTGCAGAAGCTAAAACATTCGGAATAGCAAGCCCGTAAGCGGTTACCACTCCCAGCATTGGAAAAATAAATAACCAGCTATTTTCGAGCAGATAGACACCAATTCCGCTCAATAAACTAATCAATGAGGCGAGGGCAACTAATCTGGCTGATATCCACTGTTTCTTTAATAAGTATTTATTCAGTAACGATCCGAAGCCAACGCCCAAAGTCAATAACAGGCCGGTATAGCCAAATGTTTCCTGTGACAAGCCGAATTGCGCAAAACGGAATGGTGCTAATTGGTAATAGCTGAATAGGCTAACATTGAAAAATGCGATCAGAAACGCATGTCGCCAAATTGAAATATCTTTGAGCATTATGATTGAAGTCTCGCATAGAGACACTTTTGTCATATTAACCGGACGAGTTTCTGGCAGTCGAACAATAGACCAGCAGATTAGGATAACTGCCAGAATGGCTAATCCAGCAAATACCGCTTGATATCCAGATAAATAGTTCAATGCTGAGCCACTGGCCATTCCTATAGCCGGGCTGATTGCCAGGGCTATACCCATCATGGAGAAAACCCTCGCTAATTCATCTCCTCTAAAACTATCTCGCATAATGGTTTGGGTACCGACAGATCCGACAGCGGCACCGAAAGCGGATAGCATTCGGGCAACGAGCAATAACCAGAATTGTTGGGTTATCAGTGCCAGAAGAGAAGCTAAACCATAAAGTGACAGACCGGCAATCATGGCTGGACGTCTGCCAATCACATCACACATACGACCCCATATAACAACACCTAAAGCAAAGGCAAAGAAATAGAGTGAAAGTGTTTGAGCTGCCTGCTCTGAACCAACCGAAAATCCTTTGGCAATATTGGCTAATGCAGGGCTATAGATAGTTTCCACAATCTGCGGAAACATGAGTAAGGCGATGGTAAGCCAAAGCGAGGGTTTAGTTTGCATGATTTTTCTTTTGATAACGGATGATTAATGGAAGTGAAGTTAGCATTTTGTTGAATGTCTGATTATGATAATAAAGACTATTTATTATCATAATCAGACATAAAGTTTGGTAGGGAAAATATGGTGTGGTTGCAGCAAAGCGATCATTTTGATCCGGACAGCTTCAATATGCCTGTGATTGGCATTGCGGCAGAAATGGGGCAGCACGATTCCGGTTTCCATCAGCATAATATGGGGCAGCTATTGTTTACCCAGCGAGGCTGCATCAAGATTACATTGGAAAACCAGATTTCCATTTTGCCGCCAACCAGAGTGGCATGGATTCCTCCCAAGATAAGACATCGGGCTGAAATGCGTAGTTCGGTAGGGTATCGTTCTATTTATCTGAATGTTTCTGAGACTGAATTGATTTCAGCACAAAGTGAAGTATTGGAAGCCACGCCATTGTTACAGGCTCTTTTAGAACGTATTGCGATATCTTCTTTTGATTCTGATTGGCATCAGGGAAGGAGAGCGCATTGGCTGGCAGTATTTTTTGATGAGATCCGTGAAGCGCGTAGGGAACCCACTTTATTGCCTCTGCCTTTTGATCGGCGTTTGAAATACTTATCGCTGGAACAATTGCCGCCACCATTGTGCATACTTGCTACTTATATTGGTGCCAGTGAAAAAACGATTACTCGGATATTTCAACGTGATACAGGCATGAATTATCAGCAATGGCGACAACAATGGCGATTAGTAAAAGCAATAGAGTTATTGGCGCAAAATAAAACGTTATCCTATATAGCGCAAGAACTCGGCTTTGCCAATGATAGTGCATTTGTGACGTTTTTTCGTAGAGCTATGGGCAGGCCGCCAAGGGAATATATGGAGGACTCAGGGAGATGAAATTTAGGTCAGTTTGAACACCAGGACTCTGGCAGAAAAACAGAGGAAGTGCATCAGCCCTTGCTGGTGATGAGAAAGAGAAAAAGCCAATTGTTTCGTCGATAGAAAGTTTTTATGGAAGAATCATCGTGATTTTATACCTTTTCGTTGTTAAAACAATAATTGATATCCAACCATAAAAAAATGTACCCCTTATATTAGTGTCACAACGTATATTAAGAGGTACATTATATATACTATTTTTTAGGAAATTATTTATTATATGAATTTGTTGTATTTTAAATAGTATTATTTGGTTACTTTTTTAATTGGTTTTTAAAATCACGTTTGCTATGACCAGTATAAAGCTGGCGTGGGCGAGCGATCTTCAGGCCTTCATCATGCATTTCATTCCAGTGTGCAATCCAGCCGATGGTACGGGCAATGGCGAAAATCACAGTGAACATGGACGATGGGATACCCATGGCTTTCAATATGATGCCAGAATAGAAATCAACGTTCGGGTACAGTTTCTTCTCAATGAAGTACGGGTCGTTCAGGGCGATACGCTCCAGTTCCATTGCTACTTCCAGCAGGCTGTCATTCAGGCCGAGTTCATTCAGCACTTCATGGCAGGTTTCGCGCATTACTGTCGCGCGTGGATCGTAGTTTTTATAAACACGGTGACCAAAGCCCATCAGGCGGAAAGAGTCGTTTTTATCTTTAGCGCGGGCAATGAATTCAGGAATGTGCTCGACAGTTTGGATCTCTTCCAGCATACGCAGACAAGCTTCGTTTGCGCCGCCATGCGCTGGTCCCCACAGGGATGCGATTCCTGCGGCGATACAGGCAAACGGGTTGGCACCAGAAGAACCCGCAGTACGCACTGTTGAAGTTGAAGCATTCTGTTCATGGTCTGCATGCAGAATGAAAATGCGATCCATAGCGCGTTCCAACACAGGATTAACTTTATATTCCTCACAAGGTGTTGAAAACATCATGTGCAAGAAGTTAGCCGCGTAGGACAGCTCATTGCGTGGGTAAACGAAAGGTTGTCCAAGAGAATATTTGTAACACATTGCCGCTACAGTTGGCATTTTGGAGAGGAGGCGATAAGCGGTGATTTCACGGTGGCGAGGATTATGGACATCCAGTGCATCATGGTAGAAGGCAGCCAGAGCGCCAGTAACACCACAAAGTACAGCCATTGGGTGGGAATCACGGCGGAAACCGTGGAACAGACGGGTGATCTGTTCATGGATCATCGTATGGCGGGTTATCGTCGTTTTAAACTTTTCATATTCTTCGGGAGTTGGCGGCTCGCCGTACAGCAGAATGTAACAGACTTCCAGATAGGTTGATTCCGTTGCAAGCTGATCGATGGGAAAACCACGGTGTAGCAAAATGCCTTCATCGCCATCAATATAGGTGATCTTCGACTCACAGGAGGCAGTGGAAGTAAAGCCAGGATCGTAGGTATAGAAGCCCTTTGAGCCGAGGGTACGAACGTCAATCACTTCAAAACCTAGGGTCGGCGTTAGTACGTCTAGTTCGATAGCAGCTGAACCATTTATGTTCAACGCAGCCTTTTTATCAGCCATTTACATCTCCTTAGCGCTTATATTTATAACCCCTAACAACCAGATAGGCGCAATTTATACTGTGCCGAAGGCATTGTGCTACCGGAGAGAATTTAAAATCAGGCTGGTATCACATTTAACGCTGAAATCTCATTACGGATGACAATGGTTTTCAGGTTGTTAAAAAGTTTCTGGGAATTATGTTTAAAGTATTTTTGACATAAAATGTTACCATTTTGTGCTTAAACAATACTTTTCCATAACTTCTGTTTTTCGTTAAGTTTATTTTTTCATCGTGGAACGACGGAAAACAATATATAACGACATATATGTAAGATAAATGTTTAATCTTTGTCAAACAAGATAATGTTTTTTATAGTGAATGTTTGAAGCGTGATCTTTCTCACTGTTCAAGCTAAATGTTAATAATCATATTGTGTGGGAATTGTAATAACAATGTGAAGTACTTATACTTCCGTCAGGTCTCCGGATTACCCTGATGTAGGAGCACCCAGCGTAACCAAATCACAACTTTATGATGAACAGTAAGGATTGTTAGTTTTATTATGTTGTGTCTTTGTATCCTCTTAGCGCTGTCTGATTCCCGCCCAGGACCGGAGGATGGAAAATAAAAAAAGCTTTGTGGGCAAAATTGTGAAAAAACAAAGACCTGTCAACCTTGATCTGCGGACGATTAACCAACCCGTCTCCGCAATAGCATCGATCTTGCACCGTATCTCAGGCGTCATCACCTTTATCGCAGTCGGTATTTTGCTGTGGTTGTTGGGTATGTCACTGTCTTCGCAGGAGGGATTCCTACAAGCATCTGAAATCATGACTGGCTTCTTCGCCAAATTTATCCTGTGGGGGATATTGACGGCGTTGGCTTACCACGTTTGTGGTGGTATTCGCCATGTATTGATGGATTTCGGCTTCTTGGAAGAAAATCTCGCTACCGGTCGTGTTTCTGCCAAAGTAGCAATAGTGATCGCGGTTATTCTGTCTATTCTGGCTGGAGTATTATTATGGTAAGCAACGCATCCGCATTGGGTCGTACGGGTATTCAGGATTGGCTGCTGTTACGTGCATCTGCAATTATTATTGTTTTGTACGTCCTTTACCTCGTTGGTTTTGTCGCAACAATGTCGGATATGACTTATGAAGTCTGGCGTGGTTTCTTCTCTGCATCTCTCACTAAGGTGTTCACAGTATTGACGTTGATTTCCATTCTGGTTCACGCATGGATCGGTATGTGGCAGGTGCTGACTGATTATGTCAAGCCTCTCGCACTGCGTCTGGTGCTGCAACTGGTAATTATTGTGGCACTGTTATCTTATTTGATTTACGGAACAATTGTTGTGTGGGGTGCATAAATGAAACTGCCAGTAAGAGAGTTTGATGCTGTTGTTATTGGTGCTGGCGGCGCAGGTATGCGTGCCGCACTACAAATTTCACAAATGGGTTTATCCTGTGCCTTGATTTCCAAGGTATTCCCAACCCGTTCACATACTGTTTCAGCACAGGGCGGAATTACTGTAGCTCTGGGCAACACCCATGATGATAACTGGGAATGGCACATGTATGATACGGTGAAAGGTTCCGATTATATCGGTGACCAAGATGCTATCGAATATATGTGTAAAACAGGGCCAGAAGCCATTTTGGAACTGGAACACATGGGGCTGCCATTCTCCCGTCTGGATGACGGTCGTATTTATCAGCGTCCATTCGGCGGGCAATCCAGGAATTTTGGTGGTGAACAGGCTGCTCGTACTGCCGCCGCCGCTGACCGTACTGGCCATGCTCTGCTGCACACTCTGTATCAGCAAAATTTAAAAAATCACACAACTATTTTCTCTGAGTGGTATTCACTGGATCTGGTTAAAAATCAGGATGGTGCGATTGTTGGTTGTACCGCCATTTGTATTGAAACGGGTGAAGTCGTCTATTTCAAATCTAAAGCAACCATTCTGGCAACCGGTGGTGCAGGCCGTATATATCAATCCACAACCAATGCGCATATTAATACAGGTGATGGTGTTGGTATGGCTCTGCGTGCTGGCGTCCCTGTTCAGGACATGGAGATGTGGCAATTCCATCCAACGGGTATCGCTGGTGCGGGGGTATTGGTTACAGAAGGCTGCCGTGGTGAAGGTGGTTACCTCCTGAATAAAGATGGTGAGCGCTTCATGGAGCGTTATGCACCAAATGCTAAAGATCTTGCCGGTCGTGATGTGGTTGCTCGTTCCATCATGATTGAAATCCGTGAAGGCCGTGGTTGTGATGGTCCATGGGGACCTCACGCGAAATTGAAACTGGATCATCTGGGCAAGGAAGTATTGGAATCCCGTCTGCCGGGTATCCTCGAATTATCCCGTACTTTCGCTCACGTAGATCCGGTGAAAGAGCCGATTCCGGTTATTCCGACCTGCCACTATATGATGGGTGGTATTCCGACTAAGATCACTGGTCAGGCATTGACCGTCAACGAAAAAGGCGAAGACGTTGTGATTCCGGGCTTATTTGCCGTGGGTGAAATTGCCTGTGTATCCGTTCACGGAGCAAACCGTCTGGGTGGTAACTCACTGCTCGATTTGGTGGTATTCGGTCGTTCCGCAGGTTTGCATTTGAAAGAGTGTCTGATGGAGCAGGGAACCAGCCGCGATGCCAGTGAATCTGATATTGATCTTGGATTGCAACGTCTGAACCGTTGGAATAATACCCGTTCAGGTGAAGATCCAGTTGAAATTCGTAAGGCTCTGCAATCCTGCATGCAGAATAACTTCTCAGTATTCCGCGAAGGCGATGCAATGGCGAAAGGGCTGGATGAACTGAAAGAGATCCGTGATCGCTTGAAAAATGCTCGGCTGGATGATACTTCGTCAGAATTCAATACCCAGCGCATCGAATGTCTGGAATTAGATAACCTGATGGAAACTGCTTATTCTACCGCAGTCGCTGCGAACTTCCGTACCGAAAGCCGTGGTGCTCACAGCCGTTTTGATTATCCAGAACGTGATGATGCTAACTGGCTCTGCCATAGCCTGTATTTGCCGCAAACTGAGAGCATGACTCGTCGTGAAGTGAATATGCAGCCAAAACTGCGTGAAGCTTTCCCGCCGAAAGTGCGTTCTTACTAATTGCGTTGCTGATGTTCCAGTTGCAGAGAAATAGATTATGAAACTTGAATTCTCAATTTATCGTTATAATCCAGATGTAGACGATGTGCCCCATATGCAGGACTACACTCTGGAAGCTGAGGAAGGGCGCGATATGATGTTGCTGGATGCACTTATCCAGCTAAAAGAACAAGATCCGACCTTAGCATTCCGTCGTTCTTGCCGTGAGGGAGTTTGTGGCTCTGATGGTGTGAATATGAATGGTAAAAATGGTTTGGCTTGTGTTACGCCGATTTCAGCACTGCGTCGTGGCAATAAGAAAATTGTTATTCGTCCGTTGCCGGGCTTGCCTGTGGTTCGTGATCTGGTTGTTGATATGGGGCAGTTTTATGCGCAATATGAAAAAATCCGCCCTTATCTGATTAATGATGATAAAAATCCTCCATCGCGTGAACACCTGCAATTACCAGAACAGCGTGAAAAATTGGATGGCTTGTATGAATGTATTCTGTGTGCTTGCTGCTCGACATCCTGCCCGTCATTCTGGTGGAATCCTGATAAATTTATTGGTCCAGCGGGTCTTCTGGCAGCGTATCGTTTCTTGATTGATAGCCGTGATACTGAAACAGCCTCACGTTTGGATAATCTGAATGATGCTTTCAGTGTTTTCCGCTGCCATGGGATCATGAACTGTGTCAACGTATGCCCTAAAGGACTGAATCCGACAAAAGCGATTGGTCATATTAAATCTATGCTGCTGAAACACAGCGCATAAATAAAACTTTGTGCATAAATAACACATAATTTGCATGTAAATAATGCATATAATGTTGCCCTCCACAAATTTGAAATAAATATCAAACCAGTGGAGGGCATAAAGAATGAAAAATGATAAATTGCCTACTGTAAAAGATTATGCATATTTCTAAATAAAGGAACCTTTAAAAACTGAATACAGTTTTTAAAGGTTCCTTGAAGGGTAGGAAAACCCAAATTAAAGAACATGCATTAAGCACGTCCAAATGAACCTTTTATCAACACCGCTAATTAAGCGGGTATTTGTTAACCACGGCGAAAACTAAAGCTTTTAAAGCTTAAGGGATCACAATGCAGAACGGCGCAATGAAGGACTGGCTGGACTCGAGCTTTCTGGCTGGTGCAAACCAGTCTTACATAGAGCAAATCTATGAAGACTATATAACCGATCCTAACTCTGTTGATGCAAGTTGGAGAGAAATTTTCCAACAATTACCGGATGTAGGACTTGGCGGGGAACAACTTCACTCACAGACACGCGATTATTTCCGTCGTCTGGCAAAAGATGCCACGCGTTACCACTCTTCAGTCAGCGATCCAGCAATGGATGCAAAACAAGTCAAAGTTTTGCAGCTCATCAACGCATTCCGCTTCCGCGGACACCAACATGCGAACCTTGATCCATTGGGATTATGGAAACAGGAACCTGTACCAGATCTTGATCCTGCTTTCCATAATTTAACAAAAGCGGATTTTGAAGAAACGTTTAATGTGGGTTCTTTTGCCATTGGTAAAGAGACAATGAAATTGGCTGATCTGTATGACGCATTGAAGCGCATTTATTGCGGTTCAATTGGTGCGGAATACATGCATATTACCAATACAGAGGAAAAACGTTGGATTCAGCAACGTCTGGAATCTGTGGCGGTAAGCTCACAGTTCAATTCAGAAGAAAAACGTCGTTTCCTGAAAGAGTTGACGTCTGCGGAAGGGTTAGAACGTTATCTTGGCGCTAAGTTCCCGGGGGCGAAACGCTTCTCCCTTGAGGGTGGTGACGCTCTTATCCCTATGCTGAAAGAGCTGATTCGCCATGCGGGTAAACAGGATACCCGTGAAGTTGTGTTTGGAATGGCACACCGTGGTCGTCTCAACGTTCTCGTTAACCTTCTGGGTAAAAAGCCAGCCGATCTATTCGACGAGTTTGCGGGTAAACATAAAGAACACCTTGGTACTGGTGACGTAAAATACCATCAGGGTTTTTCTTCTGATTTCGAAACCGAAGGTGGCTTGGTTCATTTAGCACTGGCCTTTAACCCGTCTCACCTTGAAATTGTCAGTCCTGTCGTTATCGGTTCTGTACGTGCCCGTCGTGATCGTCTTGATGAAGGTCGCAGTAATATGGTTCTGCCTGTTACCATCCACGGCGATGCAGCAGTCACAGGGCAAGGGGTTGTTCAGGAAACACTGAACATGTCTCAGGCTCGTGGCTACGAAGTTGGTGGTACAGTTCGCATTGTGATTAACAACCAAGTGGGCTTCACGACTTCCAATCCGAAAGATGCACGTTCAACACAGTATTGTACTGATATTGTGAAGATGGTTCAGGCACCTATTTTCCACGTTAATTCAGATGATCCAGAAGCAGTTGCATTTGTTACTCGTCTGGCGCTTGATTTCCGTAATACTTTCAAACGTGACGTAATGATCGACTTGGTTTGCTATCGTCGTCACGGTCACAACGAAGCCGATGAACCAAGTGCAACTCAGCCACTGATGTACCAGAAAATCAAAAAACAGCCAACAGCCCGTAAAATCTATGCTGACAAGCTGATAGAGGAAGGTTTACTGGCTGCCAATGATGTCACTGAGATGGCTAATCTGTATCGTGATGCGCTGGATCATGGTGAGTGTGTTGTGGATGAATGGCGTCCAATGGGGCTTCACTCATTCACATGGGAGCCTTACCTGAACCACGAATGGGATGAAGAATATCCGCATAAAGTGGATATGAAACGCCTGCAAGATCTTGGGAAGCGTATCAGTTCCATTCCTGCCGAAGTTGAAATGCATTCACGTGTTGCCAAAATTTATGGTGATCGTGCAGAAATGGCTAATGGCAATAAACTGTTTGACTGGGGTGGAGCGGAAACACTGGCTTATGCAACGCTGGTTGATGAAGGCATTCCTGTGCGTCTTTCCGGTGAAGATGCGGGTCGTGGTACTTTCTTCCACCGCCATGCAGTAATTCACAATCAGACTAATGCTTCTGTCTATGTGCCGCTGGAAAATATTCACAATGGTCAGGGTGTATTCAACGTATGGGATTCGGTACTGTCAGAAGAAGCAGTGCTGGCATTTGAATACGGCTACGCAACAACAGAACCTCGTGCCCTGACGATTTGGGAAGCTCAGTTTGGTGACTTTGCCAATGTAGCTCAGACCGTAATTGACCAGTTCATCAGCTCCGGCGAACAAAAATGGGGTCGCATGTGTGGTCTGGTTATGTTGTTGCCACATGGTTATGAAGGTCAGGGACCAGAGCATTCATCAGCACGTTTAGAACGTTATCTGCAACTGTGTGCAGAGCAAAACATGCAGGTGTGTGTGCCATCGACACCAGCTCAGGTTTATCACATGCTGCGCCGTCAGTCTCTGCGTGGTATGCGTCGTCCGCTTATCGTTATGTCACCTAAATCACTTCTGCGTCACCCATTGGCTGTATCCAGTCTGAATGAAATGGCTGACGGCAAATTCGAGCCAGTGATTGGTGAAATTGACGTGTTAGATCCAAAAGATGTTAAACGTGTTGTACTTTGTTCCGGTAAAGTTTATTACGACCTTCTGGAACAGCGCCGTAAGAATGAACAGACTAATGTTGCTATCGTGCGCATTGAACAGCTGTATCCATTCCCACGTCAGCATTTGCAAGCTCAGCTTGAGCAATATGCCCATGTTCATGACTTCGTCTGGTGTCAGGAAGAGCCATTGAACCAAGGGGCTTGGTATTGCAGTCAACATAATTTCCGTGAAGCGATCCCATTCGGGGCATCTTTACGTTATGCAGGTCGTCCAGCATCTGCTTCCCCGGCTGTGGGATATCCGTCTGTTCACCAGAAGCAACAGAAAGCACTGGTTGATGACGCACTGAACGTTGAATAAATAAGGATAGAAAATGAGTAGCGTAGAAATTCTGGTTCCGGACCTTCCTGAATCTGTTGCAGATGCCACTGTTGCAACATGGCATAAAAAACCGGGTGACACCATAGAGCGTGACGATGTGCTGGTTGAAATTGAAACTGACAAAGTTGTTTTGGAAGTACCAGCAAGTGAAGCTGGTGTTCTGGAAGCTATTTTGGAAGAAGAAGGTGCCACTGTATTGTCCAAGCAACTGATTGGTCGCATCCGTTTGGGTGACAGCACAGGCATGCCTGCTGAAGTGAAAGAAAAAACAGAATCAACACCAGCACAACGCCAGTCTGCTTCTCTGGAAGAAGAAAGTAATGATGCTCTGAGTCCAACGGTTCGTCGCTTAATCGCAGAGTATGATTTAGATCCGGCTGCAATTAAAGGCAGCGGTGTAGGTGGTCGTATTGTTCGTGAAGACGTAGAAAAATATATCGCTGCGAATAAAAAAGAAGGTGATAAGCCTGCTGCATCGGCATCTGCGGCGCAGAAATCTCCACTGCCACATCGCAGTGAGAAACGTGTTCCAATGACTCGCCTGCGTAAGCGTGTTGCTGAACGTCTGCTGGAAGCGAAAAACAATACGGCAATGTTGACGACATTCAACGAAGTCAACATGAAGCCAATTCAGGAACTGCGTAAGCAGTACGGCGATGCGTTTGAAAAACGTCACGGCATGCGTTTGGGCTTTATGTCTTTCTATGTGAAAGCAGTGGTTGAAGCACTGAAACGCTATCCAGAAGTTAACGCTTCTATTGATGGCACTGATGTGGTTTATCACAACTATTTTGATATCAGCATTGCAGTATCTACACCACGCGGGCTGGTTACACCTGTATTGCGTGATGCAGATGCACTCGGCATGGCTGATATTGAGAAAAACATCAAAGAGCTGGCTATCAAAGGCCGTGACGGTAAATTGACCGTTGAAGAACTCACTGGAGGTAATTTCACCATTACTAATGGCGGTGTTTTCGGCTCGCTGATGTCTACACCTATCATTAACCCACCACAAAGCGCGATCCTTGGCATGCACGCCATTAAAGATCGCCCAATGGCAGTGAATGGTCAGGTTGAAATCCTTCCTATGATGTATCTGGCACTGTCCTATGATCATCGCCTGATTGATGGCCGTGAATCTGTGGGCTTTCTGGTGACCATCAAAGAAATGCTCGAAGATCCAACACGTTTGTTGCTGGATGTATAGCACCACTATCGGCGGAGGGTGTTAAGCTCCGCCAAGTCTGAAGTAGTACGACGTTGATGTAAAAATGTATATACAGGCCAGCCTTCGGGTTGGTCATATCCAGAGCAACAAGATATACCCTATGGATTTTAAGATGTAGCCAACAAAGCTGCAATTTGGAAGACGGCAGGTGTAGAAGGTAATTTACCTTTCTTAGATAAAATTATGGATAGAACATCATGAATTTACACGAGTATCAGGCAAAACAACTTTTCGCACGGTATGGCTTACCAGCACCAACTGGCTATGCTTGCACTACCCCGCGCGAAGCAGAAGAAGCAGCATCCAAGATTGGTTCAGGCCCTTGGGTCGTTAAATGTCAGGTCCATGCAGGTGGCCGCGGTAAGGCTGGTGGCGTGAAAGTCGTCAATAGCAAGGAAGATATCCGTGCTTTTGCTGAACAATGGCTGGGTAAACGACTGGTCACTTACCAGACAGATGCACAGGGACAACCTGTTCATCAGATCTTGGTGGAAGGAGCAACCGATATTGCCAAGGAGCTGTATCTCGGTGCTGTTGTTGATCGTGGTACGCGTCGTGTAGTTTTCATGGCCTCTACTGAAGGTGGTGTCGAAATAGAAAAAGTGGCGGAAGAAACGCCCGAGCTGATTCATAAAGCAATTATCGACCCACTGACTGGCCCTATGCCTTATCAAGGCCGTGAATTGGCGTTTAAACTCGGTTTGACTGGTAAGCAAGTTGGTCAATTCACCAAGATTTTTTTGGGATTGGCAAACCTGTTCCTGGAGCGTGATCTGGCGCTAGTTGAAATTAACCCTCTGGTTATTACTACACAAGGCGATCTTATTTGTCTGGATGGGAAACTGGGTGCTGATGGTAACGCCATGTTCCGCCAAGCTGAACTACGTGAAATGCATGACCCTTCACAGGAAGATTCACGTGAAGCTCAGGCCGCACAGTGGGAACTGAACTATGTTGCGCTGGATGGCAACATTGGTTGCATGGTGAATGGTGCTGGTCTGGCAATGGGAACGATGGACATTGTTAAACTGCACGGTGGTGCCCCGGCAAACTTCCTTGATGTGGGTGGTGGTGCGACGAAAGAGCGTGTTACCGAAGCATTCAAAATTATTTTGTCAGATGAAAATGTCAAAGCTGTTTTAGTAAATATCTTTGGTGGTATCGTCCGTTGTGACCTGATTGCTGACGGCATTATTGGCGCTGTGGAAGAAGTAGGCGTTAACGTACCAGTCGTTGTTCGTCTGGAAGGAAACAATGCTGAACTGGGTGCGAAGAAATTGGCAGACAGTGGTTTGAACATCATTGCAGCGACCAGTTTGACAGACGCAGCTAAACAGGCAGTAGCAGCAGCGGGGAATAAATAATGTCTATTTTAATCGATAAAAATACCAAAGTGATTTGTCAGGGCTTTACCGGTAGCCAAGGTACTTTCCACTCAGAGCAGGCGATTGCTTACGGTACTCAAATGGTTGGTGGTGTAACACCAGGCAAAGGTGGTACTGAGCATCTGGGATTACCTGTGTTCAATACTGTACGTGAAGCGGTTGAAGCAACGGGTGCAACTGCCTCTGTTATCTATGTTCCAGCACCATTCTGTAAAGATTCTATTTTAGAAGCGATTGAAGCAGGTATTAAACTGATCATCACTATTACAGAAGGTATTCCAACGCTTGATATGCTGACAGTGAAAGTAAAACTGGATCAAGCTGGTATACGCATGATTGGCCCTAACTGTCCGGGAGTGATAACTCCTGATGAATGTAAGATCGGTATCATGCCCGGCCACATTCATAAATCCGGCAAAGTGGGTATTGTCTCGCGTTCTGGTACACTGACTTATGAAGCGGTTAAGCAGACTACTGATGCTGGATTAGGGCAATCCACCTGTGTCGGTATTGGTGGTGACCCAATCCCGGGTTCAAACTTTATCGATATCTTGAAGCTGTTCCAGGAAGATCCACAGACTGAAGCCATTGTGATGATTGGTGAGATTGGTGGTACAGCAGAAGAAGAAGCGGCTGCTTATATCAAAGAGCATGTGACTAAACCTGTTGTTGCTTATATTGCGGGTGTAACTGCACCTAAAGGTAAGCGTATGGGACATGCGGGAGCAATTATCGCTGGCGGTAAAGGCACAGCAGATGAGAAATTTGCTGCGCTGGAAGCGGCAGGTGTTAAGACTGTTCGCAGTCTTGCTGACATTGGTGACGCCGTAAAAACACTATTGGCGTAATCAATTTCAAAATAAGCTATTTTTATAAGAAAAGGCTACCTCAGGGTAGCCTTTTTATTTTTATTTATAATATTAACAGTAAGTTAGTTGATTTATAAGAGATGGTATTTTTAAATTTAATTTAACCTATTTTAGAATATTCTATTTATTTTATGCATTTAATTCGAGATATTGAAAAATATATCTTTTAAGGAATGAAAATGAAAAGTTAATTTTATAATGTTTTTTACAGCAAAAAATAAATTACAGCTCATTGAAAACAACAATTTATTAACACTAAACAAACCAGAATGAAATAATAGATGTAATGCTTAACAAAACAAGGAAAAAATTGACTAAAATCAACTTATTACTATGAAATATATTCGCTAAACTTGATTAAATTGATCTAATATATATAGATATTAGCTTGGGAACCTACGCCATTGTTGACCTATATTCAGAATTCTAAGCTGGGTCACGCAAAAGCTATTTATTGTGTGTGAATATAAGCGTAATATTATTGTGGTATCTACTTATTTTTTGATTTAGTTAATAATTTATTATTGTGTTTGAGGCATTTATTGCTGGTAGTTACGAGACTTTCATTTTGTAAAGTCGGGTTGCCGCAAGTCGGTGTCTTCTTGCTAGGAGCTAGGAGTCAAGATGTTTGATATTGTCGAACTGTCACGATTACAGTTTGCCTTAACTGCCATGTACCACTTTCTGTTCGTGCCTTTAACGCTCGGTATGGCGTTTTTGCTTGCGATCATGGAAACGGTATATGTCCTTTCTGGCAAACAGATCTACAAAGATATGACAAAATTCTGGGGCAAGTTATTTGGCATTAACTTTGCTCTGGGGGTCGCAACGGGTTTGACCATGGAGTTCCAGTTCGGGACTAACTGGTCATATTTCTCACACTACGTTGGTGATATTTTTGGTGCGCCGCTGGCTATTGAAGGTCTGATGGCATTCTTCCTCGAATCTACATTCGTTGGCCTGTTTTTTTTCGGATGGGATCGCCTGAGCAAGAAACAACATCTAGCGGTTACTTGGCTGGTTGCATTAGGCTCTAACTTCTCTGCATTGTGGATTTTGATTGCGAATGGTTGGATGCAAAACCCGATTGCATCTGATTTCAATTTCGAAACAATGCGAATGGAAATGGTGAGTTTCAGTGAATTGGTACTGAATCCGGTAGCTCAGGTGAAATTTGTTCATACTGTTGCTGCGGGCTATGTAACAGGTGCCATTTTTGTATTGGGCATCAGCTCTTACTACTTGCTTAAAGGGCGCGATCTTGCGTTTGCCAAACGATCTTTTGCAATTGCTGCAAGTTTTGGTATGGCTGCGATATTGTCTGTGATTGTTCTGGGTGATGAATCTGGATACGAAATGGGTGATGTGCAGAAAACTAAACTGGCTGCGATTGAAGCTGAATGGGAAACTCAGCCGCCTCCGGCCTCATTCACGTTGATTGGTATTCCTGATCAAGATAAAATGGAAAACAAATATTCCATTCAAATTCCTTATGTTTTGGGTTTGATTGCTACTCGCTCCACAGATACGCCAGTTGTTGGTTTGCGTGATTTGATGAGCCAGCATGAACAACGAATTCGTAACGGTATCAAGGCATATGAGTTGCTGGAAGAGTTGCGTTCAGGCAATACTGAACTAAGTGTTCGCAACGCATTCAACGAAAGTAAAAAAGATCTTGGCTACGGTATGCTCGTGAAACGTTACACTGAAAACGTTATTGATGCGACAGAAGAACAAATTCAGGCCGCAGCAAAAGATTCTATTCCACGTGTAGCGCCACTCTACTTTGCATTCCGTATCATGGTCGCCGCAGGCTTTATTATGCTGCTGGTTATCGGTCTGTCATTCCTGAGCGTTATCCGCAACCGTATCGGTCAGCATAAATGGTTACTGCGCGCTGCACTGTTCAGCATTCCTTTACCGTGGATTGCCGTTGAAGCCGGATGGTTTGTTGCAGAATATGGTCGTCAGCCATGGGCAATTGGTGAAGTTCTGCCAACCGCAGTTGCTGCTTCAACACGCAGTGTCGGGGATCTGATTTTTTCAATGGTACTGATTTGTGGTCTGTACACCTTGTTCTTGATCGCAGAGATGTTCTTGATGTTCAAATTTGCCCGTCTTGGCCCAAGCAGCCTCAAGAGTGGTCGTTACCACTTTGAACAGAAAACAGCTTCTTCAGCGAACAATATTGAGTAAGCAGGAGTCCACTTATGCTTGATTATGATGTATTACGATTTATATGGTGGCTGCTGATTGGTGTGTTGCTGATCGGTTTCACAGTGACTGATGGTTTCGATATGGGAGTGGGTATCCTACTAAGAATCATCGGTAAAAATGATACCGAACGCCGTATCATGATTAACTCAGTTGCCCCACACTGGGATGGTAACCAAGTTTGGTTAATCACTGCTGGCGGAGCTTTGTTTGCAGCATGGCCAATGGTATACGCAGCCGCTTTCTCTGGTTTCTACGTGGCGATGATTCTGGTATTGGCTGCACTGTTTTTCCGTCCGGTTGGTTTTGATTACCGCTCAAAACTGGAAAATAGCACATGGCGCAATATGTGGGACTGGGGACTGGTTATCGGTAGCTTCGTACCTGCGTTGGTCATTGGTGTTGCATTTGGTAACTTGTTGCAAGGTGTGCCACTAGCAGTGGATTCCTACCTGCGTGTTTCCTATGAAGGTTCATTCTTCGGCTTGTTAAACCCTTATGGTTTGCTGGCTGGCGTGATCAGCCTGATGATGATCGTGACACAAGGTGCCACTTACTTGCAAATGCGTACAATGGGTGAATTGCATCTGCGTTCTCGTACTGTAACGTATATTTGTGCGGCGATCACAGCAGTTGCTTTCCTGTTGGCTGGGGTATGGCTGATTTATGGTATCGATGGCTATGTTGTAACGGGCGGTCTGGATGTGAATGCAGCATCTAACCCATTACATAAAGAAGTTGTTCAGCAGGCGGGTGCGTGGCTGACTAACTTCAACAACTATCCGACCCTGTGGACAATACCAGCTTTAGGTGTATTTCTCCCTCTGTTGACCATGCTGGCAACTCGTTTGGATAAAGGCGCTTGGGCTTTCTTCTTCTCATCATTGACAGTAACTTGCATTATCCTGACCTCAGGTATTGCTATGTTCCCATTTGTGATGCCATCAAGCATTGATCCAAATGTCAGCCTGACTATGTGGGATACGACTTCTAGTCAGTGGACGTTGCAAATTATGTTCGTTGTTGCTCTTATTTTCATTCCTATTATTCTGTCTTACACCATTTGGTGTTATTACAAAACCTTTGGGCGTTTGGATAAAAGTTACATTGAAAACAACAAACACTCACTGTATTAAGGAGCATAGGCATGTGGTATTTTGCTTGGATTCTTGGAACGCTCTTGGCTTGTAGTTTTGCGATTATTGCAGCATTGGCACTTGAGCATAGCGAATCAAAAAAAGCGACTGAGAGTGACGAAAAATAATGTTGGCTGATAAATGTCACCAACTTATGGATAAGGGCCCATTGAGGGCCTTTATCCTCATTATAGCTTTAGTGCTTGCTTCATGTGTGTTTTGGACTCCGGCACGTTTTGCGGCCAACACCAGCTCATTACAAATATGGCAGGGGATTTTATTAATTTGGGCGGTTTGTTCTGGTGTTACTTTTGGTATCGGATTTCACCCTAAGTGTATTATATAGCACCTGTTTTTTCACCCGTTACCCAAATTTTTAATTCTTCTTTTGGGTTTATATCATTTTTTTAAATAGATAATGAAATATCAATATTTATCCTGATTTCCCAATAAAAGGGTGGAATTGATACTCATGCTAATCTTTTAAAGGGCACTTATTAAAACAGTGCCTCCAATAGTTTTATTCACAGACTTTCAGCAGAACACTCAATCATATAAGATATGGAATATTTGTAGGTTGAAATACATTGAAATTAGTTTTCTCAATTACAGTTTACCTCATATGTGCGCTAGAGACTACTCGGCCCAGCAGAAGATTATTCCTTCTGGAATTTCCATATGCAGTGCTTGTGCTTTGTGAGAAAGCTCCCAGAAATATAGCTAATCGTATATAGTTTATAAATACAGTGGCTGAGGTAAATGAGTGTAGCTGACATAGTTGTAGTTTGAAAAACTATGATTTGGATGATTAATAAAAATAAATAACAGAAAAGTAAATTTCATTAGTTTTTTCATTTGTAATAAATAATGTATTTCAACTGATTATTTGTTAACTTTTCATTTTGGTTAATTTTTCTGGGAATATTTTCCTTGCCAAGTGGTTTGGAATTTATTATTTCAATTTTATCTATAAATAATAGAGTTATGCTTTAAAATTTAGTATATTAAAGTAATTATTTAAATTAATACTAGTTTTAGTGTATTATCTTTTTGTGTAAAATGTGCATTTGTATAGATAGTTACCATTTACAACATTTTGAATAAAAAGACATTATATTATTTTAATCGAACTCAGCGATGATGGAATTCTGTTTTTGACTAGAAGGAATCGTCTTCTGAGCTGACTAGTAATTTTTATGATTAGGTTGATTATTGTACAAATTGTTTGAAGGTCATCTATTTTGGTTCTAAGTTTATGGATCGTTGGCCTATAATTTTTTTAACTTCTTTTACTGACAAGTCATTCCAAAGCGCTATTGTCTTGAGTATAGTGACAGCGTCAATTCGCCGAATTAGGATTATATGAGTAAGATGTTATTCCGTTGGCCTATCCGTGTTTACTACGAAGACACAGATGCTAGTGGTGTGGTCTATCATGCACAATATTTGTTCTTCTATGAAAGAGCCCGTACAGAGATGCTGCGTGAAAAAGGCTACAACCAACAGTACATGCTGGATAAGCAAGTTGGTTTTGTTGTCAGCCGTATGACTATTGACTACCGGAAACCAGCGAAATTGGATGATCAGCTGGTTGTTGAAAGCGAAATTACGAGTATCCGTGGCGCTTCTCTGACATTTATTCAACGAATTGTTGATTGCAAGGGTCTAGTTATCAGTAATGCAGAATGTCTGGTTGTCTGTGTGAATTCATCTCAAATGAAGCCTATTGCGCTTCCAAAGTCTATTGTCGCGGAGTTTAAGTAGTGACTGACATGAATATCCTTGATTTATTTCTTAAGGCAGGTTTCTTAGTTCAGCTGATCATGCTGATTTTGATCGGTTTTTCTATCGTTTCTTGGGCAATCATTATTCAACGAACAAAGATCCTTAATGCTGCAAGCCGTGAGGCGGAAGCATTTGAAGATAAATTTTGGTCGGGTATAGAATTATCTCGTCTTTATAAAGAAAGTCAGTCTCGTCGTGAGTCTTTAAGTGGCACTGAACAGATTTTTCATTCTGGTTTTAAAGAATTTTCGCGTTTGCATCAAGCAAATAGCCATGCTCCAGAAGCAGTTATTACAGGAACTTCCCGTACTATGCGCATCTCACTGAATCGTGAGCTGGAAACATTGGAAAATCACATTCCGTTTTTAGGAACGGTTGGTTCCATTAGCCCTTATATTGGTCTGTTTGGCACGGTTTGGGGGATAATGCATGCTTTTATTGCTCTGGGGGCTGTTAAACAGGCCACTTTGCAAATGGTTGCTCCCGGTATTGCAGAAGCCCTAATTGCAACAGCGATTGGTTTATTTGCGGCGATTCCAGCGGTGATGGCTTATAACCGTCTGAATCAGCGCGTCAACAAACTGGAACAAATTTACGATAACTTTATGGAAGAATTCTTAGCCATTCTGCATCGTCAGGCTTTTGCTTCCAATACTAATAAGTCGTAATAAATCGTAAGGGGAAATCAGCGAATGGCGCGCACTCGTAGTCGCAGACGTGAGCTAAAATCCGAGATCAATATCGTCCCCTTGCTGGACGTGTTGCTAGTGTTGTTGCTGATCTTTATGGCAACCGCACCGATTATCACACAAAGCGTAGAAGTCGATTTACCTGATTCGGTGGATTCAAAAACAGTTTCCAGCACTGATAATCCACCCGTTATTGTGGAAGTTTCTGGGGTAGGAAAATATAGCATGGTTGTTAATCAGGAACGTTTGGAGTTGTTACCTGAACAACAAATCGTCGCCGAAGTTCAAACTTTAATAGAATCCAATCCGAAAACGGTTTTCTTGATTGGTGGTTCTAAAGAAGTTCCTTATGATGAAATTATCAAGGCGCTGAATATGCTTCGTCAGGCGGGTGTAAAATCGGTGGGTTTAATGACCCAGCCTATCGGAGCCTGACAGCAGCTGTCACTTAAAGTTTCTGGATGTCGAGTGTGGAAAAGACAAGCGAGCAAAACAATAAGTTGAATCGCGCCATTATCATTTCGGTAATATTGCACATTGTCCTGATCGGGTTTCTGATTTGGGGTTCGTTGGTGCAAAAAACGGAAATGGGAGGCGGTGGACAAGATGGTACAGTCATTGATGCTGTTATGGTCGATCCGAATGCGGTTGTTCAGCAATATAATCAGCAGCAACAACAGCAGGCCAATGCAAAGTTAGCTGAACAACAGCGAAAGAAGAAAGCTGAACAGCAGGCTGCTGAATTGAGGGCAAAGCAGGCTGAAGAACAAGAACGTCTGAAAGTGGCTGAAGAAGAGCGAATTAAAGCTCAACAAGTGGCTGAAACCCAGAAAAAACAGGCTGATGCTGCCGCCACTAAAGCGCGCGAAGATCAGGAACAGGCTGCTAATGCCGCTGCTAAAGCACGTGAAGAGCAAAGACAGGCGGAAGAAGCGGCTGCAAAAGCGCTGGCAGAAAAAGAAAGAATTTTAAAAGAGCAAACTGAAGCTCGACAGAAAGCGGAAGCTCAGGCGAAGAAAGAGGCCGAAGAAGCTGAAAAACGTAAAGCGGCTGCTGAGGCAAAAACTAAAGCAGAAACTGAAGCTAAGGCCAAGTCAGCCGCGGAAGCTAAGGCTAAAGCGGAAGCAGAAATGAAGGCTAAGGCCAAAGCTAAGGCAGAAGATGCGAAACAGGCTCAAGCAATTGATGATTTGTTAGGTGGGTTGACGTCCAATGCACCTAAACCGGGTGGGGCGACTGCGGCAGGCAAAGGCGGCGGTAAGAAAAGCGGTCCTTCCGACTCGGATATCAATAATTACAAAGGGCAGATTCAGTCTGCAATCCAGCAGAATTTTCGCGACCCAGACCTGTATATTGGCCGTACCTGTGAATTAAAGATAAAACTGGCATCAGATGGATTGCTGATTGATATCAAAACAGGAGTCGGTGATCCAGCATTGTGTCGTGCTGCGCTTACAGCAGCTAATTTAACCAAGAAAATGCCACGCCCACCAAGCAAAGACATTTATGAGCATTTTAAGGATTTCACACTAGACTTTAAACCTCAGTAAGGTAATTGTTTGGTACAGAAGTTTTATTTTCTAGGTAAATCTTAGAATAATTTATATGAACAAACAAAATTATTAGATTTTATTTAGGTATCTAGTTTTGTTTGTTAGCGTTTGTTAGAATCCGCGGATTATTGCGGGCATATAAGCGATCGCAATAAGGGAGAGATGATGAAGCAAACTTTTAATCAGATGTTTAAAGTCGTACTGAGCTTTTTGATGATGTGGGCAGCACTTGCTCATGCAGAAGTTCGTATTGAAATTACACAAGGTGTTGATTCTGCTCGTCCTATTGGGGTTGTCCCATTTAAATGGACTGGAGTGGGTGAGGCTCCTGAGAATATAGGTTCAATTATTGCTGCGGATTTAAGAAACAGTGGAAAATTCAATCCTATTGATTCAACCCGTATGCCACAACAACCAACTACCGCGTCAGAAGTAACGCCTGCGGCGTGGTCTGCGCTTGGAATCGATTCAGTGGTTGTTGGGCACATTCAACCGAGTGCAGATGGGAAATTTCTTGTTTCTTACCAGCTGGTTGATACTGCTGGTGCACCAGGAACGGTGTTGGCACAGGATCAATTCTCAATAGAGAAAAAATGGCTGCGTTTTGCAGCGCACACAGCGAGTGATCAGATTTTTGAGAAACAGACAGGAATTAAAGGGGCGTTTCGTACCCGTATAGCTTACATAGTTAAAAATACCAGTGGCGCGAAATTCCCATATGAGTTGCGTGTTTCTGACTATGACGGTTATAACCAGTTTACTGTGCATCGTTCACCTGAACCATTGATGTCACCAGCATGGTCACCAGATGCTTCCAAACTGGCCTACGTGACATTTGAAGGTGGTCGTTCCGCTTTGGTTATTCAGACACTGGCTACGGGGGCAAAACGTGAAGTGGCATCGTTTCCTCGTCACAATGGTGCACCTGCATTTTCCCCGGATGGAACTAAATTGGCCTTTGCTCTATCTAAAACAGGCAGTTTGAACCTTTATCTGATGGATTTAGCTTCTGGTCAAATCCGTCAATTAACTGATGGTCGCAGTAACAATACTGAACCAAGCTGGATGCCGGATAGCCAAACACTGGTCTACACCTCAGATCAGGGTGGTCGCCCCCAGCTGTATAAGATCGATATTAATGGCGGTGCTCCACAACGCCTAACTTGGGAAGGACCACAGAACCAAGATGCAGATGTTAGCCCTGACGGCAGTTTTATCGTGATGGTTAGCTCGGCAAGCGGCAGTCAGCACATCGCCAAACAGGATCTGGCAACGGGATCTGTCCAAATTTTGACAGATACGTTTCTAGATGAAACGCCGAGTATCGCACCTAATGGCACTATGGTGATTTATAGCTCCACTCAAGGGTGGGGAACTGTATTGCAGCTAGTTTCGACTGATGGGCGTTTCAAAGCGCGTCTTCCGGCTACTGATGGACAGGTAAAATTCCCTGCCTGGTCGCCGTATCTGTGATGCATAATAATATGTATGGCAAACTATAAAAGGATCAAAGAGATGCAACTGAATAAAGTGCTAAAAGGGCTGATGTTAGCTTTACCAATCATGGCCTTAGCTGCGTGTAGTGCTAATAAAACTGGTAACAATGATCAGTCTAATGTAGGCACTGTTGATAATTCATCTAAAGCAGGTTTGTCTGCTGAAGAATTAGCACGTCAGCAAATGCAAGAGCTGCAAAACAACAATATCGTATACTTCGGTTTCGACAAGTATGATATCAACAGCGAATTCGCTCAGATTCTGGATGCACACGCTGCATTCCTGCGCACTAATCCATCTGTTAAAGTGACTATTGAAGGTCATGCTGACGAACGCGGTACCCCAGAGTACAATATCGCGCTGGGTGAACGTCGTGCAAATGCAGTGAAAATGTATCTGCAAGGCAAAGGTGTTTCTGCTGACCAGCTCGCTATCGTTTCTTACGGTAAAGAAAAACCAGCTGTACTTGGCCATGACGAAGCAGCATACGCGAAAAACCGTCGCGCTGTAATCGTATACTAAGAGTAATGCATGAACAGTAACTTCAGACGTTATGTATTGGGTCTGTCGTTATTGGTTGGCGTAGCGGCTCCTTGGGCCGCTACCGCCCGAGCGCCAATCAGTAATGTCGGCTCAGGCTCCACCGATGAGCGCCTTTCCCAATTAGAGCGTATTTCTGACGCTCACAGCCAGTTATTAACCCAACTCCAGCAACAACTTTCTGACTCTCAACGTGATATCGATACGCTACGTGGTCAAATTCAGGAAAATCAATATCAGTTAAATCAGATCATTGAACGTCAGAAGGATATTTATCTGCAATTGGATAAAATTATTAATCCATCAGCTGCGGAAAGTTTAGAAAATAAAGATGCTACTCCTTCGACACCGACCGGAAATAAACAATCTGCTGCGTCGTCAAGTACGGGAAGTGAAAAGGGTGATTATGATGCAGCCGTTTCTTTGGCAATTAATACCAAAGAATATGATAAGGCGATTGCAGCATTTCAAAATTTTGTCAAAGCCTATCCTAAGTCCAAATATTTATCGAATGCTAATTATTGGTTAGGGCAGTTGAATTACAACAAAGGTAAAAAAGACGATGCAGCTTATTACTTTGCGACTGTTGTGAAAGACTATCCTAAGTCACAAAAAAGCAGTGATTCCCTGTATAAAGTTGGTTTGATTATGCAGGAAAAGGGACAAAAGGGTAAAGCGAAAGCGGTTTATCAACAAGTAGTTAAGCAATACCCTGGTACTAATGCGGCAAAAATGGCCGAGAAAAAGATTTCTGGGATGTAATAATTATCCCCAAAAGGTCATATATCGGTCTCTTTGGGGATAATTGGGTGATTAGTAGTCATGTGAATTGATTTTCTAAAATAAATATTGCGCTGTTCTGAAAAATCAGTAATATAAGCCGCCGTTGGCAGGGATAACTGCCAAACAGATTTAGATGGGTCGTTAGCTCAGTCGGTAGAGCAGTTGACTTTTAATCAATTGGTCGCAGGTTCGAATCCTGCACGACCCACCATATAAATTTCCAAACCAAGCTTATCCTCAGATGGGTCGTTAGCTCAGTCGGTAGAGCAGTTGACTTTTAATCAATTGGTCGCAGGTTCGAATCCTGCACGACCCACCATCTAAATTTCCAAACCAAGCTTATCCTCAGATAAATCGTTAGCTCAATCGATAGAACAGTTGACAATTAATCAATTAGTCGCAGGTTCGAGCCGAGCGAGAATCTTCTGTCCGTTCATAAAACTCAGTTTCCACTAGTAAATACATTAGTAAATATTTCTTGTTCGTTTCGTGAATTCAAGAGCTAACAAATGCAAGAAAATGGTTTATCTTATTCTGCATCATCATTTAATTAACTTTTTTGGGTGAAAATTTTAGATAGGGTATGGCAATAAATTATATTACATACATTATGTGTCGATATTATTAACAGTTTGATGTGAATACGTAAAAAGTATAGTCTATTTCAAGGATTGGGAGTCATTGAACTTTACTAATAGATCCGTTATCTTGTTTAGTATATGAAACATAAAAAGATTGAATAGCCAATTTGTCTCGCAATTCTACCTTTATGGTGTAAATACACTAAACATTAATTTATGGTAAGGATAAGAAAGCATGGATTTTTTCGATATCACTAACAGATTAGTACATATTTCATTAGGAGCGGGTGGTTATGACCTTTCATATATTGAAGCGACAGGTACGATAGCAGGTTTATTATGTATTTGGCTCGCTAGTCAGGAAAAAACCATCAATTATCTATTTGGATTAATTAATGTCTCATTATTCGCCATAATCTTCTTCCAAATTCAACTCTACGCAAGCCTCATCCTACAAATTTTTTTCTTCGCTGCTAACATTTATGGTTGGTATGCTTGGAGCCGAATGGATGACCAAAAACAAGTAGAACTTAAAATTCGGTGGCTTAGTCCCAAACAGATGATCATTGTTGCAATAGTATCCATACTTGCCATATTGGTAATAACTTTCAATATTGATCAAATTTTTGGTTATATGGCAAAAGTTGTGGTACTCGCTTTACAGGCCATGGGCTTTAATATTGTCATGCCTAAATTGGAGCCTGATGCTTTCCCATTCTGGGATTCGGTGATAACAGTATTATCGGTAGTGGCAATGATATTGATGACCCGTAAGCATGTAGAAAACTGGCTGATATGGGTCATTATTAATGTTATCAGCGTAGCTATCTATTATCACCAAGGTGTTCTGGCGATGTCATTGCAATATATTATTCTGATGGGTATTGCATTAAATGGTGCACGTTTATGGATCAAGGCAGCTCAACATGACGAACAACCACCGGAAGAAAGTGTAAATTAAAACTGATGACAGGCCAGAGATAATCAATCAATATGCTGGTGGCCTGTCATAATTTATATATCTGAATTAACATAACTTTTACGTTGAACAGTATTTTTTATAAAAATAACCCTTCTTTTTACTCACAAAGATTATTTACAGCACTACGCCTAACAGTTAGATTGAGATCACAAAATTATTTCAAATAACTGTAAACACATTAGGTGAAGGGCAATGAACTACCAGAATGACGATATAAGGATAAGAAAAATAACAGAATTACTACCACCAGTTGCATTACTCGAAAAATTTCCTGCGACAGAAAATAGTGCTGTTACGGTTCACAAGGCACGTGAATCTATTCATAATATTTTAATTGGTGAAGATGATCGTCTATTGGTAGTAATTGGTCCATGTTCAATTCATGATCCTCAAGCAGCATTGGAATATGCGGGACGCTTGAATAAATTACGTGAAGAATTGAAAACCGATTTGGAAATTGTTATGCGGGTTTATTTTGAAAAACCCCGTACAACCATAGGTTGGAAAGGATTGATTAATGATCCAAATATGGATTGTAGTTTTAACATCAATGATGGGTTACGTACCGCCCGTAAGTTATTGCTCGAAATTAATAATATGGGGCTGCCAACGGCGGGCGAATTCTTAGATATGATTACTCCCCAGTATTTGGCTGATCTCATGAGCTGGGGAGCGATAGGTGCACGTACAACGGAATCTCAGGTTCATCGTGAATTAGCCTCCGGGCTTTCTTGTCCGGTTGGTTTCAAAAATGGCACAGATGGTACGATTAAAGTCGCTATTGATGCCATTAACTCAGCCAGCTCACCACACTGTTTCCTGTCTGTCACAAAATGGGGTCATTCTGCCATTGTTAATACAACAGGCAACCGAGACTGCCATATTATTCTGCGTGGTGGTAAAGAGCCGAACTACAGTGCTGAACATGTCAGTGCTGTTAAAGAAGGGCTGGAGAAAACAGGGCTGGCACCTAGCGTGATGATTGATTTCAGTCATGCAAACAGCTCGAAGCAGTTCAAAAGACAAATGGATGTTGGAGCAGATGTTTGTGCTCAGATTTCTGGCGGTGAATATGCGATTATTGGGGTTATGGTTGAAAGCCATCTGGTTGAAGGAAACCAGAGTCTGGAGAGTGGGGAACCTTTGGTGTACGGCCAAAGTGTGACAGATGCTTGTATTGGTTGGGAAGATACGGAAACGTTACTTCGCCAATTGTCTCAGGCTATCAAGAATCGTAGAAGCTAATCTTTTGCAATAAATGAATAAAAATAAAAAAGCCGGGGTTTGAAGTGACCCCCAATAGTTGGACAACCAATGACTGGGGGTTTTTTATGTCTAAATATAGTCGTGAACTAAAAATCATGATTGCTAAACGATGTCTAGCAGGTAACGCATCGGATAAGCTATCAGCGGAATATTCAATCTCTTCTCGACAAATTCGATACTGGTCTCAAGTTGTTGCCATTCATGGTGATAACGCTTTTTTGCCAACGCCTCACTCTCTTTGTGCTACAACAAAACTCCATGCTTTGAAATTAATGTGGACAAATGATTGGTCTCTCACTCACACTAGCGCAGTTCTCAATTTAACGACCCCGGGTAGATGCTCACGCTAAGCCACTCATTCACAGTGATCAAGGTTGGCAATATCGACATAGGGCTTATCAAAAACAACTTGCTGATAAAGATATTAAGCAAAGTATGTCGAGGAAAGGGAACTGTTTGGATAATGCGATGGCCGAAAACTTTTTTGCCTTACTCAAAACAGAAATGTATCACCGACAGTACTTTAAAGATGCTGATGAACTGATTGAAAAGATAGAAGAATACATCGAATATTACAATACAAAACGGATTAAGGTGAAATTAAAAGGCCTAACTCCGATAGAATATCGAAATCAGGCCTTACATGCCGCTTAACTAAAATGTCCAACTTTTTGGGGTCAGTTCAATTATTTCCGGCTTTGTAGTATTACTTTGCTGTGATCCTTAAGGATTACTTGGCCTTACCTTGGTTTGCTACCGCCGCCGCTTTTGCAGCAATCTCATCGGCATTGCCCAGATAATAGTGTTTGATAGGTTTCATATTTTCATCAAACTCATAAACCAGTGGCACAGCAGTTGGGATATTCAGCTCCAGAATTTCATCTTCGCCCATGTTATCCAGATATTTCACCAGTGCGCGCAGAGAGTTACCGTGAGCGGCGATGATAACTTTTTCACCTTTCTCTACACGGGGTTTGATAATTTCTTCCCAATAAGGAACAACGCGCTCAATTGTGGTTGCAAGACTTTCTGTTGCAGGGAGTTCTTCTTGTTTCAGATTTGCATAGCGAGGATCATGCCCCGGGTAACGTTCATCATCTTTGACCAAATCAGGGGGAGTGATGGCAAAGCCACGGCGCCACAATTTAACTTGATCATCACCGTATTTAGCGGCAGTTTCTGCTTTATCCAGACCTTGCAACGCGCCGTAGTGACGTTCATTCAGTTTCCAGCTTTTTTCGACAGGCAGCCATTGCTGATCGACTTGATCCAGAATGTTCCACAGAGTGTGAATAGCACGTTTTAAAACGGAAGTATAGGCGAAATCAAAAGAGAAACCTTCCTGTTTCAGCAATTGACCCGCTTGTTGTGCTTCAGAGCGGCCTTTGTCAGACAGTTCAACATCAGTCCAGCCAGTAAAACGGTTCTCTTTGTTCCACTCGCTCTCTCCGTGTCTTACAAGAACCAGTTTGGTTACAGCCATAGCTTAAACTCCTATCAGTACTTTTAATACGAAATGAAATGGTCGCTGCGGGCATTATATGGCGCGATAGACCGAAACGGCAAACAATAGTCTCGTAACTTCTGTTTTAAATCATGTTTGGTGACAGTTGCATCAAGTACATACTTTGTGGCTGGGGAAAAATGGGAGGAAGCATTCAACAGTTTCTGATCTGAACTGTACCTCAGAGGATGGACAACAGTTCAGATCAGCTGAACTCAATTTAGTTCATAATTACTGATTTTATTGGATAGGTGAAAAACAGTAGATGCATCAGATTGAGTGAAAAATGGAAAGCAACCGCCACCCATAAACGACCACTCCACATCCATGCTATACCATAAATTAGCCCTGCTAATGTAGCGAAAATTACCATCAGGCTGCCACCTGAAAAATGAGCAATCCCGAAAAGCAAAGAAGTCATGATAAGGGCGAAGTAAGGGTTCATCCACTGGCTCAGCTTTTGCTGAATGTAACCGCGGAATAGCGCTTCTTCTGCCAAAGAGACAAAGAAAATATTAGCGAAGATGAAAGCAGGAAGCCAATTGGGGAAGTGAAGCTCAACAGCTAATCCGCCTAATTTCGTTGCAAGCCACAGTAATGCGGGAATGGCTGCGATTAATAGCGCCCAGCCGTGGGGAGGTGCATTAACTACAGGCTTCCGGGTAAACAAAGTAGGTATGCAGCATAATAAGATCAATGGCAACAATGCCTTGTCAAAGTTGAGATACATTGTAAAAGGTGCGCTGAGTGAGCCTGCCTGTATCTTATCCAGATATTTCAGATTATGGAAACCCGGAAGGTAATGTAGAAACAGTAAAATACCAGAGATGAGTAATAATAACTCTGTAATAGTTCTAAGGCCAAAATGATTTTTGTAGTAAACATGTGCAGCCCCCAAAGCCGTAATCACGCTTAACGTGATTATTGCGGGGTAGGTAAGTATGTTAGTGCTGATTCCGGCAATGATAGAAAAGAGTGCAATGAGAAAAGCAATTTTCTTGCGACTATCCAAAAATGCCAATGAAACGGCAAGTAGTGCCCAAGCCATATAATTCCCTGTTATCTTTAAAAAACAATTAAATAACCTAAAAACAGGGAGGTATTGTATAATAATAGGTAAAATATTCAAAAAAAAACGTAAAAAATATCAAGAAAGTAGCGCTTTATATTTATAGATGGCCATGAAAATAAGTAGTCATGAAAAAAGAGAAATCACACTGGACTCCCCTCTATCAAAGAGAGGAATCACAGCAGAAAATTAAATAGGAAAATAATTACAATGATTTTGAAGAAACTGTACCAGTTTCATACCGATAAATATTATTGTCAGGAATAAATCTCAGGCGATGAGTAATGCACTCTGGAGAGTCTTCCTCATGATGGGAAACAAACAAAAGTTGCGTTTCGCCATTGGAAATCATGATATCAATAAAACGCAGGACTAGCTGACGGTTGAGAGAGTCGAGTCCCTGCAATGGTTCATCCAGAATCAGTAAGGTGGGATGTTTCACTAAAGCACGGGAAATTAAAACAAGTCTCTGTTGCCCCCATGATAAGCTATGGAGTGGGCTGGTGGCAGTTTCTTCAGATAACCCTAATAACCTTAGCCATTCATCAGCCAATTGATTTTGTCGATCCGAAACGGCCTGATAAAGCCCTATTGAATCAAAGAAACCTGAAAGAATGACGTTTCGGACGCTGGTATTGACACGATATTCTAGGTGAATATTGTTACTGACATAACCAATATGGCGTTTAATGTCCCAAATAGTTTCACCACTCCCCCGTTGCTTGCCGAAAAGTATTAAATTATTGCTGTAACCTTGGGGATGATCGCCTGTAATAAGGCTGAGAAGCGTTGATTTACCGGCACCATTCTCGCCCGTGATTTGCCAGTGCTCATGAGGATTCACTTGCCAGTTCAGACCATGCAGAATTGGTTTTTCATTATACTGAACGACGATATTATGCATTGATACCAATGGCTGATCAGCAAGTAGTTGCTCATCAGCACAATACTCATCTTTTTCGGGAAGATGAATGTTATGCAATTTTTCACTATGTGCCAATTGCGCCACGAGAGATTCTGCCAGAATATTTGCTTTTTCTCCGGCCATCGTCAGGTGACAATCGGCCAGTACACCGATTTTCTTGACAAAATCAGGGATTTCATGAAATCGGTTTAAAATCAAAGCTAAAGTAATGCCTTTTACTGCCAGTGCTCCCAATAACTGAGCAAGTTGATTTTGTGCATAAGCATCCAGCCCATCAAAAGGCTCATCAAGGATAAGAAAATCGGGATTTACCATTAATGCCTGACAAAGCAAAACCTTACGATTTTCTCCAGTGGAGAGATATTTAAACCGTCGTGAGAGTAAATCCTTGATGCCAAAATACTCTGATAATTCAAGGCATAGTTCATTATCTTTATGATGGAGCTGAATGATGTCTGCGGCAGTACGCCCGGTATCTTCCTCATCTTCACTGAGTAAATCTGTATTATTGCGTTGCCACTCTTCATCGATCAGTTTTTGTAATTGTTCAAAAGAGAGACGCACTGGTGTATGAAATGAACAATGATGTTCGCCTGCCAGCTGGATTAATTCATTCGACAGAGCACGGGCCAACGAAGATTTTCCACTGCCATTTGCACCAATAAAAGCCCAACTTTCCCCGGAAATAATTGTTAGTGACGGTAGCCGCAGGGTACGGGTGTCACTTAAACGGAAACTACCTTGTGTTATTTGCAACTCAGACATTTCTCTTCCTTATTTAAGCAACATGAACTAAATAATCACCAGAAATAAGCGGAATAATGCGTAATGTCAATGCATGGTTGTCTATTATTCATTGAGGCGGAATAATTTTTGAAATTCATTGTATATCCACACTCAACATTTCATTTTTAACATTGATCTTTAATATAATGTTTTAACACAGGGTAGCAATAATGACTTTATCGGCGTTGAAAAGCGCGGTAACACAATCATTGAGCTGGAGTTTCAAGCGCACGGCTTCCTGATTGGATAATGTAACACAGAGCGATTCCCCTCCAATAAGTGCCAGAATAATTTCACTGTATTCTGTACCAGTTTCAATATGGCTAATTTGGCTGGGCAAAACATTATCAAATGAGGTTGGGGGAATATATTCTTTAGCCAAAGTTATCCACGGTGCTTTAATTAACACGAGAACTTCTTTCCCATGAACCAAATTCAGCCTATTTGCGCTTTGTTCTGTCAGCGCAGCGCAGATCGACGTTTTGCCATTGCTCAATAAGACCCGTACATGTTGCTGGATATTTTTATGGTTACGTTCAACGATTGTGCCAAAAAATTGATTTCGTGCGCTGGTTTGCAATGAAAATCGAGAAAAAGCGGCAATCAGGCTATCTAAAGGCAGTGAGTCTTCTTTTAACGCATTAAATGCTTTTTGTTGAACTTTTTCTAGAAAATCATAAAGTTGTAGCAGACGTTCTCCATGATGTGTAAGTAAAGCACCGCCGCCACCTTTTCCTCCAGTAGCACGTTTTACTAACATTTCATCTGCGAGTTGGTTCATTTCATTGATGGCATCCCACGCGCTTTTATAGCTGATACCTGCCTGTTTTGCCCCCTGACTGATAGAACCCGTGATTTTAATTTGCTTAAGTAACTCGATTCGCCGAGGATCAGCGAACAGACGTTGCTGCAATTTAAGTGTTAACAATATTTCGGCTTGCATAGTGACCAGTTTCAGACAATTATTTGAAAGTTTTTACAAGATAACAATAAGAATCGCACGTTTCGTCGGTTACTGTTACTTTTTTATTGTCTAGAATAACGGGATTACCCTCTGTGTTATACTTAGTGTGGCACAGTAAATTTATTAGTCGCTCAGGATATGAGGTTGGCATGTTTGAATTACTTAAAAGTATGGGATTTGCGCTGATCATGGTTCCCGTGGTGATGGCTGCTATTTTGGCTCTTATTTACGGACTTGGCGGATTGTTTAATATCATTTCCAGAAATGAAACGAAAGGCAGTATTGAGCAGTAGTTTTGACCTAACTTGATTTCCAGCGTTTCTACTAATTTGATCTTTCTTTCACAGGTCTGGCTATCCTGACTTCAGAACGAAGACAAACCCTATTTAATCAACAGGGTTTGTCTTTTCTTTGATAACCTTTATCTACTTAACGATTGATTGTTGCTGTTGAATTTTTTTATGTTTTGTAATATTTACATTGAATTAATTCAAAAGCTAAAACTGGCTCACAACTTGCCGATTAATCTCAGAATAGCATTTCATTTAACGTTGTATCTTGTTATATACGACGCACCACATTGATTATTTTAGGTGAACTATAAAATGAAAAAGACGATGCATCAGTTGCTGACTGGTGCTGTGGTTTCTGCTGCGCTTATCGGGAACGTTTGGGCTACTGATAAAGTGACGGTTTTCGCTGCGGCGTCATTAACTAATGCACTTGATGGTATTTCTGCACAATACAAGAAAGATAAGCAGGGTAATATTGTCACCTCATACGCTTCATCATCGACACTGGCACGCCAGATAGAGCAAGGGGCACCTGCGGATATCTTTATTTCTGCTGATCAGCAGTGGATGAATTATGCTACTGATAAGCAATTAATTGTTGAAAATACCCGTCATACCTTATTGGGCAATCAACTGGTCCTGATTGCTCCCAAAGAAAGTCACTTAGATATAGTTGAACTCAACTCAGATACAAAATGGAAATCTTTACTAGCGGAAGGACGATTAGCTGTTGGCGATCCGGATCATGTCCCAGTTGGTATTTATGCCAAAGAATCACTGCAATATCTGAATGCATGGGATACGGTTAACCCATTGATGGCACGTACTAATAACGTGCGTAGTGGTATGGCGCTAGTAGAACGGGCAGAAGCACCATTGGGCATTGTTTATGGTTCTGATGCTGTTGCCAGCAATAAAGTGAAAGTAGTGGGTGTCTTCCCATCAGAAAGCCATAAAGCGGTGGAATATCCGGTCGCAATAATCAAAGGTCACGAAACACAGGCTGTCCGTGATTTTTATGATTATCTTAAAACACCTGAAGCCGCTGCAATTTTTAAACGTTACGGTTTTAATCCACTGTAGGAACTGATCTTTTGGAGATGTTAAGTGAATACGAATGGCAGGCTATTTTGCTGAGCTTAAAAATCTCAGTTATTGCTGTGCTGTTCAGTTTGCCATTCGGGATCTTAATGGCATGGATGCTGGCACGTTGTCAGTTCTTTGGAAAATCCCTGCTCGACAGCATTATCCATCTGCCACTGGTATTACCGCCAGTGGTGGTGGGGTATTTGTTACTTATCAGCATGGGGCGTCGTGGTGTGATTGGTGAATTTCTTTACGACTGGTTTGGTGTTAGTTTCGCATTTAATTGGACAGGAGCGGCATTAGCTTCGGCCGTAGTAGCGTTTCCACTGATGGTGAGAGCCATCCGGTTATCACTGGAAAGTATAGATCAGCGTTTAGAACAGGCTGCACATACGTTGGGAGCAGGCTCTCTTAAGGTCTTTTTCACGATAACCTTGCCGTTGTCATTACCGGGTATTATTGTTGGTGCAGTACTCGCATTCGCCCGATCTTTAGGGGAATTTGGTGCCACCATTACTTTTGTTTCAAATATTCCGGGTGAGACGCGAACCATTCCCCTTGCCATGTACACATTGATAGAAATGCCCGGCGCGGAAACAGCCGCCGCACGTTTATGCATTATTGCAATTGCACTGGCGTTGGTCTCATTGATGCTTTCTGAATGGCTGACACGTTGGGGAAGAAAGCGTTTGGGGGTGGCATGTTAGAACTGAATTTTGAGCAGCGCTTGGGTGAGTTGCACATGCAGGTTGCTACCACATTACCCACAGAAAGTATCACTGCCATATTTGGGCTTTCAGGGGCAGGAAAAACCTCATTAATCAACGTAATTGTCGGATTGACTCGTCCACAAAAAGGCCGGATTGTCTTAAATGACCGTACTTTAGTGGATGTAGAACAGAAAATTTTTCTCCCACCAGAAAAACGTCGAGTTGGCTATATTTTTCAGGATGCACGTCTTTTTCCGCATTATCGCGTGAAAGGAAACTTGCAATATGGTATGGCACCGGAGATGAAATCTCAGTTTGATAACATCGTAGGGCTATTAGGTATTGAGCACTTGCTGTCACGTTTTCCTGTCACATTATCTGGCGGAGAAAAACAGCGGGTGGCGATTGGTCGTGCATTACTGACAGGGCCTGAAATTCTGCTTATGGATGAACCATTGGCATCACTGGATTTGCCACGTAAGCGAGAATTGTTGCCTTATCTCGAAAAATTGTCTGAAGATGTCAAAATCCCGATTTTATACGTTAGCCACAGTTTGGATGAAATCTTGCGATTGGCGGATAATGTGATTGTTATGGATAAGGGAAAAATCCGTGCTAAAGGGGCATTAGAAGATGTTTGGGCAAGCAGTGCGTTACGCCTGTGGCTGCAAAAAGAGAGTCTTAGCAGCATAGTAAAAGTTTCTGTCATGGAGCACCATCAGCGTTATCAAATGACCGCAGTGGCGGTGGCTGATAAAGCTCTTTGGTTGCCGCAAATTGATGCAGCTCCGGGTACTGATCTGCGTATCCGTATTGATGCCTCAGACGTTTCTTTAGTTTTGGAGCCCCAAAGAGTCAGTAGCATCCGTAATACCCTGCAAGTGAAAGTCATTGAGTTTTTCGAGAATAACGGTCAAATTGATGTCAAATTAGCGTTAGGTGAACATTGTTTGTGGGCGAGGATTACATCTTGGGCGCGTGAAGAGTTAAATTTACGTGCTGGGCAATGGCTATATGCGCAGATAAAGAGTATTTCTCTGAACCGTCATTTATAACTCATGGAAACATAAGCAGGGAGCACAGCTATACAGCTCGTTATACAGTGATGACGAGTAACACTGATTTAACTCCCCTTATGCGATTAATACAAATTAAAGCACGTATTTTCGAATCACCTCAGCAATACCGGGTTGGGTATTATCCCGCGTGATAATATCTGCCCGCTCTTTAACGGTATCAACCGCATTTCCCATGGCGACACCCAGACCCGCCGTTTCCAGCATACTGAGATCGTTATAATTATCACCAAAAGCAATGACATTTTTCATACTCAGATCTTGGGATTCTACCCACTGCTGTAAACGCATCCCTTTACTATTACCTTTCTTGGCGATATCTACCTGATCAAACCATGACCATTCACACTCGAGACCAACGTTTTCCTCAATTTGTTCGCTAATCTCACGCAGTTTCACTAAATTTGATGAGCTGGTGGCAAACTTCCAAATAAAATTGAAATCGTGAATTGCATCTTGAAAGTTACTGATTTTCTGAAGAGTGGGACGCTGATGTTCAGGCAAAGAATCTGACCATGCGAGAGTTCGGGCTACAGTATGTGGAAATTCATATAAAATAGACTCATCAACATACATTAGATGCTGAATTTCGGTGTCTTGCAGATAAGAAAGCGCCAGAGAAGCTTCTTGAATGGAAAGTGGATTAGAAGCTAATACTTTCTTTGCATTAAAGTCATATGAATAAGCCCCATTACAGCAAATTGCAGGAGTGTCGAGTTGCAGAGCTTGATAGAAAGGACGGATAGCGACATGATGGCGACCAGTGACAATCAATATCTTAATACCAGCCTGGCGGGCTTCATTCAGGGCGGACAGGGATTCCGACAAAATATTTTTTTGTGGATCAAGAAGAGTTCCATCTAGATCCAATGCGATAACGCGGTATGACATGTATCGGCCTCTATATTATCTATGATGTCATTGTTTATGATGCAAACAAACATTATACAGTAGTTAAAAATAGTTAAACTTTCTTTTGAGGAGTTTAGCAGATGAAATTTTTCAAGAATCGTTACAGCTTAACGAAATGGTGATGAAGTATTAAGGAGAGAGAATGAGACAGGTGGTTTATACAGCCAGCCCGAATAGCCGTCAGATTCACGTATGGTCGCTCAATGTAGCAGGGGAACTTTCTCTTATCCAGACAGTGAATGTGCCGGGGGAAGTGCAGCCTATGGTAATTAACCCTAATGGTAAGCACCTTTATGTGGGAGTTCGCCCTCAATTCAGCATAGTAACTTATGCTATCGGGGAAAATGGGCATCTTGAACAGCAGTCCATCGCACTATTGCCGGGAAGCCCTACCCATATATCAACAGACAAAACAGGGCGCTTTTTATTTTCTGTTTCTTATAGTTTCAATAAATTAAGCGTTCATCCTATTGATGAAGATGGCATCGTTAAAGCCCCGATACAAATAGTAGAAGATTTGCAAGCTCCTCATTCTGCCAATATTGATCGAGATAATTGTCAGTTACTGGTTCCATGTTTGAAAGAAGATCGCATTCGTATTTTCAATTTAGATGAGCAGGGTTACCTGACAGAAAACCGCACTGATGAAATCACCACGGTTGCGGGAGCAGGTCCGCGTCATATGGCATTTCATCCGGAAAAACAGGCGATTTATTGCATCAATGAATTGGACTCAACAGTTGATGTTCTGCGCAAATGGGAAAAATATCGTATTGTGCAATCGGTTGATTCGTTACCTGCGGATTTTTCCAGTGTCCGCTGGTCGGCGGATATTCATATTACATCGGATGGTCGCCATCTCTATACCAGTGAGCGTACTGAGAGTTTGATCAGCCACTTCCGTGTGTCGGGAGATGGCTACCATTTAACATTAGTGGGCCATTACCCGACAGAAACCCAACCCCGTGGTTTTACCATAGATCACAGTGGTTGCTTCCTGATCGCGTCGGGGCAGAAATCGGGGCATATTTCAGTCTCGCGTATTGATAAATATTCCGGTAGATTAACCCGACTGGCACGTTATCCAGTCGGTAAAGGCCCTATGTGGGTAACGGTACTGGCACTGTAAACCTGAACCGCGTTCTTTTGGGCGCGGTCAGTTTTTTAAGATAATGATTATGAAACCTGCAACTTTACTTATTCCTGTTCCTGATGTTAAAGCTGGAGTGGCATGGTATAAACGAGCTTTTCCTGCCGCTCGCCCTGTTTATTTGCCAGAATTTGATTTTACTGTGTTGGAAGTTGGGGATTTTTCGTTAGATATCGTACAAGCTGATGAAAAAGTCAGTTCCGGTCAGCATGGGACGGTTTTGTATTGGTCTGTACCTTGTCTTGAGACTTCCATTCAACATTTCCAGACCATAGGTGCTTTGCTTTATCGCGGACCAATGAAGATTGATAGTGGTTTAGGCATGTGCCAAGTTAAAGATCCTTTCGGCAATCTCATTGGTTTGAAAGGGCAATTTAAGGGTGATACAAATTAGTCTTTTTGGCTATAAATGCAACCCGTCCCTTGTCTCTTTCTCTATTTTTTGCAATTGATAATAAAAGTGAAAAAGATGTCACTTTCATGATGTAATTGCAATGCTGGTATAAACAGATTGTGATTACTCACTCCAGTCGCATAGAGAGTTATGTGGCTAGAGTCTATTTTATTTCTACTGCAAGAAAAACTTTAATCTATTGAGTTTCAAATGAGATCTTGATTTTTAAATAATAGATTAATAAATAGTATTCTAAAATTGCAGATCACTTCCCTACTCCTCACACAGCAAGGAGTAAGGAATACTCATAATTTGAGTGTATTACTATTATGAAAACTTATTTATTGTCTGATATTAGATTAGGGTAAAAGAACCAACACCAGATAAAACAAGAGGATGTGTAACAAAAAGATTGCTTTGATACACGGAAAATAAATCGCCTAAATAAACATTTCCTCTATAAAGACGCAATACAATGTTTTTCGGATTAATAAAAACTTGGAAGTTTAGTGATGCATTTATAATGGTCTGAGCATGTCTAACCACACCAGAAAGGTGAACGTTATTAATGCTTACCTGTGGTATTTGGTTATATCCTCCATGGACATAGCCATTAAAATGAGTGTTTTTACCAACATTTTGTTCATTTCCAATAATGACAGGATAAGATGATACTTGGATAAAAGGGTAATACCCATATTGATAAAAAGTATTGATATTAAAGTACCCGCTAACAGATTCTGTTAAGTTTAACACAGGGCTGGTTGAAGCTTCCTCATTTAAAGTTTCTGCAAATAAATGGGCGAGTTCAGGTTTTTCTTTTACCAGCATTTCATAATGAGATATTTCTTTTTTATATTGATTTTGAGACATCTCAAATACGTTTTGCATTTCTTCATTAGAAGGTAAGATTACGTTTTCTGTATTCATAATATATTCCTATTTGGTTTTTTATCGATGTGATTTTAGAATGGAATATATCATAAAAATTTTTTTAACATAGTATGGAGGACAACGAATTTATTATTAATATTTATCAATGATTGATTTTTGAGAATGCTTTAATGGACTTTTATTTTTTATTAGAAATTAACAATAATGGAATTTTAAACATTAAATAATTCCGTGAAAGTATCTACCCGTCGTCTTTCAAATTATCGCTTTATTGACTTTTCTTGCTTTCCCTGTTGCATCGTTATCTATATTAAGGGAACCGCTCTCTTGTCATCGTGCTGCAATTAGAAATCCATTGGGTATAGATATAACATTATTTCTTTTTTTCAATAACAGTCAGCATAGTATTCATGCTGACTGTTACTCTTTAATTTATTGCATCAAAAATTGCAGTTGTTAGTTTAGATAATTGTTCCGGTTGAATAATATAAGGCGGCATCAAATAAATTAATCGGCCAAATGGTCTAATCCACACGCCATTTTGGACAAAATGACGCTGTAGCGAAGCAACATCAACAGGCTGTTCCATTTCAACAACACCTATAGCCCCTAAAACCCGGACATCTTTGACTGAATTGTGTAATTTAAGAGGGAGTAATTCTGTTTTTAGCTGAGTCTCAATTAATTGAATGCGTTGTTGCCACGGGCTATCAGAGAGTAATTTCAGGCTGGCACTGGCAACGGAACAAGCCAGCGGATTTCCCATAAAAGTCGGGCCATGCATAAAACAGCCTGCTTCTCCCTGACTGATAGTCTCTGCAACATGTCGGGTGGTGATTGTTGCTGATAACGTCACATAGCCCCCCGTCAACGCCTTGCCTAAACATAAAATGTCTGGATTGATTTGTGCGTGCTCACAGGCAAATAGTTTACCGGTTCTGCCGAATCCGGTAGCTATCTCATCTGCAATGAGTAAGATCTGATACTTATCACAGAGCTGACGAACCTGACGCAGATATTCGGGATGGTAAATCCGCATTCCACCCGCACCTTGCACAATCGGTTCCAGAACCACGGCTGCGATTGCATTATGATATTGCAATAATAATTGCTTGAAAGAATCAGTATCTTCTGGTCGCCATTCATCACCAAACTGACACTGAGGGGCATCGGCAAACAAATGGTTTGGCAGATAACCGTTATACAGGCCATGCATGGAATTATCAGGATCACAAACAGACATGGCGCCAAAAGTGTCACCATGATAGCCATGACGCAGGGTCAGAAAACGTTGGCGATTTTCTCCTCTGGCCTGCCAGTATTGCAGTGCCATTTTCAAGGCAACTTCTACGGCAACAGATCCTGAATCTGCCAAAAAAACACATTCCAAAGAGTCAGGTGTCATCGCCACTAATTGTTTACACAGTTCAACCGCAGGAGGATGGATGATTCCGCCGAACATGACGTGGGACATTTTGTCGATCTGTGATTTAGCGGCATCGTTAAGTGCAGGATGATTATAACCGTGAATCGCTGCCCACCACGAAGACATACCATCAATCAGTTTATGGCCATCTGATAAAACCAACTCCACACCCGCTGCTGATACAACGGGATAGGTGGGCAGGGGATGAGTCATGGATGTATAAGGATGCCAAATATGGCGCAGATCAAATTCAATATCTGAAGGGTTCATCATAAATTTGTTGTAAACCTTTGTGATCTCATTTTGGTTGACATGATAACGGTGTTATTTAAACTGACAATATTTTTCTCATTGGAGATGTTATTGTGAGTGAGTGTCAACCATGGACTATCAGGCAATCACAAGAGTTGTTTGATAAACCTTTTTTTGAATTGTTATTTCAGGCACAACAGATACACCGCGAACATTTTGATCCGCAGCAAGTGCAAGTCAGTACTTTACTTTCGATTAAAACCGGTGCTTGTCCAGAAGATTGTAAATATTGTCCACAAAGTTCCCGCTACAAAACTGGTCTGGAAAAAGAACGGTTGATGGAAGTGGAAAAAGTCATCGAGTCAGCGCATAAAGCCAAAAATGCGGGTTCAACTCGTTTTTGTATGGGAGCCGCATGGAAAAATCCGCATGAGCGCGATATGCCATATTTAGAGAGAATGGTCAAAGAAGTTAAAGAGCTGGGAATGGAAACCTGCATGACACTGGGAATGCTGAACCAATCTCAGGCACAGCGTTTGGCAGAGGCAGGTCTGGACTATTACAACCATAACTTAGATACCTCACCAGAATTTTACGGCAATATCATTACGACCCGCAGCTATCAGGACAGGTTGGACACATTGGATAATGTCAGGGATGTCGGCATCAAAGTTTGCTCGGGTGGGATCGTGGGTCTGGGTGAACAAATCCGTGACCGGGCCGCATTGTTGGTACAACTGGCCAATTTACCCAAGCCGCCGGAAAGTGTGCCGATTAATATGTTAGTAAAAGTGAAAGGTACTCCATTAGAAGATAATGAAGAAGTGGATCCTTTCGATTTCATCCGCACCATCGCAGTGGCGAGAATTATGATGCCAAAATCTCATGTCCGCTTATCCGCAGGGCGTGAGCAAATGAACGAACAGACTCAGGCCATGTGCTTTATGGCAGGGGCCAACTCCATTTTTTACGGCTGTAAATTACTGACTACACCAAACCCAGATGAAGATAACGATTTGCAACTGTTCCGTCGTTTGGGGATAAATCCTCAACAGACAAAAACGGCATTTGGTGATAAGCAACAGCAGCAGAACTTGACGGAAGCCATTATTCATAATGCTGATGATGAACAATTTTATAACGCGGCAATATAATGAGCTGGTCAGACTCACTCTCCCGACGTTTGGCCGAACGTCGGGGAACCTCGCTATGGCGTAATAGACAAGTCCATCAGGGTTCTGATGGACGTTTATTATTCACTTCAGATGGCCAATACCTGAATTTTTCCAGTAACGACTATCTTGGGCTAAGCCAGCACCCCAAAATCATTGCTGCATGGCAACAAGGTGCTGAGCAATATGGTGTAGGCAGTGGAGGCTCAGGGCATGTAACGGGCTATACGACCGCACATCATACTTTAGAACAGCAATTGGCTGAATGGTTGGGATATTCCCACGCCCTATTATTCATTTCCGGTTACGCCGCTAATCAAGGCGTAATTGCAGCTTTGATGGAAAAAGACGACCGCATTATTGCTGATCGCCTCAGTCATGCTTCGTTGATAGAAGCTGCCATGCAATCTCCCGCACAACTTCGGCGTTTTCTGCATAACGATATGGACTCTTTGAAGCAATATCTGTCAAAAGAGTGTCCGGGGAAAACGTTGATGGTTACGGAAGGTATTTTTAGCATGGATGGCGATCGTGCTCCGCTCAAACTCATTATGCAGCAAGCAAAATCAACGGAAAGCTGGCTGATGGTAGATGATGCCCACGGCATTGGTATTCACGGTGATGAAGGCCGAGGCAGTTGCTGGATGCAAAATGTTAAACCGGAAATTCTGATTGTTACTTTCGGTAAAGCGTTCGGATTGAGTGGTGCGGCGGTTTTGTGTGATGAACAAACGGCAGAATATCTGATCCAATATGCCCGGCATCTGATTTACAGCACTTCAATGCCGCCTGCGCAGGCAGTCGCGCTTTCCGAAGCAGTGCGACAAATCAGAGCCGGGGAAGCATTACGCCAAACGTTGCAAAATAACATCCGCTATTTTCGCCATGAAGCGCAGCATTTGCCTTTTTCCCTGATAGATTCAGAAACTGCTATTCAGCCATTAATCATCGGGGATAATGAACTTTGTATCATGTTATCTCAGGTACTCAGACAGAAGAAAGTATGGGTTAAGGGGATACTACCACCAACAGTTCCTCCTGAAAGTGCCCGTTTGCGCATTACACTGACAGCAAGCCATACACGGCAGGACATTGATATATTACTGGAGGCCTTGCATGACTCTGGCTGTTAATTCTGTCAATAAACAAGCGATTGCAGGGGCTTTTGGGCGAGCGGCTTCAAAGTATGACACGGTGGCTAAACTGCAACAGCAAACCGGTGAATATTTGATGGAGTTGGCACAGACAGAAAATATCGGTACTCAGGTATTGGATGCAGGATGTGGAACCGGCTTTTTCAGCGCACGTTGGACACAACAAGGTAAGCTAGTTATTGCACTGGATCTGGCTTCCGGTATGTTAAGCCATGCGCAGGAGCAACAGGTTGCTGATTATTATCTGCAAGGAGACATTGAGCACCTGGGACTGGCGGATAACAGCATAGATATATGTTTCAGTAATCTGGTGGTGCAATGGTGTAATGACCTGCCACGCGCATTACGGGAGTTTTATCGCGTTACTTGTTCCGGTGGGCTTATCGTTTTTTCCACCCTTGTACAGGGATCACTGCATGAACTGGAAACTGCATGGAAGCAGGTGGATGATTATCGGCACATTAACCAATTTTTGCCGCTGCGGACAATCACGCAAGCATGCCAGCCATATCGGCATAAAATCATCAGTCGGCAATATTGCCAATATTATCCTCAACTCCTGCCTTTGCTGAATTCCCTGAAAGGAATTGGTGCAACACACCTTCATCATGGTTGCCAGCAGGGATTGATGACCAGAAAACGTTTAAACACCCTTGCTGAGGTATACCCACGCCATAATGGGGATTACCCGTTGAGCTATCAAATTGCTTTTGGAGTTATTTATTGTGACAAGTAAATATTTTCTTGCCGGAACCGATACTGAAGTAGGTAAGACAGTTGTTAGCTGTGCATTGTTGCAAGCGGCTAATCGAAAAGGATATCGAACTGCGGGTTATAAACCAGTGGCATCAGGGAGTGAAATCACGGGAGAAGGAATACGTAATGGTGATGCATTGGCTTTACAGCATAACAGCTCGGTGTCATTAACATATCAGGAAGTGAACCCCTTGGTATTTGTTGAACCGACTTCGCCTCATATTGTGAGTGCTGAGCTTAATCAACCGATTGATTTTTCAGTGCTCTCGCAGGGATTAGAAATATTGACGACAAAAGCGGACTGGGTTTTGATAGAGGGAGCAGGAGGTTGGTATACACCATTATCGGAAAATACGACTTTTGCTGATTGGGTGATTCAGGAGAATTTACCCGTGATTTTGACCGTAGGTATTAAGTTAGGTTGTATAAACCATGCAGTGCTGACAGCAAAAGCTATCCAATACTCTGGACTGAATCTGGTTGGTTGGGTTGCTAATGAAATTGAACCTGCCGGTAAACATCAGGCAGCCTATCTGGAAACGTTGAAGCGTATGATCCCAGCTCCTTTATTGGGTGTTATTCCTCATCTGAGTGAATCATGTGATAACAGTAAAATAGGAGAATATATAAACATTGCTTCATTAGTTAACTAATTGTTTACTTAGCGTTAGCTAAAATTAATAGATATAACAATATCCGGATCAGTTTCATGATGAGAAAAATGTTTTCTTTCAACAAGGATTGAAACATTTTTTATCAAAAAATAGTGTGAATTGAGTTCAAAACAGGATAAAAATATCCTGCTATTGGAAAAAATCACAAACAGAAATAACTCCGCAAGCTCCCATGCCTAATAGGGTTTGCTGAGTTATCCACTATTCCTGTGGATAACCTTGTGCATTAGTTTTAGAAAAGCATCCTCACGCAAGACAATACGCGGTTTGCGAGAGATTTGCTGTTATTCTCTCCTTTAATTTTTAAATCAATAAAATCAAGTAATTAAATAAAAGCAATTCCTTTCTTCATCCCTTTGCTACTCGATGCTTTATCATTTCAGTAGCTAATACAAAAATAGGAAAAAGCAAGCGCATTATCTGGGGATAAAAATAGCCGTCAATAATGTTAATTAATAGTTAATGTCACTATAAGTTATAGTAAGTTTTCTTTGTTACAGAACCTCACTTACCTTTCCTTGAAATAAAAACAATATTATTTTATTAACTCACTTGAAGCTGGTTTTTTATCCAGTATCATAAACAGGCTTTTTGAGTGTATGGATGGCGTGGGGTATTTTTATACATGATGGCGGGAAGAAGATGAGTAAAGAAACAAACAAAGTATTTAAGTTACATTCTGATTTCAAGCCGGCAGGTGATCAACCATCGGCTATCAGACAATTGCAGGAAGGACTGGAAGATGGCCTGGCACACCAGACACTTTTGGGTGTAACAGGATCGGGTAAAACTTTCACAGTAGCTAATGTTATCGCAAACTTAAATCGACCAACTATGATCCTTGCCCCCAATAAGACATTGGCGGCACAGCTTTATAGCGAAATGAAAGCGTTCTTCCCTGAAAATGCGGTGGAATATTTTGTTTCTTACTATGATTACTATCAACCCGAAGCCTATGTGCCCAGTTCAGATACGTTTATTGAAAAAGATGCTTCGGTAAATGAACATATTGAGCAGATGCGCTTATCGGCAACAAAAGCCTTGCTGGAGCGTCGGGATGTGGTTGTAGTGGCATCAGTCTCCGCTATTTATGGTCTGGGTGATCCAGATAGCTACCTGAAAATGATGCTTCACTTAACGGATGGAATGTTAATCGATCAGCGCGCTATCCTGCGCCGTTTGGCAGAATTGCAATATACCCGCAACGATCAGGCATTTCAGCGTGGAACATTTAGGGTACGTGGTGAAGTCATTGATATTTTTCCGGCAGAATCGGATGAGCACGCGTTACGTGTGGAATTGTTCGATGATGAAGTTGAACGACTTTCTTTGTTTGATCCGCTGACTGGTCAGGTTCAGTACAATGTGCCGCGTTATACTGTCTATCCCAAAACTCACTATGTCACACCGCGTGAACGTATTCTTGAGTCGATGGAAGAGATTAAGGTTGAATTGGAACAACGACGCAGGGTGCTATTGGCATCAGATAAATTGCTGGAAGAGCAGCGTATTACCCAACGTACACAATTCGACCTCGAAATGATGAATGAACTGGGTTATTGCTCAGGAATTGAAAACTACTCCCGTTACTTATCTGGTCGCGCAGAAGGTGAAGCGCCTCCGACGCTGTTTGACTATCTGCCGGCAGATGGTTTGTTGGTAGTGGATGAATCCCACGTTACCATTCCACAGATTAGCGGTATGTACCGGGGGGATCGCTCCCGTAAAGAGACATTGGTGGAGTATGGTTTTCGGCTGCCATCGGCCTTGGATAACCGCCCACTGAGATTCGAGGAGTTTGAAGCTCTGGCACCACAAACCATTTATATTTCAGCGACTCCCGGTCGCTACGAATTGGATAAATCCGTTAATGATGTTGTTGAACAGGTAGTGCGTCCAACCGGGCTAATTGATCCTGAGATTGAAGTTCGTCCGGTGTTGACGCAGGTAGATGACCTGCTGTCTGAAATTCGTATCCGTGCAGTCAAAAATGAGCGGGTGCTGGTAACGACCTTAACTAAACGAATGGCGGAAGATTTGACTGAATATCTGGAAGAGCATGGCGAACGAGTGCGCTATCTCCATTCAGATATTGATACCGTTGAGCGAGTGGAAATTATCCGTGATCTGCGCTTGGGTGAGTTTGATGTCTTGGTTGGTATCAACTTGCTGCGGGAAGGGTTGGATATGCCGGAAGTTTCTCTTGTGGCGATTTTAGATGCAGACAAAGAGGGATTTCTCCGTTCCGAGCGCTCCCTGATCCAGACTATCGGTCGTGCTGCACGTAACCTGCATGGTAAGGCTATCTTGTACGGTGACAGAATTACCGACTCCATGGCAAAAGCTATTGACGAAACAGAACGTCGCCGCGCCAAACAGCAAGCGTTTAACGATGAACATGGTATTGTGCCGAAAGGGTTAAACAAAAAAATTGGCGACATACTGAAAATTGGTCAGCCGGTTAACGGCAAAGGGAAGACCAAAGGAAAAGGTAAAGTTGCTTTGGGTACGGATGATTACCAGAAGCTGTCTGCAAAAGAACTGGAGATTAAAATCCGTGAACTGGAAGACAAAATGTACCAGCATGCACGGGATCTTGAATTTGAACAGGCGGCTAACGTTCGTGATCAAGTACAGGCATTGCGGACGCAATTTATTTCCAATTCCTAAACAATATGAATGGCAGATATATACAATGAATTTCGGGATGCAGCCGATAAAACTGTAACTTGAAAGATGAAGGTATAGAGAGTGAATAATTTCGCTCTCTATCAATACCATGTGAGCTAACCCAATTTTTGCAGGGTATTTTCTATCGCTTGCCGTAATAACTCACGATCATGACGATAGGGAATATCCTGAGCTTCTAACACTTGTTGGCTGACAATTCGATCATGGAAAAGGCTGATATCGGTGCGAGGGCCGACAATAAGAGCATTAATCATTTTACGCCCAATTTTATTTTCCATTATTTCCAGCTTGTCTTTTAACGATAATTCGGCAGCAGAATGGCTGAGTTCTTTCCCCAGATTGCCAATATAAATCATATTTGCGTTGCTACGGCGCAGTGATTGAGTTAAATCCTCCAGCAATAACAATGGCATTAGGCTGGTAAAAAAACTACCGGGACCGATTAAAATCAAATCGGCTTGTTCAATGGCATCCAATGCTTCTTTAGTGGCATTAACATGGGGATAAAGAAATAACTCCTGTGGTACACAATTAAGCTGGTCAACATTTACTTCGCCATATACGGTATTGCCTAGATCATCCACGGCCATTAAATCAACTGCTTGTTCTGACATAGGGATCAGATGTGCATTTACTTTCAGCAGATTGCGGAGCAGGTTAATCGCCTCCAGAGGGCGGACACTTAAATGATCCAGCGCCTTCAACATTAAATTACCCAAATTATGACCAGCCAGTTCGCCATTGCCACCAAATCGATACTCAAACATGGCAGAGGCAATGGTAGGTTCTGTGATTAGCTGATTGAGACAATTACGCATATCTCCCCAAGCGATCCCACCTTCTGAACGTCGTATTCTTCCGGTCGAACCCCCATTGTCGGTTGTTGTGACAATGCCGGTCAGACGGGCACCAAGAGAAGAAAGAGAAGACATAACGCGTCCGAGTCCATGACCGCCACCAAGGGCGACTACACGATCCAAATCAGCTAATGTGCGATTACGCATAAGATTCCTGTTACTGGCTAAAGTTGGTGGGTCTAATAAATCTCGTGTAATTTATCATAAAAAATGATGCGTTCAGTAATTGCTGTGATTTCATGCGGTTTTTTGTCTGATATTTTTTAACGACAGCATAAAAATATTGTAGAAATCAAGTGTTATAGTTTTTGGTTAACTCGTTGTATATTAAGATATATACCGAATGTGGCATTAGCTTTTTATTATTTTAAGCGGTAAAATCTTGGATGAGTACATCGTCACTCACGTAATTATTCGCATAAAAGTTTAATTGATATTAACTCCTAGCCTCTGTGTCTAAGTCGTTGCTCTATCAAACGGATAACACATTGATATGATACTTTGGCCGTGGCTCCTGAGTCACCAAGGTGCAAGGTAGAAATGCCCGCATCTCCCGTACTTGGAAGGTGTTATTGTGGAACAACTCGTAGACGCATTTTTGCGTAAATTTTATTACCTGAGGTTATCAATTACTGATGTGTGTAACTTTCGTTGCACATATTGTTTGCCTGATGGATATCGGTCTCATGGTCATAAATCATTTCTTTCCCTGCCCGAAATTCGCCGCGTCAGTCGCGCTTTTGCCGAACTTGGTACAGAAAAAATCCGTTTGACAGGGGGAGAGCCAACCATGCGCCGGGATTTCTGCGATATTATTGCCACAGTTCACGAAAACCCACAGGTCAAAAAAATTGCAGTAACAACCAATGGTTACCGGATGGAACGGGATGTATCCAAATGGAAGGAGGCAGGTCTGACAGCCATTAACGTCAGTGTTGATAGTCTCGATCCTCGTCAGTTTCACGCCATCACGGGGCAGGATAAATTTTTTCAGGTTATGCGTGGTATTGATGCTGCGTTTGACGCAGGATTTAACACAGTAAAAGTTAACGCTGTGCTGATGAAAAATGTGAATGATATTAACTTGCCAGCTTTTCTTGACTGGGTTAAACCGCGTTCAATTCAGTTGCGCTTTATTGAATTGATGGAAACGGGTGAAGGTCACGCCATTTTTCATCGTCACCACCTTTCTGGTGAGGTTATCCGCAGCCGGTTGTTGCAACAAGGTTGGCAACAAAAACAGAGTACCCGCAGCGACGGGCCGGCTCAGGTCTTCCGCCATCCTGATTATCAGGGCGAGATAGGCCTTATCATGCCGTATGAAAAAAACTTTTGCCAAAGCTGCAACCGCTTGAGAGTCTCTGCGATTGGTAACCTTCATTTGTGTCTGTTTGGTGAACAAGGCATCCCATTGCGTGATTTATTATATGACGGTGCGTCACTTGAAGCACTAAAACTACGGATTCAAGGTGGGTTGCGCCATAAACGTGAGACTCACTTTTTACATCAGGGTGACAGTGGAATCACCCCCAATCTTTCTTTTATTGGTGGTTAATTTAACTTCAAGACCCATTTTTTAGGAGTAAAGAATGTCCCAACTGACCCATATCAATACTGCGGGTGAAGCTCATATGGTGGATATTTCTGCCAAATCAGAAACTGTGCGTGAGGCAAGGGCAGAAGCATTTGTTGAAATGCAGGCTGAAACATTGGCAATGATCATTGCCGGTGATCATCATAAAGGGGATGTCTTTGCGACTGCTCGTATTGCGGGCATTCAGGCGGCTAAAAGGACTTGGGAATTAATCCCGCTTTGCCATCCGCTGCTGCTCAGTAAAGTGGAAGTTCAACTGGAAGCACAAATAGAACATAACCGTGTCAGAATTGAATCTTGCTGTCGCTTAACTGGGAAAACAGGCGTGGAAATGGAAGCCTTGACCGCAGCATCGGTAGCCGCATTGACGATTTATGACATGTGTAAAGCGGTGCAAAAAGATATGGTTATTGGACCTGTTCGTTTGCTGGAAAAAAGCGGTGGAAAATCAGGAAATTTTAAGGTGAAAGCATGATCAAGGTACTGTTTTTTGCTCAAGTCCGTGAATTGGTAGGTACAGACTCACTGGAATTGCCGAATAATTACCCAACGGTAGCCGGTCTTCGTCATGCATTGATTGAAAAAGGCGAACGATGGGGGGTTGCCTTAGAGGAAGGTAAATTGCTGGTGGCTGTCAATCAATCCTTTGTCCATGCTGAACACCCGTTGAATGATGGTGATGAAGTGGCTTTCTTCCCACCTATCACGGGAGGTTGATGATGGAAAATACCCGAATTCGTGTTCAGCGGGAGGTATTCAGTGTGGGCGATGAATACCAATGGCTTTCACTATGTGATGAAGACGGTGCTGTTGTAACTTTTACGGGCAAGGTTCGTAACCATAATCTGGGTGATAACGTTAACGCTCTGATGCTTGAGCATTATCCTGGCATGACAGAAAAGATGTTGCAGGAAATTACTGATGAAGCGCGCCAACGTTGGTCTTTGCAACGTATCAGTATTATTCATCGAATTGGGGAATTGTATCCGGGAGATGAAATTGTATTTGTTGGCGTCACAAGTTCTCATCGCAGCATAGCTTTTACGGCAGCAGAATTTATCATGGACTATCTGAAAACCAAAGCACCATTCTGGAAAAAAGAGTCTTTTGCAGAAGGTGAACGCTGGGTTGAAACGAGACAAAGTGATCAGGAAGCGGCAAATCGCTGGTAGCAACTCACTGGTAACGAAAGAGCTGAAACGAAGACATTCAAATAAAGGATTAGTGGATCATTTTGCGAACTATCATGAAAACCGGGCAGATAAATAATATATCACTGAAATTGTCGTTAATTGGCGGATGGCTTTGTTAATGTTCTATGCTAATGTATAACTTTTAAATAGATTGTTTATTTTTAAACAGTCTCAATCCTTAAACATTGTCATGAAAAGGTAATCGTCATGGACCGATATCAACGTTCTAATGGTTCGATTGTCCAGAAAACCAGTTCTGGTATACAAACTTATATGACTCAAGTCTACGGTTGGATGACTTGTGGTTTGTTGTTAACCGCGTTTGTTGCATGGTATGTAGCAAATACTCCTGAAATTTTATACGCCATTTTTAGCAGTTCCATTGTTTTTTATGGTTTGATCATTGCACAACTTGCCTTGGTATTTGTGCTGTCTGGTCTGGTTCATAAAATGAGCGGGGCGTTAGCGACAGGGTTGTTCATGTTCTACTCTATGCTGACGGGTCTGACACTTTCTAGTATTTTTGTGATTTATACCAGTAGCTCGATTGCCAGTACACTCGTGGTTTCAGCGGGTATGTTTGGTGCATTGAGTGTTTATGGTTATACGACCAAACGTAGTCTGAGTGGTCTGGGTAGTTTCCTGTTTATGGCGCTTATCGGCATCATTCTGGCTTCTTTGATAAACATCTGGCTGAAAAGTCCGGCATTAATGTGGGCAATCACCTATATCGGTGTTGTGGTTTTTGCTGGTTTGACCGCATATGACACTCAGAAACTGAAAGAAATGGGTGAACAAATGGATGTTAATGATAAAGAGAACCTGCGCAGATATTCTATCACTGGCGCTCTGACTCTGTATCTGGACTTCATTAATCTGTTCTTGATGTTGCTGCGTATTTTGGGTGATCGTCGATAATCACTGACATATAGCGTTACTCTTCAATATAAAAACCCTGCTTTGGCAGGGTTTTTATATTGAAGAGTAATTACTATTAAAGAGTTGTATTTCAGGCTCAGTTGCCATTTGTAAATAGGTGCGACATTTGCCTGTGAATGCAACCCAGGTATCTGTTTCCCGCATTGAAATTTCCGTCATGCGGTCATCCTTTTCAGTATCAATCTGTTGCAGTACGGTGAGAAACAATCTTTTCTGATCTCCGAAATGATGATACACAATATCCTTCCGCGCCAAAAAATTTCTATTTTGGGTGTTCCATAAAATCTTTTCATGGAACAGTTTATTCGAAATAGTAGTATATTATTGCGATGAAAGAGGTGTGAAATCTACATGTTGATTAAAACTTGCTTTTAGAGAATTGATATGGTTATCAAAAAGTTGGACAATTTCTGACTCATTAGCGTGACAGATACGGGCAGGGGTGTTCAGTAATTTTCCGTTAGAATGCCATTTTAACATTTTATTTTTCCATTCTTGAGGGTAGTTATACGATAGACAAGCTATATTCGCCCAAGGATCACATATCCATATTTCTGAGTTATAATGTCGTTTGAATAATTCTGTTAATGGAAGTTCAAAATTAACCGATAATTTCACAAAATTGTGATCAAAAATACCTGAAGGGCATTCGATCTCTAATATTGTAATATCAAATGGTTTTTTATATATTTCCCAAATTAATTTTGATTCTTTAATTAAATATTCTAATGCTATATCAGAATATTCACCGCAATTACCCACTCTGTGATTAGGTGATATTCTATTTCGGATATTGTTTTTTTCATATATATTATTTACTCTTTCTGTATCATTTCGCTGGTTTTTTAATAAATCTACTCTGTAATTAATAGATTGTAATGAATAATATTCTTGTTTAGATGCTGATAATCGATAAAATGCTTCTTCCGTGTATAACTTATTAGTAGATTTCAACTTAAAAAAATTCCTTGTATGATGTAAAGCATCTAATATAATATTTTCTATAGCCATTTTATTTTCCTTCAATGAGTTGTATGCTGTGATTAATCAAATTGATTGATTTTTATTTTTTTCTTCTACACGGAATATTAAAAATTTCATAAAAGTATAAAGCATCATTTTAATTAATGAATTTTAATAATATTAAATAGAATTCAAAAATTGTAGATCATTTCTTTACTCCTCGCTGCGCGAGGAGTAAAGGAACCTTATAATTTTAGTGTATCATTATTATGAAAAGCGATTTAATCAATTTTGTTGGCTGCGCTCACTCACCCCGGTCACATAGTTATCTATGCTCCAGGGGACTCGTTCCTTGCCGTCGCGCTGCATCTTGAAATCCAATGGGTATAGTGTTTCTTATTATAGCAACGGGGAAATGAGTTATTATCATGTGAATATAAGTGTGGTTATCGAGTAATGCAACGCAATAATATTTAGTTACCAGCCTAAATCTATTTTTCATATTTCAGATAAAATTAAACCTAGAAAAGAGAGTATATTTTGTCAAATTCCACTCTCTTTCCTCTGTTTTAATTGTTATCAAGCAATTTTGCTTCGAAACAATCGATAGGCAACCCCGCCCGTTGTTGCTGTAATTGCCAGCAATGGCCATAAATTTGGCCAGATCACTGATAAATCAGCCCCTTTCAAATAAATTTGCTTGGTAATATCTGTAAAATGCCGGATTGGGTTAATCCATGTGATGTCTTGTAGCCAGACAGGCATATTCTCAACCGGAGAAATATATCCAGAAAGCAGGATGGCGGGCATCATAAACACAAACACGCCGATAAAAGCCTGTTGCTGGGTGGAACAGACCGCAGAAATCAGCAGACCGAAACCAACCAGAGATAACCCATAAATCAACATGCAGCCATAAAATAGCAGCAATGAACCCGCAAAGGGGATTTGGTAAAATAACGTCCCAATCAGTAAAACAATAGTTGCCTGCATAGTCGCCACGACCAACGCCGGAATCGCTTTGCCGAGGAAAATCTGCCATGTTGCCAGTGGAGAAACCAGTAATTGATCCAATGTTCCCTGTTCCCGCTCACGGGCAACAGACAACGCTGTCACAATCAGGACACCAATGGTGGTAATCATGGCTACCAATGAGGGTACGACAAACCATTTATAATCCAGATTGGCGTTATACCAGTTGCGGATGATTAATTCGCTGTTATTGGCTTTCGGTGCATTTACCAATAATTGTTTCTGGTAATCCATCACTATTTGCTGAATATAGTTGGCAGCTATCTGAGCACTGTTGGAGTTACGTCCATCCAGTAAGACCTGAATTGCAGTCGGATTCTGGCTGGCGATATTGGCGCTGAAATTTTGTGGGAAGCGTACCAGTAGCAACGCCTTGCGATCATCCAAGGTAGGCCGGATTTCTTGTGAACTTGTCAGTAAAATAACATCAGGAAATGCTTTCGATTTTGCCAGCCGTTGGGTTAATTCAATTGAGGCTTGTCCTTTGTCCTCATTATAAATCGCAATAGTGGCATTTTTGACTTCCAGCGTTGCGGCCCACGGAAACAGGATCATTTGCAAAATGACCGGCAAAATTAAAATATTTCGTGTTTGCGGCTCCCTTAGCAGAGACTGCAACTCTTTCATGATTAACGTATATAAACGATAAAACATGCTCTTTCCTTTTTAATCCAAATGCCGACGAGTTTTCCACGCAGTCAGGCCAATAAAGACGACGGAACTGGCAATCAGCAGGAGAAGATTGGTGATCAATACTGTACCGATATTTCCGGCCAGAAAGAGTGTCTGTAGGCTACTGACAAAATAACGTGCGGGCACGACATAAGTAGAAGCCTGAATAAGCGCAGGCATACTGTCTATCTCGAAAACAAAACCGGACAACATAATGGCTGGCAAAAAAGCCGCATTGAGAGAAATCATCGCTGCATTGAACTGATTTCGCGTCAGAGTAGAGATGAGCAGCCCCATGCCTAAAGCGGTAGCAAGATAAAGGCTGGAAACTAATGCCAGTATCCAGAGTGAGCCACGATAGGGAACACCCAGCACAAAAACCGTAAATACCATGCACAGTACCATTACAAAAGAACCGAGCACTTGATAGGGCAGTAACTTGGCAAGCAATAATTCGGTTCGGGTGACTTGGGTGGAGAGCAGTGCTTCCATCGTTCCGCGTTCCCATTCGCGGGCAACCACGAGTGAAGTGAGGATTGCACCGACGACGGTCATGATAATTGAGACTGCACCGGGGATAAGAAAATGTTGACTAATGGCGGCGGAGTTAAACCAATAACGGATCTGTGTATCAATCAATGGCGTAGTCGAAACACCTTGATTTTGCCCCCGGTGCTGGAGCCAGATTTGCCAGATGCCTTTAGCATAACCCTGAACAAAATTAGCAGTATTGGGTTCACTGCCATCAGTAATGACTTGAATAGGAGCATGGCTATCGACGCGGGCAAGCTGAGCATCAAAATTGACCGGAATTACGATGATGCCTCGAAGTTGGTTCTCCTGCATTTTATTGATTAAGAACTGGCGATTATCGCTGATAGTGGCATCAATATAAGGCGATCCTGTAAAGGCATGCACTAATTCGCGGGCATCTTCGCTTTGTTGCTCCATCAGAATACCGAGGCGAAGTTTACTTGAATCAAGGTTAATACCATAGCCAAAAATAAAGAGCAGCATCAAAGGAATAACCACCGCAATTAAAGCACTGCTGGGATCACGGATAATTTGCTTAGTCTCCTTAACGCAAAGTGCTTTCAATCGGCGCCATGAGAAACTGACTGCTTTCTGGGATGCTGTATGTTCAGAATGATTCATTGCGGCTCCTTATCGTAATTCACCACGAGATCGATAAACGCATCTTCCATAGAAGGGTTAGGGTGTTCATCCGTAGAGACCAATTGTTTCAGCTCGTCAGGTGTGCCCGCTGCGATCAATCGTCCTCGGAACACCAACCCGATACGGTCACAGTATTCGGCTTCATCCATAAAGTGAGTGGTTACCATTACCGTAACGCCTTTATCAACCATCCCGTTGATATGCAACCAAAATTCTCGCCGGGTCAGCGGATCGACACCGGAAGTGGGTTCATCCAAAAACAAAATGTCAGGCTCGTGCATCAATGCGCAGGAAAGGGCAAGACGTTGTTTAAAGCCGAGTGGGAGACTATCCGTCTTTTGATGTAAGATGGGTTCGAGATTGAAGGCGCTGATCATATCAGACATTTTTTCTCGCTGATGCCGGCCTTTCAGCCCGTAAACACCGGAAAAAAATTTAAGGTTTTGCTCAACCGTCAAATTGCTATACAGGGAGAATTTCTGGGCCATATAACCAAGGCGTTGACGTGCCTTGCCTGAACTGGTTTTTAAATCCATATCCAGAACCAGAGCCTTGCCGGATGTAGGGATCATCAGTCCACACATCATTTTGAACGTGGTGGATTTTCCGGCACCATTCGGCCCCAGTAGACCAAAAATTTCTCCACGCTTCACTTCGAAATCTACATTGTCAGTAGCGGCGAACTCCCCGAATTTTTTGGTCAGATTACAGGCTTCTATTACGGTTTCTGTCGGATTAGGCGGGATTTTAGGCATAATTTCAGCCAATTCTGAACGATGGGATGGGCCGCCGCCCAACAAATCGATAAAGGCATCTTCGAAACGTGGTTCAGCATCGAAAATATTATCTTCTGGTAACCCTATTTGCCGGAGTAATACATTTTTATCCGCTTTCTCTTTTAAGATCAGGCGAACATATCTTCCTTGAATAACACCGTCCGTGACTTGAGGCAGGGTAAGGGCATGTTGCAGCATTTTGCGGCGTGCTTCCTGTTTGACATCAAGCAAAAAAGAGCGGCCTGCAATATTTCGGGTTAAATTTTGGGGTTGACCACGATAGAGCAATTCACCGTGGTTCAGCAGCAAAACATCGCGGCACAATTCGGCTTCATCCAGATACGAAGTGCTCCACAGGATCAACATACCGTCGGAAGCGAGTTCATGCACCATTTGCCATAATTCACGGCGAGCGATAGGGTCAACGCCTACGCCCGGTTCGTCAAGCAGCAAAACTTTCGGGCTACCCAAGAGCGTACAAGCCAGACCCAATTTCTGCTTCATGCCGCCGGATAATTTCCCGGCCAACCGTTCGGTAAAGCGGGTTAAATCGGTGAAAGTCAGTAATTTTTGAAATGTTGCCTTGCGTTCTTCACCCATCACGCCGCGCAAATCGGCATATAAAGTCAGATTTTCCATTACGGTTAAATCTTCATACAGGCCGAATTTCTGTGGCATATAGCCGAGTTCAGAACGAACTTGAACACTATTCTTGATGGGATCAAGTCCCATGATTTCTATATTGCCGCTATCAGGCTTCAATAAACCGGCCAGCATGCGTATCAACGTGGTTTTTCCAGCACCATCCGGGCCGACAAGACCTGTAACTGAGCCACCCTGAATTTCTGCCTGTAGACGAGATACAGCAGGGGTGTCCAATCCTGGAAAGGTTTTTTCCACGCCGTTCAGTTTTATTCTATAAGCTGAACTGGTCATGTCATCACCTTACTTATCTTTTGCTTCAGTGAAATTCGAATCAGTAAAGCGCAAGGTGGCTGGCATTCCCTGTTTTATTCCCTCATCGGGGTCAAGGACAATGATCCGCAGGCGATAGACCAAATCCGTTCTTAAATCCGGTGTTTCAACATTTTTAGGTGTAAATTCGGCCGTTGGAGATACAAAGCCAATTTTGCCATGATAAGGTTGATTTTTGCGTCCATCGGTATAAATCAAAATTTCTCGTCCTGCGGTAGCCTGATTCAGATTAGGCTCATCAATATATGCTCTGATCCAGACAGGATTGGTCAGTGACAGGGTAAAAACCGTGTTTCCAGCCGCTAACATAGTGCCCGGTTCAATGGCTCTGGTCAGGATAACACCTGCTGATGGAGCAGTAAGTTGAGTATCTTTCAGATTGAGTTCCGCCTGTGCGACAGTTGCTTGCGCTTGAGCAAGTTGCGCCTTGGCAGCCGCAATTTCCTCTATTCGATAACCGGTTTCGAACTGGCGTAATTTATCTTTTGCGGCCTGATGGGCAGCGAATGCCTGATTGCGCCCGGTTTTGGCGTTTTCCAGCTCATTGGCTGAGATAGTTTTACTCCGCCACAATCCTTGCTGACGTTTCAAGAAACTATCGGCAAAGTGAAATGCTGATTCTTTTTGAGCAACTTCAGCGCGGACTTGAGCGATTTCTTCAGTGCGATAACCCGCTTCAGCTTTGGCAAGGTTAGCTTTGGCAACATCTTGGGCGGCTTTGGTTTGGTTCAGGGCATGAGTAAAAGGAGCATTATCAAGATGACCGAGAGTCTGACCTGCCGTAATGGCATCACCTTCATCGACTTGCAGGCTTGACAGTTTACCGGCAACCCGAAAACTAAGATTGACAGTTCTGACATCGACATTGCCATATAAGGTTAACTCTTTGCTATTTTGTTCCTGATAATAATAAATGCCAGCAATGGCTCCGATAACAACAATGAGCGCCAATAGGGCAAGAGCAAACTTTTTATTGTTCATACTATCCCTTATGTCTTGTTCAATTTAAACCTGAGATTTTGCAATTGGTTGAAAGATCTTAGGATATATACGGCTGTAGCGTTATCTATTCCGTAACCCATCAAGCAATAAATTGATGTGTTGAGATAAAACCTGATTGATTAATGCGTACTCTTTGGCACCAATATTGTCCCAACCTGTTTGGCGCAATAAGGCTTCCCGTGCCAGACGGAAAGAAAGAATTTCGCCCAATAGGGCGTGGGTATGGATTTGGGTTGAAATTTGGTCTTCATCAACACCGATATAATTAGCGATTAATTTATTCAAACGTGAATAAATCGGAGCCAGACCTTGCTCATGCATGACGTTGTAAGCCTCTGTTGGCGTTAATTGTTCATGTGACATGATGCGGCTGATATTAATACTGCTTTTCTCGAAAATCAGGCGGTTATAGCTAACCATTCCTTGATGAATGAATTCCAGTATTTGTTCTTGTGGATAAGGTTTCGGAGTTTCGGTAAAGAAATGGTCAATAGCCCCAACCAGTGGGGTAAATTCTGATTTTAGTCTATCAGCGATATGCTGCACGACAGCGAGATATAATCCCTCCTTGGAACCAAAATAGTAAGCAATGGCAGCGATATTTTGTTGTGCGTGCTGGGCGATATTGCGGGTAGTGGCGCCTTCCAGACCAGATCTGCCAAAAATTTCTATTGCCGCTTCAAGAAGTTGCTGTTTGGCTTGTTCGCCTCGTGAAGTTTGAGCCGTCTTCTCTGCCATGTTTAAAGAGTTCCTGTTACAAAAAATTTTCGGGAGTGTCGTAAATATATCAATCGTATGATTAACTTTAAAACTAAAGTAAGTCGATGTAAAGCTGACACAAATTGCCTTTTTAATAGACGCTTATAAAAAAGAATTTTCCTGTTTTTGAAAAATTATCGTAATCGTTTGTCTGCAATCCGTATCTTCGAGCTAATTAATTGGTTTATCTGGTCTGATTGGGAACATATATCTGTTATAATGCTGCACTTAGGTGCATGGCAGTTTGTGTTATTTCTTTGCGTTTTATCGCGTCTGTTTTCTTCCCATAAAACTGCCCCTGAATTGATGTCAGGAATGGTGAAGTCTGGAGTATTTCTTATTTATGAATTTTGAGTCACTCGGCTTGAAGGCTGATATTTTGCGTGCTGTTGAAGAACAAGGCTACGCGGAACCTACCCCTATTCAGCAACAGGCTATTCCTGTTGTACTTTCCGGTAAAGATCTTCTGGCTAGCGCCCAGACAGGAACGGGAAAAACAGCAGGGTTTACTTTACCTATTTTGCAGCGCTTAAGTGAATCTCCCATTCAGGGAAAAGGTCGCCGTCCGATCAGGGCATTGATTTTGACACCAACTCGGGAGCTGGCGGCTCAGGTGGGTGAAAATGTACGTAATTACAGCAAATATCTCAGTTTGCGTTCATTTGTCGTGTTTGGTGGCGTTAGCATCAATCCACAAATGATGAAATTGCGGGGTGGTGTCGATATTCTGGTGGCAACACCGGGGCGCTTGCTGGATTTAGAACACCAAAATGCGGTGGATCTCTCACGCGTTGAAATTCTGATTCTGGATGAAGCTGACCGTATGCTGGATATGGGCTTTATTCATGATATTCGTCGAGTATTGAGCAAACTACCTGCAAAACGCCAGAATCTACTGTTTTCTGCAACGTTTTCTGATGAGATTAAAAATCTGGCCAATAAATTGCTGCATAATCCGGTGAGTGTAGAAGTGGCACGCCGTAACTCAGCATCTGAGCAGATTGAACAATCAATCCACTTTGTGGACAAAAAACGCAAAAGTGAATTGCTTTCTTACATGATAGGCAACCAGAATTGGCAGCAGGTACTGGTATTCACCCGCACCAAACATGGGGCCAACCGACTGGCGGAACAACTGAATAAAGATGGTGTGACTGCGGCTGCGATCCACGGCAATAAAAGTCAGGGTGCAAGAACGCGTGCACTGGCTGATTTCAAAACCGGACAAATTCGTGTGTTGGTAGCAACGGATATCGCTGCCCGTGGGTTGGATATCGATCAATTGCCTCATGTGATCAACTATGAACTGCCAAACGTTGCAGAAGATTATGTTCACCGCATTGGGCGTACTGGCCGTGCGGATGCAACTGGTCAGGCAATATCGTTGGTGTGCGTGGATGAACACAAGCTCCTGAGAGATATTGAGCGGTTATTGAAGTGGGAAATTCCACGTATTGCCATTTCGGGGTATGAACCTGATCCTTCCATTAAGGCGGAGCCTATTCAGAACGGACGCAATGATCGTGGTAACAGCTCCCGCGTTAGCAATTCTCGTGGCAGTGACTCCCGTAACAGCAGTTCACGTGGCAGCCGTTCTCATGGAAACAGTCCCTGGGGCAGTGATTCTCGCGGTAACGATTCACGTAGTGAACAACCTCGAGGCCAACGTAGTAGTAGTAATAGTAAGCAAGGTTATTCCAAACAAGATAATGTGAATCAAAATGGTGAGCGTCCACGCAGCCAAGATAAATTTTCTCGTCAGCGTCGTCAGAGAACCACAACCAAAGCGCCACGTGTGATAGCTTCGGGAGAGTAGTCCATGCGCGTTTTGCTGGCTCCGATGGAAGGTGTTTTGGATTCATTGGTCAGGGAGTTGTTGAGTGAAATCAACGAGTACGATCTCTGTGTTACAGAATTCCTGCGCGTGGTTGATAGCTTACTGCCGGTAAAATCGTTTTATCGGTTGTGCCCTGAATTGCATAACCAGAGCCGGACTCCATCGGGAACAGCGGTCAGGATTCAACTTTTGGGGCAATATCCAGAATGGTTGGCAGAAAACGCGGTTAGAGCGGTTGAACTGGGATCTTGGGGTGTCGATTTAAATTGTGGCTGCCCCTCCAAAACTGTGAATGGCAGTGGTGGTGGGGCATTGTTACTGAAAGATCCCGAACTCATCTATCGTGGTGCCAAAGCCATGCGTGAAGCTGTGCCAGCCTGCTTACCAGTGACGGTAAAAGTCCGTTTGGGCTGGGATTCTGGCGAGTGTCAGTTTGAGATCGCGGATGCTGTCCAACAGGCTGGCGCAACAGAACTGGTTGTGCATGGTCGAACCAAAGAAGATGGTTATAAGGCAGAGCGCATCAATTGGGAGGCGATTGGCGAGATTCGCCGTCGCCTTTCTATTCCTGTAATTGCTAATGGTGAAATCTGGGATTGGCAGAGCGCTCAGGCATGTATCAACACTACAGGATGTGATGCTGTGATGATCGGCCGTGGCGCACTGCATGTGCCAAACTTGAGTCGTGTAATTAAATATAACGAACCGAGGATGCCGTGGAGCGGTGTGCTTAAGCTACTACAAAAATATACTTATCTGGAAAAGCAGGGTGATACGGGTTTGTATCACGTTGCCCGTATTAAACAATGGTTGGGGTACTTGCGTAAAGAATATGATGAAGCTGATATATTATTTATGCAAATCAGGGCATTAAAAACGTCTGCTGAAATTTACACCGTTATCTCTCTTGCAGCAGATGAATGTTTACTGCGATATTCAATAGATTTAGAACCTCAGGTTTGTTAGTTGTGTTTATTCCTCCTGCATCTCGAAATACATTGGTATATACCAATCTAACTTGAAGGTGCGGGTTTTAAAATCTGAAAATTATCAGTCAGTCGAGTCGTCAGTTCTTTCGTTTTTTCTGGCAACGTGACATGAAAAAAGTGATGAAGGGTTTCACGAAATGTCTTCGCATTCGGAAAATAGACATTGTTACGCACTTGCTCATTCATATACTTCCACAATCGCTCTATCGGATTGAGGTTTGGGCTGTAAGGCGGTAGGTAATGCAATTCAATATTCAGGACATACGCAATATCTTTCACCAACTCGGCTCGGTGGTAACCCGCCCCATCCAGAATAATGTGGATTTTTTGCGAAAGCGGGTAAGTTTCCCGGAGCGCCCCGAAAAAATACGCGATGCTTTCAGCATTGATACTCGGATATTCACGGATCACGGTGTCTTCAATTCGGTGTAAATTGAGGGCACCCAGAATATTAAGACGGGTACGACTGCCGGTGGTTTCGACCACTTTTACCTGATTTTTTCCTGCTTTCATCCAGCCATAGCTGAGCTTTGTGGACTGTGAAGGATGCACCGCATCAATAAATAGGATAGGTTCATTTTGACCCGCCCGGTCTTTAAGAGACTGGTAGTCATCAATAAATTGTTGCTGTTGATCCGCATCGAATTTATGAGGCACTCCCTTTGGCTTTTTGTAGCTGAAACCCTGGCGGTGAAGCCATTTCGTCATTCCGCCCACGCTGAAAGACACCTGCCAACGTGCTCGGACGTAAGCCACAATTTGGGCGGTGGTATGCATCAAATTTGTCGTCAAATAATCAATCAAGTCGGCGGTTTGTTCGGCAGAGAGATGGCTTTCAGAACCGCCATTTTCCGGGGTGAGCTTTTCCTGAGCGATAAAATCTTTTAGGTGACGGCTTACCGTACTTTCATGAATACGCAAGGCCTGTGCAATCATCTGAGCAGTCCAGCCCTCTGACGCCAAAAGCACCGCCTTGATGCGATCACAAACTCGACTGTCGCGCGTTGTATCATGCATCAATTCGAGGGCATGTTTTTGTTCTGGTGTCAGATGAATTTTCATGGTTGCAAGCATGATCGGGTTTGGATAAGAAATCAAGCATCTTCAAAGGAGATTGGTATAGATGAAAATTATACATATATTTTTATCTATTATGAGCAGCTAAAGCTAAATATGATTTTTATTATGACCAATTTTTATGCTTTATAAGCGAATGAAGTAATTATCTTTCATGTATACCCTTTGTCTTTCAAGTTGCAGCTTTGTTGGCTGCATTTACTCAACCCAGTCACTATTTTTATAAACAAACGGTTAGCTATATTCCTGAGGATTTGTTCCCTTGCCGTCGCGCTGCATCTTGAAATCCGCTGGGTATATAACATAAGTTTAATTAAAATATTAATAAGCAATATCTATTTTAAGTTTAAATAAACTATCTGTTTTATTTTTTGTCGGAATATGTAAATTAAAATAAATTTATAATGAATAGGTAAGTTATAGTTATAAAGAATATGATTGGATAATTATTTTTTGTTATAGCTGGCGTATCTAGAAAGTTTAACTATAATTTAATCATTCATTATTTAATCCATCAGGGTTTAATTAATATATTAATAACCCGTAGCTTGCTATGGGGATATTTATTATATTTTTATACCCCGTTATTTCATGAGGTTTTTATTTTAAACTCATTTTAATAAATTTAAAGGAAAATTTTATGAAAGATACTGAAAAATACGATCAATCTGAATCTCAACCTTGGTACAGTGCAAAATATCTGAAGATAAAATTGCCTCAACTCAGTAATCAAAGCTATATCTTTGCTAACAGAAGAAATAGAATAGTTGTAAATGTTTATTTTGATCCATATGATTATTATGGAAATAAAGTAGATGTCCCAATAAATACCCTTATAAAAAAAACTTTTCTGGTTGACTATAATACAGGAGAAAAACTACCCATTGAGGTAGAAGAAGGGACAAATTTTAAATGGGCATATTCACATAAACCTAACGAATTTACTGCTGTGCCCCACGTCTCATCTTCTATTGTAGAGAGTCAGGAGAAATACTCAAAAGCAAGGATAACTTTTTATGTATACTGTTCATCTTCAGAGGTATATCAAGTCAAACAAATAGCTGTACTTGTGGAAGCTCCAGATGGAGATCACTCTACAGTATTCGGGGAAGATGGTGATGACTTTGTCCAGCTAACTGGGATAAATGAAGTATTTTATAAATTGCCTAATATAAATAAAAAACAAGAATTGGCTGCCAGCCAGTATTCAATTCCAGGTCATCTTGATTCAAGCTGGGAACAGATTAATATCTATATATCGCTTGATATAAAGGACTCATCTGAAAGATTAATTATTACCAAACTAGAAATTGGGGGAGATGAAGGCGTTTCAACAGGCCAGGTTCATCAGCTTTATCATGAGGATAATGGATATAGATATTATTATGCTCACTTCCTTTGGCCCTTAGGTAAAGAAACGATGGAGTCTATCGGTAATAGGAAATGGTTTGATTTGCCTATTACGTTTCCTGTAGATATAAAAGTTAAACAACAATATGGTTTTCTTTGTTTTAGTATATTAGTAGTAGGTGACCCATCTTTTCCTCATATACAGGATGTTTGGTATAAACAGATTTATATTATTATTTACGACCAATATGGAAACAAAGGTAAATATTGGTTAATGCCAAATAATGATAGCAATGCAAGTAAATCAGATGTTTTTTTTATTGAGGATTAGTTTGATGTAATTAATAAGGATTTTTGTTATTTCTATTTGGCATATTTACAAATCTTTATTGTAACTTTATTTTTCTTATCTTCTTATTATTGAACCAGAAAAATAGGTTTTTCCTATAAAGAGGTAACAAAATGAATAATTCTTTTTTTTCGAACGCCCATAACTTTCAAAGTGCAGCGATGGGTAGTGTTGATCCTCGTACTGGTCTGTTTAATTATATGATATTGATAGCCCAACTGACCGGCAACAATCAGCTCGGGCCGACCCAAACGATAACGCTTTCTTATAACCCCCTGAATGAGAAAAATATGGGCTTTGGCATTGGTTTTTCCGTGGGGCTGACCCAGTATGACAGGAAAAATCAGCTATTAGCGCTTTCAACCGGAGAGCGTTATAAAGTGACTGAATTCAATAATGACGTTCATTTAAATCAATACAAGCAGGATGTCGTGCGGTTTGAAAAAGATGTCACCCAGAATGCTTATCGGGTGATTCACAAATCCGGCCTGATTGAAGTCCTGACAGGGCCTGACAATGTTGATGATCTTAAAGTGCCTGTCCAAATATTCACCCCTCTGGGGCATACGCTAACCCTGACATGGAATTTTACCCTGGCTCCGGTTCCCTATCTGGTATCGATTTCGGATGAAGAGAATGTATTGTTAACAGTTGACTATGAATTAGACTCTTATACTCGGATTACAATCTGGCCAGATACCACTGAATCTTATGAGATCCAACTCCTCTTTGATTATGGTTATGTCACTGGGATTAAAAAGCAGTCTGATAACCACACATTGAAATGGGAGATGAGATATGACAAGTATATATATACTAATAATAAGCTATTAAGCGAGGTTTTGTCCCCGACGGGATTGAAGGAGAGTGTGAATTATAATTTTAACGGCCATAAGTTTCCTGCTGGGGTCGATTTGCCCCCTTTGCCCTATGTCAGCAAGTATACGCAGTACCCCGGTCATGGGGCCAATATTGTGCGAACGTATGAATACACCAATTATAATTTTCTCGGTTACGGGGGGGAGGGGAGGTGGAATAAGAACAGTGATTATCTTTATGGAGTGTTGAGCGATTACCAGTATGGTTCGACTGAAACCTGGAACGATGGTACCAACCAACGTCATATTACCCGGCGTTATAACAACTACCATTTGCAGGTTTCCGAAGTCACGCAGCAAAACAAGTGCAAGCGGGAGCATAAGACGGAATATTATGCACAGGTTGGAGTCGATTTTGATAAACAAGCTCCCCAGTTTCAATTGCCAAAATCGGCCACAGTTCGTTTCAATGATTCCTCTGATGAGGAAGTGACACAGACCCAGTTTGATGAGGCGGGGAATCCGATGGTGCAGATAGCCCCGGATGGCACCCGTACCGAGTGGATTTATTATTCAGTGGATGGGGAAGGAGAAGATTGCCCAGCTGATCCTCATGGCTTCAAGCGCTATGTAAAATCCAAGACTGTCATACCGTGTCGGTCTTCCCCTGAAGACAAATATCGGGATGTGCCTATCCATCAGGAGGTGTATCGTTACGCCCAATTGCCTACATTATCTGGCGCGCCAGCTTCGTATGCTGTGGTGTGTAATTATCGGGGATTGTATTGTAATGACCAGTTACTGCATGACCGGCAGACACACTATGTTGATGCAGTAAATTTGCGGGATCACGGTCGGATCCAGTATATCGATGAAACGGTGCATTCCATGCCGAATACGGCAACTGCTCTGCTTACGCGAGAAAACTGGAAAAGTCGTCAGAAGTTCAGTTACACCCTCAAGGACGAGACGTTGGTGCAGAATATCGACTGGGTCGGACATGATCAATTGGGTTTAACCACTCAGAGTATCCAATCGCGGTTCAGTCGCAAATTATGGCATGAAGTGGATGCACAGGGATGTACCGCTCAATATCACTATGATGATTTGGGGCGTCTCAAGAAGCATATCAGTAATATGAATACCAAATATACTCAGGAAATACACTATGCTTATGCCATTGAAAACAAAGGATCGCTTACGACCACACAAACTGATGTGTGGGGTAATCAGGTACGTACCCGTTTTGACGGATTAGGTCGCGCTTATCAGCAGGAGGTACTTGAAAAGGGACAGGAATCTCAGGGTTGGCGGATAGTGTCTGAAACGGAATATGACAGTTGGGGAAGAGTGGTGAACCAGACCCGTAATGACTGGCTGCCGATGGAGCAAAATGCGGGAGAAGTGCGTCAGGTCTCTTCCCACGAGTGTTTTGAATACGACGACTGGGGGCTGTTACACCGCGTGACTCAGGATACGGGCGTGAGTGTCTTGCAGGAATATGATCCGATCACACGTACCGCAGAGATCACCCTACAGGCAGAAGGTGTAAAATTCAGTAAGCGTACTGTGGTGTACAATAAGCGGAACCAGCCTCTCCTCCATACTTTATACGATAGCCAGGGCAAGCAATATAGTCAGCAGGCCAATCATTATGACGGTCTGGGACGCTTGTGGACAATGGTTGACACGTTAGGGCAAGAAACTGAATACACTTACGATTTATTTGGGCGTGTATCGACCATCAGGCACAGCGACGGTACTGTTATTCAAAAATCCTATTCTCCGTTCAGCAAGAGCAATCTGGTGACACAGATTCAGGTTGGAGATCATGTGCTGGGTACCCGTAGTGTTGACAGCCTGCATCGTTTAACCTCAACCACGAGCGGGGGACGTACCTATCATATGGCCTATCCGGGGGATAGCCTTTTTCCCAGCCAGATCACCGATCCTTTGGGCACAGTTATCACATATCAATATGAGTCATTTTTAGGCAATGTCCCGACACAAGTTGATACGGATGGTATACAACAGCGCTTTACCTACGATCCCAAAACCGGGGCAATGGTTCAGGCCAGTGCGGTGCAGCAGGCGACCCACAACATGATCTATACGGCTTCGGGGCGTTTGCAACAGGAAACTTTCCACTTTGATGATACAGGAGTGGGAGCGGCACGGACGGCCGACTATACCTATTCGCCCATGGGGCAGCTGACAGGGTACCAGGACATTGCAGGAAATACCCAGCAACTGTACTTTGATAAGTTCGGCCGTCCGGTTGCTATCCTTGATCCCGATGTTGATACAGGGTTGACCTATGATGCTGCCAGCAGGGTCAAGAGCTGGAGTGTATACAATAAACAGCATGACAAACGGTTAACCACTACGCTGGATTTTGATGATTTTGGTCGTGAAGTCAAACGCCAAATCCGGACAGAAACAGATATACTGATCCTTGAACAGAACTATACAGTCAAGGAACAATTGGCATCACGTACCACCCGTTCACAGCAATTTGGTGTGTTGCGTCAGGAAACCTACACCTATGATCCGACTCGTCACTGGTTGACGGAATACGATTGTTCAGGCACGGAGTGCCCCCGGGATGCTTATGGTTTTGGCATCACCCAGCAGAAATTTACCTACGATCGGTTGGGCAACATGCTGACCTGCATCACTACCCTGAATGACGGGAGCAGTGATACGGCCACGTTTACCTACAGTCTGTCAGATCCCTGTCAGTTGCATACTGTCACCCATACTCACCCGGGATATCCGGCAACCCTCTCTCTGAAGTATGACGGCGCCGGACGCCTGATTCAGGATGAGGCCAGTCGCCAGCTCACTTACGATGCATTGGGGCGCTTAATTGCAGTTGATCTTCATAACATCACCAGTACCTATTCCTATGACGCATCGGATCGTCTGGTGCTGCAACGGATAGGGGAAGATAAAACCCATGAGCTGTATTATCAGGGAGAAACACGCGTGGCTGAAATCCTGCGGGAAAGTGGCGTGGTGACCCGATCGTTACATGCATACGGGACACCGGTTGCCACTGTAACGGGTAACGAAAAGCACTTGCTGGGTACTGATGGTCATGGCAGCGTGCTGTTCAGTAGCCACAGTGATGGCAACCTAACCCGCTATCGTTATTCACCTTATGGCCAGCAAGCTGCGGAAGAACACCAACTGGATATCCCGGCCTATAATGGCGAGTGGCTTGATCCCATGGGGGGAAGCTACCATCTGGGAAATGGATATAGAGCTTATAACCCTGTCCTGATGCGTTTTAATGCGCCCGATAGTTGGAGTCCATTCGGTGCAGGAGGACTTAATGCTTATGCCTATTGTTTGGGTGATCCCATCAATCGTATTGACCCTACAGGGCATATGAGTCTGGGCAGTATTTTTGGGGTTATTCTGGGTAGCATCGGATTGGTTGCGGGGATTATCATGGCTATCCCCACCGGTGGGGCATCCCTGAGTGTGGGCGGGGCGATTATCGCTGGATTGGGATTGCTTGCAGATGCCACGGGTATCGCCAGTGCAGCGACAGAAGACAGTAATCCCCGCGTTTCTTCGATCCTCGGATGGGTTTCTTTGGGGTTTGGGGTTGTAGTTGGCATGGGAGCAGGTATTAGCAGTGTTGCCAGATATATCCAGAAGATGAGAGGATTAACACGCTCTTTTAGCGAGGTGTTTACAACTGAAACGATTAAAAATGAAGTTATGCCAAGAAGGATGAATATGATGGATCCTCCAGGAGCCAGCAATCCCAGAATATATACAGAAGTTAATAGCTTAGATGTACATGGGATTAATGCTAACGATTATGTTATTGCATTTAGGAATGCGATACGTGATGAAAGAGTTGTATCAATTGAGAATCCTGCGGGTAGTGGTTTTCATACAATAGGGATAAATACAACAGGACTCTACCCTGCTGGTGAGAATCAAGATATAGATTTTTTGAGGAGAGCATTATTCAGGCCAATTGGAGATGATTCGCCGATAGAGATTATTCAAAATGTCTTTGTAGCACAAAATGAAGCCCGAGCTGAACAAATTGTGGATATTACAGCGGAGGATTTTGAATCTTTATACCTGAGCTTTATACGTACTAGTATATTAAACTCTCATGATATGACTGATTCTGTTATTACTACGGTAGGTAGACTTCGTTTTTGTAGAGGAGTTTTCAAGAGATTACATATGAATATTAATTCCAATCAAATGATTATGAATAGATTTAGAGGTTTCTGGAGTAGTTCCGCCGATTTATTTCCGGATAGAATGATGGATTGGCTACGTTTGGTCAGGTAATAGAGGAAAGGTTTATGAACGCTGATAACCATTGATAAAATAAGGAGAATATAATGTTAAAAAGAACTTATTCTTATAATGGAAATACATTAGAAACATCATCCAGTCAGTTAAGACGAACTCAATCAAACGGGAACATTTCCTCAGATGAACAATTGTGCACAGAGTTTTTTTACAATAATCCAGCTTTATTTAATCGTTATATGCCCATAATCAAAGAAGTTAACAAACAAGAAATGGAGAGTGCAAGTAATCAAATATTATCTTCTCTGAACAATGACGGATGGTTTTTTGATGTTCCAGAAAAAAGAATTGCTGAAACAGAACAAGAGAAAAAAGAGAGGGAACATATTGGAGCATGGCATGAAAGATGCTCGTCAACAAAAGAAAACTTAGATAATATGGAAAGGCATTTAGAATGGATGTTTGATACAAAAAGTTATTTCCATTTCGTATGTTATATGAATGGTCATCCTATTGGGGTTATTATGCTTAGGCATGTCAGTGATAAAATATACCATGAGCCAGAAGTATTGTACCTCATTACTCATTTAGGCATTCAAAACTGTGCATATTTGTTAGTGGAAAAAGCAGTGAATAAATCTTATCAACTTGGCTCATTAGGAAACTTAAAAGTTAGAGTTGCTAATGATTATTTGCAAAAAAGAGTATATAGCAGATTCGGATTTATTAATATAGATCAGGAGAATATGCAATTACGCCCATTTGAGCGACAACAATGGATATTTTATCCCCATAAAAGAGAATTCCGATTTTCTAATAATTGCTAACACAGTTTCTTTAAATATTTTCATTAGTCGGCTTTGAATTGTACATATATACCTATTGAATTTCAATACGCAGCACGACGGAAAGGGAATGTCGAATTCGTCGGGAACGATTTACCCAGCCAAAGGCTGGCCTCTGGTGAGAGGCAGGAGCCTTTCATTAATCCCCTGGAGCATAGATAACGATGTGACTGGTGTGAGTAAAAGTTGCAACTTGAAATACGACAGGTATATATAGAATACTTTATCAATCAGTAAGAATGATTAATTTTTGATATTAATACTATTCTTTAATTTATGAGTTTTTTTCTTAAATTTAACTATTGATATAAATATATCTAATTACTCGTGAGGGTATTTCCTTTTGCGATTTGCAATTCTTTATGCCAAAGTCTTAAATTAAGGCGTAGAAACTTAATTAAATTCGTAATCAAATAATCTAATTAATTCTGGAGGTTGTATATGGGTATCTTATCATGGATTATCTTTGGCTTGATTGCCGGGATCCTTGCTAAGTGGATTATGCCGGGAAATAATAGCAGCGGTATCATTATGACAGTGATTTTAGGTATTGTCGGTGCTGTTGTTGGCGGGTATATCAGCACATTCTTTGGAATAGGAAAAGTTGATGGTTTTAATTTCGGAAGTTTTATCATTGCTGTTGTGGGAGCGATAATTATCTTATTTGTATACCATAAAATTTCCAATCAGTAATTTTTAAAATTTTCTTACAAAACGGTTTTGTAAAGTGGTTTATGAGTTTCATCATGCATATGATTAATAACAAAAAAGGGCATGTTATTTAAATGCCCTTTGCTATTATTTATTTTCCTGATATTTATTTTTCTAACGGAAATGAGTCATCCGCTCCCCATTCAGCCCAAGAGCCATCATATAATTTCACTTCTTTGTGACCAATCATATCAAGACCCAATACTAAAACGGCGGCTGTCATGCCTGAGCCACAACTGGTAATAATCGGCTGGTCTAAATTAACGCCTTGTTTTCGGAATATCGCCGTAATTTCTTCTACTGACTTATAAAGTCCATTATCCATCAAGGCTGTCCACGGAACATTTTTAGCGCCGGGGAGATGCCCCATTCTCAAGCCTGGACGGGGTTCAGGTGCTTTTGCTTGAAAGCGTTCTTCTGCTCTGGCATCAATAAACTGTACTGGCACATTGTTATGGAGTGCAGCAAGGATCTGCGTCTGAGAACAGACTTTTTCAGGAGTAAACTGTACATTGAAAACTTCGGGTGAACGGGCAACTTTTCCCGATTCGGTTGGATAACCAGACTGCTGCCAGCCTTGTAATCCCCCCTCAAGAATACGGATATGATGGGCACCAAAGACTTTGAATGTCCACCATGCTCGTGGGGCGGAGAACATATTTCCTTGATCGTAAATCACCACCAGATGATTTTCACTGATACCCATTTTGTTGACCGTTTGACGGAAAATTTCTGGTTCCGGCAGCATGTGTGGCAGGTTGGTTTGTAGATTGGCAACTTTATCAAGGTCAAAAAACTGAGCACCCGGAATGTGTTCCTCCAACCAGAGCTGATGATAATCAATGGATTGGGTGGGCATTGGGGCACTAGCATCAATGATAACGACATTCTCATCATGGAGATGCTCGTTTAACCATTGTGGACTGACAAAATATTCGTTTTTCATGAGATTACTCACCTGATGTCATAATACCGGATGGTGCAAGGCGATACGTTGTTAACAATAGATGTGTTGTAATATCTAGTGTTGTGCTAAAACCAGATGTATTTATTGTTGCCCTGTCGGGATATTTTCCTGCTGGCTCTGTTGCGGCTCTTCTGTTGGGGTGGTTGAGCGTGTGTACATATTCAATCCTGCCAGAAAGACACCGCCAATAGAGCCGATAGAAAATAATATGATGATAATGAGCAGGATTTTTTTCATCTTTGTATCCAGTAAGGTTTTAATAAAGATTTTTGATAAAAAGTGTTATCAGCCATAAAAAGCCAAAAGATAGAAAGTCAAAAGTATATCGGCTTATACAATCCAGACAAGCAATAACCGATTTTCCTGTATTGATAATAAAGAAGCTGGAAACTGTTTCTCAGTAATGAGCATATAAAGCTGATTTGATATCAACTCTATGGGAGAATAGCCCTCCAATTTTTAAGCAGCAAAACTCATGGCACTTTCCAGTTCAATAAAAAATCAGATTAGCCAATGGTATAAGGCATTATCCACCCATATTGATGGTTTCATTCCGCGTGCTCCGCAACGTCAGATGATTGCAGAGGTTGCAAAAACGCTGGCGGATGAAGAAGGACGGCATTTAGTAATAGAAGCACCTACAGGAGTAGGAAAAACTTTGTCCTATTTGATCCCGGGCATTGCTGTCAGTAGAGCAGAGCAGAAACCGTTGGTAGTCAGTACGGCGAATGTTGCGTTGCAAGATCAAATCTATAGCAAAGACCTGCCCTTATTGCACAAGATCATCCCTGACCTGAAATTCACTGGTGCTTTTGGTCGCTCACGTTATGTCTGTCCACGTAATCTGGAGGCAATTTGTACCGCAGAAGGCGAACAAATTGATCTAATGTTTCTGGTGGAAGACCGGATTGATATCGCTAACAGTGAAGAACGGGAATTGTGTCGTCGGTTGCGCAGTGAATACACGACATTTGCATGGGACGGTTTGCGTGATCACCATCAACTGGCATTGTCGGATTCACTGTGGGCAAAAATCAGTACAGATAAGATGAACTGTCTGGCCCGGAATTGCCAGTTTTATCATCGCTGCCCATTTTTTCTCGCTCGTCGGGAAATTGAAGATGCGGATGTCGTTGTTGCCAACCACTCTTTGGTGATGGCTGCACTGGAAAGTGAATCTGTTTTACCGGAGGCAAAAAATCTGCTGCTGGTATTAGATGAAGGACACCATATACCGGATGTAGCCAGAGATTCGCTGGAAGTTGAAGGAGAAATTACGTTATTCCAGCTAAATGGGCAGTTAGATACGTTTGTCCGTCATGTGGAACAATATCTGGTTCAATTTCGTCCGGTAAAACCACCTGCATTGGCAAATATTCCTCGGTTGAAAACTCATTGTGAAAGAATTAGCGAATGCTTTAAAGAATTGGCAGCCATTACACAAGCTTTATTGCCTGAGCGGGGCGAAGCAGAAGAATACTTATTCGAACTGGGAAAATTACCGGATAGTTTACTGCTATGTTGCCAGCAATTATTTAAGCTCACTGATGGATTACGTAGCTTAGCAGAAGCAATTTTAAATGATTTAACGGATCAGACGGCGAAGCAGGATCTTGTCCGATTGCATCGCACGATTTTACAAACCAGCCGAACATTGGGCTATTTTGAGAATATGGCAAAGTTGTGGCGTTTGGCTTCGCAGGAAGAATCTTCCCATGCGCCGATATCCAAATGGTTGACGCGTCGCTATGAAAAAAATCAGTCGCACCTTTATTTTCACTGTGCCGGAATTCGGGTCAGTGAACAATTAATCCATCTATTATGGCGTAATATTCCTCATGTTGTGGTGACATCCGCGACATTGCGTTCATTAAATAGCTTCTCTCGTATTCAGGAACTGACTGGTTTAAGTGAAAACCATGATGATCGTTTTGTAGCTTTGTCATCGCCTTTCGAACATGTACGGCAGGGACGTTTGCTAATCCCGCAAATGACGCAGGAACCGACAATCCAGAATGAAATGCTACACCTTGAGGAAATGGCGCGTTTTTTCCGTTCTCAGGTGATAGAAGGGAAACATCGGGGAATGTTGATACTATTTAGTAGCCAGCGTGCAATGGAAGGATTTCTGACTTTCGTGCCCGACTTGCGTTTGATGTTATTGGTACAGGGCGATCAACCTCGTTATCGATTGGTAGAAACTCATTGCAGACGTATTGATGAAGGACAAGCCAGCGTTTTGATTGGATTGCAGTCATTCGCCGAAGGGTTGGATTTAAAAGGTGATTATCTTTCACAAGTACATATCCATAAAATTGCATTTCCGCCTGTGACCAACCCTGTCATTATCACCGAAAGCGAATGGCTGAAATCTTTGAAACGCTATCCGTTCGAAGTACAAAGTTTGCCAAGTGCTTCTTTTAGCCTGATTCAACAGGTAGGAAGATTGATCCGCAGTCATGAATGCTATGGTGATGTGGTGATTTATGACAATCGATTATTGACCAAACGGTATGGGCCACGTTTATTGGGTTCTTTACCTGTGTTTCCAATTGAACGACCTGAGATACCATCGTTAAAGGAATTGGAAGTAATGAAAAAGGATAAGAAAAAGGATAAATAGTATAAAAGTTAATATTATTTATCCTTTAATCAAAAACGGATGTGTAACTGTTATTTATCCTACTTTTTTCAGGAAACAGGTTTTCAGTACTAAGCCTTTGATTTTATCTGCATTACACTCAATTTCATCTTCGCGATTAGTCAGTCGGATGTTTTTGATCAGTGTGCCACGTTTCAATGTCTTAGAAGTCCCTTTGACTTTCAGGTCTTTGATTACCTGAACTGAATCACCGTCATTCAACAGAGCGCCGTTAGAATCTTTGACTTCGATATCCATCGTATAGAATCCTTATGTTTATTTTTAAATCAAACAGGGATTATAGAGAGAAAAATGATTTTTTTAAAGGTTAGTCTTGTTTGTTAGATCATAACTTCCATTTTTTAATTTTTTTCTGTATTTGATGATATGCCGCAATGCAAAAAAGGTCACAAATGTGACCTTAATATTTTGAAAAATAATGTTTTTATTTTATTGCTCAATATTTGCTTCGATAAACCATAAAAATTTATCGAGATCACGGGATGCAGCAGTAAACATATCCGCAGTATCTTCATCTTCAGCATCAATAATTGCCTGACGGATATCATTGGCAACGATGGCGTAGCTATCTGCCAGTGCTTTCAGGTGATCCTGCACATCATGGATATCTGTTGGGTAGCTTTTCAGCGTTGAGTGTTTACTTACTTCCTGAACGGTTCCCAAAGCTGTACCACCGAGTTGAGCTGCACGTTCGGCGAATGTATCAAGGTGCTCCACGAGAGCGCTGCGAAAAGTATCCAGCATTTCGTGAATAGAAATGAAATTTCGGCCTCGTATGTTCCAGTGGGCTTGTTTAGTCAGCATTGACAGATCGATAAATTGGGCCAACATATGATTCAGGGCAGTAATTGATCTCTTTTTAATTCCGTTGTCAATATTATTGCGTGTATAAATCAGAGTAGAAGGCTGGGTTCTGATTAATTTTGCAGTACTCATAATAATGTCCTCTTAATTCCAAGTAATGAGTTATCTCATTAGATGGAATAAATTTAGTAGACAATTTATCAAAAGTCACATCGCTTGTTGCTATTGCATTGATAGCCAATAAAAACAAAAAACCGGAGAATGTTTAACTTCTCCGGATTAGGTAATATTAATCAATGTATTGTGGAAAATTAACTATTCAATTTCAATTTTTTCGATTTTAGTTTTTCGCTTAACGCTAAAGGTTGAACCTATAGAAGCACATATAATGCAGAAAAGCGCAATCCACTGGGTCATGGTTAAATTCTCATTAAGGAAGATAATGCCCGATAATGCACCCAATGCAGGTTCAAGGCTCATTAATGTCCCAAACGTTTTGGCAGGTAAACGGGTAAGGGCAATCATTTCCAATGTGTAAGGAAAGGCTGTTGATAAAATCGCTATCCCAAATGCGATAGGTAGTAGTGAAACATCAAACAGTATTTCGGGGCCAGTCTGTATTAATCCGACTGGGAAGAAAATTAAGGCAGCGATTAGCGAGCCAATGGAAGCTGTTGCCGCGCCATAGCCTGCTCCAGCACGTTGCCCGAAGATAATATAAAGTGCCCAGAAAACACCAGCCCCGAGTGCATATAAAATACCAATGGGATCAAGTGCGCTGGCACTATCTCCGATAGGCAATAAAAATCCTAGCCCAGCGATGACCAAAGCTATCCAGAGAAAATCCAATGGGCGTCTGGAGGAGAACATTGCCACAGCCAAAGGCCCTGTAAATTCAAGTGCGACAGCAATACCAAGGGGAATACGGGAAAGTGCCATATAAAACAGGTAATTCATCGCCCCGAGTGAGATGCCATAGGCAAAAAGGGGGATCAGCGAATTTCGCTGAAATTTCAGACGCCACGGTTTGAAAATCAGAAATAGAATAATCGTTCCTAATGCAAGTCTCAGCGCTGTTACTCCAGGAGCACCAATGACATGAAATACTGTTTTAGCCAGTGAAGCCCCAGCCTGAATAGATGTCATTGACAGTAACAATAAAATCACAGGAAGCAGTGGAAAAGATGCTGCCCGATGTTCGGAAAGAGACATTTACAGAAAACCTCAGTTACAACGTATTATTTAAGAAGAATCATCTTCGCAGTGAAAGAGAGATAACTCAACTCTATTATCAATTGAATAAGCATTAAGTTATCGTATGATCAGAAATTAAAAAAACAATAATGGAATTTATCCATAGGAGCGATTACGGTGAAAAATCCTTCTGAAAGAAATAAACTTGTAAAGAGTATTGCGGTTTATTGCGGTTCAAACCTTGGTATATCAGAAATTTATAGGGAAATTGCGGTATCTTTTTCGAAAGAGCTGGTTAAACGTGGAATTACTTTAGTTTATGGCGGTGCTAGTGTGGGGATCATGGGTACGGTCGCAGATACTGTTTTGAAGGAAGGTGGCAAAGTTATTGGCGTGATACCGACTTTGCTGGAAGAACGGGAAATTTCCCATAAAAATCTTTCTGAACTCCATATTGTGGAAACGATGCATCAGCGTAAAAGTAAAATGATTGAGCTGGCAGAAGGTTTTGTGGCTTTACCCGGCGGTTTTGGCACTTTGGAAGAGTTTAGTGAAGTTTTTACTTGGAGTATGATTGGACTGAATAATAAGCCTTGCGGTATCCTCAATATTAATCATTTTTATGACCCTTTAATTTCAATGATTGATAAAATGGCTGATGAGCAATTCTTACAGGAAAAATATCGTCATATGGCTATTATTGAACAAGATCCCGTTTTATTGCTTGATCGTTTTAATGATTACCAGGTTCCTTCGGTAAAAACGTACAGTAAGTAAATTTTAAATTCAGGAGGGTGACATGATAATAAGAAATGGGTCTATGCAAGATGTTGAGGCTATTTTATCGCTTTATAGTATGTTATTCAAAGAAATGGCTGTATTGCAGCCAGATAGGATGAAATCGTCTGAACAAGATAGAGATTTTATTATTTCCTGTGTGAGTGATGATAAGTTTCATTTACTCGTTGCAGAAAATGAAAATACAGAAATTAAAGGATTCTCCATTGCACAAGAGAAAAAAACGCTTCCCTTTAACTGCCTTATCCCCAGAACCTACGGTTATGTTATTGATTTGATCGTCAGCCCGGATGTCAGAAGTTTAGGTATTGGCCAGAAATTATTGGCTGAAATGAAAAGGTGGGCGCAAGAAAATTATTATTCGCATCTGGAGCTGAGCGTATTATCTCAAAATGTTGACGCAATCCGCTTTTATGAAAGGGAAGGATATCAAGAAATCAGTAAAATGATGGCGATTGCTTTGTAAATGATAAATCGGTTATTAAAACCATCAGAATGATATATTTTGATGGTTAATATTTTTTCTTATTGTGGGTATTATGGATATATTGATTTAAAGACTTGTTTAGTTACCTGTATGCCAACAATAAAGTAGATAAAATTATCTCACCAGATGCCAGCCTTTGGCTGGGCAAATTCGTTCCCGACGAATTTGTCGCTCTCTTGCCGTCGCGATGCATATTGAAATCCATTGGGTATATAATAATACTGTATCTTTTTCTGTTTTATAACTCAGGATTTTTATTCTTAAAATGTATTTACTATTCAAATAATTAACTGATATCTCATTTTTATCTTGAAGAGGGATGAACGCATTCTGGCGATACTTTTTTCTTGTTATGGCATAATATGCGGCTATCGTTTTTTAACTCCCTTTTATTTTAAGAGCAAAAGTTGTGTTAAGTACAAACAACATCACCATGCAGTTTGGCAGTAAGCCACTGTTTGAAAATATTTCTGTCAAATTCGGCAACGGCAATCGTTATGGTTTAATCGGTGCGAATGGGGCAGGTAAATCGACTTTCATGAAAATTCTGGGCGGCGATTTAACACCGAGTTCCGGTAATGTCAGCCTTGATCCTAATGAGCGCTTGGGTAAGTTGCGTCAAGATCAGTTTGCTTTCGAAGAGTATACCGTTCTGGATACGGTCATTATGGGGCACACGGAACTGTGGAAAGTCAAGCAGGAACGTGACCGCATTTATGCTATGGCAGAAATGAGCGAAGAAGATGGCTATCGTGTTGCCGATCTGGAAGTCGCTTATGGTGAAATGGATGGTTACAGCGCCGAAGCTCGTGCCGGTGAATTGCTGCTGGGTGTGGGTATTCCTGTAGAACAACACTATGGTTTGATGAGCGCTGTGGCTCCGGGTTGGAAATTGCGTGTATTGTTGGCACAGGCGCTGTTTTCTAACCCTGACGTTCTGCTGCTCGATGAGCCAACCAACAACCTGGATATTGATACTATCCGTTGGTTGGAACAAGTGCTCAATGACCGTAATAGCACCATGATCATTATTTCCCATGACCGCCATTTCCTGAATACCGTATGTACTCATATGGCGGATTTGGATTATGGCGCACTGCGCCTGTTCCCGGGTAATTATGATGAGTACATGACAGCCGCCACACAGGCTCGTGAGCGCCTGATGGCAGACAATGCGAAGAAAAAAGCGCAGATTGCTGAATTGCAGTCATTCGTCAGCCGTTTCAGTGCCAATGCTTCTAAATCCAAACAGGCTACTTCCCGTGCCCGTCAGATTGACAAAATCCAACTGGAAGAAGTGAAAGCTTCCAGCCGTCAAAACCCGTATATTCGTTTTGATCAGGATAAGAAATTGTTCCGCAATGCGCTGGAATTGGAAGGTGTAACCAAAGGGTATGATAACGGGCCACTGTTCAAGAACCTGAATCTGCTGATGGAAGTCGGCGAAAAGATGGCAGTCATTGGTGAAAACGGTATCGGTAAAACGACATTCCTGAAAACACTGATTGGCGACGAACAACCGAATAGCGGTACGATTAAATGGTCTGAAAACAGCACGATTGGCTATTACGCACAGGATCATGCCAGTGATTTTGATTGCAACATGACGGTTTTCGAATGGATGAGCCAATGGAAGCGTGAAGGTGATGATGAACAGGCCGTGCGCGGTATTCTGGGGCGCTTGCTGTTTGGTCAGGATGATATCAAGAAGAAAGTTGGCGTACTTTCAGGTGGTGAACAAGGCCGGATGTTGTTTGGTAAGCTGATGATGCACAGGCCTAACATTCTGGTGATGGATGAACCCACTAACCACTTGGATATGGAATCCATCGAATCGTTGAACCTTGCGCTGGAACTTTACGAAGGAACCCTGATTTTCGTTTCCCATGACCGTGCATTCGTCGGTTCATTGGCCAGCCGTATCCTGGAAATTAAATCTGATAAGGTTGTTGATTTTAAAGGTACTTATGATGAATATCTGAGCAGTCAGGGTATTGCTCAGTAACTTTGCCTGATGGTAATAGCCCCGTAAGATTAACGGGGCTATCTATAGTTTCTGACAAACTTCACACTGAGGATCTTTAGGCAATGTTATTTCACGAAACTGCGTTGTCATAGCATCGAATAGTAATACTTTGCCACAACTTACTTTCCCGTATTGAGTCAATAATTTAATGGCTTCCATTGCCTGCAAACAACCAATGGTTCCGACTAATGGCGCCATTACGCCTGCTTCAACGCATGTCAGGTTATTTTCACCGAATAACCGACTCAGGCAACGATAGCAAGGTTCTTCGGCTTGGTATGTAAAAATAGAAAGTTGGCCTTCCATTCGAATCGCTGCGCCCGAAACCAACGATATTTTGCGCCCGTGACACAGGCGATTGAGTTGCTCACGAATAGCAATGTTATCGGTGCAATCAAGTACAATTTCGTGTTGACTGATTAACCCATCTAACGCCGGATCATCCAATAATCCTTCAATGGGATTGATGGTGATATGTGGATTGATCTCCCGCAGGGTCAATGCCGCGGAATGCACTTTGGGCATACCAATACGTTCATCGCGATGGAGAATTTGCCTTTGCAGATTGGACAGGGAAACCGTATCAAAATCCAACAGAGTGACTGTTCCTACACCAGCCGCAGTAAGATATTGGGAAGCCGCGCAACCGAGGCCTCCCGCACCAACTATCAGCACCTTGGCAGATTTCAATCTCTCCTGCCCGTCGAAATCGAAACCACGTAAGACAATTTGTCGGTTATAACGTAAGGTTTCTTCATCGGTCAGTTCAATAGTCATTTTTTATCTTATTGATTTTTTAGCAGATGGTTGAAAAATTCAATGTGTACTGTTTCGCCGGCAGCAACGTGCCCACGTTCCCGTTCCAAGACGATAAAACAGTTGCCAAGGCTATATGAACTAAAGATATGGGAACCTTGATGTCCTGTAGTTTGTACTTCTAATTCGCCATTTTCATTAATGGCAGCAATACCGCGTTGGAAATCCAATCTCCCGGGGGATTTTTTCAGTGACATTATTGTTTTGGCTGTGAGGCGCATCGGTGATTGCCATGTGGTAAAGCCGGATAAACGGGCAATCAGCGGTTGTACCAGCTGGTAAAACGTTAGTACAGCAGAGACAGGGTTGCCCGGCAAACCACAGAACCACGTATTTTTCAGCTTGCCAAATGCGAAAGGCTTACCGGGTTTTATGGCAAGTTTCCAGAAGCTGACTTTTCCGACTTCATCTAAAATTTGTTTGGTGTAATCCGCTTCACCCACGGAAACTCCGCCGCTGCTGATCACTAGATCTGCTTGTTTAGCCGCTTCGATAAAGGCTTGGCGCAATGTATCAGGATTATCGCGGATCACACCTAGATCAATAACTTCACAGTCTAGTTTTTCCAACATCAGGCGAATGGCAAATCGGTTGGTATCGTAAATCTGGCCTGTCTGCAATGGTTCTCCGATGGTTTGTAATTCATCACCGGTAGAGAAAATGGCAACTTTCAGCTTACGGATCACTTCCACTTTTGCGATACCCAGTGAAGCAATCAGCGGTAATTGCGCAGTGGAGAGTCTGATGCCTTTGGAAAATACGACTGCATTTTGAGTGATATCTTCCCCAATGGTACGAATATTTTGCCCCTGTTTTACCGGATGAGTGAACCGAATACCCGTTTCAGTGACCTCAGCCTGTTCCTGCATCACTACGGCATCAGCGCCAGAGGGCATAGGGGCACCAGTCATAATGCGAATGCAGCTACCAGTCGGCCATTCTCCCTGAAACGGTACACCAGCCAGCGCTTTACCTGCCACTGGCAAAGTTTGGTTTTCATTAAAATCCGCAAGACGAATGGCGTAACCATCCATTGCTGAGTTATCAAATGGGGGAACGTTGATGGGGGAAATGATATCGGTGGCGATAATGCGGCCAGTAGATTCGGTCAGATTAATGGTTTCTGTGGAAGTCAGGGGGACGGTTTGTGCCAGTAATTTTTCGAGTGCCTGTTCAAGTGAAATTAAGCCTGAGGTATGACAGTGATCCATGAGGAACTCCCTATATGCCGCAATTGTGAATATCACCGATGGCGGACAAGCGTTTATTCTTGTATTGCCAGCATTATGGCAAAGATTACCTTGATGGGGAATGACGGGAAATGTCTGTTAATAAAAGATGTATATTATATTCATGATTTGCTATAACTGCATCATTTCCAATAAAAGCAACTGATTTTATTGCTATTTAATTACTATGAGAAATCAAATCATCACACCTCATGAACGTCATTATCAATCTTTTCAGATTGCATTAAGCGGTTTTCTCGCTCTGGTTGTTGCAATGGGAATAGGCCGTTTCACTTTTACTCCACAAGTTCCGCTGATGATTGCCGAATCCCAACTTACATTAACGGGAGCAGGAATTGTTGCGGCATTCAATTACCTTGGTTATTTGGCTGGCTCCTATGATGCGATGCGGGCGCAGCGTTTTGTGGAATACCGTTTATGGAGTGGGTTATGGGGAGCAGTGATTATCACACTGCTTTCCGCATTATTGGATGGACCCGTATTGCACAGTATTGCCCGTTTTTTTATTGGTTGGGCAAGTGGCTGGACGTTGGTACTGGTAGCAGCGTGGGCGAATGAGGCGTTGGGGAAGCTGAATCGTCCCGGATTAAGTGCTGCCGTTTTCTCGGGGCCGGGGATAGGGATCTTTATCAGTGGTGTTCTGGCGATGGGAATTCAATCTTGCCAAATGAGCGCGGCTACTGCATGGATGTTATACGGTATTTTTGCTCTGTTGCTCAGTATTTATGTTAGCCGTCACTTGCCTCGCCGTGGAGAGTTGCATCGACCGCAGACCGCCATCCAAAAACTCACGCTGACACCTGAAATCAAGCGATTAGTATGGAGTTACAGTTTGGCTGGATTTGGTTATATCCTGCCTGCAACATTCCTTTCCCAAATAGCAGCAGAACGTTTCCCTGATAGTTTGTTTGCCCAATTTGTCTGGCCAATATTTGGTGGCGCTTCTGTCATTGGCATTATTCTGGGTATTTTGATGCGCAATGTATCAACTGCCCAAGTTCGCTTGGCGGCTGTATTATGGCTTCAGGCATTAGGTATTTTGACGACGGAAATATTACCGGGCATCGCTGGGCTGATGATGGGTTCATTGTTGGTAGGTGGCGGATTTATGTGTGTTGTGCAACTGGCTTTGCAGTATGGGCGTGAATTGGCTCCAGATCATGCACGTTACATGGCGGGGTTGCTGACCACAGGCTATGCGTTGGGGCAATTGGTTGGGCCGATGTTGTCAGCCATTTCCACCTGGCTGATTGGTAAACTGGAACCTGCTCTTTACATCGCATTTATTGGTTTGGTCGTTGCCGGGTTACTGGTATTTTATCGCAGCAATATTCGTCGTGACCTATCCTGAGTTGGCGCATTGGTTACGTACAGGTATAGTTATACGCAGATACGATGTGAGCGAATACCGAGTAGTGTTACATCTCACTGATATCTGATTAAAATAAGCGTTTCGATTACCCGTCAAGTGACGGAAGGTATTACTCTTGGAGAAACTGATGTCATCCCTAAGTACAGAAGCCGCGCTGGTGCATTCGGCACTGGTCGCCCGTGGTCTTGAAACTCCTCTGCGTGAACAAACTCTGGAGCCGGAGGTGCGTAAGGTACGCATTGAGGAACATATGGCAGAAATTATGAAACTGTTAAATCTCGATTTGAGTGATGACAGTTTGGCGGATACACCGGGCCGTATCGCAAAAATGTATGTGGATGAGATATTTTCAGGACTCGACTATCATAACTTCCCGAAAATTACGTTGATAGAAAACAAAATGAAAGTGGATGAGATGGTAACAGTCCGTGATATTACATTGACCAGCACTTGTGAACACCATTTTGTGACCATTGATGGCAAAGCAACAGTTGCGTATATCCCTAAGGATAAAGTGATTGGATTGTCGAAAATTAACCGCATTGTTCAGTTTTTTGCTCAACGCCCGCAAGTGCAGGAACGTTTGACACAGCAAATCCTGATTGCGTTGCAAACGTTGCTTGGTACCTGCAATGTTGCCATTTCTATAGATGCTGTCCATTACTGTGTGAAAGCACGTGGTATCCGTGATGCGACCAGTACCACGACAACGACGTCTCTGGGGGGGTTATTTAAGTCAAGCCAGAATACTCGGCAGGAATTCCTGCGCGCAGTACGTCATCTGCATTTGTCATGATGAATTTTTATTATCATGGAGCATAGTTGCAAGGGAGTCATAAATCAGAGAATTGAGGTCATTGATAGTATGCGTGGTTTTGCCATTTTGGGGATATTGTTGTTGAATATTACCAGCTTTGCTTTGCCATATGCCGCTTATATGAATCTGTTTTATAAAGATTCTGTCTCATTCTCTGATGTGGTTACATGGTCTACTTTGAGTATTTTTACTCAGGGAAAGTTTCTGTTCATCTTGACGTTATTATTTGGAGCCTCACTTGAACTGCTTCGGCAACGGGAACGTAACTGGAATATTTCCAGATTACTAATTTTAGCGGCGATTGGCTTACTGCACGGCATTTTGCTATGGGATGGCGATATCTTGTTGTCATATGGCATTGTTGGCTTGCTGACATGGCACTTTATCAATACTCGTCAAAAGTTATTCAGTACCGGAGCGACTTTTTACTTGTTCGGCGTAATGATGTTTTATCTTCTGGGGCTGTTTCCTGTGGGAGAGAATAATTCATTCTGGATGCCAACACTGGAAGATATTTTTCATGAAACTTTCTGGAAAACTCATGGCGGACTCTTGGCCATGGAGTACCGGATCCGCCAAATAAGTGGCGCAATGATAGTGGTCATTGTGCAATATGGCTGGCAAATAATCGGGGTCATGCTTTGGGGTGCAATGTTATTGCGTAATGGCTGGTTGAAAGGTGAGTTTAGCCACAAACATTATCGTCATCTGGCATTATGTCTAATCCCTGTTGGGATGACTATTCAATGTGCGGCTTTATCAATCCAGTATTTATATCCTTATAGTTATTTTGCGTCGTGGACTATCCGCTACACCATCACTGAATTGGCAACACCGTTGTTAGCTTTTGCTTATATCGCGTTGATTTATGGATTTTGGCCTGCCATTTCACGTTGGAGAGTCACTTTTTGGTTACGGCAAGTGGGAAAAATGGCATTAAGTAGCTACTTGCTGCAAACTCTGGTCTGTACCACGCTTTTTTATCGCTTTGAATTATTTGGTCAGTTTACTCGTTTGGAACTAATGGCGTTTGTGCCATTTATCTGGGCATTGAACATCTGGTTTGCTTGCTGGTGGTTAAAACGTTACTCACAAGGGCCGTTGGAGCAGCTTTGGCGTTGTCTGACGGCGAAACTAGCGTAAATTTCAAGTAAACATTGTGTGATGAAGTTTAAATGTAGAGCCTATTTAACTGGCTCTACATTTATTATTCCTCGCGAGATTTTTTTTCTAGTTTTTGTAATTCATCTGGTGATACGGCAGGATAACCTTGAATTCCTGCTGGTACGGCATGTGGTGCCGGAATTGGCATTAACGGGCCTAAAAAACGCGGTTCACGTTTTAAAATATACAGGTCTGTCAAGGCACCGAGGCGTGCTAATACTTCTCTGAGACGAATAGTCATCATATTTTTAGGGGACGGTACAGCATAACACTGTGCCTCTATACCAAAATGCATGGCGATAAACAGAGCCCGTTCACAATGGAATCGCTGGGTGATAATCGTAAAATCATCGGTATCAAATACCTTGCGAGTTCTGACAATTGAATCCAGAGTTCTGAAACCAGCAAAATCCATCACAATGTTACTGGCTGGGATTCCTGCTTTGAGCAAATCTTTCCGCATCGTAATCGGTTCATTATAATTATGCTGTGCATTATCCCCGCTTAATAGCAGATATTTAATTTTTCCACTATTGTAAGCGTTAACCGCGCCTTGAATACGGTAGAAATAGTATTGGTTATATGTACCTCTTTTATAATATTTGGATGTGCCGAGCACCATACCGACATCCCGCTCAGGAAGTTGCCTGAGATCATCAAAAATGTAAGGAGCAGTTTTCCAGCTAATCCAACGATCAAGCATAATTGCTGTCAGCATGAGGACAGCAATGATAAAAATCAGACTAGTAATCAAGCGCTTCCACATGATTTTCGTTTGCCTTATATGTACTTATGGGTCAATAGATTAAAGGCTACTTTACTTGAAATACCGAAGCAAGTTTTCGGTGAGATAGGTTTTTGGGTGGAATAAGCGTAATTTCATTTGAATAGCAGAAAAAATCATGAATTGTCTGTCTGGAAGCATTTACGATGAGTTTATGGTAATAATTATGGATAGTTTTGTAAAAAAGCCTGTCAGAATGGCGGCAGGCTTTTTAAGGGTATTATCAGAATGAAGTGCGTTTATAAATGCGATATTCTGGTTTCCAGAAATTGCGTTCAATCGCTTCATCCAAGGCATTTTCTGATGTAACAATCGCCACACCTTGAATTTGGGCTTTTTTCGCTACTTCTTTGGCTATTTTGCGGGAAACTTCTTGAATATCATCAATCGGTGGCAGCAATGGACCTGAACCTGTTTGTGCCAGCGGTGAACAATCCGCCAATGCGCGGCTGGATGCCATCAGCATATCATCCGTAACACGTTTGGCTCCTGAAGCAATAACACCCAAGCCGATTCCCGGGAAAATATAGGAGTTGTTACATTGCACGATTGGGTATTCCTGACCGTGATATTGTACGGGGGCAAATGGGCTGCCAGTCGCGACCAGTGCCTTGCCGTCAGTCCAGTTAATAATGTCTTCAGGACGGGCTTCCACACGCGATGTCGGGTTAGACAGCGGCATCACGATTGGACGTTCGCAATGTTTATGCATCTCACGGATGATATCTTCGGTGAATAAACCGGATTGACCGGAAACACCAATCAAGACTGTAGGTTTCGCGTTGCGAACCACATCCATCAATGAGAGGGAATCATTGCTGACATCCCATGATTGCAAGGCTGAATTTTTCTGTACCAATACACTCTGGAAATCCAGCAGGTTTGGCTGTTTATCAGTCAGCAGACCAAAACGATCAACCATGAATACACGGGCTCGGGCCTGTTCATCACTCAATCCTTCGGATTTCATCTGAGCAACTATTTGTTCTGCAATACCACAGCCAGCGGAACCTGCACCGAGGAATGTCACAGTTTGATCTTTCAACTGACGGCCGGCAGCACGACTGGCGGCAATCAAGCTACCAAGGGCAACGGCTGCGGTGCCTTGGATATCATCGTTGAAGCAACAAAGCTCATCACGATAACGGGTCAGCAGCGGCATGGCATTGTTCTGGGCAAAATCTTCAAATTGCAGCAGCACATTAGGCCAGCGGCGTTTCACAGCCTGAATGAACTCATCTACGAATTCATCATATTCTTTGCCGGTAATGCGCGGATGGCGCCAGCCCATGTACAGCGGGTCATTCAGGCGTTGCGGGTTATTAGTACCTACATCCAGCACAACTGGCAGGGTGTACGCTGGGCTGATCCCACCACAGGAGGTATACAACGACAGCTTACCGATAGGAATACCCATGCCCCCGATACCCTGATCACCCAAACCAAGAATACGCTCTCCATCGGTGACAACGATAACTTTAACATTTTGCTTGGTGGCATTTTGCAGCATATCATCAATGTAGGCTCTGTTTGGATAGGAAATAAACAGACCACGTGCGCGACGATATATATCAGAAAAGTGTTCACACGCTGCACCCACGGTTGGTGTGTAGATAATAGGCATCATTTCGCTGAGATGGGCGTCAAGGAGCCGATAGAACAGCGTTTCGTTGGTGTCCTGAATATTCCTTAAATAAATGTGTTTATCGGAGTCATTCTTGAAATCGCGATATTGACGGTAGGCGCGTTCGGCCTGCTCTTCTATTGTTTCAACGGTTTGTGGCAATAAGCCATGCAAGTTGAAATTGCTGCGTTCTTCTTCCGTGAAAGCACTGCCTTTGTTCAGTAGAGGGAATTCCAATAAAATCGGGCCAGCGTAGGGAATATAAAGAGGACGTTTACTTTCGTGTTCCAGTTCCATGATGCTTACTCTTTGGACTAATCAATCAATAACAAAATCAGCTATAGATCCTAAGAAGATAAAAAAAATAAGTACAGCAAATGTTACTTAAATATGATTATCATGAGCAAAAATGAGAGATAACATACAGAATTGGCTAATTAAATGTTATTTAATTCTTTCAATTTGCCCCTCTTGGAAGTAATGGAGGGGATAAATCGCCATTTTGTTAACTTACTCTTATTTCATTTCAAAAGGTATGCCGTTCCACTTTAGTACAACCCAAAGCAGTTAATGTGGACTTTGTGGCGTTCCATTGTGATAACTGACTGTTTTCACCTTCAACCAGCATAGCCCGTTCGATGGACTGACAATCACCACCCGACATATTCATAAATATCAAAGCAGCCTGTAATGGTGGCAAACTCGGATTGAATGCAGCATTTTCCGCATAACGGCCAGTATAAATTTTCCCTTGGTTATCTTGTAATGCTATACCTGCATGGGATTGGCTGTAAGGCGCGTGGCTGCGGTTCGCAGCATCTAATGCGGCTTGCACTAAATTGTCATGGGTAGCCAACTGATGGTCATGGTTAACTGTATCCAACAGCAGTGGGGTATCAGCTAAATCACGCGGACCAAAGGCTTCAGGCAGGTAATCGGCCAAAGTTAATGGTGGGCGATCAGGTAAGTGAATTTCTAATTGTGTTCCACTGTTCAATTCATTCATAAATTGTCGGCAGTGACCACAAGGTGAATAGTTGATAGTGATGGAAGCCAGTTTTTTTTCGCCATGAAGCCAAGCGTGGGTTATTGCTGATTGCTCTGCATGAACGGTTTGCTGCAATGGCACTCCCGGAAATTCCATATTGGCGCCAAAATAGAGATTACCACTTTCTCCCCGTGCAACTGCACCGACATAAAAATGAGAAATAGGAGCAATAGAGCAGGCAGCAGCTAATGGCAATAAGGCAAATGCCAAAGCGTGATCATCAAAGCCACTGTTCCGCTTGATGGACTCAACCTGCTCCGTTGTCAGCATGGCTGGAAAATCGTCACTTCCGATATAAGGCAACAAAGCTTGTTGCAGTTTAGGGGTAATTTCTGACCAAATAGCGTTAAAACGAGCTTGCATAGAATGATCTCCAAATTAATTGAAGGCCATTCTAGGATGTCTGTTTAGGTTTGTAATGTGATAACAGCCATAAAATCAATGAAATTTGTGTAATAAAGCTATTATTTTAGCAATACAAATCAAATTATTATGATTTTTATTAATTCTTTCACTTTTTTATTACGGTTTGGTAACTATTTAGATGAAAATCATTTGTAGAATAATCAACTAAACAAGTGAAGCAGTATCGGGAATAAAAAAGGTGCAATCAGTGAAGTAATAATGCCGCAGGTCATCAGGGCCAGTGAACTGTATGCACCTTCAGTATGATCTACCTCAGCACAGCGGGCGGTTCCTACTGCATGAGCTGCTGTACCCATAGCCAATCCTCGGGAAACCTTCGTTTTTATTTTAAGAAGATTAAATAGGTTATGACCGAAGATAGAACCTAAAATACCCACCATGATCACACAAGCAGCGCTGATGGCAGGAATCCCACCGATGGAATTGGCTACCGCCATAGCAATAGGGGTTGTCACAGATTTAGGCAGAATTGAGGCTGCGATTTCAGGTGTTGCACCTGCCCATAATGCTATAGCTGTACCGGTTACCATTGCGACAATACAGCCGATAAAACAAATGGTAATGATTGATTTCCACTGAGTACGGATTTGGTGCAGCTGTTCATAAAGAGGAAAAGCAAGAGCGACTACGGCTGGTTGCAGCAAATCGTTTAATATCCGGCTGCCTGCAAAATAGTGCTCATATGATGTATGTGTCATCAGGAGCAAAGGAATGATAATGGTTATTGATATCAATAAGGGATTAAATACAGGAAGTTTTAATCGTATAGACAGTCTTTTGGCTAGATAAAATACAAGTAGTGTTAATGGCAGTGACCACCAGATATAGCTCAACATTTTTCTTTCTCTTCAAGTTGTTGTGATGTAGTAGTTGCTTCTTGTTTGGAACCAATAATGATGCGTTCGCGATGGATATAGTGGGAACTGTAAGCAACGGCAATCATGACAATCACTGTACTGACGACACATGAAAGAACGATTGGGAGCATTTGTTGGCTGAGTTGTGGGTAATAATTCATGATCCCCACCCCAATAGGCAAAAAGAGTAATGTCATGTTCTTCATCAACAGACTACAACTTGGCTTCACCCAATGTGGGGGAATAATTTGGAATGCCAGTAAACCGAAAAGGATAAGTAAACCAATAATACTACCGGGAAGAGAGAAAGGAAGGAATGCTGAAATGATATTCCCCGCAATCAAGCACAAATAGAGCAGTGCGAATGCGCGCAGATATTGCCAGCCCATCATCAGCATGTTTTGGAAAGACATAATCGATAATTCCTCAATATAGGGAGAGTTCATCATACGATTAACTTTCTAAATGTGCCATACATCACATAAAAAAGCGGGCTTTTTTTAGCCCGCTTTACTATCTTTACAACAATAATGTTGTCTGGTAATAATTAATATTCTGTCAGAATATATCGATTATTTAACCTGCATGCCTGGTTGTGCGCCGCTGTCCGGGCTTAACAGGAAAATTTCTTTTCCGCCGGAGCCTGCTGCCATTACCATGCCTTCTGAAATGCCAAAGCGCATTTTGCGTGGTGCGAGGTTGGCAACCATCACGGTCAGACGGTTTTCTAACGTTTTCGGATCAGGATAAGCAGAACGAATCCCAGAAAAAACCTGACGAGTTTCGCCACCGATATCAAGGGATAATTTCAGCAATTTGTCTGAACCTTCGACAAAATCTGCCTGTTTGATCAATGCGATCCGCAGGTCAATCTTGGCAAAATCATCAAATGTGATGGTGTCCTGAATCGGATCATCTGCCAGCGGGCCTGTTACCGTTTTTTTAGGCTCGATGTTCTCTTTTGAATCAGCAACCATCGCTTCAATTTTAGCCATCTCAATGCGGTTAAAAAGAGCTTTGAATGGGGAAACGTCATGGTTCAGCAGAGGTTGACGGATACCATCCCAAGTCAGTTCTGTATTCAAGAATGCTTCTGTACGTGCGGACAAGCCCGGAAGGACGGGTTTCAGGTAAGTCATCAGCACACGGAACAAGTTAATTCCCATTGAACAGATAGCCTGAAGATCGGCGTCACGGCCTTCTTGTTTCGCTACAACCCACGGTGCTTGTTCATCAACATAGCGGTTAGCGAGGTCAGCCAGTGCCATGATTTCACGGATTGCCTTACCAAATTCGCGATTAGTGAAATCTTCTGCGATAACCTGTGCGGCATCAACAAACTTCTGGTACAACTCAGGATCAGCGAGTTGATCAGCCAGCTTGCCACCAAAGCGTTTATTAATGAAACCCGCATTGCGTGAGGCAAGATTCACTACTTTGTTAACGACATCACTGTTTACACGTTGAACAAAATCTTCCAGATTCAGGTCTATATCATCAATGCGGGAAGAAAGCTTAGCAGCGTAATAGTAACGTAGGCAGTCTGCATCAAGGTGTTTTAAATAGGTTTCGGCCTTGATAAAAGTCCCACGGGATTTAGACATCTTGGTGCCGTTAACGGTGATATAACCGTGAACAAACAGATTGGTTGGTTTACGGTAGTTGCTGCCTTCCAGCATTGCAGGCCAGAACAGACTGTGGAAATAAACAATGTCTTTGCCGATGAAATGATAGAGATCAGTCTTGGAATCTTTCTCCCAGAATTCATCGAAATTCAGGTCACTCCGCTTGTCACACAGGTTCTTGAATGAACCCATATAACCAATTGGAGCGTCCAGCCAGACATAGAAATATTTGCCTGGTTGATCAGGGATCTCAAAACCGAAATACGGCGCATCACGGGTGATATCCCATTGTTGCAGACCTGAATCGAACCATTCCTGCATTTTGTTCGCTACTTGTTCCTGCAACGTGCCGGAACGAGTCCATTTTTGCAGCATGTCGCTGAATGCAGGCAGATCGAAGAAGAAATGCTCTGTCTTACGCATTTCTGGTGTTGCCCCAGAAACAACAGAACGCGGGTTGATCAATTCGGTTGGGGAATAAGTGGTTCCACAGACTTCACAATTATCGCCATATTGGTCTTCTGCCTTACATTTTGGACAGGAACCTTTGACGAAACGGTCTGGCAGGAACATTCCTTTTTCTGGATCGTACAGTTGAGAAATCGTCCGGTTCTTGATGTAACCGTTCTTTTTCAGTTCCAGATAGATTTGTGATGCAAACGCTTTGTTCTCTTCGCTGTGTGTAGAGTGATAATTATCATAACTGATAGCAAAGCCGGCAAAATCCTGCTGATGCTCTAGATTCACCTTGGCAATCATCTCTTCTGGTGAAACACCAGTTTGCTGGGCTTTCAGCATGATTGGCGTACCGTGGGCATCATCGGCACAGACAAAGTGAACCTCTTTGCCGCGCATTCGATGATAACGAACCCAAATATCAGCCTGAATATGTTCCAGAATATGACCGAGATGGATGGGACCGTTAGCATAAGGCAACGCACAGGTCACCAATAATTTGTTCGCGACTTGAGACATAGTTAGGATCTGACTTCCGTAAAAATGAAAAGGGTTTTTGATGTTACCTGATAAGGAGCGTTGTCGCTAGGGTAACGCAAGAACTTCGTTACTTTTACTTGTTGCCTTATCCGAAGTCGTTAGCTTCTGTTATGATGACCAAACAGTTTTATACCCGCCGTCTTTCAGGCTGCATTTTGAAATCCATTGGGTATAGATTGAAAAAAGATAAATCAAAAGGAGCCGGGATGAACTCACAATCCCCCGAGCAGACCAATCCTGACCTGCTGAAAGAACATGTTGCGAAAATACTGGCAACATTCAAACATCCAACATTAGAGCGGGATTTGATTGCTCTGAAAGCATTGCATCACTGCACTATATTGGATGGAACACTGCATATTGAATTAATGATGCCGTTTGTCTGGAAAAGGGCCTTTGAAGTTTTAAAGAAAGAAACGACGTTATCTCTACAAGCTGCGACGGGAGCAAAATCCGTTGACTGGCGACTGACCCACGATATCAATACATTGCGCCGTGCCAATAATTTGCCGGGCGTTAATGGTGTGCGCAATATTGTGGCGGTGAGTTCAGGAAAAGGGGGGGTGGGGAAATCCAGTACGGCGGTGAATTTGGCACTGGCGCTGGCACAGGAAGGTGCGAAAGTCGGTATTCTGGATGCGGATATCTATGGGCCATCCATCCCCAATATGCTCGGTACAGCCAAAGAACGGCCGACCTCTCCTGATGGTCAGCATATGGCACCGATTATGGTGCACGGCATGGCAACCAACTCCATCGGTTATCTCGTTACTGATGATAATGCAATGGTCTGGCGTGGCCCGATGGCGAGCAAGGCTTTGATGCAAATGTTGCAGGATACATTGTGGCCTGATCTGGATTATCTGGTGATTGATATGCCGCCTGGAACTGGGGATATTCAGTTAACGCTGTCCCAGAATATTCCGGTAACAGGGGCATTGGTTGTCACAACACCACAGGATATTGCCCTGATTGATGCGATGAAAGGCATCGTTATGTTCCAGAAAGTCAATGTACAGGTATTGGGTATTATTGAGAATATGAGCAGTCATATTTGCAGCAATTGTGGTCATCATGAGCCGATTTTCGGTACAGGAGGAGCAGAAAAATTGGCAGAAAAATATGATTGCCAATTATTGGGGCAGATCCCGCTGCATATCTCACTGCGTGAAGATCTTGATCGTGGTGAACCGACAGTAAGCAGCCAGCCTGATAGTGAATTTGCGGATATCTACCGTGAAATTGCAGCCAATATTTCTGCTCAGATGTATTGGACTGGTGAAAAAATTCCGACGGAAATTTCCTTCCGTGCAGTTTGATTTAAGTAATTGCATGAATAAACGCCGTTTTGTTAATGTTTCTTATTTATACAGAACGGCGTTTTATTAATAGTCCTTAAATTATTAGCATATTTCATTTAGCATTCCTGAATATTTATGGGGAGCAAAGGTGATCTGCCGCTGGAATTGCATCTTTTCTATACCTTTCGTCTTTCAAGTTTGGGATCAATTTTAGAAATAGCTTTCGTGGCCGTATTTGAAAACTCTTCTTAGAATTTTCTCTATTTAGAGCATGAAATTGCGGGATTTTTATGCGAAGTGTATTGAAAAAAACGAGACTTATCTTGTTTACTCTGGAATAGAAGTCATTAACTCCCTATAATCCGCCAAACATGGTGTATCGAATCCCATGTACCCACTTTATTTTTTCTTTTTTAACCAGGTTATTTCTATCATGGCTGATGAAGCACATAAGTGTACAATTGTAGGTATTTCAGGTGCCTCTGCCTCAGGCAAAAGCCTTATTGCCAACACGCTTTATAGAGAATTACGTGCACAGGTAGGTGATCACAATATCGGCGTTATTCCAGAAGATTGTTATTACAAAGATCAAAGCAATACTCCAATGGAAGAGCGTTATAAAGTCAATTACGATCATCCAAGTTCAATGGATCACAGTTTATTGTTCGAGCATCTTCAGGCACTGAAAGCCGGAAAATCCATTGAATTGCCGCAATATGACTATGCCGAACACACCCGCAAACCCGAATCCATCCATTTTGAACCGAAAAGAGTCATTATCCTTGAAGGTATTCTACTATTAACGGATAAGCGCTTGCGCCAGGAGCTGGATTTTTCCATTTTTGTCGATACACCACTGGATATCTGCCTGATGCGCCGTATCAAACGTGATGTAAATGAACGCGGACGTTCGCTGGATTCCGTCATAGAGCAATACAATAAAACTGTGCGCCCAATGTTCCTGCAATTCATCGAGCCATCAAAACAATATGCAGATATTATTGTTCCTCGCGGAGGGAAGAACCGCGTAGCCATTGATATCTTAAAAGCCAAGATTGGCCAATTTTACGAATAATATGCTGTTTGGTATTCATAAGTATTATCTTATTTGAGAGGACATAATGCGACTCTGTGACCGTGACATTATTAAATGGCTAGATGAAGGTAAACTGGTAATTACCCCACGCCCTCCTGTCGAACGCATTAATGGGGCAACTGCTGATGTCTGCCTTGGGAATCAGTTTCGTGTTTTTCGTGGTCATACTGCTGCCTATATCGACCTGAGTGGTCCTAAGGCTGAAGTCAATGCAGCGCTTGACCGTGTCATGAGCGATGAAATCACTTTGCCGGCTGGGGAAGCGTTTTTCCTTCATCCGGGTGAATTGGCTCTGGCGGTGACACTGGAATCTGTCACATTGCCTGATAACTTAGTTGGCTGGCTGGATGGACGTTCGTCTCTGGCGCGTCTTGGCCTGATGGTTCATGTGACGGCACACCGCATTGATCCGGGCTGGCAGGGGCAAATAGTCCTGGAATTCTATAATTCAGGCAAACTGCCTTTAGCTTTGCGTCCCGGCATGGTCATAGGTGCATTAAGTTTTGAACCGCTGTCAGGTTCTGCTGAGAGGCCTTATAACCGACGTCAGGATGCTAAATATAAAAATCAGCAAGGAGCTGTAGGCAGCCGAATCAGCGAGGATTAATCTTTTCTGGTAAAGCTTTCCGGTGACACTTTTTGGTGAAAAATAGTCATCTTGTGGACATGAGACTGGGGAAGTCATGAAAAGATTATTGACGACACTCGTTATTTTTTTTGTTGTTATTGTTGCTGGTTTAACTACGCTGGTCATGCTGGTTAATCCGAATGATTTTCGTGACTATATAGTTAAGCAGGTACAAAAAAAGAGTGGTTACCATCTCGTGCTGCAAGATGATCTGCGCTGGCATGTTTGGCCAAAATTGAGCATTCTGACCGGACAGATATCACTGACTGCTCAGAATGCTAAACAACCTGCGATTATTGCAGAAAACATGCGATTGGATGTGGAATTATTACCTCTGTTATCTCACCAACTTTCTGTTAACGAAGTGATGCTGAAAGGAGCTGTCTTGCGAATTACTCCGGATAGCCAACCTCAGAAGCGGACAGAAGCCCCCATTGCACCCGAAAGTGGTATTCATTATCCCATGGTTGCAAGTGATCAGCCTTGGAAACTGGATATTGCCAAAATCAAAGTAGTTGATAGTTTACTGATTTGGCAAACCAAAGATCATTCTCAATTTAATGTCCGTGATATCAATTTACTGCTGGCACGCAATGATAAAGATCACGTTAGTCTTGTAGTTAGCAGTAGAATCAACAAGAACCAGCAAGAATTGGCATTTGCACTTAATGCATCAGTGAATACTTCAGATTATCCGCAGCAGATATCGGCTGATATAAATTCCCTCGAATACCAGTTGCAGGGTGTCGGGCTGCCATCTGAAGGGATTAAAGGGGCAGGCAGTGCTGTAGCCAAATATCAGGCGCGATCCGAATCACTTGCATTGCAAAAAATAGCGTTAACCGTGAATGGAGAGAGTGACCTGAAAGGGAATATTACTGCTGCCTTGAAAGATAAGCCGCAATATGTCATTCATCTGGCCTCTTCGAAGTTGAATCTGGATAATCTAATGGGCTGGGATACCTTGCCTAAAAACAGCCCACAGGCAAAACATGATTACCGAATCGAAAATAACTCATTAAAACCGGTAATTGCGACATCAGTATCGCCCTTAACCAATTATGATCTTACGTTTTTGCAAGGATTTAATGCGAATATCTCGTTTACAGTAGGTAAATTCATTTATCAGGGTATGGATATTGATAATTTTGACCTGAAAGCTGTAAATAATGATGGTGTGACGGAAATTGAAAAATTAAACGGAGATGTGTTTAGTGGGCATTTTACATTTCCGGGCACAATTGATGCCACGATAATACCTGCAAAATTACACATAAAACCACGCTTGCAGAAAATTGAATTGCAACCTTTGTTAACCACATTGGCCCTGCCGACGGTATTCAGTGGTCAGCTTAATGTAGCTGGTGATTTGGTTGGTGAAGGTTATGATGAATACGCCATTTCCCATTACTGGCAAGGTGATTTGAATCTAGGGCTGAAAAATGTGCGTCTGGAAGGATTGAATATTCCTCAGCTTATTCAGCAATCTTTTTCACGAGTGACAGATCGAGTTGACCAACCGACAAATACAGATAGTTTTACTGAAGCGAGAAATATGTCGGTGACAGCGAAATTGGATCGCGGTGAAGTTAAAATTGATGAGCTTGCCGCAACTTCAGGTATGTTAAATATTCGTGGGCAGGGTAAAACGAATTTACTGAAGCAGAATGCCGATATGGCATTGTTGGTGCAATTAACAAACGGGTGGGGCAAGCAGAACGAATTTGTACGCCAGTTGGCGCAATTAAAAATTCCTTTGAGAGTTTATGGCAGCTGGGATAATTTGCAGTATACGCTGAATGTAGAATCTTTAATGCGCGATGAATTACAGCAAAAGGCCAAAAAATCAATCAAAGATTGGCTCGAAAGGCATAGTAGTAGTGAGGATCATAAAACGCTAAAGGATTTGCTGAATAAAAAATAGCTCTTATCATAGTATTTAAGGTTAACTTTTCTATTCCTTTATATACACAATGGATTTCAAGATGCAGCGCGACGGCAAGGGAATGACAAATTCGTCGGGAACGAATTTGCCCAGCCAAAGGCTGACCTCCGGTGAAAGGCAGGAGCCTTTCATTAATCCCCAAGAGCATAGCTAGCTATGTGACTGATCTTATAAAATTTATGGGAATAAAAAAACCGACGTTATGCCGGTTTTTCATTAGATAATTAATTTTATAACTACGGATTATATTTCTGCTTCAACTTTCAGTGAGATGATCTTCACTTTATTGATGCGATGGCTGGTGATTTCCAGTGGTTCAAACAGGTAATCACCAATCTGTAGCTGCTCACCTTGTTGCGGAATATGTTGCAGATGTTCCATCAACAGGCCTGCAAGTGTCTGGTATTCGCGTTTTCCGTCCAATAGTAATGGTACGTAAAGAACTAAATCTTCCAGTGGCATAAACCCGTTGGCAACCCAATATCCCTCTTCCATAACTTGAATATCATGGCGGGCATCCAGCTCTCCGCTACCTACCGGCAAATTACCAGTAATTGTTTCCATCACGTCGGTTACCGTAACTACACCTTCAACAGAACCAAACTCATCAACGACAAAAGCAAAGTGTGTTTGGGCTTGACGGAACTGCTCCAGTGCTTGCAGCAAGGAGAGAGATTCCGGGAAAATCAGCGGTTGTTGCACTAATTGCCGTAAATCGAACATATTATGGGTCAGTTGCTGATTAAGGATATCGATCACATGCACAACGCCGAGAGGTTCATCGCTGGTTTGCTCATCAGTGACGACAATTCGTGTATGGGGTTTTTGTTCCAGCAGCGTGGTCAGTTTTTCGGCCGGAGCATGGACATCGAGATAAATAACATCATGGCGTGAAGTCATGATGCTACTGACGGTACGTTGTGCCATGCTGAGAACGCGGGCGATCATCTGACGCTCTTGAGGTTCAAAGACTTCTTTGTTATCCGAATCATCAGCAATCAGATCGGAAGTATGATTATCCAGTGCCGTGTTTTCACGTTTGCCATTTAAAATGTGCAGAACGGCCTCTGCGGTTCTTTCTCGCAGGGAGCGGGAAGCGCTCAAGAACTTGCGGCGATTGAACTGGGCGAATTGGTTCAGTGCTTCAATCATGATGGAGAAGCCGATGGCAGCATAAAGATAGCCTTTCGGAATATAATAACCAAAGCCTTCTGCAACCAAGCTGAAACCTATCATCAGTAAGAAGCTGAGACATAGGATAACGATCGTGGGGTGCGCATTGACGAATCTCGTCAGAGGCTTACTGGCCCATATCATCAGGATCATGGCAATGATAACAGCGGCAATCATGATACCAATATGATCGACCATACCCACGGCAGTAATGACGGAATCCAGAGAGAATACAGCATCCAAGACTATAATCTGCACAACAACAGGCCAGAAGCTAGCTCCTTTGCGTTGTTGATTGGTATGCAGGTTTTTCCCTTCCAACCGTTCATTTAACTCCATTGTGGCCTTGAACAGCAAGAAAATACCCCCTATCAGCATAATTAAATCACGGGCGCTGAAAGAGTGCTCCCACAGGGTAGCCAATGGATTAGTCAGGGAAATGAGCCAGGACAGGCTGAATAACAGCAATATCCTCATGATAAGAGCGCAGGAAAGCCCTGTCAGGCGAGCTTTATCTCTCTGTTTTTCAGGAAGTTTGTCTGCCAGAATGGCAATAAATATTAAGTTGTCAATTCCGAGAACAATTTCTAAAACGATAAGTGTGGCCAAACCAGCCCATATCGTAGGATCAGCGATCCATTCCATACAATTTATTTTACCTTTTAATATGACGGCTTTTGCCGACTATTGAATAATGCGTATTGAAGTTCAAAATATCAATAGATGATTTATCTCAGTTGGAAATTTTTTCAGCGAAAGAACGTTACGACGGTATCGATTGCATCAATAACTACCTTCTATAGCCATTCCTGAGTTAACATGTGACCTCATTAACAAATTGTCCACTCTGTTTTGTTGTATACGGAATGTGTTACATATGGCACAAAGTTACATATGAAATATAGCGTGACGTACTGCATCTTGGGTGGACAGCAGTCATTATTAGACGGGAGTTATTCATGTCCAAACAACAGATCGGTGTTGTCGGTATGGCGGTAATGGGGCGTAACCTGGCGTTGAATATTGAAAGCCGTGGTTATTCTGTATCTATTTTCAACCGCTCCAGCGATAAAACTGATGAAGTTATTGCTGAAAATCCAGGGAAAAAATTAGTTCCACGTTATTCCATTGAAGAGTTTGTCGATTCGCTGGAAAAGCCACGTCGTATTCTGTTGATGGTTAAGGCAGGTGAAGCTACGGATAAAACCATCGCATCACTGACGCCACATTTGGATAAGGGTGACATTCTGATTGATGGTGGCAACACCTATTTTCAAGACACTATCCGTCGTAATCGTGAATTGTCTGCTCAGGGCTTTAATTTTATCGGTACGGGTGTTTCCGGTGGTGAAGAAGGTGCGTTGAAAGGCCCTTCAATCATGCCTGGCGGCCAGAAAGAAGCTTATGAACTGGTAGCGCCAATTCTGAAAGAGATCGCTGCTCAGGTTGATGGTGAGCCTTGTGTTACTTATATCGGGGCTGATGGTGCAGGGCATTATGTGAAAATGGTTCACAATGGTATTGAGTATGGTGATATGCAACTGATTGCGGAAGCCTATTCCCTGCTGAAAAATTCATTGAACTTGAGTAATCAGGAACTGGCTGAAGTATTCAGCGACTGGAATCAGGGTGAACTGAGTAGCTATCTGATTGAAATTACTTCTGATATCTTCCGTAAGCAAGATGAAGAAGGTAAATATCTGGTTGACGTGATTCTGGATGAAGCTGCCAATAAAGGTACGGGTAAATGGACTAGTCAAAGCTCTTTGGATCTGGGCGTTCCTGTGACATTGATCACCGAATCCGTATTTGCACGTTATATTTCTTCGCTGAAAGATCAGCGCGTGGCTGCATCTAAAATTCTGTCAGGCCCGGAAGCCCAGCCATTTAATGGTGATAAAGCAGAATTTATCGAGAAAGTTCGTCGTGCCCTGTACCTGGGTAAGATTGTTTCTTACGCACAAGGTTTCCAGCAGTTAAAAGCAGCATCGGATGAATATAACTGGGATCTGAACTACGGTGAAATTGCTAAGATCTTCCGCGCGGGTTGTATCATTCGTGCGCAATTCTTGCAAAAAATCACAGATGCATATAATGAAACCCCAGCTATCGCTAACTTGCTGTTAGCCCCTTACTTTAAACAAATTGCAGATGAATATCAGCAAGCTTTGCGTGATGTTGTTTCTTATGGCGTGCAGAATGGGATTCCAACTCCAACATTCTCTGCTGCTATTTCTTATTATGACAGTTATCGTTCAGCCGTATTGCCTGCCAATTTGATTCAGGCACAGCGCGATTACTTTGGTGCGCATACTTACAAACGTACTGATAAAGAAGGCGTCTTCCACACTGAATGGTTGGATTAATCATTAGGTGTTTTAATTTAACATTGAATGATTAAAAATAAGGTGCTGATTTTTCAGCACCTTATTGTTAGATAAAAGTGCTAATTTGAAGGTGTCCACTTGATTAATTTCTGTGCACACATTTCTAGCCAGTGCTCTAGGTCTGCATCATAACTGTAAAGAAGAACAGCGATACTGAGAGTAGCAAGACCGAATATTACCAGAACAAAAATATTATTCATATAATAATTCGCCTATTTTCATCTGGTTAAATTATAGCAAAATGTAAACTTTATTTAAGTTAACCTTAATTAATTACGTATTTTCTTTGTGTTAGCTTCAATCGGCTCTTTTCCGAAAAGCAACTAATTCAGGCATAGCGATACGGCGATAGTCTTCTGTATTCAAAATGATAGAGCGTTCCAGACTGCCAGCATTAAATGCCAGTTCATCATAACGTTCAAATAAGTATGGTTCGGCAATCAGCTGCAAATCTGGATGGAAACTGAACGGAGGAATAGCTCCGAAAACACAGTATGTCAGTTCAGAAACTTCTTTCGGGCTTGCCAGCGATGCCCGGTTTCCTCCGACTTGCTTGGCAAGCATTGCAAGATCGGCTTGCTGGTCAGCAGGCAAGACAGCGAGAACATACTGTCGGTAGCCATGTCCTTTGACATGGCAGACTAAACCTTTCGCTCCTTGCCCTATGTGAGTCCCCCGTATTTTTGCTACCTCTTCTGAACGGCCACCAGTAGAGTGCTCTATAACGCGATAGCGGGCATTATGTGTATCTAGCAGGGCAGTAAGACGCTCGAATATGTTATTTTTTAGCAAAATTTTCTCCAACATAAACCAAAAGTAAAAGTAAATGCCATTTTTTGCTCTTACATAGGCAATTATTGATTCTGGTCAAAATGACTGAAATAAATAAGTGTCACATTGTAATTCAATTCTCTTACATCTAGATTTGAAATACTTCAGTAAAATCTAAGGAGTTCCAAATGGCAGCATCCACTTTCTTTATCCCGCCAGTGAATAAAATTGGTACGGGGTGTATGACTGAAGCCGTCGAGTTAATAAAAAATTATGGCTACAGACAGGCTTTAATTATCACTGACCGCGTGCTGAACGAGATTGGTGTTGTTGAAAAGGTTCAGACTTTACTGGCGGATGCAGGGATAAAAAGTGCGATTTATGATGGAACGAATCCAAATCCAACCACCATTAATGTTGAGGAAGGATTGAAAATCCTACGTCAGAGTAACACTGATTGTGTAATCTCTTTAGGGGGTGGTTCATCGCATGATTGTGCAAAGGGTATCGCATTGGTAGCTACCAACGGTGGGGATATTCGTGACTATGAAGGGGTTGATCGTTCAGCAAAACCACAGTTGCCTCTGATTGCTATTAATACTACCGCAGGTACAGCGTCTGAGATGACACGTTTTTGTATCATTACAGATATTGAACGTCATATCAAAATGGCGATAGTGGATAAAAATGTTACACCTATTTTGTCAGTCAATGATTCTGCTTTAATGGCGGGAATGCCAAAAGGGTTGACAGCAGCAACGGGAATGGATGCACTGACTCATGCTATTGAAGCTTATGTTTCTACGGCGGCAAATCCTATCACTGATGCCTGTGCGTTGAAAGCGGTGACAATGATTAGTCACTATTTGCGCCGTGCCGTTGAAGATGGCAATGATATGGAAGCACGGGAAAATATGGCTTATGCCCAGTTCTTAGCTGGAATGGCGTTCAATAATGCATCCTTGGGATACGTTCATGCGATGGCACATCAGTTAGGCGGATTTTACGATTTACCACATGGCGTCTGTAATGCGGTTTTACTGCCACATGTACAAAGATTTAATGCCAAAGTGTCTACGGCTCGCCTGAAAGAGATTGCGGTAGCGATGGGGGCTGAAGTCGCAGGTCTGAATGATGGGCAAAGTGCTGAAGTTTGTATCCAGACCATCAGTAAATTGGCCGCAGACGTTAATATTCCAGCAGGTTTGTCTGAATTGAATGTAAAAGAAGAAGACTTGCCAACATTGGCGACTAATGCTTTGAAAGATGCCTGTGGTTTCACTAATCCGGTTCAGGCTTCACATGAAGAAATTGTAGCTATCTTTAAGGCTGCAATGTAACTTACTGAGCAATGGTTTTAATCACTGAGTATTCAAATAACACTGGTTACAATGGTTTTTTCTGGTAGTACGTATTTCCAAAAGTGTACAGATGCACTACACATATATGTTCTTCTTGTCAGAGCTACTATGGATTTACTCTGTACACTTGATGGAAATATTATCTTCCGCTATCACGCACTATATTTCACGTAATTTACATGATTCCGCAGTGAGGCGTTCAACTGAAATCCCTACACAACATTCTTCTTGCAAAAAGCTGATCAGGTTTTCCAAATGCTGATATTCAGGTATGCATACAATAGTACGACTGTGCTTCTCTTGACGGATCAGTCCGACCTTCACCAGACGAGCGAGATGATGTGACAGAGTTGAAGCTGGAATCTCTAAGGCTTTCTGGATCTTCCCGACAGAGACTCCTTGATGGCCGGCTTTAACTAAATATCGAAATATGGCTAATCGGTGCGTGTTCCCTAGTTCAGCCAGGCTTTGTGCGACTTCTTCGTGTTTCATTCGGGTCTCTAAACAAAAATTTCTATGTTTCTAGAAATATACTTGACAGTGATTGCAATGGCAATCTATCATCCACCGATAATTCCATATTACTAGAAATATAGATATTTGGAGAATTAGAATGTCTTCTCAATTGCAAGAAACCCTAAACATGTTTGTCTTCCTTGCCATAGAATTATCAGCCTTATTCATTGGTGTGAGTTTATTGATAGGTCTTCTCCAGCGACATATACCTCCATCCAAGGTGGAAGCCTTACTGAGCGCTAACCGGAAAAGAGGATATTTTTTGGCTGCAGCTCTCGGATCTATTACTCCTTTCTGTAGTTGTTCGACTATTCCTATGTTGAAAGGGTTAATTCGTGCCAAAGCTGGTTTTGGCCCAATGATGGTATTTTTATTTTCCTCCCCTTTGTTGAATCCCATCATTGTTGTACTGTTTGTTGCTACTTTTGGTCTGACGTTAACAGCTATTTACGTACTATCTGCACTTCTAGTCTCACTTGGAGCTGGGTGGTTGCTACAAGTATTGGGATTTGAACGTTATATACGCCGTGAAGTGGTGTCTGGTGGCGGTGATTCTGGAAGTAATTGTGGCATTAAATCCACAATATCAAATAGTTGTGCATCAATAGCGACTTCCTGTTGTCCTGTTACTCAAACCACTACACAATCGACAAGTTGCTGTGATAGCCAAATTGTTAAAACTGATCGCCAAAAAAGTAAATACAGCGGTTTATGGCAGGAAGTTTGGTCAGATTTTAAGGGGGTACTACCATATTTATTTATCGGTATTGCAATCGGCAGTGTTATCTATGGTTATATACCGACCAGCCTGCTAGAACAATATGCTGGCTCAGATAATCCTTTTGCTATCCCCGTTGCTGCTGTCATTGGCGTACCGCTATATATTCGTGCCGAAGCTTTGATACCCCTTTCAGCAGCTCTGATGGCGAAAGGAGTCGGTGCCGGAACAGTTCTGGCGTTAATTATTGGTGGTGCCGGTGCCAGCCTGACTGAGTTAATTTTATTACGCTCCCTATTTACATTTAAGCTCTTGGCCGCCTTTGTCGCTGTTATCTTTGCTATGGCAACGATCGCAGGTTACACGACTTTCCTGTTTTTCTGAATATTCCCTTAGATGACAAGCAAATGAACATATTGAGCCGAGAGGCCACTAGAGTCATATCTGGCCTGAAGTTGGATTTTATTAGAGGAATGGAATGATGAAAACCAAAGAACAAGAATTATCTCAGCGAGTTGAAAATGTACAGCGTTACTATGGTACAACTCTTTCAAGTAAGGAAGATTTGGTAACTAATGTTTGCACTGTCGATGAATCACCTTCCGATGAGATAAAAGACATATTAAAGGCAGTTCACCCAGATGTGCAGAAGAGATTTTATGGCTGTGGTACTCCTTTTCCTCCTTTACTGACTGGTTTAACTGTGTTGGATTTAGGCTGTGGTAGTGGGCGGGACTGCTTCATTTTATCTAAGTTGGTAGGGCAAGAAGGGCATGTTATTGGCATCGATACTACACTTGAACAAATTGAATTTGCCAAGAGTCACATTGAATATCATCGGGATGCCTATGGTTACAACGAAAGTAATGTACATTTTATACACGGTAATATTGAGTCCTTGGATCAACTCAATTTACCGTCGAATAGTGTCGATATCATAGTTTCCAATTGTGTCATTAATCTGGCCGCTGCAAAATTTAATGTGCTTCAGGGGATGTTTCAGTTACTTAAATCTGGCGGCGAAATTTATTTTGCTGATATTTTTTCCGATCGCAGGCTCTCATCGGAGTTAAAACATGATCCATTGTTGATTGGAGAATGTATTGGCGATGTGTTGTATTATGGCGATTTCGTGAAAGTCGCTCGTGATGCAGGCTTTCGGGATATACGGGTTGTTTCAAGTCATTTAAAAACCATCAACAACAAGCCCATTGAAGAAAAGTTTGGGGGTGCAAAACTGTATTCAATGACTCTCAGATTATTCAAGATTGATCTAGAGGATAGTTGTGAGGATTACGGTCAAGTTGCTATATACAAAGGTAATCTTCCCGGTGCTTCCATTCGCTTTATGCTTGATCAAGAACATGTATTTGAGACAGGTAAAGCGGTGCCGATATGTCGAAATACAGCAGATATCATTTGTAAAAGCCGATATTACAGCTTGTTTAGTGTGATTGGTGAAGGACGCACCACATTATGGGTTTTTTAATTGTGGAACCGCTTTGAACAATTTTTCAGCATCAAGTGAGGTTCCCATGTGTGCACCGAGTGGCTGTAGTTGCTAAGCACTGACAAAATCAGATACAAAAGGTTATCTCATAAGGTTGCAAGAGGCCACTCCGGATATAATTTAGTGAAGTGGCGGATACTTTGTGACTTTTGTCTGGCAATCTATTATTGTTGGTTAGATTGCCGTTCCTGCAATCGACGGATAATTTGACTGAGATCCAGTTCCTGATCTTGCAATAAAACCAGCAGATGATAAACCAAATCTGCGGCTTCGTTGGTTAACTCTTCTCTATCATTCACTGTGGCTGCCAGTGCTGTTTCTACACCTTCTTCACCTACCTTCTGAGCAATCCGTTTTGTTCCGCTTGCGTACAATCGAGCGGTATAAGAGCTGTCTGGAGAAGAGTTTTTTCGGCTTGCCAGTAGTTGTTCCAATTGATAAAGAAAACCCCAGTCAGTTTGTGCAGGGGCAAAGCAACTTTCAGTGCCATTATGGCAAGTTGGGCCAATAGGATCTACGAGAATAAGTAAGGTATCGTTGTCACAATCAGGATAGATGGCTACCAGATTGAGGAAATGGCCGGAGCTTTCTCCTTTTGTCCATAATCGTTGCTTGGTACGGGAAAAAAAGGTCACTTTTCCAGAATCAAGTGTGACATTCAGTGCTTCCTGATTCATGTAACCCATCATCAATACTGATCCGGAAACGGCATGTTGAACGACAACAGGCATTAAGTTCTCTACTTTTTCCCAATCCAGTTTCTCGATTTCTTGTGTTGTGAATTGTTGTGTCAGCATGTTCTAACCTCGATACCCTGTGTAGCAAGATATTGTTTGAGTTCACTGATGTTGATGATTTTTTTGTGAAAAACAGATGCAGCCAGAGCACCATCGACATTGGCAAATTTAAAAGCATCCAGAAAGTGTTCGGGTGTTCCAGCTCCGCCAGAAGCGACCAGTGGCACAGAACAGATATCACGGACTCGTTTTAATTGTGTAAGGTCATAACCATTGCGGACACCATCCTGATTCATCATATTCAGGACGATTTCACCAGCTCCGCGTTGTTGAACTTCCTTGACCCAATCCAGTGTTTGCCTGCCCGTCATAGTTGTAAGTTGTTCATCTCCTGTAAATTGGTAAACTTGATAACTATTTGTTTTTTCATCAAACCAGGTATCAATTCCTACAACGACACATTGAACACCGTAGCGTTCAGCCAGACGGTTAATCAATTCCGGATCAGTCAGGGCGGGGGAGTTGATGGAAATTTTATCTGCACCGAATGATAAAATCTGTCCTGCGTCTTCAACCGTTTTAATGCCACCTGCCACACAAAAAGGAATATCAATGATTTCAGCAACTTTCGCCACCCAACTTTTATCCACCACGCGACCATCAGAAGAAGCGGTAATATCGTAAAATACCAATTCATCAGCACCTTCTTGAGCATAGCGTTGTGCGAGGGGAACAATATCACCAATAATTTCGTGATTACGGAATTGAACACCTTTGACGACGTGTCCATCACGGACGTCAAGGCATGGAATTATGCGTTTTGCCAACATTGGATAGCCTCCGTCAGTGTGAATTTGCCTTCAAGCAACGCGCGCCCGACAATAACACCCGCTACGCCAGATGCAGGCAGAGGAGAGATATCGGCGAGGCTGCCAATACCTCCGGATGCTTGAAACTGGATTTGCGGGTACTGTTGGCTAATCTCCTGATAAAGTGTGATGTTAGAGCCGCTTAATGTGCCGTCACGGGAAATATCAGTACACAATACATGTTTTAATCCGACAGGAAGATATTGCTCAATGACATTTTCAAGCGTGGCATTGCTGTTTTCCTGCCAGCCGCTGATAGCAATTTGTTTAATTCCATCTTTACTTATGCGAGTATCCAGCGCCAGTACAATCGATTCAGCACCATAACGTTGAAACCATTGCATAACTAACTCAGGCTGTGTAATTGCAATAGAACCCATCACAACTCGACTGGCACCGGCTTCAAGAAGTGCTTTGATATCATTTTCTGAGCGAATGCCTCCCCCGACTTGAATCGGAACGGTGACTCCCGCCAGCAGTTGTTTCAAAAGTGTAATCTGGCGATTGGCTGGATCTTTTGCTCCGGTGAGATCCACCAAATGCAGTAAGTTAGCACCTTCCTGTTCATATTGTTGCAAACGAGAGAGGGGAGAATTGTCATAATCCCGGCGCTGGTTGTAATCTCCCTGATGCAAACGCACCACATTACCGTCAATTAAATCTAATGCAGGTATAATCATGTGCTTATATCCCCAAAAAGTTTTTCAATAATTGTGCACCCGCTGCGCCAGAGCGTTCAGGATGGAATTGCACACCAAAGAAATTATCTTTCTCAATGGCACTGCTAAATGTGTTGCCATATTCCGTTTGAGCAATCGTATATTCACCAACAGGCACGGCATAACTGTGAACAAAATAGAAACGGGCATTGTCTGCAATATGCTGAAATAGAGGGTGTTTTTTCTGTACCTTCACTTGGTTCCAACCCATGTGTGGCAATGGAAAACCGGTGGTTGCCATTTTTTCGACAGGAGCATCAATTAATTTCAGCAGTGGGGTGTTATCACTTTCTTCACTGACGGAAGCTAATAATTGCATACCGAGGCAAATACCCAATACGGGTTGGGAAAGTGAGTTAATCAAGGGAATTAATTGGCGTTGTTCGAGTTGCTCCATTGCAGCTCTGGCTGTTCCTACTCCCGGCAACAGTAGTTTATCCGCTGAACACACAATTTCTGTGTCCAAACTAACAATCGGTTGATAACCTAATCGCTGAACTGCATAGGTAACAGAAGCAAGGTTGGCACAGCCTGTATCCAGAATAACAACGTTCATCATGGCTTCCTTTTAAGCATTGCCTTATAAAACACCTTTGGAACTCGGCAAAGTGTCACCTTCTACACGAATGGCTTGGCGTAATGTCCGACCGAAGACTTTGAACAGGCTTTCTGCCCGATGATGGTCATTCTTTCCTTTAGTTTTCAGGTGCAAGGTGCATCCCATCGTGTAAGAAAGGGAGCGGAAGAAGTGTTCAATCATCTCTGTACTTAAATCTCCGACGCGCTGATGTTTAAATTCGGCTTTATATTCTAGATGTGGGCGACCGGAAATATCTAAGGCACAGCGAGCAAGGCATTCATCCATTGGCAGCGTGAAGCCAAAGCGGGTAATACCGCGTTTATCCCCCAATGCTAGCTTCAGGGCCTCACCCAGCACCAAACCTGTATCTTCAACGGTGTGATGATCGTCAATATAAAGGTCACCTTTGACTTGTATGTTCATGCGAAAGCTACCGTGAGTTGCGATCTGATCCAGCATATGATCAAAGAAACCAACACCTGTATTGATGCGGCTTTCACCTTCACGATCCAGCCAAACTGCAATATCAATGGTCGTTTCTTTGGTTTTTCGTTCAACATGGGCGTGGCGATCTTTGTTTGGCTGTTTTTCACGGAGATGTTTTTCACAGATAAGTTTTTCACAAATAGCTGACCAGCCCAGTGATTCTGGCTGATAGCGAATGCCTTGAATCCTCATGTTTTGTGCTAATTGCAGATCGGTTTCCCGATCACCGATGACATAACTGTTTTCGGTATCCATGACATCTTTTGCCAGATATTTTTCTACCAAGCCGAGTTTTGGCTTACGGCAATTACAGTTATCTTCGGGTTTGTGCGGGCAGATCAATATTTCTTCAAAACGGATGCCTTGTGAGATGAAAATTTGCATCATAAGGGCATGCGGAGGCTCAAAATCAGCTTGTGGGAAACTGGCGGTGCCCAATCCATCCTGATTAGTAATCATGACCAGTTTGTATCCTGCTGTTTGCAGGGATAGCAGGGCGGGAATAACTCCTGCTTCGAATGCCAGTTTATCAAGGCGATCAACTTGATAATCATTGGATGGTTCAGTGATCAACGTTCCATCGCGGTCAATAAAAAGTAGTCTCTGTCTCATGGATTCTCAGTTTCCTTGATTTGTTGAGTTTGGCTTGAAAGCACATTGATGGCATTGATCAACTGTTCACATTCATTTCGGCTGCCAATAGTGATACGAAGACAATTATCTAATCCCGGTTGTTTGCGTTGATCACGTAATATAATCCCTTGATCCCATAGGGTATTGAATACCATTTCTGCATCAGTAAATTTCACCAGAATATAATTAGTTTCACTGGGAAATACGTTTTCAACCAGTTCTAATTTAGTCAGTTCTCGCGCAAGATAAGACCGATTGTTCACAATTTCCGCTACTCGGTTTCTCATCAAACAAATGCCAGTTTCTGTCAGTGCTTGTGCTGCGATATCTGCGACAGGTGTAGCAAGTGGATAAGGGGCAATCACTTTTAATATCAGCGTGATGATATCGGCAGATGCCAATGTAAATCCACAGCGCAATCCCGCCAAAGCAAAAGCTTTCGAGAGGGTTCGCAAAATGACTAAGTGAGGGTAGTCTTGCAGCCAAGGGGTGATAGTATGTTGCGGACAAAATTCGATGTAGGCTTCATCGATGGCAACAATGGCACGATTGCGGGAGAGTTCAATAATCTGGCGTAATGCTGCTGGATCGATCAGGTTACCTGTGGGATTGTTGGGGCTACAAATATAGATAAGTTTGACGCGATCAAGATTATTTTCGATAGCGGTAATGTCGGGTTGCCAGTTAGCGCTGACAGGGATTTTTTTCTGTTCTACGCCAAAAGATTCCGCACTAACACTGTACATGCCATAGGTTGGGGGGCAAAACAGGACGGCATCACGCCCCGGTTCGCAAAAAACACGGAGCAGCAATTCGATGGATTCATCGGCACCACGGCTGACAAGAACTTGCTCAGGTGTAAGGCCGACATAATTTGCATAACGTTGAATGACTGTTGCCGGCTGACTTTCAGGATAGCGATTCAGTGTGTTTTCGGTAAGTTGGTAATCGGTCGCTATCGGATATTCATTCGCATTTAACCAAATATTACCATTACCGCCTAAGCGTCGAGCTGACATGTAAGGGACTAAATTACGAACATTTTCTCTTGCCAATGAATTGATATCAAACACTGTATTCATGATTGATCCTTAGCTTTGTGATTCTGATTTTGTGTTATTCAAGGCTGCCATGCGTAATGTAACGGCATTTTTGTGGGCGATAAGTTGTTCTGCCTGCGCCAGTGTTTCAATGGTTGGAGCGAGGTTTATCAAACCCTGCGGTGTAATTTGTTGAACTGTCATTCTTTTTAGAAAGTCAGCCAGTCCTAAACCGGAATAGGTTGAAGTATAGCCATAGGTGGGCAGAACGTGATTAGTACCGGAAGCGTAATCTCCTGCGGATTCAGGTGACCAATCACCAAGGAAAATGGAGCCGGCACTGGTGATTTGTTCTACTAATTGCTCAGGCTGGCGGGTTTGAATAATCAAATGTTCCGGGCCGTATTGGTTGCTGATCTCCACGCATTGGGTGAGATTTTCAGCAATAATGATCCGGCTGGCTTGCAGCGCTTGGGTTGCAATTTGCTGGCGTGGTAATGCGTTAAGCTGGATTTCAATTTCACCAATCACTTGCCTGGCAAAGGTTTCATCAGGTGTTACCAGTATGACTTGAGAATCGGGGCCGTGTTCGGCTTGGGAAAGTAGGTCAGCCGCAGTAAAGATGGGATTGGCTCCGCTATCCGCGATGACCAACACTTCAGATGGGCCTGCGGGCATGTCAATTGTCGCACCATCAATGCATTGACTCACCTGACGTTTGGCTTCCGTGACCCATGCATTGCCGGGGCCAAAAATTTTGTCCACTTTAGGAACAGATTCAGTTCCAAAGGCCATTGCAGCAATGGCTTGCGCGCCTCCAATGTTGAAAATCTCGTTGATCCCGCATAGCTGTGCAGCATAAAGAATTTCATCGGCAATGGGTGGTGGAGAGCAGAGGATGACTTTACGGCATCCCGCAATATTGGCTGGTATACCAAGCATAAGTACTGTGGAAGGCAAGGGCGCAGAGCCACCGGGAATATAGAGACCAACTGAATCTATTGGGCGAGTGATTTGCTGGCAACGAACGCCCGGTAATGTTTCAACATCAATTTCTTCTGGTTTTTGTGCTTCATGGAATCGGCGGATATTGTTCATCGCCTGCTGTATCGCCTGCTTAATCTCTGGTGTCAGGCGGCTGGTGGCTGCATCTACTTCATTGGCTGCAATTTGGATAGTCTCAACGGCTATTTTATCTAAGCGTTGGTTGAATTCCCGCAATGACTGATCACCACGTGCCTTTACCGTTTCCAGAATCTGTTTAACAGTATATGAAATATCTTCAGATGCAGCGACAGCAGGGCGTGTCAGCAAAATTTTTTGTTGCTCTGGTGTACATTCTTGCCAGCGAATGATGGCCTTGAAATTAGTGTTCATCAAAGTTACTCCATCATTTTTTCGATTGGCAGAACTAAAATGGAACTGGCACCCAATGATTTGAGTTTTTCCATCGTTTCCCAAAACAGTGTTTCACTACTGACCATATGCATAGCGACACGATTTTGCGCGCCAGCCAGTGGCAAAATGGTGGGGCGTTCAGCTCCCGGCAGCAGGGAAATAATCTCTTCGAGCTTATCACTGGGTGCATGTAGCATGATGTATTTGGATTCTCGTGCCTGAATGACACCCTGAATGCGGATCATCAATTTGTCGATAAGCTGTTGTTTGTCTTCTGGCACCTTTCCATCACGTTGGATCAGACAGGCTTTTGAACGATAGATGACTTCCACTTCCCGCAAGCCATTGGCTTCCAGTGTTGCGCCTGTTGAGACTAAATCGCAGATAGCATCTGCCAGCCCAGCACGAGGAGCAACTTCGACAGAACCATTGAGGAGGCAGGATTTGAAACGTATACCTTTTTGATCGAGATAACGTTTCAATAAGTGAGGGTAAGATGTAGCGATACGGGAATTTTGCAGGCATTCTACACCGGTATAGTCGCAGTCGAAGGGCGCGGCAAGGGAGAGACGGCAGTCGCCGAAATCGAGACGGTGTAAGGTTGAATAACGGGGATCTTCTCCTTGTGCCCGACGTGTCAGTAATTCTTCTTCAAGAACATTTTCACCGATAATACCTAAATCGACAACACCATCCATGATAAGGCCGGGAATATCGTCATCGCGGACGCGCAAGATATCAATGGGCATATTTTCTGCAAATGCGATCAGGCGTTGCTGTTGCAAATTAATTTTAATACCACAGCGTGCAAGTAACGCCCGTGAATCATCACTAAGGCGACCTGATTTTTGAATGGCTATCCGTAAGCGTGTTTTATCTAACATGTTGTGTTTTACCCTATCTCAATTTTCGGTCGTATAAATCAGAAATAAAAAACCCCCGGAAGATCTTCCGAGGGTTTTTCTTTGTATTCATACCACCGGAAGACGGGTTAAATGTCTTCCAGCACACAGCAGCCTGAAAGACTAGTCAGGATGATGGTGATGATGATGGTTAAATTGAATACGGTTCATAATATGTAAGCTCTCTGTCTGCTTTTTTGAGTTTAATTCTACGTTCGGCACTGCTTTCAAAAAGATGAATTGTGCGTTAAATAATGCTGTTTACAGTGCCTATAATGAAAACTCTGTTTGCGAATAAGCGTGTGGTTGCCTGTTGTTTAACCTATACGATTTTATGTGTAAAAAGCAAACTTTTTTTGGGAAAGGTATTTATTATGATCTAATTATTTGTTTTTTTATACTGAATGTGTGTTGTTGTCATTAGGGCGCTATATGAGTAATGTTAGCTATGTTTCTGGAGGATTTATTCTCAGGACGTAAATGACACGTAATTGGAATCTATGAATATACCTGTCTAATAATCAAAATAATGTCATTTTCAAGAAAATTATAGTTTTCGGATGAGATGGTATTTTTGAGAGGAGCATAGTACTTGGGGGAAGCATAGTACTTGGGGGAAGCATAGTACTTGAGGAAAGTATAGTACTTGGATGAGTCATAGCTTTTTGGAGGGTGGAGTGAGAAAAGTTTCCATTATCGGATTGGGTTGGTTAGGTATGCCACTGGCGCAAGCACTACAAAGCAGGGGAATGCAAATTGTTGGCAGTAAAACAACACCAGATGGCGTTGAAGCTGCATGTATGTGTGGTATAGATTGTTATCTATTGAACTTGAACCCCCAGATTATTTGTGAAGCGGATAATCTCGATCAATTGATGTCCGTCGATGTGTTGGTTTTGACGCTACCCGTTAGTGGTGTTGCTGGTGGCGGGGAAGGGTACGTTAAAGCAGTGCAGCTGGTTGTTGATACAGCACTTTCTTATTCGGTTCCCCGGATTATTTTCACTAGTTCAACCTCAGTTTATGGTTCGGCTGTTGGTTATCTCAATGAAGATGAGTCCTTTTCCCCTGAAACACGATCTGCAAGGGCATTGGTTGAATTGGAAAATTGGCTGCATCAACTACCCAATACATCGGTTGATGTATTACGTTTGGCTGGTTTAGTAGGCAATGGGCGTCATGCAGGGCGTTTTCTCTCTGGGCGTAAGGCTGTTGAAGGTGGGGATAATGTGGTTAATCTGGTTCATCAGGATGATGTGATTTCTGCCATTAAACTTCTTATCCAACAACCGGAAGGTGGGCATATCTATAACTTGTGTGCACCAATACACCCTAAAAAATCAGAATATTATCCATTGGTCAGCCGTCAACTCGATTTGGTGCCACCGGAATTTTTACAATCAGAAGATAAAAATATTGAAAGTAAGATAATTGATGGTAGCCGTATCTGTCGGGAACTGGGATTTGTGTATCAGTTTCCAGATCCCGGTAGAATGCCAATGACTTAATGACTAACTTATTTCGGTCATAACAATTTTTTGAAAAGCCGATCTTTTGGTCAGTAATTGATACCAGCGCTCTAAATTTGGCAGTGGTGATCTCTCTATCTCTACGTTTAGCCACAGATAAACCAGTGGAGCCAGAGTAATATCAGCCATTCCAAACTTTTCACCGGAAAGATATGATTGGTTGTTGAGTGTTCCATTAACAATTGTCAGCAACCTTTCAATCTCTGATAAGATTCTAGAGAGGGTTTCCGGGTCTTGTTGATCTTTTGGTGTTCTGACAAAACTGATCATAAATTGTTTGATAAGCGGAAACAGATTGCAACCTGCCCAATCCATCCATTTTTCAACATTGGCTCTTTCTTGCAGGTCGGCAGGATAAAGACTATCGCTGCCAAATTTTGCGGCGACATAACGCACAATTGTGTTTGATTCCCAGAGGATAAAACCCTCTTCTTGCAAACATGGGATAACTGCATTGGGATTCATACGTAGATATTCAGGCTCGTTGAGCTTGCCAAATTTTCCCCCAATATCAACTTGTTGATATGGAACGTTTAATTCTTCGAGACACCAAAGGACTTTTTTTACGTTTGATGAGTTTTTACGACCCCAGATCGTTATCATTATTTTTCCCCTGCATCAGGTCATTCTGAATTATCAATAATATGACAATAACATTAGATGAATAACAGGGGAAACTTTACTTTATTGGGTTGGAGTCTTTCTTCATAACATCCTATATTAATAAGGGTTTTTATATTTTCTTTGTAGATAGAAATTTATTTGTAAATAAAAAATCGGGTAGTAGAGAAAAAGGGCGAGCGATGATGAAAAAAAGACGACAGACACCGGTAATAAAATCTTTTGCTGTTGGCTTGAGTGTTTTTTGGCTGGCGAGTGTCAATATATATGCAATGGACGAACCCGCAGCACCCGAAATTGATGCTAAGGCCTATGTTTTAATGGATTATTCCAGCGGGAAAATTTTGGTCTCAAATAACGCTGATGAGCGGTTAGACCCAGCCAGTTTGACAAAGATGATGACCAGCTATGTCGTTGGGCTGGCGATCGCGTCAGGAAAAATTTCCACAGAAGATATGGTGACAGTAGGTAAAGATGCTTGGGCGACGGGTAATCCAGTGCTTAAAGGTTCGTCCCTGATGTTTTTGAAGCCCGGGGACAGAGTTAAGGTTATTGATCTGAATCGTGGCGTTGTTATCCAATCAGGTAATGATGCCAGTATTGCTTTGGCGGATTATGTGGCTGGCAGTCAGGATTCTTTTGTCGATTTGATGAATAAATACTCGAAAACACTGGGGTTAACGAATACTCATTTCAAGACTGTGCATGGTTTGGATGCAGCGGGACAGTATAGTACAGCCCATGATATGGCACTTTTAAGTCAAGCTATGATCCGTAATGTGCCGGATGAATATGCGTTGAATAAAGAAAAAGAATTTACTTTTAATAATATCCGCCAGCCTAACCGCAATCGTTTATTGTGGAATAAAAATATGAATGTGGATGGTATAAAAACCGGACACACCAGTGGTGCTGGCTATAACCTTGTTGCATCAGCAACGGAAGGGCCAATGCGTCTGATTTCAGTGGTATTGGGTGCTCCCAATGATCGGGTTCGTTTTTCTGAGAGCGAAAAACTATTGTCGTGGGGATTCCGTTTTTATGAATCGGTGACACCATTGAAAGCCTCTGACACACTGATGACAGAAAAAGTGTGGTACGGGACTCATTCCGAAGTAGCTTTGGGAGTGGAAAAAGATGCTTCGATAGTAATACCCCGGGGACAGGTCGGAAATTTAAAAGCTAGTTTTACATTGAGTCAAGAATCCCTTGAAGCACCATTGATGAAAAACCAGGTGGTGGGAACTGTGAATTTTATGCTGAATGATAAAATGATCGATCAGCGTCCATTGGTTGTTAAAAAGGCTGTCGAGGAGAGTGGCTTCTTTGGACGTATATGGGATTTTGTTGTCAAGACGGTTAGTGGCTGGTTTAAGTCGATTTTCAGTTAGTGGAAGTGCGAAAGATGTAAGTTGTCAACAAATAGAAAAATGCCAGTCATTGATAAAGATGACTGGCATTTTTTACGGGGTTGCTCAGCGATAAAGATCAACCCAAATCTTTGGGCTAAAGCAGAGAATAAACAGCAGCAGAAATTGCAATACTTCCCATCACAACAACAAAGATGTTGCTGAGTTTGCCGGAGTATTTGCGCATAGCTGGAATTTTGCTGATAGCATACATTGGCATGATGAACAGGATCATAGCAATGATTGGTCCACCCAAGGTTTCGATGATATTCAGGATACCTGGATTAAGAGTTGCAATCGCCCAAGCACTCACCAACATAAAGACACTAGTGATACGATTCAGCGTTTTATGCTGAATAGTTTTGCCCTGAGTGCTTAATGCCTTGTTTACGATACCGTTGAAACCTTCACGAGCACCCAGATAGTGACCCAGGAAAGATTTAGTAATTGCGATGAAAGCGATAAATGGAGCAATGTACTCAATAGTTGGCACACGGAAGTGGTTAGCCAGATAAGACAGGATGGTAATGTTCTGTGCTTTTGCTTCTGCCAAATTTTCAGGTGACAGGCTCAGTACGCAACTAAAGACAAAGAACATGACTGTCAGAACCATCATGATATGGGCATAGGCAAGAATACGTGAACATTTTTTCTCTGCGTTCTCACCATATTCCTCACGTTTTGCCACTGCAAATGCAGAGATGATTGGAGAATGGTTAAAAGAGAAAACCATGACAGGAATTGCCAGCCACAGAGTGAACAGAAGGCCATTACTGCTTGTTGAAGACATTGCGCTATCCAGTGACAAGGTGTCAAAGATAGTCATGTTCCAGTGTGGGATAAGATACACGGCCAATAGCATCAAAACAGTAACGAATGGGAATACCAGTACACTCATTGCCTTGACGATGGTTTGCTCACCGAAGCGGATAATGCTCATCACGCCAAGAAGCAATACCAGAGCCAATAGTGCACGTGGAGGGGCATCCATTTGCAGCTGGTGGATGATAAAACTCTCTACGGTGTTGGTCAGCGCAACACTGTAAACCAGCAGAATAGGATAAATAGCAAAAAAGTAGAGGATCGTGATCAGAAAACCTGCAACTTTACCAAAATGTTCTTCTACTACACCGGTGATATCTTCACCTGTGGTTTTGCCAGACAGAACAAAACGGCACATCCCACGATGAGCAAAAAATGTCATAGGAAGAGCAAGTATTGCCATGATAATGAGTGGAATTAAACCACCAATACCTGCATTGATTGGGAGAAACAAAACACCAGCACCAATTGCAGTGCCATATAATCCCAACATCCATACAGTGTCTGATTTACGCCAGGTAGTGTAATCGCTTTTGCCGGAAGCAGTGGCTGTGATTGTGCCTGATTGAGATGTGTCCATAAATATCTCCGAAATGACGCGATAAAAGTAAAATTTGAAAACTAGTAAACCCGCACATTATTTAAATGCGCGAGTTGGATTTTTTATATGAATAATAAGTTGTCAGATATTGTGCTGATGTTTATCTAAACGTTTTTATTACTACATTAATAAGCCGGCTAAAATATGTTCACCTAAATCAAAAAATTTAATTCCAGACTTTTGATAAGGGAAATATAATTATTTTTAGTGAAATGTACCGTGATCATTCTCGCAATTGCAAGATTTATATAGAAAAGAAATTATGTTATAAACTTACCTAAAATGTTAATTAAATATTAAACAAAATAAACGGAAAAATTGAGAGAAGGTTTATCATTATTTTTATTTAAAATTGTTGCATCGCTTAAATTACCTTTCATTATTATTTACATATTAACATTTTTGGTATAATTAAATTAATGAAGTTCTAAATAGGATGATAAATATCAATGTTTTTATTTGCAATACCCTTGCAGGTAATGATTTTTTATTTAATGCACTGATAATAAATGGTGTTTTCTGTTGTTTCATTGAAGTACATGGAGTGTTTTTCTAAGAAAAAATTTCCTTTTTATTGATTATTCATTAATAAACATTCTGTGAGTGAGTTTGTTATGTGTGTGAAATTTATCCATACACCCTGATTTTATAAAGGAATGGTAATCATTTCATGGTCATATATGTTAAATATAACAGATAACCTTGTTCTAATGTTTTCTCTGATCTCCTAATGTAAAGTAAATGTTAAAACTAGTCTGGTAAAATAAAGCCTCAAATTTATTAAGGTTATCTGACTTAAGGTAAATTTAATTAAATCTCAGAAGGGGAAATGTAAATTTTATTGATAGCATGGATTTTAAGCAAAGTATCTATACTCAATAGATTTCAAGTTGCAACATCATAGTCAGCAGAGCTGCAACTTGAAAAATAAAGATATCTATTTGTATTCGATTAATTTCTTATCCATCCTTTTCGGATCAAGAATGCGCAGCAGAATTGATAAAGTTGAGTAAGTTTGTTTTGTAAGAACTGACCATATAGATTCCAAAATATCTGGGAAAGTGCACATCCCAATAGGCTGACTAAAAATGCACCAATCATATCTATCGGCCAATGAACACCCACATAAACCCGAGACCAGGCAATTGCACAGGCAAGAATCATTAAGCATAAACCTGACCAAAGACGGTGCCAAAAAAGAAATGCTAATGCGAAAGTGAATACTGCAGTACCATGGTTACTGGGAAAAGACTCCGTAGGAGCATGATAGAGAAAATTATAGCCAACGCCTTCAACAAAGGGGCGGGCGTGAGGAACAAATATTCCAATGGCATATGATGTTGCCATTCCCAAAGCAAAAGCAATACAGGATTTACTGACTACAATGCGTTGATGTGTTATGGATTCTTCTTTTCCCCAAAGCCAGCAAATGGCTAATGTGACAGGATAAATAAATACGCAATATTTCGAGATAAAGATTGCGAGCCAGATCATAGCTGGTGATGAATCTGGAGTTGCATTGATAAAAGTAAACAAATTATGGTTAAGTTGTTCTAGCAAAGTAAGCCTCACAAGCGCGATATTTACGTAAATATGATCAATCTATTTTATCAACTCATTGTTAAAATGAATATTTTATAATTCCGAAATGTAAAAAAGATTATTTTATTTCATAATTTTATTTAACGATTGTTGATGTTGCATGAGTAAATAATATAGCAGTGATAGTAAAGAAAGATAGCCGATATTTTCTTCATCTCTCTATCAAAGAATAAAAGAATAGCCCTGTTTACCTATGCTTTTAGAAGGCTGTTTTCTTGCCAGTGTGCACAGATCTAACATTATGGGACGTATATTGTACATGCAACAGGATAAACGACAAAAAACCCGATAGCCTTTAACCAAAGTGGATGACTACCGGGCTCCTCAAAATGGGGACATCAAAGAAAAGCAGTGGCAATAGTTAAGACTGCACTGTGATATAAAAGTTCTCATCATTGAGAAAAAAACGCAAAATTTTTTCAGTAAAATGATATTTGGGATTAGCGAGTATGGCTAAACTTACCGCTATCCCGTAGGATGGGGACGATTTGGTTGGATAGCGGCTTTTTTGGGATTTATTTTTAACTATTTGTATATAGTTCCAGATTTTCTTTAGCATAAGCTTCAAAATCAGTGCAACCACCGATATGGTTCTCATCAATGAAGATCTGAGGAACCGTTTCAACGGGTTTACCCACCGTTTTTGATAAGTCGTCTTTGGTGATGCCTTCTGCCCATATATCGACATAACGATAATCAAAGTCTTCGCGGTTTGTTTTTAATTTTTCAGCTAGCTCTTTGGCGCGAACACAATATGGGCAACCTGGGCGGCCAAAAATGACAGTATACATACAGACTCCTTTAATGGTAATGATCATGAACTTCATGGATTGTCATCCAGAGTTACTATGCCTGTAAGCGGAGGTAAAAAAAAGCAGGAATTACCTTTTATTGTAATTAGCCCTGCCAATTGAAGGGATTTGTTCCGCTTACTATATGATAATTTTGCGATAACCTACGGAGAGTCTGTTTTTTCAGGATGGGAAACAGGTAAAGTATGAAAGAAAATTCGTCAAAAGAGATGCATTCATTGGCTGATATGCCTAAGTTAGTCATTTTATTGGAAGCATTGGGAATAGGCTTATTAGTTCTGGCGTATTTGTCGATAAGTGATAGCATAATTCTATCACCTTTATTAATGACGGCAGAAGCGCACATTGCTATGATCTTACTGGGTATCGGTTGTTTGATACCAGCAGCTATCCATATTATCTGGCGTGCGGTCTATAATCTTTCCTTTCTGGGAATTGATCATAAGAAAGCAGATAAAAATCATCAGACTGTTTCTGATGATGAAAAAACAAAATAGTTAATTATTGGTCATACTGCTACCCGGCAGGGAATGTTTCCCCAAGGTAGCATGTGTAACTTTCTGGTCATATGAGGTTAATTCGATGGATTCTATGGTTATTCCCGATATGTCAATATTGCGCACATGGCTTGAACAGCTAAAAATCTCTTACTTTGAGAATGATTCATGTTCAGTCTTACACTTACCTCATATGCAGAATATTGATGGCTTGTTTGATGCCAAGATCGATCTGTTGGGTGATGTTCTATTGTTTTCTGCTCTTGCAGAAGTAAGACCAACTGCGATAATTCCATTAGTTGCCAATTTGAGTCAGATTAATGCTAGTTCCCTCACCGTTAAGGCATTTCTTGATGTTCAAGATGAAAATTTACCCAAATTGATTGTTTGTCAGGCATTTTCTGTCGCTGCGGGCATGACTTTCAGGCAGTTTTCTAATTTTATGAAACAAGGTGAAGAACAAATTGCTAACGTGATCTTTGAAATTCATAGCAATAATCTTCTCTATGTCAATCATGATATGGAAAGTGAGATGGAAGTAGAAGATGAAGAAGCATTAACCTCAACGGAAACATCAACGTTTACCTTGCACTAATATTTTTTGATACGGTTTTTTACAATGCAATGTGTGCAGTATACCGCGGGGCATTGTCACTCCTGCCAGTGGCTCGATAAGTCCTATTCACATCAATTATCTGATAAACAACAACATTTAAAACAACTTTTACAGGAAGCATCAGTAATACACTGGTTATCACCAGTAACGAGCAAGACAAGTGAATTTCGTAATAAGGCAAAGATGGTTGTAAATGGCAGTGTTGAGCGCCCTTTGCTCGGCATGTTGCATCGTGATGGTAGAACGGTAGATCTTTGTGATTGTCCATTATATCCACACTATTTTCAGCCAATTTTTGAAGTAGTAAAAGTATTTATCGCTAAATCTGGCTTGGTTCCGTACAACGTGGAACGTAAAAAGGGAGAATTGAAATATATTCTTCTGACGGAAAGTCGAGCCAATAATGAAATGATGCTGCGGTTTGTTTTGCGATCAGAAACAAAATTAGCTCAGTTCGAGCGGGCATTACCGTGGTTGAAGGAACAATTGCCACAAATTACGGTGATTTCCGCGAATATCCAGCCGACTCATATGGCAATTCTCGAAGGTGAGAAAGAGATTATTTTTACTGAACAGAAGATGTTAAAGGAAACTTTTAACAATATCCCGTTGTATATTCGTCCGCGGAGTTTTTTCCAGACTAATCCAGATATTGCCTCGGAACTGTATGCAACCGCGGGGCGTTGGGTCAGAGAGCTGAATATCAGCAGTATGTGGGATCTGTTTTGTGGTGCTGGCGGCTTCGGGCTGCATTGTGCGGATAAAGAGACTAAGTTGACGGGCATTGAGATCAGTGCTGAGGCTATTGATTGTGCTAAAAGTTCAGCTAAAAGTATGGGATTGGAATTCGTGGAATTTAAGGCATTGGACTCTACCCATTTTGCTCTCGATAAATCGCAGATACCTGAGCTGGTGTTGGTAAATCCTCCCCGAAGAGGCATTGGCAAAGAGCTTTGTAAGTACCTTAGCCGTATGTCTCCTAAGTTCGTGCTTTACTCCAGTTGCAATGCTCAGACGATGGCGAAGGATATTGCTATGCTTAAACAATATCGAATAGAAAAAGTACAGTTATTCGATATGTTTCCTCATACTGAACATTATGAAACTCTGGCATTATTGGTTCTCGATATTAGCTAACTAACTAAGCTTGCTTGCCTTACCCTGTGATAACAATGAGTTATCACAGGGTAAGGCAGAATATATTCTGTGTAATTGAAGGTCACTTTCGATATTCAAATGATAGGGCACGTTGTTCAAGCATACGCATGAACAGTGTCAGAAGACCATTAATGCAAAGGTAGATTATTCCGGCGGCAACAAATACGGTGACATCATAACTACGTCCGAACTGCAGTTGGCTATATCCCATGATATCCAATAAGGTGATCGTACTGGCAAGTGAAGTACTCTTGAAGATCAGAATGACTTCATTGGAATAAGAAGAGAGTGCTCGCTTGAAAGCATAAGGCAGCAGAATACGCATAGAGTGAATTTTGGACATCCCGAGAGCGTGACAAGATTGCCATTGTCCTGTTGGTATAGCTTTAACGGCACCATAAAATAGTTGAGTCGAATAGGCTGCGCTATTCAATGCCAGAGTAATCATCGCGCAGAGCCAAGGTTCTGACATGAATTTCCATAACCACGGATATTCTTTGATTGATGGAAATTGTCCCGGACCGTAATAAATCAAAAAAAACTGAACGAGGAGGGGAGTTCCGGTAAATAACGTGATATAGCCTTTTACCAATTGGGAAAGCACGGGTAGTTTCATTGTCAGAATCATGGTCAAAACAACCGACAATATAAATGCGGTCAGTAGTGCCGTGAAAGTCAGACTGAGGCTGGTTTGTAATCCCGGTAAAATTTCCCTGATATATTCAAACATTATGAAATACTCCGTTCAAAATGAGTGGCACGCATTTCAAGCTGTCTGAGAATAAATTGACTCACGAGCGTAATTACCAAATAGATGGCGGCAACAATTACATACCATGTGAAAGGTTCTTGTGTGCGAGTTGCGATACTTTTTGTTTGTAGCATCAGGTCATTAACACTAATCAGTGAAACCAAAGCCGTATCTTTCAGCAAAACCAACCATTGATTTCCCAGACCAGGCAGAGCATGACGCCACATTTGTGGCATAATCAGGCGAAAAAAAATGCGCCTTTGGCTTAACCCCAATGCTTGACCCGCTTCCCGTTGCCCCATTGGAACTGCTTTCAAGGCACCTCTGATCGTTTGAGAGGCATAAGCGGAATACAGTAATGAAAGAGCAATCACTCCACAAAGGAAAGGGCTGACATCAAAGCTATCAATTTCCATCTGCACTTTAAACTGCCAGACGATAAGATTAACTTCAAAACCGTCTGACAGAGTTATTAGAAGCTGTGAACTTCCAAAATAAATAAAGAGAACAACTAAAATTTCAGGCAGTCCCCGGATCAATGTAACCCAACAGGAGCCTAAAAAAGCGATCGGTTTCCAGCGGATAGATTCCCATGCGGCAAAAAGCATTGCCAGAATCAAACCAACCATAAGCGAGGAGACAGCAAGGCCGACGGTAACACCGGCGGCGCCGATTAAAGATTGAAGTTCACTCATCGGGACTCAGTTTATTATTCAAACCATTTTTTATAGATGGTGTCATAAGAACCATCTTGTTTAACTTCTGCGAGTGCTTTGTTCAGTTTGTCCAGCAATTCTGTATTGCCCTTGCGAACAGCAATGCCTAAACCTGTACCAAAGTAATTTTTGTCTGTCACTTTATCACCAACAGTGCTTAATTCTTTATTCTTTCTCAGCCACTCGTCAACAACCGCAGTATCGCCAAACACAGCATCAATACGGCCATTTTTCAGATCAAGGATCGCATTTTGATAGCTATCATAAGGTACAGTTTTGATTTCTTTATGCTGCTCCATCAAATACTTCTGATGAGTAGTACCGTTTTGAATACCTACTTGTCTATTTTTCAGATCGGCAATATTGGAAAATTTCCCTTTGATAGCAATGAAAATAGCCGAGTTATCATAATAGGTATGGGTGAAATCAACTTGTTTCTGACGCTCTGGTGTAATATCAATGCCTGCCATAAGGGCATCAAAACGGCGGAATTTCAGACTGGGAATGAGGCTATCAAAAGCCTGATTGGTGAATGTGCACTCTGTGTTGATCTTTGCACATATGGCATTCGCTAAATCGACATCAAATCCCTGAATCTTATTGTTTTCATCAATAAATTCAAATGGGGGATAGGTCGCCTCTGTCGCAAAACGAAGAGTGGCTTTCTCTGCTGCGGTTGCTGATAAAGTTATTGCACTCAATAAGGCTGCAAATAAAAATTTTTTCATAGCCATATCCTGTCGTTCATGAGTATTGTGGTTGGTGTTTGTTTTATGTTCGCTTATCGATATAACAGACTCAATGTGATAATGATATATCAATGTGACAAGTAATGAGCAAAGGCTTCTGTTCGAGGTTGAGTAAAATGAGTTACATCACCTTTTTCGATAATATTCCCTAGTTCCATATATACAATTTGGCTTGCTGTTTTGCGAGCCAGCTCTACTTCATGGGTCACGATAACTTGGGTGATACCGGTTTCGGCCAACTCTTTGATAATATCAACAACTTGAGATGTGATTTCGGGATCAAGCGCCGCAGTGGGTTCATCAAACAACAGAATTTGAGGTTCCATCATTAAAGCCCGCGCAATAGCAACACGTTGTTGCTGTCCACCAGAAAGATGAAGCGGAAAACGGTCAGTGAATTCATCCAGACGAAGACGGGAAAGTAATTTTGTTGCTTTTTCCCGTGCCCGTTGTTTAGATTGCTTCAATACCCGACAGGGTGCTTCAATCAAATTATCCATCACGGTTAAGTGTGGCCACAGATTGTATTGTTGGAAGACCATGCCGACTTTTTGCCGCAATGCCAGAATTTCTTTGTGGTTTGGTTGCTGTTTGAAATCAAACTGATGGGTTGCCACATTAAGTTGCCCAGAGTGAGGCATCTCCAGTAGATTCAAAACACGTAGCAAAGAACTTTTTCCGGCACCGCTTGGCCCTAGTAATACCACGGTTTCCCCTGATGCACATTCAAAATTGATATCGAACAGTGCCTGATGTGTACCATAGAAACAATTTATGTTTTTTAATTGAATGTTCATGCTGAAAATGTGAATAGTTAATATTTTGACTGGATGTTAATCTTATAAGAATAACTATGCAATAATATATGCATAAAATTGTTGTTTTTATTAGATTGGTGGCTTAACTAATCAAGTTATAGACATTTTTTAGAACGTCTTTTGTTCTTATTTTGATGACTGAGATTGGTTTTTATACTGAAAAAGTTTCTTTTTAGTCAGTTTATACTTGATGAATCTCAAGATACAACTTGAAATTCATCAAGTAGATATGTCAGGCCTAAACTCTCGTTATTGGGTAAAAAATGCGATAAACAAGGGGGTCATCAAGCTCAATATAAAACCATGAACGATAGCGGCTGGTACAATCTCTACTCCACCACAGCGTTGTAAAATGGGTAAGGTAAAATCAATTGAAGTCGCTCCTGTTAAACCCAATGCCATTGAACGGTAACGATTTATAAGCATAGGGATAAGTATAATTGACGCAAGCTCCCGAACTAAATCATTGAAAAATGCTGCGCTTCCGAGTACGGGACCATAAGCATCCGAAATTAATATACCGGAAAGGGAGTACCATCCATATCCAGAAGCAATAGCAAGGCCTGTTTTGGTGGGTAATCCGAGTAAAAATGCTGCTAGCACGCCACCTAACAAAGAACTGACGGCGACTGTTATAGCAACAATTGTGCCGCGGCGATTCAGTAGCGTTTGTTTTAAGCTCATGCCGTTATTGCGTAATTGAACTCCGACCAGAAATAGCAAAATAATCAAGACAATTTCGCTGGCATTATTGGAGAAACGGAACCATGACCAGCCTGTTAATCCGATAATAAATCCGAATATCAATGCACTGCATAATTTGACGGAATCTAACGCCATATGTAATCGGGAAGGGGGTTTTTCCTGCTTATGCGTATTAACAATCCATGGATCTCGTTTATCCAAGAGGAAAAGCGCTAGCATATTAAAAATAAAGATACATAGAAAAAATGTCGTCGCATATAGCAGGATAGAAAGTAAATTACTGCCTAAGTTTTCCAGCATAGCGAGGCTAATGCCCATAAGGAGGAGAATAATATAGACCATGGCATTGAGTAGCCGATGAGCTAGAGCTAACACTGATTTATTATTCAAGTGAATAAGGTAGCCTAGACTTAATGGTAGGAGAATAATTAATAATCCTGAATACATGATTCATATCCTTATCCAAAAAATATCTTTTTATCTATTTTTAATAACTGAAAGCAGTCACAAAGACTAATAAATTCATATAAACAAAATAGTTACACTAAAATAACAAATAGGGTAAAGGTAAATACACTGAAATTCAACGCTTTTTTATTCTAAAAAAATATAAATGTTATAAATAAAATTAAATAAATGCTGTACATAAAAAGGGGAGTGTGTGTTCCTGAACGTATGGAAATTTCCGGCTTAAGAGGTATAAAATAGATTATCATTTATACTTGACGATAATATGTCCTGATAGTTGAAAATGCGTCGTGTCTCGTTCCATATTCACTTTAATTGACCATCTTTTCGTGAAGGAGAACCAACACTTCTAAACCTGATTTGACCATTGCTGTTGCTAATCATGCAGCAGAACGTGGTGTTACTGTTATTCCTCCTCTTTTTGAGAAACACGTTTTCCGGGATTGTTGGGTTGACGAGAGGAAAAGTCAATTAAACGTGTAGTTTTGACTCATTTCTATTGATTATTTTCGGGCAGGGTAAGGTGCACTAGAAATTTTTCTTATCAAAAATATCTTGTTGAGAGGATGTGTTGATGTTGTATACAGTACATTTAGATAATTAGATAGCGTGTTCTAATTGTGGGTATTTGTTGATGAATTTTCTTAATGCTAAGCGTCGCTGGATTTTTGCAGGAATTGTCCTCATTGTAGTGGCATTCGCATTAAACTATTTCTTTCACCAAAATAAAATCATTAAATATCAGACTAGTGCGGTGATGAAAGGGAACTTTGAAAGAAATGTTTTAGCGACAGGCAAACTCGATGCTGTCAGTAAAGTTGATGTCGGTGCTCAGGTTAGTGGTCAGTTGAAAGAATTATATGTGAAGTTAGGGGATACCGTTAACAAAGGTCAACAGCTGGCAACAATTGATCCTCAAACAGCGAAAAATACTGTGATAGAAACGGAGGAGACAACAAAATCACTGAAGGCTGATCTGCGTGGGGCACGGGCAGAATTTAAACTTGCTTGGCTCAAATTCAGGCGACTGAAACGATTATTTAAATTACATGCAACGTCAAATCAGGAACTGGATAATAGCATAACGGATATGCACTCTAAGGCTGCCAGAGTGGATAATTTGATAGCACAAATTAAAAAAAATAGAGCCAATCTTGATACTGCGAAAACAAACTTACAATATACCAATATCATCGCCCCAATCACGGGCATTGTGACAGATATCAAAACATTTCAGGGACAAACCGTAATTGCTGCACAAGAAGCACCAACGATCCTGACACTGGCCAATCTCGATACTATGATTGTCAGTGCAGAAATATCAGAAGCGGATGTTATCAACTTAAAGCCCGGGCAAAAAGTATCATTTACCATATTAGGCGCCCCTGACAAACAATTTCATGGTGTTTTAAAAGATATTTTGCCAACACCGCAAGTCGTCAATAAAGCTATTTTCTATTATGCCCGTTTTGAAGTACCTAATCTTGAGCATATTTTACGTTTACAAATGACGGCTCAAGTTAAAATAGAACTTCAATTGCTGCATAACGTATTGATGATCCCTATTTCAGCTTTGGAAAAACAGATATCGCCTACCGAATACGAAGTTAGTGTGCTGCATAATGGTAAAGAAATAAAACGTAAAATAACAACAGGCGTTTTTAATAATGTCAATGTTCAAGTTATCACTGGATTACAAGAGAACGAACGCGTGATCACCGCTCGCAGTGATGATACTGAGGATACTGAGGCATTATGATAAAAACTTTACTGGAACTGAAAGGCGTTAACCGTAGTTACCTTGCTGGAGGAGAATGCGTGACTGTGTTGGATAATATTTCATTATCCATTCAGGCGGGTGAAATGGTAGCTATTGTTGGTGCATCAGGTTCGGGTAAATCTACCCTGATGAATATACTTGGTTGTTTGGATAAACCAAGCAGTGGGGAATATTGGATTTCAGGAACAAATATCGCCAATTTTAATAGCGATGAGCTGGCGGAATTACGCCGGGAATATTTTGGATTTATTTTTCAGCGTTATCATTTACTGAGCCATTTAACTGCTGAGCAAAATGTTGAAATTCCGGCAATTTATTCAGGGACTTCTAAAATACTGCGTCGTGAGCGAGCAATTGAATTACTCAAACGCCTCGGATTGGGTACTCGCATTAGTTATCGGCCAAGCCAGCTTTCAGGAGGACAGCAACAGCGCGTAAGTATTGCCAGAGCACTTATGAATGGGGGACAGGTTATTCTTGCTGATGAGCCGACAGGGGCTTTGGACAGCACTTCCGGTCAGGAAATGATGAATATATTGAAACAACTGTGCCAGCAGGGGCATACGGTTGTTATTGTGACTCATGATCCAAAAATTGCAGCGCAGGCTCAAAGGATAATTGAAATTAAAGATGGGCGTATCATGAGTGATTCACGCGTTTCTGATAATAAAATAGTGGCTCATTTTTCTCCGGTGGAGATAAAAACTTCTTCAATTCAACAAATCTGGGGAAGTTTCAATGAGGCACTGTGGATGGCATGGCGCGCCATGGTCGCCAATAAAATGCGGACTTTGCTGACGATGCTTGGCATTATTATTGGTATTGCTTCTGTCGTCACTATCTTAGTGATAGGTAATGCAGCAAAATCGAAAGTGTTATCACATATTAAAGCTATTGAAACCAATTCCATTGCGGTATATCCAGGGGAAAATTTTGGCAGTGATGACAGTTTAGGCATGCAATCGCTGAAACTTACTGATATTCCGGCAATAAAATCCCAGTATTATGTTCAGGCTGTTTCCCCTGAGATTGCTCAAAGTGGGAATTTACGTCACGGTAATGTTGATGCTGGTGTCAGTATATCTGGTGTAGATGGCGATTTTTTTCGTGTGTATGCCATGAAGTTTTCGCAAGGTATGCCCTTTACCCCAGAAATGATTTATCAGCAAGCTCAAGTCGTTATCATTGATGATAATACACGTAAAAAACTATTCCCTTATCAACATGATGTAATAGGTAAAGATTTACTGCTGGATAATATGCTGTTGACCGTGGTTGGGGTGATTGAGCGTGGGCCGCGTTTTTATGGTAATTCATTACAAATTTGGTTGCCTTATAGCACGATGAATAGCCGTATGCTAAACCAAGATTATTTGGGTTCGATTGTTATCAGGGTGAAAGATGGCTATTCTTCTGATGAGGCGGAAGAAAAAATTACCCAATTGTTGGCATTTCGCCATGGTAAAAAAGATTTCCATATCTACAATGCGAATACAATAATTGCCGCGGTAGATCAAACAACTCAAACTATGCAAATATTTTTAACACTGGTAGCGGTTATATCTTTAGTTGTTGGTGGTATTGGCGTGATGAACATTATGCTGGTATCAGTAACAGAGCGCACCCGAGAGATTGGCATTCGCATGGCTGTTGGTGCCAGAACCAGTGACATTATGCAGCAATTTCTTATTGAAGCCATTCTGGTCTGTTTGATGGGAGGAGCATTGGGTATCTCCCTGTCATATAGCTTTGCTTTGATTGTGCAATTAATCTTACCGAAATGGGATTTCGGTTATAATCTCACTGCATTTTTCATCGCCTTTGGTTGCTCAACTACAATTGGAATAATATTTGGTTTTTTACCTGCACGAAACGCTGCCCGTCTCGATCCTATCGAAGCCCTGGCAAGGGAATAGCTACGAAACTGCGGTTAAATCAAAATTATCTCAGGCGATCTGGACATGCCATGTATATGTTAAAACGAAGAGAAAAAATGAAGTGCGCTAATAGCACGCCGCAAATAAGCCCACTGTTTATTTGTGGCGTGGAATTATAATTTTATTGAGTCGCTCTTTTTTTTGATTTTGAATCGTTTTCTTTCGATTTTGAATCACTTTCCAGAGGCACAATAAGGCTAGCGTGATTACCTTTGGGGCCTTGATTAACACTAAAATTCACTTTTTGCCCAGCTTTCAGAGTCCTATAACCATCCATCTGAATGGTTGAATAGTGAGCGAATATGTCATCTCCTCCGCTGGTCGGGCAAATAAATCCAAAGCCTTTTGCATTATTGAACCATTTAACAGTACCTGTTTCCATACTTCTCTGTCCCTCGTATTACGATTTCGGATTTAGGAATCATAAAAAAATTAAAAATATGAACAGAAACCCAGACAGGGCTGGTGTTCACAAAATATACTGTAGTGAAATTCATTACGCCGTCAAGCATATAAATAACGTCAGGCTGTCTCAAATGGCTAAAGTTTGATATAGATAACGATATCTAATTTTTAAGCGAATTCTTTATCCGATAACCGAAGGGGGTAAGCAGAGTGCTTTATGAAGTGATAAAATATATAGCAGTATAATGGATTAGTTCATACTAAAATCCAACGGAAAGCTAACACCCAGCGGAAGAATGATGACTGAGTTTTATAACAATTTGAAAGTTAAAGAATTTATTAAGGAAGACGCAAAACAAAAGTTACAACCCCCATCAATGTATAAGGTTGTTCTTAACAATGACGATTATACCCCCATGGAGTTTGTGGTTGACGTATTGCGAAAGTTCTTTTCTTATGATGTTGAACGAGCAACGCAACTAATGCTGGATGTCCATTATAAAGGGAAAGCAGTTTGCGGAATTTATACGGCAGAGGTCGCAGAAACTAAAGCTGCGCAAGTGAACATGTATGCTAAGGAGCACGAGCATCCGTTACTTTGCACGCTAGAAAAGGTCTGATCTGGCTCACTGATTTTAGGAGGAGATGCTTATGCTCAATCAAGAACTGGAGCTTAGTCTCAATATTGCTTTCGCCAAAGCAAGGGATAATAGACATGAATTTATGACCGTAGAGCACCTATTGCTGGCGTTGTTAAGCAACACATCAGCGCGGGAAGCTTTGGAGGCTTGTAAAGTCGATCTGGCGATGTTACGCCAGGAATTGGAAAGTTTTATTGCCCAAACAACCCCTTTGTTATCTGAAAATGATGACAGAGATACACAACCTACATTAAGTTTTCAGCGTGTATTGCAACGAGCAGTATTTCATGTTCAGTCTTCAGGGCGCTCAGAAGTTTCTGGGGCAAATGTTCTGGTTGCCATTTTCAGTGAACAGGAATCTCAGGCTGCTTATTTGCTGCGTAAACATGATGTCAGCCGCTTGGATGTTGTAAATTTCATTTCTCATGGAACACGTAAAGATGAGCCTGATCATGATTCTCACCACAGTATTAATCCCGTTCAAGAAGAACAGATAATCAGCGAAGATAGACTGGAGAATTTTACAGCTAACCTGAATCAATTGGCACAAAAAGGTCAGATCGATCCACTCGTCGGGCGTCAGCATGAATTGGAGAGAACTGTTCAGGTACTTTGCCGTCGTCGCAAGAATAACCCACTGTTCGTAGGTGAGTCTGGTGTTGGTAAAACTGCCATTGCAGAAGGGCTTGCATGGCGTATTGTACAAAAAGATGTTCCTGACGTTATGCTGGGCTGTACTATCTATTCCTTAGATATTGGTTCACTGCTGGCTGGTACAAAGTATCGTGGTGATTTTGAGAAGCGCTTCAAATCATTGTTAAAAACCTTAGAGCAAGACAGCAAAAGCATTCTCTTTATTGACGAAATCCATACTATTATTGGCGCTGGTGCAGCTTCTGGTGGGCAAGTGGATGCAGCCAATCTTATTAAACCTTTGTTGTCCAGTGGACGGATCCGGGTAATTGGTTCGACGACCTATCACGAGTTCAGCAATATTTTTGAAAAAGATAGGGCGTTAGCTCGTCGATTCCAGAAAATTGATATTCTTGAACCTTCGCCAGAGGAAACGATACAAATTATCAATGGGTTACGTGCTAAGTATGAAGCGCACCATGATGTTCGCTATACGGCAAAAGCTATTCGCGCCGCAGTTGAGTTATCTGTGAAATATATTACAGATCGCCATTTACCGGATAAAGCTATTGATGTTATTGATGAAGCGGGAGCAAGAACAAGATTAATTCCGGTCAGCCGTCGTAAGAAAACAATCAACGTTGCTGATATTGAATCTATTGTAGCTCGTATTGCCCGCGTTCCAGAAAAAACTGTGTCGGCCAGCGATAAAGATGTATTGAGAACGCTGGATGATCGTTTGAAGATGTTGGTCTTTGGTCAGGATAGAGCCATTGGTGCATTGACGGAAGCGATTAAAATGAGCCGGGCTGGGTTGGGGCAGGAACATAAGCCAGTGGGGTCTTTCCTGTTTGCCGGGCCTACAGGGGTCGGTAAAACGGAAGTTACGGTTCAGCTTGCTAAGGTATTGAATGTCAAATTGTTGCGATTTGATATGTCGGAATACATGGAACGCCACACTGTCAGTCGATTGATTGGTGCTCCGCCAGGTTATGTGGGATATGATCAGGGAGGATTATTGACCGACTCAATTATCAAACATCCTCATTCTGTACTGTTGTTGGATGAGATTGAAAAAGCCCATCCTGATGTATTTAATCTGTTGTTACAGGTTATGGATAATGGCACATTGACCGATAATAATGGCCGCAAGGCGGATTTCCGCAATGTTATTTTAGTAATGACAACCAATGCAGGAGTGCGTGAGACTCAGCGTAAATCCATTGGTTTCTCTGAGCAAGATAACAGCATAGATGGAATGGAAGAAATTAAACGGATCTTCACGCCTGAATTCCGCAATCGACTTGATGGCATAATTTGGTTTGATGCACTTTCCTCTGAAGTTATTCAGCAAGTTGTTGATAAATTTATTGTTGAATTACAAGCTCAGCTGGATGAAAAAGGAGTTTCTCTTGAAATCAGTGCAGGTGCCCGTCAGTGGTTATGTGACAAAGGCTATGATAGGGCTATGGGAGCACGTCCTATGGCTCGTATTATTCAAGATAATCTGAAGAAACCACTGGCAAATGAACTACTATTTGGCTCTTTAATACATGGTGGCTCCGTCAAGATTAATCTTGATAAAGTTAAACAAGTATTAACATACGATTTTAAAAGCTCACAGAAATCAAGTAAAAAGAGATCAGAAGATGCCGTGTTATAAGTAAATTATAGGAATTGGCATTAAAACCAGAGTCACACCACAGGTGCTATTGAATAAACATCACCTGTGGTGTTCAAGTTACTTAATTAGCGGCTACGGAAGGTGATACGACCTTTGTCCGTGTCATATGTAGTTAGCTCAACAGTAACCTTGTCTCCAGTCAGGATGCGGATATAGTTTTTACGCATTTTTCCTGAAATGTGAGCAGTAATGACGTGTCCGTTCTCTAATTCAACACGGAACACGGTGTTTGGCAGTGTTTCTAACACAGTACCTTGCATTTCAACGTTTTCTTCTTTGGCCATCTAATCCTCTAAATGTAACAACCATAAGTTTTTAATCGGCAAGATAATGCCGAAAAACCATCATCATGTAAAGGAATGTCGTATTTTAAGCCATCATTTTAGGCCTGATAGATAGTGACATTCCCACCGTAAACAGCATTAATCCTTAAGGGGTAATGATAAATCAAGCACCTGATTAGACCAGCAGCCTGATTGTAGTGGCTGGTCTCGTAACTGGTAAAGATGCTGGAGAAATTCTTCCCTTGGAATATTTTTGGCACCCAATGATTCTGTATGATGGTTTAATACCTGACAATCAAACAGTTGGCCACCATGACGTAAAAAGTGGTGATAAAATGCTATAAAAGCGCACTTGGATGCATTCTCCATTCGGCTAAACATCGATTCACCGCAAAATAATGCACCTACACAAACGCCATATAAACCGCCCACCAATCGGTGCTTATGCCAGACTTCAATTGAATGGGCCAAACCTTTGTGATGCAGGGTTTGGTAACCTCTCTGAACTTCCGAACCGATCCAGGTACCTTCTGGCCGTTGGGCGCAACTATACATTACTCTATCGAAAGCATAGTTTACCGTAATTTGATAAATATGTTTGCGAATAAAACGACGTAATGTTCGGCCCGTATGCAATTCCCCAGGAATTAATACAGCCCGAGGATCTGGAGACCACCATAAAGGAGGCTCGTTGGGCGAATACCACGGAAAAATTCCCTCATTATAAGCCACTTTTAAACGTTCTGCACTCATATCTCCACCAAATGCCAGCAAACCATTGGGTTCAGCCAAGGCATTGGTTGGATGAGGGAATTCGTATGAAATATCCAGCTGAGCTATTGACATAAAGTGTGTCACTCCTGCCCAGAGTAATTTTGTCGCTGATAAAATTGGTAATAACGCCCTTGTTGAGCCAGCAGAACGTCATGTTTGCCTTGCTCAATAATGCGTCCCCCATCCATAACACAGATCCGATCCATATGTTGTAAGCCAGTTAATCGGTGGGTAACAGTAATCAGTGTCTTGTTTTGGCAGCTATGGCGTAGCAGCGATAAGATTTGTTGCTCAGTATCCGCGTCAAGTCCTTCAGTTGGTTCATCAAGAAGCATTAAAGGAGCATCATGTAACAATGCTCTGGCAATCCCTAATCGGCGTTGCTCTCCACCAGAAAGCTGGCGTCCGCCTTCGCCCATCCAACAGTTTAGATTTTCATCATTTTCTAGCAAGTTTCCTAAACCTACCTTCTTCAATATGGTTATTAATTCATTATCACTTGCATCTGGTTTTGCCAATAAAAGATTTTCGCGCAGGGTATGGCTGAATATATGTATTCTCTGGGGAACGATAGACATCATTGAGCGCAATGTTGTCTCATCATAGCGGGAAATAGGTTTCTGATTTAGTTGGATCTCACCGTTATTGACATCCCATGCACGGGTCAATAGCTGTAAAAGCGTCGATTTACCACATCCTGTTTTTCCCAATAAAGCAATATGTTCACCCGAGACCAAAGTGAGAGAAATATTTGTTAACACTGGCAGAGGTTGGTCAGGATAGGTGAAATCAATGTTTTTTATTTCAATGCTGATATCACCATCTGTCTTAGGCCCATTAGCAGGGAAAGTAACTTCCGGCTTTTGATGCATTAATTGGGAAACACGAGTAGCGGATGAAATAACCTGCCCCATGTGCTGAAATGCTATGGTAACTGGCCCGAGTGCTTCAAAAGCAGCAAGGGTACAGAATGTAAATAGAGCTATTAACGCCCCTGGCTGGCTCTTTTCCCCCACACCGTCGGCTGCTAGCCAAAGCATCAGCGTTACCGCTATACCTGTGGAGAAAATCATAATCGCCTGCGAAAGCCCGGTTAAATTGGCCTGTTTTTGCTGACTCTTCAGCCAATCATATTCAACTTCTACCATAGATTGACGAAAACGCTTGAGTGCTCCGAATACGGTCAATTCAGCCTGCCCCTGTAAGGCACTAGTCAGTAATGTACGATATTGGGCCCGTTGTAAGGTGATGTTTTTGCCATAGGGTTTACCGGCGTGGTAAAACCCGAAAGGCAATATCAAAAGCAGCCCTAACATAATACTGCCGAGAATATAGGCGAGCGAGACATCAAGGAACCCCAAGCCAAATGTCAGTACTAAAATTACGACAAATGCGGCGAGAACAGGGGAAATAACGCGCAGATAGAGATGATCCAACGTTTCGACATCAGCAACGAGCCTGTTTAACAATTCACCTTGACGAAAACGGGCAATTCCTCCCGGAGAAAGTGGCAGAATTTTTTGAAAAGCAAAAACGCGTAAATGTGCCAGAACACGGAAAGTTGCATCATGGCTGACAAGACGTTCACCATAGCGGCCAGCAGTGCGGAAAATGGCAGCTCCACGGACACCAGCAGCAGGTAGCATATAGTTAAACGTATACAACCCCGAAAATCCCGCCAGAGCTGTGCCGGCAAGGAACCATCCGGAAAGTGTCAACAGGCCAATGCTGGCTAACAGGGTTACAATCGCCAATACCATTCCTAAACTAATGAGAAACCAGTGGCGACGGTAGAGGGCGAGAAAGGGGAGTAATATACGCATGGTTAAAGCTCCACACTGCGGTGAGACAACAGACGGAAAAATGCACCTTGAGATCGGCTTAGACTCTGATAATCACCTGTTTCAATCAATAGTCCATTCTCCATTACCCAGATCTGATCATATTCCAGAGTTTCTTCTAACAAGTGAGTAACTAATAGGGTGGTTTGTTGATAGGCGGCTTGATTTAAGGCCATCATCACGCGCTGTTCACTATGGGCATCAAGGCTGGCGGCAGGTTCATCCAATAACAATAATTGACTGGGATTTAATAATGCCCTTGCTACCGCGATACGTTGAGCTTGCCCGACAGACAGACGAGCCGCATTGTCACCAATTACCGTATTGACGCCATCTGGTAGCGCGTGAACAAACTCATCAACATAAGCTTGTTTCATCACATCATTGATTTGTTCTTGCGTTGCATTATATTGACCGAGACGGATATTATCTAACAGAGTCTGCTCTGGCAGATGAGGATTCTGACCAACCCAACTCAAACACTCACGCCATGTAGTGAAATCGAGTTCACGCAGTTCAATACCATTGATTTTCAGTGAGCCATGATAAGGCAAAAACCCCAGCAACAGATTGATCAACGAACTTTTGCCAGCACCACTTTTGCCAACCAGCGCGATTCGCTGATGTTTATCAATCGTAAAATTCAAAGGACCAGCAAGACGGTGACCATCGTGAGACAAAATCACCAATTCGTTGGCTTCAATAGCCACTGATTTTTCATCAGGTAGCCTTTTTTGGCCGCTGATAACAGCCTGTTCTCCATCACTGCTGAGTAGGGTGAAAAGTGATTCAGCCGCTCCAATTGCCTGGGCTTTTGCGTGATAAAATGTCCCAAGATCCCGTAAAGGCTGAAAAAATTCAGGTGCGAGGATCAGCGCAAGGAAGCCGGAAAACAGTGTGACGCCCATTCCGTAGCTGCCAAAGTGCAGTTCTCCCAGATAGGAAAAACCAAAATAGACGGCAACAACGGCAATGGAAACCGCAGCAAAAAACTCCAATACAGCTGAAGATAAGAATGCCATGCGCAGCACTTCCATTGTTCTGCGGCGGAAATTTTCTGTTGATTGAGTAATCTGCTTAACTTCAGCTTCTCCCCGGTGGAATAAGCGTAAAGTTTCCAGACCCCGTAAACGATCGAGGAAGTTGCCGCTTAAACGGCTGAGTGCAACAAAATTTCGTTGGTTAGCATCTGCCGCACCTAATCCTACCAGAGCCATAAATAGGGGAATCAATGGTGCGGTCACAAGCAAAATCAACCCAGCTGCCCAATTAACCGGAAACACGGTAATCAGAATTAACATTGGGATCATGGCGGCCAGAGTCATTTGGGGCAGGTAGCGAGAATAGAAATCCTGCATATCTTCGATTTGTTCCAGGATAATGGTCGCCCAACTGCCGGCTGGTTTCCCCTTAACCCATACTGGCCCCAATTTTTCCAATTTATCTAAAACCATACTGCGAATTTGCTGGCGTACAACTTTGCCACAGATAAAACCCACACGTTCCCGGACGGCATTGATGATTGCACGAAATATAAAGGCAGCTACCAGCATCAGAAACTGATTGATGAGGTTTTCACGGGGAACATTATCCATAATCAGGGCTTGAAGGATTGAGGCTAAAAGCCAGGCTTGAGAAATGATCAGTAATCCACCGATCAGCCCTAGTATCATGGATAGACGAAGCCACCGTCGGGCTGGGGCACTTTGTCGTCTCAGCCATCGAACAAGTTCAGATTGTCTTGTTTTGTCCATAAGAAAAATTTCTGATTAGCAGGTGATGATACGAAATATCAAAACAAACCTTGTGTTACTTATTTAAAAGCGCTATTGAAATAGCGCTTTTAAGGAGGATGGATTACTTGGTTGCCAAACCATCAAGAAAACGTTCAGCATCCAGCGCAGCCATACAGCCTGTACCGGCGGAAGTGATTGCTTGACGATATATATGATCCATCACATCTCCGGCGGCAAAAATGCCCGGAATGGAGGTTTGGGTAGCATTACCGTGCAATCCAGACTGGACTTTGATATATCCATTTTCCAGTTCAAGCTGCCCGTCAAAGATACCTGTATTTGGGCTATGGCCGATGGCGATGAAAACACCAGCGACATCCAGTTCTTCGGTATTGCTGCTTTTCGTATCGCGAAGGCGGACCCCCGTAACCCCCATATCGTCACCCTGAACTTCATCCAAAGTTCGATCGATATGCAGAATGATATTACCGTTTTTCACTTTTTCCATCATACGGTCTATCAGGATTTTTTCTGAACGGAAAATATCACGGCGGTGAATCAAGTGGACTTCAGAGGCAATGTTTGCCAAATAAAGTGCTTCTTCAACAGCCGTATTACCACCACCAACGACGGCAACTTTCTGTTTGCGATAGAAAAAACCATCACATGTTGCACAAGCGGATACACCCCGACCTTTGAAAGCTTCTTCGGAAGGCAATCCTAGATAACGGGCAGAAGCACCTGTCGCTATGATCAACGCATCACAAGTATATTCCTGATCATCCCCATATAAACGGAGTGGTTTGTTTGAGAAATCAACTTTCTTAATATGGTCAGAAATCATCTCAGTTTGAAATTTCTCAGCATGTTGGAACATACGCTCCATCAAGTCTGGACCAGTAAGCCCTTCAGGATCACCGGGCCAGTTTTCAACCTCAGTCGTGGTGGTCAATTGGCCGCCTTTTTCAATCCCAGTAATGAGAACCGGATTTAGATTAGCGCGGGCTGCATAAACGGCAGCGGTATAACCAGCAGGACCTGAGCCAAGAATGATGAGTTTACTGTGTTTGGCTGTGCTCATGAATACCTCATTTCCATTATCTCATATTGCGAATTTAGGGATTGTAGGAGAAATAATAAGTTAAAAAAAGCGATTATCAGATAAAATATTCATGTTATTAACGATTTTACCGATAGATAGTAACTATGATGTGATCGAAATGTAAGGGGGAATTGTTTAACCTTCTGAATCGAACATCATTTATACATTTAAGATATGAAACTAGTTATTTGAACGTCTTACTGAAAATTTGTTTGGTATGTTGTTCTGGTTTTCGCTCATTTACTTTGACAATCGGCTGTGCATTTGCGAAAACATCTGTGTAAGAGATAATTATCTACCTCGCTAATCAATTGTTTCTATAGAATAGACAAATTGAGGTGGATAATTTTCTCATAGAATATTAAAAATTGCCGTTAAGCTACTTTCTGAAAGACATTGTGTTTTGGGAGATAATATCCTGGAAAATGGTGTTCTGGTTAATCGAACGCTGGAAAACCACATACTGGGAAATTGTAGTAGGCCTCAAAACTTGGTTACAGATTGGGCTTTACCTTTGAAGACATCTTTTCCAGCTCAGTTGCTTCAAAGAGATAGGGAAAAGTTATGGGTGTAGGAATATAGAGAGAGAGCAATAAGATGATTGATAATAAGAAGCGTCCAGGAAAAGATCTTGATCGTATAGATCGCAATATCCTTAATGAGTTGCAAAAAGACGGTCGTATTTCTAACGTGGAGTTATCCAAACGTGTTGGTCTGTCACCGACACCTTGTCTGGAACGTGTACGTCGTTTGGAGCGCCAGGGCTTTATCTCTGGTTATACAGCTTTGCTGAATCCTCACTACCTGGATGCATCGTTGCTGGTATTCGTTGAAATTACGCTGAACCGTGGAGCAACAGATGTGTTTGAACAATTCAATACGGCTGTCCAGAAATTAGAAGAAATCCAAGAATGTCATTTGGTCTCTGGTGATTTTGACTACTTGCTGAAAACGCGCGTACCAGATATGTCCGCATATCGTAAATTACTCGGTGAAACCCTGTTGCGTCTTCCGGGGGTTAACGATACGCGTACTTATGTCGTTATGGAAGAAGTGAAACAGAGTAATCGCCTAGTGATTAAGACTCGTTAAGCTTTTGTCTAAAATGTACAGATGCAAAACAGGAAAAACTTAGGTACACTCCTGTTTATGCATACAGTTTCAACGCTGAGCTATCCTCAGCGTTGTTCCGTTTAATCAACAGGAAAACCTGGAGAGTCTTTCTTGAACCAGGAATATACAGAAGACAAACGTGTTAAGTTAAAGAAAATAAGCAGTGGCCGCCGGCTTCTGGAAGCCGTTCTGTTGGTAATTGCTATTTGTGCTGTGTACTTGATGATAACGCTCATTAGCTTTCACCCATCCGATCCAAGCTGGTCACAAACTTCATGGCATGAACCCATCCACAATTGGGGTGGAAGCGTAGGTGCTTGGTTGTCAGACACGCTGCTCTCGGCATTTGGTATTCTTGCCTATGCAGTCCCGCCGTTAATGTTTTTAGGTTGTTGGAATGCTTTCCGCCAGAAAGATAGGCAAGAGTACGTTGATTTTTTTACCCTCGCATTACGTGTTATCGGCGCTTTAGCCTTGGTACTGACTTCATGTGGCTTGGCAGCACTCAATATTGATGATTTGGATGATTTTGCTGCCGGTGGTGTTGTGGGTAATTTATTCAGTAATGCGATTCTGCCTTGGTTCAATATACTTAGTGCAACATTAGCCCTGCTTGGTATTTGGGCGGTTGGTTTTATTTTGTTTACGGGTTGGTCATGGCTCACTATTGCAGAAAAGATTGGTGCAATCATTCTGGATTCTATAAGTTTTATGGTAAACCGCAGTCGTAATGCATCAGAATATGACCGTAATGAGTTGGAAGATGAATATTCAACCAGTGAGCATCAACGAGCCGAACATATTGACCAAAATGAACTGGCTGAGACAACGATTGAAACAGAAGCGGTAAGCGCAAACGAAGATGATGTGTTGTTGACTGCTCCAACGGTAATTGAATTAGCAAATACAGATTCAGCATTACCTACTGCTTCAACTTCTCCTAAAACAGAATTTATTGAGAAAACACAGGAAAAGAGTTCTCCTGAGCATATCTCCGTACAGACAGTACCAACCCAAACTGTGTTACCAGAAATGTCTGAGCAATCATTCAGCAGTAGCAGTGATGAACACATACCGCAATCAGTAATACAACCATTGGTAACTTCGTCAGAACCTGTACAAACTGAAATAACGCATAATGCAAAAGATGAGCGAGAGAAAAAGTCTGTTCGTTATTTCTTTGAATTACCAAACGATTATCAATCAAATTCAGAACCAGACAATCTTTCGCCAGTTATTGCTGATACTGACAGTACCAACCTGAAAAATACGGTTGCGGATATTGCCGGCATTTCTGCCATAACGAAAAACCCTCAGATTAAACAGGGTATTGGCCCTGAAATGCCACGCCCTAATCCTGTCAGAATACCTACACGTCGTGAATTGTATGGTATTAAAGTGCCTTCTCATCGTTTGGCGGAACATCTGCAACGGGAAGAAAAAGAAAAGCAGAATGAACTGATCGCAGAAACTCATGAACAAGACATGGATGAGCAACAGCAAAATATGTTGCGTCAGCAATTTCTTGAACAACAACGTGAACGTTATGGCAATAATTTTGAGACAGAAAGTAGAGAAGCACGCGAGGAAGCTGTATCTTTATATCGGCAACCAACAGTAACTGTATTTACAGAACAGAATAATCTGGAAAATAGTGTAGATGAACAGGAAGCGCAGCAGGAAGAAGCGCTGCGAATGGCATTTGAGCAACAGCAGAGTGAGCGTTATCAAATGAACCAACCTGTTATTTCAACACACATTTCAGAACAAGATGAAGGAGCTGAGTTAAATTATTCTCCTCAGGTTGATGATCTTGATAAATCTGAATCAACTGAGCCTGCATTCAGAGTACCAGAGCCATTGATTCAACAAGAGATTCAGGTGAAAAAAATAGTTCCTGCCCCTGCTTCCCATGAATCGGGAATTCAGCATACTCTTGCGCAGCAACCGCAGCAACCGCAGCAACCGCAGCAACCGCAGCAACCGCAGCAACCGCAGCAACCGCAGCAACCGCAGCAACCGCAGCAACCGCAGCAAGACAGCTTGTTCCATCCATTTTTGATGCGCAATGATCAGCCATTGCCGAAACCAACAACACCTATGCCTTCTTTAGACCTTTTGGCTAAGCCGCCAATAGAAGAAGAACCTGTCGATATGTTTGTTCTAGAACAAACCTCTCGTTTGATTGAATCGCGTCTAAATGATTATCGCGTCAAAGCAGATGTTGTTGGATTTTCGCCTGGTCCTGTGATTACAAGGTTTGAGCTGGACTTAGCGCCGGGTGTCAAGGCTTCCCGCATATCTAACTTATCACGTGACCTTGCCCGCTCTCTTTCCGCAGTAGCTGTCCGTATTGTGGAAGTTATCCCCGGGAAACCTTATGTCGGGTTGGAACTACCCAATAAAAAGCGCCAAACAGTTTACCTGAGGGAAGTACTGGATTGCGATAAATTCAGGGACAATCCATCGCCGTTGACTATTGTTCTTGGAAAAGACATTGCAGGGCAACCTGTTGTGGCTGATTTGGGTAAAATGCCTCACTTACTTGTTGCAGGGACAACGGGTTCGGGCAAATCGGTGGGGGTTAACGCCATGATCCTCAGTATCCTGTATAAAGCGAAACCGGAAGATGTTCGTTTTATCATGATAGATCCGAAAATGCTTGAATTATCAGTGTATGAAGGAATTCCGCACTTATTGACTGAAGTTGTCACTGATATGAAAGATGCGGCCAACGCCTTGCGCTGGTGTGTGAATGAAATGGAACGACGTTACAAACTGATGTCAGCTTTGGGGGTGCGTAATCTCGCCGGTTATAACGACAAGATTAAACAAGCGGAAAATATGGGACGGCCAATCCCTGATCCGTTCTGGAAACCGGGAGATAGTATGGATGCAACGCATCCTATGCTGAAAAAAGAGCCTTATATCGTCGTTATGGTTGATGAGTTTGCAGACCTGATAATGACAGTCGGGAAGAAAGTGGAAGAACTGATTGCCCGTTTGGCCCAGAAAGCGCGTGCAGCAGGTATTCACTTGGTGCTGGCAACACAGCGTCCTTCTGTTGACATCATTACGGGATTGATTAAAGCCAATATTCCAACACGTATTGCATTTACAGTGTCCAGTAAAATCGATTCTCGTACCATTCTTGATCAAGGTGGTGCAGAATCATTGCTTGGCATGGGAGATATGCTTTATTTGGCACCAAATTCTTCCATTCCTGTACGTGTTCATGGTGCATTTGTCCGTGACCAAGAGGTTCATGAAGTCGTTAATGACTGGAAAGCTCGTGGGCGTCCTCAATATATTGATAGTATTATCAAGGGCGGAGAAGATGGTGATGGCGGCTTAGGGTTTGATAGCGATGAAGAGCTGGATACTTTGTTTGATCAAGCAGTTGAATTTGTGGTTGAAAAGCGCCGTGTTTCCATTTCGGGCGTGCAACGTCAATTCCGTATCGGATATAATCGGGCGGCTAGGATTGTCGAACAAATGGAAGCACAGCAGATTGTCAGTACACCCGGACATAATGGCAACCGTGAAGTTTTGGCACCTCCGCCACACGAACATTAATTAATGCTGTTAAATGCAATGCAGTATCAGCCACTGATGCTGGCAATAATACGAATTGAAGGTACTCGCACATGAAAAAACTGATGTTGATTGGTTGTCTGATTATGGGTGTGAGCGTAGGTTCTGCATGGGCTGATGCTACGCAAGACCTGCAAGGGCGTTTAGGAAAAGTAAATAGTTTTCATGCTGGTTTTACTCAAACAGTGACTAGCAATGATGGGGCTACAATCCAAAAAGGGGAAGGAGAACTTTGGATCAAACGCCCTAATTTATTTAACTGGCACATGACTTCGCCTGATGAAAGTGTTTTGGTCTCTGATGGTAAAACTCTGTGGTTTTATAACCCTTTTGTTGAACAAGTAACGGCAAACTGGTTAAAAGATGCGACGGGGAATACACCATTTATGTTGATTGCCCGTAATGATCCCGCAGATTGGAAACAGTACAAAATTGCACAAAATGGTAATCATTTTGAGCTGACTCCGAATAATGCCAATGGTAACTTGAAACACTTTTCAATTACCGTAACACCAGAGGGAACTATCCAGAAATTTACGGCGGTTGAACAGGATGGGCAAAAAAGCGCTTATCAATTGCAAAAGCAGCAAAATACCAGCGTAAATGCGGATAAATTCAAATTTACAGTACCAGATGGTGTTACGCTGGATGATCAGCGCCAGTGAGGTTTAAGTGGATAATCTTTCACTCGATTTTTCACAAAATGAATTTCAGCCACTGGCCGCAAGAATGCGTCCAGTCACATTAGATCATTACATTGGGCAGCAGCATTTATTGGCAGAAGGCAAACCTTTGCCAAAAGCGATCCGGGCTGGTCACCTTCATTCCATGATTTTGTGGGGACCACCAGGAACAGGAAAGACAACGCTGGCTGAAATAATTGGTTATTACGCCCAAGCTGATATCGAACGAATCTCGGCAGTGACATCCGGCATTAAAGAAATCCGTGAATCAATAGAAAAAGCACGCCAAAACCGGAATGCAGGTCGCAGAACCATCTTATTTGTCGATGAAGTTCATCGATTTAATAAAAGCCAGCAGGATGCATTTTTACCACATATTGAAGATGGAACGATCACCTTTATTGGTGCAACGACCGAAAATCCTTCTTTCGAATTAAATTCAGCCTTGTTATCACGGGCGCGAGTTTATTTATTGAAATCTCTCTCGACGACAGAGATTGAGCAAGTGCTTATTCAGGCCATGAACGATAAAGAGCGAGGGGTTGGCGGGCAAAAGATCGTATTACCGGATGATACCCGCCAAATGATTGCTGAACTTGTCGCTGGAGACGCTCGCCGCTCACTGAATTTGCTGGAAATGATGTCAGATATGGCAGAAGTGGATCGGCACGATCAGAGGGTTCTGACACTTGAACTACTAAAAGAAGTCAGTGGGGAGAGAAGCGCACGCTTTGATAATAAAGGTGATCGGTATTACGATTTAATTTCTGCCCTGCATAAAGCAATCCGTGGTTCAGCACCTGATGCCGCACTTTACTGGTATGCCCGAATCATTACCGCAGGTGGTGATCCACTTTATGTTGCTCGCCGGTTACTGGCGATTGCTTCTGAAGATGTTGGTAATGCCGATCCACGCGGAATGCAGGTCGCGATTGCTGCATGGGACTGTTTTACACGAGTAGGACCGGCGGAAGGAGAGAGAGCGATTGCACAGGCAATTGTGTATCTTGCTTGCGCACCGAAAAGTAATGCGGTTTATACCGCATTCAATGCGGCAATGGCGGACGCACAAAATAAACCGGATTATGATGTGCCTATCCATCTGCGTAATGCACCGACGAAACTGATGAAGGAAATGGGCGTGGGTGAAGCATATCGCTATGCTCATGATGAACCGAATGCGTATGCTGCCGGTGAAGTTTATTTCCCACCTGAAATGCAACAAACACGTTATTATTATCCGGCCACCAGAGGGCTGGAAGGGAAGATTGGTGAGAAATTAAACTGGTTGCTGGAACAGGATCAAAATAGCCCGATAAAACGCTATCGTTAATCTTATTGATACGGTAAGGTTTATATCCAATAGATTTCACTACGTTATTCTCAATAACAAGTATCTCAATAACAACTTTTCAATAACAACAAACACAGGACTAGCATGCTCGATCCAAATATGCTGCGTAATGAGCTAGACGCAGTCGCCGAAAAACTGGCTCGCAGGGGTTATACCCTTGATGTGGAGATGCTGCGCAAACTAGAAGAGCGCCGCAAAGTTTTACAAGTTGAAACTGAAACCCTGCAGGCAGAACGTAATTCCCGATCGAAGGCTATTGGTGCAGCGAAAGCCCGTGGTGAAGATATTGAACCACTGCGTCAGGAAGTGAATCAGTTGGGAGAAAAGCTGGATTCAGCAAAAGCTGAACTGGAAACATTGCAGACTGAAATTCGTCATATTGCTTTAAGTATGCCGAATATTCCTGACGATTCCTCCCCTGACGGGAAAGATGACAGTGATAATCTGGAAATCAGCCGTTGGGGCGAACCACGCCAGTATGGTTTTGAAATTAAAGATCATGTATCGCTGGGTGAACTGAGCGGTGGTCTTGATTTTGCGGCAGCGGTTAAATTAACTGGCTCACGTTTCGTGGTTATGAAAGGTCAGATTGCTCGTCTGCACCGTGCTATCGCACAGTTCATGCTGGATTTACATACTGAACAACATGGTTATTTGGAAACCTATGTACCTTATTTGGTTAACCACGATTCTTTGTACGGTACGGGGCAATTACCTAAATTTGGTGAAGATTTGTTCCATACCAGACCGTTGGAAGAAGAATCTGCCAGTAACTATGCTTTGATCCCGACTGCGGAAGTGCCTGTTACTAACTTGGTTCGTGATGAAATTCTGGATGAAAGCGAATTACCATTGAAAATGACTGCCCATACACCTTGCTTCCGTTCTGAAGCGGGTTCTTATGGTCGTGATACCCGTGGTCTGATCCGTATGCACCAGTTTGATAAAGTTGAACTGGTTCAGATTGCTCATCCAGAAAAATCTATGGAAGCACTGGAGGAATTGACGGGTCATGCAGAAAAAGTATTGCAGTTGTTGAACCTGCCATACCGCAAAATGCTGCTGTGTACTGGTGATATGGGTGCAAGTGCAAGAAAAACTTACGATCTGGAAGTTTGGTTGCCAGCACAGAATACTTACCGTGAAATCTCATCTTGCTCGAATATGTGGGATTTTCAGGCGCGTCGTATGCAAGCACGTTTCCGCTCGAAGGACGACAAAAAACCACAGTTGGTACATACACTGAATGGTTCTGGACTGGCGGTAGGCCGTACTTTAGTTGCTGTGATGGAAAACTATCAGCAGGCAGATGGACGTATCGCAATTCCAGAAGTATTGCGTCCTTATATGAACGGATTGGAATACATCGGTTAATAACCTATACCCAGTGAATTTTGAGCTGAAGCTCGGAAAACGAAGGGTGTATATTTTTAGTAAAAAAGCGCCGAGTGTGAAGTAACGGCGCTTTTTTATGAATATATCCCATGCCTTAATTTTTCATGGCCATTTCATCCTTCTTTATTTCATGTAAATAAAAAACATTGCGATAAGAAGAATAATGGCTTGCCATACGGAGTGGTGTAGTAAATAAAAGCCCTAATAATAAAGGAAGGGAAGAAACAAAAATCAAAAGATTAATGAAGAAAAAGAATAGTAATGCACCTAAGAGGTTTTTACATATGCTATTTAAACTGGTTGAAAGTGCTTTTTTTACACTAAAATTATTCAACATAATCAATGTAGGAGCGAACCAAGAATATGCAGTAGATAAAAACAAAGCAATTATGATAGAAAATAAAGATAAAAATGATAAGGATGAATCATCTACGGAAATGGTTGAATCGTAGTTTCTATATAAAGAAATTGAATACATATCATCAAAAACAACTTGAAATAAATCATCACCATCGATAAGTGCAGCAGAGATATACCCCAATGATTTTATTCCGCAAACAACTATTCCTATTAAAAATAATGAACCACATTTATGTCGAAAACCATAAAAAAGCCGTTTTAATTCGAATTTATCTGTGATTCTTTGGTTTTCACATATAGAGATAATTCCGGCGATAAATAGAGGATCTAGTAGACTGGAAAGGATAAACCCAAGATAAGGAATTAGCATAATGCCAAAATTGATAGTACTATAAATAATCCCCATTAACACCCACATACCAAGTTTAGGTAATATAAAGTCCCAGGCATCGCCTATCGAACCAATGGCAGTATTTATTTTAATTGCCTGTCCATTGGGAACAAAGATAGCATTGTTTTTAATAGGGTTATTGGACAAATTTTCTAAATCTGAGTTGATATTTTGTATTTGCATTATTTTATTTGCAATGTTGATGAATAATAAAAAAGCGCCAGTTATAGCACTTTTTGTATACAGATATCTATTGATAAGTAGTTAGCTGCTTAAGCTAGATTTTGTTTCTTTCTCTTCTGGGACATAAAAAATGCTACGATAGATTGTATAATAAGTTGCCATATACAGAGGAATTGTAACAATAAAACCCAAAAATAATGGGATTATTGATATAATTACGATAATTCCCATCAACAATAAAAAGAGGATAATACCGAGCAGATTTTTCTTCACTGCACTCAAACTCATTGATACGGCTTCACCAAATTTTAGATCATTAATGATGATCAAAGCAGGCGCAAATAAACTAAATGGAATGGCAATGAGGCTGAAAAGCATTATCACAAGTCCTATAATCAATAAAGTAGATGCACCATTTATTAATAGGGCTGATTCTGGATCTTGCCCAATTAGAACCGCTTGTAATAGGCTTGCACCGCCGAGTATAAAGACTGCGAAAAAGGCAAGAAAATATATACCAAAAACGAGAGCTCCAACTGCAACTAATGAACCAAGTTTATTTTTAAATCCATAAAAGAGATATTCTATTTCAAAACTGCCGGATATCCTCTGTTTCTCACTAGCAGCAATAAATCCCGCAATAAATACAGGGCCAAAAAAGGCTGTTACGAAATTGACGAGAGGAATAAACTGTAAACCTATCGAGACAACTATATAGATTAAGGTCAGCAGTATCCATTTCATGGGTTGAGCTTTAAACATCTCCCAAGCACTACCGATCCATTCTGTTGCAGCCCCAGCTCCAACAGCCCGGCCACCAGGAATGAATGTATCTTTCTCCTTGCTTAGAGAAACACTATTTTTCCCTGAATTGAAATTAATATCTTGAGTGTCCATTTTTTTCCGATTTATCTTATTGAGTGATGAATTTTGAATTGGTTTTTCTCTATTAGCATTCCATAAATACAAGTTTATAGAGAAAACGACTGAATTATTATATAAAAATTATTAATCAACAAGTGCTATTTGTGATTCTTATCTGCGAATTAATGCATGATTTTTATCGGTATTGATGTATATACTGAATGATTTTATGATTGTAATTATATGATTTTAGTTTAATTTTCTTGTTTATCTTGATGTAAAGTAAATTATTTTGTTTTTAATATGTCATTGCAGGTTTTTTTGGATGAAAACATTTTAATTTGATATCAGAGTTCTGTTCTGGTGTTTGAGTTAGGTAAAGTGACAAAACATATAAAATATCATTTCGTTATAACCAACTTGAGTGATTAAATTAGAAGATAGTTTGATGTTTTATTTAAATAATAACAAAGCGAAATTAACCGAATGAAATAATTTAAAAAAACAATAAATAGTATGGATGATTTGTTATTTTGTTTATAAATTCTGGGTAAATCCATGTGTTATATTGATTAGAGCTTTAAATTAAGGATGGTTAATATGTCTTTATAGTCAGTTATTTCAATTTTTCTGGTATCTTAGAATTAAGACATTTTTACGAAGAAAGTTGGCCTCAATTTATTGAGGCTCTGTTCTTATTGATATTAATTGATTGTTTTACTGAAATATTGGTGTGGAAAGGTGCAGGATATATACCCAATGAGTTTTGAGTTACTGTGCGGCGGAAGGGGAAGGAATCCCCAGAAGCATAGCTAACTATGTAACTGGGGGAATAAATACAGCCAACAAAGAGGTAGCTTGAAAACGATAAATCTAATAAATTACATGGTGTCCATAACTATTCAGAATTTCTTTTACCCTATCCATTGTTTCTTTTGAAGGAGGGTGAACATCTTCTAATTTATATTCTTCACCCATGGCAATCCATTTATGCTTGCCCAACTCGTGATAAGGTAATAATTCAATTTTTTCAATGTTTTTCATGCACTTGGTGAATTCACCAAGCAAATGGACAGAGTTATCGTCATCTGACCAGCCGGGAACGACAACATAGCGAATCCAGGTTTTTTGATTTCGTTTTGCCAGATATCGGGCAAATTCGAGAGTTCGATGATTAGAAACGCCGACTAATTTCTGGTGGATATCATCGTTAATTTGTTTTAAATCCAGCATAACAAGATCAGTATCATCCATTAGCTCATCGATCACCGGATCATAACGGCGGACAAAGCCATTGGTATCTAAACAGGTATGAATACCTTCCGCATGGCAGGCTCTGAACCAGTCACGGACAAACTCGGCCTGGAGAATTGCTTCGCCACCAGAAGCTGTGACTCCACCACCTGAAGCATTCATAAAATGACGATAGGTCGTCGCTTCTTTTACTAACTCTTCAACAGTGACCGTTTTTCCACCATGAGTATCCCAGGTGTCGCGGTTATGGCAATAGAGACAACGCATTAGGCAACCCTGGAAAAACGTGATAAAACGGATACCCGGGCCATCAACGGTTCCACAAGATTCAAAAGAGTGGATACGACCAAGTACGGACATGAAAGGATTTCTCCAAAAACTGACAAGTATTAAAGGCCCCAATTATTAAGGGGCCTTTAGTGTATGTCATTTCATTTCAATGGAAAATAATGACATTTTGAGGTAACACAGCTCTGTTTAACGCTACTCTCACATGCTTAGCCATTACATTGTTTGGGTGAAGGTGCGGGTGATAACGTCTCTTTGTTGCTCTTTAGTCAAAGAGTTAAACCGTACCGCGTAGCCTGATACACGGATAGTCAACTGAGGATATTTCTCAGGATTTTCCATTGCATCCAGTAACATTTCCCGATTCATGACGTTAATGTTCAGATGCTGACCGCCTTCAATATCTGCTTCATGATGGAAATAACCATCCATCAGACCTGCCAGATTGGCTTTACGGACATCATCATCTTTACCCAGTGCATTAGGTACAATGGAGAAAGTGTATGAGATACCATCTTTAGCATACGCAAATGGCAACTTAGCCACTGAAGTCAGTGAAGCTACAGCGCCTTTCTGGTCACGCCCATGCATCGGGTTAGCACCTGGTCCGAATGGTGCGCCAGCACGACGTCCATCAGGAGTGTTACCTGTTTTCTTACCATAAACCACATTAGAGGTAATGGTGAGTACAGACTGAGTTGGAGAGGCATTGCGATATGTTTGCAGTTTCTGGATTTTTTTCATGAAGCGTTCAACCAGATCACAAGCGATATCATCGACACGTGAATCGTTGTTACCAAATTGTGGGTATTCTCCTTCAATATTGAAATCAACGGCCAAGCCATCTTCATCACGGATTGGGGAAACTGTTGCATATTTAATCGCAGACAGTGAGTCAGCAGCAACGGATAACCCTGCGATACCACATGCCATGGTACGGAATACGTCACGATCATGCAGTGCCATCAACGAAGCTTCATAACTGTATTTGTCATGCATATAGTGAATGATGTTCAGGGCGGTGACATATTGTTTTGCCAGCCAATCCATGAAGTGATCCATGCGATCCATAACTTTGTCGTAATTCAGCACGGCATCTCTCATTGGCTCTTCTTTCGGGCCAACCTGCATTTTCATTTTTTCATCCATACCGCCGTTGATGGCATACAGCATGGTTTTTGCAAGGTTCGCTCGGGCACCGAAGAACTGCATTTGTTTACCGACAATCATTGGGCTGACACAACATGCGATAGCATAATCATCGCTGTTGAAATCAGGCCGCATTAAGTCATCGTTTTCATACTGCAGAGAAGAAGTATCGATAGAGACTTTTGCCGCAAATTTTTTGAAGCTAATTGGCAGCTTTTCAGACCACAGAATAGTCATGTTCGGTTCTGGTGATGGTCCCATGGTGTACAGCGTGTTCAGGAAACGGAAGCTGTTTTTGGTCACCAGAGTACGACCGTCCAAGCCCATACCTGCCAATGATTCGGTTGCCCAGATTGGGTCACCAGAGAACAGTTCATCGTATTCAGGAGTGCGCAGGAAACGTACCATACGCAGTTTCATTACCAAATGGTCGATCAGCTCTTGAGCTTGTTGTTCAGTCAGTTTACCTGCTTGAATATCACGTTCAATATAGACATCCAGGAAGCTGGAAACACGGCCGAAAGACATTGCTGCACCATTTTGAGATTTAACAGCTGCCAGATAAGCGAAGTAAGTCCATTGTACCGCTTCTTTGGCATCAGTCGCCGGATTGGAAATATCATAGCCATATTTAGCGGCCATCTCTTTGATTTGGCCGAGAGCACGGTGCTGTTCAACAAGCTCTTCACGCAAGCGGATAGTGGATTCCAGATCCTCTCCGTTTTCCAATTTTTCTTGCAGGGAAGTGAACTGGGCAAATTTATCATCACGCAGGAAGTCAATACCGTACAATGCGACACGACGATAATCACCGATGATGCGGCCACGGCCATAGGCATCTGGCAGACCAGTCAAAACACCCGATTTACGGCATTTCAGGATATCAGGAGTATAAACATCAAACACACCCTGATTATGGGTTTTGCGATATTCAGTAAAAATTTGTTTCAGTTTTGGATCGAGATTGCGATTGTAGGCTTTGCAAGAACCTTCAACCATTTTAATGCCACCAAATGGAATAATGGCACGTTTCAGAGGAGCTTCGGTTTGCAGTCCAACGATTTGTTCCAGATCTTTTTCAATATAACCAGCATCATGAGAGGTAATTGTAGACGCAACATCAGTATCAAAATCTACCGGTGCATGAGTGCGGTTTTCGATTTTGATACCTTCCATGACTTTTTCCCACAAAACATCTGTCGATTTTGTGGCGCCTGCAAGGAACGATTCGTCACCTTCATACGGGATATAATTTTTCTGGATGAAGTCACGAACGTCGACTTTATTCTGCCAGCTACCTTCGTTAAATCCTTGCCATGCAACAGAAAATTTTTCATTTAACTCGGACATGATACTTCTACCTTTTAACAGTGGAACTTTTAAGAAATCTGGCGTGGAGGCGAATTAATTCTTTTTGCCACCGCGTAAATAGATGATCCAATAAGCCAACCCAACCAATACAGCACCACCGATAATGTTACCTATCGTTACAGGGATCAGATTATCGGTAATAAAATTCGAAACGGTGAGTTGCGGAAACTGCTCGGGAGTAACTCCTACTTTCAGCCAGAATTCTTCAGGCGCGAAATTTTTGATGGTGATCCCGAACGGAATTAAAAACATGTTAGCGATACTGTGTTCAAAGCCACTGGCGACAAACATGCCAATTGGCAGTATCAGCGCGAATAGTTTATCGATTAGGCTGCGTCCGGCATAGCTCATCCAGACCGCAAGGCATACCATCAGATTAGCTAAAATGCCTAAACAAATCGCTTCAATAAAGGAATGGTGCATTTTATGATCAGCTGTTTGTAATACATTCAGCCCCCAGATACCATTGGCAACGGTATATTGTCCTGAGTACCAGATTAAGGCCACGAAAAACAGTGCGCCAATCAGATTACCAATATAAACGTTAATCCAGTTTTTTAGCATCTGTGACCAAGTAATACGCCCTGTCGCTTTTGAAATGATTGTCAGTACGGTAGAAGTGAAGAGATCGACACCACATACAACCACCAGCATTAGGCCAAGAGAAAAGCAGAGTCCACCCGTTAATTTTGCCAATCCATAAGGAATGGAAGAGGTTCCTGTTGTTGCCGTAATATAAAAAACAAAAGCAATGGAGATAAACACACCCGCCATGATTGCCGATAAGTAAGTCACTGCGGGGTGTTTATTGACTTTATATACACCACTATCATCAGCGATTTGTGCCATTACAGCAGGTGGAAATAAATTAAAAGGGTTGTCAGTTTTCATCCTAACACTCTCTTTATCCTTAATTAATATAGCACGCAATGATAGTAACAAACCGATACTGCTCTGAATTTGATATGGATCATATTAGTCTTAAAGTCTGGTGAAATATGATGACCCGAATATGGCTTTTTGACTTTAATATATTGATTTATATGTATAAAATATTTTTTAAAATTTATAAAAATATTTTATAGGGACAGATAGAGGGATTTCAGACATAAAAAGTAAAATAACAGGTTAAATTGTCATTTATTTGTTGTTTTAATATAAACTATATTTAACCTGAATTTTACTTTTAATAAACTTTAATCTAATCGTTTATTTATTTGCCCAAAATTTACGTTTGGCTTTTTGCAATTTTTCATAGGCATTCAATAATGCCTGATGTGCTGGTAATGATTTCAACTCTGAATCGATAGACCATAAACCGTAGAAACAGTTCTCTCCGGCAATAGCAGCGGAAGCTGCATCAACAGTATCCTGACCATACATTTTCACAAACGCCTGATAATATTGTTCTGGTTTGCGATCCTCTTCTTGGGTCAATAACAATAAAGTTTGCAGGCAGCGATAATAATTCGCTCGCTCAGCGGTGAAAATAGAAGCATTGAAATCTTGTGTCCATTCAACCCAAATCAGCGCTTGTTCCAGATCGTTACCAGCCAATGCCAGCATGGATTTCAATTCACCGATACGCAGGTTGCTCCAACCGTTATCTTTGCCCGCAGCAATTCCCAGCAATTCACGAACACGGGTGAAATCATCTAACCCCTCATCATCCAATTGTTCAAGGAAAGCGAGATATTCTTCTGGTTGCCATTGGCTTACCGGTAAGGCCAGAATGGTATCACGAAGATGAGTCCCCATGGTGTTATTGGCAATATGCAGATCTTCAACTGGATAAATATCTGACATACCCGGGACCAGAATACGGCAGGCATAAACGCCAAGATGCTCATAATCAGCAATGTAGACGTCAGCATCCAGTGTATTGAAGATCCCCATCAAAGTGTCAAATTCTTCTTCTGTTGTTCCGTTGAAATTCCAGTCAGCAAACTCATAATCAGCATCTTGTTTAAATAGATCCCAACTGATCGCGCCGCTTGAATCAATAAAGTGAGTTTCCAGATTAGTATGCTCAGAAACTTCTTCATCATCGAAACTGGGTGGAGTGAAGACATCCAGATCTTTCAGGCTGCGCCCTTGCAGCAACTCTGTGACAGTACGTTCCAGTGCAACGCCAAAATCAGGATGGGCACCAAAGGATGCAAAGCAAGTTCCATTATTCGGATTGAGTAATACAACGCAAATGACCGGGAATTGGCCGCCGAGTGAAGCATCGTAGCAATAAATCGGGAAGCCTTCTTCCTGCAATTTATCGACGGACTCAACTACGCCAGGGTAGCGGTTCATAACGTCTTGTGGAATTTCAGGCAAGCTGATGAGTTCTGCAATAATGCGGTTTTTCACATAGCGTTCGAACACTTCAGATAATCCCTGAACGCGCGCTTCGTTAATGGTATTACCGGCTGACATGCCATTTGAAACATACAAGTTTCCGATAATGTTCATCGGAATATAAATAGTTTGATTATCTGACTGACGAGAGAATGGCAGGGCACAGATCCCGCGATCTTCATTGCCTGATTGAAGATCAATCAATTGGCTGGCATTGAGGGCGTTGTCTGGGTTGTAAAAATGATGGAGACGTTCGTCTAAAATGCCTTCTGGCAGGGAATCATCTTCTGGTAATGGAAACCATTTTTCATTTGGATAATGAATAAATTCACCATTGGCTACCGCATCGCCAAGATAAAAATCAGCAAAGAAATAATTTGTCGATAAGCGCTCAAAATATTCTCCCAGTGCAGAAGCCAAAGCGGCTTTCTTGCTGGCACCTTTGCCATTAGTAAAGCACAGTGGGCAATCGCGATCACGGATATGTACTGACCAAACATTAGGGACAGGATTCAGCCAAGAGGCTTCTTCGATATTAAAACCAAGGGATACCAGCTTGTCTTGGAAACGGTTAATGGAGTCTTCTAATGCGGCATCTTTGCCCGAGATATAGGTTTGCGTCATCGTAATTCACTTCAATTCATGTTAGAAGCCATATATCATACGGCGTTTTTTTTGTCCGCTCTATCAATTCCCAAAAATTATTGTTAATTAGAGTTTATTTATTCTTGCTTTACATAATAAAATAGTTTTTTTACAAGAGGTTAAATAATGAAAAAGACTAAAAAAACAGCAATAGCCGGTTTTCTGGCTTTAGTTAGTGGTTCTGCTTTCGCTTTGCCAAGCATTACCGTTTTAGCAACAGGGGGGACAATTGCCGGAGGCGGTGAATCCGCAACTCAATCTAGTTATACGGCGGGTAAAGTGGGAGTTGATTCTCTGTTAAACGCTGTGCCAGCTATCAAGAATATTGCTGATCTGAAAGGTGAACAGGTTGTCAGCATCGGTTCTCAGGACATGAACGATCAAGTTTGGCTGACTTTGGCGAAAAAAATCAATTCAGACTGTGATAAAACTGATGGCTTTGTTATCACTCACGGCACTGACACTATGGAAGAAACTGCTTACTTCCTCGATTTGACGACTCAGTGTCAGAAACCTATCGTGATGGTTGGCGCAATGCGCCCATCGACTGCTCTGGGTGCTGATGGCCCATTGAACCTGTACAATGCAGTTGTTGTTGCATCTGACAAAAACTCTGCAAACCGTGGTGTTCTGCTTGCGATGAATGATTCCGTTATTCATGGCCGTGATATCGCTAAATTGAGCACAACTGCAGTGCAGGCGTTCCAAGCTGTCAATTCAGGTGATCAGGGCTTTGTTCACAACGGTAAAGTCAACTTTTACTCTGCGGCTCCTGTAAAAGCAAATAAAGCCGTGTTTGACGTTAGTCAACTGGATAAACTGCCAAAAGTTGGCATCGTTTATAACTACTCCAACGCGTCTGATCTGCCAGCAAAAGCGTTTATTGAAAACGGCTACCAAGGCGTGATCAGTGCAGGTGTAGGTAATGGCAACATCTATAAATCTATTCTTGATACTCTGGCTAAGGCCGCTAAAGATGGTGTGGTTGTAGTTCGTTCCAGCCGTATTCCTTTCGGTTATACTACTCAGAATGCGGAAGTTAACGACAGCAAATACGGTTTTGTGGCTTCAGAGCGTTTGAATCCACAGAAAGCGCGTGTTCTTCTGCAATTGGCTCTGACCCAGACTAATGATGCAGAAAAAATTCAGGAAATGTTCAGTAAGTATTAATTGCTGATATTGAATACTTAATTTCCGATATTAAGTACTTATTCCTGATATAGAAAAACAGAAAGATGCGTTTAATGCGTCTTTCTGTTTTTTTTAGTTAAAAACTATACCTTATGACAGAGAATTGTTTTGTATCCAATAGGTGATATAGCGTTCCAGTAACTGATTATTCATAGGGGAATAGAATTGAGCTCTCCTTTTAATGCTGATTCTGTATTTTTAGTATCAAATACAGGTATATTTCATAGATTAAACAATTTAAAAAATGGAGTTATATCGATGGATTTTTGATTGGCAGGAGTTAACAGATAATATGCTTTTCCTAATCTATTATTCTAATTTTTGGTAATTCACAGTACGTTGTTGCGATAATTGTTGTGAGATTCTCAGAATATTCCGTGGATTTCTGTATAACAATATCAATTAAACCAGAGTGAGTGGATCTTTTTGATTTTTTTCATACATTGAATGTCATAAATAACCTCTGTATGTTTTTAATCATGATAAATTAATTAACACGTCATTGTTGATGAGGCATTATACAATTTGGTTCGTTATTTATAGATATCTTTAATATTTTCTATAAGTCGAAAATAATATCACCCTGACTTTTTTATTGATTTTTTTAATATACAGAGTATTGATGAGACTCTCTATCAGTAAGTTATACATCAGATAGCAATAATCTTTTAATAACCATTGCAGCGGCAGGGCGGGAGTGATAAAACCAATGTATCCGGTTTTATTGTATCCATTGATAGGGTGAAATTAATGAATCAGGTATATAATTTCAGCGCTGGTCCAGCAATGTTGCCAGCAGAGGTATTACGTCGCGCAGAACAGGAGCTTTGCAATTGGCATAGTCTGGGAACATCGGTGATGGAAATCAGCCACCGCAGCAAAGAGTTTATTGCAGTGGCATCTGAAGCAGAAAAAGATCTACGCGATTTGTTAGCGATACCTGGGAATTACAAGGTGCTGTTTTGTCACGGTGGAGCTCGTGGGCAATTCTCGGCATTACCTCTGAATTTACTTGGTAACAAATCGACAGCAGATTATATCGTTAGTGGTTATTGGTCTGAATGTGCTGCGAAAGAAGCAGAAAAATATTGCACACCAAACGTTATAGATATCAGGACTGAATCGGATGGCATTAACAGTGTAAAACCGATGAGTGAATGGGTCTTGAGCAGTGATGCTGCTTATGTCCATTATTGTCCTAATGAAACCATTGAAGGTACAGCTATTTTTGAAGAACCTAATTTTGGCGATGATAAAATTGTGATTGCCGATTACTCTTCAACGATTCTTTCCTCGCCAATTGATGTGAGCCGTTACGATGTTATTTATGCTGGAGCACAAAAAAATATTGGGCCTGCGGGAATTACAGTTGTTATTATTCGCGAAGATCTGCTGGGCCAGGCTCACAAACATACTCCATCTATTCTGGATTACACTGTGCAGGCTAAAGCGGATTCTATGTATAACACGCCACCGACATTTGCATGGTATCTCTCTGGTATGGTATTTAAATGGCTGAAAGAGCAAGGCGGATTACAAGAAATCAGCAAACGTAATCTTGCGAAAGCAGAATTTCTCTACCGTGCCATTGATAGCAGTCATTTGTATATCAACTACGTTGCTCCTCAAAATCGCTCTATCATGAATATCCCATTCCAATTATCCAACCCTGAGCTGGATAGCAAGTTTTTGGAGGAGGCCTATTCCAATGGGCTGCATGCTTTGAAAGGGCATAAAGTTGCTGGTGGTGCCCGGGCTTCCATTTATAATGCTATGCCATATGAAGGTGTAAAAGCATTGGTTGAATTTATGGCTGATTTTGAACGTCGCAACGGATAATAATGTTTTTATCATCGGGAGGATAAAACCTCCCGATATTAAAATTTTTGATTTAATCTAAAAATTCAAATTAAAGATAATATTACCCGGTAAATTTCTGAGCCATGGCCGGAAAGATGAAGGGTAGAACGTATTAAAAACCGGAGACTCATCTCTATTATGCAATTCCTGACGTTACAACCTATTTCTCGTATTAATGGAACAATTAATTTACCCGGCTCTAAAAGTGTTTCCAATCGTGCCTTATTACTCGCTGCTTTTGCCAAAGGAACAACTCGGCTGACCAATTTATTGGACAGTGATGATATTCGTTACATGCTCAATGCCTTGACTGCATTGGATATTTCTTATCGTCTCTCTGCCGATCGTACTGTTTGTGAAGTAGATGGTATGGGCGGGCATATCACAGGGAAAAGGGGTCTGGAATTATTTCTGGGTAATGCAGGTACGGCAATGCGACCATTGGCGGCAGCGTTGTGTTTGGGAGATAACAACGTGGTGTTGACAGGGGAGCCACGGATGAAAGAGCGCCCAATTGGTCACTTAGTGGATGCATTACGCCAAGGTGGCGCGAAAATTGACTATCTTGAGCAGGAAAATTATCCGCCATTGCATATTCAGGGCGGTTTTTCTGGAGGAAGAGTTACTGTTGATGGCAGTGTTTCCAGCCAATTTTTGACAGCTTTGCTGATGATGGCACCACTGGCAGTGAACAAAACGGAAATTCATATCCAAGGTGATCTGGTTTCTAAACCATATATTGATATTACGCTGGCACTGATGAAAAGTTTTGGCGTAACGGTAGAAAATCACCAATATCAGATTTTTTACATTAAAGGACAGCAGCAATACTTATCGCCTGGGCAGTATTTGGTAGAAGGCGACGCTTCATCGGCATCTTATTTTCTGGCAGCGGCAGCGATTAAAGGTGGAACAGTCCGTGTCACAGGCATTGGCAAGAATAGTCTGCAAGGGGATACTAAGTTTGCCAATGTATTGGAACAGATGGGAGCAACGATCCGCTGGGGTGACGATTTCGTCGAATGTGAACGCGGTACATTGACAGGTATAGATATGGATATGAATGCTATTCCTGATGCGGCAATGACCATTGCAACAACTGCGCTGTTTGCACAAGGTGAAACTGTTATCCGCAATATTTATAACTGGCGGGTGAAGGAAACGGATCGGCTCAATGCAATGGCAACTGAATTACGTAAAGTAGGGGCCGAAGTGGAAGAAGGCCACGATTATATTCGTGTCATACCGCCAAAAAAGCTCAACCATGCTGAAATTGAGACTTATAACGACCATCGAGTAGCGATGTGTTTCTCGTTGGTGGCGCTGTCAAATACGCCTGTCACAATTCTTGACCCGGGCTGTACAGCAAAAACATTTCCAGATTATTTCAATCAGCTTGAAAAACTCAGCCAATATACACAATAGCCAGAAATAAATAGGTTTTTATAGGGTTATTCATGGTGAAAAAATATCCCATCATGAAAATTTGGGATAATTATGTCGCGCCTGTTTCGCTCATTTGCTGAGTGCGTATAATAAGACAGATTTTCATTGCTTATTAATTAAGCAGCTACCTGCATTCGGTAGATGACCTGTTGGTTATGCGAATGTTATGCGAAAAGGAGGATAATGATGGCGGCAATAGCCCCAGTAATAACCGTTGATGGGCCAAGTGGTGCTGGCAAGGGAACACTATGTCAGGCATTGGCTGAAGCGTTAAATTGGCAATTACTTGATTCAGGTGCCATTTATCGTGTGTTGGCACTGGCTGCCATCCACCATCAGGTGGATATCCAGTCTGAAGACGCTTTGGTTCCTCTGGCTGCAAATCTGGATGTTCGTTTTGTGCCTGCAAATGGTGAACTCCGGGTGATTTTGGAAGGTGAAGACGTCAGTAATGAAATACGGACTGAAACTGTCGGAAATACGGCTTCACAGGCAGCAACATTTCCACGTGTTCGTGAAGCGCTCCTGCGCCGGCAGCGGGCTTTCCGCATTACACCAGGTCTGATTGCGGATGGCCGTGACATGGGAACCGTCGTGTTTCCTGATGCCCCAGTAAAAATTTTTCTTGATGCGAGCGCGGAAGAACGTGCCCGTAGACGCATGTTACAGTTGCAGGAGAAAGGTTTTAGTGTTAACTTTGAACGCCTTTTGTCCGAAATACAAGAACGTGACTTCCGTGACCGAAATCGGGCATCTGCGCCATTAGTGCCTGCACAAGATGCATTAATCTTAGATTCGACTAGCATGTCTATCGAAGACGTGATTGATAAAGCACTGAATCATGCGAAAAACGCGCTGGAAATACCAGCATAATTGTTAATTTTCGCAAATGCGCTATTGCAGTAGCATATCAAGAAGATGTATATAGAATTCTGGTGTGTGGGTAGTGAAATATGCTGGCACACCAAAACACCTTGTAACAGGGATAAAGTTGCGGGGTATGTAAAACAACCCCATTTGGCTGGATGCTCAATGGACGTTAATTAAAAACCTTGAAGATCATTAACATGACAGAATCTTTTGCTCAACTCTTTGAAGAATCCCTACAGGTTATCGAAACTCGTCCAGGTGCAATCGTACGTGGTGTTGTAGTTGCTATCGATAAAGACGTTGTACTGGTTGACGCAGGTCTGAAATCAGAATCTGCAATTCCTGTAGAACAATTCAAAAATGCTCAAGGCGAGCTGGAAATCCAGGTCGGTGATGAAGTTGACGTAGCCCTGGATGCGGTAGAAGATGGTTTCGGTGAAACTATCCTGTCCCGTGAGAAAGCAAAACGTCACGAAGCATGGCTGATGCTGGAAAAAGCATACGAAGAAGCTGAAACTGTCACTGGTGTTATCAATGGCAAAGTAAAAGGCGGCTTTACTGTAGAATTGAACGGTATCCGTGCGTTCCTGCCAGGTTCACTGGTTGACGTTCGTCCTGTTCGTGACACTACTCACCTTGAAGGCAAAGAGCTTGAGTTCAAAGTCATCAAGCTGGATCAGAAACGCAACAACGTAGTTGTTTCTCGTCGCGCTGTTATCGAATCTGAAAACAGTGCTGAGCGTGATCAGCTGCTGGAAAACCTGCAAGAAGGCATGGAAGTTAAAGGTATCGTTAAGAACCTGACTGACTACGGTGCATTTGTTGATCTGGGCGGCGTTGATGGCCTGCTGCACATTACTGATATGGCTTGGAAACGTGTTAAACACCCAAGCGAAATCGTCAATGTGGGCGATGAAATCACAGTTAAAGTACTGAAATTCGATCGTGAGCGTACCCGTGTATCTCTGGGTCTGAAACAACTGGGCGAAGATCCATGGGTAGCTATCGCTAAGCGTTATCCAGAAAGTACTAAACTGACTGGTCGCGTAACTAACCTGACTGACTACGGCTGCTTCGTTGAAATCGAAGAAGGCGTTGAAGGTCTGGTACACGTTTCAGAAATGGACTGGACCAACAAAAACATCCACCCATCCAAAGTTGTTAACGTTGGTGACGTTGTGGAAGTTATGGTTCTGGATATCGACGAAGAACGTCGTCGTATCTCCTTGGGTCTGAAGCAGTGTAAATCCAACCCTTGGCAGCAATTTGCTGAGACTCACAACAAAAACGACCGTGTTGAAGGTAAAATCAAGTCTATCACTGACTTCGGTATCTTCATTGGTCTGGACGGCGGCATCGATGGTCTGGTTCACCTGTCTGACATCTCCTGGAACGTTGCAGGCGAAGAAGCAGTTCGTGAATATAAGAAAGGCGACGAAATCGCTGCTGTAGTTCTGCAAGTAGATGCAGAACGTGAGCGTATCTCTCTGGGCATCAAGCAACTGGCAGAAGATCCATTCAACAATTACCTGTCTGTAAACAAAAAAGGTGCAATTGTTAATGGTAAAGTGACTGCTGTTGACGCAAAAGGTGCTACAGTTGAATTAGCTGACGGCGTTGAAGGTTACCTGCGTGCATCAGAAGCTTCTCGTGACCGCATTGAAGATGCAACTCAAGTTCTGAACGTTGGCGATGAAGTTGAAGCTAAATATGTTGGCGTTGATCGCAAAAACCGCGTAATCAACCTGTCTGTTCGTGCGAAAGACGAAGCTGATGAAAAAGACGCTATCGCTTCTGTGAACAAGCAAGAAGATTCAAACTTCGCTAACAACGCAATGGCTGAAGCTTTCAAAGCAGCTAAAGGCGAATAATCTAAGTCAATAACGGCGGGTAATATTATCTGAAATGGCAATATTACCCGAATACGGTAGTTTAGGGAGGTACTATGACCAAGTCTGAATTAATTGAAAGACTTGCAGAGCAACAATCTCACATGCCGGCTAAAGCCGTTGAAGATTCAGTGAAAGAAATGCTTGATCATATGGCAGAAACATTAGCCGCAGGTGAACGTATTGAAGTTCGCGGATTCGGCAGTTTTTCTCTTCACTACCGCGCTCCGCGTGTGGGTCGTAACCCAAAAACGGGTGATAAAGTGGAATTGGACGGTAAATACGTTCCTCATTTTAAACCTGGTAAAGAGTTGCGTGACCGCGTGAATATCTATAGCGATAGCTAAGATAAGTTATTACTTAATTAAACTAACGGCACCTTAGGGTGCCGTTTTTTGTGATGATAACTGTAATTCTATGAATCGTTTCTTTTTCGTTATAGTTGATTTGCGAAGCGATTCCATAATAGCATTTATCTGACTGGCAGCTGTTCCTATTATCAAATAATCTCCTCTGCGTGAATGGGATATCAGCACAGAGGTGTGAATGGATGCAGTCTATAATCTCTTACTATTTTATTTATTTCTTCTCTATCTGGCGAAAATCACCACCTGTTATCAGTTTAAATTTGGTGGCGTTAGCCGTTGTGTCGGGAATCTTTCCTTTATTATTCCTTGTAGAGCTTCCTCAACAAAACGTTATTCAATATCTGATTTTTCTTGCATTTTTCTTATTATTTTTTCCTTATAAATTTGTCCGAATAATATCAATAGGATTATGGGCATTTATTTTCGGAAGCTGGAATGGTAACCAGATATTGGAGCAAATAACGTATTTCAGTGAAACTTCCCGTACAGCGACCGTCATGGTTGATAATGTATCGTTAGGCACTAAAACAGAGGAGAATAGACAGAAGATATATTACCGTATTCGATTAATTGAAAGTAATGGTAGATATATTTTCCCCGCTTTATATGCGTCGGTGTCATGGAATTCCCAAAAAGAACTGTGTGCAGGTCAGAAATGGCAAGTGACAATGAAACTGAGGTCTGTGCATGCTCAATTAAATCATGGTAGCTATGATAGCCAGCGATATGCGTTATCCATACGTCAGCCGTTGAATGGCAAAATTATTAAGGCAAAATTACTCGATGGGAGTTGTAGTCTCCGGCAAGATTTCATTGATAAATTGGCTCCTGAGATTCAGTTGATAAAACATGCGGGCATTGCATTAGCACTCTCTTTCGGTGAAAGAGCGTGGTTGGATAAATCAACTCGCTTACTGTTACAGCAGACTGGTATCGCACATTTGATGGCGATTTCAGGGCTGCATATTACAATGGCGAGCTTATTTGGCTGGATTCTTGCGAGAGCGGCACAATTTTTCTTTCCAGCAAGATGGGTTGGGTTTCGTTTTCCAATAATAACGGGATGGTTGACTGCAATATTATATGGATGGTTATCTGGTTGGGGGATTCCCTCGGTTCGGGCAATATTGGGTTTAACATTATGGATTTATCTGCGGTGTAAAAGTAGGTTTTGTTTTTCATGGCAATGGGCTTTATGGAGTGCTGCCCTCATTTTACTTTTCGACCCCTTGGCAATACTTTCTGACAGTTTTTGGCTTTCATTTACTGCGGTTATGGCGTTGTTATTTTGGTTTCACTGGATGCCCTTGCCAGAGAAAATCCGTCATGGATGGAAATGGGTCTTATTGCGTGGATTGCACATGCAACTAGGAATGATGTTAATGTTGTTGCCGTTGCAGCTTTTGTTATTTCAGGGAATTAATATTGCATCATTAGTCGCGAATCTATGGGCTGTTCCGATAATTTCTTTTTTATCGGTACCATTAGTTATGTTAGGTTTGTCTTGTATTTTAATTCCGATTATCCAGCCAGTTTTATGGCTACTTGTTGATTACAGTATTTCGCTTGCTTTGGTTCCTTTACCTATTTTAGCGCGCCCATGGTTTGAAACTGGTCATTTTCCTGTGGTTATGACGCTTGCAGGGTGGAGTTTTGTCGTGATTTGGCGTTTGGGTTGGTGGAAGTCTTATAGGTGGCTACTGGGTGCCTCAATCGGCATTATTGCCTGTTACTCGAAACCTACCCATGAATATCAATGGCGTTTTTCAATGCTGGATGTTGGACATGGGTTGGCTATAGTGATTGACAAAGGAGGAAAAGCGATCATTTTCGATACAGGAAATCGTTGGGAAACGGGTAGTATGGCTGAAAAAGTCATTGTACCTTATTTACAATGGCATAGGTTAATACCAGAACAGATAATTCTGAGTCATGATCATTTGGATCATACGGGAGGTCTGGAGTATCTGAATGGAAGATATGCTGATATCCAAATTCGAAGCCCTTTTATGAATAAAAACCATTTACCTTGTGTTCGTGGTGAACAATGGACATGGCAGGGATTAAATTTTAAAGTCCTCTGGCCGCCACAAAAAGCAGCCACTGTCGGTAATAACCAATCTTGCGTGCTTCGCATTGATGATGGTAAACAGAGTCTATTACTGACGGGAGATTTGGAGAGACAGGGGGAATATCGCTTGTTGGAACTTGAAAATGACTCACTGAGGACAACTGTATTACAAGTTCCTCACCATGGGAGTAATACCTCTTCTACAGCCGTGTTTATACGTAATGCTATGCCTCAATATGCTTTGACTTCTGTTGCTCGCTATAGCCCATGGAAATTACCTTCAATAAAAGTGAAACAACGTTATAAAAATTCCGGAGTTCAATGGAGTAGCACCGCAGTTTCCGGTCAGATAACGGGATATTTTTATCGAGATCAGATTAAATTGGAAGGTTATCGACAACAAATAGTGTCACGGTGGTATCATCAGTGGTTTGGTATTCGCGGTGATCATGAGTAAAATGAGCCGCTATTTCTTTTGGTTTGGTAATTCAATAATGAATGATAAAGATCTTTCTACCTGGCAGACTTTTCGCCGATTGTGGCCGAACATCAAACCCTTTAAGGTCGGTCTGTTAGTCGCGGCGGTTGCGTTAATTATCAATGCTGCCGGTGATACATTAATGCTTTCCTTGTTGAAACCTTTGCTGGATGAGGGTTTTGGCAAGGCAGACATTAGTGTATTAAAGTGGATGCCACTGGTTGTGATCGGATTGATGTTGTTACGTGGCATATCTGGTTTTGTATCAAGTTATTGTATCTCTTGGGTATCAGGCAAAGTAGTCATGCAGATGCGCCGTCGTCTGTTCAACCATATGATGGGGATGCCAGTATCCTTTTTTGACCAGCAATCCACCGGAACTTTACTTTCTCGCATTACATATGATTCTGAACAGGTTGCTTCTTCTTCTTCTGGCGCATTAGTGACAGTTGTTAGGGAAGGGGCATCAATTATTGGCCTGTTTATACTGATGTTTTATTACAGCTGGGAGCTTTCCCTTATTTTGATTGTCATTGCGCCGCTCGTTGCAGGGGTTATTCGCCTTGTTTCCGTGCGCTTTCGCAACATCAGTAAAAATATGCAAAACAGCATGGGACTAGTGACTACCAGTGCAGAACAGATGCTGAAAGGGCATAAAGAAGTTTTAATTTTTGGTGGTCAGAAAGTTGAAACTGAACGCTTTAATAAAGTCAGTAACCACATGCGTCAACAAGGCATGAAAATGGTTTCTGCTGATTCTATTTCAGATCCGATTATTCAGATTATTGCCTCCTTTGCTCTGGCATTTATTCTATATGCAGCCAGTTTCCCTGAAATTATGGGCGCTTTGACCGCAGGGAAAATCACCGTTGTATTTTCATCCATGATTGCTCTGATGCGTCCATTGAAATCATTGACTAACGTTAATGCACAATTCCAGCGTGGTATGGCTGCTTGTCAGACTTTGTTTGCCATTTTGGATATGGAACAAGAGAAAGATGACGGGAAATTGGAAATCAAAAAGGCAAAAGGCAATATTGAATTCCGTGACACCACTTTCAGCTATCCGACTAAAGACCATCCTGCATTGAAAAAGGTTTCGATGACAATTTCGGCAGGAAAAACTGTTGCCTTGGTTGGGCGCTCTGGTTCAGGCAAATCGACTATTGCAAACCTTCTTACCCGTTTTTATGACGTGAATGAAGGCGGAATTATACTGGATGGCCATGATTTACGAGAATATACGTTGGCTTCACTACGTAATCAAATAGCCTTGGTATCGCAGAATGTGCATTTGTTCAATGATACGGTTGCCAACAATATTGCCTATGCCAGCGAAGGGCAGTTCAGTCGTGAAGAAATTGAACGCGCAGCGGAGATGGCTTATGCAATGGACTTTATCAAAAAACTTGATAACGGTCTTGATACGATGATTGGTGAAAATGGCGTCTTGCTTTCCGGCGGACAACGTCAGCGTATCGCCATTGCCCGTGCTTTATTACGTGATTCGCCAATTTTGATCTTGGATGAAGCAACTTCGGCACTGGATACAGAATCTGAGCGTGCTATCCAAGCAGCATTGGATGAATTGCAGAAAAACAGAACATCATTGGTTATTGCTCATCGCCTTTCTACCATCGAAAATGCTGATGAAATTATTGTCATTGAAGATGGCAATATTATCGAAAGAGGTAACCATGCTGTTTTGTTGGAAAATGAAGGTGCATATGCACAATTATATCGGATGCAGTTTGGCCAATGATTGAACGAATATGGTCAGGCCGCTCATGGCTTTACATTTCACTCTTGCCATTATCAGCCTTTTATGGGCTGATAAGCGGTTTGCTTCGTTTAAGTTATAAATTGGGGTTGAGCCGCTCTTGGAAAGCCTCAGTACCGGTTGTTGTGGTCGGTAATTTGACGGCAGGGGGAAATGGCAAAACACCTGTTGTTATCTGGTTGGTTGAGCAATTGCAGATTAAAGGTTATCGAGTAGGCGTTGTTTCGCGTGGTTATGGCGGGAAATCCGAACACTACCCGTTATTAGTTACAGACGAAGTAACAACAATACAAGCGGGAGATGAGCCGGTCTTAATTCACCGGCGCACCGGGGTTCCTGTTGCAGTTGCACCGAAACGAACGGATGCGGTTAAAGCATTGCTGGCACATGCCCCGGTTGATATCGTGATTACGGATGATGGCCTTCAACATTATGCCTTACAGCGTGATTATGAAATTGTAGTGATTGATGGGATCCGTCGTTTTGGCAATGGTTGTTGGTTACCCGCAGGCCCAATGCGTGAACTGGCGGGGCGCTTAAATACAGTCAATGCCATTATTGTCAATGGCGGGATACCGCAAACAGGCGAATTACCCATGGCTCTGAAAGGAGAATTAGCGGTTAATTTACTGACAGGTGAAACGCGAAAAGTCAGCGATATTCCAAATGGTATTGCAATGGCGGGGATTGGTCATCCGCCGCGTTTTTTTGCGACATTACAGCAATTGGGAGCCGACTTACAGAAAACTCATGCTTTTGCTGATCACCAATCTTATGAAAAATCACAATTATTGGCTTTGGCAGGGAATAATCAGAACTTGTTGATGACAGAAAAAGATGCAGTTAAATGTTTCCAGTTTGCCCAGCCTAATTGGTGGTATTTACCTGTATATGCTCATTTGCCGGAGAAAGAAGGGCAAAAAATATTGAATGAAATTTGCTCTTTGCTTCCTTAGCTGAACATATGTACTTCCTATAGATTTCAAGTTGTGTCTTTATTGACTAAAAATCTGGAAGTTCAGGGATATAAATAATACTGAAATATTGTCGTAACACGGCAACCAGTATAAACAAAACAACAAGAGTTAACGGTGAGATATTGCTTGTGGTATTCTGAGTCGAATTGAATTTGAAGCCCGTCTCTTGGGGGAAATATGGATCACCGTTTACTCGAAATCATCGCTTGTCCGGTATGTCATGGCAAGCTTAGTTACGATAAAGAAAACTTTGAACTGATTTGCAAACTTGACCGTCTCGCTTTTCCTGTCCGCGATGGTATTCCTGTACTGCTGGAAAATGAAGCACGTACTTTGCCTACAGAGGAAAACCAATAATCTATGTTTACCGTTATCATTCCAGCACGTTTTGCTTCAACACGTCTGCCAGGGAAACCACTGGCTGATATTCACGGCAAGCCAATGATTGTACGTGTAATGGAACGGGCTGCTCGCTCCGGTGCTGAACGAGTGATTGTGGCGACAGATAACCAAGACGTTTTTGATGCAGTGATTGCCGCAGGCGGCGAAGCTTGCATGACAAATGAAAATCACCATTCAGGTACAGAACGTTTGGCTGAGGTTATTGATAAATACCAATTTGCTGATGATGAAATCATCGTAAATGTTCAGGGGGATGAGCCTCTTATTCCAGAACAGATCATCAAACAGGTGGCTGATAATCTGGCTGGCTGTGATGCTGGAATGGCAACACTTGCCGTACAGATCAAAGATGTGGAAGAAGCGTTCAATCCTAATGCTGTTAAAGTTGTCATGGATGCGCAGGGTTATGCACTCTATTTTTCTCGCGCTACCATTCCGTGGGAGCGAGATCGCTTTATGCAATCAAAAGAGTCGATTGGAAATGACTTCCTGCGTCATATTGGGATTTATGCGTATCGTGTCAGTTTTATCCGCCGGTATGTACAATGGGCGCCAAGCCCATTGGAAAATATAGAGATGCTTGAGCAATTACGTGTGCTTTGGTACGGTGAAAAAATTCATGTGGCAAAAGCATTGCAAGCACCTGGCGCAGGTGTTGATACACCGGAAGATCTGGATGCTGTTAGAAAAGTTTTTGCAGAGCTTTGATCTTTCTATCAGAGAAAGTATCAATTAAATCTGAGCTAAAAGAGAATGCGTTATTACCGCATTCTCTTTTTTTCAACAGTGTTTTTTCTCAATGTTATTTCTAATTTGATGATATTTTAACGGTTTTTACTGAGAATCTTCTGATTTTTCAGTATCAATATCAGCACCTTTTGGTTTAATTGCTTGCCAGATCCGACCTAATGTTTCATACCAAGCACGTTCTGTATGTGAAAAATAATAGGCTGAGGGGATATATTTCTCCCACGGATACAAAGGTGTTGTGACAGCCAATTGATTGGCAGGGGCTGCAATTGGGTGTAAACCACGTTGCTCAAAAAAACGCAGTGATCTTTTCATGTGATTAGCTGATGTAACAAGAATAAAAGATTGTTGCCCAACCACTTTTTCAACTTCAGCTGCTTCTTCTTCGGTATCCAAAGGTTTTTTTAATGCTATCGTGTCCTCTACAGGAATTCCCACAGATTGTGCTACCATAGCAGCAACTTCGGCACTGCTAATTGAATTAACGCCTTTACCGCCTGTGAAAATCATTTTAGCGCCAGGATTAAGGTGATATAACCGAATGCCTTCAGTCACCCTAGGCAAGCTATTACTAATAAGGTTAGCACTAGGTGCCCAATGGGAATTATAAGTGAAGCCGCCACCAAGAACTACAATGTACTTTATAGGTGTAGCCTGTGGTATGTCGGGTTCATAGCGCTGAACGTATTTCCCTTCAATAGGCAGTAAGAGTTTGTCCGCAACAGGTTGTAAACTCAATAAAAGTAATGCGAGCCAGCTCAGTGATAAAATGGTTTTGCCTGTTTTTTGCCAACGGGTGAACCACAGTAATATCAGGGCGGTGAAAGAGATAATAATAATCAACGGCAAAGGCATTAATAACGAACCGATATACTTTTTTAACAGGAATAGCATTGACTGACCTTGATTTGGTTGAATTATAGTCGCGCAGGGTCGAATTTAAGACGAATTTAAGACTAAAAGTAGTTAATTAAATGATTACTGTGCCAAAATAACAGTAGCAAAAATAGCAGTAGATAGCATAACTACTCAATAGATAAATTAAACTTAGCTTATAAGTGAGGCAATTTTTCATGCGGGATCGCAATTTCGATGATATTGCAGACAAATTTTCGCGTAATATTTACGGCACAACCAAGGGTAAAATCAGGCAAGCCGTTGTCTGGCAGGATATTAACGAATTGCTGAACCATTTGCCTCAACGCCCGTTACGCATTCTGGATGCGGGGGGCGGTGAAGGAAATATGGCTTGCCAATTGGCTGAATTAGGCCATCAGGTGATACTTTGTGATCTATCTGAAGAGATGGTTCAACGGGCAAAACACAACGCTGAGGAGCGTGGTGTTCTCCACCAGATGCAATTTATTCAAAGTTCAGTACAGGAAATTAATCAGCATATTGAACAGCCTGTCGATCTGATTCTATTCCATGCTGTATTGGAGTGGATTACTGACCAAAAAGATGCAATAGAAACATTGGGAGATATAATAACGCCCGGTGGTGCACTCTCATTAATGTTTTATAATGCTAATGGGCTGGTTATGCGTAATGCCATCTTGGGTAATTTCCATTTAGCAACACCTAATATTCAGCGTCGCCGAAAACGTTCTCTATCGCCGCAAAACCCATTAGTACCGGAACAGGTATATAAATGGCTGACTGAACTCAACATGGAAATAACGGGCAAGACAGGAGTGAGGGTTTTTCACGACTACCTTCAAAGCCGCCAATTACAGAACGCAGATTTTCCGGCGTTACTTGAACTTGAACAACGTTATTGCAGACAAGAGCCCTATATCAGCCTGGGGCGCTACATTCATGTGATGGCACGCAAGCCTACCTTAAAGAGCGAATTATGAGTGAATATTCCCAGACTGTTCCTGAACTTGTATCCTGGGCCAGAAAAAATGACTTTTCAATTTCGTTGCCACCAGAACGGCTGGCGTTTTTGATGGTGATTGCCGTATTAAACAGTGAACGGTTTGACGGTGAAATGAGTGAAGGAGAGCTGGTAGATGCTTTCCGTGAAGTATGTAAAGGCTTTGAGCAGACTTCTGAAGTGGTATCCGTCAGGGCAAATAATGCCATAAATGATATGGTCCGCCAGAAGTTACTTAATCGTTTTGCCAGTGAGATGGCAGATGGCAACGCTATCTATCGTCTGACTCCATTAGGAATTGGTATTAGCGATTATTATATTCGCCAGCGTGAATTCTCCACGTTGCGTCTTTCCATGCAGTTATCTATCGTAGCCAACGAATTGCATCGGGCGGCAGAAGCGGCCGAAGAAGACGGGGATGAATTCCATTGGCATCGCAATGTCTTTGCTCCGCTGAAATATTCTGTGGCTGAAATTTTTGACAGTATTGATATGTCCCAACGCCTGCTGGATGAACAGCAAAACAGTGTAAAAACGGATATCGCCGCGCTGCTTAATCAGGATTGGCAGGCTGCTATCGCTAACTGTGAACAGCTACTGTCTGAAACCTCGGGTACTCTGCGGGAGCTTCAGGACACATTGGAAGCAGCGGGTGACAAATTGCAGGCCAACCTATTGCGTATTCAGGATGCCAATATAAATGGCAGCGATTCTGAGCTGGTTGATAAGCTGGTCTTTGATCTGCAAGGTAAACTGGATCGTATTATCAGCTGGGGACAGCAATCTATTGATTTATGGATAGGTTATGATCGTCACGTTCACAAATTTATCCGAACTGCCATTGATATGGATAAAAACCGGATTTTTGCCCAGCGCCTTCGCCAATCCATCCAACACTATTTTGACAATCCGTGGGCGTTGACCATCGCTAACGCAGAGCGCTTGCTGGATGTACGTGATGAAGAACTAACTTTGCGTAATGAAGAGGTAATGGGAGAATTACCGCCAGAAATGGAATATGAAGAGTTTAGTGAAATTAACGAACAGTTGGCTGAGATGGTGGAACAGGCACTGGCAGTTTACCAGCAGGCAAAACTTCCTCTGGATTTGGGCGCTGTAATGCGCGATTACCTCACTCAGTATCCACGTAAACGCCATTTTGATGTGGCGCGCCTGTTGGTGGATCAAGCGGTAAGGTTGGGCGTTGCAGAAGCGGATTTCTCTGGGTTGCCAGCGGAATGGTTAGCGATTAATGATTACGGAGCCAAGGTGCAGGCACATGTCATCGACACATATTGAACAAATTATGCCGGTAAAACTGGCTCAGGCATTATCCAATACACTTTTCCCTGAATTAGATAGTCAGCTTCGTGCTGGGCGTCACGTCAGTCTGGATGATCTTGATAATCACGCTTTTCTGATGGATTTTCAGGAAGAATTGGAAATGTTTTATGCGCGTTATAACGTCGAGTTAATCCGTGCACCAGAAGGTTTTTTCTATCTGCGTCCCCGTTCAACGACATTGATCCCGCGATCTGTCCTGTCTGAATTGGACATGATGGTAGGTAAGATCTTGTGTTACCTCTATCTCAGCCCAGAACGTTTGTCCAATCAGGGAATATTTACCTTTCAGGAGCTGTACGAAGAACTATTGTCTCTGGCCGATGAAAATAAGCTGATGAAAGTCCTGAACCACCGTTCTACAGGCTCCGATTTGGACAAACAGAAATTACAGGAAAAAGCACGAACCTCCTTAAACCGATTGCGCCGTTTGGGAATGGTTTATTTCCTGCAAAATGACAGCAATAAATTTATGATTACTGAAGCCGTATTTCGCTTCGGTGCAGATGTACGCAGCGGTGACGACCCACGCGAAGCACAATTGCGGATGATCCGTAATGGTGAGGCCATTCCTGTGGAAGGGGAAGCACTGCAAAAAGAGAATGAGCATGAAGAAACATCAGGGCATTCAGCAGAAGATGTGGAGGGTGAACAGTCATGATTGAACGCGGTAAATTTCGCTCACTGACGTTAGTTAACTGGAACGGCTTTTTTGCCAGAACGTTTGATCTTGACGAACTTGTGACGACCTTATCTGGTGGTAATGGAGCGGGTAAATCTACTACGATGGCAGCATTTGTGACCACGTTGATCCCTGATTTAACGCTACTCCACTTCCGCAATACCACAGAAGCAGGGGCAACCAGTGGCTCCCGTGATAAGGGGCTACATGGTAAATTGCGGGCAGGAGTCTGCTATTCCACATTGGATGTCGTGAATTCCCGCCATCAGAGAATTATTGCAGGGGTACGTTTACAACAAGTTGCTGGACGTGATCGCAAGGTTGATATCAAGCCGTTTATGATTCAGGGAATTCCTGCATCTATTCAGCCAACACAGTTATTAACTGAAAATATTGGCGAACGTCAGGCACGCGTTCTGCCCTTGAATGAACTGAAAGAACGCCTTGATGGAATGGAAGGTGTCCAGTTCAAACAATTTAACTCTATTACCGATTATCATGCTCTGATGTTTGATTTAGGGGTGATACCAAAACGTTTGCGTTCAGCAAGTGATCGCAGCAAGTTTTATCGCCTGATAGAAGCATCGCTATATGGTGGTATTTCCAGCGCCATTACCCGCTCACTGCGTGATTATCTACTGCCAGAAAACAGTGGAGTCAGAAAAGCGTTTCAGGATATGGAAGCCGCATTGCGTGAAAACCGCATTACACTGGAAGCTATCCGTGTTACGCAATCCGATCGTGATCTTTTCAAGCATCTCATCACAGAATCTACTGCCTATGTTTCTGCTGACTATATGCGTCATGCCAACGAACGCCGTGTTCATTTGGATGAATCATTGGCTTTGCGCAGTGAATTGTTTGGTAGCCGCCGTCAATTGGTAGCTGAGCAGTATCGTCATGTTGAAATGGCGAGAGAGCTGGCGGAACAAAGTGGTGCATCTTCTGATTTAGAAATGGATTATCAGGCGGCCAGCGATCATTTGAATCTGGTTCAGACAGCGATGCGTCAGAAGGAAAAAATTGATCGTTATCAATCAGATATCGAGGAACTGACTTATCGGTTGGAAGAACAGGTCGAAGTTGTTGAAGAAGCAAAAGAACTTCAGGCGGAATATGAAACCTCATCTGAGGCAGCAGAACAGGAAGTTGATGAATTGAAAAGCCAGCTTGCTGATTATCAGCAAGCGCTGGATGTTCAGCAAACTCGCGCAATTCAATATCAGCAGGCATTGCAAGCACTAGAACGAGCACGTGAGCTTTGTCAACTTCCAGAACTGGTGACCGAAAATGCCGATGAGTGGCAAGAAACTTACCAAGCCAAGGCACAGCAGGCGACTGAAACTTTGCTGGCATTAGAACAGAAGTTAAGTGTTGCTGACGCGGCTCACAGTCAGTTTGAGCAGGCTTATGAGCTGGTTAAAAATATTGTTGGTGAAGTGAGCCGCAGCGAAGCCTGGCAAGCCGCCCGTGAAGTATTGCGGGAATGGTCATCTCAACGCCATTTGTCTGATAGGGTTCAACCGTTGCGTATCCAATTGTCTGAATTGGAACAACGACTGAACAGTCAGCAAAATGCTGAGCGTTTACTGCAAGAATTCTGTAAGCGCCATAACCAGCAATATCAGGCGGAAGATTTAGAGACGCTACAGAGTGAATTAGAAGCCCAGTTGGAAGAATTAAGCCTGAGTGCCAACGAAAGTGGTGAACGCCGCATTCAGATGCGTCAGGAGTTTGAACAGCTGAAACAGAAGATTCAGGGGTTGACAGAGCGTGCGCCAGTATGGTTGGCAGCACAGGAAGCCCTGAATCAGCTTTGTGAACAGAGTAATGAATCGCTCGAAAGTGGTCACGATGTCACTGAATACATGCAGCAATTGCTGGAGCAAGAACGAGAAATCACTGTTGAACGTGATGACGTAGCGGCTCAGAAACGTGAACTGGAAAAACAAATTGATCGCCTGAGCCAACCAAGTGGAGCAGAAGATGGTCGATTACTCGCATTAGCTGAACGTTTCGGTGGTGTTTTACTGTCAGAAATTTATGACGATATTACCCTTGATGATGCGCCTTATTTCTCTGCGCTGTATGGCCCTGCTCGTCATGCGATTGTTGTGCCTGATCTTTCATTGGTTCGTCCACTTTTGGAATCATTGGAAGATTGTCCGGAAGATCTCTATTTGATTGAGGGTGATCCGCAATCTTTCGATGACAGTGTATTCCACTTCGAAGAGCAGAACAGTGCAGTTCTGGTGAAATCATCTGATCGCCAGTGGCGTTATTCCCGCTATCCTGAAGTTCCCCTGTTTGGTCGGGCGGCAAGAGAAAATCGTCAGGAAGCACTCAGTCTTGAGCGTGATACTCTGGCTGAACGTTATGCAACGCTCTCATTTGATGTTCAAAAAACCCAGCGGACACATCAGGCTTTCAGCCGTTTTGTGGGTAAGCATCTGTCTGTTGCGTTTGATGATGATCCAGAGGCAGAAATTCGCAGCCTGAATCAACGCCGAACCGAGCTGGAGCGGGAATTATCTCAATTTGAGACTAAAACCCAGCAGCACCAACAAAAACTTGTTCAGGTTAAAGAAAGCCTGTCAGCGCTGAATCGCTTGATCCCACAAATGACAATCCTGTTGGATGAAGCGCTGATTGATCGCGTGGACACTGTCCGTGAAGAAATGAATGAAGCGCAGGATGCAGCTCGATTTCTGCAACAGCACGGCAATGCATTGACTAAGCTCGAACCGTTGGTTTCTGTTTTGCAAAGCGATCCACAGCAACATGAACAGTTGCAGAAAGATTATGAGGCTGCGCAACATAGCCAGAATAGAGCTAAACAACAAGCTTTTGCTTTGACGGAAGTTGTACAGCGCCGTGCGCATTTCAGCTATAGCGATTCCGCAGGAATGCTCAGTGAAAACTCTGATCTAAACGACAAACTGCGTCAACGCCTTGAACACGCGGAATCGGATCGTAGGCGCGCACGTGAACAATTGCGCCAGCAGCAAGCACAATATGCTCAGTTCAGCCAAGTCTTGGCATCACTGAAAAGCTCTTATGACACTAAGCAGGATATGTTGAAAGAGCTTGAACAGGAGATGAAAGATATTGGTGTTCAGGCGGATGCTAATGCAGAAATTCGTGCGCGTGAACGTCGTGATCAGCTTCATACTGCTGTAAATACTAACCGTTACCGTATTAACCAGCTTGAGAAACAGATCGCATTCTGTGAAGCTGAAATGGAAAATCTCCAGAAGAAATTACGTAAATCTGAGCGTGATTACTATCAAAAGCGTGACCAAGTTGTTTCTTCAAAAGCGGGCTGGTGTGCTGTCATGCGCATGGTGAAAGACAACGGTGTTGAACGTCGCTTACATCGCCGTGAGCTGGCCTATATGGAGGGTGATGATTTGCGTTCAATGTCGGATAAGGCATTGGGTGCATTGCGTCTGGCAGTAGCTGATAATGAACACCTGCGTGATGTGTTGCGCTTGTCTGAAGATCCGAAACGCCCTGAGCGAAAAATTCAATTCTTCGTTGCCGTTTACCAACATTTACGCGAACGTATTCGTCAGGATATCATCCGCACAGATGATCCAGTTGATGCGATCGAACAAATGGAAATTGAACTGGCGCGTTTGACTGAAGAATTAACAGCACGTGAGCAGAAATTAGCGATCAGTTCCAAGAGCGTAGCTAATATCATTCGCAAAACCATCCAACGTGAACAGAATCGCATTCGTATGTTAAATCAGGGATTGCAGGCGGTTTCCTTCGGACAGGTTGGCGGTGTGCGCCTGAATGTGAACGTGCGTGAAAGCCACTCTGTTTTGCTGGATGTGTTGTCCGAACAGCAGGAACAGCATCAGGATCTGTTCAACAGCCAGCGTTTAACCTTCTCAGAAGCGATGGCAAAACTGTATCAGCGCTTGAATCCACAAATGGATATGGGGCAACGTTTGCCACAGACTATTGGTGAAGAGTTGCTGGACTACCGTAACTATCTTGAATTAGACGTTGAAGTAAACCGTGGCTCGGATGGTTGGCTGAAAGCGGAAAGTGGGGCATTGTCTACCGGTGAGGCCATTGGTACGGGGATGTCTATTCTGGTCATGGTGGTACAGAGCTGGGAAGAGGAATCACGTCGTCTGCGTGGTAAAGACATTTCACCATGCCGCCTGTTGTTCCTTGATGAAGCTGCACGTTTGGATGCTAAATCCATCGCAACGTTGTTTGAATTGTGTGAACGTTTACAAATGCAATTAATTATCGCTGCACCAGAGAATATCAGTCCGGAAAAAGGCACAACTTATAAATTGGTTCGTAAAATTTTCAATAATCAAGAACATGTACATGTTGTTGGATTACGTGGTTTCGGACAGGATGCCCCTGTGATAGAACAAACGCAACCTCAAATGCAGTCACAACCGATATTGGAAGAGTAATTTCATTATTAAGAGATACTGTTATTAAGAGGGGTCATAGTGAGACCCCTCTTGTATTATCTGAAAATGATGGGCCGATATTTAGTGATAGTAGTCGTTAAATCTGAGTATTAATCTTAAATATCAATAGAATATACTCTGACTAAAGGCACCAGAGGTGCCTTTTTCTTTTTTAAGGTCAGTATGCTCTAATTTATTATAGTGAATATTTTATTTTGTTGAGTGTCATTGCGTATGATTGTCTCTCTATCTTAAGAAGTAATTACGTATATAATTACTTCTATTCTTTTCTGATAAAATAGGGCGACTGAGAATTAGAATAAGTCATTGGACAGCTGCATAACATAATAAGGTGAGGTGAACTCTTATGGCGAAGAACACGGTCAGGTTTCTGAAAGTTTCTTTTATCTGTAGCGCATTAGCGGTATCAGAGGGAACCTTTGCAAATCAACAAAATGGATTGATAACAAGTAATGTGCAAGAATTATCAGAGGAACAAAAAAAAGAAAATTTGACTGATTCAGTTGATAAGACTATTCCTATATCTTCCGGAACGTCTATTGATGAAAATCGAAAAAAATTACAAAATTGGTTGCCACAACAAATAAAACCGATATTCTTTGAACGGTTGGCAACATTATATACTGCTAATAATATGAAACCGCTATGGCAGGATAAAAAAACAATTCAACAGTTTGAAGAACAATTGATTGAATTATCATTAGCTGGTTTCCAGCCTCAATTTGAAAAATGGTTGATACAACTTCATTCACCTGAATTAAATGATATGGGACGAGATATTCTTTTGTCTGATGCTATGTTAGGTTATCTCCATTTTGTCAATGATGTTAAGAAAAAAGGAAATTCATGGTTATATAGCAAAACTCCCTATAAAATTAATTTACCAACCTCTCAATCAATTGATAAATGGCAACAACATATCAATAATAACAACACCCTCTCTTATATTACGACCTTGTTACCTAATCATCCTATGTATGAAAATATGCGTAAGGAGATGTTAGGACAATTATCTGATAGGCAACCATGGACAGAGTTCTCCTTCAAAAAGACGTTAAGGTTAGGGCAAAGTAGTGAGAGTATAGTTGCATTGAGAAAGATATTAGTTCGTTCCGGTGTGCTGGAATCATCTTCAGTCAAATCTGATAATAAAGTTTATGGCGAAGAACTGGTTGCTGCTGTAAAACGATTTCAAGCCCTGCATGGGTTATCTGCGGATGGTGTGATCGGTCAATCCACGAAAATATGGTTAAATACCACACCACAAACTCGTGCCCGTATAATGGCATTAAATATACAGAGATTACGAATTATTCCGGCTGATATGCCTACAGGTATTTTTGTCAATATTCCAAATTACTCACTTTTTTATTATTTGGATGGTAAGGAAGTATTAAGCTCTAAAGTCGTGGTTGGTCGCCCCAGCCGCAAAACACCGATTATGAGCAGTCAATTGAATAATGTGGTAATTAATCCGCCGTGGAACGTACCTACCAGTATGACCCGGAAAGATATCGCGCCAAGGGCAATGCGTGATTCGAGTTATTTTCGCACTCGGGGTTATACAGTTTTTTCCAGTTGGGGTAATGATGCCAAGGTTATTGAACCTTCATCAATTGATTGGGGAACAGTAACACCAAGTAATTTTCCTTACCGAATACGACAGGCTCCTGGCCCAACTAATTCATTGGGGCGTTTCAAATTTAATATGCCAAATTCAGAAGCGATTTATTTGCACGATACGCCAAATCAGGCTTCTTTTGATCGGGAAATGAGGGCAGTCAGTTCAGGCTGTGTGCGTGTAAATAAAGCGCCTGAACTGGCTGACATGTTATTGGGGGATGCGGGTTGGAATAAAAATAAAGTTAATAATTCATTGAAAACATGGACAACAAAATATGTAAATATACCCAAAAAAATTCCTGTTTTTCTCTATTATCAAACAGCCTGGGTTGATGAAGGAGGGGTGCCACAATATCGGGCTGATATCTATGACTATGATATAAGTGCGAGACAACAATCAGAGGTGTTTAATGAGATTCTGGCTACCAGAAATGATTTATAATTTTTGTGGTTCCTCATCATTTATGAGGGAATGAATTTGATGTTAATGTTATGAACGGTGAAAGAAATAACACTTCCTTCACCGTTATTTTTTATTGCTAATTATTTTTCCAATGATTTTATTCCTGTTATATAATCTTAGCCGGATTTCTCTCCTTTATTGAGGAAGCATTTATATCCCATATGGAGATATCTCCCATTAACTTATCGTCATCAATATTTACTTTCGTTTAATACGCTTTGAATTTTGTTAAATAGATCACAATTATTGGCCGATTAATTTACACTAATATACAAAAAAATTGAAACTAAGTTTTATTTGTTGGTGTCTTATTAGTCGATTAAACTCAATAAGTAATGAAGTTTAGAATATATTAATAAATCATAGAATAGCAGGGCATATTATCCATGAATGATATTGACCATGATCGCCGGAAGTGGCTCGGCGTAAGCGTGGCCGCATTGGGGTTAAGTTTATTACCTCAACATGCTTTGGCTGCATTGACAACCCCACGCCCCCGAATTTTACATTTTAATAACCTACATACAGGAGAAGAACTCAAAGCTGAATTCTTTGATGGTCGCCGTTATAACAAATCAGAATTATCCCGTTTGAATTATTTATTTAGAGATTTTCGTCAAAATAAGATCAAAACGATTGATCCAAAATTATTTGACCAAATTTATTTATTACAGATGATGATGGGAATAAATAAACCTGTTCAATTAGTCTCTGGCTATCGTTCATTAATGACAAATAATATGTTACGCCAAGCCAGTGGTGGTGTAGCAAAACATAGCTACCATACTCGTGGACGAGCAATGGATTTTCATATTGATGGTATGCAACTTGCGAATATCCGTAAGGCAGCGTTGAAAATGGGGGCTGGAGGGGTCGGGTTCTATCCAAAGAGTAATTTTATTCATATTGATACAGGCCCGGTCAGGACGTGGTAATCTTATACCTATAGTCTTGATTGTGGAGTCCAACAATATAATGAAATACCACATTATCCCCGTCACGATGGCGATGCAAAATTGTACATTGATTTGGTGTGAGGAAACTCAGGAAGCGGCGATTGTAGATCCTGGTGGTAATGCTGAGCAACTTATTGCCGAAATAGAGCGTCGTGAGTTGAAACTGACACAAATTTTGCTGACTCATGGTCACTATGATCACGTTGGTGCTACCCTTGAAGTCTCCAAGCATTTTAATGTACCTGTTTATGGGCCACATAAGGGAGATGCTTTTTGGATAGAAGGGCTGGAAATTCAATGTCAAATGTTTGGTGTTGAGCCATGTCCCTCTTTCACGCCGGATCGTTGGTTAGAGGAAAAAAATACGTTGCAAATTGGCAAGGTTGAATTGTCTGTTTTGCATTGTCCGGGGCACACGCCAGGGCATATTATTCTTGTTAATCATGCCGATAAATTAATCTCAATGGGAGATGTGTTGTTTAAAGGAAGTGTCGGTCGTACGGATTTTCCGGGTGGAAATTATGATGAATTGATTCAATCCATTAAAGAAAAAGTGCTGCTTTTGGGGGACGATTATCAATTCATTCCCGGTCACGGACCGATGTCAACATTAGGATATGAACGGAAGACTAACCCTTTCCTGCAAGATTAATGAGATGTATTTTTTATCGTAATAGTTTGTATTAAAAAGATAAAAGCCGTCCTTCTGAACTGACCCCAAAAAGTTGGACATTTTAGTTAAGCGGCATGTAAGGCCTGATTTCGATATTCTATCGGAGTTAGGCCTTTTAATTTCACCTTAATCCGTTTTGTATTGTAATATTCGATGTATTCTTCTATCTTTTCAATCAGTTCATCAGCATCTTTAAAGTACTGTCGGTGATACATTTCTGTTTTGAGTAAGGCAAAAAAGTTTTCGGCCATCGCATTATCCAAACAGTTCCCTTTCCTCGACATACTTTGCTTAATATCTTTATCAGCAAGTTGTTTTTGATAAGCCCTATGTCGATATTGCCAACCTTGATCACTGTGAATGAGTGGCTTAGCGTGAGCATCTACCCGGGGTCGTTAAATTGAGAACTGCGCTAGTGTGAGTGAGAGACCAATCATTTGTCCACATTAATTTCAAAGCATGGAGTTTTGTTGTAGCACAAAGAGAGTGAGGCGTTGGCAAAAAAGCGTTATCACCATGAATGGCAACAACTTGAGACCAGTATCGAATTTGTCGAGAAGAGATTGAATATTCCGCTGATAGCTTATCCGATGCGTTACCTGCTAGACATCGTTTAGCAATCATGATTTTTAGTTCACGACTATATTTAGACATAAAAAACCCCCAGTCATTGGTTGTCCAACTATTGGGGGTCACTTCACTTCAGCGGCTTTTTAGATAATATATCAATACTCAGATAAAATTTAGAGTACAGCAACGATAGCTTCACACAGAGGAACCATGTTCTCCAGTGTTAAACCCGCTACATTGATACGACCAGAACTAACGGCGTAAATACCAAACTCTTCACGCAGACGATCAACCTGTTCTTTAGTCAGGCCGCTGAATGAGAACATACCATTTTGAGAAATAATAAAGCTGAAGTCTTGCTTCGCACCTTTTTCCTGCAAGGTGTTTACAAACAGTTGGCGCATACGTTGAATACGTTCGCGCATTGTTGCCAATTCCTGAATCCACTCAGCTTTCAAATCATCGTTGGACAGAATTGTTGTAACAACGGAAGCACCGTGTGCTGGTGGGTTAGAGTAATTGGTACGAACAATAGACTTCGCTTGGCTGAATGCTTTTTCTGCGGTATCGCTGTTTGTTGCAACGATGGTGCAGGCTCCAACACGTTCATTATACAGGCCGAAGTTTTTGGAATAAGAGCTGGCAACGATCAGTTCATTATGATTCTTGGTAAAAATGCGCAGACCTTCTGCATCTTCATCTAATCCCTTGGCAAAACCTTGGTAAGCAAAGTCAAATACAGGCAACCAACCATTTGCAGCAGATAAATCAGCCAGTTTTTGCCATTGTTCAGGTGTTGGATCGATACCGGTCGGGTTATGGCAGCAACCGTGCAACAGAATAATATCACCTGCTTGTGCTTCAGACAGGCTTGCTAGCATGCCTTCGAAATTCAGCGCATGTTTTTCTGCATCGTAATAATTGTATTCGCGGATTTCTAAACCAGCGCTGGCGAAAACACCTTTATGGTTTGGCCAGGTAGGGTTGCTGATCCAGACACGTTTTGCATTGGTCTGTTTAGCAATAAAATCAGCGGCAGTGCGCAGTGCGCCAGTTCCGCCCGGGCTTTGTACAGTACGGGCACGCTTATCAGTTACGACAGGACTGGATTTGCCAAAGAGCAGTTCTTGAGTGACACGGCCAAATTCAGGTAATCCGCTAATTGCCAGATAATTTTTGGTGGTTTCGTTTTCCAGCAGGAATTTCTCTGCTTTTTTAACGGTGGTCAAAACAGGAGTTTTACCTGTTTCGTCTTTGTAGACTCCGATACCCAAGTTAATTTTATTTTCACGTGGATCCGCTTTAAAGCTATCTGCTAAACCAAGAATAGGATCGGCAGGCGCTGCTGTGATTTTCTCAAACATTTTTTTGATTCCAAGACTCGGAGAGTTAAGCCTAAAATAAGTTATACGCCGCTCAGAGTAACCTTAAGGAATACATTTGCCAACCACTTGTAGCAAAAAGAATAAAATCTTGTGAAGTAGTTTACGGAGTGAGAAAAAGAGCCTGAAAAAACAGTAAAATAAAATGTAAAAAGCAGCGCCGGAGCGCTGCTTTTCTGAGATAAATATGTTTAGCTTTTAGCTAAACAGTTTATCAACAGTGATTAGAACTGATAAGTCAGGCCAACACCGAATACGTTGCGAGCGTTTGTATTGCCACCTTCGTTTTTGTCCAGCAGGTTGATTTTGTAATCAACATAGGTAGACAGGTTTTTGTTGAAGTAGTAGTAAGAACCTACAGAAACATATTTAACCAGATCTGCGTTGAAACCTTTATCACCGTCGTTACGCTCCAGATCCTTACCTTTAGACTGAACGTAAGCCAGAGATGGCTTCAGGCCGAAATCAGAGAACAGGTATTGTGCAACCAGTTCAAAGTTCTGAGTTTTATTGGCGATACCATTGAAGTGGTAAGCTTTATTTCTGCTTACATTTCCACCAATGCCTGAAGTCATATTACGGGTTTCACCGTACATAGCTGCCAGATATACGTTGTTAGCATCATATTTAGCACCGATGTTCCATGCTTCTGCACGCTTACCGTGAGCAGCAGTGGTATCCCAGTCATGGCCACGAGTAGAGTTAGCGTAAGAACCACCAACAGTGATACCGTAACCTACGTCATAAGTGGTAGCCAAACCATAACCGTCACCATTTGCAGTAGCACCGCTACGCTTATTTTTGGTGCGCTCGCTGTTCTGACCTTGGTATTGCAGAGCAAAGCTCAGACCATCAACCAGACCGAAGAAATCAGTGTTACGGTATGTCAGCAGGCCGGTAGCACGGCCAGTCATGTAGTTGTCAGTGTGAGCCATGGAATCACCACCAAAGATTGGCAGTACGTCAGTCCATGCGCTGACGTCGTAGTTTACGCCGTAATTACGGCCGTAATCCAATGAACCGTAGTTAGCGAATTTCAAGCCAGCGAAAGCCAGACGAGTAGCAGTATCTTGTTTACCTTCTTCAGTATGAGCTTTCAGGTTGTATTCCCAACGACCGAAACCAGTCAGTTGGTCAGAGATCTGAGTTTCGCCTTTGATGCCGATACGAGCATAAGAAGCATCGCCGTCTTCGCTGCTTCTTTTATCTGCGATTTGGTGACGAACGTCTACTTTACCGTACAGATCCAGTTTGTTGCCATCTTTGTTAAAAATCTCAGCCGCGTTTGCTGTACCAGCAACCAGCAGAGCTGGGATTACCACTGCAAGAATATTGCGCTTCATTATTATTACCCTCATTGGTGTTATCCAGACACTTGTTACTGTCAAAAATAGAACACTAAAAATTTTTGGAACTATTTGTAGGTATCGAGTGTCTTATTAATTGGCGATCAGTGTTCCATTGGTAATGAATTTTATCTACCCTCAAAATGCTACAAAAGTGCAAAATAAGTAACAAAGTGAAAATAGATATTTCAAAATGTAAATATCAGGGAACTTTTTTCGTGCAGTTTTCGCAATAAAATGAAAAAAGCCAACTTTCGCTGGCTTTTTGAAGGATTGATTTTAGATTATTTTTTGATCTGATTCATTAGAAACTTGCGTTTCTTGGCGTCCGTGGGAATGGAATAACATCACGAACATTTGATACTCCAGTAACATAAGCCACTAAACGTTCGAAGCCTAAACCGAAACCAGAGTGAGGAACGGTGCCGTAACGGCGCAGATCACGATACCACCAGTAATCTTCTTTATTCAGCTCCATCTCTTCCAGACGTTTATCCAGCATATCCAAACGCTCTTCACGCTGAGAGCCTCCGATGATTTCACCGATTCCCGGAGCCAGAACATCCATCGCAGCAACAGTTTTGCCGTCTTCATTCATACGCATATAGAAGGCTTTGATGTCTTTTGGATAGTTTTTCATGATCACTGGCGCTTCAAAATGTTTCTCTGCCAGATAACGCTCATGTTCTGATGCCAAATCCACGCCCCAAAAAACGGGGTTCTCAAATTTCTGGCCGCAATTTTCCAGAATTTTTATTGCATCAGTGTAATCTACCTGAACAAAGTCAGAATCAACAAATTTCTCCAGACGAGTAATAACTTCGTTATCAACACGTTCTGCAAAGAATGCCAGATCATCTGCACGTTCTTCCAATGCCGCTTTGAAGACATATTTCAGCATATTTTCGGCAAGTTTGGCGATATCATTCAGATCTGCAAACGCGACTTCAGGTTCGACCATCCAAAACTCTGCCAAGTGGCGGCTGGTATTGGAGTTTTCCGCACGGAAAGTTGGCCCGAAGGTATAAACATTACTCAATGCACAAGCATAGGCTTCACCGTTCAACTGACCGGATACCGTCAAGAAAGCTTCACGGCCGAAGAAGTCTTGGCTGAAATCCACTTCGCCTTTATCCGTACGTGGCAAGTTTTGCAGATCTAACGTAGAAACGCGGAACATTTCACCTGCACCTTCTGTATCTGATGCGGTAATCAGTGGGGATGATACCCAGAAGAAGCCTTTTTCATGGAAGAAACGATGCAGGGCTTGAGCCAGTGTATGACGAACACGAGCAACTGCACCGATCAAGTTGGTACGTGGACGAAGATGAGCCACTTCACGCAGGTATTCAATACTGTGGCGTTTAGCCGCCATTGGGTAAGTATCAGGATCATCAACCATACCAACCACAACGATTTTAGTCGCTTGCAGTTCAAAAGACTGTCCCTTGCCCTGAGATGCGACTACTGTTCCCGTAACTTCTACAGAACAGCCCGTGGTTAAATGTAATACTTCATCCTGATAATTAGGTAAATTATTATTAACGACGGCCTGTAATGGATTAAAGCAGGAACCGTCATAGACGGCGAGGAACGAGATACCAGCTTTAGAATCTCTCCTTGTACGTACCCAACCGCGAACGGTGACTTCGCTGTCAACCGGAACACGGCCTTGCAGTACATCGACTACAGGCGCTACGCTCATAAATTTCTCTCTTCTTTATTAAGTGAATTAGATAGATTTTAGATTTACCATAAATGCCCCCCATTAGGGGCAGATCTTCTATCTTACTTGCCATCTCTCAGGAAACAAGAAGAAATTGCGAGTCTTAACGAGGAAATACAGGGAAAAGGTGTTTTTTATTGACATAACCAGCATTAAAGCTGGTTATGTCAAGGGCAAACAGCGGAATTATACTGCTTTTTCTATATAGGGAATGTCAAATGCCCGACGTAACCTATCGACAAACTCATCATCTTCACAGATGGTCTTTCCGGGACTATCAGAAAGTTTTGCCACCGGCTTGCCATTACATTCGACGAGTTTGATCACTATATTCAGTGGTTTTACCCCCGGAATATTGCAGGTCAACCGAGTACCAATACCGAAAATCACATTGATTCTCTTATGGAAATGGTGGTACAGCGCCAGTGCTTTTTGCAGATCCAGACTGTCAGAGAACACTAATGTTTTCGTCATCGGATCGATGCCCAGTGACTGGTAATGTGCTATGGCTTTTTCACCCCACTTAATAGGATCACCGGAATCATGGCGCAAACCTTGGTAAGCGGTCGCTAATGGTTTGTCAAAGTCTCGCAGGAAAGCATCCATGGTGATACAGTCTGTCAGGGCTATGCCTAATTGGTTTGGATATTCATTCAGCCATGTTTGCAGTGCTGCCCGCTGACTATTGGCAAGTTCTGGGCTAATTTGCTGATGAGCTTGGAACCATTCATGAGCTTGTGTGCCAAGAGGAGGGAGGTCAAGCTGTTCTGCCAGTTGGTAATTACTGGTTCCGATCAAATAAGGGAAATTATTTTTCAGTTCATTGATAATAGCGTATTGCACTTCGTGTGAAAAACGACGGCGAGTACCAAAATCCATTAACTTGAAACCAGATAGATCGATATTTTCTTCCGCTGCGTCTTTATGAAACAGCTCAATAAGCTTTCTAAGCTGAATGACGGCATCTTCTGGTGTTATTTCAGGCGAGTGATGGCGATGAACCAATTCGCTGATCAGTGCAAGTAGAGGCACTTCCCACAGGATAACCTCGTGCCACAAACCGGAAATGCGGATGGCCAATTGCCCTTCATCGGTAACGGAGACTTCCACTTGTTTAGGGTTAAAGCGGAATGTTTTGCACCAGTTTAGGTAATCCTCTTTAAAGAACGGAAGGCGGGAAAGATAATCGGCTTCACGTTCTGTCAGTGTTAAATCAGCCATCATATTAATTTGATGGCGCAACATCTCGGCGTATTCTCCGAGCAATTCATCACCACGGCAACGAAATTCTGCAACAACAGGAATATTGTTGTAATGGTGATACACTGCTTGCTGCATATGAAATTTATAAGCGTCAGTATCAAGCAGTGATTTGATAATCGGGGTAGCGTCTAAAGTCATGGCGCGTCAGGCATCCTCGCGGAGCGTATTCGTGTCTGCTAAATCGATAAAGTTGGGAGAGTATACAGTGATTATTGGGTTATTGAAGCCACATAACAGCATATATTTTCCCAAGTCTAAAGATTAAGGTTAATCCATTTATAGATAATATCATGTTAAATGAGATATGAGATGACAATTAGCACGAAAGTACCAATATGTTGGTTACATCATTCATTCTTTTAATTAATAAATTATTAACATTCAAAAAAAGAAACTTAATGATTGAAAGGGTTGTCTCTCTATGGCAGCGTTAGCGCTTGGAATGTTTCTATGGAAACATAATGCGCTAGGCGCTTTGCAACCAAGGTTATATAAATGTTATCGAATGTGCCTGTTAAAAGTAATGGAAAAGGTTCCCTATGACACAACACCGACTTGTTAAACGCCGTCTGGATTATCAAGCACCAGATTACACAATTACCGACATTGATCTCGATTTTGATCTGGATGCAAATAAAACAACGGTGACGGCAATCAGTCAGATAAAGCGTTTGGCTAATGATATTACCCCCCTGATTCTGGATGGAGAAAATCTTACATTAAAAAGTATCCATATAGATGACAAATCGTGGGCGCATTATCAGGAACAGGATGGAAAGTTACTGATTGAACAACTTCCGGCCCAATGTACGTTGAAGATTGTGAATGAAATCAACCCATCGGCAAATACAGCACTTGAGGGGCTGTATGTATCTGGAGATGCCTTATGTACCCAATGTGAGCCCGAAGGATTCCGCCATATTACTTATTATTTGGATCGTCCGGATGTTCTGGCCCGTTTTACTACCCGCATTACAGCGGATAAATCCCAATACCCATTCTTGCTCTCCAATGGTAACCGAATTGAGCAGGGTGAATTGAATGATGGCCGCCATTGGGTGAAATGGCAGGATCCCTTCCCAAAACCAGCCTATTTGTTTGCATTGGTTGCGGGGGATTTTGATGTTCTGCATGATACTTTTGTTACTCGCAGTGGTCGTGAAGTTGCACTGGAACTGTTTGTGGATCGCGGCAATTTAGATCGTGCGGACTGGGCCATGACGTCTTTGAAAAATTCGATGAAATGGGATGAAACTCGTTTTGGATTGGAGTACGACCTTGATATCTATATGATTGTTGCCGTTGATTTCTTCAATATGGGAGCAATGGAGAACAAGGGGCTGAACGTCTTCAATTCCAAATATGTTTTGGCAAAAACAGAAACAGCAACAGATAAGGATTATCTTGCCATTGAAGCTGTGATTGGTCATGAATATTTCCATAACTGGACAGGAAACCGCATTACATGCCGTGATTGGTTCCAGTTAAGCCTGAAAGAAGGTCTGACCGTATTCCGTGATCAAGAATTCAGTTCTGATTTGGGTTCACGTTCTGTTAATCGAATCGATAACGTGCGCCTTATGCGCGCTGCCCAATTTGCGGAAGATGCCAGCCCGATGGCTCACCCGATCCGTCCCGACCAAGTGATGGAAATGAATAATTTCTATACGCGTACTGTCTATGAAAAAGGTTCAGAAGTCATCCGGATGATCCATACTTTATTGGGTGAAGAACAATTTCAGGCGGGTATGCAGCTTTATATTCATCGTCACGATGGCAGTGCGGCAACCTGTGATGATTTTGTTCAGGCAATGGAAGATGCTTCAAATGTCGATTTGACACTGTTCCGCCGCTGGTATAGCCAATCCGGGACTCCAGTGCTGACTATCCGTGACGAATACAATGCAGAAAAACAGCAATACGTTTTACACGTTAGTCAAATGACACCACCAACAACAGATCAGAAAGAAAAACAACCGTTGCACATTCCTCTGGACATTGAGCTTTATAATGAAAATGGAAATGTCATTCCGCTGCGTCGTGATGGTCAACCAGTGCATCATGTCCTGAATGTCATCAATGCAGAGCAATCATTTGTATTTGATAATGTGCCATCACAGCCGGTTCCGTCTTTACTGCGTGAATTCTCCGCACCAGTCAAACTGAATTATCAGTACAGTGATGAGCAACTTTCATTCCTGATGAAACATGCACGTAATGAATTCTCGCGTTGGGATGTTGCGCAGGCATTACTCACTAATTATGTGAAACTGAATGTTGTCCGCCATCAAAAATCCCAGCCATTGGAATTACCAATGCATGTTATTGATGCTTTCCGTGCGGTATTGCTGAATAAAAATATCGATCCGGCATTAGCGGCATTGATCTTAACTCTGCCATCTGAAAATGAAATGGCAGAACTGTTTACCATTGTTGATCCTAAAGCTATCCATGATGTCCTTGGTGTAATGACACGGACGCTGGCTAATGAAATGGCAGATGAGTTTGCAGCGGTTTATCGTAGTCTTCATGTTGGCACATATCGTGTGGATCATCAGGATATTGCGAAACGCGACTTACGGAATACTTGCCTCTATTATCTGGCCTTTATTGATGATAAAGAACAGGCTGATAAATTAGTAGCTGCACAGTATTATCAGGCTGATAACATGACTGATACCATCGCGGCACTGTCTGCGGCTGTGTTTGCTGAATTGCCTTGCAGCTATCAATTAATGGATGAGTTTGATCAGCGCTGGCATCAGGATGGCTTGGTCATGGATAAATGGTTCAGGCTTCAGGCTACTAATCCGGTCTTCGACGCACTTGATAAAGTACGTGGCCTGATGCAGCACCGTTCTTTCAGTTTGAGTAATCCAAACCGTGTTTATTCACTGTTGAGAACATTCTTTATCAGCAATCCAATGGCTTTTCATACTGAAGATGGTAGCGGTTACCAATTCTTGGTAGAAGTTCTGACAGATTTGAATAGCCGGAATCCGCAAGTTGCATCAAGTTTAATTGACCCACTGCTTCGTCTGAAACGTTATGATGAGAAACGTCAGGCTTTGATGCGTTCCGCATTAGAACAGTTGAAAGAACTGGAAAACCTGTCTGGTGATCTGTTCGAAAAAGTTACCAAGGCACTTGAAAGTTAATTTGTAATATCCTCTTCGGTTGTTGCCGAAGGGGATCAAGACCATAGAAAAATCCTATCCAGACAACGTTTACACATTGCTTCCGGGGATTAATGAGAGGCTCCTGCCTCTCACCGGAGGCCAGACTTTAGCTGGCCCGACGAATTTGTCGCTCCCTTATCGTCGCGCTGCATCTTGAAATTCATTGGGTGTATATCCGAATCAGATAGAACTATTTGAATAGTATGCTTTTTATCTGCTGGTGGAGAGGGCTTTTTTGTTTACTCATATGATGGTAAATTAATGGCCTTTTCCTTTCATGACAAAGTAGCAACTATATATGTATGGAATTGTGCATAACTTAAAATATAGAATTGACAATTTCTGCATAAAAACAATAGGTTAATCTAAATGTGTTATTCTTTAGTACGGAAGGCATTGTTCCGGCTTGATCCGGAACAGGCCCACGAGTTAACTTTCCGCCAGCTTAAACGCATTATCGGTACTCCTTTCGAATTTCTTATCCGCCAATCAGTTGCCACTAAGCCCGTTACTTGCATGGGGTTATCTTTTAAAAATCCACTTGGCTTAGCTGCCGGCCTTGATAAAAATGGCGAGTGCATTGATGCCTTTGGTGCGATGGGCTTTGGTTTTGTTGAAATTGGTACGGTAACGCCGCGTCCGCAAATTGGAAATGATAAACCAAGATTATTTCGTGTCGTCGAAGCAGAAGGAATTATCAACCGGATGGGGTTTAATAACCTTGGTGTGGATAATCTGGTTGAGAATGTCAAACGAGCAAAATATGACGGTATTATCGGTATCAATATTGGTAAAAATAAAGATACTCCGGTTGAAAATGGAAAAGATGATTATTTAATTTGCATGGATAAAGTTTATCCTCATGCAGGCTATATCACTATCAATATTTCTTCTCCGAATACCCCGGGTCTGAGAACATTGCAGTACGGTGATGCCCTGAATGATCTCTTATCTGAGATTAAAAATAAGCAAAGTGAACTTCAACAGAAGTTCCAAAAGTATGTTCCAGTTGCAGTAAAAATTTCTCCTGATCTTTCCGAAGATGAATTAGTCAAAATCGCTGATAGTTTAATGCGTCATCATATTGATGGGGTTATCGCGACTAATACTACATTGGATAGAACAATTATCGAAGGATTGAATCACTGCCAGCAAGCAGGAGGATTAAGTGGTCGTCCTGTTCAATTACACAGCACAGAAATTATTCGCCGTCTTTCTCAGGAGTTAAAAGGCAAAATACCGATTATTGGTGTTGGCGGAATTGATTCACTTGTTTCTGCGAGAGAAAAAATGGAAGCTGGTGCTTCATTGGTTCAAATATATTCTGGTTTTATTTATAAAGGACCAAAACTAATCAAAGATATTGTCAATCATATCTGATTATTTGCCGCATTTTTGGGTTGGGGGTTTATTTCTGCCCCCAACTCGTCTATATTTTATCTGATAGATTAAATTTTTATCATTTTTCTTGTTTTGTTATTTCTCTGGTGATGTCTATTTTTAATAAAAAAGCTATCTTGAGCATAAAAGGGTAATCAATGAAAATCAGACCTGATGATCAGTGGCGCTGGTATTTTGACCCTGAGCATAATCGGGTTATGCTCGATCTTGCTAATGGCATGGTTTTTCGTTCTTGTTTTCCCGCCAAAATGTTGACCGATTATGCTACGACAATGAAAGAAATGTCTTTCTCTGTCGATGATGCGGCACTTTATTATGCTTTTGAAGAGCATTCACGCCGTATTAATCTTGCACCAGCACTCAGGGCTGAGTTATCCCTGAATGGGGTGGTTGCATTTCGTTTTATAAAACCACAAATGCCTAAAAGTTGGTATTTCTCCAGTTTTTCTTTAATAGAAAAACCGGAACATGGAGAAATTGTTCAGGCTCGTTTACAGGAGAGTGGTTCCGAGGTGCTCTTTATGGTGGCTGAAGTCGGCGACAACGCCAGCGTATGTCTATTGGCGCAACAAACATTAGAGTTGAATGATCGAGTGATGAGTTTTTGTGACCCTATTAAAGTAATGAATGATCGTTTGATGCCTTATATCGAAACAAGTCCCGTGTCTATATACGGTCGGGCGATTTAATATCATTTAGCCAATATACCCATAATTCCATAATGCGGATTATCAAGTATATTTATAACACTGCTCAACTGAATTTTTTTTATTCTAGGGTATTCGCCTGTTTAAAAAATCACTAAAAATTAACAATAGACCGATATGGAAATCAGACAGCTGATTTTATCGATACTGTCTGATTAAAATGGAAATATTATTGTTATGTATTATTAATGCTTAGTTTAATTCAATAACTAAATCATTTTTTGGGATGCAGCTACACGCAAGAATCTGTCTGTTTTCTTTGATAGCTGTTGATTTTAGTGGTAGTACATCACCTTGAATCAAGGATATCTTACAGGAACCACAAATTCCGGCACGGCATGAATAAGGGATCTTAATACCTTGATTCTCGAGTTGCTCTAAAATGATTTGCTGATTATTTCCAATAAAATGATGACCGTTGAATTCAATAGCAACAGTCTGTTCCATTGTTTTCTGTATATTTAAATCTTTCTCTTGCTCACCCATGCCATATTTGCGTGGAGTTTTCTTTTCCAAAACGGTTATACGATCACCAACACGAATAATGCCACTGTTGCGGGCAATCGCATTTTGTCCAAAATCGACGGCACCATCCTCTTCCGCAGTTCTGAAAGATCTTAGTGTTGCCAATGGCTCACCTTGCGGATTTTTACGGCCTCTTTCTGGACTGACCGTTGTTAAGATACAGCGGCTACATGGTTTTGGCAGATCGAAAATAATATCGCCTATCTGAATGACCTGCCAACTGTCCTCTTCGAAAGGAGCAGCACCTGTGACAATTATATTGGCACGGAACTGTTCTATTTTAATACTGGCGGGGCAGCGTTGTTGTAAGGCATGAAAAGAAGCGTCATTGATAATTAAATAAGGAAAGCCATCTGCGAATGATAATGGGATATCAGGAAACTTATTTACCCGACGAGTTAATTCTTCACTGAGCCAACGAAGTTGAACTGGCCTATCAAAAAAATGACTCAGCCAGATATTTACCGAATCAGGAGCGACTAAGGCAGTAAAATGATTGCCCCAAACTTCGGTGGGAGACTGCTCTTCCTTAAAATCGGTGTAAAGCACCGTTGCACTTTCTCCGTTTGGTGCCTGTAAGTATAGGCCGTTATTGAGCATCATCGGAGTAAATAGCAGCATTTGTGGGTATTGGCGGCCAGTAATAAAAGTACCGTCTGTTGTGGTTATCATAAAATTGCGATCAAATGTAAGGCCGCTCTCATTAACGAGGGAATGTGAGAGTTGTAATCCCCGCATGGACTTGATGGGGTAGGTATAAAGGCGTGACATCGTTAACATTCATTATCTCCAGAATATTTTTATTTTTAATCGTGTCAGCAACTTTATGACATGTCGCTGGTATTGGCTATAATGTGTCACAATTTTTTGGCGGTAGACTTTTTTTGGTGATTAATAATATGAACTCTCTCTTTGCCAGCACGGCACGTGGGCTGGAAGAACTGTTAAAAAACGAACTGGAAATGCTGGGAGCGCAATCCTGTAAGATTGCCCAAGGCGGGGTTCATTTTCAGGGTGATGAGCGGGTGATGTATAAAAGCCTGCTATGGAGCAGACTGGCATCCCGTATCATGATGCCACTCAATGAATTCAAGGTTTATAGTGATCTGGATTTATATCTTGGTGTCCAATCCATTGACTGGAGTGAAATTTTTTCAGTTGATAGCACGTTTTCCGTGCATTTCAGTGGCACAAATGAAGAAATCAGAAATACACAATATGGCGCACTCAAAGTAAAAGATGCCATTGTTGATAGCTTTGTACGCAAAATAAAACAACGCCCTGATGTTGCCAAACAACAACCTGATATCCGTGTGAATGTCTTTTTGAATAAAGAAAAAGCAACTGTCTCACTCGATTTGAGTGGAGATAGCCTGCATATCCGTGGCTATCGTGATCTGGCGGGGCAGGCACCACTGAAAGAAAATCTGGCTGCGGCGGTTATTTTACGCTCTGGCTGGAGCATCGGAACGCCAATGGTTGATCCTATGTGTGGCTCAGGAACGTTGTTAATAGAAGCAGCGATGATGGCCGCAGATTGTGCACCCGGCTTGCATCGTACACATTGGGGCTTCAAATCATGGCTAAAATTCGATGAAGCTATCTGGCGCGAAATCACTACAGAAGCACAAGTACGCTTCCGTAAAGGGTTACAAGAAACAACATCCCGCTTTTTCGGCGCAGATATTGATCGTCGCGTGATGGATATGGCGCGTTCAAATGCGCGCAGAGCGGGCGTTGCCCAGCTGATCCAATTCCAACAGGGAGATGCAAGCAAACTGGAAAATCCAGTGCAGGAAGGTATATCGGGAACTGTATTAAGTAACCCACCTTATGGTGAGCGTCTTGAAAGTGAACCTGCACTGATTGCACTGCACAGTATATTTGGCCGTGTGATGAAAAGTCGTTTTTCTGGTTGGAGATTATCACTGTTCAGTGCTTCGCCAGAACTGTTGAGCTGTTTGCAATTGCGAGCAGAGCGCGAATTTAAGGCTAAAAATGGACCGCTGGATTGTGTTCAAAAGAATTATTCTATTCAGAAAAACGAACAGCAGTCAGATAAATCTCAGTTATTGAATATCGATATTGCTGAAGATTATGCCAACCGCCTCCGAAAAAATGAGAAAAAAATCAGTAAGTGGGCTAAACAGCAGGGTATTGATTGTTATCGCTTATATGATGCGGATTTACCAGAATACAATGTTGCTGTTGATCGCTATGCGGACAAAGTGATTGTTCAAGAATATGCGCCACCAAAGTCTGTGGATGTCAATAAAGCTCGCCAGCGTTTGTTTGATATAATCAGTGCAACAATGAATGTGCTGGGCTTATCATCCAATCAACTTATCCTGAAAACCCGCCAGCGTCAGAAAGGCAAGAGCCAATATGAAAAAATGGCCGAAAAGAAAGAATACTTTTTGGTAAACGAATATGGGGCGAAATTCTGGGTTAACCTGACCGATTATCTGGATACAGGGCTATTTCTTGATCACCGCATTGCCCGCAGAAAATTGGGTGAAATGAGCCAAGGCAAGGACTTCCTCAATTTATTTGCCTATACCGGTTCGGCAACTGTTCATGCAGGATTGGGTGGAGCGCGTTCGACAACCACAGTAGATATGTCGCGAACTTACCTTGAATGGGCAGAGAAAAATTTACAGGTGAATGGTTTAACGGGTCGTCAGCACCGTTTAATTCAGGCTGATTGCCTGGGATGGCTGACCCAGACCCGTGAACAATTTGATGTGATCTTTATTGATCCACCAACATTCTCCAATTCAAAGAGAATGGAAGACACTTTTGATGTTCAGCGTGATCATATTGTATTAATGAAGCAACTAAAACGTTTATTACGTCGTGGTGGAACCCTGATGTTCTCTAATAATAAGCGGGGTTTCAAAATGGATCTTGCTGAATTAGAGGCATTAGGATTGGTTGCAGAAGAAATAACAGAAAAAACATTATCTCAGGATTTCATTCGTAACCGTCAGATTCATAACTGCTGGTTGCTTCGTCACGCTGGCGAGGAAAAATAATATTATGTCATTGATTAGTTTATCCGGTGCTTGGTTGGCCTTCAGTGATGCGCCATTACTGGATCATGCTGAACTGCATATTGAAGAAAACGAAAGGGTCTGTTTGGTTGGGCGTAATGGTGCGGGAAAATCCACACTCTTGCGTGTGCTGGCGAAAGAACAGCTGTTGGATGATGGATCTGTTATTTATGAGCAGGATCTGGTTGTTGCACGCTTACAGCAAGATCCTCCGCGTGATATCGAAGGTACTGTATTTGATTTTGTCGCGGAAGGGGTAAAAGAACAGGCTGAATATATTAAAGCTTTTCATCACACTTCACGTTTGGTGGAAACAGATCCGAGTGAGAAAAATCTCAATTATCTTGCGCAATTGCAGGAAGTATTGGATATCCGTGGCCTTTGGACACTGGATGGCCGGATTAATGACGTATTGAAGCAATTGTCATTGCCAGCAGAAGCAAAACTCTCTTCACTGTCCGGCGGCTGGTTACGCAAAGCGGCATTGGGCAGGGCATTAGTATGCGCACCAAGAGTTTTGTTTCTTGATGAACCCACCAACCACCTTGATATCGACACTATCGAATGGTTGGAAAATTTCTTGAAGAACTTCAATGGTAGCCTTGTTTTTATTTCCCATGACCGTTCATTCATCCACAACATGGCGACACGTATCATCGATTTAGATCGAGGGAAATTGACATCATGGCCGGGGAATTACGATAAATACCTCGAAGGCAAAGAGGAGGCATTGCGGGTTGAAGAAATGCAAAATGCCGAATTTGACAAAAAACTGGCTCAGGAAGAAGTTTGGATACGTCAAGGTATTAAAGCACGGCGTACTCGTAATGAAGGGCGGGTAAGGGCTTTGAAAGCGTTGCGTGTAGAACGAACTGAACGCCGCAATGTCACGGGAGCGGCCAAAATGCAGGTCGAAGAAGCAACTCGCTCCGGTAAGATTGTGTTTGAAATGGAAAATGTAAATCACCGGATTGGTGATAAGACATTGATTAAAAATTTCTCTGCTCAAGTACAACGTGGTGACAAAATTGCGCTGGTGGGGCCAAATGGTTGCGGAAAAACAACATTGTTGCAGCTGATGCTGGGCGACCTGACAGCAGACAGCGGGCGCATTCATTGTGGCACAAAACTTGAAATTGCTTACTTTGATCAGCATCGTGCAGCATTAGATCCTGATAGAACCGTTATAGATAATCTTGCAGAAGGTAAGCAGGAAGTGATGGTCAACGGGCGTCCCCGTCACGTACTGGGCTATTTGCAAGATTTCCTTTTTCATCCGAAACGTGCAATGACACCTGTGCGGGCATTGTCTGGTGGTGAACGTAATCGTCTGTTGTTGGCGCGCCTGTTCTTGAAACCAAGCAATTTGCTCATTCTCGATGAACCTACCAATGATCTTGATGTTGAAACATTGGAATTACTTGAAGAATTGGTTGATAGTTATACTGGAACAGTGATTTTAGTCAGCCATGATCGCCAATTTGTTGATAATTCAGTGACTGAATGCTGGATTTTTGAGGGTAATGGTGAAATCAACAATTATGTAGGTGGCTATTACGATGCACAGCAGCAGCGGGAACAGACTGTTTCTTTGCGTCAGGTTTCAGAAAAAAAAGCCAGTGTTGAGCCTAAGGCTGTAAAACCGAAAGAAACAGCTAAACGGACAAACAATAAGATAAGTTACCATTTACTGCGCGAGTTAGAGCAACTACCATCATTATTGGAAAAGTTAGAAGAAGAGATAGAGAAATTACAATCTCAGGTCAGTGACGCTGAGTTCTTCAACCAATCACATGAAATCACACAAAATGTTCTGAATGAATTGGCAAATAAAGAACAAGAGTTAGAAAAGGCTTTTGATCGTTGGCAAGAACTGGAAATGATGAAAAACGGATGATAGCTACCGCATAAAAGAGACTTGTGGATTTTGCTAAAGGAGAAACACTTTGTGTTCCGATAACCATCAGCATGACAAGCTGGTTCTTTGTCCCCAGTGTGACATGCTGGTGGCTGTACCTGATTTGGAACAAGGGAAAAAGGCGGTTTGCCCTCGGTGTAACACTTTGCTGACAGCAAAATGGAAAGAGCCTCGCAACCAACCGACAGGCTATGCAGTAAGTGCATTAATAATGCTTTTTCTTGCCAGCCTGTTTCCCTTCATTAGCATGAACGTTGCGGGAATCGTCAGCAAAATTAAGCTGACCGAAATTCCCAAGGTGATGTTTAGTGAAGACTATCCCAGCATGGCTGTGTTTTTCCTGATCTTTGTTCAGCTTGTACCTGCATTTTGCATGGTGGCCATCATTCTCTTATGCCAGAATGTCAAAATAGCGCGTCGCTTGAAAATCGAGTTGGCGCGCATTTTGTTTAAGATGAAATCATGGTGCATGGCAGAAATCTTCCTTGCAGGTGTTCTGGTCAGCTTTGTTAAGCTCATGGCGTATGGCGAAATTAGCCTTGGTTTGAGTTTTTTGCCCTATTGTTTATTTTGCTTATTTCAGGTCAGGGCGTTTCAATGCCTTGACAGGCATTGGTTTTGGGATGAAATAGAACCAGCCCCAAAATTTTGCCATATGTTACAGGCCGGAAAACCCGGCTTGGTACAAGGTGTCAGGCTGTGTCAATGTTGTACTGCTATTTTACCTGCCCAGCAATCCGTGTGCCCACGTTGTTATACAAAAGGGCACCCCCGACGCCGCCACAGTTTACAGTGCACAATGGCGTTCCTGATAACATCAGTCATACTTTATATTCCGGCTAATGTTTTGCCGATTATGGTGACTCAGGCATTGGGAAGCCATATTAATTCTACCATTCTGGAAGGGGTCGTTTTACTTTGGAGTTCAGGTTCTTACCCGGTAGCTATGGTCATTTTCATCGCCAGTATTATGGTGCCTTTACTGAAAATGCTAGCTATCAGTTGGTTGTGCTGGGATGCTAAAAGTCAAAGTAGTCATAATTCCGAAAAGATGCATTCTATTTATGAAATGGTGGAGTTTGTTGGTCGTTGGTCAATGATTGATGTATTCGTTATTGCCGTATTGTCAACATTGGTTCGCATGGGACAATTAATGAGTGTTTATCCTGCCACAGGAGCCATACTTTTTGCTCTGGTTGTTATCTTGACGATGTTTGCGTCAATGACGTTTGACCCACGTTTAACCTGGGACAAAGCTAATAGTAAATTTGCATTACATAAAGATAAGGAGTCGTAAGGTGACGGATAAAGAAGAAGATCTGACCCGGGCTAGGATCAGTAAACTCAAGAGTTGGTCACCTGTATGGATCATACCAGTTATCACCGTACTCATTGGAGCTTGGATACTGTTTTACCATTTCAGCCATCAGGGACCTGAAGTGATATTGATGACGTCTAACGCTGAAGGTATCGAAGCAGGAAAAACAAAAATTAAAAGCCGTAGTGTTGATGTAGGTGTTGTTGAAACGGTTTCATTGAGCGATAACTTGGGGCAAGTCATCATCAAAGCCCGCCTGAAAGATGGTATGGAACGATTGTTGCACACAGATACTGCATTTTGGGTTGTAAAACCGCAAATTGGGCGAGAGGGTGTTTCTGGTCTGAGTACACTATTGTCAGGTGTATTTATCGAATTACAGCCTGGTGCGGAAGGTGAGGAAGAAAGAAAGTTTTCTTTGCTTGACTCACCGCCGCTTGCTTCCCCTGATGCAAAGGGGGTGCGTCTTATTCTGACCAGTGAAAAAGCGGGGCGATTAACGCCGGGAGATCCAGTGTTATTCCGGGGATACCGAGTGGGATCGGTTGAAAGCAGCATCTTTGATCCCGAATCCCGGCTGATCCGTTATCAGGTTTTTGTTAATGCACCTTACGATGGGTTACTGACAACGAACGTCAGATTTTGGAAAGATAGCGGTGTATCTTTCGATATGTCATCACAAGGCCTGCGGGTTGAGGTTGCTTCATTATCAACCTTATTTGCTGGTGGTGTTAGTTTTGATGTGCCGAAAGGTTGGGATCTGGGAAGCCCAATCAAAGAAAAAGAAGTTTTCAAACTTTATGATAGTGAGAAGAACATCCAAAACTCACTTTATACAGAGCATAAAGGTTTTCTATTATTTTTCTCCGATTCAGTGCGCGGTTTACAACCGGGAGCGCCTGTCGAATTCCGCGGGATTCGGATGGGAACTGTAGCAAAAGTGCCTTTTTATACTGAAGGCGTCAGGCAGCGTCTCGACAATGATTTTCGTATTCCTATATTGATTCATATTGAACCTGAGCGTTTTGAGAAAGAATTAGGAAATGGGTTCTATACAGACAAAGAACTGAAAGAGATTACTGACCGAGGTTTGAGAGCCTCTTTGAAATCGGGCAATTTACTGACAGGGGCACTGTTTATTGATCTGGATTTTTACCCTAATGAGAAAGCATGGGAAGGCCCATATGACATAGCTGGGTACCAGACTCTACCTACAATAAGTGGCGGTCTGGCGCAAATTCAACAAAAGGTCATCACCACATTAGATAAAATCAATAGCATGCCGATTGAGCCAGTATTTATTCAGGCAACACGGGCGCTTGAAGAGAGCCAGAAAACGATTAAAACAGCACAAAAAACCATGGATGAATTAAATCGTATTCTTGCGAGTAAAGAAGCTCAAGGGCTTCCAAAAGATATCCAAAATACATTGCGTGAATTAAATCGCAGTATGCAGGGTCTTCAACCGGGATCACCTGCTTATAATAAGTTGGTTGATAATATGCAGCGACTGGATCAAGTACTGCGTGAACTACAACCTGTCTTGAAGACTCTTAACAACAAGAGCAATGCATTGGTATTTGAAGCGGAAACGATAAAAGATCCTGAACCTAAAAAGGCGCCTGAATAATGAAAAAATTGATTTCAAGATCGGCATTTTTTATTTCTGTCACCGTTTTTGTTGTTGGAAGTGTATTAATTTCGGGCTGTAGCAACAGTCAACCACAAAAAACGTATTACCAGCTGCCAGCTTTAGTTAACTCTTCGCCAGAGAAGTCTCTGTCACCGGAAAGTGTTGTGCAACAGGAGGGAAAGCTGGGTGCAAAACATGAACGACAACTATGGGTAAAAGGATTACACCTTTCTGACTATCTTGCAGATTCCGGAATTGTGTATCAAACAGGAGAAGTGAGTTATACCAATGCTTCGAATCATTTATGGGCCAGTCCACTTAAGCAACAATTACAGCAAGTGTTGATCTCCGAACTGAGCGCCGCATTTCCTCACCGCTTAGTTTCTGGACAGGAGCTGGAAAAAGACTCAGATGCACTGGATGTCACAATAACTGCTTTTCATGGGCGATATGATGGGCGAGTGGTGATTGAGGGATATTGGATACTATCAAATTTGGATAATGTGATTAAGCATCCATTCAATTTTGAGCTGAAGCAGCCAGAAGATGGTTATGTGGAATTAGTGCTGACTTTGGCAAAAGGTTACAACCAGTTGGCCCAATCTATTGCCAAACAGATATCCTCTCAACATTAACTATGTTTGATAGATTTAAAGTTTTGGTGCAATCAACAATCTATAACTTGAAAAATGAAAGGTATAAGCATTCTAGATATTAATCATGACAATTTTATGAATATCTTTGCTTGATATTCATTTCGTATCAGGGTATCACTAGAATCAATCGAATAAAAAATGATCATAATTTCATCTTCATGGTAACAAATGAGGAAGTAAGGCATGAAAAGACAAAAAAGAGACCGTTTGGCAAGGGCACTTTCCAGAGGCTATCAAGCAGGCATTTCGGGGCGGCCGAGGGAGAATTGCCCTTATCATTCATTGGATGCTCGTTCGTATTGGTTGGGAGGATGGCGTCAGGCGAAAGAAGATCGCGTGTGACGGTTGATTGAGGCATTAAATGGGAGAACTACCTCCGCAATAGCGGAGGTGTTCAGCACCGGAGACAGAGGTTGACAAGTTTGCCAGCCACCAATCTGAGAATATCAAAAAGTACTGGTATCTTTGAATAAACCTACTTTCAAATCAGCCGCAGTATAAATCAGTTTGCCATCTACTAAGACTTCGCCATCAGCAAGCCCCATAATTAGTTTACGATTAATGACACGCTTAAAATTAATGCGGTAAGTTACTTTCTTTGCTGTTGGCAATATCTGGCCCGTAAATTTCACTTCCCCAACGCCGAGTGCTCGACCTTTACCTTCTCCACCGATCCAGCCGAGAAAGAAACCAACAAGTTGCCACATTGCATCAAGACCAAGACATCCCGGCATTACAGGATCGTTGACAAAATGGCAGTCAAAAAACCACAATTCAGGATTGATGTCGAATTCTGCCTCGACATATCCCTTATCGTAGAGACCACCAGCTTCGGTCATCTTTATAATGCGATCCATCATAAGCATATTGCCGCAAGGCAGTGGTGGGCCGTTCTCACCAAACAATTTACCTTGTCCAGAGGCTTGAAGTTCTTCTTTCGTGTAGGATTCTTGTTTTTTAAACATATTCTCAGATTGCCTTATAATCGTGTAAGGCTAGAGAATAGCGTACGCATGTACGCTGAACAACTCCGATCAGATGATAACTGAATTAACCTAACCAGCGAAGAAACCAAGGAAGCCTAGGACGCTCTTGATTATTAGCCTGTGTAATGCGTTCATATATAATAGCTAACAGATGTTCTTTTTCCGGATCGTAATAAGGAATACCAGTCAACAATGATGCAGCCTCTGAAACATGTTCTACAGCCCAGATATGAAATTGACCATTTTTTACCGCATCAATAACATCTTGGTTCAGGCATAAATGCTGGACGTTAGATGCCGGAATAATAACGCCCTGATAGCCTGTCAGCTCCCGGTAGTGACACACGCGGAAGAACCCTTCAATTTTCTCATTGACACCACCAATTGGTTGTACATAGCCAAATTGATCTACAGCGCCTGTAACAGCAATTTGCTGATCGATAGGGTGTTGTGACAATGTACTGATAAGGGCACATAATTCAGCCAACGAAGCACTGTCACCATCCACTTCGCCATAAGATTGTTCAAATACAATAGAAGCAGAAAACGGTTGTGGCTGATCCAGTTTCAATTCAGAAATTAAGTAAGCCTGCATGATCATCATGCCTTTTGCATGAATATTGCCGCCTAGCTCAACTTTACGTTCTACATCAATAAATTCGCCATCTCCTAAGTGGGCTACACAGCTGATACGGGAAGGTTCACCTATTGGATCCGGATGTCCGGGATATTCGAGTACAGATAAGCCATTGATCTGGCCAATCACTGAACCTTTTGTACGAATCAAAATCTGACCTTTCAGCATTTCATCCATACTGCGTTCAGATAAATAACTATGGCGCCAGATCCGATTTTCTTCCGCTTGTTGCAGAGAATCGGCGGTGAGCTGGTTTTCCTGCTGATAATTGGCCGCTGCTTCTAATTTCTGTTGCAACCATTGAATATCCAGAGGTAAACGGAATTGATCTTCTGTATAACGAGCTGCTTGTTTGAGTAACTCAGGCCAAGCATCGGCACTTAATGGGAGCAGGTTTTGCTGTTGGGTAATTCCATTGACATAGCGACACCACACCGTCAGCTCGTCTTCTCCATAAAGAGGCATATCTAGCTCAAACTCACCGTATAATGCATTGTTTGCCAGCTCAGGTTCGATGGATTGTAATTCTTCTAGACTCAGCCTATCACCAACTAATATCAGACGCAGATTCAATTCCATTGAAGGAATAGGAAGGGGGAGGGAACGGTTTTCATCATGTGATAGCCAGTCAAAACGACGTTGGGTGATCATCTGCTTAAGACGAACCCACATCAATGGCTGAGAAAGCAAAGTGCGTAATGGTAAAATCAGAATGCCACCATTTACTTGATGGATAAGCCCGGGTTGCAATTGAAATGTGTCTTGATGTGTGTAGATGTTGCCAAATAATTGTTCTGACTCAATCCATTCTCTATAGGCAACCCGCTCAGTAGGTGCAAAACTGCCTTCTTCTGAAGAGTGCCAGGTAATGGTTTGGTGTTTTATCTGATAATACCCACCGATATTACCGTTTTTTTTCGGCAATAAAGAAGAAACTGCATCAGATAAATAAGACAGATAAGCATCACTTTCTTCTGCTTTCAGCAGCATAAAGGGTTGACGCAAATCAGCCTGACAAAAAAGGGATAAACTACTGTGGAGTCTGGATTGAACCTCATCCATTGTAATGGAGGGCAATTCAGATACCGAATTAAAGAGCGCCTCATAAGGCGTATTGTTTGGCTGTAGTGCCTGCCAGTCTAGTTTTATATTCGTCAAAGTGATAGCTACATCATATAGTAAAAGGAAACATTTATTATACAAGATTAGGCAATGAACAAACATGCCAGAATCTTGAAAGACACGACATTTGAGCTAACACATTCATTGTCTGCAAAATACTCCAAGATTTTGTGTTGCTATGAGCAATTCACAGAAATAATTGCTATGCTTAATTTAAGTTACGCTGTCACTGAGAGATGAAATGAAATATCAACAATTGGAAAATCTGGAATGTGGCTGGAAATGGACATATTTAGCGAAAAAACACCGTGAAGGCGAGCTGATTACTAAATACATTGAAAAAAGTGCAGCTCAGGATGCGGTCAACGAATTGATGAAAATAGAACAAGAGCCGGTTAAAGTCTTGACTTGGATTTCGCGGCATATGAATCCCGATTTATCCAACCGAATGAAACAAACGATTCGGGCACGGCGTAAACGTCATTTTAATTCTGAGCATCAATACTCCCGTAAAAAATCTATCGATTTGGATTTCCATGTCTGGCAACGGCTTTCAGCGCTTTCTCGACGTCGCGGCAATACGTTATCAGAAACAATAGTGCAATTGCTGGAAGATGCTGAATATAGGGAAAAATATAACCATCAGATGTCGAGTTTAAAACAGGATCTGGAAGCAATATTAGGGAAATAAAGCACCATCTATGATGGTAATGTAAAAAAAGAGTAAGCAGAAAAATAAAACCCCATTTTAAAATGGGGTTTTTCAGTGATATTAGAGCAGTATTACTGTGCTACTTTTGGCTGAGTAACAACTTCTTTCGTGCCCTGAATATTGATAACTACACGGCGATCTGGAGCCAGGCAGTCGATAAGTTTAGCGTGGCTTTTAATGTTGTCACAGCTAGAACCAGTAACAGGGCTTTCTTTGCCGCGACCTTCTGCTTGGATACTGCCAGCAGGGATGCCTTTAGCAACCAAATAGTCTACAACGGATTGAGCACGTTTTTGAGACAGTGGCAGGTTAAAATTCTGGCTGCCGATACGGTCGGTGTAACCAATTACCAGAACATTGCCTTGAGTTGGGTCGATATTAGCCAGTTGATTGTAGAGGTTATCCAGTTCTTGTTTACCTTCTTGCTTCAGTGTTGATTTGTTGAAATTGAACAGAACGTCAGAACGCAGAGTGAAGTTCTTGTTTTCAACAATAGGCGCAGGGATCACTGGAGCAGGAGCTACTGGTACAACGACTGGGGCAGCTTCATCTTGACCGAAACGGTAAGAAACACCGACACTCAGCAGACCATTATCTGGGCGGGCACCAACAGAAGTTGCATCACCGATGTTGTTAACCCATTGGTAATCCAGACGGGTTGCCAGATTTTTAGTCAGTGCGTATTCAACACCAATCGCAGCCAGAGGAGAAATACCCGTATCGTGGTCTTTCAGTCTGCGCTGGCCTTTATCACCAGTTCCTTCGACTGCATTTGCATTGTAAGTCGCAGAAGAATCCGCACGCCATACCATACCACCAAGGCGAGTATAAACATCCAGATTGTCCATCACTGGATAGCTTAGTTTAGTGGTCAATTGAATGCCTTGAGCACGGAAAGCACCGTTATTAACGCTGCCTTTATAAGCCATGCGACCTAACCAGTCATAACCCAGTTCAAAGCCCAGATATGGGTTTGCCTGATAACCGACATAGGCACCTGCACCTAACTGACTTTTGTGAGTAGAGCCGTTACCAATGCGGGTATCATAACCATGACCGTAGAAGTTTACGTCATGGTATTGAGACCAACCCAGCTTAGCACCGGTATACCAAGTATTATCCTTTGGAGCTGCTTGAGCAGCAGTTGCGAAAGCTGCCACTGCCACTGCTACTGCGATAGCTGTCTTCTTCATTTTACGCCTCGTTATCATCCAAATAGGCAATTGGCCTTGAAAGCCTTATTATTAGCCATTGGTTAAAATGTTTTGTTAGGTAACTATACTTATCTCAGGAGATACTTCCTTAAATATAAGGGCGGTAAGTACAATTCCCTAAACTTTGTAAAGTCTACAACGAACTTAAAAAGTTACAAGTACACTGTGATTCATTGCACAGAATTTTTAATTATAGACTGACATAACGTGAATATTTTTGACGAATATTTACAGTTAAATTCATATTAATATGTTGATTTTCACTATAAATAAGAATAACTATCAATTGGTAGCTTATTTTTTATAAAAAATATTGGGATAAATCCTAATTTTCGTCAATGATAGTAATTTGTGTGAATTTGTAATTTACACGGCTGTGATATAAATTGATGTGCCTGATTTTGGGGACGCATAATGAGGCCGAGAGCCGTGCCTTTTTGCGCAGCCAATTGTAATTTATTAACTTCATATTCAGACAATTCAGGTAACCAACCCAATACCACACTATAGTTGCCACTTGCCAACGCTTTTTCCATGGCATCGATTGACGCAATGGGATGGATTTGATTTAGCTGGACGACCTTATTTAGAGGAAGGCCGGAACTTATTAACCATTGACGGCTTAATCTCTTATCGGGTGTTACCCAAAGTAACCACCTGTCTTCATTTCCTGATCGGTGTAATAAAGGAAGAAGGATGTGATTAATGGCAGACTGGTGTTCATTGTATATCAGCTCACTGACCAGACCTTTCACAGTCAGTGAAGAGCTGTGAGAAGGTTTAACAAAAGACAGTTTTTTCACAGTCATTCCAACCATTGCTTTATCTGTTTTATGCTTTTTTACTGTTGTGGTAGCCACTGCTGTTTTCTGCTTAGTGAAATATTCCCACTCTGATTGAGTGCTCATAATATTCCTCACCATGATGAACTGTATATTTATACAGTATAACGCTATTTGATTAAAAGCAAGCCTATTTTTTTCAAAGCGCTTCGCAAAAATTCACAGAAATTAAGATTTTTCCTACTTAACGATTGGCAGTTGGAAATAGTTTGCGTATGGTTTTAATTAATTGTTCTTGTTATCTATTTTATTAATAGAAGGCATGATTAAACATTACATTGGAATGTGATTCATGGAGTGATAAAAATGCTTTTATCTGGAGCTCGTTTTGCTCAATTGCAACATGGTGTATCTTCACTGGGAAAAATTAAGAGAAAATCTCAATTTGGTGGCATCGGGCTGCTGATTAATGGTGTTTTATTTGCCATTAGTTCCGATGGGGAACTTTATTTACGAGGGAATAGTCACGCTGAGGTATTATTTAGAGCGAGAGGGATGGAAAAATTTATTTATTCAAAAAGAGGGATACCTGTTGCTTTGCGTTATTACCGTGTTAATGAATCACTTTGGCAAGATCAAAAACAATTGTTTGAATATGTGAATCTGGCTTATCTCTATACTAGAGAAGAAATTATTGATAGACAGAAAATGCCGCTCAGACTAAAAGATCTTCCTAATTTAGGGATAGTATTAGAGAGACAATTATGGAAAGTTGGTATTTCTAAAGTAGAAGAATTACGGATGTTAGGAGCAAAAGCAACTTATCTAAAATTACAGCAGCACAGGAAAAAAACAAATGTCAGTTTACTGCTTGCTTTAGCAGGTGCAATAGAAGGATGTCATGTCGCAGTATTACCAGAGCAATTACGTGATGAATTAATCAGTTGGCACAGTGAATTAATTCACCAGAATTCAGATTACCGCTCGTAATGAGTGATATTTGATGAATAGGGGCATTGGCCCCTATTGCTTGTAAATTTAGCATTCGTATTTAATGAAAGTGTTAATAACTTTGTCGTGTATTTCTTCTTATTTTAGAATAGCTAATCGTTTTCTGATTCAGGTTTGTTAATCGTGCCAGGGTGTTTTACATGTAATCAATATCAAAAATGCATACTTGTATTGTTAATGTTTGTAACCATTTATCTATTTTGTTTTGAATAACAAGGGAATATACCAATCTCCTTTGAAGATGCTTGATTTCTTATCCAAACCCGATCATGCTTGCAACCATGAAAATTCATCTGACACCAGAACAAAAACATGCCCTCGAATTGATGCATGATACAACGCGCGACAGTCGAGTTTGTGATCGCATCAAGGCGGTGCTTTTGGCGTCAGAGGGCTGGACTGCTCAGATGATTGCACAGGCCTTGCGTATTCATGAAAGTACGGTAAGCCGTCACCTAAAAGATTTTATCGCTCAGGAAAAGCTCACCCCGGAAAATGGCGGTTCTGAAAGCCATCTCTCTGCCGAACAAACCGCCGACTTGATTGATTATTTGACGACAAATTTGATGCATACCACCGCCCAAATTGTGGCTTACGTCCGAGCACGTTGGCAGGTGTCTTTCAGCGTGGGCGGAATGACGAAATGGCTTCACCGCCAGGGTTTCAGCTACAAAAAGCCAAAGGGAGTGCCTCATAAATTCGATGCGGATCAACAGCAACAATTTATTGATGACTACCAGTCTCTTAAAGACCGGGCGGGTCAAAATGAACCTATCCTATTTATTGATGCGGTGCATCCTTCACAGTCCACAAAGCTCAGCTATGGCTGGATGAAAGCAGGAAAAAATCAGGTAAAAGTGGTCGAAACCACCGGCAGTCGTACCCGTCTTAATATTCTGGGTGCCCTCAATTTACAACGAATTGAAGACACCGTGATCCGTGAATATCCGAGTATCAATGCTGAAAGCATCGCGTATTTTTTCGGGGCGCTCCGGGAAACTTACCCGCTTTCGCAAAAAATCCACATTATTCTGGATGGGGCGGGTTACCACCGAGCCGAGTTGGTGAAAGATATTGCGTATGTCCTGAATATTGAATTGCATTACCTACCGCCTTACAGCCCAAACCTCAATCCGATAGAGCGATTGTGGAAGTATATGAATGAGCAAGTGTGTAACAATGTCTATTTTCCGAATGCGAAGACATTTCGTGAAACCCTTCATCACTTTTTTCATGTCACGTTGCCAGAAAAAACGAAAGAACTGACGACTCGACTGACTGATAATTTTCAGATTTTAAAACCCGCACCTTCAAGTTAGATTGGTATATTTATTTATATCATTATTAGACAATGGATTTTTGATGAAATTCCAAGTTACAGTATGACCAATCAAGCTGTAACTTGAAATATGATAGGTATAGTTTTTTAGTATGGTTCTTGTTCACTAACTTGTTTTATCAAACTCACTAATTCAGGTAAAAGCTCAATCAGTAATCTTACTTGCTGTAACACAAGCTGAGCTTTGCCATTGCTGTCAGAAGGGATGAAATTGATCCTTTCAATTAATTGGTTTGCAATGGATTGCACAGAGTTATCATCATTCAGGTTTTGTTTTAATATAGATTCAACATGGGAGATTGCATCGTTGAGAATATCCAAAATTGCAGGATCATTGAGTTTGTCACGATGGGCACCTAATGCAGAAATATAACTCAGCATTGTATGGTTAAGGCATAGCAAACGAAATTCAACCTCTTGAGAAATACGATAGCTTTTTGGCTCCGACGCCATATTTGAAATTACTGATGCTAATTCAGCATCACAATTATGAGCAACACGGCGAGCAATGCGATAATCCAGACTGTTACTTTTACCTTGATGATATTGTATCAAAATTGCATTAAGGTAACGGCAATTAGCGCTTACGGTTCGGTTTATCACTTGTGGCAATTGACGGAACTTCCAATCCGGCCAGATGAAACTGACTGCGAGCAGAGCGATACCGCAACCTATCAATGTGTCGATAATTCTTGGTAATGCAACTTCAAAGCCTTCACCTAATAAATTAAAACTGAGTAACACTAATAGTGTGATGAATAGTGTTGCATGAGTATACTGGCTGTTGCGAAAAGCAAAGAATAGTACACCTGAAATAACAATCAACACTAATTGCCCTTCGATAGAAGGCACAAAATAAAGGATTGGCAGGCCAAGTAAAATACCTGCCAATGTGCCAGTAACCCGCAGTGCCAGACGACGGCGAGTAGCACTATAGTTGGGCTGGCAGACGAACAGACTTGTTAGTAAAATCCAATAGCCCCTTTGTAAATCAAATAGTTGAATTATGGCATAGCCAGTACATAGAAGAGCAGACATCCGAATAGCATGGCGGAATAGGGCAGACTTTGGCGTCAAATTACTGCTGATCTTAAACCATGCATCCCGCCAACCAGTTAAGGTTTCGTCAGATAAATTCGTTTCTTCTTGTTGTTTGTCGTTTTGAGAAGCGTTTTGGGAAAGAATATGCTGGTCAGAACGAAGTCCTGCCAATTGAGCGTCAATCGCCCGTAAATTTTTCAGTAGATTCTCAAATGCTACAATTTTGGTATCAGCACATTGCTGATTTTTCAAACGCTCTAGGGAACTTTCAAGATAGCTGAACGCATTTTCAAAACGCGGATTATGTTGATATCGCTTATGCAGAATAATCGATTGTGAAACCTGCTCACTCGCTTTAGCCTGCATAGAAAGCAACCGTTGAATACGGAACATAATGTCGCTGTGACGAAAAATTTCCTTTAGTTTTTGATACAGTACATGAGATGAACTGGCGCGCTCATGAATATCTTGAGCAACAAAATAATAATGCAACGTATGACGTGTGCCTTTTTGTCCCCGATCTCCTTTCAAACGACTTAATAAAGAGAGCTTGGCCTGATTGAGTGTTGTTACCAACACACTGTTTGATATGGCAACATCAAACATAGATTGTTTGTATTCTTCGGTTTCAGTATCGGGATCAAACAGGGCGGCTTTGGCGTAAAGATAAGATGAAAGTTGTTGATAACAGCGAGCCAGATTTTCCTGCAAAGGACGTATGGGAAATATCAGATGACCTGTTAATGTCAGCAAATTATACCAGATTGCGCCGATGAGCAGTAATACTGGCTGCTGATACCAGATAGGAAATATTGACGAGCCAAGCATGGTATAAATGGCAATCAGCAAAGCACCAAATGCGATCGTGGCATAACGTTGCCCTAATGCACCAAGCAAGATAAAGCCACAAGTGGAGATAGCCAATCCAAAAATGAAAAACCACGGATAAGGGAATAATAGTGTAATAGAAGCGGAAGCAACAAAGAAAGAAATTAAGATAATGATAAGGTTATGCAAGCGACCAACCAAGCGATCGTCTAAATCGGTTAATGCTGCTGCCACAACGCCAAGTAGTAACGGAATGGTTATTTTAAGTTCTTCCCCTAATAACCAAGGAATAAGGGTGGCTCCTGTCAGTGCAAGGAATATACGGATATAATAGAGGACGTGACTGTTATACAGAAAATGGCGGGAGCTGGATAAAACTGTTAGCACAAAATCCCCCTAACAACATTTATGTGATGAAGTAGTTCAACAATTTTCAGGTACGGTACCCACGACAATGGAACTAAAATCAACGCAAATCGGCCAACGCCTCGCTCAGCACCCTTATAATCGAGTGCGTCTACTTAATGCTGGCATTGAAGTCAGCGGTGATAAACACCAGTACCTTATTCCATTTAATCAACTAATTGGTATTCAGTGTAAGCGAGGGATTGTCTGGGGGGAACTGGAATTTGAATTACCTGAAGGAAAAGTGGTTCGTCTGCATGGTACGGAGTGGCAGCAAACACAGAGTTTTTACCATTATTTGCTCAAAGAATGGCAAAAATGGAGCCTTGATATGAGTAATGTCAGTGCTGATGTTTTGGCCGCTCAAATTAATGACATCAATACAGTAGAGCAACAAGATCGTTGGCTGAAAATCGCAGATTTAGCATCATTGCAGCAACAAATCCAAGAAACATTTCAGGCATTACCCTTGCCATTACAACGAATAGAACAATTTGAGAACTGTCGTGACGATTATCAGTCCTGTCTGGATTGGTTGGATAATGGTAAAAAAGCAATACAAGCCATGAACCAGCACTGGATCGATCGCCGCTTGGTTCAGTATGAGGAGTTTTTCAATACCGTAGAAACGTCACCACTTAATCGTTCTCAGTGTCAGGCTGTAATTAATGGTGAAAAAAATATTTTGGTACTGGCGGGAGCAGGAAGTGGAAAAACATCCGTTCTGGTTGCCCGAACTGGATGGCTATTGTTGCGTCAGCAAGCACTTCCTGAACAAATTTTGCTGTTAGTTTTTGATCGTCAGTCTGCCGATGAGATGAATGAACGTATTCAGGCCCGTTTGGGGACAAAAAAGGTAAAAGCAAAAACATTTCATGCTTTAGCATTACATATCATTCAGCAAGGCAGTAATAACACACCCAAAATTAGTGAACTGGAAACTGATGAGCAAAAACGTCGTGATTTTCTTATTCAGGAATGGCAAAAACAGTGTGCAGAAAAAAAGTCTCAGGCAAAAGGTTGGCGAAAGTGGTTGGATGAAGAGCTGGGGTGGCAATTACCCGAAGGAAAGTATTGGCATGATAAACAATTGGTGGTTCGTTTATCTGTCCGCCTGGAATGCTGGTTAGGTTTGATGCGTATGCACGGTGGTAGTCAAAAAGAGATGTTTGAACAAGCACCTGGCGCTTATGCCGATCTATTTCAGAAACGCATACGGTTGATGGCTCCTTTGTTGAAAGCTTGGAAAGCAGCATTGAAATCTGAAGGAGCAGTCGATTTTTCTGGTTTAATTCATCAGGCCGTGAATATTCTGCAAAAAGGGCGATTTATCAGCCCATGGAAACATATCTTGGTTGATGAATTTCAAGATATTTCACCATTGAGAGCCAAGCTATTAAAGGCATTGAAGATGCAGAATAAACAAAGTCATCTGTTTGCTGCGGGAGATGACTGGCAGGCGATTTACCGTTTCAGTGGTGCGGAACTAACCTTAACGACAACATTTTCAGCTTACATTGGTGAAGGGGAAGGGAATCAATGTGTGTTGGATACGACTTATCGTTTCAATGATCGCATTGGTGAAATTGCTAATCGATTTATTCAACAAAATCCTAACCAATCGGCTAAACCTCTCAATAGCCTGATAAAAGGTAATAAAAAATCAGTTGTGATTTTATCTGAAGATCAATTGGAAGCATTGCTTAACAAAATGAGTGGCTACGTTACCAAACAGGAGACCATCTTATTGTTGGCGCGTTATCACCATCTTAAACCTGAACTATTGAAAAAAGCGCCTACCCGTTGGCCGAATTTGAAGATTGGATTTATGACAATTCATGCGTCTAAAGGCCAGCAAGCGGATTATGCCATTATTTTGGGGTTGAGGCAGGGAAAGGAGGGATTTCCAGCACCGGTGAGAGAATCTGTAATTGAACAAGTTTTATTGCCACAACCTGAAGATTTTCCCGATGCAGAAGAACGCCGTCTTTTATATGTCGCGCTTACACGGGCGAAAAAACAGGTTTGGTTGATGCAGGAGCCGAAAAATCCATCAGTATTCATTTATCAATTGACGCAATTCGGGGTACCGATCCTGCGTAAACCTTAGAATAATACCAGTATCATAAAAACAAGGCGCATTTAATCCTCTTGCATATAGCGAATGTTTTTCTAGTAAACCCTTATGGCTATTGACCCACATCAACATTGGTTACAAAAAGGAGTTATCAATGACGAGGAAAAATCACTGGCAGAAAGTGAAGGGCTGCACATTGTAATGGATAGTTGTCCTAAAATTGAAATCCCATGTTTGAGAATGGAGAAATAAATAAGGTAGTGCTTACTTATCCCCTTTGTCTTTCAAGCCGTAAATTTGTTGGCTACATTTTGAAATCCATTGGGTATATATTCACCACCTTATTGGAATAATTCGAGGACAACAATGATAAGAGCGTTTAATTTCGTAGCCGTGGAGCTTGCAATTGACTTCTGATGGATTCGGCTAATTCATCCAAAGAAGGTTGCTCTGGATGATCATCTGATATTTCGTAAGTCAATTGTGCTTCTGCCAGATATGTATGCACCGGCTGACCATCATCACCTTCCATCACAACGTGATACCACGGAGCCGAGCGCAAGGTAGCATTAGATGCAATATCATTTTCCTGCGGTTGTTCTAAAGAATATTCAGCATCAATATCTACAACAACACCCAAATAACCCAGCAGACTGTGCCGTACTTGCTGGCCAATACCGAATTTGCTGGCGATCATCATAGTCACCTCCCAAGAAACCTTGCAATGATTCTTATATATAAGGACAGTAAGGTAAATTTCAAGCGCACACCCGGTAGCCGGAATTTTTGCATGATCCTCGAAATCAAGATAGCGATGTGATCGCTACCTCATATTTTCAGGTTAGCCGCTGCGTATATAAAATACAATACTAAAAGTGGGTTTAACGTTTCAAAGTTCTTACTATCTTAATTTGGGGAGAACCCAGTAATGACTAAATACAGTATTATCATTTATGTTTACGGTCGGGTACAAGGAGTTGGATTTCGTTATCAAACATACCATTGGGCAAAGAAAAACAAGCTGGTTGGATATGTCCGCAACATGAATGATGGCAGTGTTAAAATTGTTGCTTGTGGTAATGATGATAAAATCAATAAGTTAACTAAATGGTTGGATCAGGGTGGTCCACCCGGTTCCAAAATTGATCATTTTCAATCACAGTTTTGTGAAATAGAAGAGATGAATGATTTTAGCATCCGCCACTAACGACGGATGAATAAATTAAATGCATTTAACAGGTTTCGGGAGACCTGCAATCTTTGTTGCTTGTTTTGCAGGTCCTTTGGGAAATAAACGGTAGAGATAACGGCTATTGCCTTTCTCCTCTCCATATTTTTGTGAAATCGCTTTAACTAGCATACGAATAGCAGGGGACGTATTAAATTCTTCGTAAAATCCCCGCACGAAACGTATAACTTCCCAATGCTGTTCAGTCAGATTGATTGCTTCCTGTTCAGCAAGTAAAGGCGCCATATCTTCTTGCCAGTCACTACTGTTTTTTAAATAACCTTGAGCATCAGTTTTGATCTCACGACCTTGAAATATCAACATAACCTTTTAACCATCTAGTAACAATGGCAGCAATTTAGCAAAAATCACCACTATTCCCAAGAAAGATTACAAAAAATGCTGAATAAATAGACCAACAGACAGCAATATGAGTGATTTGGCGGCAATTGAACAGATAAATGCTTTACATTGATAACAGCGATGTTTATAGTGCTCGACATCGCGGAGGGGTGGCCGAGCGGCTGAAGGCAGCGGTCTTGAAAACCGCCGATGGGAAACCATCCGAGAGTTCGAATCTCTCCTCCTCCGCCATCTACACTTCTACTAGCATATCCTAAAGTCTACTTTTTCCAGTAAAATCAAAGAAAAATCCTAAATTACACTCTGCTGACGTCTACTAGCATCTATTGCAATGTACCCCAATCAGGGGGTATATATAGGGGTATATTTTTGTACCCCCTAAAAAAATACCCCCATTACTGTGAGGGGACGAGGATGCTAGAAACATGAAACTAACAGCTCGGCAAGTTGAAACAGTAAAACCCCAAGAGAAATATTTTAAGCTATCGGATGGCGGCGGTTTGTATCTGTTGGTAAAGGAGAATGGCTCCAAATATTGGAGATTGAAATACCGCATTGCAGGGAAAGAAAAACTGCTTGCTATTGGCACTTTTCCGCTTGTTACTTTGGCCGAAGCCAGAAAGAAACGTGATGAAGCCAAAAAACTGATAGCTGAGGGCATTGATCCCAATCAAGATAAAAAACAAAAGAAACTTGCGGCTCAGGGAGAAATCAATAACACCTTTGAGAGCATCGCACGTGAATGGTATGAACAGCGAAAGGACAGATGGTCAGTCGGTTATCGTACGGATATGATGAGTGCTTTTGAAAATGACGTCTTTCCTTATATTGGTCATCGGCCAATAACCGAAATCAAACCACTGGAACTGATGGAAGTTCTATCCAGAATGGAAAAACGGGGCGCTACGGAGAAATTAAAGAAAGTTCGTCAACGCTGTGGTGAAGTTTGGCGATACGCAATTATCACTGGTCGAGCTGAATATAATCCTGCCCCCGATCTTGCCAGTGCATTCATTCCCCACAAAAGAGAGCATTACCCCCATCTCAATGTTAATGAATTACCTGAATTTCTAAAGTCTATTGATAAGCATATGGGCAGCCAAGTAGTCAGGCATGCGTTGCGGATTCTGATTCTAACTGGATTGCGTCCGGGAGAATTAAGAAATCTTGAATGGGATGAAGTCAATTTGGAAAAAAGAACGATAGAGATTTCAGCCGAAAGAATGAAAATGCGCAGACCGCATTGTGTGCCTTTATCTGATCAGGTAGTGACTTTATTTCAACAGCTCATTCCAATTAGCGGTGATTATCAATATGTATTCCCCAGCCGAACAAACTATAAAAAGCCTATTAGTGAAATGACTATGAATGTCATGATGAAGCGAATGGGATATGGTGGTAGGGCTACAGGGCATGGATTTCGCCACACGATGAGCACTATATTACACGAGCAAGGCTATAATACTGCTTGGATTGAAATACAGCTTGCTCATGTTGATAAGAACAGCATTCGAGGGACTTACAATCACGCCCAATATCTGGATGGTCGCAGGGAAATGCTTCAATGGTATTCTGACTATATGGATACACTTGAATTAGGTGAAAATGTGGTGCATGGCAAATTTATGAAACGTGCTTGATTGAATTATCTGAAAATAATCATTTACTATTAATACATAACTATTTATGGCTTCATATTAATCATAAATAGTTATCTTTGTAAACTGTAAGGCGTAATATCCTCTTTGTATGAAATGGATTACTATTCCTATGTGATGATCTCAAACTGTAACTTCGGTTTAATTATCCCTGTTCTAATAACGTCTAGAAACATCAAATATAGATAAGTTAACAGGGAAAACCACATGTCAATAATTACCACACCTAAAGAAAGTCTTATTCGTTTATCAGAAGTCCAACGTAGAACAGGTTACAGTAAAGCGTGGATCTATAGGCTTATCGGAGAAGATAGATTCCCGAAACAAATCAAAATTGGCACTCGCTCAGTTGCTTTTCTTGAATCAGAAGTTGATGGCTGGATAGCCCAACGCATTTCTGAATCTCGCGGTGAAATGTAATAGAAAATATATTTTCAGAATAACCAAAAAGCACAATAAATAAAAAATCATGAACAATAAAAATACGGATAATAGCCGTTACGGATACCCTTACGCTAAAAATAAGACAACCGATATTTTAATTATCGGTATAGCTATTAATTGGGCTGAAAAAGAAAAGGATAGCACTGTGAATGCTACCCTTAAATTATCTTTCTTGAAAAAGAATGTTACCCACTGGGATTATTGTTGGCTCATTCAAGAATTAGATTCAATACCTCTTGATTGCAATTCTTTGCGGATAATTCTCTTTATCCATGCAGATACGGAAGCGTCACCATCTTGGGCTAACGCTGTTTTTATTCCTTGCTCAAGGGATGGCTCTACCCTTAATGCGATTTGCTTATTTCCCTTTCCTGATATCTTGATGGTTGACACTTGGTTTACTCCTGCTTATATTAAACTTATATACCAAGTGTATGACAGGTGTGAACCAAAAACAACGCCCCGAAGTGCTACCAACACTATCGAGGCGTCTAACCAACAACCGTTAATAGAGGTAACGACTATGGCTGGCATACAGCATACCCAAACTCACCCTAAATTTACATGCCTAATTGCGTCAGGTAATCAACGACTAATAGATATTCATGTCCAGCGCTTTATCTCCGTTTTGGCGGGCATTTCCTCCCTGAGATCCGTTTCCCGTCAGGAGATGCGCCGTGGGTAAAAAAACTCTTTCATTAAAACAGGCAGAGTATCGCACGCAGCTAGCAGCCTCTGTTTTCACGTTTATTCTCGAAAAGTCACCGGAAGAATGCACCATTGAACTCAATAACTTGATTTTGCTGGCGCGTGATATCAATCAGGAAATACAGCAAGCATTGTTGAAACATACACCACAGCCCTTGTTGATGACATTGTTAGGTTATGTGGTGAACAGACATCAGAAAGCGATACCGTTAGATCAGGCCATGTATCGGGCAGGGCTAGCCATATCATTATTTGAGGTCATTCTTGACCAAATAGGCAGGGATTGTTCAGAAGAACTGCGCGATCTGCTGGCGCTAGCTTGTGACTTTAATCAAGACGTCTATCACGCACTGTGTGCGGCTGTTTATGGGGAGGAATAAATCATGCCCCATTCCTCTTCAAAATATACGGAGAATCGACCGATAGACGTTAGGCGCATGGAAAGCCTGCCAGACTGATTATGATGAATACGACCTTAAAGGGCTGGAGTGTTACGCCGGACTGGATTTATCTTCAACGAGCGATATCACCAGTATTTGTTACACCTTCCCCGTGGATAATGAACTGTTATTACTCACCCGCCATTACTTGCCCGAAACCCAGTTGCAGAATCCCGCCAATAAGAATCGGGCGGTTTATCGCCAGTGGGCGCAAGCAGGCTGGATACGCACCACCGCAGGCGATTGTATTGATTACGATCGTATCCGTGATGACATTCTCAACGACAGCCAGCAGTTTGATATCAAGCTGCTGGGCTTTGACACATGGAACGCCACGCATCTACGTACCCAATTACAGGGGGCAGGGCTGGATGTTGAACCCTTCCCACAAACCTATATGCGCTTTAGCCCTGTGGCTAAATCGGCTGAGGTATTCGTGAATCGCAAAATCATTCGTCACAATGGCGATCCGGTGCTCGCGTGGGCAATGTCCAATGTGGTGATGGAAACCGATGCCAACTCCAATATCAAGCCGAACAAGAAGAAATCCGCAAATAAAATCGACCCTGCAATTGCGTTCCTGATGAGTTTTGGTACATGGCAGATTGAGCATGCAGAGTTTGCGTTTAGCTTAAGTGAGGAACAGCGGCAGCGATTGAATAGCTTTGATGGAATTTAGATAACCGATTGATTTTTTTAATACCTGTGCAGTATAGGAATTAATGAAATCAAATGTTCAAAAGGTTAGATATTGCACACGTTTTTGGGATTAATCTCTAGTTTATTTGACAGTATTCTGTATAAAAGTGCGTCTAAATCGGACAATAAGATACTTTATAACTGTATCTTTATTGTCTGCAAGGCGGTTCTTGGTTATTAATAATTCAATATTTAACGAGATGTATTATGACGAGTCAAGCAACAGAAGAGTTGAAAGAAATTTACCAAAAAATTAGTAAGAAAATGGTTAAATTAATACCTTATCTGACGTTTTTGTCTGGCATAATGGTATGGAGTTACTTAAATAATATTGGTAGACTAGATTTACTAATAGACTCTTTTTCAATTAATATAGGATTGATTTCTTTATTAATATCTGCGGTAATTCTCTCTATTGCTATAGTTATAACCCTCATTCTACCTAGCTCCATACTTATTCTTCATTATTCCATATTTCCTGATGTAATTAAAAATCCAATATCTACACCTTGGCTAGGTTGGGGGTGTTCAACTTTATTCTTAACATTAACATTCCTTCCTCATGTTCCTTTTATTAAAAAAATAACCTCACCTCCTTCTGCATTACTAACCATCACTATAATAGTAATATTATCTTTTTTAATTTTTATATTAACTTCCTTATTTAAGGGGGATTTTAAAAATAATAGTATTTTTGATAAGTTTAGAAAGATAGGTCAAATACTAGTAGCTACATTCACAATAGTATTCGCTACATTATCAATATCGCTTCCTGTTAGTTTGCTGTTAAAGAATAGTACAGGAGAGAAAACAATATCATTGCTAATAGCATTGGTTTTCATGATTGCATTTGCACTATCATCATTTCTTCCAGCAATGGTATATTTTAATGATATAAAAAACACTCCATCAAGTAGTGAAAACAGAAGTATAATTCTATTAGCAAAAAAATTATCAATCGCTGTTATTTTAACCACAATAACCACATCCATTCTATTTCCTAATATAACCTCTACACTAGTGAATAGTTCTCTTTATTCTATTGGGATCATGGATAATAAAAACCATCATTTTCTAATTAATGGCAACAAGTATCAGCCAAAAATGTTTCCCCAGCACTTATGGATGACATCGACAACAAACAAGATTGAGAAAGACTTTTTCATCTATGGAATAAGAATGTTTTCCACTGGAAATAAAAATTTAATATGCCCAGAGAGTGTTAGTGAATTTAAAAAAAATATTGATAGAAGAAATTACGATTTAATTACTTCCTCTGGTAGTGAAGGCAGTGCAAGAAAACTAAAAGACATGACTGATATTTGTGTTATTTTGAATAGTGATGATGCTAAGCAATGGGATACTTTCTTTAAAATTAATAGCCAAAACTAAATGATTTTTTATATAATCCTATAGCCAGAATAATAATTCTGGCTTTATTCTTTTCGTTACAAAAAATTTGATGGAAGAAAGAACTATTATTCTGAGTTTGGGATCTCCCCAACATCCTTTACTAGCACGGAGTTGACTGTCATATTTGCTTGAACTCAAAGTAGCAAGGTATCAGATCTTATCTGGACAGCATATAACGCAAAAAGTTAAGTGTTTATACGAGTTCGCTTATTGAACCAGATAAACCAATCAGTTAAAGTAGCCTCGCCATTGGCAAAATCCAATGGTCAAGGATTCTCACCCTTGTTAAGAGCTATCCACTGGTAGGAAATTTCTACCAGTGTGTCTGCTATCGCCCTTTCAATGGCGGTTCAGGCGGGGGAGGTTTCGGCCTCGCTGGAAGATAGCTCCCAGTTGTGAGAACCCTGTCTGGATCGCCACCATCAATATAAATTAATGGAAGGGGTAGCAGGAATGAATAACGTTAGAAATGACTGGCATCAAGCCGATATTATTGCTGCATTACGTAAGCGCGGTACGACCTTAGCGGCTGTCTCCCGTGAATCGGGACTCAGTTCATCAACATTAGCGAATACACTTTCTCGTCCGTGGCCTAAAGGCGAATGGATTATCGCTAACTATCTCGAAATACATCCCTCTGAAATCTGGCCTAGTCGTTATTTTGATTCTCATACCGGAGAATTATTAGAAAGGAAAGTTCGCGATAAACCAGAAGAATAATTATTCTAAAATCAAAAAAGACATCAGGGAAATAGTCACCTCATCTTGTTACTTGCAGTACGTTATTGGATTTGATGAGGTGCTACTATCAATTAGCTATTACCTCAACCCTTGTAGCCTCCGCCGTAATTCATCGTAATTTTGAATTGATACAAAAAAATATTTTTATATCAATGATATAACTCAGAGAGTAAGATCGAAGTGTTGAATGTACTGAGCTAACTTTTATGTGAGGACATTAGAGCATAAAGGGATAACCCCAAAAGGGTAATAAAATAATGTGGGGGTACAAATGGGGGTATATTAACTTTTTAATGAAAATAATTTGTTTAATATTAAATGGTTATATATTTAATATTGCTCCCTCCTGCGCTAACAGACTTGGCAATCAAACGAGCCAAACCAAAAGAAAAAGCCTATACGCTGTGAACTGACCCCAAAAAGTTGGACATTTTAGTTAAGCGGCATGTAAGGCCTGATTTCGATATTCTATCGGAGTTAGGCCTTTTAATTTCACCTTAATCCGTTTTGTATTGTAATATTCGATGTATTCTTCTATCTTTTCAATCAGTTCATCAGCATCTTTAAAGTACTGTCGGTGATACATTTCTGTTTTGAGTAAGGCAAAAAAGTTTTCGGCCATCGCATTATCCAAACAGTTCCCTTTCCTCGACATACTTTGCTTAATATCTTTATCAGCAAGTTGTTTTTGATAAGCCCTATGTCGATATTGCCAACCTTGATCACTGTGAATGAGTGGCTTAGCGTGAGCATCTACCCGGGGTCGTTAAATTGAGAACTGCGCTAGTGTGAGTGAGAGACCAATCATTTGTCCACATTAATTTCAAAGCATGGAGTTTTGTTGTAGCACAAAGAGAGTGAGGCGTTGGCAAAAAAGCGTTATCACCATGAATGGCAACAACTTGAGACCAGTATCGAATTTGTCGAGAAGAGATTGAATATTCCGCTGATAGCTTATCCGATGCGTTACCTGCTAGACATCGTTTAGCAATCATGATTTTTAGTTCACGACTATATTTAGACATAAAAAACCCCCAGTCATTGGTTGTCCAACTATTGGGGGTCACTTCAAACGCCGCATAAATTCGACGCGGATAAACAGCAACAATTTATTGAGACCTACAACGCGCTGAAAGCGAAATGTGGTCAGCATGAGCCGATTTTGTTTATTGATGCCATGCATCCTACCCAGTCCACAAAATTAAGTTACGGTTGGATGAAACGCGGAAGAGAGCAGGTCAAAGTGGTTGAAACGACAGGAAGCCGTACTCGACTCAATCTCATGGGGGCGCTCAATTTGCAACGGATTGAAGAGACCGTTATTCGTGAATATCCGACGATTAACGCCAAAAATGTCGTCCTGTTTTTCGGTGCCATCCGGGAAACGTATCCGCTTTCACAAAAAATGCATCTTATTCTGGATGGAGCCGGTTACCATCGCGCTGAAATCGTTAAATTTTTCGCCGAGGTTCTGAATATAGAGTTACATTATCTGCCACCTTACAGCCCTAATCTCAATCCGATAGAGCGATTAGAGAAGTACGCTAATGAACAGATACGCAACAATGTCTATTCCCGGATGCAAAAACATTCCGCGAAACATTTCATCATTTTTTTCATGTCACCTTCCCCGAAAAAATACAGGCATTGGCTACTCGGCTGACGGATAATTTCCAAACTTTAATTCCTGCATCTTCAAGTTAATTGCGTATATATAAAAACTCTCAATTCTCCAGATTAAGATTAAAAGCTAGAAAATTGAGAGAATATCATTTTTTATTCTTAGAACCGAAAGCTCTATATTATTACTCTGATACCATCATTTTCAGGGCTTCATAAACAGGTAACAGACGAGTAAAACCGTCTCTATCAAGAAAATGACCGCCATTATCAATGGTAATCACTTTAGTTTGCAACGATTGAGCCAAAGCATGAGAAGATTGTGGAGAAACAATCTCATCATTAGAGGAAATGATTGAAATACGGTGTTCTGTTATTTCTCGCAAAAAAGCATGATCTAACGGCTCAGCGGTAAAAGAATCCAGTTCTGGTAAAGTAGCTTGAGGTGAGTCACACCCTGCAACCAGAATATATCCGCCAATATGAAGAGAAGCTGAACGTATGACCTCTAAATGTCTCAGAACAGTAATACACCCGAGGCTATGACCAATAAAAATTGTATTGCTATCTACCTGTGGCGCAATATCCATCATCATCTTAGCCCATGCTTCAGGTTTCGGTGCTAACGGTTCAGGCATCGCAGGTATGATAACCTCTGCGCCTTGTTCAGTCAGTAGCTCTTTTAACCAAGGGAACCAATGCAATGAAGGTGATGCAGTATATCCATGAATAATAATTACTTTCTTTCCAGAAAACAGCTCATTGTTCTTTATTTTTTCTAACGTCATTGACTTTATCCTGCTGAATAATACACCGATTTTATTGGGATAAAACTTGGCCTTATTAATAACTTATAAACAACATAAGTCAATAACATATTGATTAACTATTGGTTGATAAATACAAAATCATTCAACTAAATGGCTTGTCAAAGCGGAGTTTTTGCTTTCTGGGGGAAAGCAAGCCTCATTATGATAATTATTCCTTCCCTAATTATTATACCCATTGGATTTCAAGATGCAGCGCGACGGCAAGGAACGAATCCCCTGGAGGATAGATAACTATGTGACCGGGGTGAGTGAGCGCAGCCAACAAAGCTGCAACTTGAAAGACGACAGGTAGAACTGGTTTTGTAGACTTTCTTTATCTGATTTAAGTTATCAGTGCTGCCCTTATTTTAATATGGAATGTTCAGAGATTATGCAGGTAATATCTAAGTGATGTTTGGCAAGGTTAATTTGTATAAATAAGAGGATTGTTATGATAAATAAAAAAGTGAGTTTTATTGCGGGGCTGCTTTTATCTCTGGTTGCTGGAACCGGAATAGCTGCTGAACGAGTAACAATTGGGAAAGAAGTCATTAATCCTAGTACTTTTAACTGTGATAAATTTATGTCGTCAGGCTATTATATAGGTAAGTTGGATTATGTAATATCTTTAAATAGCCTGAATAGTACTCATTATTGGTTTGTAAGTTCAGAGCAGGATAATCAAACAGGGTGTGTCCGAGTTGATGAATCAAAAGTGAAGCAAGCTCAGATTATTCATGACGCATTCCTTCAAGGAAAGATTGTAAAAGTTAAACTGAATGGGTTTGTCATAGAATCGATGTCATATTGAGTTTGTATATTAGAATCTCATAGCCCCGCGCTCGCGGGGTTTTTTTTACTGCCTAAAATCCCCCTTTTCTTCGATTTAGGAAACTATTGTGAATTTAAGTGACATATCCTTAATTAACGACGGCTCGCTAAACTTTACAGAACATTACCGGGGGCTTGATTACTCGAAAGGCGATGGCTATTTCAAACAATGCCGGGATTTGAAACAGTCGGGATTTAAACCGCTTGTCGATGATTTTCGTGATGCCCGGAAAACTTAGGCGTCACGGCAAAAGACATTCACGCCGCCACCGAGAAGCATGGGCGATATTTCTACGTCAGCAGGCTCTTATTTCTATAGGAATACGCCGTGAGTACAACATTAATATTCAAAGATCGTGAAATTATCCCTTTTGATAATGGTGATGGGAACATTTGGTTTACCAGTAAACAACTGGCTGATTTATTTTTCAATAAATGAGACGAGTAAGAATGCAGGGAACGTATTCTTAGATTACAAAATACATAATTATGTTAAGGCATGTAGAGATAATCAAAGAGGAAAAAGCTAAGGAAATAGAATATAGTCTGTAGATGGATGTAGTGTATCCCCGTAGAGTGGGAAGAGTAACAATCCAGCCCCGCTGGTGTTTTATTTTTTAGTAAGTTTTTTGAGTGAGTCTTCGATTTGTTGGTATGAATCATATTGGTCAAGAGAAACCATAGTCGCCTTCCATTATGATGAAGAAATAAGCACGTTATTCATTGATGTAGACCTGCCGGAAATAGAAGACACACCAGTCTCTAATGGCGAGCGCTTGAAAACCGCTGAGGAATATTTTTATGATTACACGAGGCATGTTCACGCTGTGATCCTTCGTGTATCCGGCATAGCTTTCAGAGTGTGTCCAGAAGTTCAATTTGTCGTGACGGCTGGTTATTCACAAATATTTAATCACGATACTGGTGATGAAGATGACTGTTATCTGATTAATGCTAGGCTCAATAGAGAGAAATTTGAGTGGCTACCAATCAAAAACATAGCTAAGTGTGACCCCATACAATATTTGTCAGGTTTTGATGTGTTAGTTAACATGGTAAACAATAAAATGAATGCAATTGAGGTGAGATGGTGACATAAAACTCCTTATGGGGCTTTTCTTTGTAATTACTCTTAGCAATCAACTGTTATAATTACCGCAAAAAAGAGAGGACGGTATGAAAAAGCGACACTGGGAACAAGGGAGACGGGAAACAACAGGGCCAGCTAAAGCCCTGTTAAGAGCAATAGACAAAGATCCCATTAATGTTCTAAAAGCGCTATCCTACCCTTATCTTTTAAAGGGGTATAAGTGGCTTAAGGTAGTTTATCAACCTTTGCCTCCACAACAACCCCCACAATATGTACATGATTGTTGAGAGGGATCATATTATATTGCGGATTCAGTGGCTTCAAAAACTTATCATATCCTTCAGTAATCAATTGCTTAAAAGTCAGTTCTTTTTCCCCATCCAGCTTTGCGACGACTAACTTGTTGATTGTAGGCTTTATTTCTGGATCAATTAAAATGATCATGCCTGATGGTATGCTTAATCCATTTGGGGAAGCCATTGAATCACCTTTTACTTCCAGCCAAAAAGCACGCTGTGAACATTCGACAACAGTTTCATATCTCTTTTCAATACGATTTGAATTGTATGTAGTCGCGGGTTCTTCACACCAATGGCCTGCACTTGCCCAGTCAAGTAATGGGTATTGTTTTTGAAGTTGTGGATGGTCAGAAAATGCAACATTATCGCCATAGAGAACAGTAACAAGTTTTCTGGCTTGTTTCTCTAATAATGGACTGAAATCTGCAATCTGAACCCCTAATTTTTGGGCAAAATAAGTTGCCATCTCCAGATTAAGTGCGTTTATGCCGTTGAGATAGTGTGAAATTGCACTTTGAGTCTTGCCAATTTCTTCTGCAAGCGTTTCCTGAGAGATGCCGAGCTGTTTTTTCTTGGATTCAAATAGCTCTTTTAAGCGTGTGGCATCTGCAAGTTGTTCTGCTGTGAGTTTCTTTTTCATGAGAGCATTTTAATACCAACGCTATTAAAATGATAAATACTAAAAGTATTGAAATATTTAGTACTTTAGATATTATTTTGAGATGTACAGGAGGAAACTTATGGAAAAAATTCCATTATCAGAATATGTAAAGCTAAATGGCCAAGCTAAAACAGCAGGTTTGGTTGGTGTTCACCAGACTGCGATAAGTAAGGCATTGAGATCAGGCCGTAAAATATTTTTAATTCGTCAGGAAGATGGAACTTATAAAGCTGAAGAATGTCGCCCATTTCCTAGCCAAAAACAGGCTGTATTACGGGTAGAGGAAATATAAGAAGGATGACTAATTCATCTCTATTATAGATTGAGTTTAGTGATGTCACTGATTTTATTAAGATGTTTTTTGTGTATATTGCTTGGGAGAAAACATGAATTCTAACATTTACCACTATTTGAGAATGATAGGGAGTATCCTGGATATCATGCCTGCAAACGATTATCGTGATACTTTAGAAACTGATTCATCAAATGAATATTTATTCGAAAATAGAGAGTATTCTTGTTATTTTGACTTACTTCCATCACCAGAAGTATTAAAAAATTATGAGTCAATCTTACCGGGTTGTACAGAAAGAATATTCTCTCTGAGAGAGAAAGAGCAACTTTTTCAACATGAAAAACAGAAAAAAGCGCTTGATGGCCTGATTAACCGGGATAAAAGAGGGCAATGGATGGGTTTCTTCATCGCTATGTTTATCTTAATGATTGCGACTGTTTTTGCTTTTAAAGGTGAAATTTTGTTTGCTGGTACTTTAATCACTATTGATTTAGTCGGATTGGTTGCTGTGTTTGTCATAGGGCGAAAATTAAATATTGCGTGACATTAAATCACTATAGAAAGTGATTCAGAGAATATGTACTATTTTGACTTACTATTTTTTATAGCTGTTATTTTTGTTCAAATTTATCTCCATGGTTCTTACTCTATGTCAATCAAACTGGCATGGAATTCATCGACAAATATAAAAAAAATTGTATGATAGAGGAAATGCTTGTGTATTAAAAATAAATTAGCGTGTAATAGAGAGTTAATATGGATATTAAAACTGTATGTGATCTTCACCAATCAGGAAAGAAACTGAAATATCTTTTTTTCTGGGGACATAAAACGAATCATACCAACCATATGGCTAAATTTTGTCTGAGTCAGTGGTATCCCATCCAATTTACTGTTGATGAAATAGAATATGCCAGTGCGGAACATTATATGATGGCAGAGAAGGCGCGTCTGTTTAATGATCCTGAAGCATTGAAGAAAATTATCAATGCTAAAAATCCTGGTGCAGTGAAAGTATATGGTCGTGAAATACGTGGCTTTAAGCAGTCTATTTGGGATGAACATAGATTTAAGATAGTAATTGAGGGTAATCTGGCTAAATTTTCTCAAAATAAGATTTTGGCTGAATTCTTATTGAAAACAGGGGATCAAATATTGGTTGAGGCCAGCCCTATGGATCGTATCTGGGGAATCGGGTTGGCAGAAAACTCTCCCAATATTCAGAATCCTTTGACATGGGATGGACTGAATTTACTGGGATTTGCATTGATGGCTGTACGTGAGAGATTAAAGGCATAAGTTAAAACTTGGAGCTTGATTGGATAGGCTCAAAAAACAGCTGGGTTGAGCTGAAAAGGGGGTAATACCTTATCTATGCTCTACTCTCAGCTAATTAAGAATTGTAATTTAATCAATTTATTCTGTTATAGAAAAAGAAACTAATAGTTATTACTCTATATTTAATGAACTTCATCTAAAGTTATCCATACGACCAAAGGAACTTAATCTTGCTTGATTCAGTTTTATTTTCTGCGATCAAAAGGCCGAAAGCTAAAGTACAGTTGGTATTTTTACACCACGCTGGAGGTTCTTGTTTTTCCTATATGGAATTAGCTAACAAATTGTCGGAGTCTATTGAAGTCTATTTTCTGGAACTTCCGGGTAGGGGAATGCGAATGTCGGAACCTTTCCAGACAGACGCTGGCACTGTACTGTCTGATATTCTTGCATCAATAAAACGTTTAAGGCTAGGAGAGGATAAACCTTTGCTATTGTTTGGTCACAGTTTAGGTGCAGAGCTTGCTTATCAAGTTGTTCGTAAAATTGAGAGTGAAATACCTGAAAAAAATTTAGCGCTAATTCTTTCTGCCCGTGCTTTTGTCGATCCAGAAAGTTTTAAAAATAGCCCAAGTGAGGAATATTCTGATACTCATGTATTGGATGTCATTGAGCAATGTGAAGGAACACCCTCAGATGTTCTTGCTAACCCTGAGTTACGTAATTATTTAATAAGAACAATGAAAAATGATTTGGTTTTACTTAATTCTTTATCTCGATTACCAAAAGGGAAAATTAATACCCAAACTCATGTCATAGGTGGATCCCAGGACAACAGAGTTCCTGTTTCCCGTTTGGAGGGATGGTGGAATGTATTGACTGCACCAATAGAACAACAAATTTTTACCGGAGGGCATTTTTATTTGTTTATTAATGATGCAGTACTCCCTTGGCTTGAAAAACGGGCCAGAGAATTAGTTGAACAAATTTAGCGTTATCACTTCTGAGGATTGTTTGTTAAGCGAGCAGTGTTCTTTATTTACTCAGAGGATCTGAAATTAATAGAATGATAATACGAGTGAAATATCCACCTAGTTGAATGATTTGGTATTTATCAACCAATAGTTAATCAATATGTTATTGACTTATGTTGTTTATAAGTTATTAATAATGTCAAGTTTTATCCCAATAAAATCGGTGTATTATTCAGCAGGATAAAGTCAATGACGTTAGAAAAAATAAAGAACGATGAGCTGTTTTCTGGAAAGAAAGTAATTATTATTCATGGATATACTGCATCACCTTCATTGCATTGGTTCCCTTGGTTAAAAGAGGTACTGATTGAACAAGGCGCAGAGGTTATCATACCTGCGATGCCTGAATCGTTAGCACCGAAACCTGAAGCATGGGCTAAGATGATGATGGATATTGCGCCACAGGTGGATAGCAATACAATTTTTATTGGCCATAGCCTCGGGTGTATTACTGTTCTGAGACATTTAGAGGTCATACGTTCAGCTTCTCTTCATATTGACGGATATATTCTGGTTGCAGGGTGTGACTCACCTCAAGCTACTTTACCAGAACTGGATTCTTTTACCGCTGAGCCGTTAGATCATGCTTTTTTGCGAGAAATAACAGAACACCGTATTTCAATCATTTCCTCTAATGATGAGATTGTTTCTCCACAATCTTCTCATGCTTTGGCTCAATCGTTGCAAACTAAAGTGATTACCATTGATAATGGCGGTCATTTTCTTGATAGAGACGGTTTTACTCGTCTGTTACCTGTTTATGAAGCCCTGAAAATGATGGTATCAGAGTAATAATATAGAGCTTTCGGTTCTAAGAATAAAAAATTATATTCTCTCAATTTTCTAGCTTTTAATCTTGATCTGGAGAATTGAGAGTTTTTATATATTAAATATAAAAGACCAGTGAGTTATTTAAAGTAATACCCACTCATTCACCTCGTCTATGATGGTAGCTTAATATGTGAATTCAAGTGATTTTTAAATATTTTATTTAATAAAAATGAGTTGTTATAAAGTTATATTATTTCTGACTATCAAAAAATCACAGAGTATGAGTCTGAGAAAAAGTGTGATTATAATGGTTTTGTTATACAAAATTCACTTTTAATTAAAATTTGTTGGCCGATAAAAACAGCTCTCTGAGGATTTTATGCCCCTGTTTTTTAGTATCTCTCCGATTATTCTGCTGATTTGGATGATGACCAAACGTAATGGTATTCCATCCTATATTGCTTTACCCCTGACTGCGCTTATTGTTTATCTCATGCAAGCATTTTGGTTTGGGGTTCAACCGAGATTATTACATGCCAATATCATAACCGCGTTGATTGCTGTTTTTACTCCTGTCACGATTATTTTAGGTGCGATTTTACTGAGTAAATTGATGCAAATTAGTGGCGCTGAAGATGTTGTACGCAATTGGTTAGAAAATATCAGTCCTAATCCTGTAGCTCAGTTGATGATCATTGGCTGGGCTTTTGCTTTTATGATTGAAGGTGCCAGTGGTTTTGGAACACCAGCTGCGATTGCTGCTCCTATATTGGTAGGTTTAGGGTTTAATCCATTGAGGGTGGTTTTACTGACTTTGGTAATGAACTCAGTTCCTGTTTCTTTCGGGGCAGTAGGAACGCCGACTTGGTTCGGTTTTGCCAATCTTGGGCTGCCTGATGATAATTTATTGGAAATTGGTCGATTGAGTGCATTGATCCATTTTGTTGCTGGTTTGGTTATTCCACTATTGGCATTGAGATTTATTGTGTCGTGGCAGGAAATCCGCCAAAACATCTTATTTATTTTTTTGAGCATTTTAAGTTGCACAGTGCCTTACTTATTATTGGCTCAGGTCAATTATGAATTTCCTGCGCTAATGGGAGGAGCGATTGGTTTGGCTTTATCAGTATTACTCGCTCGCTTGAGTATCGGCATAAGACATTATGAAAGGAGATACTCTGTGCAATCTGTCCCTTTTAACAAGATAGTCAAAGCCATGATGCCAACTATGTTATTAATTGTGATTTTAGTTATTACCCGTATTTATCAATTGGGGATCAAAGAACTATTAAATAACGCTGAAATTGCTTGGCAATTGAATTTAGGATGGTTGGGTGATTTGATTATCAGTAAATCTTTAATTATCAGTTTGCAACAAGTATTAGGCACGTCAGCTTCTGCCGGCTATAAAATGTTATATGTACCCGCAATTGTTCCATTTCTATTGGTAGTATTGATGTGCATTCCATTGTTTCAATTGAATCGCCATCAGGTCAAACAGATGTTTTGTGAGACGGCCTCAGGGATTTTCAAGCCATTTATTGCGTTATTTGGTGCATTAATAATGGTCAATATGATGATGATTGGGGATGAAAATTCACCAGTTATTATTATTGGCAAAGCACTGGCTTCAATGACTGGGGAGGGTTGGCTTTTGTTTTCTTCATTTCTGGGGGCACTGGGCTCCTTCTTTTCAGGTTCTAATACGGTTTCTAATCTGACATTTGGAGGGATCCAGCATTCCATTGCGTTAAGCAATGGAATAAATATCAATCTAATGCTGGCCTTACAATCTGTTGGCGGTGCTATGGGCAACATGATTTGTCTGAATAATATTATTGCTGTTTGTTCTATTTTAGGACTCTCCAATGTTGAAGGTCAGATTATGAAAAAGACGGTTTTACCAATGCTGGTTTATGGGGGAATTGCGGCTGTGATGGCCTTAATTCTGGCATCCTGAAAATGTGCAAATAATTTTTCAACAATAAGGTGCATATTATGATTATTTCCGCTTCAACTGATTATCGAGCGGCAGCACAGGCTAAGTTACCGCCTTTTTTATTCCATTATATTGATGGTGGAGCCTATGCAGAGCATACCCTTAAACGTAATACCACAGATTTATCGGATATTGAGTTACGCCAACGTGTATTGAAAGACATGTCTGAATTGAGTCTGGAAACCAGTCTGTTCGGAGAAAAAGTCTCAATGCCTGTGGCGCTGGCACCTGTGGGATTATCGGGAATGTATGCGCGTCGTGGTGAAGTGCAGGCTGCACGTGCTGCGGCTAAAAAGGGAATTCCATTTACTTTGTCGACGGTATCAATATGCCCGATTGAAGAAGTGGCTGCTGCGATTGATCGTCCGATATGGTTTCAGCTTTATGTACTGAAAGATCGTGGTTTTATGCGTAATGTGCTGGAAAGGGCACAAGCTGCGGGTGTTAAGAATCTGGTGTTTACGGTTGATATGCCAGTTCCCGGAGCACGTTATCGTGATGCACATTCTGGTATGAGTGGCCCGAATGCTGCCATGCGACGTATTTTGCAAGCGATGACCCACCCGCGTTGGGCATGGGATGTGGGGCTTCGGGGCAAGCCACATGATCTTGGTAATATTTCTGTATATCGCGGCAAGCCAATCAAACTGGAAGATTATATGGGATGGTTGGGAAGTAATTTTGATCCTTCTATTTCATGGAAAGATTTGGAATGGATCCGTGATCTCTGGAAAGGGCCAATGATTATTAAAGGCATTCTTGATCCTGAAGATGCTAAAGATGCTGTACGTTTTGGCGCAGATGGCATTGTAGTATCTAACCACGGCGGGCGTCAGCTTGATGGTGTCCTGTCAACGGCACGGGCTTTACCCTCAATTGTCGATGCAGTAAAAAATGACATTACCATCCTTACCGATTCTGGTATACGAACCGGATTGGATGTACTGAGAATGCTTGCTCTGGGAGCCGATAGTGTTTTGTTGGGGCGTGCTTTTGTTTATGCGCTTGCAGCGGCGGGTGAGGCGGGGGTTTTCAATCTGTTGGATCTGATTGATAAAGAGATGAGAGTGGCGATGATGTTAACTGGAGCAAAATCAATCTCAGAAATTAATTCAGAATTGTTGGTACACCATCAGGCTTAATGGACAATGGTAGCCATTGTGAGTCAGCAGAATTTATTCTGCTGACTGTATTCCTATTAGCTTTATCCCTATGGAGCGATATTCCTGTCATTCAGGTTTATCTGGCTGTTCGTGAAGGTTTTCAGTCAAGTGAATATGATAACGACTAATTTGCCCGAGAAGTAGTTAGACAGTTATCAATATCTTTAAGATTATTTTTATTTCATTAATCATGTTGGTTTTATTATTTTTTATATAAAAATTATGTTCTACACGTTTTCGAGCAATATTTGCCCATATGAAAAGAGTGTTGCTTTGCCCGTCAGATAAACACGATCGCCATCTATTCTGCATAATAATTCACCTCCTCGTTCGGATAATTGACGAGCCCGGAGTTCGGTTTTATTGAGCCGTTTTCCCCAAAAAGGAGCTAAAACACAATGGCTGGAACCCGTGACAGGATCTTCATTGACGCCTTTTGCGGGAGAGAAATAGCGTGAAACAAAATCAGCAGATGAATCCCCAATAGCAGTAATGGCAAGCCCTGGTAAGGAAAGGGTAGCGATTTTATCAAAGTGAGGTTGGGTACCGATGATTTGTTCAACAGAGTCTAATACACAAATGTAGCGATCTCGTGAGATAAGGACTTCAAGGACGTTTTGTCTCAAGGCTTCTTGCATAATCGGGATAAGTGCCTTTTCATCATGGCAATCGACGGCAGGGAAATCCAGTGTAAAAATTCCATTTTGATGAGAAACACGAAGTTCACCAGAGTTGCTTTGGAAAGTGAGCTGGTTACTCTGATAGTTTCTATGTTCTATCAGAACAAATGCAGTCGCCAATGTTGCGTGTCCACATAAATCGACTTCGGTTCTAGGTGTAAACCAGCGAAGTTGGTCTTCTACCAGAAAAGCCGTTTCGGGGAGACCGATTTCCGCGGCAATGGAAACTAATGTTTCATCTGTCGGCCATTTATCCAATAAGACAACAGCAGCGGGATTGCCGGAAAACAGTTTTTCTGTAAAAGCATCTACTTGGTAAATCGGGTATGAATGCATCAGGGTTTCACTTTATTTTTTTCAATGGGGAATAGAATACAGAATGTTAAAAATGCTTTTATTTGTAAAGAGTTATATTGTTTGAATGCAAAATATACAAATATTTTGGTATTGACCTTAGGTGATAATGACTATTAAATAATAATTATTTGTTATAATTACAATAGGGAATAATATGAAAATCAAAGGATCTCCTTTCCTGTTTTTTATTTTGTCAGTGTGTTTTTCTCAGGCTCTGGCATTGGATTTAGGCTACAAAAGCGCTATACCTGCTGATAACAAACCTTCAGAAGAGTATCTGAAAAAAAGAAACCAGTTGGATCACAAAGACTGGAATATGGAAAAACTGGCTTCTGATAATGCTTTGGCTGAGAAACGGGAGAATGAACGTCAGGAATACCAGAATAGGTTTAAACACAATACATTTGAACAGAAACAACCTTCGCCATTCCCTTACGATTGGGATGAGAAAAGGTGGATAACCTCTTCTCATATGAGCCAGCCACACGTTATGGCGCAATTCAATTACGATTCGGAAGAGAGAAAGTGGACAATTTCTCCTTCTACTCATATGAGCACGGTACACATTATGCAGAATTTCAAAAAACATAAACGCCGATGCTATAGAGAAACCAGACAGAAATTAGAAAAGGAAAAAGGAAATGGCTATTCCTATGCTGATATTTCTGATGCTTGTGGTTTTTATTAGAATACCGATGATTATCAGATTGAGCGCTGCATCAGGGGAAATGGGTCGATTCAGGTTGAAGTAAGTCCAACTGTGGTTCTACTTCAGCTTGATAAAATTGTATCAAAACCGCCCAATCTCGTTTTCATTGAGTTTACATAAAAGTAAAGCCATCTCAGTATAACGAAGATGGCTTTTGTACATCTAATTATCGATTATTTTCTCAATTAGGATTTTGCTTCCGTTCCATATAATCTGCTCATCAAACGACGATGGCTTATCCGCACATACGTGATAGGGATAAAACCGTCGTGGTTGCAAAGCGAAAAATCAGCAGTGCTATCAGTATTCCCAATCCATCGACGTCAAAGCTCCAGTACCAATCATAATATTGTTATTTCAGATTATCTTTTTTCTAATTTTCTGATTTATAGTCTTTTTTTAGAAATTGGTTATCAAATGATTTGTATTAGTGGATATTATCGTTATCACCGTATAGGGATGGCATCCCTTCTGGGCGTGTCTTGAAGCGACGATGTAGCCACATATATTGTTCAGGTGATTGCATAATTTCCTGCTCAATTACCTTATTAATAAATGTTGCCGCTTCTATTTCATTCTTCAGAGGAAAACCTTCTACAGCAGCTTGGATAATTAATTCATAGCCTTTGCCATCAGGCAACCTGTGAGGAGTAAAAGGGATTAATGCAGGATTGGATAAGCGGACGAGAATTGAAGTGCCTGTTGTGGTTGCAGCATGCTTAACAGCAAATAACGGAGCGAAAACGCTGTTGCGTGGGCCATAATCATGATCAGGCGCATACCAGACAATTTCGCCGTTTTTCAGACAGCGGATCATCCCCTTAACATCTTTTCTATCCAGCATGTATTTATTAGAGCGTAGTCGTCCCCAAGTTTGCAGCCAATCCATGACTGGATTGTCATTTGGGCGATAAACTCCAATGCCCGGGTTCAGAATCCCAAAGATACGTGCCCCTAATTCTAATGTTAGAAAATGAATCCCAATAACGATAATCCCTTGGCCTTCGGACTGCACTTTTTGAATGTTTTCCCGTCCGGTGATTTTAAACCAGCGTTTGACTCTCCAGTCAGGCCAGAACCAGGCCATTCCGGTTTCAAACAGACCCATGCCAACAGATTCAAAATTTTTGATCAGCCATTCATGCCGTTTTTCTGGTGACATTTCAGGAAAACAGAGTGCCAGATTACGTTCAGCAACTTTGGCACGTTTTTTCAAAAAACGTTGTGAAAGCCGCCCCAACCGAGTACCCATCCAGTAAATCGCGGGATAAGGAAGTAAAACCAATAAATAAAGTATGCCGATACCTAGCCAAGTCAGCCAGTAACGGGGGTGTAAAAATGAACGATGAAAAGAGGGTGCTTGTATCATGTGTTTTCAGTATGTTTTGTCAGGTACCTACAGAGATAGGCCCTAAGAGTAATATTGGCATGATTATGATATTCCCTTGCCTGATATTCAAATATTTGATTTAGATTGTTTGGATAAAAGAACATAAATCATGATGGGCTGCAGGCCATTTTCACTATGATATCAATGACTTTGATATCGATGTCAAAGAGCGTCGATTCCTGTCCTTACAGTGATAGGCAAGTTAGTTTTGAGGTTTTAGTAGATTCATGGTACGGATTGATAGATCTAGGTCACAAGAAAAAGTAATATTGTAGAAAATAAAAAATCCCAAGTGTGCTTGGGATTTCTGATTAAAAATTGTCGATAATGGTCCAGTGTGTCCACTTTGTGGGCATAGAAAGACATAAAATCATAAATATCAATGAACTACGAGGATATTCTGAACACCATGCCAGTGTTACACAACCGTATTTCTAATAAAGAGCTGAAAGAGCACATGTTGGCTGAAGTTGAGCCGCGCACGACTATCTCTTTTTATAAATATTTTACCATCGCCGAACCACAGTTTTTTCGCGATAGTTTTTATCGTAAATTCACTGAGTTGTCTGTTTTTGGGCGAGTTTATATCGCCAAAGAAGGTATCAATGCACAAATCAGTGTGCCCTCCAAAAATGTTGATGCCTTAAAAGCATTATTGGATGAAACTGATCCTGCGTTACGCAACCTGCGCCTTAACATTGCTCTGGAAGATGACGGTAAGTCATTCTGGGTACTACGAATGAAAGTACGTGAGCGTATTGTTGCTGATGGTATTGAAGATGAAACTTTTGATCCATCAAAGACGGGCGAATATCTTAAAGCGGAACAGGTTAACCAAATGCTGGATGATCCTGAAACCGTCTTTGTCGATATGCGTAACCACTACGAATATGAAGTAGGGCATTTCGAAAATGCAATTGAAATTCCTTCAGATACGTTTCGTGAACAGTTACCAATGGCAGTAGACATGCTGAAGGACAACAAAGATAAAAATATCGTGATGTATTGCACTGGTGGCATTCGTTGTGAAAAAGCCAGTGCTTATATGTTGCATAACGGTTTTAACAAAGTCTACCACGTAGAGGGCGGCATTATTGAATATGCCCGTAAAGCGAAAGAACAAGAGTTACCGGTTCGCTTTATTGGTAAAAACTTTGTTTTTGATGAGCGAATGGGTGAGCGCATTTCTGAAGAAATCATTGCACACTGTCATCAGTGTGGTGCGCTGTGTGATAGTCATATCAATTGTAAAAATGATGGCTGTCACCTGCTATTTATCCAATGCCCATCTTGCGCAGAACGTTTTGAGGGCTGTTGTAGTAATGTTTGTCGTGAAGAAATGAAGCTTCCTGAAGAAGAACAACGTGCTCGTCGGGCAGGAAGAGAAAATGGGGCTAAGATTTTTAATAAGTCCCGTTATCGGTTAAATGATGGCTTAAATATAACTTCACTGCAATCCATTAAGTAATATACCCGTCGTCTTTCAAGTTTCAGTTTGGTTGACTGCACTTATTCCTCCCGGTCATGTAGATATCTATGTGACAGGGGGAATGTTCCCTTGTCTTCGCGTTACGACTGAAATTGAGTTAATGAATTTGTGAGGGCCAAACGTAGCGTAAATTAGGATTATTTGCGATTAAATAATTATTTAGAGGGATGCAACAGATATATTTAAAAATATTATAAATGAGAATTAACTCTATTTTGTCAGAAGCGCCTGATTTTTATATAATATATCTTTTATGAGAATAAACTGTTCTATTACTGATTTTTAATGTTTGGTGCTTCTATGGATGTCAGGTAAGCGTCAACTAAACCCCACCTTGCTTTTTCCATGGCAGCAGTTTTTCCAGATCCGGGGCGGGCTGGCATAACTCATCCAAACAGGTCATGACATAATCGAAGGGGATCAGGCCATTGGCTTTGGCCGTTTCAATGACACTGTAGAGGATCGCACTCGCCTGCGCACCGCGCGGGGTATGGCTGAACAGCCACGCCTTTCGCCCGATGACAAACGGTTTAATCGCCCTTTCAGCCCGGTTATTGTCGATCGACAAACGACCATCCTCCCGATAGCGGATCAGTTTGGGCCATTGATTACTCAGGTAAGTCACGGCCTCACCCAGCTTGCTTTTGGGGATCACCTGAGATTGGGTTTTAACCAGCCAGGCCGATAACTTATCCCAGATAGGAAGCGCTTTTTCCTGGCGGATCCGGTATTTTTCGGCCGGGCTTAACCCCTTGATCTGATGCTCAACCCGGTACAGTGACTGGATCAGGCTCAGCGCGATATCGGCTTTGCCCGTTTTGTTTTTTCCCTGCGCCTGCTTCGCTTCCATAAATTTACGACGGGCATGGGCCATGCAACCGACCAGCCGGGCACCGGTCTGCTCATAGCCTTGATAGCCATCCACCTGCAGATAACCTTGAAAACCGGCGAGATAGTCAGCAGCGCAGGTGCCTGAACGGCTGGCCTGGTGGTCATACAGCACAATATTCGGTGTGAGCGCCGCCGGTTCGGGGGTATCAGTGCCCACACAATAGACCCACATGTAATGGGTCGTTTTTTCAGACGTCACCCCCTTCACCGGGGTTTCATCCGCATGGAGAACCGGTTGTTGCAACAGCGTTTCCCTGAACCTGGTCACCAAAGGCGCAAACAACTGCGCGGATTTTACTATCCAGTCACTCTGGGTCTGGCGGCTGAGGTCAATGCCATACTGTTTGAACACACTTTCCTGACGGTACAGCGGTAACCCATACTGATATTTACTGGTGATAAGCTGGCTGAGCAGGCTGCTGGTCGCCATGCCTTTCTTGATGGGCATCGCTGGCAGGGAGGCTTGTTTGACAGGCGTCTGAATGCCGGATTTTTCACATTCACGGCAGGCGTATTTGGGGCGGACATGCTCAACCACCCTGATTTGAGCGGGAATGAACAACAGTTTTTCACTGCGATCTGCCCCCATCTGATGCAACCTGCCGCCACAGCACGCACACTGTTTTTCTTCCTCGGCGATATCATGGAACACGGTTTCGCGCGGTAAATCTTTGGGCAGGGGGTTGCGTGTCGGCTTACGGCGGGGAGGTGTGAGGGTTTCCTGTGCGGCGGCCGTTTCAGCCGGCAGCGCAATTTCTTCCGCTTCGTTAAACAACTCCCCCTGGCCGGGGAACGCTTCCGAGGAAGCCCCAAACCGTTTTTGTTGGGCTAAACGGAACTGCTCTTCCAAAAAGGCCAGCCGCTGCGACTGCTTAATCAGCAGCCGTTTCAGTTCAGCGGGGTCATTGGGCAGGGCATCAATATCAATTTTCATGGGGACATTTTATGCCATCCCCGGCGAAAAAGCGTAATTAATGCCCGTTGGTTTGATGATCATCAAGGGATCAGGCGACATGGCAATCCTGGACGGAGAAGGGCTGGTGCCCGATGACCTCATAACCCGATAACAACCCGTGCAGTTGCTGCTCTGTCAGGGTCAGGGAGGCACTGTTGACGGCGGTGGGCCATTTGAATTTCGCGTTCTCCAGCCGTTTGTACCAGAGCGCAAACCCGGTTTTATCCCAGTAGAGGATTTTGAGTTTATCCCGCTTCTTGTTGCAAAAGAGGAATAACGCGGTTTGCGTCGGCGACAGTTGCATTTCCAGCTCTACCCAGACCGCCAGCCCGTTGATGGATTTTCGGAAGTCGATAAATGAGCGGCACAAATACACCTCCGGCACATCCACAAACATTTTCATGCGGCGAGCCCTCGAATAATCGCAATGATAACATGCTTATCCGTGCCGGCAGGAAAACGCAGTGTGCCCTGTGGTGTCTCAAATAAGATGGGGAGTGGGCTGGATGAGGCGGATTTTTTCTGAGCGGTGCTGACGTTAATAAAAGCAGACGGTGAAGCCAGCCCAGACGGCTTTTCCGGTGGATGGGAGGTGCGTTGGCGGTGGTGATAGAACCGGGTGGTCGACACACCGATTTTTTGGCAAAACTGCGGGACAGTCAGTTCGGATTTTTTCTGCTGTTCAAACAGGTCCCGCCACTCGGCTTGAGTAAACCTGGATTGGCTCATGTGAGTTTTTTCCATCATCAGAATAGGTGAAACTATTTTAATCAATGGATTTATCCTGGCTAGGTGGGGTTCCCCGTACGCTTACGATGTCAGTTCTTAACATCCAGTAGTAGATAATTCTATTTTCCTGATAACTAAAATAGAGTTGTATGTGTTGAAGTTAGCGGATGGGTGTTTGACTGAAAGGATATGGTTTATCAATATAAATGTATAAATGCGCACTATATCTTGAGATTCATTGGGTATACAGATTATTTTGTTGGCTAATATTCATCCAGATGTTCTTGCTGGACACTCAAGGGGTTGAGTGTCCGAATTTTTTTGAAGTGTTGAAATCTATTGTTAAAGCTAATGTTTAATGTAATCGAGCTGACTATATTCTGAGGCTTCTATCTTTTCAATCCCAGCCTGTAAAATAAGGATGAGTTGCTTTGCAACACCCGTTGTTAACCATAATGTTTTGTCGACACTGACATTCTCTGGTGGTTGAGCTTCGGAAGATGAGTAATGAAGACGGAGCATCATGGCATCATAGGCGTCAACAGTACTGATATCCCAACCTACAACAGGATGAGTTTGAATTATTTCATTTTTTCTATCCATATAACCTCCTAATCAGACTACAGCATCACTATTGATATAATTGACTAAGAGCAAAAGATCTCATCTAAGACGAGCCAATAGCAGTATAAACCTTTTTAGCAATCAAAGAAGCGAAAAAAGCAGAATTTTTCACTTTATCACTGATAGAAATCATTGTAAGTTATTCCTGAACCTTATAAATAAGGATAACTACCCGGAAATAAAGAATAATTTCCGCACAGAAGTCAGTGAAAAAATTACTTACATACTTTGACATCCCATCCAGCATCTTCTCCGGCGAGGAAGGGGATTAATTTCTCATCTCCACACTCAATATATTCAACGACTTGTGTAGGTTTACGTGTAAGTTCGATAAACCCTTTGTTAATGGGAAGATTATAAAAGGAAGGGCCATTTAGAGAGCAAAAAGATTCAAAATGTTCCATTGCTCTTAACTCTTCAAAAACAGTAGCGTAAGCAGCCAAAGCTGTAGGTGCATTAAAAACTCCTGCACAACCGCAAGATGATTCTTTACGGTGTAGCACATGTGGGGCCGAATCTGTCCCCAGGAAAAATCGGTTACAGCCGCTGGTAACTGCCGCTCGCAGAGCTTCCTGATGAATATTGCGTTTCAGTACAGGTAAGCAGTAAAGGTGGGGGCGAATACCACCAACCAACATATGATTCCGGTTGAACATCAAGTGCTGTGGTGTCAAAGTTGCACCTAAGTTGTCGTCCCCTTCAAGAACGTATTCAGCAGCTTCTTTAGTTGTAATATGCTCAAAAACAACTTTCAGTCCAGGAAATTGCTTACGTAATGGTTCCATTACCTGTTCGATAAATCTAGCTTCACGGTCAAAAATATCAATATGAGCAGCGGTGACTTCACCATGGATCAGTAAAGGTATTCCTATTTTTTCCATGGTCTCCAATAAAGGATAGATTTTCTTTATATCAGAAACACCGTGGCTGGAATTAGTTGTTGCATTGGCTGGGTAAAGTTTACAGGCAGTGAAAACCCCTTCGCTGTAGCCAACTTCAATTTGGGTGTTGTCTGTTGAGTCAGTCAGATAACAAGTCATAAGAGGCTGGAAATGGTGATCTGATGGAGTTGCTGCAATTATCCGATCTTTGTAGGCTTTGGCACTGGCTACATCTGTCACTGGAGGAGCAAGATTAGGCATGACGATAGCTCGGCCAAAGAAACGGCTGGTATGGGGGACGATAGTTTTTAGCATATCACCATCGCGGAAATGGACATGCCAGTCGTCAGGACGGCGGATTTTAATTGTGTATGATTCAGTGGTCATGGAACCGGCTCCAGAATATAGATGAAAAATGATGGATGCTGATTCAGCATTCCTTAAGCCGGAGGAGGATGATAAAGAGAAAATAGCCAAATAGCTATTATTGAATGATAGATTTCTATGAATTTTTTGTAATTAGAATTTTAATTTTTTGTGTTAGGGTATTCAGAGGAATTTTCATATCAAAAAATAAAAAATAGAAGTAACAACACGAGGGTGAATTGAATTTGGCTCCTCCAGCTGGACTCGAACCAGCGACATACGGATTAACAGTCCGCCGTTCTACCGACTGAACTATGGAGGAACTCCTTCAAGACGGGTGCATATTAACGGTACTCTTACCGTTTGTCAAAGCAGAAAATATCAATAATTGTTTAATTGCCTGCAATGTATACTGTATCTGTTTTTTTGTCTTTATTACTGCTCATTTGAGGGAAAGCAGAAAATAAAGATATCATGTGCAAACAGAAAGGTGGAGAAAAGATAAAAAGTGGAAGGGGAATAGCAAAGGGCCTGATTAGTTTTACTAATCAGGCCCTTTAGAATATTTGGCTCCTCCAACTGGACTCGAACCAGTGACATACGGATTAACAGTCCGCCGTTCTACCGACTGAACTATGGAGGAACTCCGTTTAAGTGGCAGGAATATTAACGGCACTTTTTACATTTGTCAAAGCAGAAAATAATGATAACCGTTTGATTGCTGAAAATATGTTCTTATTGTGTTGTTTTTGATCATATCTGTATTTTTAGCATGTGTAATGCAATCTTATGAATTTCAAGATACGGTATTTATTCCTTGTGGATAAATCTGAGCATTGGAGGATGAGGGAACATAAGTGAGTGGAAGGACGAAAATACAACGAAATTATAAAGTGGTAGTGATAAAAGAAAGTTTTGGGTTTATTAGAAATAGAAAAACCGATTAGCAATGCTAATCGGTTTTTCCAGAATTTGGCTCCTCCAGCTGGACTCGAACCAGCGACATACGGATTAACAGTCCGCCGTTCTACCGACTGAACTATGGAGGAATTGGTTTGCTCCTGAGAACGAGGAGGATAATACAGTTGTTGCTTCAGTGTTGTAAAGTAAAAAAAAGGAAAATAGGCTCAACTGGTTTATTTTAGTTCAGAATGGTGATTTTTTGTTATTTCTTGATGAAATTATCAAACATTCAGGGAAACTTTTCTTGATTTTTCTATTTCTGATGAAATCTGGTTTATTTTGGCCAGAAGCTAATTTATCTATGATAAAAGCGTTAATGAAAGTATTAACCTGTCAAATACTTGTTTGAGATGGAAACAGTATTCACTACATCGTGGTAGTTGGTATAGAAGTTACAAGACTAAAGGCTATTGAACTTAATGGAAGTAAAGAATGGAGAAACTCTGGAGCAAAAAAATGGCTTTCCAAACGGAAAGCCATTTCTAACAAATTAGGCCGATTGGTCTAATTTTACATCACGCTTGTAAATTCTGCGCGATGCTTTGAATTTGGCTCCTCCAGCTGGACTCGAACCAGCGACATACGGATTAACAGTCCGCCGTTCTACCGACTGAACTATGGAGGAATTACTTCGTTCTTGAGAACGGGGCGAATATTAGCGATGAACTTAAATAGTGTCAACGCAAAAATACCATTTTCTTACTGTTTGCCTGCTATGTAAGCGTATTGTGTCATCATCATACTAATTTGTTGAATTTATGCGCTTTTATTTACCATAATCATGGACTGAACATAAGGTGACTGTTTTGAACAAGTAAGCATAAACACATCATAGAAACAAATGCTTTGTTTCTTTTTCATAATGTATTTGATGTCATTTTTGATTTCACTAGGTACTTGAGGATGAGTAAGTATTTGATTGACAGCTTTTTGGGAAACTTGTTCGCTGACGAACCACTCACCATTATAACATACGCGTAAATCGAGCACATCGATATCTTCAAAATGGTAGACGGGTTTAATATCAAATAGCAGAACAGCTGCCATAGCAATAAAAGCCACGGTAAATGCCAAAAGAGACCATGTACCGAAATAGGGTGCATACCACATGAGCGCAGCCATAAAAGCATAAGCGATAACCATCGCCAGACATAGGTATGGATGGTGGCGAATAAAGATACTGTTGAAGTGTACTTTACCATCGCGATGTTCTTTAAGATTGATCCGCTCAAGATCCTGAATCAATATCTGTTTGATGATGTTCATAATACTAACCCACTTATTTTCTAGAAAAGTGTTGTAAAAAGCATAATCGAATTGAAAGTTGTACCATTTTCAAGGTTAACATGGCCCGAACACACATCTGTATATCAATTGGTTTAATTTATTTATGAAATTGTTATTGTTGGCGTCTAGTATCAGTATTTTCGCTAAGACAAAAGTTGAATAAATCAAATAAAATTATAAATGACCCACTTTATTATGCTATTTTGTTCTAATATTGAGCAGATTCGTTTTTTTTAAAACGAGAATACATAAAAAGGTTGCTATTCGTGTGCGTTAATGCGTTAATGCGTTTGGCCTGATTAACAGACCTACTTTATGTACGACATCTTGAGTTAATGAGTTATGTGTAAGTGCTATTTCTGGTAGCCTTTGTTGACCGTTTCCTTCTTAGTGCCTCCATAAGTAATAGCTGATACTGGCCAACACATGCCCAAGGTGGCGAGTTTTTTTTGATATATAGGAAAGTCAAATGTCCGACAAAATGAAAGGTCAAGTGAAGTGGTTCAACGAGTCTAAAGGCTTTGGTTTCATCACTCCAGCTGATGGCAGCAAAGACGTATTCGTACACTTCTCTGCCATTCAAGGTAACGGCTTCAAAACTCTGGCAGAAGGCCAGAACGTAGAATTCACCATTGAAAGTGGTGCCAAAGGCCCAGCGGCAGCAAACGTAACTGCTATCTAATTGCCTTAAGCCTTATTTAAGCTCGTCAGACCAATAAATTGCCCTGACGGGCTTTTTGCTTTTTGTAGTGCAACCCGTATCATATGAATCCTATATCACACAGCCTCCGTTCTAAAAATAGTTTCCATTATAACAATTTCTAATTGAATTTATTTACATAATAAAAGTAACTTTATGAAAATAAATAGTTATTTATTATGGGATAAAATAAATTTTGGTTGGATGACAAAATATTTGCAGAACCATTGTTGTCCAATGAAACAAAGAATGTATGATTTCTTGTAAAATTGTATTTGTTCTTGTTAGTTTAGTCGCTAATGGTTTCTTGCGATCCGCACTATGTTTTGGCACCTTAATTGAAGCTGCACACTAATGGCATCAACTATGGCTGGTGTCGCACAAATTGTTTCTGGAATTGGTTTTCTTTGCGTTGGGACAATATGGGTCGCAGGTATTGGGCGGTCACTATTCTGTGTGACAACATCTCATTAAGATAAGCTGCACAGCGAATTAATGCTCAACTCCATCAACATGCATTGGGTTTAGAGCCGCGTTATAAAATTTATATTATCTTCGCTATAAATGATGAAATCTTGGTAACTACTTTGATTTTACAAGCGATTAATAGACTGGGCGGCAGTGAGTAGTGCTGGTGCTCTTCAGTCTGACAGGCTTGAAATTTGTGTGGAAAATTGGCAATACCCGCTGAATAAAAATAAATCGAATTGATTATCTGCCGAGTAAATCTGGAAAAAAGTGTTAGTGCAGTTAACTGGAAAACTGCTATTGAATTGCCAGATTAGAATCCATTAACAGGTCGCATCGTTACATCCTGACTCAACTCCTTATCACCTTTCCATAACCCTCTTATCTATATATTATCACTATTGGTCATGGTCTTTTTTCGTACTGTTCACTTCTTACTATCATTCAGCGAGGAAGAAGTATGATCCCGCTGATTTATGCTTAATAGAGTTCAGGTATTTATTTGTCGACCAGGCGATCTTGATGATAGAAGTGATCCCGATCGAGAAATGCAATATCTATTGCGAGATTAATTGTAACTTAATGCAATGTAGAGTCTTTGCTCAATGGGCGGGCGGTGTACCGATAAAACGGAGGCATTAACTCAAGGAAAAATTATTCTCCAGTATTATTTGGATACAGAGAGTAGAGATTCTTTGTTCTCCATTTATTTTGGTTCAACTGCATCCATCAAAGGGATAGCAGAAATCTAATGAATCAAGCGATCATTGGTTATGACAGTAGAAATTCAGCTATCAATTTTGTATGCAGCTACAGAAAAATTGATGAGTTACTATTTGATTTTGTTAGACCCAGTCAATCAATTTTGCACATAATTTGTATAAAAAAATACCAATTAGCTGACAAGAGTGTTGTGCAAGAACTGCTATCAGTTTGCTCCTATATTAAAGATAAAGGAGAAAATAATTTCTCTCACTGAAGAAAGTCGTAACAATGTGGTGTAACTGGTTAGTCGCTATAACGGACAAGGTTTCAGGGTGTTAATCTTAGTGACACGGGAGTTAAGCATTGATGGAGCGAATTATCCTCTTTTTGTTACTGATGAAAAGGTGATGATGCAATAGGGTTTATAACATTTTTAGATCTAGCAAAAGAAAATGAAACAATGGCAATAACAACATTAGGATAAATGGTATTCTGGCTAAGGTGATTACCGGAGATAATCCTGTCATTATGGCTAAAGTTTACCGTGATGTAGATTTAGATTCTGGAAATATTTTTATTGACTCTGATATTGAGTTAATGAGTGATGAAAACCTTTCAAAATAAGTGGAATTAAGGTCGGTTTTTTGTAAGTTAACCGGGTTACAAAAATCACTCATTTTAAAGCCATCGTAAAAGAATGGTCATGCCTTTGTTTTTCTTCATGGTGGAATAAATGAAGCTCTTACATTACAGGTTACTGATGTCAAAATTTCAGTTGATACAGTGGCAGATATCACAAAAGAGTCAGCAGAATCATTCAGCCTGATGAAAACCGGATGATATTAGTGAAAGGGGATAATTAAGAGAAGGGTATCGTTTAGGAATATTACTAATTATTTAAATATGACGACTAATTCGAAATTTGTGAACATATTTTCTGTACTAGTTATCAGTGAATTTATTTCATTTTATTGATGTTAACCGTTCATTTGCCCATACAAAACCTAATATGCGATATTTCACAACAGTTTTTGCTTTGAAATAAAACAGATATAGAATTTCTGCAAAAAACATAAGTGGATACGAACATAGTATTGAGTGTTTTCTGCTCTGGAGCGAGATTGCTCATCTATCTTCTATATAACGACATACGACGTGATGTGGTATGTATTTGCAGCGAACAGCTAGAATATCAAGCCTTATTTCAATCAGAATGATCTGTGGAAGGGTTATTATTATCAACATGGATTGTACATATATCATTCACTCAAAAGATCTCCTTGTAAAAAATGTGGCTGTATTACCTGTTTTATTAGCGTCATTAATAATAATGGCATTAGGTAATTAATTTCATTTCTTTCCCTTGATACCCCTATGGAGTTACATTCGCTACCTTGCGATTGCTTTTCATGGTTAATCAGGAGGTTAATAAGCTAGTGTATTGTTGTTCAAATGATAAAGAGATTTTACATTCACTTCTTAGTGGATGGTTGTAAATAATTATCATTAAATAATATCTTATTCTGTATGTTTTAAAGGAGCAATTCATACAGTGCGTACTCCATTGTAACTCTCCTTAAAACAAATTTTTTATGAATATTTAGAATAGGTATTGATGTTATTCTTTGAATGTGAACTTCCTATCACAATAGGAATTAATTTAAGGAAGTAATAGGGTTATATTTAGCTGTTATATTATTTATTTGAAACGGCAATTCAAATCATCTATTGTTATTTGTATTCCAACTTAAGTTGGATAAATTTATTTTTAATTTATTTTATCTATTAATACTCATTTAATTTTATTTTTAATATCTATTCTTCTTGTAATTGGATTTTATACAATAATAATTAGTCACTAAATTTGCATTTGGGGATGATTTTATATCTATATTTTTTGTTATTTAAGCGAATTGATTTTTAATCAATAATCTAACTTTCTTGTGAATTTTCTCATCAGTTTTTAAGTTATAGAATGCCACCAAAAACATTGATTATCCTTATCATTTGTGAATTTGTAAGTAATTTAATTGATTATTTTTTCTTATGTTTTTGAGTGGAAGCTAGCCAGTAAGTGGAAATAATCACCAATGAGCATTTGGTTAAATTTATGTCACAAACAGGCTATGAATGCGTTTTCTTTGTTTAGAAAAATTTATTTATTTTTATGGGCAAGAATAGCTTCGATGGCTCTTGATAGACGTTGATTTTGTTTAGTTGGCAAAGCATTGCTGGCTATATCTATAGGAGGGTAATAAGGTAGATGTTTTTTTATTTCAATATCATACTGTATTTTATCTTATTTTTGTGATCTGTGTGAGATTTGACCCGTGAGTGGATGAAGTGCCTCTCTTTCTTCTGTGTGAAAAAAATACGATCATAAATTAAAAATGATCAGACTGGTATCTTTTTAATAACTAGTATTCACATATAATTAATAAATTTGGCATAACTATGATCTAAATCAAGTTATAGTGGAAGATGAGTACCTACCTACATTATCAAGAGGCAAATTTTACTAAGATATTGGTAATTTTACTAAAGGAGAGATTTTTTATCGTTATTTTGGATTTATAAGTTTAATAGATCGCATAAAACAAAAAACAGTCCCTAATATTTTTATTTAAATAATTTAACTTATTAATTGTAGACTATTTTTTGTTTTCTATTGCTTGAATAGTTAATGAGCTAGAATCATAATAAAAAGTGTTAGTTTTGTGATCATGGTCACATAGTATTTAAAATGACATATATTCTCCGTTGTATAAGTTGATGATTCAGGAGTAAAGTTAATTAGCATTAAGAATATTCTTAATCAATTGTGGCAAGTGTATTACCCAGATGACGCAATAATACTTTCACAACCCATTACCGAAATATTTTAGAAATTGGGCGATCCCAAGAGTAATACAAAGGACAGTTACTGCTCTGGCTAAAGATGTATATTTCAGTTATGTCGGAGATTATTGAATCTCATGCTACTGGTAATTTTGTCGTGAGTGATTCTTTGATCACTTAATTTAATTTTTTCATGTAATCGGACGGGATATATAGAAATGAGTACGGTTGAATTGCTCAAACATATTTATGACATAAATTTATCGTATTTGCTTTTAGCGCAACGGCTAATTAACCATGAGAAAGCATCTGCGATGTTCCGTTTAGGTATTAGTGAATCGATGGCTGATACGTTGGCCGAGCTGACATTGCCTCAGTTAGTAAAATTAGCTGAAACAAACCAACTGATTTGCCATTTTCGGTTTGAAGACCACGAAACCGTGCAGCAGTTAACGAAGGAGTCGCGGGTGGACGATCTGCAACAAATTCATACAGGTATCTTGCTGTCTACTCATCTTTTTCAGCAGTTATCCGCTCAGGATGACACTTCAATCAAGAAAAGAGCGTAAAGATGGTTGAAAAAAGTATTGTTCAGGAAGCGAAAGATATTCAGCTGGCAATGGAACTCATCACTTTAGGTGCACGATTGCAGATGCTTGAAAGTGAAACTCAACTAAGCAGGGGCCGACTGATCCGGTTGTATAAAGAGTTGCGGGGAAGTCCTCCACCTAAAGGGATGCTCCCCTTTTCGACGGATTGGTTTATGACTTGGGAACAGAATATTCATTCATCAATGTTCTATAATGCTTACCGTTTTCTGTTGAAAAGTGGACATTGTGAAGGTGTAGAAGTTGTTGTAAGAGCTTATCGACTGTACCTTGAGCAATGTCCCCCGGGAAATAATGGGGATGTGCCTATTTTGGCATTGACCAGAGCTTGGACACTGGTTCGTTTTGTTGACAGTGGTATGCTACAACCAACAGAGTGCCGTTGTTGTGGTGGAACTTTCATCACACATGCTCACCAACCAGTCAATAGTTTTGTTTGTAGTCTTTGCCAGCCGCCGTCACGAGCGGTAAAAAAACGTAAACTTTCCTCTCAACCTGCCGATACTAATTCACAACTGCTGGATGGATTTGCTCAGCAAGCTGTGTGAATTTAAATGGGAAAGTAAAATTCAGGTTACAGGCTTTAAAAACCTGTAACCTGCCACCCACCCTTCTTCATTTATCAATTCACTCTGTTCAAATCCCATCTGCTCACCAACTTAGCTAAAGGATATCGCGTGTTAGTACTTTTAGGATATATAGTGGTTTTTGGTGCGGTAATTGGTGGCTATCTGCTTGTCGGTGGTCACATGGGCGCACTTTATCAGCCAGCGGAATTTCTAATTATTGCAGGCGCGGGAATTGGTGCTTTTATCGTGGGCAATAATGGCAAGGCGATAAAGGCAACCCTGCGTGTTTTACCAAAAATATTGCGCAGATCAAAATACAATAAAGCGATGTATATGGATCTTATGGCGTTACAGTTTCGCCTACTATCTAAATCGCGCCAGAATGGGCTTCTTGCTTTGGAACGGGATATTGAAAACCCACATCAAAGTGACATTTTCACCCAGTATCCCCGTTTACTGAAAGATCAGCAATTGATGGATTTCATCACTGATTATATGCGCTTGATCATCGGCGGTAACATGAACCCTCATGAAATCGAAGCTTTGATGGATGAAGAAATCGAAACTTATGAACAGGAGAGTGAAGTACCCGCTACAAGTTTAGCAATGGTGGGAGACTCACTGCCAGCATTTGGTATTGTTGCAGCTGTAATGGGGGTTGTCCACGCTCTGGGATCTGCGGATCGTCCGGCAGGGGAATTAGGTGCTTTGATCGCACATGCGATGGTGGGAACATTTTTAGGGATCTTGCTGGCTTATGGTTTTATTTCTCCCCTGGCCACATTACTTCGTCAACGCAGCAGCGAACAAGTCAAAATGATGCAATGCATCAAAGTGACACTACTTTCCAGTCTCCACGGTTATGCACCACAAATTGCCGTTGAATTCGGTCGCAAAACATTATTCCTCACCGATCGCCCTTCATTTACAGAACTTGAAGAGCATGTTCGTCGGGTTAAAGCCCCTATACAACAAGAAGTTGAAGAATAATTATGAGAGCGAATAATATTACCGTCATCAGAATAAAGAAGCGTAAAAAACATGATCCGGGCCATTGCGGTGGATCATGGAAGATTGCGTATGCTGACTTTATGACTGCGATGATGGCATTCTTTTTAGTGATGTGGTTGATATCCATCGCCAGCCCACAGGAGTTGACCAGCATCGCAGAATATTTTCGTACTCCTTTGCAAGTCGCTATTAATAAAGGGCAACAAAGCAGTGATAGCACAAACCCGATCCCTGGTGGAGGAGAGGATGTTTTCCAACAGGATGGAGAAGTCTTCCGCCAAATTAAACAAGTTGAAACCAGCGAAGACACTCGCCGTCTGAACCGCCTGCGCCAGCAACTTGATCAGCTGATTATTACCGATCCCCGCCTTAAAGAACTGCGTCCTCATTTATTGATTGACATGATGGATGAGGGATTGCGCATTCAGATCATCGATCGGGAAAATCGTCCTATGTTTATGATTGGCAGCGCAAAAGTTGAAAGTCACATGAGCGATATTTTACGGGCAATTGCGCCGATCCTGAATGATATTCCGAATAAAGTCAGCCTTTCTGGTCATACCGATAATCTACAGTATGTCAATGGTCAGCGAGGTTACAGCAACTGGGAACTTTCTTCTGATCGTGCGAATGCATCAAGGCGTGAATTGTTGATGGGGGGATTGGACGAAGTGAAAATCCTGCGGGTTGTCGGGATGGCATCCACTGTTAGCATGCAGAAAGGCATTGATCCTAATGCGCCGGTTAACCGTCGTATCAGTATCATTGTACTGAATAAAGATGCAGAAAAACGAATTGAGCAGGAAAATAGTGGCGGCAGCGCCATGACCGCTAACGATAGTATGGACATGCAAAAAGTCATCAGAATGGATTCGAATGAGGGAACACCTGTTCAACAACCTACCGACCAATCCAATGAAATCACAAAACCGGAGCAGCCATCGGCTGAACCGAGTAGTGATACTAATAAGGTGACAGAGTAAGTAACGATGGATATTACCGCGTTTTATCAGACTTTCTTTGATGAAGCAGATGAGTTATTGGCGGATATGGAGCAGCATTTATTACTGCTCAACGCTGATGAACCTGATCCTGAACAGCTAAATGCAATATTTCGCAGTGCCCATTCAATTAAGGGGGGGGCTGCGACTTTTGGTTTTACCAAGCTGCAACAAACTACGCATGTTTTGGAGAATCTGCTCGATAGTGCCAGACGTGATGAAATACGCCTGACCATTGAGATTATCAACCTGTTTTTAGAAGCGAAAGATATTATGCAGCAACAATTGGATGCCTATAAAAGTTCACAGGAGCCGGATGAAGATACATTCAATTATATCTGCGAGACATTGCGTCAGCTTGCGTTAGAGCTACAGGAAGATAAACAGGAAGAGGAACTTTTCGCTGCATCATCTGAAATTCAAGCTGATCTTGTCATAGAAAAAGCTGTAGATACTATAGAGATAGAGAAAGAACAAGCGGTAGCAGGCGTTCAATCTTCTTCTTTAAATAAACCCGATAATGGGCAGATCCGTATTCATCTATCTGGACTGAAAGAACGCGAAGTTGCGTTGATGAAGGATGAATTAGCTCATCTTGGTGATATATATGATGTGGAACAAACTTCAAACAGCCTTGAAGCATCCTTGATAACATCTGCGACAGAAGATGATATTACTGCTGTACTGTGTTTTGTGGTTGAGCCTGAACAAATAACGTTTTTACCGACGCATGAATCCCAGGCAGAAGTGACTAAAATTGAAACTGAAAAAACTGTTGTAGCAGAAACAGTGAGCACAGAAAAAAATACAGCAAGCGAAAATCCTGTAGCGACAAATACAGAAACTCCAAATAAGCCACAATCTGATGAAGCACCGAAAAAGACAGATGTACGTGAAATCGGGCGTCCTGCACCTCGTCCTGCGGCGGGATCACCACGTCAACGTGCGGAATCTTCCAGTATTCGTGTCGCTGTTGAAAAAGTCGATCAACTTATCAATTTGGTAGGGGAATTGGTCATTACCCAATCTATGCTGGCACAGCACTGTGATGGTCTGGAACCGGCAATACACAGCGAACTGTTGAGTTGTATGACTCAATTGCAGCGAAATTCCCGCGATTTGCAAGAGTCTGTCATGTCTATCCGTATGATGCCGATGGAATATGTGTTTAGCCGTTATCCACGTTTAGTGCGTGATTTGGCCGGAAAACTCAATAAAAAAGTGGAGCTGACACTGATCGGTAGCTCCACAGAACTGGATAAGAGTTTGATTGAGAGAATTATCGATCCTCTGACACATTTGGTGCGTAACAGTCTTGATCATGGTATCGAAAGTCCAGAAAAACGTCTTGCAGCAGGGAAATCAGAAACCGGTAATTTGACACTGGCGGCTGAGCATCAGGGTGGGAATATCTGTATTGAAGTTATTGATGATGGTGCAGGTTTAAACCGCAAGAAGATTTTGGCTAAAGCACAGTCTCAGGGCCTGAACATCAGCGAAAACATGAGCAATGAAGAAGTGGCCATGCTGATTTTTGCTCCCGGATTCTCTACCGCAGAAGTGGTAACAGATGTTTCTGGTCGTGGTGTCGGAATGGATGTGGTTAAACGTAATATTCAGGATATGGGTGGGCAGATTCAGATCAACTTCCAAGAAGGGAAGGGCACCATCATTCGTATTCTGCTCCCACTGACATTGGCAATACTGGATGGTATGTCCGTCAAAGTTAATGGGGAAGTTTTCATTCTGCCTCTGGGGGCTGTAGTCAGTTCATTGCAGCCACAGGAAGAAGATATTTACCCATTGGCGGGTGATGAGAAATTATTGCAGGTACGTGGGGAGTATTTACCGTTGCTTGAACTGTACCGCATACTCGATATCCCGAATGGAAAAACCGATCCTACAAAAGGCATTGCCGTTATTGTGCAGAGTGCCGGACGCCGTTATGCGTTGTTGGTAGATAAACTGGTGGGGCAGCACCAAGTTGTTGTTAAAAATATTGAGAGCAATTACCGCAAAGTGCCGGGTATTTCTGCGGCCACCATCATGGGGGATGGTAGTGTTGCACTCATCATTGATATTCCTGCTTTGCAGAAACTCAACCATGAACAATTGGCTGTGCGTAAAGCAGAATTGGTGAATAAATAACAAATAAGATAGACCCGATAGATTTCAGGTTGCGGCATAGCCAATAGAGCGGTGGCTTGAAAGGTAAAGGTGATAATCATCTCAAAGTCAAAAGGTAACATCATGTCAGCCATAGAAGAATTAAATAAATTATCAGGGGAAACAACCGGAAAGGAATATCTGGTTTTCACCTTGGGTGACGAAGAGTATGGAATTGAAATACTGAAAGTGCAGGAAATTCGTGGTTATGACCAAGTTACCCGCATTGCGAATACGCCTAACTTTATAAAAGGGATTACTAACCTGCGTGGGGTAATCGTTCCTATTATTGATTTGAGGATCAAATTCTCACAGGAAGATGTTACCTATAACGACAACACTGTTGTTATTGTTCTGAACCTGCTGAATCGCATCGTCGGAATTGTGGTGGATGGCGTGTCAGATGTCCTTTCCCTGAAGGAAGATCAAATCTGCCCTGCACCGGAATTTGCGGTTACGTTATCAACAGAATATTTGACAGGGCTTGGTTCCCTTGATGAACGGATGCTGATTCTGGTAGACATTGAAAAGCTCCTCAATAGTGAAGAAATGGCATTGGTCGATTCAGTTGCGAAAGGCTGATGTTTCTAAAGCTGCTGTACTAAGAAAAACAGCAGCTTTATTGTTTCAGGTCGTCGGATAAAAAATGTTTTAGATCAAAATTGCTCTAGATCAAAAAAAGCACTGTAAAAAAATCAATTTTTAGAATTACGCATAAAGTTCCCTTTAAGCGTGCCGATAACACTGGCATAGCAATTTATTACAAAAGGGAAGTCATGTTTAACCGAATGAAAATAGTGACGGGCCTGATCTCGGTCATCATATTATTTGGTGCTCTGCAATTTATCTCCGGGGGCTTATTCTTCAATGGGTTGAAGGATGATACAGAAGCATTTGAGCTGACGGATAAAATGCGCGAGCAACAAAAATTACTGGATGAAAGTTGGATTAACCTGCTGCAAGCCCGTAATAATCTGAATCGTATTGGTATCGTCACCATAATGAAGCAGCAGAATTTTGATAGTGAATATTCTGTCGACGAAATCTGGGCGGAAGCCAAAGTCAATATTGCTCGTGCGGAACGTCGTTTCGAACAGTTTGATAAACTGCCAAAATTGCCTGTACATGATCCAGAGCGTCTTCAAATACTGAAACAAACTTACCGTGACTACCTTAATGCTTTGAAAGAACTTGATATTCTTTTGACAAAAAAAGACTTTAAATCCTTTTTTGAACAGCCAACCACTGGCTTCCAAAACGCTTTTAATGTGGAACATACATTCTATTTGAACCAGAATGACAAACTGTATCAAGAAATATCAGAAACAGCGAATAGCGCTTATCGCAACGTCATTATCAGCCTGATTTCTGTATTTGTGTTGCTGATTGGTGTCATGACCGTAAGTTGGATTGGCCTGCGTAAAGCACTTATCGATCCATTGCATACATTGCTGGAAAACATAAAAGCCTTCTCAAAAGGAGATCTGACTCAGACGATTACCGTATCCGGTAATAATGAGATGGGCATGTTAGCTGTTGGCTTGAGAGACATGCAGGAAGAATTGATTAACACGGTCAGAAGCGTCCATCAAAGTACTGAAACCATTTATACCGGCACCAGCGAAATTGCTGCGGGTAATAACGATCTTTCTGCCCGGACAGAACAGCAAGTGGCTTCGTTGGAAGAAACAGCTGCCAGCATGGAACAGCTGACTGCGACAGTAAAACAAAATGCTGACAATGCTCGCCAGGCCAGTAATTTAGCTGACAATGCCTCTGATATCGCCCGTCAGGGAGGTAAGGTGGTGGCTAACGTTGTTGAGACAATGCATGAAATCGCTGACAGTTCCCGAAAAATCTCTGATATCACTGGCGTGATTGATGCCATCGCTTTTCAAACCAACATCCTTGCACTTAATGCTGCGGTGGAAGCTGCCCGTGCCGGAGAGCATGGACGCGGTTTTGCCGTTGTTGCGGGTGAAGTACGCAATCTGGCGCAGCGTAGTGCTGAAGCAGCCAAAGAGATTAAGGGACTGATTGAAGACTCTGTAAACCGCACTGATACTGGCTCTATGCAGGTAGAAAGTGCGGGTGAAACCATGAAGAAAATTGTCAATTCCGTAACACGCGTGACCGACATCATGGGAGAAATTGCATCGGCTTCTGATGAGCAAAGCAGGGGAATTACTCAAGTTGGTGTGGCTATCTCTGAAATGGATAGAGTTACTCAACAAAACGCGTCACTGGTTGAACAGTCTGCCGCTGCGGCGGCGGCATTGGAAGAGCAGGCAAAAGTATTGACCAAAGCGGTCGCGTTGTTTCAGTTACCGGAGCAGGTAGAAAGGATGAAACCTGAAAACAGAAAATATGAAGTTTTATTGACGAAAAAGATGTCAACCCCTCCAGCTAATAAAACGAATTCCCCCACACTGAAAAAAAGCAGTGATGTGGAAGACCCATCTAATTGGGAAACATTCTAAAAAAATAATAGCGATAACCACGGCTGCTTAAGGCAGCCGTTAAACGAGGTGATTACATGTTAGGCAAGCTTCGCATATCAACCAGTTTGTATCTATTATTAATGATGTTTTGTGTTATGCAAATTGTTTCGAGTGGTTTATCTCTGGGAATAATTCATACAGATCAGACATATATTGAAAGAATTGATCTGGGAACTCAACGGAGAGATACCCTTGGCTTGAGTTGGGCAGCATTGTTACAAACGCGTAACACTCTGAATAAAATCGCAATTGCACAAAAAGTAGGACAGCCGCAAGTTCAGATAGATGCGATGGAAGCATTACTTAAAAGCTCACTGAATGAATCGGAAAGAAATTTTGCCAAATTTATTTCACTGCCCCAAATTGGAGAGAGTAAAAAAAGGGATGACTTATTAGCTGAGATTGAACAGGCTCATCGAGAATATTTTAATGCTCTGAAAGAGCTGAAGGATTTTCTTTATGGAGGAGATTTTCAGGCTTTCCTTGATCAGCCGACAGAAGAGCATCAGCGTCGGATGGAAGTTGTATATAACAATTATATGCATTACCTCAATACCAACATTATAGAGTTGATGGCCGACGCAGCACTGTATTACAAAATTGCTGTTGCTATGTTCTTCGGCTCCATTCTGATGGTATTTACTGTCGCTATAGCAGCTAATTGGTGGCTGAAACGTAATCTGCTCAAACCATTTGAAAATCTGAGAGCTTGTTTTCAAGATATGGCAGAAGGCCGTTTGGATAAAGAAGTGTCTGTCACAACCAATGATGAAATTGGCGACATATTCAGAAAACTACGTGATATGCAGGAATCGTTAATTAAATCGATTTCGGCAGTGAGGGATAACACCGATCAAATGCATATCGGTATTCAGGAAATTACACAGGGAAATACCGACTTATCGTCACGGACAGAAGAACAAGCAGCATCACTGGAAGAAACCGCAGCCAGTATGGAAGAACTGACCGTCACTGTGAAGCAGAACGCAGAAAATGCACGTCAGGCCAGCGAATTAGCAGTTTCCGCATCCCAAACTGCCTCAAAAGGTGGTGAATTGACCACGAGTGTTGTGGCAACCATGGATGAAATTGCCAATAGTTCGAAGAAAATCAGCGCAATTATCAGCGTTATTGATGGCATTGCTTTCCAGACCAATATCCTTGCTCTTAATGCTGCGGTAGAAGCTGCCCGCGCAGGAGAACAAGGGCGTGGATTCTCCGTGGTTGCAGGTGAAGTACGTGATTTGGCACAGAGAAGTGCCGAGGCAGCAAAAGAGATCAAAACCTTAATTGATGAATCTGTCCATCGTGTAAACCAAGGCTCAGAACTCGTTAATCATGCGGGGCAAACCATGGATGAATTAGTCAGCTCTGTTAACCGGGTAACAGAACTGATGGCTGAAATTGCGGCTGCTTCCGATGAACAAAGCCGTGGTATTCATCAAGTTGCCCAAGCTGTCAGCCAAATGGATCAAGTCACACAGCAAAATGCGGCCTTGGTGGAGCAATCTGCGGCGGCTGCATCAGCACTTGAAGAGAAAGCAGACATGCTGGTGAAAAACGTTGCTCAATTTGAACTGCCTAAAGATTCTGGCAATGAATATAGTCATCAGAAGTCTTCTGCATCAAACATGACCAATGAGTATATTGTAAGTTAAGTACACTGAGGTCAGATGAAATCCAATTTAACAGCTTCAGATATTGATGCTATTGCACCGCTGAACTTTATGCTCCAGCGGCATGTTTTGTCAGATGCGCAATTTGAGCGCATCTGCCAGTTTATCTATCAACGGGCTGGCATTGTACTGGCAAAAAATAAACGTGAGATGGTGTATAACCGCTTAGTCAGGCGGCTTCGTGTATTAGGGCTTAATAACTTTGGCCAATACCTGTCGATTTTGGAACAAGATATCCACAGTAACGAATGGGAATTGTTCATCAACGCATTAACCACCAATCTCACGGCATTTTTCAGGGAAGCCCATCATTTTCCTATTCTGGCGACACATGCCAGCAGGAAAAATGGGGGAACATACCGTGTTTGGAGCGCAGCTGCTTCAACGGGTGAGGAGCCGTATTCTATTGCAATGACCTTGTGTGATGCACTGGGGCATCGTTCAAATCGGCTAAAAATCATTGGCAGCGATATCGATACTAGCGTGCTGGAGAAAGCCCGGCAGGGTGTTTATCGACTGGAAGAATTACAGTCTCTGAGTGAGACCCAAAAGAAAAAATATTTTTTCAAAGGAGTTGGTCTTTTCGAAGGTCATGCTCGGGTTCGCCCTTTGCTTGCTGAGTTGGTGAATTTTCAGCACTTGAATCTATTGGATTCTGATTGGGCTCTAGACGGTAAATTTGATGCGATATTTTGTCGTAATGTCATGATTTATTTTGATAAAAAGACACAGGAAAGGATTTTGCGCCGTTTTATCAATGTCTTAAAACCGGATGGTTTGCTCTTCGCAGGGCATTCCGAAAACGTCACTCAAATCAGCCGAGAGTTCTACTTGCAAGGACATACCGTTTACGGTGTAAGTCGGGCAAGGAGGGGTCATGAATAAAATAACTGTTCTTTGTGTGGATGATTCGGCGCTGATGCGTCAAATCATGCGGGAAATTATCAATAGCCACCCTGATATGGAAGTGGTCGATTGTGCTCCGGATCCATTTGTTGCCCGCGATTTAATAAAAAAATACAACCCGCAGGTATTAACGTTGGATGTCGAGATGCCTCGCATGGATGGGATCGATTTTCTTGAAAAATTAATGCGGTTACGTCCTATGCCAGTTGTGATGGTTTCTTCTCTGACAGCAAAAGGTTCGGAAATTACATTAAAAGCGCTGGAATTAGGTGCCGTGGATTTTGTCACCAAGCCACAGCTGGGTATCCGTGAAGGTATGTTAGCTTATAGTGAACTGATTGCTGAGAAAATCCGTGCTGCGGCACAGGCAAAAGTCAGTTCCAAGGCACAGTCTTCTGAAATTGCTGCACCGCTGAATTTCAAGCCATTATTATCCAGTGAAAAACTGATCGCAGTTGGAGCTTCGACGGGGGGAACGGAAGCAATTAAAAATTTGCTGCAACCCCTGCCTGTTACCAGCCCGGCATTGATGATCACACAGCATATGCCCCCTGGTTTCACGCGCTCATTCGCTGAACGACTCAATAAACTGAGTCAAATCACTGTCAAAGAAGCCGAGGATGGAGAGCGAGTCCTGCCTGGTCATGCTTACATAGCACCGGGGGATTGCCATATGGAGCTTTGTCGCAGTGGTGCCAATTACCAAATCATGATAACTAATGCACCCCCGGTTAATCGTCATCGCCCTTCTGTTGATGTTTTATTCCGCTCTGTTGCCAAATATGCGGGGCGCAATGCCATAGGCGTCATTTTAACGGGCATGGGCAGTGATGGTGCGGCGGGATTGTTGGAAATGAAACAGGCGGGAGCCTATACCCTGGCGCAGAACGAAGCAAGCTGCGTGGTATTTGGCATGCCACGGGCAGCGATTCAATTGGGAGCAGTGGATGATGTCATGGACATCCGAAACATCAGCAAAGCTATGCTTGCTAAAATCAGCGCAGGGCAATCGATTCGCATTTAGTAGTTGTTATTTGACGTTAATTTTTGCAGCACTGTTTTTGCAACATTATTTTTACAACTTTATTTTTACTGTGTTGTTTTTGCAAACAAAATTGTGCTGCCGGACAAATGAAATTCCAAGGAGTTTTTATGGCAAGTAAGGATCTGAGATTTTTGGTTGTTGATGACTTTTCAACTATGCGCCGGATTGTGCGTAATCTATTGAAAGAGCTAGGTTTCAACAACGTAGATGAGGCTCAGGATGGGGCTGAAGCGCTGACTAAACTTCGTACTTCTGAATTTGATTTCGTTATTTCTGACTGGAACATGCCAAATATTGATGGTCTCGAATTATTGAAAACGATTCGCGGCGAAGAAAAATTGGCTTCTTTACCTGTTTTGATGGTGACAGCAGAAGCGAAGAAAGAAAACATTATTGCAGCAGCACAGGCTGGAGCCAGCGGTTATGTGGTGAAACCGTTTACTGCCGCTATCTTAGAAGAGAAGCTCGATAAGATATTTGAAAAATTGGGGCTCTAAGGAGACAAAATGAGTGAAAATCCAGTCATGCCTAGAGGTGAGGCAATTCCTACCAGTGAAATAATTAGTCGTATTGGGCAGTTGACAAGAATGCTGCGCGATAGTCTGCGTGAACTGGGATTGGATCAAACTATAGCTCAGGCGGCTGAGGCGATCCCAGATGCAAGGGAGAGATTGAATTACGTTGTTCAAATGACGGCACAGGCTGCTGAAAGAGTGCTGAACTGTGTTGAAGCAGCGCAGCCCCGTCAGAATGAACTGGAAGCGTCTGCAAAATCTCTGACTGAACGTTGGGATGAGTGGTTTGCAAACCCGAAAGATTTGGAGCTGACTGATGCCCGCTCACTGATAACAGATACGAGAAACTACCTGACTCTTGTGCCTGATTATGTCTCATTTACCAATACCCAATTGCTTGAGATCATGATGGCACAAGACTTTCAAGATCTCACGGGACAGGTAATCAAGAGGATGATGGAAGTCATTCAGGAACTGGAAAAACAATTGGTTATGGTATTAATGGAGAATATGCCCTCTGACCAGATGGCTAAAGGGAAAAAAGAGAACGATAGTCTCCTTAACGGCCCTCAAGTCAACCAAAATGGTACAGGTATCATTGCCAACCAAGAACAAGTTGATGATTTGTTGGATAGCTTAGGTTTTTGATAACGAGAGAAAATACTTAAAAACGGTGTATTAAAAAATAACTTAATGAACAGGACGATTGTGTTTTGATCACGTTTGGGTGAGTCTGATGGCTGGCCCAAACATCCACCTTGGCTTTCCCCCACTATTCTTCTATATCCAATGAATTTCAAAATTAGTGTATAAAAGGACACTGTCCTACATCACACAGAGGAAAACATTGTGAAGTCGATTGATAAGATTATTAAGTTGAAAAATTCATTTGTTTCTTACCGTAAAGAATCAGAAGACGGTCTGGAGAATAATCGAAACCCCATCGTTTTTCTGCACGGTACAAATAGCAGTGGTCAAAGCAGCTTTGGTGAAATAACAAAAGCATTTAACGGTGATCGCACCGTGATTATTCCAGATTATGCGGGATGTGGAAATTCTGGATTACCGCCCGAAACATTGACAATTGAACATCTCGCAGAGCAGGTGGCGGCTGTCATAGAAGACAGTAGCAGTATGCCAGTCGATTTAGTGGGAGTATCTCTGGGAGCGGTAGTTGCTGCTGTTGTGGCGGCTAAATATCCGAATCTTATAAATAAATTGATATTGACCGCTCCATGGGCAGCAAATGATGATCCTCGCCATCAATTAATATTGAAGACTTGGTTACATTTGGCGCTTAATGACAAAATATCATCGATGGCCTTTAGTTTATCACATGCTTTAAGTCCGGAGTTTCTTTCATCGTTAGGACATGAAACCATACAGCGGGTCTGTACCCAACCAGCAGAAAAAGAGATCGATAAACGTATTGCTTTGGGATTAACCATAAACATAAAGCATTATCTCACTCAAATAGATAAAGACACCTTAGTTATTGGATTAAGCAGTGATTCGTTAATTCCACCTTATCTAGTACATGAAGTTTATAAAAAGATTAAGAACAGCATATACAAAGAAATTGATAGCGGTCATGCCGTACAAATTGAGAAACCAACCGAATGGAGCAATTTAATAAAAGATTTTACGCTTTCAATATCGTAGCTTACTAATCGAGTTGATTTTGAAATGGAAAATTAACCACTTTCCCTACGGGTAAATACTTATAAATTGTTGATAACGAGACATTGTAAATAATTGACAGCTGTTTTCGGGAGTGTCCCTTAGTCAATAGTCTGGCAGCTTGCTGACGATCTTCTTCGGTAAATATCACGGGTCGTCCACCAATTCTTCCCTGTTCCCGTGCTGCTGCCAGACCCGCATTGGTTCTTTCCACAATTAGTTCACGTTCCATTTCTGCCAGCGCACTCATTACATGAAAGAAAAATCGCCCCATTGCGGTACTGGTATCAATACTGTCAGTCAGACTCTGAAAATGAATATCACGCTCATGCAGTTCAGAAATAAGAGTGATAAGATTTTTTACACTGCGGCCTAATCGATCCAACTTCCAAACTACCAGAGTATCACCGGGTTTAAGGTGTTTTAAAGCACGTTTCAGTCCGGGGCGATTTGCCGTTTTACCACTTATTTTATCTTCAAAAATCAGTTCACAATGAATATTGACCAACGCATTTCTTTGTAAATCACTATTTTGGTCAGTTGTTGACACTCTAATATAACCTACTTTTGCCACAGATGTTCCTTTTATTACTTTTAGAAACTGTTAATTACATAAATAATACCCATTTATTCGATATAAAAAACCTTTTATTTATCTAAATGCGTGATAAAAAATGGTTGTCGTGAAGTGTTTATCCGATTAAGTGATGAAAGAGAAATTATTACCAATCAATTCAATAAAAAATAACCTAAACGAGTGAGCTGATTCACAGTATCAATTTTTTCTTATCAGTAATACGCAATTAGTTCTCGCTTATTTTTCCAAAATGCTCTTTATTTAATTGAAATAATTTTGTTGCTAACTTGTTATATTAAACTGCCGAGGGTGTATATGGAATTGATTACACAATGGTTAGGTGCAATAAACGGGGTAGTATGGGGCGTTCCCATGCTGATCGGTCTTTTAGGTATCGGTATTTTCATGCAAATTCGTTTGTCATTCTTACCGATCCGTAAACTGGGCACCGGGTTCAAATTACTCTTCCAAAAAAATGACCAACGGGGTGAAGGCCAGATTTCACCTTTCAATGCGTTGATGACAGCCCTGTCAGCGACAATTGGGACAGGAAATATCGCGGGTGTGGCGACAGCCATTGTTATGGGGGGGCCGGGAGCATTGTTCTGGATGTGGATGACCGCATTGGTGGGTATGGCCACAAAATATTCAGAAGCGGTACTGGCGATACGTTTCCGTGAAACTGATAAAAATGGTAATTACGTTGGCGGTCCAATGTATTACATCAAAAACGGATTGGGGAAAAAATGGGTCTGGCTGGGAACACTCTTTGCTTTTTTTGGCAGTATTGCAGGCTTTGGCATTGGCAATACTGTACAAGCCAACTCAGTCGCTGATGTACTGGAAAGTAACTTCGGAATAGAAAAAGTCATAACGGCCGGAATTCTGGTTGTTTTGGTCGGTGCTGTACTGATTGGTGGTATCAAACGGATTTCTGATGTTGCAGGTAAATTAGTACCTATCATGACCGTAGGTTACTTTGGTGCAGGTGTAGTAGTTATTGCCCTCAATATCTCTGCTGTTCCTGATGCATTTGTTTTAATCATTAAATCAGCCTTCACACCTGTCGCTGCACAGGGCGGTTTTGCTGGTGCGGCAGTCTGGGCGGCAATCCGTTTCGGTATCGCCCGTGGCGTATTCTCTAACGAAGCCGGTATGGGGAGCGCGCCGATCGCCCACGCGGCTGCAAAAACCCAAAACCCGATCCGTCAGGGTTTAATTGCTATGTTAGGCACCTTTATTGATACGATCATTGTCTGTTCTGTCACTGGCTTAACCATTGTCATTACCGGTGGCTGGCTGACAGGTCAGACAGGGGCAACATTGACTGCAGCTTCTTTCTCCGCAGTGATCCCGGGTGGTAACTATATTGTTGCCATCGCTTTGGCTATTTTCGCCTTCACAACCATTTTGGGATGGAGTTTCTATGGTGAGAAATGTATTCAATACTTACTGGGACCAAAAGCTATCGTGCCTTTCCGGATTGCCTGGATTATTGCATTGCCGATTGGTGCAACCCAGTCACTGACTTTTGTCTGGTTGCTGGCGGATACCCTCAATGCGATGATGGCAATTCCCAACCTGATAGCAATCGCGTTACTCAGCCCGATTGTTTATAGGCTGACAAAAGACCATATTCGTGATGTTAATGCGGATAGTATTGATATTAAACCGATGACGAAGACAGACTAAGATTCATATTATTTGAGTGAGAAAATCAAAAAAGAGGTGGCTTGAAATATCACCTCTTATTTTTTGTGTTTTCAGTAGATTGAAAGATAAAAAATGCATAATTTACTGAATTTATTCTTCAATAGGTGCAGCATTGGATAATGGTGCAGCGTCAGAGAGAAATTAAGTCACTATTAAATTAGGGTTAAACTGAAAGCTTTTCTTTTCAGAAATAAATAAAGATAATGAGTTGTAGGTATATTTAGAATTACCTCTTGTGTTATTTATATTTACCAGACGAGAATATATTGGTCAGAATTCAATGGATTTATTCAACAAACAAATAAACCAATGGCAAGTATTCATGCTGATTATCCATTCATGTCAGTTATCTATTCTGGGTTGTTTAAGTTTTTATTACCCTAAAATGAACATCGGTAAATGGAAAGATTTATCAATCAAACCTGTGATAAGGGTTATACCTGTCGATTAATAATGTTATTGATAAAGGTACCTTGACTCACGCTATCAAATTCTTCAAAAACGGATATTTCAGAACATCATCCGGCTTTTTATTAAGATAAAATGGATATGGACTTGAGCCAGAAAACCGGGAATGAAGAAATGGGTTCAACACTGTTATGAAACCTCTTTTAAAATGATGATTTTTTATTATCCTTTGTTTATAAAGACATTTTTCTTTTTTCTTTTTTTATTTCATATTTTTTTGTTATTCTATTGCCACGATACCTTTATTTTGTGTATATTTCTCCCTCTTTTATTAAGAGATTTTTTGCAGGATGTTAATAAGCTAATAGTTATAAGCCTTGTACTTTTTAATGATTAGTCTGGTGGATGTATTTCTTAAATGGCACGCAAGCGAATATTATAGATCTTTTAATTAATTTTAATTATATGTTTAAATAATTGTTTAGAATAAGGTTAGGTATTTATTTTTATGCAACTTAATAAATTATCAGCTATGGCAATGGTCATTGGTGTATTAAGCAGTACATCTGTAATGGCTGTTTCTAATGGAACAATCACTTTTAAAGGGGAGGTGTTGGCAACTACTTGTAATGTAGTGCTTGATAGTGGCGGCTCAGCGAATGGCACTGTTTCATTACCATCTGCTCTCCTGTCAGATTTGGATAGAGACGGGAAGGTCGCGGGGGAGACTGGTTTTACTTTGACGCTTACGGACTGTGTTCAGCCGAGCCACAGATCCGCTCCTCCTGTCCCGTTTGCCTATTTTAGCAGTAGCGATTCCTTAAAAAGATTAGCTAATCAGAAGGTTGACGGAGCTGCTAATGTTGAAATTGAACTCCTTGATTCTAACAAAAACGCTATAGAAATAAATGATATTATTCAACAGAGAACTAACGCTGCACCTGCTACTATGAAATCCGGAGGTGGTGTAAAAACCGGAACTGGTAAGTTGCAATATTATGCCCGATATAGGGCAACAGGGATAGCTACTGCGGGGGCTATTACCTCAACGGTAAGTTATAACATCCAATATAAATAATGATATAACAGCGGAGGAAACTCCGCTCTGCCACTCAGAATAAAGAGCTGTAACATGTCATCAAAATTTTATCTGTTATTAAAAAAAGTACCGGGAGTATTGCTTCTGGCAATCATGGCACATCCTGTTTTTGCATCTGTTGTGCTCTCATCTACCCGCGTGATATATCCACAAACAGAGAAGGAAGTTACAGTACAGGTAAATAATCAGGGAAAATCACCGGTGTTATTACAAAGCTGGATAGATAATGGCGATGCAGAAGCACTACCGGAAGATATTAATGTCCCTTTTATTCTCACACCACCGGTTAATCGGATTGACCCCAATAAAGGCCAGTCTCTGCGTATTCGTTATATTGAAAATAATCATCTTCCGGCGGATCGGGAATCTCTCTTCTGGTTAAATGCGTTGGAAATTCCGGTGAAAATTAAAGAAGAAGGTAATCGTAATTACTTACAATTTGCGATACGTACCCGTATCAAAATATTCTTTCGTCCCTCCTCCCTCAAAGGAGAGCCTGAATCAGCGGCTAAAACGTTGCGCTGGGAAATCGACAACAAGGGCATTACTGCTATTAATGATTCTCCCTGGTATATCAATCTGATGAATATCACGGTAGAGCAAAAGGGTAAAGAACAGCTCATCGAAGGCGATGCGGTTCCCCCGTTTGGCAAACGTACCTTCGCAATTAAAGGCTCCCCTGTTGGTAAAATAATGGACTGGCAATATATTAATGACTATGGCGCCATACACAGTACACAATAAGATATTTTAGTCTTCAGGAATAAATAAAGATATAAAGATATAAAGAAATAACAGAGTAAAGGAATACAATGAAACCAACTAAAATTAATAACCGTTTATATCCTGCCATTGTATTTCGTTTACTGTTATTTTCCTTGGTAATGGTATCTGCTTATTCTGTCGCATACACCAGCGAAGATATTGAATTTGAGGCGGCATTTTTACGTAGTGTCTCTCCAGAGAAATTGGATTTAAAACATTTCAGTCAAGGAGCGGCCATGTTGCCGGGAACTTATTTATCTGAGATCTGGCTGAATGGGGAATACCTGACACAGGATAGTGTTACCTTTAAAGGATTACCAAACTATCAGGTCAATTTGTGTGTGCAGGCGGATGTCTTAAAGCAATTGCCCCTTGAGCTGAAACTATTGGCAAAAGATATCACAGCAGCAGGAGCGGAAGATCAGGATTGTACTTCATTGGCTGAATGGTTGCCGGAAGCCACGGTAAATTATGATAGTAGTTATCAACAACTCAATATTAGCCTGCCGCAGATATATATTAAAAAACAGGCCCGGGATGCAGTTGATCCCACATTGTGGGACAAAGGTATCAGTGCTGCTACTCTGGGTTATAATTTCAGCGCATACCGTAGTGAATCCGGTGGTGATCACCATGATTCTGCTTATGGTTCATTGAACACTGGTTTGAATCTGGGAGCATGGTATTTCCGCCATAATGGCAACCTCAATTGGCAGCAGGAGAGCCAAAAAAAATATCATGCCCTGAATACCTATGTACAGCGTGATATTCCTGCATTGCAGGGCCGAGTATTGATTGGAGAGTCATATACTTCCGGTCAATTGTTCGATACCTTGCCATTTACTGGGGTTTCGTTGACCAGCGTTCCATATATGTTACCACTTTCACAACAAGGCTACGCGCCTGAAATTCGGGGTATTGCCCGTACCAATGCCAGAGTGACCGTGCATCAGGGAGAGCAAGTTATATATGAAACTACGGTGCCGCCCGGTGATTTTATTATTAATGATCTTTATCCGACGGGTTATGGTGGTAATCTGGCGGTAACGGTTCATGAAGCTAATGGCAGCAAACAGCGTTTTGAAGTGCCGTATACAGCTGTCGCTCAGTTATTACGTCCCGGTTCCAGCCAATATAGTTTTACCGTGGGTAAATATCGCAGTCACGAGTTAAAGGAGCCACCACTGTTTGCCGAAACGACCTGGCAGCAGGGTTTAACTAACCGTATAACCGGTAATGCGGGATTACAATATTCACGTAATTATTATGCCGGGCAGTTGGGTATGGCAGTTGATACCCCTATAGGAGCACTATCGGCAGCTGTCGCTCATACTCATTTAAATACCGGTAATGGTAAGTCGTTACGTGGGCAGAGTTATAACTTAAGCTACAGTCAATATGTGCATGAAACTGGCAGCAATTTCTCTTTGGCAACTTATCGTTTTTCAACCAAAGATTATCGAAGCTTGTCCGATGCAGTATCTTCACAGGGCATGGCTGATGATTATGGGAGCACACCACGCAACCGCGTCACGTTAACATTCAATCAGAGCCTGCCAGAACATTGGGGACAGTTCCATTTAAGTGGTTCCATGGAGAATTCCTGGGAACGTAAGGGTTATAGCCAGCAATATCAGCTCGGCTACAATAACCATTGGCAAGGAATCAGCTATGGTGTATCGGTGACTCGTAACCAGAATAACCGGAGGAAATTCCAAAATAGCTGGCTGTTTAATGTCAGTCTGCCTCTGGAAAAAAAGGCTTTCAGTCATATCAGTACTCAACTGACGCATGATGAGCAAAGTAAATGGAGGAAACAGCTTAGCCTGTCCGGCACGGTCGGGAAAGACACTCCATTTTATTATAACTTGAATGCTTCACAGCATCAGGGTTCTGACTATGCGACCTCACTTTCCGGTAATTATCGTAACTCGTGGAGTGCGTTGTCTGCTTCTTATAGTAAAGGAAAAAACTATAGCAGTGCTTCGGCCGGAATAAATGGCACGGTAATCGCGCATTCAGGAGGCATCAGTTTTTCATCCCATAGCGGCAATACTTTTGCCATTGTCGAAGCAAAAGGGGCTAAAGGGGCACAGGTTTCATCCTACTCAAATATCCGTATTGATTCTCAGGGTTATGCGATAGTGCCCAACCTGAATCCGTATCAGATGAATGACATTATCATCGATCCCAAAGGAGCCAGTGATGGTGTGGAATTAAGGACTACACGGCAGAAAGTGGCACCGTTATCGGGCGCGGTTGTTAAGGTGAATTATGGTGTTAAACAGGGCGCTGCAATCTTGCTGAGACTACAGCAGCCAAATCAGCAGCCTATTCCTTTTGGGTCGGAAGTCACAGACGAAAAGGGAGGGCTGGTAGGTCACGTCGGTCAGGCAGGGCAATTGTTTGCCCGTGTTCAGACATCAACGGGTGAACTGAAAGTGCAATGGGGCAGTCGCAATCAAATGCAGTGTCGGGTGAAATATCAATTACCGGATAGCAAAAGTTCGTGGTGGGATAATACTCAGAACGTGCAGTTGTGTAATCACGGGCAACACTGACGGTATTCAGTGTGCTAAAGGAATGATCAGCGAGTTGATGATGAAGAAATTATATCAATTATTTTTATCGGTAATCTTTCTGGGGGGGATATTATGTTCCACTGGAGTTGAAGCATATGAACGGGTTAATTGTGACGGCAGAGATAAGGATACCGAAGAGATCAGTGTGCTCTTGCCTGGTAGTGTTTCGATTGTGGATATCAAAAAGAATCTTATATTTGACAAGGAAATCTATCCTTCTTTCTTAAAAACGCAAACTAAGTCTTTATCATATGGTTTTTCCTTAATACCTCCTGTCGTTATTGACAGTCCCGATTGGCGGGTGTTTAGTACAGCAATGAAAGGTATTAATATGGTAGCGAAACGTGGAAACACTTTCTTCCCATCTAAGACGGTTCCTGATACAGAGAGTAAAAGTGTATGGTTTAGGCTTTTCAAAAGTTCGGGCTTACAGCCGGGAAAACTCGATGGTTCTTCTCTTCCTGAGTTATGTATCAACAGTGGCGGTCAGACCAAAGTTATAATCAGATTTACAGGAACACTCGAGATCACTGAACCGACTTGCAAAGCCCCTGATAAAACAGTGGATATGGGAGTCCATCATATTAATACGTTTACGGGTAAAGGTTCCGGCACAAGATGGGAGGATACCAGTATTGTTTTGACCGAATGTCAATATGCTCCTAGCCTGTCGATTAGTATCTCTCCCGTTAATCTAGCGAATGATCAAAAAAAGGGTATCATGGAGATTGACAGTAGTGGAGATGCTGCTAAAGGTATAGGTATTCAGTTGAGATATGGCCTTACTGGCAATAGCTTTGTAGAATTTGGAAAGAAACATAAGTTGAATGCATCGATGAGTAATGGTCTCGGGATTGAGATCCCATTATCAGCACGCTATATCCAAACCGAAGATAAAGTCACCCCCGGCACCGCCAGCGGCAGAGTCACCTATACTATGAGCTACTATTAGCTATAAGTAACATCAGCTATAAATAGCACCAATCCCATTGCCGGAGCTGCCCAGCCTCCGGCACTCCTATAATTCCCCAAATACCCCCGCAAATTTTGCAGTGTTCCCGCCATTGAATTTCTGGGCTTTTGTCATGCTTAACACAATTTCATTTGTCCTTTGCCAAAGGCAAATTTTCTGCATGTAATCACGAATGCTCACCAGGGAAAGCCGTGGCTGAAGATAGCGACCTCGAAAAAACCGAAGAACCCACGCCCCATAAACGGGAAAAAGCCCGTAAAGATGGACAAATTGCGCGTTCGAAGGAACTCACCTCAATCCTGATGTTAGCGGGAGGGGTAAGTTTGCTCTGGATGAGCGGACAATCGATCACCTATGAACTTTCTCTGATGGTGTTTGAAGGGTTTAATTTTGATCACAATATGGTCAGCAATGATAAACAAATGCTGCAACAAGTCGGTCGATTACTGAAACAGGCTGTTTGGGCGTTATTGCCAGTATTTTCCGGATTGGTATTGGTTGCTCTCAGTGCCCCAGCATTGATGGGAGGGCTGATATTCAGTTCAAAATCCATCAAGTTTGATCTGACCAAGCTGAATCCTGTTTCTGGTTTGAAGAAAATTTTCTCCATGAATGCCTTGGCGGAATTATTCAAAGCTATCTTGAAAGCATCATTGGTAGGTGGCGGCGCAGCCCTGTTTATCTGGCTGAATTGGTCTGCCATGCTTAATCTGATAGCCCAGCCCCCACTAATGGCATTGAGTGATGCCATGCTGATGATGATTTTTGCCTGCTATATTGTTTTATTTATGCTGATACCGATGGTGGCATTTGATGTGCTTTATCAAATCCGCAGCCACTTGAAAAAATTGAGAATGACACGTCAGGAGATCAAGGATGAATTTAAAGAACAAGAAGGGGACCCACATGTAAAGGCAAGGATCCGTCAACAACAGCGGGCAGCCGCGCGTAAACGCATGATGGCGGATGTGCCGAAGGCTGATGTCATTGTCACCAACCCGACCCATTACGCTGTTGCTCTGCAATACGACAGCAAAAAAATGAGTGCGCCGAAAGTATTAGCCAAAGGGACAGGGTTTATTGCCTTGCGCATTAAAGAAGTTGGTGCGGAAAACCGCATTCCGTTGTTGGAAGCTCCTCCTTTGGCGAGGGCATTATTTCGCCATGCTGAAGTGGGAGGCTTTATTCCTGCGGCGCTCTATGCCGCTGTCGCAGAAGTGCTTGCCTGGGTTTACCAATTGAAACGTTGGAAACAGGAAGGTGGCCTGAAACCGAAGAAACCTGAAAATCTGCCAGTGCCGCCAGCACTGGATTTTGCTGGAGAAAATAATCGTCATGGCTAATCTGGCCTCGTTATTCCGTTTACCGGGGAATATGAAAAGCTCCGAATGGCAAATGCTTGCGGGACCTGTTCTGATTCTCATGATCTTGTCGATGATGGTGTTGCCGTTGCCACCATTCCTGCTTGATCTATTATTCACTTTCAATATTGCGCTTTCTATTATGGTGTTGCTGGTGGCGATGTTCACCCGCAGAACGCTTGATTTTGCTGCGTTTCCGACCATTTTATTGTTCTCGACTTTATTGCGTTTGTCACTGAACGTTGCTTCCACACGAATTATTCTGATGGAAGGCCATACCGGATCAGCCGCCGCAGGACAGGTAGTGGAAGCCTTCGGGCACTTTCTTGTTGGCGGCAATTTTGCGATTGGTATTGTTGTTTTCGTTATCCTGATCCTGATTAACTTTATGGTGATTACTAAAGGTGCGGGGCGTATCGCCGAGGTTGGTGCGCGCTTCGTGCTGGACGGAATGCCCGGCAAACAGATGGCGATTGACGCTGACTTGAATGCCGGATTGATTGGTGAAGATGAAGCTAAAAAGCGTCGCGCTGAAGTTACACAGGAAGCGGATTTTTACGGCTCGATGGATGGTGCGAGTAAATTCGTGCGCGGCGATGCGATTGCCGGATTAATGATACTGGTGATCAATATCATCGGAGGATTGATTGTTGGTGTTGTTCAACATGGTTTGGTGTTGGGAGATGCCGCAGAAGCCTATACCTTGCTGACTATCGGTGACGGACTGGTTGCCCAGTTACCAGCTTTGATCATCTCCACTGCGGCGGGTGTTATTGTCACTCGTGTTGCGACTGATGAAGATGTTGGTCAGCAAATGGTGACCCAGCTTTTCAATAATCCGAAAGTGATGATGTTGAGTGCGGGGGTTCTTGGCCTGCTTGGTTTAGTGCCGGGAATGCCTAACTTTGTCTTTTTGCTGTTTACGGCAGCGTTGGCTGGGGCGGGATATTTCTTATTGCGTAAGGATAAAAACCCACTGGCTGTACAACACGAAGAGATGAAAGCGATGGAGGAACAACAGCAGACCGCAGAAGCTTCATGGTCTGATGTACAGTTAGAAGATCCCTTGGGGATGGAGGTGGGTTATCGTCTTATTCCGATGGTGGACTTTCGCCAAAATGGTGAATTGCTCGGCCGTATCAGTGGGATACGCAAAAAATTTGCGCAAGAAGTGGGTTATTTGCCCCCTGTAGTGCATATTCGTGACAACCTTGAATTGGCACCCGCCAGTTATCGCATCATGATGAAAGGTGTAGAGATTGGTCGTGGTGAAGCACATCCGGGACGCTGGTTGGCGATTAATCCGGGTGGTGCTATCGGGGAATTGCAGGGTGACTTAACGACAGACCCGGCCTTTGGTTTGGCAGCGGTATGGATTGATGACAGCCTGAGAGAACAGGCACAGGTACAGGGTTATACAGTCGTAGCAGCCAGCACCGTTGTTGCAACCCACCTTAACCATCTACTGTCACAGCATTCCAGTGAATTGTTCGGAAGGCAGGAAGCACAGCAATTGTTTGAACGGGTCAGTCAGGAGATGTCGAAACTGACGGAAGATTTCATCCCTGATGTCGTTAGCCTGACAACCTTGCACAAAGTTCTGCAAAATTTACTGGCGGAACAAGTACCCATTCGTGACATGCGCACTATTATTGAAACATTGGCAGAACATGCGCCGACGCAGAAAGATCCTTACGAATTAACCGCCATGATCCGAATTGCTCTTGGCAGGGCGATTGCCCAGCAATGGTTCTCAGGAGCGGATGAGATCAAAGTTATTGGATTGGATGCGGGGCTGGAAAGATTACTGCTTCAGGCACTGCAAAATGGTGGCGGACTGGAACCGGGTCTGGCAGAAAGTCTGGAACGTCAGGCGGCAGAAGCATTGGAACGTCAGGAAATGTTGGGAGCACCGCCAGTGCTATTGGTCAACCATGCACTGCGCCCGCTATTATCTCGTTTCTTACGTCGCGTATTGCCTCGGTTGGTTGTATTGTCCAACCTTGAAATTACCGATAATCGTCAAATCAGAATGACGGCAACGATTGGTGGTACGAGATAAGATAATGTATATAAGATGATCGCTTTGACGATCATCTTATTGTATTTCAGTAAATAAAAATCAATCTTCGGAGCTTACCAAAGTAATTATCTATTAACCATGCAATAGTTATTGTATGGAAGGGTGGGGGGTTATTTAGTTATGGTTTGAATAAAATGACACGCTCCATTGTTCAGATTGCAAACAATCTTATGTATGGTAATTTTTACTGCAAGGATAGAGTTAGTGTAGTTTCTGTATTTAGACCTATACTTGATAGTAGGTATAGAAGCCCCAATAAGAAAATAATAAACAATGCCTTAAATAATATCTATCATTTCAGAAACTAGAATTAATTAAATTTTCCAATTCCAATATAGTCATGATAAAAATTATACAAGCAAACCTCTTAACTAAATTTATATTTTAAGAGGTTTGTCTATTTTATATTTTTTTGGTAGTACTAATAATTAAACGCTGATCTTATGGCCTGATAGCGCTGAATTACGTCGGGCCTGACCATCTGCACCATAAAGAGAAGGGCTATGGTGACTTTTTAGAAAAGCAATGGCTTTACTGTTCAACTCTACATGCTGATTCAGCAGAAATCCATTATGCGCATTTAAATTACGGATACGTTCAATCGTCTGGTTAATTTGTTCCCATAATACAGCCAGTTTTTCATGATTGGTGTAAGGTGGCTTTATTTCCAGCGTTTCATTTAAGTGCTGACGCTTCCGTTCTGCGTGATCGATTGACGAAAGTAAAAACGTTTTTTGTTCCGTCACTCGATGTAAATGATTCGCCTCAATAAAACCATCGCTCAATATGCGCTGTTCTTCTGCTATAGTTTGCGAAAGCGAGTTCAGGTGCGCGCTTTGCTGTTCAAGCAAGAGTTGAAGTTCTTCCATTTATGGCTCTTTATGAATTTGATGGTTTATTTATCATATTCCATATTTTCAAGGGCTTCTCTGAAGAGGGCATCGGCAATTTTGCCGCTGTCCATCGCCAGTGTTCCCTTTGCAATGGCTTCTTTCAATTGTTGTACTTTCTGGATATTAATATCTTGACTGCTTGGCTGAACGAGCTTTTTCTGCGCTTCGCTCAATTTGACTTGCGTATCGGCGCTTTTTTCTGCGACAGCCACAGTTCTGCGAGTGCTCTGAGCACCTTCATTGGCATTGCGTTGCTGTAAAGCAGCAATAGCCAGTAGAGGTTGAGTGCGTTCAATACTCATAATCGTAATCCTTTAATCAGGCATTATTTATTTGTCTTAGGTAGCAGGCGATATACCGCTGGCATGCCTGTAAATCATGGTCTGTTGATTATATCGGCTTGAAAAAATAAAACTTTAGCCATTTATAACATCATTTTTACACTGCCATTTTCTTGAGCTTCACCAGTAATAACCTGCCCGGAGTCCAGACGAACACGGATATTATCAAAACTTGCGGCGTTGTTAATCGCTTTTCCTTCGTAACGCACCTGAAAATGATGTCCATCTACGATGACGACCACTTTTTGTCCGGCTTTAATTGCCCACTGACGCCGGATCATGTTGTGTGTGATGAATTTTCCGGCAGGTATATTGCGGATAGCAATACCATTTTGTATGGACTTTCTGTTACGGATTATATCGCTTGGCAGTTTATCTAAAGACCCTGTTTTTATTTGAAAATCTTTTTCTGTCAGGACTACATTGCGGTAAATGGTGCGCTTGGAAACCAAATATGGGCCGGTGACGTTGACATAGACCTGAATGAAACGACGTTTCTGACCACAAGTTACAGGGATGGACAGATTACCCCAGTTTTTGTTGCCAAGTGAGGGTTGTATCTCAGGGAACTCACAATTCGGCCATTGCTGTTCAGGCGTTTTGATTTCCACAGAGACTTTCTGGCCCGCTGTATGGTGAATCTGCCTGAAATAATCATTTATTAATTGCGGTAAGTTGTTTCCCCAAGCCAAAGAACTAGCAAAAAATAGATTAAGGAAAAAGGTAACGAACCCGATAATTTTTAATGCCGTCATATCATCACCTTTAATCCCGTTAGCGAACCATGATTTCAAAAAATATTCAGTACCTGTTGGATGTTAATAGTGTAACGCCATTGATTATTCGTTAATGGGATAAATAGCAATTCAATTTGTTTCTATTCTTCGAATCACCTTTTTCTTCTGCGTTTATTCTGTTAGCTGCTTAGAGCTTAAAACCCATCAGATTTCACGAACAAAACCGAGGGAGGAATATGCTCGATAAATTAGATGCCGCCTTTCAATTTCGACAAGAAGCGCTGGCACTCCGCAACCAGCGACAGGAAATTTTGTCTGCCAACATTGCTAATGCGGATACCCCTGGCTATCAGGCCCGTGATATCGATTTTGCTGCCCAACTGAAAAAGGTCATGGCACATGGTCGTGTGACGGGGAATGGAATTGGGCTGACTCTGACTTCCGATCGACATATTCCCGTTCAGCCTCAAAAACGTCTGGAGATGGATCTGCTGTATCGGGTGCCATACCAGACTGCTATGGATGGAAATACCGTTGACATGGATATGGAACGCAGCAATTTCGCAGATAACAGCCTGAAATATCAGTCCGAACTTACTATGACGAATGCGCAGCTCAAAAGCATGATGTCAGTTCTACAGTCACAAGGATAATGGGAATGTCTCTACTCAGTATTTTTGATATTGCCGGCTCTGCGCTCTCTGCTCAGTCCCAGCGACTGAACGTTAGTGCCAGCAATATGGCGAATGCCGATAGCGTTGTAGGGCCGGATCGTGAGCCATATCGCGCCAAACAGGTTGTATTCCGCGTCGCCGCCCCCGCAGGGCAGGAGATTGGCGGTGTTCGTGTCAGCGAAGTGGTGGATGATCCCACACCTTTCCGCTTTGAGTATCAGCCGGGTCATCCGCTGGCTGATGAAAAAGGTTATGTACGTATGCCAAATGTAGATGTGGTTGGGGAAATGGTCAATACCATCTCCGCTTCCCGCAGTTATCAGGCTAACGTTGAAGTGCTTAACACCACTAAGTCCATCATGTTGAAAACTCTGACGTTGGGTCAGTAACAGGAATTTCGTTATGGGAATTACCGCTTCAATTAATGAGTCACTGGATAATTCAACCGTTGGTGAACTGGCTAAGTTGACCAATGGAAAGCCGCAAAATAGTGGTGATATTAAAGATGGCTTCTTGAATATATTGGTTGCTCAGCTTAAAAACCAAGATCCTACCAATCCAATGCAAAACAGTGAATTGACTTCACAGATTGCGCAGATCAGTACGGTTGAGGGTATTGAGAAACTGAATAAAACGTTGGGTTCCATTGTCGGACAAATGGACAACAACCATACCATGCAAAAGGTTGCACTGATTGGCCGGGGTATCATGGTTTCAGGCAATGTTTATGGTAATGAGATTCTGGTTAGTTCCAACGAAAAAGGGGACATCAATACAACCGCATTCGGTTATGAACTGGATCGGCCTGCCGATATCGTCAAAGTCACCATCAAAAATAAAAGTGGCGCAGTGGTTCGGGAAATGGAATTCAATAAATCAGATCCCAATTCATCCGCATATTGTGGTGCTGGAGTCCATGTACTGAACTCTTCCATATGGGATGGCAAAGACGCAGATGGTAATGCCGTGGGGGACGGAGCTTATAACTTCACCATTTCCGCAAGCCAACAAGATCAAATGTTGATGATACACCCCCTGAGGTATGCCCAGGTTAACGGTGTTGTGCGGCAGGAAAACAGCACTAAATTAGACCTAGGGCTGGTGGGTACGGCAAACATGGACGAAGTACGTCAGTTTCTTTAATTAAACGGAGGACATATGTCTTTTTCACAAGCGGTCAGTGGGTTGAATGCCGCAGCGGGTAATCTGGACGTTATCGGTAATAACATTTCAAACTCGGCAACATATGGCTTTAAATCCAGCTCCGCTTCCTTTGCGGACGTTTTCAGCGGTTCAGAAGTGGGTTTGGGGGTTAAGGTTTCTGGTCTGGTGCAGAACTTTAAAGATGGCTCAACCACCACGACCAACCGTCAGTTGGATATGGCTATCACCCAAGGCGGTTTTTTCCGCATGCAGGATTCTAACGGTAATATTTTCTATTCCCGTAATGGTCAGTTCAAAATGGATGCAGACCGTAACCTGATCAATATGCAGGGTATGAAGCTGACGGGTTATCCGGCGGTAAATGGTGAAATTCAGCAAGGCGGGTCAGTCGGGTCGATTTCGATTCCAACCGATATATTGGATGCAAAAGCGACGACGGAAATCAAACTGAAAGCTAATCTGAATTCAATGGAAACAGCTATCACCGAAGGATTTGATCCCAATAAGAAAGACACATTTAACTTTAGTGCTCCGCTTCAAGTATTTGATAGCTTGGGGAATCAGCATGATATCAATGTGTTTTTTGTTAAAACAGACAATAACAAATGGATAGCTCATGCGCTGGATCGGTCTGTTGTGGGTGCTAAATCTCAGGAATTGGGTGAATTAGAATTTAATACCAGTGGCCAAATGAAAGATATTCCACCATTTAAATTTGATGTACCCGCTTTAAATGGCTCTGCTGCTGCGCAAATCAATATTGAACTCAATGGTAGCAAGCAGCAGAGCATTGCTCAAAATTCTATTTCTCCTCCAAAACAAGATGGTTATGCAACTGGTCATTTCACCGATTACCGTGTCGATGATGACGGAAAAATTTACGGTATTTACTCTAACACTGAGACATTAGCTCTGGGTCAGGTTGTACTGGCAAACTTCTCTAATCCTGAAGGCTTGGTTGCACAAGGTGATAATGTTTGGACAGAATCCGGCGCATCTGGCAGCCCGGTTGTAGGCGTAGTGGGTTCAGGTAACTTCGGTAAGCTGATCAGCGGTGCGCTGGAAGCCTCTAACGTGGACATGAGCCAAGAGCTGGTCAATATGATCGTCGCCCAGCGTAACTATCAATCCAACGCCCAGACCATCAAGACGCAGGACCAAATTCTGCAAACGCTGGTCAGCATGCGTTAATAGACTTAGTCGGATAGCTTTATGGATCACGTCATTTATACCGCGATGGGTGCTGCGCGCCAAACGCTGGAACATCAGGCTGTCACCGCCAACAATCTGGCTAACGCCTCAACGCCGGGCTTTAAAGCTCAGCTTGCTGCGTTGCGTGCTGTGCCGATTGAAGGTGAAACCCTGCCGACACGCTCGCTGGTTGTTGCTTCCACTCCCGGCATGGATAGCCGTCAGGGACCGATGAATTATACCTCCCGTCCGTTGGATGTGGCGGTCGGACAAGGCGGCTACTTGGCTGTCCAGCTTGAAGATGGGGCGGAAGCCTATACCCGCAACGGCAGCATCCAGATTTCACCCGAAGGGCAACTGATGGTGCAGGGGCGCATGTTGATGGGCGAAAACGGGCCGATTGATGTTCCGCCGCAGGCTGAATTAACTATCGCGGCCGATGGTGCCATTTCTGCCCTGATTGCCAGTGATCCGCCAACGTTGTTGGGTCAGATTGGCAAGTTGAAAATTGTCAAGCCGGAAGCCAACCAAGTGGTGCGGGGCGATGATGGTTTGTTCCATTTAACGCCACAGGCGCGGGAACAGCAAGGCAATGAACTTACGGCCAGCACCGAGGTGAAAATCATGCCGGGTGTTCTGGAAGGCAGTAATGTGAATCCCGTGGAAAGTATGGTGAACATGATTGCCAATGCGCGTCGCTTTGAGATGCAGATGAAAGTCATACACAGTTCCGATGAAAATGCCCAGCGGGCTAACCAAATTCTCGCTATGAGCTAATCGGGGGGAGATAAATTCATGATCCGATCTTTATGGATTGCCAAGACTGGGCTGGATGCTCAGCAAACCAATATGGATGTCATTGCTAACAACCTGGCAAACGTCAACACCAACGGTTTTAAACGCCAGCGCGCGGTGTTTGAAGATTTACTTTATCAAACTGAACGTCAGCCGGGCGCGATGTCGTCTGAACAGACCAACCTGCCATCGGGTTTGCAAATCGGTACAGGTGCGCGGCCAGTGGCGACTGAACGCCTGCACAGTCAGGGTAATTTGGCACAGACCGGCCGCAGTCAGGACGTGGCAATCAAAGGACAGGGCTTTTTCCAAATCCAGATGCCTGATGGCACGACGGGCTATACCCGCGATGGTTCATTCCAGAAGGATCAAAATGGTCAGTTGGTGACTGCCAGTGGTTTTCAGGTCGTGCCTGCGATTATTATTCCAGACAATGCCCTCAGCATCAGCATTGCCCGTGATGGGATCGTCAGCGCGAATATGAAGGGACAAGCGCCTCAACAAATTGGACAGCTGACGCTGACCACGTTCATCAACGAAAGCGGTTTGGAAAGCATCGGTGAAAACCTCTATCTGGAAACCAACAGTTCCGGGATTCCGGTGGAAAACGCACCAGGCATCAATGGTGCCGGATTGCTCTATTCAGGCTACGTTGAAACATCTAACGTTAATGTGGCGGAAGAGTTGGTCAATATGATTCAGGTTCAGCGAGCCTACGAAATCAACAGTAAAGCAGTATCAACATCTGATCAGATGCTGCAAAAACTGACTCAGTTATAACCTAATCATTAATAGTGGGGAAAGCACATTCCCCCACTATTTCTGCGATAAATGTAAGAGCATAGAAGATGGATACAATGCCCGTTGCCAAGAACCATTCCGGAAGCCATGCTAAAAACCATGTAGCTTATGATTCTGCCGGTTTACGGAAAAACCGGGGAAATAAACAGCGTATCAACATATCTGTGGTGGTATTAACATTGTCAGCACTGACATTGGGGGGATGTGCTTATATGCCGCACAAACCGCTGGTGAATGGGCAGACAACCGCAAAACCCGCCGAAGCAACCGCCCCAATACCAAATGGTTCTATTTTCCAGACTGTCCAACCAGTCTATTACGGTTATCAACCCCTGTTTGAAGACCGCCGTCCGCGCAATATCGGTGATACGCTGACGATCATCTTGCAAGAAAACGTCAGCGCGAGCAAAAACTCCTCAGCCAACGCCAGCCGCAATGGAAAAACGGGTTTCGCAGCGGCTTTGACTCCCCGTTTCTTACAGGGGTTGATAGGCAGTGATAAAACCGATTTGAGTATGGAAGGCAATAACGAATTCGGGGGTAAAGGCGGGGCGAATGCCAACAACACATTCAGAGGTACGATTACTGTAACTGTGGATAAATTGCTGGCAAACGGCAACCTGCATGTGGTGGGGGAAAAACAGATCGCCATCAATCAGGGAACGGAATTCATTCGTTTTTCTGGTGTCGTCAATCCGCGCACTATCACTGGCAATAATACGGTGAGTTCTAACCAAGTTGCAGATGCCCGCATTGAGTATGTTGGCGATGGTTATATCAACGAAGCGCAGCATATGGGCTGGTTGCAACGTTTCTTTATGAATATCTCACCGTTTTAAAAGAGGATGGTCAGGATGAAAAAATTAGTCGCCAGCCTTCTTACATTTTTGCTGGTACTGTTCAATACGATTGCATCAACGGGCGCTTTTGCGGAACGCATTCGTGATTTGACGACCATAGAAGGTGTCAGGGATAACGCACTGATTGGTTATGGTTTGGTGGTTGGGTTGGATGGTACGGGTGACCAAACCATGCAGACGCCTTTTACTACCCAAAGTTTGAGCAATATGCTGTCACAGTTGGGAATTACCGTACCGCCCGGTACGAATATGCAGCTTAAAAATGTTGCTGCCGTCATGGTGACAGCCAAGCTGCCACCTTTTGCGCGTGCAGGGCAAAACATTGACGTTGTAGTTTCCTCTCTGGGTAATGCTAAAAGCCTGCGTGGTGGTACATTGCTGATGACACCATTGAAAGGCGTGGATAATCAAGTCTATGCGTTGGCTCAGGGAAATATTCTGGTGGGAGGTGCAGGTGCGAGTGCTGGAGGTAACAGCATCAAAATCAATCAGCTTGCAGGTGGGCGAATTTCCAACGGTGCAGTGATTGAGCGTGAATTGCTAACGCAATTCGGTCAGAAAGGTACTTTGAACCTGCAACTGAATGATGATGATTTTAGTTTGGCCCAGCAAATCAGTGATGCGGTCAACCGCCTGAAGGGGACAGGAACGGCAATCCCGCTGGATTCCCGCACTGTGCAGTTGCGGGTGCCGATGGAAAACAGCGAGCAGGTGAAATTTCTGTCTCAAGTACAGAATCTGACTATTCGTGTGGATGCAGGTGATGCCAAAGTGATTTTCAACTCCCGTACAGGGTCAGTCGTGATGAACCGCAATGTCACGCTGGATAGTTGTGCCATTGCCCACGGTAGCCTGTCAGTGACCGTTGAGCGTCAGACTGCGGTCAACCAGCCTAATACGCCATTGGCGGGTGGCAATACCGTTGTAACCCGTAATACTAATGTCGGCATTCAGGAGCAGGGCAGCGCATTGCAACAAGTCAGTGCCAGCGCGAATCTCGCTCAAGTTGTGCGTGCATTGAATACGCTGGGTGCGACACCAACGGATTTAATGTCGATTTTGCAGGCAATGGAGAGCGCAGGTTGTCTGCGTGCGAAGCTGGAGATTATCTGATGAATGATTTTCTGACGATGTCCAACGCTGCTTACGATGTTAATTCACTGCATTCACTGAAAGCGAAACTGTCACAGGAACCAGAGCAAGGGCTACGGCAAGTAGCCCAACAACTGGAAGGTGTTTTCGTTCAGATAATGCTGAAAAGTATGCGTTCCTCGTTGCCACAGGATGGAATCTTAAGCAGCGAGCAGACCCGTTTTTATACTTCGATGTACGATCAGCAAATTGCTCAGGATCTTTCCCAAAAGGGACTGGGATTTGCTGATATGATCGTCAAACAGTTCTCCAACGCTAATAATATTTCGGGTGAACTGGCGGGAACAGTCCCGATGCCATTAGGGAATGATATTCTGCAAACATTGCCTAAACAGCCATTGGAGCCGTTTATGCACCGGGCCATACCTGAAAATGCTTCCCCGTCCTTCTCTAATGGTCCAGTCCAGTCGAAGCCATTGACGATGAACAGTACCAACTTTGTTTCCATGCTTTCCTTGCCTGCGCAATTGGCGAGTCAGCAAAGTGGTATTCCACATTTATTGATCATTGCACAGGCTGCGCTGGAATCGGGCTGGGGACAACGGGAAATCCTGACCGCAGAAGGCAAACCGAGTCATAACCTGTTTGGTATCAAAGCCGGTAAGCATTGGAAAGGAGCTGTCACCAATATTATGACGACGGAATATATTGATGGCGAACCGAAGAAAATGCAGGACAGTTTCCGCGTATATGGTTCTTATGTGGAAGCGATAACGGATTATGTCAAACTACTGACAGAAAACCCTCGTTACACTAAGGTAGCGCAATCAACAACGGCTGAGCAGGGCGCATACTCCTTGCAGGATGCCGGATACGCCACCGACCCCGGTTACGCCAAAAAACTCGTGTCACTGATCCAGCAGTTAAAAAATACCGGCCACCAGATGGCAAAAGCCTACACCTACGATTTCGACAACCTGTTTTAGCCCATTTAGCTTTAAGCAAGAACTATCGGAACTAAGCGTATTTTCGCTCAAGGAACAAGGTGATTTGCCGATAACTGTATCAGTGAATGACCTCCTATAGATGGAGGTTTAAAGAAAAACGTAAAAGGATCTACACATGTCCAATAGCCTTATGAATACTGCCATGAGTGGTATTAATGCCGCGCAGGTGGCAATGGGTGTAGTAGGTAATAATATTGCCAACTCCAAAAACGCGGACTATAACCGACAGACTACCGTAATGACACAAAATAATGGAACCATGTCCCCTGTGGGCTTTGTGGGCAACGGAGCGGTTGTCAGCGGTATCAACCGAGAATACAGCGAATTCCTCACTGGGCAATATAATGCGGCACAAACCAAATATGCTGCGTTAAAAACGTATAATCAGCAGATGATTAAAATCAATGATCTGTTGGCGGATAAAGACGTCAGCTTATCTAATTCCATTGGCGATTTTTTCAAAAGTCTGGGAGCGGTTGAAAGTAATTCGGAAAACAGCGCTGCCAGAACCACGGTACTGGGCAAGGCGGAAGGTCTGACCAGCCGCTTCAAAGAAGCTGATGTATATCTGCGTCAAATCGATAACAGTATCAATTCCCAAATTGAACAAAATGTTCAAGAGATCAATCAGTACACGAAAGAAATTTCCAATCTGAACAATGAAATTACCCATATGCGCGGTACAGGTAATGGCGAACCACTGGCTTTGCTGGATAAGCGCGATGAAGCTGTTAGTCGATTAAACCAACTGGTAGAAGTGAATGTGGTTCAGCAGGATGGTGGTGTTTTTAACATCTCATTCGGTGGCGGTATGACACTGGTATCAGGTAATCAATCCTATCAATTGGAAGCTATTCCATCCAGCATTGACAGCAGCCGTATTACATTGGGTTACAACAATGGTATATCCGGTACCTGGGAAATTGATGAACGCTTTATCTCTCAGGGTGCTCTGGGTGGTGCATTGGAGGTACGCAGAGAAGCCGTGGATAAAACCCGTAATGGATTGAATCAACTGGCATTGGTAATGGCAGATCAGTTCAATCAGGTACATCGTGCTGGTTTTGATTTCAAAGGCAACGAAGGTATTGATTTCTTTAATTTCACCAAACCGGAAACCGTTGCTAACAGCAATAATAAAGGCTTGGCTGAGATTACAGTCGAATATGCCGATACCTCTAAAGTTAAGGGCAGTGATTATACCCTCAAATTTGACGGCAAGGATTGGAAGGCTCAGCGTATTTCTGACAAGGCAATGATCTCTGTGAAAAAAGGGGGAGATACGCTGGAATTCGACGGACTGAAAGTCAAAATTGACTCTTCCAAGACAGAAGCTAACGATACTTACACGTTGAAAACCGTCAGCAATGTTGCGGCAACGTTGGAAGTGAACCTGAAAGACTCTTCTCAGTTGGCGACCGCCGGTACTAAAGATGGAGGCCAGAGTGATAACCGCAATGTGAAGAAATTCCTTGAATTGCAGGATAAGCGTTTAGTTGATGGCAAGTCCTCCTTTGCTGGTGCCTATGCTTCGTTGGTGAGTAAAGTAGGCAGCGATGCGAACAAAGCTGAAATTGGTTTCGAAGCTCAGAAACATATCGTCGATCAACTCAAAACAACACGCCAATCAATTTCGGGTGTCAATATGGACGAAGAATACGGCGAACTGCAACGCTTGCAGCAGTATTATTTGGCAAATGCCCGTGTAATGCAGACTGCGACAACATTGTTTGACGCTATTTTGGGTATTCGTTAATCACCGTTTGGTTGAATGAGAAAAAGGAAGTGATATTGTGCGTGTAAGTACGAATCAATTATACAGTCAAAAAATGAATGGGATCTTGAGTGCCCAATCTAAGTGGATGAAATCGGGTGAGCAATTGTCCAGCGGTCGTCGAGTGATTAATCCGTCAGATGATCCGTTGGCTGCTTCGCAGAACATTATGGTTTCTCAGTCTGAGTCGAAAAACCAGCAGTTTGCTACTGCCCGCATTTTTGCCAGAAACTCTATGTCAGCGCAGCTGAGCATTACCTCAAATATGGTAACAGTTATAAATAATGTTTTTGAAACAATAGTAGCTGCGACGGATGAGTATAGCGATCAGGATCGTGAATCTTATGCCCAGCAGTTGGAAGGTTTCAAACAAGAATTGCTGAATCTGGGCAATAAAACCGATGGTAATGGTCGTTATATTTTTGCCGGTTATAAGACGGACAAACCTCCTTTTGTTGCTGATAAGAATAGTGGGAAGGTGAGTTACGTTGGTGGTGAAGAAAGAATCACCCAGAAAGTGGATGATAATCGTTCGATGATTATTGCCCATACAGGGAGAGAAGCATTTTTATCCCAACCCAGTAACCCGATCAAAGAACCCAGTGAGAAACCTGGTAAAGAAGTCAACAGTGAGTCAGATGTTTTTGCTTCCATTGATATGGCAATTAAGGCATTAAAAATGCCATACAGTAACGCTACTGATGAACAAAAGAATGAAGCAAAGGTGTTGATGGATAAAGCTAATCGTGGCATTCGCAATAACTTGAACAACTTCTCTTCTGTAGAAGCGGTTCTCGGTTTACAGCTTCAGGAACTAGACCAACTGGATTCATTGGGCAGTGAACGTAGCATATCTAACAAAGTGCGCTCAGGAGAGCTGGTCGATGCCGATTGGGTTGCGACTATTTCTGAGTACTATCAGCAACAGGCTGCACTGCAAGCTTCTTTCAAAGCGTTTACTGACTTAAAAGGCATGTCTTTGTTTGAGGTATATCGCTGATTAAGTGTGGCATAGTGTTTTCTCAAGCCCTTATCTTCTTTCTCTTTTCCAGTGGAAATGAGAAAGAAGATAAGGGCGGATTATTTCCCCTATTTTTGTATATACAGTTTTTGTTGGCTGTGTATGTATCTCTGTTTTCTTGCCTTTATTAGGGTATGTCTTCTTTTGGCTATTCTTCCTCTCAAAGCATCTCTTCTGCATAAAAAATTAGCAACTTCAAAATAACAGAGAGTAATAATCAAACCATTTTTGTATAAGTCATGAAGTTAAAATAAACAGCCATAAATTAGAAATTAAAAGGAGATATATTTTAAAAATTTTTATTACAAACAATGTTTGAGCTTTTTTATGGTTTTGATGTATGACAAACGTAGTAAAAATAGGTTAGTGAATTATCATTTCAAATTAAGGATGATAATAGGAATTATAATCGAGTAAAATGACTCTCTACCAGATAAATTCAGATTTTTCTGTTTAATATATTATTTTATCTTGTGATCAAGATCTTATCTTGATAGGAAAGCGGAATATTACATTAGATTTTTTGATATAAAACATGGGTTATTGTTTGGGTGTTTTTTGGCTAGGGTTAAATATTGTCTTATTATAGATGATAAGAATAAATAAACATGAAAATTATAAGTTTACTCTTTTGTGTTATTTTTATTTTATTCAGTACGATATTGATTGGTTGTCTTTCAACAATTGATCATGACTGGATGATCGGGGAACAGGATATCAAGACGGTTTGCGATCTGGTAAATAACTTCGTTATCAATGATGACAGGTTATTGACAGCGCCTTTATGCTTTTTGCTTTTATTGCCCTTTATGATTTTTTTTGTAGCGAAAGGTGTCAAAGATTTTTCGGTGGATATATTACGGGCGATTGCCTATTTGTTGACAGTGTTTTTTTTAGTTGGGTATTGGTATTGGATGTTTTTTGGTCGGTTTGCGGAATGTCCGTTCCCTGCGCATTGATTTGATAAAGTTTGATTAAAAATTAAAAAAACCAAATCCAAAAAACGATTACCAACAACAGAGCTAAACTTCCGGTCACTGATTTATCCAGTGACCGAAAAGTTACATCAAGTCATCTATAGTTGATTATATCTCATATTTCAGTTGGTGATTCCTCCCTGCTATACATCCCATAATTGCGGATAATAGCGGCGACTTTCAGATGATAATCTGCAAATACTCTGTTGCGTCCTAACTCTTGTGCTTCCCGGTGTTGGCCTGTATGTCGCCACTGTTTTATAGATTCTTCATCATGCCAGTAAGAGAGGGACAGATATTTATTATTATGATTAAGACTCTGAAAACGTTCCACGGAGATAAAACCTGGGATTGAGTTCAATAATGGCCTAATGGCCGCAGCGGTATCAAAATAACGATCACTTTGGTTTTCTGCGATTTCAACTTCAAATATGACAACTAACATTGTCACCTCCTTGCAAGATAAAAAAACCTAAGATATCTTGCTGAATCTATTGTCACTTCGATGGCTGTCAAAATATGAATGAATTTAATCTTGAAGCAAGAGTGGCAGCTATTGCCGCGATATTGGCAGATCGCACTCGTGCCCGCATGTTATTTTTGATGATGGATGGTCGTGCTTATACCGCGACAGAATTAAGTGCAGCTACTGATGTCGTACCGTCAACAACCAGTGCTCATTTAAATCGTTTGCGGGAAGAAAATTTAATTAGCTGTCTTCAACAAGGGCGACATCGCTATTTTAAAATACACAGTACAGAAGTGGCTGAATTACTCGAAAATATGATGCGATTTGCCAATGGTGAACATAAAGATATTGCCAAAATTTCCACACCCAAATCTTTGCATTTTTTCCGAACTTGTTATGATCATATGGCAGGAGAAATTGCGGTAAAAATTCATGATAGTTTTCTGGCAAATCATTGGATAACTGATAGCTATGAATTAACGTCAACCGGTAAAGATTTTCTGTTTTCTCTTGATATATGCGCTGATACTCAACTTTCCTCACGCCGAAAATTCGCCTGCTCTTGTCTTGATTGGAGTGAACGATACTTTCATCTTGGCGGCTCCTTGGGGGCATCATTACTTGACACTTTTTTAAAGAAAAAGTGGGCAATCAGGCAATTGGACAGCAGAGAATTGATATTGACAGAATCTGGCAAGCGAATCCTTAAAAATAAGTTTGAAAAATTACAGGATTATACCTTGACACCGTTATAGCCAGATAAAATCCGTTCCCATTCTTGTTGGGCGAACCATGTTTGGGTTGTGCTGTTATAATGCATTTTATCGGGCAGGAATACACCATATTCAGAAGCGACACCGGTATAATTTTGCGAATTCCGAGCATCAATCAGAATACGGTATCTGGACTCAGCGGCAATAATATCTTCAATTGCTTTATTGACATAGCTGGTATTAAGGGGATCAAAGGCGACTGAAAGTGGATAATACAATCGCCACGGAATATCACGGGAACTGATAGCATCGCTAATTCCTGTGATGATCCGGGTAAAATTCACCTCTGAAACTTTGGCTGCCGCTAAACTTTCTGTTTCCGCCTCCCATTGATTCCAATGAATCGCCAGAATACGTGGATTTTTCCCCATTTTCCGTAGTGACTGAACGGCCATACGCAATGTTCTCATTGCTCGGGGATAAAGAGATTCTACATCTTTGGGATCGCGTTCTGGTGCCCAGCGGTTATCGGGAGGGTTATCCAGATACATTCCCTGCCCACCGTATCCCATTAAAATCACGTAAAGATCGGGTAAATCCAACGTATTGCCCTGATTGATATGGCCTTGCCAAAATTTGGCGAAACGGTTGGCAACATTGCAGGGATGATCTTGATTACCGCGTTGTAAACCGACAGGGGCACCAATATTGGCATTGCCAAAGCTGGTCAATCCTACCCAGTTAATGGTTGAAAAATTGATACTATAAACTTCTGGCAGGGATAGAGTGAATACATTGTTTAAACCTTGGGTAATTCTTTCATCTAGTGGTAATTGTGTGCCATGACCATAGCTGTTGGATTGCCCAAGAATGATAAGCAGCGGAGCATCGTTGGCTTCCCACTGTAAATATTTTATTGTGGGAGAATGAAGCGTTTTAGATATCATAAGAATCTCCTTTTAAATACGTTAATTACTTGATAGTTAACCCCTTTCTAAAGGCTTTGTTTATATAAAAGAAAATATTTCTCGTTGATTCAATTTATCATCTTTAATTTATAAAATGTCAAGCGTGAAAAATATTTCAATATTTTCCTGAGAAATGATTTGGATTATAAACAATTATTACGCTGTGTTATTTATATTATTTTATTTATTTATTTATTTATTTATTTATTTTATTTTTTTAAATAGGCTATCCATAATAGTAATGCACACAAATTATGAGATTCCCTTACTCCTCGCGCTGAGAGAAGTAAGGAGGTGATCGACAATTTTTAATTGCTATTTAATTCCAAGTTGGATTTTTAAAGTTTTAATTATTATTGAATTTTTTTGTCAATAAATTTTAAAATGAAAAGCGATAATAAAAATTAATAAGGCTGTGAGTATCATTAACTCGTTAGAATAAATATTCTAAATCATATTTTATTATATGGTCAGAGATTTTTATATTAATGAGGGTATTAGCATGATGAGATTTGAAAATAAAGTTGTCGTCATCACTGGTGCAGGCAGTGGTATTGGAGAGGCCACAGCAAAGCGTTTTTCTCAAGAAGGTGCGATTGTTGTTCTGGCAGGGCGGGATACAGATAAGCTTAACCGTGTATTCAGTGAACTGTTATCGGATAAGACGTTAGTGATTCAGACGGATGTTGCGGATCGCGATTCAGTCAAAAGTATGGTTGATGAAACGGTCAGAAATTTTGGTCGGATAGATATTCTGGTTAATAATGCGGGCTTGTATGTTGTTGGTGATTTATTAAGTGTATCTCAGGAAGAGGGGGATGTGGTACTGGCTACAAATCTTAATGGCGTACTCAATTGTAGCTATTCTGCGTTGCCGCATTTGTTGGAAAGCAAAGGATGTATTGTCAATAATGCTTCTGTATCAGGACTAGGCGGTGATTGGGGAGGCGCACATTATTGCGCAGCAAAAGGAGCGGTCGTGAATGTGACCCGCGCTATGGCACTGGATTATGGTTCTCAGGGCGTGCGTGTCAATGCTGTATGCCCCAGTTTAGTGGCAACGCCGATGGTTGCCCGTTTTGATGATGAAACCCTGAAACATTTTGATAGCCGAATTTCGTTACAAAGAGCAGGAAAACCCTCTGAAGTTGCAGCCGCCATTGCATTTTTAGCGAGTGAAGATGCCAGCTTTATCAATGGAGTAAACTTACCGATAGATGGTGGAGTAACGGCATCCAATGGTCAGCCTAATTTCAATTAAGTGAACAAACGTTAAAACTCTTCCCTGATAGATTTCAAGTTGCTGCTTTGTTGGTTGCAACTTGAAATTAATATAACGTTTTAAAACACAATTTCATTGATAATCACCGCCAGATTATCAAACATTTCTCCAAATAACCGTTCAGTAAATGGCACCAGCATCGGGATCAGCAGGGAAAGTGTGAAAATTCCTACTGTCAGAGTCAATGGAAAACCGATCACAAAAACGGAAAGTTGCGGTGTCATGCGATTTAGCATACCTAAGGAAAAGTTCAAGATTAGTAGCAGGGTAATCATTGGCATGGCCAGCATCATACCGTTAACGAAAATCAGGCTGGCACTTTGGGCTAACAACAGGAAACCTTTCGGATTCAACTGTGTCACTTGAACCGGAATGGTATAAAACGTATCTACCAAAATAGATAACAGCCACAGATGCCCGTCAAATGCTAAAAATAGTAACATCATCAGCATATTCAGAATACGGGATAAAATAGGCATATTCGGCCCACCGGTGGGATCAAAGAAGGTGGCGAATGAAAGCCCCATCTGCAAACCGAGAACTTCACCAGCATGGCGCACAACAGCAAAAGCGATTTGCATAGTCAGGCCTAAAGCCACGCCGATCAAGATTTGTTGTATTAATACCCAAATTCCGGCAACAGAAAAAATAGGAATTTGGGAAGAAGGAATACTGGGAACCAATAAAGCAGTGATCACTAATGCCAGACCGATTCTGACTTTTATCGGCATCTGTTTTTCACTGAAAATTGGCGCTATGCTAAACAACGCCAATAAACGAACCAAGGGCCAGAAAAAGTCACTGACAAGGCGGGAAAGTGTTTCGCTATCAAACGGAATCATGATTAACCGATAATAGTGGGAATACTGCTAAACAACGTGCGCATGTAATCCAGCAGCAAGTTCAGCATCCACGGCCCAGCGACGATGATAGTAACGACAACAGCCAAAATTTTTGGGATAAACGATAAGGTCATCTCGTTTACCTGAGTTGCCGCCTGCAATAAGCTGATGATCAAGCCACAGATCAGGGCAGATAAAAGCAGTGGTGCGGCCAGCGCCAGTGCTACTTTCATCGCCTCAACACCGAGGGCCATTACCGATTCTGGAGTCATAATTTTCTCAAACCGCTTTTGTGATCTTTTTCCAATAAGATTTCATGCCAGATACAAAAACTGCCTATCAGACATAAAAACTTTGTGCCAGTGAGCCAAGTAATAATTGCCAGCCATCTACCAGGACAAACAACATAAGTTTAAACGGCAGCGATATAGTGGCCGGTGGCACCATCATCATCCCCAATGCCATCAAAACACTGGCAACGACCAGATCGATAATTAAAAATGGGATGAAGAGGGTAAAACCAATCTGGAAAGCGGTTTTCAATTCGCTGGTAATAAACGCAGGTACAAGTACACGCATTGGCACAGAATCCGCAGTTTCAAACGCTTCTTGATCTGCAAGGCGGGCAAACAGAGCCAAATCATTTTCCCGGGTCTGGCGTAACATAAACTGGCGCAATGGCTTGGAACCCTTGTCCAATGCGGTTTCCAGCGTGATCTTATCTTCACTGTAGGGTAAATAAGCATCTTGATATACTTTATCGAATACGGGCGCCATGATGAAAAATGTCATGAACAGTGCCAGACCCAGCATAACTTGGTTAGGCGGGGCAGACGGAGTTCCCAGTGCGTTACGCAATAAGCCGAGTACGATGATGATGCGGGTAAAGCTGGTCATCATCAGCAGGGCGGCTGGAATGAACCCCAGAGCCGTGATAAAAATCAGCGTTTGAACGGGCAGTGACCAACTTTGGCCGCCATTAGGCAAGGGCTGGCTGATGATGCCAGGCAATTCGGCAGCGGCGTTCATGGGGAACAGCGGTAACAAAAGTGCCATAAGCAGGGTTCCCAAACGCACTGAATTCAAACGTATTGAACTTAATCGTATTGAACTTAATCGTATTTGGTAAAGCTGTGAGACAAGTTTTTTGCCTGTTACTCGATTGCCTGTCATAAAGAAAACTCTACTTTTCATCATCGTCCTTGTCGTTCCTGCTTTTTCTCTGGAGCGTATTTTTTAGCATCTGACCAAACGGCAGCGACTTGAGTACGTTGTCCTTTTCCACGTCATCAGGTGGGGCAGGCATTTGATGCAGCATATTGATCTGTTGAGATGTCACGCCCAGTACCAGCCAATTGCCTTCGATTTCCACCACAACGACCCGCTCTTTTGGACCGAGTGAGCAGCTTGCCTTAACATTTAACAATCGGTGATTTTTGTTTTTGGCGGGAGCAAGACCCAAACGGCGAACCAGCCATGTTATGAAGAATATCAGCAATAAAACACCACCCAATGCACTACTGACTTGCATCAAGGTTTGTCCGGCCGGGAGAGGTTCGGTACTGCCTGTCGTGCTGACGGGTACGGCATCTGATGCCGTACCGCGTTGAAAAGACGCATGAAAGGAAGGCTGATTCGCCATCATGGTTAACGACTCAAGCGACGCATGCGTTCAGAAGGAGTGATGATATCTGTGATACGGATACCGTATTTATCGGATACAACAACCACTTCTCCTTGTGCGATCAAATAGCCATTGATCAGAATATCCAACGGTTCACCCGCAAGGCCATCAAGGGAAACAACAGAACCTTGTGACAGTTTCAGTAGCTGTTTAATGGTCATTTTGGTGCGACCCAGCTCGACAGAAAGCTTAACGGGAATATCCATGATCAGATCAATATCAGAAAGCTGGGAGAGCACATCCTGTGGTTCCAGATTCTCAAATATTGACGCGCCGCCGTCAGAGGTTTGCTGTGCGGCCTGTTGTTCCAGCGCTTCTGCCCACATATCTTCAGTCAGTCTGGTATCTGTGGGTTGTTTAGCATCACTCATTGGGCTTTTCCTCATCCAGAGCAGTTAAAACAGGGTTAATCAGGTGTTCAACACGCAGGGCATACTGCCCGTTTAGTGTTCCATATTGACTGGTGAGCACAGGCACACCATCAACGTGAACGATCAGGCGTTCAGGTTTTTCAACCGGCAAAACATCGCCGGCTTTCAGTTCGAGGATCTTTGACAGCCGCAGGGGAATATCAACAAAATTCGCCACCAGCTCTAATTCTGAGTGCTGAACTTGTTTCACCAGACTTTTACGCCACTGGCCATCTTCCTGACGCACATTTTCCACTGGTGGATTGGTCAGGCGTTCGCGCAGAGGTTCGATCATGGCGAATGGAATACAGATATTAAATTCGCCCGTCAATGCACCAATCTCCACATGAAATGGTGTCGTAACCACGATATCGTTCGGTGAAGTGGTGATATTGGTGAATTTTACCTGTGTTTCGGAACGCACATATTCCATTTCAATTTTAAATATAGAATCCCAGGCGTCCCGATAGGCATCCAACGCCAGTTTCAGCATTCGGTTGATGATCCGCTGTTCGGTATGGGTAAATTCACGGCCTTCCACTTTGGTGGGAAAACGGCCATCTCCGCCAAACAGGTTATCAACGGCGATATAAACTAAACTGGGTTCGAAAGCGAATAGTGCGGTTCCCCTCAATGGTTTCAAGTGCACCAAATTGAGATTGGTTGGCACGGCCAGATTGCGGGCAAATTCGTGATAAGGCTGAACCTTGATAGCGCCGACCGTAATATCCGGGCTGCGGCGCAGCATGTTAAACAGCCCCATCCTGAATTGGCGGGCAAAACGTTCATTGATGATTTCCAGTGACTGCAAACGTTCGCGTACAACGCGGCGTTGCGTATTGGGATCGTAAGGACGAACCTCACTTTCTCCGGACGCAGTTTGTTCCACGTCATCAGTAGAGGCACTGTCACCATTTAGCAGAGCATCGATCTCTGCCTGTGAAAGAATATTGTCACTCATTGTGATTATCGCAGAATAAACGTGGTAAACAACACATCGGTGATCTCTTGATCAGGTTCACCGGGTATCAGTGTCGGGTTTAATGTCTGTTTGATCTCTGCCACCAAATGCATCTTGCCGTCATCTTTTGCTAAATCAGCCGCTTTCTGGCGAGATAATAACAGCAACATACGGCTACGAACTTCTGGCAGATAATCATGCAAGCGTTGACGGATTTTTTCTTCAGACAGACGCAATGTGACTCCAACATACAGAACACGGTCGAAATGATCTTCGTTGTCGATCAAATTGACGGTAAAAGGTTCCAAAGACATAAACACAGGGGTTTTAATGACTTTGGTTTTTGTTGTACTGTTATTGGCCGACTGGTTCATCGCCCACCAGCTATACCCTCCGATGGCAGCACCAATAACAGCAATTAGTACTAACAGTATCATCCAAATTGGATTTATGCGTTTATGCTCGTAGCTATAATCAGACATGGACAGACAAATTCCTGTTTTCCGTGGCGGATAAGTCCCCGCGCATTCCGTGGCGGGTCTGCTTATCCATCAAAATCAATATCAATTATCCCGCGTCTTTGTTCCGGCAATGGCAGAAACAAACGTGGAAAAAACCATTAACTCACACGTTTGTTATCGGCCCTTTTTCTCTTTCTTACAGCGCATAATGATATTGGGCGAATAATCAGGTGGATAATTAGGCAAATGTATCAATACCTCCTCGGGTCGAGGCGAGTTGTTGAGGTGTCATTCTCATGGCTGATGCAGGAGAAGCCGTTATTCCTGTTGCGGCTGCCAAGCCATGACTTTGGGTATCTTCACGGGAACTTAAATGGTCGTTGGCATGATTAGTGGCATGGTGTTCTTGCTGCCAATTCCCTTGGGCATCGCTATTTACGCTGCTTTGCGCCAATTGAATGCCATTTTCAGCCAATGCATGGCGAAGTCCCGGCAATGCAGCTTCCAGTGCAGCACGAACATTTTGATGAGCAGAAACAAAATGCAATTGTGCTTGATTGTCTTCAACACTCATGCGGATATGCAGCGCGCCCAATTCTTGGGGATGTAGGCGAAGTTCTGCTTGTTGCAGTCCATTACGGTTAAAGAACAGGACATGCCGGTTGAGCTGTTGCTGCCACTCTTCACTGCCAAGATGAGCATTCAACAATGGTGCGGTTGTTCCACTTAGCTGAAATTGGCCCACAGGTTGCTGTCCGGCTGAAAGTAGGGGAGATGCTGCCAATATTGCAGGAGAATCAATTGAGGTTGTTTCAGCAGTAGTGGCAGTTAATGCAGGAGCAGCCGCCTGAAGCAGATTTAATTCCTTACCGTTGCTCGAAGCTGGATTTTTAGGAATGGTATTACTTTGGAGAGACTGGTTGAACTCTGCTTTATTGCTGGTAGCAAGTTTTATTTGTCCAGCGGCTGGTACCAGTGTAGAGCGAATGTCGGTGGCATCGTCTGATTTATGATTCAGGGCAGTATTCCGTGCAGCAGAAAGATGTATGCTTTCATCCCGATCACTCTCTTTAGGTGATTCAACAAGATCTATATTGGTCAGCTTGGCATCTTTGGGACTTTTGTCCAGCAGCGCACTGGCAAGGCCGCCTTCACTATCCAGTAATTTATCCAGTAATTCATTTTCTGCCAATCCATCGGTGTTCTCGGCAAGCGCCACAGTACCTGTAGGAGGGGTAACTAATCCGGCAATCTGAATTGGAATAACTGCACTTAATGCATCGGCTGACAGCAAATCGTCATCTTTCAATAGAGTAAATTCGGCATTGTTCTCTTGCAGAGTGATTTCTTTCTGCAATTTATCTTCGGCAGTCTTATCTGATACGCTCTGTAATTGCGACCATTCGCTTTTTGCTGTTTTATCAACAACGGAATTTCTTTCTTTCAGACTATGTTTACCTGCCTGAGCCGGGCGCTTCTGCATAGAGGCTGTTTCTGCATCAAGAAGCTGCCCGAATTTAGGGGAATGGCTATCGTTCACGAGATCATTTAAGGATGACTGACTTTTTGCCGAACCTTTATCCGTGAGTTTTAAATCCGTAGGTAAAAGAGTGAGATTCATTGTTTCATTCTCCGTTGTGCACCACGTTGTGCGTACTCGTCCATTTGTTTTTGCTCCATGCGATTTTGGTGTAACTTCAGATTATGTTCTGCCCGCTGTTGCAGTGTGTCGAAGGCGTTCAGACGCTGCTGTTTTTCCTGCCATTGAGATATGGCTTGCTCAAGTCGTTTTTTCCATTGATTGAGCTGTAACTTGTGCTGTTCAATTGCCATTTCCAGCGTTTTCATAAACTGCTGGTAATTCTGCCATGTTGAGCAGGGCATGCCGCTGCTGAGAGTGTCATTCAAACGGGTACGATATTCATCCTGATAATTCATTAACGCCGTGAGTTGTTGCTCCATTTGCTGGTGGTTTTGCCGAATCTGAGTAAGCTGAGATGCCGCTTTTTCTGCCGCATCTTGGGCAAGTTCACGTAAAGTCACGAGAGGGGAGTGTTGTTGCATGTATTTCCTCGTATTAATCACTACGCAGACATAAGCGTTACTGAATTGCATCAAAGTTATATCGGCATTGAACCGACAAACGTTATACCCGTTGGCCGAATACTCTTCGGCGAAATTTTCATAAGCAAGATATTATGTCGGTAACAATTGTTGAAGCTGAGTACAGGCCGTATCATATTCACTGCGTTCATCAATGCCTTGTTGCAGGAATTGAGCCATGTGCGGATAAAGCTCAATCGCTTTATCCAACAAAGGATCACTACCCGCAGCATAAGCCCCAACGTTGATCAAATCCCGGTTACGCTGATAACTGGAAAGCAACTGTTTAAAGAGCTGTACCCGCCGGTAATGGGTATTGTCGATCAGAGAGGTCATGGCACGGCTGATGGATGCCTCAATATCAATGGCCGGATAGTGGCCTGATTCTGCCAACGAGCGTGATAACACGATATGGCCATCAAGGATGGCTCGGGCAGCATCGGCAATGGGGTCTTGCTGGTCATCACCTTCTGTCAGAACAGTATAAAATGCGGTAATGGAACCTCCGTCACTGACGCCATTACCCGCCCTTTCTACCAGAGCGGGTAATTTGGCAAATACAGAAGGGGGATAACCTTTGGTTGCCGGTGGTTCGCCGATAGCCAGTGCAATTTCGCGCTGGGCCATGCTGTAGCGGGTCAGGGAATCCATGATCAGCAGCACATGTTTACCGCGATCTCGAAAATCTTCGGCGATGCGAGTCGCGTAAGAAGCCCCCTGCATCCGTAACAGCGGCGAAACATCAGCAGGAGCGGCGACGACCACTGAACGTAACAACCCTTCCGTACCTAAGATATTTTCGATAAAGTCTTTGACTTCCCGGCCTCGTTCACCAATCAGCCCTACGACGATCACATCGGCTTGGGTATAACGTGCCATCATGCCAAGCAGTACACTCTTACCAACCCCCGATCCAGCGAACAGCCCCATGCGTTGTCCGCGTCCTACCGTCAGCAAGGAGTTGATGGCACGAACGCCGACATCCAGTACATTGCTGATTGGAGTTCGTTGCAGGGGGTTAAACGGAGTTGTTGTCAGGGGAGCGCGATAGCCTGTATCGGGAGCCGGTAAATCATCAAGAGGACGTCCTGCACCATCCAGAACCCTGCCGAGCAATTCAGGCCCCAGAAGCAAGCGCCGCCCCCCTCCGGCATCCTCACCGTATGAGCGGGCATAGACGCGGGCTCCCGGTACAATGCCTTCCAGTTCTTCCATTGGCATTAACAGTAGTTTTTCGCCATTGAAGCCGACAACTTCACTTTCGACTTCTTCAATCTTTTTACCATTCTGACGCTCGATAAGACAGGTCGAGCCAAGGGGCATATGCAAACCAGTGGCTTCCATGACCAGACCTGTAGCACGGGTAAGGCGCCCATAGCGACGTACTTTTGGCGTTTTTTCCAGACGCTTTTCCAGTGAATCCAATGTTGCCAGCCAGCGTCCGAGTCTTGCTGTCATCATAATTCTCCCGATGCTGCCAGACGGCACATTTCGTGCCAGCGCGTGGCTAAACTGGCATCCAGATCCCCTTCATCGGCACTGACTTTACAGCTACCCGGATGCAGTTTGTTATCTGCAACCAAACGCCAGCCATTCAACGTCAGAACTTCCCCCAGTTTTTGCTCAACCAGAGGAATGTTTTGTGGATGGACTCGCAGCTGAGGTTTACCGCTGAACATAGGTTCTTGCTGGATAAATTCACGGATTTGATTCAACAGGGCAGTGCCGTCACAAACAGCGGGTTGCCCTAAGATATGGTGAGCCGCTGTCAGTGAAAGTTGCATCAGACGTGAAGCAATAACGGTATCTAATCCATCCAATGAATGGCTGAAATCCATCAGTAGTGCTTTCCACTGGTCAATGACAACTTGCTGTTGTTGTCTGGCTTCTTGCAAACCCTGTTCCAGTCCGGCCTGTCGGCTTTCCTGGAGTCCTTGTTCATAACCTTGAATCTGGCCTTCTGCAAAGCCTTGCGCATGACCTGCTTGACGGGCCTGTTCTTTCAGTTCGTCCAGCATTTTTGCCTGTTTCAGAAGAATCTCTTGTTCGCTGGGCGGCTGTAATTCATCCATTGGTTCCAGTTTTGCCCGCAGAGATTCCCATTGAGTCAATTCGCCCGGCTGCCAAGGCTGCCAGTTTCCTTTATTCGGCTTATCAGACATAGGTATCATCACCACCATTCAGGATCATATCGCCACTTTCAGCCAGACGACGAACCACAAGCAGGATGGTTTTCTGTTCAGCTTCCACCTGAGACATACGGACAGGGCCACGATTTGCCAAATCATCACGCATGATTTCAGCAGCGCGTTGCGACATATTGTTGAGGAAGTGATCGCGCAATGCCTGATCGCAACCTTTCAATGCGACAAGCAGAGATTCGGTCGTAATTTCCTGCAACAAACGCTGGATACTGCGATCGTCCACACCGATAAGATTTTCGAACAGAAACATTTCATCAATGATTTTCTGTGCCAGTTCACCATCATAGGTACGAACTGCATCAATGACGCCTTCTTCTTGCTGGCTTTTCATCAAGTTGATGATTTCTGCCGCAGTACGAACACCACCCATCTTGCTGCGTTTGAGATTTTGACCGTCCAGCAGGTTATTCAGGACTTCAGTCAATTCTGCCAATGCGGAAGGCTGTACACCGCCAAATGTGGCGATACGCAGCATGACATCGTTGCGCAGGCGATCATCAAACAGGGCAAGGATATCGGCTGCCTGACCTCGGCTCAGATGAACTAAAATGGTGGCAATGATCTGCGGATGTTCATCCCGGATCATATCGGCGGCCATCTGCGGTTCCATAAAGTTGAGGGTTTCGATTCCTGTAGTGGTATCACGGGATTCAAGAATATCCTCAAGCAGACTGGAAGCCCGCTCTTCACCTAATGCTTTGATCAATACGCTGCGTAGATAATCGTTGGCATTAATGCTGAGGGCAGCATATTGCCCCGCATCTTCTTCAAACTCTGCCAGTACTTCAACCAGTTGCTGGGTGGAGACTTGTCTCATCCCCGCCATTGCGATACTGAGTTGTTGTACTTCCCGCGAATTCAGGTGCTTGAACACCTCAGCTGCCTGATCTTCTCCCAGGGTCATTAACATGACGGCACTTCTTTCTGTTCCGGTCAGGCTCATTGTTCGTTACTCATCCATTGACGGATCACCAGCGCAACAACGCGAGGATCTTTTTCTGCTAATTCACGGATACGCTGGCTTTGAAGTTCAGCATTGACTCGTTGACGAGCCATTTTACGTCGCATTTTTTCATCCATTTCTGCATTGGTTTCTGTGTTTTGTTTCTGCTGATTTTTCTGCGTATCCAAAGCCGCTTTTTCCGCAGCACGTTTTTTGGCAATTTGCGGTACGATCATCTTACGCCACAGTAACCATGCAATGAATGCCAGCAGTAACCAACGGCCTGCGTCCAGTAATTTATCCAGTAGGACAGGGTGCTGCCAGAACGGGAGGGTTTCTATCACTTCGGTGGTGTCATTGAACGGAGTATTGACCACATTCAGGCTATCACCACGGTCAGAAGAAAAGCCCATTGCTTCACGGGTCAGCGCTTCGATTTGTGCTAATTGTTCTGGTGTCAGCGGTTTTGTTTCAGGCCCGTTTTCTCCCTGAGCGGTGGTGTAGTTGACTACAACGGCAACCGAAAGACGTTCCACTGCGCCAGCGTGTAATTGTGTATGGCGAATGGTGCGATCCACTTCATAGTTGGTGGTTTCGTCATAACGATTATTACGATTATTGCTCACCATGCGCTCATAGCTATTATTTCTATTATTGCGCTGCTGTTGATCAGATTTTTCGTCACCATTGCCTTTAGAGTTAGCATTGGTATTTGGTTTTTCAATCGGTGCGCTCGGTGCAGCACTTGGCTGATTCGACAATGCCCCCGGTACACCGCCCACCAATGGCCCGCCGTTTTGTTCGCTGGAACTGCTCTGTTTGGAGCGGACAGCCGCCTGATTTGGTGGCTGATTCGGCCTATACTCTTCTGCTGTTTCCTCGCGGCGGGAAAAATCGACTTGAGCCGTTACCTGCGCATGTATATTGCCACGACCGACGACAGGAGCCAGAATTGTTTCAATGCGTTGCTGGAAACGGTTTTCAATTTCCTGCGTATATTTCAACTGAGTGGTATTTAAATCACGGCCAGTGGCATCGGCTTGTGTCAGAAGACGTCCTGATTGATCCACAATCGTGACATTCCCTGCTGGTAAACCGGCAACACTACTTGAAACCATATGCACAATGGCATTGATTTGTCCTTCATCCAGTACACGTCCTTGCAACAAACCAACAGTTACAGAAGCTGACGGCGATTTCTGTTCACGAACGAACAAAGAAGGTTTTGGCATAGCCAGATGAACTCGGGCGCTCTGAACCGGGCCGAGAGATTCAACAGTACGGGCCAACTCGCCTTCCAGTGCGCGTTGGTAATTGACCTGTTCACTGAACTGACTAATGCCGAATTTCTCTTTATCCAGAAGTTCAAAACCCGCAGCCCCGCCTTTGGGCAGCCCTTGCTGTGCCAGTTTCAGGCGGGTTTCATGTATTTTATCAGTAGGTATCATGATCGCAGAACCATTTTCGGAAAAACGGTAAGGGACATTCATCTGGGTTAATTGCGTAACGATTTCGCCGCCATCCTTATCACTCAGATTGCTGTAAAGCACCCGATAATCGGGGCTGCGCAACCAGAGAAACAGAGCAACGACAATAGCGATGGCAGCGGAGCCAGCAACTAATAACGGAACTTTCGGATCAGCTTTTATCCTGCTGATAATAGCGCTGAAACCTTTGTTTTGGTTTTCAACGTCGTTTGTTGCACTCATAGACGATCCTTGCCTTGCTGGTCAACATGAATACTAAAAGCGTGGCGTAACAAAACAGACTCCCCATACGCAAGCGAAAAGATTCTTCCTATTATTAATTCCATCATTATTCGCTGTTCACACCTCTTTTAATGGCACAATAAGCTTTGAATTTTGACTTCAATTACCCGCTTTAGATTAGAAGGGCTATGTTACGGTGGCAGCGTGGAAAAACTGCCAACCAGCCCACGGCTAATATGGCACTTAATCACGTCATCAATAGGGTGATTTAACGCGAGGTTTTTATGTCAATTCAGGCAATTGAAGGTGTGCTGCAACAGATGCAGACTCAGGCATTACAAGCAGCAAACATTGCCAAACCGCTGCCAGTGCAGAGTGGTTTTGCCAGTCAGCTCACTGCCGCAGTAGAAAAAATAAACCAGACACGTTTGAGCGCGGTCAAGCAAGCACAAGATTTTACGCTGGGCGCTCCCGGCGTAGAGCTAAATGATGTCATGGTTAATATGCAGAAGTCGAATATTTCGCTGCAAATGGGGATTCAGGTAAGGAATAAGTTGATTAGTGCGTATCATGAGATTATGAATATACAGGTTTGATAGGTTAATTGTGAGAGTCTATCAGCCTGTTTTATTTGTTATAACCCCTACAGGGATAGACTCTAAATATGATTTTAGTTATAAATCGGATGTCATACTATTTAATAAAGTTGCTCAATGAATTGGTTATGTGTTTTTTGTAAAAAAATATGCTGAATAAATTACGGTATTATAGCAAATGAACGTACCGGAAAGCCTGATGCGTTTTTAGGTTTAGCTACGATATTGAATATTATTGCTCCACGAACAGGAATTTCTTCCAGATTAGTCAAAAGTTCTATTTGGTAGGTATCTTGCTCCAATACATAATATTCACCCAATAATGCATTATTCTGTCTAAAATCTTTGGCTGAGTCAGTATCGAAGGTTTCATGTCCGATGGCCTTGATTCTCCGCTCTTTAAATAAAAATTTCAAGGCATCTATTCCCCATCCTGGGATTTGGTTATTTCCCTGTACATCTTTATTATCCATCTTTTCCTGAGATGGCCAGCGTTTGCTCCAGTCTGTTCTTAAGGCGACAAAAGTTTCTGCTTCTATGATGCCATGTTCATCTTCAAATTTAAGAATATCTTCTTTAGACAATGAAAAGTTAGGATCTTGCTGGGTTCTTTCTGACTGATCAATAACTATTAAAGGTAACACCAATTCTTGCAATTCCAGTTCATCAAGGGTACGGGCATCAGGAACAAAATGGCAGGGAGCATCAATATGTGTGCCATATTGACCGGGAAAGGTGAATTGTTGGACAAAAAATCCATTTTTGTAATCAAAAAGTGTTTTGAACTCAGCAGGGTTAAACATAAGAAAATGAGGTGAGTCTTTGTCAAAACTGTGTGTCAGATCAACCCATTTTTTTGATTTTAGTAAAGTGAGTGCTTGCAGAATATCACTGGTCATAACCACCTCTTTTGGTTTTTTTATGATTACACATCTATCATTTTTTCTCCGCAATCTATTTGTCAATAATCTATCGGCCCTGAGAGGCATTTCACAGATCTCGGTTCATTTATCTTTAATGAAAGGAGTGGGGATAACCCAACTCTCAGGTGTAATATCAATATAAGACGGTTCAGTTAATGAACATTCTTCCGCCGAAATAATCGAGGCAGCGATAAAAATCATAGGGGGTTTTTGCTTATCAATAAAAGGAATGGATATTTCTATAGTTTGGGTATAAAGCTGCCCCCAAGCTGAAAGTGTTATCGGTAACGCGTTTTTTGCCAGCGGGTATCTGGCGATCAATATTGATACCGCATTATACGGATCAAGTTGTTTATTTTCTTCAGCAGCGTTCTGTATGACTTTTTGTGCTACCCATGATTCCGTTTTAGCACAATAATTCAAATCTTCATCTACTGAAGAAAAACCCATTTCGGGGACTAATAATATAGAAATAAAAACAATATTAATTATATTATTTTTTAACATAATAAGTGATTTAATTAACGATAGAATGTGGTGATGATATCTCCCGTTATTCGCATGAAAAGGCACCGTTATCAATTGTTGGTTAATTTTTTGTTAACAAAAACAATTAACTTCTCTTGATTGTTTGCAAATTATAAATAAAATGCCGAGTTAGATTAACCAAAAAAGTGATGGTGACGAATTGACACCACCTGAAATGAAAAATGAATGACATTTTGATCAGTGCGATTATGAAAATAAAATCACTGGTGCCGTTGTTACATTTATTTTGGTTCCGTCGTAGTTAACTCCATTTCATAGTCGCTGACAGGAAACTGTCCATAAGTATCATGTAACAGTTGTTTACAGCTTTCCTGTTTAATCAGGTCGCTGAGTTCATCTAACCGTTTTTGCAACAATCTCTTAGTTTCTTTTTCATTATCCAAGACAGTTTGCAAAATTTTGGTTAATTGCTGCTGTAATGAAATGGGAACGTCTGAACCTTCTGATAATAAAGTAACCACTTCTACTGCCTTCAGATAAGTTATCTCCATCTCAACAAGTTCATCCCACTTTCCATTTTTAGCTAAATCAATCATTTGCTCACTTAAACTAAGGATCTGCTGATAAGCTGACAAAAGATCCAGATCATTTTTCATTAAACAATATCCTGACTGGCGTTGTAATGAGGATCTATTTGCCGCCAAGAATCTGATATCTCGGTAAGTAAATCAATCACTTCGGTAATAGCCTTCTCATCATTGCGTAAATTAGCCTGGAGCAGGCGGCGACTCATATATTCATATAATGCAAAGAGATTCTGGGCAATTTCGCCGCCTTTCTCGAAATCTAATCCCTCTTTGAGACCATTATCAATGATATTGATTGCCTTTGAAATAGCTAAACCTTTTTCTGGGATATTGCCTTGTTGCATCAGAATAATTGCACGACGTAGGGCGCTGAGCGCCCCATTGAACAATATCTGAATCAACTGGTAAGGAGAGGCATTCATAATTTCGCTCTCAAGATCTACTTGAGCATATAACTGGCTTGCCGAACGTTGATACATAATGTCCTTTATTATCTTAAAAGCTGGAATAGAGATGAAGTTGAGTTATTCAGTGAGTTAATAAGTTTATCTAACTCTGTAAATTGACGCTTATAGCGCTCCATCGTGGCATCAATATTATCATTCGTTCTTTCAACTTGCTTTTCAATTGTTTTCAGACGCTTGTTGATGCCTTCGGTTGCTGTGGCGATAGTTCCTTCGTGACTATCCAGCGTTTTTTTCAAAATATTATAAGTCTGGGTTGCAAAACCAGTTTTTTCACCGTCGCCCATAAAGAAAGCCTTAACGTTAGCCGGTTTTTCTTTTAGGTTTTTTTCCAGTTTTTCATTACTGATTTCCAGTGTGCCATCTAATTTCTGTTTAATGCCCAGTTTATTTAAAGTGGCGATATCAGCAACATCTTGTGCAGCAACGAGTTGGTGTCTTAACTGGCTTTGAATACCTTTTAATGTACCGTCACCAAGCAGGGCGCCATTGTCTTTTGAAGCCGCTTCCCCTTTTCCGACGGGTTTGAATTTGGTCAGTGAATCGAAAGTGGTTTGTAATTCGTTATAAGAATCAACCCACTTTTTGATTGCTTTTTTCATTGGCTCGATATCACGGGAAACGACCAGTGTCTCTGGCTTTATCTTTGTCTTTTCGTTGCCTTTTTCGTCTATAACTTTTTCTGTTTCAGAAACTTTTTTCAGATTCAGAATAACGCCTTCCGGTGCATCTTTTATTTCATTGGTCTGGCGTTCAATGGGGATACCGTTAACGGTTAATTTTGCATTGGTAGCCCCTATTTTTTGTGTCATTGCACCAGAGCCACCACCTTTGCTATCAGAAGTATAGTTCAGCAATTTTCCCAACTTATCATCACCTTCAACTTTGATGGTCATGACGGATTTTGTGCCAGCCTTTTTTGAGGTCAGGATCAAACAACCTTTACTGTCTTCTTCTGTACCGTTTTCGTCCGCTTTGAGAATGCTGGCATTAACATTGCCTTCTTTTTTATTGATGGCTTCGCGGATCTTAACCAGAGAAGTTTCATCATCTTTCAGGGAAATTTTCATTGGTTCTTTTTCACCTGGTTGGGTGATGATAATGGTACGAGTACCTTTACCTTGTTCCCCCAGAAGTTTTTTTACACCAGAAACTTCGGTAGATTGCAGAGACTGAGCCTTTGCAAGTTGTTGAACTTCAATTTCATAGTTACCCGGGCTGGCTTTAGAATCGGTGCTCGGGATAAATGTTTTATGATCTTCACTTGTTTTAGTGGTATTGAGCTTATCGAATTTTTTTAGTTCTTCGGAAGCTGTTTTAAGTTTTTCTAAACTTCCTTTCAACGAACCAAAACCGGTCAGTTTCGCTTTATAGCTGGTTTGTTGCTGTGCTAATGGTTCTAAACGTTTTTTTTCTGCTGCCTGAAGTTTATCCAGTATAGAACCCATATCCATCCCGGACCCGGCTCCTAATGAGGAAATGCTAGCCATGTTGACTCCTTTATTAGTAAAGCATCACTGGACATGTTATCGGATTAATTTGCGAAAAGTTTACTGACAAAATGATTTTTTTGATGGGGGGAATAATTGATGAGAACAGGCGCTGTTTGGGTTATCGGAGAAAATAGAGAAAAAAATAAAAAACTTTTTTCAAGAAATATTAAAGGTTTTTTTTGAGGGGTCGATAAAACTGTTGGCGGTGATGAACACCGTGAGCATATAAGCTCAAACTAATTACATCGACTTGATTTTAAAAAGGAACTCTACTATGGCATCAGTCATCAATACTAACTATTCATCTCTGCTGGCTCAGAACAACCTGACTAGATCTAAAGGCGTTTTAGGTTCTGCTATTGAGCGCCTGTCCTCTGGTTTACGTATTAACAGCGCGAAGGATGACGCTGCTGGTCAAGCGATCGCTAACCGTTTTACCGCTAACGTTAAAGGTTTGAATCAGGCTTCCCGTAACGCCAACGATGGTATCTCTATTGCTCAGACTACCGAAGGTGCTCTGAACGAAATCAATAACAACCTGCAACGTATCCGTGAATTGAGTGTTCAGTCACAAAACGGCAGCAACTCTAAGAGCGATCTGGATTCTATTCAGAAAGAAGTTAAACAACGTATGGAAGAAATTGACCGTATCTCTGAACAAACTCAGTTCAACAACGTAAAAGTATTGAAAGAAGATACTAAAATGAAAATTCAGGTCGGTGCTAACGATGGCGAAACTATCGAAATCGATCTGAAAGAAATTAATAGCAAAGAACTGGGTTTGGATAAGTTTTCTGTGACTCCTGATGTGCCAAAGGGAGAAACAATAACGAAAATCGAAGAGAAAGGTAAGGCTGGTACATTTCATGATCTTACATATACTCACGCGTCTATAGGTGCTAATAACCTCAATACTACTGAAGCGAAGATACATAAAGCTGTTGATGCTACGGGTGCTGTTAGAGCTGATGCATATGTGTTGGAAGCCAAAGACAATACAACTGGAAAAACTGTTTACCATAGCGCTACGATTGATGATAAAACTGGTGTGGTAACAGCTGGTGCTGCAATAACGCCTACAGTATCCAAAGATCCACTGAAAACTCTGGATGCAGCACTCTCTAAAGTTGACAATCTGCGCAGCTCTCTGGGTGCAATTCAAAACCGTCTGGAATCCACTGTTAACAACCTGAATAACACGGTTAACAACCTGAGCGCTGCTCGTAGCCGTATCGAAGACGCTGACTACGCAACTGAAGTTTCCAACATGAGCCGTGGTCAGATCTTGCAACAGGCTGGTACCGCTGTTCTGGGTCAGGCGAACCAGATCCCACAAACTGTTATGTCTCTTCTGCGTTAATTTTTATTTTCCGGTTGAGCATTTATGCAGGGTAACCTGCATAAACAACGCTTATAAAATAAGGATCGGTTTGCCGATCCTTATTTTTTGTTAATTGTCAAGGACAGCCTGAAACTTGCTATGCATTTGGGCGGACATCAAAAATTTCGCATAGGTGAAAAAGAAGTGCTTTTACTTCATTGTTCAAACGATTGTACCGATTAGGGGATTGGATAATGGTATCCAGTCTCTTATCCAAAGGTGTCTGTTGTTGTGAGCGATTTGTATACCGCCGAAGGCGTGATGGACAAAAATAGCCTCTGGAAGCGCTATGTACCACTAGTTCGCCATGAAGCATTGAGGCTACAGGTAAGATTACCTGCCAGCGTAGAACTCGATGACTTGCTTCAGGCTGGTGGCATAGGCTTACTTAATGCAGTGGAGCGTTTTGATTCCATGCAGGGAACCGCGTTTACCACCTATGCGGTACAACGCATCAGAGGTGCAATGTTGGATGAGCTGAGGAGCCGTGATTGGGCTCCGCGTAGTGTGCGGCGTAACGCACGTGAAGTCACGCAGACCATCCGTAAACTTGAGCAAGAGTTAGGCCGTCCAGCCAGTGAGCAGGAAGTTGCTAAAGAATTAAAGATTAATCTGATAGAATATCGGCAAATACTGTTAGACACAAATAACAGTCAACTGTTTTCTTATAACGAATGGCACGAAATTCACGGTGAAAGTTGTGAACCAGTGGTTGGGGAAGAGCATGAGACAAATCCTCTCCAACAATTACTGGAAGGTGATCTTCGTCAGCGGGTAATTGATGTTATTGAATCGCTGCCTGAACGGGAAAAGATGGTTCTGACGTTGTACTATCAGGAAGAACTTAATCTTAAAGAGATCGGCGCAGTGCTTAATGTGGGTGAATCCCGCGTAAGTCAGCTTCACAGCCAAGCGATAAAAAGGCTGAAGGCGCGTTTGAATCCAGAGAAGTAACTTTTTGCTTATTTGTTTTTTGTTAAGACTATACACAGGGCTTTATCTCTTATGTCTGTTACAACTCAAAAGAAACGGCCTCTCAGCCGTTATATTAAAGACTATAAACATAGTCAGACTCATTGTTTGCACTGTCATAAAACCCTTGACCGTATTTCGCTAGTATTTAACGGTCAGGTCATCAATAAAGAAGCTATTTCTGAGATGACTGATTTGGTGGATGACAAAACTTGGAATGAGTTACAGGGTAAATTTGTAGCGTTGTGCCGCTTTTGTAGTGAAATTTATTGCAATAGCCAGACTGATTATTTCGACATTATGTCATTTAAGCAGTATTTGTTTGAACAAACGGAGATGAGCCATAGTACAGTACGCGAGTATGTGGTTCGCTTAAGGCGTTTGGATGAATTACTGACTTCAAGTAATTATCCGGCTAATGAGTTTACGCCTGAAAAAATTCAGGAACAACTCAGCGAGAAACTGTCTCAGTCTGCTTTCAGCAATTACAATATTGCGCTGCGTAAATACGAACAATATCTGAGCTGGCAACAGAGCGGTCATTGATTAACTACGCCGATATATCCTATATATAAAGTCAGTTGGATTGAAAAGATTCTAGAGGGGGAATGCGATTGTCACGCATTCCCCTCTATATTTAATATGGTTATATATTTATAATAATTTAATCTTAATAATGTTTTCTAGCTAATTAATGTTAGGCCATTTACTTTGGCAACATATTATTAGCCAATTGTCATTAAACTGGCATTACCGCCTGCCGCTGCCGTATTAACACTTAATGAACGCTCGTGCAGCAAACGTTCCAGCAGCAGATTGGTTTCACCACGGGCAAATCCCTGTACAGAAATAATGGGTCCTTTGCGTTGTGCAATCGCTTCACAAACATGACGTAATTGATCGCAATCACCGTGATAAATAACCGCTTCCATTATTGTGTCTTCTTTTTGCCAATCGTTGACCCAATGAATATGTCGGTGAATTTCCTCCGGCAATTGACGCTGCAACTCTTGATGCAGTTCATTCTTCTCCCAGATAGTCTGACAACCAACGGAAAGTACTGCCGCTAATTGTACCAGAGCATCTTGTTTATTATCAGCGAGGCACAGAACAGGGCCTCGAGGCAACAGGGTATACGTATTGCGTTCTCCGGTTGGTCCCGGTAATAAACGTGTTGTTCCACCTTGTGCCAGCAAGCTGTATTCCTGAATGAGCTGTTTCAATGAATCATTGTTTTGTGCAGTTGCCCAGTCTGCCAGTTTGTTGAGGGGGGAGTGCAGAGCAACCCGAATTTTGGAATCCAGCTCATATTCTGCATCCTGACGTTCCAATGTTAGACTGGCTGCATTGACAGGACGCTGTGACAGCAAGCGATACAAATACAGAGGCCCGCCCGCTTTTGGCCCTGTGCCTGACAGACCTTCACCACCAAATGGCTGTACGCCGACAACCGCACCAACCATATTGCGATTGACATATAAATTGCCGACTTTAGCTTTGCCAGTCACTTGTGTGATGGTTTCATCAATGCGAGTGTGAATGCCCAATGTCAGGCCATAACCCGAAGCGTTAATCTGATCCACCAACTGCTCTAATTCATTACGCTTGAAACGTACGACATGCAGAACAGGACCGAAAATTTCTTTCTTCATTTCGTCAAAACTTTCCAGCTCGATAAGCGTTGGTTTGACGAAAGTACCTTGTAACCATTCCTGATTGTCGGTGTCATTTTCGTGTACTGCCTGATAAATCATCCGGCCTTTGGTTCGCATAGTTTGGATATGGCGTTCGATGTTGGTTTTCGCTTCTGCATCAATCACAGGGCCTATATCTGTCGATAAATGCTCAGGATTCCCCATCCGGCACTCAGCCATTGCGCCTTTCAGCATGGTGATAGTTTTTTCAGCAACGTCTTCCTGAATACATAGAATACGTAGGGCAGAGCAGCGTTGGCCTGCACTGTCAAAAGCGGAGGCAACAACATCGGTGACAACCTGTTCGGTCAAGGCAGAAGAATCGACTATCATGGCATTCAACCCGCCGGTTTCCGCAATCAATGGGGTTGGACGCCCTTGAGCATCAAGACGACCGGCAATATTGCGTTGTAACAAGCTGGCAACTTCAGTAGAACCGGTAAACATCACGCCACGTACGCGCTCGTCACCAACCAGTGATGCTCCTACGGTTTCTCCTTGCCCCGGCAATAATTGCAGCACATCACGGGGAATGCCTGCTTGATGGAGCATTTTCACTGCAACGGAGGCAATCAATGGTGTTTGTTCTGCGGGTTTTGCCAGAACACTATTGCCTGTTGCTAAAGAAGCGGCGATTTGCCCGGTAAAAATTGCCAGAGGGAAGTTCCACGGACTGATACATACCACAGGCCCTAACGGGCGATGTGTATCATTGGCAAAATCTTGACGGACTTGCCCCGCATAATAATGGAGAAAATCCACAGCTTCGCGCACTTCGGCAATCGCATTATTGAAAGTTTTACCCGCTTCACGGACTAAGATACCGAGCAGTGATTGCAGGTTATTTTCCATCAACTCAGCCGCACGCACTAAAATTGCCGCACGTTCTGACGGTGGTGTTGCAAACCAAATTGCACCGGCATCGGTGGCGACATTCAATGCATGGCTGACTTCTTGCTCGGTGGTTTCTCGTACGTAACCCACCAAATCGGAGAACTTAGCTGGATTGCTGACAGGCTTGGTAGCAGGTAACTCTCCCTTGTGTTGGTAATCACCACCCAATAGTGGTTCACTGTTCCATGTTTCCATTGATGAACTCAGCAACGCACTAGAAAGAGAAGCCAAACGATGTTCATTGGAAAGATCCAATCCTGAGGAGTTAACACGGTTTTTGCCGTATAAATCGTGTGGCAGAGGGATCTTAGGATGTGGCAGACCGATTTGCCCTTCGGTTTGTGCCAATTCCTGTACGATTTTCACGGGATCTGCGATCAGTTCATCAATTGGCAGTGAAGTATCTGCTATGCGGTTGACGAATGAAGTATTGGCACCGTTTTCCAGTAAGCGACGTACCAGATAGGCCAACAATGTTTCATGTGTTCCCACTGGTGCATAAATACGGCATGGACGATTGAGTTTGCCGTCAGCGATCTTACCAACGACTTGATCATAAAGCGGTTCACCCATTCCATGCAGACACTGAAATTCATATTGACCCGGATAATAGTTCTGTCCGGCCAGATGATAAATAGCAGACAAAGTGTGAGCGTTATGAGTAGCAAATTGTGGATAGATTAAATTTGGCACGGAAAGTAGTTTGCGGGCGCAGGCGAGATAAGATACATCGGTATAGACTTTGCGGGTATACACCGGATAGCCCTCCAGACCATCAGTTTGAGCGCGCTTGATTTCGCTATCCCAATAAGCGCCTTTCACCAGACGGATCATCAACCTGTGGCGGCTGCGCTGTGCCAAATCAATAATGCTGTCAATGACGAACGGGCAGCGTTTCTGGTAAGCCTGAATGACAAACCCAATACCGTTCCAGCCTTCCAATTTCGGTTCAAAACAGAGTTTTTCCAGCAAATCGAGAGAAATTTCCAGACGGTCGGCTTCTTCTGCATCAATATTGATACCAATATCGTACTGACGCGCTTGTAAGGTCAGAGAGAGTAAGCGTGGATAGAGTTCATCGATAACACGATCATACTGGGCGCGGTTATAGCGGGGATGCAAAGCAGAAAGTTTGATAGAAATCCCCGGCCCTTCATAAATGCCGCGCCCATTTGAAGCTTTGCCAATAGCGTGGATAGCCTGCTGATAGGAAACCATATAGGCCTGTGCATCTTCCTCGGTCAGGGCGGCTTCACCCAGCATATCATAGGAGTAACGGAACCCTTTCTCTTCGAGCTTACGGGCATTGGCAAGAGCTTGAGCGATGGTTTCCCCTGTAACAAATTGTTCTCCCATCAGGCGCATTGCCATATCCACGCCTTTACGTACCAATGGCTCGCCGCTCTTGCTGATGATGCGATTCAAAGAGTTGGATAACTTGGCTTCATTATGGGTAGATACCAGCTTACCGGTGAACAGCAATCCCCATGTTGCAGCGTTGACAAACATAGAGGGGCTTTGGCCTAAATGGGAATGCCAATTACCGTTGCTGATTTTGTCGCGGATCAGTGCGTCACGGGTGGCTTTATCAGGAATACGCAGCAAAGCTTCGGCAAGGCACATCAGTGCTACACCTTCCTGTGAAGACAATGAAAACTCCTGCAACAATCCTTGTACTAAACCTGCACGCCCGACACCTTGTTTTTGCTGACGTAGTTTTTCTGCGATGGAATAAGCGAGTTTGTGAGTCGCCTTAGCTTGTTCTTCTGAAAGTTGCGCACGTTGCAGCAGCATCGGGACAGCTTGTGTTTCGGGCAGGCGATAGGCTGAGGTAATTGCAGAACGTTTCACCGTTTGGGGTAAAATATGCTCGGCAAAATCCAGAAATGGTTGATAAGGTGCCTCAATAGGTGATTCTTCTTCGGAAATCTTTTCTTCTTTGTTATCCTGATTCGCTGATATTTCTGGGATCTTTTCCTCATTTTCCAGACGTTCAAGATAATTGAAAATGGCTTGCTTAATCAGCCAGTGTGGTGTGCGTTCAATTCGTTGTGCAGCAGCTTTGATACGATTACGCGTTGCTTCATCGAGCTTCACGCCCATAGTGGTACTACCCATTCTTACTCCTTAATAGGCAAGACTTAACCAAGTTACGTGACAATATCTGCTATGTTGCAACTTTGTGCAACTTTGTAAAAAGCAGTTATGCTGGATTTGTGAAATTAATCTTGTTTTTATTATTTTTTTGGTGAGCGTTATGAGGGTTACATATTCATATAATTGATATAAATTGGTTTTATTATAATCATTCATGAATGTTAGGTAAAACCTATTATTTAATGAAAGGTGCAACTTTTTAAATGATAAATGTGATTTAGCAAGCGTTTTTTATAAAAAACCGAGTTAATTGGTTGTTAAAAATGTTTTAAGTAAATTAGGATGGAATGTAATTTTTGAATAATCACATTCACAAATAATACATACAGAAATTAATGTTATCTTTGGGCACAACTTTTATAGCCTGACAGAATAGGGCTAGGTACTGCAGAAACTATTTACAGTACAGATAACATGATTTACGCAAATCATGCATTTGCGGATACATGATTTATAAAAATACTATGGAGAAGAACCTGCATGACAGTAAATTCACCAATGCTTATTACCTTCATTATCTACATCGCAGGGATGTTACTAATAGGTTTCATAGCTTATCGGTCCACCAAAAACTTTGATGACTACATACTGGGTGGCCGGCGATTGGGGAGTGTGGTAACAGCATTATCTGCTGGCGCTTCTGATATGAGTGGCTGGTTATTAATGGGATTACCAGGCGCAATTTTTTTCTCAGGTATTTCAGAAAGTTGGATTGCATTGGGACTGCTATTGGGGGCGTACTTAAATTGGCGGTGGGTCGCGGGTAGATTACGAGTACATACCGAAGTAAGCAATAACGCGTTGACATTACCAGATTATTTTACGAATCGCTTTGACGACAAAAGCAAAATACTGCGTATCATTTCCGCACTGGTTATCCTGATTTTCTTTACTATTTACTGTGCTTCAGGTGTTGTTGCTGGTGGTTTATTGTTTGAAAACACTTTTGGCATTAGCTATGAAAAAGCGATTTGGTTAGGTGCGCTGGCAACGATTGCCTATACCTTCCTGGGTGGTTTCCTTGCTGTAAGCTGGACGGATACCGTTCAGGCGACTTTGATGATTTTTGCTTTGATTTTGGTACCAGTATTGATCTTGTTTAAAGTAGGAGGAGTTGATACGGCTATCAATATTATTGAGGCAAAAAATTACGCTTATTTAGATATGTTTAAGAACCTGAACATCATTGCCATTATTTCTTTAATGGGATGGGGCTTAGGCTATTTTGGTCAGCCGCATATTTTAGCCCGTTTTATGGCAGCAGACTCCCACCAAACTATTCATAAAGCTCGTCGTATCAGTATGACGTGGATGTTCCTGTGTCTTGCGGGCACTGTAGCTGTTGGGTTCTTTGGTATAGCCTATTTTGATATGTACCCAGATCAGGCAGCTCCAGTTTTACAAAATCGTGAACGTATCTTTATGGAGTTAGGTGAGCTTCTGTTTAATCCGTGGATTACGGGAGTGTTATTGTCTGCGGTATTAGCGGCAGTCATGAGTACGTTAAGCTGCCAGTTATTGGTTTGCTCCAGCGCATTGACTGAAGATTTCTATAAAGCATTTATACGCACCAAAGCCAGCCAAAAAGAATTGGTATGGGTTGGTCGCATGATGGTTTTGATGGTGGCAATCATTTCTATTGTGATCGCTATTAATCCGAACAATAAAGTATTGTCATTGGTCAGCTATGCTTGGGCCGGTTTTGGCGCGGCGTTTGGTCCGGTCGTTCTGATGTCGGTGCTTTGGAAACGTATGACACGCGATGGTGCGTTGGCTGGTATGCTGGTGGGAGCCATCACAGTATTAGTATGGATGAAATTCCATTGGTTCGATTTATATGAAATCATTCCTGGCTTTATCTTTGCAACTATTACTATTGTGGCGGTGAGTCTGCTGGGGAAAGCACCAAATCAAGTGATACAGCAGCGCTTCGAAGAAGCAGCAGCGCATTATAACAGTAAATAAATTTATTATGATAAAAAGCCTCTGATTTTCAGGGGCTTTGGTAAGGAGACCATTCCTGCTCAACCTGTGATGATCTGACGGAAGGCGGTCAATCGACGACTATAGTTCTTATCATGGGTTTTATGGATAGTTTTTTATTGTTTACGAGCGTGTTCAAACAAAGGCTGTATCTGCTCACATTGCTAGTGGGTAATATCACTTGGGTATCTTTTTTTTCATTCATAGATGAACAATGATAAATGCATTTTAGTAAAGATTCTGAACAGCCTAATAGACATAATTCCAATATACGAAAAGATATTACCAATTGAAGGCATTTAAGAAAACAATCACTTTGTACTAAATGAATGAAATGTGCACTATGTGCTCTCTGCTAATAGGTTGAATTGTAACCGTCCTGTTTTTCATGTGAAATCCTTCTGTTAATACCGCTGTTGTCTATGTCACAATATTCCCTTAAACGCAGCTTGAGGGTATTAAGGCCATGCTGTGAGAATAAATTGGATATAGCTATGGAAGAAAAAATACAACCCATTCACACTCCTGAAACTGAAGGTTCGCATCTACAGCGGAGTCTCACGAACCGACATATACAGCTAATTGCGATTGGTGGTGCCATTGGCACTGGCCTGTTTATGGGATCAGGTAAAACAATCTCTCTTGCGGGGCCGTCGATCATTTTTGTTTATATGATTATCGGATTTATGCTGTTTTTTGTTATGCGTGCAATGGGAGAATTATTGCTTTCCAATTTGCACTACAAGTCGTTCAGTGATTTCGCAGCGGATTTATTAGGACCGTGGGCGGGTTTTTTTGTGGGCTGGACTTACTGGTTCTGTTGGGTAATTACAGGTATCGCGGATATTGTTGCCATCACTGCCTATGTCGGGTATTGGGTACCAAACTTTCCAGAGTGGGCGACTTCGCTACTGTGTGTTCTGGTATTGCTGACGTTGAATCTCGCAACGGTAAAATTGTTTGGTGAGCTGGAATTCTGGTTTGCCATGATCAAGATTATTGCGATTATTGCGTTGATTGTTACAGGCGGCATATTGATTGGCATTAACTTCCAATCTCCGGCCGGGCATGTTGCTGCATTTTCTAATGTCTGGAATGATGGTGGCATGTTTCCAATGGGGTTGAGTGGTTTCTTTGCCGGGTTTCAGATTGCGATATTTGCTTTTGTTGGTATTGAGTTAGTGGGAACTGCTGCGGCGGAAACTAAAAACCCGATGAAATCTTTGCCAAAAGCGATTAATGCTATTCCAATCCGTATTATTACATTTTATGTTTTGGCTCTAATTGTGATTATGTCGGTTACTCCGTGGCGAGCCATTATTGCGGATAAAAGCCCTTTTGTAGAATTATTTGTCTTAATTGGGCTGCCTGCTGCTGCCAGTATTGTCAATTTTGTGGTTTTGACTTCTGCCGCCTCATCGGCGAACAGTGGTGTTTTCTCCACCAGTCGAATGTTATTTGGCTTGGCTAAAGAAAAGAATGCACCAACGCAGTTTAGTCGTCTTTCCCGTCGTTCAGTTCCTGCCTCGGGGTTGATCTTTACTTGCCTATGTCTCTCTTTTGGCATCGTTCTGATCTATTTTATTCCCGATGTAATGCATGTTTTTACTTTGGTGACAACTGTTTCTGCAATCCTGTTTATGTTTATTTGGAGCATGATTTTATGTTCCTACCTCGCTTATAGAAAACGTCGTCCAGCCTTGCATCAGGCCTCGGTGTACAAAATGCCGTTTGGTATTGTGATGTCTTGGGTATGTTTGGCTTTTTTTGCTTTTGTCTTGGTATTACTGTCTTTACAGCCAGATACCCGACAAGCATTAATTGCCACGCCAGTTTGGTTTATTATTCTGGCGATTGGATTCCAGATTGTGAAAAGACGTAAAGCTCGTTTTACTCATTGAATGATAAAAAATCCCATTAATTAACTCTCAATGGCCCAAATATTGGGCCATTTTTACCTTAGCATGGCATGAGTGTGCCCTGATGAAATCTCAGTTGCCATTTTTTGTCCGAAGATAATTGCCAAATTGATGAGCGAAGAGCTTGGTTGAATAGGTTACCAACCTCATCAATTTCATAAGATTGATAAGTGAGTAAAATAATATTTTCACTCAGATAGTTAATAGAAAAATCTTCTGAGAAAATTTTGGAAATAGTTTTTATTTCTGTGATTAATTCATTAAACACGATTTTTTTAGTATAAAAATAACCTGATTTACTAATTTCTAGAAAATTATCATGTAATACAGCCTCAAGCCAATTGCCATTATTTCTCTTTTCACCATGAAGACTTATTTCAAGGTATTTTATAAATTCAAAAATAGCTGAATTTTCCTGAATCATATGGTTTCCACAGAAAATATACTAACGTAAAGTAATGTGACTAATAAGTGTGTAATTATTTGAAGTTATTTTTAAATATACTATTTACATTTATTTTTCTATCAGGTAGTTATAAAGGTGTCAAGTCAAAAAGAGGTATATATGGAAATTATAATTAGGGCAACTGAGCCTGAAGATGCAGAGCATTATCAAAGAATTTATAGTCAGCCGACTGTTTATTCCAATACTTTGCAGCGTCCATGTCCTTCACATGAAGCATGGCGGGAACGTTTAAAATTAAAAAAAACACAAGGGGATATTGATTTTGTAGCTGAAATCGATGGCAAGGTAGTGGGGACAATAGCAATATTTACTTATGCTAACCCAAGACGTAGACATTCAGTCAGCATTGGTCTTGGTGTAGATGAGATCTATTTTGGCAAGGGTGTTGGCTCAAAGATGATGGCATTTGTGATTGATTATGCATTTAGTTGGTTAGGTTGTATCAGAATTGAGTTGGAAGTTTTTTCCGATAATGAAAGAGCGATTGCCTTATACAAAAAATTTGGATTTGAAAGTGAGGGTATCCGACGTATGCAATCACTAAGAAATGGTCAATATTGCGATGTGATGGGTATGGCTCTGCTAAGTGATCGGCTAGTGTAATGTTTTTGAAATTTATCTTAATAAAATAGTCTAAGGAAGCTTTTTATTTTTGCTTCCTTTTTTATAAAACATCAATAATGTTACGTTGGGGTAAAAATTATATTAAATTTGATCCGGTCTTTTAAGGGTCTTGAAAAAATGGATGAAATTCTGACAGAGTTTTATAAAAGCAGTAATTGGACTACGGGACCAAGAGCAGACATTATTGAGAGAATTAGTAAAAGCACGAAATTGATAATAGAACTTCCAGTAGTGTCTATTGATGCTTTACGTGGAAGTAATCATTCAGAGAAAAGTAGAGGTTTTTTAGCCTGTGATTAAAATATGGGAATTTTATTGATGAAGAATAGTTGACTATTCTGATAACTTTACTGGTATTTTACCTATTTCAGGAGAAAAAATTATTATCACTAAGTATATCCATTGTTTTTCAAGTTGTCGCTTTGTTGGCTGCATTTGCTCACCTCAGTCACCGTTTTTATAAGTATACGGTTAGCTATGCTTCTGGGATCGCTTCTTTGTCGTCGTGCTGTATCTCGAAATCCATTGGCTATAATTTAAAGATATTCAGAAATTATCATTGATAAAAATAAAAACTAACATACAATCAGCATGGTAACTAATTTATTAGTGGGGGTCTTAGCATGGAAAAATTTACTGATAAATTAATTAGCCTGGATCGATTTGTTTTGCGAATATTGCGTTTCTTTTTTCATGCATTTATTGTTTTTTTGATAGGTATTATTCCTGGTGTATTAGGTTTTTTCTTGATTGAAAGCCATGCCATATCTGATGCTATATTGAATTCTGTCTCAATGATTGGAACTCAAAATTTGCATATTGAACCAGTCAGTAAATTAGGGAAATATTTTACAGCTATTTATGGGTTGTTTCTTCAGGCAATTTTTTTTATCGCTGTTGGGATGGTGGTAACGCCTTTTGTCCATCGAATACTACATAATTGGCACATCGACGATGATGATGAGGATCAAGAGGAAAAATGATGAACCAAGGTCGTTGCTTATGTGGTAGTGTTGGCGTGAAAACTCGCCAGAGTATTGAGAATATTAATGAATGCCATTGTAAAGTATGTCATAAATGGGGCGGAGGGCCATTTTTATCCGTTGACTGTAAAGATGATTTGGAAATAGAAGGTGCTGAAAATATTTTAAGATATTCATCGTCAGATTGGGCAGAACGTGCTTTCTGTAAAAAATGTGGAACGCATCTTTTCTACCATTTGCATTATCCCAGTACTTATTATGTGCCAATTGCTTTGTTTGAAAATAATACTAATAACAAAAGTAAATTATTTCGCCAAATCTATGTAGACAGTAAACCAAAATACTATAATTTTGTTGAAAAGACCCCAATGCTCACAGAACAAGATATTCTCAATTTATTTAAATAATCGCGGCAATATGAGGGAAATTTCTCTCTCATATTGTATATGATTAAATAGAACGTAATGAACAACATATTTATATGTTGTTTTAAAAATATCATACTAAAAGTTTGGGAAATTATATTTTATAACTAATTTACTCTATTGATATGTAACAATTTTCTTTTTGTTTTCCACTAATGTTAGTATAATCTCTTGTCTCATCAAAAAGATCTTGACATCACCCGAGAGAGAATGTTGTCTTCTTTTAAATTATCTTATGAAAATCATGAAGATAAACTCAGTATATCCGCTTGGTTTTGGATCTTATTCACCTCACCACCATTTAAGTGGGTATTACGTTAGTGGAGATATTGTTTGATTAATGTTTTATTAGTTGATGACCATGAACTGGTTCGCATTGGTGTCAAAGGTATCCTTGATGATGTTAGAGGAATCAAGGTGATAGGAGAAGCCAACAGCGGAGAAGATGCGGTAAGATGGTGTAGATCAAACAGCACGGATGTTGTCATCATGGATATGGGAATGCCGGGGATAGGGGGGCTTGAGGCAGCGAAGAAAATTATTCGCTATTCACCTGACACTAAGGTAATCATGCTGACCATTCATACTGAAAGCTCTTTGCCGACGAAAGTGATGCAAGCGGGAATCAGAGGATATTTGAGTAAAGCCGCAACTCCCCAGGATATGATTAATGCAATTCGGGCTGTTTATGCGGGGCAGCGTTATATCTCTTCAGATATTGCCCAGCAAATGGCACTCGATCAACTATTACCCCAAAAAGAAAACCCGCTGGATGAACTCTCTGAACGGGAGTTACAGATCATGATAATGATAACTCAAGGTCGCAAAGTTAACGAAATTTCTACTCTGCTTAACCTAAGTCCTAAAACAGTGAATAGCTATCGTTATAGAATGTTCAGTAAACTAAATATCAAAGGTGATGTAGAATTGACCCATATGGCAATTCGTTGTGGTTTGCTTGATGCACAAAATATGTTGGCCCAAGGTGGGTGATAAATCTGGTGGGTGATAAGCCGTGGCAGAGCAATTTAATTCGAAGACATTTTTAAAAACAGTGACTAGCCAACCGGGTGTCTATCGTATGTATGATATTACTGGTGATGTGATTTATGTTGGTAAAGCCAAGGATCTAAAAAAACGGCTATCCAGTTATTTTCGGATACAAGTCAGTAGCCGCAAGACAGAATCACTGGTGAAAAATATTGCTCAGGTTGACGTCACTGTTACCCATACCGAAACTGAAGCTCTCCTGCTCGAACACAACTATATCAAACTCCATCAGCCCCGATACAATGTATTATTGCGGGATGATAAATCCTACCCTTATATTTTTTTAAGTGGTGATACTCATCCTCGCCTGGCCTTATACCGAGGCGCTAAGCGCGCAAAAGGTGAGTATTTCGGGCCATTCCCTAACTCTCATGCTGTGCGTGAAAGCCTGGCTTTATTGCAGAAATTATTTCCTATTCGCCAATGTGAAGACAGCGTGTATCGAAACCGTTCAAGACCTTGTCTGCAATATCAGATTGGTCGCTGTCTAGCTCCCTGCATTAAAGAATTCGTGACTGATGAAGAATATCAACAACAAGTTGAATATGTTCGCTTATTTCTGGCGGGTAAGGATAAACAAGTACTGACTGAATTGATCAATAAAATGGAAGAGGCGAGTCAACAGCTAAAGTTTGAGGACGCAGCCCGTTATCGTGACCAGATCAAAGCTGTGCGGCAAGTAACGGAACGGCAATTTGTTTCTGGAGAAGGTGATGATCTTGACGTTATCAGTGTTGCTTTTGAGGCAGGAATAGCTTGTATGCATGCCTTATTTATCCGTCAGGGAAAATTATTAGGAAGCCGGAGCTATTATCCTAAAATACCTGCTGATACGAAATTAGATGAAGTAGTACAAACTTTTCTTGGCCAATTTTACCTTCAGGGCAGCCAAAACAGGACATTGCCAACAGAAATCTTGCTGGACTTCGCATTGCCCGAAAAAGAACTGTTGGAAGTATCACTGTCTGAATTGTCGGGCAGGAAAATTCATATCCAAGCGCGTCCAAGAGGTGACAGAGCACGTTACTTAAAATTAGCACGTACCAACGCTGCGACGGCACTAACTACAAAACTATCACAACAATCAACAATTCATCAGCGCTTAAAATCACTTGCCGCATTTGTAGGTATTGAGAAAATCCATCGTATGGAATGTTTCGACATTAGCCATACGATGGGAGAACAGACCGTTGCATCTTGCGTTGTTTTTGATGGTAATGGTCCTGTGCGTGCGGAATACCGCCGCTATAACATTACAGGCATCACACCGGGAGATGATTATGCGGCGATGAATCAGGTCTTAAGCCGTCGGTATGGTAAGACGATTGATAAAACCAAAACCCCGGATATTATCTTCATCGATGGTGGCAAAGGACAACTTGCACAAGCAATTGAAATTTTCAATTCACAAGAAATTGAATGGGATAAAAATCATCCCAAACTTATTGGCGTTGCAAAGGGGAGTGATCGTAAATCGGGATTAGAAACTTTATTTTTCCAAGCCGCAGGAGAAGGGGTGGTTCTTCCCCCAGATTCTCCAGCATTGCACGTTATTCAACATATTCGTGATGAATCTCACAATCACGCGATTACCGGACACCGCCAGCGTCGAGAAAAAGTGAAGAAGACCAGTACACTGGAATCGATAGAAGGGATTGGGCCAAAGCGTCGACAAATGTTGCTAAAATATATGGGTGGATTGCAGCCTTTACGCAACGCAAGTGTAGAAGAGATCGCAAAAGTGCCTTCTATTTCTTATGTGTTGGCAGAAAAAATCTATAATGCGTTGAAACACTAAGAGTATTGATGCACCATATTGATAAACTTTACATGGCCAGATAGTTACTAAGCATTATGCAATTAAATATTCCAACATGGCTTACTCTGTTTCGTATTGCCTTAATCCCGTTCTTCGTTTTGGCATTTTACTTGCCATTCCAATGGGCACCGATGCTATGTGCCATTATTTTTGTTATCGCTGCCGCAACAGATTGGTTTGATGGTTTTCTTGCCCGTTTGTGGAAACAGACAACGCGCTTTGGCGCATTTCTTGATCCTGTAGCGGATAAAGTCATGGTAGCTACTGCGTTGGTGCTTATCGCAGAGCATTATCATTCATGGTGGATTACCTTGCCTGCTGCGACAATGATTGCCCGTGAGATAATCATATCCTCTTTACGAGAATGGATGGCGGAGTTAGGAAAACGTAGTAGCATAGCTGTTTCTTGGATGGGAAAAACAAAAACTACAGCACAAATGGCAGCATTAGTTGTTTTATTATGGCGTCCTTGTGTTGAACTTGAAGTGGGGGGATTCATCTTATTATATGCTGCTGCGGTATTGACGTTCTGGTCAATGTTTCAATATTTGAGTGCTGCATGGGATGATTTGCGTGAAGCTTGATCGAAATGACGCAAAAATCATCGAACAGACGAGTTTTCTAAATAATTGTGTTGACTCATTTCGTGAAATAAGTAGAATGCAACGCATCGAACGGCACATGAGGTTTACAAGGTAAGTTAAGTAAATCAATAAGTTCGAAGAAAAAGCGGGAATAGCTCAGTTGGTAGAGCACGACCTTGCCAAGGTCGGGGTCGCGAGTTCGAGTCTCGTTTCCCGCTCCAAAAAAGGCGCGTTGGCAGAGTGGCCATGCAGCGGATTGCAAATCCGTGAACCTCGGTTCGACTCCGGGACGCGCCTCCAAATTTAGCCCAGGTGGTGAAATCGGTAGACACAAGGGATTTAAAATCCCTCGGCCTTCAGGCTGTGCGGGTTCAAGTCCCGCTCTGGGCACCAAAAAAAACTGACTGATAAAACAGTGAGTTAGGGTTAGAAAGAGCCACCTTCACGGTGGCTTTTTTCTTTGTTTCCGATTGCACGAAAATTCACAATTGGCAGCAGATTGGCAGCACCTTGGCATCACTGTTTTTTTATCCACTATCATTTACCCTGCTTTTTATCCCCTTATAAAACCTGATTTTTCCTATTTTTGAAAAAAATTCTGTTGAATAAAAAATCACTCTTATTGAATAAATATTATTCAGCGTAATTTATAGCCCACCAAAATAAAAAGTGGCGACAAAATGGCGATGAAGTGGCGACAGAAAAAAGCCCTCCTGAGTCGAGGACTTTTATTTTAAGCAATCAATATATTGACTGGATGAAGAACGTGCAGAAATTTTTTGTTTAAAAAAGCCCGGTGATTTCTCTGGCGGTGTGCAATATTCTGAGGATCTTGATACTTTCTATCTCCTCATCATAACGGTACAGCATGACGAAAGGAAAATGCGGGACAACCAGTTTTCTATACCGCTCATCCGAGGTATTCCGTGCCTTAACACCTGCATAAGGGGTCACTTTCAGAAGCGCAGACATTTCCACAAACTTTGCGTCAATTTCATCAGCCAGCAACAACCCCGCCTGCTCAAAGAAGTAGAGATAAATTTGCTCCCGGTCAGTTTGTGCGGTTTCTTCCCATGAAATCGTGATCACTTTATCCCCTACTCAGCTTATTACGCAGCAGAGCCATCCGGCGATGACTTTCAGCATCATCAATAAAATGCACTGAACCGTTTTCACACCGGTCTATCGCTTTCTCAATTTCCGTTTCTAACCAGTGGGCATGGGTATTTTTCTGATACTCACGTTCTTCGTTCGCCAGTTCTTCCGCTTTTTGTCTCATTAACTTTGTTAGATCTGTCTGATGGCGCTTAGCCGCTTGCATGGCTAGGCGCTTAGTCTCTTCATCAACACGAAAATGAATCGTCTCCATTCATCCCCCTTAAAAATGTTGTCATTTGTGTTGTCATAGTAGCATGACAATCCAATACAGCAATGTTGCTTTTAAAGAGAACAAACTTGATGAGGGATAACATTCGGGCAACGATTTGAAGGGAGAGAGTGGCAATCGAAGAAGCCCCAAAAATATGGGGCTGATTATCTTAAGGGGTATCGAAACACATGACTGTTTGTTGACCACGGGCAGGATGGGGCGGAGCAAACTCAAGCAACGTCGGCTTAGTGACCCAGCGGACAAACGTTTCATGGCTGACGAACGTGGCACCACAATTGATATTTTGGCACTGGTTATAACGTTCTTTGGTCTGGAGTGTGTGTTCAAAGCTGCTGCGGGTATGGGCGACGTGGCCGCAAAGGGGGCATCTCATCATAATGTGAGTACCTCAATTATCAAGAAAGCGCCAGCTGTGTTAGGCGATGGCGCGATTATAGCAAACTACCTGCCGGTGTCTTGTTCTTTCTTCAATAGCGATTTGCTTGGGTGGGTCATGACTTCCGCCATCCCACGCAGATCCTGCATTTCTTTGTCTGTCCGTTCAATCAGAGTGGTGCTGACGCCATCAAAGAACAGTATCCTCCACGCCTTGCGCAGTAAGGTGAACGCAATTTCTATTTTTTCACGCGGTTTCTTGGCACTCATTACCAACAATAGCATGTGATCTCCTCAGTTGTATGTTTCAGACGCTCATATCAGCATCAGATATTTTCACTTCCAGTTCTAACGCGGTGGTTAATCCACTGTCATTTAACGTGTGAGTCACCGTGACCAGTGTCCAGTCTGCCCCGTCAATCTGCGGTTTAAAGCCGCTGACCCTCACTTTCATTTCAGGAAACAGTTCCGGCCGGCCTTTGGCCAGTTGCAGGGAAAACGACGCGATACCGCGCTGGATCTTTTCCCATTCCGCTTTGGCAGCGCGTTCCGCATTGGCTTTATTGGCATAAGTATGTTTCATCACCAGGACATTACCTTCACTGCCGGCCAGATATTCCCCCTGTTTTTCGTCTTTTTTCTCCGGTGTGGTTTTGCGTTGCTTACGCTTGACCGTAATGTTTTCTTTTTTCTTGGGTTCACGGGTGTTAAGCCAGCTGGCCGACACACCGGTATAGGCGCTGCGATCAGCCAATGAAAAACGGTAGCCATCACCGGACTGGCGGGTGATGAAAATCTGAGGCAACGGTTTACCGCTGACCGTCTGGTTTTGGCCCTGCCGCATAAACAGCAGGTAGCCGTTCTTGACGGCGGCCACGGCCCCTTCCTGTCTGGCCAGCCGGGTTAGGAAGCTGCCGTCGGATTCGTTGGTCTGGTCGATATGGTTCAGCCGGATATCGGCCAGCGTGTTGTCTACTTCCGGTTTAAGGTTATTGCGCGTGGCGACGGTGCGCACAATGTCGCTGAGCGTTTTCTGGTGATAGGACAATTCCCGGCTGATATTGAGGGTTGCCCGAAAATCTGCGCTGCGGGCGCGTACCGTGATTTTATCCGGCGCGCTGCTGTACTCAATTTCATCCACAATAAAGGTGCCTTTGTGGATCAGCGATTCCCCCTGCCAGCCCAGATGCAGGGAAAGTGTTGTTCCGCGTGGAGGCAGGGACAGCAGGCCATCGCTGTCGTCCAGTTCAATATCGAGCTGGTCAGCCTCAAAACCCCGGTTATCGGTCAGGCTCAGGGACATCAGCCGGTTCTGGATGCGGGCATTGATATTCGTTTCACCGGCACTGAGCACGTAAACGGGGGTGTTGGTGTTGCCGGTTATCCAGTCAATTCGGGGCATATGGGGCAGGGGCATTATTTTAAGACTCCGTTGAGGGTGCGGGTGACGTTGGCTTTCAGGTCAGTCAGTTGGCGGCGCAGGTCGCCGAACATCTCACCGAGGTTTTCATCCACACGCTTGAGAGTGACGGTAAAGTCAATTTTGCGGGCGGCCCCGTCGATAAAAAATTCACTCTTGGTCTGGTCGAGACTTTCAATGATAAACATGCCGTAAATGGTGCCGCTGCCGTCCAGAAATGACCATGCCTTGCCGCTTTCTGCCATTAGTTCGAGCGTTAGCAGTGACAGGCGCCCGCCGGTGATTTCAGGATACAGGGCACCGGACAGCGTGAGGGTGTCATTATCCGGCCCCATAAACTGGAAAGCCGGCCGGGCACCGATCCGGTTGTTAAAGCCGTAGCGCCATGACTGTTGGTGTTGCAGGCTCTGGTAGGGCGTGGTTTTCAGCATAAAGACAAATAAACCTAATGCGGCCATCATGATTAAAATCCCTCGCTGTCGTAGAAGGTACTGCGTGCACGGGCGCGGCGTTGTTGCTCCCGGCGGTCAATTTCCTGCGCCACCATCCGCGCAATGTCCTGCGGTGACTGGGCGGGTGTGGGGTAAATATTAATCGTATACGCGGGGCGGCTGTCGCTTTGCTGCTGGTTGATCACCGCGACATTGGCCGGTTGGTACTGAGATGCCGGCAGGCTGTAGGGATGCAGGGGCGCCTGTTGGGTACTGGCTGAGGCCGCACCCAATGACAGCGCCGCGGCGGCCATGGTGGCGAGGGCCGCAGTTTGTCGTCGGCTGGTGACGCGCACCGGGCCGTTAATCAGCTCCGGGCCATGTTCCCCGACCAGCCCGAATTTACCCGTTGGGATAGTGCCACCGCGATCATGAGCACCGGAAAACGCCGTAAACGGGTTAGCATGTGGGCGGGTAGCGTCGTTATAGGCCTCCAGAGCCTGTTTCACCTGCGGTTTTTGGCGTTGATCCTTCATAAAATCCGGGGTCACCGCGTCCTTAATTTCGGTACCCAAATTTGCGATGCTCTGTTTCAGGGCTTTCCATTTCTCTTTGATACCGTTAATTAGTTTGTCGATGATCTCAGTGCCGAACTGCTTAAATTTTTCCGGCAGTTTTTTGGTATCTTCCACAATCTCATCCCATTTATCGGAAATGGTTTTTTTGATGCCATTCCATTTGTTCAGGGTGTCCTGTTTAATTTCTTCCCACTTGTTGAGGATTTTCTGCTTAATGTTTTGCCATGCCGTGGAGACGTAGTCAGAAATATCATCCCAGAGTTGTTTAAACCACGGGCCGAGTTTGTCCCAATTTTTGTAAATCAGGTAAGCGCCCAACACAATCAAGCTGATCACTAGCAGAATAGGGTTCATCAGCATCAGGCGGCCCAGCCACATTATGCCCTTACCCAGAAAGAGAAGACCGCGGCCCAGCAATTTTAATCCGGCCAGACTCATCCTCCCCATCCACAACATGCCGTTGCCCAACAACTTAGCTCCAGCCAGCCCTCGCTGTCCCATCCACTTCAGTCCCTTGCCCAGCAATTTAACGCCGCCCAGTCCTCGCTGACTCATCCAGTGCAATCCCTTACCTAATAGGGAAGCTCCCTTGCGCAGACGTTCCATGGAACCAGCACCTTTGATACCTAACATGCTGAGGCCAAATCTCACCATCACTAAAGGCCCCAATAAGGCTGCCAGTACCAGTGTGATCGCGCCAAATATGGTTAATATCACGCCTAATCCGATCCCGACCATCGTTAAGGTTTTGGTCAGCTCAGGATTGGATTTCATCCACTCGCCAGTTTTGCTGATAATTTTGGTAATGCGTTGAGTGACCCCACGCAAGGGACTGTCTACACCACCAAAGACTTGTATGCCGAGATCTTCCCATGCTGACGATAAGGCTTTCAGGTCGCCATCAAGGTTATCCGTCATGGTATCAGCCACCTTCTTGGCTTCACCCTGCGCGTTCTTCAATTCCTTAATGAGCTTTTGCAATTCGCCAGAACCTGCTTGGTCAGCCAATACTGACAGAGCGGAAAAGGCTTCCTCCCCAGCAATATGCTTGAAGATACCTGCCCGTTGGGCATTCCCCATTTTGGCCGTTTTGGCATTCAGTTCAGTCAGAATATCCGGCAGGGCACGCAAATTGCCTTTGGCATCCTTGGTTTGAATATTCAGTTTAGCCAGTGCCTTTGCGGCAGTAGCGGGCGGTTCGGCCAATCGTCCCAAAATGGATCGTAGGGATGTTCCCGCCATACTGCCCTGAATACCGGCGTCTCCTAACTTACCAGTGGCGGCGGCGGCAGTTTCAATATCTACCCCTAAACCTGCCGCGACGGGTGCTACATACTTCATGGTTTCGCCCAGCATCGTCAGGTTGGTGTTGGAACGGGTGAACGCCCCCACCAGTACATCACTGACCCGCCCCATTTCTTCGGATTTCAGTTTAAAGCCGGTCAGGATATTAGAGCCAATATCTGCCGTAGTGGCCAAATCGGTATCACCAGCCAGCGACATAGACAGCGTACCAGGCATGGCAGCACGTATCTGGTCAGGTTTAAAGCCCGCCATCGCATAAAAACTTTGCCCTTGTGCCACCTGATTGGCAGTGAATGCGGTAGTTGCGCCTAAATACCGCGCCTGCTCCCGCAATTGTTTTAATTCAGGTGAATTTTTATCCAATCGGGTCAGTGCCTGTACTTTCGACATTCCCACTTCAAAATCATAGCCCGGCATCATTACACGCTTGGCACTGTAAAGTGCGCCAACCCCGGCCGCCGTAGCCGTCGCGCCAGTCGCTGCCATCTGGTTGCGCACGTCTTTCATGTTCTGGTTGCGGGATTTGGCCGCAGCCATGCGCTGTTGCTGCTGATTCAGCCGCTCCAGTCGCTGCTGCTGTTGGGCCAGTGTGCTGTTGGTGCGGCTGATATCCCCGTTAAGCCGGCGCTGGGCTTCGCCAAGGTTCTTGGTTGATATGCCGCTCGCGCTCAGGGCATCGCGCTGGCGTTGCAGGGATTGGTTTAAGGCTTGGGTTTTTTCCTTGAACTGGGCGGCCGCTTTTTTTGCCCGCTCAAATTGCTGGGCCTGCGCTTTGGTTGGATTTTCAACCGATTTCAGTTCGCGCGCCAAGGCCGCTACGTGCTGGGTTGCCTCGCGGTAGGCTTGCTGCGTGTCAGTCAGGGTTTTCTTGGTTTTGCGAAAGCCGTCTATCTGGCCGGCCTGTTGGTTCAGGTCGCGCAGTTGCTGGCGTGACTGCTTGAGCGTCTCCGCCAGCCGCTTATTGGCATCCTGCGCGTTCTTAAACGGGCGGGTGAGTTTATCCACCGCGCCCAGTACCACTTGCAGGCGTAAATTTTGGTTACTCATTCTCTGCCCCGCTGCGTTTCATGGCCCGGTAACGCCATTCCAGCAATTCGGGCAGGCTCATTTCAGCCGTCACGGCGGGCGACCAGTGAAAGACGGTGGCAATGTCGGCCACCAGTTCATCCACGGTTAACTGTTCTGGAAATCGGACCTGGCCGACTTCGGCAACAAAAAATTGACTACCTCAATGGAGAGGTTGATCAGGTCACCCGGTGACATCAGCAATAAATCGTTTTTGGTCAGGGCCGGCGCGGTGATACGGGGCAAGACCAGCATGATGGAATCCACGTCCATCTCCATCAGGGCTTGCAGACGCACCCCGCGCAGGGCGCCACTGTTGGGCTTGCGGATAATCACGTCGCTGATGGTAGTTGTGCCACGGACAATCGGATCGTCCAGTCTGACAGCGGCTTGTTCGGGCTGGGTGACGGGGAGTTGTTCGGTCATAGTGAAGGTTCCTGTGTAAGTGAGCAAAAAAGGTTATTGATATTACAGGCCAATGGCGCGGCGATGGGCGTCGACCCCATCACTTTAAGCAACGGGGCCACGCTCTATTTTCTCGGCACCAATGCCCGCACCGCGCAAAGCTACCACGGCAATCTCTATCTGGATGAATATTTCTGGATCCCGCGCTTTCAGGAGCTGCGCAAAGTCGCGTCCGGCATGGCGATACACAAGAAATGGCGCCAGACCTACTTTTCCACCCCGTCCAGCCTGACCCACAGCGCTTACCCGTTCTGGTCAGGCAAACTGATTAACCGGGGGCGGGCGAAGGCTGACAGGATTGAGATTGATATCAGTCATGACGTGTTGGCTGAGGGGGTGCTGTGCGGTGACGACCAGTGGCGGCAGATAGTGACGCTGGAAGATGCAATACAGGGAGGTTGCGACCTGTTTGATATCGACCGGTTACGGCGACAATACAGCCCCGACGAATACCAGAACCTGCTGATGTGTGAGTTTATGGACGATATCGAATCCATATTCTCGTTGCAACTGATGCAGGGCTGCATGGTGGACAGCTGGGAAATCTGGCACGATGTCCAGCCCCTGATGTTGCGCCCGTATGGCTACCATCCGGTTTGGATCGGCTATGATCCGGCCAAGGGTGGCGAGAACGGCGACAGTGCCGGCTGTGTGGTGATAGCACCGCCACAAGTGCCGGGCGGCAAGTTCCGCATTCTTGAGCGTCACCAGTGGCGCGGGATGGACTTTCGCGCCCAGTCGGACGCCATCCGGCAACTGACCGAACAGTATAATGTGGAATATATCGGCATTGACTCGACCGGCATCGGGCATGGGGTATACCAGAACGTGAAAGAGTTTTTTCCGGCGGCACGGGAATTTGTTTATAACCCGTCCGTTAAAAATGCCTTGGTGCTGAAAGCGTGGGACATCATCCACCATCGCCGGCTGGAATTTGACGCCGGCCACACCGACATCGCCCAGAGTTTTATGGCTATCCGCCGTGCCACGACCGCCAGCGGCAACCGTCCAACCTATGAAGCCAGCCGCAGTGAAGAAGCGAGCCATGCCGATCTGGCGTGGGCGACCATGCACGCGCTGTTTAACGAACCGATCACCGGTGACACCCCCCAACACAGAAACATTGTCGAGGTTTACTAATGAGCCGCAAAAGCCGCAAACGTCAGCCGGTGCAAGCCACTGCGCCCGCCCAGTCCATGGAAGCCTTTACCTTTGGCGACCCGATCCCGGTGCTGGACCGGCGCGAGGTGTTTGATTATCTGGAGTGCGTACGGGTTGACAGTTGGTATGAACCCCCTATCAGTTTTAACGGGTTGGCGGTTTCCTTCCGTTCTGCCCCGCATCACAGCAGCGCGGTGTACGTGAAACGCAATATCCTGACCAGCACCTTTGTTCCCCATCATTTGCTCAGCCGACAAGTGTTTGATTCGTGGGCGCTGGATTTTATGCTGTTCGGCAATGCCTATCTGGAACTGCGCAAGAACCGCCTCGGCCAGCCTTTGAGCCTGCACCATTGCCCGGCCAAGTTTACCCGGCGTGGGGAGGACTTGACCACCTACTGGTTTGTGCGCTACGGCTACCAGAGCCAGCCGTACCCGTTTGAAACGGGACAGGTGTTTCACCTGATTGAACCCGACATCAATCAGGAACTGTACGGTTTGCCGGAATATCTGGCGGCGCTGCCGTCAGCGTTGCTGAATGAATCGGCGACGCTGTTTCGGCGCAAGTATTACCTGAACGGCAGCCATGCCGGGTATATCCTGTATATCAGCGATGCGTCGCAAAATATTTCAGATGTCAACAATATCCGCGAGGCGCTGAAGAATTCGAAAGGGCCGGGTAATTTCCGCAACCTGTTTTTGTATGCGCCCGGCGGCAAGAAAGACGGCATTCAGACTATCCCGCTGTCTGAAGCGGCGGCCAAGGATGAGTTTCTGAATATCAAGAACGCCAGCCGGGATGACATTCTGGCCGCACATCGTGTCCCGCCGCAGATGATGGGGATTATCCCGCAGAACACCGGCGGCTTTGGCGATGTGGAAAAGGCGGCCAAAGTGTTTGTGCGCAATGAACTGCTGCCATTGCAAAGCAAGATGAAACAACTGAATGACTGGCTCGGGGAAGAGGTGATCCGGTTTGAGCGGTATTCACTGGATGATGACAAATAGCGAATAATTCCCTCTGATGGCCGCCGGTATGGCGGTCTTTTTTTGCCTGAAGAAACGATAGTTTCACGTATCATGATTGCGGGCTGAAATTGGGGCTGGCATGGGCCCCAAACGCCGCCGCGCGCAGTTGTGACCCCGCCGCACCTGCCCACTAAATGTGTCGCTTTTTATGCACCTGCACGGGATCGTCGGAAGCGCGCCAGCGCTGGGGCTTAGCGGGGTGAGAGATCCTTGTTTGATCTTGCGGATTGGGGCGGGAAATGGGGGATTTTATGCAGACAAAATTATTCCGAAAAAACTGTACAGTTCCAGGCACGTTTGCATAATTAAAAAGCACCCTGTATATTGACGGCCGGTAATCGATGAGATAGATTTTTACTATAACTGCTTCACGATCCGTGAATCTGTACAGTCTTTAAGGGGGTTAACATGAAAAAACTGTTTGATGAATTTGACGGCTTCTAATCTGAAATTAACCTCTATGAGGCGGGGGATCTGACCCCGCCTTTTTTGTGGATGAAAGAAAAATGACATTAGACGCAACAACGCTGCAAATCATCAGTAATGCCATTGTCTTTCTGGGTGTTCTGGTGGCCATCGGTACAATCATCTATAACGTTCGCACCGCGAAGAAAACCCAGACCGCCCACTTTTTGTTTGAGAGCCGTCAGGATGCACAATACATAGAATCACTGCACGTTCTTAAGCAGGTACATCGCTCAGGAAAGTCCTTCCGTTCCTACGTCTTCCCTAGCGAGGGAAAATCAATCTCCGAAGAGGAAATGGTGGAACGTCGTAAATTCCAGTACATCCTTAATTTTTACGAAAGAGTGGCGGTCAGCATCCGGGAAGGGATCTATGACGAAAAGATGATCAAGCGAACCTCATTTACCACCGTGGTTGAAACTTACGATATCGCTGAACCCTTAATCAAAGCCATCAGGGAACACATCAACTCTGAAACCACTTACCAAGAATTCGAGTGGCTGGTTAAGCGCTGGAAAGCCAGTCCGCTAAAGAAAAATAAGTAGACTGCCACGATAAAAAAAGCCGCTCAACAGGCGGCATTTCGTGACATGTCACAACATTACAATTTCAACTCATGCCAGCCTGACGTATTCCAACACGCAGCCTCGCCAGAGAAACAGCATTCCGTCACCGGAAGCGTATTACCACATTTTCCGCATTGCTGCGCTGATAACGCCTGCATTTTCTGTCGTAACGCCGCATCATCTTTGCGAATAAGCAACGTCAGGTATTCAACCACCTCATACGGTTCGCGCCCCGGCCGTCTCAGTGAGCAATTGCGTTTCAACATCGCCAGCTCCTGACTATCGAGCAGCACCTCTATTTTGGTCACGCCAGAATCTTTCTGGCGTTGACGCTGGGCGGCTTTACGTTCTGCGGGAGATTTAGCCATTGGGTTTATCCTCCTTTTCACCAACGTGGATGAGGCAAACGACACAAATACAGCTCTTCAAACGCCTGCGGTGTTAAACCCCAGGCAATTTTTTCTTTATCCAATCGATTTTCAGTATCATCAAACAAGGTGACTGTATCGAAAAAAGCGCATTCACCTTTGATACGATTCAGGATAAAGAACCGCTTATAAACCTCCTCGCCGTTATCCCCTGAACCTCTGGAGGAATAAAACGTTCTCTTCCATTGCTTATGCATTGATAGATCCAGCGCTAATTGCACCAACCGAATGGGGTTATCTGACCAAGCCCACTCAGACACATAGACATCACCACAGAGGGCAGCAACATGGCTGTTTTCATGCGCAAAGCGGATTTCAGCGCCATTACTGAGCGTTAATAACCGGATTTCTTCGGCATGTTCGATTAACGTTACTTGCTGTTTCGGGAAATGCTGAGCAAGGTAGTGAACAAAAATCGGCAATAATTCCTTATTGGACATAAAAAACTTATTCCGACCCGTCCGGCAGGCATCACTTAACGCTTCCAGCACGAAATAATAATCAGCACCCGCCTGTCTGCATTTATGCAAAAAGCGATTACGGTGATGTTGATTAGCTTTCCAGCGTTTCTGCCAGACAAATAAGTCTAAAACAAATTTCCGGTGAATGTCGTAAACGATGTTGGTATCTAACTTTAAGGTGATGTTATTCATTTTATTTATCCTCTCAGAATAAGAATGCCTGCCGCTAAGTCACGTTTAATGATTTGTCGCAACACCTTATCCCGACGGGACTTGATTGTTTTAAAAGCACGTTGATAAGGTTTAGTTCGGGTGTTTTTCCACCATTTTCTACGGCGGGCAAAGTACGTATCTAAATCGCTCTTCAATAATTCACTGGCTGTGGTGAGTTTTTTCATTGTTGCCTCATCTGCATTAAAATCCGTTTCCCAATCCATGCCATCACAGGCACGGCCATTGAATTACCGATTGCCCGGTAACGATGGCCATCGGGACAATCTGCCGCGGATTTACCGTTCCACGGAATTTGGGTGTGATTATCAGGAAAACCCTGTAACCGCTCGCACTCCACGGGGGTTAATCGCCGCACAGCGTCATGAGTAGCTATCAGATCAGCAGCGCTTTTATCATCCCGTGATCTGAGCGTTGATGAGATATCATCTGTTTTGTATTCCCCAAACGACAGCAGGCGATAGGTGGATATCAACCCGCTGCCGCGCTGAGAAAATATTTCCTGATTGCTCATCCCGATCCCACCTGTGTTATGGCTCTGGTTTAAGGTTGGGTGTGGGTTTAACTCTGAATCCCAGTGACTACCGATAACAGCACGGTTTCCAGCATGGGCGGCAACGGTTTGCCCCGCCGTTCCGCGCGTCTCAGGATGCCGGTGCACGCTGTCCGGCTCAAAAAGTACCGTGGCGGGACAAAAGTTTTTTCGAGCACTTGCGACAACAAACACACGGCGTCGTCGTTGGGCCACGCCGAAATATTGAGCGTCGAGCACCCGCCAGGCGACGGCTCTTTGTGGTCCAGACACATAACCTGCGTTCGTCCACCGTTTCCCTGACGGCTGCAACGGCACATCTTCGCCGGCAAGGCCTGCAAGAAAACAGCCGAAGGCGTTATCTCGGCTGGATAAGACGCCGGGGACGTTTTCCCAGACGATAATCGCGGGTTGTTTTCCGTTTGCTGTTCTGACTGAATCAATGACATTGGCCAACTCCACGAATGATAATGTTAGTTTTCCCCGCTCATCGCCCAGACCATTGCGCAAACCCGCAATGCTGAACGCCTGACAGGGTGTCCCGCCGACCAGAATATCCGGCGCATCAGCCTGATTTTCGGCAATCAGGGCAGGGATTTGGGTCATATCCCCCAGATTTCGGACATAGGGCCAGTGATAGCGCAGTACCTCACCGGGGAATTTTTCAATTTCACTGAACCACGCCGGGGAGAGTCCCAGCGGTTCCCACGCCACACTGGCGGCCTCAATCCCGGAACAAACCGAGCCGAATGTACACGTAATGTTATTAACGATTTCGGCATCTAATTTTAAGGTCAGCATCCGGCTTCCCTTGCTGCAAAATTTTCCACAATTTCCTCAATTCGCTCACTCAGTTGCTGCAAGGTTTTTATATCATTGCCATCAACTCCCAGTCTGATCACACAGCGGACTAATTCCCGCAAATTTGTGTAATATCTAAATGGTGTCAAATATTCGCGGCTTGCATTTTTACCTCTCAGCGATACTGTTTTTTTATTCAGCGTGTATGCTCTGCTATCTGAAGTAATGACATATTGACCTAAATCGATTCTCATGATTTCCTCATTTCACCCAGATTCTTAATCCGCTGCCGCAGCACATCGCGGTGCGCCTCTTTTTGCCGTTCCGTTTCCACCGGAATAAAACTGCCGTCCGTCCATAACCGGAAAGATTGTTCACTGAGGTTAATTTTTCCCCCGATAATTAATGACTGCGCCATCAGCCGGCTAAAATCCATCCCGATTGACCGGGCGTAATCGACCACTTTTTCAACTAACTGATCCTTCTCGCTGATCGTACGCTGACCCCCCGTACAGTTATTGACAGAACTCCAAGGGGCGGCGTTGCCGCCAGATAAAGGCAAAACCCCACTGCTGACCGTGCCGTTATCGGCCGTTAACTTCGGCACTATCTGCCAGCGGTGTTCACGGGTTGAAATAAAGGGATCATTGATAAGGTAAGGGGAGGTGATCCCCTGAATGCGTTGCGTGTCCTCACCGTAAGGGCTGCCACCTTCCACACGCTCATAAGAAAGACGCGCGGTCAGATCACGGCGGGAAACCAGCGGGCCACCCTGCGCCTCGGTGTATTTAGCCCAGTTGCCGGTACCCAAACTCACCCTAAATTTACATGTCTAATTGCGTCAGGTAATCAACATCTAATAGATATTCATCTCCAGCGTTTTATCACTGTTCTGGCGGGTATTTCCTTCCTGAGATCCGTTTCCCGTCAGGAGGTGCGCCGTGGGTAAAAAAACTCTTTCATTAAAACAGGCAGAGTATCGCACTCAGTTAGCAGCTTCTGTTTTCACGTTTATTCTCGAAAAGTCACCGGAAGAATGCAGCATTGAACTCAATAACCTGATTTTGCTGGCGCGTGATATCAGTCAGGAAATACAGCAAGCATTGTTGAAACATACACCACAGCCCTTGTTGATGACATTGTTAGGTTATGTGGTGAACAAACATCAGAAAGCGATACCGCTGGATCAAGCCATGTATCGAGCAGGGTTAGCCATGTCGTTATTTGAGGTGATTCTTGACAAAATTGGCAGGGATTGCTCCGAAGAACTGCGCGATCTGCTGGCGCTGGCCTGTGATTTTAACCAAGACGTCTATTACGCACTGGGTGCGGCTGTCTATGGGGAGGAATAAATTATGGGTTATTCCTCTTCAAAACATATGAAGAACCGCCCGATAGACGTTATCCGAAACGTGAAACAATCCGCCATGAATCACTGGCAAAGCTTGTTGCCAGCCTGTGGCGTTGATGTTCCGGCAAAGGGGAAGCATGGCGCTTGCCCGATATGCGGTGGCACTGACCGTTTTCACTTTATAGATGATAACCATCACGGCGACTGGCATTGTCGCCAGTGTGATCAGCCCAATCATGGCGATGGGCTGGATTTAGTGGCAAGAGCTAAGGGTATCACTATTCTGACCGCCGCTAAGCAGGTTGCTGATGTGCTGGCAATGCCGTTACCTGAATCCAAGCCAGCGAAAGAACAACCCCGAACAGTGAAAACCATTGCGGAACGGATCGCGGTACTGGTGGCAAAATCGATAAGGGGAGAATCTCAGTATTTGGCGAAAAAGGGGCTGCAATGCCCCAATCAACGGTTATTGCAGGATTCACTATTGCTGGTAACTCAGACTCTGGATGGCACTATCACGGGTGCTCAGACCATCAAGCCGAACGGTGAAAAGCACCTTGTTTCCGGCACACAGAAAAAAGGGAGTATTATTCCGGTGTCTGAGATAACCGAAACACCGGACACCATCATAATTACCGAAGGTTACGCGACCGCGCTGACTGTCACCCAGTTACATAATGGCGTGGTACTGGCTGCCATTGATGAAAGTAATTTACTGAATGTTGCCGAATTGGTCAGAAAGCAGTGGCCTGAATCGAGAATTATCCTTGCCGCCGATAATGATTGGCACTCACAAGGAGAACGGGACAAAAACGGCAAGCTCAAAAAGAATGTAGGCAAAATAGCGGCAGAAAAGACCGCTAAAGCGATTAATGGCTGGGTAACGTTACCGCCAACGGAATATAAAGCCGACTGGGACGATTATCGTCAGCATCACGGAATAGAGGCAGCAAAGCAGGCATTCAGTAACGGGTTATATCAGATTGGGGAGAAAAAACTCATGGAAGCAGAAGCGGGAGTGATCCACGAAACTAAGCTCAAAAAGGCCAATAATAATCTGGCACAAATGGCAGCCAGTCAACGCGGGGCATTATTGGTTGAGCATTACCAAAAAATCGCGGTACATGCTGAAAGCGAAGCCGTTTATTACTATAACGGTACGACATGGGAAACCCTATCAGATAACGAGCTGCGTCGTGCAATGGTGGCAATCTTTGACCAGCACGACACCCCGTACAGCCCAAACGGGATAAATAACGCTATCTGCGCCCTGAAATTACAGATTCCAGTTATTGGAGAACAACGGTCGGATTTAATCGGGTTCAGCAATGGCGTGTATGCGTTATCGACACAGCAATTTACCCCGCACCAACCGGAACACTGGTTAATGAATCATAACGGCATTGAGTTTACCCAGCCTGCTATCGGTGAAAACTTGTCGGATCATGCTTCTGACTTTTACCGCTGGTTATCCCATGCAGCGGGTCAGAATGAAAATAAGATGAATCGTATCAAAGCTGCCCTGTTTATGATTCTGGCAAACCGTTATGACTGGCAGCTATTTATTGAAGTGACAGGAGAAGGCGGCAGCGGTAAAAGTGTCTTTACGTATATCGCTACCTTACTGGCGGGAGAACACAATACTGCCAGTGGCAATATGAGAGCGCTGGATGAAGCAAGAGGCCGTTATCAGTTTGTTGGCAAGAGTTTAATCACGCTGCCCGATCAGGTTAAATATGTCGGTGAAGGGGCAGGCATTAAGGCCATTACAGGCGGTGATCTAATCGAAGTTGACGGAAAATACGAGAAACAGTTTTCTACCATCATTAAAGCCGTGGTATTAGCCACCAATAATGAACCGATGAGCTTTACCGAACGCAATGGCGGTATTGCACGGCGACGGGTGATATTTCCGTTTAATATTCCGGTCAAAGAATCCGAGAAAGATCCGCAATTGCCGGAGAAAATCAGTCGGGAATTACCAGTGATTATTCGTCATTTATTAAACGAATTTGCCGACCAGAATAAGGCTAAAAAACTGCTACAGGCGCAACGCGACTCTAACGAGGCGTTAACGGTAAAGAGTCATTCCGATCCGTTGTATCGCTTTTGCGGTTATCTGGTGTCAGTCAATGATGTGAGCGGAATGAAGATGGGGAATAAGAATATCAGCCCACGCGCACCAAGATTGTACTTGTATCACGCCTATCTCTCTTTTATGGAGGCACACGGTTTTGAACGCCCACTAACGCTAACCAAGTTTGGTGAATCCATCCCCAAAATTATGCTGGAATACCGGAAGGAATATCGGAAAGTACGAACCAAGAAAGGTTACTCTTATAACGTTGAGTTATCGGAAGAGGCTGAAGAATGGCTACCGTCAGTGCCTGAGTGTCGAGACTTTACATCACCTATATAAAACTTTTGGCTTTATGTCTACATTCCATACACCATTTCAAGCATCTAACTGTATTTAAAAGAAAATAATAGATGTATAGTTATTTTTTAGCTATACATCAACTGTACATTCTCTTCATTAATCTAAAAAGTGGGTGAACAGATGATACAGTCAGTGAATATCATATTAATTACCGTGAACCCAGATGTAGCAAGGCTTTCAGGGTATTGTGCAGAGGGTGCACAACTGAGAGGGTGAAAAAGATTTTTAGGGGGTAGGAAATAAAAGCTCTTATTTAATAACCTGAAAAGTACCTTAGTTGTATTAGTCATCACCTGATCTGGCAGATTGAAATGGCCTTATAGGCCATTGCTTATATTAATTGATGCTGTATGGAATAATTATTAACACCGTAATGAGGTGATAAAATAGATAAAAAATTATCTTGAGAGGTTAATACTTCCTCCAGCATGTTTCTCTTCATCAATGAGACAAATAAAGCAGCAGCTCTAGCCTGGCAGTTTATTGATTTTGCTGGATTAAACTCAATATCAGTAAATCCATCAAAATTTAATAAATGCTGAGCTAGTTTTTTATTTTGATTAAGAGCACTTAAATATAACCAATCATAAAAAGCGGTACGAGGAATAAGTGACCAAACTGTATTATAAAATTTAAAACCCACAAGATTTCCTGACTCTTTCAATCTTATATCTTTTTTGGATATTACTGATTCTTTATATAATAAATCGACATAAGGGCCGCCGTACTCGAAAACTTTACTTGCCTGAAATGCTGATTCAACAGTGAATTCTTTGGCGAGTCTCTTTGTCTTGATTCTAAGATTAAATGCACTAAGAGCAATACCTAACTCATCCTCTGATTTGCTAGAAATCTCGAGTAAGGCACCTACTCCTTGGGTATTAGCGGCTGCATGCAATGCCCTAATTGACTTTTGTTTTTGCACCTTTGCCATCCCTGAAGCCCAAGGGAAATCTAAATTTTTTGTAATAGACAATACACTTCCAGAAAATGAGGGGATAAAAACAGGTCTGACAGCCATAACTTATCCTAAAAAATAGGGCCTATGAGAGTATAAGGTTTTACCATTAAGATTAGCATAATATCTATGTTTCATTGTTGGATGCAACTTGTAAAAATGAGTAGCGGAGTCCTTGTTTGGATGAAAAATATTCAATATATAGGACGGTTCGATTTTATTGAAGACAAGGACTTCAGCTTGCACATCTGTGGTATATTCACTCGGAAGAGTGTTACATCTTGACTCTGAAAATACATTTTTAGCAAACATAGAGTTGAAAGCGTCAACATCTTTCATTAATGACAGATTATTGAATCTGACATTGTTTGAGGCTGCGTTCGTTGGATAAAAGGCACAATCTTTCTCCCACAAAACGGCAGGATCAATGGCTAACAATATCCAATTTCCTTTTGTTAACTGCCTACATTTGAATAACATTTTTGCATTAGGATAACTGATAGACAAACAGATAGCATCTAAATGCCCCTCAATTCTTTCTTCATCATTATAGTTATACGCAATTTTATTTTCGTCCAATGCTTTTCTATCTATGAGTCCACTCTCAATAATGGAAGAAAGATTATCGCAATGAGTAAAGTGGAAGAGTCTGGTAATATTACGCTTCTGAACTATTTCCTGTATAGTTATTGTTTCATTATGATGTATGGTCATTATTATATCCGATTATTATTTCATTAGAAAACAATTGGCACTTTTAAATTCTTGTAGTACAAGATAAAACACCCATAAAGAATACGCACGTGATCTACGTCAAATAAAAATAATAAATAACAACATATTACGAATGCTAGGATCTGTTCAATTCCCGCCAGCTCCAAATTTAATTCCAAAGCAATCCCGGTAAAAATAAAGTTCAGTAATAACAAATAATTATGAGATTTTTATGTCCTAGGTAATCTGATAGCTTCCCATTAAACCCAACAATATTAGGCACCTTGATAGATACTGGACTGATCCTGCCAAGGTTGAAGCTCCAGTTCTATATTAAAAAATGATAGGCGACACTATACATTTCAGAGTCTTCTAATATTTCTAATTATCTCGATTGCAATATCCAATGATGAATATGTTTTTATTTTAATAAAACCCAACATAAAAAATAAATATAATATCTTTGTTTTTTTGCGGGATTATATAGCCAAATAAGTAGAGTTAATTCTTCTGTAAAAAACGTTATTGTGTAACCAAGCATCATAAATAGATGACTTCATATTATTTTTCATGGTGTTAAAAATTATAGCTAATTTAACCCAACATATTTTATGTAAAACACTATGAAAAAATTACTCGAATTACGCCAACAAAAAACCGATTTAACTCATCAAATGCGCTCGCTTCTCATCCAAGCCGAAAACGAAAAACGCTCACTCAATACCGATGAAGCTAAACAGTTCGACGAACTGCGCAGCCAGTCCGACACACTGAATACTGAAATTGCCCGTTATGAATCTTTGGCTGACGAAGAACGCACTCAGGCAAGAACTCAACCGACCAGCAAAAAACTCAGTAATGATGAACTGCGCCACTATGTTCTGACTGGTGAAACTCGTTCCCTATCTACGGGGGTTCCGTCAGACGGTGGCTACACAGTTATCCCCGAACTGAACAAACAAATCATGCAGCAACTGACTGATGAGTCAGTTATGCGCCGGATTTGTACAGTGAAAAACACCCGCAGCAATGAATATAAACAGCTTGTTTCGGTCGGTGGCTCAGCCGTGGCACACGGCGAAGAAGGCAAGGCACGCAATGAAACCACAACGCCGAAAATGGAAGAAGTCAGCATTAAGCTGTTCCCCATCTACGCCTACCCTAAAACAACCCAAGAGATTATCGATTTTAGCGATGTCGATATCTTAGGTTGGCTGACTTCCGAAATTGCTGACACCTTTGTTGATACCGAAGAAACCGATCTTGTGAGCGGTGACGGCAGTAAAAAAGCTAAAGGTTTTCTAACCTATCCCCGTGATACTCAAAGCGACAAAACGCGCGCTTTCGGCACATTGCAAAAGATGGAAGTTACCGCGCTTTCTGCTGATAGCTTGATTGACCTGAAATTCTTACTCAAGAACAAATACCGCAAAAATGCCGTCTGGGTGATGAATTCCGGTTCAGCCGCTCAGGTACAAAAGCTGAAAAACGTCAATGGTGATTATATCTGGCGGGAACGTTTACAGGCAGGTGATCCTGATATGCTGCTGGGCTTGCCTGTCCACTATCTTGAATTTATGCCGGAAGGTGTGATCAGTCTGGGAGACTTCAAGCGCGGCTATTTTATCGTTGACCATGAAACGGGCATTCGTACCCGCCCTGATAATATCACCGAGCCGGGATTTTATAAGGTACATACCGATAAATATTTGGGTGGCGGGCTGGTGGATTCCAACGCAATTAAGGTACTGGAAGTGAAAGCATCCGGCAACTAAGCAGAAGGGGTATCGCGCCCCTTTCCAAGTCTTGGAGTCCATTAATGAAGAATGATTTTGAAATTCGAACAGCTTCACTGTCTGCCAGCAATAAAAAACTGACAGGCTATGTGATTAAGTGGAACAGCCGATCCCATGTATTATGGGATGAGTTTATCGAACAATTCGCGCCGAATGCGTTTAACACCAGTTTAGCAACGGGAGTTGATATCAGGGCGTTGTACGAGCACGACCCGATGAACCTGTTAGGCCGTACCACGTCCGGCACATTGCAACTTGTCGAAAATGCCACCGGATTACGTTTCGAATTAACGCCGCCAGATACCCAATTGGGGCACGATGTATTAACACTGGTTGAACGCGGGGATATACAAGGCATGTCCTTTGGTTTTCGTGCCATAAAAGATCAGTGGGATACCAGTCAGACCCCCTATACCCGCCGTCAGCAGTCGTACCACAACGATTATCCGATCATCGGTTCGCATATGTCATCACCGAACCTTATAGCGGTAAGGTGAAAACCTATCTACAGGAAGAAGTGTTGCATCTACGCTATGCCACTGAAGATGGTTTTCTTGGGCGCTCACCTGTCACCGTTTGCCGTGAAACACTGGGTTTGGGGCTGGCACAACAGCGCCACGGCGCAAGCATTATGAAAGATGGCATGATGGCGGCAGGCGTGATTAAAGCCGCTGACTGGCTGGACGGGATCAAGGGAAGTAAGGCACTGGAAGCCCTCGAACGTTACAAAGGCGCTCGTAATGCAGGGAAAACGCCTATTCTTGAAGGCGGGATGGAATACCAACAATTGGGGATGAGTAACCAAGATGCCGAATGGCTGGCTTCCCGCCGTTTCACGATTGACGATATCGCCCGTATGTTCAATGTCAGCCCGATCTTTCTGCAAGAATATTCGAACAGTACCTACAGCAATTTTAGCGAAGCGTCTCGCGCTTTTCTGACCATTACTATGCGCCCGTGGCTTGCCAATTTTGAACAACAAATCAAAGCGGCCTTGCTGATGACCTCGCCAAAACGGGGGATTCGTTATCAGGTCGAATTTGATACTGCCGACTTGCTGCGGGCCAATCCGAAAGAACGTTTCCAGAGTTACGAAACTGCCATTAAATCCGGTGTTATGTCACCGAATGAAGCCCGCGAACGCGAGGGATTATCGCCCCGTGAAGGTGGTGATGAATTTAGTCAGGCATGGAAGCAAACCGTAGAAGTGAAAAAGCAAACGGAGAACAAGGCATGAGAGCAGGCAGATTACGACACCGGATCACGCTTCAAAAAAACGAATCAAGCCGCTCGCCGATGGGGTCGGTGATAAACAAATGGGTGGATGTCGCTGAGGTGTGGGCGGAAGTACAACCGATCAGCGGGCGGGAGCTGGTGGCCTCCGGTGCTGTGTTATCCGAAGCTACCGTGCGTATCTGGCTGCGTTACCGTGATGATATCACCACAACAAATCGCATTGTTTATCAAGGTGCCAGCACCCACGGCAAGACCTTTGCCATCGTTGCCGTTATCCCTGACCCGAAACATACCCGCTTAGAACTGCTCTGCAAGGGAGGCGTGAAATATGCCTGATATTGACATTCCACTGAATGAAATCAAACAACACTGCCGGATTGATGAAAGCGATGTTCTTGATGATGCGTTATTAATGGCTTATGCCGAAGCCGCGCTGGAAGTCTGCCAGCAACATATCGACAAGCGATTTGATAATGGTTTGGCCTTTACGCCAGCAATCAAGGTGGGCTGCCTGCTTTATATCGGGTTGCTGTATGAAAATCGGGAAATGGCAACGGACATTGCGCTGAAAGAAGTCCCGTTCACCATTAAATCACTGTGGTCAGTCTATCGTGATGTGAGAGTCTACTAATGCCGTGGCAGCCCTTAAAGCGATGTAGCTACCCACACTGCCGCGAGCGGGTGAAATCAGGCCGATGCGAGCAACACCAGCGAGAAGCCAGACGCCAGCAGGACAAGCAACGCGGCACCCGAACCCAGCGAGGCTACAGCAATCAATGGGGACGCTATCGGCTGCACTACCTGAAAGCTAATCCGTTATGTGTCCGCTGCTTACAGCAAGATGTATACACACCTGCAAGCATTGTAGATCACATCATCCCGATACAGGGTGATACTGATGTGCTGTTCTGGCCTGCATCGAACCATCAAGCGTTATGCCAGACCTGCCATAACCGCAAGACCGTACAGACCGATCCCATCACCAAAGCGAAGCGCAAACAGGGGATCTATCGACAGCAGGAAACCGAAGCAGCAAGGTATCGTGATTGGCTATCAGATGAATAATAATTAAACAAAATAACGAGGTGGGGGTATCAAAAATGACAAGAGTCCTTCCCAGCGGAACCGCCCCCTCCTCAAATTTTTATGCACGGCAGTTTTTTGAAAATAAAACAATAAGGAAAAAAATCATGTCAAGAGCACCAAAACCGCCAACCTACCTTAATGATATTGCTGCCAGTCAATGGAAGGCCAAAGGTAAAATATTAAGCGAACGGGAAGACTTGAACGCCGCTGACTGGAACAACTTAGAACTGTATTGCGTGAACTATGCCATTTACCGAAAAGCGGTGGCAGACCTTGATATCAGGGGCTTTAGCATTGTTAACAGTCAGGGCAGTGAGAGCCGAAATCCATCATTGAGCGCTAAAGCCGATGCTGAAAAAATCATGATAAAAATGTCGTCGTTGCTGGGTTTTGACCCCGTATCACGGCGTAAAAATCCGGTGGAAACTGAGGAAGAAGATGAGCTGGATCGTCTATGAACGCATGGGAGCAATACGCTTTTCATATCGAAAACGGTAAAATTCCGGCCTGTAAACGCGTAAAACAGGCCGTAAAACGCTACTATAGCGACCTGAATAACCCGCTTTATCTGTTTGATTCGGAGGCTGTGGCGCGTTTTATTGCCTTTTCCCGTGTCTGCCCGCATGTCAAAGGCCATTTACGCGGCAAACCCATCATGCTTGAGCCGTGGCAGCAGTTCGCTTTTGCGAACCTGTTCGGCTTCAAAGTAAAAGCGACCGGACGCAGAAAATACCGGAGCGCTTATATTCAGGTGCCGCGCAAAAATGCCAAATCCACCGTTGCCGCTATACTGGCTAACTGGTTTCTGGTGATGGAGCAAGGGCAGCAGGATATTTACACCGCCGCCGTGAGTCGGGATCAGGCGCGTATCGTGTTTGATGATGCCCGCCAGATGAGCCTGTTATCAAAGCCCCTGAAAAAACGGGTCGCTATCCAGCAACATAAAGTCACTTATCCTAAAACCAACAGCCTGTTAAAACCGCTGGCAGCCAAAGCCGCCACGATTGAGGGGACTAACCCCAGTCTGGCGATTGTCGATGAGTACCATTTACACCCCGATAACGCCGTGTACTCTGCGCTTGAATTGGGCATGGGTGCCCGTTCCGAAGGACTTCTGTTCGCCATTACCACCGCGGGCAGTAACGTGATATCAGCCTGTAAACAGCACTATGATTATTGCTGTCAGATACTGGATGGCGAAGAACAGAACGAATCGCTGTTTGCCCTGATTTACGAACTGGACGATGAGAGCGAGATTGATGATGAAGCACTTTGGATAAAAGCCAATCCCAATCTGGATGTATCGGTAGACAGTGCCGCCTTGCATGACACCATCCAGAAAGCACGGGGTATTCCCTCACAATGGACGGAAATGTTAACCAAACGCTTTAATATCTGGTGTCAGGGTGAAACTCCGTGGATGGGCGAAGGTGCGTGGAAAGCCTGCCAACTCAATTATAATGAAAACGACCTTAAAGGGCTGGAGTGTTACGCCGGACTGGATTTATCCTCAACAGGCGATATCACCAGCATTTGTTACACCTTCCCCGTGGATAACGAACTGTTATTACTGACCCGCCATTATCTACCCGAAGCCCAATTGCAGAACCCCGCCAACAAGAATAGGGCTGTGTATCGACAATGGGTGCAAGCAGGTTGGATACACACCACCGCAGGCGATTGCATTGATTATGACCGTATTCGTGATGATATTCTAAACGACAGCCAGAACTTTGATATCAAGTTGGTCGGCTTTGACACATGGAACGCTACGCATCTACGTACACAATTACAGGGGGTTGGGCTGGATGTTGAGCCGTTCCCGCAAACCTATATGCGCTTTAGTCCGGTGGCGAAATCTGCCGAGGTGTTCGTAAATCGAAAGGTCATTCGTCACAATGGCGATCCTGTGCTCGCGTGGGCAATGTCCAATGTGGTGATGGAAACCGACGCGAACGCCAATATCAAACCGAATAAAAAGAAATCGGCGAATAAAATCGACCCCGCAATCGCGTTCCTGATGAGCTTTGGCACATGGCAGAGTGAGCATGAAGAGTTCGCATTTAGGTTAAGTGAAGAGCAACAAGAGCGCCTTAAAGTGTTTAATGGGATATAACGCAAAAAGTTAAGTGGTTTTACTGATTCGCTTATTGAACCAGATAAAACAATTCGTTAAAGTGGCTCCGCCATTAGCAAAATCTAGTGGTAAGGTTTCGCAGCCTTGAATATAACGTCCCACTGGTAGGAAATTTCTACCAGTGTGCTTGCTATCACCTATTCAATGGTGGTTCAAGCAGGGGAGGCTTCGGCCTCGCCGGTTGGACGTTACCGGTACTGCGAACCCTGTTTGAATCACCACCATCAATTTTATCAATTAATGGAAGGGGTAGCAGGAATGAATAACGTTAAAAATGACTGGCATCAAGCCGATATTATTGCTGCATTACGCAAGAGGGGGACAACCCTAGCGGCTGTTTCTCGTGAAGCGGGGCTTAGTTCATCTACACTGGCAAATACTCTCAGTCGGCCTTGGCCTAAAGGCGAATGGATTATTGCTAACTATCTCGAAGTACATCCTTCTGAAATTTGGCCTAGTCGCTATTTTGATATGTACGGTCAGCTTATCGAACGCAATGTCAGGAAAACTTCAAATTTAACAAAAACCTAACTTGTATTTAATAAGATATCTACGTGGGGTTATTACTTACCCCACAAATACAAAAAATTTGCAATGCTACTTCTGATTTCCACTATCCCATATCATGGCATTACCGGGAACTTTTTGAGAAATAAAGCCATATTTCCTTTGTGCCCAAATAATAAATGAGTTATCAGACTGTCCACATTCAGGGCAATGAAGAGTTCCAGAATTGTGTAATCCTTCATGCCAAGTGTAAATTGAAAAATGCAACCCACATTTTAAACACTTAATTTTTTTTTCAATGTATTTTGAGGTTTTTTCAATAATGCTTTGAACATATGTAACTCCTTGGATGGTAATTTCAGCCATATTTCCAGTTAATGTTATATATCCATTTTCAATTAACTCCAATATTACATCAGGGTATTGCATGTTTTCTTTTGTAATTTTAGAGGGTAAAACAATATCATCAGTAGCCAAGTAAAAATGGTTTTCTATTCTATCTATCTTTATAATTGATGAATTACTGACTGCGGAAAGCAATAATTCAATTGCAATATTTGATAACTTTACTTCTTGTTTTTTATATTTTAATGCTTCAATAATAGCTGCCGAAATAGATTGTAATTCTCCAGTTATAACCTGATTTTTTATCGGGAGCAGCCCTTTTTCTACCATCTCATAAACTTTATCTCTATGTCCTTTTAATTCTCTTTTGCTAAAATTTTTAGTCATCCCCATCCTTGTGTGTATTGCTGTATGACAATTAGCACACACTGGAATCAAATTATCTTCTTCGTGAGTTCCTCCATTACACTGCTCAACAATATGATGAACTTGAATATTCAAGGGAACAAACTGTCGACAAAGGCTACAATGCCTTGCACAGTTAACTAAAATTTTTGCCGAAACTATTTCTGGTATCATTGGCTACTATTCCTAAGATAAAAAAACCGACCTTAATTTTTAACCATTGAATATATACCATTATTTGATTAAAAAAATACAATGTTCATCATGAAATAATTACTTATAAATATAATAACGGCGGGTGTAAATGATTTTTAAGTATTTGCATAAATACAGTTATATGTGATTTAAAAATTCTTACCTAAACAGATAACTCTAGAGCAGGAAATCTATGAAAATATCTCTTTTTAAGCTACTTTCTTACTCATTAAAAATTTTGTTATCTTCTTATATAATCAGAAATCTTAATACTAAAATAGACATACCGAGTCACATTTATTTATAGTAAAATCAGAATCTTAAGTTAAATTAAAAACAAAATATTTGAGGGGCACAAAAAGGGGCATAAAATCAATAAATAAAAATAAATTCAACTAATTCAATTAACTAACTTATTTTACTAGTCCCGCCCTGGCACCATATAAAAACTTGCTTAAGTATCAGCAAGTTAGCGTTAAGAAAGAGCCACCGTAAAGGTGGCTTTTTTTATGACTTAAATCACCTTTCAGAACATTTTCAGAAGATACCTTCATAAGATAATTTTCCTATTTTGAATTAATAATCACTTTTTCTGATTACCTACCACGGGAACAATTTCAGTTTTTCTGTCATATCGGGCTGTTTGACCGATATCTTTGTGGCCTGAAATAGCTTGTTTTTCTTGTAGAGTTCCTTCCAGATCAGAGATGCCTTTTGCTTTCAAATCGTGAAAGGTAAAGTTGAAATGTAATTCAGGATATTTCTGTGCGGCAATTTCTTTGGCTTTGAGCCATCGGCTATTAAATCCATCTCTGGAATATATCTTACCGTTGGCTTGGTGGATGACATACAGGCTGTGCAGGCCTTCTTTCAGTGGCAAAGAATTAGCCAGCTTGATAGCTTTCCTTAATCGTTCAGACCAGCCCTTTATCTGACTTTTTCCTGTCTTGTGTTGTTTGATATAAATTCCTGCTTCCATGAGTTGAGATTTACTCAGTGCTAAAATATCTTTTTGCCTTGCGCAACAAAGGTAAGCGATCTCCATTGCAACCTGAATAACAGTAGGGGATACTTCATAAAGTGCTTGATACTCTGCATCTGTGATATAGCGTTCCCGTGAGTTTTCTCGGTACTGTTTAACACCCTGACATGGGTTTTTCTTCACCAATCCGCGTTCGTATCCCCAACGGAACACCCTCGACATAAAAGATTTTTCCCTGTTAGCCTGTGTCCTGCTCTGTAATCCTCTCTTATCCATGTATTTTCGGATATGATCGGGTCTAATGTTGTTTGGATTCATCTTGCCGAAAACCGGAACGATCTTTTTTGAATACTTCCGATAGTCACTCTGCGTATCTTTTGCCAGCTCGATAAAATCCGCTGAATGTAAAAAATCATCTACCAGTGATCCGTAAGTAAAAGTATTTTTTTCCTCGTTCACTAACTGTTCATAATGGTTCCATACAACGGATTTATCGACGCTCAGAGCACATAGACGTATTGTGCGGCCATCTGGGTGCTTGAATTCGTACGCAGACCTCCCACGAAACACCCGGGGAGGCATCCAGTTATCTGCGGGGTTCTTCCTTTTTCCTGCCATAGCTACATTGCTCCGAAATCAGGTTCTTCAATGAATACGGGGTGAGATAATTTGGAGAGTGGTTTATTGAAATGCCCCCATGTGGTACGAGGGCGACCATCCGGCCGTTTAAGGAAGAATATACCAGCATCCTCCAAAGCCTTGCACTGTTTAGATGGTTTTTGATACCCGGTCAGCTCTATCATTTCTGTATCGGTAATGACCGCACAATCATGATTTACCATGTTTTTCTTCCTCTTTCGGACGTAACAGCACCGCGAATGATGAATCTCATGATCCGCTCCGGTTGGCTTTTGGTTTATCTAAATCGATTAATAATCTTCCTGAAATACAACCTAAACCTCATCCTGATTAATTTAATCCTACTGTTTCTACTCTGTGCTAACTCGAAATGCCGTTCGCATTGTTCGCAGGAATTTTCATAGTAATACGCCTCTTCGAAATCGAGTTCTTTATTGCAATGGGTGCACCTCATTTATTTCCCCTTGTTGGCACTCCCTTGCCACCTGTCGTCGTCCGTTTTCGAGTACGTTAGGCATTAGTAATATTGACGGTGATATCGTCCATTGTTATTGTCTGAAATCCTGCGTTTTCCAAAATAATTTTAATGTCATTTTGGATAATTTCTTGATATTCACTTTCTGGTACAGTATCTAGAAAACCGCCGTATTCACAAATTTCACCATGACTAATACTGATTTCTACTTTCATGCTATTTTCCTCAATTGTTCATTACCAATATTAAATAGATAGTTTTTATCCACTGTGGTTATTGATTTTCGTGGGGTAATAAATGGACGCCAAATTAATAAGAGGCTGCCTTTATTATTTCCGTTTACTGTTTTTTGTGTTTCTGCATTAATAAATGAAATTCGGCCACCTGTTATTAATCTCACCTCATCCACGGTTTCCAGTGCCAATTTAAACCAGCCGACCGAGGTATCAGAGGGGACTAACATAACAATAGACTGGCATTGTTTCCGGCACTCAATCGCTGCTTTCTCTACCCACGGCGTAATATTTGAATACGGCGGATTGCAGAATATAGAGCCGTAACTCACCCAGTCACACTCCAGTGCATTATCTCGTTCCGTGAGATAATGGGTGCACAGAGTGTTATTATCTGAGGCGGCGGCATCTAAATAAAAATCAAACTCTAAATTGAGTGCTGTAAATAATGGGCGTGGAGTTTGCCAGAGGTCGCGAAATTCTTTGGGGGTGTTACTGCCTCCGTAATCGCTCATAATCCTCCCCGCACTCCCGGCTACAGAATGCTCCGTGTTCCGCTGGCTCTGTCTCACACCATCGGCACATCCCGTTGATACTGGTTAATGGTGGCGTCCGGTTCTGGAGTGCATGGGATAGATTCAGCTCGGTTAAATCATTCGCTGCGTCGATAATATCCATGAGGGTTCTCTATTTGTTGGGGTGGTAGTACAGGAGGGCTAGATATTGAGTTTTATTTGATTCGGGATATTCTGTATATATTTCCCCAGTCATTATATCCCGCCACGCCACAGGTTCCATGTTTTCATATTTGGCCAGACGTTTTAATATTGTAATATAGACATCCAAATCTAATGTTATTGTACTGACACCTCCCGATTTAAATTCCTCGGCTGATTCCAATGTTGTATTTATTTTCTCAATCAAATTATTGCTCATTTCTGATTCTCCTTTAATAAACAGTGATATATTGCCCACAGTCGTTGCAACAATATTCGTTAATATAACGTCCATCCTCCCCCCAATCATTAGAACCGCATCTACAGCGCAGAATGCGGATATGTTTCTCAGGAATGGTTATTGGAGCAAATTTCTCAACTGACATCTCATTATCAAAATGATAGCCATTGATTTTTATTTTATTTATATTTCCATTTCTGGTTACATAACAGAAATATATGTCGCTAGTGGTTTTCATTGCAGTTGATTGGTATACATCTGAATTAGTCATAACATCATTGTTCATTTTTGCTATCCTCTAATTCACCACGGGAGCATGATTCAAAAACAACTCTGGCTATTTCAATGCAAAAAGGGCAATCCGCCCGTCCGGTTTTTAATTTCCCATCCTGAATGTATTCATGCGAAATGCCACACAAGGTGACGTAATCGCTGCTTTGAGAATTTGGCAGGTGATTATATTTAATGCTGAATGCACCCCCATAAATTATTTTAGCCATTATTATCACCTGATTTAATTTTCTTCACTGGATAATTGCACCCAATCATTTGATGAAATACCCACGGGCAAAATGGCCTAAACCTATTCCGCTCCATTCTGATAAATTCCAGGCTTGCAACCACATCCATTGCCACAAATTAAAACGACGTTTATTTCTCATTATTTAAACCCCCTGCATATATTCGCTGCTTTATTACACATATCAGTATCAAACCAGCCGAAATGACATTTGGCGGAACTGATACCCAGCCTCCATGCTAACCAGCGGTACGCGTCCGTGCGTTCCATGTTCAGGGCATTGCACATCGCTTCGAAATGTTGCTTACTGTTCCGTCTGGCGAACCGTGTCCGGCAGTCTGCTAATTGCCCCAGTGGTATATCAGTGCCCGGATGCATACCGACACGGGCACCGCATGAGTTGCAGATATAGAGCCACGGCCAGCGGCTATCATTCAGAATGCGCTCGAATATTTCCTGATGATGGGCCGTGCGAACTGTGCCGCAACAATAGTGGCAGTGGGTCGGAATAGGGAGGGGATCATTGACGCGTTGTATTGCTCTGGGGTCGGGGTTCTCCGGTGTATGTTGCATAATACTATCCTCCCGCCGCATAGCAGCGTAGTTAGTTATTCGCATAGCCCGTATTTAGACGAGCAAACGTTGGTATCGAGACTGGCAACAACTAAATCGTAAACCTGCCCCCCCTGCCTGTTTTCGCCCATTCCACAACATCATCAACACTGGGTGCACCCATACCGCCGCGAGTGCCATAGAATGCCGACCAGTCAATGTGCTGCACATTTGGCGTCAATCCGTAGAACTGAACAGCGGAGCCGAGTTTGCTATGAGTGAATTTACGCATCCATTGCTGACTGAATGTGCCAACGCTCATCCAATGCACCCAGCGAGAGGTCAGTCTGACCATCAGCTCCCACGCCCGATGTTTATCGATATATTCAGGCCAACGAGCGGCTGTTTCTGCAATTTCTGATTTTGAACAGAGCACGCAATTCATGCAGCCCACTCTATCTGCTCCCTGTAAATAGAGTGGATTGGGGTTGATACCCAAATATTTATGCAGGGCAAAAACATCCGTTGCTGTCCATGAATGAATGGGGAGAAAATTATAGAGATATCCATCATTGCGTCGGTCTGGCTCAAATCTGTTGTAGCCCGCTCGCTTGGTCGATTCGTCAGCACGGACGCCCGACCACTGAACGATAACCTCACCCTCATTAATGAGAGGTGTGAGTACCTTGTCGTAAACAATCTGGATTTTCAGCTCATCCGTGCAGAACCTGTCACGTAACATTGGAAATTTCCCGTGCAACAGACAGGCATCCAGAAATGAGTTACCGCTCGGTTTCATGACTGATAATGCTGCATCTAATGGCGTTTCGTACTCAATTCCCCAACGTGCCGCCGTTTGCCTCCATGCAGAGGCAAATTTCGTATCCGTACGTGCCAGTGACGGCATTGTTATTCCTCTGTATGCCCCCATTTTGATAACCTGACGTTTACGCCAGTTTTTATTAATAGCTGCCCGGCGCTTATCAAAATTTACCTGTGTGTAAATCCGTTTCACTACCTCCACGGGAGCGCATCCAATTTGCTCGTGTATGTTGCGGGCATATTCAATTGTTGATGTGTGTTCATTGTCCGTGTCTGCCATGACACCGCGTACTCGGTCACCGAACAGGTGAGAGGCAACGGCTAATGTGGCGGTCGAATCTTTCCCCGCTGAGAAATTGACGATAATTTGATGATCATCTGGAATACGATATTCATTGATATAGTGTTGATATGCCCGTTCAATTTCGCGTATGGTCGAACTGTCTCATGCGACCTCCCGTAATGGTCATTGAGAACTGAAATAATGTCCTCGCGTTCTAAACCAGGGGTATTGAGCATAATATCCCTGCCGTTGCCTACCAATTGGTATTTGGTATCATCATCAACGATTATGATGGTTCCGCCTCGTCCGTTAGATTTAGTGCTGAACCGACCATCATTGAGATCAATTTCTAATGCCATAATTACCTCCCGTAACTTCGTTTGAGTATTTCCATAGCCAGCCACCAGACATCGTCACAATGTAGGCGACAGGCCATCCCTGCCAGTGACTGCGCCTGACAGAGAAGGTGTCTGTTGATTTGCATGGTTGTTATCTTGCGATGAGTAAAATAAAAATGACTGTAAGAATGGTGAGTGAGTAATAATAGAAACTATTTGGAATCATTTTTTTGCGGTCAGAGCAATCAGTGCCATGGCGTGCAGTTCGGCGGATTCGCTGTCGAGGTGGATTAGGCCGCGTTTTAATCTGGTGTCATCACACGAATCTCCCGCCCAATCGCAACGTCCATATAAAACTTCAGATAATGATAAAAAAATGCGTGGCCAAAAATACTTCTGGCCGATACTCAACGGTTCCCGCACTGGCTCAGGAACGTCGAAATTACCTATCCGAACAGTGCAGGGCTTGAGGCGGTATTAAATATCAGGCACGAAACTCAGCTCATATTGACAATCTCGCCACGCTTTGAGCGTTTTTCCCCGGCATTGGAAATGCTCCCACCAATTTTCATTTTCCTGCGCAATCTCCGCCGCTTTCATCATTAAATCGGCGTGAATATGTTTAGTCATTGTTATTCTCCTGTCGGGGGTTCGGGTAATTCCATCCAGTGGGTTATGCATTCAATATCGAATAATCCATCGTCAGAATATGAATAAAAAACATCAAGAGTATCTGAGAGATAACCAATATGAACATCATTACAGCCGTTTCTAATAAACAGGATATCTGCATAAATATCAGGCAACCTGTCAGAACATTTAATCCAATCCATAATTTCTCCTATTATTCAGCTAATAAAAAGCCCCGCATTGGCGAGGCTGTTAATTACTCATCTTCATTACAATCACAATTAATGATGCTTTCCTCTAACCCTGCTATTTTCGCTGAAAGCTCCCCGTGAGACGGCAAACCATTTTGCACTAAGTCCTGAAATGCCAGTATAAATCTAGCAAAGTAAATTGATGGCTTTCCTTCTAAATTGCTTTCTGTACTTAATTTGACATCCCTATTACCATCGGATATTAATTTTATTTTTAATGTATATTCCAGCATTATTAGACTCCTATTATTAACTCACCACAGCCCACTCGGAAATGAGCTGGAGTTAGTTAATTGGTGTGCGGCTCTCTTGGTTTGTGCGTAAATCTATGCCAGCCATCAGTTAATTCAATTTCATCATATTTTTCTCGATAATCCGCAAATCCTAACTCTACTGCCAGAGCATGTAATTCATGTCGCCTCTTGATATTATCCATCCCAATCCAATCAGCGTCAGTGGCTCTTTTCTGAGCCTGTTTAGGTGACAGGTCTCTATAATCCATTGCACTCAGTTTTTTGAGTCTCTTCAAATCCGTTTTCAGATTTCGCAGTATTGCGATCATTGAATCAATCCGTTCTATGTCTTTCATATCACCCCCTCGCCGTCACCCCGCCTGACTCCAGTATCCGATTACTAGCTCTTTGCTTGGTTGAGTAAAGGGCTGCTTCACTCATGCAGCAAGAGCCGCCGTTATTGTCGTCCTTGATATCTTTCTTCAATCCAATCATCAGTTGCGTCAGTACGTCAATTTCGTCTACTGGTTTAATGATTGAGTCCCAGATTTCCTCGGTCGTTCTGGGAGCAGTAGCCCGAGCTTCCATACGGTTTTGCTTCCGTCTCAATTTATAACGTTGTCGTGAATTCATAATTTCCTCCGCAAATTGATTTTGGTGGTGTGGTGGCCGGTACTGATTTCCGGCTTGTCTATTCAGGTGTTAGTCGCCACCGCCTGAGCGGGATATACGTTAATATTTCACCTGCGTTAAACGAACAGTTGTCAGCGTTGAGTTTACAACCATTTCGAGCAACACCTCGGATTGGTATAGAGAGCATCCATGAAAGATGAATTTGATATCAGCAAAAGGTCACTTAGGTGGCCTTTTTTATTACCGACGCAATGAGGAAATTAACCATGTACGCATTAAAACTAATCACAGAAAGAAACGGTCGTTCAGTAGAAGAGTCATGGATCTTGGGGGACATGTACCGTCTGGAGTTTTACCCGAAAGATGTCGCTGAGGGTGTCATTGCCCGTGTCGAGAATAGCCAGAACGGCAACCTGATTAATCACGACATCAAAAAAACAGATCAAGCTTACATAACCACTCTGACGGGTGACACTGTTCGCACGGTCTGTCGAGGTCAATCAGTAAGTCAGGCCGGATGATCAATACAGAGCGTCTATATTTGGGCGCTCGATATTGGTTATTAGTCCAATTCACCATCCTAACTACTTGAAATTAATCCGATATCGGAACTAATTCAATCAGTTAAACGGAGGTTGTTATGATAAATTGTTCAAAAATTATGATATTAACACTATCAGATAAAGGAGTATCTATAACTTTAAATGGAACGATAGGTCATTACAGTAATAAAGGGTGTCTTGACTTATGTGTAGGTGATGAATCAGATATCCCTTCATACATTACGATTACAGATAAGCGCTCTTCAATTACTACCAAATCAGATAATAATTAATTGCCGCTCAAATTGAGCGAACTCCTTCTTCTAATAACCTATTAACTCACTCGTGAGGTGAATGATGAAAATATCAGTAGAATTTAACGGCGAAACAATCTGGTATCGCGATGAGGATAAAGGGGAAGGAATGGCATCGACCGGGTACATAAAGGACGGTACACAGCAAAAAATTATTACCGCCCTTGAGCATGCTCTGGTTCAAGCTAAAACTGAAAAGCAATGTTGGGATTATTTATTACAAGAATCAATAAATATTAACGCCAATGCTATTCTTCAGAATGCGGAATTAATATCCCGCCTGCTTTAAGCATTTTGCAGATTTGATCATGAATTAGATTTAAAGTATGTAGCTGGTCGTCAGGGATACCACGTTTGATAGCTTCCTGTTTTGTAGAGTTTATGGATGTGGTGAGGCTATGCTTTATAGCTTCTTTATCCTTTTCTCCTGTTATATTTAGCATAGCAGTGACTATAGATTCTAGTGCACCGATTTTGGCTAGAAGATGTAATTCAGGCAATATTTTTTCGGAGTTCATTTTTTTCCTTTTACAGAGGTAATCAGCCATCCCCCCGTTTGGTTAATATTTGGCTGATCTAACAACATACCTTAAGTATCGATGAATTACTTTTAACCTACTCACAGGGGCGAACCTATTTCACCCCACGGACGCCCATTGCTCAATGGGGTGGAATATGCGCATGACTGAAAAAGACGCGGAATTCTGGTCTCACGTTTGGGACTGGTTAATTATCAATGCGCCCTTTCTTGGCGGGATGTTTCTGGCGGCATCGACCGCCCTTGCCCGAGAGAAAAGGGACGGTTCAAGCTGGACAGCCTCGTTAGTAGAAGCCTTTATTTGTGCGGCGATCAGTGTCGGGATTATTAACGCGCTGGAATATGCGCAACTGCCCCTGAGTCTCGCCCAGTTCTTCGGTGTCCTCATTGGCTTTTTGGGCACCAAGAAGATTGGCTCTATTTTTGATGCTGTCTTTACCTTCTTCAAAAACAAATTCGGGGTGAACAGATGACCAGAGGCCTACGCAATAACAACCCCGGCAACATTGACCATAACCCCGCGAATAAGTGGCAGGGTCAGTTGCCGCATGACCTAAGTATTGAAAAGCGGTTCTGTCGGTTTGAATCGCCTGAATATGGTATCCGGGCACTGATAAAACTGCTTATCAATTACCACGGTAACGGTTACAAGAGTGTAGCCAAGATGATAAATCGTTGGGCACCCACCAATGAAAACAACACCTCAGCCTATATTAAGGGTGTTGCTCAGTCTCTGGGGGTTGATCCTCACCAAGTCATTGAAGTGAACAAAACGACGCTGATTGCCCTGGCTAAATCTATTATCTACCACGAGAACGGCGAGCAACCTTATTCTGAGGCAACGTTTGAAAAAGCGTTTGAGATGTTATGAAGTGGCTAAACCCGCACTTTTTGTCTCTCGGTTTGGCGATATTGAGTGTCTGGCTAATTTTTTACTACCAAGGTAAGTATCAGCAAAAGGCCAAAGATTACGATGACCTGAACACTAAATACCAAACGCAGGTTATCGCAATAAATCAGCAGCAAGAACGCATCCAGCACCTTGCAGAACTGGACAAGACTCACACACAGGAACTCGCCCATGCCAAGACTGAAATCGATATTCTTCGGGCTGATGTTGCCGCTGGTCGTCGCAAGCTGCGCATCAAAGCCATCTGTCCCGTGTCTGAAACCGTTGCCTCCAGCGGCATGGTCGATGCAACCCCCGTCGAACTCACTGGAGAAACTGGATCAACTGTTCTCGATATCCGAGAAGGCATCATTAACGACCGGGCAAAATTAAGGTATTTGCAGGAGTATGTGAGCAGCGAAGTGAGGCATGGCTATGGGAATTAGGGATATTAAATACAAAACAGCGTCATGGGGTGAAGTAAAAGCAGACGTTTATGCCAGTGATGAACACAAGTCGTTTATTGAAATTTCTTGCGATGGCGATATGGAATCTGACACTGCAGACAAAATTACGTTTGACGTTAAGCGCTGGCCGGTAGGAACAAAAATAACAGTTGAAGTACCTTGCTGTCCGACATGTGGCCTGGATGCTGAATTTCAGGATAGCGCTGGTAAATGTGAATGTGACTTTGACTGGAAAAACTGGGCTGAGGAACAGTATTCATAAACGACCCCCACCTCACAAGGCAATCGCATCTAAATTTGATGCGCTTTGCCCAGTACTGTAAGTAGATATTCACCATCCCAACCAGCCCGTTTACGGCGTGCTTTAATTCCCGCTTTGGTGGGAGCTAAGCGCAGTAAATTCAACGCGATTTTATTGAGTAATGCCATATTGGCGGCTGCATTGCCTTCCCGCATCCGCTGCTGATCTTCATTAAAAGCAATATCCAGACACCAATGGAGTTGCGTTTCTATTTGCCAGTGACTGCGGATCGCTGTCGCTGCCCGTTGAGCCTCTGTCGGACGTAAAGTGCTGATAAAATAACAGCTCTCCCGGCTCACTTCATTTCCTACATAGCGTTCGCGGATCACCCGTATTATGCTGTGTAAACCACACCAGCACGCCTTTTCCGGCAACCAATCAACATGGGTCATTTGTACTGTGCGTCGCTCAATGCGGCCATGTCCGGCATCCACGTCTTCATATTCGCTCAGGCGCTCCGGTTGGGATGAGACATAATCGAAATAATGGCTGACATCATTATACAGGCCGGGATGATTTTCTTTCAGGCTCAGTACGTAATCCGCGCCCGCTTCATGTAATTGATGAGCAATCGCTTTCTGGCATCCCATGGCATCGATAGTCACCAGACTTCCAGACAAAACCAATCGTCGAAGTAACTCAGGAATAGCGGTGATTTCATTGGATTTACTCTCCACTTTCACTTGTCCCAGAACTAAGCGATTGGTACAGGCAAAGGCGCTGACCAGATGGATTGCCGCCTTGCCGTTGGCTTTATCGAGTGACCGGCGCATGGTTTTGCCATCAATAGCGATGATATCCTGATCAACTCCTTGTGGCAGCGTAGATATCCAGGAGGTGAAACAGTCGGCAAAAGCCTGCGCATCAAGTGCAGCAAAGACACGACCAAAGGTATCGTGAGAGGGAATGCCATTAGTGAGATCAAGCAGTTGGGTAAAGAAATCCTGTTTAGATTCGCCAAACTCTTCAATTTCGACCCAACCTTCAGCGCCACAAATCACAGCGCAGATGGCGATAGTCAGGATATTTTCCAAACTATGCAACTGAGTTCGTTGAACTCGGGGATCTTCAAGTGAGGCAAAATGCTGTAACAAAGGGCTGACAGAGGACATAAGGATGGATTTAAAAGCTGCATAACGACATGAAATTAAACCATTGTCAATGAATTTTAGATGCGATTGCCCTGCCCCACCTCAGAGCAAATGAGACTGGGGTTGCAGGAATATGTCAGGGGGCAGTGTCTAACCCCCTGAGTTTTAGGGGGTAGGTGGCAAGTGGCGATACAAAGCTGCATAAGCATTAACTTGCTCATGAACATCCTGAGTTCTTTGTACGATAAAGGCAAAATTTAATCTGCCAGTATTATCAGCAGATAAGGGTCTGATTACATTCCGCTCATAATAAACCATGTCTATATCAAAGGGATGTGGAAGCAAGACAATTTGACCATGAATTACAGTGAATCCCAATTCATGCATCATCTGGCCCATATTCTGAATGCCCACATGGTTACCCATTGCCATTATAATAGCCGCAGTACCTTGTACCTGTAATGACATAACTCCATCTGGCCGTTGATACCGCCTGATACGCGGCCTTAGCAAATTAAAACAATCTTGATGTTGTTGGGACATAATAACCACCTCCAACAAAAGCCACATATTCATAACAACACATAAACTCATCTTTCCCCAATAACAAGCGAATAATGCTTAACAATTAGTTACCCTTTGAAACTAAACACAATATTCCTTTACCCATTCCCTTGAGTGGTTAAAGCAATAACCCCTGCCATCATTTCCGTTCTCATCGCGTACCCAACGCATACGGTCTGGTGGCTTCTTATCTCTACCTTTCACCGCGTCACGCTCGACGCACGACCAAAGAACCTTTCAGGGTAAGCCTTGAGGAATGCCAGTAACGGTCTGGTTAACCTTCTTTGGGCTGGCAACTCCTGAGCGCAAGGTTTATCACTAAAAGGAAATGTAATGAACGCGCCCCATTCATTTAATCTGGAGCACGACGATGAAGGGGGAGGTGTGAAGCCTCACAGATTTCCGGCATCATTGTGCTCAATACGGGATGCGTAGTGCTCCCAGTGACTGGAGACTCCACGACATGAAATATACACCGATTGGCGTTGATATCGCAAAACATCTGATTCAGCTCCACTTCATCAATGAGCACACTGGCGAAGTGATTGATAAGCAGGTACGTAGCCAGGATTTTCTGACTTTCTTCAGTAACCGGGAACCTTGCCTGATTGGTATGGAGGCCTGTGGTGGCTCTCAGCACTGGGCACGAGAACTGACAAAACAGGGGCATAAGGTACGACTGATGCAGGCCCGGTTTGTTAAGGCGTTCCTGATGGGCAACAAAAATGACGTGATGGATGCCCGCGCTATCTGGATGGCGGTACAACAGCCCGGTAAGGCGATAGCCGTCAAAACAGAAGAACAACAGTCAGTACTGGTTCTGCATCGTTCACGCAGGCAACTGGTCAAGTTCAGAACCGCACAAATTAATGCCCTGCACGGTACGCTCCTGGAATTTGGTGAAACCCTCCACAAAGGCCGGGCAGCGTTGGACAAAGAGTTACCGGCAGCACTGGAACGACTGAAGATACGTCTTCCTCCGTACCTTATCACCGTGCTGGAGGACCAGTACAACAGGCTGGGTGAGTTGGATTCACAGATAAATAGCATCGAAAAACAGCTTGTCAGCGTGGCCAGGCAGAATGAAACCTGTCAGCGGCTGCTGAAAATACCCGGCGTGGGGCCGCTAATTGCCACGGCTGCGGTGGCCACAATGGGAGAAGCCTCCGCGTTTAAATCGGGACGAGAGTTTTCTGCTTATATCGGACTTGTTCCGAAACAGACAGGTTCAGGCGGAAAAATCCGCCTGCTGGGGATAAGTAAACGCGGAGATACCTATATGAGGACCCTGTTTATCCATGGTGCTCGTGCGGCTGCATTACTGACAAAAGAACCTTTGCCCTGGATCACGGAACTCAAAAAACGATGCCCGACCAGTGTGGCCATCGTGGCGATGGCGAACAAACTGGCCCGGACAGTCTGGGCGATAGCGGCTCACCAGTGTGAATACGACAAGGCGCACGTCAGTGTCAGGCCAGACTAAAAGCGGCCACTGACAAACATTAACTTTTAACAAAAGGATGAATGCAGAAAGGTTACTCTGGCAACCAGCGTGATGACAAAAACAGGTAAGACCGGGACTCACTAAACCTGAATGGTTTTATGAGCTTAAAGCTCGCGGAGGAAATGAGGTGTGAGTCGGCGAATGACATAGGGGCTCGCAGCTTTAAAGGCTGCAAAAAAGCCGGATATAAAGCTGCAACCTATCTGTCAGAGTTAGAACAATGGAAGCCGTTGCAAACGGGACGCGTTCATATAAACTAACCATGTCTTTAGTTGAAATTAATAAAGCATCTCTTCGTGTAACAGAAGCACCCACCATGACCAGTCTGGAAATGATCGATTACATCAATGCTGACCGCAAAGCGAAAGCCAAAGCGGAGGGAATGAGTTTTCCGTGTAAAAAATACAGGAAGCTTGAGCATCGTAGCTTTATGAAAAAAGTACCAAAAGTTCTTGGGGAGGCAGCTGAAAAATTTTTTGCAGTTGATACTTTCATAAATGGCACAGGTGGGGAAGTTGAAAGAGATATATATCGATTCCCTAAGCGTGAAGCCTGTCTGTGGCAATGAGCTACAGCTATGAGTTGCAAGCTCGAGTGTTCGATCACATGACAGAACTGGAAGGCAGCAAAGATATTAACCTGATGGATTTATCAGGATTGACTGAACTCACCATCAGGCAAATGCAAGACCGAGTGGCTCAGGCTGAGAAGTTCTCTTTTGCCGAGCATGGGCAGAAAGGCAGCAGCCTGATGACTCTTCGTAAGAAAGAGAAGAAAGCTATCAAGAAAGCCGAGCAATTGGTCAAAGACCTCATTCAGTTCAAGTTGTGTGATCTCGGTGATTTTCCCGATGAAGGCGAACCTGCATGAACAATGAACAATTTATCAAGAAGAACGTACAGGCCGAGTTAACCAAGCTCGGCTTTTCTTCCTCTATCGCGGGGATGGCAAGTGACAGGGCGGTAGAGCATTACCGGCGTTCTGGTTCAGCGAGCAGAAAGGGTAAGAAGTTTGATGACTGTATGAGTGTTGCTAAGACATGGGCAAGTAAGTATTCAGTCGAGAAGCCAAAGAACAAGAGAGTCTGATGATGAAATACATATACTCAATCATTCTGGACGCAATTATCGCGTCCTTTTTATTTATTGGGATCACGCAAGATATAGCTGGTTTTGTGAATGTGGGTTACTTCGCTGGCTGGCTCTTTGGCACGGTTAAGTTCTTGGCGTACTTATTTGGCAGGGATTCACTGGCTAAGGATTACAAGCATGTTCCAATGGCATTCCGGTATTACGACCTGCTAACAGATGCAGTGTTTGTCATTTTTGTTGTGTATCAGGGATGGTTCGTTCTGGGTGCTATCTATGCAATAGGGGCTATGGCGAGAGCTGAGTTCCAGAGTAAGCAAGAAGATCGATTGAAAGAGCAAGGATAGCAATTTACAAAATTCTGCAAAGCATCCGAAAAGGGGTGCTTGACAGAGGTTTGTGTAAGTTTTGAGTGAATATGGTCTCGCTGAGATAGCGGGTTATATAAACCGAGGCAGTGATTTATTCTAATTTATGGGGAAATGGAACATGGGACAACAAACAAATCAGGTTGGTTGCCCTAGCAAGCTGAATGATGAGCTAATCGCTAAGGCAAAGACATATCTGTACGGCGGTTATACTGAACATGAAGCTGTCATTCCCAGCGTGGCGGGGCTGGCGTGTTATTTAGGCATTGCCCGCTCTACAGTCTATGAATATGCCAAGCTCAATGCTGAATTTTCGGACACGTTAGAAGGGATTTTGGCGCTACAGGAAAGCCGGTTGATTAACAAAGGGTTGTCGGGAGAATTCAACGCAACCATCACTAAGCTGATGCTGTCCAATCACGGCTATTCCGATAAGCAGGAAGTCAATCACCAATCCCTTGACGGCTCTATGTCCCCGCAACCGTCCAAAATAGTACTGGTTGCCGGAGGTCAACATGACAACAGCGAGAATTGAACTCCCGCCTAAACTCATTCCGGTATTCAGCGGCAATTATCGTTATCGAGGCTCATATGGTGGGCGTGGTTCAGCTAAAACACGAACATTTGCATTAATGACAGCTATTCGCGGCTATATGTTTGCTGAGGCTGGTGTGGAAGGCGTTATTCTCTGCGGGCGCGAGTTCATGAACTCGTTGTCTGAATCCTCAATGGAAGAAGTCAAGCAGGCCATCAAGTCAGAACCGTGGCTAGACAACTATTACGAAATGGGCGAGAACTATATCAGAACCCGTAACCGCAGAGTCTGGTATGTGTTCGCAGGGCTACGGCATAACCTTGACAGCATCAAGTCAAAGGCGCGCATTCTGATAGCGTGGATTGATGAGGCGGAGTCAGTTTCAGAAACCGCATGGCGAAAGCTGATCCCAACCGTGCGTGAAGAAGGCTCAGAGATCTGGGTGACGTGGAACCCTGAAATTGACGGCAGTTCAACGGATAAACGCTTTCGCAAAACGCCGCCTGATAATGCCTGCATTGCTGAAATGAACTACAACGATAACCCGTGGTTTCCTGATGTACTGGAACAGGAACGTGTTAACGATCAGGAAAGACTAGACAGCTCCACTTACGCGTGGATATGGGAAGGTGCGTATCTGGAGAACTCCGACAAGCAGGTGTTGGCGAACAAGTACGTTATCAAAGAATTTCCTGATAACCTGTGGCAACAAGCGGACAGGTTACTATTTGGCGGGGATTTCGGCTTTGCAAAAGACCCCAGCACCCTGCTGCGCATGTTCATTTTAGATAACTGTCTGTATATCGACCGTGAGGCTTACGGTGTTGGGGTGGAACTCGATCATATGCCAGCGTTTTATGACCAAGTGCCGGAGTCTCGCAAATGGCCCATTAAAGCTGACTCTGCCAGACCAGAGACAATCAGCTATCTCAGGCGGCAGGGGTTCAACATATCCGCCGCCAAGAAGTGGCAGGGCAGCGTAGAGGATGGCATTACTTTCTTGCGCGGCTTCAAACAAATCATTATCCATCCCCGTTGCAAAGAGACCGCCAAAGAAGCCCGGCTCTACTCGTACAAAACCGATCGCATTACGGGTGAGGTTCTGCCTGTTATCGAGGATGCCAATAACCATTGCTGGGATGCGGCACGATATGGGCTGGATGGGTATATCAAACAAAAAACCAATGGCGCATTTTTCTTTTAAGGGGAAGTCGTGAGTGAAGATAAGCAAGAATTGCTCGTGAACAGTCTGGCTGACACTATCGCCAAAAGGATGCTCTATGCGGCGGGTGGCATTAGCGGCAATACGAAGCGAACCAATATCTATTCGGAGTTCGGTTATCCCGAGCGGCTCCAGTTCAGAGAGTATTACAACGCGTATGAACGCAATGCGGTGGCGCATGCTGCGGTACATCGTTTACTGGATGGATGCTGGCAGGATAACCCCACTATCATTGATGGTGAGGAAAAGAAAGAGTCAGATGCTACCAGCGCATGGGAAACAAAAGTTACGAAGCTGATCAAGCCGTTCTGGTCAAAAATTAAAGACGCTGACCGCCGCAATATGATTGGTCACTATTCGGCGCTACTGATTCAGGTTCGGGATAGCAGGGCATGGAGTGAGCCTGTTGATACTACCGTGTTATCACGTCTGAAAGATGAGGCATTGGTAAACCTGATACCTGTCTGGGAGCTGCAACTGACTGTTGCCGAATGGGACACGGACATCAATTCAGATGCTTACGGACAGCCCAAGATGTTCAACTTTGATGAGCGTCCGGTGGGGCAGGTTGAGATGCAGGGGCCAGCAAAACAACTGGCTATTCATCCATCACGAGTGATCACTTTGTGCGAAGGGGCAGAAAGTGGCGATATTTTCTCTGGTACACCTTTGCTCAGGGCTGGCTATAACAAATTATTGGATGTTGAGAAGGTGAGTGGTGGCAGTTCCGAAGGCTTCCTAAAGAATGCTTCCCGCCAGATTGGGGTGGAGTTTGATAAAGAAACCAGTATGCAAGATATCAGCGCAGCAGCGATTAAGGCTGGATATAAAGACATCGGGGCGGCACTGGAAGACAAAATCAGCAAGTTGAATCGTGGGACGGATTCTGCTGCTGTCATGCAGGCGGGTAAATTGAATGTGTTGTCAGTGACTCCGGGCGATCCGACTCCGACATGGGAAGTGACGGCCCGTGAATTCTGCGCTTCTGTACAAGTACCGTTCACCATTCTGTTTGGTACTCAAACGGGAAAATTAGCTGGTGACAAAGACGATGCCACATGGAAGGTTCGTCTGAATGGGCGGCGCTGGGGCTTTTTGACGCAGTATGTCACACGACTGATAACGCGATTGTGGAAAATTGGCATTATCGAACCGCCACCATCAGGAGAGGTCACTATTGCATGGTCTGACATGCTGGCGTCCAGTGAGCAGGAGAAGATCGACAATATGATTAAAATGGCTGAGGCGGCACTCAAGACCCAACAGGCATACGGGACACCAGTATTTACCCCTAATGAGATCCGCACGGTGGGTGAGCTGGAGCCGCTGGAAGAAGAGCCAGAGCCGCAGGGGGAAACCGGAGATCCGTTAACTGATGACCAAGACCAAAATCGGCACCCCGATAATACCGAGAAATAAGCAAGACCCCACGCAATCATACCGATCTGTTAACAAAATGTTTCATGATATCGAGCAACGGTATTACGGTATCAAGAAAGCCCTCAGGCAGCTATTCGACGATGCTTTAACCGGGTATCAAAAAGAGGGGCAATCCAGTTATTTGTTGGCGAAAAACGAAGCGGGTGAACCGGACTGGTTATTTCGTGTTAATAAAGGCGCGTTCATCTATGACATGTCAGCGGATGCCTTGGCGTTGTTGTTGGAACGGACTCAGGCCATTCTTGATGAGTATTTACTGACTGGTGGAAAAACGCAGTTATGGGCATTTGATTATGTGGCTAATGAATATCAGCGCGGAACCCTGAACGCCTATACCAACCTGTCTATGCAATCAGAAATCTACGCACAGCAAACCACATTGCCTTTCCTGTTATCGACGCCAGCCTATCAAAATCAGGTGGCGGCGGCTTTTGTTTTAACCTACAGCGATTGGAAGGGCATCTCTGATGCAGCCCGCGCCGATCTTTCCAATGTCATAGCTGAGGCGATTGCTCGTGGCATCAATCCCAAAGAAACCGCCAGAGTGATTAGCCAGCGTCTAAATGTGTCGATGAGCAGGGCGAAAACCATCGCCCAGACTGAGCAGGTCGGAGCATTACGCGAGGCGCAATGGAGCGAGTCAGAATGGGCTAAGGAACGGCTGGGGTTGAATACTGCATTACTCTGGTTATCAGCCCTAAAGCCCACTACACGGCAATGGCACGCAATAAGACACGGGAAAATCTACACCAAAGAGGAAGTTGAGGAATTCTATTCCAGAAACGGTAATCGTTATCGCTGTTACTGCGCGCAACAGCCTGTGGTACTGAATGATAACGGGAAGCTGTATAACACGGGATTAACTGAACGTCTGACGAAAGAACGTCAAGCGTGGCAGGAACACAGTTTATCTGAGTAACAATTCAAAGAGGTCACGGCATGAAGCTATCCAGCGTTCATGTTAAATCACTGGCCTTAAACTCCTCCAATATCTCAACTGAAACTATCGATGGTGATAAGCATATCGTCATTCGTGGCGTTGTACCTGTCGTAGATGATGTTGTGATGAACGGGGGGCTTTATCCGGCTGGTGAAATTAACAAGAGCTATAAATCAATCGAAGGTAAACAAATGCCCTTGGGTCATCCCAGCATTGACGGTCAGTATGTCTCTGCGGATGTTCCCCGTGCGGTCAATCAGTTTCATGTTGGTGCATGGGCTGAGAATGTCCGCAAGGATGGCGATCGGGTTGTCATGGACATGAAGATCAACCGTCGCTATGCGGAGTCTACGGAAAAGGGACGGGTTTTATTACAGCGTCTGGATGACATGATCGCCAACAAAGACGCTGAGCCTATACACATTTCCACTGGGCTATTGCTACAGCGTGAGCAGAACGGCGGGAAGTCAAAGGGGAAAAAGTACACATGGATTGCACGAAACATGCAGTTCGACCATGTGGCTATTCTCCCTCCCGATGAGCCGGGAGCCGCGACACCAAAAGAGGGTGTCGGAATTTTTGTTAATTCTGACGGGCAGAAATTAGAGGTTGAAGCAGTCAATCTTTCTGATGCGTCCGATTGCACAAACGAGGGGCTGATTGATAAAGCGAGATTCTTCTTTTCCAACGCCTCTCATTTTTCATTCGATGACATTTATTCAGCACTCAGGGCAAAGCTCAGGACTGTATATCCCGATGATGACTGGCCTTACCCTGAAACGGTCTGGCCTGACAAATTTATCTATTACCTGTCCGGCAAAACTTACCAACAAAAATATCTCATGAACGATGACGGTACAGCCGAAATCGTCGGGGAGTCTGTCGAAGTTGTGCGCAAGCCAACTGAATACGAAATTAAAACCAACGGAGCTAATAACCCGATGAAAGACATGATTATTAATGCACTGAAAGCGAAAGGTAAGCCAACCGACGGCAAGACCGAAGCTGAGCTGCTTGAAGCATACAACCAAATGAATGCAGAAGAAGCGAAAACTGAAACACCGGAAGAAAAAGCGGCGCGCGAGAAAAAGGAGAAAGAGGCCGTAACTAATACTGATGCGATCACCGCAGTAATAAACGCAGCCATGAAACCACTGACTGACAAAATCACCACGCTGGAATCTCAGTTGACCGCGAACGCTGACAAAGAGAAAGCCGACAAACGTGCTGCGGTGAAAACGAAGTTTGGTCTGGACGATATCGCGGTTAACGCTCTGGATGGCGCGGCACTTGATGGCTTCTATGCCCAGTGTCACACCTCAGCGGGCTTGAACCCATCATTCACAAGCAATTCTTCTGAATCATTCACATCTATGCCGGAGTAAGAGAAATGGCTAAAGACGGAAAACACGTAATTCATGCGGGTGGTATTTTTGCTAACCCCATGTTGCACCGGGAAGGCGCCGCAGCGGCAGTAATTATGCCGGGGGCTATCGGTAGTTATGCTGATGGTAAATTCACTGCGTCAGTAGATGGCAAAGAGTCAGCGATCCTTTATGTGGCTAACTTTGATTATCTGCGCTGCAAAACGGTGGATGATGAAATTAAAGCCGGGGATTGGGTGGTGGCGATTCAGCCTCAATCTGGCATGTTCCTGAATGTTCGCGCTGAGGCCGGAACATATAAAAAAGGTCAGCCTGTCATTGTTACTGGTGGGCAGATTAAGGCGGCGGCTGGTGGTGAAGGTGAATTAATTTTCGCCTATACCGAAGAAGACAATATTACAGCCAAAGCGGGCGATCTGGTTCGCGTGGTGATTAAGTAAGGAGAACTGAATGTTTTATTTTTCAACCAAAAAGGCGACCGAAACCGGAAACCTGGAGGCTAATCAGGCTCAGTTTAGCGAGCTGACGTTAGCACGTAATTCATCTGCTCAGGCGGTGGCGGCTTTTATTTCTCGCGCCCGCTTTCGTGGTGAAGATGCTCCGCGCCTTGATGCGGTTAATGCTATCGATGATATCAAGCGCCTGTATCGTGCGTATGACCAGACTGTGCTGGCAGAGTTTGAGCCTAACACTGAATTCACTCTGTTAAATGATCTGGCGGGATTATCTCGCTCAGTGCGTTTAGAGGAATCAGTGTATGAGTATGCCCGCACAGGCGGCACGGGTTGGGCACATACGTCGATGTCCGGTCAGATTGGTGCTGCACTGGATGCACGTTCTTACAGCTTTGACGGCACGATGGTGCCCATTCATGACACCGGCTTTAAATTTAACTGGCGCGATCCGGTATTTAACAAAGGCTCTGCTCTGGCTTCATTGTCTGATGCACAGGCCGACTCTGTAAAAGTTGTCCGCCGTAAGTATCTCGATTTTATCTGGAATGGTTTCCGCGACAGTGAAGGCAATTTCATTAAGTTTGATGACAAGACGTGGAAAGGCTTACGCGCTGATGAGCGTGTCGCACAAGTCACACTGAACGTTGATCACACCATGAGTACAGATGGTCAGGCAATGCGCAGTGAAGTTATAAAAGTGCGTGACGTGCTGAAATTACAAAACTACCAATATGGCGCTCAAACTTGGTATGTGTCAGGTGAAATCTTGTCTAACTGGGAAAAGCTGTATTACGACGTTAACCAGACGCGCACGGTTCTTGAAGAAATCAAGAAAATCACTGGCATTGCTGGCATCAAAGAAGACTTTGAGTTGAAAGGCAATGAAATCATGATTATCCCTCTGGGTGCGGGTGTTCTCGCTCCGATTGTCGGTCAGGCATTCGGTACAGTTGCTGATCCGCGTCAGTTCTATAACTCTGACTATGTATGGCGTACATGGGGTGCGGCTGGTCTGATGGTTAAGCAGGATATTAACGGTCATTTCTCAGTTATTCACGCTAAAGGCGCATAAGGGGGATTCATGGCACTGGTAAAAGTTGTTTCAAGTAACTTCTTTGCTGGTGCCGACCTCAAAAAGCTAGAGGTTGGTGCTCAGCTAGATGTGTCGGAAGAAAACGCCACAGCATGGATTAAGGCAGGATTAGTCGAGCTGATAGAAAAAAAAGAGCTTGAAGTAGCAACTCCGACAAAACAAAAAAGCAAAGGTAAAAAAGATGGTGATAACGCTGAGTGACATTAAGCCGATGATCGCCGAGCTGGGGTTTACGTTGCCTGATTCAGTTCTTGAGTTGTTGTTGAATCAGGTCAATGAAAAATCTGAGTGTCTGGTAGCTCATGGCTATGATGAAAATTTACAGAAGTTATTGCTTATCTATCCCCCAATACATTGACCTCAGAGGCGGATGATTCTAAGGGGCTGGTGGAAAGCATTGTGACCAGCATGGACTTAACCATTTCATTTGACGGCGAATACCGTAAACAGGATAAGAACGAAGATTTTGGCCCATTGCGTCTATTGCGGTAGATACCGAAAGAAGTTCAGGCCGGTCGTCAGCCCTCGTATTGGGTACAGATGGATTTTACCGGTGAAGATGCTTTTGTATTACAAGGTTACATGGTCTTCACGTCCTGGTCATCCCAGTTCGGCTCCAATGAGGTTGCCACCTATTCCGGCGAATTAAAGGTGTCTGATGCTGATACGGTTGATTGGCTGATCGAAGAGGTGACGGTGCAGTCGGTTGCGGTTAATCCGCCTTCCTTATCTGTTCCGGTCGGAAAGACAGACTCATTCAGTGTTAACGTCACGCCGGCTAACGCCACCAATAAAAACTACACAGTGATATCGGATAAAACCAGCGTTGCTGCGGTAAGTAAGATCGGCAATGTAGTGACAGTGAAAGGCATTGCAGAAGGTTCTGCGAACATCACAGTTACTATGGAAGATGGCAGAAAAGCAGCAAAATGCTCGGTTACGGTCACGGCTTAATATTACAAAGGGTGCTGGTAAGTGCCCTTGATAATAGGAGGCTTTATGACACCCATTCTTGATATTGGTGAGATGGTTATCTCCACTGATAAATCAGACTTTTTACTTAGCCCTTCGTTGTCTGCCATGACACGCATTGGCACACCCAAACAAATTGTTGACGCATACACGCTGCTCAATGGTGCAGAGACACAATCGTTAATTAATCGCGCAGTACTGGCTTATGGTTCGGTTCCCGACTGGCTGATTAGGCTGATGCGTAAGCCAGCATTTGGCCGTGTCATTCTGTCAACTTCAATGAGGGTGATACAGGCGTGCTGTGAAGACGATGTAGATGAACTGATTGGCGAATGGCGTCCGGGGCGAAGAGGGATTATCTATCGTCCGGGGAAAGCCCCCATTAATGACATCATCGTGATTGCTCAGGAACTGGTGACGCATGGTGTTATTGGTAAGGTGCAGATCAGGAAGCTCCAGCGTCATGAAGGAACAGACGCCTATTCCAACCAGTTTAAAGCCATTGAGTACATCAATGCCGCCCGTGCTCACTTTAATATGTCACGCGGGGAAGCCGAACAGTTAACCATGACCGAGTTTCAGATGATGCTGAAAGCCAAGTTCCCTGATGAGAAAGGTTTCACCCGTGAAGAATATGATGCGGTGATTGATGCGGATGATAAGCGCACCAATGAGCTGATGAGCGGCCAGCGCAGACTGGTGAGTATGAAGAAGTGAAGCATCTTGATACATTTTAATCATCAACGAAACAATAAAGAAGCTAGGTTCTTATTGAATTTAAGCTAGCTTAACTCTATTATTACCTCAAGGTACATTTATCAATGAGCTGAATATTGAAACTTTTGGTAAGGGGGGTGTATGCCGTTACATCTTGAAAATATAGATAAAATTGCTGCTGATTTCAGTTACCTGAATGAGTCTAAGCGCAATGGTGCTCTATATGATGCTCTTAACCCATTAGCTCATGAAATGACAAAAGATGTTGACGAATTAATCCTACCTCCGGGATATCGATTTGTTCGGATCGATAATAGACTGGACTTAAATAAAACTCATTTTGAATTAGCTTTACTATGTGATATTACTCATGAGGTTATTTACTACAATAAAGTAATAATCACCAATGATGTAGAACTAAATTGCAGACCTGTATCTCAAGTGTTGCTTTGGCGCACAAAGAAACCTCAACACAATGCAGTGCTGAACGGCTTAGCTTCAAAAATATTTTTTCATTATCTTATTAAGAGTTATGACGTAATAATCTCTGATGTAAACCAGACGACGGAGGGTATGTCCTTCTGGCAAGGCAGAATGTATGAGGCTTTGCTATATGGATTATACGTCTACGGCTATGATGTAATGAGTGGTGAAGTTAGACAAATATCTAATCAGGATGAAGTTGGTGATTATCAGTCTTGGTTATGGGGCAATAAAGATCATCACCCACACCGATTAGCCATAATCTCAAAAATAATACTACCGAACAAATAAGACCCGCCTCGCGCGGGTTTCTCACATCTGCCGCCCTGTGCGGCCTTTTTCATATCTACCATTCCCACATTTTGCATTGCTTTGCACTATGCTGTTGGTATTATGAGCAAAATTTAATGATGAGGGATGTGATGAGGAAGTTATTAATAGCCGGAATTTCTTTTTCAGCATTGATGTTGTCTGGATGTCTGGCAACGCCTAATGAAGCTAGAAGCGAAGCCCCGCGGTTTGAAGGAAATAGTAATAAGACTGCAAAAGAGCTTGCAGGATGTATATATAACGGATGGACGAATACCCGAGTATTGCTGGAAAGAGACAATACTGTTCACACAGAGTCTTTTAATGACACGATTACGATATTTACTATAAACGATGTCATATTTGCAGATGTAAAAAGTACTGCTAATGGGTCGAATGTAAAATTCTACAAAACGACATCTGGGGGTTTTCCTGTTGAGTGGAATAGAAAAGAAATCGTAGAAAAGTGTTTAGTTGATAATGGTAAATAATTGAGGTAAGTATGTCAGATATTTCAATACAGGGTGCGCCAAGAGATTATTATAAAATTCTCATAAAGAGTGACGATAGCGAATGTTATCAGGCCAATAGGCGCGTAATAAGAGAAATAATGAAAGTTATAAATGGAGCTACGGAAAAATATCAAGAGAACGGTGATTATGAGACTGTTATTCGAATGCATCAAGATTATTATGATGCTTTTGATGTTTTCATTCTTAATGAGCCTGACGATGCAAAGATAGCTATGCGTAGTGTGTTGGCAGAAGAAATGAAAGCCAAAGAGTGTGAGCTTAATGTTGACGGCGGATCTACACCGAAAACAATAGGTATTATATTAACACTTATTGGTATTGGTATTGGTATTTGTATTTATGCTTTCGCTATGAATATCTCAGTTGGGTATGATGATAAGTTTTATAATGCTGGCTTGATTGCAGATAGGCAGATTTATATGACGGCTGGAGTAGCAATAACTATCATTGGCTCGTTGGCAATTCTATTTTCTTTGCTTTTGGGTAAAACGGGAAAACGTTTTATAGCAAGACAATAAAATCATCAATCTGTCACACCTTGAAAATATATTCCCTTATATAACACCAAATAACCCTGCCATCTGGCGGGGTTTTCTTTTTTAAGGGGCCAGCAAAATGGCAGATCATCAAGTAGGTAACATTGTTTATCAAGTATCAATGGATGTAGCTCAATTGTTGACCGCACAACGGCAATTAGATTCGCGCTTGGGACAGGTAGAGCAACGCTTTAATCAAACTGGGCGTTCAGTGCAGGGAGCAGAGAAAGCATTACTAAGTCTTTCAAGAGCTGCTACTGCGGTAACGGCGGCGTTGTCCGTCGAGAAAATAGCCGGTTATGCGGATGCATGGGTTGTTGCGAATAACAAATTGGTTAACGCCGTTAAAGCAAATGAAACGCTAGCAGAAGTGACTGAACGTGTTTTTAACATCGCCCAGAACTCCCGAGCAGGTTTGGATGCTACGGCTGCGCTATATGGTCGTCTTGAAAGAACTACACGTAACTATGGTATGTCAGCTAATGATGTGGCGAAATTAACTGAAACTGTAGCAAAAGGGCTGGTGGTCTCAGGTGCAACTGCTGCGGAATCTTCAAGTGTTATGATTCAGTTCTTGCAAGCTATGGCTTCGGGTGTTCTGCGTGGCGAAGAGTTTAACTCCATGTCTGAGAACGGCAGCCGCTTAATTGCAGCATTAAGTGATCACCTTGGCGTTAATATTGGTCAGTTAAGAAAGATGGCAGCAGAGGGAAAATTAACGGCTGGAATTGTTGCTAAGGCTTGAGGCCCTTGGGCAACGCTCCGCCAATGCCATCACCGGACTATTAACCGGCACACAGAGCGCCAACGATGCCATGCGTAATCTTGCACTGACCATCACAAACGAGGCAGTTAGCGCATTGGTTCAGATGGGAATTCAGCAAGTTAAAAACATGGTTATGGGAACGGCGGCTAACAAAGCTGCGGCTGCATCGTCTGTTGCGACAGGAGCCACGATTACAGCGGCTATGGCTCCTGCTGCTGCGGCTACCAGTGTGGCAACTATGGGATCGGCTGCAACTTTCGGCATGATGGCAATGGCTACTGCTGTAGCCTCTCTAATGCCTCTTTTAGCATTTCAGTCACTAAAGGCAGACTCGCCTTTTTCGCCACGTTGTAAGCGATAACCTCTTGATTAAATAAATCAATAATAGGTGATAGATAAACTTTTTGTTCATTCACTTTAAACTCCGTCACATCCGTTACCCATTTCTCATTCGGTTTTGTCGCGTGAAAATCTCTTGCTAACCAATTCGGTGCTGTTTTACCCACTTCTCCACGATACGAACGATATTTCTTCGGCCTTACCGTGGATTTTAGGTTTAATTGTCCCATTAATCGTTGTACTGTCTTGTGATTGATTTTAAAGCCATTTTTTCTCAATGCTAAATGAATGCGACGATAGCCATAACGACCTTTATGCTCATGATAAATAGTCTTAATCATCTCTATTTCTTGTTCATAAGCACGCGTTTTTTTAAGCGCTTGACACTGATAGTAAAACACGCTTCTTGCAAGATTAATGGCACAAAGTAAGTGCTTTAATGGATATTTCTTTTTAAGAGCTAAAACAATTAACGCTTTTTCTTTGCTCGTTGGCGTTTCTTCTGTTCCAGCCCCTCTAACTTTTTTAGGACAGCATTTTCTGCACGTAAATAAGCTAATTCTTCTTTAAGTTCCTCAACTGTCATTTCGTCATCAGACTTCGGCGGAATTTTAGGTCGTGATTTCATTGGGGGTCTTCCTCACTGAGGACTTTCAAGCCCTTTGATACCTGTTTCATTATACTTATCAAGCCAGACTGATAAGGTACCCGGGGTCGTTAAATTGAGAACTGCGCTAGTGTGAGTGAGAGACCAATCATTTGTCCACATTAATTTCAAAGCATGGAGTTTTGTTGCAGCACAAAGAGAGTGAGGCGTTGGCAAAAAAGCGTTATCACCATGAATGGCAACAACTTGAGACCAGTATCGAATTTGTCGAGAAGAGATTGAATATTCCGCTGATAGCTTATCCGATGCGTTACCTGCTAGACATCGTTTAGCAATCATGATTTTTAGTTCACGACTATATTTAGACATAAAAAACCCCCAGTCATTGGTTGTCCAACTATTGGGGGTCACTTCACTTCGGGTGGCTTTTTTCTTTGATGAAAATCACGTTTCAGAACATTTTCAGAAGATGCCTTCATAAGATAATTTTCTTGTTTTGAATCATTAGTCACTTTTTCTGATTACCTACCACCGGCACAATTTCTGTTTTTCTGTCATATCGAGCGGTTTGTCCAATATTTTTATGGCCTGAAATGACTTGTTTTTCTTGTAACGTTCCTTCCAAATCGGAGATGCCTTTTGCTTTCAGGTCGTGAAATGTAAAATTGAAATCCAGTTCAGGATATTTTTGAGAGGCAATTTCTTTGGCTTTGAGCCATCGACTGTTAAAACCATCTCTGGAATAGGGCTTTCCGTTAGACTGGTGGAGAATAAACAGGCTGTGAAAACCTTCTTTCAGCGGGAGGGCGTTAGCCATCTTTACGGATTTCCTTAATCGTTCTGACCAACCCTTTATCTGGCTTTTGCCTGTCTTATGCTGTTTTATGTAGATGCCTGCTTCCATGAGTTGAGATTTGCACAATGCTAAAATGTCTTTCTGTCTGGCACAGCAAAGATAAGCCAACTCCATGGCAACTTGAATAACAGGAGGGGATACTTCATAAAGCGCCTGATACTCTGAATCTGTGATATAGCGCTCCCGAGAATTCTCTCTATATTGCTTAACACCCTGACATGGATTTATCTTCACTAGCCCGCGCTCGTATCCCCACCGGAACACTCTCGACATGAAAGATTTTTCCCTATTAGCCTGCGTTTTACTGCTCAAGCCTCTTTTATCCATGTACTTTCTGATATGTTCAGGTTTTACATTGTCCGGTGACATTTTTCCAAAGACTGGGACGACTTTTTTTGAATATTTTCGATAGTCACTTTGAGTATCTCTTGAGAGTTCGATGAAGTCCGCTGAACGTAAAAAATCATTCACCAGTGATCCGTAAGTGAAGGTGTCTTTTTTCTCGTTAACTAATTGTTCATAATGATTCCATACAACGGACTTATCGACGCTCAGAGCACACAGACGGCAGTAAAACCGAAAAGCAGTTAAGCCTCACTAGCCAAGTGGGGCTTTTTCATTTCTACCCGTCGTAAATCCAACTACCAAAAGATTTTTGGTAGTTCGAAATCCCGCAAGTCCGGGATGTTTAGATGAATATTTCAAGGCTACGCTCCGGCGTGGTTTTTTTGTTTTTAATTCCCCCACCTTCGTCGATTCAGGAAACTATTGTGAATTTAAATGATCTCACATTAATTAACGACGACGCGCTAAACTTTATCAGAACATTACCGGATAACTGCATTGATCTGATCGCCACTGACCCGCCCTATTATCAGATGAAAGAGCACCAATGGGATAACCAGTGGAAAGATGTCACGGCATACCTTGCGTGGCTGGATGAAGCACTGGCCGAGTTCTGGCGGGTACTGAAACCCAACGGCAGTCTGTATATGTTCTGTGGGTCGCGTCTGGCGTCTGATACGGAACTGCTCGTGCGCGAACGGTTCAATGTGTTGAACCATATTATCTGGGCAAAATCGTATGGCCCGTGGCTAAGACAAAATAAAGAAATCCTCAGAACCTATTTTCCAGCGACGGAACGAATAATTTTCGCTGAACATTATCAGCGGTTTGATCACCCGAAATCTGACGGACGTTACCGGCAATATCAGGCACTGAGTGCGCAGGTTTTTAAACCCCTGATAGATTATTTCCGTGATGCCCTGAAATCATCAGGTATCAGGCTGAAAGAAATTAACCAAGCAACGGGTAAGCAGATGTCCCGCCACTGGTTCAGCGAGAGCCAATGGTCATTACCCAATGAAACGGACTATCAAAAATTACAGGTATTGTTTCGCGGGAAACTGAACCGGCCACATCATGAGCTGGTGGCAGAACATCAATTTTTATCACGGCAATATAAAGAGTCGCTGACACAGCAAAATTACACGTCATTGCGCCGCCCGTTCTCGGTCACACCCGATGTCCCCTATACCGATGTCTGGCAGTTTGCGCCTGTTCAGTATTATCCGGGCAAACATTCCTGTGAAAAACCCCTTGATCTGATGACGCACATTATCCAGTCCAGCAGCCGGGCAGGGGATGTGGTAGCTGATTTCTTTATGGGTTCAGGTGCAACACTGAAAGCGGCGTTAAAACTCAATCGTCGGGTGCTGGGGGTTGAACTGGAAGAGGCAAGGTTTAGGCAGACTGAGCAGGAGATAAACGAGCAGTTGTCAGTTGTCAACTCTGAGTTTGCAATTCAACTCGATCATGGTCGGACAGCACCTTGTAATTTTTATAAATCAATAGGTTAAATGTGATTTTGGGTGATGCGGTCAACACCCCGATCCCTATGGATAATCCAACTCTCCGGTCATTCCGGATAGTTCAATCAAGGCTGCGCATGGCGTGGTTTTTTCTCATTGCGGATTAAAATTTTTTCAGAAATTTTCTTAATGGCTCCAAATCTTTGATGGTTTCTTTTGGATTAATAACATCAAAAGCATTAAGAATAAATAAGTGATCGGATGGATGAGTGTCGTGATAGTGTTGAATTTTGACAGTTTCATTATAAGCCCGTTCGTAGGAATTAATGGCAGACTTAAGTTTCTTCATTTTCCTTTCTGGAGCCAGAGCGAGCAACTTATCAAAATCGCGCTGGCTTAGTCTTGTGAATGGGTAACTACCAGATTCTATGAAGGTAATCTCTTTTATGAGTTTTACCAGTATTTCATTCGATACTTTCCTACGTTCCTTTTTGTTTTGATCCTGCTTGTTTGCAAAATAAAGGGCAACGGGGATCAATACACCTATCACAGCAATAACGATTTCAAGTGTCATGAGGTATGCCTATGGAATTATCCATTATCACGTTAATTTCGCTTAGTGTATCAATGTTCAGTTTTGGTTGCGTAGTTGGTTTTATCCTGAAACGTGACTGAATAGCCATTAATACCCTTTATTCAATACAGGGATTCCCATATTTGCCACCGCAATCACTCCCAGCACCTCCGTATCTCCTATTGCGGCTGGCATCCTTGATTTGTAAGCCTGATATTACAAGTGGTAGTAGTTAAAACCGATTCTGAATCCATTTAAAGTTGACCTGAGTTCACAACCATATATCAAATCTGAGGTATGCAAATGAAAGTATTAATAGAACTTAACGGCGAAACAATCTGGTATCGCGATGAGGATAAAGGGGAAGGAATGGCATCGACCGGGTACATAAAGGACGGTACACAGCAAAAAATTATTACCGCCCTTAACGCTGCACTATCTCAGGCTAAAGCTGAATACTTATGCTGGAATAACTGAGATTGAATGGCGAATATTAGCTCTATGTCCGGGCGGAAGAGCTAAAACAACATTCCAATAACCAGAATGTGGAGCGGCAATATTGGCAGGAAATTGTTTGTAAAACCCGCCGTAATAGGTATACCGCCTGCCATTTCTATAATTGCTGTAATGATTATCATCCATGATCAATACATTTATTTGGTGGCTACATTGAACAGAAACAATATCGCCACTTTGCAGATACTTTCTGCTGTGGATATAGGACATTTTACATCCTCATACCGAAGCTAATCAGCCCTCGCTTCGGTTGGTTAATATTTGGCTGATCTAACAACAGACCTTAAGTATCACCTTATTACTTTTAACCAACTCACGGGGGCGACTCTCTCACCCCACGGACGCCCATTGTCTTAATGGGGTGGAATATGCGCATGACTGAAAAAGACGCGGAATTCTGGTCTCACGTTTGGGACTGGTTAATTATCAATGCGCCCTTTCTTGGCGGGATGTTTCTGGCGGCATCGACCGCCCTTGCCCGAGAGAAAAGGGACGGTTCAAGCTGGACAGCCTCGCTAGTAGAAGCCTTTATTTGTGCGGCGATCAGTGTCGGGATTATTAACGCGCTGGAATATGCGCAACTGCCCCTGAGTCTCGCCCAGTTCTTCGGTGTCCTCATTGGCTTTTTGGGCACCAAGAAGATTGGCTCTATTTTTGATGCTGTCTTTACCTTCTTCAAAAACAAATTTGGGGTGAACAGATGACCAGAGGCCAAGATTACGTAGACGCCGTTCTGTCATTTTACTTATTCGAGGGTGATTTTGGCGATGGTTCTGACCGTTGCCTGAAAGACAAAATTGGCGTGACCCGCAAAGAATCTCGCTGTCATATCTGTGATGAAATCATTCCTCCTAAATCTACTGTCCGGCTGTCTACGCGGGTGTTCGATGGCGAGATTATGCATTATCGCTGCTGTACTGCCTGTTGCGATGCGATGGCGAAAAGTGTTAACGGAGATGATGACGAATTCATTCTCATTGAAGAACGATATGAAATTGGTGAAACATCCCGCCTGAATAGGAGAGCATCATGAGTACGTATGATTTTCCACCGTATGGCGTCAGTAGCCGAATGTATCCGACAACTGTTGTTCTGGAGCGCATTACTCATTTTCATCCTATTGATTATAACGGTAATAGCGGTACAGCTATTTTTCTGGATACGGGCGCAGAAATTAGCACCAGCATGCACAGTTGGGAAGTAAGGAAATTACTGAATGAAGGGAAAATATGATGACCAGAGGCCTACGCAATAACAACCCCGGCAACATTGACCATAACCCCGCGAATAAGTGGCAGGGTCAGTTGCCGCATGATCGGAGTATCGAAAAGCGGTTCTGTCGTTTCGAATCGCCTGAATATGGTATCCGGGCTTTGATGCTGTCTTTACCTTCTTCAAAAACAAATTCGGGGTGAACAGATAATGAAAATCAGCGAGAACGGCTTGAAATTCATTCAGCAATGGGAAGGGCTAAAGTTGAAAGCCTATCCGGATCCCGCAACGGGTGGTCTTCCGTGGACAATTGGTTACGGTCACACAAAAGACGTCAAGCCAGGACAGGTCATTACAGAACAGCAAGCTGAAGCATTCTTGCATGATGACCTAACACCCATTTACATCACCATTGAATCGGCGGTAAAGGTGCCAATGACTCAAGGTCAGTTCGATGCGTTGTGCTCGTTTACCTTCAATTGTGGTGGCGGTAGCTTTTCTGGCTCTACGCTACTGAAGAAACTCAATGCCGGTGACAATAAAGGCGCAGCCGATGAATTTCTGAGATGGAACAAAGCAGCAGGTAAGGTCATGCGTGGACTGGACAACCGCCACGCATCTGAACGTCAGATGTTCTTATCATGAAGTTCAATTTCACCTACGGCGTTATCGTTGCCTTGATTATTGCTTCCAGCGCTGCTCTCTTATACCGCTATGGATACAAGGAACAGCTTAAAACCAACGAAGATCAAGCAACCGAAATCCAGCAACTGACCGACACTATCAACTACCAAAACACGCACATTGAAATGCTGCATGAGATGGACACCCGTCACACACAGGAACTCGCCAATGCCAAGACTGAAATTGACACTCTTCGGGCTGATGTTGCCGCTGGCCGTCGCAAGCTGCGCATCCAAGCCATCTGTCCCGTGCGTGAAACCCCTTCCTCCGGCAGCGTGGGCGATGCAACCACCGTCGAACTCACTGGAGAAACTGGATCAACTGTTCTCGATATCCGAGAAGGCATCATCAACGACCGGGCAAAACTGAGATATTTGCAGGATTATGTGAAGACTGAGTGTATAGCCCCCTAAAACTATAATAGTTTCAATAAGAAAACATGGTGAACATTACCCTTTGCTTGTAGATTCTGGTTTACAGAAAAGTAAAACATGCAAAGGACATAAATATGGAAAGGCGTAGTAATTATTTTATAAATCCGGTACGAGTAATAAGTGAAGAAGGTAGTTTCGGGTATGTAGAAGAAGTGGAACTGTATAGTCTTGATGGTAATAAATGTGGTAACTACGCCAGAAAAACATTATCAATTACCAACGGAAAGCTACTTGAAATTTTTACACTCGAAGAGTGGAAGCGTAGGTTTCGAAGGGAAGCTATATACCAGGCCTCTTGTTGTCACTCGAATGTAGCCCCAATTTACATTCACCATTTATCTGCTAATAGCCCTTGGTTCATTACTGATCTTGCGGAGAATCATTTAGGCACGGAGCTTGGGAAAGACGGGCTTCAAACGGATGAAAAAATAAGAATTATCAACATGATACTTAATGGAATTAAGTATATGCACGAGATAAAAAGATATTTACACCGCGATCTAAAACTAGAAAATATTCTTAAATTCCCAGATGGTATCTACAAAGTTTCTGATTTTGGTCTAGTAAAGAACACAAATAAAGAATCAGAATCTGAAGTATTAACTAATATTGCAGTCGAGATGGGCACGGAGGGTTACAAGGCTCCCGAGGTTAAACAAGGATTTTATGATGAAAAAACAGACATATTTGCACTTGGTGTAATTATCAATGAGTTTGAGATCAGTCAATTGAAAGGAATAGATGATTTCATTCATAGAAGCACAGCTCATAAGCCAGCAATGAGATATAACTCAGTTTCAGATATGCTAATAGATTTTGATAAAATCATTAAGGAGAACAACCAATGATTACCTTACTGAACTGCGGACTATTCTCATTGGGGAAAAGTGCTACACGGGGTAATCAAGACTCTGTTATGCCTCCCAAGATTGCAGGCAGTGGATACATTATGGCTGTAGCAGATGGTGTCGGGTCGTATGATGGGGCGTATGAAGCCTCTCAGGCGGCCATAAAGAACCTATCAAATAACGCCATTGAAGACGACTTAAATATTGGCAGTATGTTGGCTGCAATAAAAAAGGATATATGTAATCTTTCTGAAGATAATGCTAGTTTTCATCGAGCGGCGACCACTCTGACATTTTGTTATATCAACCAGAATAATTTGTATATAGGGCATGTTGGGGATACCAGATTTTATGTAAGAAAAGAAAAGAAACTTATCCAATTATCAGTAGACCATACTCAGCATCAAGAGCTGCTCAATGAAGGTTTATTCAGCAAGAAAGAACTACAAGGAATGAAAGGGAAAAACACCCTGACGTCAGCTCTTTCAAAAGTCATTGATTTGAAATATCAGGCAATTTGCCAGCCTATCTCTGATCTCACTGATGATGAGGGCGTATTAGATTTATACATCATGTCTGATGGCGCTCATCATTTCTGGGAAAAGCGTCCAAGATTTTCAGATAACACTCTGCGCAATCCAATTAGATTTGCTTCAAGTTTGCAAAAACGAATCGAAAAAGCCACTCCGATTGATGATTACTCATTAGTGGCTGCCAGCTTTAAAGTATTTTAAATGATGCTTTTGATTACAACCCCAGAGCAAATGATTCTGGGGTGATGGGGATGACGTGGTGTAATTGAATTATTGAAAGTTATAATTTCCCGAACGCCTCAAATAAGTCATTACCCCAGCAGCTACAATATCAGAGTGACGGTTTCGGATAACAATAGAAAAGTCATCACGATTATTGACTATGTATGGAAGTATTTCCTGCTCGTAGATGCGTTGGCTAATGTCACAATGGTGAGCGCTTAAGATGTATCCAGGAGCACTGCGGTATTCCACAAACCCTAGATCACTAAGTAGTCTTGTTAATTGGATTGGAGTGGGGAAAATATTAGGAGATTGTCTCCTTAAGATAGTTGAATGCACTGGTAACCTTAATGATACAGCCCTATTATCAGGTCGTATGCCCTGAATAACCTGCGTTCTTATTGCGTTATAAGCGAGTTGATGATTATAAGGCATGATAATTATCTCCGTGAATGTGTATTTTTATGATATTTACCCCTCTTTTCCCCAACAACAAACGAATAATGTTTAACTATTAGTTACCCACTGAAACTAAACCAATTATTTCTTTACCCATTCCCTTGAGTAGTTAAAGCAATAACCCCGGCCATCACCTCTTCGGATGTGGTGGCTTTTTTATCTCTGCATTTCACTGCGTCACGCTCGACGCACGACCAAAGAACCTTTCAGGATAAGCCTTGAGGAATGACAGTAACGGTCTGGTTAACCTTCTTTGGGCTGGCAACTCCTGAGCGCAAGGTTTATCACTAAAAGGAAATGTAATGAACGCGCCCCATTCATTTAATCTGGAGCACGACGATGAAGGGGGAGGTGTGAAGCCTCACAGATTTCCGGCATCATTGTGCTCAATACGGGATGCGTAGTGCTCCCAGTGACTGGAGACTCCACGACATGAAATATACACCGATTGGCGTTGATATCGCAAAACATCTGATTCAGCTCCACTTCATCAATGAGCACACTGGCGAAGTGATTGATAAGCAGGTACGTAGCCAGGATTTTCTGACTTTCTTCAGTAACCGGGAACCTTGCCTGATTGGTATGGAGGCCTGTGGTGGCTCTCAGCACTGGGCACGAGAACTGACAAAACAGGGGCATAAGGTACGACTGATGCAGGCCCGGTTTGTTAAGGCGTTCCTGATGGGCAACAAAAATGACGTGATGGATGCCCGCGCTATCTGGATGGCGGTACAACAGCCCGGTAAGGCGATAGCCGTCAAAACAGAAGAACAACAGTCAGTACTGGTTCTGCATCGTTCACGCAGGCAACTGGTCAAGTTCAGAACCGCACAAATTAATGCCCTGCACGGTACGCTCCTGGAATTTGGTGAAACCCTCCACAAAGGCCGGGCAGCGTTGGACAAAGAGTTACCGGCAGCACTGGAACGACTGAAGATACGTCTTCCTCCGTACCTTATCACCGTGCTGGAGGACCAGTACAACAGGCTGGGTGAGTTGGATTCACAGATAAATAGCATCGAAAAACAGCTTGTCAGCGTGGCCAGGCAGAATGAAACCTGTCAGCGGCTGCTGAAAATACCCGGCGTGGGGCCGCTAATTGCCACGGCTGCGGTGGCCACAATGGGAGAAGCCTCCGCGTTTAAATCGGGACGAGAGTTTTCTGCTTATATCGGACTTGTTCCGAAACAGACAGGTTCAGGCGGAAAAATCCGCCTGCTGGGGATAAGTAAACGCGGAGATACCTATATGAGGACCCTGTTTATCCATGGTGCTCGTGCGGCTGCATTACTGACAAAAGAACCTTTGCCCTGGATCACGGAACTCAAAAAACGATGCCCGACCAGTGTGGCCATCGTGGCGATGGCGAACAAACTGGCCCGGACAGTCTGGGCGATAGCGGCTCACCAGTGTGAATACGACAAGGCGCACGTCAGTGTCAGGCCAGACTAAAAGCGGCCACTGACAAACATTAACTTTTAACAAAAGGATGAATGCAGAAAGGTTACTCTGGCAACCAGCGTGATGACAAAAACAGGTAAGACCGGGACTCACTAAACCTGAATGGTTTTATGAGCTTAAAGCTCGCGGAGGAAATGAGGTGTGAGTCGGCGAATGACATAGGGGCTCGCAGCTTTAAAGGCTGCAAAAAAGCCGGATATAAAGCTGCAACCTATCTGTCAGAGTTAGAACAATGGAAGCCGTTGCAAACGGGACGCGTTCATATAAACTAACCATGTCTTTAGTTGAAATTAATAAAGCATCTCTTCGTGTAACAGAAGCACCCACCATGACCAGTCTGGAAATGGTGGATTACATCAACGCTGACAGAAAAGCGAAGGCCGAAGTTGAAGGCATGACGTTCCCTTGTAAGAAATACAGGAAGTTGGAGCATCGTAGCTTCATGGCAAAAGTGCCAAAAGTGTTAGGGAAGGCAGCTGAAAAATTTCTTGCAGTTGATGTTTTCATTAACGGTACGGGTGGACGGGTTGAGCGAGATATTTACCGCTTCTTTAAGCGTGAGTCCTGCTTGATGGCAATGAGCTACAGCTATGAATTACAGGCTCAGGTGTTCGATCACATGACGGAGCTTGAAGCTAAATCAGGGTTTGGATTCACCATCCAACAATTACAAAACATGCTGAGTCTGGCAAAAAAAGCCTCTGATGAAGATTCATCTGATGCAGGCCGCAGACTGAGAAAGCGACAAGATGATCTGGCCACCCTCAATAAAGCTGAAAGGCTGATTGATGATATCGGTCAGATGGCACTTGGATTGATTGGAGGTGGTAAACGAGAGTTTACACATAAGTCGTGATCGCCATGCGGTAGACCTAAAGTCTATCGGACATTACCCCTATTTAAGGCGGTAACAGACGACTTACGCAGAACTTTATACAGTCCCGACTAAAAAATGACGGGGTTATATCCAACACATCAGTTGAATATGCTAAATGGAGGCCAGAACATGCCACCGCGTATACCCCGAGCCTGCCGTAAGCAAGGCTGCCCCAAGACCACGACTGATCGCTCAGGCTACTGCACTGATCACCTGCACACGGGCTGGCAGAACCATCAGCAGGGCAAGAGCCGGCACGAGCGCGGCTATGGCAGACCGTGGGACAAACTACGAACCCCAGTGAAGCAACGGGATAAGCATTTATGCCAGCAGTGTCTACGCAATGGCCGTGCAGTCACAGGCACCACAGTAGACCATATCAAACCCAAGGCACATGGCGGGACGGATGCATTATCGAATCTGGAATTATTATGCTTTGCCTGCCATCACCGTAAGACTGCCACGGAGAGACTACGATGAATAAGAAACAAGTCAAACTATCCCGCCTGTTCAAGCAGGGTCACTTCAAGGGTTATGTCTTAAGTGTTGATGGACTGTTGCTATCGAACCAGCAATCCGTGAGTGTGGAGACGCAGGCGAAAGAGGCTCATGTCACTGTCACCTTTGCCGTTACGGATGAGATAGTTGCTGATGCCCCGATATTCACATTTAGTTTCAGGTGAGATGATATCAGCCGAGACAGTCATCCACATTGAGCCTGATAATATTTTAATTTCACATTGTAAACATATCTCTGGGAACAGTCACTCAGGGGAAGGGGCGGGTGAAATCCCTGCCACTCTCGCCCCCGGGGACCGCCGCCTTAAGTCAATTTTTATACCCGCGAAAAATGAAATTTAAATCGGGTGCCTTTTTACCCCTCTTTCACTGTTTTTGAGCACGGGAGGTGCTGCATATGGCCGGAACGGCGGGGAAGTCAGGTCGTCGCCCCAAGCCGACGGCACGAAAGGAACTGGCCGGTAATCCGGGTAAGCGCAAGCTTAACCGTGATGAACCTAACTTTACACCGCTGACCGGGGTTTCCGCGCCGGACTGGTTTGTTGAAAATGACCTGTCATTGGCCGTGGTCATGTGGGAACTGACCGCGAAAGAGCTTTGTGGTCAGGGGATTTTATGTCTTACCGATTTAGCGGTTCTTGAGCGCTGGTGTGTGGCTTATCAGTTTTGGCGGCAATTGGTTGTTGATATAAAACGTGATGGTACCCGACTGATTGGCGCGACGGGCGGACCGGTAAAAAATCCAGATTTAACAGCCAAAAAAGAGCAGGAGTCTGAGATGGACAGAGCGGGTGCGATGCTGGGGTTACCCTCAACTTGCTTTTTTCAGGGATTAGATTCAATGCCTCTTGATTGTAACTCCCTACGGACAATGCGCTTAATCCATGCAGCTAAAGATTCATCGCCATCTTGTGCCTGGGCTATCTCCATTAATGCTCTCAATTCAGGATCAAGCCTGAATTGGAATGGTGGATTGCCCCGACGGGTATTTTTGTGTGTTGACATGTCAATTACACTCACTGTAATGTGTTTATGTGTCATTACACATTACCTATATCAATATGAAAAAACAACGCCCCAGTGTGCTGGAACACATCTGAGGCGTCTGACCAAAAACCGTTAATTGGAGTAACGATAATGGCTGATACACAGCATAACCAAACTCGCCTTAAATTTACATCGTTGGATAAATCAGGCAGCCAAAAACCGCTCGAATTTAGCCTGCCAGAAGAAGCCTCAGCTCAGGTAAAACGTGTTGCTGTGCGTTTTGCTTTACTGGATGCAACCGGTGAACTGGCGACCCTTATCACAGGCTGGAGCAGGGAAGAGTGTCACGCCGCGATAAAACAAAGTTTTGATGATTGGTTAGCCGATTTTGGTATCGGGAATCGGGAAAAATATCAGGTTATTACCCGTGCCCGTGACTTTATCCAGAAATACGGGCTTTCACGCTTTCAGCCTTACACCTATGGCAGACTAAACGGCGATATTGATACAGCACACGCTATGAGAATTAACGGCCTTGCCGGGTATCTGGTTGTGATTTCAACAGGTCGATGCAACGCTATCCTTAAACAAGGAGGGCGTGACTATGAAAAAAAGAAAACACATTTACTACACACCAGAACAGAAAGCGGTTATCTGGGACAGGTATAAGCAAGGTGATTCTTTACATGATATCGCCAGGATGTTTGACAGATATCATTCTTCTATTATGCCCACTATTTACCAAACCGGTGGATATCGTCCTCCTGTCCGAAAACGGCACCGGTTATCTCTTTCGCTTGATGAAAGAGAGGAGATTTCCAGAGGACTGGTAGCGAAACTCAGTATCAGGGAAATAGCCAGCAAATTATCAAGAGCCCCATCGACTATCAGTCGTGAGATTCAAAGGCACGGGGGAGCAAAGCAATACCGTGCAGCAAAAGCTGACAAAGCAGCATGGGAGAATACCCTGAGACCTAAACCTTGCAAGTTAATTGAATGCCCTGCATTGTGCAAAATCATCGCAGCAAAAATGCATCGGGGCTGGTCGCCAGAACAAATCTCCGGCTGGCTGAAACGATATTATCCCGATAATCAGGAAATGTATGTGTCGCACGAAACGATTTATAAAACGCTTTTTATACAAACTCGGGGAGCATTAAAAAAAGAGCTACAACAGTGCCTCAGAAGCAGAAGAACAGTACGCAAATCCAGAACCTCATCGCTTAAAGGGAAAGGGTTAGGCTCAATCCCTAATGCGATACCCATCAGCGAAAGGCCACCCAATGTTGCAGACAGAGCCATACCCGGTCACTGGGAGGGAGACCTGATACAAGGTTCCAAAAACTCCTATATCGTCACACTGGTAGAACGCCATTCTCGCTTTGTTATGCTTGCCAAAATCAGTGATAACAAGACGGCTACCGTAATATCTGCACTCATCAATCAAGCCCAAAAATTACCTATTGAACTCTATAAAACATTAACCTGGGACAGGGGATCTGAAATGACCAACCACATTGCATTTACTATAGCCACTGACATTCAGGTGTATTTTTGTGACCCTCAGTCCCCTTGGCAACGTGGATCTAATGAAAACACGAACAGATTGCTCAGGCAATATTTCCCAAAAGGAACTGATTTATCAGTTCACAACCAACAAAAATTAGACAGTGTTGCCCGACAACTTAATGAGAGGCCGAGAAAAACGTTAGACTATGAATCACCCGCAGAGAGATTTAACCAGTGTGTTGCATCCATCAATTGAACTCACAACGAATAACGGTCTCTTCAATCCGTTGCAAATTGAGCGCCCCCATGAGATTGAGGCGAGTACGGCTTCCTGTCGTTTCAACCACTTTGACCTGCTCTCTTCCGCGTTTCATCCAACCGTAACTTAATTTTGTGGACTGGGTAGGATGCGTGGCATCAATAAACAAAATCGGCTCATGCTGACCACATTTCGCTTTCAGCGCGTTGTAGGTCTCAATAAATTGTTGCTGTTTATCCGCGTCGAATTTATGCGGCGTTCCCATCGGCTTTTTGTCACTGAACCCTTGACGGTGGAGCCATTTTGTCATCCCGGCGACAGTGAAAGTCACCTGCCAGCGTGCCCAGACATAGTCCACAATTTGTGCGGTGGTGTGCATCAAATTTGCCGCCAAATATTCAACGAGTTCTGCCGTTTGTTCGGCAGATAAACGCCTTTCAGACAGAGCCGCCATTTTCAGGGGCAAGTTTTTCTTCAGAAAAGTAATCTTTCAGATGACGGCTTACCGTACTTTCATGAATACGCAAAGCCTGGGCAATCATTTGGGCAGTCCAGCCTTCCGATGCCAAAAGCACAGCCTTAATGCGATCACGCACGCGTCCATCACGAGTCGTATCGTGCATCAATTCGAGGGCTTGTTTTTGGGCATTTGTCAGGGTAATTTTCATGGACACAATCTTGATCTGATATGAATGAAAAATCAAGCACCTTCAATTACGATTGGTATAAGCCGCTGCTGGGAAATCGTCATCTGAGTAGAACATCTTTGGTGACGGTTTCTTTTCTTTAATGCAGTAAGCAATCAATCCACATAAAACGGTCAACTGAAATCCTTTTATACTTCGGTGGCGAGAATGCTCTATTTGAGAAATGAGTTTCAATTGACCATTAATTGTTTCGATAATAAACCGCTTTAATAACATTATCCTATCCCACTCTGCCTGCGCTTGTGCTTTCATGTTCCGGCGCTTCCTTGTGATAAAAGTGATACCGTTTTGGGCTAAATCGTCCGCCAGTGCTTTGCTGAGATAACCTTTGTCACCGTAAAGAGAACCCGTTAATTCTTGTGATAATTCACGAACAGGTTCTCGATCGTCCACATTACCCGGTGTCACTTTAAGCGCCAAAATTTCTCCCTGATGGTTCACAATCAAGTGTAATTTGAAACCATAAAACCAACCCATTGACGTTTTCCCTCGTGCGGCGACCCCGTCAAACACTTTATGGCGGGGAATGCGGATGTTATGACACACTCGCAAGCTCGTGGAATCAATAAACGCAATGCCTGTGGGTTTTCCTTTTAATCGGGTCAGATAGCTGCACAGCGGAGTCAAAACGGAAGGCGCGACACTGACAAAACGGGTATAACTCAGTAAGGTTGGAAAATCGTTATGGTGATATTTCCAAATATGCTCCAGATAAAAAAGTTTAAAACTACGGTAATTCGACCTGTGGAAGAGGATCAAAATAGTCATGATTTCACTGGGATACATATGACCTTGTCTGCGACGAAGACGGTATCCATTATCGAGACAAAATCGTGTCCACTGTGGGATAAAAAAACGGCAAAAATCATCGACATCACAAAAGATTTCAACTAATTTGTTCATGGTCTGTTCCTCCTCGGAGCTGTTTCGGCGAGCACCAAAACATTGTTCCTGGAACAGGCTTCTCGTCAATTTCTTATCCAGAATTCGGGTTAATAAAAGACTATACAATTTTAAAAAGCACATATTTTTATATTTACTAACCTACAATTATTTTTACGTAATTAATTATTTTTAATAAAATTAATAACCTAATTATAAGAATAACTAATAATTTCTAACTAAAAAATTAATATATTAATATTAAGCATGAGAATTGATTTCAATACAAACAACACAATTGGTTAAATATAGACCAAATGAAGGTTTATTTTCACATTGAGATTAAAAAAACAGCCCAGAAAAATACAAAACTATAAGAATATTGTTTTAAATTTACATATAATGCAACGCCATTCTTACCCTGCATGTAATTTAATTATGCCTCTTTATTCTTTAAGCAGAATTTCTGCTTATTTTTCAGGTTTATTGATCTTTGCTCTGTTAATTATTTCAGGGAAATCAGTGGCGGCATCGTTTGTCAGCCCTGTAGATCAAGATACCATTACTCAGCAACAAAAAGACCTGTTACAACAAGCGCAACAACAACGTGATGAGATCCGTAACAGCATTACGTTATCACCGCTCACAGCACCGACATCTGATGATGAGGGATCGTTTTGCCATTCTGTTCATCACATTCAGTTTGAAGGTGCTGAAAGTCTTTCCTTATCAGTGCAACAGGCATTATCCGAACCTTACATATCCCGTTGCCTGACTGCCGGTAAAATTAATGAATTGGTCCGTAAGGTATCCAATGCTTACATAGAAAGAGGTTATGTCACTTCTCTCGCAGGATTAAAAGCACAGGATTTATCCGGTGGTATCCTGACCATTATCGTTACAGAAGGAAAAGTGGGTTCTATCTTGCTTGACGGTGAGGCTCCCCTTGCCTTGAAAATGGCTTTTCCGAATATGGCAGGCAAAATCCTTAATCTGCGGGATATTGAACAGGGCATGGAGCAGTTAAACCGCCTGCCTTCCCAACAGATCACCATTGATATTCAGCCGGCAGAACAACCCGGTTATTCTGACATTATTTTGAAGCGGGTTGTTGCTCAGTTACCCATTCATGCCAGTCTGGGCATGGATAACAGCGGGCAAAAAAATACCGGAACAGAACAAATTAATGCCACTTTAGGACTGGATAATCCCCTGCAACTTGCTGACCAGTGGTCAATCTCCGCCAGCCGTAACAGTGACTTCCGCAATAACCACCAGAGCTGGAGTGTAACGTCAGGGGTCACCATCCCTTATGGCTATTGGTCATTAGATTACCAGTATGCCAGAAACAGCTCATTTCAAATAATACCGGTGGGTACCGGCAGTTACCGCCATAAAGGCAAAGGGCAAACCCATCAGTTAAAAGTCAACCGGACGTTATACCGTGATGGTAAACAAAAACTGGCCCTGAATATGGGGATAACCCGTCGCCAGACCTCCAACGTCGCGGCGGGGGTAAAGTTCGCTATCAGCAGCCCGACGTTAAACGCTGTCAGTCTGGGCACCAGCTACAGCACCGTACTGGCAGGGGGCTATCTTACATTCAACCCAACGCTCAGCCACGGCCTGACTCTCTGGGGAGCGACTAAAGATGACGCCAACGACCGCAATACACCCAGAAGTCAGTTTCGTAAATTCAGCCTGAGCAGCAGTTATTTTATGCCGGTTACGGAGGATATTTATTACCTGACTTCCCTGTACGGACAATTTACACCGGATAACCTGTATGCCGGTGAACGCCTTTCATTGGGCGGGCAATACTCCGTCCGAGGGTTCAAGGAGCAGAATCTGATGGGAAATAACGGCGGGTATTGGCGTCATGAACTCAACTGGAAATTAATCAAACTTCCTTTATTAGGTGAACTGTCTTTAAACAGTGCACTGGATACCGGCTGGCTGGAAAACAACAAAAAAAGGAAAATTGAAGGAGGTAATGTCACAGGCACATTGCTGGGTATTTCACTCAATAACAACCGGATGAATCAGACGGTCACCGTCGGAAAACCCCTGGTTTATCCCGCCCATCTTAAACCAGACCACTGGGTCGTTTATTGGTCTGCTTCACTCAATTTTTAATAAAACCATACCAACACATTTGGACTTAATGTAATCAAAGGACACAACATGGATAAATTTAACAGCCCGGTAGCAAGGGGAACCTGTTATTTTTTGATTTACCTGACAGGCATCTATCCGCTGAACTCAGCAATAGCAGGCGGTATTACCCCTGACAATCCGAAGACACAGGTACACAACAATGGCAATGTACCGGTGGTGAATATTGCTGCGCCCAATAATGCCGGCATCTCTCACAATACCTATAAAGAATTTAATACTGGTATTCAGGGTGCCGTATTAAATAACGCCACCCAAGCGGTTAAATCTCAACTGGCCGGTCAAATCAGTGCCAATGCCAATCTGCAGGGAAAAGCGGCCGAACTTATCATCAACGAAGTCATCGGCAGCAGCCGTTCTGAACTGCTGGGGCAACTGGAAGTGGCTGGTCAGAAAGCCAACGTTATGATAGCCAACCCGAATGGCATTACCTGTAACGGATGTGGGTTTATCAATACCTCAGGTGCAATAATAACGACGGGTAAACCGCAATTTGATAAACAGGGTGCACTGGAAGCCCTGAAAGTGACCAAAGGCCAAATCACGATTGGTGGTAAAGGGTTAAATGGTCAGTCAACCGATTATGTCGATATTATCAGCCGGGCCACCGAGCTGAATGGAAAAATTCAGGCCAGGAATCTTGCACTGACTCAGGGGGCTAATCAGATTTCCTTCAAAGACGGCACGGCAAAGACCATTGCCGGAGAAGGGAACCGTCCACAATTGGCTGTCGATACTAAAGCGCTGGGTGGGATGTATGCCAATAAAATCCGCCTGATTGCAATGGAGAATGGGGTCGGGGTTAACCTGAAAGATATCACCAGCCATCAACACGACATCACATTAAGTGCGAATGGCAAAATGGAACTTGGCAATATTAAGGCTAAAACCGACTTAAATGTAGGTGCTACAGAAATTAATATCTGACCAAATTCTCCTGTTCAGGCAGAACGGGATATCGTTCTTGCCAGCAGCAAGCTGAGTAATAAAGGTAGTGTGACTGCCGGGCAAGATATGCGGGCATATGTAAGTGAATTGCATAATATTGGTAGCAATGCTCTTTTACAAGCTGACAATAACATGTGGATTCAAAAAAATTCCGCAGGAGATAAGAATAAATATATTGAAAATAAATCAGCGACTATAAAAACCAATAAGGGTGATTTGATTATTAGAACTGAAAAGTTAGATAATATTCAAGATTTTTCTTTTAAAGATGACATGAAAGTTGAAGCAACTTCGACTAGTAAGAATAATCGACTAGGAATATATGAATATAATGACTTAGAAATTTTCTCAAAAAACAAAAAAGAAACAAGTGGAGATATAAAGAAATTAGATTATTCCAAATGGTTCAATATGATAGAATTTTATAAGAGTAACGCTGTCAATGTAAAAAGATTTTTAACTCAGTACAATGTTAATTCCACCAAAGCATCTATAAACTCCGGAAATAACTTGTATATTAACGCAACTAATTTAAATAATATAAACTCTGACATGAAATCCAAGAAGGATTTAATCCTAACAGGAGAAAATTTAAATATAACAAGTAATCAGAATGGTGAGAAAATATATTCCACACTTTTGACTATGCAATGGCTTGTTGGAATTTTTTTGGGGAATGTAGTATTGAACACTCATTTTTCAACTTAGGAGAAACTCATTCTTGGAAAGATATTAATCCTCAATCTAATTCTCTTTTATTCTCTGAAGGGAATTTAGTTGCTGATTTTTCAAATAATATAAATATTGAAAAGAAAAGGCCTTATGATGCTAAAAAGACAAGTGAAATCACTATTGATAACGATAATTCAGAATCGTTAGTTAGTATGAAAAACATGGTATTATCTTCTAATTCAATAAACAGTGAGAGTAATATACGATCAAATAGAGATATTTCAATAATAGCAAATGATTCTATTAATATAAATCAATCAAAAATCTTGGCTAACAAGGGTTTATCCTTTAATTCTGTCAATAACATTGAAATAACTCAAAGTGATCTTAAAGGTAACGATATCTCTTTATTAAGTAAAGAGGGGAACATAAACGTTATTACTGACAATCGCATAGGTTATTTTTTATTGAATGGAATTCGTTGGTTAGGTGGAATTGAAGCTACAAATGATCTTACAATCTCAGCTGGAAATAACACTAAATTATCTAATTTAAGATTTAAGCCTCAAAGCGGTAATATAAGTATAGTTTCCAATCAAGGAATTACCGTAAACTATGATGATTCTATCTTAAAAAATAATAAAAGAATGTCTGAATTCTTTAATAAAGATAAGGAATTAAAAACATTTGAAGAAGCATTGTCAATTGAAAAATTAAACACAAAAGGTTCTGTATATATAAACTCTGTAAATCAATCTCTTAATTTACGAGGAATCGGTATTGAAGCTGGAAAAGATATTACTTTACTTTCCGAAAAAGATATAGATTTAGATCCTAGAATTATTTCAAAAGATTTTGGGTATAGATACTGGATAGGTTCTCAAGGTGTGCGCTGGACAGAGGATAAAGATACTCTTTGGATGTATAATTCTCCTAATTTCTCTTTAGTAGATGATGCGCTTAAAGGAGGTCATAAAAATACTTCTGCAGAAATAACTTCAGCTATAGACCCATTTGAGTTTTGGATTTCCACAAAGTTGATTGATAAAATTTCAAGCAAAGTTAAGGCAGGAGGAGATCTTTTAGTTCAATCAGGAGCAGATCTCCGTGGACAAAGTGCTACATTATCTTCGAATGGTCATACATTATTATTTTCTGGCCGAAATATAACTCTTAATTCATTTCCATATTCAACAGCTCCTGACCCTATAGGCTATGATTGGGAACAGCGAGGGTATCAGTTAAACTCCAAATTAGTTGGCCAAAAAAAATTAACTTTAATCGCTAATAATACTTTAACCACTCAAGGAAGTTCTCTTCAATCCAAGGGAGATATAAATATTACTAGTGGTGGAAATATACGTTTTGAATCTAGTCGTAATGGTATTCATAAAGTAACTAGAAACAGTAACTTAACCAATGTAACTCATAAAAGTACAGAGATAAATAGTGCTGGTAATTTAAACATTGCAACTAACGGTAGTCTTTTGTTTCAAGCTACTAAATTAAACTCTGGGAATAAATTAAACGTAGCTGCTAAAGGTGGATACTTATATGCTCAAGCTCAAGAAGAGGTTCTTAATGAAACAAATGCAAGCTCAAAAACTAGTTGGGGTGGATTTGGTAAAACAAAAACTTCTACACAAAATCGTCATGATGTAACAAATAAAGTAACTGAGTTTAAATCTACTGGAGATATCAATTTACTAAGTAGAGATGATAGTACTTATGAGGCTAGTAAATTTGAAGCTGGTAAGAATGCTACTTTAACTAGTACTCACGGTAAAGTAAATTTTATAGCTGTTAAAGACACGAAATTTGATCAAACTATCACCCACTCTAGAGGTTTTTATATTAAAAACCAAGATAAAGGTTATTCAAAAGAAACGTGGATATTACCTTCTGTTCATATTGGCGGTGCATTAAGTATTGATGCAGCAAATGGAATTAGTGCTGATATTAAAACTCAGAAAGGACAATCTTTACAAGCTGTACTAACTGCTCTTGGCAATAATCCTGAAACAGCTTGGTTAAAAGAGTTAAGTCATCGAAAAGACGTACATTGGACAGAAGTTCAGGATGCTTATGAACAATGGGATTATAAACAGGAACAGTTAAATCCTGTTGTTTCAGCAGTAATTGCAATAGCTGTTGCAGCTGTTACTGCAGGATCTGGTTTAGCTGTTGCGGCTGGTGCATCTACTGCTTCCACAGCTACTGGTGTTGGTGCAGCCACCGCAGCTACTGCGACTACGACAGGAGCTGTTGTTTCTGGCGCAACTATTGCTGGTATATCATCTTTAGCTTCTAAAGCAGCAGTGACCCTGGTTAATAATCAAGGAAACTTATCTAAAACGTTTAGAGAGCTAGGCAATAGTGATACGGTAAAATCCACCATTACTTCCATGGCCATTGGTGGTGCGTTGGCCGGATTCGATCAAGCCATGGGCTGGAGTGCGGCGAAAGATGGGGCTAACGCTGCTGCTTCATCAACCCACTCAAATATCCCGCTATTAAGTAAAGGTGCAGATTGGAGCAAAGTCGCCCAACGTGTTGCTGGACAATCCATTATCAGCTCCAGTTTAAGTACCGGAATTAATGGCGGTAGTTTTAAAGATAAATTTGCCACTGCATTACTTGCCAATGTCGGTAATCAAATTAATGCGGAAGGAGCCAACATTATCGGAGACTACCGGGTTGCATTAGGCGACACCGGAAAAGCACTTAGTCATGCTGCAGTATCGGCTATTGCCGCACACATTGGTGGCGGAGATGCCAGAGGCGCAGCCGCTGGCGCACTCGCAGCTGAACTTGGTGCACTGACACTGGCTAAGACATTTAATGATCCCGCACAAATTCTGGCAGGTGGCAAAATCATCGGTGGTATTGCCGGTGCATTTGCTACAAACAGTGCACAAGGCGCTAACAGTGGTGCAAATGCCAGTGAAATCGTTCTTGAACATAATTTCTTTGCACATGAGTTGATTGAATTAGATGAAGCAATCAAAGCAGCAAAGAAAAAAGGAGAAAACACTACTCCTATCTTTGAAAGAACGCGCAATAAACTGGCAGAATAGCGAGAATCTGTCAAAGCCGAGTGCCAGGCCAATCCGACTATGTGTGCTGTTACACTTAGCGAATATGCCAATCAGGCACTGGAATCCGTCGAGACCTTTATCGGCAGATTGTATTTTGATAATAGCGTTATTGCATTCACACATGAAGAATCGGCTAAAGATAACGCCGTTATTGAAAATTATACCAATGGAGCCGGTCAAGCACTGGCGTATGCACTTAACGGCGCGAAATTTTTGAGTGGCGAAGACACTAAATTTTCGATGACCGGAAAAAGCATCAGGACGCGGATCCACAATCAACAGGCCAATCAGTCGGGGTCTTCACCAGAGGTCGTTGTAATAAACACAAACTCAGGTAAAAAGAGGGGTTGGACTACAGAACTGAATAAACCTCAACCAAATACCCTTTACCATGTGGATGGAAATAAAACGTTCCAAACTGATTCGCTAGGCCGTACTATCCTTGCTGAAGGCACTCTGTCTTTGTCTAAAAAAGATCGTAATACTTATCAACAGTGCAAAGCAGGTAAATGTGGTAATCCAGGAGATGAAGGTGGTCATCTATTTGCCAGTATCTTTAATGGCCCGGGTGAGAAAATAAATATTCTCCCAATGAATGGAAATCTGAATAAAGGTGAATGGAAAAAGATGGAGAATTCATGGGCTAATGCTCAAAAAGACGGCAAACAAGTTCATGTTAAAATTGTACCTGTCTATAATAGCAACAATAATAGTGGACGCCCAGATAAATACAATGTCAAATATTCTATTAATGGAGAAAGGCCAGTGATCGTTAACTTTAATAATTCTGAGGGCGGAAAATAGCAATGGATGATCAAGAGCTATACCAGAAAATCGGACAGTTATTGGTAGATGCGGGACCAGCAGATGCAAAAAAAATTATTGTCCGAGCTGACCTTTTCTCAGAAAGAAATGGCTGTAAGTATGAATTTGATTATATAGATGAAAGTGAGGAGTTAGGGTGGTTTGATCCTGATGCTCAAGCTGTGAGCGATCTGACAGACCTACTCGAAGAACTTAGGAACTTTTTTATTGAGAATATACAATCTCAAGAAACTCCATTCTGGCATGGATGTACAATCACTCTTGATGTAGAAAAAATGAAGTTTAGTGTAGAATTTAAATACGAAGGCTAACCTGAATGCGATCCCAGCCATAGTGCTGGGATCTTTCTTTAAAGACCAAAAAATCATTAATAATAATGAAATTACACACTAAGAGCCTATCCCAAAAGGATTGTATTCCACACGAGCAATCCACAACAAAAATACAGCATGCCTTTATAATTGCTTATTTTCTTTTCCCAACGGATTAATATCCGCCGATAACGATTCATCCAACTATGCGTTCTTTCTACAACCCAACGGCTCGTTTTAAAATAAACGTCCTTTATCATCGCATCATGTTCTTCTTTCCTCGATTGAATACAGGGAATATATCGCTGCTTTATCAGCGCTTCTTTTAACCATCCAGCCTCATAGGCTTTATCCAAATGAAGCGGCAACGCCTGCCCCGGCCTTCCCGTTTCAAGATGTTCCAGTGTTTCTATAACCAGCTTGATGTCATGCGTATTTGCAGGCGCGGCTATCACCGCTAAAGGCAAACCGTGACCATCAGTCAGAAGGCTTCTTTTGATACCTTGTTTTCCCCTGTCTGTTGGGTTGCGGCCTGTTTTTTTTGTCCCGGCAAGCGGGGCTTTCGTCGGGCAACCATCCAACGATAACTGGCTCCAATCAATGGTGCCCACTTTTTCACTGGCCAGTAAGCCACTTTGCCAAAATCGTTCAAACACACCCGCCACCTGCCATTCCTGAAAACGGCGGTGAGCACTGCTTGAAGAACAAATTCCGGTGGCATTGAGGGCATTCCACTGACATCCGGTTTTCAGGACAAAAAAGATAGCATTCATGGCGGCACGGTTATCGACACGATGACGATGGCACCCTAAAGGATGATGGGTTTTATGTTCAGGCAGTAACGGTTCCATTTTTTGCCAAAGCTCATCAGAAATGAGCCATTGTGATGTCGTTTTCTTACTCATCATCATCACCAAATGGAGGTTAATAAAAAGACTAAATCGCTATACTACAAAATACCTTTTGGGATAGGCTCTTAGTCAAAAACAGATGATTCATTATTTGAACCAGAGCAATCAGGAGTAGATACTAAGACCAAAGCTATCATAACCTTTCTAGAAGGTATGATTGTCAGAGCGGAATTCGGGGAGGTCGTAGGATATGAGGAAATTTATCGATTAGGCATAAAAACCCTTGCTTTTACCGATTTTTCAGGAAGCAAAGAATGTAACCATTCACCAGCAGAGCAAACGAGTCTAAATTAAACAGCAAGATCAACCGTGTAATTTTCGTATATAAAAATAAAGGGTTAGCGGTAGTTAATCCTTTATAATCAACTTATCTTCAATGATAACTGTAGAAACTATCATGAAAACCACCGCTATCTTGGATACCTCACTAATCCTTGGATTAATTGGACTACGTAGCATTCTCTTATCAGCATTTGCTCTTGTGGCGAAGCTGAATTTATGATGGCGGAGATTTCGGCGGTTCAGGCTTAGTACTACAGCCGTAACTGCTATGTAATCATAAGGTTATCCCGTCTCCGATAATGACATTGTTGTGCAGAGTATTGGTGTCGTCGTCGCCAGGATGACCAGTGTAAAACCTGCTCGACGGTCTCTCCGGCCTTTTCCATCAATTTTGACAACAGATTACGCAGTTCCGCCACACTGAGGGCTATCAGCCCCGTCAGCGTTTTTTCTCCCGTCTCCGTAAGACCGCCAGAACCGCATGGTCCAGTAGCGATAAGGTAATATGCCGATACCCGCTGTGCCATTGCCGCACTGCATAATGGCGTGTTTCCAGCGCATTGTTCAGTGCCCGGCAGACCCGTTCAGCATCCGGTGAAGATGATATGGCTATGCCGACCACACGGCGGGAAAACAAATCCATCACTACAGCGACCATCACTACAGCGAGATAGCACCAGCCCGCTTTTGTTCGGATGTAGGTGATATCTCCGCACCACCGGGTATTCGAACATGCCGGGATAAAATCTTGTTGCAAAAGGGTCGGTGAGGCAACGCTCTCTTTCCCCACAGGGCGATCACGGTGAACCCCCCGTTGACGACTTTGCAGACTCCATTCTTGTATTAACCGCCGGGCCTTCCAGCGCCCAACCGGGTAGCCTTCATTGGTCAGCAACTGACTCAGGGTGCGGCTGCCTATCGCGCCCCGATTTTGGGTATACAGCTCGCGGGTACGGGCACGTAACTGCAGACGTTCCGTATCAACGGGACGTTGCCGCCCGTCATAATAGGCACCGTCATAATAGGCACTGCGCGACACCTGAAGCGTCTGGCATAAATCCTTAACTGGCCACTGAGCGCTCAGCCGTGTGATCAGCGAAGAAGTCCGGTCCGCAGTTCGCTCATCAGCACGGCCGTCTGCTTTAGGATTGCTTTTTCCATTTCCAGGCGTCTGACCTGTTTTTCCAGCGCTTGTAGACGGCGTTGTTAGGGAGTCAAAGCCTGACCCGCTGGGGTCATCCCCTGTTGTTCAGCTTTATATTGACGTACCCACTTTCCGAGTGTGCTGGTCTCTATCCCCAAAGCGCGAACCACAACAACAACACGTTGCTGATGAAGAATGACTTGCTGAACCGCTTCCAACTTGAATTCAGCGGAATAATGGCATCTTGGCTGTTTCAATTTCATCATCATACCTCACTTTCATTGTTAATCAGATTAGCAGGCTTGTAAGGTGTCCGGAATTCTTATACCACTACAGAGCGGACAACATTGTGGACAGCCTGACGCCTCAACAAGGGGAAACCCATTCGGCGGGGCTGGGAGCGAAAAGCGAACGTCAGTATGACTGGGTTCGGATGCCACTCTGGCGTTTACAACTCACGGAGAAAGAACGGGAATATGGCCATTATCTGCTGGCCCGGCGCAGCCGGGATGAAAAACAGGAACGGGCTTACTATATCGTGGATGCGCGCAGAGAACAGGCGGATCTGAAACCCTGGCTCAGGTGGCAGGCTGTCGCTGGGAAATAGAAAAGGGTTTTGAGGAAACGAAGGGAGAATGCGGTCTGGATCATTACGAAGTGCGGCAATGGCACCGTGGGTATCGACACATCACCTTATCGCACCTGTCCCATGCGGTGCTGGCAGTCTTGCGAATACAGGAGAAAAAAACGCCGGAGAGACTGTCGAGCAGGTTTACACTGGTCATCCTGGCGGCGACGACACCAATACTCTGCACAACAATGTCATTATCGGAACCGGGATAACATTATGATTACAGAGAGATTACGGCTGTAGTACTAGCAGAAAGCAGTGTAAAAGCCAGCATCCGACGTAAAACCAACATGGCCAATATGAGTAGTGAGTATTTGGATAAGGTCTTAATTGCAGGCTTTCATGTATTGGGTAAGAAATGAACATTCATGCTCTCACCCTGCTTGAAAAGGTTAATCATTAAGTTCCAGAATATGAATTTAATATAAGAATTATTATTCTGTTAAATACTCTTCAATTCTCTTTTTATCAACAATAAGAAAATAATCTTTAGACTCTTTAATGAGTCCTTTCCTAAGAAAAAACTTCATAAAATATCCGACCCGGGATCGGGTTGTACCTACCATATAAGATAGATCCTGATAAGAAATTTTATTTTTAATTGACGATATTTTGTCATGTCTAATTTCTGAAGCCATCCTCATTAATGAATAGGCTAATCTTTTTTCGCTATTAAGAATAACAAAGCTAGAAATTGTCTTCTGGTGCTCTATGATTTCACTTGACATGTAAAGAAAAAAGAAATAAAGTAATTCCTTGTTTCTTATTTCTTCCAAAAATAAAGGGAAATTTATTTTTTTTATTACGCAATCAGCTAAGGCAATTGCCGTTTCAGGGATAACTATATTAGATAGACCACTTTGACCAAAAAAATCTCCTTCCTTATAAAAACCAATATTACATACTCTGCCATCTTCAGTTTGAAAAGTTACTTTAACATGGCCTTTTTCTATAAAATAGAAGTTTCCTCTTCCCCCACCAATATATATATATTCATTTTTGTAAAACTTTATCTTCTTAGCAGAAGAACTATTAACACGAATAAAGTCAATAACACTACTATTGAAATTGCCAGCACTATTGCTCATTACTATAACTCCTAGGTTTAATTAAATAGATAAATAATTTATGAAAAAATGTAATCATTCACATGCCCCATTGATAAATAGAAATTAAATCGTTAACTATTTTTTGTGGATGGATATTTCTTAATTTGACCAATAAAAGTAAAAATTGGTGGCTCATGTTGGTAAAAATTTAAATCCCACTCCTAATTCACATGTCAAGTTGGGATTGGCGAAAGGTTACAAAAAATCATTATCATCTTCAATTGCCATACAGGTCGTTATCTTTATTTAAATTTTATATAAACGTAACTTATAAGTTGGGGGTAGGATGCTCAATATTGAGCGCCTTGTTCTTAACCTCAACTTTGTTTAAGTACTGAGACTTCTGATAGTTAGACTTTGAAATTAGAATGTATAACTAATTAAGTTCAGAGTGCGAGCCTACTTTGATTGGTATTCGAACTAGATACGTCAGTATTGCTCTGTAACTCAACTTTCTTTTTCTATAAAAGGCACAATAATTGTGGGTACGGCTAAATTTAATTTTATTTAAATTAAATTAACACCATGAATTATAATATAATTATATGTAAAATTGGATGAAATAGTGTATTCTAACTGTGAATTCAGCACGATGCTACCTCCAACAAAGAGTCGATAATATTTCGATGTATTGTTGGATATATTTTTTGTTTGGTTATTAATAATTTTTATTATACAAACTATGCTAGAGATATTGTTATCCCTACAGGATTGCATGAATTCAACATATCCTTACACCAGAATTCTGGTTAATTATTAGAAGCATGATAAAAACGTCAAAATTATCTAATGACGCTATGTCTATCATTGATAATTAATTTCTAAATGTGCTTAATTTTGAGCATTTTTCTTTGGGATAGCACTTATATTTTTATAGGTAACTGGGGGTCTATGATTAAAGATAAAAAATAGAAGAGGGACACGTGCATGCATGACAGAAAACAAATTGCTATTGTGGGGATATCTTGCCGTTTCCCTGGAAGCTATAATCAAGAGTCATTTTGGGAGTTATATCAAGAAAAAAAATCTGCTATTGTTGAAATTCCTGAATCCAGATGGTCGGTTAGTCAATATTACTCTCCACATTTTGAGAAAAATAAATCTTCAAGTCGTTGGGCAGGCCTGGTAGAAAATTTTGATCGTTTTGATGCCCCTTATTTTAATATCACGCCTCGTGAAGCCGAATTGATGGATCCTCAGCAGCGCATCTCTTTGGAATTAGCGGTTGAATGTTTAGAGGACGCGGGTTATGGCGTTTCTGATATAAAATCTGCGGATATAGGTGTTTTTCTTGGTGTATGTAATTTTGATTATAAGGAACGCCTGGAAAAATCAATAACGAATATTCAGGGACACCTTTCGACCGGAACTTATACTACTTTCATTCCCAATAGAATTTCTTTCTATTTGGATCTGAAAGGCCCCAGTATCCCTGTTGATACGGCCTGTTCAAGCTCTTTGGTCGCCCTTTCTTACGCAGTGCAATCTATTCAGGCTGGCGATTGTGAAGCGGCTTTTGTCGGGGGAGTGAGTTACCTGTTCAGCCACACCTATTTTGTTGCTTTTTCTCAGGCTGGGATGTTATCCCGAACCGGAAGTTGTAAAACGTTTGATAAACAAGCGGATGGTTATGTTCGTGGAGAAGGCGCAGGTATGCTCCTGATAAAACCGCTTGAAAAGGCGTTGGCAGATAACGACCGGATCTATGGCATCGTTGATGCTGTGGCAATCAATCATGGTGGTCATGTTGCTACAATCACGTCTCCCAGTGCCTATGCTCAGGCGAATGTAATAAAAAAAGCACTTCAGAAAGCCAATATTTCTGCAAATTCAATTTCCTATATTGAATCTCATGGTACCGGAACACCAAAAGGAGATCCCATTGAGGTTAACGGATTGAAACGTGCATTCCGTGCCCATGCCAAAGAATGCGGAGAAACATTAGGAACGGCTTATTGTGTGCTATCCGGCTCCAAGGCAAATATTGGGCACCTTGAATCGGCTTCGGGGATGGTGGGCTTGATCAAAGGGCTGCTTTCCATTCAGAAGAAACGCTTGTTACCCCTGTTTCAATTCAATGAATTGAACCCCAAAATTTCTTTGGAAGACACTCCTTTTCATATCCTTACTGAGGAGTGCGATTGGCAGCCATCGAATGGCGAGATACGACGCTTTGGCGTGAGTAGTTTTGGGTTTGGGGGAGTCAATGGCCATGCAATTATTTCTGAATATCAGGATAAAAGGCGTTCCAAACTTGAATCGACGACCCGTCTATTGGCATTTTCAGCATCTTCAGATAAGGCATTGCGAGCCTATGCTTTGTTGATTTCGACATTCCTTCAGAATACGCCGTTAGCGTCAGTGGGTGATTGCGCTTACACGTTAGCCAGAAGAACAAACCTGTCATATCGTGTCGCTTTTACCTATCAGACTCATCAGGAATTGTTAGGAAAGATGATTGCTTTTTCCAATGGATTAGCCGCTGAAGCATTCCTTGCCGGCCAACATCCCGATAATGAAAAAGTGACGGCTTGGTTGACGGGAGAGCGGGATAGTCTGAAAGATTTATTTGCAGAAGAACATCATCGGATCATTTATGTTCCTCCTTACCCTTTTCAGCAAAATACCTATTTTCCCAATGAGCTTGAAGCGAAAAAAGATGAAATGGTCGGGCAGGAAAAACGCCATGACGCCAACGAATTGTGCAAAATTGAGCCATTATTTTCCCCCGTTCCATCCTTTTATGATGAGCTGAATCATGATCATGAAGGAAATAAGCCACCCATTATCTTTTCTATGTTGGGGGAAGAACAATCCTCAGTATTGAAAAGACATGTCTCACATGAGCGCTATTTTGAACTGCCCAAATTATCGAATGAGGCATCAGGGAGTGACTGGATTAACTGGTATTTAAGTTTTCTGAAACAACTTATCAGTGCCATTGAATCAACAAGGCCGGATTCCTGGATCTTGCTGTCTGACCAAGAAGACATCTGGGGAAATACGCTGTATGCACATGCACTCTCACTTGAAAAAGAGTTTGGGCTCCCTTGTGGTTGGTATCAACTCTATCATGTTCCTTTGTCACGTCATATAGAGCCATTCCTCAAGTTATTGCAAATGCCTGTAACCGGTTCTTTCTGCTGGCGCTTGAATAATGCAACAGAATCAAGGGTTCTCACGCGAGAAACCTTACGCTATCACGTCAGCGCATTTTCTGAATCAGCGCAACACAGAGAAATCTTCTCCGGTTTTAAACCCACGGTATTGATCAGTGGGGGAGCCGGTGGTCTGGGACAAGTATTTGCTAAATATTTAGCAAATACGTTTGAAGCCAATGTGGTGATAATCGGGCGTCGGGAAAAGGATGCACTGCCTGCAAATTGCATGACATCCGAGAAAGGAACGATTGAGTATATTCAGGCGGATTGCTGCCACCGTCAGGCATTGACCGTCGCCGTTGAACAGATAGTCACCAAGTATAAAAACATCGATCTCATCATTCACAGTGCAGGAAGTATTGATGATAGGAGCATGTTTTTAAAGACAGAACAGCACGTCAGAAACATTGTTGAAAGCAAAGTGATTGGGTGTGAATTGCTGGATGAACTCACCCGTTCACTGTCTGTTAAACAATTTATTGTGTTCTCTTCAATAACGGCCATGTTAGGGAATCCCGGGCAAACGGATTATGCAGCGGCTAACCATTACCTCGTCGAGTTTGCCCATAACCGTAATAAGAAACTATCGCAAGGGCTGCGGGCCGGGCGAACAACCGCGATCTACTGGCCTTACTGGTTGGATGGCGGCATGAGAATCAATGAATCAGCCTTGTCTATGTTACAGGAAACAACAAGGACTGAACCTCTGCGAACCGATGACGGCATCAGGATTTTTCATCATGCACTTATTCATCAACCGGCAGAACTCTGTGTTGTGGCGGGAGTGGGCAATAAAATTGATCATGTGCTTAATCGTCAGCATGTTGGTCAACCGATATTGAATGACGGAAAATCGTTGGTTTCTGCCATCCTGTCGGTGATTACGGAGATAACAGGATTACGGCCAGAGGATATTGATTTAAAAACACGCTTCTCTGATATGGGCATTGATTCCATTGCGATGAGAGGGATCTCGCGGGAACTGAGTCAGACAATGGGATTTCCGATCAGCAACATGGTGTTGGCAAAAAATCCCAGCATACATGCCTTGGTGGAATACCTGAGTCAATCTTCTGAGCAACCCTATCGTGAAGCGGTTTTCCAACATCAGACGCCTGAATTGCCGGCACCATCGCACAATGAAATTGATGAAGGGGATGTTGGTGTGATTGGCATTGATTTACGCATGTGTGGTTCTAAACAGTGGCGTAATGCCTGGCCTTTGTTGAGCGAAAAGGTATTGGCACCGGAAATTTATCCGGAATCGCGCTGGCAGCTATTGCCGGATGAGCTGACCAGAGACATCGAAAGAGAAAAGATAAAGGGATATTTTATTCAGGACAGTCTGGCGTTCGACCATAAATTTTTTGGTATGTCGCGTCGGGAAGCTATGTTGATGGACCCCCAGCATAGGGCCTTGATAGAAAGCGTCTGGTCTGCAATCACTGATGCGGGTTATTCGCCTGCACAATTTAATCAAAAGCGCACTGCCGTATTTGTCTGTATTGATGCCAATGATTACGCATTAATCACTGAATTTGATGCATCAATTGATGAGTTCTCAATTGGTTCATCGACACCTTATTTATCAGCTAACCGCTTATCCCATTTGTTCGATTTTAAAGGGCCGAGTGAGATTGTTAACGTTGCTTGTGCCAGTGTTTATTCCGCAGTTGAAAAAGCCAAGGCGTTAATCAACTCAGGTGTCGTGGAACAAGCTGTCATTGCCGCTGCGCAAATCAACTTATTGCCATCCCGATTTAAAGCGTTGCAGAAAAGAAATCTGCTGAGTGCGGATGGCAGGGTTAAACCTTTTGATAAGGATGCACACGGATTTGTTCGTGGCGAAGGGGTCGGCTGCATTCTGTTAAAAAATCTGAAATTGGCGATTGCTGATGGCGATGAGATTTTGGTCAACGTCAAAAGTGCGGCGAGTTGGCATGGAGGGCAGGGCTATTCCTTTACTGCACCCGATGCCTCTGCGCATGTGAATGTCATGGAAACCGCTTTCCGGAGAGCACATGCGGATGTCGAAAAATTACACTATGTTGAAGCTCATGGAATTGCTTCTCATGTGGGTGACCTCAGTGAAGCAGAAGCCATTGCCACATTTTTATCAGCGTCAGAACAGGCATCTTGTGTGGTCAGCTCAATGAAATCGAATGTGGGACACCTTGAAGTCTGTTCCGGCATTGCCGGATTTGTGCGGGCAATACTGGCGATTAGACATCAACAGGCCCCCGGTATTGCCGGATTGCATGAGCTCAATGAAGGGATCGATACCAACCGGCTGCGCATCAAAAGCATCAGCCAGCCATTGAATGCACTGACCGGAACCCTTGGTTTGCTTTCATATGGATTGGGTGGAGTGTCTGCATTTGTCCTTTTGGAACCCTTTGTCAATCAAACTGATGAATCTAGAAAAGATCGCATTCTTGAAGAGCAAGAATACGGGTTCTGTCTTTCAGCCAATAGTGTTGAATCACTAAAACGGTATGTTGCTTCGGTAATAGAACAGATTCACCAATATCGCCATATCACACCTTTATCTCAGTTGATATTGACATTGCGTTTTTATCGCAAGCATTTAGATGTTCGTTTGGCGGTAAACGTCAGAAGTTATGAAGAACTGCTCAGTAAATTGGAGATATTTTTGGCAGGGCGCGCCGTTGAGGGATTACAGACGTCTGTGGGCGGTCAGGATGGTGACGTCATGCTGGCAACCCTGCCAGAAACATTACGCATGTGGTTAGAGAAAAAAGGAGATGATAAAGAAACAGCCTCTTCCGTGGAGAAACGGAGTTTCTGGCCGAAATACCCGTTTGACCATTCTTCACTGCTTTATGCTGTGCCAAAGAAGAAAAATACCGAACTGAATGAGTCATAAAATACATCAGGATTACAGATTATTCGCGAGAAATAACGATGGAGAATACACGTTATGGAAAGTAAAGTTGAAGATTCAGTCATAAATGCACTTAAAGAGATGATGGCAAAAGCCGTGATGCTGGGTCTATCGTGTTATGAAGATAAAATGCAGGGCAGCATTTTGCAGGAGAAAAATACCGATATAGTGTCAAAATTAACTTCGCTATATCAATCGACAAATAACTTTCTGGCAGTGGCGGGAATCGATAAATCAGCCGATGAAATACTCCCGCTGTATATCGAAATCATATCTCAACTTCCGGAGGGGAAATGCTGATATGGATAAGTTAGAAGAAATTAAAGATTTTCTTAGCAAAGAAATCATGACGGCGATGTATATGACACCGGATGAATTAGACCAAGATACGTTATTTTCAAGTTATGGTTTGGAGTCAATAACGTTGGAAAAGATCGTCGCCAACATCAATAAACGATTTCTTATGAGACTCTCGGTACAGGAAATTCTGCCGTACCAGAGCGTTAATAAAGCCGCCAACTTTATTCATTCTGTACTTGAGGGAAAAGCATCATGACAACATCCTATTCAAATTATGATTATGTGGCTCTCCCTGAAAAAGAGCGGCTGGAGTATGAGCGTATCTTTTTCCTCAGGAATTTATTTTTAAAGCCGGATTTGTTTCAGAATGAATTGAAGCAAGTTGAACAGAGTATGGTCTCTGAATTGCCCGCTTTAGAATCGGGATATTCAGAAATAGAAACGTATGAAGTCGGAGAATTGACTTGGCAGAAACTGGCAAAGATCTACGCTGAAGATATTCGTCCCATTGTCATTAAAGGATTCGCGTCCTCTTTCCCCTGTGGTAAGTTGTGGACACCAGAGTATTTCAGGGATAACTTCGGCGACTTCCAGCTTTGGTATTCGACGACAGAAAAACTGTTTGAAGAAAACGGTACATCACTGCGTAATTATATTAATGCCGTATTAAACGGTGATGTCAGTCGGGCATACCTTGAAAATTTAAGTGATATTTTTAATAAATACCCCATTTTGCATCAACAAATTGGCATTGATCGCATTGATAACTTTTTAGGTGATTTTGCTTCATACCATAAAATTGCCCAGCTCTTCATTGGGGGGCCGGGTACGGGTGCGGTTTACCATTGTGCGAATGAACTGAATTGCTTCCTGAATATTTATGGCCGTAAAGAGTGGATATTTGTTCATCCCAAATATTCAGCGGCTATGTATAGTTCTATGTTCAATAAAGGAATATTTGTAGGTTCATTTGTCAAGCATAATGCACCGGTCAAATATTTAGAAGAACATCAACCCCTTTATAACCGGATACCAAAATTAAGAATTATGCTGGAACCGGGAGATATGTTAATTAATCCCCCTTGGTGGTGGCATGCAATTAATAATCAGCCGCCTGTGTCAATTGCGATTGCTTCGCGCTGGAAGATTGAAATGCCTTACCAGCACCAGAATCCGTTATATGAATTTGTACAATCCCAAAGAGCGGAAAGGCTCACGTTGGAAGGGAAGAAAATGTCTGAGAACGATGTTGTTGTCCCTGACAGTGAATTACGCAAAAAATATGTCTCTTATAAAGAAATGGGATGGGTAGGGAATTGATTGCTGAACGTGGTCTGTCTTTTGGATAAAACTCAGAAACCGTAATATCATAAAGTTTGTTTTTTTAATCCAGAAGCTGACCTCCGATGAATAAGCATCGCCAACAAAAAGGCAACGCGAAAGACAAAGGAGATAGTCACAATGCACAAATCAACGATAAGGTAGCCATCTTATGAAAGAATTTAAAGATGATGAAGTTTACTCGGTATTTAATCATTATCCTGAACAGTATCAAAAAATATTATTGACGTTAAGAACATTAATATTTGATACCGCATCAAAAACGGCAGGCGTTGGTTCAATTACTGAGACTTTGAAATGGGGACAACCCAGCTACCTTACGCTTGAAACGGGATCGGGAACCACAATCCGGTTAGATCGTTTCGGTCATTCGCATGTGGCTATCTTTTTTCATTGCCAGACCACATTGGTTGATACGTTCAGGACACTGTTCCCTGAACTGACTTATTCAAAAAATCGGGCAGTTGTTTTAGATCCAAAGACTGATTTGCCAATAGATGAGTTGAATATATGTATTGAGATGGCACTCACTTATAAGTTGAGAAAAAGAGATAACAATTTCATTTAGCAAACGGGATGTTAACGATGAAAACATGTACTGTCGCAATGTTTCCCGGACAGGGCGCCCAGTTTCAAGGCATGGGGCGGGATCTGTTCGATAAGTACCAATATCATATGAGAATGGCACAACAGGTATTGGGATATTCACTCGCTGAAGTGTGTAAAAGTGAAACCGATATTCTTGACAGAACTGAAGTGACGCAACCCGCCCTGTTTGTCATTAACATTCTTCATTACTTAGAAAGTTTGGAAAAACAGGGCACAAGGGCTGAAATATTTGTGGGTCATAGTCTGGGAGAATATTGTGCGTTGTTTGTAGCCGGCGCGTTCAGTTTCGAAACAGCCTTATCTGTCGTTCAGGAACGGGGAAGATGCATGGCGCTTTGTTCTGAAGGCGCGATGGCAGCTGTTATTGGGCTGAAACGAGAACAGGTGGAGGATTTATTATCAGCGTCCAATTTCAGTGACTTAACTATAGCCAATTTTAATTCGCCAAAACAATTTGTTATTTCGGGTGATAAAGTTGAATTGTCTCAATTTAAAGAGAGTGTATTAAAGGCGAAAGGTGTTTATCACCCTTTGCAGGTTAGGGGCGCTTTCCACTCGAAAAGAATGGCAAGTATTGCAGGAAGATTCAAAAAATTCCTTGAAAATATTCATATCTACCCACTGAACGCCCCTGTATTATCTAATGTAACAGCAGATTTTTATCCATTGGATAATCGTGAGCAATTAATCGATTTATTGGTCAAGCAATTATCGTCCCCCGTACGCTGGCAACAATGTATAGAGAAATTACCGTCAGATAAAAATATTATTGGTTTTGAATATGGGCCCAAAAATGTCGTTGGCCCGCTGGCTAAACAAATATTAGGTGAACGTATTACGCTGATGAAATAATGGCATCATTATTGAGATAAATGGGATTTGATAATATTTGTGATAACAAATTAAAAGTTTATCACCCTAACTTATTCTTTAATTATCGAGTTTATCTATATATTCATTTTATTATCATTCAAAGATTGTATTTATTTCTTTGAAATAACTCATTGTTATTGCTTGCCAGAATATACCCGATGAATTTCAAAGGGACACCAATAAAGCGGTAATTTGAAAGACGGGGTATATAAAAATAGGAGTGTTATTGATGGAGTATTCTATTATCGGCGTCGCTGCACGTTTCGGTGGCGGCGTGTCATTATCTCGTTATTGGCAAACATTGATTGAGGGCGGATCTTTGATTGATGTGATCGGGGAAAAGCGCTATCAACTTAATAATCGTCAAACGCCGGTTAAATGGGGGCACAGGGAAAAGATACGCGGCATGTTTATCGAGGATATTGACATGTTCGACAGACATATCTTTCCCCTTTCAGGTTCTGCCATTATGTTTGCTGATCCCAGACAGAGATTATTTCTGCAAACATGTTGGCAACTGCTTGAAGATGCAGGGTTACCGCCTTCAACGCTGTCAGGCAAGAAGGTAGGCGTTTTTGTTGCGCAGGATGGCTGGTATTTAGACGCTTACGTAAACAGAATTCCTGACGAACATCGGCGAAGTCAGGAGTTTATTGTTCCGGGAAATGATCCTTGTTTTCTGGCAAATCGGGTTTCTTTCTTTTTCAACTTCACAGGTCCATCAATTGTTGTTGATACAACCTGTTCAAGCGCTTTTGTTGCTTTGGATACGGCATGTCAGGCACTTGAGTCCGGTGATTGTGATTACGCTATCGTGGGCGGGGTTTCACTGTTTCTGAACCCTTGGAAAAAGGGAGAAACGACCGCAACCCCCTTTGAAACCAGTGCGGAGGGCATTCACAGTTTTTCTGAGAAGGCTTCTGGATATCGGACCTCAGAAGGATGCGCCGCTTTACTTTTGCAAAAAAACGGCGAGGCATTGAACCGGCATCACCATGTTTATGGTGTGGTACAAGCCACGGGCCATAATTCAGGCGGTAAAACCAATTCATTTTCCCAACCAAATCAAGAGCAGCAAGTCAGGCTGTTCCAGACGGTATTAAAACGGGCGGATCTTTTGCCTGGGCAGATTCAATATGTGGAAGCGCACGGCGTTGCTTCTCAAATGGGAGATGCGATTGAGGCGAATGCGTTGGTGGATGTTTTTGGCCGTTCGCAGGATGTTTCGCCCTGCTATGTGAGTACGGTAAAACCCAATATTGGCCATAACCATGCAAGCTCAGGGTTTTACGCCATCATCAAGGGGCTTCTGGCTTTCAGGTTTAACCAGATCCCCTTTATTCGCGGCTTGGACAAAACCGGATTGAATGCGGGCATCCCGGCAGATACCAAGGGAATTCATTTCCTGACCGAAACGGTGAATTGGTCAAAATCTCAGGAAAACACCCCCCGGCATATTTTTTTCAGCAGTTATGGGTTCAGTAATGTGAATGCGGCTATCATCCTGCGGGAAGCTGATAACAAACCTGCCATCAGCATAAATCCTCTTGGGGAAACCGCAACAGAGACGCCGGTAGTGGTTTGCCTGTCCGCAAAGAGCAATGAACAGCTCCGTCAACAGGTATTAAACCTGTATGAAGCCGTGAATGAGCCGGATTTTGCCCAGCATTTCAATCTGTACGATCTTGCCTGGACGCTGAGCACAGGAAGAGAAGCGTTCACGCATCGTTGGGCAACGATAGTGTCGTCAATGGAACAACTACAGGGTGTATTAAAGGCATTTATCGAATATCCGGAAACAGAGCATCCGGCAATATATCTGGGAACGCGGGCACAAAACACACACGGGGAGACTGTAGCGGCGCCGTGTGCAGAACCGGAAGCGGTGATAAACAACGGGATTCAGGCCGCGCCATTAGAGGTTGTTGCACAAAGTTGGGTCGCAGAGGCTGATATTGACTGGATGCAGTATTGGGAATCTTGGAATAGTGCTGAATGGCGCGCCATTCCTTTACCTACTTACCCGTTTGCCAGGGATAGTTATTGGATACCTCAAGGCGAAGTCAGCACGCCATCGTCTCAGGAGCTATTGCATCAGGAAAGTACCCGCCCGTTCATTCATCCATTTGTCCATCAAAACACCTCTGATTTTGCGGAACAACGTTTTAGCACAACATTTTCTGGTGAAGAATTCTGCCTGAAAGGCCATGTGATTCATGGCATCCGCGTGTTGCCGGGAGTGGGGCATTTAGAGCTGGCCCGCGTTGCCGCCCACCATTCATTTGGATCAAAACCGGGGGCGTTATCAGCAGAACGGGAAAATACAGGACTCACGTTAAAAAATGTTGTCTGGGCGCAGATTATCGGTGTAATTAATGAGCCTCAGACAACCCATATTCGTTTTATCAATCATGGAAAGGGGGAAGCGGGGTATCAGTTATACAGCCGCGCAGAAGAGGAAATCATCCATAATTCCGGTGTCGCTGTACGCAGGGCGCTCACTCCTCCCCCTGTCTATGACATTGACAACCTGAAATCCCGATACCGGCAAAACGCGTATCCCCCTAAACGGTACTATGAAATGTACCATGTGCTTGGCTTGTATATGGCGCCTGACTATCAGGGCATTGAAGCGCTTTATGTTGGGATGGACCACGTATTGGCAAAACTGTCGCTGCCTCCATCTCTGGAGCCGACCAGAGAGCAGTTTGTTTTGCACCCTTGCTTGATGGATGGCGCTCTCCTTTCATCCGTCGGGCTATTGATGCGTTTTGGCGATCTCGACAGACCCATTCCGCCTAAGTGCTTAATTCCTTTTGCCCTTGATGAAATCGAATTCCATGACGAAAGCACCCAATTGCACTGGGCATGGATCAGTTACAGTGCTGACAGCAGTGCCTCAGATCCCTTCCCAAAAGTAGATGTCGATTGTTGTGATATCAACGGCAAGGTCTGTATCCGTTTTAAAGGTTTTAGCTGTCGTGGGCTTGGGGCGCAATCGGCCCAACCCGCAGAGGTTGAACCTTACTTATTGCAGCCTCAGTGGAAAAGCCAGGCGTTGCCTTCCGACAGACCCTTGCGGCCTTTTACAAAACGCCTCGTGTTCTTGTGTGAACTGGAGAACCTTCAACATGCGCCGTTCACATCGGATACGGACACCTGTGAATATATTGTGTTGCCAAAACCTCACCGTGATGAAGGTCTGCTGGCGAGGCAGCAAAACGTCATAACACTGTGCCAAAAAATTAACGGCCTGATTAACTCTCCTCCCGCAACCCCTGTTTTGATTCAGCTTGTATTACCGGAAGCCGAGGTATTACCAGAATATGCCATGGTGACGGCGCTATTAAAAACCGCCTATCAGGGCAATGCCAATTTGCTGAGTCAGACGATTTATTGTGATGATACAGAAGGGCTGGCGGAAATACTGTCAGGAGAAACTGCGCAGATAAAACATGACGCCATACTGTGGCAATCCGGGGAGCGTTGGATACCTCATTGGACTGCCTGGTCACCTGAAAACGGAGCACCTGAAAATCAGTCAGAGACGTTAACATCCCCTTGGAAAGAACAGGTAGTTTATCTCATTGTTGATGAAGATGGCGGTATGGGGCGCTTTATTGCCAACGATATCACCGCGCAGACAGATTCAGCCATTGCCATTGTTTTGAAAGAAATAGTCTTAAAAGAAATTACCCCGGAAGAAAGTGCATCGGAAGAAAGTGCTCCAAGCACATCTGAAAAGCATCAATACCAGATCACGATAGCGTCAAAAACGGCGACCACTGACGGCGGGGCAATAACGCTTGATGCACCTGCATTGGCCGCCTTCATCAGCAGAATTGAGCAAAAATTTGGCGCACTGCGGGGCGTATTTTTCTGTGTGGGTAAACGCTTCGCTGTGACTTCGCAGCGCGTAGAGAAAGAAACGGTAAATTCAGTACTTGAACGTTATCAGGGCCTGTCACAGCTGGAAAAGGCCACCCATGGCCTGTCACTTGATTTCTTTGCGGTACTGACTTGCAGGGATGGGGTATTGGGGCACGCGGGGCAGCCCATGTTCTCAGCTTATTGTGCGGCGGTGAACAGCTTTGCGCGTGGCGTGCAGCCGCGTTATGCGTCAGCACAGCGTCAACGACAAACACTTGCCTTGATCCTTCCCCAACATAACGCTGTGGATGGGGAGGCGCTCATCAGCCATATGGCACTTCGCGCCTTGTATCAGGCTCTGCATGAGAAATTCAGTGGTGAATTAATGCTGATGGAAGGGGGCGCAATAGAACGTTTCAGAACAGAAATGCTGGGGGTTCGCCCGTATTATGAACCGCTATCTTCATCATCTTCATCAAATCCAGAAAATCATATCAATCCAATTTCCGTGCCGGAGAATCCGCCAACGCAAGGGAAAATGCAAGCCTCGTCCGACCTTGAAGCTACGGCAGTGGATGTGATCAAACGGGTTGTGTGCAAAGCGGTCAGCCTGCCTTTGGCCGAAATTGATGCAGAAGCCGGCATGGAGCAATACGGAATAGATTCCATTCTTTCCATCCGCATGACGGAAACACTGGAACAGTATTTCGGGGTACTTCCCAAAACCCTGTTTTTTGAATATCTCACCATTCAGGAACTGGCAGCTTATTTTGTTGAGCATCACCACCCTGTTTTAGCGGGATGGGGTCACAACGAGCAACAAAATATCCAACCGGAACCAACGCAACTGGACTCCCGCCTGCCAGTGCAACAGGTTGCTGACAGAACCAAACAACTTGCTCTCTCCCCGGCGAATTTTCCGGTGAATGAGAAGAGCAATACCACAAATACCACAACAGATGCAGGTGACATTGCTATTGTCGGTTTAGCCGGACGTTTTCCCAAGGCAAGGAACATGCGTGACTTTTGGAAGCTCTTGAGGGAAGGGCAGGATTGTATTACCGAGATCCCGTTTGAGCGCTGGGATCACGCCCGCTATTTCGACACAGATAAAACCAAGCGAGGCAAAACCTACGGCAAATGGGGAGGATTCATTGATGGTGTTGATGAATTCGATCCGCTGTTTTTTAACCTGTCGCCGCGCGATGCCCGCGTAATGAGTCCGCAGGAGCGATTATTTTTACAATGCGCCTACGAAACCATTGAGGATGCGGGATATAGCCACAGGGCATTAGGTTCCCGTGACTGGACACGGTTGCCTAAAAAGATGGGCGTGTATGTGGGTGTCATGTATGGGGAATATGAGTTTTACAGTATAGAAGCATTGGCAAAAGGACATGTTCTCGAACAATCCATCGTGACCGGCAGTTTTGGTTCAATAGCAAACCGGGTATCGCATTTCTTTAATATCAACGGCCCCAGCCTTGCCGTTGATACCATGTGCTCTTCCTCACTGACTTCAATTTACCTTGCCTGTCAGGCTCTCAGACAGGGTGACATTGAAATGGCCCTTGCGGGCGGAGTCAATGTTTCCATTCATCCCAATAAGTATTTGATCCTCGGTCAGTCGAAGTTTTTATCTGATGAGGGACGATGCCAGAGCTTTGGCGAGGGAGGAACGGGATATGTTCCGGCGGAAGGAGTAGGTGCTGTTTTACTGAAACCTTTGGCGAAAGCCATTGAGGATGGCGACCCTATTTATGGGGTTATCAAGGGAATAGCGGTCAACCACGGCGGCAAGACCAACGGCTATACAGTGCCTAATCCGATCGCGCAGGCCGAAGTCATTTCTCAGGCAATCCGGTCCGCTAACGTGCATCCGCGAGCCGTCAGCTATATTGAAACGCATGGCACAGGAACGTCACTTGGCGATCCCATTGAGGTATCCGGCCTTAACCGGGCATTCCAGCCGTATTTGCAACAGAATGATTTGCCAAAGGATGGCACACAAGAGAACGCATTTTGTGCAATCGGATCGGTAAAATCCAATATTGGTCACTGTGAAAGTGCGGCAGGGATTGCAGGGGTTGCCAAAGTCCTCATGCAAATTAAGCACGGGCAGTTAGTACCTTCTTTGCACAGCCGTGAACTCAACGCCAACATCAATTTTGACGTCACCCCGTTTTATGTACAGCGCGAACTTACCGACTGGAAAAGGCCGCTGTTGGGTGAAATATCGCAAGGCGGGCATGGACAGCAGATAACCCCATCGGAACACCCCAGAACGGCAGGCATTTCATCATTCGGTGCTGGAGGAACAAATGCGCACCTGATTGTCCAAGAATACATTCAGGATAACGGATTGCCTCCCACCCATAATGACGATTGGCCAAAATGGGCGGTGATACCACTCTCCGCAAAAACGCATGAACAGCATCGTGAATTAGCACAATCCCTATCACAGTATGTCAGGGAGCAGGCAAAATGGCATCCGGAAACCGCCAGGGCGGCGTACTTGCACAGTATTGCCTATACCTTGCAGACAGGGCGGGAAGAGATGGAGGAAAGGGTCGTCTTTATTGTGGATTCCCTGTCTGCCCTGATTGATGACCTGAAGGCCTTCTCACTGTCTTGTTTACCGCCAGAACATGGCTGGATGGAACGGGTAGACAAATTTAAATACGCCAGACAATCCATCATTCCCGTTTATACCGGAAAGGGCAGGCATAAAGAAGACTATGCGCAGTTAAGACAGATCGCGGATGCCTGGATCCAAGGGCATGACATTGATTGGCAGTCGTATTATCAATCCCTTCCCAGACGGCCAAACCGCTTAAGTTTACCGACTTATCCTTTTGCCCGGGAAAGATACTGGATACCGGCGTCTGAAGTTCAGGCTGAGACGTTCTCAGAATCAACGGAAGATACCGATTCGGTGGTGTTCTATACCTTGGGCTGGGAGCGGTGTGATATCCGCCAAGGGACATCAGGTGCAGCGGCATTGAGTGGCACGGACGTATTTGTCATTGGGCATCTGGATACAGCTTCATTGACTGAATTGGCCTCGTTATCGGGTGTGGAAAACATCCATTATCTTCATGCTGAAAATGGGACACATACAGATAGCCCGTATTCCGCTGCTTTGTCGGATCTTGTTCTGCGATTGGTTGATTATTGTCAGCAGCGAATTCGCTCCGGTCAAACATTGCCATCGCGGATAGTGATTTTTGCGCCGTGGAAAGAGAGCGGCTTGCCTTACCGCGCTTTGCTGGGGGCACTGCGAACGATCAACATGGAGTTTCCTTCGGTACAGACGAAACTGATTCTGGATGCCGCATTGGAAAGCGCAGACAGCGAAATGGAAAATGCAGACAGCGAAACTTTCTGCCGACATGCAGAACAAGAACTCCTTTCTTTAAACTCCGTGTTGTCAAACAAAGATAAAGCGAGTGCCGTGCTCTATCAGAAACAAGGAGATCGTTTTGTCTGGCGTCCAAAAGTGGTAGAGCCGGCATCCTTAATGCATCTTCCCTCTTTGTTTCATCGTGAATGTCGGGTGGTGTGGATTACGGGGGGCTTGGGCGGATTGGGATACCAGATTGCACAGTATATCGGGGCAAAAACAGGGGCATCCCTTGTGCTGTCAGGGCGTACTGCGATTGATGCCGATAAAGAAGCCCGACTGAATGCGCTGAGAAAGCGCGGCATAAAAGCAGAATACATGCAGTGCGATGTCAGCAACCGTGAAGCACTGGAAAAAAACCTGATGCAGATCCGCCAGCGCTTCGGCGCCTTGCACGGTGTCATCCATTGTGCGGGGGTGATCCACGATGCGTTGATTATCAATAAAACCGGGGAAGAGATTGACCGGGTGATCGCCACGAAAGCCTCGGCGGCCTGTCTGATTGATGATGTGACTCAACATGAATCTCTGGCGTTTTTTGTCATGTTCTCTTCACTGGCCTCTCTGGGGAATATCGGTCAGATAGATTACGCGGCGGCAAACGCCTTTCTGGATAATTTTGCGGAGTATCGTGGGGAGTTGGTTCGGCAAAATAAAAGAAGCGGAAAAAGCCTGTCAATTAACTGGCCGCTTTGGCAGGAAGGCGGCATGAACGTAACCCAAAGGGTACAAAAGCAGATGTTTGATACCTTTGGGATTGTGCCTCTGGACACGAAAACCGCGCTGGAAACACTGGAAATCGCACTTCGTTCACCTTTCTCTCAATTTGGCGTGATGAAGGGGGACGTTCAAAAGATCACAGATTATCTGGGATCCACCGCTGACTCTTCATCTGATGCATTTTTGCCAGAACCGGAAACGGCGTCATCAAACCATGAGCAGCAGACGGGCAATTCCAATTTAGTGGCTCTGGAATCGGTGAAAGCCATTGCGGACATTGTTGTCGATAAACTCGCTGAACTCTTGGGGATGCGCGGTGAGACGATCGATATCCACCGGCAGTTTGGTGACTATGGCATGGATTCTGTCGGGCTGATTGAGTTGGCGGAGTACATTAACGCCCGTTTTGAGGTTACGTTGTCGCAGGCGAATTTGTTAGAGTTCAACACACTGAACCGTGTGACAGAACATCTGGCTCAGCTTTTGCCACCGCAATCCCGTTTAATCCCTTCTGCCACACCCTCACCGGCAATGCCCGTTTCTGCCACGTTAACCCCGTTTGCCATTGTGGGATATGACTGCATGTTTCCCGGCGCCAGGAATGCGGAAGAATACTGGCAGAACATCGTGCAGAAAACGATTTCTATTCAGGGCATCACGCCGGAAGCGTGGAAACGGCGTCACATTATCACACCATCCGCTAAGGAAGAGGCGGTAAAGCGTATGCAATCCTCCGGCTTTTTGCAGGATATCGACCAGTTTGATGCCAAATTCTGGGGTATTGATGCAGAAACGGCAAAACAAATGGATCCACAGCAACGCCTGTTGATGCAGTGTATCTGGCGATGCATTGAGCATGGGGGCTATGATCTGGAAGACCTCACCCAGCGCAAGGTCGGATTATTTGTTGCTGTTGACTCCACCGACTACAAATCCCTCATCAAGAATCATTCTCTGATCAACCCTGTCGAAGAATGTGGCGGATTACAGGCTGGTCTCAGTCTGGGCATGATGGTGAATCAGCTCTCTTATTTCTTCAACTTTACCGGACCCAGTGAAGTTGTCGATAACGCCTGCGCCAGTGTGTTTGTTGCTTTGCAAAAAGCCCGACAGGCAATTTTACAGGGAGATTGCGACGTCGCCATTGTTGCGGGAGTGAAAGTCATCCTTGATTTTATGGAGTTTTATATTCGGGATCAGGGCGGCATTCTCAGCCAGTCCAGCAAAATGGCGCCTTTTGACCACATGGCCGATGGTTATATCCGGGGCGAGGGCGTAGGCGCTGTCATGATTAAGCCCTTGGAGCAGGCCCGCCTTGCACATGATCCTGTTCGGGCAATCATCAGGGGGGTGGGTATTTCCCACAATGGCCGGAGCGCTTTCTCGTCAATGGCGCCGAGTATTGAAAAGCAAGAAGAGAACATCAGAAATACCTATCAGTCAGCGGGTATCGATCCCCATTCTGTTGACTACATTGAAGCCCACGGCTCTGCGACCCAATTTAATGACATCAGTGAACTTGCTGTGTTCAAAAAGGTTTTTTCAACCCAAAAGGCGACGTCACACCGTTGTGTCATCAGTGCGGTGAAAGGCAATATTGGCCATTTGGAAGCCGCTTCGGGTATGGCCTCCCTGATTAAAGTGATATTGGCAATGAAACATGGTGTCATCCCGCCCATTGCTTCTTTCTCTCAATTGCACCCGTCGATTTTTATTGAAAATACGCCCTTATTTTTGCCGCGTGAGCCGGTTCCTTGGCAACACGTGGAGTCAGGCACAACCGAGCCAAGACGCGCCGGATTGAACTCCATCGGGATCACGGGGGTAAATGCGCACGTCATTCTGGAAGAGTCCTATCCGTATCCGTCAGGCGCGTCGGTTCCTTCCCAAGGGGACGAATATTTTTTAATTCCTGTCTCGGCGAAATCCCCGGAAACCTTAACTGTTTATCTGAATCAGTGGCTGGATTATGTGCGTCAGCAAAAATTATCCCGCACTGATAACGCACTGACGCTAAGGCACTTGGCATACAGCGCCCAGACCGGCCGCTCGGATATGCCATTTCGCACTGCCATCATCGTTAATGATTTAGAAAAACTTATCACAACGCTGGAATGGATCCTCACAGAGAAAAAGGGGGCAGCAATAGAGGATGTGAGTGCGGTGGGTGAAGTTTCTCCCAAAAGCCGTCCTCCCAAAAAGTACGTGGAATTTTCCACCGCATTACCGGTGTTGAAACAACTGGCAGGCGATTGGGTTGCTGGCGCCTGCATAGATTGGCAAGGGTTTGCCCGCGATCAGGGGGTATACGTTGATATTCCCGGTTATCCGTTTGATGAACAGAAGTATTGGTTTTTTGCAGAGTAGTGCATTGAAAAAGGAATAAAGCAATGAATGAGAAAAACATGTTACTGGAATCACTGAAAACCATAGCGAAAGCCGTCTTGCAACAAAGCGGTGATATTCGCACTGATGTGCATATTCAGGAGCTGGGATTTGATTCTAAATCACTGGTCATCTTTACGGATAAGATCTCCGCTGTTCTGGATGCAGAAATCCACCCCGGTGTTTTGTTTGAGTTCACAACGCTGGAGAAATTTGCGGATTACCTGATTAAATATCAGGCGACAGCCGTTGAGCAATTGCAGGTGGCCTCATATGACACTTACATGGCCAGCATGGGACGGGACATCAAACAACACCTTCCTGTCATCATTGGCGGCGGCATAGCCGGTATGCTAATCAGCCACCAGCTTACTCAGGATAAGATCCCCCATCTCATCATAGGTAAACCGGAAATTGGTGATACCCCCAAATTGGGTGAATCCATGACAGAAGTGGTGAGCCTTGAATTTGCCCGGCGCTTTAAAGCGCTGTCCCGCTATTTCTATTCCAAAGAGTTCACCCCGTTTTATATGGGAGAGCTGGTTGCCGGATTGCGATTCCACTTTTTCGAATCTCTGGCTTCTCTTTTCATGGAAGAAGATATGCCGAAGCATTTCATTCACATTGACAGGCTGGGGTTTGATAAGGCCCTTTATGATGAAGTGATTGCCGCGCCGGAATGCACCTGGGTTGAAGCCTTCGTCGAACATATTGAATATGCAGAGGACAATGACAGGGTGGAGTTGCTTCACCTCTCAGACGGGCAGATTATTCAACCCTCTTATGTCTGGGATTGTACCAACCACATTCGCCTGTTGGGCCGCAAAATCGGGCTGCCATACACTGAACTCGACAGCCGCAGGCAAGTGATTTTTACCCATTATTATCAAAAAGCGGGAAGCACACGGTGTGATGCAGACTCACTTCCCTGGCTTCATGCAACATCATTATTGAGTGCGGATGAAGAGTTTGATCAGTTAAAGGGGGTTTCCTGGCTGATACCCGTGGGCAGTTATGTCTCTGTTGGCATCAGTATGTTGCCGGAAGATATCCGGGATCGCACGGCGGAAGAAATTATTGCCTTGCTGACAAAAGCCTATCAGAGACGGGGAACCGATTATGCAAAACATTTCAGCTGCCGGCGGGAAATCGTCAGCCTGCCGACACAGCATTTCATACATGAGCGATTCAGCGGAAAGAACTGGGCGCTGGTGGGCGGAAGCGGGATCAGTACGTGGTTCACTTCCGGCTCCAATTTAAGTATCGCAACCTTTATGTCCTCCATTGCATCAAAAATCATCCAGTCACCTGAAATCTATGGTGAATATTACGAAACCCATGTCCGTGGCTTTGTGAAAACCCAGACGATTTATGACACCTTCATGGAATCGAATATTGGTGCAGTAGACGCCCTCAAGTTTTTGAGCGGGGTTGTTGAACAGGCCAGAAGCCGTATTACCTCTTTCTTCCTGCTTGATGAGATCGATGGGAAAAACAGCGGTCACGTTGCCCGTGAGCTTTGGCAGGAGGATATCGCCATTGACAAAGAATACTTCGATTTTCTCAGGCAGATAGCAACACATGCCCGCCCCGAAGATCGCCAACAGCAGACCGCGCTGATATTTCAGAAACTCATGCAATTGAAATCAACCGAACAGCAGGTGCGGCTGCCTTACTTGAAAGACAGCAGAGTAAGACAGGAAAAACCGCAATTATTCATATAATTATGTGATGGATGGCATGCTATGATCGATAAAACGACTTGGCTACTGCAACACCCGTATCCGGCATTTGTTCTGGGATTGAAAGCGGCATGGGAAGGTGGCTTGTCTTCTGATGCTTTTGATCAGCTGTTTGCTCAAACCTGTGTTTGTCACATGCAGGGTCATGAGTTGAATGGCGCTCAGGCGTTACAGGCATTCATTCAGTCTGTCAGGCTGAATATTGCCAATTTAACCCTGATCCCAGAAAGCGTTATTGTTCAGGAAGATATCCTGTATCTCTTTCACCGCTGGAAAGCCGACAGCTGGCATGAGGATGTGATTTCGGGTGGGGAATACGCTAACTTTTGTCTGGTTACCATTCGCCTGCGTGACGGAAAAATAGCGGAGCTATGGCAACAAACCCAGAACTTTCTTTTTTTGCAGGGTAGCGCTCTTTCTGAAGAGCGCTTGCTTTACCCTGTCTGGCAACATTCTTTGCTGGTTAAAGAAAACGGGAACCTGCATGTTGCCCGTGATGAACAGTCCGTGCGCATGAGCGAACGGGCCAGGCAGCTTATTGATTGTGTCTTTGGTCATGGTGCCTTGCGGCGGATTGACAGCCTGCTGCACCCAGAACTGACATTTCATAATGGTGATGTCACCGGTCATGGAATTGCTGAGTGGAAAAATTTCATTTATGCATTGCGGACAGCGATAGGGGAGGAAGGAGTAGAACTCTTCGACGAATTATTTATTCGTGATGGCAATTCGATAACCCTATTCGTCCGCATAGGATTGCCGCACGCCTCTCCCTTTGTGCTGTCCAGCTTGAATGGCATGTGGTGCATGTTGCAGCTGGAGATGGATGATAGCCGCATTACAAAAATTCAAACTTATCCTGAAAACTACCTGTTTTTTCTGGGGCTTGATTTCTCTCAGCATGAAACGCGCCTGAAACAGCTCTTTCGCGGACACAGGCCGGAATTGGAGACAAAATCCCGACTGAAAGACCACGCAGGGGTAAAGACATCATCATCACCCGAACCTGTGCAGAATGAACAAGTTGCAGTGGTTGGGATAGCCGGGCGTTTTCCGCAGGCAGATTCGGTGGCGCAGTTCTGGCAGAACCTGATGGCAGGGAAGACCGCTTTCTCGGCGTTTCCGCAGGAACGTCCGTGGTTGTCTGCGGGAACGGTCATCCGTTCCGGCGGGTTTATTAATGACATTTTCCGGTTTGATGAACAATACTTCCAGATCCCGCCTGCGGTGGCACAGTATATGGATCCGCAGCATCGTCAGTTGCTTGAAGTCATTGTCCAAAGTATTGAAGACAGCGGCCACCCCAATCAGGATGTGAGCGGGGATCGTACCGCGCTCTTTGTTGCAGCCTTATCCAATGACTATGAAAAGTTGCTCAGGGATAAGGGGGTCGAGGAGAACTTCTATTATTGGGCCGGTAATGAACCGGCCATGTCATCAGGCCGGATAGCCCGTTTTCTGGATATTCAGGGACCCACCCAATTCATTAATACCGAATGTACGGGCGGGAGCACGGCATTGCTTGGGGCGTATGAGTTGATTCGCTCAGGGCAGGTCGATCAGGCCATTGTCAGTGCAACCAGTCTTTTCCTGCATCCTTATGGTTTTATTGCCCGTGAGGAGGGGATTTTGTCACCACTGGCCGCCCCTGAGTTATTCAGCCCGCGCAGCAAGGGGCAACTGAGGGGGGAAGCGGTCGTCTCTGTGGTCCTTAAATCGCTGTCAAAAGCACAACAAGATGGCGATGATATTTATGCCATCATTGCCGGTGGCGCGGCAAATAATAGCGGGCGAACCTTTTCCCTCATTTCTGCCAATGTTGAACAGCAGGCGAAAACCCTGCTGAAAGCCTGGCAGAACGCGGGAGTATCCGCGGATGATTTCTCTGTCATTGAATGCAATGCCTCTGGTGTCAGGGCGGGAGATTTCACTGAAATTACCGCGTTAAAAAAAGTTTTCCGGCCCGAACAACATATTCATTTATCCACCGTAAAAGGGGCTATTGGGCACACTGAGGCCGCTTCTGGTCTGGTGGCGCTGGTGAAAGTTTTGCTGCAACTGCGTTATCAGACCATTATCGGGATTCAGGGACTCAGCGAAATTGATCGTGGTCTGGGGATAGAAGGTTCCGGGTTATCTCTGAATCATCAAAATAGAAAATGGGGATTATCCCAGACGGAAGGGGCGTTATCCAGAATCGCAGGTATCAATTCATTTGCCGGAGGCGGGTACAACACTCACGTCGTCGTTAAGGAGTTTATCAGTCACCCCGATGTTGCGTGGGCGACAACGCCAGTATTGATACCGTTGTCGTCGCATTCGGAAGCTTCGTTGCACGATCATGTTGTTCAGCTAAAACGATATTTGCAGGAACACGATTTACAGGATAGGCATGTTGATTTAGCACGCTTGGCATTCACATTGCAGTCCCGTGAAGCGCGGCAATATCGGGTGATGCTGGGCGTATCCCATCGGCCTGAGCTGATATTGCAACTGGATCGTGTACTGAGTGGCGATATCCGTATTCAAAATACCGGGGAACCCCAACAGGAAGAAGCGTTAAGCGCGGTATTGCAGGGGCAACAATCGCACTGTTCATTCCTGACAGATCCAAAGCTCACTGAATTGACACTCCGCTGGTTACGGGGCGAAGAGCCGGATTGGTCACGCTTATGGGGAAACGCACACCCGCACCGTTTGTCAGGTTTACCCGTCCGGGCATTTTTAGGGGCTGTCCATCTCCCGCCATTTTCCGCCGATGAACCGATGACGTCATTAGACGTGAATGATGGACAAAAATTCTGCCAATTCCGTATCAGCGCGTCTGCGCATTATTTACGTGAACATAGGGTCAATGGGCAAACAGTGCTTCCCGGTGTCGTCCATCTTGAGTTTGTAAGACATGCGGCCATGCTGTTGCAGCCAGACAGCCCGGACAACAATGAAGGGAGCGCGGGCCTCCCTTCGGCAATCAATCCATTGGTTTTACGCAAATTGATTTTACGCAATGTGGGTTGGGTGAAGCCCATCATCATGGCAGAAACCGGGCAAGCACTGGATCTGACGGTAAATATTAAACCGGAATCTTCGTCGGCAGAAGAACGGGTTTTTGGTTTTGATCTCGCGTTGGGGACAGGGCAGGGTGAAGGCGCCGATGACCAGCCTTCCGGCTATTTTACTGGCGGAAGCATTGTTTTCTCACCGTTGCAACTTTTCTCACCGTTGCAGCACCCGCCTTCTCTGGATATCACACAATGCCGGCAATATTGTCAGGAACGCCGATTAACCACCGGACAATGCTATGACGTGCTCACGCTGCTAGGCATTCAAATCGGAGCGAAACATCAGGCTATTCAGGCGGTGATGATAGGGAAAGACGGTAACGGGAGTACCGCTGCACTGGCAAGACTGGTATCGCCATCCGATACCCCTCCTGTCTATGAATCGGCCCATCAATCCATTCCTTTCATGCTCTGCCCCGCCATCATGGATGGTGCACTACAGGCGGCATATTTGGGGTTATTGACCCCAGAAGATCTCAAGGATGGGGCCGTCACCCCCATTCCTTTTGCCGTTGATGAAGTGATAATCATTCGGCCGGTTAAAGATGAAGCATGGGCATGGGTGACGGCGTCGGTATCGCAAGCACAGGTCAGGAAAACGGATATTGTCATTTGTGACAATGACGGAACCGTTTGTGTGGCTATCAAGGGGTTTTCAACGCGAGAACAACAGCCCGTCTCCGAGCCTCAGACCGTGTCGCAAACGGAGGAGCATCTGATTCCAGCACAAGATCAGCCCGTGCCGGACACCATCGTCAAGCAACTGAAAACCATGATAGGCAAGGAACTGGGTATACGGCCAACACAGTTGCGCGCTTCTGATTCTTTGGATAAATACGGCATTGATTCGGCCATTGCCGTGCAACTGGTGGCGGTATTGGAAAAAACGTTTGGCTCTCTGCCCAAAACGTTATTTTATGAATATAAATGTATTGCGGATATCGCCCGATATCTGGCAAGGACGGTGATTCATCATTCAGAGAAGTCCCCGATGGCTACGTTGGTGACGGTTCTTGAAAATACCGAACGGGGAAAAGGGCGGGAACGTTGCAGGCCATCGGCAAAACCTCGGCATTCTCCGTCTGATCAGCTGTTGGACATCGCCATCATCGGGGTCAGTGCAAAGTATCCCCGGTCAGAGAATATGGCTCAGGTTTGGGACAATTTGAAACAAGGCAAACGCTGCATCAGCGAAATTCCCCAAGATCGCTGGGATTGGCAACGTTATTACTGCGAAAATGACCACGAAAGCAATCAAGCGCCCCGTGCGGGAGAACACCTGAGTAAGTGGGGTGGCTTTCTGAACGGTGTTGATGAATTTGATTTTGCGTTTTTTGACACTTCTGAAAGTGAGGCTGCGGCGATGGATCCTCAGGAGCGGTTATTCTTACAGGAAGCATGGAAAGCGATTGAAGATGCAGGCTATACACCCGACACCCTTGCGGCGGGCGACAAGCAAGAAAAGGATGGCATAAACGCGGTCGGGGTTTATGCAGGCTCAATGTACAGTGAATATCAACTGCATGACGTGGCTTCCGGTGAGCGGGAACAACCGATCGGATTGGTGGGTAGTCAGGCCAGCATCGCCAACAGGATTTCTTACTTCATGGATTTTCATGGGCCAAGCGTCACACTGGATGCCATGTGTACCTCTTCAATGGTAGCGATTCAACTCGCGTGTCAGGATCTGAAACAAGGACGTATCCACGCCGCCATTGTCGGTGGTGTTAACCTGACGCTTCATCCCAATAAATATTTAACCCTCAGCCGCAGGAAAATGCTCTCTTCATATCCAGAACTCAACAGCTTCGGAGAAGGTGGCAATGGCTATATTCCGGGGGAAGGCATTGGTGTTCTGGTATTAAAACGCTTAGAAGATGCATTAAACGAAGGGGCACACATTTACGGTGTTATTCAAGGCTGCGCGATCAACCAAAATGGCAGATCGAATGGATTTGGCGCGCCCGACCCGAAGGCACAGCAAGCGGTTATTAGGCAGGCGATGGCAGAAGCCGGTGTCAACGTAGCTGACATCAGCTACGTGGAAGCACACAGTACCGGTACGCGCTATGGCGATCTGATTGAAGTGGATGCATTGACAAAAGTCTTTCAGCAACACGCCAGCCACCGTCATTTTGCGTGCCTGATTGGGTCAGGAAAGCCGAATTTCGGCCATTGTGAAGCGGCGGCCGGTATTGGCAGTGTCATTAAAGTCTTGCTCCAGATGCAGCATAAAGCGATTGCACCGACACTGTATGGTGAAAGACTGAATCCCGACATCAACTTTGAACAAACGCCTTTCTCCGTTAATGCCGCCTTAATGGAATGGAAACCACCCAACAAGGCAGGTATCGACATGCCAAGAATAGCGGGCATTTCCTGTTTTGGTGCGGGCGGAACAAATGCGCACCTTATTCTGAAAGAGGCAGAGCCGCCTGCACTGTCAGCGTCTGGGATAAATCTTCCCTGCGTCATTCTGCTTTCTGCGAAAACTGTCACGGCATTGCAAGGGCGCGTGAAACAGCTAATGGCATTTTTATCGCGGTATCCGTCCGAAAAGGGGGATCACGGTGAAGCGGCTGATCCCGTGCTGGCGCGGTTGGCATATACCCTACAGGTCGGGAGAGAACATATGCCGATTCGGGTCGGTTTTCTTGTCCAAAATCGGGATGACTTATGCCAGCAGCTGACACAATTTGAATATACCCGTGAGCACCACAGCGAGGACATCCCAGCGTTAGAGGGCGTCGATCAATTTGAAGAGGGGGCATGGCAAGAGAGAATTCAGGGCTGGCTGGCGGACAATAACCGCCATGAGTTACTCAATGTCTGGAAAAAAGGGGCAAATGTCGAATGGCACAGGCTCTATCGTCATAAGCTGCCTGTGCGTATGCCACTGCCTGCCTATCCGTTTGCGCGCCGCAAAATCGGATTACCAACGGTTACCGCCGCCTCATTATTGTCAGCCAGTGGCAAGGAGACGCGCTTATCCGATGACCCATCCGGTGGCAATGCATTCGCTGATCACCCATTCGATTTCCTTGCTGATGGGGCGATGACCTTGTGGGAAAAAGCGGCACGATTTGTCGTCAGGACGCTGGAAAATATCGTCGGCCATGAAATTCCGGCACTCAATGCGCCATTTTCGGCACTGCATCTGACATCGTTGCATATTGTCCGTTTTCTGGATTTTTGGCAGGTTGTTTTCGGTACTTCCCTTCAATTCACGATTTTTTATGAACACCGAAATGTGAAGACTCTGGTTGAGGATGTAATTGCCCGTGGGCTTCTTGCGGAAGAACACATGGCCGCAGCGGCCGCGTTTTTGACCCCTGCCGCTGAGGAACATACAGAGCCTGCGTTCCCGCTTTCTGAACTCCAAGAGTCATTTGTGATTGGCCGCCAGCTATCCACCTATGGTCAACGTGTGGGTAGCACCCTGTATTTTGAACTGCATATTGCAAAATCAATTGCTCTGAAACAAATAGAATCAGCCTGGAATCATTTGGTTGATCACCATGAGGCGCTGCACACGGTTATCACCCCCCATTTTCAGCAACAGGTGCTGGAAAATTATGACTATTACTCATTTCCGGTCGCTGACTTAACGGAATATTCAGATTCAGGGAAAGCCGATTATCTGAAAAACAGCCGGGCAGCACTGAACTGTAAAGTCTTTGATTTAGCACATTGGCCCTATTTCGACATCAGGGCCGCTATTCTGAGCGCTAAACAGGCTGTTGTGCAGATTGCACTGGATGAAGTGATTGCGGATGCTGCCAGCCTCTTCGTGCTGGTGGAACAGTTGCGCCATCTGTCAGAAAATCCTGATTATCCATTGCCGGCAACCTACTCCTTAAGGAAATACCTCTCCTTAGTTGAGCAGATCCGCACAGGCGAGCATTTTCAGAGCAGTATGCAGTATTGGATTGATAAACTCAGGGATATGCCGGCCGGTCCTGATTTGAAATATCATCTTGCCCAGCACCCTGTGCAGCAGACGGTTCACTGTTTAAGTGCAGAAATGGGCAGTGAATTATGGTCAGCGATAAAAACACAGGCCGACATGTTGTCCTGTTCAACAGGGACGATATTGCTCACGGTATTTTGTGAAGTGCTTCATCAGTTTACCGGGCAAGCGCGGTTCAGTCTCAATCTGACTAACTTAAATAGACTGGCCATCAATCAGCAGATAAGCGGGCTGGTTGGATTGTTGGCCAACAGCAATATTTTTGTCTCCGAATGGGCGCCGGAACACCCCTTTCAGTCGCGCGTCATGACTTGCCAGCAACAACTCGATAGCGACGCCAGCCACAGCTTTGTGGGTGCGGTTAATGTACTCAGGAAATTGCGCCAGAACCCGGCTAAGCGTACAGACTTACACTTACCGGTGGTTTTTACGCATTTAATCTCCTCTGAGTTTCAACAGCCGAACCCTGAGCATGGCTGGTCCATTCAGCACATGATGAATACGACACCTCAGGTCGCGTTGGATCATCATGTCTTCGAAGTGAATGGACTACTGGTTTACCGTTGGTATGTCGCGGATGCCTTGCTGGAACAAGGCGATGTCATTGCTCTGTTTGAAACTTACCGTCAAAAACTCATTGATCGGGCGCAATCTTTTTCCGGGCCGCTTTTTTCCGAACCCTCTGTTTCAGATCAATTTGTTTCAGGCAGTCAACCGTGGCATGGGCCAGAGAGAGAACGGGACGCCTTTTTCCCCCTGCTTGGCATTCAAAAAGCCTTGTACGCGGGGCAAATGATGCCGGCAAAACGGGGAGGGAAAGCCTGCTGTTGCCATCTTGAGTTTGATATTGATGTGCTTGATATCCCCCGATTAACCAGAGCGTGGAATGACCTTGTTGCTGTTCATCCGGTGCTGAGGACACGTTATCTGACGTCATTGTATCAGGAAGTGCTGGATGCCGTGCCTGAATACCCCATTCTGACCGAAAAGGTGATCGGGACTGAAAATGTATTTGATCAGCGGTGCAATGACATCCGCAATGAGATGTTGCGGGCGCATTATTCTGCGGGAGAATATCCGGGGTATCGCCTGCGAGTGTGTGAGTTTGACGGGCAGAAAAGCCGTTTGTTTGTGAATTTTGATTTTATCCTGATTGATGGAAAAAGTATTTTTCTGATACTGAGCCAGTTGTTCAACAGATATAAATCAGAAAGTTATGGATTACCGCGACAAGAGATCACATTTCAGCATTTTGTCGGCCATTACCCGCGTCAGCAGAATACGTTAGCCGGTTCAACGGCAAGGGATTATTGGCATGATAAATTTTCCCGAATGCGACAGGGGCTTGGCGGGCTAACCTCACTGGCCCATCAGACGTCACTTCCGGCGCAGCTGACCAAGAGAGTGCCTTATTACCGCCAGCTGCGGGCGTTGGCTGAAAGGCTAGGGGTTTCTGTTGACAGTATCCTGTTGGCGGCTTTCGGGTTGACGCTTTTCAATTGGAACAGGTTGAAAACGGGGAACGATGAGCCTGTGACCATCGCCGTTGTGTCCTGGGACCGATATGCTGAACTGCCCGAAACCACAACGGGTATCTTTACCCGCCTCAGTTGGGTGAGTTTTTCAGAGACATTGCCCGCAACTCTGTCAGCAACAACCTTGTCGGCAACAACTCAAGTGCCCGAATCACTTATCCTTCAGGTTCAGGCTCAGTTGGATAACGATCGCCACCACGGCTCCGTTGATGAGCTGGAGGTGGCAGCGCACTATCCTGATTTGCATTTCCCTGTTGTCTACACCTGCTTATTGGCCTACGACGCCGATTTCCCTGAACCCCTCTATAGCGTTTCTCAAACGCCGGGTGTTGCCCTTGATAATATTTCCACCGTGCTCGATTCCTCATCCCTGCGACTCCAGTGGGACATGCTGGCGTGTGGCCGGACGGAATGGTCAGCGGTATTTGAACAATATTGTTCTTGTCTCAAAAAATGGTTTTTTCAGGAATGAATTGCTCAATTTTGCTCACCAGGCAAAACGTCTTGCTGACATTATGTGTGGAACTCTGCAACGGTGGATGGAATGCCAAAAGATGAGGATAAACAGGGGAACGGCTATGGGCGGAAAATCTAAGATGAACAATATCAATGAATTAATTAAGGTGTTTATGACTGAACATGCGGTTGATTTCAACGGTGATCTGTTTGATCAGGGAATGACATCGAAATCAATCATGCAGTTGCTGATTCGTATTCGGGAACGTTTTGACGTTGATATTGATCTTGATGAGTTTTTGCATACCCCCACGATGGAACGCCTGAATCATTTAATTATCAGGCAAATTGAGAACAATAAGCAGGATACCGGCGAGTCTGCAATAACCAACTACCAACATTCAGGGATCTTACAACGGCTCGGGCAATTGATGTCAGGCAAGGGGCTGAAACCCGATCAGGATTTTTTTGAACAGGGTTTCAGTTCGCTCAATGTGATGGAGCTTGTCCTGACCGTGAAAAAAGAGTTTGGTGTAGAGCTTGAGCTTGAAACGCTTTTGTCAAAGCCGACGCTGAATACGTTGGCAATGCTGATTGATCAACAACAAGCGGATCAACAACAAGCCGGCCTTACTCAACCCCCCATTTTTCCGGTGGACAATGAACTATCAGTACTTTCATCGTTATCAGAAAAACAGGCATTCAAAGAAAAACAATTCAACATCCGTCAGTTGAATAGCAGCTATGACACGGTGCGTGCCAAATGCCTCTCGCCTGAGCAGTTTCAGCGTCAATACAACGCTCGCCGTACTTTCAGATCATTTGATGAAGCACCGATGCAAAGAGAGAGCGTACTGGGATGGCTGAGCGCACTGAATGCCATGCTGATTGATGGCAGCCATCGATATCTCTATCCGTCGGCGGGTGGCACATACAGCGTTCAGATTTATGCAGAGATAAAATCCGGCAGGGTCGGGGGATTTTCAGCCGGATTTTATTACTATAATCCGGTTGAACATAAGCTCGATAGGATTTCATCAGCAGAACTGCCCCAAAACAGCCATTTTTACTATAACCGCGCCTACTATGAGCATGCACATTGTTGCTTATATTTTGTCGTTGAGTACGACGGCATTGCCCCGCTGTATAAAGATAAAAGTGATTTTTTTGCGGCAATTGAAATAGGGGCGATTGTCCAGCTGCTTTCACAAAAACAGGCGCACTACCATATTGGTTCTTGCCCGTTATCCGGCGTTGATGAAGCGTCTTTAGCAGAAGTCCTGAAACTGAAAGAGAGCCAGCGAACCCTTTTGGGGATGGCGTTCGGGCTGGTGGCGCAGGCACAACCCTGGGAAGAGGAGAGCTGCATCGGGACGCTGGAGCAGGATATCGCCATTATTGGCGTACAGGGAAAATACCCCGGTGCACCGGACTTCGGGACATTCTGGAATAACCTCAAAGAGCAGAAATGTTGTTTCTCCCGAGTGCCGGATAACCGTTGGGGGGCGAAGGAACATTTCGAACATTGGGGCGGGTTTGTCAATGCCATTACGGATTTTGATTCTGATTTTTTTGGCATTCCCGCGGCTGAACTGGAACGGGTGTCCGCTCAGGAGGCCTGTTTTTTAACCGGTGTTTATGAGTTGTTGGATTGTGCTGGCTATAACGGGGAAAATTTGCAGAGTCTGGGGCAACGTGTCGGCGTCTTCACTGGTGTGATGTGGAATGATCCGGCCAACCCGACAGAGGGAACTGAGACGGCTCTGGTATCAGACAGCCATGCTCCCTTTTCATCAATCGCGAACAGGGCATCCTGGTTTTTCAATTGGACAGGACCCAGTGTTGCCATTGATACGAGTTGTTCATCGTCATTAACCTCTGTCTATCTTGCCTGTCAGGCGATTGTGCAAGGCGATTGCGATGTGGCTGTGGCGGGCGGGATCAATCTTTTTGCCCACGCATCCCATTTTACTAACCTCAAGCGGTTTAACATGATTTCTGAACGTTCAGATGCACAGGCATTTGGCGAGGAAGCGGCCGGTATTATTCCGGGAGAAGGGGTGGGTGTTGTCCTGTTGAAGCCGCTTTCTCAGGCGGAAGCAGACAAAGATCATATCTGGGGGGTGATAAAGGGAGGCAGTATTGCCCATAGCGGCAGGGTATCGGGCTATGGGGTGCCTTCCACGCAACAGCAAAGTGAACTGATCAAAAAGACATTACAGAAAACAGGCTATGACGCTGATTCTGTCGATTATATCGAAGCCGCCGCCGCAGGCACCGTATTCGGGGATGCATCCGAGATCCTCGCCATACAGACCGCCTTTGCAGAACGCCACTCTCCACTGTTTGTTGGCACGCTTAAACCGAATATCGGGCATCTTGAATCCGCCTCAGGGATATCGCAATTAACGAAAGTGCTGCTGCAAATGAAGCACGGCTGTTTATTGCCCGTCATGCCCTATAACACCCTTAATCCGTTGATAAAACTGGATGGAAATCCGGTCAACATTGTGGCTGAACAACGTCAGTGGCAGGGTACACGGCAACATCCCGGGCTGGCGATGGTGAACAGTTTTGGCAGTACGGGTTCCTGTGCGAATCTCTTGCTGCAAAGCTATCATCCACCCGCGCACGCTTTGCAGGAAAGCCTGAATATCACCCTGCCTGAATTGTTTGTTTTATCAGCGAAGTCACCGGACGGTTTGCGGCGCTATGCAGAGCGCTGGGTGCATTTTTTTGCATCGGAATCGGGATCGGAAAATGCCGGGAAAATCTGCCTGAAACAGGTGTTTGCTGTCACTCAGGCCGGACGGGAGCATTTTGAACAACGCTTGGCTATTCCCGCCAGCGCATTATCAGAACTTCTCACTAAGTTGAAACACTGGATTGCAGAAGGCGCTGGGGTGGGTATTTATCAAGGTTGTTGTCAGGATCGTATTGCTGCCGCCAATGCAGACGGGCAACCTCATCTGGCTTTCAATGTGGATCAGAGCCATGAGATTGCAGAGGCTTGGGTAAGGGACCAATGGCAGGATTGGCGGTCTTTTTACAGGGATGAGCCGCTACCCAAAATTCCACTGCCTGTTTATCCGTTTTATGAATCTCATCAGGCACCATCACTCATACATACGGATAGCCCAGCTGAGCCTGCTATCAGCAATCGCACATTGATGGACAGTATTTCACATGCACAAGTGGCTGGAGAAAAGTCGCTCAGCATAAAAGAATTTCTGCTTTCTCTGATTGCCCGCATCTTGCAACAACCTTTAGCGCAAATAAATAGCAGCGTAAGTCTGTTTGCTTTGGGAATGTCATCATCTCAGGCGATCAAACTGGTACGGATGGTGGATCAATATACGGGGATTAGCCTGCCGATCGCCATTTTGCTGGAGAAGAATTCAGTGACTGAACTGGCAGATTATCTGATGGAACAGCATGGCGAAATACAGATCAATGCTATCGCGATACCTGAACATCAGGCGCCGGCCCGGACCATGAATGCCAATGTTGTCGTGGAACAGACGAGAAGGCCCGAAACATATCGGTTATCAGAAGGCCAGAAGGGATTGTGGGTGCTGCATAAACATGCTTCCCAAAACAGAGCTTACAACTGTCCGGTATGTTTCCGGGTGAACGGCCTGATAGATCAACAGATATTCCAACAAGCGCTGGATCTACTGGTCAGGCGCTATCCGATACTGGCGGCAACGATTTTTGAAGAAGAAGGGCTTCCCTATCTGTTTAATAATCCCAACAGTACCATCACGGTGAATGTTGAAACTGGGAGGTCATTGAGCGGGCCGGAACTTGAAACTTATTTGTCTGAGAAGATAAATAAACCTTTTGATTTCGATCGCGATGCTTTGTTACGGGTGCATTTGCTGCCTCTCTCTGAAAAAGAGACCCTCATTTTACTGTGTGCACACCATATTATTGTGGATGCCGTTTCCATTAACCCAATGATTTCGGCGTTATTCCACTTTTATCACCTGTTGTCGGTGCATCAGAAACCGGTTTTTGACGCAGGGAAGGACAGTTGGTACGACTTTGTTCAGCAAGAACAAGCGCTGTTGCAAAGTGACGAAGGAAAACGCCGGCTGGAATATTGGGTTGATGCACTGGCAGATGCGCCGGTTTCAACAAAATTGCTTGCGGACAATTCATACCTGAACGTTGAGAAATATCAGGGAGAAACATTGACACGGACGTTATCCGCGCATTTTTCAGAGAAACTCAAGGTATTTGCCAGCACACTATCTGTTTACCTGCCCTCCGTTTTCTTAAGTGTGTTTCAGTTAGTGGTCCACCGTTTTACCGGACAGAACGATATTGTCATTGGTATGCCGACCGATGCCAGAACAGAAGAGCATCAGCGGGAAGAAGTTGGCTACTATGTTTATCCGCTCCCTATCCGCAGCCAGCTCTCAAAAGAGATGCCTTACCCGCTGTACCTGAAAGCGTTGCAACAGAGGGTGCTGGATGGTTTAGCCCATGCCCTGCCTTTTCCGGTCGTGGTAAGAGCCTTAAATCTGTCTCAGGGTATGGATGACGCCCCCCTGTTCCAGATGGCCTTTGTTTACCAGCAATCCATTGATCATCCATCAATGCCGCAAGGGGAATTTCAGGCTTCAGGCACGCAGGCACCGACAGAACATTTAACCCAGTACTCTCAGAGTGGAGAGTATGAGTTTATGTTAGAAGTCGTTGAGGCGGCAGACACATTCACATTGAACGTGAAATACAACCCTTCCGTATATCGCCAGTCAACCGCGTTGAGAGTCATAGCACACGTAGAGAGGTTGTTGCAGGAGGTCGTTGAACAGCCAGACCGGAGGCTGATTGATTTCCCACTGACGGATCAAAAAGAGTCTGTCCAAATCCTTGAGGAATGGAATCGTACCGCCGTCAATCTGGGGGAAGCGTGTTGCGTGCATGAACTGTTTGAGCAGCAGACCGCAAAAACGCCGGACGCCGTGGCCGTGGTATTTGAAGAGGTGACACTGACGTATCAGCAACTCAATGTGAAAGCAAATCAACTGGCGTCCTGTTTGCAGGAGCTTGGGGTTCAGCAGGGAACATTGGTCGGTATTTGTATGCAGCGTTCAGTGGAAATGATTGTTGGCTTATTGGGTATTTTGAAAGCGGGTGGGGCTTATGTTCCCCTTGAACCCGGCTATCCTTCCCAGCGCATTGCCTATATTTTGCAAGATTCGGGGATTTCCGTTGTCTTAACGCAGAAGCCGCATCAGTCTATTTTTACCCACTTTAACGGGAAGCTTGTTTTTCTGAATGCCCAGAGTACCGAGTTGCAGTCTCAGAAAGCCTTGTCCAACCCGATAGGGAGGAGCACGCCAGACAACCTTTGCTACGTGCTGTATACGTCAGGTTCAACTGGTGCGCCAAAGGGGTGTATGTTGCCTCATTCCGCCATCGTCAACCGCCTGCGTTGGATGCAGGATAAGTATCGGCTAAATGTCACGGATAATGTCCTGCAAAAAACGCCCTATAGTTTTGATGTCTCCGCCTGGGAATTTTTCTGGCCATTGATGTCAGGTGCGACGCTGGTTTTTGCCGCACCGGAAGGACATAAAAACCCTGATTATCTTATCCGGCTGATTTGTGAGAAGCAGATCACCACCTGCCATTTTGTCCCTTCCATGCTGGATGTGTTCATCAATACCCGTGAAAGCGAAAAATGCGTTTCATTAACGCGTATTTTTACCAGCGGTGAGGCATTGCCCTATAGCGTGCTGGAGTGTGTAAATCAAAAATTGCAGGTAAAACTCCATAATTTATATGGTCCGACAGAAGCCGCCATTGATGTCAGTTATTGGGAAGGAGAAAAACGGGAAGATAAAAAGACACTGATAGGAAAACCCATTGCGAATACGCAGCTGTATATCGTGGATGATCGCATGAATCTTTTGCCTGTTGGCGCCCCGGGAGAATTATTAATCGGCGGAGCAGGTCTGGCGAAAGGGTATTTAAATTTACCGGAACGGACTGCGCAGAGCTTTATTTCCAACCCGTTTGCCGACGATCCGGCAGAAAAAGTCTACCGCACAGGCGACCTTGTCAGATGGTTGGCGGATGGCAATATTGAGTTTCTGGGCAGAATGGATAATCAGGTCAAGATCAGAGGATTCCGCATTGAATTAGGTGAGATTGAAACGTGCCTGAAACATTGCAAGGATGTTAAGACGTGTGCGGTTCTGTTAACGGAAGATGGGCATTCAGGCAATTTCATTACGGCTTATGTGGTGTTGCACCCGAATGTGACTCTCTCTGTCAAGGCGCTCAGGGCTTTTCTGAGACAGCGCTTGCCGGATTTTATGGTTCCTGCGCAACTGGTGCTATTGGATGCACTGCCGGTCACGAGCAACGGAAAGCTTGATCGGAAGGCGCTGTCTGCATTACAGGCAACCCCCCTGTCTGAGACAGCGTTGGTTGCTCCCTCTTCTGCTATCGAACGACAATTGGCGAATATCTGGCAAGACGTTCTCAATCTGAAGCAGATTGGCATTAACGATAATTTCTTTGAATCAGGGGGGCACTCGCTAACCGCAATCACACTCCTGTCCCGCATTCAGGAGGCATTTCCTGAAAACAATATTTCTTTAATCCAGTTTTATCAGGCACCGACTATTGCCGGCATGATCCCCTATTTCAGCGGCACCGAAAGCGCAGAAAAAGGGCTTTTGTCATTGTTGCATCGCAGTCAGGAAGAGACCCGGATGACATTGGTATGCGTGCCTTATGCCGGGGCAGCAGCAACGGTATACCAGCCACTGGCACATGCACTAGCGAAAAAGAACACCGGATGTTCAGTCTATGGTGTCACGATCCCCGGCAATGCATTTGGCAGCAGGTATAAAGAAGTTGACATGGACTATGACATGGTGGCTGAACTCTGTGCCAGAGAAATAGTAGAACAGATCCCAGGAAAAGTGGCCATTTATGGTCACTGTGTTGGAAGTTATCTGGCACTGGAAATTACCCGCAGGCTTGAATTAAAAGGAAAATCTGTCGAATTTTTAGTTGCTGCGGCTGCTTTCCCGTTACCCCGCATTATCCGTTATCTGCCGTTCAATGATCGATGGAAGCATAAAAGCGATAAATCTTTATTACAGTTACTCAAGAAATGGGGAATTCCCGTCAATAAAGCGCTGGAGGATTCTGTCGCCCGCTTTTTAGTCTCCCGTTTCAGGAAAGATGCAAAACTGGCCTATCAATATGAAAAGAAACGGGGTGATTGGCGGATAAACGCGCCATTGATGAGTTTAGTCAGCAAGCAGGATCCTTTAACCAAAAAGTATGCATCTCAGTACCTGAAATGGAAGCAGTGTGCTCATGAAGTCAGTTTGATCACATTAGAAGAGGGGCATCACTATTTCATTGCAACCCATCCAGAACAGGTAGCCGGTGCTATTGAGCAATTTAAACTTAATCCATTGACTTTCGTTGATCCTAACGTCCTGTAGTAATGGATGATTGGCAAAACGTAAGAGGGAATAGAGATGAAATTACAGAACAAGATATTGGTTCGATTTTTCTGGTCATGGGTCGCGGTGATGTGTCTGGGCACGATAATCCACGGCATTTACCGGATCTGGTGGGTAATGGAAGGGGCAAGCGGCAATATACAGCCCAATCTGTTAAACCCTAATCAGAGTAACGATATGGGATATATAAAACATCACTATATGTCCTATTTCCATTTGATTACCGGCATTGTGCTTTATGTATTGGGACCTGTTCAGTTCGTTGATCGCATCAGGCGCACATGGCCGAAAATCCATAAATGGTCGGGGTATTGTTTCTTTATCACCATTTTGGTGGTGGGTGTCACCGGGATTTTAATGGCAATTTTATTTCCGGTCGGAGGCACCTCAGAAACGGTTTCATCAGTTTTATTTTCTCTGATCATGGTCTTCTGCGTCCTGAGAGCGATTACCATGATTTTGAAAAGGAAAGTTGAGCTTCATCGTCAGTGGATGATCCGCAGTTATATGATTTCACTCGGCCCCGCCACCATGCACGCTTTTATTCCGCTTTTTATCCAGATTGGCGGAAAAGACATTGGTGAAGCCCTTGCACTGTCTTTATGGATTGGATTCACCATCCATCTCATTTTGGCAGAGGTTTGGATCAATAACTCACGGCCATCAGAAAAAAGGCAATTTCCTGAATCAAAAAAACAGAAGTATGAAACTTCGGCCTCAGTCTCTCAGGAAAGATACGAAATTACGCTTTAGGTTGTTTTGAGAGATAGCTTTCCCCTGTTGCACCTTGCTGGCAGGAAAAAAGCAGGATGTCGTTGTGTGACGAGTGATCAATCTTTGCATTTATATAAGGACTGGGCATGAAATCTTCTAACTGGATAGATAACGCAGCGTCGGGTTATGCACGTTGGGTTGTGAAAAGGCGTTATCTCAATCTTATTTTGGTTTGCATTGTATTATTCTTTACTTTCAAGGGGATGGAAAATCTGGCATTTACCAGTAGTTATAAGGTCTTCTTCAGTCGGGAAAACCCATTTTTGAATGCGTATGAATCAATGCAGAAAACCTACAGTAATGGTGATAGCGCTTTGATTGTACTGGCACCGAAGGATGGCAGTGTTTTCAGTAAAAAGTTTCTTTCCGTAGTGGAAAAGTTAACCGAAGAAGCCTGGCAGGTTCCGAATGCATATCGTGTTGATTCTATAACTAATTTTCAGAACACCAAAGCGGATGATGACAATCTGGAAATCAAGAAATTGGTTCCTGATGCGGCAAGATTAACAGAACGGGACTTAGTGGAAATCAAGAAAACAGCACTGAATGAACCTCTGTTAGTTAAACGTATCATTTCTGAAAATGGGGATGTGACGGCGGTAAATGTATCTGTACGCTTGCCGGACGGAGACGACAAAATTGTTGCTGAAGTCGCCGCATATGTTCGCCAACTAAAAAACCAGTACATGCAGATGTATCCAGACGTTGATATCTATCTGACGGGTGTGGCGATGATGTCAAATGCCTTCCCCGAAATCAGTATTAAGGAGATGTCAACGACAATCCCTATTGTGTTTCTGATAGTTCTTGTTTTGTCTTTCCTGGTGCTGCGATCGTTCAGCGCAACTTTTGTCGTCTGTCTGGTGATTGTTTTTTCCATTATTGCGGCATTGGGCGCAGCCGGATACATGGGAATCAAACTCACTCAGGTTTCCGCCAATGTACCTGTCATTGTCATGACACTGGCGGTTGTTGACAGTATCCACGTTCTGGTAACCATCATTCATCGTATGAAGCAAGGCGACAGCAAGCATGATGCGATAGTGGAGAGCTTAAGGACAAATTTCTCTCCGGTTGTCATTACCAGTGTGACCACCGCAGTGGGATTCCTGGGTCTGAATCTGAGTGATGCACCACCATTTCACGATTTGGGCAATATGACGGCAATAGGGATGGGAGCCGCATTGTTTTATGCCTTATTTTTACTGCCCGCGTTGCTGGCTGTGTTACCTGTCAGAGTGAAACCCAGCGTACAGAAAAAGCCGTTTTTCATTGAATTTCTGGCGAATTGGATTATCGACAACAGAAGAAAACTCCAGTTTGGCACGGTGGCGTTTGGACTCATCATGCTTGCCTTTATACCCAGGCTGACGGTGGATGAAAATTTTGTCAAAAATTTTGCCGAGGGCCTTGAAATCAGGGACGACTCTGATTTTACCCAAGATCATTTAACCGGACTTTTCAATATGGAGTTTTCGTTAGGTGCAGGGAAAGAAGGCGGAATAAATGAACCTGAATATATGGCGAAAGTGGACGAGTTTGCGAATTGGTCACGTGCTCAGCCGGGAGTGATGAATGTCAATGTTATCACTGACACAGTAAAACGCATCAACCGAAGCATGAATGGCGATAATAGGGATGACTACAGATTGCCAACAGACAGAGAAGCAATCGCTCAATATCTTTTGCTATATGAAATGTCCCTTCCTTTGGGTTTAGATCTTAATGATCAGATTGATGTCAGTCGTTCAGCAACCAAAATGACCGTCACGTTCTCTGATTTAAGTACCTTTGAAATGCAAAGGGCAAAAGAGGCACATGAACAGTGGCTGATCAATAATGCACCTTCATCAATGCATGTACATGCAGCCAGCGCATCTTTAATGTACACCTACTTGATGAACACCAATATCAAAGGATTATTAGTCGGTACGGCTATCTCGTTTCTGATTATTACTCTTTGTCTGGGGATCGTTTTCCGTAGTGTGAAATATGCATTGATTAGCATGTTGCCTAATATATTGCCCATTTTTATGGCGTTCGGTTTATGGAGCATCATTGATGGGGTTGTGGGAATTGCAGCTGCAACAATTGCTACCATGACTTTAGGGATTGTTGTCGATGATACCGTCTATTTTGTTTACAAATATCTTCGTGCACGCCGTGAACACAAAATGGAACCCGAAGATGCCGTGCGTTATTCCTTCTCAACCGTTGGTATCGCTCTGTTATCAACCAGCATCATTTTTATCTGCGGTTTTGGCTCTATGGTGCATTCAGATTTTTTAATGAATACCCAAATGGGGATTTTTACCGTCATGACAGTAACTTTTGCACTTTTGCTTGATTTCTTTTTATTGCCAACATTGCTGATAGCAATAGATGGCAAGGCTAAGAAAGATAAGCCCTCCGTTCCAGATAAGCCATTAATGATAAAAATATGACACTGATTATGAAGGCACTAAATAAATAATTAGGATATTTTTAGGAGAAAACATAATGAGAAAACACTTTGTTCGGATTTTGGGAATAAAAGGAATTTCACTGGTATGTCTATTTATTTCAGGGTTATTTAGTTTCTCCACATTCGCTTCAGAAGCGCGAGGAAGAGAAATTCTACAGGAGGCCATCGCCAGAGATAACGGATTCGGTGATACAGTCACTGATATTAAAATGACTCTGCTGAATGTAGAAGGCCAAGAAAGCCATCGTTTTTTAAAGATTAATACACTGGAAGTGGCCGGAGATGGTGACAAACTATTAACTTTTTTCGAACAACCCAGAGATATAAAAGGTACGGCCTTATTAGCCTTTACTCATTTAGACAAGGATGATGAGCAGTGGATATATTTGCCTGCCACAAGGCGTGTAAAGCGTATCTCTTCCGGCAATAAATCGGGATCTTTTATGGGCAGCGAATTTGCTTATGAAGATTTGGCTTCCGAAGAAATTGAAAAATATAAAATATACACCTATCTGGGTGAAAAGCCTTGTGGAAAACAAAGTTGTTTTATTGTTGAGAGAAAACCCGTTGATAAAGAATCAGGGTATGCTCGGCAGATTGTGTGGATAGACAAAGATTTTTACCGATTTATCAGAATTGATTATTACGATCGCCGTAATGCATTGTTGAAAACAAGAACATTCGATGACTACCAACTTTATATGGATAAGTATTGGCGTTCTTCCGAAATAACCATGAAGAACCATCAATCGAAAAAAACAACGAAATTGGTCGTAAGAAACATTCAATTTCAGGTTGGCTTAACGGATCGGGATTTTGATATTGCCGCCTTGAAAAGATCGAGATAACACCCGGGGGTACAGACGATGAGGTCAAAAATAAGTACTAAAGGGAATTTTATTTCACCATTGGTCAGTGCATTGGCAATGTTCGTTTGTTGGAATGTATCAGCAGGAAAACTTGATGTGTCTTTAGGATGGGAACAACGGTTTTTTTTTGAAAAAGGCGTGTCTGATGGACAGGAAACTGAAAGCCATTCGTTTCAGGCTGGAGGAAAGTACTTTACTGAATGGGATGATGATAAACAACATGTAGTTATCGATGCGTTATATCGAAAAGATTCCAGCAGTAATAACAGAGAGCCTTTTGAACCACGGGATTTGTATTGGGGATATATTTATGATTCGTGGGAACTTTATGCTGGTTTCAGGAAAGTCTTTTGGGGGGTCACGGAGTTTAGTCATCCTGTGGATATTATTAATCAGTCAGATTTGGTTGATGATCCTTTTGGAAATGAAAAACTCGGTCAGCCGATGATTAATTTAACTAAAGTTAATGACTGGGGTATCTTTGATCTGTTTCTTCTTACCGGATTCAGAGAGAGAACTTTTCCTGGTCATAAAGCAAGGTTACGTACTGAACTGGATATTGACAGCCGAAATGCGGTTTATCAACATGCTGATAAGAAATCAAAGCTGGACTTTGCCGTGCGTAGTCATCATACATTAGGTAACGTCGATTTAGGATTATCCTATTTTAATGGCACTGAACGCACCCCGGAGTTTGTTCTGAACAGTAATAACCAGCTTGTTCCTTATTATGGTCAAATTCAGCAGCTCGGATTGGAATATCAATGGAACATTAATAATTGGATCGTCAAATGGGAAGGGGCTTACAGGAAAAAAGACGGCCATTTTTCGACAAGCCCTAAAACATCATTTTTAGTTTATTCCGGCGGATTGGAATATACACATTATGGTGTTTTTGGAAGTGGGGCTAATTTGACTTTTTTCCTCGAGTATATGAAAGATACGCGTAATAAATTTTCAGACACGCCTTTTGAAAATGATGTTTTTGCTGGTGTTCAGTTTTCTGCAAATGATCAACAAGACATGATTTTGTTTTTAGGTGTGACTCAGGATGTTCATCATGGCACCAGAGCATGGACATTTAATGGCAGCAGACGCTTTGGCGATAATTTCAAATTATCATTGAATGGTGCCATTTTTGAAAACTTAAGTTCTGGCGATCTCTTATATAGCTTCCGTAATGAAAGTTATATTGGCATGAAGTTTATCTATTTCTTTGGTGTCTAAAACGTATTAAAGGGTTAAAAATGAAAAAGGAAAACTTTCTGAGTCTGTCTGAAAGACATCAACAGGAAGTATTATCAGAATTACTGGGTCTAAGTCCTGTTCAGTCTTCCTCTGGAACGCTTAATGAACAGCTAGCCAAGCATAATTTGGATAATATTTCGCTGGTTTCATTGTTTGAATCAATAGTCGAAAACTATTCTGAAAAAACAGCCGTGGTATTAAATAATGAGAAAATGAGTTATGACGAGCTGAATAAACGAGCAAACCAAGTTGCACACTATTTAATTGGAAAAACACCTGAAAGCAAATGCATAGGTATCTTTTTAGAGCCATCTTTTGAAATGGTTATCAGCATTATAGGAATATTGAAAGCGGGTTATGCTTATTTACCAATAGATATTAATAATGCGGATGAAAGAATAAAAACGATTCTTAACGATGCAAAACCGGACATTATCATCACAAAAAGTGTACATTTGAATTCGCTATCTGGATTTTCGGGTGAGGTTTTCTGTCTTGATAGTCACTATTTGGCACTTTTACATTCATTAGCATTAAACCCCAAGAAAGATATCAAGGGCACGCAATGGGCTTATGTCATCTATACCTCGGGTTCAACAGGAATACCAAAAGGGGTGCCAATCGCACATTATAATGTGGTTCATCTTTTCCGTGCGACAGAAAGACTCTTTAATTTTTCCGATAAAGATATTTGGACCTGTTTTCACTCAATAGCATTTGATTTCTCCGTTTGGGAAATTTGGGGTGCGCTTTTAAAAGGAGGAATACTGGTATTAGTTCCTTATAATATCAGTCGCAATCCTCCCAAGTTTTATGAGTTATTGGTACGTGAAAAAGTAACAGTATTAAATCAAACCCCGACAGCATTTAGATTACTGATGCAAACAGATGACTATATATCAAACAAAACAGAACCTCTTAGCCTGCGATACGTTATTTTTGGTGGGGAAATGTTGAATATGTCAAGTCTTCGTCAATGGACAGACAAGTATGGATATCAACAACCTGAATTAATCAATATGTACGGTATTACAGAAACAACAGTACATGTTACTTTTCATAAGATTAGCCCAGATGATTTAGTCAATAATGTAAGCTCGATCGGGTTACCTTTACCAGGAGTGACAATTTACTTATTAAATGAGGCAGGTCAGCCAGTAAAAGAAAATCAGGCTGGAGAGATGTATATTGCAGGCTTAGGTGTTGCCAATAGTTATTTAAATCGTCCGGAGTTAAGCCGTAAGAAATTCATTACTAACCCCTTTGAAGAATTATCGTCAAATTTGTACCGTACTGGTGACCTTGCCCGGTATATGGAAAATGGTAAGTTGTGTTATCTGGGACGTATCGATAATCAGATTCAGATTAGAGGATTTCGGGTTGAACTGGGTGAGATTGAATCTGCAATGAGGAAATTAAGTTTTGTAAAGGATGCTATTGCTACTATATATGGACAAGAACAAAACTATGGACAAGAACAAAACGACTTGAAAATTATTGTGGTATATCAATCTAATACAGCTAATAAGATTAAGCATAAAGAGATCAGGCAGCGATTAAAAGAGTATCTTCCTGATTATATGCTGCCGGATTTTACGGCAAGGGTTGTGGAATTTCCAATGAATAAAAATGGCAAGTTAGATCTAAGCCAGATTGGATGGGATAAAAAGGGCATGGCTGATGAGAATGTGATATGAACAAATAGTGATTATACTAATTCAGTATTATATTAAACTTAGCCTGGTTCTATTTTGTTAAGCAATCTATCAAATTTAAGCAATTAATTGCGGTTTTTGTTTATCTCCAATAAACTCATTTTTGATATTTGTGAAAATAGAACATAGGGGAGTGACAATGATTGGTTATATCACATTGGGTACAAATGATTTTTCCCGTGCAGCTAAATTCTATGATGAACTGCTTGCTGAATTAGGTGCCCTGCGTGTCATGGAAACACCGGATTTTATCGCCTGGGGGCCGGATTTTAATGTGACAAATCTGTGCATTATTAAACCGTTTGATGGTAATCCGGCAACAGTGAGTAATGGGGGAATGATCGCACTCAATGTTGACAGTCAAGAAAAGGTCGATCAAGTGTATAACAAAGCTATTGCCCTTGGAGCAACGGATGAAGGAACACCAGGTCCTCGTGGCGAGCATGGTTTTTATGCTGCTTACTTCAGAGATCTTGACGGCAATAAATTGAATATCTTCTGTATGTTACAGGGATAATCTCTATTATTAGGATCCACACAGGCAACTATTATAAAGTTGCCTGTACACTCCCTAACATGCATTTTTATGAATAAGTTAAGTTTATTAGAAAAGGAGATGTTTATTATTAAATGACGCGATATTTGATGTCATTATATAAATGAAGCTGATAATGATAAAATTAATTTCAATACATGTTTAAATACTTCGTATTTTTTCAATGCTAAATAAAATTCATTTGGCATTGATATGTACTTTAATCTCTGTTTTCTAAAATGAGAGGTGAATAATCAAAGTTGCAAAATATGAATGTCTTTTTTATATAAAAATTTATTGCCACTATTTTTAGTGAAAAATAGTTATACCCTATGGATTTCAAGGTGCAACTTGAAATAAGACGGGTATATATGTGTTTATTATGTATATCTTCAATAATGGTCTATGTATGAACGAATATCTATAGGTCTTTCATTACATTTAACATTAAATGGAATTTATTGATATGAGTGAAAAAAATAATATGCTAATTGCCTCATTGGCAAATGAAGGTATGTCGGCTGTTGGTTCTTCGGCTGAGGAAATTTTATTAAGGTTGTTATATCAGTTAATTATTATTCTTATTGTTACACGGCTTTTTGTTTGGATTAGTCGCTCTTTTTTAGGGCAAACTGCCGTTGCAGGAGAAATATTGGCAGGCTTGGTTTTAGGACCAAGTATAGCAGGCGCATTATTTCCGGAATTAATGGAAAATATTTTTCCAATAGAAAGCTCAACGATTTTCATAGGAATTTCTCAGATTGGGCTCATTTTATTAATGTTTGAGATAGGGCTTGAATTTGAGTTCGGAGAGAAACTAAAGAAGAGTCGATTTGCGGTCGCTGTGATAAGTATTACGGGGGTTTTTCTGCCTTTTACGGTAGGTTTCTTTTCTGCTGAATGGATATGGAACTCTATTACAGCCCCACGTCCTGATAAGAATACTTTCCAATTATTTTTTGCTTTAGCGCTATCGATTACGGCTATCCCCGTTTTGGGAAGGATTTTTATGGAATTGGGGCTGGCTCAGACGCGAACAGCGGCTTTAATAATCGGCGCTGCCGCAATTGATGATATAGTTGGTTGGATATTATTGGGTGCTATCTTGACACTCTTTGTTTCTAATTATCAGTTTGATCAATTTATATTTAACATATTTGGTATAGTTATTTATATCATACTAATATCTTTGATTGTCAGACCACTTCTGAGTCGTTGGCTTACTTCGAGATTAAGAAAAGAAAAACGACTTAGCCATACCACTATGGCCTGCATTATTATTGTTCTGTTTTTGTCTGCTTCTGTAACGAGTTATCTGGGGATTTTTGCCCTAATCGGTAGCTTTGCTATTGGGGTAGTGTTACATGAAAATAGAGAGTTTGTCATACGCTGGAAAGAAAGTATGGGTAGTTTGGTACATGTATTTTTTCTCCCCATATTTTTTACGTATACGGGGCTTCGTACAGATATTGGTAGCCTGAGTGGACCCGATGAATGGATGATGTGTTTACTAGTATGTTTGTTGGCGTTTGTTACAAAGTTTGGGGGTACCTACATTGCAAGTCGATTATTAGGTGAAAATCGCCGTATTGCTGCGACTATTGGTATTTCCATGAACACAAGGGCATTAATGGAACTTATTGTTCTCAATATTGGCTATGATTTGGGAATTTTGCCGCCTAATATCTTTACTATGTTAGTTATTATGGCTATTTTGAGTACGTTCATTACAACGCCTCTGATCCGCCGACTAATGAGGGCATCATAGAGTAACCCTTTCTTTAAGATGGAAAAAGGATTCATTTGTGATTGGATGATGTTCGCTAAACAAATTGTATCGGATAAGAATACCGGCAGGGCAAGAACGTGAACGTTTTTCGAACTTAAATTGTATGAAATAACACCTAATGTTGTGAGGTAATCACGCGACTTGGTCTTGTTTGCAACTGAAGAGGGGGACGTCTATCACATCACTACACTTTCAACATTGTTATTTATATGACAGATGGATGAAAAGAATGTTTGCCGAGATCAATACCAATAAGCGAGATATTATTTATGATGCTGGCCTCTTAATAAGACATCACCCCTGTTAATACACTGCTGTCAGGGGAGAGGGGAACCATTTCATTATCCATAGAAATGCATGACAGAATTATAGGATATTATCTGAACATTCATCACTATCAATAAATTAGAGTCACGACCAAAAATTGAAGGATTACCGTATCACTGAGCACGTTGAAAATAGGACAAATATTTCTTCCAACTGCGTCAAAAAATGCTTTTATTTATGTTTATAATCCATGTAATTAAAGTTCTTAGCGGTATAGGGATATACTTACAGCTAGGATAATAAAGACAGAAGTTAGCCGCAGGATAATTATTATCAGGCAATAAATGAATTAATTTTCCTTCCCTTAAATGTTTAAGGACAAGATGTTCATAAACAAAAGCAATACCCAAACCGGCTTCAGCGGCCTGAATCATGGCAACATCAGAATCCATGACTAAATCCCTTTTGACATGTATTTCAGTGATATTGCCTTTTGTGTCAAGAAACTCCCAGCGGTAAATTTCTCCGGTAGGAAAACATCGGTTAATACACCGGAAATTTACCAAATCTTTTACTGAAACAGGTGCCCCGTTATTTTTTATAAATTCTGGACTGGCGACTGGCACAAGATTCAGCTTAGACCCAAAAGGGATCGCAATCATATCTACAGGAATATCATAAGCATAACGTATGCATGCATCGAATCCAGATTCAATAATGTTTACCTTTCTGTCTGTTGTGTATAGCTCTAGGGTAATATCCGGATATACTTTTTTGAACTCTAAAAAATAGCCCCGAAAGAATAAGTCAAGTACTACCCTCGGCATGTTTATTCGAATAATACCTTCTGGCATTTCCTTATGGTAATTAAGGCGGTCAATAACATTTTTGAAATCATCAAATACCGGAATGATCTGGTTCAGGAATTCCTCCCCTACAGCAGTTAAAGAAAGACTTCGTGTTGATCTGTTTAACAACCTGACCCCAAGTTTTTCTTCAAGATTATTTATTGCACTGGTAAGAGAGGGAGGAGAAAGGTTCAATTCTTTTGCTGCTTTCCGGAAACTTCCGTGTTTTACAATAAGAATTAATATATTTATTTGTTGAAGATCAGGGATATTATTCATTATTAGTTTCTCTTTAATACTGCATTTTTTACATATTAATTGTTGTGAATGTAAAAGGAGAATATAACGTTAATTAAATTTAACAGATGAGGAAAGGAAGATGAAAAAACGTTATCTCGGAAAAGATAAATTTTCCGTATCTGTATTGGGATTGGGCTGTATGGGAATGAGTTTTGCTTATGGCGGAGCAGAAGAATCGCTGGCAGTTAAAACGATTCACACAGCAATCGATATGGGAATAACCTTCCTTGATACCGCAGAAGTTTATGGCCCTTTTGAAAATGAAATACTGGTTGGAAAAGCCATTAAAGGACTTCGTGATAAAGTACAGGTTGCGACAAAATTTGGTTTCCGTATTTTGCCCACAGGAAATGGGCTTGAGCGAATGGCCGGTGTTGACAGTCGACCAGAACATATTCGTGAAGCCGTGGAAGGTTCTCTTAAACGACTCAACATTGACACTATTGATTTGCTTTATCAGCATAGAGTAGATCCTTCCGTACCTATTGAAGACGTTGTGGGTATCATGTCCTCTCTGGTCAGAGAAGGTAAAGTACGACATCTTGGTTTGTCGGAGGTTTCAGCAGACACCTTGCGCCGGGCCAGTAAAGTGCATCACATTACCGCTGTACAAAGTGAATACTCCCTTTGGTCTCGTGAAGCTGAAAAAAATATACTTCCTGCCTGCCGTGAACTTGGCGTGGGCTTCGTTCCTTATAGCCCGCTGGGACGCGGTTTCCTTACTGGAAAAATCACAGATAAGTCTGATTTTGCCAGCGATGATTTTCGCCGTAATCTCCCTCGTTTTCAGCAGGAGGCCATGCAAAAAAACCAGCAATTACTCAGTAAACTGCAATTTATAACTGAAAAATATCAATGCTCTTTAGCGCAGCTCGCCCTCGCTTGGATGATGAGCAAAAAAAACGATATTGTTCCGATCCCGGGAGCAAGAAAAATTGAACATCTTAAGGATAACGCTGGGGCTGCTAATCTACTGATCTCAAAAGATGATATTAAAGCAATTGAGACTATTTTTATGCCGGAAAATATTCATGGCCTGAGATATAACCAGGGTGATTTCGATCTCATTGACAAATAACTATTTGTAATAAATTCATCTCCTTTGTTCTGGCAAGAAATGGGGCTTATCTCATGACTTTATCTACATCCCGTGGATCAGACATGCCTACCGCAGTGTACGCATTGTCTGTTGGCTCATTCGGTATTGGTACTACAGAATTCGTGATTATGGGCGTATTGCTTGATATTGCCCGGGATTTTAATATTTCCATTACACTTGCCGCTTATTCGATCACCGCATACGCCTTTGGCGTTGTTATTGGGGCACCTCTAATTACCTCGTTTCTTAGTCGATATAATAAGAAATATTCGCTTATTCTTCTTATGGTTATTTTCACTGCTGGGAACTTTTGGTGTGGTGTATCAGGAAATATTACCACGCTTATTATAGCCAGAATCATAACGGCTTTTGCTCATGCTTCATTTTTTGGCATTAGTTCTGTTTACGCATCAGAGTTGTCAGTACCAGATAAAAGAGCCTCTGCTGTGTCAGCCGTATTTCTTGGCGCTACACTAGCCAATATTATGGGTGTTCCCCTCGGGGCGTGGGTAGGTCAGTCTTTTGGCTGGCGTTATACATTCTTCATGGTAACAGTCATTGGACTATTGTCTGCATTGTCAGTGCTGTTTTTTGTGCCAAATCGTCAGACAAATAGCGTGAATAAAAAAACAAGAATCATTGATGAATTGAAAATTATTACCCAGAAAAAAGTTTTCAGAAGTATGTTAATTACCACTCTGGGTTTTTCTGGCGTATTTTCTGCATTCACCTATATCTCGCCAATGCTGAAGAATGTTACACGGATAAATGAAAAATTAATTCCCCCGGTGTTGGTACTGTTTGGCATCGGTATGATTGTGGGAAATCACATCGGTGGAAAACTAACTGATAAAGAGACGCGTAAGGCACTTATCATTACGTTGTCTTTCCTTATTACAGTGCTTTGTTTGTTTCCAGTAGCCATGTTGAATTCAGCATCTGCTTGTGTCGCTGTATTTTTACTGGGAATGGCTATGTTTTCTACTATTCCACCCTTCCACCCTTACAAATCCAAGCGTTAGATAGTAGTGAAACATCAAAAAGTATGGTCTCTTCTTGTAATATTGCTGCATTTAATCTCGGCAATGTAATCGGTGCCTGGTTTGGCGGTTTGTTACTTGCATGCGGGGTGTCTCTTTCTCATATCCCTCTGGCGGGTGCCTTTATGACGGCTATTGGGCTAATAATTGCATGTATCACATTATGATTCCTTTAAGGTAAGTGAGTAAATATGAATTATCGATATTTAGGTTCTACGGGATTATCCGTATCTGAATTGTGCTTTGGTGCAATGACTTTTGGTGAAAGAGGTGCCTTTCTCGGTGCCCCAAATCGTAACTGGGCTGAATTTGGTGTTGTTCCTGAAAATACAGCTTATGAACTCGTGTATAAGGCACTGGATGCTGGGATTAATTTCTTTGATACCGCCGACTGTTACAAAAATGGTCAAGGCGAAGAGTTACTGGGCAATGCACTGAAAGGGAAACGGCATCAAGTTATTATTGGCACCAAAGGCCGCTGGCAGACCGATCCTAATCCGAACTCACTTGGTGCATCCCGTTATCACATCATCAATGCAGTTGAGCTGAGTCTCAAACGTCTTAAAACTGATTATATCGATATTTATCATTTACACGGTTTTGATCCCAGAACGGCATTGGAAGATACACTTCGGTCACTGGATAATTTGATCCGTGACGGGAAAATTCGCTATATCGGCGTTTCAAACTATTCAGCCTGGCAACTGATGAAAGCCCTAGGAATTTCTGAGCATCTTGGCCTAGAAAAGTTTTGTGTATATCAGGGATACTACAACATAGCTGCACGGGAATTGGAGCATGAAATTATCCCATTGGGCATCGATCAGAATGTCGGGATCACAGTCTGGAGTCCACTCGCCGGTGGTTTTCTGACGGGCTATTATTGTATTTTTTCCTCTTGGATGTTCAGGAAGCAGAATAAATTATTGTCTCTTCTGGTTTACCTGATGCTCTGTAATAAAAATATCTTGAGCAGGCGTCATAGTGTATCGATGGAGAAATAGAGTGAATTGGTTTTAAAAATAATCTGAAAGGTAACGAATATGAACAAACTCATTGTTGTCGGCAAAAAATTTACAGTATTTGCCGAAAAAAATGAAAATGTCCTGACAGTTAATGAATTTGAGCGTTTTGTCTGGACGGGTAAAATCAACAAAGTAGGAAAAATTATCTTGGGACAAGGGGTACAGCTGGATGATATTTCCAGAACTATTGATATTATTCGTCAAAATTATCCTAATAAAATACGTGAAATAATTAACTTAAATGATATTTATTACCAGAATAATAGGGATCACCAGAAACAGGTACATAAGTGTAGAAAAGAAAATATCTTTATCACCAGCCCACAAAAAAAAGGCAATGATAATTATCACGCCAGATTAATCCTTCAGGACTCTTCAGAATTGTTATGTGATCACCAGATGGGTCAACATATACAGGGAATGATTCTGATTGAAGCAGCAAGACAGGCTATAATTGCCACAACGGAGAAATATTTTTTCAGGGAAGTAGGAATAAACATAGCCGAGAAGTATTTTACCCTGACATCCTTGAATGTTATAATTTTATCGTTTGTATTTCCGCTACCCGTGGCAGTGTCGCTTAGGGTTTTATCCTTGGAGATCACAAAATACGGTAAATTAACATGCGAATGCTATATAACGTTCAAGCAAAACAAAACAAAAGCCGCCGAAATTTGTTTCATATTCAGTGTGTATGACTTTAACTATATTACCGAAGTAGAGAATAAACTGGCCTCATTGTGTCACCATTGCTATTTAAACAGTATGTGAGCGAGGTTTACCGTTATGGGGATTGCCTTTTTTGACTTTGATAAAACTGTTATTACAGGTAAAAGTATGTTTATCTTTCTGAAAAAATACTCAGAACTTGGAGCACTACAGTGTGGATTATCGTTTACCCGTATAATTCATGAAATAAAAAAACTGAGTGATGAAGGAAAAACAAGAGAAGATATTAACTGTTATTATTACTCTTTGTTCAAAAATGAATCACAACATAAGGTAAGAACAACGGCCAGAAAAATATTCAGTGAAGGCGGTTATGATTTTAATTCCATTTTCTGTATGTTATGCTTATGGTGATCACATATCAGACCTTAGTCTGTTGCAACTGGTTGGTCATCCTTGTGCTGTTAATCCTTCATCGGAACTCGTAGCTGAGTGCCAGAAAAATGGCTGGCCGATCCTGCTTGAGCCTAGATAGGACAGTGATCTAACAAAATAACTATTACATATATAGCAGAATCAATATAATTAGACATAGGTCACATGCTCTGTAAACAGTTCATCAATAGAGCATCTTTCTCGTCTTCTTGTTGTTTTTGTTTCAGCCCATTTGTTTTCGATAGGATTTAAATCTGGGCTGTAAGGGGGAAGCCATTCTAACTGGCACCCGTGATCGGCTATCGCTTGTCGCGTGTCACACCGTTTATGGAAAGGGGCATTATCCATTACAATCACTGCACCCTTTGGGAGCTTTGGCAACAAATCTTGTGTCAGACAGGCATGAAACACATTCGCATTAATGGTTCCGGCAAACAAACTTAAGGTCACAAAGGTATTTTTAATGATGGCACCAATGGCATTAAGGCGGCCTTTGTGCTGCCAGTCATGTAAACCAAAACAGCGGGACCCTTTTAACGAATAGCCATGCGTACGTGGCATGGACTGCTCAACGCCGCTTTCATCCAGATAAACAATCTGTTTGCCCGCCTGCTCATGATGGCGGATACGCTCGCCAAATACCTGACGCGCGTGTTCGTCAGCGGCGGGGTGTTTGTGCGTTTTTTTTGACGGTTATTTTGAGTCGTTTCAGGGCGTAATGGATAGCCGATTGTGAGACACCCAGACGTTTTGCTCTTTCCCATTGATAATCATCGGGATAATTTTTGACATCGGCGATAAGTGTCTCATCACTGATTTTCGTGGGCGGCTTATCACGTGTCATACAGGGTTCTAACCCATCTCAATTCTACCTTGTCATTGGGATTTAGGTATTATGACACAGTATTATGATTCTGCTATATATCTTTGATGAACCAACAACTGGCCTTCATCCTTCAGATGTCGCTGGGCTTATCGAGCTTTTTCGCCGTTTTGTCGAGAAGGGTAACTCAGTTCTGATCATTGAGCATAACATGGACGTTATTGCAGCAGCGGACTGGATTATTGATTTAGGAGAGCGTGCGGGAACTAAGGGGGGGGGCAGATCATGTTCAGCGGCACACCACAGGCGATGGTTGAGCAGGGTAATTCGCTAACTGCAGAATATTTACGACAACACTGTAAAGATACACGAACCGAAGAGAAGGTAGTATGAAAACGGATAACCAGAATATTTATGATGTTGCAATAACACCTTTTGAAGAGGCATTAAGCAGGCTCCAGTGTGTTCTGTTGCAAGAAGGACTGCGACAAATCCAGAAGGTATTTCTTGGGAACAATACGATACCTTGTATTTAATTCGGCAGTATCAATCGATCAAACCCAGTGTTATTGGTGAAAAACTGGGCTTTGCCCGTTCGAAAACATCTAAGATCCTGCGGACGCTAAAAGATAAGGCATTAATTGAACAGGAGGCAGGAGAAAGCGATAAGCGTGAACTGGTCACTCAATTAAGTCAGAAGGGACTCATGTTTTTGCAGCGGGCGGAATCCAGTAATCACAATATGGCTGATATTATCGCGGCTGATATGTCTCAGGGGGAAATCGTCATATTTACAGAATTGTGTAATCGTGTCGCAGCTCTTCTCTATGCGCAAACACCAATGTTAGATTAGGGGGCGTTTGGCGAAAGGGAAATTAAAGTACGCTAAGACACTTAGGGAGCGGCAATAATGGTCTGAATTCCCCTTTTTCTACCCGTCTGTGCTGTTTCCAGGCGTAATCCCCTGTCAGGTTGATATGCCCCCAGTGAATAGGGGGGCAACGTGCCTGAGTAACGTTTCATCAACGGGGTATCCCTGAGCGCGCATCTCATTGACTGCCCGTTCCAGATAAACCATGTTCCACAGGATGATTGCTGCTACTACCAGGTTCAGACCGCTCGCCCGATGCCGCTGCAATTCGTATGTACGATCCCTGATTTCGCCAAGCCGGTTGAAACATACGGCACGGGCTAGGGTGTTTTTCGCCTCACCCTTATTCAATCCGGCTGTCACCCGTTGTCTCAGACTAGAGTCTAGAAGCCAGTCCAGCGCAAAAATCGTCCTCTCGATACGCCCTATTTCGCGTAAGGCTAGCGCCAGTCCGTTTTGTCGTGGGTAGCTGGCGAGTTTCCGCAGCATCAACGAAGCCGTCACAGTACCCTGTTTGATTGATGTTGCCAGGCGAAGATATTCAGACCATTGTGTCAGAATGATTCTCTGATTGATGCTTTTATCGCCTAAAAAATGTGATAACGCCGGGTAATTTTTGGGGTCATCAGGCACATACAAGTTTTTTTCCTTTAGATCACGTATTCGCGGCGCGAAGCGGAAGCCTAGCGGTGGGCACAATGCAAATATGTGATCGGTAAAACCATTGGTATCAGTATAGTGTTCCTCAATACACAGCTCAGATTCGTGGTATAACAAACCATCCAGGACATGTGTTGCATCACGTATTGTCGAAGTGATGGCCTTGATGTGGTAGGGGGCGTATTGATCTGAAATATGCGTATAGAAGTTAATTCCGGGATCAGAACCGTAGCGCAAATTGACCTGCCCGGTTTGTTTCCCTCGCCCGCCGACTTTGTAGTTTTGCCCGTCCGATGAGGATGTCCTGCCCGTGCCCCAGTGCAATGCGAATGGCAATCGGTGCTGGTAATTAACCAGTTCAGCCAGCCCCTTAGAATATGATTCATCGCGAACGTGCCAGACACGAACCGTATCAAGTTTGTAAAAAGTCGTTCCCGGGCAGGCTTCCGCCATTTTTGACAGCCCCAGATTAATTGCATCCGATAGGATCACGGTCAGCAATGCTGATCTGTTCTTTGGCTGTTCATTGGTTCGCAAGTGCGTGAAATGCTGGGTAAAGTCAGTCCATTGATCGACCTCAAGCAGCAAATCTGTAATTTTGGGATGAGGCATCATGGCAAAGATGTCTTCTTCCAGTTTACTGGCTTCTTCCGGCACGCTTTTAGCTAGCGGTTTAATCTTCAACAATTCATCGGATATTTCCGCATCAGGCAGTTCGCCTGTGGAGGCCAGGCGATTCACTTCAGTCAATTTCCCCCTGAGTAGAGCCAGCCGATCCCGTAAATAACGCTCTCCATCGATATCAATTGCCAGGGGTAAATCATCTGCATCGCGCAATACCACAAAATGTTCCGGTGCCAGCAGGTATTCCTCAAAGTCTTTGAACTGCCGTGAACCCGGCACCCAGATATCGCCCGATCGCACCGCATTTTTCAGTTCGGACAATGCGCACAATTCATAAAAATGTCGGTCTATCCCGCCATCTTTTACCACATATTGTTTCCAGCGCGGTTTAATAAATCCGGTCGGCACCCCTTTGGGTATTGAGCGGGCATTGGCCGCATTCATGCCCTTGATGGCATTAATGCCATCAAGCACTCGTTGTGCGACAGGCGCCGCTCTGAACGCGAATGCTTCCAGCAACCGCGGCATATAGCGCTTTATCTGGCGATAACTCTCATCGATAAATTGCTGCCAGCGTTGCATGTCGCCTCGTTTCTTCAAGATCGCGCAGGTGCTGAATGCTCATTTGCATTCCTTCGCGAGCCAGTTGAGTCAGACGACCCAGGGGTTACGGGTCGGGTTATTGATCATCTGGCCGTGCAGGCTTGGGCTGACAGCCTCGGTACCGACATGCAACTGCCGGTGCCGCGTTGATGGAACTGAAGTGGACCAGTAAGGCGCTCTCTGATTTGGCGCGCTTGTATGAATTTCTGTCTCTGGCTAACAAGCCAGCTGCTGCTAGAACCGGGCAGGCACTGACTCAGGCACCGACCATTTTGCTAACCAACCCTCGTATTGGAGAACAACTGTTCCAGTTCGAGCCACGGGAGGTTAGGGGGATTTTGGTTGGAGAGTACGAGATTCGTTACGAGGTTATTGATTCAATCATTTACGTGCTGCGGTTATGGCATACCCGAGAAAACCGTTGAGATGGCAACGTCGTCCCTAAGCCATGAGCAACCTGGCATTTTTTGCTTAGCGTACTTTAATTTCCCTTTCGCCAAACGCCCCCATAAATAACGTTAATTTTGCCATCCTGGATTTATTTGGTTATCAGTTTTCTCCCCGTTATGCCCGGTTTAAACAGGCTTTTGCTGAGCAATTTGAGGTCAATTCAGGTACGAATGTGGAAATAAGGCTGAAAAAACCCATCAACCGTAAATTAATCGAGCAGGAATGGGGAAATATTCAGCATATTATCTGTTCACTCAGCCGTAAAGCGACCCAACAAAGTACCGTTATCAAAAAACTGTCCAACGACAAACGAAATAACCGAACGTTGTTAGCCCTTCATGAATATGACCGGCTGATTAAGTGCCTATATCTATTGGAGTATATTGATAACAAAACGCTGAGGCAGTTTGTACAACAAGCCCTGAATAGAGGTGAAGATTATCATCAGCTGCGTAGGGCTATTGCGTCAGTTAATGGCAATCAGTTCCGGGGCGGAAATGATTATCAAATCGAACAGTGGAATGACTGCGCCAGACTCATTGCCAACTGTATTATTTATTACAACTCTGCGTTGTTATCTGCATTAATTGAAAAGTGTCAGGATGAGGACAATCAGAAAGCCGTCAACCAAATCGCTGGTTTTTCACCAGTCGCCTGGCGTCACATCCAATTGTCAGGAAACTATGTTTTTGGAAATCGTGATGGTTTGTTGAATCTGTACAATATGCTGGAACGCGTTGATCCGCTGGTCAATATTGAAACTGAAGAACTTACCGCTTAATCATGAATCAGGGGGGAGTGAACTTTCCGAGGGAATGGTCACAAACCCCCTAGAAGGAGCACATTATCTTTTACAAACTCGAGTGGCCGTTTTAAATGATGAATTAGAAAGTATCTTTCACTGTTGGTATCCTAAATTGGCAAGCTCAGGGCTGAATGCAATGGCAGCATAAATACCCCACAGTTTTTCATGCTCTCCTGATAGCGCTGCCATTTATGATGCTTGAGCCAATCCCTATCTAAATGAGGTTTAATTCATTGCTAAATATATTAATATGTTATTAAAAGTTCAGATAAGTAGGATTTTCTATGCCAACACTATTCATTGATTTCTTGATAAAACCACGTAAGAGATTCACTATAAAAACAGAGCAACAAGAGGCTTTAGTTCAGAACTTAGTTCTATATGTTCAGAATAACTATTCTTCTCAATCTGATTGGTCTTTATACAAATATGGTAAAAGTTTCGGGTGCTTGTGTTTGGTAGATATTTTGTCTTTTATCGATTGGCTAGAAAATTTAGAAAAAAATAACCGCGTTGACGAGATTCTAAAAGTTATTAAACCTTATCTAGAATTAAATGAAAGCATACCTCAACTGGCAGTTTATATTCCGCTAAACTGGTATTGCATTGCACTTAATCCAGTCAGGGAACAGATTCGTGAACTATGGCTGAGCAGGACTACAAACACTGTTCTAGCGGAAACTTCACCTCCCTTATCTGTCCTAACACTGTTACCGTCTGATTATTATATCTTATGTGAAGGTAGAGCCATTCCTAATTCTTGGCAACATCACTTTGAAAAATGCTTAAAAATAGGAATTCCATTTATTGTGTTATGGCACTATCGACCTAAGCAAAAAAGCTATGCTCATCGATATGATATTTTGTTTTCATGGGAACCATTTATTAATAGTCACCCTCATATATTTGATAACCAAAAATATTCTGATATGGAAAAAATTATTACTCGCCGTATTTACCAAATGTTAAAAGAGTACCAAAATAAGAAAGGTTTTGAAAAGACGATGCTTCAAGGAAGGGTAGTCAGCGGTCAGGTTAATATTCTAAAATTAAGTTTGGATGCAGCTCAAAAACTGATGTTTGAGCTTGTAGAAATGTTACAACAACTGGTTATAGATATGGAAAAAAAAGTAGGAATAGATGATAAAAGTCATTTTTTTTAATTTGTTTTGGATTTTTTAAATCCAATGATCCTACCATATATAATGGATGTTTTTTATCTGCATGATTTTTCTGATATGACAGTATTATCGTCGGTGTGTATGTTTGTTTCGAATAAACCTTCTAAATATACACTATAGCTTCATTGGATATTTATAATAAAATATATTGTTTTTTAATTTAAATTAAAAGTTTTAAAATCTTTAACTTTATCTATCAAACATACTGCTGTTCCTTCATATTTGAATTTTATTTTTTCTGATGTTTCATTTTCTTGTAGTTCTTTAAATAATAGATAAACAGATTTCATTCCAGCCCCTGTGTAATTTGGATGTAAATAAATAATATCATGTAATTGCTTTGTTAGAGATTGAATAGAGCCATACTCCCACGGTAACTCTAGCAGGCGATCCTTTATATCAATGTCCCCAAATTTAGTTATTACATATAAAGCAGTATTTTCATATTTAAATATGATACCCATTGAGTTTTTTTATCCGGCAACTTATTTAATAATATCATGATGCAGCTGATTCCTGCTTCTGTATCATTTGGGTAGGGGTTTTCTGACCATAGCCCCGATTTGTTCCCTTGCTTCCCCTTAGCCTTTGTTACGTCTGGCTTTCAACGGAAAATCTGATTTTGAATAGCACTTGATAAAAAATGATAACCCGTTGAATATAGTTTTTTTATTTTTTAAAAAAATTCATGTAATCTGTTTGGCTACATTTGGCATCATTCCTGTTTATTCTTTCTGTCTTAACCTATACGATTCAATGTATCAATGAAGGTTGTTCTTTTTACACCAAAATTACGCTTGATGACTTTGAATTTGATGCCGGTGACCATTTTACCTACGAGTACAACTTTTTCGAGCACTGGTTTCACGACATCCGTATTGAAGCTATTTTCGGTAATTCTGACCTGAAGTCCCCTTTTTGTTTGCGAGCCGTTGCACTTAATCTACCAAAATTTAATAAGGAAATTTTGATATGAAACGTAATGTACCCGATGGTCTGTTCGAGAATACTAAGCCTGGCAGCATGCTTCATTCGCTTGACAAACCCCAATCTGCTCCCGAATTAGAGAGCTTAGTTAGCTCGCAGGCGGTATACATATACGCGCAGGAATCTAAGCAATATATGAATATTAATGGATCCGGCTGGGCAATACTGCAACATTCCCAAAGTACGGCATACTTTCTCGTTCCGTATTACAAGGGAAATTACATCGTTATCGCAAATGGATCATACAAAGGTTACTACCTGAGCTATAGCGATAACTCTTACATAGGTGCTTATTCTAGCTGGATTAATGCCAGTTACTGGGACTTCGATCCTATCAATAGCTTGTACTATGCAGGGCTGTATCCGTACACTAAGAGTGGTGTCAAATACCTCTGCGTCAATGGACTCGTGGACGCAATTGATAGCATTGAGACGGTCGTCTCCATGAATGTGTGAGGCTTCTATTCGAGTAAGAAACCTCAATACATAAAAAGGAGTATTCTATGTTTTCGATCCTACCTACCGGAGCTAAGTCACTCTTTCTTGTTTGTCTGGTTTTAATCTCTACATCAGTAAGAGCGCAGCAAATTGTCAAGACTGATACTGAGATGAAAGAGTCTGCTACTCTGCTACAGCCCACTCTCGAGGCAAAAAAACACAAGCCTCTCTTGATTGTTGGGGGCACAATTGCTGGCCCCAATGACAACCCATTCCAAGTGGCACTGTTGCAAAAGAACGAAGATCACAGTATTTACCTCTGCGGAGGCTCGCTCGTTGCACCAAATGTCGTCGTCACGGCGGCACACTGTGGCTTTATAAACACGGAAAAAGGCCCAAATCAGTACACATTATCCCCCAGCGAGATGACAGTTCTCGCCGGTACACGTGATCTGAATAGTGGAGGCGTGTACCACGACGTCACGGACATTTTTTTACATCCGAAATATAGTATGGGTAAGTCAGGCTACGATGTTGCTGTCTTGAAGCTCAAAACGCGGGTAGAAGGCATTCCGTTTGCCCAGTTGGCAACCAGCGACGGTATTATTGGCAATAAACTCCTGGTTACTGGTTGGGGGGTGACGGGTCATGGTAATAATGGTTATGACAACTCACATCTGCTACTCAAGGTCTCGGTGCCCATCGTTTCTCATGCAACTTGTAAGGCAGCCGCTGACAACCCCAGTCAGATTACTTCTGACGTGCTTTGTGCTGGATTTTCCACGGGTAGAAGGGGGCACTGTTATGGCGATTCTGGTGGACCTGCTACGCGGGGTCCAAGCAATATGATCCTAGCCGGCATCGTTGCCTTCATCCTTCGTGATGAATGTACTGAGCCAGAGGCTTATAACGTCTATACCCGTGTGTCAGATCCAGAGATCCGAGATTTTATCCGGAAATACCTTGATTGATGCATTATGGGAAAAACTCTCGGGAATATTTTAATCGGATAAATAGTTGTAACGGCTCTCACAAGAGAGCATAAATGCCCCACGGTTCTTTATGCTCTCCAATTAACATCAGCAATAGCAAAGATTAGTGGCGGTAAAGTGTTAAATGGAAAAGATGAAATAGACTTGGGTATCAATGAAGAATCCACTCGCCTTAATTGCAACAATAGTTATTTTTTACAATGCACAGTTGCTATGTCGACTATATGAGTATTTTTTAAAGAAAGATAAACAAAAAGCGATAGCTCAAATGTCCCCCGTTGCAATCAGTAAAAATCCTCCCAAATAAACGAATAAGGGGAGGGGCTGTCTTAATTTAAGGTAGCGCCTTGTTTTTCTTATTGCGGATCTTCTTTTTTTGACGGGCAAAGAACAGCAAGGGCTATTTTGATATTTTCAATCGGTTTTGAAAAGTCGCCGGTAACGTATTCATTATCAGCTTTATCCTTTCGGTCTTTTAATGCCTTAAAATGTCCCAAAACTATAACTAAATCATAGACAGAAACGGAATCAGAAACTAACTGGCAGATTTCCGCTGGAGATCTTTCTAATACTAGCGTTTTAACCCTAGTGATATGCTGGTCGATATCAGATTGAACAACTTTATTAAATATGTTTTCTGGTATTGTCATCAAAAACCCCTCCTGATAGTGGTTATTTGAACAAATTTCTGCAATCTATAATGATATGAGAGCTATCGTAATTTCGGAGTAAAAGCGATATTAAAATCAAACCCTTCTATTACTTCTCCAACCACGACTTCATATTTGTATAGCAAATCATTTGGATGACCTTCATCGCGAAATTCTTTTAACAAGATAAAGATACAAGACATCCCTATCAAAACTGGATTTTGAGAGCGTAAAATGCGCTTAGAAATTTGGTCGGACAATGCCTGAATACTTTCAGACTGCCAATGCAATCTTCTCAAAAATTCAATTTCCTGAAAATAAGAGTCTTTCTTTTTCAATACAAACCTCTCGATATAACCAAAATATTTAGCTAAAAATAGTTTCATTTGTTATTGTTTTTTTGTTTAAATTTTAAAAGTCCCTGGTGAATAGAAAAACCCCTTACCTATTTGTTATCTCTATATGATAACGGTAATCACATTAAGACAACTGTTACGCATTCTCTAACAATGGTAAAAAAGAATCAAGATACAACCATAAATAAGGTTAATATTTTTTATACATGAATCCACAAAGATTAGTAGACGCAAGAAAAGCCAAAAAGCTCTCACAACGAGAAGTTGGAGAAGCATTGGGGGCAATAAGTAAAGAGCAAGCAAAATTAAAAATAAGTCGATATGAAAGAGGAGTTTTAACACCTCCATACAATGTTGCCTGTCAGATTGCTGCTATTTTAGATGTGCCAACCTGTTATTTTTATATCGATGATGACTGTTTCGCAGAGCAGGTTTTAATCCTGTACAGAAAGAATTTGTGTCATGGTGATGAATTCGAAAACGAACTCATTACTACATTGACAAAGAAAACAAGGGAATACGAAAAAGCCTTCAAAGACTTCAAAAATACAGTGGAGTCCATCAAATCGACTCACGGAGGAGACCAGACAGCATAACTTGATGAAAAATAAGTATATCTCTGGCACAAATCGCCTTTTTACTGATATCCTTGATTCTATAATTCAGCAAAAACACCTTGTTTTGGTTGGATTTGTGCTTAAAGAGCCGGTGTTTACTGAACTGACCCCAAAAAGTTGGACATTTTAGTTAAGCGGCATGTAAGGCCTGATTTCGATATTCTATCGGAGTTAGGCCTTTTAATTTCACCTTAATCCGTTTTGTATTGTAATATTCGATGTATTCTTCTATCTTTTCAATCAGTTCATCAGCATCTTTAAAGTACTGTCGGTGATACATTTCTGTTTTGAGTAAGGCAAAAAAGTTTTCGGCCATCGCATTATCCAAACAGTTCCCTTTCCTCGACATACTTTGCTTAATATCTTTATCAGCAAGTTGTTTTTGATAAGCCCTATGTCGATATTGCCAACCTTGATCACTGTGAATGAGTGGCTTAGCGTGAGCATCTACCCGGGGTCGTTAAATTGAGAACTGCGCTAGTGTGAGTGAGAGACCAATCATTTGTCCACATTAATTTCAAAGCATGGAGTTTTGTTGTAGCACAAAGAGAGTGAGGCGTTGGCAAAAAAGCGTTATCACCATGAATGGCAACAACTTGAGACCAGTATCGAATTTGTCGAGAAGAGATTGAATATTCCGCTGATAGCTTATCCGATGCGTTACCTGCTAGACATCGTTTAGCAATCATGATTTTTAGTTCACGACTATATTTAGACATAAAAAAACCCCCAGTCATTGGTTGTCCAACTATTGGGGGTCACTTCATTACGCGCCGGCTTTTCTTATTGGGCCCAAACTTCTTCCGTATCTTCACATATCATCCCATGACAAACTCGGCCATAGAAGAAGGAGAGCATGAAAAATTGTGGGGTATTTATGCTGCCATTGCATTCAGCCCTGAGCTTGCCAATTTAGGATACCAACAGTGAAAGATACTTTCTAATTCATCATTTAAAACGGCCACTCGAGTTTGTAAAAGATAATGTGCTCCTTCTTGGCTCCATTGCATTTGCTGTTTTTTCGCCATCCGTTTTGCGATAACTTCATTCACGGTTGATTCCACAAATGCCGTTGAGATTGGCTCGCCATAACGATGCCGTTCTCCATAATTGGGGAGCATCGCTTGGTTATTACCAATGTAAGTCATCATTTCATCTAAATACCGCCCCATTTTTTTACTGTGTTTATAGACTTGGTTATCTTCTTCATTGTCACAAGTATATAAACAGCTATCGAGCTGATCTAATGCCTCATCGACATTACCATGCCATAAGTACCATTTTGTTTTTTCGAGTAAATTTTGTAGTATTGAACCAATATCAGTTGATTGTGTGATGAGAGCTTTAGCGCACTGATTAAGCACGGTTAGGCGCATACTAATATGAAACCAATCTAAAATATGCTCAGCTTCTGGGTAAATACCGATTTGCATCATCCTCAGATTATCAGCCCCATCTGATAAAAAAGATATCTGCTGGTTAGTTTGCATCCCTTGGGCATGGAGTACAGAAAGCAAGCGTTTCCTTGGGTTATTTTCAAACATGTGAACATAACCAAACCGTTTCGCTTGAATATTTTCGGCATACGCTTTTCCTGTAATGATTTCAAAATTGTTTTTCCGGTTATGGCAATCCCTGACATAGCCACCGTCAAATCCTATCACCATCGGTTTTCCTGGGCGGGGCAAATTATCATTGTCATAAGCCGTTTTATCGAGAAAATCTGGCTTCTCGGCTAACTCAGCCTCTTGCCGTCTAGCGACACTGATTAAGTGATTACGCACCGTGGAGGCATTTAACGCTTTATTGATTGGTAAAATATCTTTCAATCTATCCACAGTAAGATTGTAAGACATCAAGGAGGCCCATTTGGCTTCAATATATTTTAGTTCGGGATGGATATTTTCGGGGAGCCACTCACTGAGTAAGCTGACTGATTGGGTATTATTTCTCTCACAGTTACAGCGATAAAGCCGAAGCCCTTTAATAGGAATGACCCCAAATAAAGTATGATAATGACGTGTTTGATGATCTTTTATTTGACGACGTTGATGACAGTGTGGGCATTCTCGATGCGTTTGCATGTAAGCTTGGGTTTGAGATTGTATGATTGACAATTGTGCGTGATTGAGTAATTTTTTTGATTCGTTGAGAGATAATCCCAAAAGTTCATCTTGTTCGGCGGTTTTCTGTAACGTCAATAAGGTTTCTTGAGTGGTGAAGCCATCATCGTGTATAACTATTGCTGTCATTACGATTTTCATCATACGATCTCCGAAGTTAATGAGCTATCGTTTCCTTAACTTATAGTAAGTTGAAACGCCTATACCGACATTATCACAGGCTAATTTCAGGCGAACGCCTTTGGCTTTTAATTCATCAACCATAGCAACCTTGCGTTTATCGGCCGGAGGGCGACCCGTCTTTTCCCCTCGATGTTTCTTCGCTGCAATACCCTCAGCTTGGCGTTCCCTAATGAGTGCCCGTTCAAATTGACTAAATGCCGACATCATATGCAATTGGAGTTCTTGTAGTGGGTTATTTTCATGCGCAGAAAAACAAATATTTTCTTTGAGAAAAATGAGCGAAATCCCTCTTTGTTTCAGATCAAGCGTTAAATAACACATATCCATCATAACCGTGAATATGAAAGGTATGAAGATGGTCGTTATCCCATCCAAAAGCAAACTGCAGAAGAAAATGGAAAGCACCAAGTGACATGTTACTGTGAAGACGAAAACGTCGCCAAACCATCGGACTAATATCTCTAATAGCCACTTTGATCTTATAGACAGGCATTGTTTTCTCCCTTTGTCACAATGATGATGAGGACGATCATATTAATTGATTAAAGGGATACCCCACAGTTTTTCATGCTCTCTATTGGCCAGGGACTGAACGCATTCGTTAATTTTAACGGGGATTTTTATTATGTGAAAACCATGTCTGGTTATCGTTTATTGGTAGCAGACAGCGAAGCAAAAACGCTTTATTTGCCCAAAGATGTTTCTGATAAAGAATTAGGTTGTTCTGTCCGGCAGGCATTGTCTCAAAGCCGCCTTGTTGATCCAGAAGATAATGATTTTTTTCACCGTGATATGATTGATGCCCGCTATAAAAGCTGGATGGCGGAAACAATGAAAAAAGAGGGATATAAAACCAAGCGGGCGTTATTTAAAAAAATGAACAAATGTAACGTGCAATTATTGAATGGCAGGATCACGATTTCACCACAAGCACATCAAAAACTGGAGACATGGGGAGAACAAGGGATGCCTGATGATTGTAAGCTCATTCTTTCAGAGAATGTCACGGATGAGGAGCTGGGTAAAGCAATAAAAGAAGCCTTTTCCCGATGCAAGAGCTTTGTTTATTTGCCGTAACGCCCATCAATTTATTGAAGTATAAAGTTTAGGAAATTGATAGGCTCAGTTAGCGGTGGTGGAGTCCTGGCGGGAAGAGCAGGGAAAACCCGAGAGTTATGAGAGACGTGACTACATCACCAACCACGGTGATAAGCCGCCGACTTTATCGCGTATGCGATACGCAGTCATTGGCACATTGAAACACAGCGGCACTGGCAGTTGGACGTCAGTTTTAGTGAAGACAAACAACGTATGAGGAGTGGTCATGCCACTGAAAACATCGCATTAATTGTATTAGTTCAGACTAGATCTGACACTTCGGTTTGAAAAGAAGAGAGTTACCGACTTTGATTAAAGGTGATGAACCCATAATCAAAGACTAAGAGGTCACTCTCATGCTTTATACTAGCAATCCCATCATCAAACACAAGGCGGGTCTGCTTAATCTCGCTGAAGAACTCAATAATGTCTCAAGAGCGTGTAAAGTGATGGGCGTATCCAGAGATACGTTTTATCGTTATCAGGAACTTGTTGAAACGGGCGGGATTGACGCGTTAATCAACCAAAGCAGAAAAACCCCTAATCTCAAAAACCGGGTGGATGAGGAGACAGAACGCGCCGTTGTCAACTCTGCCATCGAATTCCCGGCCTATGGGCAGGCCAGAACGAGTAATGAACTCAGAAAGGCAGGCATCTTCGTGTCTGCCAGTGGCGTCCGTTCTATCTGGCTCAGACACCATCTTGAGAACGTCAAAAAGCGTCTGGCAGCCCTTGAAAAGAAAGTGGCTGACGAAGGCATTATCCTGACTGACGAGCAGGTTGCCGCCCTTGAACGTAAGCAGCATGATGACGAAGCTTGTGGCGAAATTGAAACCGCTCATCCTGGCTATTTAGGGTCGCAAGATACCTTTTATGTCGGTAATCTTAAAGGCGTGGGACGCTTGTACGGGTCCAGCGGAAGAACCCTCGAAAATGGCGTGTTTTTATTTAGATCTGATTCAATCGCTTCAATACGGATATCTAACAACCAGTGGCGGAAAAAATTATACTCATAAGTAAACTTATCGCGATTTTCAAACTGAAATGAGGCAAGCGAAATTGTCCAAGGATTATCATAGAAAACCAGTCCGCCTTCATAGCGAATACCATAGTCTTTACCGTGAATATGAAAGGTATGAAGATGGTCGTTATCCCATCCAAAAGCAAACTGCAGAAGAAAATGGAAAGCCCCAAGTGACATGTTACTGTGAAGACGAAAACGTCGCCAAACCATCGGACTAATATCTCTAATAGCCACTTTGATCTTATAGACAGGCATTGTTTTCTCCCTTTGTCACAATGATGATGAGGACGATCATATTAATTGATTAAAGGGATACCCCACAGTTTTTCATGCTCTCCATAACGGTATGGTGAAGAAACAGCAAATGCAATGGGGTCAACAGGGTGCACATTACTTACTCAAGACACGAACAGCAGTACTCAATAATGATTTAAAAACTCGATTTGAGAACTGGTATCCGGGGAGCAAATTAAGCGAGGAACTGGAGCACTATTTGTCGGAGGCTGTTGCGGCATGAGTGCCCTACACAATTTTATGCTCTATATGAACGCATCCCGTTTGCAAGACAAAAATCACGTTGACATCGACGGTAGGTTGCAGCTCTATATCCGGCCTTATTGCAGCTGAGCTGCGGGCCTCAATGTAATCCGCTGACTGGCTCCTCACTCTCCTAACGAGCTTTACGCTCAGAGCATAAATCAGGTTTAGCAAGTCACGGTCTTACCTGTTTCTGTCATCATTATCATTGCCTCAGCAATCTTTCTGCATTCATCCTTGTAGTTAAATGTTAAAGTTGACCAGTGAAACGCCTTAATAAGGCCTGACACTGACGTAATCTTTTTGGTATTCCCGCTGATGGGCTACCAATGCCCAAACGGTGCGAGCCAGCTTATTGGCCATTCCTACAATCGCCACACAGACCGGGGCGTCGTTTTTTCAGCTCCGTCACCCATGGCAGCGGGGTTTTCGTCAGTAAGGCGGCCACTCTTGCACCGTGAATAAACAGGGTTCTCATGTAGACATCCCCCCGCTTGCTAATGCCCAGTAACTTGACCCGGCCTCCTGTTCCCGTCTGCTTCGGCACCAGACCCAGATAAGCGGAAAACTCTCTGCCTGACCGGAACGCGTGAGGGTCACCCATCGTGGCAAGGGCTGTCGTGGCAATCAGAACACCGACACCGGGGATTTTCATAATTCGTTGGCAATCGGCATTCTGTTTTGCCCACGCATTCAGCTGGTCTTCCACCTGCGCAATTTGCGCATCAATTTCGCTCAAGCGATGGTACTGCTCTTCAAGAAGACTGAGCAGAAAAGGTGCCAGTTTTTCCCTTAGCCGCTCAAGCGCTTCGGGCATTGCTTTATCCAAAGCGGTTCTCCCTTTATGCACGGTTTCACCAAACTCCAGTAACAAACCATGTAATGCATTGATTTGGGCGGTTCGGAATTTCACTAATTGGTAGCGCATCCGGTGTAATGACAGGATGGCTTGTTGTTCTTCATTTTTGATAGCTACCGATTTACCCGGTTGTTGAACCGCCATCCAAATAGCTCGTGCATCCTGAACATCGTTTTTATTACCCATCCGGAATGCCTGGACAAACCGGGCCTGAAGCAAACGGACTTCATGTCCCTGTTTTCTCAGTTCCCGTGCCCAATAATGCGCCCCACCACAGGCTTCCATACCAATCAGGCAAGGTTGCCGATTACTGAAGAAAGTTAAAAAATCACGCCGTCGCAACTGCTTATCAATAAGTTCACCGGTAGATTCCTCAACAAAATGAATCTGCATCAGATGTTTTGCAATATCGACACCAACAGGAGTATATTTCATGAGTGGATCCTCCAGTCATCGGGAAGCTACAGGCTTCCACTTTTAGGCACTATAAGGCCGGAAATCTGAGAGGATCCACGCCTCATCTCTCAATTCCATCACAATGCCGGGAGCTAAGTGGTTGGGATGCGTTCATTACATTCTCCGAGTACCACCTCCAGATCAAGCAGACTTAGACTTAAATTTCATTGATGTTTTCATGGGCAGAAGGCAGAACAGGCTGACTTCTGAGCCGTTTCCTGTTTCAACAGGCAGTTTTTTGAGGAAAAAGGAGATATTATTCAAATTGTTGGGAGTGTTAAGATTTTTAGTCAGAACTTGTAACTTTTATCGATCGTATTTTAACCTGTTTTAGTTAATAAATTAAACACACTATATAAGCATAAATAATGCTACGAATGAAAATAATTATATTACAGGGTAACTACATATAAATGAAAATATATAATTTTTAATTATTATAAAAGAAATAAATTTAAATTAATATCATTACATGATTAACTAGATTTTTAAAATTATTAAAAAACAATAAGTTAAAGAAATCATGTTAAATGTATTTAATTATTTTAATTAAAAATGTTGATTATATCATTCTTGTTTGTTAGCCTTTTTAAAGCCAAACTTTTTGTTAAAAACCTGTTTTTAATATTATAAAAATAAAAGGAGTTTTGAATTGGGCTCTGAATTTTGCTTTATCAAATATGGTACTGATAAAAAATCGAATAAACTAATAAACTATTTTGAAATTCATGAGTTATTCACTGGAATCATATTATTTCGTGATAAAACGAATGTGTCAAAATTTAAAAATGAAAAATATAATGCTTTTTTAATTGGTAATATATATAACATATCCACCATTAGATCTATTCTTGGAACATTAGATGGAAGATCAAGTGTGTTAAGTGATGTTGAGGTTGTGTTATCAATTAGAGAAAAATTTGGCGATTCTATTCTTTCTATAGCAGGATTCTATTCTTTCTATAGTAGAAGGAGACTACTGTCTTTTTATTGAAGATAAAAAAGGAAATCTAGAAGTAATTACAGAATCTCGAGGATTAAATTTAGTACAAACTGATTCTATTTGGATTACTAACAGTTTAAAAATTGTTGGTATAGTAGAAGAAGAAAAAGCTTTTGACTTCAAGCCTGAAATAGAAGTTGTTAGAAAATCATTAAAGTCAGATGATTTTTCACCAATAAGAAATGTATCCAGATTAAAACCTGGAACAATAAATAAATTAGCATTTGATACACAGGGATATCCTTATTTAGAAGTAAAATACATTACATCTTCTGTGTAGTTGAATATATTTCAAAAGAAATAGATTTTTTTATCCTTTCTTTGCAACCCATAATGAAAAAAGCATATCGACTATATTAAATGAAAAAAAATTAAAAAATAGATCATTTTGGATAGGTCAGTTATATGGAATTAGAGATGATATCTCATCAGAACTAGCTTTTAATGGTATTAAAACATGCAAATATTTACCATATGGTCCAATTGATAAGTCATTACCATACCTATTAATAAAAATTAACGAAAACGCAGTTGCTACTGATACTTTCGTTAAAGAAAATAAAAATATGAAAAAAGAAATAATTTCAAGATTAAAAAATAAATTAAAATGGCAATGAATATGTTTAAACTAAAAATAGGAAATGATGTTCTCGATATCTCATCTGATGAAACAATTTTAAAATGCGCTTATAAGAATGATATAAAATTAAAGTATCATTGTGCCTCTGGATATTGTGGAAAATGTAGAGTTAAACTTGTTTCTGGTGAAGTTAACTTAGAGCATTCAGGAGGTATATCTAGAGAAAAAATATCAGAAGGATATATTTTGACCTGCTGTTCATATCCCATTAGTAATATAGAAATTGGAAATAATAAAATGAAGTTTATTGTTTTTTTATCTATAGTTATGTCAGTGAAATCATATTCGTTTAATGATATTAAATTTAGTTTTGTTGAAGGAGGTGATTTTTATGTAGGTAATGTATTTGGTGTTCAAGATTATGAGTCTAATGTTAACGTTAAATTAGATTCATTTTATATAATGAAAAATGAAGTAACATATTCACTATATAAAGAAATATATGAATGGGCAATATTAAATGGTTATGAATTTGATGATGGCTGTAATGGTGCATCTTATGAAGATTGTCTTCCTCCTGAGCAAGATAATGGGAAACATCCTGTAACTAATATTGAATGGTTAGATACCATTATATTTTCAAATGCATTAAGTGAAAAATCAAATCTCAATCCTGTATATTTACAAAAAGGAAATAAAATTATTAAGAAAAAAAACAAAGAATTAAACATTTATATAAATGAAAAAGCTAATGGTTATCGTTTACCTACACTAAATGAATGGCATGTTGCAGCAAGAGGTGGAAAACCTGCATTACGATTAGGAAGATATGGATATTATCATTCAGGGAGTAATGACCCAAAAAAAGTAGCATGGTATCCTGATTTTAATTTAAATCATTTTGGTACACAGATAGTAGGTAAATTATCTCCAAATGATTTAGGTTTATATGATATGAGTGGAAATGTTTCTGAGTGGATTTACCATATTTATGATTTTAATGGAATTAAAATGTATTATTTTTGTGGGGGTAGTTATCTTTCTCACTCAAAAAGTTTATCAAGCTGTGATATGCATAGTTCAAATTACTTTCTTCCTGATGTTGGATTTAGATTAGTAAGGAATCACTTAAATGAGAATTAAATATTATTTTATTTTTATTTTTATTTTGTCATTTGACACATTATCTTGTAACGGAAGTAAAGTAAACCTAAAAAATGGTGCTAATTTTTTAGATTTAAATGGAGATGGAAAAAAAGATGTGTTTTTTTATGCGGAATTTGAAAATAACACATCACATCCAAGCAACACTTTAACAATTTTTATAAAAAATAAAGATAATATATTTAATATAATCCCTGTCCCAAATGATAATAGTTTTACTTGGTTTGATTTTAAATTATCTTCATCTGAAATAAAAATACAAGATTATGAACTAAGAGTCAAGAATGGCACTTATTATATGATACTATCAAAGAAAAAAATCAATAAAGAAGATGTATTTGGAGAATCCCCCGTTGAATTCATTACATATGAGATAAAATATAATGATGAAGATGCTGGTGTTTCTGATTATTATTGGGATTATGTCAATGAATTTATAACAAAAATTAAATACAAAAGTGTTAGTGATGCTATTTCAGAATTCGATGAGGAATGTAACTCATGAAAATGTTTTTTTGTTTTTTTTGTTTTTTTTGTTTTTCTTTTTCTTGCCATTCAGAAGAACTCAAACTTTATATAAACAAAGTGCAGGAAAAAATCGATGAAAAAATTTATTTATGTTTAGGGGAAACTGAATGGCCAGCTTCAAATGTTGATAATTCTATATTTGTCAATGCTAGAATGGAGTCTCTTGTTTATTCTGGTTTGGTTAAATCAAATTTAAAAGGAAAAAATAAGATATGGATACTTACTGATTTAGGAAAAAAAGAATTTAATAGAAATGGTGATTTCTGTTACGGTAGAATGATGGTAAAAGATATTTTGAATATCATTTACGTGAATAAAGAAAAAGGTTTCATAGTTTTTAACTATTACATAGACTCACTGCCAAGTTGGGCTAAAAATAAATCAATAAGATTCGCGTATACTTATCTAGATAATATTATCACAGGCATTAATACTGAAAAATATCAAGTCGAATTTGAAAAAACTAACACTGAGATTATTAAAATAATAAGTGATCCTGTGCAAGTTGAAATTCTTTACTAATTAAGGAGAGCATGAAAAACTGTGGGGTATCCCTTTAATCAATTAATATGATCGTCCTCATCATCATTGTGACAAAGGGAGAAAACAATGCCTGTCTATAAGATCAAAGTGGCTATTAGAGATATTAGTCCGATGGTTTGGCGACGTTTTCGTCTTCACAGTAACATGTCACTTGGGGCTTTCCATTTTCTTCTGCAGTTTGCTTTTGGATGGGATAACGACCATCTTCATACCTTTCATATTCACGGTAAAGACTATGGTATTCGCTATGAAGGCGGACTGGTTTTCTATGATAATCCTTGGACAATTTCGCTTGCCTCATTTCAGTTTGAAAATCGCGATAAGTTTACTTATGAGTATAATTTTTTCCGCCACTGGTTGTTAGATATCCGTATTGAAGCGATTGAATCAGATCTAAATAAAAACACGCCATTTTGTCTTAGTGGTCAAGGAATGCCTGATGCGACTGAATATGATGAAACCGAAGCAACGATTAAACTCTTGGAAGCTATTGCAGAAAGTGATGACAAAACGACTTGGGGTGATATTCAGGAGTTTATTGACGAGTACAACCGCGTCAAGTTTAACCGCCGACGACTCAATCAGTTATTAAAGCGTTATGATTTTGACACGCCGAATTATTCGCAGGGCTTGGACTGGGATCCCTAAAGGTATACTTTTACGTAAATAGTGATCACAGCCCTTAAATTGTCTCTAAAGGGGGTATAAATTGAGGTTTAGAGAGTATTATAAAAACCTCTATAACCTTTATGGATTACTCTATGATTTATGCTTATATTCGTATCAGCTCTGCTGAACAAAATTCTGCGCGACAAAAAATTGCGATTCAAAATTCAGGTTATGAGATCAAAACAGTTTTTACCGATATTGCCAGTGGCAAAGATACGCATCGACCCAATTTACAACAATTATTATCCACACTTATATCTGGGGATACGCTGATTGTTCACTCAATCGATCGCTTATGCCGCAATATGATGGATATGTGTTATTTAACGCTTGATCTGAAACAAAGAGGGATTTCGCTCATTTTTCTCAAAGAAAATATTTGTTTTTCTGCGCATGAAAATAACCCACTACAAGAACTCCAATTGCATATGATGTCGGCATTTAGTCAATTTGAACGGGCACTCATTAGGGAACGCCAAGCTGAGGGTATTGCAGCGAAGAAACATCGAGGGGAAAAGACGGGTCGCCCTCCGGCCGATAAACGCAAGGTTGCTATGGTTGATGAATTAAAAGCCAAAGGCGTTCGCCTGAAATTAGCCTGTGATAATGTCGGTATAGGCGTTTCAACTTACTATAAGTTAAGGAAACGATAGCTCATTAACTTCGGAGATCGTATGATGAAAATCGTAATGACAGCAATAGTTATACACGATGATGGCTTCACCACTCAAGAAACCTTATTGACGTTACAGAAAACCGCCGAACAAGATGAACTTTTGGGATTATCTCTCAACGAATCAAAAAAATTACTCAATCACGCACAATTGTCAATCATACAATCTCAAACCCAAGCTTACATGCAAACGCATCGAGAATGCCCACACTGTCATCAACGTCGTCAAATAAAAGATCATCAAACACGTCATTATCATACTTTATTTGGGGTCATTCCTATTAAAGGGCTTCGGCTTTATCGCTGTAACTGTGAGAGAAATAATACCCAATCAGTCAGCTTACTCAGTGAGTGGCTCCCCGAAAATATCCATCCCGAACTAAAATATATTGAAGCCAAATGGGCCTCCTTGATGTCTTACAATCTTACTGTGGATAGATTGAAAGATATTTTACCAATCAATAAAGCGTTAAATGCCTCCACGGTGCGTAATCACTTAATCAGTGTCGCTAGACGGCAAGAGGCTGAGTTAGCCGAGAAGCCAGATTTTCTCGATAAAACGGCTTATGACAATGATAATTTGCCCCGCCCAGGAAAACCGATGGTGATAGGATTTGACGGTGGCTATGTCAGGGATTGCCATAACCGGAAAAACAATTTTGAAATCATTACAGGAAAAGCGTATGCCGAAAATATTCAAGCGAAACGGTTTGGTTATGTTCACATGTTTGAAAATAACCCAAGGAAACGCTTGCTTTCTGTACTCCATGCCCAAGGGATGCAAACTAACCAGCAGATATCTTTTTTATCAGATGGGGCTGATAATCTGAGGATGATGCAAATCGGTATTTACCCAGAAGCTGAGCATATTTTAGATTGGTTTCATATTAGTATGCGCCTAACCGTGCTTAATCAGTGCGCTAAAGCTCTCATCACACAATCAACTGATATTGGTTCAATACTACAAAATTTACTCGAAAAAACAAAATGGTACTTATGGCATGGTAATGTCGATGAGGCATTAGATCAGCTCGATAGCTGTTTATATACTTGTGACAATGAAGAAGATAACCAAGTCTATAAACACAGTAAAAAAATGGGGCGGTATTTAGATGAAATGATGACTTACATTGGTAATAACCAAGCGATGCTCCCCAATTATGGAGAACGGCATCGTTATGGCGAGCCAATCTCAACGGCATTTGTGGAATCAACCGTGAATGAAGTTATCGCAAAACGGATGGCGAAAAAACAGCAAATGCAATGGAGCCAAGAAGGAGCACATTATCTTTTACAAACTCGAGTGGCCGTTTTAAATGATGAATTAGAAAGTATCTTTCACTGTTGGTATCCTAAATTGGCAAGCTCAGGGCTGAATGCAATGGCAGCATAAATACCCCACAGTTTTTCATGCTCTCGGTGTATTCCAACTGAAAGACCTTACGACAGGCATAGCAGCGATAACGGGAATGCCCGCCATTTCCTTTTCCATGTCCTTTGACCGATTCTGATTGGTGACAATAACGGCAATAGACGTCAACTTTAGCCATACTTCATCCTTAAAAAGCCGGAAGCATATCACAGCAACTAACCATTTAATACATGACCACAATGGGGCTAATAGTCGGCTTTTTTCTGGAGGTCGCATCAGGATTAATTGCTTATACATTCCAGCCGAAAAAGCCGAGCTTAGGTTTATGTGATCATGAAATTGTGATGCTTAAACAAAACTGAGGTTAATTTAGTTCCATCGAATTACGCAACCAAGCCTATTCACGTGCATTTTCAGACATAAACATTCGTAGAAAATACAATATTTACTGTGTAATGAAAACATTGGCCCGAATCTTACACTAATTCCTGTTACATAAATCAAGCTATTAAATTCATGAAGGGAGTCCTCAGTAAAAAAGCGTTTACCAACATATGAGAATTTTGTAACCTATGATTGATATTTAATTTCCTGAAAACATTAGTGACAATATATCTTTCATATCTGAATCATTAATTTCTCTTAATACATATTTCACAACACTGTCTTCTGATAAAATCTTAAAATGACCTAAGCCTTCTGTAGATATCATCTTTGAATCTTTAACAGCATCGTTTATTTTTTTAGATTGAGAATAGTCTACATAATAATCAAATCTATCATGAATAATTATAATTTTTGAACCTACATCATCGATTTTATTATCAGCTGAAAAATCAGTCCATATAGTCTTTGACCTGAAAATTTTCTCGAGCTTACTATATAATGCATTGATAGTTTTATCTTTTAAATTAACAAATGATGATGCTCTATAAGTAGCATACTTGAACTCACATACACTAGAGATTGAGATTATTTTTTAGCAAAAAGACCATTTTTAAGTGCATAGAAACTGAAAAGAGCCCCCAATGAATGGCAAACAATTGCTTCAAATGGGCCAAACTTATTCTGTAGCTCTTTTAGAATAAAGTTTACGTCTAATATAGTCGCCCCATTACCTTCAGACTCACCATGTCCCGGCATATCAAATACAATAACTCGATAGTTCGCATCGACAAGTTTTTCTATTACTTTATAAAACCTAGAGGCTCGGGAACTCCAACCATGAACAATCATTATATTCTTTTTCCCGCTACCCCAGCTATAACATTTGACCTTTTTAGAATTAACAGTCAACGAACTTCGCTTTGACTTTGACATTATACTCTCTTCATTACGATATAGTTTGGCCTCTTTTGGCCTATGAATCAAAGAAAGTACAATACTTGCAGTCAGTGATTTGGAAAAAAACTCTATAAAACTAATCAAAATCTGAAACATTATTGGCCTAATAATTTTGTTAAAAGATACCTAGATATATCAAGCAGTAAATTTACATGATATAATTCAAATAATATAACATAACATTATAAAAACAAAACATAGTTAAAATATCATTTATTAACACATATCTTTAAAAGGGTTATTATTTGACAAAACAATAGGTAATTCGTAGCCTGTAAAATAAATTTCCTCTTCATTTATATTAATATTTTCTTCATTTATCACATCCTCGCCAAATCTATATATTAAATCAAACTCACCCGAGTTAACTTTTTTACTATAGTTAGCTTGGTTAGCTTTAATCTTAAGATTTTTATCATAATAAGATTCAACAGCTTCGATACCATGACGTTTAGCAATCATGCTAAGTACCACGCTTGGAGACAAAAGTGGAGCAGTTGCATTATTGCCACCAAACCCTTTCGAGTTGACAAATGCTATGTCAATTGCCTCGGTATGATAGTTCGATGTTCTAATGTCAAGGTGCTCTGCATAAACGTCATCGGCGACTTTTTCTATAGTAGAGATACCAGGAACTATATTGTGGCTAAATATACCAAGCGCGACTGCTAGCTGATCACCGCTTGACGCTGCTAAAGTATGACCAAGATAAGCTTTTGGAGCAGTTACTTTCCAATTTGAAATACGAAACGCTTTTGCTACATAGTCAAATACTTGCGATTCAGTCACTCGATTTTGCGGTGTACTTGAACCGTGTGCAATAATACAGCTCCGATTTCGAACAGAATCTTTGCTGGTGATGTTGGCTGCCAATGATACAGCCTTAGTCATGGTAATATAATTACCCGCACCTGGGGCAGTAATGGACTTTTTAATCCCGTCCGCATTTACAAAAACGTCAGGGACAGCAGCCATGATATGTGCTCCCAAAGAAATAGCTAAAGCATCGTCCATTAGCACAATAAATTGAGCACTTTCACCTATTGTAAAGCCGCAATTATTTCCAAATGGCCGGCTCACTCGACTTAAATCTATATTTGCTTCATCCACACCGTCTAACTTTTTAAGACTATCAAGGTCAGCCAAAGCACCCATATTCGCAAAGCCCTCGACAATTTCTGGCGTAATTGCACAGTCTGCACTTCCCACAATAGCGACGCGAGTACGCCCTCCTTGTATATCGTTTACTGCAGCTTTCAAATTATAAAGAAATGTTGCACATGCACCAGTCGTTGAAAAAGTTGTGCCTACACTTCCAATAACGTAAGCATTTATAAAGTCTGTAGACATAGAATTTAGCCCTAATGCCAAATTCTTACTATTACTTCTCTCACCTCTGAGACGATTTCCCATTATCCCGCCAAACCCTTCCTTTTGCATTTGACCAGTTAAAGAAGCTGAGTAAGTACCAATTTTGTCTGGCTCTACCAAAGATAGAACTTCGTCCCAATCTAACCCACATGATTTTATAGCATCGGTAGCTGCAAAAATAGTCGCTTGTAATCCTCGAGGGTGGCTACGACTTTTATATAATTTTTCGAGTTCAAACCCCTTAGGTAATTGACCTGCAGCTTTAATTCTATTGTCAAAATAGGCATCATGCTTGACACAAAGATCGCCATGTACTGTAACTTCCACTCGATTATTTTCGAGCGAGGTAACTTCCCAATTTCGAGGTACCGGAGTAGGCAAAGAAGATTTTTCAGTTTCAAAAACCAATCTATCCCCTTTTTTCGCACTTAGTGTCATCTTCTTCTGCCAGTGTGTGGCATCTACATCAAAATGAGACTTATCTATTTTACGAATCAACGTCCCTTGCAATATTTCTTCACCATACTTGGATTCAATCTCATGCAACATGATTGGTTGACCTTCGTGATCGATAAAGCCATTTTTACCAATTGAAACTAAGTTCATTAACGTCGCGAGACTCCAAAAAGTCTCTTGGCGCGCTTCTTGGCTTAATTTATCAATAACAATACGACGAAATCCTTGATGAAATGACGTTCTCCCTGCAGCGTTTATACCACCAGAGCCAACGATAACGGGCAAAGCAAGCATATGATTTTAATTCCTATGAAAAATAATTAGTTGATGAAGATTCTAATTCAATTTAAAATGTTTCATTATGAAAAAAAAGCCAAGATTTTATATTTTTCGGCCAATCAATAACTGATAATATATGAAGATAAAAAATGTACACATTGTTATTTTTCCTAATCTCCTGACTAGCAGCATTACCTTACCTATTGAAATGCTTCATGCTGGTTTAGCCTCATCACAGATAGAAAATAAAAGCAATAATATCAGTATCAATTATATCTCAGACAAGGGTTATGATATTTCGTTGTATGAAAATTTTAAGATTAAGCCAGATTCATCTGCTAATTCTGCCCCCTGCGCAGATTTAATAATTGTTCCTAGTATTTGGCGAAACCCAAGGCCTATTATAAAAAAAAGTAGGGATATCTTGAGCTATTTATTAAATCAGTGGAAAAATGGAGCAACAATAGTTGCTGTTGGTACTGGAGTATGCTTGTTAGCGGAGTCAGGTCTATTAGATGGCCTTGCTGCAACGACTCATTGGCATTACTCCAAACAATTTAAAAAAGACTATCCCAAGGTAAACTTAAAGTCAGAATTTTTCATTACTCAATCAAATAGAATCTACTGTGCAGCTAGCCTCAATGCACTAGCAGATATTATGGTTCATTTAGTTTCCCTCCTTTATGGCAGGAAATCGGCTAAAAATGTACAACGCAATTTTTCTCATGAAATACGACGGCCATACGAAGAACAACGGTACCTCGACGGTGCAGTAGATCGACACCCAGATGAGTTAATAAGCGATATTCAATCTTGGTTAAAAGATAACATTAATGAAAACATGAATCTTAATAGATTAGCCGCTTACTTTTCTATTTCACCACGGACATTGACCCGACGATTCAAAAGCTCTACAGGATTATCTACTAAAAAATATATACAAGGGATACGTTTAAATATGGCAAAAGATCTTCTTGCAAAGACTAATTTAACTGTACATGAAATATCTGTAGCAGCCGGATATGAGAGCCAGGCTTACCTTAGTAAAGTGTTCAAGCAACATTTTGATTTAAGCCCGACAGAATATCGACAAATGGTCCGAAAGAAGCTCTTTACACTTTAATTGTAGCCAGATTTTCTATTAGTATCTAAATTTCAGCTAGGTATTAGATTAAAGAATCTCTAGTCATTGCCTCTTGACTTTGTCAAATCATTTTTAGGATCTGCGAATGCGTAAAGTGATTCAGCTATATCCTCATCAAAGAGCCTTCCATATTTGATCACTTTCTCACGCATATGTTTAACTTTCGGGTCAGTGATCCGTAAGAAATTAAACGCCGGTGAGTATAAATTCGGTTCGGAAACTGTTCTAAACGACAGTGATATAGATGGGGTCCGCTTGGAAAACGGAAAATATCCCACGCTAAGACCATTTTTTAAACAGTAGGTATTTGCTGTTTTGCTTTAACTCTCAGAATTGTTTGCCGTGTGGTTCTGAATTCCCTGGCAATTGCACTTATGCTTACACCAGACTGAATTCGTTCGAGTACCCTCTGTTTTTGTTCTTCATTTAATACCGGTGGGCGTCCAAAGCGTTTTCCTGCATCCCTCGCTATCGCTATCCCCGAATAAGTGCGCTCGAGTAAAAGATCACGTTCAAATTCAGCGACCGCTGAAATCACCTGCATCGTCATTTTTCCTGCTGGACTGGTCAAATCAACGCCACCCAATGCCAAACAATGCACCCGAATGCCTAATTCGGCCAGTTGCTCCACTGTTTTCCTGATATCCATCGCATTACGACCGAGACGATCCAATTTTGTGACAATCAATACATCACCATTTTCCAGACGGTCAAGCAACCGGTTAAAACTTGGACGTTCACTGGCCGCTACCGAGCCACTGATTTGTTCTTCGATTATTCGCTGGGATCTGACGCTAAAACCCGCGGTTTCGATTTCCCGACGTTGATTTTCGGTGGTCTGCTCCAGAGTAGAGACCCGACAATAGGCAAAAATTCGTGACATAATGAAATTTTCTGTACGAAATAGGTGTACACATTATAATGCATATCCGAAATTAATTTCACTCACTTTCGTACATATTTGTTAGGCAATGTACGAAACCGGTCGATTTTGGTCACTGTAAATCTACAACGCATGGAACTATATGGGAGCTAAACATTATGCCACGGAGACAGATACTGAGTAATGAAGAACAGGATCGCTTACTGGTTATTCCGGATGATGAGATTATTCTGACCAGAATGTGTTTTTTGAATGCAAATGATATTGCACTCATTAATAAACACCGCCGGCCAGCAAACCGCCTGGGCTTTGCTGTATTACTTTGTTATCTACGTGGCCCCGGGTTTCTGCCGGACAAAAACAATGCTCCTCACAATGGTGTTGTATCCAGAATAGCTTCCCAACTTAAAGTTTCGTCTGATTTATGGCATGAATATGCATCGAGAGAACAAACCCGCTGGGAACACTTAACCGAGCTTTATCGCTACCTAAAATTATCTCCGTTCAATCAAACACGACAAAAAGATTGCATCCGACATCTGCATTCCTATGCCATGCGTACAGATAAAGGATTTATGCTTGCCGAAGAAATGCTCAGCTGGTTGCATAGCAATAATGTTATTTTTCCCTCTGTTGAGGTGATAGAACGAACGCTTGCTGAAGTTGTCACACTCGCTGACAGATCTGTATTTTCCACACTCACTGCATCGCTTGAAGAAAAACATAAATTAGCATTGGACAGCCTGCTTATATCTGAGGGGGAACAACCTTCCCGTCTGGCCTGGCTGCTTCAGCCGCCGGGTAAAATCAACGGTAAAAACGTCCTGCAACATATAGACCGGCTTAATGCTATCTCAGCGCTGGGATTACCTGAAGGTATTACACTTTCCGTTCACCAAAACCGGCTGCTTAAACTGGCACGTGAGGGCCGGAAAATGAGCAGCAGAGACCTGACAAAATTTGCCGATACTAGACGTTACGCCACGCTGGTTTGTGTTATTCAGGAAGCTCGGGCTACATTGACTGACGAGATTATTGAGCTGCACGAACGCATTATTGGCAGTCTGTTCAGCCGGGCAAAACGCACTCAGGCCGAAAAGCTTCAGCTGACTGGAAAACTCATTCAAAACAAGCTGAAGCAATATGTTACTGTCGGTCAGGCACTGCTTCAGGCCAGAGAGTCCGGTGAAGACCCCTGGGCGGCGTGGCAGGAATTCATTAATAGCCTAGAAGAAACGCGGTTTCTGTCCCGTAAGGATAATTTCGACCCGCTTCACCTGATCACTGAAAAATACAGTACGCTGCGAAAATATGCACCGCGTATGCTGTCGGCATTACAGTTCATAGCGGCGCCTGCTGCACAGGCTCTCAGTGATGCCTTGGATACCATAAGGGAAATGTACCGTAAACAGCTTCGCAAAGTTCCGGCAGCAGCACCAACTGGATTTATTCCTGAAAGCTGGCGTAAACTGGTACTGACGCAGGGGTTACGCATGAAATTTTGGTAGGCTAAAATTGATTAAATAACAGGGCTTCCATGTAGCCATTATCCCACCCGGCTGATTTCCTTCGGGCACTCAAACTCAACTTATTGTTGGTATCCCGTTTAACGATATTGAGCGCCATTTTACGTAATTGGGCAAATATTCTTGTGGCGATCTGCTCTCTCATCCGTGAATCATCTTCCCGAAAAGTGACATCCAGCACCCAGTGTAAGCTATTTTCAATAGCCCAATGTTTCCGAATGGCTGCTAACTGAAAGGCAGGAGCGTCCTGACAACTACTTAAATAATAACGAAAATAAGAGGTGACTGTTTCAGAATATTGTTCTTGCCGTATTGTTTCTGTGACCAGAAGAGCCTGAATATCTGGCCAGGAGCCTAAGTGTTTTGTTTCTGGTGTCAGCGGTAGAACCCATCCGCGTCGTCTGACGGTACGCCCATGGCTATCTTCAAATTCATCATGGTCAGGTTTCAGATAAGGTTTTTGTGTTGCCCGTTGTTGTTGAAAATAGTTAACCGCTTCCGAAAAGGTTTTTCCCTGATTGCCTTTAAGGGACAAAATATAATCGGCTCCGCTCTCGCGTAATTGCTGGGCAATCGTGCGTTGACAGCCCATCGCATCAAGCGTCACGAGATGGCCTTTCAAGGAAAGCATCGATAATAATGTGGGGATGGCCTTAATTTCGTTTGATTTTCCGTCTACAGCACACTGACATAAGCTAAGCCCTTTCTCAACGGAGAATGCACTTACCACATGTAATGGGCTTTGTTCAATTTTCTTGTCAAACGAATGGCGTAAACTTTTACCATCAATCGCAATGATCGCCCGCTTTTCTGAAGAAACATCATGAGAAACCCACTGATAAAAATGGCGTTCAAAGAGGCGGGGATTTAATAAACTGAAACAGCGCCGGAAAGTATCATGTGACGGAATACCGCCTTTGAGCGGAAGAAATGAACCCAGCCAATCCTTTTTTAGTTGACCATACTGTTCAATATCGGTCCAGGCGTTAGCGCCGGCAATGACAGCACATACCGCAATCACTAAGATATCAATAAAACGGTGCCTGATCTTTCCCTGACAACGCGGGTCTGGAAAATCAGAAAAGACATCCACTAATTTTTTCATCTGCATTCCCTCTAAAAATGAGGGAATTATCCACTAAATATTTTCATGCGTAACCCCTGCCGTATACGGAACCGTACGTACGGTGGCGTGAGAGGACGGCGGGAGTGATCCCGCTTCCTACTCGATTAGGGCTAAAAACACAAACAAAAAACATCACTTACAGAATTCTCTAAGCAAGGGTGAACAAAAAATAATCCATTCATGCTTTGTTTATTTTTTCTATAAAAAATATATGCAAAATTAGCAAATGAAATATAACTAACTGTGTTATTTTTCAGAAAATAAAAAAATATTAATTACTATTATATAAAGGGATAAGTTATGGAATTAAAACATCTTAGCATAGGTATAATTATAGCAACGTCAATATTAACATTAACTCCAACAATATCAGCAGCAAATGTAGTAAAAACATTATATAAACAACCCATAAAAACATTATCAATACAGCAAAAAGACACAAAATTACCTTATATCCTAGTTGATGGTGATGGTGATGGTGATGGTGATGGTGATGCCAATGGTGCACCAGGAGGTAATGGCGGTAACGGCGGTAACGGTAATAATTCTCCTGGTGGTAACGGTGCACCAGGTGGAGATGGTGGTCACAACGGAGGTGGAAGTGGTAATGGAAATGGAAATGGTAATGGAAGTGGTAATGGTAATGGAAGTGGTAATGGAAACGCTGTAGCATAATTAAAGAATAACGCAGCTTATTATTAAGTCTTATAAGTTGCGTTATTTTAATTTAAAAAAAACATATCACAGGAGAATAAAATGAAAAAAATCTCAACAATAATTTTTGCATCTATAATAATTGTCCCTTTTTTATTACATGCTGAAGATAAAAACAAAATAAATATATTAAAAGACCCTGACTGCAATTTATTAAATGGGCAGCCAGGACAAAATGGTAAAGATGGAATACCTAATAGTAATTGTAAAAATGGAGGCAAAGGCGGAGACGGAAAATCACCAGGACAATCAGGCGGAAATGGTGGTAACGGTGCATCAGGCGGGAATGGTGGTGATGGCGGTAATGGCGCACCTGGTGGTGGTAATGGCGGTAATGGCGGTAATGGCGGTAATGGAGATGATAGCGGTGATGCTAATGGTGGGCGCGGTGGTAATGGAGCAAATGGAATATGACTAATTCAAAATCATTACTCTTAATTCTTATTCCATTACTTACATCAATATCATATGCCTCAAGTCACTCATCTGAAATTCGGCACTATGAACCCCACTATGTCCTTATTTCAGATGGTGATCATGGGAACGGAGGAAATGGAGGTAATGGAGTAGGCAATTCCAATGGAGGAAACGGCGGAAACGGCGGAAACGGTACTCAGGGAGGTAACGGAGGTCACGGCGGAAATGGAGGAAAAGGTGGTAATTCCCACGGAGGAAATGGAGGAAAAGGTGGTAATAGCGGCGGAAATTCTCACGCCTCTGGTGCAAATGGTGGTCATGGCGGTGATGGAGGGAATGGTAATAACTCTCCTGGTGGTAATGGTGGCAATGGTGGCAAAGGAGGTCACAACATATGCTAAATAAAAATAATTTATTGTTATCAAAAATATTTTTTTTATTTATTCTATCAACATCTGTATTTATTTATGCCTGTTCAATTTCAATCATATTGCCAACAACGGCTTATGCAGAGCAACTACATGGAGGCAAGGGAGGTAATGGCGGAAAAGGGGGAGACGCCGGCAGAGGGAGCAACGGAAATGGAGGAAATGGTGGAGTAGGAAGCAAAAATGGAGGGAATGGAGGTAATGGAGATGGTTCTGGAAATGGTGGAAACGGTGGAAACGCTTCAGGAGGTAACGGAAATGGTGGTAATGGAGGACATGGTGGTTCCAATGGAGGAAATGGTGGTAAGGGAGGGCATGGTAGCGGTTCTGGAAATGGTGGAAATGGTGGTGATGCAGGAAAAGGAGGAAAAGGCGGAAAAGGCGGAAAAGGCGGTTCAAATGGTGGACATAATGGACATAACGGCAAAGATGGATATTTATAATATATTAATAAAAATCCCGTATAATTGCGGGATTTTTAATAATCATAACCATACATTATTTATTACACGCCAGGTTTTAATATAGAAATTGCGCTGGAATTTGGGTATCCAAAATTGTCCGTGTACTGCGAGTCAAGGCTGGACATCGACGACAGAAAATATTCGCCTGAAGTAAAACGCGGGATCGTCACTTTTTGGGGTTCTTCGGCGGAACCCGTCCTGGGCGTCGTAGAGCACAACCTCATCGGGGTTTATCCTTTTTTATATGCCGCCCCTCACCACAAACGGTGAGAAGTGGCATGAATTCATCATTTCGCACGGGGCCACAGTTCAGTAAATTCCTGATAAATATGCATAGCCAGCGTCATATTTTGCAGGCGTTTGGCATTTTCACTTCGGGCGCTCGCGCGGGCCTGTAGCATGGCATAGAGATCATCCAGTTTCTGATCAAACTCAACCGCATCAATATCTTTCAATACGTGCATATAGTTCACGACGCCAGAAGTCACAAGACGCGGTGCCTTTAATGGCTGCTGTTGTGCTAACGCCGCCACGAGTTGTGACATTATCTGAGCATCAAACGCGGGTTCGGGTTGGATGACAGGATCAGGGATCACCGACGGTGTTATCAATGCCTCTGGTGCGGGTGACGGCGGATTGCTTACCGCAACCGCAACGTCTTCCGTGGCAGAACGTAAGATAGCCGCCTGTGTTGCTAACTGTGCTGACTTCTGCAACGTATCCGGCGAGACATACGGTTGTTTATTCCGGGGCGCTTTGCTTTGTTTCGGCTCAATGGGGATCTCCTGCAAGGTATCGGCAGACGGGATCACCGATTTTTTTCGTGTCGATGGTTTAGTCATTGGTTTCTCCTCTCAGATCAAGTTCCCAAACATTGGGCCTTTTTGATTTTGACGGAATACTGGTAACGCCTTCCAGCATATGCTTACGGGTATCACGTGCACGCAGTATCTTCATGTGCTCTTTAAATAGGTCAAAAGGATAGTTATTACTTTCACACCAACGTCGAGCAAAACCTTTATTAATAAATAATTTATGGCTGTAATTTTCCTGACGTAAACCGAGTTCTTTCGAAGGGAGCTGGTTCGACAGAATCGGGGTGTTTGCTGCCCGGATTTCCAGCCGGTTCTCAAAGGTAGCAGAAATAAAGTGCTCAAAGATACTTGCCGGTGTAATTTTATCTTGCTCGACGTTGACTCGTATCCGCTCTAATTGTGCTTTGACTGCGGTCATCACGCGCCCTACATCAAAATCCCATACACCCAGCTCTTTACCGATAATTAATCCGGCAATCCCCAGTGAGACTGTCCATGTCCAGTAACGTTCTTTTTGTGTAAAATCAAAAAATTCCTGACATTCTCGACTCACGTCTTCACAGAGTTTTTTCACCAGATCAAGATTACGCATGAGGTTTCGTAACCAGAATCGCCCTGCGGCCCCTGCATGGAGGGTACGGGCTAACATAAACGTTTGTTCAACGAATTCTTTGTTCTCGTTGTTGCGCCCCCACAGGCTTGGTAGATTGCTCATGTCAAGTTCGATGACACGGGCGTTCAACGCCTCAGACAGTGCGTTCATATTTACCAATTGTTGGGTCAGTGATAAGTTTCCTGTTGATAAAACCGCCATTGTCCAGGAACCATTATTCTCCTGCAAACGATTCGTATTCGGTAACCCTCTGTCCTTGTCGCGTCCCTGTGTGACGGAATAAACAAAATCCGTGAGTTCTTTGCCCCTACGTTCCGTGATTTCGTCAATGCACATCGTGATCGCATTTAATTCACCGAGCCGTCGATACAGTGCAACCGCTGTGTCACGTGTCAGACCTTCAATGCCACTGCCGCCATCGACTTGGGGACGGCCCCAAATCGATATCGCCAGACGTGCAGACGTTGTTTTTCCGACACCCGATCGCGTTGCATAACTATGGACAAGGCATCCCTGTACCCCCATGAGTTTAAATAAGGGAGCGGCAAAACTGACACCCATTAAAAATTGTGTCAGCTCCATATCCGGCACATTAATTAAATCCATCGCTTTACGAAAACCGGCGACTGACGCATCCTCACTCATGCGAAAGGCTTTATCCATACTGCCCCCATTATTCGCCAGTATCATTGGGCGTACCGAACCATCCCCACGAAACTCGGTATTACCCAACAAAAACGCAGACATATCGTCTGTCCAGCCATAATGTTGGTGCTGCTTATCCGCCGCGCGGATATCGGCTGCCTGCTCTGCGGTTCGACGTAAAAAGGTCATAAGATTTTCCCACTGTCCTTTTGAAGTGACGGTGACCCCATGTTTACTTAATAAGCCCTGTAAACTATAGTCTTTGGGTAATTCTGATACGGGTAATTCAAAGACCCGTGCCGGATCGTGCGGCATGGAAACCTGCATCACAAATGACTCACCGTTTTGTGGTGAATAGACCCGGTTAAGAAACAAAAGCGGGTATTTATAGATTAATGTTTCTTTTTCCTCTGTGCCTTTTGCCCGCTTCCAGATCCCCGATCCCATCTCGCTTGACGCAATTTTATAATCACGATGAAAGGGTAACGGTTGCTCGGTTATCTCCGCAACTTGTCTGCTCAGTAACGTAATTGAGGGAAGTTGCCCTTCGTGTATCGTGACCGGGCGTGCTTGTGGGATATGGTTAATAATGGCCTTTAATTCTTCCTCGGAGGCTTCTTCGACTATCTTACCCAGTACAATAGGGGAACGAATTTTGCCCCAGTGAGGACAATCACCGCACACATCGGGATTAAGACGGCTGAACATGTCACAGGTGTAAGGTTTATCTATCACGGATTGTGCTTTAAATTCCGTCTCTGTGATGGAGTACGTCGGATATTGGTCTGAAATTTTATGTATCCATTCTTCCCCATCAAAACAATTTACCGCAATAGATAACGCCCCGCGCCATGTGGGTTCGTCGGTGGTACTTTGTTGTTCATAACACAAGGCGAGCTGGTCACAGCCGCCCGGTTTCGGTTTTGCACTGCCGATATCACAGTGAGCCATAATCTGAGCAAACGAAAAAGACTTTTTTTGGACGCCCCAAACAGCCTCCTGAAAACCTATCTCATCTTGAAGAAAATCGGGAACTGCGCCCAACTCATTCGATTGCAGCGGAACATAGGGCAAAACTTCCCGCATTTCGGCAAGCGAATACGGTTGTGGCTCAGAGGCGATAATACGGACGGCATTCCCACTTTTGGTATGCAGGGTGCCCGGAACGCGTAAAATACCGCTGATCCGCATACTGGCACCGGCATCCATTTTTAAACCGTGGGTACGGACGAGCTGTTCTAAACCCCCATGAAGCACCCGCCATTGTTCCGGTGATACGGGTTTATCCAATACCCAATAGATATGTAATCCTTCACCACTGGCAATGATGTAGTTTGGTTGCCACATATCTGCGTCAACCAGCCATTGGGAAAATGCCGTATGGGCCATTTCAAAACTGGGATAGGCCCATTTTGGATGTTTCGCAAACTTTTCCTTCCCTGCATCAATATCGAGCCATAGGGATTTAACGTCCTGTACCTGATCATCCCGACGCCCAGCATATTCCGTTCCTTTTGTGTTAAAGGAAGACATGGCAAAGTATAAGTCCGTCTCTCCTGACTCATGCTGCTGAATAAATCGGGCAGCATTACCATTTCGGATATTGACCCAGTAGTTACGAACTTCTTTACCTGTCGCTGTCCGGAGGTTTTTTTTAATGGTGACAAGAACCGTTTCACCCTCCGGCGGCACAACTGACGTTAAGAAGTCCATACGGTGCCTTATAGGTTGATACTATTTTTAATCGAGGATTGAATGTTTTTTAAGCCGATAACATCCCAGTCCCGTTTTGAATCATTGAAGGGAAGTTCACCGTCGTCACTGAGATCATTAACCCAGGCGCTGTCATTTTTCAGTTCTTCTAACGTGTACTGGTATTTCAATGCGGTCTGTACTTTTTCAGCAAAAGCCAAAAGAATATGGGGATAAACCGTCTTAGGACTGCACGGTAATGCGCCAATGGCATCGATTTCCTTTAACACCATAATGGCTAAACGCACTTCATCCGTATATTTCGCCTGATAGGCTGACGCATTAACAAGGCGTCCTATCTGAGACGCCGACATATTGGGTAAGAGGTAACCCAACGTTTTATTATTGATACCCAGCTTGACGGCCAATTCGGTCAGTTCTAAAGATAATGTAGTCTCTGACATTTTCTTCTCCTTAATGCCATTATTGAGTCATTGATACCCTTAATCATTATTTTGTAACAACGCCGCGTCCAAAGCGGCCGCCATTTCAGGGGTTAATACGCTGTCTTTACCTCTCTTCTTGGGTTGTTCATCATCCGGAGCTTTTGCCGCTTGTTGTTGTGCTGCACGTAAGTTCTCTGGAACATGCGAAAAAATTTCTTCGGCTTCGGGTGCTTTGACGGCAGAAGCACGCCGACTGACACGTTGTTGTGCGGGAGCTGGCACGGCAGCAGAACGTTGTGCTGTGGGGGCTGATACAACGGGGGCACCGCGTGTCCGTGTCACTTCTGTTGCACTGGTTTGTGTCGGTGCAGCATGACGACGACGGCCTAATACGGCGGCGGCATCGGCGACGGTATTTCGGGTACGTGTCTGAGCTGGCTCATCTTGATGTGAAACGGCATCCTGTGATGTGGACTCGTTACGCCTACTGCGTGTGCGTACAGTATTATCTTGTGTTTCTTGTGTATTCTGTAGTGTATTCACCGCACTTCGGCTACGCGTGCGCACACCACTTTCCTGAACGTCTTCGGACGTCTTTTGTCTTTCTGTCACCGATGTTCTGTTACGTGTACGACCTGCGATAGCACCATTTGTCTGCCGATTAGCTTCCGCCGCACGTCTTGCCTGAGCCTCTGACTGACGGCGTTCTTCCGCTAATCGCGCTTCATACTGCTGATAATCGGCTAACTCCACTTCTTCTATGCCCTGCGTGTCAACGGGTAAGTTTGTCCCCGGCTGTAACATGACAATGGTTTTCGTCTCAGTATTTTGCCAGTACGTAGGGATATTATCGGTGATGGGAGTATCATAGAAAATAATTTCACCGGTAAAGGGATCGACGGTTTCCTGTCCGGTATTCACCGATTCGGTATTGCGCACCGGTGCATGAGCGGCGGGTGTTTGCAGATGATCAGGCATCTGCCCGAATCCTTCGGCACTCATCTGTTCTGCCTGTTCCGTATCTAACACACCCAGTCGCAGTACACGGTCTAGTTCGTCAGATTCAATCAGTTTTCGTACCTGTTGATACTCGTCGGGATCGTTGATGTACCCTTCGGGTTTCATCACAATACGTTTATGTTCTGAGTAAGGATCGACAGCAAGCTGAATCCAGGCTTTCGAGGGATCTAATTTTTGTCGCCTAAACCAGTTTACCAGGGCATTCAGTCCCATATAACCATCCGGATTCGGTTTATCGCCAAAGATAGCGGTGGACGATAAATTTACCTGAAAAATGGTATCCCACGTGCTGTCACCTTCTCCTGGTGTCCAGACGGCAATAGATTGTCGATAACGACAGGCCCGTGATTCGCCATTGATGCCAGAACCGGGTAGATTCTGTGGACATAAATCACAGCGGGTACACTGTTTATGTTTTGCATCCGCAGCGGGCGTAATATTGTCGTTAGAATAACAATCGGGGGCTTCTTTGCTGCCTTCAACATAGATGCCATGATAAAAGGTGCGGCCAACCTTTGATGGCCGTAACATGACGACGGTCATCGGTTGCAGCGGTTGTGACTGTGCAACCAGTTCCGGGCCAATAAACGCCTGTAAGCTGTTTCCTTTCATTTTGATACGGGCAAAGCTGGACAGACCCACCTCATCCCAGTGAGCACTCAGCCCGTCCTGCTCATCGCGCAAATGCGCCGGTAAATTATGATCAAAGGTCACGATAGAATTAGTCATCAGGAATTCCTTATTTCACGGGTTTGAATTGTATGTGTTGTCGTGTAAATGCCTTTAATCCCGGTGGCAACGCATCACCATGTTGTTTTCTGTACGCTTCCACGCGTGGTTTTGAAATGCTCTTACTGAAAAAAGATAAGTCCTGACTGGTGACAATAAAATCGCCCCAGACATTCAAATCCTGCACACTGTATTCTACAGTTGTTTTTAAGAGAACCTTACCGACGTCCGTATCTAATGCATGAATTTTCTCTTGTTGCATCCGTTTTTGAATTTCGTAATACAGGACGCGTAACTGATCCGCAATGTCTTTTGTTTCCTCCTCCATTGCGGCCTTGTGCATGGATTCAATCGTTTCTTTCTGCTGCATCAATTGAATATGCGCTGCGGCCAATTGCGCGGTTGAGATACCGATAAAAGGATCACTCATTATTGTCCCCCTAGTTGTCTTTTGCGAGACTCCTGTAAATATTCAGCAACGTTAATTGCGCATCGGCGCGTCCTGCGATGATGTCATAAAGTTGTTTTTCCCGTTGATCACCCCACATTTCGGTGACTGTCATATGGTGTTTCTGTCCGTTACGTTCCATGCGGGCCGTTGCCTGTAAATACACTTCGGTACTGGCATAGGGTGCGTACCAAATGGCATGACTCGCTGCCGTTAACGTGACACCGTGTGCAAATGCCGAGGGGACTCCCACAATCACTTGCATCAGTCCCTTTGGGGCTTCCTGAAAACTGTCGAAGACTTTTTGGCGTGCCGTCTTACTGATGCCGCCGTGTATGATCCCCACGGCAATACTTTTATTTCGTAGATAAAGGGCAATCATGTCTACGGCGGCACGGAATGGAGCAAAAATAAGCACTTTACCCTCCTCACTGTGAATAATTTCCAGACATTCATTCAACCGTTTCGTGGGTTTCATTTCGACCACTTCACCACTTTCAGAAAGGACTGCACCACAGCAAATCTGTACCACTTTATCCAATAAGATGGCCTGATTATCGCCCGTGATATTTTCGCCCGCCAAATTAACCGTCTGCTGCGCACGTAACATTTTAATCGCGGCATTCTGTACCGCTGTTAATGGCAAATAACGCGACTCATACACAATCGGTGGCAAATCAATACAATCCCGTGTGCGAATGCGGATCGCCGGTTTCATGTACTTGGCGACGGTATCCTGCCAACCGTCGAGCGGAAATCGTTTGAAATCGTTGACTTTCCACGTTGTTAAATTTTCCCACCAGTAGAAATTCGGCACGGTATTGCCAAAACCATCAAACATACAAATCTGGCCGAACGCATCTTTTGGCCCCATTGGTGTGGGCGTCCCAGTCATTTGCCATGCATACGCAGCCTTACGCACAAGGGGATAAACGAGTGCCCATAAATCCGTTTCTCTGTTCTTTATTTTAGTACTTTCATCCAGAATAATCAGGTCATAATGATTCTGAATAAATTCCTTATGAAGTCCTTTCAATGCTTCGTAATTCGTCATATGAAACGGTGCGGTAGAGGTAACCTGCTCTTGTTTCTTTTTTACCGTTCCTTCAATGACCGTAAAATCAGCCTCACCAAACAACAATTTTGCGGCGGTAGGCAGCCACGCATCCAATAATACGGAAGACGGACACAGTATCAGGATCTTTTTGACCAAGCCGAGGGTATACAAATAATGCGCGGCCCAGATGCCGATAGCAGTTTTACCTGTTCCTGTCCCCGCGAAACAATAGGCTTTTTTCCGGAGACATAAAAAATCAGCACAAACAATCTGGTGCTGATACGGACGAAAATCACTGGGGCCGGGCCAATGATAGTCCCGATAAATAGGACTCACAGCGGGTAAATTGGCCACCGCCAGAAGTGCTGCATTATAATAATTCCACTTATAGGCCACCGTATTGTCGCCCAGGTCAATCTGTCCGCCCGGATTCAACACACGTGCCCGTGCCAGCTCTTGCTCTGATCCTTGAATGACGAGCGCCCGTTGCTGATAGAGTTGCAACGTTGCCATCATTGCGCCTTATGAATATACATCATTCAGTAATGTTTCCTGCCATAAACCTAATTCTTTGAGTTTATTATCACGAGCCACGCGAGCCTCTTGAATGGTCTGATAGCCACCTTGCTGATCAAGTTCTTTGCCCCGATAAATACGCCAGTAAAAGGTTTTTTCTTCACGGTTACGGTAAATACCCGCACGAGGATTACGAAAGAGCTGTGCGATATGCGGGGAAAGACACACAATATTGTCCACGGTACGCGCACAATTATCATCCAGTAACCGAACAAGGCCATAGGGTTCTTTGCCTGTCACGACAACCCAAATCAGATCCAGAATGTTTTTTCGGATGTTTCCCGACCCACTGCCAATCGCGATCCGAACATACGTGTTACTGCCATTCATTGTGATACCCACGTGTTCACCCGCATAGCGTTGGTTAAACCAGGTACAGGAACGCTCTGCCATACTCTGATTTGCCTGACTGTATTTCTGATAGAGTTCCGGTGTCCGTGCTTTCCAAAAAAGCCCACCCGTATCCGGATTATAGGTCATTAATGCCCGTAAATCTTTCGCCTTAAGAATGTGTTTCATTCCATTGTCCTCCGACAAGTTTCATTATCTCTTCGTCAGATAGCCCTGCGGTTTCTTTGGGTTTCAGTTGTTTAAGGATACTGACCAATCGGACATTCGCATTCGCGGCACCTTCGCCCGTAAACTGAACGCTGCTGTCTAATGCGTCCATCATTGACAGAATGGTTTCCAACATGGCCTGTTCTTCTTTCCGTCGCTCATATAAATTGCGAAGTAACACCAGTAGGGCGTCACCTCTGACCGTCAGAAATGTAATGTCTGGATTTTCTTTCGTTGTCATGAGTATATCTGCTTATATGTCAACAGTCGTCACTTCTGACCCGTGGCATTAAAGGGACAGCTCATCACCGGACAATAGGCACACAACGGTGATGTCTGTTCCGGCCAATAATCCCGCTCATAAGAGTCAATAATACGTAAAGACTCCCGCAAAAACTTCCGCATCTGTATCTCATGCCCTTCGTCATGAAGATGCGTTGTATGCGTCTTAACACTGCCTGCTTCTAAGAATATCAGGGCACTATCAAATTGCGTATAACGTTGCATTGTCGGCTGCGCTTTCGCCATGACACTCATTAAATCCAACTGATCAGTTTTTGGATAACGATCTTTGCCCGTTTTATAATCATACAGGTACATTTTTTTGAGACTGCCCATACCGACATCGGTTTTTCCCCGCATAAAAACGGTGGACGTATCAAACCAACTGGCGACCTGACCATTGGCTTTGATCGCCCATTCCTGTTCACCAAAAAGCGGGATACCCACACGCTGTTCAGTCACTAAAATATTAAATTTTTTCTTTAACATATCGGCCACACCCGTTCCGATTTTTTCCTTTACGACGGTATTCATGGGTTGGCCTTTTAGCACATAATCTTCATGTGCCTGATGTACCTGTGTGCCCCACAAGGTAGCGGGCGTATCGGTATAGGGAATACTATGAGTCAGGTGTTGTTCATAAAATCGCCTGGGGCATTGCTGGTACTGACTCAGTTTTGAAAAGGATAAGGCCAGCGACAACAGTTTGCCGCCGCCAATCGGCTTATGAATTTTATTCGGCCACTCAACATCATGACTCAGTGGATATGCGATTAAGTCGTCTTTTTCTTTTTCTGAAAATATTATCTTACCCATCGGTCTTCGCTCCGGGAACCCGTATCAGTGGTTGGGCGTCACTCTGTTTTCTGGCTTCCGAATCCAACACCCATCCCGTAATAAATTGCGTGATGAGAATACTGAACTGTTGCGCATCCGTCAGTTTTTCTAAATCGTCAGACGATTGGGGATCAATAAAGCCGTCGCCAAAATTGTAATGAATATCGACTTGACCATTCGGCAGATCGGTCACGGTAATAATGACTCTTGCCATTTCACATACCCTCCTTTTTACAGCGGGGACAGTGGCAGCGCATGAGATGCACACACGGTTCACCGTTGGGTTTTGCAAACAAGCCATGACAATCCGGGCAGTTTTGATGTAAACAGGGTTCATCGGTATAGTGATAAGCATCCGGTAAAGAGGTGCTGTCAGCACTATCGGATTTCGCATACAGCGTGAGGGGATTGTCGGTATCGTTCGACAGAATATTGCCTAATGGGGTGAGTTCTGTGTGTAGAGAAGATGTCGCCTGCTTGTCCATCTGATAACACGCCGCATTAATCTGACTTGCAAACTGCCAGTACACGGCGAGCTGTCGTGATAAGCATTGGGCTTCCCATAGGGCATCATGTTCCGCACAATGTTTTGTGCCGGTGTGAGCTGCGCGTATCGGGAAGATCATTTCAAAAGTTCGCAGACACGCGCCATTATAGAATAGCCACGGGAGGGGGGCTGGTTCACTATGCACTTCGCGGTATAGAACTTCCATAATCGGACAGTCAAACGCCGCACCCCGGCCCAATAAGTACAGATTACGAACAGGAAAAAAAATTTCCCCCTTGTTCATCTGCATACTGAGGGTGGTTTTAATCCAGTCGGTCATTTCGTGTATGACATTAATGAGTGTTGGGGTGTTAGATTCACACGCAAGTTGAAACCGGGCACGAACATCGGTGTCTTGGCTCATAAGCCATCCCAGCGTACTGGGTGTCTGCTTAAACCCCCGTGCCATCATATCCTGCACATTGACCAGTGACCCCCACGATCCCACTATCAGACCGTCCCCCCGCACTAAGGCCAGACCCACTTCCCACACTAAAGGTTTATCCCCGGCCAGATTCGATAATGTCTCAACATCAGCAATGAGAAATAAGGTATCGCGTTTTATTTTGGGCTGCATGTTTGTCCTTATTGCATTTGGTTGCGTTCTTTTAAAAGCGCTTCGGCATTAACTTGATTAAAGCCAGAAGCCACCCAGATATCTTCGTCATATTGATCACCATAATTGGGGCCAACCGTCAGCTCACAATCTATCGGTGTCCGTTGTGCCCAATCGGGGCGTTTTCTCATCCGGTATTGGATTTGTTCACAACAATCAGAAAGATCTTCGTTAGGCACGAGAAAAGCTAATTCATCGTGAACGGTTAAACACCAGAAAAGACCGTCATTTCGCAGGTTCATCATCATTCCCTGCAAAATCCGTGTCGAGCTGCCTTGTGTGACATTGTTCGCAATGATGCCACGATAAATTTTGCGGTTTTCCCGTTTCTCAGCATCGGTATACAAAATGATGTCGCGGTTCAGTTCATCTTTACCGGCAATACGAAGATCGTCATAACGTAATACCCAACCATCCGGCAAGATAAGTCTGTTTTTCATGGCGGTATAGTTATTTTCGTAACCAAAAGAATAAGAGCCGCCATACAGCATTACGTCTAAGGCATTCTGGCATTCTGTCCAGAACTGAACGATATGGGTATAACGGTCACGATACAGTAAAACTGCGTCGTGGCAGAACTCTTTGGTCACATCCAGATCGTAAGCCGTGCGAAGGCGTAAATAGAAGGATTCAAACCACGAACCATATTGCAGGGACAGAATGCCCTCTTTACCTACGTTACGTTCCTTTTTTCGCCCATTCGTTTTTGAAACTTCATAGCCGTACAATGTCGTGGCAAAGTCAGAATAAGGATCTTCATTGCGGGCAAACTGTAGCAGCAAATCGTTTTGTCCTGCATGGTCTGCCATACGTCGGGCTTCAATTTGTGCTAAGTCACAGGTCACGACCGAATAGCCTTTGGGTGCCCGCACAGATCTTCGCAAGGTCAGATCACCCCCACGTTTGGGAAAGTTTTGGACATTAATATCCTGATAGCCAACCCACCGTCCCGTCGTCGCACCAAAGGCTTTCAGGGGGATCGGCATCTTGCCCCGATGCGCAATATCTAATAGATTTTTGGCTCGTGTGATACCAATCGTGGATTTCTCGCCCATGCGTGCTTCACAGACTGCTTCCAGAAAGGGATCGCCTGACGTTAAGAGTGCCTTAAAACCCATATCCATTTTGGCAAAGGCATACGTCCTTTTGGGTGTTCCGTCCAGATTCTTGGCGGTCTTACTGTCTTTCATCGGCACTTCCACACCCAGTTGCATCAGTACCTCAGCAAATTGGGGATTTGACGATAAGCGTTTACGAAACGTCTCAACATCTTGTGAAAAAGCCGCCGAAATTTTTGCCAGTTTATCTTCCTGTAACTGTATCAGGCGCGGAATATATTCACGTAATAAGGCTTTATCCAAATCAAACTGACAGACACAACCCGCCCGTATCGTGTCGGACATCGTGACCATATCCATTTCAGAATAGTGCCACCGAAACAAACCGTAGAGGGGCGGTAAAATATCCACATCTCGCAGACCATACTCCCCGTACCGCTGCAAGCCCGCTGCGGTGAAATGCTCCAGACGCATCCCCATTACATGGTGAACGTCGTCTTTTTTCTCCGGCAGCGAATACCCTTTGGCTAATCGAGCCAGACTGTTTGCCGCTTTTGCACCGTGTAATGGCCGCGCCATCGTCAGGGTACAGGTAAATTCACGGGGTTCTATACCGTAGTAATCTGACAGAATAAAACCATCAAAGGGGGTGTTGTGTGCGAGGACATTACAGTCATGTAATTGGAGGGATTCCAGTTCTTTTCTCACGGCACCTTTATGATTGGGTATCCAGTACCGTTCGCCCGTATCCGGAATGATAATGGAGCACAGTATGACCTGAAAGCGGGGATCACGAACATACTTTTCATAGGTCATGCCTTTTGCGGATAACGAGTATTTATTGGCGGGATCATAAAACGTTTCAAAATCCAGAAAGACTTTCGGAATACGGTCAAAATCAGACGCGAGCGCATTGGCTAAGTTGTTGCAGGCGTGCTGCTTTTCCTTATCACTGAATATGCCCTGCTGCCTAATTCCATAATCGTATGCGTATAACATGATGTTATATTCCAATGCCAAGTAGTGACCGGATAATCAGATAAAACATCCCGATAAGACAGAACATCAACACCCAGTCACCTGCCTTTGACATAAAGGGGAGGCTTACGGTGTCTTGACGGCGGTCATGAAGCTCTTTTAAACATTGCAAATGATGCTCTGCCATTTGTAGCTTTTCTTTATCGTAATGTGCAGGCGGACGTTCATAATGGTGTTCTATTTTTTTCTGTAAATCAGCAATATAACGAATGAGTTGTTCTTCATTCAAATCCTCATCGGCATCATATGACCATTCTTGTTCTTCGCAGGAAAGAGTGACACGCACGTATTTCATTCAACCCCCTCGATTTATTTCATGACGGTTATGAAAGACATCTTTTATGACCAAAATGAATTCTCACCGTACTACTTCATTTGCAGTAAAATACGTTTTCCAAGCCATGCCATAACAGGTACAGCCATTGAATTGCCTATCGTCTGATAGCGAGAGCCATCAGGGCAATTTTCTGCTGATTTTCCGTTCCACGGGATCTGCGTATGATTATCAGGAAATCCCTGTAACCTTTCGCATTCAATCGGTGTCAGGCGACGAATAGCATAACCATAATTCACACTATGGACATCCGATGCCGTCAATGTGTAGGAGAGTTCAGTTTGGTAGCCGTCGCCACGACCACCATTGCCGGGAGTTCGGTTTATCGTATTGCCTGCCAGTGAAATTGCCACCAAATCCGTGGCGCTTTTATAGTCCCGCGACTTCAGTGTCGATGAAATATCGTCGGTGCGGTATTCACCGTATGAAAGCTGGCGATAGGTGGATACCAGACCGCTGCCACGCTGGGAAAATATCTCCTGATTACTCATGCCGATCCCTCCCGTATTATGGCTCTGGTTTAATGTTGGGTGCGGATTATCACCGGAATCCCAATGACTGCCGTTGGCAGGTGAGCATTTCACAATATGGAAGTCGCCTGAAAAAGCTGACTGGTTGTCTAAAAATTGTTTATTACCACAACTAGCTAATAACGCTCCAGTGGTGTTACGACCGCTTGCAAGGCACTGTGTAACAGCGTCGGCAACGGCTTTCCTCTCCGTTCTGCCCGGCGGAGTATTCCTTCGCACGCTGTAGGACTCAAAAAGTATTTCGGCGGGATCGACATCTCTTCTAGCACTTGCGACAACAAACACACGACGCCGACGTTGGGCGACGCCGAAATATTGCGCGTCCAACACTCGCCAGGCGATGGTTCGCTGTGGGCCAGACACCAAACCCGCGTTTGTCCATTTTTTCCCTGACGGCTGTAGGGGAATGCCTTCTCCGGCAAGTCCAGCAAGAAAGCATCCAAAAGCGTTATCTTTACTGGATAATACGCCTGGGACATTTTCCCAGACAATGATAATGGGGGATTCAGTGTTGGACACTCTGACGCGATCAAGGGCATTGGCTATCTCCACAAAAGATAAGGTTAATTGTCCCCGTTCATCTTTCAGACCCTGACGTAGACCAGACAAACTAAATGTCTGACAAGGTGTGCCACCGACTAGAATATCTGGTGCAGCAATCTGATTATCTACAATCATGGCCGAAAGCTGAGTCATATCACCCAAATTTTGAACATGGGGCCAATGGTATTGCAGTACCGCATTAGGGAATTTTTCAATTTCGCTGAACCATACCGGAGACATTCCCAGTGGTTCCCAGGCCACACTTGCAGCCTCGATACCTGAACATACTGATCCAAAACGCATCATCAATTCTCTTTTTAGCCGTCTTATTTGCTGACGTAAGCCATGCTCATAACACGTTGAGCTTCATCTTCCGACTTTTGTATTAACAGACAGCGTGATCCCTTTCGGTAACAGGTATCGTGGCCCGTCAAGCGTACCGTTATGAATGGCATCTAACCAGCTCTGAAATACAGACAGATTGGTTTCATTCACGACGGCGGCATAGGCACCGGCATTCAATGCTGAAAGTAAGCGTTTGCATTGAAGTGCTGTGGGTTTATTTTTCCCCGCTTTGACCTCAACGGCCAAAAATGATCCCTGTCCGCCCTGTTTATCGGGTACACAACATATTTTGTCAGCATGACCACTACGCCCAAAGCCACCTGTCGTGGGGGTAAGAACATAGGCACCGACATCCGCTAGTAAACTATCGACTTGTTCCTTAACTTTTGATTCGGGAGTACGTGCCATGATTCCTCCTGCGTTATACCAACTGGTGGTTTCCATAGCGCGTCATAAATCAACGCAGCGTTATACATCTTTGTTTTCAGCATATCCCAGTCTTTATCCGCAAGAACGATAAAGACACGAAAACCGACAGAACGGTATAAAACCTGATCTGTCAGGTAACGTCGTAAATAATACGTTACTTCTTTTGCCGTATTATCCTCGTCTGTCCGTGATATCACTAACAGGCTTCCTTGTGATAATAAATAGACTAGCGTATAAAGCGGGACGGCGGTAATCAGGTTGTCCACAAGCATATAATACTTTCCTGCATACAAACTGACATAGTGTATCGTAGGAATGTCGGTTCGTTTCCAGTACGTATAAATCGGATGCTTACGCCGGAATTCTTTTACTGACGGAATGATTGGCCTGTGTCCGTACAAATTTACTGTGCCACTGACAAACCACTTATGCTTGCGATGATAAATCCAAATGGGTACGCCTGCTGCACTTGCCATTCTTTGTGCAACATGACGAGCCTCTTCCTGTGTGGTATAGGCTTCTTTTAATGCGTGTTGCATAACAATACACCTTTACATAGGCTAACCAAAATAGGATATGTTCGGGACGTCTTAATGCCAATTAACCATATACTTTTATGTGACTGCTGAAAAGGTTTTAATGGTCATGCGTTTTCCCGTATTCTTTTCTTGTTTTATAATTATTTAATATGGCTATTATGTAAAATAAGCGAATAGGAAAACATTATTCCCCGTGTGAAAAATCCAGTTCCGTTACTATTTTTTAGTGCAGTAAATATATCTCTATTTTCTCAAGTATGGTTTGTATGTCAAATAACAGGTAAAAAAATAGCTCCATTGTAATGGAGCCGAACTGTCTGATTAGGAATGAGTGATTAATCATTCAATATTTTGTACTGCCAATCAAATTCGACTAAACCGGAAACTAAGAAGGCATCTTGATCGAAAACGATAGAATAAAGATCAGGGAAATTCTCTTTCACTCGTTGCAGATTATTGAGAAAACCATCTGATAAGTCAAGAGTATTTGCTATATCCTCCATACACTCTAAATGTTCGTCTGTTGCCAGACAGATTTCGATACCTTCCTTATAAAGACGTATTACTTTCTCAGGCATACGTATAACCATATCCCCTTCATCGTGGAAACGCTCAGTGTACTGTGTGAGTAATTCCATATCTGACTGTGATAAGTGTGCTGTAGAAATAACAGCAGACGTTCTCGTTTCGAGTTGAAGCTCTGGCATAAGAATTATTCCTAGTCGGTAGTTAATTGCGAGACAATACTATTTCGAATGCTCTCAGCGGATTGTTCAGATGTCGTATTCTGTCCGAATACCCAAATATGATAATCAATCATGTTTATGCGAAACGCATATCGTAACTGCTCTGGTATATCCTCAATCTCTTCTGGAGTCATTGTGATAATATTACCTGATGGGCCTTTCCGCACTTTCAGGACATTCGTTATATACACAATATTTGCCTGATTCACCACCTGTCCGGCTGGCAAAGTAATAAATTTTGCCATCATTTTTCTCCTGTTATCCGTCTGCGTGAATTATCTGTTATAAAAGATATGTTTTTCATAACATACATAGGTATCAGTAAACCGATCCTGTGTATAGGTATCCCAATCAAAATAAAGTCGGCATATCTCAGGGATCGCCTTATCATCTAAAAAATCACCTTCATACTCTATAACAAAATCGGATTCTGATTCCCCCTGATCCAGAGTGGTAATATAGGCATCTTCAAAGGTCGCTTTATCGACAATATAAAAAAGATTCGTACAATACGCATAATAGGCATCGTGACGATCATCATTTAACTGAGAGAGTACGTCTATATATTCCCAGCTCAGATGCCCTTCTTTGTTCAGTGCCTCTTTAGGAATGTCCATCCAATCGGGGAAAAAATAAGTATCGTCCTCATCTAGCTTTCCACAAGTCGTCTGTATGTCCTCTAAAAATTCCTCTTCATCTGTATACTCCAATAAATCGAACCATTCTCCGTAACCTGGATCGCGCTCGAAACGTTTTTTTGTCGTGACAAAAATAGAAGGTGTCATATTTATACCTCACATATAAATCCTATTTCTTTCTTGATGAATATTATTTTCTTTCTGTATGCATCTATGTCAAATGAGAATGGGCTATCCGCCATAAACGTAATGACATAGATGCTATTTTTATTTCATAACAGAAAAGTGTTGTCAGGCAGGGAAATTAATCAATTAAAGCTCGTATGGGTGTCCAAATTTCTTTTCCTAATTCTGCACCATAATCGAGCAATCCTTCGTATTTACGACTAAAGTCCACCGCCATTCTCTGTTCCTGTTCATAGGTCTTAAAAATGAAGTGATTCAGTAAAAAGAGTGTTGCCGTAATACCCACTTGTTCTGATGATAAATTGTCAAAAGACTCACCATTCTCTGACCAGAGTGAGTAGTTTTCACTAGGACAGATTAATATTGACCCGTTAGAAAGTTCATAAAATGAATAATGATCACCCTCATAATCTTTCGCGTATCTGTCCATCCAGTTATAAAGATATGTCTCAGCGTTCATAAAATAACACCCAAAATGACATGGCAAAAACCGCATTCTTTTGGCGTCGCTGACTTCTTTTTTCGTAATGGGTTCTCTCTCTGAAAACATAATTAATTCCTCAATGAAGGGGGTGATTAAAGATAAATAGCTGTCGTTCTAAATATTGCTATTTAATTAATTCAGTGAGGTTATTTTCTCAGGTGTGGTTTGTATGTCAAATGAGGGAGGTAAAAACAACCCATGCGATAATTAACATGGGCTATTTATTCATTTTTAATGGGAAATAGGATCACCCAACGTCATATCAATATAGGCTGGCTCTGTGAGGGAACATTCTTCAGCAGAAATAATTGACGAAACAATAAATCGAATCGGTTTTTTTTTATTATCAATGTAGGGCACAGAGACTTCAATTGTCTGCGTGTACAATTGTCCCCATTCACCGAGTTGGATCGCATTCTTTCCACTGACTAATTTCGTTCTATTAATCAAAGAAGCGGTAGCTTTCTCACGATCCAATTCTTTCCCTTTTCGCAATTCGGCATCAATGACTTTTTGTGCCGCCCAGGAATCAACGGTTGCACAATAATCTAACGCTTTTTGAGAGGGTGCTTTAGTGGCAGAGAGGGCTATGCCGGGAAAACATAATAATGCTAACAGGATAAACTTTTTCATACTCATTCCACAATTAGTTCTCTATCGACAGAACTGATGATTTCGCGCCTTGCGTCTGGCCCGACAATAATACAACCCTCAGACGCCTGTCCCGGATGCTCACGACTATCGCCATGAATACGGAACAGGTTTCTCCCATACATATTGTTGCCATTATGCGGCTCCAGAATGATAGTCATTGGCCCTTTACTGCTGGTATAGCCGCCAATACTGTACCGTCCTCGTGGGATCGGGCCTTCGCCTTTGACCGATTCTGAGGCAGGGTTATTTTTATGTGATCCTTTGCCACTATAACCCCCCCGATAAATTAATTTATCATTATGATATAAGTCACCCGAATATTGATGATAAATCCAAGCCATCTAAAACTCCTTTTTATATTTCGATGAATATTAAATGTGTTTGATTTAAAGCATTATATATGCCATTTACCACTTTATCATCGACGTATAAAAACGCGCAATAATTTCATCATCAATTATTATGTAAAAATATTAAAATATATTAAAACTTCAGCTTTATATTTTAAGTTTACATTAAGGCAATGGAAAGGGAAGTTATATTATTTTAGCCCGAATAATATTGGTTATTTTTTAAAGACTACGTTCTCATACATCCCCTGTATAGAAAATGAATATACAAAGCGTAGAACAGGTTGTGTAGCCAATAGCTACACAGCACGAATTCTTTCAATCATTCGGGAAAATATTCCTTATGCAAGACATCCCCCATTGGGGTTCCGGGCTGAGTCGTGCGTGACCATGCTTTTGCCGCCGGGAAGATTTGTATCCATTTTGATAGCGTTTCACGTCCATCTATCGTGCGGGGTTCGGGCAAACGGATATCCACATAGGAGAGAATACCTTCTGCACCGGCAAATTGTTCCGGTTTTGCCTCGATGCCATCGGGATTACCAAAAAAGGAGGAGATCAGGCGACTGAATGTGAATGATCCTTTCAGTTCGAGCACATCAAAGCGTGTTTCATAGAACCGGGCGCGATCAAAGAGGCCGTTGAGCAAGATTTGTGTTCCCTGACACTGGTAAAACTCGGCATCATAGAATTGCCCCACAAACTTGGCTTGATTAAAGATACAATTCACGAACACCGTTTCGTTGTACATCCCGTCTAATGTTGCGCCGGTAAAATCCTCATCGACAATCACACGGCGAGAATAATCCTTATTTAAACGGCGTTTATCAGCGGATTCCAGCCAATACACTTCCCGCGTTGGCCGCACTTTTCTGACCGCACTTTTCTCGTCCGCTTCCGCCACATTGCCGGGATCTGATAAACTCATGGGATATTGAGGACACATTGTCGCAATGGCTGCCTCTCGGAGCTGATCAATCACGTCGGGTTTGGCACCATGTTTCTTCGCGTTCACAATGGTATACCATATCTTGTCCAGCTCACCCTTTTTAACCAGCTCATCGAGTAAGCCCATCGCCGCATAATACTGAGGCGCATCGGGATGGTGTTTAAAATATCCCGTTAGCAACCCCGCCCGCAGTAAACGCGGTGCAGTCATACCCACCTGCTTCTCCAAATCCGGTTTCAGGTAGTTCGTCGCAACGCTTGTCCGCTGTACCCCTAATAAACGCGCAATACCCACCGTATTCAGATCCAGTATTGCCATCCATCCGCGCACATCGGACGCTCGCGGACACGCAGCATTATTCGGTACTAAACGTAATAGCTCCCGTGTGTGCGCCAGACTGCCCTTTATATAAAACCACAGTGTTTCTTTTAACTTCGGGTGCATCTCTTCTGTGGGTTCTTTTAAATAACTGTTCTCTACAAATCTCGCCCCTTGTGACATTTGTCCCCCTTTTAGACCCTTATGTCTTATCACTGTTGTAGAATTCTATGCCTAACTCGTCAAAAATTCTGTTATTTCGTTGGCGGCCATTGTTGCGCAGCATGAAGAATACGTAAAATCATCAGGATATCCCGTTCAACACGGTATATGAGTATATAGTGCGGCCTGACCACGGTTTCCCGCGTCCCTTTCAGCCGGCCACGCTTGTACATCTCAGGTTGCAGACAAGCCCGCTCTGCCGATGCTTCAAACTCATCATCAAGCACGATTGCGGCCTGTGGATTATCCTGAGCGATATAATCCATGATCTGCTCCCTGTCCGCCAAAGCCATAGGTTTCCACTCAAGGCGCATTATAATCCCTTACGTAGACTGTCTTTTTTGGACGCAAAATGACGTTTAACATCCTCATGGGCTATCGCAGGGCGCAGATCGTCAATGGACGCTTGCACCTGTGTCCTGAACCACTCATCGTAGGCAGCCGCTTCATATGCGCGTTTTAACGCGACGGCTCTATCGGGACGCGCATTCTTGCTCTGGTGTCCTGCGCTGTAGTTGGAGGCATCAACATTAAACTGGGCAATCCCAATGCTTTGCAGATAATTCACCAGCGTTTCCAATTTTTTAAACAGACGTACCTGACCACTGCGGGTAGCCGTGAGCGCACACTCTACCACGCCATATTTTACGGTCACTACCCAGCCATCAAGTGTACTCACAACCTGTGCATCACGCACCACACCCGCGTCAACCAAGCGGTATAGAGTAGAGTGATTTATCGTTTCTGTTGTCATAAGTTACCTCCAAGAGTTGCTGTGCAAGTTACAAAATAAAGTATTGCAACTAATGATAATTTGCACAATGAAAAAGAATAAAAAAAGCACTCTAATTGTGTTTGTGCATATTTACGTGTAAACTACACGACATATTAATGGAGGAAATCAATCATGACAGTAAAACAAAGAAATACCCAAAGTGTCACAATGACCATAGAAAGAAGTTTACTGAGTCGGGCACGTGAGGCAGGTATCAATTTTAGCGCAACATTTTCCGCTGCTCTGGATGCCGAATTACGTCATTATGAGGCAAAGAAATGGCAAGAAGATAACGCAGAAGCGCTAGAGGCATTAAACCGTTTTCACGATGAACATGGCTGTTTCAGTGATGAATACAGGACATTTTAATTATGCAATTCACCGTTTATTGTAATACCGGAAGAACCTCTGTTTATCCTCTGTTACTGGATGTCACCAGCGACATTATCGGGCAATTAAACCGCAGAATTGTTATTCCATTGCTGCCTATTGAAAAATATCCGGATAACAGTCACCCAGATCGCATGATCCCGCTTGTCAGACTGATAGACGACAAAGAATATGCGGTCATGACGCATGAATTGGCAAGTATACCTGTTCGCGCTTTGGGTGCGGAATTTTGTGATGCAACTCAGTACCGTGACAGAATTAAGGCAGCAATGGATTTTATCTTTGATGGCATTTAGAAATTTATAAAGGAGTGTGCTCTATGACTGAGACGGCTGCGATAGTCATTTCTTTAACGCGGATAAGATACCCTCAACAACAAGGAGGATCGCAGTAAACTTCATCGTCTCAGGCCACTCCAGCACAATATGCTCGATCACCGTTTCATTATGCCTAATGCCTACCTGCTCGTAATATTTTTTCACGGCATCAGATACTGCATCCGGCGTATCCCTACTACCACGATAATAACTTGCACGCGGTGCATCACGGCAGCGTACTTCGATGCATGGCGGGTGTATATCAGTTGCAGGTATAAATTCCCCTTCGAGTACATATACTCTCGATAACGTTCCCTCTTTCGATAAATCCAGTAAAACATATTCTGGTAGCATCTTTTCAATCAGTTTTGTCATATTCATTTTTAAATTCTCCGCTTAATTGGGTAAAGAAATAAAAAGAATGTCCACTGTGGGTTCATTGATAAATTCAAAATGTGACTTCTCACCGCCCTATCGGGCGATGCTTCTTATTTCGTTAGCCATTGCTCGATAGTATCGAGACTTACGCAGCTTCCATAAGCAGAGACGACCGTCCAGCCGCCTTTAATTCCAGAATGCCTTTATCACGGATATTGAGAGCCGCGTTTAAGTCGCGGTCTATATCCGTAGTGCCACAAGATGGACAATCCCACTGACGAACCGACAAAGGCATATCTTCCGTTTTATGACCGCAACAATGACAAGTTTTAGAGCTGGCGTACCACTGATCGAGTTTTACCAGGTGCTTACCTTGCTCTTTGGCTTTGTACTCCAGCTTTACAACAAAGCCATGCCATGAGGCATCTGCTATGTGTTTAGCCAGTTTGCGGTTTTTCATCATATTGGCTGATTTCAGTGTCTCGACTATCACCGCTTGGTTTTCGTCAACGAGAGTTCGAGAGAGTTTGTGCTGAAAATCAGCGCGAGCGTTCGCTACTTTTTCATGGCATTTGGCGACCAGCAATCTAGCTTTCGCCCGATTAGCACTGCCTTTTGCTTTTCTAGATAGCTGACGCTGCTTACGTCTGAGGTTTTTCTCAGCCCGTTTTACAAATCTTGGATTGGCTGTCTTTCTGCCATTAGATTCAATGGCAAAGTGGGACAGACCGAGATCGATACCTGTTACCTTGCTTACAGTGTGAGGTAAATCAGGCGCTTCTACTCCATCATCAACAAGAATTGATGCGTAAAATTTACCTGTTTTACTCAAACTGACTGTGATGCTTTTTACTATGCCACTGATCTCACGGTGAATATTTGCCTTAACAAGCTGCATCTTCGGGAGTTTGATTGCACTATCAAACACCTTTACGCCCACACAGTGGTAACTCGATTGCTTGCCGTGTCTACGTTTGAATTGTGGGTACTTGGCTTTCAACTTTGGGTTAAAAAAGTTATCAAAAGCTTGGTGAAGATTGATTACGGACTGTTGTAAAGCAATTGAATCGTATTGCTTCAACCATTGATATTTCCGTGATTTCTTGGCAGCCGCAAGTAGTGGTTTTATGTCTTTCTTAGGGTTCAGTGTGACACCATGCTTGCGGTACATATGGGACTTTAAATGTAAAGCTTTGTTATACGCAAAACGCACAGCACCAAACTGAGCCATTAAAAAGTCAGCTTGTTCTTGTGTTGGATAAATGCGTACTTTTGTTGCTCTTAACATTTCAGTGCTCACCTGTATAATGGCTTTATATTATTGACTTAAAAAGGTTTTGTAAAGTGAACGCGCACAATAAAGAACTGTTTCAAGACTACCTAATATTTTGCGTGCGGTAATGACATCATTGTTCTCATAGGTCACAGTGCAATAACCATGATTTGGAAATATCACATCCACCATAAATGAATCACTGGTTTCAAAATCATTAACATCAAATGTCACAGAACGCGTATCATTTTTCATGAAATTAACCTTTTTAGAGTGCATGGGAATAATCTATTTTTTCAAGCAATGAATCTATGTCAAATAAAAAGGTTTCTATTTTGGTTTTGAATAAAAATGAAATAAAAGAGCAAAGTGTACTATTTGATTTTGCTCTAACACTTTCGAAAAATATATATTTTAATCAAAGTGTTACAATGTGCTTCTTTAAGCGTGGTAGCATTTTTTGTTGTTTTAAATCAATGTATTGACTTGAAAAACTGCACACTACATGACACTTGCTAAAAATCGAAAAAAAGATCTCCTTAAAAATGGAAATGCAAAAAAGGGGAAAACAGAAAAAAGATTTTTGACACCTCAAGTTTTTCATAGATGTTTTTTGCGAAAAACAGGGAAAAAATAGCACGATAGGTGGAGTAATACACAATACACTTATACATATATTTATAATTAATTAATAATATTATATACATACCTCTTTTTTCTTTCTCTATGCCGATTATATGACGATTTTTCTATGAAAAAATCGCTCTGTACGAAGCGCAGGCAGAGATAGTACGTGACATGCCGTGCGCCAGTACGTTTAGCAAACGTTAGCTCAGTTTTTATTTGCTGCGCACCCTTTAAAAACAATGAGTTACTGGCGACGCGACATAACAACATCCGGTGCGCCTGTTATGTCGTATGATTAAGTGTTTGATAATAAACGAAATAGATAAAGCTAATTGTTAGCTGATCGTTAAAATATGTTAACAAAATGTTATTCGTGCTTCTGGCTCGTACAGAGCGGCGCGTTCCTCGACGCGCACAGAAAGAATCGCGTTACAGACTGCGCACAGCACGATTCTGCGTACAGATGGAACACACCCATGTCATAAACATAGTTGCCCCACATCGCTTATACAGCGATGTGGTAAAAAATTGAAGTGGAGTAGTAGCATTTCAAAATAATACTCGTGACTTATTATTCATTAATAATGAATTATTATGCAATTTTATTGCATATCACATACCCGCATTTTCTGTCGCTCAATAACGGCACCTTACCTGTGTGATCGTAAAAAAAGAAAAAGAGGTTAAAAAATAAAGGAACATGATTGCGTTTTTGAAATTGAATTTTTAAAAAATGAGATCGTTTTATCTTGTCTTATTGGTTAGGGGGTGTTTTTATATACAGTGTTTAAATATTGTTTAAAAGTATCTTTAATTTGACATAGGCGAATAAATGACCTATATTGATTGCATACTAGGCAATGTTGCCACTTATAGGAGAGGTTTTATCATGTTAACCAATACCGTTAAGACTCAAAAGAAAACAGCGGCAACGGCAACGATTGCCGCCGCCGCGATTGCGGATATGAAAAAAGCGAAAGAGACCGTAGAAAAACATGATCAATACAAACTGACTGGACTCGCCGAGCGTAAGACGTTAATTAATGAAGTCTATCGCGTTGCAAAAGCTGACCATAAATTAAAAGCGGAAGTATTTATTTTTTATGTCACGCAAATTGTGAAGAAAGGATCAGTGTTAGAAACGGTTCTACCCTTTTTTAAACAAGAAATTAAGAATATGTTTGATAGAGGCGAGCTGAAAGTAACCGCGATAGATAACAATACAGACGAATGCGTTAATGCTGATGTGGTATTTAATAATCTAAGGCGGTTATTTAATGCGGCAAAAAGTCGCTATGATACGGCGAAAAATGGCAGTAAAGGCGCAGACACGCGCGACGACGAGATCAAAGCAAAATCGTTTCTCGCGGTAACAAAGATGAGTGATATTGCGGAGGGGTTTACGATGCTTCCCCAAGCGCGCCAATATAAATTGATAAAGTCGCTCTTTTTGCAGCTTGATTTAACTAACCGCCTCGATTTATTGCTAGAACTGGAAGCGATGAAAGAGCAACCGATCCCCGAAATTGACGACATTAAATAATAATCAGTTGACGGTATTAACTGCCTCGCTACTAGCGGGGCTTTTTTGTGTCTATAAGTCGGCGTTAAAAGGAATAATGCTATCATTATTCCTAAGACTATGTGATAAACCACATATAATAGGACTTTTGATAGCGTAACTTTGTGCATCTCAAAAAGTATACTTTTTGATAGACTGAAAATGCGTCATTGATTAACAGCCTCGCGTTCTGCGGGGCTTTTTTGTGTCTGATAGTCTGAATAAAAAAGGGAACATTCGATTGAAACAAGGGTAATAGAAGCTATTACGCTGCGTTATGGTGTCATGTGATTATGATATTAAACTTTAATATCAATGGGTTATTTTGCGTTTTGTCTGACGGACAGAACACATTTTAGCCGCGTGGGAAGCCCCCCTTATGGGAAATTCGGTGGCCGGTACGCCCGTCGCGCGGTGGGGCAACCTCACAAGATCCTCATCGTTTTTCAAAATATACCGATGCCCCCTATGTCAACTAACACGCAGGGGTTACGCATGAAAATATTTAGTGGATAATTCCCTCATTTTTAGAGGGAATGCAGATGAAAAAATTAGTGGATGTCTTTTCTGATTTTCCAGACCCGCGTTGTCAGGGAAAGATCAGGCACAACGAGGAAAAATTACGGAGGCATTAAAGACGGTTGCTTTAGAGCCGGTATGGCATCGTTATGATAAGGAGTATGCACTGAAATATCAGGAAATATGCGTAGAATAGAATTAGTACGAAATTTATTAGGCTGCTGTGTAAAGACAATATCCTTCTCAACGATGATTTTACCCCCGATAACAAATCGACTATCAGGGAGTTTTTGCATCATAGTGGAAGAAGATAGGCAGGGGTTACGCATGAAATTTTGGTAGGCTAAAATTGATTAAATAACAGGGCTTCCATGTAGCCATTATCCCACCCGGCTGATTTCCTTCGGGCACTCAAACTCAACTTATTGTTGGTATCCCGTTTAACGATATTGAGCGCCATTTTACGTAATTGGGCAAATATTCTTGTGGCGATCTGCTCTCTCATCCGTGAATCATCTTCCCGAAAAGTGACATCCAGCACCCAGTGTAAGCTATTTTCAATAGCCCAATGTTTCCGAATGGCTGCTAACTGAAAGGCAGGAGCGTCCTGACAACTACTTAAATAATAACGAAAATAAGAGGTGACTGTTTCAGAATATTGTTCTTGCCGTATTGTTTCTGTGACCAGAAGAGCCTGAATATCTGGCCAGGAGCCTAAGTGTTTTGTTTCTGGTGTCAGCGGTAGAACCCATCCGCGTCGTCTGACGGTACGCCCATGGCTATCTTCAAATTCATCATGGTCAGGTTTCAGATAAGGTTTTTGTGTTGCCCGTTGTTGTTGAAAATAGTTAACCGCTTCCGAAAAGGTTTTTCCCTGATTGCCTTTAAGGGACAAAATATAATCGGCTCCGCTCTCGCGTAATTGCTGGGCAATCGTGCGTTGACAGCCCATCGCATCAAGCGTCACGAGATGGCCTTTCAAGGAAAGCATCGATAATAATGTGGGGATGGCCTTAATTTCGTTTGATTTTCCGTCTACAGCACACTGACATAAGCTAAGCCCTTTCTCAACGGAGAATGCACTTACCACATGTAATGGGCTTTGTTCAATTTTCTTGTCAAACGAATGGCGTAAACTTTTACCATCAATCGCAATGATCGCCCGCTTTTCTGAAGAAACATCATGAGAAACCCACTGATAAAAATGGCGTTCAAAGAGGCGGGGATTTAATAAACTGAAACAGCGCCGGAAAGTATCATGTGACGGAATACCGCCTTTGAGCGGAAGAAATGAACCCAGCCAATCCTTTTTTAGTTGACCATACTGTTCAATATCGGTCCAGGCGTTAGCGCCGGCAATGACAGCACATACCGCAATCACTAAGATATCAATAAAACGGTGCCTGATCTTTCCCTGACAACGCGGGTCTGGAAAATCAGAAAAGACATCCACTAATTTTTTCATCTGCATTCCCTCTAAAAATGAGGGAATTATCCACTAAATATTTTCATGCGTAACCCCTGTAGCCCAAACTGACACTATCTTGATTGATTTAAAATAAATCAGTATGATTAACTTTGAATCAAATAAAAATAAGGAGTCGGTAAATGAAGAGCAACATGACACAAGCAACAACCAAGGTACTGACCGCACACGTGCCACTGCCGATGGCCGACAAAGTTGACCAGATGGCAGCCCGACTTGAACGCTCACGTGGCTGGATCATGAAACAGGCACTTTCTGCATGGATCGCCCAGGAAGAGGATCGTGATCGCCTGACCCAAGAGGCGCTGGCAGACGTGGATACGGGTCGGGTTATTGATCACCTGGCGGTGCAGGCTTGGGCTGACAGCCTCGGTACCGACATGCAACTGCCGGTGCCGCGTTGATGGAACTGAAGTGGACCAGTAAGGCGCTCTCTGATTTGGCGCGCTTGTATGAATTTCTGTCTCTGGCTAACAAGCCAGCTGCTGCTAGAACCGTGCAGGCACTGACTCAGGCACCGACCATTTTGCTAACCAACCCTCGTATTGGAGAACAACTGTTCCAGTTCGAGCCACGGGAGGTTAGGGGGATTTTGGTTGGAGAGTACGAGATTCGTTACGAGGTTATTGATTCAATCATTTACGTGCTGCGGTTATGGCATACCCGAGAAAACCGTTGAGATGGCAACGTCGTCCCTAAGCCATGAGCAACCTGACGGAAATTTCGGCGGTTTTGGTGTACAACCCAACCTGGCATTTTTTGCTTAGCGTACTTTAATTTCCCTTTCGCCAAACGCCCCCGATTAGATGTGAGATCGTAGATATGCTACATCTTGCTCCCGATGCGAATAAAGCACCCTGAATTGTTCGATTAACGAGAACTGTTCAGGGAGTCGGACATCAAGAGTGTTGAAGCCTTTTTTAATACTTATTTTCCATTTCAATCCATTGCAGTTTCTTTTTTAATTCGCGAATTTCAATTTGCTCTGGCGTGATGGGCAGGGCTGTGGGGGCCTTGCCTTGCCGTTCCAGACTCAGCTGACGAACCCAGCTCCCCAAGGCCGATTTACTGACATTCATCGCTCTGGCAGCTTCTGCAATACTGTAGTTTTGAGCAAGCACTCATTGAGCTGACTCTAATTTGAATTCGGGGCTGAAACTTTTTTTTCATTATGTCATCTGTTGAATTGTCGAAGCGAGAGTATTACCTCTATTACAGTGACCAAAATTAGTGTGCCACTTCACTGTGTAGAGGTCTTTTTTTGCCCAAATGAAATAGTTTCAAATATAATTATTGAGGTATGAGATTTGAGCAGTACGCGACTATTATACGCCGCCGCGCCTGTTCAATAAATGCAGTTTTTTCATGCATTTGCAAGGGATCATCCAAGAGACGCCAGTACTGGTGCTTGGCGGGGAGTTGAGATCCTTGTTTGATCTTGCGAATTAGTGCATGGGGTGAAGTAATTTATGCAAGAGAAAAACTGCACCTTTTTGTTTATAAATTAATACTACTCTTAGACATCCTGCTTAAGGAAAATTTTATGGCTTATTCTTTGGGACGTATTGGGAGCTTTATTGAATATGAAAAAAGTCAGGGAAGGCAGTGGAGAAAAAAGGGAATAGGACAATTATATTATTCTAACTTTGTTACTGGAGGTTCACGCTATAATTACCCTATTTTATGGATTGTACTCGACTCACGGGGCAACCTAAAGAGTGTAAGTTATGAAACTGGCCACCATATGGGATACACCTTATATCTTAACGACATCTGGTTTGAATATAATGTTAATCACCATGCCAGAGATGTGCGCGCCGCTGTTGGTAGTATTCGCCAGTTTTGGCTTTAAAAAATGACGCTGATATTGACAGTATTTACTCATATCACATTCCCGCCGTTTAACGGCGGGATTGATCACTGCTTCGTGACATGTCACACCATCAAAATTATAATGTTACCTTATGCCAGCCCCACGTAGTCCAGCACGCAGCCTCACCATAGAAGCAACTTTCGGCCACGGAGAGGTTGTCACCACACTTTTCATACTGCCGCGTTGATAACGCCTGTATTTGGTTCTTTAATTCAGCATCATCTTTGCGAATAAGCAACGTCAGGTATTCAACCACTTGAAGGCTTTACTATCACAACCCTATTGCTTCAGTTAAATAAATTTACTGTAATTCATTCATATTACTTATAATCATTATTTCTAATGAAAGCTGATTTATTTATTACTCTGAATTCACACTTGTGTTTTACACAAACCTGTTCATTTATTGTTTGCCAAAAAATGAACAGGTTTGCTATGATGGCACCACCTTTAAACTTGGAAAATAAGGAGGCTAATTATGATGTTGTGTGATTTGATCGAATACTCACACTCCTTTGGTAATCGCCATAGCTCAGGCTTTCACAGTATTTCACTGCGATAATTCTGCCTGAGCGAAGCTATCCAAAAATTCCTTCCTCAGCTTACAGGGTTGTCGTCCTGACTTTACCCGGGTATTTTTATGCCTAAAAAATGAGTAAGCCATGAGCACATTATTATCTGTAAAATCAATTCATTATGAGACTCCAACTACAACTTTACTGAACGATGTCTCTTTCACTGTTCAGGTTGGCGACCATATCGGTTTGATTGGCCATAATGGAAGTGGAAAAAGTACGCTATTAAAGTTACTGACAACACAATTTTCTCCCAACAATGGCACAATTCACTATGCCGGTCACTGTGTGACTGCCTTTATCGAGCAACATTTATCAGAAGATCTGCAAAATTTGCCATTGATTGATGTGGTTCTGCAAAAATTACCTGCTGATGAACGTACAACAGAACGCTGGCGTGCGGAAGTTCTCCTGACACAGCTGGGTTTTGCTGAAACCCAGTGGGCACAGCCTGTTAGTCAGCTCAGTGGTGGGCAACACACACGTTTGCTACTGGGCAGAGCATTAATACAGGAACCAGACCTGCTATTACTGGATGAACCAAGTAATCATTTGGATTTACCTACCCTATTGTGGCTCGGCAATTTTCTTCAATCCTGGAAAGGGAGTTTTGTTTTGGTTTCCCACGATCAGGCTCTGCTTGATAAAGTCACCAATTGCACATGGATATTGCGCGACAAGACTCTTCATTTTTATCGCTTACCCTGTTCCAGGGCTCGTCAGGCTCTTGCAGAAAAAGATATGAGTGATGAGCATCGTCACCGGTCTGAACAGAAAGAAATTAATCGTATCGCAGCCAGTGCCAAACGCCTTGCAATCTGGGGGCGCGTTTATGATAACGAGGATCTGGCACGTAAAGCGAAACAGATGGAAAAACAGATTGAGCGTCTGAAAGATGTACAGACAGTGTTAACTGAAGGTTACCAGTGGCAGCTGACACTAACCGGCCAGCCTATTCAGGCTGATCGCGTTCTTGAACTTGACCATGCCACAGTCACGGTACAGGATAATCTGAACCCATTATTTACTACTCGTTTTCATCAGGTAAAGAGTGGTGATCGCATTGCTATCATCGGTGCCAATGGTTGCGGTAAATCAACCTTTTTACAATTGCTATGGCAACGTTATCTCTCAGAAATACGCCACAGTTCCGAGATCAAATTCCATCCAACCATTACAGCAGGCTATTATGATCAACAGTTACACCAATTGCATGATAATGACAGCCTGACAGATGCATTACGTCCATTTGCAGCACTGACAGACGAACAGCGCAAGATGGCTTTGATTGGTGCCGGTTTTGCTTACCCGCGCCATCAACAGAAAGTGATTACTCTCAGTGGGGGTGAACGTTCAAGGTTGCTGTTTGTAGGGCTGAGTCTGGCAAAGTATGAATTGCTTATAATGGATGAGCCGACCAACCACTTGGATATTGAGGGTAAAGAAGCTCTGTGCGAACAAATTGCGACATTTGGTGGTGCATTACTCGTTGTTAGCCATGATCGTTGGTTGATCGAAAACAGTTGTCAGCGTTTCTGGTTTATCAATAACAACCAGTTGGAAGAGTATCACGATGTTGAGGCTATTTATCAGCAAATTGAACAGATAAACCAGCAGCCAAGTAAACAGAATGAGTACATCGGCTATGCATCTCATATTGCCGACGGTGGGTTACAACCAGCCTTATTGTTACTGGAGGAACAATTACTGGAGCGACTGTTTCATCTTGAAGAAAAACTGGAAGCTGACAAGAATCGCAAGATGACTCATCAGAAACCACACCTTCAGCAACAATGGATAGAGGAGATACAGAAAATACAAGCTCAGTTGAACCTGTAATTCGTTATTCGTAACAGGTGTACGCTGACCTGAAAATGGTAATACTACGGTGATGCCTGACCTTTCTGCAAGGCTCGCATCACCTCATTAAAAATCCATTTTTCAACCCTTTCTATTGATGGGAGTCCACAACAGTAAGTAATCTTCCGGTGAGGCCGAAGCCCTCTCTGTATAGTATGACGGTCTTTTAGAAAAAATTTCCCGGCAATGTGGGCTTATTCAACGCGTCTTTATCCCAAAATGCATTCAAGACACCACAAAGAAAAATAATAAAAAAACAGTATATTGAATGAATGTTTTGAAAAAATTAATTATTAAGAACCCGTATATGAATTTTCCTATAAATATCATACAAGGGCTTAATAATCTTTGTTTTCCCATGATATTGGTGAATGATTCTGCCCTGGGATGTAGGACAATATGAAACCAGCTCTGTTGGCTTCATATTGTCATCAAATTAACTTGTATTTATTATCCTTAAGTTATGTGTTTATGATTTCTCTACGAATAATGGAAACTGCACTGACAATATTTTCGTGATAACAATCATCAACCACTCTGATAGTCAATGGAGCGTGTAACCAATGTGAAAGATTATTGTCCGGTATTTTCGCTACCAATTGATTTATCAATAATCCAACCCCTTCTTTATGGCCCGGATTTATTTTACCTGCTTTAAATAAAGTTATTTTCGAATGTGTTAATTTTCCACTTAAATCACAATTGACCATTTTGCATTCAATGGGTACGGTTTCTAACACTTTATTGATATAAGTGTCGCTTGCTCCCTTTTCATGCAATACGCGTGTAATTTCATTATAGGCATATGACATATTTAGGTTATTTCTTAGATCTTTTATCTCATCATTATTAATGATGGTATCCAATATAAATAACTGAATGTCTTTTGCACCGAGCTGTTCAAATTGGAATGCAATCTCCATCGCTAATTGCCCACCCAGTGACCATCCTAAAATCCGGATAGGTTCCTCAATAGACGTTTCGCTCAGAATTAACTTCATATAGATTTGGGCTATCTGCTGCAATGAGTCAATTTGATTGTCTGTACAGAGATTATAATTATCGATGCCTATGCAGTTATAGATATCAGATAAGGCATTCGCCAAAGGTTCATAGACTTCACTCCCGCAATTGGCTGCATGGATCATAAATAATTTGTTTCTCGCCGTTGATGTTGGCGTTAAAAAATTAAGCAGATTGGCTTGAGAACGGCCTGATTCCAGCCATTGGGATAACAAAGAAATACATTTATGGCTAAACAGGATATTTAAAGGAATATCAATACCTACTTTACTGCGCATGGCTCCGGTCAGTTTAATCGCCATCAGCGAGTTACCACCCATACGGAAGAAATTATCCGCGATACCAATGCGTTCTATACCCAGTATTTCTTGCCAGATAGCACATAGCTGAATTTCCAGTTGATTGCGGGGAGCAATATAGCTGTCCCTGTTTCCCCATTCGGGTTCTGGCAGGGCGCGACGATCCAGCTTGCCGTTCAGCGTTAATGGTACGGACTCAATTCGGGTAAAACTACTGGGTATCATGTATTCAGGCAAACAGAAGGAAAGGTGTTTAATCAGGTTCTCATCGGATAATTCGCCGTCCGTGACCTCTGTTACCAGATAAGCCGCAAGAATACTATTCCCTTTATGTTCACGGTCAATCACCACCGCTTGTTTCACCTGAGGATGGTCAGTGAGGGCGCTTTCGATTTCTCCCAGTTCAATACGGTAACCGCGGATCTTGACCTGAAAATCGTTGCGTCCAAGGTATTCCAGTTCACCGTTTGGCAACCAGCGCACGATATCACCTGTTTTATACAAGCGGGTGTAACCTTTGGCTCTATCTTCTGCTGTAGCAAATGGATTTGCCACAAAATATTCAGCGGTCAGTTCAGGCCGATTCCAGTATCCCCGGGTCAGGCCAGCACCGCCGATATGCAGCTCTCCTGGTGCTCCGATGGGAACTGGATTGCCATCACCATCAAGCACATACAGACGAGTATTGTCGATGCCTTTGCCGATAGCCCGATCTCCGTCCTGCAATAAATGCTGGGTTGCACAGACGGTAATTTCAGTCGGACCATATTGATTGAATACTGTAATTTCTGGGCGTAAATTCAGTGCATTCAAGGCTTCGCCACCAGTATGGATAATCTGCAAAGTAGATTGAAGCAATTGAGTGGAAAAATGGTTCATCAAAGCGGTTGGAATAAACGCCTTGGTAATTTCATGCGTATTGATAAATGCCAACAGTTGTTCACTGTCTTTTGTCACAGAGACAGGAGCAATAAACAGGGAACTGCCTGCCAGTAAGGCAGGGAAGATCTCAAAGACAGAAGCATCAAATACGTAATTGGAGAAAAACAGCGCCTTGGTTTGCGGGCACAGCAAATGTGTTCGGGCGATAAATTGGCTTAAATTATTGATGCTGAAATGCTCAATCATAACGCCTTTGGGCTGACCGGTGGTGCCAGAGGTATAGATGATATACGCCAGATCGTTGGGCTTGTTGATTGGCGTCAGATTTTCCATTGGCAGGTCTGCCGTAATAATCCGATCATCTGTCGATATCAGTGTTGGTTGCTCTGAAAGTGTTTGAGAATATTCCGCCAGTGCCGTCAGATGTCGTTGCTGGGTAATAACACAAGAAGCCGCAATATCGGACAGAATAAAGCGGATTCTTTCCGGTGGATATTCCGGTGAAATGGGCACATAAGCGCCGCCGGCTTTCAGTACGGCCAGAATACTGACCACCATCTCCAGACTGCGATCAAGATAAAGGGCTATTAGTGTATCTGCCTGCATAGGCGCATTAAGCCGTTGTTGGTAATATTCACGGATGACACAAGCCAATTGGTTTGCCCGCTCATTGAGCTGGCAGTAGGTTAGTGTTTCTCCTTCAAATACCAGTGCTACGCTATCAGGTGTTTTTTCTACCTGAGCCTCAAACAATTGTTGCAGGGTTTTGTCCTGCGGATAAGGCGTATCCGTCTGGTTCCAGTTGTGCAACAGGGTATGGCGATCTTCTTCACTGAGGAGCATGATTGATGTATGCGGTTGGTACGGATCGCAGGCGACGGCATGCAGAATACGTTCAACCTGATCAAGCAAACGTTGTGCTTGTTTATGGGTTATCCATTCTTCGCCATAATTCAATGTCACGATGAGACTGTTATCGGGTTCGTAGGCTATCAGCGATAATGGATAATCGGTTTTTTCGATCGCATTGCGGAACGTTAAGGTATTTTCGATACGGTCGCTGTCCGTGCCTTCACCAATTGAGGGCGCAGGATAATTTTCAAAAACCAACAAGGAGTGGAATAAACGCTCCCCGTCAGATTGTAAGTTGGTGAGTGGTACGGCACTGTAGCTGTTAAGCGCAGCGATATCTTGCTGTATGTCTTGTAATGTGCTGAGAATATTGTTTGTTTTGCTCCACTGCACTATCAATGGCAGGGTATTGATATACAAGCCGACACTGGACTCAATACCTTCTACCGGCACATCGCGTCCCGATACTGTGGTTCCCACAATGGTTTGTTCATCCCCGGTGTAACTGTGCAGTAATTTGTGCCAGGCAAATTGCAGCATGGCATTTAACGTAATACCTTGCTCACGGCACATTTTTTTAAGCTGCTGATAAACATCCCCCTGTAGGGTGATAGTTTGCTCCATTGGGTTTTCTATCGATTTTATCTGTGCCAAATCAACATCATGGCTTAACAACGCTGAGAGATCATTGATGACGTGGAATTGTGCCTTGCGTTCAGCCCAATACGCGTCAGCTTCTGATTTATGATCCAAATAGTATTGCTGGGTTGCCAGATAAGCTTTATCTGCCACTATTTGGGGATTACGGCCTTGTGTCAGTTGGTTGTAATACTCATGTACGGTTTGCAATAAAATCGGGTTACTCCAGCCGTCAATAATGCAGTGGTGTTGTGTGATCAGAACTGTTATCAGATGTTCATGCTGTTTAATTAAGGTAAAACGGATTAATCCGGGCTGACTGAAATCAAAAGGCAGGGTACGGTCATGCTGTTGGATCTCTTCAATCGCTTTGCTCCGTTCTTCTGCTGATAATTGGCTGATATCTTTGATCTCGAAATTTTCTGCACTGATACTCGCGTCTTTAGTTGCGATTTGCAAAATTTCTTCTTCCCAGTTAAATGCTGTTCTGAGGATGGGAAAACGCAGCGAAGCCAGAATCCAAGCTTGTTGGTAGACAGAAATGTCGAGTTGTGTGTGATAATCCAACAGGAGTTGCACACGGTAGGCATCATCTTGCGGCTGGGTCAAATGATGATAAATAAATCCCTGTTGCAAGCTGGTGGCTGGGTACAATGCTTCAATCTGGTATCTCTGTTGAAGATGGCGTAACAGCTTGATTGAAATCCCTTCAATACCGTAATCACTGGGGGTTTTTACTCCCCCGGATTTAGCTTGTTTCTGACCCGTTGTGATGACTGAATGAAGAGCTTGCTCAAAGGCTGTGATAAACATGTTTGTTTGCGCTTCTGACAAGCGGGAACTGACACTGAATTGCAGTTTGCCCGCTTGAATCAGGCCATTAATATTCAGCAACAAATGGCTATGATTATCGTCTGCCACTACCGTTCCGCAATCATCGCTGGTCAGTGACCAGTTTTGCCCGGTTTCTCCGCCTAATTGTCCGAGGTAGTTGAAACTGATCGCCGGCAAATCGCCGGTTAAATATCCGGCCTGCCGTAACGTTCCATAACCAATGCCTTTATTTGGCACCGCACGAAGCATTTCTTTGGTGTGAATAATGGTTTCTGCAATATCAGCCTGCATGACCAGACGAACAGGATATACAGTTGTAAACCAGCCAACGGTTTCGGAGACGTCGAGTGTGCTGTCGATGGTTTCCCGACCATGGCCTTCGAGTGTGATGTGATTGATCGGTTTTGAGAAAACGGCATGTAATGCCAGTGTGAGGGCACTGAGTAGTAAATCATTAATTTCGGTTTGATAACCTGCATTAGCTTCACGCAGCAGAACGTCAGTCAACTCAGTGGAGATGCCCAGCGTGTGATGACTGGCTTCTCCTGATGCAGAGTGGGTATTGTTTCCTGCGGTAACCTGCTGCCAGTAGGAAGTTTCTTGCTGATGGCATTCTGCATAGTGATGGACGGCATTAACCCATTGCCGATAGCTACTGGTTTTCGCCGGAAGGGTTTCGCCTTGCAACAATGTTTCGTTTTGTAAAAACCGACGGATATCTTCAGCAATAATTCGCCACGACACCACATCAATAATCAGGTGATGGAATGCGAAGAACAGACGGGCGCTGCCATCAGCGTATCCGGTCAGGTGACCCGCTTGCCATAATGGCCCGTTGTTGTAATCGAATCCACTTTGCCATCGGGTCAATTGTTGATGCAGTTCAGCTTTATTTAACTTGCTGATATCACAACGCAGTAATGTAGGCAGCCAAGACGGCATTTCTGCGAAATAACATTGGCGACGGGCTGATTTTGTGTCGGTATGCTTTGTACCAATAAAACAGGCACGTAACATATCATGTCGCTCAGTCAGGATAGTTAAAGCCTGTTCAATCGTGGCGTGATTGATATCGCCGGGCAACCGGATCATAAATGCCTGATTCCAATGGTGTGGACTCGATAAATTCCAGTTGAAGAAGTCCTGTTGGATAGGCAGCAGACCAAAACTTCCGTTTAATAGTCCCTGCTCTGCAACGACTTTTTCTGTAGCAGAAGTTTGTATTAACAATTGAGCTAACTGAGCCACGGTTGGTGCTTCAAAAATCGATTTAACCTGAAGGGAGAAGCCGGCCTGACGCAGTCTGGAAACCAGCTGGATACTGACAATTGAATCCCCGCCAATGCGGAAAAAGTTATCCTCAATGCCGATGTATTCCAGCCCCAATGCTTCTTTCCAGATAGCACATAGCTGGTTTTCCAGTGCATTGCGGGGCGCGACATGGTTATCCCTGTTTCCCCAACTTGGTTCAGGTAAGGCACGGCGATCCACTTTACCGTTTTGGGTCAGCGGCATGGATTCCATGCGGGTAAAACTGGCTGGCAGCATATATTCAGGCAGGCGTTCGGATAAGTGCCCAGTCAGCATTTCATCTGACAACGTTCCCTCTGTGACCAGATAAGCCGCCAGTACTTTATGCCCGTTATTTTCATGTACAGTGACTACCGCCTGCTTGACTTGTGGGTGGGAGGTCAGGGCATTTTCGATTTCGCCCAGCTCAATGCGGAAACCGCGCAGCTTGACCTGAAAATCATTGCGGGCAAGGTATTCGATATTGCCGTCCGGTAACCAGCGGGCGAGATCACCGGTTTTATACATTCTTGCCCCCGGCTCCGGGGAGAACGGATCGATGAGGAAACGCTCTGCCGTCAGTTCAGGGCGATTCAGATAACCGCGGGCAACGCCATCGCCCCCAATATGGATTTCCCCCGCTGCCCCGATGGGAACGGGCTGGCCCAGTTTGTTCAGGATATAAATGCGGGTATTACTGATAGGCTGCCCGATAGGGAGTGTTCCGTTTTCATCTTCGATCACTGGAATATTGTAGGCCGTGGCGAATGTGGTGGTTTCTGTCGGCCCGTAAACATGCAGCAGGTGGGTGGGCGCCTGTTCCGCTCTGAGGCGGATGGCGGCCCGGTGATCACTTTTTTCGCCCCCGAACAGGACATAACGCAGGCCTGACAATGACGGGGCAATTAAACGCGCATATTGGTTAAACAGGGCCGTGGTCAGGAACAGGGCGCTGACTTTTTCTGATGACAGGCACTGACCAAAATGGGTGGGTTGCAACAGAATTTTTTCCGGGATCAGCAGAAGACGGGCACCCTGTACTAAACCAGCCCACACTTCCCACGTGGCGGCATCGAATGAAATATTGGCACAATGGGCGATGCAGTCATCGGGACCGATATCGGCAAAGCCATTGTTGATAATCAGGCGCAGGACACTGCGGTGCTCGACCATCACGCCTTTCGGCTGTCCGGTGGAGCCGGAGGTGTAGATCACATAGGCCAGATGGCGTGATGTCAGCCCCAGTGCTTGCGTATCCGGATTATTGTCCGGCAGGGTTTCAAGGCACAGCGCCTGATTATCGAGCAATATTGTCGGGATGGTGCGGGTCAGTTTTTCAGCCAGAGTGGTCAGCGTCAATAAGGCCACGGGAGCGGCATCTTCAAGCATATAAGCCAGCCGTTCTGCCGGATAGGCCGGATCGAGCGGCACATAGGCTCCGCCCGCCTTGAGGATGGCGAGTATCCCCGCCACCATGTCCGGGCTGCGTTCGAGGCAAAGGGCAACCCGATCATCCGGCCGTACCCCCAGTGCCATCAGGTGATGAGCCAGACGGTTGGCACGCCGGTTGAGTTCACCATAGCTTATCCGTTGCTCTTCAAATATGACGGCGATGGTCTCGGGGCGTTGGGCGGCCTGCGCTTCAAACAGCTGTTGCAGGGTCTTGTCCTGCGGATAAGGCGCATCCGTCTGGTTCCAGCTGTGCAGCAGAGTATGATGTTCTTCATTACTGAGGAAAGTTATTGATGTATGTGGCTGGCCTGGGTTGTATGCTACCGCGTGCAGAACCCGCTCAAGCTGGCAAAGCAAACGTTGTGCCTGTTTTTCCGTCAGCCAGTCTTCACCATAACTGAATTTTATTGTTAAACAGTTATTGTGTTCGTAAGACATCAACAGAACCGGGTAATCTACTTTTTCGACAGCACGGCGGAATGTCAGGGTGTGCTCTATACCTTCCTTGTTTTCGTTCGCTTCTGGAAGAGGATAATTTTCAAAGACCAGCAGGCTATGGAATAACCGTTCTCCATTAGATTGCAAGTCAGATAGAGAGATATCACTGTGGCTGTTGAGTGCGGCAATATCTTTCTGGATATTTTGTAAAACAGCATCGATACTGTCTGCTTGATCCCATTGCACCATTAGTGGCAACGTATTGATATACAAGCCAACACTGGACTCAATTCCTTCCACTGGTACATCGCGTCCTGATACGGTGGTGCCGACAATGGTTTGCTCATCCCCGGTGTAACTGTGCAGAAGTTTATGCCAGGCGAATTGCAGTGCCACATTCAGAGTGATTCCCTGCGTCCGGCACGTATCTTTTAGTTGCTCATAAGTGTTTCCCTGTATCGTGAATATCTGTTCGGCAGGTTTTTCAACGGTTTTTATCTGCATTAAATCAACACGATGACTTAACAAGGATGAAAAATCATTCATTCTGCCGAATTGAGATTTGCGTTCAGCCCAATAAGCCTCGGATTCTGATTTATGATCCAGATAATATTGCTGGGTTGCCAGATAGGCTTTATCTGCCACTATTTTTGGTGTGCGTCCTTGCGTAAGTTCATTGTAATACTCATGCACGGTTTGCAATAAAATCGGGTAACTCCAGCCGTCAATAATGCAATGATGTAGCGTGACCAAAACAGTTGTGAGCTGTTCATCCTGTTTGATGAAAGTGAAACGGATTAATCCCGGCTGACTTAAATCAAAAGACAAGATACGGTCATTTTGTTGGATCGCATCAATCGCCTTGTTTCGCTCTTCTTCTGACAAGTGGCTGATATCTTTGGTCGTAAAATGCTTCGATCCAATACTGGAACCTTCTGTCACTATCTGTAATATTTTTCCTTCCCAATCAAATGCGGTTCTGAGGATAGGAAAACGCAGTGACGCCAGAGACCATGCTTGCTGATAGACGGCAAGATCCACATGAGTATGGTAATCCAACAGAAGTTGTACACGGTAAGCATCGTCCTCTGGTTGTGCCAGATGATGATAGATAAAACCCTGCTGCAAGCTGGTGGCAGAAAATATCGCTGCAATTTTATTTTTGGGCGAGATGGCAGAACCCGCCAAATCAGTGCGGTTTTCATTGGAAATGAAACGGTTAAATTCTTCTTCAGAGAAGATACTTTTTTCGTTTAAAAAATCTAATATGCTTTCTCTTCTCTGCTTAACTTCATCAATAAGTTGAACAGGGGGAGCTTCCCCTGTAAATGCCAGTTTTAATTTATTCTCACAGACCCATACTGATACATGATTTTTGTTAAGTTCTTTAAATAGCATCAACATTTTTTATACGTCCAAAATAGTTTTCTTTTCTGAGTTGCGGTGCGGGTTTTCATGACTTACATGATCAAAACGATGAGTAAGCTGGTTGAGTTGCTCCATCGAAACCCCCTTGATGCCGTAATCACTGGGGGTTTTTATGCTCCCGGATTGGGCCTGATTTTGACCAGTCTTAATGATGTTATTGAGTGCTTGTTCAAATGCCCTGATAAACACGGCTGTCTGAGTTTGCGGCAAGCGGGAATCCACACTGAATTGCAGTTTTCCGGCCAGCACCGCGCCATTGATGCTCAGCAGTAAATGGCTGCCGTTTTCTTTGGCTATCATATCGCCACTATCATCGCTGGTGATGGTCCAGTCTTGATGGCTGGCACCTCCTAACTGTCCGAGGTAGTTGAAACTGATCGCCGGCAAATCTCCTGTCAGATAGCCGGCTTGATGTAATGCGCTGTAACCAATGCCTTTGTTTGGTATGCCACGCAGCATCTCTTTGGTGTGAATAATGGTTTCTGCAATATCAGCCTGCATTTCCAGACGAACAGGATACATGGTTGTGAACCAGCCGACGGTTTCGGAAAGATCCAATAAGTTATCAATCGACTCCCGTCCATGGCCTTCCAGAATGATGTAGTTTGTGGCTCGTGAGAACGTCTCCTGCAAGGCCATTGTCAGTGCGCTCAGCAGTAAGTCGTTAATTTCAGTGTGATAACCGGCATTGGCTTCATGCAGCAGGATGTCCGTCATCCCAGCAGAAATGCTCAACGGGTGTTGAGTGATGTGATCCAGCGCGGGTTTGATACTGCTTCCTGTTATCACCCGTTGCCAGTAGGACACTTCACTTTGATGCTGTTGAGCATAATGGTGGACGGCGGCTACCCATTGCCGATAACTGCTGGTTTTCGGTGGCAAGGTCATGCCCTGTAATAACAAACGCATATCTTCAGCAATAATTCGCCACGATACAGCGTCAATAATCAGGTGGTGGAATGCGAAGAACAGACGGGCGCTGCCATCAACGTATCCGGTCAGATGCCCCGCTTGCCATAATGGCCCGTTGTTGTAATCGAACCCGCTTTGCCATCGGGTCAATTGTTGATGTAGTTCTGCCTTATTTAATCCACGAATATCGCAGTACTGTAAAAGGGGATATGAAGCGGATGTTTCCTTAGAATAATACTGACGGTAGCCGTTTTCGGTATCTAAAAAACGCGTACGCAGCATATCATGTCGCTCAGCCAGTGTTATCAGGGCCTGTTCAATCTGTGTGGATCTGATATTACCCGGGATCTGAATCATAAATGCTTGATTCCAATGATGCGGATTCGATAAATTCCAGTTGAGGAATGTTTGCTGGACAGGCAACAGGCCAAATTCCCCATTCAATAAACCCTGCTCTGCAACGACTTTTTCTGTAGCAGAAGTTTGTATTAACAATTGAGCTAACTGAGCCACGGTTGGTGCTTCAAAAATCGATTTAACCTGAAGGGAGAAGCCGGCCTGACGCAGTCTGGAAACCAGCTGGATACTGACAATTGAATCCCCGCCAATGCGGAAAAAGTTATCCTCAATGCCGATGTATTCCAGCCCCAATGCTTCTTTCCAGATAGCACATAGCTGGTTTTCCAGTGCATTGCGGGGCGCGACATGGTTATCCCTGTTTCCCCAACTTGGTTCAGGTAAGGCACGGCGATCCACTTTACCGTTTTGGGTCAGCGGCATGGACTCAATGCGGGTAAAACTGGCTGGCAGCATATATTCAGGCAGGCGTTCGGATAAGTGCCCAGTCAGCATTTCATCTGACAACGTTCCCTCTGTGACCAGATAAGCCGCCAGTACTTTATGCCCGTTATTTTCATGTACAGTGACTACCGCCTGCTTGACTTGTGGATGGGAGGTCAGGGCATTTTCGATTTCGCCCAGCTCAATGCGGAAACCGCGCAGCTTGACCTGAAAATCATTGCGGGCAAGGTATTCGATATTGCCGTCCGGTAACCATCGGGCGAGATCACCGGTTTTATACATTCTTGCCCCCGGCTCCGGGGAGAACGGATCGGTGAGGAAACGCTCTGCCGTCAGTTCAGGGCGATTCAGATAACCGCGGGCAACGCCATCGCCCCCAATATGGATTTCCCCCGCTGCCCCGATGGGAACGGGCTGGCCCAGTTTGTCCAGGATATAAATGCGGGTATTACTGATAGGCTGCCCGATAGGGAGTGTTCCGTTTTCATCTTCGATCACTGGAATATTGTAGGCCGTGGCGAATGTGGTGGTTTCTGTCGGCCCGTAAACATGCAGCAGGTGGGTGGGCGCCTGTTCCGCTCTGAGGCGGATGGCGGCCCGGTGATCACTTTTTTCGCCCCCGAACAGGACATAACGCAGGCCTGACAATGACGGGGCAATTAAACACGCATATTGGTTAAACAGGGCCGTGGTCAGGAACAGGGCCCTGACTTTTTCTGATGACAGGCACTGACCAAAATGGGTGGGTTGCAACAGAATTTTTTCCGGGATCAGCAGAAGACGGGCACCCTGTACTAAACCAGCCCACACTTCCCACGTGGCGGCATCGAATGAAATATTGGCACAATGGGCGATGCAGTCATCGGGACCGATATCGGCAAAGCCATTGTTGATAATCAGGCGCAGGATACTGCGGTGCTCGACCATCACGCCTTTCGGCTGTCCGGTGGAGCCGGAGGTGTAGATCACATAGGCCAGATGGCGTGATGTCAGCCCCAGTGCTTGCGTATCCGGATTATTGTCCGGCAGGGTTTCAAGGCACAGCGCCTGATTATCGAGCAATATTGTCGGGATGGTGCGGGTCAGTTTTTCAGCCAGAGTGGTCAGCGTCAATAAGGCCACGGGAGCAGCATCTTCAAGCATATAAGCCAGCCGTTCTGCCGGATAGGCCGGATCGAGCGGCACATAGGCTCCGCCCGCCTTGAGGATGGCGAGTATCCCCGCCACCATGTCCGGGCTGCGTTCGAGGCAAAGGGCAACCCGATCATCCGGCCGTACCCCCAGTGCCATCAGGTGATGAGCCAGACGGTTGGCACGCCGGTTGAGTTCACCATAGCTTATCCGTTGCTCTTCAAATATGACGGCGATGGCCTCGGGGCGTTGGGCGGCCTGCGCTTCAAACAGCTGTTGCAGGGTCTTGTCCTGCGGATAAGGCGCATCCGTCTGGTTCCAACGGTGCAGCAAATGGCGCTCCTGTGCAGACAGGATATCAAGCGCGGACAGCGGTTGTTTTTGGTTTGTCACGAAGGCGGCCAGTACTTGTTGATAGATGCCAGCCAGTCTCACGATGCTGGCTTCGTTAAACAGGCTGACGGCGTAATTCAGGCATCCGCTGATATTGGCTTGCCCGTCGGACAGGAACAGGCTCAGGTCAAATTTGGCCGGGCTGTATAAGTTTTCGCCCATCGTAACCGGACGGAACGGAAGATTGACTCCTTTTGGCTGGCTATCACCAAAATTTTGTAAACTGAACATCACCTGAAAAATCGGGTGACGGGAGGTGTCACGTTCGATATCCAGTGCTTCAACCAGTTGTTCAAACGGCATATCCTGATGGGCTTTGGATTCTATAACCAACTGATGAATCTGCTCAATCAGCGTTTCCACACTGGCGCTTTGTCGAAGCTGGGTTCTTAAGGCCATTGAGTTAACGAACATACCGATCAGGGGCTGGGTTTGGGCATGGTGTCGGTTATCGGTAGGTGTACCCAGCACAATGTCGTCCTGACCGGATAATTTTGCCAGCGTGACATAAAAACCACTGAGCAGCACGGTATACAGGGTGGTTTCCTGCGTTTTTGCCAGATCCCTTAACTGGTTTGATAAGCGGCTCTCCAGTGTAAAACCGAAGTCACGACCCTGATAATTCACCTGAGCCGGTCTGGGATGATCTGCTGGTAAATCCAGCGGATCATAATCGGCCAGAATTTGTCTCCAATAGGCAAGCTGGTATTCACCGGTATCACCCTGTAAATAATCCCGCTGCCATGCGGCATAGTCACCATAGGAGATATCCAGAGGCGGCAGTTGGCTGTCGCGGCCTTCTGACAGAGCATGATAAAGCTCTGCCAGTTCATCCATAAAAATATCGGCTGACCAGCCATCAAAGGCGATGTGGTGCCACAATATTAACAGGTAATGCTTATCACGGGTCTGATAATGACACAGACGCAGGCTGGGTTCGGTGGTCAGATCAAATGGAATGGCGATTTCATCCCGCACTGTGTCCATCAGCCTGTCAATATCGTCACAGGACAGTATTGGCTGTATGACCAAACGTTTGTCTAACTTATGCTGGTGGATTTGTCCATCATCACGATTGAGGTACACCATTTTTATCACCGTATGGCGTTCAGCCAATTGGTTAATGGCGGTCTCTAACAGAGGCAGCGAGTCATCGTTATCCAACTGAACCAGATAAGGAATATGGTAGGCAGAGCTGCCTTGCTCAAACTGCTCAATAAATAACATCCGCTCTTGGGCAAACGAGAGCGGGTAGTGTTCGGCATTCAGGTGAGGAATAACCGTACAGGTTTGTTGCCCCGGTTGTTCTCTATTTATAGCATCTGCCAGACCCGCGATGGTTTTCAGCTCAAACAACTGAGCCAGTGTGATATCTGTTGCCAAACGCTGGCGGATCGCGGCCGTCAGCTTAATGGCCATCAGGGAGTTGCCTCCCACACGGAAGAAATTGTCATTAATGCCAACTTCGTCCAGCCCCAGGATATCCTGCCAGATGAGGCAAAGCTGGATTTCCAGTGCATTGCGGGGCGCGACATAATTGTTTTGGTTTCCCCATACCGGCTCTGGCAGGGCACGGCGATCCAGTTTCCCGTTCAACGTTAATGGTATGGAGGCAATGCGGGTAAAACTGGCGGGGATCATGTATTCCGGCAATCGGTCGGAAAGGTAATTAATTAACGTTTCATCGGACAGTTTGCCGTCCGTGACCAGATAGGCTGCCAGTACATCATGGCCTTTGTGTTCACGGGCAATCACCACGGCCTGTTTCACCTGCGGATGGGAAGCCAAGATGTTTTCAACTTCCCCCAATTCAATGCGGTAGCCGCGGATCTTGACCTGAAAGTCATTGCGTCCCAGATATTCCAGCTCTCCGTTCGGTAACCAGCGTACCAAATCGCCGGTTTTATACAGGCGGGTATAACCGAGAGCTTTGTCTTCTGTACTGGCAAACGGATTCTCTATAAAACGTTCTGCCGTCAGTTCAGGCCGGTTTAAATAACCCCGTGCCAGTCCAGCACCACCGACATACAGCTCTCCGGGGGCGCCAATCGGGGCAAGATGACCGAAACTGTCCAACACATAGGCTGAGATGTCGCTTAGCGGCCGGCCAATCTTGGAAGCTGTTGCTGTATCGTCTTTTGTTAATTTTTTATAGGTAACATGAACCGTGGTTTCGGTGATCCCATACATGTTGACCAAAACGGGAGTGTGATCCCCATACTTCGCCCACCACGGATGCAACTGAACCTGATTCAGCTTATCGCCGCCAAAAATCACCAGCCGAAGACAGGGATAGGCCGCATTAGTCTTCAATGAGGTATCAACAAAGGCATAAAATGCCCCCGGAGTTTGGTTCAGGACAGTCACTTTCTGGTCTGAGCAGAACTGGCTGAATTGAATAAAATCTTTTGTGCACTCAATGGTAGGAATGACCAAGCGTCCACCATAGAGTAGTGCTCCCCACAACTCCCATACGCTGAAATCAAAAGTGTAGGCATGGTACAGCACCCAAGTATCATGGTGGTTAAATTGATATTGCTCTTGAGTGGCAGTAAATAAACGCACCACATTATGGTGGGTCTGCAATACGCCTTTAGGTTTTCCGGTCGTGCCTGAGGTGTAGATGACGTACACCAGATCATCCGCCCGGCTCATCGGTACAGGATTCTCTCCGGAGTAGCGGGTGGTCACGCTCTGGTCATCAGCTGCGATCAGGATGGGGCGATCAGACAGTGACCGGGTGTATTCTGCCAGTGCGGCCAGATAGCGTTGCTGGGTCAGTATGCACGGAGTCTGGCTATCTTGCAGAATAAAATCGACACGTTCTGGTGGGTATTCCGGCGAAATGGGTACATAAGCGCCGCCAGCTTTCAGCACTGCCAGAATACTGATGACCATTTCCAGACTGCGGTCGAGATACAAGGCAATGAGTGTATTGACTGGCATTGGTTTATGGTGCTGTTGCTGATAGTTTTCACGAAGCACTGAAGCCAGTTGATTTGCCCGTTCGTTAAGCTTGCGGTAGGTTAATGCTTCTCCTTCAAACACCAGTGCCACGTTATCCGGTGTAGCCGCAACTTGTGCTTCGAACCGTTGTTGCAAAGTCTGGTCTTGTGAATAGGGGGCAAAGTCAGTCGGGTTCCACGTGTGCAGCAGGGTATGGTGTTCTTGTGCGGAGAGGATATCAAGTTCAGAAAGCGCTTGTTTCTGGTCTGCCACGAAGTTGGTCAGCACCCGTTGGTAAATATCAGCCAGTCTTATGATGGAGGCTTCGTCAAACAGACTGATGGCATAATTCAGGTATCCGCTGATGTTGGCCTGTCCGTCAGACAGAATCAGGTTCAGGTCAAATTTGGCCGGACTGTATAAGGTTTCGTCCATCTCAACCGGACTGAACGGTAACTTGAGCCTGTTTGGCTGATTTTCATCAAAATTCTGTAGGGTAAACATCACCTGAAAAATCGGATGGCGGGAAGTATCACGTTCTGTTCCCAGCGCTTCAACCAGTTGCTCAAACGGCATGTCCTGATGGGTTTTAGATTCCGTAACCAACTGATGAATCTGTCCGATCAGTGTTTCCACACTGTTGGTTTGCTGGAGCTGTGCTCTCAATATCAGTGAATTGACAAACATACCAATCAGGGGCTGAGTCTGGGTATGATGGCGGTTGTCCGCAGGCGTACCCAGCACAATGTCATCCTGACCGGATAATTTTGCCAGCGTGACATAAAAACCACTGAGCAACACGGTATACAAGGTGGTTTCCTGTGCTTTTGCCAAATCCCTTAACTGGTTTGATAAGCGGCTTTCCAGTGTAAAATTGAAGTTCCGGCCTTGATAATCGACATGGGTGGGTCGAAGCCGATCGGTCGGCAGAGCCAGTGGCTCATAACCCGCCAGAGTTTGTTGCCAATAGGCAAGCTGGCATTCACCGGTATCACCCTGTAAATAATCCCGCTGCCATACAGCATAATCGCCATAGGAGATATCCAGAGGCGGCAGTTGGCTGGTACGGTTTTCTGACAAGGCATGGTAAAGTTCTGCCAGTTCATCCATAAAGATACCGGCTGACCAGCCATCAAAGGCGATATGGTGCCACATCATTAATAGGTAATGCTTATCGCGGGTCTGTTGTTTATTGTTGATCTGATAATGACGCAGGCGCAGGCTGGGTTCGGTCGTCAGATCAAATGGGATGGCGATTTCAGCACGTACTGTGTCCATCAGTCTGTCAATATCGTCACAGGGTGGTGTTTGCCGGATAACTAAACGGCTGTTCAGCCGCTGCTGGTGGATTTGTCCATCATCACGATTGAGGTACACCATTTTTATCACCGTATGGCGTTCAGCCAATTGGTTAATGGCGGTTTCTAACAGGGGCAGACAGGCATCGTTATCCAACTGAACCAGATAAGGAATATGGTAGGCGGAGCTGCCTTGTTCAAACTGCTCGATAAATAACATCCGCTCTTGGGCAAACGAGAGCGGATAGTGTTCGGCATTCAGGTGAGGTATAACTGTACAGGCTTGTTGCCCCGGTTGTTCTCTATTTATCGTTACAGCGTCTGCCAGACCCGCGATGGTTTTCAGTTCAAACAATTGAGCCAGTGTGACATCTGTTGCCAAACTTTGGCGGATCACTGCCATTAGTTTGATGGCTATCAGAGAGTTGCCGCCAATCCGGAAGAAATTATCGTCAATGCCAACAGATTCAAGCCCCAGAACATCCTGCCAAATGACACAAAGCTGAGTTTCCAGTGCATTGCGGGGGGCGGAATAACTGTTTTGATTTTCCCACATGGGTTCTGGAAGGGCACGGTGATCCAGCTTGCCGTTCAGCGTTAATGGTATGGAGGCAATGCGGGTAAAGCTGACGGGGATCATGTATTCCGGCAAACAGGCGGAAAGGTACTTAATCAGATTTTCATCGGGCAGTTCGCCGTCTGTGACCAGATAGGCTGCCAGTACGTCATTGTTTTTGCGCTGACGGGCAATCACCACGGCCTGTTTTACTTGCGGATGGGAAGTCAGAACGTTTTCAATTTCCCCCGACTCAATGCGGTAACCGCGGATCTTAACCTGAAAGTCATTGCGTCCCAGATATTCCAGTTCACCGTTTGGCAACCAGCGCACCAAATCGCCGGTTTTATACAGGCGGGTGTAACCACGGACTTTGTCTTCCGCACTGGCAAAAGGATTTTCTATAAAGCGTTCTGCCGTCAGTTCAGGCCGGTTTAAATAACCCCGTGCCAATCCTGCACCACCGACATACAGTTCTCCCGGTGTACCGATCGGAGATAGATTACCGTAACTATCAAGAACGTAGAGGCGGGCGTTATTAATAGCCTTACCAATATTGGTAGCAATATCCCCATGTTGATACAGTTTTTCGGTCGCACAAACGGTGACTTCTGTCGGACCATAAGAATTCAATATCTGGCTGTAACGGCTAAAGTGTTCAAGAAAATCCAGAGAAGGAGCTTCTCCCGCCGTAACCAATACCTGCAAGGAGGAAAATTCAGTTTCAGTTAATAATTTCAGTATGGCTGGCGGTAATGCAGCTATTTGAATGCCTTCTTGCTGAATGAGTTCTGCAATGGCAGGAAGGTGGCGCTCTTTTTCACTGCAAATGTAAATCGTCAGTCCATTAAATAAACTGGGGAATAATTCGAATACAGAACCATCAAAGATGTAATTGGCAAACATCAATGCCTTGTTTCTGTTTGGTGCATTAAAGAATTTGGCCTGTGCAGCCGCCATATGTATGACATTTCTGTGCTCTGTCATGACCCCTTTTGGCTGGCCTGTGGTTCCAGAGGTATAAATGATATAAGCCAGATCGGTCGGTTTGTTGATCTGTACCGGATTTTCCACAGGCTGGCTTGCGATGATTGTCTGATCATCTGCCGCTATCAGTGTGGGTTGTTCAGCGAATGCTTGAGTGTATTCCGCCAGTGTCGCCAGATATTGTTGTCGGGAAATGATACATAGCGTCTGGACATCTTGCAGAATGAAATTGACACGCTCTGCCGGATACTCCGGCAAAATGGGCACATAAGCGCCGCCTGCTTTCAGCACCGCAAGGATACTGACCACCATTTCCAGACTGCGGTCAAGATAGAGGGCGATAGGTGTATCTGCTTGCAAGGGTGCATCAAGCCGTTGCTGATAATGTTCACGAATAACCCCAGCCAGTTGGTTTGCCCGTTCGTTGAGTTGATGATAAGTGAGCGTTTTCCCCTCAAATACCAGTGCTACGTTATCGGGTGTCTTTTCTACCTGAGATTCAAACAATTGTTGCAGGGTTTTATCCTGCGGGTAAGGTGTATCAGTTTGGTTCCATGTATGCAGCAGGGTATGGCGTTCCTGTGCGGATAGGAGATCAAGTTCAGAAAGTGTTTGTTTCTGATTTGCGACGAATGCGATCAGCACCTGTTGGTAGATGTCGGTGAGCCGGATGATGGTGGTTTCATCAAACAGAGTGACGGCGTAATTGAGGCTGCCAATAAGGTTGGTTTGCCCATCGGAAATAAATAGGCTCAGATCAAACTTGGCCGGACTGTACAGAGGCGTATTGGGCTGAACCGGACTGAATGGCAGGCGGTTGTCTGACGGGTATTCTCCGAAGCTCTGTAACCCAAACATCACCTGAAAAATAGGGTGACGAGAGGTATCACGCTCAACCTGCAAGGTATCCACTAATTGCTCAAATGGAATATCCTGATGCCTCTTGGCTTCAATGATGGCTGAGTGGATTTGTCGAATCAGGACTTCTACGCTGGTGGTTTGTTGAAGCTGCGTTCTCAATACCAGTGAATTGACAAACATACCAATCAGGGGCTGGGTTTGGGCATGATGGCGGTTATCGGTAGGTGTACCCAGCACAATGTCATCCTGCCCGGATAATTTTGCCAGCGTGACATAAAAAGCACTGAGGAGTACGGTATACAGGGTGGTTTCCTGTGCTTTTGCCAGATCCCTCAACTGGTTTGATAGTGTACTCTCCAACGTAAAGTTGAAGTCACGGCCCTGATAGTCAACGTGGGTGGGTCGGGGGCGATCAGTTGGTAAATCCAGGGGTTCATAACCCGTCAATGTTTCCTGCCAATATGTCAGTTGGCGCTCCCTGATTTCACCCTGTAAATAATCCCGCTGCCATACAGCATAATCGCCATAAGTGATATCCAGAGGCGGTAATTGGCTGTCACGGCCTGCTTGTAAAGCTTGATAAGTCTCTGACAGTTCATCCATAAAAATATCAATAGACCAACCATCAAAGGCGATGTGGTGCCATAGGAACAACAGATAATGCTGATTTTTCACTTGCTGGCTTTCTACCTGATAGTGATACAGACGCAAGCCCGGCTCAGTTGTCAGATCAAACGGGGTAAGGAGATCAGTGTGTACTGTTTCCATCAGGATATTAATGCTATTACAAGACTGTGTTCTGAATGTGAGGTGACCATCTAACACATGTTGATATTCATGACCATCATCGTGAGTGCGGTATACCGTCTTCATCACGGAGTGGCGGTCAATCACCCGATTAATCGCCTTTTCCAGTAGTGGCAGTTTGGCACTGCTATTGAGTTGTACCAAATAGGGAATATGGTACATGTTGGCACCCTGTTCAAAACGTTCGATAAACAACATGCGCTCTTGGGCAAATGACAGGGGGTAATGTTCCAACTCAAGATGAGGAATAACAGTATGTATCTGCTGTCCCATATGGACAACCAGTCTGGAGATGGTTTTTAACTCGAATACTTGAGCCAGTGAAACTTCTCGTTCCAATACACGCCGGATGGCGGCGATAAGCTGAATTGCCATCAGGGAGTTACCCCCAACCCGGAAGAAATTATCGTCAATACCAATACGCTTCAGCCCCAAAACATCCTGCCAGATAACACAAAGCTGCGTTTCCAATACATTACGGGGAGCGATGTAATTGTCCTGATTTCCCCACACCGGTTCTGGCAGAGCGCGACGATCCACTTTGCCATTCAGTGTTAAGGGGATAGTTTCAATATAGGTAAAGCTGGCGGGTACCATATATTCCGGCAGACAGGCGGAGAGATACCCTATTAATATTTCATTGGACAGCTCATTCTCTGTGCCTTCTGTGATCAGATAGGCTGCCAGAACTTTGTTCCCTTTATGTTCATGGTCAATCACGACGGCCTGTTTTACTTGTGGATGTGAGGCGAGGGCGCTTTCAATTTCTCCCAGCTCAATGCGGTAACCGCGGATCTTGACCTGAAAGTCATTACGCCCCAGATATTCCAGTTCACCATTTGGCAACCAGCGCACCAAATCGCCGGTTTTATACAGGCGGGTATGACCCTTTACTCTATCTTCTGCGGTGGCGAAAGGATTTTCCACAAAACGTTCTGCGGTCAGTTCAGGTCGGTTTAAATAACCCGGAGCCAGACCGGCACCACCGATGTACAGTTCACCCGGTGCTCCGATAGGAACAAGATGACCGGAACCATTCAACACATAGGCATGCAGATCGTTTAACGGCAGACCAATGTTGGAGGTGGCTACTGTGTTGTCTTTTGTTAATTTTTTATAGGTAACATGGACAGTGGTTTCTGTTATCCCATACATATTGATTAAGCTTGGTGACTGATCGCCATAATTGTCCCACCAAGGCTTCAATTGCACAGGATTGAGTTTATCTCCGCCGAAAATTACATAGCGAAGATCGGGAAATTCAGTTCCCGTAATCAATGAGGCATCAGTAAAAGCATAAAATGCTCCCGGAGTTTGGTTCAGAACAGTGACCTTCTGATGCGAACAGAGTTGGCTAAATCTGGCAAAATCTTTTGTGCATTCTGCGGTTGGAATAATCAGCCGCCCGCCATAAAGCAGGGCACCCCATAGCTCCCAGACACTGAAATCAAAGGTATAGGTATGGTAAAGAACCCAAGTATCCTTCTGGTCAAATTGATAATGCTTTTGGGTAGTTGTAAATAAACGTGAAACATTATGGTGAGTCTGCAACACGCCTTTCGGCTGCCCGGTTGTTCCTGATGTGTAGATGACATAGGCAAGATCGGTAGACGTATTTATCTGAGCAAGGTTTTCGACTGGCTGGCTTTCCGTTAATAAATCATTATCCACAGCGAGCGATTTGGGTTGGGTAACCAGTGATTGTGTATACGCTTTCAGTGCCATTAAATACTGTTGTTGCGTTATTACATAGGGAGATTGTGTATCTTCCAGAATAAACTGCACTCGTTCGGTTGGGTATTCCGGTGAAATGGGCACATAAGCACCACCGGCTTTCAGCACCGCCAGAATACTGATAACCATCTCCAGACTGCGGTCAAGATAGAGGGCTATCAACGTACCTGCTTGCATTGGTGCCCCATTTTGTTGCTGACACTGTTCGCGGATAACACAAGCTAACTGATTCGCCCGTTCATTGAGCTGGCGGTAGGTCAGCGTTTCACCTTCAAATATCAACGCTACGTTATCGGGTGTACTTACCGCCTGTACTTCAAACTGTTGTTGCAAGGTGTCAAGTTGCAAGGTTTCATTTTGTGAATAGAGTGGGTCAGTTTGATTCCAAGTATGCAGCAGAGTCTGACGCTCTTGTTCTAATAAAATAGGGAGTTCATTCACTAAAGAGAAAGGTTTATCAATAAGAGCAATAAATAAACGCTCAAGTCGCTCAAGCATGTTATTTACATCTGAATCACTAAAATATTGCTGTGAATAATTAATCGTTATTTTTAATTCCTGATCATTCCCATAATCCTTTAACCGAAAAATGACCGGATGGTTACTGATTGTCGGATGTATGTGGTAATGATGAATACCGGCAAATTCAGTATCAGGCTCTGAAAACTTTTCATAAGCGATAAGGATATTAGGTAAAAAAAAACCTTGATTGTTGGCTATTCGGGCAAGATGAGACTGAGGGAATGAGCAATGTTGGTAACTACTTTTTATTGATGACTTTATGTGTTTAATTTGTTCTGCCACACTGGCTGTGTCGGAAATAGGGCAATGCACCGGATACACATTTGCCTGCATTCCGATGGTGGATTTTTCTGATTTTGTCTTTCTGCCGTGTGTAACAGTGTTAAAGGTCAATTCTTGTTGCCCTGTTAGTGCGGACATCATAATACTGACAAGACACGAAAAAACGGAGCTAAGATTACTTTTGTTTTTTTCACAAAAAGCATATAGGGATTTTTTAACGGAAAGCGGTAATGTAATCGTTTTGTTACTGAAGCCGGTGCTCTGATAATAAGGTGTTAATTGGTGCGATTCATTTTCTTTTAAGAAATTATACCAATAGTTATTATCTTTTTTGTAATTAGGTGAGTTTAAATACTCTCTTGCTTTGGTTACAGAGTCTAAATATTGAGGAATTTCGGATAACCAAGCTGTTGAAGTCCCATTTTTAAGGCATGAATGTAACTGATGGACATATTGATGCAGGCGGAATAAACCTAATGCATCAATGATGATATGATGAAATTTAGTGAAGAAATAATATTTCTCGTCGTTAATGGTGATCAATGAAGCGTGATATAGGGTTTCATTCGGAAAATTGATAGGAATATCAACTTGCTGCTGTAGCCAAAGTTTCACTTTTTCTTCAGTAGCTGACTGCATTGAAAAATCTTGAATTGTGATTATTCCTGCTTCCGCTTTATTCTCAATACATTGTAGGGCTTCATGATCTGAATTAATCGACATATGCAACCGTAGTACATCGATATGCTGGTACAAAAGATCCCATGCCTGTTGCAAAATCGCGATATCAACTTCACCTTCCATTAAGGTACACCAGCCAATATTGTGCAGGGCACTGCCTTTATAGAGTGTTTGTTCATAAAACACATCTTCTTGGGCAGGATGGAGGTTATATAAATTCGAATTTACTAAATATTCAGATTTTATCATAATAAATTATACGAATGCGTTCCGTTCACAAGTTAATTTCAATCCACAATACAACAAGTAGATAACGAGGTTTTAATAAATTTAATTAAATTTATTTTGGTGATAAAAAGATTGGAATTTTAACTTTCTTTGTATGAAGTGATAAATTACAGGGAGAATAATTCACTATGTTATTTAGACTAATTAATGCAGACCGAAAATGAATGACCTGAAATATGAAGAATATGGAGTTCATGTTCACGCTCATATTATATGGTTTTTCCTGCTATAATTATTTTTGGTTTATACACGTCGTCTTTCAAGTTGCAGCTTTGTTGGCTGCGCTCACTCACCCCAGTCACATAGTTAGCTATGCTCTTGGGGGTTCATTCCCTTGCCGTCGCGCTGCATCTTGAAATCTATTGGGTATAAAATCTACATTAATTAAGTTCAATTAATATGATTTTGTGTTATCTGCCGTTGTATCAATATGATTAACTTTGCAACCTTACAGCATTCTCCCTTATAAAAATAGTTAAAGGTTGTTTAATTTGGTGAGTAAACTGTTTCATTTTTTGATAGCTATTCTATATCATTTATTTGTTTGTAATTTTTGATGGTTATTATTTTCCTTGTATTTCCCTGTAAGTTATTCTTTGTCCTGCAATATTGATTGTTATTCGGATTTAAGTCTATATTATTTTTTGTTTAATACGCAGTGTTCTTTAATTATCTTTCAGTTTAAGATGTGTTTGTTTAATAAATCAATTAAGAAATATAGCTTAGCCGTGTGACTATTGTTATTACTCCTGTCCTGATAGTTGCTCCTGATATTGCTACACTTTTACTGTACCATGTTTATTTCTTGGGCATGGACTAACAGTATCCATCAAGCCACGAATTCGTCATTGCCAATCTTTCCGGTGCCAGAGACAATATCCGCTTGTGGCAGCTGTCGGTGTATCATTGGCTGGGTGTTATTGCCACTCTGCATCCTTTTATTGCTTCTTCTTTGTGACAATAACGACCAGAAAAAGTAAACTATCTTAAATACATGGATTTAATTCACATTGCATTTATAGTCCAGTATTTCACCAGCAGAACCAAGGTTTAATTCTAATAAATCAAATCTATTAGCAAGTAAAACCATTGAATCATCTTTCAGTTTTGATACAGCCAATCCATAATATTCGATGTCATCATCTATTCTAGAAATATAATTCTGTAATAGTTTGAAAGGATTTTCTTTGTATAGATCATTGCTTTCCAGTTTTTTAACTAAATAGGTATGGCCTTCTAATTTAGATGGCAACACTTTCCAATCATTGCTAATAGCGTCTTTGTCTTTTTCAAGCGCAACTGAAACTTCTTTTTTCAGACAAGATAGATGAATATGTAACTGATCTTGTGATCTACCATACTTAGAGTTCACTGCTAATGAAATTCTATTATCATCTATGTTTTTATTGTCTCCTTTAGTTAAATTAGTTCTTTCATCCCATGCATATGAAAAAAAAGAGGGTGAAGAATTTTTTTGTAACTCAGGAGATTCAATACCTGTCACTTTATATGTTGGCATGATTAAATCGTGTTTAGGACCTTTTTCATCTTTAAATAGGACATATTTTTTATCTAAATCGACTTTTAAACAAGGTGATGGATTAGCATTTTTAATTTGATTAGGTACACATTGTTGGTTGACTATTTCCCATAATGCATTAGGGTTACCTCTTTCCCAAATATAATAGATAAGGAAGGCAATAAGAAATAGAATAAAAACAATTATTTTTATCTTATTATTTTTTAACTTGATCATTTTAACCTCTTTATGTTTTTACATTTGCCGTATCTTGAAATCCATTGGGCATATGGCATATATAGTAGAAATAGGCGTTAAAAACCTATTCCAGTAGATGTTGTTATTGCTGTCAGCTTGCACATAAAAATCGGTGTCTATATGAAGTATATGAAAATTTTTAGTATTGGCTAAGTTCAAAATGATTCTAATACTAGTTGTTATTATATTCAATGAATTTCAAGATACAGAGTTTATAACCTAGCCTTTATTTTTTCATTTTTCTTCGCAATATTTAGTTACATCATAATGTTTGTAAAACAAATATTATGATGATATCACCAAATAATATTCTGTGCAGAAGGCCGTAAAATTACGATAATGTGACATGTGAAAGAGGATCTGCCGATGACCTTATTTGAGACAAAATTGTTTCTATTACGGAATCAAAAAATGGAAAAAATCATCGACATCACAGAAAATTTCGACTAATTTGTCCGTAGCCTGTTCCTTCTTAGATCGGTTTGTTATTCGTCTGATATTGAAACAGGCTTTTAGTTCAATTTCTTATCAAAAATTCGGGTTAAACTAAACCTTACCATGAAAAATATTCTTTCAATTCAATCTCATGTTGTCTTTGGTCATGCAGGAAATAGTGCGGCTGTTTTTCCGATGAATCGTATGGGAGTGAACGTATGGCCACTAAATACAGTTCAGTTTTCTAATCACACCCAATATCCTCAATGGCGTGGTTGTGTGATGCCACCTGAACATTTAGCTGAAATTGTGCAGGGAATTGGTGAAATTGATAAATTAACATCCTGCAATGCGGTATTGAGTGGTTATATTGGTTCAGCAGAGCAAGGCCGCTATATTCTTGATATCGTTAAACAGGTTAAGCAAGCTAATCCTGATGCATGGTATTTCTGTGATCCTGTAATGGGGCATCCCGAAAAAGGTTGTATTGTTGTTCCGGGAGTCGCTGAATTTTTTTGTGAAGAGGCATTACCCGTCAGTGATATTATTGCGCCTAATTTATTGGAGCTTGAAACACTGACTGGGCGGAAAATTGAAAATGTAGAACAGACTATATCCGCCTCACGTGAGTTATGTGAAAAAGGGCCTAAGATTGTGTTAGTTAAACACCTTAGTCGGGCAGGCTATCGGGCAGATTGTTTTGAAATGCTTTTGGTAACTAAAGAACATAGCTGGCATATTAGCCGCCCATTGATTGATACTGGTGAACGGCAACCTGTTGGTGTTGGTGATTTGACGAGCGGTTTATTGCTGGTCAATTTACTGAAAAGTCTATCTTTGACAGATGATGTATTAAAAGCAGCATTAGAACATGTTACTTCGGCGGTCTATGAAGTTATGTTGGAGACGCAAGCACGGGGAGAATATGAGCTACAACTCATTGCTGCTCAGGATAAGATGGTTGCACCAACACATCAATTCAATGCAATATCAATTGACTGATATATAGAGATTATATATCCAATGGATTTCGAGTTTCAGTACGATGATAAGGGGATGAATCTCCGGGAGTGTAAGTGAGCGTTTGTTTATAAAAATGGCAATCGGAGTGAATGAGAGTCACCAGAAAAGCTGCAACTTGAAAGACGAAGGGATTTAGTCTTCCTGAGCTTCCGGTAGTATATTACCGGAAGCATGTATTACCGGAAATTAAAAACTATCAGATTTAAATTAACCCTTCAGCTTTTAAAGCATCGCGAACGCTCGGACGTTGCTTAATCATGTCCATATATGCGTTTAAATGTACTAATTCAGAAATATCTAATTTAGTTCTAGGCATCCATTGACTGACGGCAAATAAATAAGAGTCCGCAATGGTGAAATTTTCTCCGGTAATATAAGGGAATTTTGCCAACACACTATCAATATATGTGAGGCGGAGCATTAATTTTTTCATTACGATAGCAACATATGCTTCCGGTGTAGCCATTATTGGAAATAATGGCATAAAGTTTTGATGTAATTCGCTGGAAATATAGCTTAGCCATTCGATTTGGTGGTAGTGCTCCATTGAACCGGTTGGTGCAATTAAATTTTTCTCGGGTTTTTGATCGGCAATATATTTAATAATGGCAGGTACTTCCGTTAGAATATGATTGTTATCAAGCTGAAGCGTGGGTACTTGGCCTTTGGGACTGATAGCGAGGAAGTTATCTCCACTTTCTGTTTTTTTATTCATTAAATCGACTTTTACGATACTGAAATCCAATCCAGCTTCGCGAAGCATGATATGGGGAGAAAGTGAACAAGCACCCGGCGAGTAATATAATTTCATATGTCGTTCCTTAATTATGTTTTCAATCTAGGGATACAATACAATGAAAGAACACCAGTCATTTATTATGCTATTAATTTATCTTGTTATTTTATATCAATTGCCCATAAGTTGAATGTAATATCTTATTGAACCGCATTTCAAGCACAAAGCGATATTTTAATTCAATAATGATTAAAAATAAGAAATTTTTAATCCAACAAAACTGCAACTGAAAGATGACGGGATAGAAGGGAAGAAAATAAGCCCAGCCATGAGATTATCTTGCCGGGCTTATTGATAGATCAATCAGCTATTGGAGTGTGAGATTATTTCAGTTCTAACTCATTCATAGCTGCGATGCTGAAACCGCCATCAACGTGCAGGATTTCACCTGTAATACCACCAGACAGATCAGAGCACAGGAATGCAGCCGCATTACCGACATCTTCTGTCGTTACAGTGCGGCGGATAGGCGTAACTGCTTCACAGTGTGCCAGCATTTTACGAAAGTCTTTGATACCAGATGCTGCCAAAGTACGGATTGGGCCAGCAGAAATACCGTTAACGCGGATACCTTCAACACCCATCGCATTTGCCATATAACGAACGTTCGCTTCGAGGGAAGCTTTAGCCAGACCCATTACGTTATAGTTAGGGATCGCACGTTCTGCACCCAGATAGCTCAAGGTGAGCAGGGCAGAATTAGGATTCAGCATATGGCGGCATGTTTTCGCCATCGCAACAAAGCTATATGCACTGATATCATGTGCAATTTTGAAGCCTTCACGGGTAACAGCGTTAACATAATCACCATCAAGCTGATCAGCCGGCGCATAGCCGATAGAGTGAACGAAACCATCGAATTTAGGCCATACTTTACCCAGTTCAACGAACAATGCATCGATACTTTTGTCTTCAGCCACATCACACGGTAGAACGATATTAGAATTCAGTGATGCGGCGAATTCTTCGACACGAGGTTTCAATTTGTCATTTTGGTAAGTAAAAGCCAGCTCTGCTCCTTGATCGTGCATTGCCTTGGCAATTCCATAAGCGATAGACAGTTTGCTGGCGACGCCAGTAATGAGAATGCGCTTGCCGGTCATGAAACCCATAGCAGTATCCTTATTGTTCTTTGTGAGCAAACACCAATAGTCATAGAGTGACAAAAATAATACCCATAATATAACTATGGTGTTTATTGTTAATAAACGGGGACGATTCTATCATGCCGGAAAGAAATGTGGTGAGTTTCACACGCTGTTCCGATCAGTGAATAAAATACATCCAGTCAAAATTACAATTTTAGATGATATCCTGTCGCCATGCTTCAGCGGGTAATGCTTCACCAAAATGGCTGGCTATCAATTTGCGTGTAATATTATGCAGCGGAGAAGCCAGTACTTCGGCTGTATTCCCACGTTCAACAACGTCTCCTTGATGCATCACCAGCACTTGGTCACTGATATGTTTCATCATACCTAGGTGTTGGGTTACATAGATATAAGAAATACCGTGTTTTTCCTGTAGCTCCAGCATTAAGTTGATGATTTGGGAGCGCATCGACATATCAAGGGAAGCCAATGCTTCATCTGCGACAATAATTTGTGGTTGTAATATCAGTGCCCGCGCCAGAGCTACCCGCTGTTTTTGCCCGGAGGCGAGCATATGTGGATAATAGTTGGCGTGATCCGGCAATAAACCAACTTGGCGCAACGTCTGGTTGATTCGCTTTTCCCGCTCGGCAGGGGATAATTCTGTATTGAGAATTAACGGCATATCCAGAATCTGACCAATGCGTTGGCGGGGATTCAACGATGTGCTGGGATCTTGAAAAATCATGCGAATACGCTGGCTGCGATAGCTGTAATCTCCATAAGTCAGCTTATGGCTGTTAATCAGAATCTCACCTGATGTCGGTTCAATGACCCCTGATAACATTCTCGCCAATGTGGATTTTCCGGAACCATTAGCACCAATGATAGCCAGTGTCTTTTTAGGCTGTAGGGTAAAACTCAAGGGTTTTACTGCATCAAGATGATGACGGCGGAATAGCCCGGTTTGATAGCGAAATGTTTTAGTCAGATTTTTGACTTCCAGCAATGTTTCAAACACTTACGGCTCCTCTATGTTCAAGGGGAAATGGCAGGCAAATGTATGGTTCTTAATCACCCGTAAGCGCGGGGTTTCAATACAGGTTTTCTGGGCATAGGGGCAACGCGGTCCCAAACGGCATCCCACCGGCAGATGCTCCAATGATGGAATGGCTCCGTGCAGCGTATTCAGCCGACTCTTATGTGGTAACGGGCTGCCAAAGTCAGGAATTGAGCGGATCAGTGCTTGTGTATAGGGATGATAAGGTTTCACCAGCAATTCATCCGGTGTCGCACTTTCTACCGTCTGGCCGCAATATAGTACATTAATGCGTTTAACCAGTTTACTCATCATTTGCAGATCATGACTGATTAACAGAATGGTCATGTTGTTATTCTGATTTAGGCTCGATAGCAAACGGAAGATCTGTGCTTGAGTGGTTGGCTCCATCGCATTAGTGGGTTCATCTGCAATTAGCAGCCTTGGTTGATTGGCAAGAGCAATGGCAATCATCACTTTTTGGCATTCCCCTTCTGTTAATTCATAAGGGTAACAGTGCATAATGTCATCGTGATCTTTGATGCCAACACGATGCAGCAATTCAATTGCACGACGTTTACGCCAATTGAATCTCTGCCACCAACGACCTTTATATGTCCATCCAGGAATAGATTGGATAAGCTGTTTGCCAACATTTTCTGATGGATCGAGACATGATTGCGGTTCTTGAAAGATCATTGAAATATTGTGACCAATCACTTTACGACGTTGCCGCGGTGTTAAGCGTAATAAATCAATGTCATTGAAGCGAAAACGATCTGCGGTAACTTTCAGATTATCTTTTGTAACACCACATATTGCTTTGGCAATCAAGCTTTTTCCTGAACCGGATTCACCCGCTAACCCGAGTATTTCACCTTCTATTAGTGAAATGCTCATTCTGTCAACGGCTTTGACGGGACCTTCTGCCGTCATAAATTCGATGGTGAGGTTTCGAATATCAAGCAATGGCATTATTCGACTCCTGCGTTAATAGCGCGATGCAAGCCGTCACCCAGTAAATTAACCAGCAGGACGCTAAGCATAATTGCGGCTCCGGGCAACATAACAGTCCATGGTGCAGCATAGATCAATTCCAATGAATCTCCCAGCATGGCTCCCCATTCAGGTGATGGCAGTTGCGCACCAAGATCGAGGAATCCCAATGCCGCAATATCAAGGATAGCAATAGAGAGCGCCCGGGTTAATTCACTTACTATCACTGCGGTGATATTGGGGAAAACAGCATAGCGCAGTATATGATAATTTGAAGCACCATCCAGACGTGCCGCAATAATATATTCTTTATCCAGCACATCATGCACGGCAGTATAAATAGTGCGCACTATTCTTGGCAGTAGTGCCAGACAGACTGCAATCATAGCATGTTGCAGGCTGGCCCCAACAAAAGCAACGACAATAATAGCCAGCAGCAGCGAAGGAATGGAGAGCAAAGTATCAAGAATATGGTTCAGGAAGGCAGATTTCAATCCATGAGTCATTCCGGCCAGACTACCGATAATTAAACCCACAATGGCAGCCACAGCGGTCACAATCAATGCAGATCCGAAGGTGGAAGAAGTTCCAATCAGAAGGCGGCTGAAGGTATCACGTCCCAAATCGTCAGTTCCGAGGAAAAAGGTGACATTGCCGTGGTGCGACCATGAAGGAGGCATAAGCTGATCTGAAAATTGCTGATCAAGCCGATACGGAGCAAGATAGTTTCCCAATAAGCTTAAGGCAATTAAAACCAGTACCCCATAAAAACCCGTCATTGCCAATATGTCAGAATAGAAAAATCGCCAGATGACTTTTAATGGCGAAGGCATTTTCTTTTCCCGGTAAACGTTATCTAAGGGCATACCATTCCTTATGCTTCAGGGGATTAGCCATTGCTCCAATAATATCTGTCAGTACATTAACTGAAATAACCAAAGTTCCTATCACCATTACACCCGCTGAAATTGCTGAATAATCCTGTTGGCGGATAGCACTGATTAGCCAATGCCCTAAACCGGGCCAGTTAAATATTTGTTCTGTCACCATAGCCAATGTAAGCATGGTTGAAAATTGTAGCCCCAGTTTGGGAATGATAGGAGGCAGCGCATTGTGCAATAAATGGCGGCGAATGATCGTCAGCCGTGATAACCCGCGTGTCGCTGCTGATTTCATATAATTTGAGGCTGATACTTCTTCAGTACTGTTGCGCATCAACCGAATGACCTCAGTCATGGGAGCAACGGCAAGAGTGATCACAGGCAGGATCATATGCAGAATAACGCTCATGATCATCTCATTACGATAAGGTGATTTTGACAACCATGCGTCAATCAGTGCAAAACCTGTCACTGATTCCATCCGGTAGAGTAAATCAAATCGTCCGGAAACGGGTAACCATCCCAGATGAAGTGAAAAGAGAAGGGTTAGTAGTAGAGCCAACCAGAATATAGGAATTGAAAAACCACACAGGGCGAACGTACTGATAATGGTATCCACTTTTTTCTTGCGCCAGACACCAGCGATAGTTCCCAAAGGGATACCTAGCAGCAACGCAATGGAAAAAGAGAGAATACAAAGCTCCATCGTTGCCGGGAGCACCCCGTATAACTGCGTAATAATCCGCTCACCATTAATGTTGGAAATGCCAAAATCCCACTGAAGCAGGCTGCGGAAATGGAATATATAGGCATCAGTCAGTGATGCACCACTTAAAGGACCATGCGGTGTAAAGTACATTAGGCTGAAACTGATTAATGAAAGAAAAAACAGCGTCACCATCAGAAGCAGCAAACGACGCAAGATATAGATGATCATTTGCTTCCTCTCTTATTTTCAGCAGGAGCAGTTGTTTCCTGTTCGCGGTAAACTCCACCAAAAGAGCTATTGCCAAAGGGACTCAGAACCAGTCCTTTAATGTTATAGCGAAATATTTGTAAGCGCATTGAGTAAGCTAGTGGTAGTACAGGTAACTGCTGTGCAAGGATTTCTTGGGCAATATGATAACTTTTAATGCGTGACGCGAGTTGTTGATTCAACAACGCCTGATGAATTGCATCATCAAAAGCCAAATTACACCAACGGCTCAAGTTCGTCTGGGAGGCAATGGCGGCGCAACTTAGTAATGGCCGGAAAAAACTATCGGGATCGTTGCTATCCGTAGACCAGCCTGCCAACGTCATATCATGGGTTTTATCCATCAGCTTCCTTTCCTGGAAACGCCCTTCAACGGGACGGATGGATATTTTAATCCCAACCTGTGCCAAATCCGCCTGAATAAGTTCTGCCATCTTCAGAGGGCTGGGATTATAGGATTGTGATGAAGTTGGCACCCATAATGTTAACTCCAAACCATTTAATCCCGACTCATTTAATATTTTGCGGGATTTTTCAGGATTATATTCGGTGATTTCGGCACGATTATCATATGCCCACGATGCGCGTGGCAGAATCGATGCTGCTGTTTCAGCCGTGCCATAATAAATGGATTTCATCAGGCGTTGGTTATTGATGGCATAAGCAATGGCCTGACGGACTTCCAATTTATCCAGCGGTGGTTTACTGGTGTTAAATGCAAGGTAGGCAATATTCATGCCTGACCGAAGAGTCTGACGCAGATTTGGATCATCATGTAAAATATTCCACTGATTGGCATCAGGATAGGCCAGTACATCACATTCCCCAGTGAGCAGTTTTGAAATTCGGCCTGTTCCTCCGCCGCCAGTATCTACGACAACTTGTTCCATGCTCGGTTTACCTCTCCAATATTTATCATGACGGACAAGGCGGATGAACTGTTCTGAATGATAATCTTCTAGCATAAATGGCCCGGTTCCAACAGGTTTCCAATCTATCTGTTCCTGCCGATTCATTTGGTGCAGTTTTTCAGCATACTCCTGAGATAGTATAGGTGCGTAATAGGTTGCCAAATGCCATATAAAAGAAGCGTCAGGGGCACGAAGGCGAAATTCGACAGTATAATCATCGATTTTTCGAATATCCTGAACAGCATTATCAAATTTCAAACTATCAAAATAGGGATAATGACCACCATTAACATAGTGATAATAATGTATTTTATCGAAAACGCGGCGGAAGCTGAAAACCACATCGTCAGCATTCATTGTGCGAGTCGGTGTAAACCAATCGGTTGACTGAAAAGCAACATTATGGCGCAAATAAAAGCGATAGGTCGCTCCATTGTCACGCACTTGCCAGTGAGTCGCCAGTTCTGGGGCTAAACGATAAGTGAGTGGATCCACCCCCAGCAGACGATTGTAAATCTGTGCAGCAAGAGTATCTACGATTAAGCCACTGATGGCCATTTGTGGATTAAACGTATTCAGATTACCGTTGACGCAATAAATGAAGCCATTTTGTCGTAGAGCTGCCGAGATATGAGACAGATTTCCTGCTGTGGTGTTTCTGGATTCTGGAATCAGCTTAATAGTTTCTGGAATTGCATCCTTAGCCGACAGAGTGGGAGAAGAAAGCAAGAATATTATCCAGTAAATCAAATAGCGCATATAAAACGTCAGTCATAAAAGAGAGTCTGGCTATTGTAACTTAATTAACGCTTTTTGCTCAAAAACAACGGTCAGATCACGATAGTGAGAGTTATTCTCAATTAAGTGTTTACAAATCGCATTGAGAAGTATTATCATTTGATTGTGCTTTCGGGGGAGACTCTCTTGTCATATCAAGTCTGTAATCTCAAGTAAAGCGCGACATTGCTCACATTGCTTCCAGTATTTTATTAGCCGGCTCGGGTGCCGGCTACTTTTTTATCTATCGTTTCCTGACAGATTCTCATTTATTCGCTGACATGAATATTGATATGGTGTTTTTTGATTAATCCACGTAGTTGGTGATAAGTCAAATTGAGTTTGTCAGCCGTTCTTTTCTGATTGAATTGACTTTCTGTCAATGCCTGCATAATCAAAAGCTTTTCACTGTCATTTTGCCATTGTCTTAAATCGAGCGGTAATTTGGGAAGGTCATTATCGGTCGCGCCATCAGTAGATAATGGGATAAAAGGGGAGGGAGTAAGCTTCTGTGATGGTAAAAAGGGATTGATAATAATAGTATTTAATTCATTTTCATTATCGCCATGCCGATAAATTGAACGTTCTATCACGTTTTTTAATTCGCGGACATTACCGGGCCAGTGATAAGACAGTAACTGTTTTTTGGCTTCGTTGGTAAACCCGGGAAAGAATGACAAATTTAATTCCTGACACATCTGAATCGCAAAATGTTGTGCCAATAACATAATATCTGGTTGCCGTTGACGTAAAGGTGGAATTTGTACTACATCAAATGCAATCCTATCGAGCAAATCAGCCCTGAAGGTTCCACGATTGGCCATTGCAGGCAAATTTTCATTAGTTGCACAAATCAGACGCACATCAACTTGTAGTGACTGACTGCCACCCACGCGTTCCAGATGCCCATATTCAATGACACGCAGCAATTTTTCCTGTACCTGCATAGGAGCTGTAGCCAGCTCATCAAGAAATAACGTTCCACCATCTGCTCGTTCAAAACGTCCTTGATGTTTTGAACGGGCACCAGTGAATGCACCGGCTTCATGCCCAAAGAGTTCTGAATCAAGTAAATTTTCATTGAGAGAAGCACAATTCAGGGAGATAAAAGGCCCTTGCCAACGAGGAGAAAGATAGTGTAAACGGCGTGCAATTAGTTCCTTGCCTGTTCCTCGTTCTCCTAAAACTAAAACAGGCTTATTCAACTTTGCCAGAGCGGAAACTTGTTCCAGAATTTCAATAAAACAGTTTGCTTCACCTAATAGGTTATCAATGAACTGAGACATGGTATTTTTCGCCAATAGTTGGTCAATTTAACCACATTAAACCATTGTGGTAAAAAAACAAATGGAAATTATTATATTTATTTCAATCAGATAATTAAAATATAAAAATTGGCATGTATCTTGTATTTAGTTAAATGCCTTACCGTGTATCTTGTATCCTTTTTAACAATACACAGGCATAACGTATATACATTCTAATGAAAGAGGTTTATGACTATGGGTATTTTTTCTCGCTTTGCTGATATCGTGAATGCAAATATCTCTTCTCTGCTGGATAAAGCAGAAGATCCTCAGAAAATGATCCGTTTGATGATTCAGGAGATGGAAGACACATTGGTGGAAATCCGCTCAACTTCAGCCCGTACTTTGGCAGAGAAAAAACAGCTTCTACGCCGCATCAGTATGGGTGAGAGTCAAATCGATGGCTGGCAGGAAAAAGCAGAATTGGCACTTAGCAAAGGCAAAGAAGACTTAGCCCGCGCGGCGCTGATTGAAAAACAGAAAGTTAGCAGTTTGGTTGAAACACTGACAAATGAGTTGGCGGTTTTGGACGAAACCCTTGAGCGCATTAAAGGTGAAGTGACTGAACTGGAAAATAAATTGACAGAAACACGAGCCAGGCAACAATCACTGGCTTTGCGTCATCAAGCCGCGGCATCTTCCCGTGAAGTCCGCCGCCAACTGGATAGTGGTAAAATAGATGAAGCAATGGCACGTTTTGAGCAGTTTGAGCGTCGTATAGACCATATGGAAGCGGAAGCAGAAGTCGTTGGATTGGGTAAACAAAAATCGCTTGATCAACAATTTGCAGAATTGAAAGCGGATGATGAAATCAGTGCGCAGCTTGCAGCCCTTAAAGCTAAAATGAGTATTAAAGACTCACAATAATGACATAGGTCATGCATGATGGAATGTCATGTACTATGTACTATATGTCATGATGTCATGATGTCATGCTCAATTAAATGTCATGCAAAACTAAGGAAAGCTAATGGGCTATATATTTCTTGGAATTCCGCTGATCATTTTTGTACTTTTTGTTTTACCTATCTGGTTGTGGCTGCATTATAGCAACCAGAATAGTCATCGAGGTCAGTTAGGGAGCAATGAAATTCAGCGGTTAGAACAATTGACAGAGAATGCTCAGCGTATGCAGGAAAGGATCAAAACGCTGGAAGATATCCTCGATACAGAGCATCCAAACTGGAGACAGTCATAATGTCGAATACATACAACCGGAAACTTTACCGTCTGCCAGAGCAGGGAATGGTTAAAGGGGTTTGTGCCGGGCTGGCAAACTATTTTGATGTGCCTGTTCCGCTTATCCGTACCATCACGGTATTGTCGCTGTTCTTTGGTCTATTTGGCATAACAGTACTGGCTTATATTATCTTGACCTTTGTTATGGATCCCGCGCCTGCGGGATATTCCGCAGAGGAAGGCAATAGAGGCCCGTCAGTACAGAACATGTTGGATGATATCGATTACCAATTGAGGGCAGGCGAAGCACGCTTGCGTCAAATGGAACGCTATATTACTTCTGATACTTATAATGTTCGCAGTCGTTTTCGCCAACTTTAGACCTTGCACAACGTTAAACCATCAATTCAATACGCTAGAAGCGTCACGGTATTCCATTTAGGAGAAACATGAAACGGTTGCAAAACGAACTGACGGCGCTTGTTAATCGTGGAATGGACCGCCACTTGCGGCTGGCGGTAACAGGGTTAAGCCACAGTGGGAAAACTGCGTTTATTACTTCTTTGGTTAATCAGCTACTTCATGTTCACAGTGGTGCCAGATTGCCACTGTTTTCTGCCACGAGAGATGGACGACTACTTGGTGTAAAGCGAGTGCCACAGCGTGATTTTGGTGTTCCCCGTTTTGCCTATGATGAGAACATCTCAGCTTTATACGATACTCCTCCATATTGGCCGACACCGACACGTGGAGTAAGTGAAATTCGCTTGGCATTGCGTTATCGATCGAAAGATTCCTTATTTCGTTATCTCAAAGAAACCTCCACTCTTTATCTGGAAATCATTGATTACCCGGGAGAGTGGTTGTTGGATTTGCCTATGCTGGAACAAAATTATTTGGCATGGTCACAGCAGATGGGCGGGCTACTCAAAGGAGAAAGAGCGAATTGGGCTAAAACTTGGTTGGAATTATGCAAACAATGCGACCCATTGGCCCCTGCCGATGAAAATTTGCTTGCCAGAATCGCTCAGGCTTATACAGATTACCTACACCAGTGCAAACAACAAGGTTTACATTTTATCCAACCCGGGCGATTTATATTGCCGGGCGATTTAGCGGGAGCGCCGGCATTGCAATTTTTCCCATGGCCAAATATTGACCATATAGGTGAGCCTCAATTAGCAAAAGCGGGTAAACATACCAATATTGGTATGTTGCGGGAACGTTTTGCCTATTACTGTGAGCATATTGTTAAAGGTTTCTATAAAGAACATTTTCTCCGTTTTGATCGGCAAATTGTTCTGGTGGATTGTTTACAGCCATTAAACAATGGTCCGCAGGTATTTAACGATATGCGACTGGCATTGACACAACTTATGCAGAGTTTCCACTATGGTAAGCGCACTTTATTCCGGCGTTTATTTTCACCTTGTATTGATAAATTGATGTTTGCTGCCAGCAAAGCTGATCATATTACGGTAGATCAGCATGCGAATCTTGTTTCTCTTTTACAGCAATTAGTTCAGGAAGCATGGCAGAACGCGGCATTTGAAGGGATTAGCATGGATTGTGTAGGTTTGGCGTCTGTTCAGGCAACAGAAAGTGGCCTTGTAATTCATAATGGTGAAAAAAACCCAGCCATTAAAGGTAACCGTTTGTCAGATGATAAATTACTGACGTTTTATCCGGGAGATATACCACAGCGTTTGCCGAGTAATGAATTTTGGCAGAAACAAGGGTTTAATTTTGAATCATTCCGGCCAAAACAAGTTAATGTTGACACTCCGTTACCCCATATTCGCATGGACAGTGCGATGGAATTTCTTCTGGGAGACAAATTAACATGACTGAGCCTTTGAAACCGAGAATTGATTTTGATGATTTTGTGCAAACATCGCCAGCACCATCATTAAAATCGAAAAAAGAGTTTAATGAGCAAGAAAAGAAATTTTATCCAGTCCAACCAGAGCTGGAAGCAGAGGAGCAGGAAGGGGAATTTGAAGGCGCAGTGAATGCAGCCCTGAAACCCCAACGTAGTTTTTGGCGAAAAATATTTTCCAGTGCAGTATTGTTACTGAGTGTCAGCGTTATCGCCCAGTTTATTCAATGGATATACCAATCGTGGCAGCAGCATGATTGGATTGAATTGGGTGTTGCTGCCGCAGGTAGCATGATTGTTTTTGCCGGAATAGGTACCGTGATACGGGAATGGCGACGTCTCTACTATTTACGCCAACGTACAGAAGAACGGGATACGGCGAAAATCTTATTGCAAAGTCATGGTATTGGCAAAGGACGCCAATTTTGTGAAAAACTGGCAGAACAAGCCGGAATTGAGCAGCACCCGGCATTACAGCGTTGGCAGGCATCTGTACATAACACACATAACGATCGTGAAATCATCATGTTATACAGCAGATTGGTTCAGCCTGTATTGGACGCACAAGCCAAGAAAGAGATTAGCCGTTCAGCAGCAGAATCTGCGTTGATGATTGCTGTCAGCCCTTTGGCTATTGTGGATATGGCCTTTATTGCGTGGAGAAATATTCGCCTTATTAATCGCATTGCGGCACTTTATGGGATTGAATTAGGTTATTTCAGCCGCATTCGTCTTTTTCGGTTAGTTTTGCTGAATATTGCCTTTGCGGGAGCGTCGGAATTAGCCCGGGAAGTTGGTATGGATTGGTTATCACAAGACATTACTGCTCGCCTTTCTACACGTGCGGCTCAAGGGATCGGTGCGGGGCTGCTTACGGCTCGTTTGGGTATTAAAGCGATGGAATTATGTCGTCCTTTGCCGTGGATTGATGGAGATAAACCAAAGTTGGGTGATTTTCGTCACCAATTACTCACTCAGCTTAAAAGTACGTTATCGATGAAAAACATATCCTCCACCAAGACTAAAAATTCAGTGGAAGAAACAGTTAATAGCGCAGTGGTTAAATAATGTCCGCTGTCATTTCTGCTTGACATTTTAATTTATTGTAAACTTTTACTGACAAGGGCTTCATCTATTGCACATTAACAGGTAATATTTCAGTCGGTTACGAACAGCATGTAAATAAGGTCAGAACAATGCGATTGGAAATTACTTGTCAGGATCGAATTGGGTTAACTCGCGAGTTACTTGATTTACTGTTTTTACGAAATATTGACCTGAAAGGAATTGAGATTTCTCCTGCACGTCGTATTTACCTTAATTTTACTCAAGTTGATTTCAACACTTTTCGTTTATTGATGGCAGAAATTCGCCGTATCAATGATGTGATTGATGTCAGGACGGTTGCTTTCATGCCGTCAGAGAAAGAACACAGGGCGATGTGGACACTATTGGAATCGGCTCCTGAGCCTATATTTTCTATTGATATGAAAGGCAATATTGAACTGGTCAACCCAGCCTCTTTGGTACTGTTTGATCTCAGCAAAGAAAAGATCAATCAAAAAAACATCAGCCACTTAATTAGCAATTATAATTTCCTCCACTGGCTTGAAAGTGAGCAACATCAACTGCATTCGACTCATTTATCCATTAAAGGACAGAATTATGAGATGGATATTATTCCCATGCAGTTAACGGATGAGAATCAGGTTGTCAGATGTGTGGGCGCTGTGATTATGCTGCGTCCTGCGACAGAGTCATCATCCAAAAAATTAATCGTCAGTGATGATGGTGCTTTTGAGCAAATTATTGCTGTCAGCCCGAAAATGGTTCATGTCGTTGAGCAGGCACGTAAAATGGCGATGCTCGACGCACCTTTATTACTTATCGGTGAAACAGGAACGGGAAAAGATGAATTTGCTAAAGCCTGCCATCTGAGAAGTGCAAGGGGAAATCAGCCTTTCCTTGGGTTAAATTGTGCATCTATGCCAGATGATGTTGTCGAAAGTGAACTGTTTGGTTATGCAGCGGGAGCTTATCCGAACGCTCTGGAAGGTAAAAAAGGTTTTTTTGAGCAGGCTAATGGCGGCACGGTTTTGTTGGATGAAATCGGCGAAATGTCGTCACAGATGCAGATTAAATTACTTCGTTTCTTAAGCGACGGAACCTTCCGGCGTGTTGGCGAAGATAATGAAGTTAAAGTTAACGTTCGGATTATTTGTGCGACCAAAAAGAACTTAATTGAGTTGGTACAAAAAGGGGAGTTTCGTGAAGATCTCTACTACCGATTGAATGTGTTAACCATCACATTGCCTCCTTTACGTGAACGTCAGGCAGACATCATGCCACTGACGGATCATTTTGTAGTACGTTTTGCAAAAGAACAAGGTTTGGTAAAACCTAAATATTCTCATGAACTAGAGCAATTTCTGTGTGGTTATCATTGGCCGGGTAATGTCAGACAACTGCGAAATGCTATTTACCATGCATTGACTCAATTTGAAGGTAACAAACTATGTCCGCAGGATATCCAGTTACCTGAATTAGAGACAGAAATGGCATTTAATGAAGATATTTTGGTCGGTTCTTTGGATGAAATCAGCAAACGTTTCGAACGTTCTGTATTGACCCGTCTTTATCGCCATTATCCCAGCACACGTAAACTGGCCAAGCGGCTTGGTATTTCTCACACAGCAATCGCCAATAAACTACGTGAATATGGCCTAAGTGGTAAAAAACATGTGGCTGAGCATGAAGATGATGAATAATTTAAGGTAGCAAAAAGGCTTCATTTGTGATTCATACGTGGTAATCGCCTGAATTTCCGGCGATGCGATGCCGATAAACTGGCATTGAGACTCAAAATCATGCAGCGCCTGTAAGGCATCTTCCCGGCAGGCAAAGGGCTTTTTGCCTAGTTTGCCGAACTGTTTATGCTCTTTTTCTGTCTCCTTAAGCGTATTTTTCCTGAAAGTCTGGCCTTCACGTTTTTCCGCCACCGTACTGTTTACCAGTAGCCAACGTTGAGGAACACCGCCATACGATGATGTCGCCCAGCAGCCTGAATAGCCTTCACTGAGGGGGCTGAATTGGTCAGCGGTCACGTTCCGGAGATGCTGTTTAGCTTCCTTGATCGTCAAGGGAACGCGCGTAATAAATCGTTGTTTTTGCTGATGAAGCGAGGAGATAGCGGCTTCAGTATAAAGTGCGGCATCGGCCAGTTGAACTCACAGCCGCTTTCAGACATTGAATATGCGTTTTGATAGTCTGGGCAAAGGCTTTGGCATCATTCGTATTCCCGCTCATGGCCTGCATGTAGACAGGGATACCCGCCTGATTTTCACAAATCAGTTCAAGGACAACCTGGTTCAGTTCAGGCCGGTGATCCCGGCTATAACCTGGCACCAACGCAATGCGTTTTGTGTTATCAGCCAACGCGCTGTCATAGTCACCATCAACATGAAAACTCGTGATATCCAAATGAACGGAATCGGGCTTCAGCCCTAATTTATCAATCAATTGCTCAGCAAGAATCTGATAAACTTCCGACACACCCGCTTTATATAAGGCATCCAGTGTACGGCCGAGTCCATCATCATTAAGGTGTTCAGCCTCAATGTCCGCGCCAATTAAACGCGTAATCGGCTTATGTTGAAAAAAGCCGGAAAACATGTGCAATGTCCGGCTGTGAAACCCCAGCCCGTTAAGGATCATTGCCAGAAAAGCATCGCCGTGAGAGACGGTATGCGCTGAATATTTTGGGATAATGGCATCAATCATGCGGGGCAAACCGATTTCATGACAAAAAGCGGCGATAAGACCAAGATGATCAAGACGTTTAATGATGGGTTCTGGTGTGGACATATTCGTTTTCCGGCAAATAAAAGTAATAGATCAAAATTGGCGGCCACCGTCAATCCAGCCCAATGTATTAAAGACCCCAAATAGGGGCAAGATCACACTATTTTTAAATCAGGAATGCGGTGCGGAATGGCGGGTTTAATATATAATTTAAGTTAATAAAAGTCATGTTTCCCCCAATAATTAATATTGTGATAAACACCTCTCTATTGATGTGCAAAATTACCCCGATGACGACCAATGGGAAAGAGCAAAACACCTGGGTGTCACGCAGTCAGATATCTGTCCAAGGCCCTTGCTGTTTTCTTCATTAGCCGTGTATTGTTCCATAGGTGTAAAGCCAGGTCTGATAATAATTTCAAATTCATTAAAACAGTATCCAGTGGGTAATGTATGGGAGAGACAATGACTGTCATTATTATGAGAATTTATCATGGTGGATGTTTCTCTTAATCCCACGTTTTTTATTCCGTGAATTGGAATTGAAACTCACCCTGTTTGAGAGATACCTGTAGCTGATGGTATTGTTGACCACTGGCGCTGGCAGAAAGCAGATGTTGACTGATTTGTGGCAGTAAAGTGTTGGTCAGAATAGCATCGACCATCCGACCTCCTGATTCGATTGCTGTACATCGACTAACAATATGTTTAATCATGGCCTCATCAAAAAAGGCTGTAATATCATGATTTTTAAGTAAGCGTTTTTTGATCCTTTCCAACTGCAAATGAACGATATTCGTCATTACTTCATCGCTCAATGGATAGTAAGGAATGACCAGTAACCGTCCCAATAAAGCGGCAGGAAAGGCTTTCAGTAATGGTTTCCGCAGCGTAACAGCGAGTGTTTCTGGATCGGGGATGGAGTCCTGTTGTATACATAGAGAACTCACTAAATCGGCACCAACATTGGATGTCAGGATAATGATAGTATTGCGAAAATCAATGTGGCGGCCCTCACCATCTTCCATCCAGCCCTTATCAAAAACCTGAAAGAAAATCTCATGGACATCTGGATGCGCTTTTTCAATCTCATCCAGTAATACCACACTATATGGGCGACGGCGAACTGCTTCGGTCAATACACCGCCTTCACCGTAACCAACATAACCTGGTGGAGCGCCTTTCAATGTGGATACGGTATGAGCTTCCTGAAATTCACTCATATTGATGGTAATTAAATTTTGTTCACCGCCGTATAATGTTTCAGCCAATGCCAGTGCTGTTTCAGTCTTACCGACTCCGGATGGCCCACATAGCATGAATACACCAACAGGCTTATTGGGGTCATCCAGTCTGGCCCGCGAAGTGCGTACCCGTTTCGCAATTAATTCCAAAGCATGATACTGACCGATAATACGCTGATTGAGTGTATCGGCTAATTGTAATACGGCATCAATTTCGTCTTTTACCATGCGACTGAGAGGTATTCCTGTCCAATCAGATACAACGGCGGAAACGACATTGCTGTCTACTGAGGCAAAGATGAGGGGATTGTCTTCTTGCAAGGCATGCAATTGCTGATGTAGTTCTGTCAGCTCTGCATGCAGCGCGTTGATATCACTGTGTTGCTGTTGTGAAGCCTCGTTGAGCTGGGTTTGCAGATGAATAATTCTGCCAATCAAAGCAAGCTCTTGCTGCCAGCGATTTTCAATCTGATTTCGCTTCTCTTCCAGCATTGAGAGTTGACTGAGAATGTTCTCTGCCCGCAGGTGATCGCTGATACCAATTTTAGATTCCCGTTCGGTAATTTCTAATTCAATCTTTAATGCATCTATTTGGTGACGGCAGATTTCCAATTGGGGTGGTTCGGCATGTTGGCTAATTGCAACTCTGGCGCAGGCGGTATCCAGCAATGCCACGGCTTTATCGGGCAATTGACGGGCCGGAATATAGCGATGAGAAAGACGCACAGCCGTTTTAACGGCTTCATCCAGTAAAAAAACATGATGATGTTCTTCAAGTGAATTCACCAGACTGCGCAGCATCAATAATGCTTTCTCTTCATCTGGCTCGTGGATTTGGACAACCTGGAAACGACGGGTGAGAGCCGGATCTTTTTCAATATATTTCTTATATTCTGACCATGTGGTGGCACCCAATGTCCGTAACTGACCCCGCGCTAAAGCAGGCTTTAACAAATTGGCCGCATCGCCGGTTCCTTGTTGCCCGCCTGCACCAATGAGGGTATGGATTTCATCAATAAATAGAATAATGGGAATTGGACTGGATTGGACTTCATCAATCACTTTGCGTAAGCGGGATTCAAATTCTCCCCGGACACCGGCACCCGCCTGTAACATACCAATATCCAATAACCAGAGTTGGACATTTTGCAAAGGAGGAGGAGTTTCGTTTGCCACAATTCGCAATGCCAGTCCTTCAATGACGGCAGTTTTGCCGACTCCGGCTTCCCCTGTCAGCAGGGGATTGTTTTGACGGCGGCGCATCAAAATATCGATAATCTGACGTATTTCCTCATCACGTCCAGAGACGGGATCAAGATCACCATTGCGCGCCCGGGCCGTCAGCTCTTGACCATATTGCCGCAAGGCACTGTTAGAGGAAGGTTGGATTGTTGACTGAATATTGTTGGGCAATGAATCACTATGCTTTGTTGCCTCGTCACTGCTACCGCAGATAGCATTGAAATTATCTATAAGAGTATCAACATTTATCCGGTCAAATTGTGGAGAAATGGCTTTCAACGTATTGCGCAGATTGAAGGTTTTTAACATTCCAATCAACCAATGTGAACTGCGGATTTTGTCAACGCCAAATTTTAATGAACCATATATCCAGGCACGTTCTACGGCACTGTCAATGTGTTCAGAGAGATCAGTAATTGTGCTGGCACCACGCGGCAGGCGATCCAGTGCCGCAATAATATCCTTTCTCAGTTTGGGGTCATCCAATGCAAAGTAACGGATAATCTGTTGTAGATCATTTCCTTGCTGTTGCATCAGTTGGTGTAACCAATGTACCAATTCGATATAAGGATTACCGCGCAATTTGCAAAATGCAGTGGCATTCTCCAATGAAGTGAATAATATCCGGTTTAGTTTACCAAAAAGCACAGAACGATTGATTTCTGACATAATATAACCCGCGCTAGTAGTTGTTTATGGAGTAATCTAACTAGAGACCAACCGTTTTGAATTCGTTCTGGGAGGATTCTGGTGCATAGATTAAATCAACATAATGAGTTCGTCGGGTAACTTTCCCAAGCCAGCTATTCAGACCCAACTTTATTTTTCCTGACAGGCGCATCTCTTTTATAGCTGTTTTATCAAGTATCAATTGAATATCCCAGGCGTACTGAATGCCCAGATATTGATGGACCCAATCACGCAATTGTTGTGATTTTGGTTGTCCGGGCAGAAATAAGTCATATTCTGTTTGGGTTAATGGCCCTATCTCAATACGGAATTTATATTGCATATCGTAGAACGCAATGCCCAAAAATGTAGATTGACCTAAGCGAGGCATGTGACGTCCTGCTGCTAATTGTGTCTGATCCTGCGCTTCGATTTGCAGCCATTGCGGAATATTCTGGATAATCTTTATGGGTACTCTGAAATAAAATCGCAGGATTTTTTCTAGTCCTTCCGCATTATGCGTTTGACGGGCAAGGTTACCGGCCAGTGCATAAAGACCATGACTGCTGATCGTATTGAGATTTTGTTGGGCTGGCAGCCCCATACCGATTAGGCTGGCTAAGTAATGGCAAAATTGCTGGTGGTCTGGTCGATCCAATGATGTTGTCGGCTGGGCATTAGCCCAAGCCCGGTAAAACAGAAGTATCAATCGGTGGTGAAATAAATTGGTAAAAGCCCCTAAAGTGGTGTCGTGAAAATTATATTCTCGTGAATGAGCATATTCAGTCAGATGCAGAGGCAATGGCCCATTAGGGCCGAATAATCCAAAACTATAAATAAGTATTTCATATAAATTCGAATTTTTTTGCTGTTGAACTTCTGAAATTGTAGAAGGGGCAAATACCATTGAAGCTTTTTGACCTAAACGCAAGGGTTCATATTTAGGTAATGGCGCAGTGCCCAGTTTGTAATACTCTCCATATTGGGCATCAATTCGGCGAATAGTCTGGAATAAATCAAATTTCCACGGAGTCTGAGTCAGTTGTTGCCAAAAGTTATCAGGTAAGCGACATACACGATGAATCTCAACGACATCTGTTTTCATGGGTATCTCTTATATTAATTTTTTGCTGCCCATGCGGGCAGGCCAAAAGCCAATCCTCCCACGTTGTTGGCTATGCAGAGTCATTTCAATAAATGAATTTATAGTTACGAGACGTGAGAATAATTTTTCCAGAACACTACCCAAAAGCCACGGGCTGATGCCTGCAAACTCTTGCTCATCCACTTCCAGATTTATACTGATGCCACGAGCAAAGGTGATTGGGCCTGGCGCGGGTGCCCTGCGATAGACTTCCTTTAATAAACAGTGGCGTATTCCATTGATTTGGCGTACTACTGCGGGGTCAGAAAGATCGGAATAGAGACTTAATAACTGCCGTAGGGACTTGATTCCTTCTTTTGAATTTTTATCCATCAAGTTCATATAGTTAATTTGAAGTAGGCTAATGAGCGTCCATGAAACCGGACCTTGTGCCAGAGAAGGATGTGGAATGGTTGGCTTTTTAAGGAATACAATTTGATTGATAGGAATGGAGTCCAACATAGCAAAATGGTTGATATCCTGTTGTCGCAACATCACAGGAAGATCGCGGTTAGTGCACATGACATCAGCACTCAGATACTTTAATGCATTAGGCCATGGAGAGTTATTTTCATCGACAATCGTGATGAATACTTCTGTTCCGATATAACTGGTACGGGTTCCATAGTGATGAGCATGTTCAGATGAAATACGGGGATCACGCCGCAGGGAGAAATAAGCACCATAATTTCCCTTATCGTCACTATTTGTTGACCAAAATGGACGAAATACATACTCTTCTTTGTTTTGTGCATCAATACCATGCAGGCATTGCACAGAAAAAATTTCATAATTCAGGGGTTGGATATTATCCACGACAAGATGATATTCGGTTGAACTTTCATCAATAGAGACACGTTCAGTTCGTGCTGGAAACAAATTAATCACGGGGGTACAGTTCAATGCCAGATAGGAGGCATCGACCAAATTTTCTAAGTTACTGTCAGTTTTATCTAAAAGTAAAATCAGTTCAAATTCATTATCTTTTTCAGTTTGCTCCAACAGGGATTGCATACCGCTAATACTGAAAAACCGGAAACGAGATGGAAAGGCAAAATATTCTTGGAGTTGACGAAAACCACTAAAATTGCGGGAATCATTTGGCAGCACCGCCTGATCGTCTTTAAACCCTTCATGATAGGGTGAAAGATCAGGTAATACTTGATATTGCGGATTTTTTCCCAAAGTTTGGCATACCATGCCAACAGAATGCTCCATCATCAATTCCAGTAATTTCAGGGATTGAAGATCTGGGCCTGAAAGAAAGAATGTCAATTTATTTAGGTTTAATTCATTGAGGAAAAACTTTCCGTTGCAGGTAAGGCGAATGCGCAATGCCCTGACAGCGCCATATTGATGAAGATTTAAACCCACAAGAGGAATATTGGCAGGGATTTTGCCTAGCTCGACTTTTTGTAGTTTCAGGGGTTGTAAAATCACATCTTGAGTAGTGGAATATTGAAAATCAATACCTTCTTTCTTTAGTGTTTGGCAGAACATAATAGTACCACGTGGCACTAAAAATCCATGGCTTATATCCCCTTTAGTCATATCAGGTCGGAGTTCGGCAATTGCCATTGAAGGTGTGGGGGAGAGATAATTGGGATACAGCATTTCCAGTAAGTGCTGAGAAAAATGTTGAAATTCTGAATCCATTTTTAATTGAATGCGAGACGTAAGGAAAGCAAAGCCTTCCATCAGGCGTTCAACATAAGGATCAGCAACATCTATGCCATGCATACCCAGACGGCTGGCAATCTTGGGATAGCGCTCAGCAAACTCTTTGCCCATTTCCCGCAAATACACCAGCTCACGGTTATAATATTCTAGTAGTTTATTATCCATAATATCCTTCACTTTTTATCCGGCATCTTTTATGTTGAAATGACTATTTTCTAGATCGATATCACTAAGGAACAGGAATTCAATAGGCCAGGGAACACACCATAAAAAACCTTTTATTTCGATGGATAATATATTGTATAGCGATATTGATACTTTATCAGAAATACAATTCACTTGAAGTTCATCGGGAATAATACGGGGTTCAAAGGTATGAATGGCCTTAATGATTTTCTCTTGGATATCATTCCACTCAATTTCAGACATATTCCTGCCTGCTAAAGGTGTCAGGCCAAAGTTATAAACGGAATGACATATTTCTGGAAAAAAGAGCATTTTATTATCAGGTTCTTTATTTAAACTGTTAAGTAACCACTCTAGATCTCGTAAAATATTTTTTCGCACTGCATTGTTTGATAATAGATAATTGCTGGATATTTCTCTTTTCTTATCAGGTTCTTTATCTGTGAGTTTGTCAAGTAAAGAAGGCTGCATTCTGTCTTGTGCTGTTATACGTGCTGGTGGCCTGCGTGAACGATAACCGCTATTCAGTAAAGTTATGTTGTCATTCATTGTTTATCCATAACAATTGTGATGAAAGATAATGTTGTTTAAAAATAAAAAATGACAGGAGTGGATTATACTTTTTTATTTCTCTGTTTTATTTTTAGAGTCCTTATATCGATTGATTTCTTCTTCATAAGTTTGCCGGAAATTTTCATCAAATAAGGAATCACTTTGTTCGAGTTCATCGACTGTTTTTTGATAATGTTGGATAAAGTAATCCCATAAAGCGGCTTTATAGGTTGATGATAATGACAAGCGGGGAAGCCCACTTTCGTCACGTGCTTTTTGTTCAAGAACAGAAGGCTCTAATGGTTGCAAAATATTTGCCTTGATGGTGCGTAATCCTGCAATCATACCTAATTGATGCGCTTGCAATTCTATTAAAATATCCCGCGTAGCCTGTTCTGGTGGCATAAAACCCGGCATATAATCACTAATTATTTGAATCAATACCGCTTGACCAGAAGGCAGGAGTTTAAAAGGATTATTGGCATCTGCCATAATTTGGGGCACATCCGCATTAACTTTGTGTCTCAGCAGAATACGTGAAGCGTTTAGAGCCATAATTCCTTGGGATAATTGACTGAGTAATTTTCCCAATTTATACATAACATGTTCATCAAATTCTGGTTTTTGGATATGGCTGAGTCCCATACCGTCTAATAAGGCTGTCAGTAATTTACCCTCTAATTTAATGCCTTCTGTTTGAGCGTGAGGAGAGGCGGTCGTATGTGTCATTGGGTCAATATCAAGGCGCCGTGGATCACCATTACTATGATGAGAAGGTAAATAACTGACACCATCTTGGTGATTAATTGGGTCTGTTGTACTTCTGGTTGTTTCTTCTGTTGCGAAGAGCGCAGGCAAGGACGAAGAAGAGGGTGGTACAGAATACAATGAATTATCCTGATTGGGAGTTTCTTTTGATTCATAATCCATTGATTTATAACCAGTCATATTATTCTGGGGTGTTATTGGCTCTGCTTTGTCCATTAGCTGACTCAAGGGATCATTAGTTTTAATTTTAATATCCTGAGTATGTTTATCGGAAAAATCATTATTTGAAAACAGCTTCAGGGGGTCAATTTCTTGCTTATCTCTTCCGTTTTCATATGGATAATTTTGTTCTAATAATGCACTGGGAGTGCTATCGCTCAGAATATTTCCTTGTTGAAAGTTATTGTCTGGCGTAAACATTGTGACGGGATCTGTAGCGCGTGATTGTAAAGTATCAAGGTTTATCTTAGTTTCCATTTGTTCGAGTGGATCAATGGGATTGCGCTCCTGATGCTGTTGGGGTTTTATTAGCGGGTTATTGTCATTTAATTCTTGACGATTTTGCAGGGGACTTTGTGCTGATCTTTCATCGGGTGTTGTGAAGATATTTTCCAGCCCCTCCCAAACTTCATTAGGGATATTTTCTGGTTGATTGGACGGTGGTTGAGTTGGATTGAGTGTGCGGGTTATAGCCAATGGTGGTACACTTTGTTTGATATTCACAACCTGGATTTGGTAATCGCCAATGCCTATTATATCACCATCTCGGACTTCAATCTGACGGTCTGGTGCCATAGGCATTGTATTCAGTAAAACCTCTGAAGCAGTACCGCGATTGGTAATATGGCAATTGCCGTCAGCAGAAACAGATACAATGGCCTGCAAATGGGCTATGGTCTGCTTTTCATCAGGTAGAACCCAGTTATTGTCTGTGCTGCAACCGATAGTGCCACCAGGAGGAATAAAATCATAACTGAGTTGTGGAGGCTGATTTGTCCCGATATTTTTAACAATGGTGAATCGCATAGTTATGGATACCTATTGTTGGTGGAATAGTTGTTGGTGAAATAATGGTTAGTGGAATAACCCCTCTGGAGTTCAGTGAGGTTATTCGATTAGGAGTTATTTAGGTTACTGTGCCTGTTGTAGCGTCCCATCCGTATTTGACGGCAGGGCTTGATTTACCATCTCCTTTTTGGCTGGAGTATTCTTCTTTATATGAGTTAAAGACAAGGGAGAGAGCGGAATAAAAATAACCACCCCCGAATGTCAGTTGGGATTGTGCAACAAAAACCTTTGTCATAGTTAATGTATACCAGGCTGCTCGTTCGCCTCCTTGGCGAAGTACAATAAGTGTACTCTTATCAATATGCTGTCCTTTTACGATAAATTTTCGCAGGGAGATAGCAGATTTATCGAATAGAATTTCTAAGGACAGACCCGAAACTTGTACTATACCGCCACCTAATCCGCTAACTTGAGGTTCATAATTAACACGGTTACTCAGTTCAAGTGAAAATGATCTGACGGCTGTCTGATTTTCATATGAAGTGGCTGTAGCTTCACCTTGGATGTCAGTAAAACTAATGAATGAATCAATACCTGTACTAGACATATTCTTTTACCTTAATAAAATTAAATAAACTGATGGAATTCAATAAATTTGTATTGAAATTTTGTGTAGAGATATATAGGCATTTAAATGTTAATAATTTAAATGTATTAATAAGGAAAACAGTATTTAATATTGAGTTAATTTTTTTTGAGTGAAGGAAGTTTAGATACTAGCCGCAGCGAAACAGTCAAACCTTCTAATTGATAGTGGGGGAGCAGGAAAAATTTAGCATGATAATGTCCTGGATTACTTTCGATTTCTTCTATATGAATTTCTGCCGCTGCTAATGGTTTTTCTGCTTTAATCGTTGTTGACGAGTTTATTGGATCACCGTCGACGTAATTTATAATCCAATTATTAAGCCAGCGTTCCATATCTTCACGTTTTTGGAATGATCCAATTTTATCGCGCGCAATACATTTCAAATAATGGGCAAAACGACAACAAGCAAATAAGTAGGGCAAACGGGCTGCAAGATTAGCATTGGCGGTGGCATCCGGATCGTAATATTCAGCCGGTTTCTGAAGTGATTGTGCACCAATAAATGCGGCCATATTTGTATTTTTACGATGTAATAATGGAATAAATCCATTTTTTGCTAATTCAGCTTCGCGGCGGTCGCTAATCGCAATTTCTGTGGGGCATTTCATATCCACTCCACCATCATCGGATGGGAAAGTATAACAGGGCAGATTTTCCACGCTTCCACCAGTTTGTACTCCTCGGATAGCAGTACACCAACCATACAGTTTATATGAACGGTTGATATTAACGGCCATGGCATAAGCAGAATTGGCCCAAGTATAGTTACTGTGGGTCGGGCCTTCGGTATCCTCTTCAAAATTGAAATTATCTACAGGGTTGGTTTTGTTGCCATAAGGTAGACGAGAGAGAAAGCGCGGTAACGCCAATCCCAGATAACGGACATCTTCTGATGAGCGTAAACTACGCCAAGGGGCATATTCAGTATTTTGGAAAACTTTGGTCAGATCTCGGGGATTAGACAACTCTTGCCAGGATCTCAATTGCAGAACACTTGGCGCAGCGCCTGTAATAAATGGACAATGTGCCGAGGCGCTAATTTGTGACATTTCACGTAAAACTTCAATATCGGGAGCCGTATGATCGAAATAATAATCACCAATCAGACAACCATAAGGTTCTCCGCCAAGCTGACCATACTCCGCCTCGTAAATTTTTTTAAAAATAGGACTTTGATCCCAACTGACACCTTTGAAACGTTTTAGGGTACTGCTCAACTCTTTTTTAGAAAGGCACATTAGCTTGATTTTCAGCATTTCATCAGTTTCTGTGTTGTTACACAGATAGTGCAGGCCACGCCAGGCTCCTTCCAGTGACTGAAATTCATCATGGTGTAAAATATGATTGATCTGTTGTGACAATTTTCTATCGATTTCAGCAATCAAGGACTGAATCGTGCTATAAGTGTCATCGGAAGTTGTAATTGTGTTTTCCAATGCTTGCTGTGCCAGCGTGGCTACGGCATTTTCGACAGCGTTGCGGGTCCACTCATTTTGTGGACGAAATTCTTTGTTCAGCAATGCACTCAGTTCATCAGGAGTATACTCTTTGGGCATCTGTTCTTGCTGGCGTTCTGCGTCGTGTTCGCTTGTGTTCATTGATTATTCCTTCTTCTCTGTTCCTTCTTTGGTAGGATTTTCTATTTCAGTAGAACTTTCTGTAGGATGTGGTGCTTCAGACAATGATTTAAGCAGGGCGGGATTTTGCAGGATCTCAGCAATCAACAATTCTGCACCATTTTTACCATCCATATAGGATAACAAATTTGTCAATTGAGTTCGTGCTTTCAGTAGGTTAGCCAATGGTTCCACTTTTCGGGCAATGGCATCAGGCTGAAAATCGTCCATTTGTTCAAATGTCATCTCAACATTGAGTTTTCCATCACCTGTCAACGTATTATCTACTTGAAAAGCCACGCGTGGCTTTATTGATTTCATATGTTCATCAAAGTTGTCAACATCAATTTCCATAAAATTGCGTTCGCCTACTTCAGGCAAATCTTCTGCGGGTTTACCTGCCAAATCGGCCATCACTCCCATAACGAATGGCAACTGAATTCTCTGCTCTGAACCATAAAGTTCAACATCATATTCAATCTGTATACGAGGAGGTCTATTTCGAGCAATAAATTTTTGTCCACTTGATTTCATGATAGCTTCCCCATTATTTGGCGAATTAGATTAATAAAAAATAAACAGCTAATTGCTAATTAAGGTTGGAGGTTAGGGTAAATAACGATTAATAAAAATTTGAATCATTTGAATCATTTGAATCATCCTGTTCATTTGGATGATTTGAATTATCCGAGCGCCCAAAAATGACTTCGAGTTGATTTAATCCATCTGGGGCAAGGTCATAAACAATATCAATAAAACCACGATCAATGAGACGTTGAATACGATCAATCATGATTGGAGCTGGATGGCTTGGTTCATGTACCAGAAAATAGTTTTTGGCTTTTTCTAACAACATGCGTGCATCATCACGGCTTCTGGCTTCAATGTTATACCAGTTAATAGGCGTTTCATTTTTTGGATATACTGAGGAGGGGAGATCTTTTTGCTCCAGGCCTGATATTGGCTTAACTGAATTGGGATCGATAGATTGTTCATCAATGTTAATTTCTGACTGAGATGAAGGGCAACATTCAATCACCTGCTCCAGATTTTTTAAAAATCGTGATATTTCAGGAATACTGTTTTCTGACATTTTTTGGCTAATAATATTGAGTATTGAAATAAGGTGATCATGAATATTCATTATTGCCATCATCTCAGGACTATTGGTATATTGCTTCAATTGTTCCAATAATCGAGGACGCCCGCCAGTATAACCACTGATTTGGGTTATTGAACCATTCAGTAATGAGTAAATTTCCTGTAAAGATAACTCTTCCGAAGTATTCTTATTTTTCAACAGAACGCAATGCTGTGCCTGCAATGTGAGGGGAGAGTTATCTTCAATTACGGACAATATATTAAGGCGAAATAAAGGGTCATATTCTCCTTCAAACTCTAATTTGGGCCAAACTTCATCCCAATAACGTTCTAACGTTTGCTTGAGTAAATTTAAGCCATCTGCGTAACCACATAATCCCCGCATTTCTAACCATGATTGTGTTAATGGAATGATGACACGAAGATCTTTGGTACGAGTTAACAGCTCAATGGCTTGTTTTTCCACCTGTAACCAGTTGGGAGGTTCCGCTGGAATAGTGATATCACCAAACTGCTGTTCTACTTTTCCGATTAAGGAGTTTTCTAATTCCATAAATTCGATATCGTATTCCAATTCTTCTCCGCAAGGAGACTCTTCACTGATTGGCTTGAGTAAGGCATCAATGTTCATGATAATTTTCTGCTCATTTTGATGATTAAATACGTGACCAATCTTTATAGTTTGGGGCAGGTGAAATCGGGTAGCTGAAACGGGCTGAAAATGCTGTTTGGCGTAAATTCCAATGAAACATGATGACCACTAATACTGAATGTTGCTCGGAAACTCACATTATCGCTGGAATTTGGGTTCTGCTTGGTGCGTTTTGCTTGATCCAGAAAATGGTTCAGTGCCCATGGGCTGCTAGGGTTGGTTAGATTAGCAGTTGTGCCATCTGCTAAATTTAATTGAATATGAACCTGATTTGTTCCGTTGGGACCGGGCCAGTTGAGTAAGCGTGAAACTGGAGGGCCGTGGCTATATTGTAATTGTTGGCCATCAACATCCAGTATCATACTCAATATGCTGTTATCCATATCAATTGTGCGGACAAGAACATGGAATGAAGGTGAGGGTTGCCCGTTGGTAAAAAAGGTATCACGAATAATCTGAGCCTGTTTAAATGGCTCTAGCAGATTTTTACTGTTCGGTAATGCTTTTCCATTTGCACCCAATATAAAGTGCCATTGGGGTTGGGTGGTATCGACTTTCCCGGCAAGATTTTTTAGGAAAAAACTGTCCATGATACCGGTTCCGGGAGCGAACATCCGAGCCATGTCATCAGGCTTTACCTCATTATGTGCACCTTGTGTCAGTGGGTAACGGTTGGCAATCGCTTGATGGCAAAAACTGCTAACTTCAGCAGCAAGGTGTCTGCTTAACTGCTTTATATCACTGGCCTGTGTATCTTTGCTGGCACCCATTGCCAATGCGTGAATTATGTTTTTAAAAGGGACAGGCAGGCTTTCAGCCGACTTTTGCAGTAGTGTGATGATTTTATCTGGCGGAATAGGCATACCCATATTGACAGCATCTTGCACTGAATTTAGGTATTTATTTAATTCATCGATTTTTGTTAGTACTTCATCAAAAGGAATTTGTTTATTTTTTCCATCAGGGCTTTTAGCCAGATCAATGATTGGAGCAAAGTGCTCTTTCAGTGTTTGTTCTGGCGTAGGCTGATTATTATCGGGTAGATGTTCTTTATCAGGTAAAAGTTCTTTGGGTGCTAATTTTGTCAATGAACCGTTTTTTGCCAGTAAACCGGGCTTACTGCTTAATATACTACTGCTGATTTGCTTGGTCTTATTACTGGTTATTCCTTCATCCAGGGTGACATTTTTGCTGATATTGATTAGCAGATTGCGCATGGGAGAACGATTAGAAGAAAGTAAGTGTGCCATGTTGGCACGCTGTTCAAGATTGTCGATATCATTCAGTTGAATATCGGACAGAAAAGTATCCCACTGATGAATATAATCTCTGATATAAAGTAATCGTACTAAAAGAGAGATAGCTTTAGCTGACTGCTTTCGTTCATAAATATCAAGTACCCAATTATCCTGATCGTAAAAGGTATCAATAAGAGTATTCAGCTCTTTACCAACACCTGCTTGATAACCAGCAGGAGTAAAAACTCCGGGTACACCATGGGTTATCGATACGCCACTAATACGTGAAAAAGTTAATTCAGCCTCAGAGCCAGCTAGTGTAACTAGATTTACAGAGGGAAAATTCCGATTGTTCAGAAAGTTACTTTTTAATTGAGTATAGATGAACTGTGCTGGTGGAATATTGTTGAATTGAGCTTGTTTTTTTACCACTAATTGCTCATCACGAACAAAGGGTGAAGTAACAACTTGGTTGTCCAGTAAATATTTTAGATGCTCATTAATTTCACGTAATTGTTCTTGGGAAATGCCTGATGGTAAATGTGTTTGCAAATATTGCATTACCCAATCATGTAAGAATTTACCGTCATAATGCCTGGGCTGATATAACATTTGATAAGCTTTCAATGTATTATAATTGTCGAGAATATAAGTGTTATCAGTATTATTATTGTTGCCTTGATTTAGTTGTAAGGTTATTAATTTTGCTATTTTCGGTAATAGTAATATTTGTAGAGATTTTTTGTATAGTGACCAACTTGCGTCATTGACTTGTTCACCACAATATAATCCCATTCGATAGGATAGAGGGGGATCATCAAGAGAAAAATGCTTGCTGGCTGCCAAATTTTCCAGATTATTCAAAATAGGTAGTAAAGCATAAATATCGACATCACTGCTGCTTTTTGTCAGCTTAGCACTTTTTATTAACTCAGCACTTTGGTTCATAATTGAGGGAATTTTGGCCTGTATCTCCATCAAGTAATGTTTGTTGTTGCTATAGCTGGCAAGAAACAAAGCAATAACAAAACCTAAAATCGCAGCCAGAACAATATAGCTTAGTCCACTCAGCAGTCGGTTACGATATATCCACCAACGGTTATAACTGGCAAGTCCGGCTTCTTTAAAGATACTCACCAGTAAATTTTTCAGAAAATAAATCTGATAAAGGGGAGGTTGAGCAGGAAAATTTTCATTGTTTTTATTTTTCCAAGACAGAGAGTCACTGTCATTATCGGTCGGTAATTGGAAACTGTGGTTAAATTTTTCCATTACACAATCAAATGGTACACCTTTCTGTGTTCCACTACTGAAGTAAAGCCCGCGAGGGAAATAAGGTATCTCAAATCCTGATTTAGCGAATGTGATTTCAAGATACTGCGCAATCAATGGACGCAATACGGCAAATTCCTGAGGAAACAGATAACTTTCAGCGCAATGTCGGGGAGCATTCTGGTGCAATAATATATTGGGTAATTCCGCATTTAATCGGTTTTGTAATAAATCATATTGTTGTTCAAAATATTCATTTAGGCTCCAGTCAATTTTATTCCATGGAAAGTTAAAACCCCAAATTTGCTCGTGTTGTGCTTTATTAAGATGGGAGAAATAAGCACTAAAACCTTTCAATAAATCGGTTTTAGTAATGATGACGTAAATTGGAAACTGAATTTTTAATCGTTTATGTAATTCTGATAAACGTCTGCGCAGCGTATAAGCTTGTTTATCACGTTCCTCCTTTGATGAATTGAGTAAATTTGCCACGCTGATGGTCATAATGACGCCATTGAGTGGTTGGCGTGTTCGATATTTTTTCAACAGATTGATAAAACATTTCCATTCACTGGCATCTTGTTCGTGCTGTATGGTATATCGTCCATGAGTATCGAGTATAACGGCTTCATTGGTGAACCACCAATTACAGCTATTACTTTCTCCTCTCATATTATAGCGCGCTGATTTTTCAAAATGATCTGACAATGGAAAATGCAAATCAGAATTTTCCAGAATAGTCGTTTTTCCTGATTGGGGAGCACCAATAACGACATACCAAGGTAATTGATATAAATATTGACGATTGAGAAAGCACCGCCAACTTGGTTTATATTTGATATTCAGACTATAGAAGTATGCATTTTTCAACAATCGTGCGGCATCAGAAAATCGTTCTGATAATGTTGCATATTGCTCATTTGGGGTTTGTTTGCTGTCAGAGTGTTTTTTTTCATCATTGTTCTTACTTAATTTATCGGAGAGTTTTTTATTCAACCATGCTTGATATAAGCGAGGGATTAACTGAATTAAAACCCAGATAAAGAATAATGAAATAATGATAATGATTCGTACTGTTGTTGATTCAAAAGGTATTGTATTGCCAATAGAGGTGATTGGGCCTATAAACCAGATAATGGAGGAAATAGCGGCTATTCCGATAAAACTCCACATTAACCGACTAGCAATGATAGAAATAATGGCGTTTAGCATATTTTAGTTTTCTCACTCCGACTGATTTATAGGAGAAACTAACAGTGTGATTTCTACTCGTCTGTTTTTAGCTCGATTATTTGGTGTATTGTTTGGTACTAAAGGGCTACTGTCTCCCCTTCCTTCTGTTCGGATCCGTTTTGGTTGATCCAGATATTTCTGGAGTTCTCTTTTTACTGATTTGGCTCTGGACAGTGATAATGCGTAATTAGATGGGAAGCTAACGCTGTGAATAGGAAAACTATCGGTGTAACCAATAACTAAGATTTCCCCCTTGAAATTATTCATTGCCTCAGCAATATGCTTGATAACATCCAGATAGTGGTTTTTAATTTGAGTGGAACCCATATTGAACAGACCATCACCGTTCAAAATCACGGTACTCCGGTCAGCGAGATCTGTCACAGTGAGCAATCCTGCATTACTTTCGTTTCTCAGCCTATATTGCAGATTCAAAGTGGGTGATATAGAAGGAGAAATGCGATCATCAACTGATACATTAGGTAAATTAGTTTGATAGATAGTTGTTAATATTGAACTGCTTATATCGTCTAATTGCCAATTTAGTCCAATATATAGGATAGATATAAGAAAACCCATAACTGCTATATAAGCCCATATGGGCAGAGAGGGTTTCCTGAATTTGTTCGGTGCTGTGATACTCTGTAACGTCGGAGATAATTCTGGTGCACAGTTACCACGCTCTGAATGGAGTAACTGAAACAGGCGTTGCTTGACGGTTTCTAGCTGTGAACGCCCGTTATCCATGACACGGTAGCGCCCTTCAAATCCAAGCTGGAGGCAAAAGTTAATGAGTTCCAACAAAAACAGATTTTCTTTGGGTTTTTGTGACAGCGTGGCTAACAATTGGAAAAATTTTTCACCGCCCCACGTTTCATTATGAAACGTCACCAGTAACCCACTGCCCGGCCAGACACTGCGAATTCCCCAAGGGGTCAGTGCGGCGGCTTCATCCAATGCGGTACATAAGCAATATCGTGCACCGATGATAACTTCATAAGGAAGTTCAGCATACTGGCATTTCACTTCAAAATTCCGAATTTCGTCGATCAATTTCTGGCGTAAATCCGCAGGGTTTGGATGAGTTATAGAATGGCGGATTTGAGGGATACTGTTTAACAAAGGATTAGCAGCTGTAACTAATGGATTATCATGAATATTACTGGAAAGCACCGCATTCTTCTTTGTGTTTTTTGTATATGTCATATGTACCACTGCCTCTATTTGGGCTGATTGCGAATAGCCCAAAACTCCATGTGAAGACCGGGAAAATCACCTGCCAAATGTAATGCAAAGCCAGAGGATTTCTCCATTTGATTCCATATCTCGCCATCTTTTTCTAATTCAAAGTATAAATAACCTGAATGCCAGGGAATTTGTCTGGGAACGGATGGCATTGCACGTATTGAAATACCGGGTAATTGTAACTGAACCAATTCACGTATGCGGCCGACGGGGGCGATTTTCATCTGTGTCGGAAAACGATTAACCAGTGTTTCGTTGGGAACATCGGCATAGACAGCCAGTACAAAGCTGAATGTATTCAGTATATCGGCGTCTGGTATAGTGGCAACGTTCAGACCATGAGAGTATTCGGTCAGGGGCAATAAAACCGTATTTTTTTCCAGAATGATTGATAACCCCTGACGCAGTTGGAGCATGAGAAGATTAAAACAGACCGTTAAATTGTCATGATCATAAACAGGGAGATTTTCTTCTGGTACTCGCATTTGAGAAAAACTTGCCAGTTCAGCGGAAAATTGCAGCCATTCACTGAACAATCGTTCTGGATGCAGCAATCGTACGTTTTGTATATGATTTATCTGGCCGCTATATCGGTTAAGCAGTGACAATAAAAGAAAATCCATGACTTCCGAATCGTTGCGCTGTCCGGGCTGTAATAGATGATGGTTTATCATCTTGCGGCGCTGTTCCAGCAAACCTTGTAAATCAGCAATAAAACCAATAATTTTCTGATGCGAATGGCAATTGAGCAGGGGAGGAATAAATTGTGGATCAAGATGTAATTCATTGTCCTGAGTTTTATTCACAATATGGATAACATTCAGTGAAGTCCACTCTGGTGTCAGCTCAGACTCCAGCATCAACCGCAGTCGCATCCGTCCAAATTGCACTGTAGCACTTCCGACTGACATGGCATTAAAATCATTGACTTCCGATTCAATACTGACAAAACGTGCTAAGGAATCTTTTTGCTCACTAGAAATGATTTCTTCTCTTCCTCCCCGGAAGACTGGCAACGCTAATACGACATTTTCTCCTGTTTGGTTTTCAGCAACCTGTAACGGTGCCGGAGCAGATGTTCCAGTAAAACTAAATGGTGTTCCATCGGGAAAAATCCCGCTAGCTGAGGAAACCATGACTTTACCTTGCTCAAGGAATGATTGCTCTAACTCGAGCGTCAAGAAGCCCCAATAATACGGAGTCTGAGCCATTCCCCAATCACGAGTATAAGCTTCCAGATAGTTTTCAGCTTGTTGAAAATGATGGGGACGTAAAAACATGCCTTCTGTCCAGATAACTTTTTCTGATCTTTTCATGCAGTTCCCTCTTTTCCTTCTTTGTTATCTAACGCTAGTTGCATTTATTATTGATGGCATTTAAGCCATTCGATGTAACTTGAATACATATACTCAATTCATCTGGCGATGAGGCCCAAAATTCGTAAAAAGAGGGTTGTTCAGGCACGGGAACCGGAAATGAGATGCGCCATTTTTTCCCGTTCAACTGTTTATATTCAGCAAAAAGGCCGATATAACCGACTCCCGGCATATTTTTTTCCAACAAAAAATACTTATGCTGGAAAGGGAGGAAAAAAAATTGGTCGTTATTGAGCAGCTTATCGCCCAGAATAGTTTGAGCATTACTCTGTAGGGAAAAAAAATCAGCTGACATAAATTCTATTTTTGATTTCAATAGAAAAACGCGTATTTTCAAAGGAGCTGAATCATTTACTTTATTTTTAGCTTCGAAAATCAATTTATAGGACGGCAATACTTCCTGTTTTGGTGACGAAGAACATCCTGTCAATGTTATTAAGGAGAATGTTATTAAAGTAAAAAACAGTAATACTATCCTTATCCATTGTGTTCTTGGAGAATATAACAAAGTGAGTTCAGGCCCCCAAAATATCGACTTTGATTTGACTGGGGGCTGTGCGTGACCCGACAGCATTGGTTGAATTCTGCATTGTAGAACTTGATACTCTGGTTGCTGGTGAGCCTTTAATAAGAACACTATTAGCGCCAACCGTATGGCGTGATGGACCCATCACTGTTCCTGAAGTGACACCAAGATTGACACCGGCGTTATCTCCGTTTGTCATAACAATGGTTGTTCCTATATTATGGGCCGGGCTGCCCATAAAAAGTATCGTGGACGTACTGGGACTGATACCACTCGTGCCCTGTGCGGTATTCACATACGTGACAGGCACTGGCGCACCGGGAGGAGCCGGGGTCAGGCAGATATCTGGTGTAGCCATATCTGTGCCACCGCCTTGAGTATTAGCATACATAACATTGCCTTCTTAATTGAGATAAAACTCTAGCCAATGTGAATCTGCTCGGCATCGATCTTGGTGATTGCTTTGGCGGAAATCACCGTGTTTTGAGCATGCAGGCGTACATAGTTTTCAGCCTGCATATCTAATTGCCCTGCCTGAACTTGTTCTGTTTGCCTTGTATGACGGAACAGGCGGTTGCTTAATTGGGTTATGGTTTGCCAAACAGATTCAAATTGATTGCCTACTATCCTTGTCATGGAGACCCAGGCGGATAAGGATTGACCGCTATATTGCATTTCATTGACGTGGCAGTTCCCATTGTCAGCGGTGATATTCAGCCCATTACTGTTCAGATCCAAATTTCCTTGTGCTGTAATGGATAAATCACCCGGAATATTGATCTCTGCTGCATTTTGTTGTTTTGCCCGCTCCAATATAGCCAGTACCCAGAGTTGTTCATCAGTCTTTATAATCAACACAGTGTCTCCCATCGCTGGCGTTAATAGGCAGCTAACAGCTCGTCGGCAGTGCCAACCACGGTTTTTGCTTTCAACCATTAAACTGCCGTCCTGAAGGATATTTATCACTTGGCCTGCAATCTGTTGTAGTGGTTCCGTGGCAAGAGTATATGAAGAAAGAGCATAAGAAGACTTCGTCATATCGATTCTCCAAATTAAGTCTTATATTGGTGTTGTTGTATATTCCATTCTTCAGCCGCAAATAGCTCAGGATCATTTTCCAATATACCCTGACGATCAGAAAATAATGCTTCAACCTGTTGAGTCCGATGAAAAAGAGTTCTCATGAATTGTGCAGAGCGAAAATCACTGTTGTTGACATTGGCATAGGAGAGGTCGGCATAGCTCATGTCGCAACCAGAAAATTGTGCACTGATTGCACGGGCTTTATGTATGATGGCCTGTTGTAACTGGCTTTGCCGAAAGTCAGTCTGTTCAAGACAAGCCCCGACAAAAATAGCCTGATTAAATAAACTATTACGGCAACATGCGCGGGTTAAATCAGCCTCGATAAATAATGCCTGAGTTGCATTGACATTCGATAATTGGGCGTTTTGTAATCCAGAACCCTTGAAATTGCAATTAGTCAGCTTTGCTCCATTGAAATTTGCAGCTTCAAGCTGATTATTCAGGAATTGGCATTCCTGAAATTGCTGCTTTTGATAATTTTGACCACGTTGGTTGCATTCGAAAAAAACAGTTTTAATGAATTCACTGATATAAAAATTTGTTTTCCTCAAATCTTGCCGGAAAAAAGTCACCAGGAAAAAACGATTATTATGCAGTCTCATGTGATCTAATGAAGAATTAATAAAGGTTAATCGATCAAGTTCGTTACCATTCAAATCAGCACATTGCAGGTCACAAGATGAATATTGACAACTATTTTGTTTTGTTGCTTTAAAAAGTGCTTTTTTTAAAGCACATTGAGTAAACATAACATCATTCAGTGTTCCTTCATTAAATTTGGTGCGTATCATATTGCATTGTTCAAATGAAGTGTGACTACATACGACTGAATTAAAGATGGCTTCTTCGAGCAGACATTCAGTAAAGGACGATTCCTTGAGAACAGAATGAGATAAATCGGTTTCTGAAAAATCTACCGCCTTGAATATTCCTCCTGATAAATTTTTCCCAACCAGTGAAATTCCCTGTAAATTAACTTTCTCAATAATGTCTCCCTGCCTGATTTTAATCATCAGTTCATCAGCCGTCAGTGTTCTCATATGATTTCCTGATTACGCTTGGGCAAAGTTTTTACACGCAATGTATAGGCATGGTCAATCAACGTTGAATCATCAATGATAGATTGAGATATATCAGCACGGAACAGATTAGCCTCTCGTAAATCAGCACCATTAAGAGTGCATTTCTGCATAAAGGCACCAATCAGGTTGGCATTATTCAACTGGGCTTTCCGAAAATCCGTTCTGATGAATACGCTTTTTGTTGTATTGATATACTGCATATTGGCCAATTGGCAGTTTGCTTCACTTAAATCGCTATTATTTAATGTAGCAGAATGAAAAGTTGATTGAATCAGAGTCATTTGGCGCAAATTACATTCTGTTAATATCGAGTCACTGAAATCAGCTTGATTAAGATCACTTTCCATATTAAACGAGCAGGTGATCAGTTTTGCTGATCGAAAACTAATTGCTTCTGCTTTTGTTTCTGTCCATGAACAACTATCAAGTGTAGCGTGATCAAAAATAGCGTTCTCCAACTGACATTTTATAAAAGAAACTTTATTTAAACTTGCGTAGTTGAATTTCAATGAAGGCAGAGCCATTTCCAGAAAAATGCAATTTTGCCATTGTGAATGCTGAAAGCGGCAGTGCGTAATAAAGGTTTTTTGCAGAAATAGTTCGGTGAAAATTGCATTATTAAATCGGCAGTGATCAAACAATGTTTCCTGCAATTGTGTTTCTTTGAAACTTGCTGCGGAAAAATCGCTTTGCTCACATTTGGCCTGTATCAGGTTGGCATTATCCAGCTTCGCGCCGTGCAGAGAAGCATGGCAGATTTCAGTTCTGGCCAGCATTGCTTCACTGAAATCTGCGCTATCCAATTGACTGTTATTGAAGCAGGCACTTTCCAGCAAAGTACGGGAGAAATTAGCCCCACGTAGATTCATGCCGGATAAATCGACGCCCGTAAAATCCATACCACGGAAATCACCGTCTTTGCGCATGATGCGTTGGACTTGCTTGCGGATAATTTGTGACAGATCACCTGTTAAACGCAAAGCGGGTCTTTGTGTTTGTATAGAAGCCAAATACATTTTATACAGTGATTGTTCAGTCTGCGTCAGAATATTATTGCTAAGTCCCATTTGTTGTTGTCGCTGATACAATATATCCCGTATCTGATTAAAATTCTGTGAGCCTGTTGGTTGCTTTTCCATCGCTGTCTGTTCAACATCAATGCCTTTTTCTTGGGCCTGTAAACGGATTTCATTACTTTGTTGTTTAGCTTTAGTGTATTTTTGAGCGGCATCTTGTTCTATTTTTTTTACAAATTCGGGTAATTCATCCGGTTTCGGATTAGAAGGTGGGTCCGTTTCTGTCGTCATCAACGGGATCAGTGTATTGATGTCTTTCCCGTATTTTTCCATACGCTCCCGTTGTTGCTCGCGCAGGCGTTTTTCACGGTTTTTCCAATTCTCTTTCAAAGGAGGGTTATTTTCGGGTTGCTCAGTATCCAACCACGGCGCAATGATCTCTTCAGGAATCAAATCTTTTTCCCGGAGAGCATATAATGCACCTTTTTCTTTATCCGTGCGCTGGCTGAGTATTTGGAGATAATGATGTTCAGGATGAGGTTTATCGTTCAACTCCATTGCGGAGAGAATGTGCAAGACATCCGCGGCATCATCTTCATTAATACGCGCACAACCGTGCCAGATAAGGATCATTTTTTCCAGATGGGGAAAAAACCACACTGTCGTCTTACGCATTATTATTTCTTCGAAAATTTCTTCTTCAACACGTAATCGTTTGATAAAACAACGCGCTTGCCATGATGGCAGCATTCCTTCTTGTATAGGTTTTTCAGGATGCATATTCCAGATACGCCATATTGCTTTTTCTGGCAGCGCATCATCTTGCTCCCACCATTGATCGCGGGGAGCTGCATTAAATAGCCGCCAGTCTATATCGCGGGAAAATCCGGGAAATTCGTTTTCTAGCCACTCTTTATCATATTTTTTACCTATGCGGGTAAAACGGCGTGGACACGTGAAATCCAGAGGACCAAAACTGGCAGGGTTTGTTGTATCCCGTGGCGATAATAGCTGTCTATGGGTGCCTTCAATATTGGGTAATCGGTGGATCTTTATACCATCTTCCCCAATTTCTGGAGTGAAACCGATACCGTGAGGATTTTCATCATAATTTCCTCCCCCGAAGGCTCGGCTCCAGTCTAATCTCATTTGCCCAAATTCTTGCGGTTTGGATGGTGTTTCATCAACCCAATGACGATCACCAAAAGCAATCAATGTCTTATCCAATTGATCTATTTGAATACGTGCAGAACAAGTTGTTTTGTCTGCCTGATGGTGAGTATAGGCATAACCTGTGGCAAGAAATTCGGCATAAGATTTTGGCATCGCGAAGTCAATAACACTATCGCAGGCTTTTAACTCAGTTTCTGCAAGTTGCCAGAGTTCCTGCTCTGGTCGCAAACGAGGGGAGCTACTCATATCAGTCAAAGTCATGATAGATACCCCAAGATAATTTTTTTGCAGCCAGCGATAAGGGCGATGAAGCATACTTAAGCGCAGAGGTTTAATTATTTTCATTGAGAGACCCGATTCAATCATTTTGAGAAAAGACGGAAGAATTCTGTTTATTTTTATCTGATTATCTTTGGGAATAAAATCGGTTATTCTCAAAATATGTAAGTAAGAATTTTTTATAAAATGGTTGTGGCGATAGATTATTAGAATAATAAGTACAATAAATTCAGATAAAAATAAAAAATCAACCCAATTGGATAAGTGCTGATTTTATACTAACTTGTACTGAACCCTTAATATCTACTTGAGTGTTAGACTTTACACTAACAGTGCTTGCTTGAACCTTGTAATTTCCTGTGATTTTTTCACTTTTATCAGCGGTGACATCCAGTTTATAACTCCCGGTGATACTTTGAGTTAAATCGCTTCCAACATTTAACTTATAAGAGGCGCTAATTTTTTCTGATTTATCTCCAGTTATATCTGCTTCATATCCATCAGTAATCGTATATTTAATTCCACCGCTTGTGACTTCTATTTCTTTTCCATTGGTAACGGTGGTTTTCTGTTTATTTTTGAAAGTAGCAGCTTCTTCTTTTTCTACTGTTGTATTACGTTTACCCTCAATTTTTAAAGTTTGGTCATTCTCCACAGAGACTGACATGTCCTTCTCAGCATGTATTTCGAAAGATTCTTTGCCTTGGGCATCATCAATAAACAAGTAGCTGGTGTTATCTTTTCCGCCTTCCAGGCTACGTGACATTATGCCTATTTTGGTGGCTTCCTTTGGTAAATCCCAAGGAGGCATTTTTTCTTTGTTAAAATTACGTCCGATTACGAGGGGATTGTCAGGATCGCCATTAAAAAAGCTGACGATGACTTCTTCTCCGACCCGGGGGATCTGTACCATACCGAACTTAGTCCCGGCCCAGTTGCTGGCTACGCGTACCCAGCAGGAACTTTTATCATCTTTTGTATCGCTCCGATCCCAGAAGAATCTGAGCTTAACCCGACCGTATTCATCTGTCCAAATCGTTTTTCCGCTGGGACCTACAACAGTCGCCCATTCAGTGCCAACTTGTGGCCTCTGCGTCAGGTAAGGTGCGCGCCAGTTCACTTTCGCTGGAATAGCTGTAAATTCAGTACTGATTATTTTGCCTTTTTTTGCAGAGAAATCTGCCGGAGAAAAATTCTCAGCTACGCGGGAAAAATAAGTCTCTTCGTGAAATTCATAGTTTGCGCTGATAATAAGATACTGCCCGTTATCTTTATCCCGTAATGCTTTAGCCAGTGTAAAGGTATAACCCGGAGCTATGCCTATTTCGGTACTTTTCGCTTTTATATATTGACTTTGTGCAGTATGGGATTGCTGTAGTACCTTAGCATAGAATTTCCCTTGTGAATTTTCGTTATAATTCAAAGACCATTCAAATATTTCTGTTTTTGGTACAGTAGAATCGGGGTTTTGTTGTGTCTCTTTTAATTTTGCGCTTGGCTTAAGAAAATTATAATCATCTACGGTATAGCTCAAAGGAGTAGTTGAATAACTTATTGTCCAGTCATATAAAAAATGTTTATCTTTGCTTCTTGGTGGGTGATGGTTTGGATAATATTCGATAGAAGAACTATTAGGTAAATCTGAATGAGATTGAGGAGAATCTGATAATATAAGGGTGTGCTCATTCTTACAATGTTGAAAATAATAATAAATTCCTTCTCGCTCCATTAATCGGCTTATAAAGTTGAAATCTGTTTCTTTGTATTGGGTACAATATTCTAGTGATTTATATTTTGATTGTAGTTCATTCTTAAATTTTACTTTATATTTATCCAGAACATCTTTAATGATTTCGGGAGCAGTTTTTTTTTGCCAGATTTTAAAATCTTTGTTCAGTGTTAGAGTAAATAGAGCGGGTTGGATGATCACTTTATACAGATAGAGATATCCGTCGTAATAGTCACAAATGATTGCTTCACGGACTAACCCACTTAGATATCGTGATTTTGCTGAAGTGTTTGCTGGATCTTTTATTTCTATTGATATCGGTTTGTTTCGTAATCCTTTAATATCGAGATCTTTTTTGTCACTAAAAAGCTCGACTTCAAAACTATAAATGGTTGATAGTTTTTCTTCTCCTTTTAATGACTTAACATGTAAGGCTTTCTCACCCAGTGAGGAATGCACAATAATGAATTTTTCCATTAAAAGCTCCTTTTAAAAAAGCTACCGCACGAGCCTTTGAATATACGGGACCGAATGATGGTTTCTTGAGTTATTATCACTTGTAATATAATTTAATAACGAAACTAATTCAATAGTAATATTTCATAAATAAAACTATAATGCAACATTATTGCAACCTGATTTTTTATTTTTTGTGAGGAATAATAATATTGTGAGAGTTAGTGGAAAAGTCACAAAATATGCCATTAAAAATTTAATATTTTGATTTTTAAATATTTTTTAATAAAACGTATGATTTATGACTTGATGGTGGATTTGGTTTTTATAGTTATTTTCAATAGAAAAACGATTTTTTATAATTAAAAAAATTAGCGGCGATGAATTCATAATTAATGAGTTCATCGCCGCTAAAAAATAAAACTAGTTATAAAATAACTAGTTTGCTGTATTTAAAAACAAAACTATATCATTATCAATAATAAAAAATTATTTTAACGCTGATAATGCGCTGTCATAATCAGGTTCATTGGTGATCTCATCAACCAATTGGCTGTAAATAACTTGGTCATTCTCATCCAGAACAACAACAGCCCGCGCAGTCAACCCACCCAGTGGGCCTTCATTTATTGCAACGCCATAATTTTCGTGAAATTCGCTACCACGAAGTGTGGAAAGAGTCACAACATTAGACAAACCTTCAGAACCGCAGAAACGAGACTGAGCGAAAGGCAAGTCCGCTGAAATGCACAGTACGATGGTATTGTTCAGTTCGCTGGTGAGTTGATTGAATTTACGGACAGAAGTCGCACAAACACCGGTATCAATGCTTGGGAAGATATTAAGTACTTTACGTTTACCTGCGTACTGGCTCAATGTTATATCAGCAAGATCTTTAGCAACCAGTGTAAATGCTTTTGCTTTCTGACCTGCTTGTGGGAAATCGCCGTTGACGATGATATCACTACCTTGAAACTTGACGGTTTGTGTCATGGTTTTATCCTTCTAAAAGTAAATTACGTCGTCAGTGTAAAGGAATAGTGCGATCTTGCCCACAAAAATAGATGCAGTATTTATGAAATACTCTGCCTCCCTTTAATTAACAATATTTCATAATTTATTTTAGGATAATTATTAGACTCATAAGGCAAAAGAATATGCATAATTTTACGTTGCTTCCCTCTGTATTGTTGGTGACTGGTCTCTCCCTTTCTTTTTCTGTTTCTGCTGCTCATGTTCCTGTGGGTACTGAATTGGACCCTTATCAGGAATTAGTGCGTCAATTGAAAGATGAGCCTGCATCATTAGACCCGATAAAGTCTTTCGGTTTGACGGAGGCGCAAGTACTACGTGATCTATTCGAGGGATTAGTTAATCAGGGTGCGGATGGGCAGACCATAGCGGGAGTTGCCACAGAGTGGAAAACGACAGATAACAAAACATGGATATTTACGTTGCGTAAGGATGCCCGCTGGTCTAATGGTGACGGCATTACGGCATCCGATTTTGTGTATAGCTGGCAGAGATTGGTCAGTCCCGTCAATGCCTCTTCTTTTTCTTGGTTTGCAGCCTTATCGGGCATTCAGAATGCACAAGAAATTATTGATGGGAAATTGCCGCCGGAAAAGCTGGGTGTGGAAGCTATCAATCCTTATACGCTAAAAGTGACTCTGGATCGGCCTGTACCTTATTTTCCCAGTATGACAGCCAACTTTAGTCTTTATCCGGTCAATAAGCAGATTATCAAAAAATATGGCAACCACTGGATTCGGGTAGGGCATTTGGTTGGTAATGGCGCGTTTATGTTAACGGAACGGGTCGTCAATGAAAAAATTGTCCTGACACCAAATCCGTACTATTGGGATAATAAAAACACGGTATTGAAAAAAGTAACTTTTATGCCCATCAGCCAAGAATCTCATGCAACCAAACGTTATCTGGCAGGTGATCTCGATATTACAGAGTCTTTCCCCAAAAATATGTACCAGAAATTGCTGCGTGAACTTCCGGGACAAGTTTTTACGCCGGATCAATTAGGGACATACTACTATGCTTTTAATACACAGCGGGCACCAACAAATGATATTCGGGTCAGGCAAGCACTGTCCATGACAATAGACAAAAGGCTGATTGCCGAAAAAGTAGTGGGGACAGGGGAAAAACCGGCTTGGCATTTCACTCCTGATGTGACAGCAGGCTTCCGGCCAGAGAAAACCCGGCAAGAAACATTGACTCAACAAGATCTGGATGAACAGGCCAAAAAGCTACTGAAAGCTGCGGGTTATGGCCCTGAACATCCTCTGAAAATATCATTGCTTTATAACAGCTTAGAGAATAATCAGCGGATTGCAATTGCGGTCAGTTCAGAATGGAAGAAAAAACTGGGTGTAGAGGTCAAATTAGTCAATCAAGAATGGAAAACTTACGTTGATAGCCGTAATACCGGTAATTTTGATGTGGTCAGAGCCTCTTGGACCGGAGACTATAACGAGCCATCAAGTTTTCTGTCTCTTCTGACATCTACCCACAGTGGCAACCTCTCAAAATTCCATAACGCTGACTATGATGCGTTGCTCAAAGCTGCCAGTTATGAAACGAATAATCTGGCCAGAAACCGCTATTACAATCAGACCGAAAAAATGATTGCAGAACAAGCACCAATTGTACCGATTTATCAATATACCAATGGACGATTAATCAAACCGTGGTTAAAAGGATACCCGATCACTAATCCTGAAGATGTCGCCTATAGTCATACCATGTATATCATCAAGCATTCTGATGACTAATTATAAGAAATAAGTACGAAAAGGAGCAGATGTGGAAACGATCTATGGCTCGGTATTTAAAGGTTCAAATGCAATTTACGCCTGCCAGATGAATGGTCAGGGAGGTATCAGGGCATTTGGTGAAGATTCACCCGCAACGGCAGAACAGCCATTTTGGCAACACCTTGATTATAAAAACCAAGGCAGCCACCAATGGATTATGAATACCCCTTTGCTGCCATCTCCGGCAAAGGAAGGATTGCTGGGTGAAAGTATTCGTCCGAAAGTGCTACGCACTGGTGAGGGCACTTTGATTACCCTGAGATCGGTAAATCGCAATGATAATGCGCGCCCTGATCACTTGGTTTCGTTCCGCATCTATATTAATGACAGAATAATCATCTCCAGCCGCCATCGGAAAATTCACTCCATCGATCAAGTTGTGGATGATTTACACAATGGAGTTGGTGCAAAAAGTACAGGACATTGGCTGATTGAAATAGCGGATGCCATTACTGATGAAGTGAGTGATTTTATTGAAGAGTTACATGACCAGCTGATTGGGTTTGAAGATGATATTCTGGAGCAAAAAGTACCCGGTCGCGGGGAATTGGTGTTATTACGTAAACAATTAATCGTTTTGCGCCGATACATGGCACCACAGCGTGATGTTTTTATCCGATTGGCCAGCGAGCGGTTACCTTGGATGAATGATGAAGAGCGGCGTTTAATGCAGGAAATTGCAGATCGTCTGGGGCGTGGATTGGATGATTTGGATGGTAGTATTGCCCGCACAGCAGTTCTTGCAGATGAAATAACCTCCATGATGGCAGATGCCATGAACCGCCGCACCTACATGATGTCACTATTGGCAATGATATTCTTGCCAACGTCCTTTTTGACGGGGCTATTTGGTGTCAATCTGGGCGGAATACCCGGTAATAAGTATCCGTTTGGCTTTGGCTTATTCTGCCTTTTGTTATCTATCTTGATAGTCATTTTTGCCCTGTGGCTAAAGCGAAGCAAATGGTTGTAACCGACAGAAAACATAAGGATGACGATATAATCGTCAGTTGACCCTGAAGACGTGATTAGTGCCATCAGATTTGAGATATATCAATAATCAGATCCTAAAATTAAGGCACTATCACTTACGCAGGTGAATGCAACGTTGAGCAATGAACGTTGTGCTCCATAATTGTAATTTTTCTCATATTGAGTTTGATACCTGATGAGGTATATACAGAATAATTGCCCATTTATTATGCCGATGCCAATTTAAGCATCGGCTATTTTTTTGTTGCTGTTGGGGAAATGCAACCGGTTCAATTTTAATGGATATTTTTAAATGTTCGTAACGTTAATAAACATGGATTCATCAATGTTAGTTGAGGATACGACAGCTTCGTTAAACGCGTATTCTTCCCTTTCCCCATCCCGATACAACGGCAAATTGGCAAAGTCGAAAAGTGTTTTATCAGCTAGTTGGCTTGGGCTGACATTTTGAATTGATTTGAAAATACTTTCTACTCTGCCCGGCGTTTTCTTATCCCATTCAACCAACATTGATTTGATAGCCTGCCGCTGTAAATTTTCTTGAGAACCGCACAGATTGCAAGGGATGATTGGAAATGCTTTGTGTTCCGCATACGCGATAAGGTCTGTCTCTCGGCAATATGCCAGTGGCCTAATGACGACATTACGACCATCATCAGAACGCAACTTCGGTGGCATTGCTTTCATGCGTGCGCCATGGAACATATTCAGGAACAGCGTTTCAACGATGTCATCAAGATGATGTCCGAGTGCAATTTTTGTGGCCCCGATTTTTTCTGCAAAAGAATAAAGTGTGCCACGGCGCAGGCGGGAACATAATCCACAGGTTGTTTTACCTTCAGGAACTTTCTCTTTAACAACTGAATAAGTATCTTTATCTACGATGTAGTATGGAATATTCAGACTTTCAAAGTATTGGGGCAAAACGTACTCAGGAAAACCCGGTTGCTTCTGATCAAGATTTACTGCAACTACATCAAATTTTATTGGAGCCGCCTTTTGCAGATTCAGCAGGATATCTAACATCGCAAATGAATCTTTGCCACCACTGATGCATGCCATTACAACATCATTTTCTTCAATCATATTGTAATCAATAATAGCATTACCAACGTTTCTCCTTAGGCGTTTCTGGAGCTTGTTGAATTCAAGTGTCTCTTTTCTCGTATCTTTCTGATTCATTGCGACTTCTCACATTGCCAATCGTATCGGCTATAGATTTTCTATTATGGATTCTTTGCAGGGAGTGGATTATACGGATTTTTATTTTCGTTTGAAATGTATCTGTCTCTAACCGGTTTTGGTCTGTACCCAATAGATTTCAAGATACAGCGCTTATGTCCCGGGAACTAATAGCAGAAGCACAGATAACCGCATGTTGATAAAACGGTAACTGGGAGTTTGCTTTTTTGCCATCATGTTTTCCTTTTTGATACTTGTCCTCCAAAATTATTCTTGCTTGTGTTGCTGTCTCTCTCTAATTTGTAACAAATAATATTGTTTAGCCAATATCAAGAATAGTGTCCAAAACACTTAGTCGAATCTGCATATGTTCAAATTGAAATGGAGAAAAAATGCACTTGATCGATCGCTATATGCCAAATCACCAGTTTTCTGAACAGCATTTCATCAATATTACCGCATCTTGTAATATAGTTATGCAGGCTATTCTTAATTATAAGCCGGAAGATGATGCTTTTTTCCGCTCCATGATTGCCATACGAGAGATGCCAACGAGAATAGCGGCGCATTTAAAAAGACGTTCTATCAGAAATGAGTATTTCGGAATCCATGATTTTTTTCTTCTCGGAAGAGACGGGAATAGTGAAATAACTTTTGGCCTGATTGGTAAATTATGGCAACCGGATTATGGAAAACTATTATTTGATAATACAGATTCATTTGTTGGCTTCCATGAACCAGGCTTTGCCAAACTAATTTTAAATTATAGAATTGATAAAATCAGCAGGGAAAAAATCCGACTTTCTACGGAAACTCGAGTATTTTGTACTGATAAGAAAGCAGTATATTGTTTTTTCCCTTACTGGTGTTTGATTCGCCCCGCTAGTGGATTGATTCGTCGTCGGATATTGTCTGCGATCAAAAAAACCTCTGAAGCACACCAAAAAGACAGAATACTGACGAATGCCAGTCATCCCTGACAAAATAACATAGATTGACAATCAAACCCCATTGCTCATTCAGTTCACAAATAACATATATACCCGCTTAACTTGAAGAGACGGGTTTCAAAGAAAGGGGAGAGATTTCCCGAATGGCGCCGAAAAAATAAGCCATATTCTCTGCGTTAATCTGGAGATATTCCCGAATTACCGTATCTTCAATCTGTTGCAAATTGAGGGCATCCCTGATGTTAAGACAGGTACTGCTGCCTATCGTTTCATCTCCTTCGGTTCTAACCAAGCAGCTCAATGGTAGTCATTTTCCTGTTTGCCAACTGGCAAACGGTCGGCGTTGTAATGAGCAGGCTTTATTGGACGGAGGGTGTACATCAATTTGATTTTTATGGTTTTCCCCTTGTTTCAGCAGCAACAAGGGGCAATCTTTTACTTTCAACTTAAAACTACGTCCTACGGGGGTGGTCATTAACAAATTGGCTTTGCCAATAATACTATTCATGGGAAATCATGGGAAATTTCTATCTGTTATCCCTATAACAGATAAGGAGTTAAGTGCAGGGGAAAACCAGAGTTATATCTGATTTTCCCTGAAGTATGATTACGATCTATTCCGATAAACTCTTAGTATTTTGCCATAATTAAGAACGTACATATTTCATAATGCACTCAAGTTTTTCGCAGGTTTCCTGCCATTCTCTTTCTGGTTTGGAATCTCTGACCAATCCGGCACCAGCCTGAAGCCAACAGCGTCCTTTATGCTGATAGAAAGAACGTAATATCAGCGCGGCATCCAATTTACCGGCACTATCCAGCAGCATAACACTACCGCTATAGAGTCGGCGTGGTTCACCTTCATAACGGGAAATGGCTTGTAAAGAGGGTTTCTTCGGTATCCCTGAAGCGGTGACTGCCGGAAATAGGGCGATGAACGCATCCCAGCGATTTTTGTCTGTTTGCAGTAATCCTTTTACCCTTGATGCCAAATGCTGTACTGAACCACGTTCACGAATAGCCATAAATTCTGACACACGAAGCGTGTCAGCCTGACAAATCGGTTCTAATTCTTCCAGTGCCAGTTTGACAGAAACAGCATGTTCAGCGATTTCTTTCGGATCAGAAAGCAAATCAGACCGCAGTTTGTGATCCTGCGCCTTGTCATGTGTCAATGCTCTGGTGCCTGCCAGCGGCTGGCTGTTAACCCAACCAGAGCCATCTGCCTCAACCACGGTTTCCGGACTGAAACCGTAAGCAGAAAATTCTTCATCATGCAGAAAGAAAGAACGGGCAGGTGTGTTGGCCTGACGACCCAGCCAGTAACTGTGAGTGGTATTAACATTGGCATTAAGTTCAACTTTGCGTGACAGGATCACTTTTTGGTAGTGGCCTGCGGCAATATCGTTAACTGCATTAGTTACATTGTCCTGATAGCGTTTTGCTGCGTCAGCGGTGCTGATAATTTCCGGTTCTTTTGTCTCAGGGAAAGTTGGGATGCCTGCTTGATCAGCCTGCCTGACTTTCTCGCTCAGAATAGGCATTTGGTTCTCTTCAAGGGTTCTTATCAGAATCTGCCCTTGAGTGATGCGTAATTCATGCTGTGGAACAGTGAGTTTTATTAGTGCCTCATTTAGGTGTTCTAATGATGGCTCTAAGGGTATTCCATATGCCATATGGGAAAACTCAAATAATGATCTGCCATAAGCACGCCACTCTTTGATAGGCAGGTCATTAAGCACCTGTTCCAGTTTCTGGCTTAGTGTATTGATATCATATGGATGGCAATTACCTTTTGAATCAATTAGTTGTCCTGATGAATCTGCACTTATGGTAGCGGCGTTTCCTATCCCCAGTGACCATTCCCCTTTGATTTCATAGAGTGTATAAGGTTGGGTATCATGATCAGCGAGGTCTGCAAGCAAATGGGTGACCAGATCTAACGGAGTGCTGGTAATAGCGATAGTGCATTCATGATATTGTTGCATTGGGCGGTTATTTTCTGAATTTGCTGTATGTTCTGCTTGCGCCATTTGTACCAACTTGCGTTTGTCGATTTTTCCCACTGTAGTTAATGGCCAATACGGCACAAATAACCACTGATCAGGGATTTTATGACGCTGAACGCCTTTCTGGTGCAAGAATTCTTGTATTTTCGTAGGTTCCGGTTGGTTGATTTTTTTTGGAATGCACGCGCAGATACGTTCACCCAAGAGTTCGTCAGGAACAGAAATAACAACTGCATCATCAATATCAGGATGTTGCAGCAGTAATGTTTCAACTTCTTGGGTTGAAATTTTTTCGCCACTGCGGTTGATCTGTTCTTTAATTCGCCCTTCAACAATCAGGTTACCATCTGATCTCATACGAACCAGATCGCCGGTACGATAGAATCCGTCAGGAGTAAAAGCGACGGTATTATGTTGTTCTGCACGATAATATCCCGTAATGGTGTAAGGGCCTCGTGTAATTAGTTCGCCTATCTCACCGGATGCGACAGGTTGCAGATTGGCATCAACAATTTTGATTTCATCATTTTCTGATAATGGACGTCCTTGGGTGTTAATGATGACTTCATAGGGATCGTTCAGTCGGGTATAGCAAAGCAAGCCTTCCGCAGTACCAAATACTTGCTGCAAAGGCCCAATGCGTGTCATGACCTGTTCTGCCAGTTCGGGTGTCAGCCGGCCTCCACCGATTTGTAAACAACGCAGGGATGAAAGATCGCTCTGTTCCCAGTCACGAGCCTGCTCCCAGAGCCGGGCAAGCGCCGGAACTAACGCTACATGAGTTACCTGATGTTGTTCAATCAATGGCATGGCTTCATCAAAACTGGCGGTGTCACTCAGAAGTACACATCCTCCCTGAGAAAGCGTACCCAGAATACCGGGGCTGCCTAAAGTGAAATTATGAGCAACAGGCAGTACCGCTAAATAAACACTTTCGGTATTGACTGAACACAGACGGGCTGAAAGCACAAAATCATAGGTATAGGCATCATGAGTACGTGGGATCAGTTTCGGTGTACCTGTTGTTCCCCCTGAAAGCAGGAGTACAGCAATGTCGCCATAACAGGGACCGGAGATATCAAGTGGCTCACCATCAATGGAAGATAAGGCAGTCAATTCTTCGGCTTCCCCGTCAACGATAATATGTTTTATCTCAGGGCAGGCTGATGCTACTTCCCGTGCCATTTCCCGATAATCAAAACCATGGATGTAGTCAGGGATAATATAAGCTACCGGACGGGCGATCTGGCAAAGTGCATGAACATCATGTGCCCGTTGTGTCGGCATCAATAATATCGGTTGAGCGCCCAGCCTGAACAGGGCAAAACAGGTGATAACAAAGGAGGTGCTGTTAGGCAGTTGCACCATGACGTTATCACCACGACGGATTCCCCGCCGGAAAAGCCCGCTTGCCAGCCTTTCCGCAGATTGATGGAGTTCTTGATAAGTCAGGTGCTGTTCCTGATAGATCAGTGCCGTTTTATCACCCCAGATTTTCGACCATCCGGCAAGCTGTTGGTCTATTGTTTTGCCATTCCAAAGATAGTCTGGCGTCATAGTCAGTTTTTTTTCTGGGATTGAATAAAGTGCCATTATGCGAACTCCTGTGGATAAACATATTGCATAAATTGAGTAACGTGACGAATAAAACTTTGCGGTTTTTGCGTGATATAAAAATGATCGCCGACAATCTCCTGACAGCAATGCGAAAGGTTTTGCCTGTCAATGGCAAGCCAGTGATGCCACTGCTGAACTTCCTGAGCGGAGGCCTCTTTGTCTTCGTTGCCATAAAGCAACAGAGTGGGCGTTTGCAGTTTGACTGAATCAGATTGAATCACATGGTGATAATGCTCCGTAGCCCAGAAATCAGCACGCAGCATGGGTAAAAACAGCGCCAGCAATCCGGGATCTTCCCGTAATACCGGGTTGCAACCGCCGATATCAACTAACTGTTCAATAAATTCATGATCAGGCAATCCGCTCAATTGGCGGCGGGATTGAAGATGGGGTGCATGACACCCCGAAAGTACCAGCGCTTTAGGGGAACAATCATGCTGTTCAAGGCGTAGGCAAGTTTCAAAAGCAACCTGGGCACCCATACTGTGACCGGCCAGTATCAGGTTTTCTCTTTGTGCTGGTGTCAATGACACCAACAGATCAGAAAGTGATTGCGCCAATGGTGCGATTCTGGTGATCGCAGGTTCATTCATGCGGCTATCACGTCCGGGGTAAAGCACCAGCGAAACCGCGATGTCTGGATTTTCCAGCGTGGACCATTGGCGAAATGCACTGCTGCTGCCCCCGGCAAAGGGGCAGATTAACAGGGTGTATCTGGGTTCACCACGGGGTATCAGACACGGGCGGATCATCGGATGTGCAGGGAGTGCCCGGTTCATCAACATCTTTCCTTCGTCAGCATCAATTGAGCCGGATCAATCCAGATAGGGGGCAGCAAATCCTGAGTCACAGGTTCTCCCATCATGCGCAAAATTTGTTGCCACACTTCTGCCAATCGTCGTTGATAGTCGTCACTCAAAGCAGGAGGACAGAGTGCGCCATTCAATACAGAACTTAAAGTATTGAGCAGATATGCCACGCCTCCGGCACCATCACATTCAAACGCCGTCATCCAGTCTTTAGTTGCCGGACAAAGAATTTGTGAGGTTGTCTGGTGTTGATAAGCACCATCCGGTTGACTGGCGGTCAGATAGAGACTCTGATCGTTATTCAGATGATTCGGGGCATGAAGAACCGGAGTCCAGATCACCGGCCCATAACTGGCTTCCTGAGTCAGATAACCGGTAGGCCAGAACAGAGTCATCTTGTGCATGGCAAGATTGTGCATGTCTGGATCTCTGGGATCGAGATAGGATTGAACGTTTAACGTTATGGTTGTTTCTGAAAGGCGCAGTTCAAAGCAGTGAAATGCGTTACTTCGTTTCCCCGCATAGGCTATCTCTATTTGTTTCGGGCAGTGGCAGGCTTGCAGTAAGAGATCAAGAGCGGAAAACAGCAACTGGCGACTGGTTGTCAGGCAGCCACTTACCGGATTCTGCTGTGACAGGTGGCTGATTTGATGCGCCGCATGTAACCAACTTCTGCCTGCATGACATTGGCTGTAAAAACTGTTTACCCAGAATACAACGCCCTGTTTATCAGCGGCTGACTGGTGCTTCCTGATGGCTTCTGCATCAAGGGGATGTTCCTGAATAACAGAAATACCCCGTGCCAATAATGCCTGAGTTAATTGATCGCCTTTACCACCAATAATATCTGCGCGTATCACCACGCAGGCAATATCAATGTCGTCCGGCAATTCATCCAATGAGCGGAACAGTGGCACATTGAAATCTCGTGCCAGTTGCTGCGAACGAGGGCTTCCCTGCGCCAGAATGCCGGCCAGTTCCAGATCTGGCTGGGGTTGCAGGAAGGCATTCAGATACAGTTCGCCGAATTTGGCACCGACAATCAGCACCCGCCGTGGCTTTATCATATGTTCTCCTTAACAGGCTCAATAGTCGGAACTGAACCCAGAATGTTTTTCAGGCACGTAACCAGAGAGCTGACATGTTTGTATTGGAATAGGCTGTAGTGATCACCCTCAAGTTGCGTCATCGTGACAGGCCCGAAAGCCTGCCAGCCGAGATCAACGGAGGTGATTGTTGTTGGATCGAGGTAATCCATAAAATCAGGTAGTGCCTGCGTAGCCCGGATAAGGCTGAAAGGCTGAGGGATCCGTGGTGGACAATAGTCGAGCAATGCACGCAGGTTATGGTGCCATACGTTATAAAGCTCAGTCAGTGAGCTATCAATTTGTGCAGATTGCGGTAGAGCTTCGTGCAGTGCCTGAAGGAATACTTCAGTATTGGCGGCGATTGCATTGTTATCTATTTCCAAATCAGGGAATTGCCCTTGTAAATCGAGCAGGAAATGACGGTGGCAGAATGTATCATCCAGCGTCAGATCGGTACGCACGTTTGGCGCGAAACTGTCAATCAGGATGCAATGAGAAACGCTTTCACCTCCAGCACGTAACTGATGAGCCATTTCATAAGCCACCAATCCACCGAAAGACCAGCCTGCCAGTGCATAAGGGCCTTCAGGCTGGAAGGTACGGATTTGATTGATATAGTCAGCCGCCAATGCTGCAACGGAAGGCTTATCGGTATTCAGGCTGTCTGGTGTAAATGCCAACCCAATCAGACGTTGATTACCGAAATTGGCGGCAAGATGCCGATATCCCAACAGATGCCCGCCAATAGGATGGACGATAAATAATGCCGGTTTTTCAGGGTTTCCTTCGTTTAAAATGACTCCCTGACAAGCGTTTTCCGGTTGATATTCAATAAATTCAGCCAATGAATGCACAGTATCGTAAGTTTGCAGCAGGCTGAGCGGGTATTGGCGGTTGAAAGTTTGATTAATTTTCACCATTAACCGTACTGCCGCCAGAGAATCTCCACCAAGGGTAAAGAAACTCTCGTGTACGTTGATACCTTGCTGCTCTAGCACGGATTCCCACAGGCTTAATACCGTGTGTCCTGTCGGACTGAGAACCGCTGAGGGTGCCGAATTAACTTCTTGCGCTTTTTCAACCAGAGTAATCAGTGTGCGTCTGTCGATTTTACCGTTGTCGGATACAGGTATCGTATCGAGAATGATAAATCGCTGCGGACACATCCAGATCGGCAGGGTCTGCTGCAACCAGTGAGGCAATATTGGTAACAGTTCAGCAGGTATGGGTGCGTTGTCAGTTACACGTAATCCAGCGACCAGTTGCAATGCACCGGTTGAGGTTGTATGGGCAAACACTAACGCTTGTTGTATTGCCGGGTGCTCACATAAACGATGTTCAATTTCGCCTAATTCAATGCGGTAGCCACGAATTTTTATCTGGTGATCATTGCGCCCCAGAAATTCGATATTTCCGTTCGGGAGCCAGCGTCCTAAATCACCTGTGCGGTAAAGCCGCTCACCAGTTTCAGGATGTGTGATAAATGCCTGTTCTGTTTTTTCAGTGTCAGCCCAGTAACCCAGTGCCAGCCCTTGTCCACCAATATACAGCTCGCCGGTGACCCAGACAGGACAAGGTGAAAGTGTTGCATTAAGCACATAGAAAGTCTGATTAGCCAGAGGCTTGCCATATGGAATACTGCGCCAATTCGGATTAACCTGCGCGATAGGATAGGCAACAGACCAGATTGAGGCTTCAGTGGCACCGCCTAAACTGAGGAGATTCAGTTCAGGATGAAGCGCATACAATTTGGCTGGTAAATGAGTGGGTATCCAGTCACCGCTCATCAATACCCACCGCAGACTGTGCAGGGAATGCGGATAGCTACGGGCATATTCCTCAAGCAGTTGCACAAATGCGGGAACCGAGTTCCAGACAGTCACCGATTCTTGTTGTAACCAAGTCAGCAATTTGTCCGGCTGCCGGGTGTCACCGGGAGCCGGCATGACCAGTTTTGCTCCACGGCTCAGTGTGCCGAACAGGTCATAAACGGAGAGATCGAAGGTTAACTCTGATATTGCCAGTACACTATCGTACTCATTGAGTGTAATGCGTTGGTTAATATCGAGAATGGTATTGACCGCACCCTGATGATTGATCATGACGCCTTTAGGTTTTCCGGTAGAACCGGAGGTGAAAATGACATAAGCCAGATCTTCAGGACGTACAGATAAACCCGGTTCGTTGGTGACAGGCAAGTTGTTAAGTAATGTTTCATCCAGAGGGATAATTTGTACATAGTCAGGCCAGTTTATCTGTCGGGCGAACTCAGGCTGAGTCAGTACAGTATCCACTTCTCCTGATGCCAATAATTGATGGATTCGTTGTTGAGGATAGCTGGCATCAATAGGCAGATATGCGCGTCCTGCCAACAAAATCGCAAGAACCGCAATAACTTGCTCCCAACCTTTTTCCATCACTACGCCAATCAGAGACGAAGAGTGGTTTTCCTGTGCTTGAAGATGAGCTGCCAGCGTCAGGCTTTGTGACCACAAAGTACGGTAGTCGATCTGGCGGCAGGCATCGACAACCGCAATGTGTTGGGGATAACGATTCACTGCCTGTTCAATCAGAGAACAAAGCGTATGGGGTGAAAAATCACTTTTTGTCGTATTACTGCTCTGGCACAGAGCACGATCATCTGTCGGGAGCCAGTCAGGAAGCGGGGTATTCCAGGCGTAATCCGGCTCAAGCAGGGCAGTGATACAGGATTGATAATGGGCAAACATGTTTTCTGCCACTTGGGGCTGGAACAGTTGCGGCAAGATCGCCCACTGTAGGGTGACACCCCCTTCTGCGCCTGAAATGAGCATACAGTCGAGATAAACATGAGGAGTTTGGGCACCAAAGAGATTCAGCGATCCTAATCCTGATGGCCCTTTGCCCGCCGTACCGGTGGTATCGTTGAATACGATCGGCATACCGGCGTTCAGGTTGTGGCGGTGCTGATTTTTTTCCCTGAGCACCAATTGCCCGTCAAACAGCGCGTGTTGAAGATCGGCGAGCCATTGTTTTTGAATCCGGTTTATGGCATCGCTGAATCCCAGAGTATTGCGCAAATCCACTTCCAATAAAGAAGTGGTGGAGAGATTACCGACCAGCATATCGCAATGTTGCGGCATTAGCAGGCGGTTGCCATGCAGGACATTGATAGTGAAATGCGCGTTGTTACTCCATACTGACAAAATATGGGCAAACAATGTGAGCATCACTTGTGATGGGGATACACGGTGTTCTGCCGCGCGTTGTTGCAGATGTTGCCACTGTTGCTGGCTGATATATCCGGTCAGGCACTGCTGATTAAGCTGCTGTGACTGGTGATCTTTCAGCGGCAGCACCGGCGCGTCAGGCAGCGAAGATAAACGATCAAGCCAGTATTGCCGGCTTTGTTGCCAGATTTCACCGGTTTTCTCATCCTCCAGTGCCTGAATATAGTCAGCAATGGTTGCTGTTTGTGGCTCTGGTTGCCAGTCAGATTTTTGATACCAATGGTGTAAATCGCGCAAGATTAAGGTCAGACTTTTCCCATCTGCCACCAGCAGATCAATGGTCAGATGCAATAAATGTGTCCGGTCATCGGTATGGTACAGAGTTAAATCAAACAGTGGCCAGTTGTTGCTGGGAACACCCTGAGTGCGCAGAGTATCGCGGGCATTGTTCAGCTGTGTCTCGCGCTCATCCTGTGTCATGTCACGGCAATCAATGATTGTCGGCGTATAGCAGGGCACTTCTGGCAGAATATGATATTGTCCCTCTTTCACGTAACCGCGTAATTGCCCATGATGGTTTATCACACGATTCCATGCGGTAGTGAAACGAGTCAGATCCAGTCCGTCGATAGACAGCTCAGCATAAAAGTGGGCAATGCCGTTACCAAACTGGAACAGTTGGCTTTCTCCCAACCAGTAAGCATATTGCAGGGCGGTGAGGGGCAGGATCTGCTCTGATGCCGGTTCTGCCTGATGTGGTGTAATTGGTGTCGCTGAATGTGTTTCGACGACCCGCAAGGTACGGCAAAATTCACTCAACTTAGGATGTTCAAACAGTTGTTGCAGATTGGCTTGTTCATACCCCTGACGACGTAGTTGCACCACCATGCGCGTGGCAATCAGGCTGTCGCCGCCACTCTGGAAAAAATCACTGTGACGCTGAATTGACTGGGGAAGAAGGGAATTCCAGAGTGCAATCACTTGTTGTTCAATATCATGAAATTGATCATCGGTTATTTCCGGCTGTCCGGTTGTCATGGCCAGAGGTTGCAGCATGTCCTCTTTTGCGGTCATTATCGGTAATGCCGCCAGCGGTAATTGCTCTTGCTGTAGGATATGCAATGAGTAAGGCAAGGCTGACAATTGTACCGCTATTTCACTGATATTCAGTCGTGCCTGCTGTTCAGAACGTGCCAGAATCAACTGTTGATGCAGTTCCGGCCCGTCTTGTCCCGGCCATTCCAGTGAAACCCGATAATCGGATTTCTCCAGACATCTGCGCCAGTCTGCAAGTTCGAGCAATGCGCTATTACCCTGATCATCACCGCGATCGTCAGCCCAGGCGTTGATGCCTTCAATAAACCCGACGCTGGCGAGTTGCATGGCACTTTCGCGCTTGGTTGATTCAATAATCAGCAACCACCCGCCGGATTTCAGTAAACGGGACAGTCGTTTCAGGGTATTCCTGAGATGAATCGCATCATGCAAGACGTTTACTGCCATGATCAGGTTATAACCCGATTCAGGGTGCTGACTAAAATCAATACGCTGGTTAATATCGAACAAGGCAAATTTTACAGTTTCGCCATAATGACCGAGTAACTGTCGCGCATCATCCAAAAATAGCGGTGAAACATCCGTAAAGTCGTAACTTTCAATGAACGGGGAATTATGTTTAAGGACTTTTTCTGATGTAGCCCCTGTTCCTGCACCCACTTCCAGCATAGTGAAATGTTCGGATGTCTGGCTCAATTGGCGGATAATTTCAGCGGCAGTCTGGTTCAGGCAACGTAGCGCAGGGTTTTCGCTGTAAAGGCTGGCGGTGGTTTGTTTATCGGCAAACAACAGTTCCAGTGCATTACCACGCCCGGCAAGCAGGGAATCATGCTGGTCAATACAGGTTGCAACATAACGGCTGATGGCCTGGCACCATACGGCATCATCCAGTTTCGCCGCAGGGGCAGGGATCTGGCTGAGTGGTTGCAGACAACGGTATCCGTCAGCGGTTTTTTCAATAAATCCTTGGTTGTTTAATAATGTCAGCCATTGGGTCAGAAGGCGTTGATACCGGGGAGCCAATTGTAAGCGTTGTTCAATTTCTTCACGAGAGTGGCATTCTTGCGCAGAGGCGAACAGGTGATGGCGCAGCAGAGTCTGGCCCAGCCCCCATGACGCCTGTTGCTCAATATATTGCCAGGAGCGTTCAAACGCTTGCTGTTCCGCTGATGTCGGTAGTGGCAGGACTTTGGTGTTTATCACCTGTGGTTCTGGTAATGATAAAGACGGATTATCTTCTGCCACCAGCCATACATTATAATTTTGGGTATTTTCCTGACGTGGCTGAATCTCCGCCAGTCGTATTTCAGGCTGAGAGCGCAGATACTGTTCGGCCTGATGCAATTCAGAATGCTGTTGCCAGAAGTCATAACGTGTATGACCGACAGGCGGTGTATGAAGATCATAATGTTCAATGCGTTCAGGCTGGCGGCAAATCTGTACAACTTGCATCAACAGCGCGTTATAAGCAGCAAACAGGGCTTCAATAACCCCCGGTTCCAGCACATCGTCCATGCAATACCAGTTAAACAGCAGATCACCATCCACTTCCATCACCTGATGATCCAGCCAGACCTGCGGCGTTTGGCTCAGGACAAAGACCGGATCGCCCAGTAGCTGAGTAATGGATTGTTTGATTGCCACCCCTTCTTGCGCCATCCCCAACATACTGGTGAAAACGACCGGTGTCAGCGGCTGCCTGTTCTGGGTTTCACCGGAGTGCTGGCGACCCAGTTCCCGCAGTACTTCAACCCCATTGACATGACTATGGCTCAGTCGTTGCCAGAGCAAGGCCTGGGTTTTTTCCATGCTGGCACGCAGGGAGGTTGTTTTACGTAAATCAAAATCCATCAGCATGACGGAGGTAAAATCACCAATCAGTTCCTGAACCTCTGGATGGAAAGGCTGCCGGTTAAAGAAGGTCAGATTGAGGGTAAACAGCGGATGACGGCTGTACCATTCAAGTGTGTGGGCAAACAGTGTCAACAGGCCCGCAGAAGGTGTGACACCCCATTTTTTCCAGTTTTGCTTGAGTATTCGCCAGTCAGATTGTGCCAGCCGGCCTTCATAAGTCGTGAATTGTGGCTGGCTGCGCTGAGGAAGTTGTGGATTCAGCGGTAATCTCGGCGCAGGAGGCAGTGAAAGCAACTGTTCCTGCCAGTATGCCCATGATGCCCGCCACTCTTTACTCTCACGTTGTGCCTGTTCTGCTATCACATAATCACGGAAAGTAAATGCTTGTGGAGCCAGTGGTTGTTGCTGGTGATAAGCCCGTTGTAAATCGTTCATCATGATCCGGAAACTCTGTACGTCAAACTGCAACAGATCCAGATTCATATGTAAGCGGCAACGCGCATCCGGCAGCAGTGAAACAGAGACGTCAAACAACGGCCACTGTTCCGCAGGCGGTACTTGATAAGAGAGGGTGTGACGACGCTGAGCCAACGCCTGTTCACGGGCGGCATCATTCAGGGTTCGCAGATCATCTTGCAATAAAACATACCAAGGCGTTTCAGGCAGAATTCTTTGTTGTCCATCTTCATCGACAATCATGCGTAACATACCATGACGCTGAATTAAAGCATTCCATGCCTTTTCAAAACGGGGAATATCAAAGCTATTCAGTGCCAGATCCCATTCAAACAAGACGTGGCAGGCCACGCCGCCAAAATCAATGGCCTGAGTACGACCAACCCAGTAAGCGTGCTGAATGGGTGTCAGAGGAAAGGGTTCATGATGTTGGGTACTGTTAATAACGATTTCAGGCTGAAGGGGGACAGGGGGTTGTTCAGGCAGTGCGTCACCGATAAGCGCATTAAGCCCCTCCAGAGTCATATTTTGGTAAGCCAGCTCTGCGGTTAATCTGAAACCAAACTGTTGGTGGATCACCGTATTAAGTTCAAGGAACAGTAAGGAATCCAGACCGCATTGTAATAAATCCTGTTGTGGCTCTAAACGTTCAGGCTGCTCTAAGCGCAATAACGTCGCAACCCTCTGACGCAGCCAGTTAAGCCGTGGCTGGCTATCCTGATAGAGCAGATTATCAGCAGGCAGAGAAGAGGCAGATGCTGTAGTTATTGTATGAGTTGTTGTATGGGCAGCAATGCCAGACTGCAAACGTCGCAAAATATCAGGGTGACGTTCATTTAACCGCATAGCCAGATAGCAGGGAGAAGTTGTACTCAGTGACTGAGTGAGATGCCAGATACCCTCATTGGCACTGAATGGTAACATGCCATCCTGTGCCAGTTTTTCCACTAATCTCCGGTCGCTGGCCATGCCAATGCCACCCCAAACACCCCAGACCCACGTTTTTACCACCAAAGGGCTGGATGCGGTCAGTGCCTGCGATTCCAGACAGGCGTTGGCGATTGCATAAGCACCTTGTCCCTGCGCGCCTAACATTGAGGCAGCAGAAGCATGAAGCAGCAGATATTGAGCATTGTGTTGATCAAGTGCAGTCTGCAAGGTTGCTGCACTGAATGCTTTTACGGATAGCATTTGCCCCAGATGCTGACGCTCAAGTTTTGCCAGCGGCGTGTGATCAGCAATACCGGTAGCATGGATCGCGCCAGCGATACCTTCTTCTTGTGCCAGTGTTTGCACCGCACTGAACAAGGCTGATGTGTCAGTAACATCAACATGAACCCAGCGGATTTCACATTCGCTACTCAGTGACAGCTTCTGGACAAAAGTATCCCAATCTGCATGTTTACGGCGGGCAAACACCGCGATTTTACGTGCACCCTGAGCCAGCAACCAACGAATGGAAATTTGTCCGATACCGCCCATACCGCCGGTAACGATGTGCCAACCCTGATGGGGAATCAATATAGGTTGTTGCGATAATGGTAATGGCTGACGTTGTAAAACAGGCACAGAGAGTTGATTTCCGCGCACTTTCAGCCAGCGATGCTGCTTATCCGGATAACCCAGTGCCAATGACAGGGCGTCAGTATCCTTGATATCCGCTATATCAATCGCCTGAATGCGACGATGGGGATACTCTTCAACCGCGACACGCAGCAATGCCCAGACAGCGTATTGAGCGGGATTGATCTGCTCTTTGGATAAGGTGCTTTCAGGTTGGGCGCCGCAAGTGATAACGGTCAATGACGTTGCTGTATGACGTTTTAATTCGCCAATAACCTGATCACATAATTCAACAACATCATGGCCTTGAAGCAGCAATAATGTATTTTCGCTTTCAGGCTGTAAATTAATACCTGCCTGACACCAATGTTGCGCAATCGCCTCACTTGCTGTTGACGAACGAAGGGTATATGCCGATGAAGATCTCTGTTTATCCGCAGTACTGATTGTGCGCCAATGCAGGGCATAGTGAGTATCAGGGCATGGCTGTGGTGCAGGGAGCCATGCTTTTGTCGCTATGGAATTAGTCGCCGGAGATGCCACTAATTGACGGGGTAGATCAACCCGATCACTCATCAGTGCGAATAAGCGTTCGCCAGCATAAATCAATGCAGGGAAAGCAGTAAGTAAATTGGCTTCCAATGAGCGGCGCTTGGTATATGGCAACACACGGTGAGGACGATACATTCTACTTACGGTTGGCCCGGAAACTTCTTGGTAGTAGCCTTGCTGAACACAATGATTCAATAATTGTTCCAGTAAAGGATGACAGCAAGGTTGCAGTCGGCCGGCCCGGATCGTGTCGGTGGCACTGAAACCTTGCTCCGCTTCGTGCCCATGACATTGATATACCAGAGCATCGGTATACAGCGCCCGGAGTATTGCCGCATCGGAATTGTGCTCAATGGCAGGATCGAGCAGGGAATTGACATCAAGCCCGGTATTGGTATTGGCTGAGTGTTGCGCAGATTTGGCGGCAGCGAAGCTATAATGTTGTTTGTCAAATGGATAGAGCGGAGCATGACATTTGATTCCGGCAAGCGAGAAAAGACGCTGCCAGTCAAGATGTGCACCGGCACAGTAAAGTTGCATGAGTGCCGTTTGCTGGGCGGTTTCAGGAGTGCTTTGACGATGCGCACCGGCAATCCACGTCTCCTGTGGCAGGTTGACACGTCGGCCGATCCCTGTTAACTGAGCATCAGCACCGAATTCTACAAATAATGCCACACCTTGCTGGCGGGCAAATTCAATGGCTTGATAATAACGTACCGTCTGGCGCATATGATTACGCCAGTAGTCTGGTGAACCTAATTGCTCAGTAGTCGCAATATCGGCTGTCAGGGTAGAAATCAGCGGAATTTCTCCCGATACAGGCTGTAACTGGCTACTGTACTGAGAAAAACGCTGGGAAAATTCCCCCAGAATAGGTTCAAGCATGGCAGAATGTGCTGCACAGGCAATATTAAGGTGCTGGCAACGGATCTGCTGCTGTTCCAGACGTTGTGCCAGTGTATTAATTTCTGTTTCTGTACCTGCCCAGACCCAGTGTTGCGGGCCATTGCAAACCGCCAGATCCAATGCCAGTGAACGGGTAAAAGGCAGAATATCTTCGTCGTTGGCAAAAACAGCCAACATTGCACCTCCCCGGGCGCATTTTTGCATCAATTTCCCCCGTACCGCGACCAATGGCATCACTTGTTCCGGTGTGAAAATCCCGGCAACAACGGCTGCGGCAAACTCTCCGACAGAATGTCCCAGTACGTAATCGGGTTTTAAGCCAAGTGAGCGCCAATGTGCAGCCAGTGCAATCTGGTGTGCGACAATGGCGGGTTGTGCATATTCGGTGGTGGCTAATGCCTCATCATGCTCTCCGAACATCACTGTTTTTAATGGCAGCACCAATTCGGATACACAGGCGGCACAACAACGATCTAACATAGCAGAGAAAACGGGAGAACTGGCATACATGGCTTTTCCCATGCCAGACCATTGGCAGCCCTGACCGCTGAATTGCCATAATTGTTTATTTTCATTCCTGGCCTGCCCGCTAAAAATGTCCGCTGTAGAGCCATGATCTGCAAAGGCCGCTAAGCTTGCAGCATTTTTGGCAGTATTTTGTGGCGTTAATGTCAGCGCTAAGCGCCAGGGCAATGTAAGATCACGCCCTTGTAATGCTGTTCGGGCCAGTTCTGCATAGTTTTCTGGCGTATTAGCAAGTGCCGTCGCGTAACGTTGTGCCAATTGATGCAATGAAGATTCAGAAGCCGCAGAGAGCAATAAAGGCACAGTTTGTGCCTGAGCCTGCGTATCATTGACAGGGTGGCGGCGTAATTCCTCCGGTAATGATTGCACCACGATATGGCAGTTGGTGCCGCCAATGCCGAATGAAGAAACGCCAGCGGTGCGCAATGCCTGTGTCCAGTGCTGGCCTTGTGTTGCCAGTCTGAATGGGCTTTCTTCCAGTCGCAATGCCGGATTGGGTTGCTGTACATTGATGGTCGGAGGAATATAACCATGCCAGACAGACAGAACCGTTTTAATCAAACTGGCAATCCCTGCGGCAGTATCGAGATGACCTATATTGCTTTTCACTGAGCCAAGATAACAAGGCGGTACCGCTACGCGACGATCGGAGAATATGTTGCGCAGCGCATCAACTTCTATCGGATCACCAAGCGGTGTACCGGTTCCGTGGGCTTCAATCATGCCAATATCATCAATGCTGACATCTGCCAGTTGCAATGCTTCGGTAATCACGTTGCGCTGCCCGTTCACCGAAGGGGCAGTAAACCCGACTTTCTCATTACCATCGTTATTAATGGCACTGCCCCGCAATACAGCCATGATGGGATCGCCATCGCGCAATGCATCGCTCAGACGTTTCAGTGTGACAACACCGACACCATTACCGCCATAAGTGCCGTTTGCCTGACTGTCAAAGGGGCGGCAATGTCCATCAGGTGAAAAAATCATCCCCGGTTGATACAAGTAACCGCTTTCTTGCGGGAAAGATACTGCCACACCGCCAGCCAGTGCCATATCACATTCACCGGAACGCAGATTTTCACAAGCCATATGCACGGCAACCAGTGAACTGGAGCAAGCTGTTTGTACTGTCAGTGCAGGGCCTTTCAGATTTAATTTGTAGGCGGTACGCGTCGCAAGATAATCTTTATCATTACTCATTAACGCCTGCAGGCCTTTCACTTTGCCAACGTCTGTCATCGTGAACTGTGACCACGAAGGCCAGGTGCTGACCCGGCTGCTGGCGAAAACACCGGTTTTCAGGCGCACATGACGTGGTGAATAGCCGGCATGTTCAAGAGCATGCCATGCTGTTTGCAGGAACAGACGCTGCTGAGGATCGAGCATTTCTGCTTCCTGACGAGAATAGCCAAACAGTGTGGCATCAAATTGTTCTGCATCCTCTAATATCGCCGCCTGATTGACAAAGTTGTCACTATCAATGATTTCAGGTGGAATTCCTGCATCCAATAAAGTTTGGCGGGAGAGTGTGGTTGTACACTCAACGCCATGTTGCAGGTTGTGCCAGAAAATATCGCTATCTGGTGCCTGTGGAAAACGGCAGGCAATGCCAATCACTGCGATAGGATCACAATTATCGTAGTGAGGCGTTAAATCAGTCATTATGCAGCTCCTTTATGACGTTTTTCCCGTTGTTGCAGACGCTTTTGTTGTTGGCGCTGACGAAGAGTCACTGACGTCTGATTTGCGTCTTGAGTGTCTTTCCGGCAACGCAAGCTAAGCGTTTCTGGTGTTGGATAAGCGAATAGATCAGTAACAGCAAGATGATGGAAACCGGCGTGTTGTAATTTGCTGTGCAATTGAATTAGCTGTAGCGAACTGGCGCCTGCTTCAAAAAAGTTCTGTTGGACATGAACAGGCTGGTTGGTGACAGACAAAAACAGGCACTGAATTTCGCTGCATATCTGCGAATCGAATCCTTCCGTACGTGGTAATGACGTATTAACAACGGGCGTGTTATCTGTAACTATCAGGCATTGCTGGCGCGGCATCAGTTGCTCCAGCGCTGAATGCCAGCTCTCTGGCTGTGCGGCAAGGGTGCGCAGAAACGCCATATAGTGGTTGAACATGGTTTGTAACTGATGTGGTTCAAATAACGCTTCGACCGCATCCCAGTTCAGGCAAAGTTCATCGTCAGATTCATAAACCTGATGATCCAGCCAGATTTGTGGCGTTTGTGAGATACCCCAAACGGGTTTCATCCATGATGAATGTGAAAGGAATTGTCCTTCATGCGTTCCCAGGGCGCTGGTGAAAACGATCGGCATACTGGCTGCATCCGACCCACGGTCCCGGGACAGCTCACGCATCACTCTGATTGCTGAAATATGGCGGTGATCCAGATCCTGCCATAACTGTTGTTGTAACCGGCGTGCGCTTGATAGCCAGTTCTTCTCTGGATGCCACGCGAGCAGTGACAATGAAGTAAAATCCCCCAGAATATGCTTGATGTCCTCATGCCAGCATGGGCGGTCGAAAAGGGTTAGATTAAGCGTCAATTCCGCTTTGGTACTGAATGCCGACAGAACAGCTGCATAAGCTGCCATTAACAGCGCGGAAGGGGTTATCTGATGAGGGGCAGCATGTTGTTTTAACTGTTTCCACTCATATGCGGATAAGCGATCGCTATAGCGTACAAAACGCGGGGATTGTATATTTTCCGGCGCAATACGTAAGGGGAGTTGCGGAGCAGGGGGCAACGTTTTTACCTGTTCCTGCCAATATTGCAGCGAACCCTGATGTACCGGCATTTTTTGCTGGCGTAACACACAATCCCGGAATGTGACGTTCAATGGTGGCAGTTCGTGTTGTTCGTCGAGATATAGCAGTTCTAATTCCGCCAGCAATATCTGCATGCTCAATCCGTCTAATAGCAGATTATCCAGACTGACAAATAGCCGTGAGACAGGGTTGTTGTTTTGCGCAAGCTGGAAATCGAACACCGGCCAGTGACCGGAATCCAATACCTGATGTGACAAACGTTCACGTAATGTATCTGCCTCAGTAATGTCAGCAAACTGGTGGTGTTTAACAGCGAAGATTGGGACATCTTTCAATACCTGCTGTTGCCCGTTAACAACAACCGTTCTGAGCACGGGATGGCGCTGGATAAGGCGGTTTAATACCCGATTCAGGCGCTGAACATCTAATTGTTCTATCCGGTATTCAATAAAGAAATGCGCGCCCACGCCACTCAGGGTAAAACCGGAATGGCGTCCAACCAGATAAGCCTGCTGAACTTCAGTCAGTGGGAAAGGCTGGTAGCTATCCTCATCTTGCCCTTTTGATATTGAGTAGGAGTCTGATGAAATGTCAGGCAGAGGTGCCGCCAAAGGGGTGAGTGTCGCGGTGAACGCCGCCAATTGCGGGTGACGGAAAAGATGACTCAGTTCAGCTTTTAAGCCTTGTTGTGCCAGTTCACCAATCAGGCGTGTAGCCAGAAGGCTATCGCCGCCAAGTTGGAAAAAGTCGCTGTCTGGGCTTAATTGTTCTGTATTCAGGAGGCTCTGCCAAATGGCGGCAACAGTTTGTTCCTGCGCATTCAACAGGAACATGTCATTCTGGTGCGGCTCAGTCTCGGCTTTTGGGGTGAGCTGCAAGCTTTGTGTCAGTGCCTTACGGTCGATTTTACCGTTGGGAGTCAGGGGCAGGCGGGGAATAACATGTAAGCGCTGTGGGATCATATATCCCGGCAAATATTGTGCCAGTACGGACTTAATTTTTCCCTGATCAGGGATAGTGACGTTGTCACTTGATTGCATCAACAAGACATTCAAGTCGCCAAGATTAATCGGGGCTTCTGTCTGTATTGGAAACTGTAGCGGAAGAAGCGATAACCACTGTGATGCAGAACGTAGCTGAATACCGTGAGGTGAGAGCAATTCTGTGGTAATCAGCGAGATAGGTGAGGCGTGATGCAGCTCTATTGCTAATATCAACGCCCCGGGTTGTGCCAAAGGCATCAACGCCTTGATGCAGTTTGCCGGATCTTCTTCCCGATGTAATACATTGTTCAGCAAGATGATATCTGCCTGATACTGTAGCGACTCAGGAATTTGCTCAGACCAGCGTTTTACGGATGTGTGATGATGACCATTTAATCGGGTTTGCATCTGGTTAATCAGGGCCTGAGAACGTTCAAAGCCAATATAGGACAGATGTTGGTCAGTAATGTGTTCTGCCAGCCACTGCGCACAGAGACCACTGCGGGCGTCAAATTCCATCACGCTGACAGGGCGCTGTAACCGTTGGGAAAGAGCAATAATGGTTTGTTTTAATCCTGCCAGCCATTGCTGGGTTTCTGGCAGCATAAAGAGCTGTTGCTCCGGAGCAAATTGCAGATCATCAAGTAATGTCACTGCCGCCTGCTGTCCGGTAAGAATATTACGCAGCGTAGAATGCCAGCGTTCAGGCATGCCGCCAGCCTGATTACTGCCCGCCGGGGATGACAATCCGGCCTGGTATACGTGATGTGCAGATTCAGCCAATAAATTGCATTGGCAAAGGTACGTCAGCATACGGGCAAACCAGTCATGATACTCCGGTTGGGGCTGGTACTGTTTCAGGCAATCGGCGAGTGATTGGGGTGAAGTAAACGTGATACTGTAACGGGACAGATGTTCCAGCAAAAATAGGGCGACCTGAGATTCAGCAATATATCCGGATTGGTTTAGCGCATCGGTTGTTTGTATTGCGGAAAACAGGTCACGGTAGGTGGTCGGCAACTGTGGGGCACGATTTATGCGCTGGCATAAAGTATCACCTTCAAGTTCAAGGAATGCCACCAGCGACTTCTCTTTTTCACCACGGGTTAAGGCAACGCCTTTACGGATACCGGTGACTTGATTAAGGGCGGCATCAATCTCCCCCAGTTCAATGCGGTAACCGCCAATTTTGACTTGACTATCGCGGCGCCCCATAAATTCAAGCCAGCCTTCGGGATGATAACAACCCAGATCGCCCGTACGATACCAGCGTTCTCCCTGATCGACGACGAATTGGGCCGCAGTTCGGTCTTCATCATTAAAATAGCCTAATGCAACACCGGCACCACCAATCCAAAGTTCACCAACAACCCAGTCAGGGCAATCCCGGCCATCTTCACCCACGACACGGTAATTCTGGTTAGTCAAAGGATAACCGTAAGGGATAGAACGCCAGCGGGCATCAACGTCTTTAACGATATATTCATTCGACCAGATAGCGGCTTCCGTTGCGCCTCCCATGGCACTCAATACACCCGCAGGATTAAAGGCACGGTAACGTTCAGGCAATGATAAACTGATCCAATCACCGGACAACATCACAGTACGAAGTGCTTTCGGCGCACCGGCTTCCATTCCTTCACAATAGGTCAGCAACATATCGAACAATGCCGGCACACTGTTCCACAACGTAATGTTATGCTGCCCGATCAGCATTTCCCAGGTTGATGGATCACGGCGTTGGGCTTCGTTAATTAATACCAGTGTCCCTCCGGCACTGAGAATGCCAAAAATATCATAAACAGAGAGGTCGAAATGCAGTGCAGAAAGTGCCAGCAACCGATCACTGCTTTGAACCTGATGACGGTGATTGATGTCCAGACAGGTATTCAGTGCGCTTTGATGGCTGATCACCACACCTTTGGGCATACCCGTTGAACCGGAGGTATAAATGATATAGGCCGGATCGGTGACCGCACGCTGAGCCATGCTGGTTAAAGGTGATAATTGTTCATCCTGATGCCAGGAAATGCAGCATACATTTTGCGGCCAGTCAGGCTGTTGCTGTTCGGGATCAATGATAACGACGCTGATACCGGCACTTTCATAGATAGCACGGCGTCGGTTTAATGGTTGATCCACCGGAACCGGAACATAAACCCCGCCGGCATAAAGAATGGCTAAAACAGCAACGATTTGTCCGCTGCCTTTTTCCATGCTAATCGCTACCCGATCACCCGGCATGACGGACATTTTCTGTAACACAGCGGCTAATCGGCGGGCTGCCAGACTGAGTTCGCCATAACTGATTTTTTCATTATGGTGAGTCACCAACGCAACAGCATGGGGGGTGTGTTCTGCTTGTGCAAACACGCTTTCATGCAGCAAGGTGCTTGGTAGTGGTTCAGCCGTATTATTGATTTGATGTCGCAGATGATATTGCGATTGAGGCATCAAATCCGGTAGTTTCTCGCCCCATTGCTCCGTGTTTTCCGTCAGGTTCTCAATAAGCCCCTGATAAGCCGTAAATAAGGTATCCATCAGGCCGTCAGGGAAGAGTTCATCATTACTGTCCCACTGAATGTTCAGCGTGTTTTCATGTTCAAAAGCGACAAAATCCAGCCAGACCTGAGGTGTCTGTGATATTCCCCAGCCTGGTTTTCCCAGAATATCGCGGGTATTTTCGCCATATAAAGGCCGGCCTAAATTGCTGGTAAACACGATGGGTGCGCCGTGTGGGTGAGTACCGCGTTTCTTCAGCTCCCGTAACACTTCCACACCAGACCAGTGACGATGTTCGTAGGCTTCGGCAAATGTTGCTTGTGCAGTCTGGGCCAGTTGGCAGAACGGTAAATCATCACCGGGGATATCCAACAACAGAATATTGGTAAAGTCCGCCAAAATATTGTCAACCGCAGGATGCAGGGAAGCTCTGTCAAATAGCGTCAGGTTAAACAATAAGCGCGTTGCATGGCTCCAGCGACACAATAAGGCGGCGAATGCGGTTGCCAGTGCCATGGTTGGTGTTACCCCATTCTGCTGTGCGAGGTGTTTAAAACGTTCCCAATGCTCAGGCGCTAAACCGAAATGTCTGCGCTGAATGCGGACATTTTTTATCAGGGCGGGATCTCTGGCCAGAGGAAGCTGAGGAGCAAGTGGTAACGTATCTAACCGGTTACGCCAGAATATCTCTGCTTCTTGCCTGACTTGCTTGAACTGAGTCTGATATTGCGTGAGATAACTGCAAAAATCGTAGTCAGAAGAAATAGCGGGCAGGCTGCGTTTGGCAATCAATGCGGCCAGTTCTGTAAAGAACAGACTGAAACTGGCCGCATCCATGATTAGCAGGTCGATATTCGTATGCAACCGATGTTGATTATCACCAAACAGGCTGAGTTGAATATCGAAAGTTTCCCCTTCTTCAACCCGCAATACCCGATGGCTTAATTGTTCCCGACTGTCAGCCAGCGCTTGTTGCTGTTCATTTGCTGTCAGGTGACGCAAATCGTGAACCGTTAATTTTTTCCAGTAAGCATTGATCATTCCTTGCTGGCGTCCATCTGGTAAAAAACGCACGCGCAACATCGGATGTCGTTCAATCAAGGTATGAATAGCCACCTCTAATTGTTCAGGCTCTAGTCGGGCACCATCAAATTCCTGATACAAATGGCAACCCACTCCCCCCAACGTTTGCTCCGGAGTGCGTCCCACAAAATAAGCATGTTGTACAGCCGTCAATGGAAATGGACGGGCATCGGCAATACGCAGCAGTGGTGTTGTATCCTGGGATACGGCTTGAGAGACCGGCGCATGGCGTTGCAGAAGCTGGCTCCATGCATGCAGTGTTGGATTTTGGTAAAGCTCGCGCAGCGTGACGCGGTGTCCCTGACGTCTCAACTGGTTTAGCAATGCCATTATTTGCATTGAATCCAGTCCATTGCGAATCAAATCGTCGTTATCACCCACCAAAATGTTTTTTTGATTAAACAGATCAGAGATGAGCTGGCGCAGCGAATCAGGGGAAAGAAAGTCCATGTGCATGAAGAAATCCTTAAAGGTGACAATCAATCTACTTAATAAATCAAAAAACGGAGTTGCACTTTATTCAGGTGAATATTTTGTATTCAGATGAATGTGTTAGTTATTCAGATGATTGTTTTGGTTATTCAGATGACGGCCTTGGGTGCAAATGCCAATGCTCTTCTGAACCAAGATGATTTTTCCAAAGGGATTGATAAAGGGAACAACGCATCAGTAATTCGTCATGAGTCCCGCTATCACAAAGGGTTCCATGATCCATGACCAATATTTGATCGGCGCGGGTTATCGTGCTCAGCCGATGAGCGATAACAAAGACGGTTTTGTTCTGGGTAAGAGAATCAAAGGCTTCTTGTATCAGCCGTTCATTTTCGGGGTCCAGTGAAGCCGTTGCTTCATCCAGAAATAACACGGGAGATTGTTTTAAAATCGCACGGGCAATGGCAAGACGCTGGCGTTCACCGCCGGATAATGTACCGCCATCCACACCTAACGGGGTGTCGTATCCTTGTGGCAGGGCCATAATTGTGTCATGAATATTGGCCAGGCGGGCAGCCTGTTCCAGTTCCGGCTGAGTTGCGTTTGCATCTCCCAAACGAAGATTATTGGCGACAGTATCCTGAAATAGGGCAGTTTCCTGAAACACCATGGTGACAGTGTCGTACAGCGCCTGAGTCTGGTAATGATGGACAGGGTTTCCACCCAGACGAATTTCACCTTTGTCCAGTTGGTAGAAAGAGAGTAATAAATAAGCCAGCGTAGATTTACCACTGCCGCTAGGTCCGACAATGGCGGTCATGCTGCCTTGTGGCGCATGGAATGAAACGTTCTGGATAGCGGGTTGGTTAGTACCCGGATAGCTGAATGTGATGTTGTTAACTTCAACATCGTATTTAGCAGGGGTGGCTAATGATCCGGATACTTGCGTTTCAACCGCTTCTATTTCTGCAATATGCGTTTCACCCAATTGTGTCAATGCAGTCACATTGATCAGAGGAATGATCCCGCGCAAAGGGGTAATAGTGGCAAACAGGAGCAGGATGGTGATAAGCATTTCAGAAAGCGTGAGTGCTTCTGGGGAATGAAAGCGCAGGGCGCCAGCCAGTATGCCCACAACAACGCTGGTATCAATAACGATGTAGAACAGACTCAATAGCGGTATGCTTCTGAATACTCCCCGGCGGAAGGCGACACGCAATTGTTCGATTTCTTGATCAAAACGTTGTTCTACCGTCGTGGTCGCTGATGCTGCGCGGATAAAGGCCATGCCCTGGGCATATTCTACAATTGCTTCAGATACGCCAGCCATCATAGCCGCCCGTCGGCGCAATATTTTATTGAGTCTTTGACGGATAGCGCCCAGAATGAGTAATCCAACCATCAAGACCAACAGCGCACTGCCAGCAACCACCCAATCAAACCAGAATAAGGCCAGATAAATAAGTGTGAGCATCATAACCTGACAAAGGATTTGGGGTGTGGTATAGGCTGACTGATTTTCCTGCCACTGCACATCCTCAGACAATGTCAGTGCGATTTTTCCGGCACTTAATCCCCGGATTGTGGCGACCGACATACTCACAAGCCGTTTTAGCAAGGAGCGGCGGATCTCTATGCCCAATCCATAAGCGGCAATGGTGAGTTTACGCAGTGCACGGGACATGAAAGCGAACCGCAATACCAACAGAACAACCAATAGCGCCAGAGTGACAAGCGGTAGCATACCGTTGCCACTTTCTTTCATATGAGTGTCTTCCAGATGAGTGATAGCCCAGGCTGCGATGGCAAGTTGAGCAATAATCGCAATGGTATCAAGCTGCTTATATAATACGCCCATGAACCAGACCCGTTGCAGCTTCGGGGACAGATGTTGCTGGAGACGATTAAATAACCCCATGTTAATTTACTCCTGTTCCGGTATTTTCTCCCCGCCATGCCGCCCACTGTTTGGCATATGCGCCTTGTTGTGCACTCAGCTCATCGTGGGTTCCTTGTTCAATGATTTCCCCTTTATCCAGAACCACTATTTGATCAAGATGGCGGATGGTTGGCAGGCGATGGGCAATGACAATCACTGTTTTATTGTGGCCCGTTTGGGTATGGCATAGTGCATTGAGGGCTTGTTGCATCTCTTTCTCACATTCCGGATCGGCATAGGCTGTTGCTTCATCCAAAACAAGAATTGGCGCGTTTTTCAGAATAGCAGCGGCAACGGCGATACGCTGTTTTTCGCCTACCGACAAGCTGATACCGTTGTTGAGTCGCGTGTTGTAGCCCTGCGGCAACTGTTGGATAAATTGATGTGCCTGTGCGGCGGCGGCGGCGGCTTCAACTTCAGCCTGTGACGCATCAGGACGGGCTAACCGTATGTTATTGGCTACCGTATCGTTGAACAGAAAGACCCGTTGGAAAACAAAAGAGATATTGTTACGCAGGGTGGGTTCATCCATATTGCGGATATCAACACCACCGACAGTAATTTTGCCCTGCTGCGGGTCCCACAAACGCGCGATCAGGCTGGCGACAGTAGATTTACCCGAACCACTGGCTCCTACCAGAGCCAGTGAGCTTCCGGCGGGTACGGAGAACGAGATATTATTTAATGCATTATCCTGTTCATCTTGGTAAGAGAAGCTGACATTATGCAAAATCACACTGTGATCGGCAGGGGTTTGGCTCTGGACGCAGGGCGCCAGTTCAGGTTGATTCATTAACCAGTGGTAACGTGTGATTAATGCCTCTTGTTGTTGCAAACGGGTCATTACAGCAAACATGGAGGAGGCAATATTGCCGAATGCCATGGCAGCCAGAATAAAGAAGGTAAATTCAAATACAGCGATTTCCTGTCGGTTAAATAACCAGACCGCTAACGGAAGTACAAACAGCAGATTGGCACTGGCCAGCACGAAAAATCGACTGGATTTGACCTGCACTTTTTCAACCCAAATATCAATAATACGCATCAGGGCAGTAAATGCTTCTTCGGCACGTTGTAGCGCAATATTGCCGCCTGAATAGGTTTTTACCACGGGGATTGCATTAATAACTTCCCCCATCGTCGAAGCAATGCGGTTTTGAGCTGCATAAAAACGCTGAGTTGTGGCCTGAACTTTCATCTGAATATAGATGAATAACAGACAAGCGCCCAGAGTTGGGGCGAATGCAGCCAGTGCCAGCCGCCAGTCAATAGCCAGCATGACACTCAATGCGATAAGTGGGCCGAACAGAGTTGCTGACATTTCTGGGATGATGTGAGCAATACCATCTTCAAGCTGCTCGACATCATCTAACATCATCTTTTTGATTTCGGTACTGTCGGTCTGCACGAAGAAGCCCAGGGGAACGGACTTCAATTTATTACTAATGTTGCGACGAACATCAGCCTGGACGTCGGCAGCGATCAGATGAGAAACAAACGTTGAACCACTGAAAGTCAGCATAGCGGCGAAAGTGGAGCCTAATAACATGACGCCGTAACTCAGTAGTGTGGCATATTGCCCGTCATGGATGGACTGAGTAATCAGACCGGCAACCGCAGCCGGCAGAATTTGCAGGCCCGCAGAAACAATGGCAAGCGCAATCGCAAAGTAACTCAGGGCGCGGTATGGGCGCATCATATTCCACAATGCCTTAAGGACACCGGCATCAGCGGCACGTTGCTCCGGCGAATTCTGGGCAGAAGAGTCGTTACTGGGCATAGGTGTTTTCCTTTTGGAAAGCGTGGTGTTTGCGTAATGTCCAGAACAGGCCAATGAGGGTGAAGAGAGATGCGAGGGCGAAAAGGGAAGCATAGCCAAATTTGGTAACAATCAGCCCGCCGAGCATTGAACAGATGATGGCAACACACATATCGGCGGATTGCATCAACGCAAAATCTACACCGGATTGGGCGCCTGCCGCCAAGGACATCATTTGGGTGTATAAGGCAACAAATTTAGCCGCAGTGATTAACATGATGGAGACGTATGCTGCTGAAAGCAGGGATACGGAAGATTCTGGTTGTTGGGCAAGCCAGAAAATCCCCAACAGCACCGTGCACTCAACCAGCATAAGACCCAATAATGTCTGAATGGCACCTAATTTACGTACAAGGATACCGCCAAACAGGACCCCGGATAATCCGGCTAATGCACCACCGCTGGCGGCAATAATGCCAAGCTGAGTTAAATCTACTCCATGATCGACCAAAAACGGGGAGAACATACCGAGTGACAGGCGTGTACTGGTCATACACAACAGTATTAAAACCAATGCCTGTTTAACCGGAGTACGGCGTAATGCATTCTTGAGGGATGGAGGAGAGACCGCCTTTGAAACGTCCGCTTCTTTCTTTCCCTGCGTTTTACGGATGAACAAGATAGGCAGAGACAGCAGGAGAACCATGATGGCTAATGCGACCGTACCAATGTGCCAGCCATACAGTGAGGTAAGATATAAGAACAGACCGCTGCCGACAATAGTGCCCAGATAGCCGCCCCCAACCTGCATGACATTACCCCAGGGACGCTGCTGCGGTGGCAATCGGTCGATGGCATGACCATCTGTGGTGGTATCGACTATGGTCAGGCAAAGTGTAATCAGAAACAGGGCCGCGAGGATCAGCGGCATATGTTCGGCAGGTGTAGCCAATGACATTAAGCAAAAAAGAAGAAAAATTAAAAAATTACCGCATAACATGAGGCGGCGGGAGGAGGCATCCTCCGATCCTGATTTACGATAACGCTCTACAATCGGCGCCCAAAGGAATTTGCATGCCCAGGGCAACATCAACAGATAAAGTAACCCGATCTTATCCGGAGTAACGCCGTGGCTGCGCAGAAATGCGGGCATGCTCTGTAGCGTTAACATGCCAATGGTACTTTGGATGGTGTAAACACCAGCCAAAGTCAGAAGCAGTAACGAGATATGACGAGAGTTTGAAATATTATGCGTCACAGTGCAATGCTCACATCCAGCCCAACATTCAAGCCCTTACTCAACATATTGAGCGTCTGGCCTTTCTCGAAACTAGAAACACGGTACTTTTTATTGCTCAGGTTTTCGCCATAAAGTTTAATGTTGACACCATGAGCCATCTCTAAATTCAATGAAGCGTCATAGAGAGTATATGCACCTTGTTCAAGGGTATTCGTTTCATTAAAGTAGCTTTTCGAATAGTGGCGGGCACCCATATTTACATAGAGATTTCCCGGTAAGAATGTCTGATTGATAAGATAATCAACACTTGCATTGAGCATGATATCGGGTGCATAAGGCAGACGTTTGCCGTTATAACTGACGCCAGTTGTAGTATCGGTCGCATTTGTAAAACTTGATTTACCCGCACTACCGCCAAGAGAGAACCGGAGTCCTTGCATTGGCTTAATTTGGCTACTCAGCTCAATACCTTTACTGTCTGCTTTTCCGGCGTTCCGAATGGACTGCATACCAATTATCGGGCCAACATAAATCTGTTTATCTTTGGAATGAATGTAATAAACAGCACTGCTTAATGTCATTGCGTCATTAAAGAACGATGTATGCCAACCAAATTCATAATTGTTTGAGGTTTCAGTATCGTAAGGTTTTCTATCACTGGCGTAGGAAACAATGTTATTGAATCCACCGGGTTTATAACCTTTGGTGGCAGAGACATAGAAGCGGGTTTCAGGTGTGAATTGCCAGCCCAAAGCCGCTTTAGGTGTAAACTCATTATTGGAAACTTGATTATCAAAGGCGCTGATTGGCATCGTGCCAGAACGGCCTGAGTAGGCTATCTGTGATTTTTCATGTGACAAACGCCCGCCAAGGGTTAGATCCCATTGAGCAGCAACCGGTAATTTAACCTCACCAAACAGCGCCAGTGATTTTGTTTTAATTGTATTCAGGGAATCACTGTAGTAAACAGGATAAGCACCAACCAGATGTTTATTGCTTTCATCTGAGAACCAGCCGCCGAGAACACTGGATATTCCATTTGAGTAGTCAGAATTTAAACGCAGCTCTTGGGTTGTTGCGTGGTGATTCTCTTTCCATTTACCTCCGATGAAGTTACGGAAAATAGTGCGATCCTGATAGGACGTTACGCTGGTTAATGCAGTGTTGCTGAAATCATATTCAGCTTTGAGTGCATAACTGTTAACGCGTCGTATCAGATCAGGGACATCTCCATGGTATTCTTTCCGGCGAAATTGTTCGTCGGTCAAATAAAGTTCTTCATGTGAATTGAGGTCTTCATGAGCAAAGCTGAGTTCAGCGCTGAAAGGAGAGTCTTCCGGCGCAAATGTCAGTTGTCCTTTACCCAGCCAGGTTTTGCTGGAATCAATGTTTTTGTCACCGCGGCTCGGGACATCAATTTGTCCGGGTTCTTTTACCCAGCGCAGACTCGTACTGCCATAAAGTATGCCTTCGATAAGAGGCGTTGATCCGCTGAAAGACCCGCCTTGCTTCAGCTTAGAATAATTACCGGAAAGGTTAAGCCAAGGACCTTCTTTTGGAGAGCGGGTGATAATGTTGATAACACCTGCCTGAGCGTTTCCGCCGTATAAGGTGCCTTGAGGACCACGTAATAATTCTACGCGTTCTACATTGATTAATTCTTGTGTCAGGAATTGATGGTCTTGAGGAACACCATCAACATAAATCCGGATAGAAGGGGAATAATAATCGGGTGAGCTGATCCCTCTGATTGTGGTTGCTGAATAGGTTCGGTTGCCACGAGAGCGAATTTGTAATCCCGGAAAAGCACGTTCAAGATCCTGTACTTGGGTAATACCCGCCTGCTCAAGCTCTTCGCCGGTTTTAACTAAAATGCTGCCGTTAATTTTAGTTAAGGCTTCTTCCCGTTTATTCGCCGTCACAATCAAAATGTCATCTGTGGTTTCAGGAACATGTTCCGCCCAAGCTATAGGTGAAATCAGGCAACATAAGACAGATGCTTTAGCATATCTTTTTTTCATATAAATACTCTTTGGTGCTCTTTCAAAGATTGTTTTACAGGGAGTAAAACAAAAACCGAAAAGAAGACTAGCGAGGCCCAAAAAGAATAACTAACGGGATAGGAACAAAAGTAGCGAGATGCGCACTATTGATAATGATTATCACTAATGATAAATTGCGTGATATTCACATTATTCATATATATATAAAATAAAAGAATAATATTCATAATATGCTGTTTTTGCCGTGGAACTGGTTTGTAAGTCGTGTCTGAAGTTAATTTTACAGGGGATCTGATGAAAACGATTTATAGTGAGAAATTGGGAATTTTCACTACTGGCCATGATAGTTGCATGAATTCACATGTAGATGAAAATAAAATGAATTTTCCTTTTCTAATTGAGGAGTTATCAGACGGAATTCATATAAACCGGGTTCGTTTCGAACTCAGCAAAGAATTCACTGAATATTGTGAAGGGCCGCCAACTGTATCGATTGCTTTTATTCTGAGCGGAAAGGGGAAAATGGCGATTGAAAATGGCGATGTTTTAGATATTAGTCCGGGAACAATGATATTTTTTTATTCTCCTAAAATAACGCGTGGCATGAATTTATTCGGCAGTGGAGCATGGCATATTCTTGATATCCGTTTTTCTCTGAACGAAATTAAGTCTCAGGAGCTGCCATCGTTTAACAAGTTAACAGCAGGTTTTGAAAAAAATGCGAGCTATAATGATGTCCTGATGATGGCCCGTCCTATCTATCCGCCATTTATGCAGATAGTCAATCAAATAGAAGAATGTCAATTAAATGGCAGTGTCAGAAAGATTTATTTAAAGGCAAAGTCGTTAGAAATACTCGCCTGTGTGGCTGCCCAAATTTATGATTACCAATATAATGCAATCAATGGATTGCAGCGTCGGGCTGTTTACAATGCGATAAAAATAATTAATAGCGACTATCATTACCCTTGGACAATAAAAACATTATCAAAAGCGGTGGGGTTGAATGAACGGAAATTAAAAGAGGGATTCCGTGCGGTTGTTTTTCGTACTTTTCATCAATATCTGGAAAATGTTCGTATGACTACGGCAGAAGATTTGTTGAAAAAAGGGATGAGTGTCATTGAGGTTGCTGTTGCAGTAGGCTATTCCAGCCCAAGTCACTTTTCTAAACGCTTCCGGCAACATTATTTGATCAATCCTAAAGCATGGCAAGTGAAATATGCCATGAATCATACACTCAGGACAGAATCGATTGCAGCAGAAAGTCAGTAGAAACTTTTAACGTGCTATCTATCCAGTGCCCCCTGCCATGCAGGCGGCACTATTCTGAATATCTATTTTTTCTTCCGGACAATCTGGCTTACCAGCACTAAGATGCCAATCAGAAAATAGGCAATGAAAACCCCAACCAACCATTGCGGCATATCCAGTGTTAAAAATTCCCACTGTTTTATTGAACAATCCCCGTATGCATTAAACACCGAAGGCAGCCAGCTGTTTAATGGCAACCAAGACGGGAAACTGACAAAAAATTCACAGGTATTAAACGGAGAAGGATATAATTGCATCATGGTGTGATCCCAGGCAAGCCGCAATCCTTGCCATGCGCTGTAAATCCACAGCAGGATTGCCAGCCAGCGCAGAGGGGTTTTAGGTGCGATTGCGCCCAGCAATGCCGCCCCTAAAATACCGAACAGCGCAACCCGCTCATAAATACACATCACACAAGGTTGCAACAACATCACATGTTGAAAATAAAGCGCCGTTGCTTCTAGGATAAGAACTGTCAACGCCATTAATAGCCAAATACCTCGCCCTTGAGAGCTTTGTTTTAAAAATTGAAACATTTTTTCTTTCCATTTTTCAAGATAGGTGATTGGCTTATTGTGCCGTTTCGCTGAGCATAAAAAAATAAAATTAAAATAAACCGGGCTATTCTTCAGGGAATAAATGAATAAAAAAGCCGGATGGTGTTGTTTTATATACTATCCGGCAGGGCGTAACTTTAAGTTTGGTCAATCAGTAAAGCGGGGTGATCAAACCGAGTTGGGTGAGATATTCAGTGGCAGGGACAAGCCAGAACTCGACGCACAGCAGACCCACTAACGTCATCACAATGGTATAAGGCAATGCCATCATCATCATCCGACCATAAGAGAGACGAATCAACGGAGAGAGGGCAGAGGTCAGCAGGAACAGAAACGCGGCTTGTCCGTTTGGTGTTGCCACGGATGGTAAGTTGGTACCGGTATTGATGGCAACGGCTAAATATTCATACTGTTGCTGCGAAATCAGACCACTTTTCAGGGCAGTCAGGGCTTCATTAATGTAAACCGTACCGACAAAGACGTTATCAGAAACCGCAGAAAGCAGCCCATTGAATAGATAGAATAAAGAAAGCTGTGAAGCGGGCGACGATTGCAGAACAAACTGAATCAATGGTGTAAACAATTGTTGATCAATAATGACGGCAACTACGGAAAAAAATACTGTTAATAATGCGGTAAACGGCAGGGCTTCTTCGAACGCTTTACCCAGTGCGTGTTCTTCATTAATACCACAAAATGCAGTTGCCAGAACAATCACTGACAGGCCAATCAAACCGACTTCAGCTAAATGGAAGGCCAGTGCGACGATCAGCCAAATACCGATCAATGCCTGAACAACAAGTTGGGCTTTCTCTTGGCGGGTACGTTTTTCACTGGCTTTTTTGTCGTAGTCTTCTAAAACAGAACGAACGCGTTCAGGCAATTCAGCACCGTATCCAAACAATTTAAAGTGTTCAACCAACAAACAAACCACCAGACCACAAAGAAATACTGGAATGGTCACGGGTGACATACGGATAAAGAAAGTGAAAAAATCCCAACCAACGTGTTTAGCGATTATTAGATTTTGTGGTTCACCTATCATGGTCATTACACCGCCCAACGCGGTACCAACACCTGCATGCATCATCAGGCTACGCAGGAATGCGCGGAACTGTTCCAGCGTCTGTTTTTTATCTTCGCTATCAATGAATTTATCATCACCCAGTTCAAAATTGCCATTTTGGGAAAGGAATTGGTGATAGATAGCGTAAAACCCGACTGAAACACTGATAACGACGGCAATGACCGTCAGAGCATCAAGGAAAGCGGATAGGAAAGCACTTGCCAGACAGAATGCCAGTGCCAGCATTTTTTTGGAGCGAATGTTCAACAGTAGCTTCGTGAAAACAAACAGTAGCAGTTGTTTCATGAAGTAAATGCCTGCAACCATGAATATCAGCAATAAAATAACTTCCAGATTGTTGCTGATTTCATGGCTTATTTGTTTTGGCGAAGTCATGCCGATGATAACCGCTTCAATAGCAAGTAATCCGCCGGGTTGCAAAGGATAGCACTTTAATGCCATTGCTAATGTGAAGATAAATTCAACAACTAGCATCCAGCCAGCAACAAAGGGGCTGACAAAAAAGTAGACCAGTGGATTAATGATAAGAAAGACGATGATCGCCAGTTTGTACCAATCCGGCGAATTGCCGAGAAAGTTTTTCACCACTGCACGTCGAATACTGATTTCCATTATTATTAATATTCCTCTTTGTGGGTATGTGGAACAAATCTAAACAGCCATAACTAAATATATTGATATATACCTGTCGTCTTTCAAGTTGCAGCTTTGTTGGCTGCGCTCACTCACCCCAGTCACATAGTTATCTATGCTCTAGGGGATTCGTTCCTTGCCGTCGCGCTGCATCTTGAAATCCAATGGGTATAGTAAGTTCAACAAGATATCAATTTAAGGGTATTAGCACATGATTGATCCATGAATGATTGCATTTTTTATGAACCCTTTCACTCTTTCGTGGTTTATTCATCAGGTAACTATGTCGAACAAGCACATTCTGGTATGATCAGTAGCTATTATTAGCCAGGAAAACTGCTTTGGAATAATTAAAATTATGGTAATTAAGGCTCAAAGTCCTGCGAGTTTCGCGGAAGAGTATATCATTGAAAGTATTTGGAATAATCGCTTTCCACCCGGTTCCATCCTGCCAGCAGAACGTGAATTATCTGAATTGATCGGTGTCACCCGTACGACTTTGCGTGAAGTGTTGCAGCGCCTTGCCCGTGATGGCTGGTTAACTATTCAGCATGGAAAACCAACAAAGGTAAATAACTTCTGGGAAACATCCGGTCTTAATATTCTGGAGACATTGGCGCGCCTTGACCATGATCGCGTTCCCCAGTTAATTGATAACCTATTGGCAGTACGTACCAATATTGCAGCTATCTTTATTCGTACTGCGTTCAGGAATAATCCTGAAAAATCATTGGAAGTTTTGGCGGAAAAGGAAAATGTGGAGGATACTGCGGAGTCTTTCAGCTCTGTGGATTATGATATTTTCCGTGGTTTGGCTTTTGCTTCAGGAAATCCAATTTATGGTTTGATTATCAATGGGTTGAAGGGGTTATACACCCGCGTTGGTCGTTATTACTTCTCAAGCCCTGAAGCACGTCATCTGGCATTGACTTTTTACCAGCAGTTGAGTTCACTGTGCCGGGAAAAATCTTATGACAACATCATGGATTGTGTGCGTAATTATGGCAAAGAGAGCGGGCTTATCTGGCACGGTATGCAGAGTGCTATGATCAATGACTTAACCGAAGCACGCCTCGGCTGATTGCACTCTTTATTTTTTTATTTGTGGTGTTGTTGATTGCGCTTTTTCCCTTGCTGCATAGTTAACTGTGTAGCAGGGTTTTATGTTTTATCTTTTCTTTGAAAATCCTTGAAGTCTGTTTCGTTCCCGGAAACAAGCATCTGTACCATTACAACATCAATAAAGTGCAGAGATTGGGTGACAAAACCATTATAATTAATTTTTTAACTTACTTAATCAGTTTGATGTGTGAATTAAAACATGATGAAGTCAGAAGAATTTTACTGTTTCATTGATGATTTTTATTAAAACTGATTCTTTTTAGATATCAATGATGAATTAAAAACAGGCTAAATTAACTTCATTTTCCTTAAATTACTCCATGCCATTATATAAGTTCCTGTGTTTATATTACTATTCTTATCAAGAACTAATCGTCAGTTGGTTTTCCTCAGTTAAGTCAAGAAAAAACAGTATCCTTCGCTGAGGATGTGATAACTATTTTGAATGATGCAAATTTAAATTTAGCACTACTATTTAATAAGAAACAAATAAGTTCTGTTAAATAAATTCTCAAAAATAGTGTGACATTACTTTAAACCTTATTTAATGAGATAAAGAATGAGTTAAAATTCATCATCTGATATAAAAATTCCTGAGGAGATTATTCATGTCATCCTACATAAGGAAAATGATCTGTTTTTTTATTTTTTTCTATGTGTTATTGATACCTTCTACAATAATTAACGCGCTAGCAGAAAATAATATAAAACCTGACATATTGTATGGTCATTTAAAAAAAACTGATGATACTTCAGAACTTGTCACGTCACATATCATTGGCAGCAGTGTCAAAACTGTAAGTCATATTTTATCTTCTTCACCTTCAGAACTTGCAAAACAAGCAACATCTTATGCTTTGGGGAAATTTAATGGTTCCTTATCTTCAGAGGCTCAAAAATGGTTATCGCAGTTTGGTACTGCCAGAATAAACTTTGGGTTAAATAGAGAATTTACACTGAAAAATAATTCCCTCGATATACTAATGCCTCTTTATGATAACAAGACCGATTGGCTGTTTTTTTCCCAATTGGGTTATCGCAACAGAGATAGCCGGAATACGATTAATCTGGGTTTAGGTAGCCGCTATTTTTATCAGAACTGGATGTATGGATTAAATACTTTTTATGATCATGACCTTACTGGAAAAAATCAGCGTTTGGGATTGGGGGGAGAAATCTGGGGGGATTATATTAAACTCTCCGCTAATACCTATTACCGTTTAAATGATTGGCAAAAATCACGAAACTTTCAAGATCATCACGAACGTCCTGCCAATGGTTATGACATTAATGGGGAATTTTTCTTGCCTGCTTATCCGAGTCTGGGGATGAAACTGACATATGAGAAATATTTTGGTGATAACGTAGCTTTATTTAATCGTGATACCAAGCAGAAAAACCCCAGCTTGGCTACATTTGGTTTGACTTATACTCCGGTACCATTATTTACAATGGGGGTGGATTATAAACAAGGAGAAAGTGGTCATACTGAAACACAGTTTTTGGCAAACTTAAATTACAAATTTGGAGTGCCTATTAGTACTCAACTATTACCGGCTAATATGGCTTCGATGCGGACATTGGCAGGTAGCCGTTACGATTTGGTGGAAAGAAATAATCATATTATTTTGGATCACCAAAAAATAAAAAAGGAAGAATTGATATCATTGGAACCTATTATCGGATACGGGCATCAAGATATAACAGTCAATGTACCCGTTCCCCCGGGTTCTGATATTAAACAAATTCGTTGGGATGTCACGGATAAAGCATTTCAGAATAATCGGGGTAAACTTTCTTCTGATTCAGGTAAAAGCAATATCATTACTCTCCCCAGCTATCAAGAAACGCATGAAAATGCTTACATGCTCGATATATTGCTGACAGATAGTCAGGGAAAAGAACAACTCGTTCAGGTTCCCATGAAAGTTTTGCCTTTTATGATAGATGGAAAAGTGAAGATTATTCCCCCTGAATCGCCACAATCAACAGGCAATAAAGAAAATGGGTATACCTTTGATTCACCTGTTATTACTTATAAGGGTTCACCATCAGGAAAAACGGTAAATAATGCCCGAATTGATAAAGTCACCTGGACAACGGAACCTGCTTTAGATAGTGATTCTGGTTTGGCGTTTATATGGAATAATCAATCCGCCAAAACAAATGAAAAGGGACAATTAACCGATGAAAAAGGGCAATTAATACCTAACATTTTATACAGCCAAAAACCGTATAACAACGTAGATGTTTATATGCAGCTGGATGGTGCTCCACGGCAAAAAATAGGTTCAGTGATGTTTAGCAAGAATAAGAATAAATCTCACGAATACCAGGTTAAAAATATCGTAGTGGATAATAATGGCCCGCTTATTGCCAACAGTAAAAATACTTATACCTATACGGCCTATATCGTCGACGGGAATGGCAAAGCGGCACCCGAAGGCCAGAAGATTACCAACATTCACTGGGATAAGAATAGTGATACCGCAGGGCTTACATTCACCTTCAAAAATGGTGAGGACAGCACAGGGCCTGACGGCACACTGACAGCTACACTGAGCAGTACGGCGGTTGTCGATGATGTCGTGGTTTCTCTTTCTGTAGAAGAACAGAAAACTCCCGTTTCAGCCAAGTCTGTCGCGTTTATTGCAGATAAATCAAGTTACCACATTGATGGTGGCCTGACTGTTAGCCCTGAAGGTCCTTTAACTGTGGGTGATGGAAAATCTTATACCTTTAAAGCGACTATTGTTGATCGTGAAAATAAGCGGGTAATCGGTCAACCAATTGATGGTGTTATTTGGAAAGCCAAAGATGACAAAGGGCAAGATGTTACATTAACCACACAAACAACGAAGACGAATGAAAAAGGAGAATTGATCGCAACACTGGATAGCAAAGTTCCATTAAATGGGGTGAAAGTTTCACTGGCTATTGAGAACCATGCTGCGGTTACAGCAGACCCGGTTTCGATTAAATCTGAAAATATTGATGTGACATGTAAGGCTAATGGTGAACTTCCTGTATTGGTTGATGAAAGTTATAGATGTACGGCAAAAGTGACTGATGCGGTTGGTCAAGGAATCCCGGGAAAGACAGTGAATTGGATGGTTAAAGACCATTCAGATTTTAAACCGGCACCCCCTTCAGATAAAACCAATGAGCATGGGGAAGTGATGGCAACATTAACGAGTAACATAGCTGTTTCAGATATTGTCGTTACGGCTTCTGTTGAGGGTCAGCCCGATCAAGGAGAATCAAAGGGACAAATTAATTTTATCTGGCCGGAAATTACCATCAATACATCACCAAAAGATCATGATGTTACTGTCGGTAGGCAAGAAAAATATTCCCTCATTGCAACCGTATGGCGTAAGAAAAATGAAACCGCATATAAAGGACAGGATATTAAATTCAAGTGGACTAAACCGCAACTTAGCGATGGTACAGATACACCGGATGTTATTTTATCACCATCACCGGATACTCTACAGTTTGTGAATCCCAATGATGGTACGTTGAAAGCGAATCTTACTGGCAGTAAGGCACAGCAGGTGAAAGCTTGCCTTGATATTGATGGCAGAACGCCCGCCTCGCCGGCGTGTTCAGTGTTGATGAATTTTATTGAACCACCGCCATAGTTTAAGATTGCCAGTGTTGAAGTGACCAATTTTGATAAAAATAAGCCGTTGCAAGGTGATGGAATATCCGAGTATGAATACAGGGCATTGATTGTGACAAAAGACAAGGAAGAAGCCATTCCTGGCTACACGTTCAAAGATGTGAAGTGGAAGCACTATCATGACCAGATTGAACCCGCAAAATTTCCTCAGCCTGAAGCTTATTCCCCTACCAATGAGGACAAATTTAAAACAGATGAGAAAGGATACTTATATGCAAAATTAAAGAGCCGTGTGGGGGTTAAAAATGTCAAGGTAACATTAAAAATACCTGAACCAGATGGTACTGAGGCGAAACTTGATGCAGATAAACAAGTGGCATTTAATCCTATTGTGCAATCTGCGGTGTTATATGTCTATAATGCTGATAAAAGCGAAAGTAGATACTTTGATAATACGAATGGTAAACGCCACCCGCATACTATTTTCGACACTTTACGGGGAGAATTAAGAGAATCCAGGAGTTCTGGTTCTTTCAACCAAGATGAAATTACTTATGGAATGCTTGATGTTGACTCACCACTATATAAAGATGAAATGTTATCATTTGGTACAGGAAGTGGTCCTATACTATTTCAAGCACCGGGTTCTGCCACAATAACTGCAACAATAAACAAAGAAAGTGGAGAAATACAATTTTATCAATATAAAATATCTGCTGTCAAAATGACAAAAATAAGTTCTAGCAGTAATGGGTATACAAATATAACTGATAATATTGACTGTAAAAGAGAATCTTTCCTAACTGGAATGTATAATGATCTATATTCAGATAAGGAAGCTTCTAATCCGACAGACATTTATGCTCTGCATAATGAATTTGGTAATTTATATAATTGGGGAGTGTTTAGTGGCTATCCTGAGATGGATAAAAACAAAGTCACTATTGTAGTAAAAAATACTAATCTTAATAATAGTGATGAGTTTAGAATTTATGATTCTAAAAATAATGTTTTCGATGATTATTCAGAGGGAATCGTTTTATGTTACTTAGCTTATGGAAAAAATAATTAATGAGACGTAAATGAACTATATAAGTAAGAATATATAACATTTTACAATGATAAAAAGTTATCAGTTGATAACTTTTTATCATTGGTTTTTTTGTTTCCGTGCCTTTATTCTAAAAATAACAAACTAACTTCTAAGGAATAGTAACATTGAGTTGTTATTTTGTAATCTTTAAGATATTAATATTAGAAGCAATTAATACAATAAATTTATTTTAAATCAGGCAAGATAAATCAAATAATTATGACTATTATTAAAATATGAGGTGATAAAATGCCGGATAAAAATAATAAAATGGAAATTTCAATTCTAACTAATGCTGATTTAGTTATAGGTCAGTATGTTAGTTTTGTTGTGACATTAAGTTCGGATAAGCTCATTCTACCAAACAAGAATATTATCATTAAGAATAATAACAGTAATAACATAAAATTCGATGAGATGATTATTCAGCTTGTTTACGATCCTGATTCATTAACAGCTTCTGAAAAGTTGGGATTTACAGTGCTTAAGGAAGTGAGTGGTCAGCCTATAAAAGATGGCTCTCCTATTACATTTGACGTAACTACTGATGCAACTGCTGGTGGGAATGGTTTTGCACCTGTACAATTTACAGGTAAAGCGAATGAAATTGATCCAAATACATTATCATTTTTTATTGAAAAACCTTATCTACAAGTATTACCAGATGGTAATCAACCAACATATACCGCAATACATACCACTTTGAGAAATAAAAATACTCATAAAAAATTAATTGGTACACCTGTATTTATTACTTCATTAGCTGGTCATAAAATGAAAGAGTTTATTTTTAAGGATTCTAAAAATACAAATGAAATCATTCCTGAAAAAGTTGGGCCGAATGAAGGATTAAATATTGCTTCAGATAATCAAGGGGTAGTGAGATTCTATCTTTACCCTAAATTATCTCTAGTGAACATACTTGAATTAAGAACTATTATTTTGAATACTATGTATGAAGCGTTCTCTAAGAAAATCTATGTAGTTAATTACAGTGATCCTGGCTATATGAATTCTATAGGGACACCAAGTATTCTTGGCTATGATCCCAGTGGTATATCTGCAAATGGCGGCGTGTCATATTTTCTAACTTCGGTAGACATTGACGATAATGAATTGGAAAAAGGTGATATGATTTTGTTTTTCGTTAATGGCCATTATATTGACCATGCGATACCTCTTGTGGATCCACAAAGCCAGTTAGATCAGTACACGATACAACTCCCTTATTCTATTTTTATACAAAATGAGCCGTCTCAATTTTCTTATACAGTGATTAAACCTAATGGGCATGCTCTATATTCGGATTTATTACCAGTGACTTATTTAGGGGGAATCCCTTATGAACCAGATCCGAAAGTTGAAAGAGGTTATAACACTTGCATAGTTCATACTAGTCTTGGAGTGGGTTCCAATAATATCATACCATCCAGTAATTGGATCAGTCCTGATAGTGTAATGCAATACCCTGAGTATAAGCATGATGGATTATTTATTGAGATTGTACGTTCTGATACTCATAATCCCAAGGCTACAGTAAATCCAGTTCCATTAAATATAACAGATATTACCCTAATTATGTATATAAACTCGGAAAATAAAAATTTCCAGAAACTTTACACTAAACAAATTACTTTAAATGAAATCGGTGGTACAGGTGGTAATGCAAATTCAATATTCTTCAATATTCCTTATAAAGATGTTACTGATATAAGAGGGAATGGTAGTATCAGCTTTGACTATCAATTTTATCTGAACGAAAATTTACAACATAGTGTAGCTTGGAATGGGCTAATTAATACTGTTAACTAGCTATTATATTGAGAAAATAGACAGTGGGCACTTATTATAAATGTGCCCATAAGTTACCAAGTTTATCTTTTAAAGAGAATATAACTATGTCTGGCACAATAGAATTTTCTTTACCTAATAATGGTGATTTAGTAATAGGGCAAAGTTTTTTATTTACTGTGACAGTATCATGTGATAAAGATATAGACGATAAAATCACTATCTCATTTTATAATAGTAAAAATATTACTGTACCATCTGATGACATCCTATTAATTTTAAAAGATAATAGGAAAAAGGCTATGGTAACAGTTACTCTTGTTGTATTTAACTCTTTGTCGGAAAATGAAGAGATTTATTTTTCTGTAAAAACATCATTAAATGATATTCAGCCAAAAACGCTAAAATATACTGCAAAAACAATTAATTCAAATTCATTAGAGTTAAATATCGATACTGTTTCTTTAGTAATGCCAGAATCATTTAATGATTCTCAAATAGGAGCTATATCAACTAAAGTTCATACTGTCTTAAGAGATAAAAAAGGTGTAGTACTATCAGGTGTTCCTGTATTCATAAAGAGTAATATCATTGATCAGTTAGAAGAAGTATGTATTTATTCTGATGATGGAAATCTAATAATAAATATACAGAAGTTTGGCATATATTATGGTTTTTTCGTCAATTCAGATAACAAAGGAAAAGTGAAATTCTTCATCACACCTAGAAAATCATTACCGCTAGTTATTGAATTTTTTTCTATAATACCAAATTCAACTGATTTTGTTTCTTCTAAAAATCCTATTTTTATCACTGTTGATGATATTCAAGATAATCGGCAACCCTTAAATATAATCACTGCTATTGATGGTAATTTAAAATCAGAGGGAGAAAGTAAGTTCTGGGTAGATATGTCACCGTGTGAAGATTATAAACTTGGTGATTTTTTATTTTTTTTTGTTAACAAAGAATATAAGTACTATACTAGAATTCTTGATGCAGATAAACTCAGTTCATGTTTAAGAGAATTATCTTATTTTATTTTTAAGCAGAATGAATTATCTAAGTTAAATTATATTTTAATTCAATCAGATGGACATGTATTGGTTAAATCCAGTCCTACAGATGTGACTTATAGAGGAAGGCCAAATAAACCGTGGAAAGATGTTGATAGAATATATGAACCTTGTAAGGTTTATTCCAGTTTTGATAAATTGATAAAACAGGGTGAAGGTATCAATAACAATAAGATATCTAATCATATTCATAACTCAAATGATGCAGGTTTGTTTGTCAGAATAACAGGCACTAATGATAATAGTGATGCTACTAAAATAAAACTGGGTTCAAAAATTATTCTGACCTTATATATTAATTCGAATACCCAAACAATAAATCATGTTTTTAACGGCAATATGCCGTATCAACCAGATAGCGTAGGCGGAAAAACAGCGACCTTGAAATTTGATATACCCTATAATTTATTGAATAATAATCTGGCTTTTCCGTATCATGATGGTGAAATTTTCTTTGATTATCAAATCGGTGATGATAATGAGCGTGATATGACATATGGTGGTATCTGGTCAGGTCATATTGTTACTTTTTAAAAGACAAAAACAAAAAAGATTAAAATAATATTTCTTTAATGACTTAGTAAGACTTAACATTTGAATTATTTATTTTTCCATTAATTTGGAATATATTTTTTTGGAAAATTTTATCAAAAAGGTAGTTTATGAGCCCAAAAAATAAAAATTCTTTGTTGCCGCCCAAGTTTCGTCAAGCTAATTCTGATGGTGTAATTAATATCCCTGAAATAATAGCTATGGGTGTTAAGTATATAGTGATGCAGGTAGATAAATATCAACAGGTGGAACTATTAGATAAGATAGAAGGGGAGATTTATTTAAAAGATAATATCAATGATAAAGTAAAGAGTATTCCTTACTATGTAACACCAGATAAATTAGATGATGATTTTTATTTTTTATTTTTTTATGTAAGTGAGCTAAATGTATTTGGCTTATGCAAGGCAAAATATACAGTAAAAGATTTTGATGACAATTATCTTTATTCACTAACTTCAAATATTACTATTCTAGGAGGTAATGATATGGGTAATTCAGATTATGAGCTTGTTTTTAAAGATGCTAAGAAATCCATATTGAATTTACATTTAATTATTAAATATCATGGAGTTAGGGTTCGTGCTAAATTTAAAAATTTGGCGGTTTCTGATACTATCGTTATTACAGCATCTATTTTCGATGAAAATGGTGGAGAATTAAATTCTCTTAAATATGAAAGTATAGTATTGATACAAGAACAAATAAATTCTGGTTATGTAGATTGTATATTGAAAACAGATAAAGTGAATATTTCAGAAGTAAAATACATTGTCGCAAATTTTTCTGTTCTCAATAAAAATATAGCTTCCGGTTGTTCAAAAATTTCCATCTTTAATGATTTTGATAATGTCAATGTTAAAGTGCAAATAACCAAAAATATTGGTGCCAGACCTAGCAGTGATCAAGATATAAAACCTTTTTTAACAGCAGTAATATATACAGATTTAAATAATATCAGTAGTAGTAAGCTTATTAATGCTCAGCTAACAAACGCCCACTTTAGTGATGATTCTAATAATACATTGCTGAGTGATATAGATGAGAATGGTGTGGGTTATCTTAATATCTATAGTGATGATATTACTAAAAACAGTATGTTAATACTTAACTATACAGATCCTGTTATTGCTTATAAGATCCCGCTCGATTTCTCAAATTGGTTGACACCTCCAGATGGAAAACTGATCTATACTTATAGTTCTTATGGTGTTGCAGATGGCGTTTGTCAATGTTTTCTTCTTATTAAAATTCTTTCAAATAAAATTACTGATATTATAGTGAAATTCGATGATTCCAATATTAGTATTAATGAATCTACTAATGTTTCACAAATATCTAATCCTGATAGTAATAAGATGCTCATTTATGCGTTGACATCTAATAAAGCGGTTCGATCTCAGTTCACTATTAATGTTGGTGGCATTTCGATGCAGCAAATTAATAATACTATTGTTTTTGTCGATCCACTTACATTTTGAGTAGAATAATATGAATATCTTAGTCAGTTTTTCTCAAAGTTATGACCTTATCCAAGGAAGGTCTGCTACTAATTTTCAGGCTACGGTCTATGAAGAGTTTATTACATTGGTTGATTTAGGATTAATTTTTGAATGTTCTTTGGGTAGCTTTGTCGTGAATGGCAAGGACACAGGTCAAAGAAAATTTTCTTGTCATACAGATAGTACAGGGGAAGCCTCTGTAGTGATCATAGGCCCGGATGTCGGTGGTGATGGTCAGTTAACTGTTTTTCTTCAGGAAAGTGGTCAAAAGATTGGTGTACAACCTTATCATTTCAAGGCGACGGCACATTACACACTTAATTTTAATGTCATTAATGACTATGCAATGGCTGATGGTGTGCAGAGTAATAAAGTGAATGCGATTCTTACTGGGACAGGTTCAGGAGTGAATCTTTCCAAACGTAAATTGGATTTAAGTGTTACAGGTTCTGCTTCTTTTGAGAAAAGTCAGTTAGTGCAGTCCACTTCTGTGGATACTGATGCAGCAGGAAATGCAAGTTTTGAACTTTATAATACAAATAAAGAGGGGGAAATTGTAACACTCACTGGTTTCTTGAATATTGATGTAACAGTTTATGCAACTGAACCACTCCATTTTCAGCGTAATTTAAATTGCGACGCTTTTCCTCCTGACAATGGAAAGTATATTAGAACAATATTTACTTATTCTCTCAATAATCAGCAATATCTCTTCCGTCAGCGTGAATGTGACCACTTGGTGACTGTACATAAGCTGATTGCAGGCGGGCAGCAGGGTGAACAAACTTCCACCGGACAGAAGTGGATAAATTTTTATGATCTAATATTCCCTTTTGTACTTGAGGAAGAGCAGTATATTTTTGGGCTGGCTAAGAATTTTATTAATACGTCAGGAAATACATATAAAACTTATTGGATAATTGCAAAATTAGATGGAAATGGTAACAAAGAAATCGTTGATTATGGTTATTTTGGCAGTGATTACGATGTAGGGTTTGCATATCAGGCGGGGTCGGGGAAGTTTATTTATCTTCATAGTAAAGATAAAAATGTCAATGATAAGTATCCTTATATTATATATGAAATTCTTCCGAGCGGAAAAATGGGAAAATCAACAACACAAAACGATTGGGATAATTTCTATGGAGCGACATTTTTCTTTTCAATCGAAGGGAAAGAATATATTTATCTCCATGCGAAAACTGATCTTAGTGCGCTTACTTACGAATTGAGTAAAGATGGAAAAGTCGGTGAGCAGAATAGTTCTAATATTTGGGCGTATTATTATTATCCGCAGTTTCCATATTTTATTAAAGGTATGTATTATTACTCAGGGCAAAGATTCAACGATAATTATTGGTTTACTGGTTACATATACAGTGGGGGGGAAACCTGATCCTATCAATGAACATCAAGATCCGTGGGATACGAGTTATCAATATCAGGTTCCATTCTCTATTGGTGAACACCAATATTTTTTGAGGCAGGATCAGAGTAAAGATCATTGGTATATTACAGAAATTCTTGCTGATACCGAAATGGGAAGTAATACCGATTCCAGTGCTAATCACTAATTTCTGTAATATTGCGATCCAATTACCTATTATCAATGTGTTTGAAAATTATCTATGTGAAAAGAAAGTAATATACATATTTATCACTGTATGAGAGAAGCCTAAAAATCGGTGTTTTTAGGCTGATTAAATCACTAACTTTAAATTGTGTTTCGAAAAGTTTTTAAGAGAATATACTTTTCTTCCTCAGACATTTTTTGAGATTTTTGAAAATGCACAAATCTAATCCATAAACTCAAATTGAAATTCACCTTGGTCAAGAAATACTTTCAATTGGCGATATTGTTTATCACGGGCGGAGGCAAAAAGCAGTTGCTGGCTGATTTGTGGCAGTAGGGTATTTGTCAGGATAGCATCAACCATGCGCCCGCCCGATTCAATTTCGGTGCAGCGGTTGACGATGTGTTCTACCATGGCATCATCAAATGTTGCTGTGATGCCATGATTTTCTGACAAACGTTTTTGAATCCTTTCCAATTGCAGGTAGACAATTTTTGTCATCACTTCGTGACTTAATGGATAGTAAGGAATAACCAGTAAACGCCCCAATAGAGCAGCAGGAAATATGTTCAATAATGGCCTGCGCAATGCAGTGCTGAGTTTTTCTGGTTCTGGCATGGCCTCTTCCTGAGTGCAGAGTGAACTGACCAGATCAGCACCTACATTGGATGTCAGGATAATAATCGTATTCCGGAAATCAATGTGACGACCTTCTCCATCTTCCATCCAGCCCTTATCGAAGACCTGAAAGAAAATCTCATGGACATCAGGATGGGCTTTTTCTATTTCATCCAACAGAACGACACTGTAAGGCCGGCGTCGGACAGCTTCGGTCAATACACCGCCTTCACCGTAACCAACATAGCCTGGTGGAGCGCCTTTCAGAGTGGATACGGTATGTGCTTCCTGAAATTCACTCATATTGATGGTGATTAGGTTTTGTTCTCCACCATACAGAATCTCAGCGAGGGCGAGCGCTGTTTCAGTTTTACCGACCCCGGATGGGCCGCATAGCATGAAAACACCAACCGGTTTATTGGGATCATCCAGTTTTGCCCGTGAGGTTCGTACCCGTTTTGCGATTAATTCTAATCCGTGATACTGGCCGATAACACGTTGGCTGAGTGTGTCAGACAATTGCAATACTGCGTCAATTTCGTCTTTTACCATGCGGTTGAGAGGAATGCCTGTCCAGTCTGAAACTACCGAAGAAACCACATTGCTGTCTACGGCAGCAAAAATAAGGGGTTCTTCTCCCTGCAATACTTTTAATTGTCCTTGTAATTCTGACAGCTCGGTGTGCTTTTTTTCGGCATTGTCATGCTGTTCCTCATTTAATTGAGTTCTCAAGGAAATAATATTATCGATCAAGGAAAGTTCCTGTTCCCAACGTTCTTGTAACCGGGTTTTTTGTTCTTCCAGCGTTGATAGTTCATCCAGAATAATTTCTGAACGTTTTGTATCACTGACGCCCAGCTTGGATTCCCGCTTGGTGATTTCCAGTTCAATTTTCAAAGCATCTATCTGGTGGCGACAATTTTCCAGTTGCGGTGGCTCTGCATGTTGGCTGACTGCAACTCTGGCACAGGCGGTATCAAGCAGCGCTATTGCCTTGTCCGGCAATTGACGAGCCGGGATATAGCGATGTGAAAGCCGTACGGCAGCTTCGACGGCTTCATCCAGCAAGAGCACATGGTGGTGCTGTTCCAGCACATTGACCAGACTGCGTAGCATCAACAATGCTTTGGTTTCATCGGGTTCATGAACTTGGACAACTTGAAAACGGCGGGTCAGGGCAGGATCTTTCTCGATATATTTTTTGTATTCAGACCAGGTAGTGGCGCCCAGAGTGCGTAATAGACCACGTGCCAGAGCGGGTTTCAACAAATTCGCAGCATCTCCGGTTCCTTGTTGTCCGCCTGCGCCAATCAAGGTGTGAATTTCATCAATAAATAGAATTATCGGGATAGGACTGGATTGCACTTCATCAATCACTTTACGTAAACGAGATTCAAATTCTCCTTTGACGCCAGCGCCGGCCTGTAACATCCCTATGTCCAATAACCAGAGCTGGACATTGCGCAAAGGTGGGGGAACCTCTCCTGCAATAATTTTTAACGCTAGTCCTTCAATAACTGCGGTTTTTCCAACGCCAGCCTCACCAGTGAGTAGTGGGTTGTTTTGACGGCGGCGCATCAGGATATCAACAATCTGGCGGATTTCTTCATCACGTCCTGATACAGGATCAATTTCACCGTTGCGCGCACGGGCTGTCAATTCTTGTCCATATAGTTGCAGTGCGGATAGTTGCAATGCGGAATGTGTCGCTGTCTGTTGGGCTGCGGGCTGGGTACTGTTTTCTAAGAGCAGGGTACTTTCTTGGGCTTCATCGCTGTGACTGCAAATCTCATTGAAGTTGTCGAGTAAGGTATCTGCATTAATACGGTCAAATTGGGTTGAAATGGTTTTTAGTACATTGCGTAAATTAAATGTTTTTAATATACCGATTAACAAATATGCACTGCGAATTTTATCAACACCAAATTTTAGTGAGCAGTATGTCCAGGCGCGTTCTACCGAATTATCAATATGCTCTGAAAGATCAGAAATAGCGCTGGCTCCACGTGGTAAGCGATCTAGCGCCGCAACAATGTCTTTAGTCAGTGTGGGTTCATCTAACGCAAAATGATGGATGATTTGCTGTAAGTCACTGTTTTGTTGCTGCATAAGTTGATGTAACCAGTGAACTAATTCGACATAAGGATTACCACGTAATTTACAAAAGCTGGTAGCACTCTCCAAAGAAGTGAACAGAACGCGATTGAGTTTACTAAAGAGTACAGAACGATTGATTTCTGACATAGAGTATCATCCGTAGTGCTATCGTTATTCGTGATGCTGTAATTACCTTATACACTTCGTTTTTCAAACTGCCTCTTTGTTGGCTGCGCTCGCTCACCCCGGTCACATAGTTATCTATGCTCCCGGGGATTTGCTCTCTTGCCGTCGCGATGCAACTTGAAATCCATTGTGTATAGTAATTACATCGTAAGCCACTAAATTGGCAGGAATGGCGCTTGTGAAGATGTTGGGTATAAACAGTAAATTAAAACTGACTGGGTATGCAGAACTTATTGGGTATAGAGTAAATCGCCACGGTGGGTAGGGTGTTCAATTTTGCCAAGCCAACTGTTCAGACCCAACTTTATCGGTTCTGATAGATGAATTCCTTTTATATCTGACTGATGGAGTATCAATTGAATATCCCAGGCATATTCGATCCCCAGATATTGATGAATCCAGTCACTCAATTGTTGTGATTTAGGCTCTCCGGGAAGGAATGTTTCATATTCAGCCATTCTTAATGGGCCTAATTCAATGCGAAATTTATGTTGAACATCATATAGTGCAATTCCTAAAAAGGCGGAGTGCCCTAAGCGAGGCATATTGCGGCCTGCTTTTAATTGAGCTTGATCCTGTGTTTCGATTTGCAGCCATTGAGGAATATTTTGATTAATTTTTAATGGAATGCCGAAGTAACTGAACAGTATTTTTTCCAGTCCTTCCGCACTGTGTCCTTGGCGGGATAGATGACCAGATAACGAATAGCGGGCATGGTCACTAATTGTGTCGGGACTCTTTTGGGCGGGTAATCCCATCCCCACCAGACAGGCCAGATAATGGCAAAAACGTTGATTATCCTGCCGATCAAGTGAAACGGTTGGTTGGGCATTAGCCCAGGCTCTATAGAATAGTAATATCAGTCTATGGTGAAATAAATTGATAAATATGCCCAGAGTAGGATCTTGATAATTATACTGCCGCGCATAGGCGTATTCTGTGATATGTAATGGCATGGGACCATTGGGACCGAATAATCCAAAACTGTAAATCAGGATGTCATACAGTTTTGAATTTTCTCTCTGCCTGACTTCAGAAATAGTCGATGGAGCGAAAATCATGGAGGGTTTTTGCCCTAACCGCAGGAGGTCATATTTCGGTAACGGGGCGGAACCGAGCATGTAATATTCTCCGGCTTGAGCATCTATACGGCGTAATGTCTGAAATAAATCGAATTGCCACGGTGCCTGCATGAGTTTCTGCCAAAAATCTTCTGGCAGGCGGCATATACGATGAATGGAAATCGGGTTTGTTTGATTCATATTCACTTTTATATCAATTTTTTGTTACCCATACGGGCAGGCCAAAAACCGATATCCCCGCGTTGTTGGCTGTACAGAGTCATTTCGGTAAATGAATTCATGGTGACCAGATGCGAGAATAGTTTATCCAGTACACTGCCCAGCAGCCAAGGAGTGGTTCCTGCAAATTCCTGTTCATTCACTTCAAGCCTGATGTTGACTCCACGGGCAAACATTATCGGCCCGGGTTCAGGAACCCGTCGGTAGACCGTTTTTAATGAACAGTGGCGAATGCCATTAATCTGGCGGACGATGGCAGGTTCTGCCAGATTAGCGTACAGGCTCAGTAATTGCCGTAATGACTGAGTTCCCTGCTCATCATCTTTATCCATAAAATTCAAATAATTAAGTTGAAGTTGGCTGATTAATTTCCAAGGGGTGGAACCTTGTGCCAAAGCAGGATGCGGGATAGTAGGTCTTTTGAGAAATACAATTTTGTCGATGGGGATAGAATCCAGCATGGCAAAATTGTCGAGGTCTTGCTGACGCAGCATTGTAGATAAATCACGGTTAGTGCACATAACATCAGCAGTCAGGAATTTTAGTTGATTAGGCCACGGAGAGTGTTGTTCATCAACGATGGAGACAAACGCTTCTGTGCCGATATAGCTGGATCGCGTTCCATAATGATGGGCATTTTCAGATAAGACGCGGAGATCACGATGCAAAGAAAAATAAGCACCATAATTGCCCTTGTCATTGCTGAAAGTAGACCAGAAGGGCCTGAATATTTGCGTCTCTTTGTTTTTGATATCAGTACCGTGCAGGCGTTGTACCGAAAAAATTTCGTAATCCAGGGGGCGTGAGTTATCGACAACTAAATGATATTCATTGCTGCTTTCTTTTACGGTGATACGTTCAGTGACTTTGGGAAATAAATTAATTACAGGTGTACAGTTTAGAGTCAGGTAAGAAATATCCACCAGACTTTCCAGATCGTGATCAGCTTTATTTAAAAGCAAGATCAGCTCAAACTCACTCTTTTCTGTTGTTTGTTTCAGTAAAGAGTCCATGCCACTGATACTGAAGAATTGAAAACGGGCTGGAAATGCAAAATATTCCTGAAGTTGTCGATACCCACTGAAATTACGCGGATCGTTAGGAAACAACGATTGATCATCATCAAATCCTTCATGATGTGGGGAAATATCAGGTAAGACTTGATATTGGGGCTGATTACCGAGAGTCCGGCACACAATGCCAACAGAGTGCTCCATAATCAGTTCCAGTAATTGTTGAGACTGAATATCTGGCCCTGAAAGAAAAAACACTAATTTGCTGAGATTTAACTCATTGAGGAAAAATTTCTCCTTGCAGCTAAAATGTATGCGTAATGCACTGACGGCACCATGTTGGTTAAGGTTTAATGCCACCAGTGGAAGATTGGCGGGGATTTTGCCAAGCTCAACATTTTTCAGATGCAAGGGCTGTAAGACAACATTCTGTGTTGTAGCATATTGAAAAGTAATGCCATCCTTTTTTAAGGTTTGGCAGTGCATGAGCATTCCACGTGGTACTAAAAATCCGTGGCTGATGTCTCCCTTGCTGGTGTCAGGCTGGAGTTCGACAATTGCCATTGAAGGTGTCGGAGACAGATAATTAGGATACAGCATCTCCAGCAATTGCTCAGAAAAACGTGGGAACTCAGCATCCATTTTCAATTGAATGCGGGATGTCAGAAAAGCGAACCCTTCCATCAGTCGTTCAACATAGGGATCTGCAACATCGATACCATGCATACCCAGACGATTGGCAACTTTAGGGTAACGTTCGGCAAACTCTTTACCCATTTCACGTAGGTATACCAATTCGCGGTTATAATATTCAAGCAGTTTACTGTCCATGCTCCCCCCTTAATGCCAGCTTTTTACCTTGACATTAACTGGCTTCTTTTAGTGTGAAATAACCGTTTTCCAGATCGATATCGCTGTAGAATAGAAATTCAAGTGGCCAAGGGACGCACCACAAAAAACCTTTTATCTCTATGGGTAAGGTGTTGTATAAAATCAGCGCATTTTTATCAGTCATGCAGTTCACTTCGAGTCCATCAGGAATGATACGTGGTTCGAATATGTGGATAGTGGTCATGATTCTATGCTGTATATCTTCCCACTCTATTTCTGAGGTACATCTTCCCGCCAAAGGAATCAGGCCAAAGTTATAAACGGATCTGTAAATTTCAGGAAATGGAGTGAGGTCTTGCTCTGATTCACTATTAATACTATTGAGCAACCACTGTAAATCTCTCAGGACATTTTTACGCAATGCACTGTGTGACAATAGGTAGTTGTTGATGCTCTCTTGTTTTTTGCCTGGTTCATTATCGGTGAGTTTATCCAATAAAGAAGGCTGCATTTTATCTTTGGTAGTGATACGAGTCGTGTTACTTCGGCTACGGTAACCGCCATGCAGCAAAGAGATATTGTCATTCATGGAGCACCTATTAATCATTATGACTATGGAAAATGTAATGAAAAGTTATTAGGAATGTCTCTGTCGTCTTTCAAGTTGCCGCTTGCTGGCAGTATTCATTCACCCCAGACACTGTGTTGATAATATACGGTTAGCTATGTTTCCGGGGAATCACTCCTTTGTCCGACACGCTGCATCTCGAAATCCATTGGTATAAATATTATTTTTGGGGCGAATTCTGGGTGTTTTTATATCGGCTGATTTCTGCTTCATAGGCTTGCAGGAAACTTTCGCCAAACAATGCCGATTTTTTTTCAATTTGTCCGGCCATGTTTTGGTAATATTTAGTGAAATAATCCCACATTGATGCTTTGTATGCTGACGATAATGACAAACGTGGTAAATAACTTTTATCTCCTGCTGTTTGTTCAAGAATAACAGGATTAAATGAGTGTAATAGATCTGCTGCAATAGCATGTATTCCCGCAATCATGCCCAATTGGTGTGCCTGCAATTCAGTCAAAATATCCTGAGTAGCTTCCTCAGGTGACATAAATCCCGGCACATAACCACCAAATATCAGTGCCAGAACAGACTGACCAGAAGGCAGAATCTTAAATGGATTATACACATCTGACAGAGCCTCATTCATGTCTGAATCTGATTTGCGTTTGAACTGATTACGTGAAGTATTGAGGGTGATGACGCCTTGGGACAACTGGCTGGTGAATCGACCTAACTGATACATGAGCTGTTCATCAAGTTGCAGTCTCTGGAGATCTTTTAGCCCCATACCATCCAGTAAGGCTGCCAGTAATTTTTCCTCTGATTGGGTTCCGGTAGCTTGATAGTTATGGGGTTTATGATAGTGGTTAGTTTTCGACCCCGGTGTCCTGCTGGCTACGGATTCAATAGACACGGGTTCAGTCAGTGTAGATTGTGGTTCAGGTGTAAACAGAAGTTCAGAAACAGTTGGGTCATTCAGAGGCGTTGGTGGTACAGCATTATCCAGCATTTGGTTTAACGGATCATCATCCTTGACATATTGTGTATGCTTTTCAGAAAACAAGACTAGCGGGTCAATTTCCTTTTTATCATCATATTGATTTTCATGTTTTTTATCGCATTGTAGTAATGTTGTGGGGGTATGATCATGCAAGATATTCTCTTGCTGGAAAGTGGTATCTGAATTGAACATGGTCATGGGATCTGTTGACCGTAATTGCAGGGTCTCAAGATCAGTTTCTGGCTTAATTTGTGCCAATGGATCAATGGGATTTCGTTCTTTATTTTGTTGCTCTTTCACCAGAGGGTTATTGTCGTCTAATTTCTGGGATGAATGATGCCTTTCTTGAGGAGAGAGGGTATTGGGAACTGCGAAAATCTGTTCAAGATCATCCCAAATCCCATTGGGAATTTCCGATTTTTTGTCGTTAGACTGTGGGAGTGAATTTTTTTCTATATCAGTTATTTTAATCTGATAGTTGCTAATATTCAGCATATCACCATCACGGATTTCAACCTGACGTTCAGGTGCCAGCGGTATCATATTCAGCAAAACCTCAGATGCATAACCTTGATTGTTAATCTGACATCCTCCATCAGAAGAGATAGACACAACGATTTGTAGCCGAGCAATAGCTAATTCTTCATCGGGTAGCACCCAATTATTGTCCGTACTTCGACCGATAGTGCCACCAGGAGGGGAAAAATCATAACTCAGTTGCGATGGCTGGTTTGTGCCAGAGTTTTTAACAATGGAGAATCGCATCATTACGGATACCTATTGTTGACGGAATAACCTCTCTGAATTTCAGAGAGGTTATTGAATAAGAAGTTATGTTATTTATCGTGGGTGTAACCATCCCATTCATAGCTGACTTCAGCGCCTTTACCACCTGACTTATAGTCTTGAGGGAAGTAGCTTTCTTTATGTTTCTGGAAGGCTAAGACGATAGCCGAATAGAAAAGACCACCTCCATATGTCAGCTGGGACTGTGCAACCAGGGCATTTGTCAACACTAATGAATACCAATTCTCTTGTGAGCCTCCTTGTCGGCGTACATTGAGTGTAGTGGTATTAATATGTGTTCCCTGAACGATATATTGGCGTAGAGTAATAGCTGCTTTATCGAACGAAAGTTCCAGGCTCAGTCCAGAAACCTCGACTATACCAGCGCCTAATCCGGGAGTTTGACTATTGAAATTAACACGATTATTCAGTTCAATTGAAAATGATCTGACAGCTGTCCAATCTTTAAACGTTTTGTCACCTGTCTCGCCTTTTATATTAGTAAAATTAATATATGCATCAATACCTGAAGACATAACCTTCCACCTTAATAGAATTAAGTAATTTGATTGAACCCAATAAGTAGATATTGGAATTTTGTGTAGAGGAAATAGAGATGTATTGCTATCTAGAGATTAATGAATTGATAAGAGTGGTGAGAAGAATAGTGTTTAATTGTTTAATATTGAGTTAAGCTCCTTTTAGTGAGGGGAGTTTCGAAACCAGACGTAGAGAAACAGTTAAACCTTCCAGCTGATAATGAGGGCGCAGGAAGAATTTAGCTTGATAATATCCCGGGTTGCTCTCTGTTTCTTCTACCTTAACCTCTGCTGCTGCCAGCGGTTTTCTTGCCTTAGTTGACAGTGATGAGTTGACGGGATCACCATCAACATAATTCATAATCCAATCATTAAGCCAACGTTCCATATCAGCGCGTTCTTGGAAAGTCCCTATTTTGTCGCGCACAATACATTTCAGATAGTGTGCGAAACGGCAACAGGCAAATAAGTAAGGCAGACGCGCTGCAAGGTTGGCATTGGCAGTAGCATCCGGATCGTAATATTCCGTTGGTTTTTGAAGGGATTGAGCACCGATAAAGGCTGCCATGTCGGTGTTTTTGCGATGCAATAACGGAATGAAGCCATTTTTTGCCAATTCTGCCTCACGGCGGTCGCTAATCGCAATTTCAGTCGGGCACTTCATATCCACTCCGCCATCATCGGAGGGGAATGTATAACAAGGCAGGTTTTCTACAATACCCCCGGATTCCACACCGCGAATCGAAGTACTCCAGCCATAGAGTTTAAATGAACGGTTAACATTGACCGCCATGGCATAGGCGGAATTCGACCAAGTGTAGTTGTCGTGAGTCGGGCCTTCGGTATCCTCCTCGAAATTGAAATTATCAACGGGATTCGTAAGCGCGCCATAAGGTAAACGAGAAAGGAAACGCGGAAGTGTTAACCCGATATAACGCACGTCCTCTGATTCGCGTAAACTGCGCCAGGGGGCATATTCAGTATTTTGGAAAATTTTTGTGAGATCCCGGGGATTGGCCAATTCCTGCCAGGATTCCATTTGCATGACACTTGGCGAAGTACCAGCAATAAACGGGCAATGTGCTGCTGCGCTGATTTGAGCCATTTGACGTAAGAGTTCAACATCCGGTGCGGTATGGTCGAAATAATAATCACCCACCAGACAACCGAATGGTTCTCCACCAAACTGGCCATACTCAGCTTCATAGATTTTTTTGAAAAGCGGGCTTTGATCCCAACTGATTCCTTTGAAACGTTTTAGTGTGCTGCTCAATTCCCTTTTGGAAAGACACATCACACGGATTTTCAGCATTTCATCGGTTTCTGTATTGCTGATCAGATGATGCAAACCACGCCAGGCTCCTTCCAGAGTCTGGAATTCTTTATTGTGCAAGATATGATTCATCTGTTGGGATATTTTAGTATCAATTTCAGCAATTAATGACTGGATGGTGCGATAGGTATCGGCGGAGATAGTGAGGGTATTTTCCAATGCCTGTTGTGCCAGCGTTTTCACCGCATTTTCAACAGCATGGCGTGTATGATCACTTTGAGGACGAAACTCCTTATTCAACAATGTGCTGAGTTCATCAGGGGTATATTCTTTAGATGCCTGCTCTTGTTGAAGAAAAACGTCTTGTTCAGGTGTACTCATCAATTACTCCTTATTCTTCGGTGCTATCTTCAGTACTATCTTCTGAGGCGCTATTTTCAGGATTCGGAGTTTCTGCCAATGATTGCAGCAGGGCGGGGTTTTGCAATATCTCGGAAATCAGTTTCTCTGCCCCGTTTTTTCCGTCCATATAAGACAATAAATTTGCCAGTTGTATACGGGCTTCTAGTAGCTTGGCCAGAGGTTCTACCTTTTTGGCTATAGCATCGGGTTGAAAATCATCCATACTTTTAAATGATAAATCGATATTCAATTTACCTTCACCTGTCAGAGTATTTTCAACCTGAAAGGCGGCACGGGGGTTAATTGAACTCATGCGTTCATTAAAGTTATCAATATCAATTTCCAAAAACTTACGTTCACTGACATCTGGCAAGGCTTCTATAGGTTTTCCTGCCAAATCAGCGATAACACCCATGATAAAAGGCAATTGAACAGACTTTTCTGAGCCGTAAAGTTCAACATCGTATTCAATTTGTACGCGGGGGGCTCTGTTACGGGATATAAATTTTTGTCCGCTGGATTTCATGGCAAGTTCTCCATTATTGGTTATATACCTTTCGTTTTTTAAGTTTGGGCACTCAAAAATCTACAGGTAAATTAATATCTCCTTTATCTTTTAGGTTAGGATTATCCGAACAAATATAAGGAAATATACGGGTAAAGAATCAAATAGATAAAAATAAGAAATAATTAATCCATATCATAATCAGTATCCATGTCATAATTTGGATTAGAAAACAGGTTGGAATTGTCTGAACGACCAAAAATGATTTCCAGTTGTCTCAATCCTTCTGGTGCAAGATCGTGAATGATTTTCATAAAATCACAATCAATCAGTCGTTGAATGCGTTCAATCATTATCGGAGCAGGATGACTTGGTTCGTATGTGAGAAAATAGATCCTGGCCTTTTCCAATAACATGCGTGCTTCATCCCGATTACTGGCTTCAATCGCTTGCCAATAGGACGATGGCTTTCTTTCCAAGGTTGCCATTGCCTGTTCCATCGAAGTGTCCTGTGTGGTCAGCGATGCCGGATCAAGGCGTTTTGCGTTGTCTGCATACCCTGTTTTTGAGTCAGGTACTGAACAATATTTAATAATGGTATCCAACTGTTTCAGAAATTGCGGCAGTTCTGGCATATTACCGTTGGGTAAATGATGACGTATGATCTCAATCAGGGCAGTAAGATGATCACGAATAGTTATTACTGCCAGAATTTCAGGATGATCTGGCTTTTGTGTTAATTCGTTGATTAATCGGGTTCGCCCACCGGTATAACTACTCATTTCTGTTACCGTACCACTAAGGAGTGAGTAGGCTTCTTGAAATGTCACTTCGTCCGAACCACTTCTTAACAGGACAGAATTCTGAACCTTTATTGTACAAGGCGAGCCATCTTCGATAGCTGCCAGCGTGTTTAAACGTTGTACATAATCGTATTCACCATCAAATTCCAGTTTTGGCCACACATCTGCCCAATAATTTTCCAGAGTCTGGCGGAGTAAATTCAATCCATCAGCATAACCACATAATCCACGTAGGTTTAGCCAGGATTGCATAAGCGCTATGATGATATTCAGATTTTTAGTGCGGGAGAGTAAGTGAATAGCCCGCTTTTCTATTTCCCTCCAATTCGGGGGTTCGGCTGGGATGATGACATCACCAAACTGTTGTTCTGGCTTTTCAATTAATATTTGCTCCAATGTCAGAAATTCATCATCGTATTCCAGATTTTCTCCACAGACAGATTCTGCACTGATTGGGGTAAGTAATTCATCAATATTCATGATATTTTCAGTTTATATTGAAGTTAGTGATTATGCGGCCAAGTTCTGCGAACGCGGACACGAAAAAACCGGGAGTTTAAATGGGTTGAACACACTGTTAGGAATAAAGTCGAGAGAGAAAGTGTAGCCTTTGATATTGAATATTGCCCGCAAGCTCATGTCATCAGTATAAGAGGGCTCATCTCTGTTGCTATTGTGGGGCTGTTTTGCAAGATCCAGCAGTCGATTCAGTGCCCAGAAACCTGAAATTGAGAAATTTGCGGTTGTACCATTGCTCAAATTCAACTGGATGTGAATGTGATTTTTTTTAGCCGGGCCAGGCCAACTGATGAGCTGCGAAAATTGTGGCCCGTGGCTGTATTCTAATTTCTGTCCATCTATATCCAGTATCATGCTTAATATATTGTTATCCATACTGACCGGGCGAACCATGACTTTGAATAATGGTGTCGGGGTTCCGCTGGTAAATAATGCATTACGGATAATCTGGGCTTGCTGGAAAGGCCTGAGCAATGCTTCTCCTCCGGGCAGTGGCTTGCCATTGACGCCTGGCATGAAACGCCATCTTTGCAGAGTCGTATCTACTTTCCCCATTAAATTTTTCTGGAAAAAACTGTCCATTAAACCTGTTTCTGGGGCGAACATTCTGGCCATGTCATCAGGTCTGATATCATAGGATGTGTTAGGTGTTAACGGATATCGGTTAGCAATTGCCTGGTTGCAAAAAGTGCCGACTTCTGCACCGAGGTGTCTGGCAACATTTTTCATTTCGTTGAGCTGGGTATCGTTACTGGCACCAACAGCCAGTGAATAAACCATGCTTCTAAACGGTACCGGCAGGCGTTCAGATGCCGCTTGTAGCTGAGTGATAATATCATTGGGCGGAAAAGGCATATCGGTTTTGATGGCACTTTGCACAGAAGTAAGGTATTGATATAACTCACCGATATTTTTCAACGTATCATCAAAAGGTATTTTCTGATTATTTTTTGCATCTGGGTTTTTTACCAAAGCAGTAATTTGTGCAAAATGATTTTCTAGTTCCTGTTCTGGCGTGTCTTGCTGGTTATCTGGCAATATTTGTTTGGGAACGAGTTGTGATTCAGATGCCAATGGTTGTTTAGAGGCTAATTGAGTGAGTTTATCCGATTGTCTCTTTACTATTTTATTCAGCTGCTTAGCCGCAATGTTATCTTTATTGAGCAGGGTCTTATTTAGCTCGACATTTTTATTGATATTAATAACGAGATTACGCAGTGGTGAATCAGAAGAGGACAGTAATCGGGCAGTGTTAGTTCGTTGCTCCAGACTATTGATATTGCTCAAACGGATATCAGCCAGAAATTGATCCCAATGGAATATGTAATCATTGATATAAAGCTGTTTAACAAAGGACTTAATTTCTTTTATTGCCAGTGTCCTTGCATAAGTACCAAGTACCCAATTGTCTTGTGAGTGCAAAGTCTTAAGAAAAAAATCAAGATCTTTATCCACGCCTTTTTGATAACCTACAGGAGTAAACATTCCCGGTATATAGTCGGTGGATGATGTTCCATTGCCGCTTGAGAAAACCAACCTGGCTTGAGGGCCGGCAAGTGTATCCAGATTCACTGGAGCTAAATCTGGGTCATCCAGCAATTTACTCTTTAAATAATTGTAGGCACGTTGGGCTGGTGGAATTTTGCTGATTAGCGCCTGTTTTTGCTTGACCAGATTGCTATCAAACATAAATGGTGATGTAACAACCTGATTATCCAATAATTGACTGAGATGCTCATTAATTTGTTTTAACTGTTTTTGAGTGACATCTACATCTAAATGGGTTTCCAGATACTGCATTACCCAGTTACGGAGAAACTTGCCATTATAATATTTAGTCTGATACAACATTTGATATGCTTTTAGCGTATTGTAGGTTCTCTCTATATCATCGCCGTCTTCATTATGCAGTTGGTTAGTGATTAGTTTTGCTACTTGTGGCAGCAACAAAGTTTGTAATGCATTATTGTACAGAGAGAGGCTGGCTTCACTGACTTGTTCACCGCTGTATAACCCCATACGATAGGATAATGGAGGGTCATCCAAAGAAAAGTTCTGGCTTTTATCTAAATGTGCCAAGCTGTCCAAAAGCGGAAGTAGAGCGTAAATATTATCGGGGTTTTTCTTTAATTCACTGCCTTGATTTAAAATGACCGGAATTTTTGATTGTATTTCCATCAAATAATTATTGTTGTTGTGGTAGCTGGTTAAAAATAATTTGCTTATAAATGCCAATATCGCTATCAGGATAATATATCCTATTCCATCCAATAGGCGTTTCCGGTATATCCACCAACGGTTATAACCAGCGATTCCGGCTTCCTGAAAAATATTTTCCAATAAACTTTTCAGGAAATAAGTTTGGCGGGCAGGGAGGGGATGTATAATTCCGTTATCATTTCCCCATGACATTAAGTTGCTGTCATTATCTATGGGTAATTTAAGTTTCTGGTTAAACTGCGCCATAACATTGTCAAGGGGAGTTCCTTCTTGTGTTCCACTAGTGAAATACAACCCCCGCGGATAACAGGGTATTTCAAATCCTGATTTTGCGAATATTATTTCAAGATATTGCGCAATGAGTGGCCGTAAGGAGGCAACTTCTTGTGGAAACAAATAACTTTCAGTACATTGCCGTAAATTATGTCCGTTTAAGAGTACATAGGGCAATTCAGCATCTAACCGCAATTGCAATTCATTATATTGTTGTTCAAAAACTTTATTCAAATCACATCCCTGCTTATTTTTCCACGGGAAATTAAATCCCCAAATTTGTTCTCGTGATGCTTTGTCAAAGTGGGTGAAATAAGCGGAAAATCCTTTTAGTAAATCGCTTTTGGTGATGAAAATATAAATAGGAATCTGTATCTTAAATTTTTCATTCAACTCTGACAGCCGCTTACTGAGTACATATGCTTGTTTATTTCGTGCTTCGGTTGATGGATTGAGTAAATCTTCCACACTGATTGTTACTATTATTCCATTGATTGGTTGACGAGTACGGTATTTTTTCAACAGCAGGATAAAATTTTTCCACTCATTGGCATCTTGATTATGTGAATTAGTCTGATTGGTGTACCGTCCTGCGGTATCGAGAAAAACGGCATTATTGGTAAACCACCAATTAAAGTCATCCATCCCGTGTATATTGTACTGAGTTGATTTTCCAAGATAATCCGTCAATGAAAAATGTAAGCCAGAATTTGCCAGAACAGTTGTTTTACCTGAATTCGGGAAACCGATAACAAGATACCAAGGTAATTGATATATATACTGGCGACTGAAAAGGTTTGTCCAATGGGGTTTATTCTTATCATACAAGCCGGAAAAATAAGCTTTCTTCAATAATTTTGCAGCATCAGAAAAACGCTCTGCTAAAGTAATGTATTTCTCATTCTGTTTCGTTTCCGTTTTTTTATCTTGATTGACTTTTAATTGATTTTCCAGTTTTTTATTGAACCATAATCGGTACAATCTGGGAATTAGTCTGCTTAAAATCCATACTAGAAAAAGAGAGGCAATAGTCATTATTCGGATTGTAATAGACTTAAAGGGTGCGATGTTTCCGACAGAAATAATGGGACCAAAAAACCAGAGAAGCGTCGAAATAGCCGTTGTTCCAAGAAAACTCCACGTCAATCGGCTGGTGAAGATAGAAATGAGAGCATTCAGCATGTGTTCGTTTCCTTACATTGTTTGATTTAAAGGAGTAACAAACAGTGTGATTTCAACTCGTCTGTTTTTGGCTCGATTGCGCCGGGTATTATTTGGTGCTATCGGATCTTTGGCACCTTTTCCTTCTATGTTGATCCTTTCTGGTTGATTTAGATAACGTTGCAACTCTCTTTGTACAGATTTGGCTCTGGCCAGCGATAAAGCATGGTTAGATGAAAAACGAGAACGATGGGAATAAAAAGGTACATTATCGGTATACCCTACGATTAAAATCTTTCCCTGAATATTATTCATTGCTTCTGCAATATTCCTGATGATGTCTAAATAACTACGTTTGATCTGAATAGAATTGGTTTTGAATAAACCATCACCTTTTAACGTAATTACATTTCTATCAGGCATATCGGTTACATTTAATAATCCAGCTTCTATTTCGTTCTTTAGCATTTCTTGCAGATTTAACACAGGAGGTGGCGGTATTGGTGTCGGGGTCAATACTTTATTATTGACTGACAGATCCGGTAAGTTAGCCTGATAAATATTTGGTAAATTGGTCTGGTAAATTTTTGTCAAAGTAGGATTGAGTCTATTACTCAATCTCGAATTCAGGCTTATATACAGAACACACACCAAAAAACTTAATAATGCGGCAATGATCCATATAGGCAAGGAAAACCGCCAAGATTTATTTGGCATTGAAATAACTTGTACGTTTGGTGACAGCTCAACGGAGTAACTTCCCCGAATTGAACGTATTAATTGATACAGGCGTTGTTTTATGGTTTCCAACTGGGAACGTCCGTTATCTATAACACGGTAGCGTCCTTCAAATCCAAGTTGTAGGCAGAAGTAAATGAGTTCTAACAGAAATAGATTCTCTTTGGGATTTTGTGATAATTTAGCTAACAGTTGGAAGAATTTTTCACCTCCCCATGTTTCATTATGAAAAGTCACCAGTAACCCACTGCCGGGCCAGACACTGCGGACCCCCCAGGGGGTGAGTGCGGCAGCTTCGTCCAATGCAGTGCATAAGCAGTAGCGAGCCCCAATGATCACTTCATAAGGTAGCTTTTCATGTTGACATGCCACTTCAAAATGCCGGATTTCGTTGATAAGTTGTTGTCGTAAATTTGTTGGATCAGAATGAGCAGTGGAATGCCGGATTTGAGGGATAGTATTCAGTAATCGATTTGCAGCAGAAACCAATGGATTGTAAATAACATCACCAGAAAGCACACTATGTGCAGCTTTTTGTTGTTCTTGCCTCATCAGCTACGTTACCTTACTTTTTGTCCTGATTGCGGACAGCCCAGAATTCTATATTCAGACCGGGAAAGTCACCTGCCAGATGTAATGCAAAACCACCGGATTTGTCCATTTGCTTCCACAGCTCACCCTCTCTTTCCAATTCGAAATAGACATAACCTGAATGCCAAGGAATTTGTCTGGGAACAGATGGCATGGCTCTCAGTGGAATGCCCGGTAATTGCAGTTGAACTAATTCACGTATGCGGTCAACAGGGGAAATTTTCATTTGGGCTGGGAAATTGCTCATCAGAACATCATGAGCAACATCAGCATGGACAGCCAGAATAAAGCTGAATATATGTATCATGTTCGAATCAGGTAATGTAGCTATGTTCAGACCATGAGAATATTCTGTTAATGGCAACTGAATCGCATGTTCTTCCAGAATGATTGATAACCCCTGACGCAATTGGAACATGAGCTGGTTGAAACAGCGTGTCAAATTGTCATGGTCATAAAGCGGTAAGCTGTCTTCGGGGACACGATTTGAAGAAAACGTTGCCAGTTCCGTGGCAAATTGCAGCCAGTCGCTGAATAACCGTTCAGGATGAAGTAATGACAGATTCTGTATATGGCTCACTTGGCCGCTATAGCGATTCAAAAGTGACAGTAAAAGAAAATCCATGATTTCAGAATCATTATAGCGCCCCAACTGTAACAAACGTTGACTGATTTGCTGGCGGCGCTGTTCCAGCAAACCCTGCATGTCAGTCATAAAACCGACTACTTGCGAACTTGCACGACAGTTGAGCAGGGGAGGAATAAATAACGGGTCAAGGTGGATTTTATTGTCACTCGTTTTATTGACAATATGTGCGATGCTCAATGCAGTCCATTCTGGCGTTAAATCTGATTCCAGCATCAGGCGTAAACGCATTTTGCCAAATTGTATTGCGGCATTACCGACTGACATAGCGTTAAAGTCATTGACTTCAACTTCGAAGCTGACAAAACGTGCCAGAGAATCCTTTTGTTCACTGAAAATGACTTCTTCTTTCCCTCGTTGAAAAACAGGCAGAGCCAGGACAACATTAATATTGGTCTGGCTTTCAGCAAGCTGTAAAGGAGTGGGGGCATGAGTTACATTAAAACTGAAAGGGGTTCCGTCAGGAAAAATACCGCTGGCTGAGGAAAGTTTTATTTTATTTTGATTGAGTAGTGCTTGATCTAATTCGAGCGTCAAAAAACCCCAGTAGTAAGGTATTTGTGCTATTCCCCAATTACGAGTATAGGTTTCTAAATAGTTTTCTGTCTGTTGAAAGTGATGAGGACGTAAAAACATACCTTCTGTCCAGATAACTTTTTCTGATCTATTCATTGTTTTTCTTCCGCTCCTGCTGGACAACTTAAATAACATTCTTTGATGAGACTTAAGCCGTTGTTAGTCACTTTAACGCACACATGTAGTTCGTCAGGGGAAGAACGCCAGAATTCATAAAAAGCGGGTTTTTCAGGTATAGGAACAGGAAATGAAATCCGCCATCTCTTACCGCTAACATGATGATACTCTGCAATAATGCCTATATAGTTAGCTTCCGGTAGATTTTCTTTCAATAAGCAATAGGTAGATTGCGCAGGACGGATAAAAAACTGGTCTTCATTAACTAATTTGTCGCCTAATGAATCCTGAGCGTTCTCCTGCAATGAAAAGAAATCAGCAGACATAAATTTTTCACGCGATTTTAATAAAATAATGTGCATTTTTAGTGGGGCGGAATTATTCACACCAGATGTCGTATCGAAGATGATTTTATAAGGCGGCAATTTTTTGGCTGATGATGAACAACCTGCTACAGCTATCAGAAACGTTGACAGGAATATCCCCTTAAGCAACCATCCGATTGAATGTAACTTATTTATCGAGATTTTCTTTCTCCGAACAAGATGTATTGTCATCATATTCGCCGAATTAATTGAGATATTGCGGGTTATTTAATATGGCGGAAGTTTAATATGGTGAAAGTTTAATATGGCGAAAATAAAAAACTTCAGGATGCGGCGATAAGTACTTTTGTTTGGCTCGGCACAATGCGAGAACCCACCGCATTAGTTGAGTTTTGCATAGTCATTCCCGAAAGCCGTGTTGCAGGGCTACCTTTAAGTAAAACAGTATTGGCTCCCATTGAATGACGGGATGGTCCCATTACCGTGCCGGAAGCTATGCCAAGATTAGTGCCGGCATTATCGCCGGTTGTCAAAGGAATGATTGTTGCCAAGTTGTGAGCCGGACAACCCATAAATAGAATATTTAACGCATTGCTGACACCGGTCGTTCCTTGCGCCGTGTTGGGGTAAGCAATGGGTACTGGTGTAAGCATGGGGGTTAAGCAAATATCGGGAGCCGCCATATCCATACCGCCACCTTGAGTATTGGCAAACATAATTTCCCCTTAGCCGATATGGATCTGTTCAGCATCTATTTTGGTGATAGCTTTTGCTGTCACGATCGTCTGTTGAGCATGTAATCGCGCATAGTTTTCAGCTTGCATATCTAACTGTCCCGCATGAACTTTCTCTGTTTGTGTCGTATGGCGAAATAACCGGTTGCTCAGTTGTGTCACTGTCTGCCAGAGAGATTCAAATTGATTGCCAACTAAGCGGGTAATTGACACCCATGCAGACAATGACTCTCCACTGTATTGCATTTCACTGATATGGCAGTTCCCGCTGTTGGCTGTGATATTTAATCCATTACTATTCATATTCAGATTACCGTGGGACGTGATAGTCAGATCGCCGGGAACGCTGATCTCTGCGGGTTGTTGCTGTTCAGCCCGTTCTAATATGGCTAAAATCCAGAGTTGATTCTCGACCTGCGTAATGAGTACGCTATCTCCTATATCTGGTGCCAATAGGCAACTGGCAGCGCGCCGACAGTGCCAGCCGCGGTTGTGCTGGCTTTCCGCCATAAAACTTCCATCCTGATGAATGCTGATGATTTGTCCGGTCATCTGTTGCAATGGCTCGGTCGTAAAGGTATATGAGGAAAGTGCATAAGACGGTTTTGTCATGTTGATTCTCCCGATTAAATCTTATTGTGTTGCATACTCCACTCTTCAGCAGCGAATAACTCAGGATCATTTTCTAGAATGCCTTGCCGGTCAGAAAATAATGTTCCGGCCTGTTGGGTACGATGAAAAAGTGTTCTCATAAAATGGGCTGTACGAAAATCACTGTTGTTGATGTTCGCATAAGAGAAATCCGCATAAGGCATATTACAGCCTGTAAACTGAGTATTCTCTGCATGAACTTTGTGCATTATTGCCATTGATAGTTGGCTGTGCCGGAAATCGGCAGATTCGAGACATGCACTGACAAAAATGGCTTGTTTAAATACACTGTTTTTGCAACAGGCCCGGGTTAAATTAGCTTCGATAAATAATGCTTGAGTTGCGTTGACATTTGATATTAAGGCATCTTGTAAAAAGGCACCTTTGAAATTGCAATTAGTTAATACTGCGTGGCTGAAATTGACTTTTTCAAGCTGGCTATTGGTGAATTGGCACATTTTAAATTGTTGTTTGTGATAATTCTGGCCACGGAGATCACATTCAAAAAAAACCACCCGGGTAAATTCGCTGGCAGAAAAATCAGCTTTCCGTAAGTCCTGCCGAAAAAAAGTAACCAGAAAAAAGTGGTTGTCACGAAATTTGATTCGATCCATGGGGGTATCAATAAATGTGACGCGTTCAAAATGACTGTGGCTGAAATCCGCATATTGCAGTGAGCTAGATAAGAACTGGGTATTATTCTGTTTTGTCGCGGAAAATTGTGTTTTATTTAAAACAGACTGATTGAATATGTTGTCTGTTAATGTGCTTTTGTTAAAGATTGTGTGAGCGAGATTACATTTCTCAAAAACACTTTTTTCAAGCGTAGCTGCATTGAAAACAGCCTCTTCTATTTGACATTCGGTAAAAACGGTTTCTTTTATGAGAGCCTGAGAAAAATCGGCACTTGATAAATTGACTTCTTTAAAAATTCCTCCGGATAAATCACGTCCGGTTAGTGATATGTTCTGTAAACTGATTTTTTCAATAATCTCACCCTGTTTTATTTTATCTACTAACTCATCAGCTGTGAGTGAACTCATATCACTTCCTTATCACGTTTGGGGAAGGTTTTGGTTCGATTAATGTAAGCATTGGTGATTGAGGTTGAATCATCAATAATCGATTGGGACATATCTGTGCGGAATAAGTTGGCTTCCTGCAATTCTGCGTTGTTGAAACTGCATTTTTGCATAAGTGCGCCTGCCAGATTGGCATGATTCAGTAAGGCACCCCGAAAATCGGTTCTGGTAAAGATACTGTTTGTTGCGTTCAAATACTGCATATCGGATGACTGACAGTTGGACTCACTAAGGTCACTGTTATTCAGGGTTGCTGCGTAGAAATTTGAATTGATCAGTGGCATCTGACGCAAATTACATTCTGTCAATGTGGCATGGCTGAAATCTGTCTGATTAACCTCACTGCTCATAGCAAATGCGCAGGTCAATAGTTTAGCTGAACGAAACCGGTTCCCGTTTGCTTTTGTTTCTACCCATGAACAGCTTTCTAATTCCGCGTTATCAAAAATCGCTTGCTCTAGATTACATTTGATAAATGAAATTTTATCCAGATTTGCATGATGGAAATTGAGTGCAGGAAGTTCAAGTTCCATAAACGTACACTCTTTCCATTGTGAATATGAGAAGTCGCAATGTGTAATAAAGATCGGTTGCAAGAATAGGCCTGTGAATATGGCATGATTAAAGCAACAGCGATCAAACCGTGTTTCCTGTAATTGGGTTTTATTGAAACTTGCAGCAGAAAAATCACTTTGCTCACATTTAGCCAGTGTCAGACTGGCTGAATCCAATTTGGCTCCCCGCAGTGAAGCATGGCAGATCTCTGTTCTGGCCAACATAGCTTCACTGAAATTGGCTTCATCCAGTTGGCAATGATTTAAACAGGCGTTTTCCAATAATGTTTGAGAAAAGTTGGCTCCCCGCAGATCCAGATCGGATAAATCCGCGCCGGTAAAATCCATGCCACTGAAATTCCCCCCTTGCTGCATGATATTCTGTACTCGTTTCCGAATAATCTGTGAAAGATTGCCGGTTAAACGTAGGGCTGGAGATTGTGATTGTACTGACGAGAGGTACATTGTGTGTATTGATTGTTCTATTTGAGCCAGAGCTTTATCACTGAGTTCCATTCTATTTTGCTGCTGGCGCAACATATCCCGCATTCGATGAAGAGTTTCCGGCCCTCGAGCCTGAGATTCTTGGGTCAATGTTTCGGTGTCTATGCCTTGTTCTTTAGCTTTGGCAATCATTTCTGTCCGTTTCAATTCAGCTTTAGCATGCTTCTGGGCAATATCCTGTTCGATTTTCTCCACAAACTCCGGTAACTCATCCAGTTTAGTCAGCTTGGAATGAGTGGTTTGCTCTGTTTCAACGGGAAGCAGTGTATTGATATCTTTACCATATTCAGCCAATCGCTCTTGTTGCTGCTCACGCAGGCGTTTTTCCCGATTTTGGAAAATTTTCTGCAACGGAGAGTCAATTTGTGGAAGCTCTGTATCCAACCATGAACCAATTGCTTCTTCAGGAATGAGATCCTTTTCCCGAAAAGAGTATAAGGCACCTTTTTCTTTATCCATCCGTTGTTCAAGAACCTGTAGATAATGATTCTCCGAACGGGGCTTATCGCTCAATTCCAGTGCCGATATCATTTGCAAGACATCTTTGGCATCATCTTCATTAACTTGTATGGTTCCATGCCAAATTAAAATCATTTGTTCTAAATGGGGAAAGAACCACACTGTTGTATTGCGCATGACGACTTCTTCAACAATTTCTTCGTCAAGGCGCAGTCGTTTGATAAAACACCGTGCTTTCCATGATGGCAAACGACCTTCCTGTACAGGTTTTTCCGGGTGCATGTTCCAAATCCGCCATGCTGCTTGTTCCGGCAGGGTAGTATTTTCTTCCCACCATTGATCTTCTGGTGCTGCATTGAATAACCGCCAATCAATATCATGAGAAAAGCCAGGGAATTGGTTTTCTAACCACGCTTTGTCGTACTTTTTTCCTATGCGGGTAAAACGATTCGGCCAGATAAAATCCAGGGGACAAAAACTTGCCGGAGCAGGTATTTCCTGTTGTGACAATAAATGCTGTTTTGATTTCAATCGATTGTGCATCATTTCGATATTGGGCAGTCGATGAATTTTCATCCCATCTTCCAGAACTTCTGGCTCGAAACCGATACCGTTTGGATTATCAGTATAGTTTTTACCACCAAAAGACCGATCCCAATCCAAGCGCATTTGTTCAAAAGGTTGGGGTTTTGAAGGAATATCATCAACCCAATAACGGTCACCAAAAGCAACTAAGTTTTTTTCTAACTTCTCTATCTGAATACGCGCAGTACACGCAGTTTTATCTGTCTGATGGTGAGTGTAGACATATCCTGTTGCCAGAAATTCAGCACAGGGTTTAGGTATAGCGAGATCAATAATGCCGTTACAGGTTTTCAACTCATTTTCCGCCAGTTGCCAAAGTTCTGCTTCTGGACGCAAGCGTGGAGTGGAACTCATATCGACCAGCGCCATAGCAGAAATCCCAAGATGATTTTTTTGTAACCAACGATAGGGTCGATAAAGCATGCTCAAACGCAAGGGCTTAATAATTTTCATTGAAATCCTGAGATAAATATTTTTTAACTGATGATATGTAAAGCGCTGTTTAAAATATTGGTGTTTGATTTCTTTATTGATACATCTGAATTGTTTAATGACATCGTTGCTTTATCTATTTTTGTATTTGCTTTACTGATAGACGTATTAGAATCGTTAACATCAAACACTATTGATGATAAGTTCGTTCCTGTTATATTGGTATTATGTCCTGTCTGGGTGGTTGATGTTCCGGTAATAAATATGTTGGTTGCTATGAAGGAAATAGATAAAACTTTAGCTGACCAAAAAGTTTGAGGGCAATCTATTACTACGTTTGTGTCGCTTTTTATTGTAATAAGATTAGGGCTTGAAATCGTTGTAACTCCTGTAATATTTTGTACCCAATTCCCATCAATTTTTGCATTCAGATTTCCATTAAGTTTATAAGTGTCTCCACCATCTATTTCTGTTTTTCGCCCATTCTGGATGGTTTCTTGCTGGCCACCTTTGATGGTTAATGTATCTTTTTCTTCAATAGTTGTTTCATGGGTTTTTTTATAAATAAAGCTGGCACTATCTTGCACAGTGTCTTTTTGTTGTTTTTTTATCTCAGTTGTGCGATTGCCATCAATTGTGACGTTTTTATCATTTTCCACTGAGATATTCATATCCCGTTCGGCATGCAAATCAAATAACTCTTTGTTTGGTTCATCATCTAAAAACAGATAGTTTGCCTGCTCATGTTTACCCCCTTTTGTATTTGACATAATACCGACACGGGTTTCATATTTAGGCAGTTCCCAGGGAGGCATATTCTCATTATTGTAAGTACTGCCGATGACTAAAGGTTTGTCAGGATCACCATTGACGAAACTGACAACGACTTCTTCACCTACACGGGGAACATATATGCTGCCATACCGCCAGCCGGCCCAATGGCTGGCAACACGTACCCAGCAAGAGCTGGTATCATCTTGTTTGTCGTCTTTATCCCAACGAAATTTCACTTTTATTCTGCCATATTTATCAGTCCATATTTTCTTATTCTTGGGACCGGTAACGACAGCAGTTTCAAGGCCGTTTGCTTTTGGCCAGGGGGTAATAGCCAAAGGTTTCCAGTGAGTGTTAGCAGGAATAGCGTTAAAATCGACAACAATGTTGTCTTCAAGAGTCCCTGATTTTTTCTTAGAAAAATCCGGGGAGGACATGTCGGAGGATTCATAAAAATCGTAGTGCGCAGCTGTAATTAAATAGTCATTGTGGTTATCACCCTTAATTCCATTAGGCAGTGATAGTGTAAAAGTATGGCCCGGAGCTATTCCCACGATACTTCCTTTTCCATCAATCAGTTCACTTTGTGCTTCGTGAGCCTGTTGGCGTACACGGGCGTAAAATTGACCTTGAGCATGTTCTGTATAGTGTCCCGGCCAAATAAATATTTCGGTATTATCAATAGAACTGGCAGGTGTTTGGATGGCTGTATATAATTTAGCGCGTGGTTTGCGAAAATTATAGTCATCTATACTATAAGTGTTCGGGATGGTGACACTACAGACGTCCCATTCATAGATATATCCCTGAAAATGCTTATCTAATGAATTATTATATTCCAGTTTATTATATCCGGGCATAGGCTCATGTGATTGGGGTGAATCCACCAAAACCATGGTATGGCTTCCCATATCATGTTTAAAATAGTAATAAATCCCTTCATGCTCCATCAGGCGATGAATAAAATCGAAGTCAGTTTCATTATGTTTAACGCAATATTCCCATGTGCGATATTTTTCAATGAGTTGATTTTTGAAGAGAACTCCTGATTTATTTAATAATGCTGAAATAATATCTGGCACTGTTTTATTTTGCCAAATTCCATAACCAACTTTTTTTTTCAATTCCGATAACTTAGGTCTGATTGTGGTAGTGTATAAATAAAATCCGCTGTCATTTTTATAAAACGGTGAATAAACTATTTTTTCTATATAACCGCTTAAATATCTTGTTGGTAATGATTTGTTTTTTATTTCTAAAGTCAGTACTGTATTACGCAGAGAAATTGGGTTATCTAATCTTTTTTCACTCAATAATTGAACTTCGAATTCATAGGCTTCTGATAATCTTTCAATTCCTTTAAGCGACTTGAAAGACAGGGATTTTTCAGATACTGCGGCGTGGACGATGAAGTTTCTCTTCATAATATTTCCCTTGCGCTTATTTAAGCTACCGTGTAGTCCTTGCAAACTAAGAAATTCACAGGAATTGGAGATAAAGCTACCGCATATTTCTTGCAAACCAAGAAATTCACAGGAATTAAAGATATAGCTACCGCATATTTCTTGGATACCAAGAAACTCACAAAAATTAAAGGTAAAATCACTGTATATTCCTTGCAGAACAAGAAATTTATATAAATTGGGGATAACATACAGAGTGATTAGTTTCCCAATAATATTGATTTAAGCATAAAGCTTGCTATTTTCAATTAATGAATGCTGTTTTGTTTAATTTACATATAACATTGGTTTGTTGTTTTTTCTAAAAATGCAATTATATATTTGTTAAATAAGGATTTTAATGTAAGGAATCTATACTGTGGTCAGAAACGTGTTTTCAATAACGGTTCTCTCTGGTTTTTTAGGATGATAATGTAATCAATTAACTTGTTGATTATTAAATACATTGAATTTTGATGAGGCCTTTTGCTTTCATTTATCTATTATAGGTTGGATTCTGTTTAATATAGTATATTGATTTAATTATCGTGTTAGTAATTTATCATATTTATTTTCTATTTTAGATTGTGAATTTAATGGTTTGATTTGATATTTATGATTATTGTATGAGCCTTGATATTGAGGTAAAAATAGCTTCTGATACTGAATGTAAATTGAATCTATACTCAAAGGATTTAGAAATATAGTCAGCAAGGTGTAGTCAGCAAAGATGCAATTTGAAAGACGACAGTATATAAATAATTTTCTAAGATAGTGCTGTGCCTTAACATACGTTACATGACGTATAACAATGAGTTGAAGAAAACCACTCGTCGCCAATTGTCGTTGTAATTTCATGTAATCTGTATAATTCATTTTTTTAAATTATTATTCTAACCAATCCACGTCAGTAAAGAATATTATTCTTTAAAATATTTATTTTTTGGTTTTTATTGCAATTATTAATTGTGAATATAATGTCTATTATTCGCCGTCATAATCACTTTAATAGTAGGGTTTAAGTGGGTTAACAGTATTTAATTTTTCTTTAATTTGTTGATTTTAATTGAATTTAATGTATTCCTCCATTTTTTAAAATAAAATAGGTGTTTGTGTTTTGTGATGAAAATGTGATTCAAGTCCTAAATATTGACTAATTGTGTTACAGGCTATTATTCTGTATTGGATTTTTATATTCAGCATATTATGCTTGCGGATATTTTTCACCGATATGGATAGGGGGCAGAATGAAGGTCCTTATTTTAGGCAGTGGTGTTATTGGTGTAACTAGCGCATGGTATCTTGCACAGGAAGGGCACGAAGTTATCGTAATTGATCGCCAGAATAGTGCTGCTGAAGAAACCAGTGCCGGTAATGCTGGTCAAATCTCTCCGGGTTATGCAACACCTTGGGGGGCACCGGGTATTCCGCTGAAAGCAATAAAGTGGATGTTCCAGCGCCATGCACCTCTGGCTATTCGTCCAGATGGTTCGCTGTTTCAAATCCGCTGGATGTGGCAGATGCTGCGCAATTGTGATGCAAGCCACTATGCCATGAATAAAAGCAGAATGGTTCGATTGGCAGAATATAGTCGGGATTGCATGAAACAATTAAGGACAGATACGGGGATTGAATACGAGGGTCGCCAGGGAGGAACCCTGCAACTATTCAGGACAGCCAAGCAGTTTGATAATGCTGCCAATGATATTGAAGTGCTGGAGCAGGAAGGTGTTCCTTACCGGTTATTGACTGCTGAGCAGTTGGCGACAGTGGAACCGGCTCTTGCTCATGTCTCCCATAAATTGACTGGCGGGTTACAACTCCCGAATGATGAAACGGGTGATTGCCAGATTTTTACCAAGGAACTGGCAAAAATGGCAGAAAATATCGGTGTGAAGTTTATATTCAACAAGCAGGTTGAGCAGATTTTAGTGGATGGAGACAAGATCACAGGTATCCAATGTAATGGTGGTGTCATGACTGCGGATAGTTATGTGGTAGCGATGGGCGCTTATTCGACAAATATCTTGAAAGATTACGTCAACATTCCGGTTTATCCAATGAAAGGTTATTCATTGACCATGCCAATTGCCGATGAGTCAAGAGCACCTGCTTCAACTGTGCTGGATGAAACTTACAAGATTGCGATTACCCGTTTTGATAACCGAATTCGTGTTGGTGGTATGGCTGAAGTGGTCGGCTTTAACCTGAATGTTCCTCAGAACCGCTGTGAAACACTGAAAATGGTTGTGCAAGATCTTTACCACAGTGGTGGCAATATTACCGAGGCTTCGTTCTGGACAGGCTTACGCCCTATGACGCCAGATGGGACTCCTATTGTTGGCCCGACCAAATATCCGAATCTCTATTTAAATACGGGTCATGGAACACTGGGCTGGACAATGGCTTGTGGTTCAGGAAAGTTGTTGTCGGATTTAATTTCTGGCAAAAAAACGGATATTGCGGCAGATGATCTTTCTGTATTCAGATATATCGATGGATTCAATATAAAAGTGCTTCCAATGAAGCCTTATTTACATACTGCGTAAACTAAGAAGAGGTCGTCATGCCACGTCCTATTTTGGCAACGATCCATCTCAATGCGCTCCGCCATAATTTGGCTGTTATTCGCCAAAAAACCGGTAAGAGTAAAGTCTGGTCGGTGGTAAAGGCGAACGCATATGGGCATGGATTGGACAGAGTATGGCAATCACTCATGCAGACAGATGGGTTTGCACTGCTCGACATGAATGAAGCTATTTATTTAAGGGAACAGGGATGGCAGGGACCAATCCTCCTATTGGAAGGGTTTTTCAAATCAAGCGATTTGCAGATCCTTAATCAGCATTGCCTGACAACCGCAGTACATAGCCATTGGCAGCTTGAGGTGATAGAAAAAGTCAAATTGGACAGGCCCATTGATATCTATCTAAAGCTTAATAGCGGAATGAATCGGTTGGGATTCACTCCCGAAGAATATCCACAGGTAGTTTCAATGGCGAAAGGGATTAAAAATATCAATTCAGTGACTTTAATGACCCATTTTTCCAATTCGGATAATGAAATCGGTGTTAAAGAACAATTAGCGGTTATTGAACGTTTGCAGATGAATTCTCTTTCTCATTGTCTGGCAAACTCTGGTGCTGTTTTGTGGCATCCTGAGACGCATGGGGATTGGATCCGACCGGGCATTGTCCTTTATGGTGCTTCTCCCAGCGGAAAGTGGCGTGATATTGCGAATGTAGGGTTGAAAGCAGCCATGACATTACAAAGTGAAATTATTGCAGTTCACGAGCTTCCCAGCGGGAACAAAATTGGTTATGGCAGCCGTTATATGACTCAGCAGACCATGCGCGTAGGTACAGTAGCATGTGGTTATGCAGACGGATATCCACGGCATGCCCCGACAGGTACTCCCGTTATGGTTGATGGCGTTCGTACTCAGTTATTGGGTGCTATATCAATGGATATGCTGACAGTGGATTTGACCCCATGTCCACAGGCAGACATAGGCAGCATTGTCGAGCTGTGGGGGGAAAACTTACCAGTGGATGAAGTTGCAGAATCCTCAGGAACCATAGGTTATGAACTCTTATGTGCATTAGCAAGGCGTGTCCCTGTTATCGTTGATTGACAGCCTTCTTATGAGTTTTTTCAGGCATTTCTCTTGATTGTTTTTAGGATAAGTGCCTGTCTTATCTACACCTAATGGGTATCAAGATGCAGCGCTTATGTCTTGGGAGGAGATATCCAGAAGCATAGACAACCAAAATTCAGGTTAGCCAGCATCAGCGATTTTTCGGCAGCGGATAACAACAGAAAGTCTGTCAGGGTTGCCATTCTTAGGTAGTAATGGGCTATTGATGCGTGCAGTTTCAATGCAAGCCATATTCTTATAACCTTCTTTACTCATGTCTTTCATGCTACTGGAAAGAGCAGCTCCGGGGTTCCAGCACACCACATCGCTATGATGATAATGATGAATTTCAATCGTTCTTTTCCACTGTGGATCTCTGAGCAGACTAAAATCTTCTGGCTCTGTATAAATCAGATCAGTTCGTCCTTTGAAAAATAAATCTTCATGAACATATTGCTCTTTATCTGCGACGGTATCAATAAAATGACCACCAAGCCCACTGACCCGGATTTGGCTGATATCGCTGATATTGAAGTAAGAGTGAAGGGCACAGGTTGCTTGATATTCACCATGAGACTCTAACTCTATTTCACAGGTTTCCCCTAATTTAAAGCGAGCAATCAGTGTGAATTCATGTGGCCATAATTGATGGGTATAGGCGCTATCCTGTAGTGTGAATGTTAAAATAACTCCATTATTATTTTCATTATGTGCTTTGAGTTCCCAGGGCAATAGCCGTGCAAACCCGTGACTGGGGGCAGCAGACGGTCCAAACCAGGGCCAGCAGATGGGAATACCGCCACGAATGGCGCTTCCGGCACTGAAAGCAGTTTTATCGCTTACCCATAATACCGGTTTTTCACCGCTAGGTTGCCATGTGATGAGGTGCGCACCCTGAATACTGATAGCGCCACGAGCTTTGGGATGGGAAACGACAATCAATGGAAAACCATCAATATTCCGTTGGCTGATATAAGGGGATATCTGCTCTACAACCGGTAATGAGAAAATTTTATCGTGCATCTGTCATGACCTTATGTAAATCTGAATTGGTAGTTGAACCAAGGTTCAAGAATAGCTCAATCTTTTGAAAATATAAATTTTGTAGAGATAAACATAAAAGCCATCTGTTCACAGATGGCTTTTGAACGTGGACCATCCCTTAAAATCTATTGGGTATAAAACTCAATTAATTAGAGATATGAGCGATCAGATCCAGAACTTTGTTAGAGTAACCTGTTTCGTTGTCATACCAAGAAACCAGTTTGACAAAGTTGTCGTTCAGGGCAATACCTGCTTTTGCATCAAATACAGAAGTCAGTTTTTCGCCGTTGAAATCAGTGGAAACAACATCATCTTCAGTGTAACCCAGGATACCTTTCAGCTCGCCTTCTGCCGCTTCTTTGATTACGTCACAGATTTGTGCGTAAGTTGCAGGTTTTTCGAGACGTACAGTCAGGTCAACAACAGAAACGTTAGGAGTAGGAACACGGAAAGACATACCAGTCAGTTTGCCGTTCAGTTCTGGAATAACTTTACCTACTGCTTTTGCTGCACCAGTAGAAGATGGGATGATGTTTTGTGCTGCACCACGACCACCACGCCAGTCTTTAGCGGAAGGACCGTCAACGGTTTTCTGAGTAGCAGTTGTTGCATGAACAGTAGTCATCAGACCTTCGATGATGCCGAATTTGTCATTGATAACTTTAGCCAGTGGAGCAAGGCAGTTAGTAGTACAGGATGCGTTGGAAACGATTTCCTGACCTGCATAGGCGTTATGGTTTACACCCATGACAAACATTGGTGTGTCGTCTTTGGATGGGCCGGTCAGAACCACTTTTTTCGCGCCCGCAGCAATGTGTTTACGTGCAGTTTCGTCGGTCAGGAAGATACCAGTTGCTTCAGCAACTACATCAACACCCACTTCGTTCCACTTCAGGTTAGCTGGATCTCTTTCAGATGTAACGCGGATGGTTTTGCCGTTAACAACCAGCTGACCGTCTTTAACTTCAACAGAACCGTTAAAGCGGCCGTGGGTTGAATCGTATTTCAGCATGTAAGCCATGTACTCTGCATCCAACAGATCGTTGATAGCAACGATTTCAATATCTGAACGCTCTTGTGCAGCACGGAAAACAATACGGCCAATACGACCAAAACCGTTAATACCTACTTTGATAGTCATAGTATTCCACCAGCTATTTTTTAGTGAATTAAAAGTTGTTTCTAAAGTTACCAAAATCTTGCCAGCCGTCAAGCGGAATCGTGTCAACAATTGAAAAAGATCAATCATAATCACTGCCTGAACGCTTGCTGTGCAGTCGTGACAAGCTTTACGCGCACTATTATCGGGGTATAGGGATATATTTAAAGTTACCATAGATTAGATATGTGAGAGTTATCACAATTAGTAAACTAAATTGCTGTGTTGAATGGGTTAGAATGCATTTTGACATCATGATGTTACTTTTTTGTTGTTTTTGATGATTTTTTTATTGAAAATATTGGTCTTCAAAGGTGGTCATTATGGCTAAAAGTCAAAATATTTCTCTTTCCATAGAAAAACTTAATGCAATGCAGCGCCATGTTACTCAGGAAGCAGGCACTGAGCCGCCATTTTCAGGAAAACTACTGCACAACAAAAAAAGTGGTACTTACCATTGCCTGTGTTGCCGTCAAGCCTTATTCGTTTCTGATACTAAATTTGATTCTGGTTGCGGGTGGCCGAGTTTTTACCAGTCGATTAATGATGAATCCATCACTTATCTTGATGATTATTCTCATAATATGCATCGAATAGAGGTGCGTTGCAGCTATTGTCAGGCTCATTTGGGGCATGTTTTTCCTGATGGGCCTAAACCAACGGGAGAACGCTTTTGCATTAATTCAGCATCATTGCGTTTTGTTGATGAAGAAACTGGTGATGAAACAGCAGGTTAATGTTATTACTGAAGAGAATTGGCTTATATGAAATGCTGACTTTAACAGTTAAGTGTAAATACTCATAAAGAAACGATTCAGCTTGACGTCAATTTATAGCTTATACCAATAGATTTTGAGTTGCAGCGCAGCGGTAAGAATGCAAATTCAACACAGCGGCAACTTGAAGGAAGGCAGGTATATATCAATTTGTAAAAGTATTAATCAATAACAATATTAATGTGTAATAGTGTCAGTTTGTAGTAGTGTGAATAGTACATGCATTACCGTTTCGTATTACAAATGTTTCAGCGCAAATATAGCCGTTAAGGAAATATCGATGAAGTTGGATGATTTACTCTCTGCTATGACGCCGGAAATTTATCAGCGATTAGTTCAGGCTGTTGAATTAGGAAAATGGCAGGATGGTGTACCACTTACGCCAGAACAGAAAGAACACAGTTTACAGGTAGTGATGCTTTGGCAAGCTAAACATAATCATGATCCTGAACATATGACGATTGGCACAAATGGTGAAATTACCATAAAAAGCAAACAAGAGTTAAAAGCAACGTTCCAATCTGAAATGGTTGCTAAATTAAAACCTCAGGCAGAAGATTGAATTAAACTGTAATGAAAGCCTCTCCCTGGCAGAAATGGGGATAGATAATGTCTAGAGCCTAATAGGATAGGCTCTTGGCTTGTTTATAAAAGCGTTATTACTTCACTTTGTGAGATTAATTTAGCGCCTTTTGCGGCCATATCTTCGAGTGCGTGCTTGCTGTCATCGGCATGAATATTGACACCACGGCAACCATCGACAATCACATAGGTTTCATAGCCCAGTATTAAAGCATCAAGCACAGTAAATTTGATACAGTAATCGGTGGCGATGCCCAATACAAATAGACGCTGTATATTCTGTTCCTTTAACCACCCATGTAAACGGGTTTTGCTTTTATGATCATTATCAAAGAAGGCACTGTAGCTGTCTATCTGAGGATTCTCACCTTTTCGGAAAACTTCTTGGATCGCGGATTGATTTAATGTGGGGTGGAATTCTGCGCCAAATTGCCCTTGTACACAATGAATAGGCCACCACACTTGAGGAATGCCATTGAGTTCGCCCAATTCACCGATTTTCTGCCCGGAATTTGCCGCGAAACTCATATGGCCGGCTGGATGCCAGTCCTGACTTGCGATGATAGCGATGTTTTCCTGATTAGTGTCTCTCTGACATAGCGCAATGATTTCATTTGCAACCTTAATGACAGTGTCACTCTCCTTGACTGCCAGTGCTCCTCCGGTACAGAAGTCATTTTGTAGATCGATAAGCAATAATGCTGTTTTCATCATATCTCTCGATTTACCTAATTTATTATTCATCGGAATAGCTCAATTCCCCACGCAGATTTTGTTGCATCAGGTGGCGTATTTTTTCAGGTGTATAGGGTTGACTCAATAAATAGTGCAGTTTAGTTAAGGCTGCTTCAAAAGTCATATCATAACCACTGATGATACCCGATGTCGCCAAAAAGTGACCAGTAGCATAACCTTCCATATTGACCCGACCAGAAATACATTGTGTCAGATTTACGACGATGATCCCTCGTTCGGTTGCTTCTTTCAATGTTTTCAGCAACGCAGAACACTGGGGCGCATTGCCAACACCATATGATCGTAAAATTAATGCTTTGACGGGCTGCATAAGGATATTTTCAACAACCTGATTGGATAATCCAGGATAAATGGTCACAACACCAATTGGTTGGGACGTGATTGGTTTTACAACAAATTCGCTGTGGTTGGTTGGTATGGGGGTTGTTTTGAAGGTGCGGATATTGATTCCTGCTTCCATCAGTGGTGAGTAATTAGGGGATGAGAAAGCATCAAAACCGTCCGCGTGAGCTTTGATCGTTCTGTTACCACGAAACAATTTATTGTTGAAAAAAAGACTGACTTCATTGATAGGATAATTGGCTGCAAGATAGAGCGCATTAAGTAGATTGGTCTGCCCATCAGAACGCAGAGCTTCCAGAGGAATTTGTGACCCTGTCACAATGACCGGTTTATTCAGATTTTCAAACATAAAAGAGAGTGCTGAAGCAGTGAAAGCCATGGTATCTGTGCCATGCAGGATAACAAAACCATCATAATCGTGATAATTCTGACAGATATCATCTGCGATGATACCCCAGTCATCAGGACTCATATCAGAAGAATCAATCAGGGTTTGATGCTCACGGATCGTAAATGTTGGCATTTCTGGGCGGTGAAATTCGGGCATTTTGGTGAGCTGTTGTTGCAAATGGCCAGAAACGGGAATGTACCCATTGGGGGAATGCTGCATCCCGATTGTGCCGCCAGTGTAAACAACATAGATGGATTTCTTCTGCATGATAATGCCTCGATAAACATATTTAACCGGATTGGATTATAGGGTGTGTGCAGAATAAAAAAAGCCTGATGGTGAGATCAGGCTTCATTTTTGGTAAAAACGTTGTCAGCTATTTTTAATGAATATCTGCGCAATTCAGGCAGAATATATAAATGTTTTGCGGATCATTCATATTCTTATAAAAAATAGCCTGCTTTTTCAAGCCTTGGGTCATTTTGGGAAGTGACACCGGAAGCGCGGATTGCAACATATTTGGCAGTAGAGCCTGCGTTGATGCAGTTAGTTCAAACATCATTTTTTCAGAGAACGATAATTCAGGCTGCATCCAGTCCAGTGAGACATTTTTTATGCCTGCTAATTCAGCGGCTTTTTTGACAGCATCATCAAAATCACCTAATTGATCGACTAAACCATGTTTTTTAGCATCAAGACCGCTCCAAACACGCCCTTGAGCAATACTATTGATTTCATCTACAGATTTATTGCGGGCTTTAGCAACCAGTTTAATAAACTTATTGTAGCCGTTCTCAGTAGACAGCTGTATTACGTCTGAGTAATCTGAATTCAATCCCTTGATTGAAGAAGAATCTGCCAGTGAAGAGGTTGAAATCCCGTCTGAGTTTACGCCAATATAATTCAGAGTTTTTTCAAAGGAATGGATAATACTAAAAACACCGATCGAACCCGTTAATGTGTTTGGATCAGCAATGATAGCGTTAGCAGGGGTCGAAATCCAGTAACCGCCAGATGCTGCCGCTCCGCCCATTGAAACAACAATAGGTTTTGTATTCTTACCATTATTTTCTTTATCGTCACGAATGGCGACAAGTTCGGCGCGGATAATTTCAGATGCGCTAATACTGCCGCCAGGGCTATTTACCCGTAATATAACCGCTTTTATGTCGGGGTTAAGGTGTGCTTCACGCAGCTGTTCTGTGATGGTATCGCTGCCCACAGTGCCAGATAGTTGTTTACCGTCTAAAATCGGGCCTTCCACAATGATGACGGCAATGTTGCCCTTGTTATTGCCTGGGTCTTGTATAGGGTTTTTGGCAATGTAGTCATTAATACTGATATAATTGAAATGTTTTTGTTCTTTATCCCAACCAAAGATATCCTTCATTTTCTTTTCAACTGCACCGCGCGGCTCAATATGGCTCACCAGTTTGTTTTGATATGCATACAGTGCAAAATCACCACCAGCTTTACGGAGTTTTTCAATAAAATTGGCGGTGCCAGGGAAAACTTGGTCGGCAGGAATATGTCTATTGACAGCAATGGTATTTAAGTAATTGTTCCAAGACTCGTAGACCCAAAGGCTGTCGGCTTCACGTGCTTCTTCTGACATATTATTCCGCAATACAGGTTCTACTGCTGATTTATAGGTGCCTACACGGAAAACATGTGTGGAAATTTTCAGCGAGTCTAACAATGACTTGTAGTATAAATGGTCGGTTGAAAAACCATGGATATCTACTATTCCTTGTGGGGACAAGTATATTTCATTCGCGAAGCTGGCTAAATAATATTGTGATTGTGAGTAACTATCATTGATTGCAAAAACAGGTTTACCTGTTGCTTTAAATTCGTTAATGGCCTTACCAATATATTTCATTGAAGGCCAGTCTGCTCCTGCGAACTCATTCAGCTTTAATACCATGCCGCTAATTTTAGGATCATCTTTGGCTCGGCGAATACTGTCAACAACGTCAAATAAAGAGGTTTCTTGAGGATTGCTGTTGTAAGAGCCAAAAATATCTTTGCCTAATTGTTCAAATGGATTGCGAGCGGATACGCGATCAAGAACAATCCCTGATAAATTGACATATAACGCCCCATGATAACTATTATCGCGTTTAGATTGTTGTTTATAAACGATTAAGCTAATAGCAACAATAACAATCAGCAGGATAAAAATAAGGTTAGAAATGAGTTGGCGAACAAAATTTAGCAGTTTCCAACACCATTTAAATAGCGCTGCTATAAAATTCCATAAAGTACGCATATTATCTCCAATGATGGGGTCAAATGAGGGTATCCTAATCAGCTCATTTGTAAATGTCAGCTGAAAATCATGTGAATGATGGAAAAAGTGGTTTCTGTGCTTTCATTCGTTAACAAATAAACAGAGAATGTTGAGCCGTGACAGATTATCTTATTCAGGAGAAGAAAATGAATGCTTTGGAACTTTTGTTGAATCGTCGTTCAGCTTCACGTTTAACGACACCAGCTCCAGAAGGCCATGAACTACAAAATATTTTGGCAGCAGGGATGAGAGCGCCCGATCATGGGGCATTGCGTCCTTGGCATTTTATCGTGATGTACGGAGAAGGCATTAATAAATTCAGCCAGTTACTTGAGAAAGCGGCAATTGAGGGTGAGTTAGGAGAAGAGGTAGAAGAAAAAGCGAAAAATGCACCTTACCGTGCACCTATGATTATCACAGTTATCGCCAAAGTGGTTGAACATGCAAAAGTACCTGCATGGGAACAAGTCGTTGCAGCAGGTTGTGCGGTTCATGCCATGCAGATGGCCGCGGTGGTTCAAGGGTTTAATGGTATATGGCGTTCAGGCTCATGGACGGAAGATCCAATCGTCAGAGCAGGTCTGGGATGTGAGGAAAATGATAAAATTGTAGGATTCCTCTATTTAGGAACGCCAAAACTTAAAGCACCTGCAAAAGTAGAAACGCCAGATTTGACGAACTTTGTCAGTTATTTTTAACTGGAGTGAGCAATGTCAACTGAAATCCGTCTGACTCAATATAGCCATGGTGCCGGATGTGGCTGCAAAATTTCCCCCAAAGTATTGGAAACTATCCTGCATAGTGAGCAGGCAAAATTTTTCGATCCTAATTTGCTGGTGGGTAATGAAACCCGTGACGATGCTGCCGTTTATGATATTGGTAATGGTACAGGCATCATTAGCACTACAGACTTCTTTATGCCGATTGTTGATGACCCGTTTGATTTTGGTCGTATTGCTGCGACTAATGCCATCAGCGATATTTACGCGATGGGAGGAAAACCAATAATGGCGATTGCGATTCTCGGCTGGCCAATTGCTAAGTTGTCACCAGAAATCGCTCAAAAAGTCATTGAGGGTGGTCGGGCCGTTTGCAAAGAAGCGGGTATTTCCCTTGCCGGGGGGCACTCTATTGATGCTCCCGAACCTATCTTCGGTCTGGCAGTGACTGGTATCATCGATATTGAGCGAGTGAAACGTAATAATCAGGCAAAAGCAGGGAGCTTTCTGTTCCTGACTAAACCTTTAGGCGTCGGTGTATTAACTACGGCTGAAAAGAAAGGATTGCTTGAATCTGAACATCAAGGTATTGCAAAAGAAATCATGTGCCAATTGAATAAGTCGGGAACGGATTTTGCAAGAATTGATGGTATTACGGCGATGACGGATGTAACAGGTTTTGGCCTGTTAGGACATTTGAGTGAAGTTTGTGCAGGCTCGGGCGTTCAAGCAACGGTCAGATTTTCACAGATTCCAAGATTGCCTGATGTTGATATTTATATTGAAAAAGGTTGCGTACCCGGCGGCACAGGACGCAATTTTGATAGTTATGGGCATTTAATTGGAAAAATGACTGCCCGCCAGCGTCATCTTCTGTGTGATCCACAAACCTCGGGTGGTTTATTACTGGCGATTTTGCCGGAAGCCGTGGAAGAGGCGGAAGCCATTGCGCGGAGCCACAATATCGATTTGGTTGCCATTGGTGAACTGACTGTATCATGTTTAGACAGAGCACTTATTGAAGTTATTGAATAAATTCCATGCGTCTTTTTATTGCAGAAAAACCTAGCCTCGCGAGAGCCATAGCGGATGTTTTACCGAAACCCCATCGACGTGGGGACGGGTTTATCGAATGTGGGAATAACCAGTTTGTTACTTGGTGTGTCGGTCATCTATTGGAGCAGGCTGAGCCAGATGCTTACGATAGCCGCTATGCCCGCTGGGTATTGGCTGATCTACCTATCATTCCTGAAAAATGGCAGTTAAAGCCACGGGCTGCTGTGGCGAAACAACTCAATACGATTAAATCCCTGTTGGAAAAGGCGAGTGAAATTGTCCATGCAGGAGATCCCGATCGTGAAGGGCAATTACTGGTGGATGAGGTACTGGATTTTTTGGATCTGGATGCCGAAAAAAAACAGAATGTTCAGCGTTGTCTGATAAATGACCTGAATCCTCAGGCGGTCATAAAGGCAGTTGAACGCCTGAGGAGTAACCGAGAATTTGTTCCTTTGTGTGTTTCTGCATTGGCCAGAGCCAGAGCTGATTGGCTTTATGGCATCAATATGACCCGTGCCTATACGTTATTGGGACGGAATGCAGGCTATCAGGGCGTATTATCAGTTGGACGTGTTCAGACCCCGATTCTGGGGTTGGTCGTTCGTCGTGATGAAGAAATAGAGCATTTTGTGCCGAAAGATTTCTTTGAAGTCAAAGCGCATATCGTTACACCAAGTGAAGAACGATTTACGGCTGTATGGCAACCAAGTGAGTCTTGCATTGATTTTCAGGATGAAGAAGGGAGAATTATTCACCAGCCACTAGCAGAACACGTCGTAGCACGAATCACTGGACAACCGGCCATTGTCACTGCATATCAGGATAAGCGCGAATCCGAAACAGCACCGCTGCCATTTTCGCTCTCTTCTTTGCAGATTGAAGCGGCTAAGCGTTTTGGCTTGAGTGCTCAGGATGTGCTTGATATTTGTCAACGACTCTATGAAACCCACAAATTGATCACTTATCCACGTTCCGATTGCCGTTATTTGCCGGAAGAGCATTTTGCGGGACGTCATGCGGTTTTGAAGGCTATTTCGGTTCATTCAGCACATTTATTGCCACAAAATGCATTGGATACGGAGAAAAAGAATCGTTGTTGGGATGATAAGAAAGTTGATGCACATCATGCGATTGTCCCTACTGCGCGTAGCAGTCAATCCAATCTGACACAGAATGAAAGCCACATTTATAGCCTGATTGCCAGGCAATATCTGATGCAATTTTTCCCTGATGCAATATTTCGGAAGTGTACGATTGAGCTTGATATTGCAGGTGGAAAATTCATTGCCAAAGCACGCTTTCTGGCAGAAGCGGGTTGGAGAACCTTGCTTGGCAATAAGGAACGTGATGAAGAAAATGAAGGTACTCCATTACCTGTTGTCGCTAAGGGAAATGAGCTGTTGTGTGAGAAAGGGGAAATGGTGGAAAGGCAGACGCAACCACCACGACCTTTTACTGATGCAACATTATTGTCTGCCATGACAGGAATAGCGCGATTTGTGCAGGATAAGGCATTGAAAAAGGTGTTGCGGGCAACTGATGGGCTGGGGACCGAAGCAACCCGAGCAGGAATTATTGAACTGCTATTCAAGAGAGAGTTTTTGTACAAAAAAGGGCGTTATATCCATGCCACACCTGCGGGTCGAGCTTTGATCCATGTATTGCCGGATATGGCTGTATTACCCGATATGACGGCTCATTGGGAATCTCGTTTGACGCAAATCAGCGAAAAGCAATTTCGTTATCAGGATTTTATGTTGCCTCTTCAGGAAATATTGCAACAATTAATCTGGCAGGCAAAACAGTATCGTAATCTAAAAGCGTTTAGAGATTTACCCCCTGTTCCAGCAAAAGTAAAAAAGGGAAAACAGGCAAAATCCAGTAAGAATAAGTCGAAGACAGCTAAAACCGATTAGTTAGATATAACCGAAATGAGAAACACAGCACTGTCATTGACGGTACTGTGTTTCTTGTCTGGTAATTATATTTCAAATGTTGTCCAAACAGGGGCATGATCAGACGGTTTTTCCATGCTGCGGATAGCATAATCGATACCAGAAGAGATACACTTTTTAGCCAATGGCTGACTGGCAAGCAGTAAATCAATGCGTAATCCACGATTATCATCAAAACCTTTTGAGCGATAATCAAACCAAGAAAACTGATCATTGGTTTCAGGATATTGAGTCCGGAAAGTATCGATGAAGCCCCAGTTTTTAAGGCGTGCCATCCATTCTCTCTCTTCAGGTAAGAAGGAACACTTTCCAGTTTTTAACCAGCGTTTTTGATTATTTTCTCCGATCCCAATATCAAGATCGGTTGGGCTGATATTCATATCCCCCATAATCAAAATGTTTGATTCTGGAGAGTGATTATTTTCTAGGTAGGATTGTAGATCCTGATAGAACTTCTCTTTTGCAGGAAATTTAATCGGATGATCACGGCTTTCACCTTGTGGAAAATAACCGTTGATAACAGTTAATAAACCGAGCGGTGTTTCGAAATCAGCCATAATAATACGGCGTTGAGCATCACCATCGTCAGTAGGGAAGCCTTTACGAACATCGATCGGTTTTTCGCGGGTAAGCAGGGCGACACCATAGTGCGATTTTTGACCATGATAGAAGACGTGATAACCCAGCTTGTTTACCTCTTCTAGGGGAAACATTTCATCATGGACTTTTATTTCTTGTAATCCGATAACATCTGGTTGGTGTTGTTCGACAATGGCAGCAAGTTGATGAGGACGTGCTCGCAACCCATTAATATTGAATGAGACAAATTTCATATCGTTATAATCACCTTTAGAATATGCTATATTTTAATGTTAACAGATATAAGTAAAGCTGTAACTATTTATTAAATAATAAATTTCACCTAATTATCTTGATATCTAGCTATTTTACTCTTATATGTAATACTATATTGAGTATAATACGCTAGTTATCCAAAATTTTAAGTGTCGAATCGTTTTTTAAACAATAAAAATCACAAAATAAATAAGTGATAAATTAATGAATATATAACAATTCACTAGTCATAATCTGTTATATTAAATTCCTGATATTATAATTATATGTAAGGATTTTTATCCTTTTAATTTATTTTATGTCATGTATTACAAAAATTAATTAATGAAAAAGTAGAAGAGTTAATCAATCTCTGATAGAAATTTGAACTTGTAGGCCAAGGTTATATTTACTAATGGTTTGCAATCACGGTGGAATATTCATCATGATATAGGTGGATAATATAAGTCCATCTAAACCGCATTATTGCATCAGGGACTGGCATTTTATATAAATGTCATTTGAAAAATATCTATTTTTATTGTACAAAATTATACCTTCACAATATCAAGTTTGATTTAGCGGTTACCTGATGAGAAGGCCATTTCAAGGATATTATTTTAGCCACAAGTTACATAGGAACGGTGAATTATGTTTTTTTCTCGTAAATTAGAAGCATTCATGGCGGTGGTGGAAATGGGTTCTTTAAGCAAGGCGGCAAGAGTGATGAACCGTACGACTCCCCCAGTCGCTAAATCAATTAAAGACTTTGAGGCGACGTTAGGAAAGCGTTTATTTAAAAGGGAGAAGTTTGGGATGATTCTGACCAAAGACGGAGTGGAGTTATATAATGACCTAAAAGAGCTATATTTGAAAGAGAAAGAAATTACAAAGAAACACATTAGCGGGAGTATTTGTAATGTTGTAAATATATACCATGATTGGGGTAAGAAAAAGCATCTGATTTCGCTTTATAAAGCAGCGGACCGAAATAATGCTCAGGTTAATATATTACGCTTCAGTTATGATAACATCGATGAAATAGTTGATTATGAGGGTAATACGATAATTTTAAGTTCAGAAAAAATACTTAGTGACCGATTCAGTCTTGTACGGAAAATTGATGGACCAAATTTGGGGATCTGCTGCCGTAAAGAATTATTGGGTGAAGTGAATGGAGACTTTATTCAATTGCTGAAAAAGAGAACATGGTTATGTGATCCAGTGCTCTATAAAGGCAATTTGATAAAGAGCCTGGAAGAGGAAATGGTAAAAAATGGGGAGAAAGTTAATATCCGACAGATGGATAATATAGAGTGTTGCCTTAATTTCATTCAGTCATCTGATTATATTTTTATTACTGATTCCCACTCCGGAGCATTGGAAGAGGGAGAGAGTTTAGGCTTTATGCCAATCCCACGACCTGATGCCATTAATCAGTGTTATGTCTACAAATCAAAATCTCATTCAAGCGTGTTAAACCGTTTTATCGACTCTGTCAGCGATATGGAGTAACCGGTTGCATAAGCGGAGCAAACTGTCAGGTCTCCCGAGCTCCGCTATTGGTACGTGTTCAAGTGCATTAATTTTGAAACATTAAGTTAGTCGTGAATCAAAAGGAAATTGTTTTCCTTTTGAACATATGGTGATTAGTTTCGACAATTGATGTGAGCAATGGATTGTTATTATATTCGTAATGCATTGAGAGCTTTGAATAGATTTTTGATGGTGGTGAGGAAAAATGACTTGTCATTTTATTCCTCACCTTGGCATAAATAATATACCATTCTTCTTCGATATTTCACTCTGCTCCTTACTCCGACAGCTTCACCCCGCGCGCATTATTATCTAGCTGTGCCCAATTCGAACCTTGGTCGAAGGTTTTCGTTCTTCCCCAAGAGGGGTAGGTTGGTTTGGTTATTTCTTTGAATTTGGAAGAATGCTTTGATGGTGGTGGGGGAAGGATTCGAACCTTCGAAGTCTGTGACGGCAGATTTACAGTCTGCTCCCTTTGGCCGCTCGGGAACCCCACCAAATTTTGAGTTGTACGCTGTCGTTAGCAGCGGATGGCATAATATCAAATAAGCCGCCGCTGTAAAGTAGTTAATTGAAAATAAAGTATCAAGCGATGTTTTTTTGAACTTAACGATCGAGTTACAGCCTATTTAAATGTATTATCAATAGGGTTCTTGCCATAAAATATTTTAACTGTTTATACCAGTGGATTCGAATTGTAGCACGATGGCAAGGTAGCGAGTTCCCAGGATCATAGTTACCTATGCTCCTGGGTGCGCGAGTGAAGCCAACAAAACTGCAACTTAAAAGACGACGGGGATATCAAAGAATAACGGTGCGGTTACCATATACAAAAACTCGCTGGGAAAAGACCCAGTGCAATGCTTGACTCAATACATTCTTTTCAACATCTCGTCCTGCCCGCATCATCTCTTCGGCAGTATATGTATGATCTACATTTATTACGTCCTGAGTGATAATTGGGCCTTCATCCAAATTATCATTTACATAATGTGCAGTAGCACCAATGATCTTCACTCCTCGCTCATAAGCCTGATGATAAGGGCGTGCACCTATGAATGCAGGCAAAAATGAGTGGTGAATGTTGATTATCTGATTTGGATAATGTTGAACAAATGCTGGTGTCAGGACACGCATATATTTGGCGAGTACAACATAATCTGGTTTATACTGTTCAATCTGAGCCATCAATGCTTCATCATGCTGTTCACGAGTTAAACCTTCATGGCTGATGTAATGGAAAGGAATGCCGAATTGTTCAACTAATTGTTGCAGGATCGTATGGTTTCCAATAACAGCTGCAATTTCGACATCTAATCCACCATAGGCACTTTTTACCAAAATATCACCAATACAATGTGCTTCTTTCGTCACCATGAGAACGATACGGCGACGACCCGCCGCATTGAGTTCACGGCTAGAACCTACGGGTAAAGCATCGTCCAAATCGGCCAGAAGTGTTTCATCATTGAAAATACCTTCCAGCTCTGTACGCATAAAAAAACGTCCAGTGCGGTGATCTACAAATTCATTATTTTGAACGATATTTAATTGATGCTTGTAGCAGATGTTTGTGATCTTTGCGATTAATCCTTTGGAGTCAGGACAAATTGTACGCAAGATTTTTTTTTGTATGTTTGCGTTTTGCATGGATTGCGAGATCCTCAAATTTTCTTAACTGTGTGTGAATTGTTATATTTGATATTCAGATACTGATTTAACCACAGCACTTCTTGTATTTTTTGCCTGAACCACACGGGCAAGGGTAATTATGACCTATCTGAGGACGAATACCATCAATATAAAACCAGTGTTGGTCAATGCGCAAAAAACGTGAGCGCTCATGAATCAATTGATTATCTTGCTTTCCCTGTTCAATAAAGCAAGCTGAAAATTCGACATAGGCTTCATTATTATGTTTGCCTTGATTTGTTTCTAAGACACTTAATCCCAGCCATTGTACACCAGCAAAACTTTGTTCTATTTCTGAACGCCAATTTTCGGCCTGACAATCAGGATGCCAGGTTGCGATTAGATAATCTACATCGTGTATGACATAAGCACTATATCTGGAACGCATCAAAGATTCGGCATTTGGAGCAGGATAATGATTTTCGAGATAGGGACCACAACAATGAGCAAAAAGCAAGTCACTGCCGCAGGGACACATTTTTGTCAAAATAACTCCGATTATTTAAGGTGGTTGCTGTTAATATGAGCGATATTGCAAAGATATGTAGAGTATAAAATAGTATAGGCCTGTTGAGGTATCATCGACTGATGATACTCGAATATAGGCAATGGTCGCAATGCTTGGTAAGAGGCCTCTGTTATGGAAAAGGTATTGAGAGGAAAGAAAATATTAGTTGTAGAAGATGAACCAGTTTGTTGCTCCTTATTAGTAAATTATTTGAATTCTTTGGGAGCAGTAACGATGTGTGCATCGAATGGAGAAATAGCATTACAGAAGATAGCGACGGAGATAGAGCCCGAACTTATCTTTTGTGATTTGAATATGCCGTTCATGAATGGCCTTGAGTTTATTAGCCATATGGCGAAGAAAGGGTTGACTATACCCGTTATTATTGTTTCTGCAACAAAGAATATGATGAAAATAGATGACGCGCTGCGCCTGGGAGCTAAAGATATCTTGTTAAAACCGATACTGAATCTTAATGAGATTAAGAAAGTTGCATTGAATTACTTGTATCCTCAATTATTTTCTTCTGAGGCTATAGAACGCAGTAGCTTGGTTCAGGAATTAACAATATTAAAACAAAATACCATCGCTACATGGAGGGTATTAAAACAGCTACAGCCGCCGGTTTCCCAGATTATTGCTAACTGTAGGGTAAATTATCGTTTGTTGAATACTGCGGGTAAAACAGGATTGGTCTTCGATATTGCCGCAATTTCTGAGAAAGAAATGATGTTCTACTGTTTTGATGTCAGTCATTCAAAAGATAGGAGTGCTATTTCCGCACTATTATTGAAAGTCGCCTTTAATAATATCTTGAAAAAAAGATATTTTTATAAAAAAAAGGGCTTACCCGGCATGCAGAATATTATGAATTGGTTGAAACAGGTAGTGAGTAACGGGAAGGAGACTGAACCACTTTCGTTGTTGTTGGGGTATTATGATACACATAATAAGACAATTTTATTGTCATCAGCTGGATTAGATGCACATGTTAAATCCGACGATTATCAGAAACAGCTAGATAACGGGATACCATTTCGAACATTGGAAGTTATTCATGCTGATCATGACAGTAAACGCAGCGCATTTTGGCAATGCAGAATATGGAATAATAGAAATCAAATAAAATTGATGTTTTCTCCATCATTTAATTAATAATTTTATAACATTTATGTATCATTTCACTGCCGTGTTCAACATAAGATCATATAAATATGAGCAAAAAATAGCGCACTTATACCCAATGAATTTCGACTTGCAGTACGATAGCAAGGAAATGAGTCCTTGAGCATAGACAATTATGCGACTGGGGTGAGCGAGCGAAGCGAACAAAGTTGCAATTGGAAAGACGACGAGTATATATCAGGTTGAATTAACTGGTATACTCGTGCGCGTTATTGTTTATGAATACGATTTTCTTCATACATGCGATTTTTTAGAGAGTTAGCGCTATTTAAGCTAACTGTAAAGGATTTTTCAGTGACAACATGGCAGTAGGAGACAATGTAATGTCAGCAATAAACAAAAAGGTAAAAAAAGCTGTTATCCCTGTAGCTGGCTTGGGAACAAGAATGTTACCAGCCACTAAAGCTATCCCTAAAGAAATGCTCCCTTTGGTGGATAAACCGCTTATTCAGTATGTTGTCAATGAATGTATTAAAGCTGGCATTAATGAAATTATTCTGGTCACACATTCATCCAAAAATTCTATAGAAAATCATTTTGATACCAGTTTTGAGCTGGAAGCAATCCTTGAGAAAAGGGTCAAACGTCAGTTATTGGATGAGGTACAGTCTATCTGTCCGAGCCATGTGACGATAATGCAAACTCGGCAAGGAATAGCAAAAGGATTGGGGCATGCGGTCTTATGTGCTAAGCCACTTATTGGTGATGAGCCGTTTGCTGTTATTTTGCCAGATGTCATTTTAGATGAGTATAGTACCGACCTGTCAAAATATAATCTGAGTGAAATGCTATCGCGTTTTGATAGCAATGGAACCAGTCAGATTCTGGTAGAACCTGTTCCTAAAGAAAGTGTCTCGGATTATGGCATTGTAGATTGCTTAGGTGAAGTACTGCAACCCGGTGACAGTAAACCTATTGTCCGTGTTGTTGAGAAACCGAAACCAGAAGAAGCGCCATCCAATCTTTCTATTGTTGGGCGTTATGTATTATCTGAAAAAATTTGGCCATTGCTGGCAAAAACGGCACCAGGGGCAGGTGATGAAATTCAATTAACAGATGCCATTGCCATGCTGATGGAAAAAGAACCAGTAGAGGCTTATCACTTGCAGGGCCGTAGCCATGATTGCGGTAATAAATTGGGCTATATGCAGGCATTTGTAGAATATGGCATGAAACACAAGGAACTGGGTAAATCATTCATGGATTGGATCATGACCTTGCAAAACCAGATTGAAAAATAATCTATTAGTTATTTAAGGTGTGATATGAAAGTTACTGTATTTGGTATTGGCTATGTAGGCTTAGTTCAAGCGACCGTATTTGCGGAAGTTGGGCATGATGTACTTTGTGTTGATATTGATGCAAAAAAGGTAGAAAACCTAAAAAATGGTCAGATCCCTATTTTTGAACCGGGATTGGCGCCTCTGGTAAAGAAAAATCATGTTGAAGGGCGTCTTAATTTTACAACAGATGCCAAAGCCGGTATTGCTCATGGCAAATTACAGTTTATTGCAGTAGGAACACCACCTGATGAAGACGGCTCAGCAGATCTTCAGTATGTCACTGCCGTAGCGCGAACCATAGCAGAAAATATGGATGGCTACAAAGTCGTTGTTGACAAATCAACCGTGCCAGTAGGTACGGCTGATAAAGTTAGGGCAGTGATGCAGGCAACACTGGCACAACGTAATGTTGAGTTTCCGTTCGACGTTGTTTCCAATCCTGAGTTTTTGAAAGAGGGAGCAGCTGTTGCTGATTGCATGCGTCCAGAGCGTATTATTATTGGCTGTGATAATGACGGTGTAGTTGATGTAATGCGCGAGCTGTATGAGCCATTCAATCGTAATCATGATCGTATGATAGTCATGGACATCCGTAGTGCGGAGCTAACTAAATATGCAGCTAACTGTATGTTGGCAACGAAAATCAGTTTTATGAATGAAATTGCTAACCTGGCAGAAATGTTGGGAGCAGATATTGAAAATGTACGTCAGGGAATTGGCTCTGATTCACGAATCGGATATCACTTTATTTACCCCGGGTGTGGATATGGCGGTTCATGTTTCCCGAAAGATGTTCAGGCATTGATTCGTACGGCTGAGCAGATTGGATATATTCCCAAAATTCTTCAGGCAGTCGAACAAGTTAACGAAAAACAAAAAGGTAAATTGCCTACTTTTGTTAAACATCATTTTGGTAATGACTTATCCGGCAAAACATTCGCTATTTGGGGATTATCATTTAAACCCAATACAGATGATATGCGTGAAGCATCAAGCCTTGTATTGATGGAAACATTATGGAAATGTGGTGCTAAAGTGCAGGCATATGATCCAGAAGCGATGCAAGAAGCTCAGCGTATTTATGGGCAGCGTGATGATCTGTCCTTAATGGGGACAAAAGAGTCTGCATTAAAAGGAGCTGATGCTTTAATCATCTGTACAGAGTGGCAAAACTTCAGAGCACCTGATTTTGATGTGATTAAAAATTCATTAAAAACTCCAGTGATTTTTGATGGCCGCAATCTTTATGATCCTGAACGTATGCAATCGCGTGGGTTTACTTATTATGGTATTGGTCGTGGTTCCTCTATCAATCCAGTTATTTGAGTTATGATATGAAATTTTTAGTTACAGGTTCTGCTGGTTTTATTGGTTTTCATGTCAGTCAGCGGTTATTGAATATGGGTCATGAGGTTGTCGGTATCGATAACCTCAATGGTTATTATGATATTAATTTGAAGCAGGCAAGATTAAATTTATTACTTCCTTTTTCAAATTTTAAATTTGAAAAATTAGATCTAGCTGACAGAATTGCTATCCCGGAATTGTTTGCTAAACACCAATTTCAGCGAGTTATCCATTTGGGAGCTCAGCCGGGTGTCCGCTATTCAATACAAAACCCAATGGCATATATTGATGCTAATATCATCGGTCATATCAATATTCTTGAAGGATGTCGCCATAATCATGTAGAACATTTATTATATGCATCTTCCAGTTCAGTATATGGATTAAATAAAAAGCAGCCTTTTTCCACGGATGATTCCGTTGATCATCCTGTCTCTTTATATGCGGCAACGAAAAAAGCTGATGAGTTAATGTCTCACAGTTATTCTCATCTTTATCAGCTTCCTACTACTGGACTGAGATTTTTTACCGTATATGGGCCGTGGGGCCGTCCTGATATGGCTTTATTTAGATTTACCAAAGCTATGTCAGAAGGCAAGTCAATTGATGTTTATAATCATGGCAATATGGTGAGGGATTTCACATATATTGATGACATTGTTGAATCTATAATCAGATTGCAGGATATAATTCCTACTTCCAATAAAGACTGGTCAGTTGAAAATGGACAGATATCTGCCAGCTCTGCGCCATACTGTATTTACAATATAGGTAATGGGCAGCCGACAAAACTGGGTGATTTTATTGAAGCGATTGAAGTTTCACTGGGAATAGAGGCGAAGAAAAACTTTATGGAAATTCAGGACGGTGATGTATTGTCAACGTGTGCGGATTCCAGCGCCCTTTACGATAAGATTGGGTTTCTGCCCAATACTCCGGTAAAAGAAGGCGTGAAACGGTTTATTGATTGGTATTTGGATTTTTATCAGAAGCCAGTACAATAAAAACAAAGAAAAAGGAGCGTGTAGCTCCTTTTTTATAAAAGGATGTTAATAAAAAACTAAGTTGGTGTTAAATTCTTCTTTAGCACGTTGAGAATATGAAGGCATTTTCGCCATTAATATAACTCTCAGTGTCTCTACATCAGCTCGTAATTAACCTAGCTAGTTATATTAATCATAAAACAAAAATACCCTTGATAGGGTACTTTTGTTATTGAGGTTACAAAAAACTGATTAGATCAGAAAATCTTCCAGTTTTTTGCCTTCTTCTTCAATTGCTTTCTTGATTACAGCAGGTGTACGGCCTTGACCAGTCCAGGTTTTAGTTTCACCTTCATCAGTGTATGAATATTTAGCTGGACGTGCAGCACGTTTAGATTTACTAGTAGCTTTACCACTTAAAGCATCCACTAAATCGCTTAATTCAATACCGTCTTTCTCCAGCATTTCGCGGTATTCTTGAAGCTTACGTGTACGCTCTTCTATTTGCGCGCGAGCTTGGCTTTCTTCTTCACGACGTTCTTCAACAACAGTTGTAAGTTTTTCCAGCATTTCTTCTAAAGTGGTAAGTTCACATTCTCTTGCTTGTGCGCGCAAGGTACGGATGTTATTTAAGGATTTTAAATTTTCGCTCATTGTCCTGGTCTCAAATTATAATGATGATAGCTGATGTAGGGATAATAATAGAATGCTATTTTATTTTCTGCAATAGTGAATTTACTTTCTCAGGCTAAAATAGGTCATTTTAAAATGCAATTTTTTTGATAATCGATATATTGCGTTTTAATCCTGCTATTGATTTTGTCATTTCACAATAAGCATTGAGGTTGATTACTGTAAAGTTGAGTAAGGGATAAACTGTGATGTATAAAACTAATTTATGGTCAATTTGTAAGGAATGTTAACTGTTTTTATAGAAATAAGTTGAAGAGCAAGTGCGAGATGAAAGTTTTTTTATGGGTAATCGATTAGTTATGATTATAGAGAGATAAATTGAACAAAAGTAAACCGCTATGATTATTAATATGCAAAGGATGGAAAGGAAATAACTATTTCTTTTGTTGTTGAGTTCGTTCATTTGTCATGCAGTAAGCGCTTTCGGTGTTGATTTTATATGCACAAATGTGATGATTATCATGAAAATAACCTTCTTATATTCGTTCTAATTTGTTTCTGCCACACCACATTAGTCAATAACAGGAAGTAAACTCGGTCAGAGTTTGTGATAAACTTACCGCGATATATCACCTGATTAAATTTGACTAGAGGATGGACGGGCCAATGGCTCAGCTTTATTTTTATTATTCTGCCATGAATGCAGGGAAATCAACTTCTTTATTACAATCTTCCTATAACTATAACGAAAGAGGAATGAGAACGCTGATTTTTACAGCAGAAATTGATACTCGTTTTGGTAAAGGAAAGGTGAGTTCTCGTATTGGCTTATGTGCTGAAGCTTTGTTATTTTCACCAGAAACAGATATTGCTGAGCTTATCAGAAGTGAAAATGAGTCTGAAAAAGTCCATTGTGTTTTGATTGATGAATGTCAATTCTTATCAAAAGAACACGTCGAGCAGCTTTGTGAAATTGTAGATTATGATGATATCCCTGTTCTTTGTTATGGATTAAGAACGGATTTTCAGGGGGAGTTATTTAGTGGAAGTAAATATCTTCTCGCTTGGGCAGATAAATTGGTGGAGTTGAAAACAATCTGTCATTGTGGGAGAAAGGCCAGCCATGTCCTGCGTTTTGGAAGTAATGGTAACGTTGTCTACGATGGTGCCCAGGTTGACATTGGTGGCAATGAAAAATACGTTTCTGTGTGCCGTAGACACTATACTGATGTTATTTGTGACGCCAAGGCAAAAAAGTTTAACGGACTTCAACCTGAAGTAGAGTGAGTATAAAACCATTAGTGCAGGAAAATAAAATAATAAAAAAGGTGTCAGCGGTATTCTGACACCTTTTTTAAGTTACATCAGCAGATCATTTATTATTATTTCTTATTATTCTTTCTATTTGATTGCAATGTCTCCTGTAATATGGCTTGTTCAGTAAATTCACGGCCATAGAAAGAATCTAACAACAATTGTTTCAATTCGGAAATTAACGGATAACGTGGATTGGCGCCGGTACATTGGTCATCAAATGCGTCTTCTGCCAGTTTGTCAATTTTTGCTAAAAAGTCAGCTTCCTGAACACCTGTTTCACGAATTGACGCTGGAATACTTAATTGAGATTTCATTTCTTCTAACCACGCCAGTAGTTTCTCAATCTTATTAGCAGTACGATCTCCTGATTCAGTTAATCCTAAATGGTCAGCTATTTCTGCATAGCGACGTCGTGCCTGAGGGCGGTCGTATTGGCTGAATGCTGTTTGTTTTGTCGGATTGTCATTAGCGTTGTAGCGAATTACGTTACAGATCAACAATGCATTTGCTAAACCATGTGGAATATGGAATTCAGAGCCAAGCTTATGGGCCATGGAATGACACACTCCCAAGAAAGCATTGGCAAAAGCGATACCTGCAATGGTTGCTGCATTATGAACCCGCTCGCGGGCAACAGGATTTTTGGCACCTTCATGGTAACTGGCGGGCAGGAAATCTTTCAGCAACTTCAGAGCTTGCAGCGCTTGTCCATCAGAATATTCATTAGCTAATACGGAAACATAGGCTTCCAGTGCGTGAGTGACTGCATCAAGGCCACCAAAGGCACACAGCGATTTTGGCATCTCCATAACTAAGTTTGCATCGACAATTGCCATATCCGGAGTCAACGCATAATCTGCCAGAGGATATTTCTGTCCGGTGATATCATCGGTAACAACTGCAAAAGGTGTGACTTCCGAACCTGTGCCTGAAGTTGTGCTAATGGCGACCATTCTGGCTTTCACGCCCATTTTGGGGAATTTATAAATGCGTTTGCGAATATCCATAAAACGCAGAGCCAATTCTTCGAAATGTGTTTCTGGATGTTCATACATGACCCACATAATTTTGGCTGCATCCATTGGGGAACCGCCGCCAAAGGCAATAATGACATCTGGCTTGAACAGATGCATTTGTTCAGCACCTTTGCGAACAATATGTAAAGTAGGGTCTGCTTCTACCTCAAAGAAAACTTCGGTTTCTATGCCATACGATTTCAAGACATTGATCACCTGATCGGTATAGCCGTTATTAAATAAGAAGCGGTCAGTAACAATGAATGCGCGTTTTGCTCCGTCAGTAGCGACTTCTTCCAATGCTATGGGGAGAGAACCGCGTCGGAAATAGATTGATTTTGGAAGTTTATGCCACAACATATTTTCGGCTCTTTTTGCGACAGTTTTCGTATTGATCAGATGTTTTGGCCCTACATTTTCGGAAATGGAGTTACCTCCCCAAGAGCCACATCCCAAAGTTAGGGAAGGGGACAATTTAAAGTTATATAAATCCCCGATTCCACCTTGGGAAGCTGGAGTGTTGATCAAAATACGGGCTGTTTTCATTGTATTGCCGAAATATTTAATGCGCCAGGCTTGGTTATCCTGTTCGGTATAAAGACACGAAGTGTGACCAATACCGCCCATTTCAACCAGTTTCTCCGCTTTTTCAACTGCATCTTCAAAATTTCTACTGCGATACATGGCGAGCAATGGTGATAATTTTTCATGGGCAAAAGGCTCGGATTCATCTGCTAAAGTGACTTCACCGATAAGGATCTTAGTATTATCAGGAACACTGATACCGGCCATTTCAGCGATTTTTGTTGCTGGCTGACCAACAATGGCAGCATTCAAGTTACCATTTTTCAAAATAATATCTTGGATGGCTTTCAGTTCTTTTCCTTGAAGGAGATAACCTCCGTGGGTTGAAAAACGCTCACGAACTTGCTCATAAATAACGTCAACGACAATGACTGATTGCTCTGAGGCACAAATCACACCATTATCGAACGTTTTGGACATAAGAATGGATGCTACGGCACGTTTGATATCAGCGGATTCATCGATCACGACAGGAGTATTGCCGGCACCAACACCAATCGCAGGTTTACCTGAACTATAAGCAGCTTTTACCATTCCCGGACCACCTGTGGCTAAAATCAGATTAATATCAGGGTGATGCATTAAGGTATTTGAAAGCTCAACAGAAGGCTCATCGATCCAGCCGATAATATCTTCGGGTGCCCCTGCTTCTATTGCTGCTTTTAAAACGATTTCTGCTGCTTTATTCGTTGCCTTTTTGGCGCGTGGATGAGGAGAGAAAATAATACCATTTCGAGTTTTCAGACTGATGAGAGCCTTAAAAATCGCGGTAGATGTTGGATTTGTTGTCGGAACAATACCACAGATCAGGCCAATAGGCTCTGCAATAGTGATGGTGCCGAAAGTATGATCTTCAGATAAAATCCCGCAAGTTTTATCATCTTTATAAGCGTTATAAATATACTCAGAAGCGAAGTGGTTTTTGATCACTTTATCTTCCACAATTCCCATACCTGATTCAGACACCGCTAATTTTGCCAATGGAATACGAGCATCTGCGGCAGCGAGAGCTGCGGCACGGAAAATGCGGTCAACTTGTTCCTGAGAAAAATTAGCAAATTCATGCTGGGCTTTTTTTACACGAGCAACTAATTCATTGAGTTCTGAAACCTGAGTGACAGCCATAAAAATTACTCCAAATAAAGGTTAAATTTTTTAAGGGAATTAGCGGTGGGATTATTAATTCATTAAATAATGTCATGAAATTTATTGTTGATTGAATTCATTATTCATTACCGTCAATTGCCTTAGAAAATCACTTAATAAAATCATTAATATAGTAATATTTGATTTTCTTGAAATTCTATGTTGAGAACAGCTTACCAGTTATCGCTTTTCTTATAGTGATTTAGATCATAAAAACATTAAGCTGACACCATTCAGCTCGCGGTTTAATCGGAATGGATATTCGTTAATACTTTAAAGTGAATTTAAATATTTATTTAACTAATTTGATACATTTTACCAACTTACTTTGTTATATTACCTATTACAGAATTGGTCTTTTTGGTAAGAATTATCCAATTAATTGATTTAAAGTAACGAAAAAATCCCTATTTACTGTATTTTTTTAGATGTTGTCATAAGTTTTATTTATTTAAGTAGAAAGAGTCTAATCGTGGATGAATCATTGCTGGGGATATCTGGATATATTAAGTTTTTTATGGGATTGTTTGCGTTAGTTAACCCGATTGGGGTCTTGCCTGTTTTCATTAGTATGACTAATTGTCAAACAGCTCAAGGGCGTAATAAAACCAATCTTATCGCAAATTTATCGGTTGCTATTATCTTATGTATTTCATTATCGGTCGTAGATTCCATCCTTATGTATTTGGTATTTCTATCGATTCATTTCGCTTAGCATCTTTATTAGTAAAATTTCTTGGACAAACCGGTATCAATGTAATCACTCGCATAATGGGGTTGTTATTAATGTCGCTGGGCGTTGAATTTATAGTTACAGGAACAGCCCTGTTTACAGGATTGTGGTGATATTGCATAGGTAATATCACCAATGTATTTATCTATAGCGTTAATGTAAAAATATGAAATTTTCTACTTAATAAGATGAGTTAATTAGCTCAAATTCAGCCAATAAATAGCCAATCAAAAAATGGTTGGGTATTAACACCATTTCTGAGTAATTCTTTTAAAAACGATTAATTATGTTTTATTCTTACTTAGTCTACTACTCCCTCAAAATCATACTGTAATTTTTCACACTATTTTCCTTTCCATAATTTTAACAGATTGTTGTCTTGCTTTGGCATTTTGTGATGGAGGTGGATTTTTACTCTGTGGTGATTGCATTTTGTTAAAATAATGTTTATTTTCTTTTTCAATGGCATCTTATGATTTTTATATTGAAAGAGTAAAATAAAATCTATAATTTTCAGTTTGTTGTGTTTATTTCATAGTGAGGTTTATACAAAAATAACAGATTTCTTTTAATTCCTTAATAAATCGATTATGGATATTGTATAACAATTATTATGTGAGCGTTATTTTTTAACATATTAAATACTATGTGTTAATGAAATAAATAAATTATCAGAGTTAACAGATTAAAAACGATCCATTTGCGGTTGATAATTTGGAGCAAAAAATGAAGAAAAAATCATCAAAATTGGGGAAAATAGTTTCGAGTATCGTTTTATTATCATTACCTGCTGCCCAAAGCGTTGCTGCGGTTATTCCTGCGGGAGTCACATTAGCCGAAAAACAAGAAATAACCATTAATAATGGAGTTGAGGTGACTTCATTAGATCCTCATAAAGTAGAAGGTCATCCAGAAACTGTTGTGATTCGTAACTTACTGGAAGGACTGGTAACGACAGGGCCAAATGGTGAAACGGTGCCCGGAGTAGCAGAAAGATGGGAAAATGAAGGTCACAAGATTTGGACATTCTATTTACGTGAAGATGCTAAATGGCGTGATGGAAAACCGGTAACTGCACAGGATTTTGTCTATAGCTGGCGTCGTCTTGCTGATCCGAACACCGGTTCTCCTTATACCAGTTATTTACAATATACCCATGTGCAGAATGCCGATGATATTTTGAACGGAACAAAAGCACCGGATCAATTGGGTGTCAAGGCTTTGGATGAACGTCGTTTCCAGGTAACACTCAGCCTGCCTGTGCCTTATCTGGTTGATATGTTAAGTCATACAGCAATGAAACCTGTCAGGCAAGATGTGGTAGAAAAATGGGGCAATAAGTGGACATTGCCGGCAAACTATATTGGCAATGGTGCTTATATATTGAAAGACTGGGTAGTCAATGAGCGACTTGTTTTAACGCGTAATTCACAGTATTGGAACAATAAAGAGACCATCATTGAAAATGGCACTTTCCTGCCTGTCGTTTCGGGGATCAGTGATGTTAACCGCTATCGTAGTGGGGAAATAGATATTACTGACAGCGCTATTCCCCCTGATCTGTACCAAAAAATGAAACGGGATATTCCCGATCAATTGCAAGTTTCACCTTTTCTGTGCACGTTTTATTACGAAATTAATAACCAAAAACCATTGTTTAAAGATGAACGAGTACGTGAGGCCATAAAACTGAGTCTTGATCGCAATATCATTACTGAAAGAATTATGGGGCAGGGGCAGATTCCAGCGTATGGTTTTACGCCAACCTATATTGGTGGTGGTTTGTCCATTAATCCGGAATGGGCGAATTGGACACAGGAACTACGTAATCAGCGGGCAAGGGAATTGTTAAAAGAAGCCGGTTTTGATGCCCGCAATCCTCTAAAGTTTACTTTGTTGTACAACACGTCAGAACAGAATAAACAACAAGCCATTGCTGCGGTTTCTATGTGGCAAAAAAATATTGGTGCAAAAGTCACATTGCAAAATCAGGAATGGAAAACCTCTCTCCAGAACCGTCATGAAGGACATTATGATGTTGCGAGAGCAACATGGTGCGGTGATTACAATGAACCTTCCTCTTTTTTGAATATGTTATTGTCAACTAGCAGTAATAATACTGGTTTCTATCAAAGTGAGGCGTTTGATAACTATCTTCGTCAGGCACTTGTCGCAAAAGATGACGTCACCCGCCAGGAATTTTATCAACAGGCTGAGGCTCAACTTGATAAGGATTCAGGAATGGTCCCTGTTTATTACCGTGTCAGTGTACGCCTTATTCGTCCTACTGTTGGTGGAATGATAGGTAAAGATCCTCTTGATTATGTCGATCTAAAGAATTTATACATCAAAAAAGTTGATAAGTGATCTTTTAACAAAATATTGTCTTGCTTTAAGCAAAATAGTTCCTTTGAATGCATATAATAACCATCCCAATATGTATATATAGCTCTAACGAGTCAGATGATATTAATTGGAGTAACAATAAGATGATAAACACAACAAAGAAAAAACTGGCTGCCGGAATTACGGTAGCCTTGGGTATGATGATGGGCTGGCAGGCCTTTGCTGCGCAAGTACCCGCGGGTGTGCAACTCGCAGACTCTGCAAAACAGGTGCTGGTTCGTAACAATGGCTCGGAACCCCAATCGTTGGACCCGCATAAAATTGAAGGTGTGCCGGAATCCAACATTGCCCGTGATTTATTTGAAACGTTGGTTATTAATGACCCTGACGGCAAAATTATCCCCGGTGTAGCAGTGAGTTGGGGCAGTCAGCAGGATTTCAAAGTTTGGACATTCCATTTACGCAAAGATGCAAAGTGGTCCAATGGTGACCCTGTCACTGCGCAGGATTTTGTTTATAGCTTTCGCCGATTGGTAGATCCAAATACTGCATCCCCTTACGCAAGTTTTATGCAATATGCTCATATTGTTAATGTTGATGATGTCATTAGCGGTAAACAAAAACCCGAAACTTTGGGTGTGAAGGCATTAGATGATCATACATTACAATTAACGTTGAGTGAGCCTGTTCCTTATCTAGTCAGGTTGTTTGTCCATACAAGTACATCACCAGCCCATCGTGCAACTGTAGAAAAATATGGTGATAGATGGACACAACCACAGAATTTTGTGGGTAATGGCGCTTATAAAGTGAAAAGCTGGGTGATCAATGAACGCCTTGTTTTTGAGCGAAATCCGTTCTATTGGGATGATAAAAATACAGTTATCAATCAAGTCACTATTTTACCAATTTCTTCTGAAATCACGGATGTTAACCGTTATCGTGCTGGCGAAATTGAGATGAGTTATGACAACTTACCGGTTGAATTGTTCCAAAAGCTGAAAAAAGAGATCCCCGAACAGTTGCGTATAAATCCGAAATTGTGCACTTACTACTATGAAATTAATAACGAAAGGGTGCCATTTAACGATCCAAGAGTACGTACCGCACTGAAATTGGGAATGGATCAAGCTCTTTTAACTAATAAGGTAAAAAATCAGGGAGATATACCTGCTTATGGTTATACCCCACCCTATATTGCTGATTTTAAAGATGAGAAACCAGATTGGTACGTTAAATTAAATCAGCAACAACGTAACGAAGAAGCGAAAAAACTTTTGGCAGAAGCTGGATTTACCAAAGATAATCCTTTGAAAGTAAAATTACTGTACAACACTTCTGACCTACACAAAAAATTAGCTATTGCTGCTGCTTCCGTTTGGAAAAAGAATATCGGTGTTGACATTTCTCTTGAAAACCAAGAGTGGAAAACGTTCCTCGACTCCCGTCATCAGGGCAATTATGATGTAGCCCGCGCCGGATGGTGCGCTGATTATAATGAAGCTTCTACTTTCTTGAATCCTATGTTATCCCACAGTAGTAACAACACTTCTCATTATAAGAGTAAAGCATTCGACGAGTTAATGAAGCAATCTCTTCAAGCAAAAACTGATGAAGAACGGGCTGAAATTTATGCTAAAGCTAATGCTCAATTAGATAAAGATTCCGCTATCGTCCCAATCTATTACTACACAAATTCTCGTTTATTAAAACCCTATGTGGGTGGTTATACCGGAAAAGATCCATTGGATAACTACCACACCAAAGATCTATACATAATAAAACACTAGGAATCAGTAGGTGGTGTCATTAATGGCACCACCTAAATGTCAGATTATTTTAAGGCCACGGTTTGGCTAAACAATAGGAACGGGCAATGCTAAAATTTATTTTACGCCGCTGCTTAGAGGCGATCCCGACACTTTTTATTCTCATCACAATTTCGTTTTTTATGATGCGGCTTGCACCGGGTAGCCCATTTACAGGAGAAAGGAAGCTACCGCCGGAAGTGATGGCAAATATTGAAGCGAAATACCACCTGAATGACCCTATCTATAAACAATATTTCAATTATTTAATCCAACTTTCCAAAGGGGATTTTGGCCCTTCATTTAAGTATAAAGACTACAGTGTAAATGATCTGGTTGCAGAAGCTTTGCCTGTTTCTGCTAAATTGGGTTTCGCTGCCTTTATTATGGCAGTGATATTGGGTGTCAGTGCGGGGGTTATTGCAGCATTAAATCAGAATACAAAATGGGACTACACGGTCATGGGGTTTGCCATGACGGGGGTTGTCATCCCCAGCTTCGTAGTTGCTCCTTTATTGGTTCTGATATTCGCCATTACATTAAAATGGCTGCCGGGAGGAGGCTGGAATGGCGGGGCGCCTAAATATATGCTCTTGCCAATGGTTGCACTTTCCCTCTCTTATATTGCCAGCATATCCCGTATTACCCGCGGTTCCATGATAGAAGTTTTACATTCCAACTTTATTCGTACTGCCCGGGCCAAGGGATTACCACTGCGAAAAATTATCCTGCGTCATGCGTTAAAACCCGCCTTATTACCCGTAATCTCTTATATGGGACCCGCATTCGTCGGCATCATCACGGGTTCAATGGTTATTGAAACCATCTTCGGTTTACCCGGATTGGGCCAGTTATTTGTTAATGGCGCATTAAACCGAGATTACTCATTGGTACTCAGTCTGACGATTCTGGTAGGTGGATTGACCATTATGTTTAACGCCATTGTTGACGTCTTGTATGCCGTCATTGATCCGAAAATTCGTTACTAAGACTGGAGCACGCAATGTTACTGAATAAAAAAAATAGCGAAGCTCTGGAAAGTTTCTCCGAGCAATTGGAAATTGAAGGTCGTAGTTTGTGGCAGGATGCACGCCGTCGTTTTATACATAACAAGGCGGCGATTACGAGTTTATGTATTCTGCTTGTAATTACATTATTTGTCATTCTGGCTCCAATACTGTCGCAATTTGCTTACGATGATACCGATTGGAACATGATGACGATGCCGCCGGATTCTGAATCCGGCCACTATTTTGGTACTGATTCATCAGGACGGGATCTGTTGGTACGTGTTGCCATTGGCGGGCGTATTTCATTGATGGTTGGGGTCGCCGCAGCTTTGATTGCCGTGTTGTTTGGTACTTTGTACGGTGCGACGTCAGGCTATCTTGGTGGCAAAGTTGATATGCTCATGATGCGCTTGTTGGAAATTCTCAACTCTTTCCCATTCATGTTCTTCGTTATCCTTCTGGTCACTTTCTTCGGTCAAAACATCCTGCTGATTTTCGTTGCGATAGGCATGGTATCGTGGCTAGACATGGCGCGTATTGTCCGAGGACAGACATTGAGCTTAAAACGCAAGGAATTCATTGAAGCAGCATTGGTTAGTGGGGTTTCTACCCGTCATATCGTTCTACGCCATATCGTGCCAAACGTTTTGGGTGTTGTGGTGGTTTATGCTTCATTACTTGTACCCAGTATGATCCTGTTTGAATCTTTCTTAAGCTTTCTGGGTTTGGGAACTCAGGAGCCGCTCAGTAGTTGGGGTGCTTTACTAAGTGATGGTGCCAACTCAATGGAAGTGGCTCCTTGGTTACTGTTATTTCCGGCAGGCTTTCTGGTGATGACCCTGTTTTGTTTTAACTTTATTGGTGACGGCCTGCGAGATGCCCTCGATCCAAAAGACCGTTAAGGAGAGCCTATGAATAGCCTAGAAACTTCAAAAAATGATGAATCTCTATTATCAGTCAAAGATCTGAATGTCGTGTTCAGCACTCCTGATGGTAACGTAACTGCCGTAAATAAACTGAATTTTGATTTACAGGCGGGAGAAACGCTGGGGATCGTGGGAGAATCTGGTTCTGGTAAATCACAGACAGCATTTGCATTAATGGGATTACTGGCCAGTAATGGTTCTGTCAGCGGTTCTGCTACCTTTAACCGTAGAGAAATTCTCAATCTGAAAGAAAAAGAGTTAAACCAGATGCGGGCGGAAGAGATCTCGATGATATTTCAAGATCCCATGACGTCCCTGAATCCTTATATGCGGGTGGGGGAGCAATTAACTGAAGTGCTGATGCTGCATAAAAATATGGGCAAAGGAGAAGCTCTTGAAGAGTCTATCCGAATGCTGGATGCAGTTAAAATGCCAGAAGCCCGTAAACGTATGAGAATGTATCCGCACGAATTTTCTGGTGGTATGCGCCAGCGTGTCATGATTGCAATGGCACTATTGTGCCAGCCTAAACTGCTGATTGCTGATGAACCGACAACTGCACTGGACGTAACGGTTCAGGCACAGATCATGACATTACTCAACGAATTGAAAAAAGAGTTTAACACTGCCATTATCATGATCACCCATGACTTGGGTGTGGTGGCCGGTATTTGCGACAAAGTGTTGGTCATGTATGCTGGAAGAACAATGGAATACGGTACTGCACGTGACGTGTTTTACCACCCTACGCATCCATACTCCATCGGATTACTGAATGCGGTTCCTCGTTTGGATGGTGATGAAGAGATATTGACGACCATTCAAGGCAACCCTCCTAATTTATTGCGTTTACCGAAAGGATGTCCATTCCAGCCGCGTTGTCAGTTTGCTATTGAGCGTTGTGCTCAGCAGGAACCGCAGTTGGAAAGTTTTGACCTTGGGCGCTTGCGTGCCTGCTTTAAATGCCAGGAGGAATTAGTATGAGCGAAATAGCTGAAAAACGTGTCCTGTTGGAAGTCAATGACCTCAAGGTTTATTTTGATATCAAAGATGGGAAACGGTGGTTCTGGCAGCCGTCGAAAACTTTAAAAGCGGTGGACGGAGTCACACTCAGGCTCTACGAAGGAGAAACTCTGGGGGTTGTAGGAGAGTCTGGCTGCGGAAAATCAACATTCGCCAGAGCAGTGATTGGATTGGTGAAGGCTTCTGGTGGCTCGGTCACTTGGCTCGGACAAAATCTACTGGAGGTAAATGATAAACAGTGGCGGGATATTCGTAACGATATCCAAATGATTTTCCAAGACCCTTTGGCATCACTGAATCCGCGTATGACCATCGGTGACATCATTGCAGAACCGTTAAGAACTTATTACCCCAAAATGAAAGTCATGGAGATCAAAGAAAAAGTTAAAAAAATGATGATGCGGGTAGGGTTATTGCCTAACCTGATAAACCGTTATCCCCATGAATTTTCAGGCGGACAGTGTCAACGTATTGGCATTGCCCGGGCTTTGATTTTGGAGCCTAAATTAGTTATCTGTGATGAACCTGTTTCAGCGCTGGATGTTTCCATTCAGGCGCAGGTTGTTAACTTGTTGCAGGAGTTACAACGTGAAATGGGGCTTTCCCTGATATTTATCGCTCATGACCTGTCGATAGTGAAACACATATCAGATCGCGTATTGGTGATGTATTTGGGACATTCGGTGGAACTGGGAACTTACGATGAGGTTTATCATAACCCGCTGCATCCTTATACTCGTGCACTCATGTCTGCTGTACCCATTCCTGATCCGGACAAAGAACGTAACAAGCATATTGAATTGTTGGAAGGAGAACTCCCTTCACCGATTGACCCTCCGTCTGGCTGTGTATTCCGCACTCGTTGCCCAATGGCCGATGCTGAATGTGCCAAAACCCGGCCATTGCTAGAAGGCAGCTTTAAACATGCGGTATCTTGTCTTAAAGTTGATCCGCTATAACCACTAGCATAGAAAGAACCATTAGTGTAGAAAAGTTCTAATGTGACACTGTCACCAAATATAAGCTTAAATGCCCTCATGATGAGGGCATTAGCAAACTTTGAATATACAATTAAACAAACAAATCACCTACCCTATATCAAATTATGTTGATAATTACATAAGGGTCTTGATTGAGCCAATAGCCTAGCTTAAGTAAAATTTTTTGGTAGTTTAGCCGCAGGATTAAATGATCTTGAACTTTAATAAAATAATAAGTGAGGGATTTATGTCTGAAGTTAATCAGCCAGAAAGTAAAAAACCTGAATATGAATGCCAGATTAACCCCGATCAATACAAAATTGACACCGTAACCGCCCCGACTGGCTCTTGCCCGTGGGCAATCATTCAGGTTTATTTGGGGAATAAATTACATCGTAGTCATTGGGATACCCCGAATGAATATATACGTCTTACTCTTGAGCCAACTTCTGAGGAAGAATGTAATAGCTTCATTCATATTGAGAAGGGTGATAAACGCGGAGTTTGGTTTCCTTGGCAGCCAACGCCAGAAGATTTGATGGCTTGTGACTGGAAATTGCTACAGTCGGATAACCATAAGCCAGAAGATTGTATGTTGGTTTTTGAGCTTGAATTAGGAGCTGGTAAATTTAATTACGGCCAAGATTGGGGATATATTAGTGAAAGTGGGCAATGGCTCAGTGGAGGTACAGCTACTTTTGGTAGCTTAAGTCCAATCTCAAATAAGACAACAATTCCCAATGTGTTAGCATTTTATTGGAGTACGTATAATTGGTTTTATTTGATAGTTTCTTCTGATAAAGATAAAGATCGGAAGATAGTAGAGTTGCTGACGAAAAATCTTTATGTAACTGTTGATAATACAATCTATTCTCTTGGAACCATGCCGCTTTTAGGCGATACAGATGGCAGATATACCATTTCATATGGAAATTATGAAGCACAGAAGTTAGGTGGAATATTAAAACAAACCGGTGAAAAAAAGACGTTCTGTCTTAATTGGCGTGATAAATAAGTTATTCAAATTTATATCCTGAATTCAGGGGTTCGCTCAGGTGTAGAATTATAAAATCAGCCTCCGAATGGGAGGCTGTGTGTACATTATTTGATGATTTCAACTGGCGACTAGATGTAACATTTTATTTTTAATAATATGTTATTTCTTCCAGATAATATGGTAGATAGGGTGAGCTTTTTCCCGACAAATCAAAATACGGGCAAAAATATCATCAATTTCGGCATCTTCCGATTCCGCCAAGCCAATAATGACTTCTGAAAAAAAATCCGGTTCTAAATTAAAATCAACATGCTCAAACCAAATCTCTGATGGTTTTAATACTTCAGCGCCACCTCGTTCTTCAAATTGCAAATTAAACAATAAACTATCAGCCGGATCGAGATTAGAGAGCGCCTGTTCCAGAAAAATGTCATAGGCTTTCTCAAGCGCCTCATCTTCTGTCATTCGGTTGTTAATATCCAATTGCATAGTATGTGTCGGTTGATTTTCCATAATGGCATTGTCCGAAATTAGTAACAGAATAAAATTAAAACATGTTCTACATTGAATGAATACTTTTTCTGGCACGAATTATAAAAGGGGGCTGAAAAAGTAGCATACCCGTTCAAGGATGCGATGCCAAACTGGTCGTTTTTCCCATTCATTATTTGCAAGTAGCGTTGAGCGCACAATATAGCCTTGCTGAACTTGCGTTAAATCATTGCCGAAGTGTTCATCGTCAATCACAACTGTAATTTCAAAATTCAGCCACAAGCTGCGCATATCCAAATTGACGGAACCTACCATGCTGAGTTGTCCATCGACTAAAACACTCTTGCTATGTAATAGGCCATCCTCAAATAGATAGATTTTTACGCCTGCTTCCAATAATTCCGCAAAAAACGCACGGCTGGCCCAGCGGACTAGAAATGAATTGTTCTGGCTTGGAATTATGATACTAACATCAACACCCCGCATCGCTGCTGTACAAATTGCATGCATTAAATCATCACTGGGCACAAAGTAAGGTGTGGTAAGAATAAGTTGATTGCGAGCGGAAAAAATAGCTGTCATCAAGGATTGCTGGATCAATTCATCAGGGAATCCCGGCCCGGAAGCAATGACTTGAGCGGTATGTCCACTGGCTTGCTCGAAAGGCATAATGGTACTGTCAGGCGGTGGGGGAAGATGGCGTTTTCCTGTTTCCATTTCCCAGTCGAAAGCATAAACAATTCCCAGTGTTGTGGTGACAGGGCCTTCCATTCTCACCATGATGTCGACCCATTGTCCCACTCCCGCATCTTGTTTAAAAAAACGGGGGTCAACCATATTCATGCTGCCGGTGTATGAAATATGATTATCGATCAGGATAATTTTTCTGTGCTGGCGTAAATCCATACGGCGTAAGAACAGACGGAAAATATTAACCTTTAGCGATTCGACGAATTCAATGCCTGCCTTACGCATAATATCAGGGTAAGGGCTGCGGAAAAATTGCCAGCTTCCTGCTGAATCTACCATAATCCGGCATTTAACACTGCGTTTGGCTGCCCGTATCAGAGCATCGGTAACTTGATCAACCAAGCCTCCTGACTGCCATATATAGAACACCATTTCGATATTGTATTTAGCATTTTCAATATCATTGATAATGCTTTTCAGGGAATCATCATAAGATGTCATTAGCTGCATTTTATTGCCTCTGACACCCTTGATTTTTTGGCGGCGTTCGCACAATTGAAATAATGGTGTAGCAACTTCACTATTTTCATTGGTAAAAATGAAGGGTGATTTCCTTAATTCTGCAAGCCACTTGGCCACAGATGAACGCATTTGTTTGGCCTGTTCCACTCTGCGTTTGCCAAGATGCAATTCGCCGAATGACAAATAAGCAACAATTCCTACTAAAGGAAGAATATAAATAATGAGTACCCAAGTCATTGCTGATGTCACAGGGCGACGTTTCATCAAAACTCGAATGGTGATACCAGCAATAATCAGCCAGTATAAGAAAATCGCCAGCCAGCTCAGTACAGAATAAAAAGTTGTCATATATGGCAATTAATCCTATTTATTTAAGAGCCTATCCATTAGGCTATTTTATTTGTCATGTTAATCTAGAGTTTGTTCAAAAGATATGTACTGCGCATATACTTCGATGTTTGCCCATAACTGTGTTCAAACTGTTTGCGACAATGAACTCCTGTTTGAGTTGACTGTAAGTATTTCATACTGTCATTTCCACAAGTTTCTAGAAATTTAGACAAACTATCAACCTAATCTGTGCCAGACAAGTATTGGTTGACATCTCTGATAGTGAGGATTAAGAATAATACAAATTATCCCCATGAGAGAATGAATCTGGAAAGTATCTGATGAAACACTGTCGAAATGAAGTAGGGCGCTGGAGAATGCTCCGTCAAAGCATCCGTCGTCGCCGTCGTTGGTTGGAAGATCAGTCACGTCGTAATTTTCGTATCTATAAATTGCGTAAAACAGATGCTTGCAAGAGCCGCAGGTCGATTCTGTTCATTCAAAATATAGAATGCCTGTAGCATAATATGTACCCAGTAGATTTGAAATTATCGTATCACGACAAAACAGCAGCTTAAAAGTGTAGATGTTTTTGAATCGTTATTGAATATGATAGTCATTTGCATTTAAACTAATGGCTATCTGAAAACTGACTATCATGCTGCTGAGCAAGAATTCTCTTATGCGTTGGATACCTTGGGCGATACTACTTTCTGTTTGTTTACATATTTCTATTGCTGCGGCGCTTTTTCATGGTATTAAACCTGAAAAACCAGAAGCCGCTCCTATGTCTGTTGCCATGGTTCAATTGGCCGCTGAAGAGGCATCAATCTCTGAGCCTATCATGTCTGAATCAGTTCCTGAGCCTGAATCACTTGAACCTGAACCTATCGCGAAAATTGCCCTCCCTAAGCCGGAAAAGAAACCGGAAGTGAAAAAGAGAGAAGAGAGAAAAATTGTTAAGAAAGAATCTAAGCCGGTGGAGAAAAAGACTCAAAAAATCTCAGAACAACCACTGAAATCTGTTTCTGATCAAGATTCCCAGATAGTAAAAAATCTGAGTGATCAAAAACCGGTTAATGGTGCACCGAAAGCACAAAATGGGCCAAGGGCGTTAAATAGACCAAATCCTGTTTATCCATCCAGAGCGCAGCAGTTGGGTACCGAAGGGACAGTGAAGGTAAGGTATGATATTGATGAAGAGGGTAGAGTGAGGAACATCGAAATCCTTTCCTCAACTCCCAAGAATGTTTTTGAGCGTGAAGTGAAGAAAGTGATGAGAAAATGGCGTTACGAAAAAATGCCTGCAACCGGGTATGTTACTACTATTGAGTTTAAAGTGACCGGTATTTCACAATCCTAGCCTATCAAGATACTCCCTACTAGAGTTAAAGTACGCAATACAGCCTTTAACTCTAGTAACTCTAGCAAATAATTGAGAAGATATGATTGAAAAGCTTTTGAGTGATACAGTCGCTTATTCCAGAGAAATGATAACAACGAAAGCGGGAAATTTGTATTTCATTATTTAATATGAACACGTATTTATATTATGCCCATAAACTGTAACCTAAATTTACTATTTTCAGAAAAAAAGGCGCACAAATTTAATTGTGCGCCTTTAATTCACGAATTATTATTCCCAGTAAATCGTTACTCTGAATCACTGCCTTCCAGTTTGAAGTGTCTTTTATCTTCAGGCAAAGGACGAGAAGAATTATTCTCATCAACAGCAACATAGGTGAAAACCGCCTCTGTTGCACGGTAACGTTGCCCAACGGGTTCAGAAGCCACCTTTTTCACCCAAACTTCAATATGAATTGTGATAGATGAATTCCCCGTTCTAAGGCAACGGGCATAACAGCATACGACGTCACCTACCGCAACTGGTTTCAGAAAACTGATGCCATTTACGCTAACAGTTACTACGCGCCCCAGTGCAATTTCTTTTGCCAGAATTGCGCCGCCAATATCCATTTGAGACATCAGCCAGCCACCGAAAATATCCCCATTGGCATTGGTATCGGCAGGCATGGCCAGTGTACGGAGAACCAATTCTCCGTTTGGTAAGGGTTGTTGTTGTGTCATTAGAAAACTTGCTTTATTTGGTGAATATAACAATACCTGTCGGTGTATCGACAGGTATCCATCTGATGGGTCATTACATTATTTTTGTTCGCGAGGCAGATGTCGGTAGATATATACCACACTCAATACAGTAAAGACCAGTGTCAATGCTGTTAACCCGAACACTTTAAAGTTTACCCAAATATCCTGAGGTAGCCAGAAAGCGACATAAATATTTGCCAAGGCACAGGTGATAAAGAAGATCGCCCAAGCCATATTCAATTTATTCCAGACGAAATCAGGCAGCTCCAACTCTTTACCCAACATCCTCTGAATAAGCGGTTTTTTCATAATCCATTGGCTGACAAGCAGAACTAAGGCAAAAATGGCATAAATGGCAGTTACTTTCCATTTAATGAATAAATCGCTGTGGAAAACGAGTGTAAGTGTACCGAAAACGGTAACCATGACAAATGTAATCAAGGAAGACTTTTCGACTTTACGATAAATCAGGTAAGTGATGACAACAGCCAACCCTGTTGCAGCAATCAGGGCGCCCGATGCATAGAAAATGTCATACATTTTATAGACGATGAAGAAAACGACTAGTGGTAAAAAGTCTAAAAGTTGTTTCATAAATTGGACCCATTGTGACGCCAATGAAGGCATGTTCTTGAATTTATGCCAGAGTGTATCAGATCTCAATGAAATGATTTATTTATCAAGGAAAAACATTTTTCATTTATTCGGATAATTTTATCACAATGAATGAAAAGTCGGGCTGGTAATGAGGAACTTGAGAGTTTCCATTGAACACCGCATTATAGTGGACTCCGTTTTCACGAAAGGGCATAAAAAGTCATGTTGTGGGAAAGATTGCATCGTTGGATGCCAGGCTTGGGAAATCTCTGTCATTATCGTAAAGAATATCTTAGCCATGATATACGGGCAGGTCTTTCTGTTACTGCGGTCGCATTGCCGGTTGCGATTGCTTATGCTGAATTAATGGGCATTAGCGCAATTATTGGTTTGTATGCCTGTATTTTACCTATGTTCGCTTATGCTCTGTTTGGGACTTCCCGACAGTTAATTGTTGGGCCAGATGCAGCAACTTGTGCCGTTATCGCCGCCGCTGTGACACCGTTGGCGCTGGGAAATGAACATATACGTTGGCAGCTTGCCATTGTCATGACATTAATGATGGGGTTTTGGTGTATACTGGCCAGCCATTTTCGGCTGGGGGCATTTGCCGACTTTCTGTCCCGCCCCATTCTGAAAGGTTTTATGAATGGTGTGGCGATCACTATTATCGCAGATCAGATTTCTAAGGTTTTCGGACTTTCTGGATTGCCTGCCGAATTGATTGAGCGATTAATTGCACTGCCTCATAAGTTGTTGGAATCTGACTGGCCGACGGTGGGAATGTCTGCAATAACGTTGTTGGTATTGCTTTGTGTGCGTGTTATTAGACCGAGCTGGCCGGCACCATTGATGGCAATGGTAGTGGCGACTTATATCAGTTGGCAGTTTGAACTCAATCAATATGGTATCCAAATTGTTGGTAATATGGGGACGGGTTTACCTATTGTACCTATGCCTGAATTTGAATTTGGTATCTTGCGTGATTTAGTTGTTCCATCCATTAACCTTGCAGTTATTAGTTTTGTCAGTTTTATGATGACAGCTCGTAGCTTTGCCAGTAAAAACGGCTATCAGGTTGATGCAGATTTAGAACTCAGGGCACTGGGTATAGCCAATATCGCTTCATCGTTGTCACAAGGGTTTGCGGTCAGCGCTGCCAGTAGCCGTACTGCTGTCAATGACTCCATTGGCGGGAAAACGCAAATGGTATCAATGATTGCGGCTATCGCCATTCTATTGGTGCTGTTGTTTATGACAACATTTCTAACCTATATTCCTTTGTCATCACTGGGAATTGTGCTGATTTTTTCCACATGGTCACTATTGGGTTTAAAGAATATCTGGGCATACCGAAAACGTAATCGTCAGGCTTTTATACTCTCGATTTTCACGCTGGTTGCAGTTTTACTGGTGGGGGTTATTGATGGTGTCGGTTTTGCTGTTTTGTTGGGGTTGTTGCAATTTTTGCGGATTATTTTCCGACCTTCAGATCAATTGCTGGGTGTAAATGAGCACGGTATGGTTCGTTCTATCCATCAAGATAGTGATATTAAGCCAGTAGATAGCATCATGATGTATCGTTTTAACTCTCCTTTGACTTATTTTAATGTCGGATACTTCAAAAAACGGGCATTACAGCATGTAGAAAGGGCATCTAATCGTCCTGCATGGTTGGTGGTAGATGCGACAGTCAGTTTTACCTATGATGATGTTAGTGTTTTTGCAGTGTTGGATGAGTTGATTACGGAATTAAAAGAGAAAGGCGTGACATTGGTTTTGGCAGGGCGCAGGACAGAACTGAATTACTGGATTAAACAAAATAAACTGAGCCGCAGTGATGAAGATCTGATTGTGGTGCCCGATCTCTATTTTGCCATTCGTATGATTCAAAGTAAGTTACAACTTGAGGAAAAACAAGCCGAATAATTGCAATCCACCTTGCTAGAATGCAGCGAGGTGGATTATTCAGTGTTTATTACATACCGTTTGTAGTTTTATTTTGTGCCAGCATATACAAGCGGAACAGGTAAACCAGCAGCAGGGCTGATAGTAGGTTATTCAAGACAGACAGTACCAAATAGGGAGTTTTTGACAATAAAAGCTCCAGTATCAGTTTGGCAGCAATCCACAACAGCATCGCAGGTATTAGCAGGCGCATATTCTCAAATGCTAACTTCCAACTTGCCTGCATGGCAGCAAAAACATTCTTGCCTTTTTCAAATAGAAAAATAGGGGCAAGTGCAAATGCAATAGAGAACAGAACTCCTGGTAATAACATCAAAACGTAGCCAATTTGAACCAGCAGGGTGCAGATAAACATTAGCAAAAACATTCTTGGCAGAAGTGTGATCGATAATGTGCTGGCATGAATGGCATTAGTTTGCTGCCCATTGGAAACAGCATTGATGAGTATTAACACACTGGCAGTAAGTAAGGTATTGCCGAATATGTTGGTAAATAAGATCCCAAATGCTGTGCGCAAGAACATGAACTGCTCATCTGGTGTTAATTGAGCCACAAAATCTTTGACTCCTGCATTACCGGATTCTTTAAAAGCATTTTGTATCCCGACCAATAAGTTGAGTTGTTCACCATTCGGCATGAGAAAATGTTCGAGCAGTGTTGTCACCAACGCGGCCAAGACAGAGAGTATGACAATATTCAACAGTTGGTTCTTCAAAAAGTTGATGCTGTCACGATACAGGGTATTTGCCGTGATGGGCATGAAAGTGGCTCCTATCAAATAAAACGACGATGATAATGTTCAATTGTACCTTGTTAGGGGGATTATTGGATACCCAAGATTTGCCTTCTTGCTGATGTCTTGCAACTTGAAATCCAAGGTTCATGGGGTACGGAAAACGAGTTCCTATTAGATGATAGAATCGGTATCCTTTATCAAAAAGGGTAAAAACATTAATTTTATGTTAAGAAATTTATTGATTGATGTTATTTTATAATAAAATATTTCTATTCGTAATTGTTTTTTGATAACTAAAAATTGATATAAAAAATAAATAAAAGACAGCAATGAAATTATTAATCAGATAATTTTGATTTGGATCAATTTAAAATATTCATCAAGTGAAATAATAAAGTTGTAAATACCTTATTTTGCCAAAAATCTTTAAAAGATATGATCTGTCTTATATCCAGTATATTTCGAGAGGTAATCAAGGAATCTACAACTTGAGAAACGACAGGTATAGATCATAACAGTAAACAAATGGGTATATTTCTGACTATTTTAAAACGATAAATGGGATGGATAATGAAAAAGATTTCTGCGCTCGTATTGGCTGCGGCTACGTTAGCTCCGTCATTTACCTTCGCCCATGAAGCGGGGGACTTCCTGTTCCGTGCAGGTACAGCAACGGTAAGGCCAAATGCTGGTTCTGAGAATGTATTAGGTTTGGGATCTTTTGATGTCAATAATAATACTCAGTTGGGTTTAACTTTTGGTTATATGATCACTGATAACATAGGTGTTGAATTACTGGCCGCAACACCATTCCAGCACAGAGTGAGTTTGCCGATAGCAGGTGAAATCGCCGAAGTTAAACATCTTCCACCAACATTGATGGCACAATATTATTTTAGCTCCACAGAAAATAAATTACGCCCTTATGTTGGGATTGGTGTTAACTACACGAAATTCTTTAGCGAAAAATTTAATAATAATGAAACCGTAAGTGGGGCTAATTTAAATAGCCTAGATCTAAAAGACTCTTGGGGAATAGCAGGTCAGGTTGGTCTGGATTATAAACTGGATAAACACTGGATGCTGAATACCTCACTTTGGTGGATGAACATCGAAACTGATGTGAAGTTCAAAGTCGGGGATGTAGATAAAAAATATAAAACCCGCCTTGATCCATGGGTCTTTATGTTCGGTGTTGGTTATAGTTTCTGACTGTTTAAATGATGACAGGTTTAAAAACTGATAAAAAGTAAGTTACGTGCGTGTTTGGCATAAGAGAGAACCAATGGGGCCTAATCAGCCCCATTTTTATACTTTTCAGATGTGTTAAAGACATCGTAGGATCACACGTAAATCACAGTAGTGGGATCATAATAGAGTCGCGTTTTTCATAGAACGAACAAAATCCGTTAAATTTTCCAGCATGATATTGGGTTGATGCAGGTTATCTTCAATAATTTTTACGATGGCAGAACCAGAAATCGCGCCTGTAGCTCCGCTATTGAGTGCCGCTGTAATCTGTTCAGGTTCTGAAATACCAAAACCTTGTAGAGCAGGTGCGGCATGATACTCGTTGAGTTTATTGACAAGATGAGTTAACGGTTGTGTCGCTCGATTCTCACTCCCAGTTACGCCTGCTCTTGACAGTAGATAAGTATATCCGCGCCCAAATGAAGCGATTTCACGCAGTAAATCGTCATCTGCGTTAGGAGGACAAATAAAAATCGGGGCAATGCCATATTTCATAGCGGCTGAGCGGAATGGGGATGATTCAGATAACGGTACATCAGCCACCAGAACTGAATCAACTCCAGCATCTTTGCACCGGCGGTAAAAATCATCAATTCCATTATGGAAAACTAGATTGGCGTAGAGCAACAGGCCAATGGGGGTATCGGGATATTTAGTCCGAATTTTTCCCAACAGTTCAAAACACAATGTTGGTGTAACGTTGGATGACAATGCCCGCAAGTTGGCATTTTGGATAGTAGGGCCATCGGCAAGAGGATCTGAAAACGGAATGCCTAATTCAAGTGCATCTGCCCCACCAGCGATTAAAGCATCAATAATTTCCAATGACAAATCAGGATTGGGATCACCGAGGGTGACAAAAGGGACAAATGCACCCTGATTTTGGTTTTGCAGCTTCTTAAATAGTTGTTCATAACGTTCCATCAGATTTCCCCCCTTGATTTTAAAATATCGTGAACAGTAAAGATGTCTTTGTCGCCGCGACCAGATAAATTAACAATGAGTAATTGTTCCTTATCTGGATTCTGGTGGATCATTTTCAACGCATGAGCCAGAGCATGGGACGATTCTAATGCCGGAATAATACCTTCATTACGTGATAACGCCTGAAAAGCTTCGAGTGCTTCATTATCAGTAATTGAGACATAATCAGCTCTGCCGATACTGTTCAAATAAGCGTGTTGAGGACCAACGGAAGGAAAATCTAATCCGGCTGAGATGGAATAAGATTCTTCAATTTGCCCATCTTCCGTTTGCATAATCGGGGCTTTCATACCGAAATAGATGCCCAATTTACCGTGTTTCAACGGAGCGCCGTGCTTTCCGGTTTCGATGCCATGCCCGGCAGGTTCGACCCCGATTAGGCGAACATTATTTTCTGGTATAAATTCAGCGAACAGGCCAATGGCATTTGAGCCACCACCAACACAGGCAATCACTGCATCAGGCAGACATCCTTCTTTTTCCAGAATTTGCGCTTTGGCTTCTTCACCAATCATGCGCTGGAATTCTCGTACTATTGTTGGGTATGGGTGAGGGCCTGCGGCGGTACCCAATAAGTAATGTGCTTTGTCATAACAACCAGACCAGTCACGCATCGCTTCATTACAAGCATCCTTCAAGGTTGCTGAACCACTGTGAACAGGGATCACTTCAGCTCCCATCAATTGCATGCGGAAGACATTAGGAGATTGGCGTTCAATATCTTTTGCTCCCATATAAATACGACATTTTAGTCCCAACAAAGCACAAGCCAAGGCAGTCGCTACACCGTGCTGACCAGCCCCGGTTTCAGCAATGATCTCATGCTTTCCCATTCGCTTTGCCAGCAATGCCTGCCCCAATACTTGATTGGTTTTGTGAGCACCGCCGTGGAGTAAATCTTCGCGTTTCAGGTACAAACGTGTTTTTGTGCCTTTAGTCAGATTCTGACACAATGTTAAGGCAGTAGGACGGCCTGCATAGTTTTTCAATAACGTCTCGAATTCACGCTGAAATTCAGGATCTCTCTGGGCATCGATAAAAGCGTCTTCTAACTGATTAAGTGCGGGGAACAAGCTTTGGGGAACAAATTGTCCGCCAAAATCGCCAAAATAAGGATTCAATTTACTCATTATTTTATTCATCCACTTTCTGTCTGAAAAATTAGTGATAACAGCGTAATTGTTGGAATACTTGTTTGATTTTTTGACTGCTTTTGATTCCCGGAGAAATTTCGACTCCTGAGTTAAAATCCAGCCCATAGCAGCCAAAAGTTGCTGCTTGTTGGCAATTTTCAGTGTTTAGCCCGCCAGCCAAAATGCTATTATTTAAAAAACTATTGTTAAAAAAACTATTATGCTGAAAACGAGAGTCGATTAATTGCCAGTCAAATGGTGTGCCTGTTCCTCCTGACCCATTATCCAGCAATAAATGATCGACATTGGGCATTGCGGAAAAATCCGCAGATTTGGACATATTAATGGCTTTCCAAATGTCACAGTATTCAGGTAAGAGAGGGCGCAATGTATTGATGTAATGCTCATTTTCATCACCATGTAGCTGAACTGCACTTAGAGAAAGTCTTCGGGCAATGTGACTGACAAAATCAACCGATTGATTTTGAAATACACCAACATATTGCAGAGAGGCTTCATTGATAATTTGCTGCGCTTTTTGCAGGTCGATTTTACGTGGTGATTTTTCGGCAAAAATTAAACCACCGTAGACAGCACCCGCCTGTAATGCAATTTTTGCATCTTGTGGACGAGTCAATCCGCAAATTTTGTTATCACCAAAAATTAAACGCCGTAATGCGAGATCTAAATTATTCTGTGCCATTAAAGCACTACCGATGAGAAAACCGTGAGTAAATTGACTTAACTCCCGCACTTGACGATGCTGGTGGATGCCAGATTCACTGATGATGATAGTCCCTTCAGGTAAATCAACAGCCAGTTTGCGTGTACGATCTAAATCAATAGACAGGTCTCGCAGATCCCGATTGTTGATACCAATAACTTTTGCTCCCAATGCAATTGCCCGTTGTCGTTCCTCTTTATTACTGACCTCGGTCAGTACGCCCATATTAAGTTTGTGTGCCAGTGCGGAAAGTTCACGATACGTTTCATCATCAAGCACAGATAGCATGAGTAAAATAGCATCGGCTTGATAGTAACGGGCAAGATAAACCTGATAAGCATCAATAATAAAGTCTTTGCACAAAACAGGTTGATGCACGGCATTGCTGACCATTGTGAGAAAATCGTAACTACCCTGAAAATATTTTTCATCGGTCAATACTGAGATTGAGGCAGCATAGGGCTGATAATTTTTGGCGATGCGTACAGGATCGAAATCTTCGCGAATTAACCCTTTTGAAGGTGATGCTTTTTTGCATTCCAAAATAAAAACAGTTTGTGTATGGGTTAACGCCTGATAAAACCGACGGTGACTCGGGACAATGGAATCGATAAAACTGTCCAACGGCTGCTTTGCCTTACGATTAATTAAGTAGTCCGCTTTATCATCAACAATTTTCTGTAATACGCTGGTCTTCATGATTTAATCCTTGCCGCTAATGCAGTCACTTTTTCATATGCCTGACCGCTGTAAATAGTATTGAGTGCTAATTGGGTACTTTCTCGCAGATCTTCTTGCCCATGAATTTTCATTAATAGAGCGACATTTGCTGCTACGGCATCAGCGTGGGCTTTGTTGCCATGGCCTTGCAATAGCATCGCCAACATATCGCGATTTTCTTCGGGAGTGCCACCTTTCAGTGAAGATATTGGATGATTTGGCAAACCGAAATCTGCTGCTGTCAACTGATACTGATTAATCTCGCCGTGAATGAGTTCTGCAACATAAGTTGGTGTATGCAAGGCTACTTCATCCATACCTCCGCTGTGTACAACAGCGGCACGTTGATAACCCAAGACTTGTAAAGTGCGGGCTACAGGCGCTATCAATTCAGGGCTGTAAACACCGATTAATGCCAGAGGAGGGCGGGCAGGATTAATCAATGGGCCAAGTATATTGAATAGTGTCCGGGTTTTTAATTGCTGGCGAACCTGGACAGCATGACGGAACCCACTGTGATATTGAGGAGCAAACAGGAAGCAGACACCAATATCATCTAAAGCCTTGCGAGAGTCTTCGGCGCTGCTATCCAATGCAATACCGAATGCGGACAGTAAATCGGATGAACCGGAACGGCTGGAAATACTGCGGTTTCCATGTTTTGCCACTTTAAGGCCACAAGCGGCAGCGATAAAGGCACTGGCTGTTGAAATATTGATGCTATTTGTATTATCTCCGCCTGTCCCGACGATATCACAAAACGCATAGTCGGGGCGGGGAAAGTAAGTTGCATTAGCTAAAAATGCTTGAGCTGCACCCGCTATTTCCTGGGGATGTTCGCCACGCAATTTCAGGCTAATTAATACAGCAGACAGTTGCACATCGCTTAACTCGCCATGGATTATTGCGGTGAATAGTCTCTGGCTTTCTTGCTGTGTCAGTGTTTGGGCACTGAATAATTTGTCAAAAATCAACTGCATTTTACCATTCCTTCCCATTTAATGTTTTTTTAGTCTGATGCCCTTAAATGCGATACACCCAAATTCAATTCAATATTTTTAATTAAATGTCCATGCCAGCGTTTGCTCAAGCAGCTTGGCACCCTGTGTAGTCAGAATAGATTCGGGGTGAAACTGGAATCCACAAACTTTGTGCGTATCATGGCGAACAGCCATCACTGTGCCACAACATGAGGCAGAGACAGTCAGTGTTACAGGGATCTGTACACCGGTAAGTGAATGATAACGGGCAACAGTCAGGGGATTTGGCAGACCTGCAAACATACCGTGTCCATCATGAGTAGCTGGTGTTGCTTTGCCATGCAGAATTTCTTGGGCAGCAGAGACTTTTCCTCCATAGGCTTCAATAATTGCCTGGTGCCCAAGACAGATGCCGATTACCGGGATCTGTCCTATCATTTGTTTGAGTAATTCAGGCATACAGCCAGCATCTGACGGTTTCCCGGGACCGGGGGATAACATCAGAAGTGGTGATTCCATCTCGTCGAGTTTGGCAATGATTATGTCTGCTGACACTGTATTGCGGTAAATAATGACACGATGACCATGAGTACGCAGTTGATCCACGAGGTTATATGTAAAGGAATCAACATTATCGAGTAAAAGAATATCGGCCATCAGAATGTCACCTCCACATGATGTGCTTGGGCAATCGCGCGAATAACAGCTCTGGCTTTACTGTGAGTTTCATCCACTTCGGATTGGGGGATAGAATCCAAAACAACACCAGCACCGACCTGAACTGTGGCTTGACCGTTTTCCACATAAGCAGAACGAATCACAATGCAGGTATCAAAATCCCCTTTACCAGTGAAATAACCGACAGCTCCGCCATAACTGCCACGCTGCTCACCTTCATATTCAGCAATAAGTTGCATAGCACGAACCTTAGGTGCTCCCGTCAGCGTCCCCATGTTCATGCAGGCCTGATAGGCATGAAAGATGTCCAGATCGTGCCGGAGTGTGCCAACAACCCGAGAAACGAGATGCATAACAAACGAATAGCGATCGACTTTGGTTAAATCAGCCACATAGCGGCTGCCCGGCTCACAAATACGGGCCAAGTCGTTTCGGGCAAGATCAACCAACATCACGTGTTCAGACATTTCCTTGGCATCAGTACGCATTTCCAGTTCAAGACGACTATCGAAATCAGTATCCGGTTCTCCATTGGCATGGAGTCCACGCGGGCGTGTACCAGCTATCGGATAGATCTCTATCTGTCGGTTGCGGGAATCATATTTAAGAGCACTTTCTGGCGAGGCTCCGAACAGGTAAAAGTCTTGATCCTGCATAAAAAACATGTAGGGGCTTGGGTTCTGTTTTTTCAGAACGTGGTAAGCATTGAGTGGAGAAGGGCAAGGCAGAGTAAAACGTCGTGATGGGACTACCTGAAAAATGTCCCCTTGACGGATAGATTGCTGTAATTGTAGCACGATATTTGCGTATTGTTCGTCGCTCAGGTTGCAGTCAATAGTGATATCAGACAATAACGTAGTAGGCAAAAGTGAGGGAATAGGTTCTGAAATCGCGGAGGCCAATATTGTCATACGCTCGTTGAGGCGTTGCCTTTCAGAATCGGATTCTCCAAACAGCGAAGTTTGTAGAAATGAATGTTTATTCTGATGATCTATTGTCAATAGTGTTTCTGCGAGATAAAAACAAAAATCAGGGCAACGTTGGTGGTTTTTTACTGTGGGTAATGGTTCAAATCCGGCTACTAAATTGTAAGCAAACAATCCACCAACGAAAATGGCATCGGGAGATTCTGAGAAAGATGCCAAAGTTGTTATAGCACGCAATGCATCGAAAACTGAATCGGATTTTAGTCGGTTGTCTTCATCCAAATTATGCCTGGTAGCAGGAAACTGTGCTCGCATAACCTGTGACTCCACATTCAATTGAGCTTTTTCTGAAAGTAGAGTAGCGAGTATAGGGAGCAAATTTTGGCCATTGACTGTAAGTGCTTCAAAAGTGACCTGACGCTCGTTGGCTGTAATGCGCATGGCACTATCAATGATCAAGATGCTTTTGAGATTCTTTTTACTGTGAACTTCAGCAGACTCCAGCAATAACGTTGCTGGACGATTACTACAAAGCTGATGAAAAAGCAGTGTTGGATCTGTTTTATAAACAGTATCAATCTGATTTATAGAGATATTAAATTCTTTTCCGATCATGTTCATACCCCATTACTACCTTCATTCACAAAATTTTTTTATAAAAAACAGGTATAAAAAAACCCGCTTTTTAGGGCGGGTTTTGGCACTTGTGTATCGTACTTATGTGCGTAAGCCAACCGCCCGGAATGGGAAGTACTGCCACCAACGATTTACTTGTATAGTTTGCATAAATACGATCATTTTCGAGTGCCTCATGTTTTCTCAATGGTGTTTTGGTAAAGAAGCTCACCTGATCCTTGTACTAGTAGACTGGTTCGAGGTTTGCTTGTCAATAGTTTTTTTAAAATTTTTAGCAAAATGATGATGTAAGGAAGACAACTGATTATTTGAAATCTATGTAACATGTATTCACTCATTATAAGTATTTTGTCAGACCTGATAAAAAATAATTAAAACGAATTTTTTATAAAAACTCGGGTTTTATTTATGTTCTATATATGAATGTCTTAGGTTTCATTTTTAATTTAACATAATAAGATTAATTAAAATTGTTTCTTTTTTATAATAATGGCTCGATTGTAAATCTGTTCTAATGAATATGATGATTTAAAAATTTAATTTTGTTTTTCATGATAATATCACTTTTTAACTGAGGGTTATCATTATGAGTATAAGTAAAATAAGATTGCTTTCCATGTTATTTTTTATTGCTATGGTTTATTTTACTAATGCCAGTGCAATTGAATTAATGAATAATGATACTATTTCAAGTGGGAAATATGATGAGTCAAAAAAAAGAAATAATTTCTATGCGGATTATAATCTAACCTTTGAAAATGACAGTAAGAATGATGACTTACAAATAAAAATTTCAGATCATTCATGTATGTATAATGTTGGAGATAATGATATTTATTTAAAACCAGGAGGAAAACATCAAGAACATCTTAGAGATAATAATGGTTTTTTTCAAGGATGCTCGGGTGAAAATAAATTTGTTACATGGAAAGCTACTACCTATAAGGAAGGGAATGCATATAAGTCATGTACTTTTAGGTTGGAAACCTATTTTTCAATTACAGGATGGAATACGATAGTAGAAACAGATGATAGTTCATTATTTAACTCCATTAATGATACTTGTTATCTTGCAGTAACTGCTATGTGTGATGGAGTGAATTGTGGCAACAAGAGTGTTAGTAGTAATACAAGTTATAACCCTAGCAATATTGTTATTACTATTAAAGACGATAACAATTCGGAACGACCACAAATCACATCACCTAAGCCTAATTCAACAGTTGAAAATAACTTCATTACCTTTTTAGGGAAAGGAGTTATGGAAAATGGCTATTCTATTATTATTAGAACAAGTTTCAATCCTTATGTATATTCTGTTAAGGCTATAGAAGGTACAGAAAACTGGGAAGGACAGCTCTGGATAGATTGTGGTATCACCGGAACAATTTACATTGATGGCGTGGAAAATTCTGATGTAAGTTTTAACGGGCCTCCATGTGGAGCAACAATTACCTCCATTCAGGACGGGCAAACTATTCCTACAGGAAAGTATAACTTATCAGGCCAAGTGAATAGCGATACAGCTGATAATGACAGACGTATTCAGGTGCAAATAACAGGTTACCAAAAAGATGGGACTATTTATGCACCGACGATGAATTATACTCCAGATGTTGATACTGGAACGGGTAAATGGAATCTGGAGGGTTTAGAAGCCGTTTGCTTTATTCATTATAAGGCTTCTGTATCTAGTAATTTTGAACTACAGAGCACTAATCAATCTCTTTTACCTGAGATCTCGGGGAAAAAAGAAATCAGCTATAGCACATCACCGTGCTCAATTGAATTAACTGAACCAAAAAATCATGAAGTAGTTTCTTCAACAACGGTTAATGAACAGAATATTTTTATTGGTGGTAAAGCCACTGATGGAACCATTATTGTTAATGTGAAATCTGCAGATTATCAAGGTAACTTCGAACAGTCCTTTCGTGAAAATGTTGTGGATAATAAGTGGAGTGTTGAAGCTGAAAACGTACCTATAGGTATTATGGAAATTCAGGCTAAGAATAGTGAATCGACAGAATTTCCTAGTAAAAACGATAATGCTGAAGTGACTATACTGAGTTCTAAAATTTTTTCTGTAGAAGCTAACAACATCAATGTATTCACCAAATTTTCTGGAACATCTATGCCAGAAGTTGAGGATGAGGATCTCATGCCAGAAGTCAACATATTGCTTTATGAAAATCAGTTGGAAGAAGCATTTACAAATGAGTATGGTGATTGGGTAACAAAGAATAAATATTATGCTAAAAGAGGTGAATATAATTTCACTTTTCAGGAAGAATCAAATAGTGAAATTTATAAAGCGCGAGATAAAAAAATACTAAAATGCACTGGTAGCGATCGTGGAATGATTTGTGTTAAATAAAAATAACTATTACTCCATATTCAAGGAGAATACCATGATTTTTTTTAGAAAGATATTTATATTGTTTCTTTTATTTTATTGCGGAAATTTGTTTTCTGATACTGAATTGAGATCTCAACCTTTAGAGGCTATTGTAGGGGGAGAAAAAAGTTGTGATACTGATGATAAATGTAAGCCTTGGGTTGTTAGTATTTTTTATAAGAATAATGATGGTGATGAGAAATTTATGTGCAGTGGATCTTTGATATCTGAAAAATATGTTCTTACCGCTGCACATTGTGAAATGGATGATAAAGAAATAAAGGAAACAAAATTCAAAGAATATCTCATTAAAAATTATAAAAAAGAGCAAATAGGCACTGCATCACGTTATGGTTTTATAAAACATTATTTTAACGATAACTCTTATAATGATTTTGCTCTTATACAGTTAGAAAAACCAATAATAAAAGAATGTTGTGGCCATATTCGTCGATTCTTTAATTACGATGAAGCTTATGAAAAGTTGGACAGTAATTATTACCAAGCTTCTGTTTATGGTTATGGACTTAGGGGTATTGATGAAGATACAGGTGAGCAACAAATAAATGACGGCTCTCAATATAGAGCCGATGTGAAAATTTTAGCCCCTGCTTTAGATGCTAATGGGAAACAGGGAATTATTATAGAAGCAAATAAAAATAAAGGGTTCAGTTCAGGTATTACACAACCCGGAGATTCTGGAGGCCCAGTTATTTGGGATGATACCATTATTGGGGTTACTTCTGCTGGGCTTCAAATGGCTAAAGGGAAATCAGGAGAAATTAATTATCTTCCTGTCTTAATTTCAGATATAACTAATAAGTATTCAGATTCCTCTTTAAATCTTATAAAGTGGTTTTCCAGTACTATGAAACATATTTGGATTTATACTCCAGATTGGAATTCTGAGTTAACAAAACGAGAAGAAAATATTACTGTTAAAGGGTTTGGAAGAGCGTTAAGTAAAATTAAGCTTACTTACACTATCGACAATATTTTACAAGACTCAGTTGAATGTAAAGATAAAGTCAGCTCCTTTCTGGAATGGAAATGCACTATTCCCCGTGAAAAAATTTTTAAAGATTTAGATGAAACAAAAAATTATAAGATAACTATTATTGCCAGTGAAATTTCAGACTCTTTATCGAAAAATGAAACATGGACAAAAGATTCGATACAAGCAGAAATACCTTCTGTTTCGAAAGAATTTGGAATTGTTTATCCAACTGATGGAGTAACTATTTATACTGAGGATATTAGATTACGTGGTTATGCTGATTCTCATTCAGAAGTTCAAGTAACATTGCAAGTTGACTCAGATGATTATGTCTATAAAGAAAAAGAATTATGTCAAGAAAGAGGGGGAAATGGAACAATAAAAACCAATGAATATGGTGAGTGGCTATGTAATATGCAAGTTGATTTAATCAGGGAGATTAAAGAAGATTTGAATGAGGAAGGTATAAATATTAAAATAACGGCGAATCAGAATACAAAAGATATAAATATTTATGATCAGGTTAATATAACTCTCTCGGAAGAAAAAACCGTTACAGAGGTAGCATTATCTCTAAATGAAGAAAACTCAGGTTATAAATATAAAAAACTTTTGAATCTTAACGTTTCTCATGATGAAGATGCTAAGATTGTTTGTATTTTTAAAGAAGGGTATGTGGATTGTCAAGATAAAAGAATCAATGACAAGGGATTTTATTTGATAAATGCTTCAGGAGAAACTGAAAGTTCCATTTTTAGATTATCAGATATTCAAGCAGCAGCAATACAGAAAGTTGAAGGTGTTGATCCGCTTGATAATAAAAAATTGCTAAAGGAAAAAAATTTAAAAGGAAGATATTTTAAACCTATATTTATCGATAAATATGATCTTTATAATCCGAAAGAAATTTTATCTGCTGAAATTGAAAGTCATAAATTCTCTGGTTATGGTAGTGATAACAGTGGATATACTCTTCCGAATAATGATGTGATCTTACCGTCAGAATATTTTATATGTATGAAGAAAAAAGATAATACACCTTTGCCGCCAGAAGATAATTTATGCTCTAAAGAAGGTAATGATATCTATTTAAAAGTTAAACTAAAAAACAATCAATATTTTGATATTATTCCAACAGAATACACCAAATATCGGGAAAGTCATGATTTTCCAAATTGGGGTATTTCTCTCCCTTCTACACTGGAAGATGGGTTTTATTATATTGAAGTGGCAGATAGGTATCATCCGGTAGGGTTGAAAAAGTTTAAACGTACCTGGATGGGTTTAACGCCTGACAGAACCTACTTTAGTATAGTAAACCCTGAAGTTCAATTCACAGCCCCTTCTGTAGGAGAAACAAATACTGTAGGCAGCCCAAGCTTTTTGTCAGGGAGTTCTAATATACCAGGAGATGAGGTCGCTATTAAAAGACGCAGGATTGATCTTTCATCAGAGCTAAAAGAAAACAATCAAGACCTTGGTAAGGAAACGTTGATTTGCACAGGTGCTGTGGTCAGCGATAATGGTAACTGGCAATGTGGCAGGCCAATCATTTTCCCGGTAGGCACTTATGAATTAACCGCTGAGTTAATAAAAGAAGGAAAAGTAGTTGCCACAGATGTTACACAACTTACCATTAAAGATAAGAATAATGATGATGAACCCGAAAAGAAAAAATTTGAAATAAATAACCCCAAGAATAATTCAACGGTTGATCCTGATAACCCTATTACCTTTTCTGGCACGTTTAATGGCCCTGCCGGAGGAGGAGGTGGTGGTGGATTTGGCGGTTTTCTAAGTAGTTTGATTGGTGGTGTTTGGGGTGCAATTGAAGGAATTGCTTCTGCATTCAGTGGTGCTCTGGGTTTCTTTTGGGAGTTCACGATTCATCCGGGAGATATCTTCGGTGGAGATACCTATACGATGACATTACAGGAAACCCAAAATGGCGTGAACGTCGGTGATCCGATTAAATGGACTTTTACTGTCCCGATGCGTATTACCGAGCCTAAACAGGGAGCACAGTACAGATTAAATGACAACATTTCCATTAAAGGTCAGGGAAGCCCCGATCAACTGATCTTTGTTACAGCCTCTGAATATATTCTACCGCCAGAAAAAGTAACTTTACCGATTTCAAGTGAAGGAATTATTTGCACTGCAACAGTGGATAAAGGAGGAAAATGGTCATGTCCTGATAACTCTGCCATGGTTGCAACCAACGAAGGGAAGTTTTTCCTTTATGCGGCTCAGTATCAAAAAACAGGTTCGGCTCAATTGGGTGAATTAGGTGATACTTACGAAAGAACCTCACAAGTTACGCGTAAGTACGAGGTCACCAAAACAAAAATAAACATCACTGCTCCTAATCATGGCGCAAAAGTAATAAAACTGCCTTTTACTGTTTCAGGCACGGGAGAAAAGGGTGCTCAGGTATATATCGAAGGCTTTGGTGGTATTGAGGATTGTAATACCACTATTGATGCATCATCAGGTCAATGGTCCTGCGGGCCTTATCAGCCTGAAGAAGGGAAATACACTATTTCTGCTGATCAATTTATCAATAATCAGATAGTTTCAACCACGCAAATATCTTTTGAAGTCCAAACCAAAACTGTCAAATCTGTGGTGATCACACAACCTCATAATGGCGAGATATATCAGCGTCTTGATAATGTCTTACCGAAGGGAACAGGTGAGCCGGGAACAACAGTTTGCTTAGATAAAAAAGTTCTTTCTCAGGTTTGTAAGAATGGTGTCACTGTGGATAAACAGGGCAATTGGGAATGGATTGATGGTCTGGATACCGCAGTTAAAGGTGAACAAAAATTGGTGGCAACGGCCTTTTTGGATAACGTGCGTCAATCAACAGCAAAGATTACATTTGATATAGCTCCCGACCCTGGTGAAACCACGTTAACGGTGAAATTACCCAAAGAAAATGAAGTGATCAAAACACCTTCATATAACTTTAGCGGCACAATGCCAAGTAATGCCAAAAATGTCACAGTAAAAGCGTTCGGCGATCATGATGATTGTCATGCGAAGCTCAACATGAAGGATTACACATGGACATGCGGGCCTTACAGTTCTATACCCGGAGATTATGATGTCATGATTGTGGATGATGTCGGTTCTCAGATTAATAGAAATTTCAAAGTACGCTATGGGAATAATTTGCAAATGAGTGTGCTTAAACCAGAGGAAGGGGAACAAATTGCAACTCCGACGTATACAATTAGTGGTAAGGGGCAAGTGGGTGCCCGTGTCACCGTTTCTATTACAGGTAAGCAGATCTGCGAGGTTGATGTCGATGATAATCAAAATTGGGTTTGTCCGAATCCCATAGAGTCAGTTGCGGGCGTATATAGGCTTTTGGCGCAGCAATGGGTAGATAATGTGCCTTTGGGAAAACCAGTAACACGTAATTTTGACGTGGTCTATATGCCGGATATTACTATTACTCCTACGGTTGAACCAATTTGTACAGTTCCAAGTGCAAGTGAAATTACAAAAACACCAGTGAAATATATTCCTATTATGGAGAGTAATGGAACTATTTCTATTCCAATTACGGGAACAGCGACAAAAGGTGCTTATATTTCCCTGAAAGCGAAATCTGCAAATGGAAATCATTGGAACTGTGGTCCCGTACAGGCTTCAAAGATGGATGGTAAATGGAGTTGTAGTCTATATAATGCTCAGATGGGAACATATCAGATAGAAGCTACACAATCCCTTATGATTAATGGCCATGTTTTCAAAAATACTAAAGAGAGTAAGGTTGATGTGGCTGTTTTAGACATTTTCTATCCAGAAGAAAATGGAATCATTGTTTCATATCGCCGTCCAATGTCTATTAAAGTGACGGGGAAAGCGAAACCGGAAATGGTAGCTTTATACAAAGTTCAGAGTACAGGTATGTTTCATAGTGGAGTTGGTTCACCTACAGATATAAAACAAGGAAGTACAACTGCTGATGCTCTGGGGAATTGGAATTTTGAAGTACAGCGTAATCAATTCGGAGCACAAAATATAAATATTTCTGCTCAATTTTGTGGGCAATTAACTCACTATGAAAGGAAATTTTATTATAGACCTTATATGAAGTAAGTATTTCATCTTTTATTTATAAATGAAAAAATTAATGCATTGATAATGCTTAAAGTGCGGCTGAAATGACAGCCGCCTTACATTATTCTAAAGAATAGAGTCAACTAATAATCACTTTCCTTCAATTCAATCTCCTATGTTATTATTGTCACTTAGTGCTTGATAGCAGCACTTGATAGATAGTTTTCTTGTTTCACATCCCACAAAAACAGGTAAAAAAAACAATGACTGAAGCTGCCAGTGAAATGACAAAACGCTATGACTTACATAGCCATACGACCGCTTCAGATGGGGTTTTATCACCTGAGCAACTCGTGGACAGAGCTATCGCCATGGGTATTCATGTATTGGCAATTACCGATCATGATACGACGGAAGGAATTCAACCTGCTTTAAATCATATCCAGCAAAATAATCTGCCGCTGATATTAGTATCTGGCGCTGAAATTTCAACGTCATGGGAGAACTTTGAAATCCATATTGTGGGTTTAAATATTGATATCAATTCTATTACCTTAAGGGAACTCTTGGCCAAGCAGGTTGATTTAAGAAATCAGCGTGGTATTGAAATTGGACTTCGTCTAGCTAAAGCTGGCATTCCTGATGCTTGGGAAGGCGCATCTCGATTAGCCAATGGCGGGCAGATTACTCGTGGGCATTTCGCCCGTTACTTGATAGAGGCAGGAGTTGAACCGACGATCCCGAAAGTTTTTAAGAAATATCTGGCAAAGGGAAAAATCGGTTATGTCCCTCCGCAATGGTGTACAATTGAGCAGGCTATTGAAACCATTCACCAAGCAGGAGGACAAGCTGTAATTGCCCATCCGGGCAGATATGATTTGTCGATGAAATGGCTGAAACGGTTAATAGTTTGGTTTAAACACCATGGTGGTGATGCAATGGAAGTTGCACAGTGCCAGCAAGCACCTAATGAAAGGCAACAACTTGGTCAACTAGCAAGAGAATATGGGCTGAAAGTATCATTGGGATCAGATTTTCACCAACCCTGTTCATGGATAGAACTTGGGCGCAATTTGTGGTTACCTGGTGATGTTGTACCGATATGGCACGACTGGTCACGGATTGGGGCTGCATAGAAGTAGAGGTTATATTATGAGCCAGTTTTTTTATATCCACCCTGACAATCCACAAGCCCGTCTTATTGATCAAAGTGTGGAAGTGCTGAAAAAGGGAGGAGTTGTCATTTATCCTACTGATTCAGGTTATGCCATCGGTTGCTGTCTTGAAAATAAGGATGCCATGACCCGCATATGCCGCATCCGCCAATTGGAAGGACGCCATAATTTTACATTGATATGTCGTGATCTTTCCGAGATCTCGACTTACGCTCATGTGGATAATCAGGCGTTCAGGTTGATCAAAAATAACACACCGGGAAATTACACCTTTATTTTGCAGGCGACAAAAGAAGTTCCCCGCCGTTTGATGAACGAAAAACGTAAAACCATCGGTCTGCGTGTTTCCTCCAATCCTATCGCTTTAGCGTTGCTGGAGAAAATGGGCGAACCATTGATGTCATGTAGTTTGATTTTGCCCGGAAATGATTTTGCGGAGTCCGATCCTGAAGAGATTAAAGATACATTGGGTAAACAAGTTGATTTAATTATTCACGGTGGTTATCTTGGGCAGCAACCAACAACGGTAGTGGATTTAACTGGTGATTCAGCAGTCATTCTTCGCAAAGGCGAAGGTGATATAACACCGTTTTTGTAAGATGTACGATTTAATTTTATTTAATGATACGACGCCTGTGAAGGCGACAATAGAGGTTGCTCAATGAGCGATAAAACAGAAAAGTTACAAAAAGTTCTTGCGCGTTCTGGCCATGGTTCCCGTCGCGAAATTGAAGGGTATATCCAACAAGGGCGCATCAGCATCGATGGCAAAACCGCAACGTTGGGTGATCGAATTGAAGTTAAACCTTCAGTAAAAATTCGTCTGGATGGACGGATTTTAAATATCAAAGAGCCACAGAAATCAGTTTGCCGTGTTCTGGCTTACTATAAACCGGAAGGTGAGCTATGTACCCGCCATGATCCCGAAGGTCGTCCGACCGTATTTGATCGTCTGCCAAGAATGCAGGATGCGCGATGGATAGCGGTGGGGCGTTTGGATATCAATACTTGCGGGTTACTGTTGTTTACAACCGATGGTGAATTAGCAAACCGTCTGATGCATCCGAGCCGTGAAGTAGAACGTGAATATGCTGTCCGTGTTTTCGGTGAAGTTGATAATGCAAAACTTCGTCAGTTGACCCAAGGCGTTCAATTGGAAGATGGCCCTGCATCATTCAAAACCATTACATTTAAAGGCGGCGAAGGTATCAACCAGTGGTACAACGTCACATTGACGGAAGGCCGTAACCGTGAAGTCAGAAGGTTGTGGGAATCTGTCGGCGTGCAGGTCAGCCGCCTGATCCGTGTACGTTATGGCGATATCGACCTGCCAAAAGGTTTGCCACGTGCTGGTTGGACTGAGTTGGGGCTGGAACAGACTAACTATTTACGTCAATTGGTTGGTTTGAGCGATGAAATGGTGACGAAAGTAGCTGTTGAGCGTGATCAACGCCGCATTAAGGCTAACCAGATCCGTCGTGCAGTGAAACGACATGCTAAGGTTGCATCCCGTCCGGCGGGAAAACGTCCTGCAAGTAGCTCTCGTCAGAATGCAGGAAGAAAAACGACACCTAAAGGTCGTTAATATCTTCAACCCGCTGTTTCAATTATAGCAACATATTATTGAAACAGCGGGTTTACTTTACCAATCAACGCCTTTCTGTGCTTTGATGCCGGCATCAAAAGCGTGCTTTACCGGTCGCATCTCTGTAATCGTATCAGCATATTCCAGTAACTTTCTGTGACATCCCCGGCCAGTGATTATCACACTCTGGTGTGAAGGACGCTGTTTGAGTGTAGTTAGAACATCCGCCAGTTCCAGATAACCGTAGCTGACCATATAAGTCAGTTCATCCAAAACCACAAGATGCAATGAAGGATCGGACAACATCGTCACGGCATGTTTCCATGCAGTCTGGCAAGCTTCGGTGTCTGTTTCACGGTTTTGTGTTTCCCACGTGAAACCTGTTGCCATTACATGAAATTCAACCCCTTGCTGTGCCAGAAAATTTCTTTCACCGCTTTCCCATGTCCCTTTGATAAATTGGATAACGCCAACGCGCTGAGCATGCCCGATTGCACGAGTGACGGTGCCAAATGCAGCGGTGGTTTTTCCTTTTCCGTTTCCGGTGAATACAATGACGATCCCGCGTTCTTGCTGTGCTGCTTCAATACGGGCATCGATTTTCTCTTTCAGACGTTGTTGTCTTTTGTGGTACTGGTTGTTATCTCTCGTCATGATTCAGCAGGCCCCGCTTTGCGACCGGGTTGAGCATCAAAACTGATGCCAGAATCATTCAGGCTATCATCACCCATAACATAAAGATAGACAGGCATAATATCCGCTGGTGTTTTTAGTTTGGCTGAGTTCTCATCAGGAAATGCACTGGCACGCATACTGGTACGGGTTCCACCCGGATTGATACAATTAATACGCAGGGTAGTGTCTTGATATTCTTGCGCCAAAATCTGCATAAAACCTTCTGTGGCAAATTTGGAAACAGAATAGGCACCCCAGCCACTTCGCCCTTCACGTCCTACGCTGGAACTGGTAAATATTAAAGCGCCGCTGGGCGCTTTTAGCAACAGAGGAATCAATGCCTGAGTCAGCATGAAAGTTGCATTGACATTTACTTGCATTACATCATGCCAAAGTTGTGCGGGTTGCTCTATGATAGGTGCGACGACGCCGAGAAGCCCTGCATTGTGTAAAACGCCATCCAGACGGGAATAATGCTGTGCCAGCTTTCTGGAGAAATCCTGGCATTCTTGTGCGGTTACCGTCAAAAGATCTATTGTATAAATGCTGACAGGTAAGCCCCCATCATTTTCAATTTGCTGTTTCACTGCTTCAAGCTTTGCAGTAGTTCGCCCCAGCAGAATAACTTGTGCACCGTGGCGGGCATAAGTCAGAGCGGCTTCACGCCCAATACCATCGCCAGCACCGGTTACTAAAATAATTTTGTGTTGCAGCAGATCATGATTGGGTTGGTAGTTGAACATCAAACAATCTTCCTATAATTCTTGTAAATCTGATATTTGCCATTTCAGGATGGCACACGCAGGCCATCATCAAAACAAAACTTAAAGCCCTCGTCAAATTTGTCTAAATCAGTGAATGAGAGTAAACCTTAATTAAAAAAGAGTTAAGTAAACTGTTAGAGCGCTGCCTCCAGTTTTTAGTTAAAATGAAGCATATTGTTCATCAGAAGATAATAAAGGTGGATCTGTGGAATATTTGTCTCTATACGGATTATTCTTGGCCAAAGTGCTTACTGTAGTATTAGCGATCGTCGTTCTGGCGGTATTTAGTATTGGATTGGGTGTACGTAAAACCATTCAGAAAGGAGAGTTAAGGCTGACTAATCTTGGTGAGTCATATAAGAAGAAACAACGCCAGATGCAGCAAGCCCGAATGAGTGAGGCAGAACGAAAAATCTGGCAAAAAGCATTAAAAAAGCAGCAAAAAGATGATGCCAAACAGAAGAAAACGGCAGCTAAAACGGGTCAAAAAGGCTTACAGAAACCGAGTCTTTATGTTCTGGATTTTAAAGGCAGTATGGATGCCCATGAGGTTGATTCCCTTCGTGAGGAAATCAGCGCTGTATTGGCGGTAGCAGATAAAAAAGATGAAGTTTTGCTACGGCTGGAAAGTCCGGGAGGCATGGTGCATGGCTATGGACTGGCCGCATCTCAATTAGCCCGTTTGCGGCAGAAAGAGGTACGTCTGACAGTAGTTGTGGATAAAGTGGCGGCAAGTGGTGGCTATATGATGGCCTGTGTGGCCGATCGCATCATAGCTGCACCTTTTGCGATTATTGGCTCGATTGGTGTTGTGGCTCAATTGCCGAATTTCCATCGATTATTGAAGAAAAATGATATTGATGTAGAACTGCATACTGCTGGCGAATACAAGCGTACCTTGACTGTTCTGGGTGAAAATACTGAACAGGGCCGCCAGAAATTTCAGGAAGATTTAAATGAAACGCATAAATTATTTAAATCATTTATTCATCAGCACCGTCCTTCTTTGGATGTGGAAAATGTGGCTACGGGTGAATATTGGTATGGTACGCAAGCAAAAGAACACGGGCTGATTGATGAAGTGGGTGTCAGCGATGATTTTCTGATTGAACAAATCGAGCATTGTGAAGTTATTGGTGTCAGCTATTCCCGCCGTAAACGCATGGTAGAACGCGTTATGGGTGGAGCAATGGAAAATATTGATAAACTGTTTATGCGCTGGTGGCAAAGGGGCGAAAAGCCACTGTTATGATTATGATAATGTGGATTATGGCGATAATTGATAAAATACAATTGCAATAATTAACCATTAAAATCATTGCTAGTATCATGCGGGTAAATAGAGGGCAGTTATGCCTTTTATTACCCGCATAATCATTGCTAACTGTTACGGAGTGATAGAGTACATTATTTGATCAGCTAAATGATGCTTTTCGGACAATATATGCGCTAAATGTTTAAACATATTAAACACAGCTGTACTACTTTACAGTAGGTAAATCGTATTCATCTGAAAAGTATGCACCACGAAATACTAACACTCCGCCTTTTTACTCAACACTCCCTGCATACATCCTTTGTATAAAATCTTCGTGTGTCCTGATGATTTCATTTGCTTTTTTCAGTAATTGTTCTTGCCTAATAGGTATTGTTTCAGTTTGCATCTATTGTACTCCTTCGATAAATAAGTTGTTGCGCATCGTTTTTTATCAGGTAGAGTGTGGGCTTTTCGTCATGCAGATGGAAGATTTTGTTTACAACTGTTAAATCATACAATTGCATGGTTTGTGTTGGTATATAAAATACCTTAAATATTTCAAAGGTTTTTGCGCTTAAACAAAAGCACAAGATAAAAATTAGTTGATATCTTGTAAATCTATCGCAATATAAAAAGAGATTTTATTTTATATATCGCAACATAACGCCGTGATTTTCGCCATCTGAAAAGAAGATAATTAGGTAAAGGTAACTATGGCTAAAGCTCTTGTTATAGTGGAGTCCCCGGCAAAAGCCAAAACAATCAATAAATATCTGGGGAATGACTACGTTGTGAAATCCAGTGTGGGTCATATCCGTGATTTGCCGACAAGTGGGGCAGCGAGTCAAAAGAGTTCAAGCTCATCTACCGATAAGAATAAAAAGAAAGCAAAAAAAGATGAGAAAACAGCACTGGTAAGTCGTATGGGGGTCGATCCCTATCACGATTGGGAAGCAAATTACCAGATTTTACCCGGCAAGGAAAAAGTTGTCGCGGAGCTGAAAACGTTGGCTGAAAAAGCCGAGCATGTCTACCTTGCAACGGATCTTGACCGCGAAGGGGAAGCCATTGCATGGCACCTGCGGGAAGTGATTGGTGGGGATGATACACGTTTCAGTCGTGTTGTGTTCAATGAAATTACCAAGAATGCAATCACACACGCTTTTGATAAACCGGGTGAATTGAATATTGACCGTGTTAATGCACAGCAAGCGCGCCGTTTTATGGATCGCGTTGTCGGTTATATGGTTTCACCCCTGCTGTGGAAAAAAGTTGCCAGAGGGTTATCTGCTGGGCGGGTTCAATCTGTCGCGGTTCGTCTCGTGGTTGAGCGGGAGCGTGAAATCAAGGCATTTGTGCCGGAAGAGTATTGGCAACTGCACGTGGATTTAGTGGCTAAGGGAGATATCGCTCTCCGTATGGAAGTGACCCACGAGAAGGGAAAATCTTTCGAGCCAGTAAATGCTCAACAAACACAGGCGGCGGTATCTCTGCTTGAGAAAGCAAAGTATAAGATCGTTGACCGTGAAGATCGCCCGACATCCAGCAAACCCAGCGCGCCGTTCATTACCTCAACATTGCAACAGGCTGCAAGCACGCGCCTTGGGTTTGGTGTCAAGAAAACTATGATGATGGCGCAACGCTTATATGAAGCGGGCCATATCACTTATATGCGTACTGACTCGACTAATTTGAGTCAGGATGCGTTGGACATGGTTCGCGGTTATATCAGTTCGTATTTTGGTGACAAATATTTGCCAAAAAGCGCCAATGTCTATAGCAGCAAAGAAAATTCTCAGGAAGCCCATGAGGCGATCCGTCCTTCTAATGTTGAAGTGATGGCGGAACAGTTGAAAGATATGGAAGCTGATGCTCAGAAACTGTATCAGCTTATCTGGCGTCAGTTTATCGCTTGCCAGATGATGCCAGCGAAATATGATTCCACCACACTGACTGTTAAGGCTGGTGATTTTGAACTGCGGGCTAAAGGGCGTACGCTGCGTTTTGATGGTTGGACGAAAGTGATGCCGGCATTGCGCAAAGGAGATGAAGATAATACCTTGCCAGTTATTGAGGCGGGTACGAAACTTGATTTGCAGCAGTTGCTTCCAAGTCAGCACTTTACAAAACCACCAGCGCGTTTCAGCGAAGCATCTCTGGTCAGAGAGCTGGAAAAACGTGGTATTGGTCGTCCGTCAACTTATGCCTCGATTATTTCAACCATTCAGGATCGCGGTTATGTTCGAGTTGAAAACCGCCGCTTCTATGCAGAAAAAATGGGTGAAATCGTCAATGATCGCCTGGAAGAGAATTTCAATGAATTGATGAGCTATGATTTCACTGCAAGAATGGAAGACCAGCTCGATCATGTTGCTAATAACGAAGCGGATTGGAAAGGTGTGTTGGATGAATTTTTCTCCAACTTCAGTGAACAACTTGATGTCGCCAATAAAGAGCCTGATGAAGGTGGCATGCGTACAAATCCGATGGTAATTACTTCCATTGAATGTCCGACCTGTAATCGTTCAATGGGAATTCGCACGGCAACGACGGGGGTATTTCTGGGTTGCTCGGGTTATGCGTTATCACTCAAAGAACGATGCAAGCAGACAATTAACCTGATCCCTGAAAATGAAATTCTGAATATTTTGGAAGGGGAGGATGCGGAAACTAATGCTTTACGTGCTCGCTGCCGCTGTAAGAAATGTGGTACAGCGATGGATAGCTATTTGATTGATAACCAGCGCAAGTTGCATGTATGTGGTAATAACCCTGCGTGTGACGGTTATGAAGTTGAAGAGGGTGAGTTCCGCATCAAAGGTTATGATGGCCCTATTGTCGAGTGTGATAAATGTGGTTCGGAAATGCACCTGAAAATGGGACGTTTCGGAAAATATATGGGCTGTACAAACGAAGAGTGTAAAAACACCCGTAAAATCTTACGTAATGGGGAAGTTGCGCCCCCGAAAGAAGATCCCGTGCCACTCCCTGAATTAGCATGTGAAAAATCGGATGCTTATTTTGTTTTGCGTGATGGTGCAGCGGGGGTATTTTTAGCCGCCAATACATTCCCAAAATCACGAGAAACACGTGCGCCTCTGGTTGAGGAGCTTGTCCGGTTCAAAGACCGTTTGTCGGAAAAATTATTCTACTTGGCAGAAGCGCCAGTTACTGATCCTGAAGGAAATAAAACAGTTGTACGTTTTAGCCGCAAAACTAAGCAACAGTATGTTTCTTCTGAAAAAAATGGCAAAGCTACCGGATGGGCTGCCTTTTTTGTTGAGGGTGCTTGGGTGGTGAAAGAGAAATAATAGTATGATGATTGAATATACCCATTATTGGGTATTACTCGATGAAATGTATTCAGACAGATATTTCTTTTTTTGCTAAAAATATAACTTTTCTTTCTAAAAAGTCAGTCCTAAGGGCTGGCTTTTTTGTATTTAAAGAGAATTTAAACACAATATATCTATAATGAGAGTTTGATAATCGTTACTCAACCTAATTATTTGTTATATAAATATACAGCTAATGTTATAGTGGTTATATGCCTACAAAAAGATATTCTATATAGTTATATGTGAATAACCATTAGCAATATAGAAGTTAATTAGACTACGAAACATTCGTCAATATTATTATTAGGGACAGTGCTGATATGAAACTACAGCAATTGCGTTATATTGTAGAGGTGGTTAATCACAATCTGAATGTATCTTCTACGGCGGAAGGATTGTACACCTCTCAACCAGGGATCAGCAAACAAGTCAGAATGCTTGAAGATGAGTTGGGTATTCAAATATTTGCCCGTAGTGGCAAACATCTGACGCATGTGACTCCTGCTGGTGAAGAAATTGTCCGTATTTCACGTGAGGTCCTGTCAAAAATCGATTCAATTCGATCTGTTGCTAGTGAGCATACCTATCCTGATCGCGGTTCTTTATATATTGCGACAACCCATACACAGGCAAGATATGCTCTGCCTCCTGTGATTAAAGGCTTTATTGAACGTTATCCCAACGTATCATTGCATATGCATCAAGGTTCACCCACTCAGATTGCAGAAGAAGTATGTAAAGGGAACAGTGACTTTGCTATAGCAACAGAAGCACTTCATCTTTATAACGATTTGATCATGTTGCCTTGTTATCACTGGAACCGCTCTGTTGTTGTAACGAAAGATCATCCCCTCGCCAATAGGCAGAATGTGACGATAGAAGAATTGGCAGAGTATCCGATAGTAACCTACACTTTTGGCTTTACCGGTCGCTCTGAACTGGATGTTGCTTTTGACCGAGCGGGCCTGAAACCTAAAATCGTATTTACGGCAACAGATGCCGATGTGATTAAAACTTATGTACGGTTGGGGCTGGGGGTTGGTGTGATTGCCAGTATGGCTGTAGAACCTGTTCAGGACAGTGATCTTGTACGTATTGATATGCGTGATAAATTTAGTTACAGCACAACTAAAATTGGCTTCCGACGCAGTAGTTTTCTACGTAGTTATATGTATGATTTTATTTGGCGTTTCGCTCCGCATTTAACCCGTGATGTTGTAGATAAAGCCATTGCATTGCGTTCCAATGAAGAGATCGAAGAGATGTTTAAAGACATTGAACTGCCGATTGTATAAAGGAAAAGCATCATAAAGAAGATTAAACCACCTCCAAAAAGTAGGGAGGTGGTTGGTCTTTATCTTCTTCCCCTTCTTCCTCCTCTTTGAAAACGAGGGGGCTGTACAGAGCCTCTGGGACCCGCTTGTGATAAATGAGATGGACCTGCTATATCCCCTCTGGACCTCATTGTTGGATCTTGAGTAATTGACTCATAGGCCGGAGGCGCCTCATAAGGGGGTGGTGAATCATAAGAAGGAGGCGAGTCATAGGGTGGTGGTGCTTCATAGGGAGGAGGACTATTATTATAAGAGGAGGTAGAAGGTACACTATGTTGAGGTTGAGGAGGGGATTCGGGTGGCTGTCTCCTAGAATCTCTATGTCTTCTGTGGGATTGTGGGCGTACATTATATGAATCAGCGAAGCTGGTGTTTCTTATAGATTCATAATATTCCGTTGTTGGATTTATCCTTAACGAGCCGATTGGTGATGTAGTACCAAATTGACTGAGTATAGATTGAGCATGTCCCGCTGCATGAGACTCATTAGCACTATATGATAATTGGGGTAAAATAGCGCTTTGATATGTAATATGGTTTATGTCATAAAGATGCCCATTCCATAATATGTATCTTCTATTATTATTTTCTATAAATCCCATGCTTACCAGTCTAGTGCGGGTAATATCATCTGGTTCTTGTTTTTGAGTTAACGGCTTTAATTCATTTAACATATTGAATTTTATTTCTAGTGATTTTTTCCCATTAGGCATCCTATATTCTGTTACGAGACCTTTGTTTTTCAAAAAATCAAAATAATTAATTAATGGAAAATTCTCATAATTCATATTATTCCCCTGTAAAAATGATCAAACATTGATGTACAACGAATGTACAAGAGATAGACCTTTATCCCCCTATTTTCATCAAACAACAAGCGAATAATTCTTAACAATTCCCTGTTTGTTTTAGATATGTCATTTACTAATACCTATACATTGAGGTAAAGATTGCTAATGTGAATTTAATAATAATATTTTAAAAGTGTTAAGTTTATAATTATTTATGGTTTTTTTCAGACATTAAATTCACCACTGAAAAAACTGACAGAATTCTCTATTGATGATTTTTTGTGTTTAAGAATAAAACTATCAAAAGCTGTCTTTATTTCTGGATCTTCTAATGATTGATAGTCAAATAACGAGATGCAGGATGAGTAAGTAAATTCGATATTTACATTTTCATTAGAGGCGCAATTAGATGTCACTTCTGAATTGGTTCGGTCGAAATCTATTTTATAAAGTTTCATTTTAGGGATATACATGATCTGCTCTTCAATGCCAACTGCTTCAATGACACTAGCCAGTGTCAGAGTAGAATAGTGATCTTTATTCCGTTTTAACCCTAACCTTATGGCATCCCCCTGTTTTTGCAGGAAATTAGCAAAGCTTTTAATGGACGGAGAATAAGTGTTGATCACGATATCCATAATGAGTTGGAGTAAGTTGGTTGCAATGGAAACGCCTTTCATTTCATGATGATAAGTTTGTGTTTCTATATTTTTAATGCTCATCAATGGCAATTTCTCTATGACATCACCCCAAAATTGAATATCGGTTTTATACTGTTTTCCATGAAAATCAGAATATTTTGTTATATAGTCAGTTGCTATTGAAGAAAGGTCTATCTGTGTTTTTTTGATGTTATTCAATTGTTGTATGACACGGGTTTTGTCGGCAATCTGCGAGGCTATAACAAATTGGAGAAGGCCATCTGTATCATTGAACCGATAATCTGACAAAGAAAATGGATTCTTAATTTCAGTAGAAAAGAATTGGTTAGCTTGCTGTATATGATTTAAATGATTTTGGCGTATAGTATCCGTTTTTATATTCATTATTCATTCTCCCATCTTTAAAAATTAATTGAATATCATGGATATACCCTTTGGTTTTCAATCTATTTTTATATGTCTTTCGTTTCTCAAGCTGTAGTTTTGCTGAATCCTCATATTCACCCCAGATCACTGTTTTTATAAAAGTACGATGATCTGGGATTCCGAGTAACCGTTCTTGCAGTTGTCCTGCATCTTGAAATTCACTGAATATAAGTATAGTTATGTTTCTAGGATTCGGTTCTTACCGTCCCGTAGAAACTCGAAACCCATTGGTATATGGCAGAATAAAACACATCTACTTTCTATATGTCATCACTAAAGTTTATCAATAATTGAGAATTTACAGCTGGTTAGCAAAATATGTGGTCTCTGAATAACAAATGTCTACTTATATGTTATGTTTAATAGGGGTAGCTAGCCATAAAATAATAAGAAAGGAGAAGTTATGTCGTTTAAATTGAAAACGGACTGTGCTTCAACACTATTGATCGAAGGTAAATCATTGATCGATGGCAAATTAACTGACAGTCAAATCTATCACTATTACAGTTTACCTCTGTTATCTGAGCAATTAGGTGAAATCTCCCGCTTACCAAAATCCCTTAAAGTTCTGCTTGAAAATCTCCTGCGCAATATTGATGGTGAATCTGTCGTGGAGGATGATTTAAAGGCGCTGGTGGCATGGCAGAAAAACGGTCATGCAGATAGAGAGATTGCTTATCGTCCAGCCCGTGTACTCATGCAGGATTTTACTGGCGTTCCGGCGGTGGTGGATCTTGCTGCCATGCGGGAAGCTGTGTTGAGGCTTGGTGGAAATGTAGAACAAGTCAATCCGTTGTCTCCGGTTGATCTCGTCATTGACCACTCGGTGATGGTAGATAAATTTGGCACGGAGCAGGCATTTGCGGAAAACGTTCAGATTGAAATGGAACGTAACTATGAACGTTATCTGTTCTTGCGTTGGGGACAGAAGGCTTTTAATCGTTTCCGGGTTGTACCGCCGGGAACGGGGATCTGCCATCAGGTTAACCTTGAATATCTGGGGAAAGCTGTTTGGTATGAAAATCAGAATGGAAAGCATTTTGCCTACCCTGATACGCTGGTCGGAACGGATTCTCACACAACGATGATTAATGGCTTGGGTGTACTGGGTTGGGGAGTCGGGGGCATTGAAGCTGAGGCTGCAATGTTGGGGCAACCCGTTTCTATGCTCATCCCAGATGTTGTTGGTTTTAAATTAACAGGAAAATTGGCGGAAGGGATCACGGCTACTGACCTTGTTCTGACGGTGACGCAAATGCTGCGTAAGCATGGTGTTGTAGGCAAATTTGTTGAATTTTATGGAGATGGATTGTCTGATTTACCATTGGCAGATAGAGCGACCATTGCCAATATGTCACCTGAATATGGTGCAACCTGCGGTTTCTTCCCTGTTGATGACATAACATTGGGTTATATGCGTTTAACCGGGCGCAATGAAGACGAAATCGCTTTGGTTGAATCCTATTGTAAAACGCAGGGTTTATGGCGCAATACAGGAGATGAACCCATTTTCACCAGCAGTCTTGAGTTGGATATGTCGACGGTTGAGGCAAGTCTGGCAGGGCCGAAACGTCCTCAGGATAGAGTTGCGCTGGGGAATGTACCGCAGGCTTTCCAATCTGCCATGGAACTTGATATCCATAAAAATCTGGAGCGTTCATCAACGGTATCTGTTGTCTTAGATAACCAGACTTTTTCATTGCAAGATGGTGCAGTAGTTATTGCTGCCATTACGTCCTGTACCAATACCTCTAATCCTAGTGTATTAATGACGGCCGCTTTACTTGCTAAAAAGGCAGTGGAGAAAGGATTACAGCGCCAACCATGGGTTAAGACTTCATTGGCACCCGGCTCCAAAGTCGTGACTGATTATCTGGAGTTGGCGGGTTTTATGCCATATCTGGAAAAACTGGGCTTCAATCTGGTGGGATACGGTTGTACAACTTGTATCGGCAACTCTGGCCCACTTCCAGAACCGATTGAAGCTGCCATTAAGCAATTTGACCTAACGGTGGGCGCGGTGCTTTCGGGAAACCGAAATTTTGAAGGGCGCATCCATCCATTGGTAAAAACAAACTGGCTGGCATCGCCACCGTTGGTGGTTGCTTATGCACTTTCTGGCAGCATGACAAAAGATCTGACTCGTGAGCCTATCGGAAAAGATCAACGAGGCAATGATGTTTACTTGAAAGATATCTGGCCCAATAGCCGGGAAGTTGCGGAAGCGGTTGGGAAAGTCAGAACTGAAATGTTCCATAAAGAATATAATGCTGTATTTGATGGTGATGAAAGTTGGCAGGCTTTGAATGTCGAGGGTTCAGCAACTTATCCTTGGCAGCTAGATTCCACCTACATTCGTCATCCACCGTTCTTTAGTGATATGACTGCCGAACCTAAACCAGTGACGGACATCCATCAGGCACATATATTGGCGATATTGGGAGATTCGGTCACAACAGATCATATTTCCCCCGCAGGAAATATCAAAGCCGATAGTCCAGCAGGCTACTATTTACAAGAGCACGGCGTGAAGCCAAAGGATTTTAACTCTTATGGTTCAAGGCGCGGTAACCATGAAGTCATGATGCGAGGGACATTTGCCAATATTCGTATTCGCAATGAAATGGTACCGGATATTGAAGGAGGGTACACCCGCCATATCCCGTCACAGTCTCAACTTGCGATTTATGATGCAGCCATGCGTTATCAGGAAGAAAAGATACCACTGACCATCATTGCAGGTAAAGAATATGGTTCAGGTTCAAGTCGCGACTGGGCAGCAAAAGGGACAAGACTGTTGGGAGTCAGGGCTGTGATTGCAGAGTCTTTTGAGCGCATTCACCGTTCTAACCTAATTGGTATGGGGGTATTGCCTCTTGAATTTCCTCAGGGCGTCAGTCGTAAAACATTAAATTTAATTGGCGATGAAAAGATTGATATTGCAGGATTGGGGAATCTTAAGCCAGGACAGATAATCGGGATAAAAATTACTTATGCCAATGGGCTGGAAACTGTGATTGATACTCGTTGCCGCATTGATACCGGTACAGAACTGGCTTATTTCTATAACGATGGTATTTTGCATTATGTAATTCGTAATATGTTGAAATAATTGCAAAGTAAAATATCAGTGTTTGTATAAAAGAGAATCATAAAGAAAAACTGCGCCCACACCGACGCAGTTTTTCTTTTTTAGCTCTTGCAAAAGATAAATAACTTTTATTTCGCTTGGAATAGCAAATGCCCCATCCTGCTGGCCTTGGTATCCAGATAGTAAGCATTTTTGGGATTGCGCCCGACAATCAGCGGTACCCGTTCGACAATATTAATGCCAGCTTCTACCATGATCTCAACTTTTTTAGGATTGTTAGTCAGAAGACGGATTGCATGAATATCCAACAACTTATACATGTCTGAACAAAGGGTGAAATCTCTCTCATCGGCAGCGAACCCTAACTGATGATTGGCTTCAACGGTATCAATACCCTGATCTTGTAAAGCATAGGCCCGGATTTTATTCAGCAAGCCAATATTGCGGCCTTCCTGACGGTGGTACAGAAGAACACCACGACCTTCTGTACTAATTTGTGACATTGCAGCTTCCAATTGGAAACCGCAGTCACATCTTAGGCTAAATAAAGCATCTCCGGTGAGACATTCTGAATGGATCCTTGATAATACTGGCTCATCACCAGAAATATCACCGAAAACTAAGGCAACATGATCGCGGCCTGTTTCGATTTCCTCAAATCCAATCATCAAAAACTCACCCCATGGCGTAGGTAACTGCGCTTCAGCTACTCGTTTTAGCTGCATTTTAGTATTCATATATTGATTTGACTCGTTATAAATATTGCGATACTCAGAACAAGATCGGTTCAGATATCAGTTAAAACTACGCAAAAATTTTCTCTGATCACAACGCATGTACGCCATCGCATTATAACAGAGCTTATTAATATGTATGAATATAAACCTAATAGATTTCAAAAGGTCTTCTATAACCAAATGTACGTTAACAGGGAAATGCAGCTAACAAAGTAGTAAATTCATAGGCAAAGGGGATAAAGCAGAATGTTCTTCAATGATAAGAATATTAGCATGCTAAACTATAAACGGATTTTTGTAGCTTTAATTGAATAAAATTATTTCAGAGAAAAAGTAGGGTTAAGAACAGACAAGTAGAATAACATCACAAAAAGAAGCAAATCAGCGCTTGTTGCAATAAATTGCTTCCTTTGCGTAGACGAGAAATGCTAATTTAGCACGCCACTATGTCTGTTATTTGGCATAACTATACCCATTGGATTTCAAGATGCAGCGCGATGGCAAGGGAATGACAAATTAGTCGGGAACGAATTTGCCCAGCCAAAGGCTGGCCTCCGGTGAAAGGCAGGAGCCTTTCATTAATCCCCTGGAGTATAGATAACTATGTGACCGGAGTGAGTGAACGCAGCCAACAAGGCGGCAACTTGAAAGACGACAGGTATAAATCAGTAACAATAGATAACAGGAAGAAATGTGAAATACTTTTTGATTTTATTACTGGCACTGGTTGTTTTTGTAATCTCAGTCACGCTGGGAGCAAATAATAATCAAATAGTGACATTTAATTATTTGATTGCCAAAGGCGATTATTCTATATCCACACTATTAGCCGCGTTGTTTGCTATCGGTTTTACCCTTGGTTGGGGGATTTGTGGGGCCTTTTACCTACGCACTCGTATTTCTCTGCAACGTGCAAAACGTAAAATTAAGCGTTTGGAAACTCAGTTGGATCAACCATCTGATTCATCTGTAAAAGCCGTTTCTACCGTAGCATTAAACAAGGAATAATACTCCATGTTAGAGCTGTTGTTTCTGCTGCTTCCTATTGCTGCCGCCTATGGTTGGTATATGGGGCGCAGAAGTGCTCAACAAGACAAACAGCAATCGGCTGACCGTCTCTCGCGTGAATATGTTGATGGTGTTAACTTTTTACTCTCCAATCAACAGGATAAGGCGGTAGATCTATTTCTTGATATGCTGAAAGAGGATAGTTCTGCATTTGAGGCTCATCTGACGTTAGGCAATCTGTTCCGTTCCCGTGGTGAAGTTGAGAGAGCTATCCGGATTCACCAATCCCTGATGGAAAGTGCTTCTTTGACATTCGAGCAGCGTTTGCTTGCGATCCAGCAACTTGGCCGGGATTATATGGCCGCTGGAGTCTATGATCGAGCCGAAAATATGTTCATTCAGTTGGTTGATGAAACTGACTTCCGCGAAAATGCCTTCAACTCTTTGTTAACCATCTATCAATCAATCAGTGATTGGAATAAAGCTATTGAAGTAGCTGAAAAGCTAGTGAAACTGGGGAAACATCATTTTAGAGAAGAAATTTCCCATTTTTACTGTGAATTGGCACTGCAATGTATGGGTAATGATGATTTTAGTGATGCGAATAGTCATTTGCATAAAGCGGCTCAGGCAGATAAAAATTGTGCCCGGGTTTCAATTATGCTTGGTCGTGTTTATATGGCGCAGGCAGAATATTTGAAAGCAGCTGACGCATTGAAATGTATCCTTGAACAAGATAAGCAACTGATCAGTGAAGCTCTGCCGATGTTGCAAGAATGTTATCAGCACCTGTCCCAGCCGGATGAATGGGAAGCTTTTGTACAGCGCTGTGTGGAAGAAAAATGTGGTGCAATTGCCGAACTGCATATGGCTGACATTATTGAGAAGAGAGAAGGGCGTGATGTTGCCCAAAATTACATTAATCGTCAGTTGGAATTCCATCCAACAATGCGGTTATTTTATCGCTTGATGGACTACCATTTGACGGATGCAGAAGAAGGGCGTGCTAAAGAAAGCCTCATTCTTTTGCGTAGTATGGTAGGTGAACAAATCCGCACGAAACCTGATTATCGATGCCACAAATGTGGCTTCACCTCCCGCGCGTTATATTGGCATTGCCCATCGTGTCGCTCATGGGATTCGATTAAACCGATTCGAGGTTTAGATGGTCAGTGACACCGTCACTTATTATCAAGTTATTATAAATGCATGTTTGACTACAGACATGTTTATCTTCATTAGTATTAGTGAGTAACATTCACTAACAGTTCTTGAACAGTTCAAGTTCATTGGTAAATGAAAAGGGCCTAAAAATGACTTCCCACATAGCTCAAACAATAGATAAACAGATTAACCCGCCTGTGATCGTTGCGTTGGATTATGATAATCAGAATTCGGCATTGGAATTTGTCGATAAGATTGACCCACAATCCTGCCGTCTGAAGGTAGGCAAAGAAATGTTTACACTGTACGGCCCACAATTTGTTCAGACATTGCATCAGCGCGGTTTTGATATATTTTTGGATCTTAAATTCCACGATATCCCTAATACAACGGCAAAAGCGGTAGCGGCTGCCGCTGAAATGGGCGTTTGGATGGTTAATGTTCACGCGAGTGGCGGTGCAAGAATGATGACCGCAGCTAAAGAGGCTCTGTTGCCCTATGGTAAAGAGGCGCCATTGCTGATCGCCGTTACCGTGTTGACCAGTATGGAACAGTCTGATCTGTCAGAGATTGGGATTGATGTGACTCCGGCACAGCACGCAGAGCGTTTGGCTTTGTTGGCTCAGCAGTGTGGTCTGGATGGTGTGGTTTGTTCTGCTCATGAAGCACAACAACTGAAAACAGTATGTGGTAAAGCGTTCCAGCTTGTAACTCCGGGTATCCGTCCTGAAGGTGCGGATGCTGGCGATCAGCGTCGTATTATGACACCCTTTCAGGCTGTTCAGGCCGGAGTGGATTATATGGTGATCGGGCGTCCTGTTACACGTGCAGAACATCCAGCACTGGCATTGAAGAATATTAATCAATCTATTGGAATCGTTCATGGGTAATGACTCTCGTTTGGTTTATTCGACGGATAGCGGCCGTATCCAAGAAGAAAATATCAAACCAGCGCGTCCGAAAGGTGATGGTATTGTACGTATCCAGCGTCAAACGAGTGGGCGCAAAGGTAAAGGTGTTTGTGTAATCACGGGCATTGATGCTGATGATCAAACGTTAGCCAAGCTGGCAGCGGAATTGAAGAAAAAATGTGGCTGCGGCGGCTCTGTCAAAGATGGAGAAATTGAGATTCAGGGTGATAAACGTGATTTACTGAAACAGTTGTTGGAAGCGAAAGGAATGAAAGTGAAACTGGCAGGAGGCTAAATTTTATTTCTTATTAACAAGCTATGTAGAAAATAAGTCACATAGCTTGTTAATTGAATTTATTTCTAACAACTTTCGTCAGGCATTCCGCTTTGAGTCACTATACGTGCGGCCGCAGCCAGCACATCGGGACGGGCGCGGGCTATTTCGTTATCTGGCTGAGTAAAATAAGTAACTAAAACCAATGGCGCGCGTTTAGTATCTGGCCAGATTACCGCGATATCATTTGTTGAACCATAATATTACAAAACTGCCGCCCATAAATGGCGGCAGTTATACATATATAGAAATATTACTTGAGGGGCTAACTTAACCTACAGGGCGGGCTACGATATTGCGGGTTTCCATTCTGACTTCTTCAATACGGACATTGATGATGTCATTTAAGCGGTGAACAGTTTCACCTTTGATTAATACGGAACCTGTTTCTTGGCTACATTGTAGTTCGTCACGAACGGCATGCAGGAATGGCCCGGGTACAAAAGCGATGGCACCATTATCAACCAGACGAACACGCAGGCCGCCACGCGTAATATCAATAATTTCTGCCGGGAATTTTTTGTCTGTACCGGCATGAACGTGTAAGAAACGTGCATAGAGCCAGTCACCGACATCGCGCTCAGCCAAGCGATTTGCTCGTCGGCGATCTGTCAATTGCAAGCAAATTTCTTCGGTTGGTTTTTCCACTTCAACCTGCTGGATAATCGCTTTTAACAGTCGATGGTTAATAATATCGCTATATTTCCGGATAGGGGATGTCCAAGTAGCGTAAGCATCAAAACCCAGTCCAAAATGTGGGCCTGGTTCTGTTTTAATTTCTGCGAAAGTCTGGAAACGACGGATGCGGCTATCTAAGAATTGTGTAGGTTGATTATCCAACTCACGACGCAATTTGCAGAAACCTTCTAATTGCAATAATGCTTCGGCATTAGCTTCAATACCATTTTCTTTAATTACTTCAACGACTTGGTCAATCTGAGTGGATTCAAAGCCTGTGTGGACGTTATAAATACCAAAACCTAACTTATCACGTAAAATCTTGGCTGCGCACAGATTCGCAGTGATCATGGCTTCTTCAACAATGCGGTTAGCCGAACGGCGTTGCTCAATAACGATATCAACAACATTGCCGCCTTCATCCAGAATAAAGCGATAATCTGGTCGTTCTTTGAAAACCAGGGCATGTTGCTGACGCCAGTTATTTCGGCGGTCACACATTTCTTTCAACAGAGTGATTTGAGTAGTCACAGCCGCAGATTCGGGTTTCCAGCTTTCTTGACCGTCTAACCAATCAGAAACTTCGTCATAAACCAATTTGAATTTAGATTCTACCCAAGCCGCGAAAAATTGAATGTCATCACCCAATTGACCATCTTCCAGAATAGAAACCTGGCAAACCAGAGCAGGACGGTGAACATTGGGGCGCAGCGAACATAAATCATCTGATAGTTCACGCGGGAGCATTGGGATATTAAAGCCGGGCAGGTAGTTAGTGAAACTACGCTGATAGGCAATCTTATCCAATTCACTGCCAGCTTGGATATAAGCTGTTGGGTCAGCAATAGCGATAGACAATTTCAGGCTGCCATCATCATTTTTGGAGATATGCAGAGCATCGTCCATATCTTCAGTTGTTGCACTGTCGATAGTAACAAAATCGAAAGAAGTAAGATCAATGCGTTCGATAGAATCGTCATCCAACTGACAATCTGTCATAGCCGGAGCCTGACGCTCCAGACTATGGCGGGTCAGTGTTACCCACCACGGAGCATAATGGTCATCGCCTTTAGTAATGTAACCCGTAACTTCGGCATAAAACCCGCGATCACCTTTCAGTGGGTGGCGGCGCATCTCAGCAACAGCCCAATCGCCATTTTCGAAAGTATGGGTAACTTGGCTGGCAGGGCGGCACAGAATAGAGTCTTTTAATAATGGATGGTCAGGAACGATCCATAGTCGATTATCGTTTTCTTTCTTCTGGATTCTTCCAACAAAGCGGGTCAGGAATGGCTCAATCAGGGTTTCTGGTTCAGCGATTTCTTTTTCTTTATCTGTATGGATAGCAGCGGTAATTCGGTCACCGTGCATGACTTTTTTCATATGGGGAGGCGGAATGAAATAACTTTTCTGGCCATCGACTTCTAAAAATCCAAAGCCTTTTTCAGTTCCTTTGACTAAACCTTCTACGCGGGTGGTCTGTGCGTAAAGTTGCTGTTTTAGCTGCGCAAGCAGCGGATTATTTTGAAACATAATATCTGGAGAGTATGGAGTTATTATCAATAATTTTAGGTAACAGTTTTACGCGAATCGAGGGTATGGAGCAAGTAACATCTTATCAAAACAGGAAAAACTGTGGAATGAGATCAATAATTCGACATTTATCGTGGTGAACGCTATCTTCCTCTTGCCGGGTATGAATATGATTGACCAATTGGTGTATTAAATTTATATCAATCGTTTTTAAAGTTTCTGATTTGTTGGTGGACTGACTTATGGAAATAATCATTTCCAATTATTGTTATTTGATTTTCTTTAATGATGGGGGCGGATATCAATCAAAATTAATTGCCGTAATTAATTTTGATTATTGTATTTTTTCTGATGACGAACAAAACATAAAATGATTGTGATAAAATTTTTATTTGTATTAGTTACAACATACTTTTTATAACCAACCTAAACATCTTCTCAGCAACATTTAAAATAACAAAACAATCAACACTATAATTTACACTCAGTCAGATAAATAGCAGGGATAAAGTAAAATAACTTAACTATTATAATAAGTGTTAACAATATGTTTATATTTGTTGTTTTATTGATCTTTGATGTTATGTAACTTCATACGATCTTTTAAAATAAAAAATAATTCACCTTATTATAGTGATTACATTTAAATAATAACTATAAAAATCTTTTAAATAAAAAATAACTTGAAATTTAAGCATAATATTCCGTCTGGTGTGGGTTTATTGGAGGGAAGTATGGATTTTTTTCAATATTATTATCAGTGGGAATTGGACTACCTGAAGCAACTTGGAAAATTGTCTGGTGAAGAAAAACCTCATTTGGCCAAAATTCTGGGAGAATATGATCCTGATATCGAAAGAGTCAATCAGGGCTTTTCAGCATTAATGGCCCGCGTGCATCAAAAAGTGGATGATGCCTTTCCCGAAATGACACTGCCTTTGCTGCAACGATTAAAGGCACTGCCTATCAAAGGTATTCCCGCGACGAGCGTCATTCAATTTAACGTCATGGAAGGGGGGAAAGAGGCTTTTACGTTGCCGAAGTATTCAGAGGTTTCAGCTAATACAGGTGCGACATTTATAACAAGCAGAGCCTGTGATATCGAACCTCTGGCATTGGTCGCGCGAAATATAACTTATCAGGCAGAAACCTGCTGTATTACGTTGACTTTTCACTATACAGGCAGGGATGAATATTGGTCCATACACCCTGTCAGTCTGTTCCTCAGTCCTGATGAAGTCGTCGCGGATACTTTAATGCTGGCGTTGTGCCGCAGTTTGATTGGTGCGGAATTGCATCACAACGGATTGACTTATCCCGCCGAACCGCTCTGGTTTGAACCCTTGTCAGGAACTTCGCGCTTAATTTTATCATCACCAATGTCGGTAGCGGGTCACTGGGCACCCCAAATGCTGATGGAATCGCTTTACTTGCCCCATGTTCACCATTTTCTGACCTTGGATCTGCCTACAACGATGTGCAACCGTTTATCCATGACGGAAAACCGGCAGTTCAGTGTGACGCTGAGACTCAGTGAGGTGCTTTCCTTGTCTGAATCACAACTGGCCGATGCCTTCCAGCTTCATTGTGTCCCTGTGATGAACTTTGAACGTGAGTCACAGGTAACTTTTTCCTTTGCGCCAGATACAGCCCGTTATCCACTACCTTTGCCAGAAGGGCAAGGGATATGGCACTTGACTGATCTGGAGTTAAAAGATGAGCCGGGTAAAGAACGCGGTAAACGATGTCAGTTTTATCCTATGAGTGAATTCACGCATTTTTTTCGCCATGCTGATGAAGAAATCTGGTTTTATGCGTTGGATATTACCCGCGATTCACTGGGGCGTTTGGAATATGCCCTGATTTTTTATGATCGTTATGCCCGACCGATGGAACAGGCTCCAGATCAAGATCTTACCTGCCATTTTGTAGCTTTTGATACCCGTTTGCCAACATTGGCAGCGGGAGCTATCTGTGACGCGAGTGAAGATATTCCTGATAGTTTGCAAGTCAAAAATCTTACGCCGACTGCTCCCAGCTATCCACCCGTGACCGATTCTTCACGATATTGGCCATTATTGTCTCACTACGGTGCAAATGGTTTCTGGCTGAACTCAGTCTCTTCACTAAAGCAACTATTACTCGATTACGATTTTTACGCTGATCTTGACCGCCATATCCACCGTAATATCAAGCGAATGGCTGCGGGTATTTTAGCCATTCAATCTGAGCCGGGGGACTGGCTTATCCGTGGTGTTCCTCACCGTTGTGTACATATTGAATTGACACTGGATGAATCTGTTTATACCAGTCAGGGAGAAATGTTCCGTTTTGCCAATGCGTTATATCAGTTTTTTCCGTTTTGTCTGACCGAAAATATGCGGGTGCGAATGAGTGTTATCGGAAATGTTTCCAATCTCCGCTGGCGTTTATCGCCTTGTCCACTTCAAGGGTATCGCCCCATTATGTGAGGAGTTGCAAAATGGGTGGATTAGTCTTTACGTGTCAAATCGGTGCGTTATCGAGCACAACTTTTCAGGTAGTCAATTTCAACTTACAAGAAGGATTATCACAGCTTTATCATTTGTCTCTGACGGTAGTCAGTCAGCTTGATAATGTGGTACTTAACGATCAACTGGGCACCTATGCCTCTTTGACCGTAACCCGCAATGGCAAGGCAGAACGTACCGTTAAAGGTATCGTGGCAGGGGCTTCGCAGGGTAATACCGACGGAAGGCAAACTTACTATTCTTTTACTGTCCGGCCTGAAATGTGGCGAATGACGCTTCATCAGGATAGCCGCCTGTTTCAGCGCCAATCTGTGCCGGATATTCTCAAACAGTTGTTAAAAGAGCACCGTATTAAATCGGATAACAAATTTTATGAAGACAGTCAGCTTCATCCGGTACGGGAATACACGACGCAAAAACGCGAATCTGCCTATGACTTCTGGTCCCGGCTGGCGGCGGAAGAGGGGATTGCTTTCTGGTTTGAAGAAGAACAACTCTTTTTCAGTGATTCTCATCTGGGGATGACGGCCGATCTTAACCTGATTTATAACAATCAGCCCAATACTGATGATAAAGATACGACTGCATGGCAGTGGCAATATGGGGAATACCTCCGTGTAGATGAGTATATCCACAAAGATTATAACTATCTGCGTCCTTCACAACCTTTGCAGTCTCAGGCCACTTTGCCCCAAGGCGGGCGTCATGCGGTATTTGAAAGTTATGGCCGTTTCCCGTGGAGCAAGGAAGGCAAACCCTTGGGCGATGTGCGCCTTAATCAACTGAATAACGAAAGTAAATCGGGTTCGGCACACACCAATTGTATCCAGTTGCGTCCCGGTAAAATTTTTAGCCTGCAATCCCATCCCATTGCGACCATGAATAATCGTTGGCAGATTGTCACGGTGAGTCATTATGGTTCCCAACCCCAAGCCGCAGGCATTGCTGGTGAAGGGACAACATTGACGAACGATATTACGTTTATTCCGGGGAAAAATGACTGGCGCCCGCCGTACCGTTATAAGCCGCTGGCGGATGGTGATGAGCTGGCGACGGTCGTTGGACCACCCGGGGAAGAAATTTTTGTCAATGAACATGGTGCCATTAAAGTGCATTTCCATTGGAATCGTCATGATCCAGCGGGAGATGGCTCATCATGCTGGGTACGTGTAGCACAGGGCTGGAACGGTAATGGATTTGGTTTTATGGCGATCCCCCGCATTGGTCAGGAGGTAATTGTTTCTTATCTTAATGGCGATATTGATCGTCCCATCGTGACAGGCTGTACTTATAACGGCCGTAACCGACCTCCCCTTAATTTACCTGCCGAGAAAACCCGTACCACGTTCAAAACGCATACCCACAAAGGTGAAGGGTTCAACGAACTGCGGTTTGAAGATGCCAAAGGCAGTGAAGAAGTGTTTATTCATGCCCAGAAGGATATGAATACCAAAGTGTTGAATAACCGTACAACGCAGGTGCTGGGTAATCATACTGAAACGATTGACGGTAATCAGGCCGTTATTGTGAAAAAAAATAAACAGGAAGTTGTGCAACAGACCAGCACCGAAGTGGTCGGGCTGGCCAAAACCCTGACAGTGGGACAGGCTTATACCATTACCGTTGGTGCCAGTATGAATACCACGGTTTCCATGAGTCAAAATGAATCGGTCGGTATGCAGAAAAAAGTATCTGTGGGACAAACTCTGTCTATTTCGGCAGGTAAGGTGATTGAACTGAAATGCGGTAACAGCACATTGCGTATGGACAAAGACGGCAAAATTACCATCAAAGGGAAAGAGTTCCTGTTCGAAGCCAGCGGCCCTGTGCAAATCCACGGCAAAGACATTGATTTGAACTAAGGAGACAGGGCGATGGAATTCAGGAATTTGACCCCCTTTTCGGTGATGAACTACCGAATGCTGGATACAGAAGATCAGGAATACGATGTGATTGCCATGAAAGTGGGTTATCAGCTATTGCCCGCAGGGAAGGGTGAATATCTGGCTGAACTGCTGCCGATTATGTCCTTATGTGTACAGGATCAATATCGGGGCGCATTGAACATCTCACAGGTATTGCAGGAAAGTGATCTGGCGCCGTTTAAGCCCAAATGTGACGTCATTGTCAATGGCACTGCCTATGCACCGGAAGGGAAACCCTGCTCATCTTTTCCTGTTCGTTTGTCAGTCATGGATGCCAATGGCGATATGTTGCTTGATAAAACTCTGAATATCACAGGTGAACGGGAATTTTTCCGCCCCGATAACGGGCAATGGCAGCTTTCTGATCCCAAACCATTTAACCATTTACCCCTTGATTATCGTTATGCCTTTGGCGGGGGATGCCGGATTGAAGCCGAAGATGATAAAGCGGCGAAGGCATTAACAGAGGAAGACAAGCTCTCTCCTGAACAACGCAGCCAGCACTCCGATGGTGAAAAGGCTCCCATAGCTCATGCAGTTTATGAATACAATCCCATCGGTACAGGGTTTGTTTTGCCGTGGTATGCGAAGGCGAAAGATCTGCCTCGTTATCCGGCACCGCGCATTACCCATCCGAATGCACCGATAACCGCCCACCATTTTACTGATATGCTGGCAGGCCGTTTTTCAGACACTGAGCCAGCCTGTCAACCGCAGGGTATGGGCGTTATCGGGCGGGCGTGGCTGCCACGGCGAACACTGGCCGGCACTTATGACCAGACGTGGCTGGACGAGCGCCATCCTTACTTGCCACAGGATTTTGACTTTGGTTACTGGAATGGTGCACCACAAGATCAACAGATTGACTGGCCGTCCACCGATATCACGCTGCAACTGACCAATCTGACACCGGATGGCTCCTTACAAACCGAACTGCCGGGACATCGTCCTTTTATCCTGTTCCGCATGGAAGATGGCACTCTTTTCCCGATACTTATGAATCTTGACACTGTGATCGTTGATACGGATGCGATGACATTAGCGCTGACTTTTCGCCTGAATTTCAGCATTGATCTGCCTGTCAGAGTGACAGAAGCCCGGTTTGAAATAAACCCCAAAGCCCCCTTAATCACATTTGCACCTGAACAGGAGCAGGATCATGGCGGATAACTATGTTGCCCGTAAAGATACTCAATGGTTGATTATCAGTCTGGTTCCCGATGTATGTAAAACCCCGCTGGGACCGGCCACGCCTCCGATTCCTTATCCCGTAATAGCAAAGCTGGAAGATGCCTCTGCACCGGTCTCATCGGTGCGGGCAAACGGGCAACCGGTGGTGGTATTCGGGCAAAGTTTTGTCCCGCAGACATTGGGGGATGAGGCGGGAACGGCGATGGGGGTGAAAAGTGGCACGGTGGGGGGAAAGTGTCACCCGAAAGAACACACTCAAACGGTGCGGGCGGATGGCAAATTGACATTGCGCCATACAGATAAGTTCTGGATGAATGGGGCATAAGGGAGGATATATGGCGAAAGGAGCAAAGAACGATAGTCCGACGGGAACAGGGAATACGGTGGGAACTATTGTTGGTCAGCCAAAGCGGTCAAAAAGAAGTCCGCCAGAGGCGAATCCGCCTGTTAAGTCGGAAACATCGCAAGAATTACAATCTCAGAGCCATATCAGAAATAAAAGAAGTTGGTTAGATGACTTTACTAACTGGCGCCATGATGAGGGACACAAGATAGAACATATACTAGGTGCAGCAATCGACCACCCTGGGGAAGCGGCAATAGGGGTGGTGAAAGCAGCTTGGAATGAAGTGGTTGATAATTTCGAGTATGTCGGTAATTCATCTATTCCCGAAGCTGGTGATCCTCTAAATCCAATGAATATTGCCCCCCCTCCTGCTAGTTTAGAATTCCTCAAACTTCCTATGAGTAATGATGCCCAAAAAGGCGGGGAATTTCTTTTTGAGACAGCGACTATTGTTAATCCTGCTACAAAACTGCCAAAAATAACTGGAATGGAAAAGGCTATTAAAGCAGCAAAAATTGAAGCTAAAGCTGAAACTAGAGCAGAAGAACTATCAACTAAGGCTGCCAAAACAAAGCAGGCTGGCATCCAAGTCGAAGGAAAGGAGAAAAAAAGCACGTCGACTAACTCTAAAGAATCCAAAGAAAAGAAAAAAGAAGAAAACGATCCTGCCAAGAAATCTGATCAAGAACATCCTAAATGCACAGGGGATAGCTGTGGAAAAGGCGAACCTGTCGATATCACCTCTGGCGATTACCTACAAACATTCTCAGTGATTGCCATCCCCGGCCTGTTGCCGATTACCTTAAACCGAACCTATCGCTTTACCACCTGCCTAAATGGGTTATTGGGACCTAAATGGGTCGATGGCTGGTCACGTCAGTTAGTGCTGGACGGTGAAAAAGTCCATTTTACCGATGCTGACGGGCAGGTTTATGCTTTTTTGACCCCGGAAAATCGGGTGCTGGCACGTAATCGCCATCTTCTCCACTGTTTGCTGACAGGGGAGCTGGAGGGTGAACTCTGTATCATCAACAAACAAAACCAGCAAACTCTCCATTTTAACTATATTGTGGGTAACCGGCGTCGGCTGTCTGCCATCACAGATCGCCATCAGAATCATATTCAGTTTATCTATAACGACCAGCATCAGTTGATTGAAGTGGTGCGCAATGACGGTTTCCGCTTAACCCTTCACTATCAGGATAATCAGCTCCGGGCAGTGGATTACCATTTCCAGCAGATCCAGCAACGGTTGCTCACCTGCCATTATGACCAATACGGCTATCTGGCCGAATGTGATGCCTTTCAGCAAAATCATCTGTGGCATGAATACACTGCGCAAGGCTATATGACCCGCTGGCACGATACGGATAAGACCGATTTTTATATTCACTATGATGAACGTGGCCGGGTCGTTTCCACCCATTCCTCCGAAGGTTATTGGGCAGATCGTTTTATCTATGACGATGAGGCCTGTGTGACCACTTATCTGGATGCCGAAGGCGGAAAAACCCTTTCCTATTACAATCAGAATAATCAGGTGATCCGTGAGGTTGACCCATTAGGGCGCGAAACTCGGACGCAATGGCGTTACAACCAGAAGATGTGGGAAATTGATCCGCTGGGTGGTTACACCACGTTTGATTACAACCATGACGGGGCACTGACCGAAATTGTACTGCCCACGGGGGACGCTTTTTATTATGACTATAATGAACATGGTCAGCTTACCGAAGCGATTTTACCCACGGGGGATATCTGGCGCTTCCTGCATGATGAGCAAGGCAATCTGACCGCAGTCACTGACCCACAAGGGCATACAGAAGCATATCAGTACGGTATTCATGGCGAATTGCGGCAACGGCTTTTGCCGGATGGCCGGCAGTGGCACTACGCGTATGATGAGCATCAGCGGCTGGCGGCAATCATGACACCCGATGGTCAGACAACCGGTCTGGAACTGGATGAACTGGGGCGTCTGCGCCGTACTACCGATGCGCTTAAGCAAGAAACCCGCTATCGCTACAATGCTGTTCATGCCAGTCTCGATAAGGGCAGCCTGACCGAAATTGAATTACCGGATGGGGTGACTCAACAGCTTGAATATGACAGCGAACGGCGTGTGGTCGCGGTGACTGATGGGGAAGGCCGTACGACGCGTTACCGCTATGGGGCGTTTGATTTGCTGACCCACATGACCCGTCCGGATGGTACGACACTGCACTTTGGTTATGATCGTCTCACCCGCTTTTGTTCCGTCACTGCGTCTACAGGGGAAACTTACCGCTATGAGCGGGATGCTGCCGGTCAGATTATCCGTGAAATTGATTTTACCGGCCGTATCATCGACTATCAGTATGATGCGCTGGGGCGTCGTATTCAGGCCTGCTATCCGGATAACCACGTTCTGCGTTGGCATTACTCGTCGGCAGGATTATTGACCCGACAGGAAAGCGGGCATCAGCAGGAAGACCAGTACGAACTGCACGCCACCACCACTTACGAATATAACGCGCGCCGCCAGCTTATCAGGGCAACCAATGACGATGCCGTAGTGGAATACGAATATGATGCGGTGGGTTTACCTGTGTGTGAACGCATTAATGGGCGTGAAATCACCCGTGAGTGGAACAGCCTGACCGGGCAACTCACCACCGAGACTGTTGGTGATCATGCTCTGCACTTTGGTTACTCCGTGATGGGAGGGCTGAACCACTTTCAGTTTAACCAGCATACGCCACTAACGCTGAGTCATGATGCCTTAGGGCGGGAAACTGTACGGGAAAGTGCGGAGGGATTTATCCTTGCCAGCCGTTATACTGCCACGGGACTGTTGGCACACCAATCCGCAGGACGCGCCACGGCGCTGTTCCGTGAAACGTTGGCGCAGAACGATCCCCATTTTCCACCGCAAGCCACGGCGGTTAACCGTAGCTGGCAGTATGACCGCGCCTACAGTGTCAGAATGATCGATGACGGCATCTGGGGACAGACCCGTTACCGTTATAACCAGAATGACCAGATTGTTAACGCCGAATTCAATGGCCGGTTGCCCTATGAAGAGCAGTTTCGTTATGACCCCAATGGTAATTTGAGTCAACATGTGCTGGTGGATGCAAAAGGGGCGATTGAGCAGATTGAACAGCACCAGCAGGCCGGGCGGGTTATTAAACGCGGCAATGTGACTTACCGCTATGACGACAATGGCCGGCAGGTGGAAAAAACCGAACACCGTGACGGTTTTCGTCCACAGGTATGGCGTTATCGTTGGGATACGCACAATCAGCTAACCCATTGTGAAACGCCGGACGGTTCCCGCTGGCACTATCGCTATGATGCCTTTGGGCGGCGTATCCGCAAGCTGAAAGTGCACGATGGCAAACTGGCCGCCGCTAACTTGCAACGCTGGCTGGAAGGTAAGCCAGATTTGACGGCGAAACCGGATACCACTACGGGCTATGACTACTTGTGGAGCGGCAACCAGTTGGTGGAAGAAACTCCGTTATATGCAGATGGCATACCCGCCTATGATTGCAGTATTTGCTGGCTGTATCAGCCGGGTGCATTCACCCCGTCAGCGCGTTATGAAAAAGGCAAACTGCACTATATTGTCAGTGACCATCAGGGCACACCGCGGGAAATATTGAGTGAATCCGGTAAGCTGGTCTGGGCAAGTCGGTTGACAACGTGGGGCAAAGCTGAACGGATGCCGCTATTGGCTGCCAATGATGAAGATTATTATGTTAGCTGTAATTTGCGTTTTGCGGGGCAGTATGAAGATGAGGAAAGCGGGTTATATTATAATCGGTTTCGGTATTATTCGCAGGAAACAGGACAGTATTTGACTTTTGATCCATTGGGGCTGGTTGGAGGATTTAATCTCTATGGGTATGTGCATAACCCGATAGGGTGGATTGACCCTCTGGGATTGATGGATTGTCCGAGATCTATCCCTGAAAAAGGAACAGAGACGGAAAAGCCTATAGGGAATCCAGTTACACCTGAAAATATGGAGAGTAAATGGAAAGAATTTCTTGGCCCAGAACCATATTCACACAACCATCCTAGAACAGGGGAACAGGATCTAACTCGAATAGTATCTGCTGATGGTCAAAGAAGTATTCGCTACGGTATGCACGAGACAACGGGCAAACAAACTAAGCACCATTACCATGCAGAAACATGGACATATGATCATGTTAATAACAAAATGGATGTTCATAACGATTTGTACCGGGTGCCGATTCAGAAGAAGGGGCAGAGCATTCCGGGACAAGAATTGATTGATAGGGTCATGGGTGGTAGCATAAACAATTAGTCTTTTTTTTGTTCAACTGAGTTCTGGCTATGAGACACTAATATTAAAATGACAAGTGTAACTATTACTGAATTTAACGACGCCTATGTGATATTTAACTCTCCATTAGGTAATGGAATCGCCCGTTGGATCGGTTCTGAACCAAACATTGGTGGCATCTATCATGTAGAATTAGATATAGATGATTATTTTGAATGGGGAGTAAATATAGCTTTCGTGAGTGAAACTGAGCCTAATATAATGCTTGAAGGCAATAATTTAGTATTTACTGCAAAAGTAATCAGTTATGAAACTGATGGCATTTTAATTGTCTCACTTGGTGGGGATATTATTTTTTTAGAAGCTGGATTGGTATCTAATATGGATACTTATGTATCTTTTTTTACTTCAAAAAACAATGTATCCCTATATCCAGTTAAGCTTTGATAAATAATCTTTATAGGGACATTATCGTTTGCTGGCTATTTTCCACACAGTCCAGGTTTTTTTGTTCAGTCTGCCTCCTATTATGATTGATCGGAGACAGACTGTTGGAGGAGATAGAGTGGGAAAAGATTCAATTTATAAAATTACACTCACTCAGTCTTATCTTCAAACTCACACAGATCCTCAATAATACAAGATCCACAACGCGGTTTACGGGCAATACAGGTATAACGCCCGTGCAGGATCAGCCAATGGTGGCAATCAACCTTGAATTCAGTTGGTACGACTTTCAACAGTTTCTTTTCAACCTCATCAACATTTTTTCCCGGTGCAAACTGAGTTCGATTACTGACGCGAAAAATATGCGTATCGACGGCAATCGTCGGCCAACCAAAAGCAGTGTTCAATACAACATTGGCCGTTTTGCGACCAACACCCGGCAGCGCTTCCAGTGCTGCACGATCTTCCGGCACTTCGCCTTGATGTTTTTCCAGTAAAAGCCGGCAGGTTTTAATCACGTTTTCAGCTTTGGTGTTATATAACCCGATGGTTTTTATATACTCTTTTAAACCATCCACGCCGAGATTGAGAATGGTTTGTGGGGTATTGGCAACAGGATAGAGTTTTGCCGTCGCTTTATTCACGCTGACATCGGTGGCCTGTGCAGACAGCAATACGGAGATCAGCAATTCAAAAGGCGAATTGAAAACCAATTCCGTTGTCGGATGCGGATTGTTATCCCGTAAGCGGGCGAGAATTTCGACCCGTTTTTGTTGATTCATATCTGATTACACCCTCAGCTTCTTGTGATATGGCTGCCGCAGCCTTTTTCTACATTGTCTTTTTCTATATTGTATTGGCGTTCTTTATTTTCTGAACGATTTTTCAGGCGTTCATCAATAATATATTTTCCAGCCAGCATCAAACCTAATCCAATAAAGGCGCCGGGTGGCAGGATGGCAAGCAGGAAGGGGGAATCCATATGAACAATTTCAATCCGCAATGATTTGGCCCAGCTACCCAGCAGTAAATCCGCACCATCAAACAGTGTGCCATTACCCAAAATTTCACGTATCGCTCCCAGTACAAACAGGGCGAAAGTTGCACCAAAGCCCATCGCAAGGCCATCAATCATTGAATTATAAATGGAATTCTTTGATGCGTAAGCTTCCGCCCGGCCAATCACGATACAGTTAGTGACAATCAGCGGAATAAAAATCCCCAATGATTCATATAGCCCGAACGCAAATGCGTTGATTAGCATCTGGACAGCACTAACAACGGACGCAATAATCATTACGTAAATGGGAATGCGAATTTCATGGGGAACCCAACGACGCAAGGCGGATACGGCAATATTGGTGCTCAATAAAACCAGTGTGGTGGCTAACCCTAATCCCAGAGCATTGGTTGCGGTGGAGGAAACCGCCAGCAGGGGACAAAGCCCCAAAAGCTGTACCAATGCAGAGTTGTTTTTCCAGAGTCCCTGAATAAAGAGGTTTTTGGTTTCGCTCATGGTTTTTCTCCACACGTTGGCAGCGAAGAAAGCTGCTCCGGTATTGTTTCCAGATAAAGGGCGGTGCGTTTTACGGCATTGACGACAGCACGTGGTGTAATGGTTGCTCCGGTGAATTGGTCAAATTCACCGCCATCTTTTTTGACAGCCCAATTGGGGTCATCTTTTGACATAACTTTTTTGCCAGAAAAAGCATAGATCCAATCGGCAATGCGGGTATCAATTTTATCTCCCAATCCGGGGGTTTCATGGTGTTCAGTCACGCGAACGCCCAGAACTTGGCCGGAAAAATCAGCACCTACCAGTAATTGAATGGCACCTGAATAACCATCAGGAGCAGTGCTTTCCAAAGCGGCGGCGGCAGGAATGCCATTTTTACGGGCAAGATAAAGGCGATGAGCCTGTTTGTTACCCAGCGCATTGTCTGTCACCAAATAACATTCATCCTGCATTTGATTATCATATAAGGCAGGGGGAACCACTTGATCCAGCAACGTCTTGTGTTGTATTGCCGCTTGTTCTGCAATCCGGTCTTTTGTCAATGAATAAACAATAGCTGTTAACCCTGTCGTACAGGCGGCAAAGATTGCAAGAGTAATCCCGTGACGTCGCATAGTTTCTAACATGCCAGTTCTCCCTTTCCCTATTTATGGCCGTAAGCACGAGGCTGTGTGTAATGGTCAATCAACGGTACGCAAATATTTGCCAGCAAGACGGCAAATGCGACGGCATCAGGATAGCCACCGTAAACGCGGATAACCCAAATCAGAACCCCGATAATCGCGCCGTAAATCAGGCGGCCTTTTGGTGTGGTTGAAGCGCTGACCGGATCGGTTGCAATGAAAAATGCCCCTAGCATGGTCGCGCCGGAAAAGAGTTGCAATAAAGGGGGGGAATAGCGGGTAGGATCTATCAACCAACTGAGTAATGCACAAACGCCCAGCGATAAAAGAAATGCGGTCGGGATCTGCCAATAAATGACTTTTCGGTTCAGCATAATCAATCCACCTGCCAGATAAGCAATATTGACCCATTGCCAGCCAATACCGGCCACAACACCTTGCAATATAGGCTGCTGTAATACGTCATTGATATTGTGGGTTAGCAAGCCAGTTTTGAAGCTGTCCAATGGCGTTGCCTGGCTTAGTCCATCAATGCCCAGTTTCAGTTGCAATAAAGTTGAACCATCAGGCGTATGCCCTGAGAAGATAACCATCAGAGTATCCCAGGGGGTTAACGTGAATGCTTGTAAAGAAGCTAGTGGCATCCAACTGGTCATCTGTACAGGGAATGAGATCAGCAAGACAACATAGCCAACCATAGCAGGATTAAATGGATTCTGTCCAAGCCCACCGTACAGGTGTTTGGCAATGATAATGGCGAAAAATGTTCCGAGCACAATCAACCACCACGGTGCCAGTGGTGGCAAGCTAATCCCCAAAAGTAACCCTGTCACCAGAGCAGAGTTATCCTTGAGATATGGCATGACCAGTTGCTTTTTAAGTGCAATGGCTGCGGATTCAGCTAACAATGCGGTGATAATTGCCAACAGGATTTGGAACAAGGTGCCATAACCAAATAAATAGGTTTGTACGGCAATACCCGGAATGGTGGCTAAAACCACCCAAAACATAATTTGGCGGGTACTTTGTTGATTGTGCGTAAAAGGCGAACTGGCGACTTTTAGCAGATTATTGTCAGTGTTTACTGGCCTAAATTTCATCGATAAACATCACTATTCTGTTGGAACTGTTTGTTTTTCTTGAGCCGCTTTCTTGGCTTTAGCCCGTGCAATTGCAGCAGCTACGGCGGCTTTACGCGGGTCGGTTTCTTCCGGCTCAGCGGCAACGGTGGGTTGCATAGCTGGCTCAGTCTGACTCTGCGCGGCTTTCTTGGCCTTAGCCCGGGCAATTGCAGCAGCTACAGCGGCTTTGCGTGGATCGGTGTCTTCCGGTTCAGCGACTACGGCAGGTTGCGTTGTAGGTTCGGCCGGGCTTTGTGCTGATTTCTTAGCCTTGGCGCGCGCAATTGCTGCGGCAACTGCCGCTTTGCGCGGGTCGGGCGTCTCAGCCGCACTATTTTGTTGAGGCTCTTCTGGTGACGTTGTCACGTCGCCGTTTTGGGCGGCCTTTTTCGCTTTTGCTCTGGCGATTGCGGCGGCTAAAGTGGCTTTATGTGGGTCCTCATTTTCAATGGCGGAAGCAGGTGTTTCCGTATTCAAATGTGTAGCCATTTGTTTTTCGGCCTGATGAGCCCGCAATTGTTCTTTTCTGGCTTTGCGTGCTGCAATGACTGCTGCATTATCAGGAGATTGCCCGGCTTGCACTGTGATAGTTTCACCGGCATTGACCTGTTTTTCCTTCATGCGAGAAAGGGCTGCTTGTACAGTATCTTTATCCGCATTATCAATTTGAACTGCGGCTTTTTTGTGGCGTTCTTCACGCGCTGATTTTTCTCGTTCCATACGGGATTGTTTAGCTTCAAAACGAAGCTTGGCTTCGGCTGAGCGGCGTGTTTCTGAATCTATAGCCCGTATTTCTGCTTTTTCCTGCCGATAGTATTGAACCAGCGGAATATTGCTTGGGCATACATAAGCGCAGGCTCCACATTCAATACAGTCGAATAAATGATGATTCTTGGCTTTTTCGTGTTCTTGCCCGCGGCTGAACCAATAAAGTTGCTGGGGTAATAATCCGGCAGGGCATGCTTCAACGCACAAGCCACAACGAATACATGCCTCTTCAATCTCTTTGGGTCCCATTTCCTGTGCCGAAGGCGCAAGAATGCAGTTACTGATTTTAACGATGGGGACATTGAGATCAGGCAGAGTAAAGCCCATTAATGGCCCGCCCATAATCACCATTTGTTCTGTTTTGGGTTTAAATCCGACTTGTTGTAACAAAAATTGAACAGGTGTACCGAGGCGTGCCCAGAAGTTACCCGGAGAGGCGATGGCTTCTCCTGTCAGGGTCACAATACGTTCAATAAGGGGTTCTCCATTAATGATGGCGCGCTTAATTGCCACCACTGTACCGACGTTTTGCATAAGCACACCGATATCAGAAGAACGTCCGCCAGATGGTACTTCTTTACCTGTCAGGATTTTTGTCAGTTGCTTGGCACCGCCAGAAGGGTATTTTGTCGGGATCACCCGTACAATAATCGATTTATCACCATTGAGCGCTTTATTGAGTGCTTTAACGGCTTCAGGTTTATTATCCTCAACCCCGATCAGCACCTGTTCTGGATTGAGTAAATGCATCAAAATCCGAATGCCTTCGATAACCTCTTGCGCATGCTCCTGCATTAAACGGTCGTCAGCCGTTATATAGGGTTCACACTCAGCAGCGTTGATAATCAATGTCTTGAGATCGTGTTTCCCGCCATTGAGCTTGGTTGCAGTAGGGAAACCCGCCCCCCCTAATCCTGCAATACCTGCCTGATGAATGCGTTGTAATAGTTCATTGGCATCAAGCTGTGTGTAATCAGGAGATTGAATTCGTTCACACCATTGATCTCTGCCATCAGGATGCAATCGGATACATAATTCGTTCAGCCCGGAAGGATGTGCGGTAACACAAGGTTCGATTGCTGTAATCGTCCCTGATGTCGAGGCATGAACGGGGACGGTTCGGCCTGTACCGATAGTCAATGGCTGGCCTTTCAGTACCTTATCTCCAACCTTAACCAACAATTCACCTTCCGGTCCTAAATGCTGTTGCAAGGGAATAATGAATTCATCTGGTAATGGTGCATGCCGCAGCGGTGTGTGGCTGGATTGTAATTTCATTTCCGGTGGATGGATGCCTCCATCAAAATCCCAGATTTTATTCTTGTTGAGCAAGTTAAATAGATTAAACATGGGTTTTAACCTCAACTGGCTTAACAGAAGAGAACAAAGCGGATTCTGGAGTTACGGGGATGTTTTTTACTGGAATGGTGTTTAAATCCCATTTCCAATTTGAGGTAGTCGTGGCAACGGGGATCATCGTAATACAATCTGTTGGGCAAGGTGCGACGCACAGGTCACATCCTGTGCAGAGATCTTCAACAACGGTGTGCATAGCGCGGTTTGCACCAATAATGGCATCGACAGGACATGCCTGAATGCATTTTGTGCAGCCTATGCAGTTTTCTTCATCAATGAAAGCGACTTTTCTGGCCGGATTTTGTACGCTGTTATCACCATCCAGTGGTTGTGGATCAACACCCAGCAATTCGGACATTTTGAGCATAACCTGCTCTCCGCCTGGGGCGCATTTATTGATCATCTCACCATTATTGGCGACCGCTTCTGCATAAGGGCGACAGCCGGGATAGCTACATTGTCCACATTGACTCTGAGGTAACAGATCATCAATTTTCTCAACAATCGGATCTTCTTCGACTTTAAAACGGCGGGCGGCGAAGCCAAGAATCAGACCAAAGGTTAATCCGAGTACGCCTAATACGCTAATAGCAATCCACAATGATATCATCAGAATTTCACCAAACCACTAAAGCCCATAAATGCGAGGGACATTAATCCCGCCGTAATAAGGCCTATCGATGAACCACGAAAAGGAGCTGGAATATTGGCAACAGCCAGACGTTCACGAATGGCGGCAAACAGCACCATAACAAGGGAAAACCCGGTGGCAGCGCTAAAACCGTATACCGCGGACTGTAAAAAACCGTGAGATTGATTGACATTCAGTAAGGCGACACCGAGTACAGCGCAGTTGGTTGTAATCAGTGGCAGGAAAATACCTAAGAGCCTGTAAAGTGTTGGACTGGTTTTACGGACGACCAGTTCGGTAAATTGAACGACAACCGCAATAACAAGAATAAAGCTTAGAGTACGCAAATAAACTAAATCAAGAGGTACGAGAATAAAGGTGTTTATCAACCATGAACTAATGGAAGCTAAGGTTAGAACAAATGTTGTTGCTAACCCCATTCCGATGGCTGTTTCGAGTTTTTTAGATACACCCATAAAAGGACATAGGCCTAAAAACTTTACTAAAACAAAGTTATTGACCAATACTGTGCCAATAAATAACAGAAGGTATTCAGTCATTGCTATACCTGAAAATAAGATGCTGGAAAGTAAAACACTGTTATACCCGTCATTCTATTGGGTATATATAGTCTGAATAGAAATTCCCCACCTTATGGTGGGGTAAGCGGAGGCAATAATAACAATCAATTGTAGGGTATGTTATCGATCTTGTGTGAAAGTCATTTTTACGCGATGCGAACGCTTAATATAAGGAACGAAAATAGCGGCAGCCAGTAATGGCCATAGTAATGAACGTGTTGCCATCTCATCAGTAATAGGGGAAAAAGCGAAGGTTTTTATGGAAATTAAAATGGAAACCATAAGCCAAATAATAAAAATACGCGGAAAACGTTTTGAACGCATAAAAAGCAATCGCAATACCCATACAGTAAAACACCACATCATTGCCGTGGTTAATGCAGAGATATACCACATAAAGATGAAACCATTATCGAATTGGTGGATTTCCTGATTTTTCATGGCATATAGCAACAACATCAAACTGGCGGTGATTAATGTCATGATTAGATAAGCGGCAGGAGCCAATAACCAACCGTTAATACGATAATAATCATTAGATTGATACATAAAAAATTTTCATTCCATAATGAGTATCTTGAGATAAGGAAAAGATAGTAGCACAGGAATCGTGATTATTTGCTAACGTGTGATAGGTGGTGATATTTTCTGATGTTTTGTTACTAATCCACTGTCTTGTGACTGAATTTGTTGTGTTACAGGCTAGGGTATTACTATCATTTTTTAGGGGCTGTTATGAGTGATTTTCTGAAAGTGGGTTTGGTGGGCTATGGTTATGCAAGTAAAACCTTCCATGCGCCACTGATTGCAGGAACACCGAATGTTGAATTGGCTGCAATTTCCAGCAGTGATGCAGAAAAAGTCAAAAAAGATTGGCCAGCGGTGTCAGTCGTTTCTTCGCCGGAAATTCTGTTCAATGATCCAGTTATCGATCTTATTGTAATCCCAACCCCCAATGATACTCACTATCCGCTGGCACAAAAGGCATTGGCGGTGGGTAAGCATGTTATTGTTGATAAGCCTTTTACCATTACTGTGGAACAGGCAGAATCGCTGAAAAAGCAAGCGGAAGAAAAAGGTTTGCTGTTGTCTGTATTCCATAATCGTCGTTGGGACTCTGGTTTTTTGACAGTGAAATCAATTATTAAAGAGAATAAATTGGGTGAGTTGAAATACTATGAATCCCACTTTGATCGTTATCGTCCTGCTGTTCGTCAACGTTGGCGGGAAGCTGCCGGTGCGGGTAGTGGAATTTGGTATGATTTGGGACCACACTTGTTAGATCAGGCTGTTCAGCTTTTCGGTAAGCCACAAGCCATTACGACTGATTTAGGTATGATCCGCCCGAATGCAGAGACAGCGGATTATTTTCATACACAGCTTCATTATCCTGATTTGAAAGTCGTGTTACATGCAACAATGCTTGCAGCGGCGGAATCGCCTATTTATACATTGCACGGAATGGCAGGTAGTTATATGAAATATGGATTGGATCCTCAGGAAGAATGTCTGAAAGCAGGTGAAAAGCTGCCACGGGCAGAGTGGGGTTACGATGCACGCGATGGATCAGTGACGTTGTCACAAGGAGATGACTTGATTACGCAGGTTGTCCCCACGATACCGGGTAATTACAGTGCGTATTATGCTGCTGTTCGTGATGCTATTTTGTTTGGGAAACCTAATCCTGTTACAGCCAGTGAAGCTATTCTGATTATGAAACTGATTGAAGCTGGTGAAAAATCAGCAAAAGAACAGCGCGCTATTCTGATTGATTAGTTTCGATTCTGGACACATCAATCAATTCAATCGGTGCGCAGTGAATTATCCCCTTTGGTCAGAAGATTGTTCAGTAGTCAATGGGGGTATTGATAGTTCAACTCGTTCCTTGTGGGCAAAGGAAGCATTTTGATGAATTTGTTGCAAAAGTTAAAGATTGACTCTTTTTTGGTGACGCTGATTACTGTGGTCATCATTGCTTCATTTTTTCCCAGTGAAGGAGAGGTGAAAAAATGGTTTCAGTATTTAACCACTGCTGCCATTGCGTTGCTGTTCTTTATGCATGGTGCCAAATTGTCCCGTGACGCTATTTTAGCGGGGATCGGACATTGGCGGCTGCATTTGGTTATTTTCAGTAGTACTTTTTTTTTATTCCCGATACTGGGGATGGGGCTTCATTTCATTGTTCCGGAATGGATATCACCCACCGTCTATATGGGTTTCCTATATCTTTGTGCTTTACCTGCTACTGTACAGTCTGCTATTGCATTTACTTCTGTTGCTGGTGGAAATGTTGCAGCGGCGATATGTAGTGCTTCTGCTTCAAGTTTGTTAGGTGTCTTCGTTTCCCCTTTATTGGTGGGTTTTTTGATCCAGACTCATGATAGTGGCGCTCATGGTGATACATGGAAAGCGATAAAAGATATCATTTTGCAACTAATGGTGCCTTTTATTGTTGGGCATTTATCGCGGCCCTTGATTGCCGGCTGGGTGGAGAAACATAAAAAACTGATCAATATGACAGACCGTTCTTCTATTTTGCTGGTGGTGTACGTTGCATTCAGTGAAGCGGTGGTAGAAGGTATTTGGCATAAAATTGATGCCTACTCGCTCTTTATGATCGGTCTTGTATGCTGTGTTTTATTGGCTGTGGTGTTAATTATAAACGTATATAGTTCACGTCTCTTGGGTTTCAGTCAGGAAGATGAAATTACAATTGTTTTTTGTGGTTCAAAGAAAAGTCTTGCGAATGGTGTACCGATGGCCAATGTGCTGTTTCCTGCTTCAATGGTAGGAGTAATGCTGTTACCGCTAATGATTTTCCACCAGATCCAACTGATGGTCTGCGCCGTGCTTGCTCAACGTTATGCGCGGCGTTTAAAAAGGAAGTCAATCAGTTAATCAAGGCATGGCGCGGTGATATCTTTCTCTATCTTTCTGAAACAAAAAAGGCAGATTTATGTCTGCCTTCAAGATTAAATGGATTGGAATAAGTAGCATTTCTTAGCGTTTGGCTACTTTAGCTTTCAGTGCCTGTTTTTCCGCTTCGCTGAGGAACGCGGTTGCCAATCCGTTAATCTGTGCCTGTCTAATCTGTTCTGGTGACAATCCTGCCGCAGGTGCGGCAACATGATACTCATGATGGATTTCAATACCTTCTACTGCTGGGTCATCGGTATTGATTGAAGCCAGAACTCCATGCTCAAGGAATTGTTTCAGTGGGTGAGCTTGCAAGGAGCTGACGGTGCTGGTTTGTAGGTTAGATGTCAGGCAGGATTCAATGCCAATACCATGTTTTGCCAAATAATCCATCAGCGCTGGGTCATTGATGGCTTTAACACCATGTCCAATACGGGTTGCTCCCAATTCACGGATAGCATGCCAGATACTCTCTGAACCAGCGGCTTCACCGGCATGTACGCTAATATTCCAGCCTGCATCGCGTGCTTGAATAAAATGTGGTTCAAAGAGATGTCCAGGGAATCCCAGTTCATCACCCGCGAGATCTAATGCTGTAATGTGTTTTTTATGAGCAAGAAGCCCAGATAGTTCTTGAGAACAGGCTATTTCACCAAATGTTCTGCTCAGAATACCAATCAAACGGATCTGAATATCATGTTGTTGGCTTGCTGAATGAATACCATCAATAACGGCTTCAACGACTCCCTCAACAGGCAACTGGTGTTTCATGGACATATAGTAAGGGGAGAAACGTAGTTCAGCATAATCAAGGCCGGCATTGACGGCATCTTCAACGTTTTCAATGGCTACTCTGCGGCAGGCATCTAAATCAGCCAGAACCGCGACTCCCCAGTCCAGTTTCTGGAGAAAACTGATAAGGTCAGGTTCGTTTTCAATAATCTGGACATGGGGACGTAATGCTTCCAGTTCATAAGCGGGCAGAGGAATATTGTGCTGACGTGCGAGAGACAGAATGGTTTCAGGGCGAATATTACCATCAAGGTGACGGTGCAAATCGGTCAGTGGAAGCCGTGTATCAATCATTTGTTTATCCTTCTTATTAAATTTATATCTATACCCGTCGTCTTTCAAGTTGCAGCTTTGTTGGCTGCGCTCACTCACCCCAGTCACATAGTTAGCTATGCTCCTGGGGGTTCATTCCCTTGCCGTCGTGCTGCATCTTGAAATCCATTGGGTATACAAAAAAGCCAGTCAACATGTTGACTGGCAAGAAAATTAAAGCGCTATCTTGTAGAATAAATCGGTTCGGGTTCTGTTTATTCGTTATGGTGACTGTTGTTCACTTATTTAACTGTAGGAATTTCAGTCTCATTGTCTTGCTCACCATCTGTACCATCATAGGACCCGCCCAGTCCATTATCAAGCAGGAATTGATTCAGGCTGGATTCTTTGTTGTTTAATTCCACTTTATCTTTGGCATAGTGGAGGTTAAGTCCAATAACACCGTTTTCATCAGTAATGATCTTATATTTAAGGCCTTCCTGAGTCAGTTTCTGGACTTGTTTTTCCGCTTTAACTTCTGCGGCTGTTTTATCTTTACCCTCTAATATCTCTGTTTTTGTCAAAGATTCAATCAACATAGCTTTGGGGATGTTGATTTGTAATGACAACTCTTGGATCAGATTACGGATCATCTCTTCTGGTTCCATAGAGAACAGCGTGTTTTTATCTTCTGGAATGTTCTGTAAGGCAAGTTTGAAATTGACAGAACTCTCACCTTTACTGTTTTTCCAGCTAAAAGGAGAGATACTGAATTGAGGATTTTTATTAAAGAGCAGATGCAAATTATTGAAGATACCATAGGAAACTGCATCAGAATCTAATTCATCATTGGTTAAAGCATTCGCTACGGTATCATTATAGGCCTGAGTAAACTTGCGAACAGATTCACCATCCAGTTTTTCCATGTCCAGAACAAACTTACCTGAACCTAATTCCATATCTTTGATTTTTATGCCATCAATGCTGTAACCGACTTTAATGTTCAGATTATCTTTATCATCAGTCAGGTTAGATGTGATTTTAATTCCTTTGAAAGAGACATCATTGAAGTCTTCAGCTTTGGGTTTACCTTCATCTCCATGAATAGAAATTTCGCCGATGCTATAGTTTTGATCCCCAACATAGATATCAAAATTACCTTTTTTGTTCTCGCCGGTAAAATGAATACCTTTCAGGATAATTGCTTCTTTTTTGGTCTGGCTACTGAAAGACAGCCCATCACTATTGATGTCAAATGAGAATGCGCTTAAGTCATGATTTGTGTCAGCAACGATCTTTGCTCCTGAAAAAGAGAAAACATATTTTTCTCCATTCTCTTTGGTTTCTGTGTGATTAATCGGGATCAAATCAATATTGGCTGAAAGACTGCGGTTATAACCAACATTGGCATTTAAGTTAAACAGCGATTTTTCTTGCGTAAAATTAAACAGTTCTTTCAGTGCATCGCTTTTTTCAAGCTCTGCATGGATGGATGCCATTTTTGGCAATAGGTTAAATTTTTTCAGGTTTGCAATAGGGAATGGCCCATGTTCGATGGTGGATTTGAAAACAATCTCTTCATTTGGCTGGATACCCGCATTTTCCACACCATTTTTGACATTCAGAATTAAACGGACATCAGAACTGAAAATACCACGATTAAAATCTTTTGCTTGCCATTCTGCGCCACTTTCAGGAAATGCTTTTTCTATCTCAGTGTTTGCCTTATTGACGATATGATTTAAATGCTCTTCAAGTTTCTTACCTGTATACCATGATGCACCTGTCCATATCGCACCTAGAGCAACAATAACGCTTACAGCGACTAACGATTTTTTCATGTGTGAATCTCACCCTTTTAACGCATACAACATAATAGATTTTTGCGTTCTGTATTTATGCCAATTGTGGTTGTTAAGTGTATAGTCTAGTTAAAAAATTTTTAATTAATTTTCATTAAAAATGTGACTGACAACCGATGGGGACTCATATAACTAAATGAATATAAAAAATTAATTAAATACTTTGGCTAATTTACCATCACCATGAACAGTCACGGTTCTTTCTATAGCAGATAAGAAAATTGATTCACCTGAGAATAATCTCAATTGCTGCTCATCAGTGCTAATAACTATTTGACCTTCAACACAAAATAGAACTGATGCGGAATCATTTTCCAATGTTATCGGTTGTTCTTGGATAGTATAAACAGAAAAACGAAAATCATTGACGGGAACAGGGTAGTCCAGCGCGTCTTTTTTCTGTTCTGGAATAGTCAGCAAGGTATTGGCAGGTTTTGGAATAAAGTCTAGATTAGCCATTAATTCTGGGACGTCGATATGTTTGCTGGTTAAACCGGCTCGTAGAACATTGTCAGAATTAGCCATAACTTCCAAAGCCACACCTTCAAGATAAGCGTGAGGAGTACGGGCATAAAGAAACATTGCTTGACTTGGTTTCAGTTCGACTACATTAAGCAGAAGGGGAGAAAATAGGCCATTATCATCAGGATAGAAGGTTGTCATCTTTCTGATGGTATCCCACGGTTCTCCTTGATGACTATTTAAAGCAGACTTCAAGACCGCAATGGCCAAACGTTTTTGCTTACCTTGCATATTCAATAACTGAGAAAAGAGAAATGATAGATTTTTCTCAGTCGGTTGCTGGATGAATGTCTGAATATCAGGGTGTGCGGCAGAAACATAACCCAGTAATTGCGCGCTCTCAGATAAAGGCCGAAAAGCATTCATCGCTTTAAATGGGGTGAGTGCATATACCAATTCAGGTTTATGATTATCGTCTTTATAGTTGCGTTGTGCTGAATCTAAAGGTAACCCTGCCATATTTTCTTTGGCGAATCCTTGTTCTGCTGATGTTTTGTCAGGATGAACCTGGATTGAAAGTGGCTGGGCTGCGCACAATACTTTGAACAAGAAAGGTAATCGTTGGAATTGCTGGGCCACTTTATCCCCAAGGTATTTTGTCGGCTCCTTGGCAATCAGAGTATTCAAGGTGATGGTTTCACCTGTTTGAGGATCGGCTACAAGTGAACTACATTTCGGGTGTGCTCCCATCCATAATTCTGCCATTGGCTGATTATCGGGGTTTCTGATACCATAAATATCCGTCAGAGCGGTTTTACTCCCCCAATCATAATATTGGATATTGTTGGTCATTTTCAGCATGGTGTAATTTCCTGTTGTAAAAAATAAATTTATTTATATGACTACAATACAATAAACACGATTAGGTCGCATTATCGATAATAAGTTTATGGCATTATAATGAGATGCCGACTAATTTATCTGCAAATTTTGTTCCGGCGTATTCAATTATTCTGTGTGCTAAGGAGATAGTAATGGCAGCCACTCGCATTGAAAAAGACTCAATGGGACCTATCGAAGTACCTGCTGACCAATTATGGGGAGCGCAAACCCAGCGCTCACTGGAGCATTTCCGCATTTCTCAGGAAAAAATGCCTGTTGCGCTGATTGATGCTCTTGCATTGACTAAACAAGCAGCAGCCAGCGTTAACATGGATTTGGGCCTCCTACCTAAAGAACGTGGTGACGCAATTATCGCTGCGGCGAAAGAGGTGTTGGAAGGTAAACACCCAACAGAATTCCCTCTTGCTATTTGGCAGACCGGTTCGGGAACTCAAAGCAACATGAACATGAATGAAGTGTTGGCGAACCGTGGTAGTGAGATCCTTGGCGGTCAAAGGGGCAACGAACGTTTGATTCACCCTAATGATGATGTCAACAAAAGTCAAAGTTCCAATGACGTTTTCCCAACCGCAATGCATGTCGCGGCTGTTGTTGCGTTACGCGAACATCTGTTGCCGGAGTTAAAAGTATTACAAAAAACGTTGTCAGATAAAGCGGAAGCGTTCAAAAACATCGTAAAAATTGGCCGTACTCACTTACAAGATGCTACTCCTCTGACTTTAGGTCAGGAGGTTTCTGGTTGGGCGGCCATGTTGACACATAACCTGAAACACATTGAAGACAGTATTCCTCATGTATGTGAATTGGCTCTGGGTGGTACAGCGGTAGGAACGGGCCTGAATACTCATCCTGAATATGCTGTCCGTGTTGCAAAGAAAATTGCAGAGTTATCCGGTCAGCCTTTCGTAACTTCTCCTAATAAATTTGAGGCGTTGGCAACTTGTGATGCACTGGTTCACTCACATGGCGCACTAAAAGGTTTATCGGCATCGTTGATGAAAATTGCTAACGACGTTCGTTGGCTGGCTTCTGGCCCTCGTTGTGGTATTGGTGAAATTTCCATTCCAGAAAATGAGCCTGGCAGTTCCATTATGCCAGGTAAAGTCAATCCAACTCAGTGTGAAGCACTGACAATGTTGTGTGCTCAGGTTATGGGTAACGACGTTGCTATCAATATTGGCGGGGCATCTGGTAATTTTGAACTGAACGTGTTCCGACCAATGGTGATTGATAACTTCCTGCAATCTGTTCGTCTGCTGGCGGATGGTATGCGTAGTTTCAATGAGCATTGTGCTGTTGGTATTGAGCCTAATCATAGCCGTATCACTCAATTGTTGAATGAATCACTGATGCTGGTAACTGCACTGAATACTCATATCGGCTACGATAAAGCGGCTGAAATTGCCAAGAAAGCCCATAAAGAAGGTCTGACTTTGAAACAGTCAGCGATGCAGTTAGGGTATTTGACTGAAGCTGAGTTTGATGAGTGGGTTCGCCCAGAGGAAATGGTAGGTAGCATGAAATAATGCTTGCTACTGAATGACCTATCTACGTCACTAACTAAAAAGGCCGGAGCTGATTATAGTTCCGGCCTTTTTAGATCTTAGATTTCTCTGTAGAGATGTAGACGAGGAATAATAAGTTCAAGTGGTTTTGCTTTAGGCTTGTATCTATGTTTTATGGTATTGGCATTATAGTCAGGTAATGCACCGATTTTCGGTTTGATCTCACTATCTTCTGTATAGAAAACAATAACGGGAAGAGGGCATGCATATTGAACTTGTTTCTGTAACTCTGAATACCACACTCGGGTAATGGGTTGAACTTTCACTGGCCGTTTGATTTTCAGTACTGCATCATCCGGGAGTTTTTTGATATCTGTAATTTCTAATTCGACTAATGCAGCCCATTGTTCACTGGAGTAGGGAGGGACTGCCCGTCCTGCGTTATGACTTTTCTCCAACCGTTCCAGAATTTGTTGCTTAGTAACTTTATTAATAATATTTTTATTGGCCCAACCAAAATTGATGGAATCAGGGTTTAATAGGGGAGTAATGGTGCGATAAGCATTCAGAGTAATTAACCCTCTTAAATGATCATGAACAAATTCAAATCTCTGTTCTTTACTGATACCGGATTCTTTGGTAACAATATTTTCTAGTTCAGCTTTAAATTGATTCACTTCATTGATTACATTCACCGCTTTTTTGTACTGCTGGTGGCTTACAGAAAAACATAGCGCTCCTGGAAGCCGGCTTGCGGCTTTGCTACTGATATTGGGATTGTTATGGTGTATGAATAGCTTCTGATAGAAGCGTAATCCTAAGTTGAGGGCTTCATTACCCTTCAGTGGGTTAACTTGAATTTCAGTTATTTGCTCATGTTCTTCACCTTTTTCGATTTGAGGTAATTCAAATACCCGGGCATCAATAAGTGGATAGTCAATTAACAGTCCAATCAGTTCAGATAACTTTTCTTCTTGTCTTTTGAAGCAAGCTGTAAGCGATTCTATTGAAAGGTATTTATTCATAATTATTCTCTACGGTTACACATCATAGCTTTTTGAATGCACTTAGTTACAACATACTATTAATTCAAAAACAACTTTCTCAAACATCAGCAATAAAATCAAACAAAAAATTCAATCATAAGTAGGAGATAAAAAGCATTTATTGCATAGTATTTCTATGTTGTGATAAAAATTTAACAGGAGGTATTTTATTCATTAATAGGGGTATTGGTGCTTCATTCTAAGTATTGATGCAATACTATTTATTTTTCCAAGTGGAATGAGTAAGGATCTAAGGTTGTTAAATATGAAAAAATTACTCAAGCCTGTGAATTCGTTTAAAAAGGTTATCGATACATTATTACCATATTCAGAGTTAATTACGTCTGATTTACCGACACAAGGATTATTAATCAGAATCGAAGATGAATTCGCTAAGTTTTTTTTATTGGAGCAAGGATACGTCAATATGCATAGAATAAATGACGATCTAATCATTGCTACTTTTTTTTCGCCTCACATCATTGGCTTGTCTTTCTATTCTGGTTCTGAAATCTACTACTCACTTGAACTAGGGCCAAATTGTAAAGTACACCAAATTCCTAGGATTAGTGCGTTAAATGCCATAAAGAAGCATGATCTTTATAGGGAATGGATGAGAATAATTTCGTATAAGATCTCCTTTCTTTATGCCAGAGATATCAGTATCTACCGCCATGACAACAAAGAAATTGTATATAGTCTATTATCTCGTTTGATGGATCTACCTGACGAATTTCGGGAAAATATCTCCGCCATCAAGTATATAGAAAAACGATGTACACTTTCTCGAAGTTGTATACAAAGAATATTGCTCTCATTGAAGAAGGAAGGGAATATAGAAATTATTGAGGGATATTTAACAAAGATTATTGCATTACCTAGCCAGTCTTATTATTGAAGGTTAGGGCGGAAAAGAAACATAAACAAATAAGGCTATTTAAAGTGTCTCGTTTAAAAATTGCCGGTATTAAATGAATGCCGGCAATTTTATTTTATCATCTATCCAATTGATTAAGTTTTAAGCTCAAAGAAAGAGCGACTATCATTAATAATGAAATAAATGCGGCGACACCGTTCCAACCAAAATGGAACCAAAATATGCCACCTAATGTCCCTGCAATGCTTGATCCTGCATAATAACCGAATAGATAAAGCGATGATGCTTGTGCTCTGGCACGCTTGGTTCTTTGTCCAACCCATCCACTAGCAACAGCATGAGCAGCGAAGAAGCCTGTCGTTAGTATCATCATTCCAAGCATTACAGTCCAGATTTTACTGGCGAATGTGGGAGTAACCCCGAAGATTTCACAAGAGGCGGGGGAAGCAATGACAATACTTGGATTAGTTGCAGCAGGATTGGGGGTAAGTATTATCACTGAATCATTTACCCGAATGAAACTGGATGGTGTCCAATATCTGCCTTTAGCAAATAATATTGCTTATTCTGAAGTCTGGTTGGTCAAACATAAAAATCGTAACAATAGTACTGCGGCAGATAGACTAACCAATCTCTTAATTTCAAACGTTCTTGATTTCAGACATGGCTGATAAAAATTTTTAATAAAAAAAGTGATATTTGGTTTATCGGTTAATTGATCAATATAGTCCTATCTCACGTATCGCACTTTCCAAAAGAGCGCAGTTGGCACCGGCCAGCATCACGAAAATCACTCGGGAACTGATTGATGCCCACTTAATGAAAGAAACCGAATTTTCCGAATTAGGTTTTCGTGGTCGTCCTGCTATTGGCTTGATTAAACAATCGCTATACGACGGTGAGTTGTTAACTGAACTCATGCGAGGATAAAGATAATAGATAACGCGTATAACAGGAAAAACATTGAGCTAACGCAATCCCTATCTCAAACACATCTCCTACACTCTAAACTTGCTCGTTAAAAGAGTAACCGATCTATCTGTACTATTATTACGGAAAACGGAAAAATGAATTTATGTTAACGCGCTTATTTGTTACAGGCACGGATACCAACATCGGTAAAACAGTTGTTACCCGCGCATTACTGCAAGTTTTTAATCGTGAAGGAGCCACCGCAGTTGGGTATAAACCCATTGCGACAGAAAAACAAGAAACACCGGAGGGAATACGTAATCATGATGCCTTAGTCATACATAAATCTTCATCGGTTCAAGTAGATTATGAAGAGATCAATCCTGTTATCTGGGAAAGCAATTACGGAGAAAAAAATCGGGCTGATTTTATTCAAATGACAAAGGGCCTGAAAAATTTAGGGGACAAAGCTGATCGCGTGATCATCGAAGGTAACGGTGGTTGGCGTATGTTACTAGACGATGAGACGTTTTATTCTGATTGGGTTGTACAAGAAAAAATTCCAGTTATTTTAGTTGTGGGAATTCAAGCTGGATGTGTCAATCATGCTATTCTGACTGTTCAGTCAATTATTAATGATAATGTACCTTTAATTGGCTGGATTGCTAATCGCATTAATCCTGGATTAGCTCACTATGCTAAAATACTGGATAGGTTACGTTGTCACATGCCAGCCCCGCAGTTGGGGGAAATTCCTTATCTTTTCAGGCCAGAAGAACGTGATTTATCCTGTTATTTAGATGTTTCTGTTATTAGCGGGCTTTGATAAGTAAATAAAAAAGGGAGCATTACTTGCTCCCTTTTTTATTTTTATGTTCACACTGAACTGATCTCGATAAGAAAGTTACATCTGATCTTTCTTTTTGTCGGTAGTGGCACTGGATACATCTGTGTGGGAAAGACGGATATAAACTATTTTTTGCTCGCCGAGATCACAGTGACCAACAACTTTTCCACCGTTTGCTACAGTATCGTCTTTAGGAACGACATCAAGCCTAAAATTCGTTTCGGAAACACCATTTTTAATGATTTTTTGCGTAATTTCCTCTTTCAGACTTTCACATGTCGTTTTCTGTGAAGCTTGCACTGTAAGAGGAGAAAGTACAAAAAACAAAGCACCAGTCAGTAGGATCTTTTTCACCCTCATCTCCTTATATTGATGTTGGTGTTGAGTCTATCAAAGTTTGATCGGACGACCTGTATTGATATCCAGACAACGTTTTGTATTTGGTTCCCAATAAGCGTTAATATTGGCGCTTTTTAAACAGTCGTCACGATTATCAACTTCTGCGTCATACTTATCAAATTCTTTCTCTTTCCTGTTGCCTATTTTTTGACGCAATCCTTTTTGTTCATTCCATTCTTCTTTACTTTGACGAGCCTTTTCTTTATTCAACGAAGTCTCACCCCCATTGATAATCACGCAAGTACTATCTGATGTACAGGACGCAGAAAATGCCGATGATTGCCAAAATAGCGATAACATTAATGCAATAGCGGAAATGCTTTTAACAATCAAAGAACTATGAATGCGCATGTTTAAACCTCTTTCATGGAGCTATTTACTAAATAGATTATTATAAGACTAGGGCATTTATTGAAACTACTAAAAAAGATTAACGGACTACCTAGTTTTCAAGTTAGATAAAAAAGCTGACAATTTGTAAAAATAACTATTGGTTCCTATGTACACTTAAACCTGCAAATGACTGACAAACTGGCATCATTTCTAATGTATTAATATTGACACGAGAAGGGAGGTTCGCAACCCAAAATACTGCTTCTGCAATATCATCGGCAGTGAGAGCATCAACTCCTTCGTAAGTTTTATTAACCTTTCCCCCATCACCTTTAAAGCGAACATGAGAAAATTCTGTTCCGCTAACAAGCCCAGGTTCAATATCAGTAACTCGAATATTCTTCCCTTGTAAATCAGCTCGCAATCCTAGACTAAATTGTTTGACGAAAGCTTTGGTAGCACCGTATACGTTGCCACCGGCATAAGGCCAGCTCGCTGCGGTGGAACTAATATTAATAATATGTCCGTGATTAGCTTGTACCATATCAGGCAGCAGGACACGTGTCATATTCACCAGTCCTTTGGTATTAGTGTCAATCATTGTATCCCAATCATCCGGGTTAGTTTGATGAGCTGGTTCTAACCCTAGTGCAAGCCCTGCATTATTCACAAGAACATCTATACTACGCAGCGAGTCGGGTAATTGCTGAGCTACTTGCTCAATAGCGGTACGATCTCTTACATCAAGCTGGATGGGGTGGAAGTTTTCTCCTAACTCTTTTTTCAACGCATCTAATCTATCCTTACGACGTCCTGTAGCAATAACTATGGAACCATGTTTGATAAATTTTTTAGCGATAGCTTCACCAAAACCGGAAGTTGCTCCTGTAACAAAAACAATCATAATTAGACTCTTATCTGTGATGATTAATTGTATGGCTGGGGAATTATTTAAAAAATAAATAACATACCAGAATTGTAGATCACTTCCTTACTCCTCATGATGCGAGGGGAAACGATTTTTACCACATTTTGACCAATTTTTTACGTAACCAAAAGTCATTTTTCTTGATGATTCCTTAAATAAATCAACTAACAATATATTTGACGGAATAGGGGGCTGATATTTTGTTTCAACTCTGTCAAAAGCAGGTAGTGTAAACCCAGTGCTTTTCTTCAGTCTTTAAAATATAGTTTCTCAATAATAACTAAAAAATTTTCGCGGAAAGAGTGAAAAATTCGAACGATCAATGGTTGATATTATCCTGATATTCAATAGAATAATTGAATAAAGTTCGTTTGAGATAACACCAGTCTAGACGGATAAACTCTATGACTGATTTATCATACTGAACTAAAAGGATTTTTAGGCATAAATGACATTATGTGGAGAAATAATGAGTAATCTAATTGAACTGTTTGAAAATAATTTTGATGATGTAGTGACCTCAAACACAGAAATTTCTGTTGTCCGGTTTTGGGCACCTTGGTGTGGCCCATGTCGTATGGTTGCTCCAATATTTGAGAAACTATCCGAAGATATGGGCAAAAGTGCAACGTTCGGAGAGGTGGATATTGATGAAGCACCTTCCATTGCTGCACGTTATGGGATTCGTAGTATCCCAACCACTGTTGTATTCAAAAATGGCAAGCCCGTTGATGCATTGGTTGGTGTAGCTTCACTTTCTCAGTTTAAAGAGATGCTTTCAAAAGTATTGGATTCTTAAATTTGTTAAGGTTGTATAAAGTGAAAGTGGTTGTATTGAATTAGTGAGTACAACCACTGATTCTTGATAGAACATTCAAGACATCGGAACATAGCCGGCTTTTTGTTGGAGGTTGTATCGAGTTTATTTTTTTATTTCATGAAAGCTCCACCATACCCCAAACTTTTTCTCTCTTTTTTCTTTGTGCATAACGGAATACTTTTGAAGTGTTTTGTAGAATACCTCTATTGGGCCAAATTCTGCGAATGTCATAAACATTATCCCTTCATCTGTCAGATAATTACGATATTGGCTAAAAAGGGTTTCTCCATAACTTGATATAGTATGCCCTGAAAGGCTTTTTTCTGACCAAGATTCAGGAGAAATTGGTCCATTAGCAAATATGTAATCATATTTACCTTCGACAGACTCAAAGAGATTACTATTTATAAAATGAATATCAGTAATTTTATTCAGATAAGCATTATTTTTAGCATGGTATAATATATGGTCATCGATATCTGTTGCTGTTATCAAAGATGCACCATTAAGGGCAGAATAAATGGCAAGAACACCACTGCCAGTTCCTATATCAAGAATTTTTTTCCCCGTAATATCATGATGTATAATGTTTTTTATGAGTAATGGCGTAGAATACGTTTGTAATGGGGATGGAAGGAATGCTTGAGGAATAACAGATAATTTAATTCCTGCCAGTGTTATTTTTACAGGAATTCCATTATTAGTTCTTAATCTTTCCTTTTCCAACCACCATTTTACATAATTTTTGCTATTTTTATTCATGGCAAACTCCTTTTGTTAGGATTATTCTCAATTATTAAAAATAGAGATAGTCGAGTGTTTTTTATTTAACGTACTCAACCATACAAAAATTGATGTTTATTTCATCATTAGAATAAAGGCTCGATAAAAATCTGCAAAGGTCAAAACAGTTTCATTTCAGATAGTGGGAATAATGCTGAAAATTTCTTTCAATCTCTGAATATTGTTGCCACCAAGTCTATCAACATGCTGTTAATTTACGCTATTACAGATTTTGTTACGGGAGTTTTTTTTGATGGACATTTAATTACTATTCCTCAGGCGATTCTGTGTTAATAAAAATGAAATCGAAAGGTGAAGTTGAATGTATGCATATTTTTACTAACTGTGGTCAGGACAAACCTCAGTACTTTTTTAAAAGCTACGTTGGTTCGCATAATGTATATTATGTTAAATTAATGAGAATAGATAATAACTTTATTGGCATAAGTCCCAACACACATTGATTCAGTCTGATGATATAATGATGTTACCTGTTCTTTTCGGTTCCATTCATTCAATTGAAGACTTAACTTACAATGCACTTTGCATCGTAGTATTTATAGTTAGTAGCCGCTTTTTCGTCTTCGTAGCGTTCGACCGCAAACGGAAATAATGGTCAAATTTATTGATGACCACTACAAATATAAGAGGCCGAAACTGTCATCCTTTTAATTAAAAATTATGTTTTTTTACTCACAGAATAGTTGCATTTTCTTTCAAGATACATTTTTTTGTTGCAATAACCATTTATCTAGTTCATTTGCGAACCGTTGGCGATCGCGTTGGTTTAAAGCAGCAGGCCCTCCGGTTTGAACTCCACTCGCTCGCATCGTATCCATAAAATCACGCATAGTCAGACGTTCACGTATTGTCGCTTCACTATAACGTTCCCCGCGCGGATTGAGTGCTATTGCACCTTTTTCGATCACTTCAGCAGCAAGAGGGATATCTGCTGTAATCACTAAATCACCGATTTCTGAGTGACGAACAATTTCATTGTCAGCGACATCAAACCCGGCTGGGACTTGTAACGTACGTAAAAAAGCGGACGCAGGTATACTTAATCGTTGATTTGCCACGAATGTAACTCGTACTTTTTCACGTTCCGCTGCACGATATAATACTTCTTTTATAACCTTAGGACATGCATCAGCATCTACCCATATAGGCATAACAGATTCCTCCTAGTTTCAAATTTTTAGTAATATCTAAGATATTCCCACGATTTTCAAGATAATGAAACTGTTGTGGCATGCTAATTATTCATGTCTAACGGATTTGGAATGTCGGCATGACTCAAACAGAATAGTCTCCGACGTTTAGGCTAGGTTTAATCCGACAGATACATCGGTATCTGTCAGATCCGGTCTGAACTTTAAACTCCGGTTATGGAGTGTTTTTTCTAAATCAGACTCACTTATACAGTGTGTTTAGCCAAGTCTTTAGGGACTATTTTCTTGGATACATGATCTTTATTAATAGATAACACTATCTTTCCATGTAATCCATCCAATGGATTATCACCTATTTTTCCTATTGTCAAAATTGCAGCCCTATTTTTAACTCCAGAAAAAATAGAATCGTTTTCATTTTTTAGCCTATTAATATCTCTTGGAGAATACATATCATTAGTCATTACTTCTTCAGATATACCCTCAGGGAAATAGAGCTGGCCTACAAAATAGAATTTATCTTCCTGTCTGTTTTGTACATTCGCATTCCTTGCTGATAAATGGATATGTATAGCTCTTCCAGCATAAAATCCAGGGAAGATTGTAGTGAATCTGACTATATACCTTCTTTGTCTGTCCTTTGTGCCCCACGGAGAAATGTACTTTCATCAGTTCTTGAAATCGACCCTATATTATCAGATGGAGCTTCTAGATCTGGATTTATGTATTTCCAACCTGAGTATTTACCCATTGCATTACAATGCCATATATCAATAAAGATATCATCTAAAGGTTTACAAGTTACAGAGTCAATTATTTTCATTGTCAATAAAAGAGGTATCCCGGGTTCATCCTCTGTTATATTCCTTCTAAGCAATTTGTTATTTATAAAATATGGACCAGACATTTCCTCTGGAGTCATCTCGCAAACGCCTATATCAATACCATCTCCTTTCTTTGGTTGACCCTGTGAAGAAGCGATAGCTCCTGCTGACATCAGAGGTAATAATGAAAATGCTGCACCAGTAACACTCGCCTGTTTCAGAAAAAGTCTTCTTCCATTCTTCATAACGTGGCTCCTTATATGCCATTGAATAATATCATTTGTTGTATAGTAAACAGGTAAGCTATAGTTTAATGTGCGGATTCAGATAAGTGTAGTGGCTAGCGTTTGAAATATGACACGGGTATCCAAACGTGTACCAATCAATATTCATAAAGAGGTAATAAGAAGACAATAAACCAAGCTCGCCAGTTTTTCACCTATAACCTGACGCCATATATAGTTGGCTGTCAATTCCATTTTGGGGAACCAAATTAATTTACTGAACCTGTAAGATTTTGATCCGCTGGCAAGCTCTGAAGTCGGGTAGTAAAGTGAAAAAGTCCGACCTTAACTAATTATCCAAAAGTATATTATGTTCTTTTAATAGTTCCTTGACTTTCTCTTTAGGGATAGGGAACGAAGTATTACCATTTCTTCCAACCATTTTTTTAGCTGCGAACATAGCATTAATGATTGCTTCTTCTGTTGCATTTATTGTTGCTTCATACAAAGGGTCTAGTTTGTCATTTGGCAATATTTTTATGGTGCTTATATCTTTTCGGGAGAAAGCATCATCATTTGCGGTTGAAAAAGCAATAAATATCTCACCGCTAGTATTTCTGGCAACCCCCCCTACCCTTGAAAGCCCGAGAGATACCCTTTTTGCTATTTTATCCAGTTGATGAGGCGCTAATGGTGCATCTGTGGCAACCACAACGATTATCGATCCTGCATCCTTTATTTTTTTCTTATCTCCATGATATATAGAATGGAAGTCCTTTATTTTTTTACCAACCGGAATGCCTGCGATGATCAAATCATCCCTATCGCCAAAATTGCCTTGGACAAGAACACCGACAGTGTACCCCCCATCTTTTTTGTCTAAAATTCGTGATGAAGTACCTGTACCTCCTTTAAAATTAAAAAGGTTCATGCCCGTTCCACCACCCACATTACCTTCTTCTATTGCACCTGATTTAGCACTATTCAACGCATGATATACATGTTCTTTTTTTACATGCATACCATTTATATCATTTAATATTCCATCCCATGTTTCTGTAACCACAGGCAATAACCAAAACAAATCATCTTTTAGTGGTGAAGTCAGATTATTATCAATCATCCAGCTAATTGTTGAGTCTCTGACAACGCCAACACTATGGGTATTAGTTATTAATATTGGCGTTTCCAAGAAGCCACTTTCGTCAACCCATTGACTACCCGTCATATCTCCATTTCCATTTAAAGAAAATATACTGGAAAATACAGGACTGAATTTCTTTCCTCTCGGTAATATAGCTGTGACACCTGTTCTTATTGAGCCTTTTCCGATTTTTAACTTTCCATCGTCTTTGATTATGGTTGAGTAACCTACTTTTACCCCACCAACATCTGTAATTGCATTATTTTTCCCCGTTACGCCAGAGAAAGGAATGCCTAAATTTCTTGCTCTAATTTCATCTGCCAAAGAATTTGAAGTTATCATTGTCATTATAGATAGAATGATAATATTTAATATCTTCATGTTTCGCATAAGTATCTTCTTTTATACCAAATCAAAATGGAGGTTTAGGATTTAAAACATGAAGATTCAAAGTGAATTCGCTTTTGGCCAGTCAATATAACCCTTTGCCCCATTACCGTAATAGGCATCATTAGTAACATCAGCCAGTTCAATATCATAGCGTAGACGCTCGACTAAATCGGGATTGGAAATAAATGGACGGCCGAATGCAACTGCGTCAACTTTACCTTCTGTATGACGGGAAATTGCCATTTCAAGATCATAGTTGTTATTACCGATATAAGCCCCGTCAAACAGAGATCTCAATGCATCTAGATCAACATTCTCAGGAACTGTACGATCTTGCCCTGTCGTTCCTTCAACAAAGTGAAGATACGCTAGTCTGAATTTATTTAGCTGCTGAATCAGATAGCCATAAGTTGCCATCACATTGCTATCAAGCGGTGTGTTACCGACTTTTGTTGAGACAGGTGAAAGTCTAATGCCAATTTGTCCACTACTCCAAACACGGGTTACAGTTTCAACAATTTCTAAAACCAGACGAGCACGATTTTCAATAGAACCACCATATTGATCAGTGCGGTGATTAGTCGAATCTCGCAAGAATTGCTCAAGAAGATAGTTATTGGCTGAATGAATTTCAATACCATCAAATCCTGCCCGCTTGGCGCATTCAGCCGCATGCTTATATTGTTCGATAATCTTAGAAATCTCATCAGTTTTTAATGCGCGTGGCATTGAAGCTTCTTGAGGGCCATCATAGGTGTAAACGTTACAATCTGCTTTGACTGCTGATGGTGCAACGGGGGCTTCTTGATTAGGTTGAAGGGTAACATGTGAACATCGACCAACATGCCACAATTGAATAACAATTTTTCCACCAGCATCATGAACAGCATCCGTAACTTTTTTCCATCCAGCCACCTGTTCTTTTGTCCAGATGCCGGGAGTCATGGCATAACCGCGTCCCTGTGCTGAGATGTTAGTAGCTTCTGAAATGATTAAACCGGCACTTGCTCGCTGAACATAATATGTCACATTAAGTTCATTGGGAACGCCTTCTTGATTCACGCGACTGCGTGTCAAAGGTGCCATGACAATACGGTTGGCAAGTTCAATTTCTCCTAATCTTGTAGGTGAGAAAAGTTTAGTACGAATACTATTGTCGGTCATAAAATTTCCTTTTTTAACAGTTAACTTGTCGTCTACAAAAAATCTAGAAATATGCTTACCATAGTTAAAAACTGACCAACCGTCTATGATTTGTTTAATAAATAATCTGCTTGGGTTAAAATGATAGTTTCTTCTATTGTATGTAGACATAACTTCACCAATAAATTTTTATCAAATACTGTGAGTCTGTGGTGGGCACTTAATTGGCAGATCTTTACTATTGAAGACAATATAGTGATTATCAACGGTGATTTTTTGAATGTTTTGACTGATAAATATGAGCGGTAGTTTTACCGCTCATTTAATAAGTTAATAAAAATCAGTGATTGCTTGGGAAGGCGAATTGGGCAGTTCCATGAGTGTCACGTTTAATCCAACGCTGGGTAATAGTTTTACGACGTGTATAAAAACGTACACCATCCGGGCCATAAGCGTACAGATCACCGAACAATGAGCGCTTCCAACCGCCAAAGCTGTGATAAGCGACAGGCACAGGCAATGGAACGTTGATTCCCACCATACCTACTTCAATTTCATTGGCAAACAATCGGGCAATTTCACCGTCATTAGTAAAGACACAAGTTCCATTGCCATATTCGTGAGCATTAATCAGCGCTATCGCTTCTTCCAGGCTGGATACTCTCACTATACATAATACTGGCCCGAAAATTTCCTCTTGGTAAATGCGCATATCTGGTGTGACATGGTCAAACAGACAACCACCAATAAAGAAACCATTTTCGTGACCATCGACTGATAAATTTCTACCATCAACAATCAATTTAGCTCCTGCTTTAACACCGCCCGTGACATAGTCAGACACATTTTCCAAATGAACTTTGGTCACTAGTGGTCCCATATCCAGACCTTGTTCTGTTCCCGCACCGATTTTGAGAGCCTGAATTTGAGGTATTAATTTCTTAATCAAGTCATCTGCAACTTGATCGCCGACACATACAGCAACAGAAATAGCCATACATCGCTCACCACACGAACCGTACGCCGCCCCCATAAGTGCGCTGGCAGCATTGTTCAAATCTGCATCAGGCATTAGTACAGCATGGTTTTTTGCTCCACCAAGTGCCTGAACTCGTTTACCGCGTCGTGTTCCTTCACTGTAAATATAATCTGCTGTTGGTGTTGAGCCGACAAAACTCAGTGCCTTTACATCAGGAGATTCAATTAAACAATCAACGGCTTCTTTATCTCCATTGACAACATTCAGTACACCTTTTGGCAATCCGGCCTGATGGAATAGTTCTGCGATATATAATGCGGAACTGGGCGTGCGCTCAGAGGGTTTAAGGATAAAAGTATTGCCACAAGCAATGGCCAGCGGATACATCCATAAAGGCACCATTGCAGGGAAGTTAAATGGCGTTATTCCAGCTACAACACCCACTGCGTGAAAATCGCTCCATGAATCAATTTCAGGCCCAACATTGCGATTGAATTCACCTTTCAGTAATTCCGGTGCGGCGGTGGCAAAATCGACATTTTCAATGCCCCTTTTTAGTTCTCCGGCTGAATCTTCCAACGTTTTTCCATGTTCTTCGCTGATCAGCGTAATTATCTGTTCTTCGTGTTGTTCAAGTAATTGTTTAAAGCGAAACAATATTTGGGTACGTTTTGCCGGAGGAGTGTTACGCCAAGCCGGAAGTGCAGCTTTTGCCGCAGCAATCGCGTGTTGTACAGTTTTTGCATTTGCCATTTCAACCTGGCGTATCACATTCCCTGTGGAGGGATTAAATACGGCGGCTGTTCTACAGTCAGCTGTAATTGTTTCACCATTAATTAAATGTGTAATTGTTTTCATACTTCTTCATTCCCTTTATTTAATTTGATGTAAAACATTACCCACAGCATTGAACAAACGATCAAGATCATCCATTTTGGCATTGAACATGGGGCCAAATTGCAATGTATCTCCACTAAAACGCACATAAAAACCCGCTTTCCATAACGCAATACCTGCTTCAAAAGCCCGGATAGACAAATCGCCATCCCGTGGTGCCATCTGAATTGCACCCACCAGCCCACAATTTCGAATATCTATTACGTTTGGGGAATGCTGAAGTTCATGTAATGCTTGTTCGAAATGAGGAACCAAGTCAGCAGACTGTTGCACTAGATTTTCTTTTTCCAATAGCTCCAATGTTGCCAATCCCGCAGCACAGGAAACTGGATGGGCTGAATAAGTATAACCGTGGCTGAACTCAATCATATGTTCAGGCAGCGGTTGTAACATAAAGGTATCGTAGATTTTGCTGGAGGTAACAACACCACCAAGCGGAATGACGCCATTGGTAACTTGTTTGGCGAAATTGAGAATGTCCGGTGTTACGCCGAACATTTCAGCCGCGCTCCAATGCCCCAAGCGCCCGAAACCGGTAATCACTTCGTCAAAAATCAGTAATATGTTGTGTTGTGTACATATTTCCCGCAGGCGCTGCAAATAGCCTTGTGGCGGGACAATCGCACCGGCAGAACCCGCAACGGGTTCAACGATAACTGCGGCAATGTTACTGGCATCATGCAATTCAATCAGTTTTAGCAACTCGTCGGCAAGCTCACGACCACCAGTAGCCGGTATACCTTTAGTAAAGGCCATATTGGGTTGTAATGTATGTGACAGATGATCCACATCCATAAACTGACCAAACATTTTACGATTACCACCAATACCACCAAGACTGGTTCCGGCGATATTGACACCATGATAGCCACTGACGCGACCAATAAATTTAGTTTTTGCAGGTTGTCCTTGAATGCGCCAGTAAGCGCGGGCTATTTTCACCGCAGTATCGGCAGCTTCTGAACCAGAGTTGGTAAAAAATACGTGATTTAAATCATCAGGCATCAGGCTGGCAATTTTATCTGCCAGTTTAAATGACAACGGATGTGCATATTGAAAACCCGGGGAATAGTCCAATGTACCCAATTGCTTGGAAATAGCCTGATTAATTTCGGTACGTGAATGCCCTGCTCCGCACGTCCATAGGCTGGACAGGCTGTCATAAATGCGCCGACCTTGATCATCAACCAGCCAGTTTCCTTCAGCGGAGACAATGATACGTGGATCTTTTTGAAAATGACGATTAGCACTAAATGGCATCCAATGCGCTTTAAAATTCAATGATTGAAAAGAATTTCTCTCTGACATTTTTTAATTCCTCGCACAAGGTTGTAGCAAAGAGTTTGCAATGAAACTGCATTCAAGTTAAATCTCAATTATCGAATCACTAGTTATGAGTTTACTTACGTAAATGAAACTAACCAACTTTAGTCAAGCAACTCAGCCAGATCACACTAACACACCGCTTTCTAAAAATGGTTTAACAACCTCACCTGAAATACAGTAAGATTAATTATTGTGGAAATTGATCTGGATCATTAGCTTGTTAGCGCTTTTTCGTCTGTCACAACATCGAACTCCAGCTATTATCGCCCTACTAGCGATTTTGATGTTGTTCATTGCACCAGTGGTATCAAAAAGCCTGGAGTGTGACCGTGATGGAACAAAAAGCGAGATGAACCATTGCATGTCTATACCTGACATGCAACATAGCAACAACAACCATCATCAAACATCTTCGTCATCACATTCCATGAATCACCATGGTGTTGATCACGTTCATATGGGATTGATGGACGATATCGCCTGTGGTTACTGCCAGCTTCTGATTAACCTGCCATTATTGGCAGGGAGTTTTGTTCCTTTTATATTGCTGACACTGACTATTTCCCGCGCCCCACCAACACCACGTTTCTTGGGTCCAATAATTCGGCTGTTTTACGGCGAATCTCAACCTCGCGCCCCACCCCTTAATTAATCGTTTACCTGGAATAACGCATTTTATTTTTCTTGCCTTACTTTGCTTGTAAGACAATTAGTTATTATTTCAGACAAATTACAGAAACAGAATTTGTTGTTAATTAAGGAATATGCTTTTTATGTCTACTACACAATTGTTCCGCTTATCTCCTCTGACAGCCGCTTTGGCTATTGCACTTGCTATACCAACCACTGGTTGGGCTGCTAATGTGGAACACACTAAAGAGACAAAAGAAACACAGGCTATCAATAATGACGTGATAACTGTGGCTGCACCTGCGATTTCACCACTTAATGTGGCCTCTTCGCTAAAAACTCCCCGTCAGCCAATACCTGCCAGTGATGGTTCTGATTACCTGAAAACCATTCCCGGATTTTCCCAAATTCGTAATGGCGGTACTAATGGCGATCCCGTATTCCGTGGCATGTTTGGTTCCCGTTTACGGATGCTGATTGATGACGGTGAAATACTGGGAGCTTGCGGTGGACGCATGGATGCACCCAGTTCTTATATTTCACCTGAAAGTTATGATGTCCTGAGTTTGGTTAAAGGCCCACAAACCGTACTTTGGGGATCTGGTAACTCAGCAGGAACCATCCGTTTTGAACGTACTCGCCCCCAGTTCGAAAAGCTTGGTGCTCAGGGAAATGTCAGTACAGTGGTCGGTTCTAATGGACGCTGGGACGGTAATGCAGATATAAGTCTTGGTAATGAATTGGGTTATATCCGTCTGATCGGTAATAAGTCCCGTTCTAATGATTATAAAGATGGTGATGGTAATCGTGTTCCCTCTCGTTGGGATAAATGGAATGCTGATATTGCGTTAGGCTGGACACCTGATACAGATACTTTACTGGAGTTAAGTGCCGGGCAAGGTGATGGTAAAGCACGTTATGCCACTCGTGGCATGGATGGTTCCAAGTTTAAGCGTGAAAGTTTTGGTGTGCGTTTTGAAAAGTCCAATATCAGTGAGGTATTTGACAAATTTGAAACCAATTTTTATTACAACTACGCCGACCACATGATGGATAACTATTCCATGCGCCAATCGAAAAACAAAATGGTTTCAGAGCCAGATCGTCTGACGATGGGCGGGCGCATGATGGGGACATGGATTTGGGAAGATTTTAAGTTGCAAAGCGGTGTAGATATGCAAACTAATATCCATCGAAACAATACAGATCATAGTATGGATGAATCTAAACGAAATGGCTGGAAGAAAAATGCCCGTTTCCGTGATTATGGTATTTTCGGTGAGTTAACTTGGGATGCGACTGAACAAAGTAAAGTCATCGGCGGTGCGCGTTTGGATCGTGCGACAGTATATAAATATGAAACTCAGCAAGAACGCAAAGACACCCTGCCTGCGGGTTTTATCCGGTTTGAACATAACCTGAAAAATGTCCCTATGATGTTCTATGCTGGTCTTGGTTACACCGAACGTTTCCCTGATTATTGGGAAATGTTTTCGGGTAAAGCAGGTAAAAATGCTGTGACTGACATCAAATCTGAGAAAACCACTCAGTTGGATATTGGGGCACAATATGACGACCAACACCTGAAAGGTTGGGTATCGGCTTATGTAGGTAAGGTCAATGACTTTATCCTGTTCCGCTATAGTCATGTTCCTACACAGAATATTCCTGCTCATAATATTGATGCTACTATCATGGGCGGCGAAATGGGGGTTGCTTATAAGCTGAACGATCATTGGAAAACAGATGCAAGTCTGGCTTATTCCTGGGCGCAAAATACCACTAATAGCCGCCCATTACCGCAGACTCCTCCTTTGGAAGCCCGATTCGGCCTGACTTGGGATTATGGTGACTGGACTAGCAGCGGGTTGTTGCGTCTGGTTAACAGCCAACATCGAGTGGCAATCAATGAAGGCAACGTGGTAGGCAAGGATTTTGACAGCAGTAAAGGATTCGCTATTCTGTCTGCAAATGCGGCCTATAAGGTAACCAAGGATATTCAAATCAGCGCGGGCATTGACAATATTTTTAATAAAATATACAGCGAACACCTGAACTTAGCGGGAAGTCAGGGTTTTGGTTATCCCGCTGATACCCAAGTAAACGAACCAGGTCGTACTTATTGGGCTCGGTTTAACGTTAAATTCTAATCATTTTTTCTCTTCTTAGATCTGGCTCTCCCTGACTTATATCAGGGAGAGTTTTTTTAACTATTTTTAAAATAAGATATTTCAATGCGAGAATTTAAAATTAGATTTTAAAAAAGATACTTTTTCAGCCTAACTCAGAATTGGGTCATAAACCCGCATTGTTAGTCAGTGTATCGAGTGGAATTAATGGTGTTTATCCTCTTTGCGAATTACGCATGACGGGTTTTAAAAATAACCATATTTGTTTCTTGCCAGACCATTTAATTTTCCGTCAGGGTGTAGGCCTGATTTCAAAATAGTTCATCTACATGCGATGACACTATTTTTTATTCCTTATATAATCTCTGAATACTGTATTTTTATACAGCATATCGATTTTCTGGCACTTTTGTTCAATAACAAAACAAAATCAGATTTACTTTTAAACGAAATGATTGAAAAGAAATCAAACCAAGAAATGCTTGCTGCAAGTTATGGTTGGTTAAGCCTTATCGCAATTATTCTCGGTTCATTATTCGGTTCGTTCTGATAAACGCACATTTCATTTAACTAAGGAGCTACATATGTCTACTGTCGTGTTGCCCCGCATTATGGAAGTAGGTGGTGGATCTATCGCCCGTCTGCCACAAATTCTACAAAATATTGGCAGTAAAAAACCGCTGATCGTGACAGACAATATGATGATTCAATTAGGTTATCTGGACAAATTACAATCTATCTTGCAAGATCTGGGCATTGAAAATGAAGTTTATGCTGACACAGTACCTGAACCCACTGCGGTCTCGATTCAAGCCGGGATTGAAAAGGTAAAAGGCGGTTTATTTGATGCTGTTATTGCACTCGGGGGCGGCAGCCCGATTGACAGTGCAAAAGCAATTGCGGTAATGGGTAAATTGGGGGGCACAATCAACGATTACCGTTTCCCTCGTCAAGTTAATGAACAGGGGCTTCCGATCATTGCCATTCCGACTACTGCGGGAACGGGGTCAGAATGCACTCGCTTCACCATTATTACCGATGAAAAAACGGACGAAAAACTGCTTTGCGCTGGCGCAGGATTCATGCCGGTTGCCGCTATCATTGACTATGAACTGACGCTCAGTGTTCCGGCCAGGACGACGGCAGACACGGGCATTGATGCGATGACTCACGCCATTGAAGCTTATGTCAGCCGAAAAGCCAATCCCTACTCAGACAGCCAAGCCATTGCCGCCATGAAACTTATCGGTCCCAATTTGCGCAAGGTATACCACGATGGCAGTAATAAGGCCGCCCGTGAAGCGATGATGCTCGGTTCAACCCTTGCGGGTATTGCATTTTCCAATGCATCTGTTGCACTGGTGCATGGCATGAGCCGTCCTGTCGGGGCGTTCTTCCACGTTCCACATGGATTATCTAATGCCATGTTACTTCCCGCTGTCACCCGTTTCTCTTTAGAGTCTGCTAAAACACGCTATGCCGAATGCGCGCGTGCGCTGACTTTTGCAAAATTAACAGATAATGATGACACCGCCTGTGAAAAACTACTGACCACATTGGATGACTTAAATGCAGCGCTTTCCGTGCCGACACCCGCGCAATTTGGCATGGATAAAAAACACTTTTTTGCTGTTGTAGAAACAATGGCAAAACAAGCGGAAGCATCCGGTTCACCAGGCAATAACCCGAAGGTTCCCACCATCGCTGAGATGGTCGCCATTTATAAACAATTGTGGAATGGCTGAGTTTGAGTGCTATTAGTGGTTATTGACCGGATGTTGCATCGCTTTTATTCCCGGCATCCGGTTCTTTCTTCCACTACCTCGCTGACAACATATACCTGTCTTCTTTCAAACTGTAGTTTTAGACAGAAAAGTGTCCATATTTGATTCTGTAAATGATCTAATCATTTCTTGATGCCCTATGAAGTACTTTATTCCGGTGTAATATTTTCAGTAAATAAAATAATATTTCTCTAGATTTATGTTTTGTTTTTTATTACTTATTAAATTGTTTACCTCCACCACTCTTCCAAAAAAATTAATACCACACTACGAATAATAATATTTTTTAAATATAAAAAATAATGAATTAGTGAATGGATTCACTAATATTTCCGATATGATTTTCCTAAAAAACCATTTCCTTAGCAAACATCTTTGAATATATTTTTTCATTAGAAAAATCACATCTTAGCAACATTTTTAATCTAAAAAACGCAAAATATCTAATTTAACAGTCTATATAGATATCGTCATCTGTTGGTGTCTTCTTTATTTTTGTTACCAAAATGTTATAAATTAGTTAATTCGAATTATTGCATTTTAGTTATAATTATTATGCTATAGCACATTGCAGGTGGAGAATATTATGCCGAAATCATCCCGCTAGTAGTCTGATCATATGGGGTGAAAATAACCTGCTCTGATTTTTTCAGTTTATATCACCGGTTTTATTAATAAGGACTTTTCAAAGAGCAATGTGCCAGAAAGCGAATTGAAAGCCGCCACTTTATAAAAAATGGAATCTCTATTATGAAAAAAAACAACTCGGCACGACCGATATTTTTGTGGGTGACATTATTTTTTGGATTATTACCTGCCGGGGCATCAATGGCTGCGACCGAATATCAGGAACAGGGTAAGAAAAATTTACCTGATAGTTGGTTATCAGAGGAATTTAATCATCAATGGGGACTAGCTGCAATTGGTGCCCATTATGCTTATGCACGCGGTTATACAGGGAAAGGCGTTAATGTTGGTGTATTAGATGAAGCTGTTACTAATCACCCTGAATTTGCAAATAAATTGAAAATCCTGAGTCCAGAAGATCCTTGGAATTATGACGAGAATCCCTATACCGATGTTATCAGTTTCGGTGCCCATGGCAATCATGTCTCAGGAATTATTGCGGCAAACCGGGATGGCAAGGAAATGCACGGTGTGGCATTTGATGCAGGTTTGATTACTGGAAAATATTTGCAAAACGATTATAACCGTACAGAAGCCATGATCCAGAGTAATGCACGTGTCATCAATAACAGTTGGGGGGTTCGCCCGAACTATTATGTTGATCAAAATGGTAACCCCAAACGGAGACCCGATGGCACGATTGACTACTACAAAGTCACTCTGCAAGATGTGATCAATTATGTCACACCTATTAAAGATGAATTGGATCGGTTAAGTCGTTCTCCAATACCAGAACTTGATGACTACATAACCAGAAGTGCAGGTTTATTGCGTGCAGCACGTCATGGAAAATTAGTTGTTTTTGCAGCAGGAAATGCAAATAACTATAACGTGACCTGGATGCATGCAGGTACTCCCTACTTTTTCCCTGATGCATTGAAAAATTACCTCAGTGTTGCCAACCTGGCCCGAGAGAATAAGATTAACGTCTCTTCAACAAGCTGTGGATATACTGCCAGTTACTGTTTGTCCGCACCAGGGACTAAGATTTACAGCAGTACAGGTGATTTTGTTTCGAAAAATGGAAGCTATATTAACGAGCATGCTTTAAATAATGGTGAGTTGGAGATTGATCCTACCTATGCGGCTTATACAGGTACATCAATGGCATCGCCCCATGTAGTTGGTGCGGCGGCTGTCTTGATGCAACGATTTCCGTATATGACCGCAGGACAAATCTCTGATGTTCTGAAAACAACAGCGACAGATTTGGGTGAACCAGGCTTGGACGATCTGTATGGTTGGGGAATGTTGAACCTGAAAGAAGCGATTGATGGACCTAAGATGTTCATTACTGAGAAAGACATTTCCCCCAAATATTACATTCCAGGCTCCTATACTGAAACTCAGTTTATCGCCAATATTCCGGGATTAGGCGGTATGCTTGAGGAAGGAACCACGGTCGAACGGGTATGCGACAGCATTGAATGTGTTTATGACATCTGGAGCAATGATATCAGCGGTCACGGAGGATTGACGAAAACCGGTAAGGGTATTTTGGATCTTGCGGGTAAAAATAGCACCTATAAAGGCCGAACGTTGGTGGAAAAAGGTCTGTTACAGGTTAGCGGTTCCATTACCTCAGATGTTACCGTTCACGATGGAGCAACTTTAGGCGGAAGCGGTACGGTTGGTTCTATCGTAGCTGACACTGGTGCCAATATTGCACCTGGTGATTTATATTCATACGGTACAATGAGTTCAAGCGGTACAATGAACGTCAATCGTGATGTTACCTTCCATACTGGTTCACGTTATTTGGTAGAAGTTGCACCAAATAGTCAGGGGCAGAGCGATCGCATTCTCAGTAATGGCTTAGCGACCCTGAACGGCGGCGAAGTGCAAGTCAGACTGGAAAACAAAAGAAACCTGTTGTCAAAACCAGAAGTTCGCAGTTTGCTTGGTCAGCAATACAACATCCTGCAAGCAAACCGTGGTATCAATGGTAAGTTTACGACTGTAGTACCAAATTATTTATTTGTTGGTACAGAACTGAGTTATCAACCTGACCGAGTGATGTTGGATATTAAACGTAATTCCACCACATTCGCCAGTTTAGGTACGACAACTAATGAACGTGCTGTGGCTCATGCAGCCGATAAACTAAGTCTTGGTCATCCGGTTTATGAAAGTATTTTAATGTCTGACACGGAAGCACAGGCTAGCCAAGCATTCCAACAACTATCTTCTGGGCAGATCCATGATGATATCGCTATAGCTCAGGTCAATAGTAGCCGCTATTTGCGTGATACATTAAATACCCGTTTGCGTCAGGCTGATGGTGAAATTGCTGGTCAGGATATCAAAGCAGATAAAAATGGTGCTTGGGTGCAAATAATAGGTAACTGGCAACGTGCTAATGGGAACAGTGACGTCAACGGTTACCGTGTGTCCAATTACGGCGTGTTATTGGGTGCGGATAAAGAATTGGGTAATGACTGGCGGTTAGGTGTTGCCACCGGCTATACCCGTTCTTCGCTGAAAGGGGGTTATAGTACTTCAGCACGCAGTGATAATTTCCATTTGGGTCTATACGGCAGCAAACAGATTGATGCTCTGGCATTGCGTGCTGGTGCTGCCTATAGCTGGCATCGTTTTGACACAGAACGTTCGGTAGATTTTGGTCGCCAATCCGATAACCTGAAAGCTAAATATGGTGCACAAACCGGGCAATTGTTTACTGAAGCGGCTTATGGCATTAACACATCCTGGCTGAACTTAGAACCATTTGCCAACTTGTCATATGTTAACTTCCGCAACAATAGCATTAATGAGCACGGTGGTGCGGCTGCGCTACACGGTAATAAACAATCGAAAAACGCAACCTTCTCAACATTAGGTTTACGTGCTGACCAAAAATGGAAGACGGAAAATGAAATAACAGTCGGCCTGTATGGTGAATTAGGCTGGCAACACCAGTTCGGGAGCGTAGATCGCGGTACTAAATTAAGTTTCAGTAATAGCGATTCAACGTTCACCATTAACAGTGTTTCTCCAGAACGTGATGCCGCTGTCATCAAAGCTGGTACAGAATTGGGTCTCAATGAAAACACGAGACTGTCATTGGGATATAGCGGTGTATTGTCAGGCAGTAACAAAGATAACGGAGTGTTCTTGAACGCGGCTTGGAAGTTCTAATCATAATCTGTTGTTTAATAAAAAACTCACTGTTGGCAACGGCTGGCAGTGAGTTTTTTATTAGGGCATTTGTATCAACTTTCATACAAACCACTTCGCTAGAACTGATCAATGATTAAAGATCATAATTTATTCAGGTCATCAATACATGTAAAGGAGAATAAATATGACTTATCATAAAATTATATTAATCAGTTTATTGTCAGCTTCAGCAGGTACAACTGCCCTACCGATTTCAACAGCAAATGCAGATAGTAATGCTGCACCACTGATGAAGTCGACTGATCCCGGCGCTGAAAAGTACAGAACGGTCGGTAAATTCAATGGTTCATCCCACTGTACCGCGACTCTGATCTCTGGTGAAAATACACCGAGTAAGGATACACCTGCATTGATATTGACCGCCGGTCATTGTGTAGATAGCAATGTGGATACAAACAACGTGATTGTTGATCAGCCGGCACCGGAGTATTGGCGATATACACCAGATTATTTCATTGATAAAAAGGACGATTTTTCACCAATAAAAGTCAGCCGAATTTTATATTCAACGATGAAATATGAAGATATCGCGGTCTTACAATTGGATACAACTTATGGTGATTTAGCTAAAAAAGGCTATCAACCCATGAAGTTGAAAAAAAACCTTAATATGAAAAATCAGCCCATTGTATTAACTCATATTCCTGTCGATAACGTTGACTATAATTACGCTTATCTCAGAAAATCTGAGTGTGATATTACGGGTAAATCCCCATTATTGTATGAAGGCTCATCTCCATGGATTTGGTCTCCAGTCTTTTCTGTGAACTGCGCAGGTGTAGCCGGTGGAACATCTGGTTCTCCTGTTTTTGAAAAAGATAAAATAGATGTCATCGGTGTTCTTAATACAACAACAACACCAGGAATGACAGGTTGTGGATTTGGCAGGCCTTGTATTGTTGAAAACAATAAGGGTGTTCCAGAAGAAAACTACAGTTATTTTATTCCTGTAGATACTATAGCCAATGCGTTGACAAAGGATAACAAACTTGATTTGTCTAAGCTCCAGAATAATAGCGGTGATGTTTTGGAAAGAAGTCCATTTTTCTCTCCTTTTGTCTCTCAAACTGTAGATCCGTCCACTGGTGAAAAAGCAAAATGGAATGTCGCTATTAAGGAAGATGCTAACGTTAAAAATATCCGATATAAAACTGGCTTAATCAGTGGTGTGGACTGTTCGGATGCTGCGGGATATGGCGCTTCTGTTCCTTCCAGTCAGGAACCTCTGGAAAATATGCTTGTTCCAGAGAAAGACGGAATCTATAAACTCTGTGTTATTCATCAGAATAATGATGGTCAATGGCAGAATACAAAAGATGCTTCAGTCATGCTGCGAGAAATTGATAATACTCCTCCGACAATTAAACCAACTATAACCAAGCAGGATGTTGGAGATCAATGGATGGTCACTGTTCAGGTATCTCGATATGAACTTGCGGGCTTCAAGGTGAAATATGGCCCAAAAGCAAAAACAAACTGTGAAGACAAAGAAGGTTATTCTTTCCCATGGAGACCGTTTATTATTCTGGATAAAGCTGAATCCCCATGGCGTATTTGTGCATATGGCGAAGATCAGGCCAAAAATATCGGCCCGATTAACTCACTTGATATTGAATAACTGCTACTAAGACAATTACCTCGATAGTTGATTCAAGAAATTCACTGCCAGCTTTTATTGACAGTGAATTTCTTCTAAATTTTTCTGACGATAAATATCATTTCCTACACCCGTTCATCATAAATATTTCCTTGCCAGAATACATCATTTGTGAGCTGGTGGGTTTTGATTTTGCAATATCTAACATTGGGGCGGCAATATCACATCCAGATACCACTTTATCTGGTTTTCAGTCGTTATCGAAATCGTAGAATTTGGCTAATTTGCTATCCTGATAGAGTCGATCAATTGCCATACTTGATAAACCTTAGTATTATTCAAAATCTCTCATTAATATTTTTTCTTCCGCGTATATCATTTCCATAACACTAAACATTCTGCTTTAGATTTCATCAATTAATTTCAGCTAACTCATTATATCCTTTTAATCATGGGGGACTATATGTCGTCGCAACGTGTTGTTTTACCTCTTTTTTCACTTTCTGTATTTTTCATTGGTGTAACAGAATTTATGTTATCTCCCATGCTTAAACCACTGTCCGAAGCCTTTAATACCACGATAGATGAAGCCATCCGGTTAGTCTCAAGTTATGTCCTGGCCTACGCCCTTGCTGCCCCTATTTTTGGATGGCTGTCTGATTGGATAAATCGGCGCAAATTGTTGCTGGTATCCTTGTTATTTCTTTCACTTGATGGGTTGGCATTGACGATAGCACCTAATCTAGAGATAGCAATTGGATTGCGTATATTGGGAGGCATTGCTTCAGCCGCGTTGATTCCGACAATATTTGCATTAATTGCAGAAATATTTCCACCATATAAACACGCTTCGGTGATGGGTGTTGTTATGTTCGGTATGACTGTAGGGATTGCGGCAGGTCCCATTCTTGCGGGTATTTTAACGGAGTTATTTCATTGGAAGTTGCCGTTTTTGGCAACAACAGCGGGAGGATGTCTACTTTTCCTCATAAGTAGAAAATATATTCCATTTCAAATTCTCTTTTGGAAAAACGCACGACCTATAAAGATTTTTCACAGTTGGCAATAGATCTCCAGTTACGTAAAGGTCGTTCTATTATGCACGAATTAAGTAATGAAGAAATTACTTATCTTATCAATTACATTGAAAAAGAGGTGGGGGCCAAATCTGATATTATTGAGAAAGATTTTTGGACTATTTGGATAGGTATAAAATAGCGATATAAAAATAAAAGACTTGAAAGAAAACACTCTCAAATCCAATCTACACCGTTTTTCCAACTGGAAGTTGAAATATCCAGAATAAAAGACCAGCCCGAGAAAATTCTCGAGCTGGCTATAAATTAATTCCTTATATATTAACTAATTAAAATATCATATATCTAATATTCAAAACAATATTTATTAACTAATGAATAGAATATAATCGTTTGATATCAAACGTGATTTTTATCATTTTCGTCAACTAATTGGTTTAATTTCTTGACAAATATGGCTTGCAATTGCTGCCAGTACTCTTCGAAATGTTCTTCATTACGTAAACAGTACGTCATTACTGCTGCACGCAGTACATAGACACAGCGGACTTTTTCCCATTCACTACGGCTAAAACCACATTTTTCTGCGTAATACCACGGTGTGTCACCATACTCTTTGTAATCCAGTATGGTTGATGATGTGAGAAAATCATTGGTATAAGCACGTCCTGTAGAATACGAACACAGTTCATAGAGTCGTTTGTTGAGAACATTATGATTAAGCAGACTGTCGTTACCGACTTCTTTGAATGTGAAATTGATCATATGGAAGTCAGGTGATGACATGATATGAGCTTCAAACCGGTGTTTACCCACTTCTATTGGCGGCATACCGGCGAGTTTATTCAATAACCTTTGTGCCGTAACAATACCAGCAGCAATCACTTTCCCATATCCACTAATATTTAGCGGTAATAAACGATGAGTGGCCCAAAGTGCCGCAGCTGTAGCACCAGATTTTGACCCTTCCATGATAGATGAACCTAGAATTTTCCGATTATTGTTTTCAGTATTCGTTTCAGCATTCGTTGCTTCAAAGGTACCGTTTTCTTGAAAGACATACGCCGCACGGGAAGATATTAAATCTAGAATACGCTTGTCTTTCATGCAGATGGCACCAGCAGCGTATTGAATGAAACCTACTTTATGCGGGTCAATGGTAATTGAATCAACTTCTTTCAAGGCCTTGAAACTTTGGTAAACTTCTGGCTTTGGCCAACTGATATTTTCTGGCATCATTTCCATTGAACGGTGATAATCAGCCAACTTATCATACTCTATAAATTTTCCTTCTTCATTCAGTAACATAGTACAAGCATATCCTGCATAAGCGGCATCAACATGGATATAGAATGACTTTCCATAACGCTCTTCACATTCCTGCCTTAATGCAATAACTTCATCAATCCGATCAATTGCCCCAACTTCTGTTGTTCCAACAACAGCAATCATCGCCAAAATTGACTCATTCTTTTCAATTAAATCAAAAGTGATTTCGCGCATACTGACAACATCAGTTTGATAATTTTTATTGACGGGTAGTGGAACAATGTTTTCTTGACCAATACCAAAAATATCGGCTGCTTTCATCCAAGAGTAATGTTTAGATTGTGGAACTAACAACTTGCCTAGAATTTCCGGTTTCACTCCAGTACCCCGGCATGTTATATCGCGTATTTCCTCAAAAATTCCTCGCTCTTGTAACTCGCTGATTAAATCCAGAATTTCAGTTGTTGGCATATTCATCAATTGCTGGTGTGATTTATGGCTGACCAAATCTTTCGTTTCAGGGTGTTGAGATATTGCAAAAGGTAATGTTTTTAAGTTCCTGGCAACCCACAATCCTTCATAGTTAGCCACTGTTCCACCAGAAGTGATGTGCCCCCAAGCTTTTTGAGGGTCATAGCCAAACATGCGGCAGAGATCCAATCCGGATTCAAGCTCCAATTCTGTTGTCGTGGGAGATGCTTCATAAGCACAGTTATTCGGGTTGTACATCATGGCCATAACATAGGCAAGATTAGAAACCATTAAGGTATCACTGTTGATGTGACCCAGATAACGGGGAGAAAAGAAAGGAATAGATGTGTTTTTCAGTTTTGCTGATAATTGATTCAATATTCCTTCTGTTCGATAAAGTGTTTCTCTGTAGTTACTTTCATAGCGATCCATGGATGTAATTAAAGCCGCGTCTCCTGGATGAAAGCTTGAACGCCAATGCATGTGCTCACTAACTGCATACTCCATCATTTCTCTAAAAAAAACAGCATTCTCGGACTTTGGACCTAAAAACAATGCATCTACGTTCAAATTTTGATGAATCAACTTAGCCATAATCACGCAACCTTTTAACTTATTTTTGTATTTGCAGTAAATTTATAAACTTATTAATAATATTGTTTTTATTTTCTGCGCTAATGACGGAACGATTGTGACGAAGGTAAAGACATTGTAGTAACTGATTGAAAATAAAATTTATTTATTTTATATGGACTCATAAAAAATATTCTGCAATATATAGAGAGTCAATCTACTGCATAGATATAAAACATAAATCTTATAATATTAATTATAAGTTAATAATTAAGTTGAAATTTGTGCGCTACCACAAAGAAATGAGATAGCAATCCCATAATGAATATGCGGTAATATTTTTTAATGAAACTATAAAAGAGGAGGTATTCACGCATGACAAATTGGTGACGTTGTCACTAATCTGTCATGCGGAACGAAAGAATAGAATAATTAATCGGGATAGAGTGAATTATCGATCATGTATTGCATATAATGAAAAATGTATACTGATTAACCAACTCAGCAATAAACATAATAATTGTCCCGAGAATAATCGAAGTGTTATTACGAATCAAAAGCTTATCTCTTCCCTTCCATAAGGCATAAATCCAGATTGCCATTCCAATAATATATAAGCACCAAGAAATCATTCTCAGCCCAAAAGCACTTTTAACATTAAGCTCAACCGGATGAGGAAAATGAGGAAAGATAGCACTGTCATTAATTATTGTTGTTTCTGTTAACCATCCCATATAGGGGTGTTCAATGAGTCTCGTTGTTACACTGATAAATACGACAAGCAAGGCTGCCATCATCAATTTAATGGATAATTTTCCTCGGATGTATTTCCTTAGCGGGTAACCGATAAATGACAGTGCCAATGCTGGACCTAATGTAAATACAGCACTATAAAACAGAAAATAGGTATTAACATTTGTCCATATGAGCATGGCACTATTAACATAGATAATTGCCATATAATAGAGGTCAATTAATCCAATTACACCAATAAAGAACATAATGTAAACATGTATTCTTTTTACTAGCACTGTAAAAATAGCATAAAAAACAAGCAACCCAAAATAGATGGCAGCAAAGATTTTTCCTATGTTTACACATTCTTGTATAATATTGCACAATGAATGATAAATATTAAATGGACACCCCAGAATATTCAGAGAGGCGACTAGCCCTAACCCTGCCAATAATCCACTCACTAATAATGTTCTTAGTAATATTTTTTGCACAAGAATAGTCACAGGATATTGCCATGTGTTTAATTCGTGCTTAAGCCAGTAAATAAAAAGTGCGCTCATCAATACAAGCCCCACTGAGCTTTGTACTATCATTGTAAATGCAATTAATAACCATTCGCTCATGTTAACTCTATTCCATTTTTCTGTAACCAAACAACATCATCGACGCGTATTACATCCATATATTATTGATTCAATTTTAGTTTGATTGAGATTTTATATTGTACATCTAAAATTTTACGTGACTTCACTGTTAACAAAAAAATTCATTTTTTTCGCTCATAATGGTAAATAACGTGATTAATGGAAGTATCTTGCCCTTATCAGGGCTACTTAAATATGTTAAATTCACTCATATCAATCACTTCTAATGAGCATTCCCTATGATCCCGGAAAAACGTATTATTAGTCGGATTCAATCTGGTGGTTGCGCAATCCACTGTCAGGATTGTAGCATCAGCCAGCTCTGCATTCCTTTCACCTTAAATGAACATGAGCTTGATCAACTTGATAATATCATCGAGCGTAAGAAACCCATCCAGAAAGGGCAAACGTTATTTAAGGCTGGTGATGCGCTGAAGTCACTCTATGCCATTCGTTCTGGGACCATCAAAAGTTATACTATCACTGAAGAAGGTGATGAACAGATTACAGGTTTTCATCTTGCAGGTGATCTGGTTGGATTTGATGCCATCATTAATACTGAACACCCAAGTTTCGCCCAAGCTCTGGAAACATCAATGGTATGTGAAATTCCATTTGAAACTCTGGATGACCTTTCAGGGAAAATGCCTAATCTCCGCCAGCAAATGATGCGTTTGATGAGTGGCGAAATCAAAGGTGATCAGGAGATGATTTTATTGTTATCGAAAAAAAATGCGGAAGAAAGGTTGGCCGCATTCACCTATAACCTGTCTCGCCGCTTCGCACAACGTGGTTTTTCACCTCGAGAATTCCGTTTGACCATGACTCGCGGAGATATAGGCAATTACCTTGGTTTAACCGTTGAGACAATCAGTCGTTTACTTGGTCGTTTCCAGAAAAATGGTATTTTGGCAGTTAAAGGTAAGTATATTGCCGTTGAAGATATGGATAAATTGACTGAATTGGCTGGCAAGGCTCCTGCTAATGCACCCTAACGTTACCTAAAATTTAAGCCAGATCACTATATTTTGCTGATCTGGCATTCTCTTTGCCTGTTATAGTTATCCATATTGGTTTATCTTCTGTATGCAAGAAGCACCAGACTCCGCGAGGAACTCAATATGGCAAACTACCAAAATCTCTTAGTTGCAATTGACCCCAATCAGGATGATCAGCCAGCATTAAGACGGGCTGCTTATATCATTCAGCGTAATGGGGGTCGGATTAAAGCATTTTTACCTATTTATGACCTTTCCTATGAAATGACTACCCTGCTTTCTCCAGAAGAAAGAAGTGCTATGCGTAAGGGCGTGATTGGTCAGCGAGTTGCTTGGATAAAACAACAAGCTCATTATTATCTTGAATCAGGAATTGATATTGAGATTAAAGTGGTTTGGCATAATCGTCCTTATGAAGCCATAATTCAAGAAATTATCACTGAAAAACATGACTTGTTACTGAAAATGGCTCATCAACATTCTCGATTAGAGTCCATGATTTTTACTCCACTTGACTGGCATTTGTTACGCAAGTGTCCTTGTCCAGTCTGGATGGTGAAAGATCAAGTATGGCCTGATAACGGCTCTGCTGTTGTTGCCGTCAATTTATCCAATGAAGAACCTTATCATACTGAACTCAATCTAAAATTAGTTCGTGAAACGCAAGATCTTGCTAATCGAATTGTAAAAGATCCTTTGATTCACCTTGTTAGTGCTTACCCTGTTGCACCTTTAAATATTGCAACTGAACTCCCTGATTTTGACCCCAATGTGTATAATCAGGCATTACGTGGTCAACATTTGATTGCAATGAAAGAATTGCGTCAAAAATTTTATATTGATGAACAGTATACTCATGTTCATGAAGGTGTACCGGAAAAGGTCATTCCTGAAGTCTGTGATGAACTCAATACAGGTGTGGTTGTTTTAGGCATTCTGGGTCGAACTGGTTTATCTGCTGCGTTTCTTGGTAATACAGCAGAGCATGTTATCGATCGACTTAAATGTGATCTGCTGGCAATTAAGCCTGATGGATTTATTTGCCCGATTAGTTTAGATGATGAATAAAACAATTGCTGATAAATAGATTGCCAAAAAACAATTTGTGCAACTGGCCACTTAAATCGACCAGTTGCTTAACACTGTGCCCTAGAACCTTTTTCACCAACGCCAGTTCTATCGCATGATGAAAATTACTCTAGTTCTTTGTACGTTCAACTGGCTTTATATTGAGTTCATCCTCATCCTCCTTTGATACTAATATGAAACGGCTGACATTGGGGTTTAATTCCATCCGTTTAACTATTTTTGACAGTAAAATTATCTTCTTCAGCGTCTGAGTTCCGATGCTTTCAAGCTTTATATAGCGCTTAGCCGCCTGTTCAAGATTGACAATGCATATACTGGTGTCTTCTAATGCCTGATGAAGCAGTTCTAGATTTTCGCCACTGCGCCAGAGTGATAGGTTGGCTAATCTGCTATCAGAAAACCGGACGGCTGAACCCTGACCCCGATCATCTATCGTGATATGCCGATAGTGAGCCAATGTCTCGGAGGGGGAAAGCCTGTAACACAATTTGTCTGAACGTCCGGTGATAGCCAGCCGATCGATACCTGCCAGTTGCGGCAGACTGATTTTTTCACCATAAGGAACCTGACCTACCTGCAACACCAGACTCTCCGATGTTCGGTTAACAAAACGGTAATTCCCCACTGGGGTAGACTTTCTTTCGCTAACTTGCCACAATTCTCCGGTAGTCTGATCATGGACATAACTGGCTTCCTGCCCAGCAACCTGACCCAAGTAATGCAGAACATGATCCGGATTAAGTTCGCTGGAACGAAGCGTTTTCCCTTCTTTCGGCAGATACCACGCAGGATAACCACGCTCAGAAAACAGTCTAACGGCTTGCGGTAATGCAGCTTCATTCCTGAGTGCCACAATGGCTGAGGCAATTTGATTGTCCGTGCGCCCCTGCAAATGCCAGGCAATCAGCATCGGACGGTCTGTCATATTGGCGTCAGCTGACAGCAGTAAGACCGCACCGTCCGGGGTTTCCAGCCGGAGTGTATTGCCCTGACGAACCGCACTGTGGTATTGATGGCCGTCCCGGGGCCAGGGTTCCGCAGCAGGTTCTTCAGAGAGCACCCGCTTTTCACTCAATTTAAAGTTAGTCTCCGTCGATAGTGGCTGACGATATAACTGATGGTTATCGGTGTCAAAAATCCATGCCTGACTGCCATCCCCCGCCAAACCAAGGTAGTCCAGAGTGTGTTCTGTATTGAGACCAACTCTGCCCTGCACCACCTTATTTTTTGTACTGTCATACCAGGCACTGACGGGTTTTCCGTCTTTATCCTGCAACCCCAACAGTAGCAGGGTACTGAATCGATCTGGAGTATCCTGCGTCATCTGCTTCAGTACGTCAGTCAGCGTCTTCTGGCCATGTTGTTGCAGCTTCTTTTGTTGCAGTTGCAGCCAGTCTGTCGTTACCCCGATCAGACGGACACTGCCCTGATCACCTGCCAGCCATAGCATCCCCCAGCTGGAGAGTGCAACCAACTGCTTGTTCACGATGGATACGGATCTGATATCATCAATAGCCACCTTGCTGACCGGAGTGCCGGACAGGCCATTATCCTGCTGAAAATAAAGACTATGCCTCTGATGACTGTAAAAATAATAACCCGGTTTATCACCGGTCGTGGTGAAAACGAGGGTGAAATCCGCCGTCAGGGCCAGAATGCTCCGTTTTTTATCGTTCAGCCCAACCAGAATGCCGTCATTCTCCTGATCCGGATTGTTCCGTTTTTTATCGTTCAGCCCAGCCAGAATACCGGCATCCTCTTGATCCGGATTTATCCGGTTCATTCTGACCACATTCTGCAGCTGTTTTCCATCAGTCTGTAACCAGTAATGTCTATCCACACCCGCTACTTGCCCAGAAAGGCCGATGACCTCCGCTGGGCTGCCTTTAACTTGACGTTCCGGTGCGCAGAGATCGCCGATAAACCACTGAGTCGCCGCCAGTGGTGCCAGCAGGCCATTAAAATCACCGTCACTGGAATCGAGGGAGACAGGCAGAGAGATTTTTTCACTGACTTTCTCCAAACCCGCCAGCATAGCTGTATTCCCGTCAACTGCCACCAGTTTTAGTGTTTTCTCTGCCACCTGATAAGTATACGAGATACGACCTTCATCCAACTGCTGTTCCACCACGAACCAGAGCTGGTCATTGCTTTGCATCACGTGGCTGCTGATTTTTTCCTGATCATTCCCCGATAATTTTATCGGCAGATATTGCCGAAGAACTTCGCCAGTGGCAATGTCCACTTGCCATAGCGTGGCATCACGGTAAAACCACGCCTCATCACCTTCAACTTTCGCCAGCTCTGCATAGCTGAGAAAATCTGCTGCGTCAGGAACGTTGGTGTAAATCATACGATCACGACCGGTCTCATAGAATGCACGGCCGACAAGACGGCTTTTCGGCGGCTGATAGTTTTCCACCACTAAGTACGGTCTGTTGTGATGCTCAAAATTGCTTAATTGACTGAGATGTTCATGCAACTCCTGCAAGTTGTGATACGACTTAGCATTTGTTACGTTCTCTGTTATCTGCCACTGATTATCTTTGTCCTGCTCGACAGAAAATACCCCTGCATTATTTATCAGGGAAATATTATCCGACGCTTCAGGCAGGGTTATCTCTATACCGCCGATATGCAGTAGTTGTTTGTCATCTTTTTTGCTGAGGCTGGGGATAACATGAGAGCGGATATGACTGGCTTCCAGTACCCAGTGGGTATCAGTGTTTCCCTGTAAGGACAGAGAGACACCCTCCTGCAAGCTGATACGGTATTTACCCTTCCCGCCAATTAATTGGTAGGACAAGATCCCGTGAACCTTCTCTTCCTCCGGCAACTGCTGGATGACAATGTCCCGGTCTTCATCGTCCAGAATGATGTCAACTGGCGTCTTAACAAAGTCCGGCTTTATACGGCGTACCACACGTTCTCCGGGAAAAGCATAAAAATCAAAGTCGAATCGTCCGTCTTCTTCCAGTCGTCGCAGAACGTCAAACCCCCGGTCGTGGCGGCCAGTGACGAAGGGCAGGATCATATATTCGTAATTAATGTAGGACTTCATAGTAACTGGCAGGATCAATATGTCACTGCTTCTGGGATGGAAATTGAAGTTGACCTGTGCCTGTTTGTAACCGATGCCTTCACGGATATTAATTGCATGATTTTTATCAGTATCAGCCGCTCTGCCGGGCCACCAGAAAAAGTAATTACTCCGGCCTGAGCCCCATGAATGAGTCGGGTCGTTGCGATAGAGATATTGGCTGTCAAAAGTCAGGTCACCGTGGCGCAAATCGAGTTTACTAATCACTGCGCCGGGGATCGGTTCCATCACTGTGTAACGGTTGCCATCTTTCGTTACTTTTTCTGTCTGCCGATATCCCCCCTGCTGATAAGCGGCTTCCAGATCGGCAAAATAATTGCCTACCGCCTTTGCATCATCGACTACCCTGCCGAACGCCTCGGCCAGGGCTGTAAAACCAATCCCTAAACCTGCCAGTGGCACCGCTAGTGAGGAGGCAAAACCCGCAACAATGGGGGCACCGAGGATCCCGGCACCAATACCCACGCCAGTTGTCACCAGGCCAGCACTGTCAAACGCCAGCTGAGTACCATAAACAGCCTTCTGGGATTCATTCTGCGCATGCGCCAGTTCTATGCTGTCCAGTACCACACTGGCGATATTTAATCCGATCCCGACCCCCGTGCTGACATGTGACAGTGATGAAAACAGGCTACTTGTCACTCCCCGGCCTTCACTGGCCACTGCCCTGTACAAACTGGCGAGTTTAGCGATGTCTTCCAGCCCACCATGAGCCATCTGCGCCAGATTAACATAAGTGTGCACCTGCAGTGCTGTCTTTAACGTAGAGGGAAGCGTATTGGGTACCTTATCACTGGCTACAGTGGTGCGGCTTTTATCGGCAAACCAGGGGATCAGAGTCTGAATGATAAAGGCGGAATTCAGCCCGTGTACAGCTTCTACTTCGGGGATACCTGTGCGCAGGGTGAGCTTTCCTTCAGTATACTCGTGGGTTTTGCTGATAGTATCGAGATCTTTATCATAAGAATGAATAAAATCAATAATACGTCGGTCATCCGTCATGAGTGTCTGGGGAGGAAGCTCAGACTGTGCCGTATTAATAAACTGTAAAGAATAACTTCCTGATTGGGACTTATCCTCTCTGAGACTGCCCAGTACTGGTAGCCATTCTTCTGCGGACAATGTTTTTTTGCTGTACAGCTGCGCCATGGCCTGCTGAAAATCCTCTGTGCGGTTAAGCATCGCCAGCAGCCGGATGTCAATCTGCTCATTGTCTGGAACCAGAGTTGTTTTGTTTCCCAGTGGCGGGTTAACTCTACTTCCTGTAGGGACTGATTTACCTGGAGTTACTTCTACTGCCCATATCCTATGCTCCGGATTAAAAACAAACGTGGCTTTATTACCGTTTTCCGTGAGTTGTTTCCGGCCTTCAGGGCTGACCATAATTTGAGTGGTATAAGCCTTAACAGAACGCGGATGAAGAATACGCTGGTCAAGCGACTGAGCAAACTTTAGTGCATAACTTTCCTGCTGACCTTCACCAGCCAGTGAACAGCTCACCATACTGATATGTTCAGGAGAAGTAGTAATTCCGGAATTTGTGCAGAACTGGCTGAGTTGTGACGCAAGGTCTTGCGGAGTGCGTTTGGCCAGCGTCTGGTGATTAAGCTGATCCTCCCCATCGCGGCTATGACCAACCAGCTGCCAGCGGATTTTTTCTTTATCCTTCAGGATAGTCAGGTCACCATGAACCATCTGGTATTGACCGCGGACATCCAGCTGCACCAGTACCGAATCAGGGTGTTTTCCTGCCAATTTTGCCGCTGCCTCCATGACTACCGGGTCGTTTTCAAGCTGAATAATCAGCTGACCATCAAAGCGGGACGTTCCACCCTCATGGTAAGCCTCAATGACAGGCTTTTCCCAGTTACTGACAGGTTTTCCATCGAACGAAGCAACGCCCTCTGGTTCCTTCTTAGGACCAGAGCGGGTAAAACGCGGTGAATGGAACTTCTCAGCCTCTGGCAAGCCCTGATTGATGATCGGCAAGACTCGTTCCATCACTCCGGCATACAGTTCACCCTCTAACACCCTTTCTTTGCCTGCATCGCGGTACTGATCGAACATCTGTAACATGTCTTTGCCAATACTACCCTCCCCCTCCGGTTCGTAACGCGCAGCGACGTAGAAGGTTTCAAAGAACGAGTGATAGCCGTTACGGATCATGAAGGCCGTATTGGCCATCTGGAAGTTCCAGTATTCCTTGATGCTCAATGTGTTACCGAACAATTCCGGCAAGACGTTACTAACGGTTTGGGTGGTCCCGGAAATTCCGCCTACAAACGGGGTGTCGAGGTCACTCATGTAGCGTGTGGCTTCATTTTTAGGGGCGGGACGGAACTGGTTGTAGCTGCGGTATTTATCTTCCTTGATCCGGTACGGGCCATCGGCATATGCCAGCTCCGGGTGGGTATTGAGGATAAGATACGGGTCGGTCTGATTCAGCCGGTTATTGATTATGACCTTGTTGTCACCTTTTTCCGACATCAGCGCAGCATGGGGATTGACTGGCACCGCTGCCTTGGAAAAACTATCGGCTAGCGGGCGCAGGACATGGAACAATGCTTGTTTGCGCAGGCTCCGGCCCTCATTACCTGACAACAGCGCCTTGGTTGTTTGGTACAATTGCGCATCGTCAATCTCCAAGCCCTCCAAACCACGCAATAACAAGGTGAACAGTTTTCTGTCTAATGACCGTTCAACTGCAACTTGATCAAAGACATGTACTCTTGGGTTGTTTGGATGCTGTGCCGCGTTATCACTGGCGACCCGTTGGGTTTGCTCGTCGATAGCTTGCTCACGCCATTGCTCGTACAGCGGTGCCAGTAGCAATTTGGCCTGGGCAATGTCACTCTGCACATAGCCACCTTGTAGGATCTTGTTCACATCATGGTTTTTTGCCAGATTCGTCGCCAGACTGAACAACAGAGAGTCGTTATTGCGGCTCTGCCAGACTGACTCAGCGAAGTCCTGTTCCCACAGTACCTTGTTCAGGTTGTTGCCCCTGATATCGCGTAGGCTGCTGCGAATGTCTTTTGGCACCAAAACCCCTGCCGGGGTGATATGGTTACGTTCAAGCAAACGCATCAGCTGTTTCATAAATACAGCGCGTTCGGGGGTGTCTTCAATCAGGCGTTTTGCCTTGCTATCATCTTTACGCAGTTGTTCCAGTTTCTCGAAAAAGGCAGTGTTGTATTTATACAGGGTGTCAGTCTGCGCTTTGCTCAAGTGACTGCTGCTGACCTTATCACCCTCGACATCACCCTCGACGGTTATTACCACAAAAGGTGTCGCGGAGCGGTAATCGTTGCCCTGAGGCATTTCCAACAGATACTGGCGCTCGGTAAAACCGACCGATCGTTCAAGCTCATGGATATTGACGAACAACCCGTCACGATCCTGGTGGTAATTGTTCTGGTAAAACCCTTCGACACTGATGGTCTGGAAGCTTGTTATATCCGCGTTTTGATTGATTAGCTCGCTCAAGGCACCAGCCAGTGGCACTTCGCGGGTGATGATGGTATTCGGCGCCTGTCCGGAGACTTGGATCCCAATCTGGTTCGGAACTTTGCGATCAACGTTGATCAACAACAATTTTTTCCCGTTATTTAGCAACTGCGCCTTGAAGCCTTCTCGTAAGGAGTGTTCCGACACCAGGTGGTTGGCGAAATACTGCTCGACGAACTTGGTTTTGACCAACACAGAGCGAATTGGTGCATAGGTCGGTGAACGGAAGGAAGGTGGCTCATTCTTCAGCCGGTATTGTTGCTGCCAGGCCAAGGAGCGGGCTGCGGTACCGAAAGAAAAGTTGAGTACCCCATCAGTTGGTACTACCAACCTGCCGTTCTCTAAGAAGAAATCCTTGAAACGACCATCGGTGCTGGCATTGACCAGCGCAACATTCATGCGGATGTAGCCAGGGCGCTCCTCCATCATCAGTAATGAAATGTTCACCGGCAGATCATCGGAGGCTTGGGGGATCTTGACGAGGGCGTCGAGGGCTGTGGTTTTCTGCTTCTCAGGCGGTGCATTGAGAAATTTGTCGTAAAGGGTCTTGATATTTTTGGCGGCTTGCAGTCTGGAGAACAGCCTCACGTATTCTTCGGTGAACGTGGATTCAGCCACCTGAATGGTCAACTTTCGTTCCAGATGGCTGATCTGCTCATTCATTTGGTCTTGCTTAATTGATGCATTGACCATCAGGCCTGCCACTGTTAAGGGTTTATCGCTGCCGTTATTGAGTTTGAGCAGAGCCTTTTTCCAGATATTGTTATAGCTCGTGATGGCCGTCTGCTGACGGCTATACAACTCAATGTCGCGGTCTAGTTGCTGCTTATAGGCAGTGGTCGCCGGGGTGTTGGGTATGGCGTTCATCTGCTGTCGTCGTTGCTTTAAAGTTTGCAGCTGGTCGCTTACCGAAGAGGGAGTGTCTTGCATCTGAAAGTACTGGGCGGCCAGCACACTCAAAGTACTTTGCTGCATTTCCTGCAGCCGCTCGCCTACCTGACTGATGTAGTCGTCACGCTCGCTGGCATTCATGTTGAACCATTCAGTCTGACGACCCCCTTCCTTGATCTGTAGATCGATCAAAGTATTGAGCAGGTTTTTGAATTTTGTGGACATATAAACCATTACAGTAATCCTTTATCTGTTTTTGAGCGAAGCTCTTCGCGCTTCGAGAATTAGTCAGAATATCTAAAAATACCTAACTATGTTGATAATTATTATCAAAATGATAACTACTTGCAATTGCGTTTTAAGCAAATAATTGCAGATATAAATCAATTGGTTTATTTATAACAATGAGGTTTTTTATTGAATTTTTTTCGTTTATTTTATTATCTAGATATGACGTAGAGGGCTTTGTAACGACCTTTGCCAGTTTCGATATGACGGTATGGCTTATTCATTTAGTATTTTCGTCATTTTCGGATAGCGGCATCACTTGTATAAAAGCAAAATGGTTATTAAATGATGCCGCTAGGCATGAAACGAACGGATCGCATTACAATTGACATGAGTAAAGAAGATCAATTTGATTTATGTACAGAAATTTCTTTAACGTTTGAGTTAATCACCCCCCAATATACTAAAAAAACCATCATCATCATTATTATTATTCTGTAAAAGATAAATTAAACAATAAATAGATTAAAAATCCAGATTTCTGGCTGCATTTTTTAATCGCTCATCTCCACGTCGATCGTACTTTTGGGTTGTAGTAATACTTGAGTGTCCCATCGCATCTTTGACGGTAATGATATCTTCACCATTATCCAGCATAACTGATGCAAATGTTCTGCGTAGATCATGGGGAGCAAATTTCTCCAATCCACTTTCTATTCTGCGTATTTCAAGGATGTGATAGATAGCCTGGTCTGATAAACGATTATCTGTAACATCATCATGGCGGCGAATTCGGGTAAAAAGTGGGCCTGGATGATCGCCACGAACTTCATCAACCCAACGATTTAAGCGTTCCCATGTTCCTTCCGGCATATAAGACAGACGTTCTTTATTACCTTTCCCCATAACTCTTAATGCTTGTTCTCGACGAATTATGTGTTTCATATCAAGCGAAATAATTTCTGAACGACGAAGCCCACATCCAACAAGCACACCAATAATTGCAGCATCACGCAGTCCTTTTGTACTGAGATCATTTTCACAGGTAAAAAATAAAGTTTTTATTTCATAACGTTCAAGTGCCCTGCCTTTTGGTAAGCGATTTCCCCTGACAGACCGAACCTGTTTTATGTGCTGAAAGCTATCGGTGTCGAGTTGCTTCATAGTCCATGCCTCCAATGCAACACCTTTCAAAGCAGAAAGGTAAGTATTAATTGTTGCCGGTGCTTTACCTGAATCTGAAAGCATTTCCATGATAGCTTGAATATGGTGACGTCGCAGTGCTCCCCAAGTACAGTCCTGAATATTTTGATACCCAAGCATTTTTGCCACAATATTCAGAAATGACTTCATGGTCTGACGACTGCGTTTTGATCCAAGACTGACAAGATACGCAATTGCAGGGTTATCATATATCTGTGTTCCCGGAACGGATAGAGGCATCATTATGTCCGGTTCTTGTCGGGAACTTCTCAATATAATCAGTGATTTTTTATCATCATTATTTTCGTAGTTATCTTCATTTTGATTATGGCGGGTCAAAGCTGCCTCCTGACTTCAATGTCTACAGTTTGCCAAAAACGTAGCCCATAGATATAAGCCCATTCCTTATTGACTATTTTTGACTCAATTCTAAAGTCTTTTAAGGGTTACGTTCTGTGAAAAATAGGGGTGATTACTCATGCTATTTTATTTCATAAACTTTACTTTTTCAAATGTATATTTTAATAAGTAGAATGAATGATGGATAAAATATCAAATTAATACAACAAGTTATATATAATGAGAAAAACGTTGTTACTACTGTTCTTAATATCTTTTCTGCAATCTGCAGGGAAAGAATGGGCGATAACTGACTAAGTGTTAACTCTTATAGTTTGTGGGGTTTGTTGTATAACAGACTATTTTTTTGATTCAATGCTAATGAAAAATATCGCGCAATAGCAAGTAAACATAATTTCTATTTCACTTTACATTCTGATGATGATAAAAAGAGCTTCATACTATAATATGAAGCTCTTTGGATATTAAGACGATTTTAGATTATAAAGATCGAAGGATAGCTTCGACGCTCGCTTTTGCATCACCAAACAACATTTGTGTATTTTCTTTGAAGAATAATGGATTTTGCACTCCGGCATATCCGGTATTCATGGAGCGTTTAAATACAATAACGTTTTGGGCTTTCCAAACTTCCAATACTGGCATTCCAGCAATAGGGCTTGAAGGATCTTCCTGAGCCGCCGGGTTTACCGTATCATTGGCCCCAATGACTAAAACAACATCTGTTTCAGTAAAGTCTTCATTAATCTCATCCATTTCCAAAACAATGTCATATGGAACTTTGGCTTCAGCAAGCAGAACATTCATATGGCCTGGTAAACGCCCTGCGACGGGATGAATACCAAAACGGACATTCACGCCCTTCTCACGCAGTTTTGCTGTAATATCATGAACCGGATATTGCGCCTGAGCGACTGCCATACCATAGCCCGGAGTAATAATCACTGATGTGGAGTTTCTCAGTAGTTCAGCGACATCTTCCGCTGTTGTCTCACGATAATCTCCCATATCTTGTTCAATATCTGCCGAAATTCCATCAGAACCGAAACCGCCAGCAATAACACTGATAAAGGAACGGTTCATCGCCTTACACATAATATAAGAAAGGATGGCACCCGAAGAACCGACTAAGGCACCAGTGACAATCAGCAAATCATTGCTTAGCATGAATCCTGCCGCCGCCGCTGCCCAACCTGAATATGAATTCAGCATGGAAATAACTACAGGCATATCTGCACCACCGATAGAGGCAACAAGATGCCAACCAAAAGCGAGTGCAATGATGGTCATAATCAACAGTGTGAATACTTGCAAACCAATATTTTCTGTTCTGATAAAAGTGAACATAAGTATCAAAGATACGATCAGCGCCGCTAAATTGAGTTTATGCCTGTGTGATAACATCAATGGCTTAGAAGAGATATTTCCGCGCAATTTACCAAATGCCACAACTGAGCCAGTAAATGTCACAGCACCAATGAATACGCCGAGGAAAACTTCTGTAAGATGGATATTTTCCATAACAGGGGTGGCGAAGATATCATGGGTGATAAAGCTATTGAATCCCACTAAAACTGCAGCCAAACCAACAAAACTATGCAGGATGGCGACCAATTCCGGCATCTGCGTCATTTCGACTTTTTTGGCAAGGCGAATACCGATAACAGCACCAATGATCATTGCCAAAATAATCCAGCCAACTTTGCCGGAGTCAGGCCCCAGAATAGTAGCAATCAACGCGATTGCCATACCAACAATGCCAAAAATGTTACCCCGTTTTGAACTTTCATGGCGAGAAAGCCCTGCAAGGCTGAAAATGAATAAAATGGCGGCAATAATATATGCCGCTGTCACTACTCCGTTCGACATAAGTTACTCCTTACCCTTTACGAAACATTTTCAGCATACGTTGAGTGACAGTAAAGCCACCAAAAACATTAATGCTGGCAATCAATATGGCAATGAATGAGAAGAAACTTACCCATCCTCCCTCACCAATTTGCAGTACAGCCCCAACGACAATAATCCCTGAGATAGCATTGGTGACAGACATTAATGGTGTATGCAGTGAATGACTCACGTTCCAGACAACGTAATACCCTACGATGCAAGACAGTGCGAACACAGTAAAATGAGATAAAAATTCCTTCGGGGCAACATGAGCTAACCAGCCATATAGAATAATTGCCACACAGGCAATTCCATATTTCAGCCACGAAGATTTCGGGTTTTCTACTGGTTTATCCTCTTTTTTCAGCGGCGAAGGTTTGGGGGCTGGTTGGGCGGAAACCTGGATCGGGGGAGCCGGCCATGTGATTTCTCCTTCTTTAATAACAGTAACTCCACGCACAACGACATCATCAAAATCGATGGTGATTTTCCCGTTTTTCTCTTTACACAGTAATTTCAGTAAATTGACCAGATTCGTTCCGTAGAGCTGAGATGATTGAGTTGGCAGGCGGCTGGGTAAGTCAGTATATCCGATAATTTTCACACCATTTGGTGTCACGAAAAGTTTATCAGCTTGCGTATATGCACAGTTACCGCCGTTTTGGGCAGCCAGATCGACAATCACACTACCTGATTTCATGGAATCAACCATTTCTTTGGTAATGAGCAGTGGTGCTGGTTTTCCGGGTATCAACGCCGTAGTGACGATAATATCAACCTCTTTTGCCTGCGCAGCGAATAATTCCATTTCTGCTTTGATAAAGGTTTCTGACATGACTTTTGCGTAACCATCGCCGCTACCAGCCTCTTCTTTGAAATTCAATTCCAAAAATTCAGCCCCCATGCTTTGAACTTGTTCCTTAACTTCGGGACGTGTATCGAAAGCACGGACAATTGCGCCAAGACTACCGGCAGCACCAATGGCAGCCAACCCCGCGACACCCGCTCCGATGATCATAACTTTAGCTGGTGGTACCTTACCTGCTGCTGTAATTTGCCCTGTGAAAAAACGACCAAACTCATGGGCCGCTTCGACAATGGCTCGATAACCAGCAATATTCGCCATTGAACTAAGAGCATCTAAAGATTGTGCCCGGGAAATTCGTGGCACCGAGTCCATAGCCAGAACCGTTACCTTACGTCCTGATAGTTTCGCCATTAATTCCGGATTTTGTGCCGGCCAAATAAAGCTAACTAGCGTAGCACCCTCCTTCATCAAGGCTATTTCATCATCTTCGGGGGCATTCACTGTAAAAATGATATCTGATTGCCAGACTTGATGGTGTTCTGCAATCTCTGCTCCTGCTTTTTGATAGGCAACATCATCAAAACTGGCAAGTTGCCCTGCCCCTGACTCAACTATGACGCTAAACCCCAATTTACATAATTGCTCCACGGTTAATGGTGTGGCAGCAACACGAGCTTCATTGGAGAGCCGTTCTTTTGGTACACCAATATGCATAATGTTTCCTTCTCTGAGAATGAAATATATTGCCGATTATTACCTGTTGAAGCCTATTTAACGATTAGATTGATTTTATTACTGCTATCAGAAAAATCTATCAATAAAATAGTAACTCAATGAAATTAGTGTCAACAGTTTATTATGGTTGAAGTAAGAAAAACAAAAAGACGTTTCAATATAAACAATACTTCAGCTCGTATAACTCTCTATATTTATTATAATTATTAGAAACATATACCAAAAAATAACGATCGTTTATTTGGGGGGCGCAAATTCTTGCGACAATTAGCATTATTACATGTAATAATTACGCTCTATGTGATACATAACAATGTTCAGCCCGTTATAAATATTTTAATGCGCAAGGCGAAAGGATTTTTTATGAAGCTGAAGACAACGATCATCGCTACCGCGGTGTTCTCATTAACCTCGATTACTGCTGCACATGCGGCTAAAGAATTAACTCCAGAACAAGCCGCAGAGCTCAAACCCTTCGAGCGAATCGCAGTCACTGGTCGTTTTAATGCAATTTATGAAGCTGCTGATGCAATTTCACGTCAGGCGGATAAAAAAGGCGCTGAAAGTTTTTACATCCAAAGCCTCGACGATCTTAATGGACGGGGAAATTTGCGTGTTGTAGCCGACTTGTATCATAAAGATGCGGAAAAAGCAGATAAAACACCTAATTATCGCATCTACCGTGGTATCAAGGAACTTCCTAAAAATGAAGCAATTACTTTAGAACCTTTCGATACTGTCACCATGAATGGTTACTTTCCTACTGACCCTGACCTGAAAGAAGCTATTGCTAAAGAGGCTAAAAAGAAAAATGCAGCCTCTTTCTTTATCGTTCGGGATATTGCACCAAATAATGGCGGAAACCAGATAGTTACAGCATATATCTATAAAGAAGATGCACCAAAGCGCAAGGTTCAATCCAATGTTGCTGTGATCCCGGCCGACTCTGATACTGGGCGCCAAGCTCTGGCACAAGGTGGTGAAGAAGCTAAGAAAGTGGAAATTCCCGGCGTTGCTTCTTCAACTTCAACAAGCAATGTCGTCGGTCGCTTTTTTGAAACCCAGACATCAAAAGGTGGGCGTTACACTGTAACCTTACCTAATGGTGCAAAAATTCAAGAACTGAACAAAGCTTCCGCCGCCCAGATGGTTCCATTTGACTCCATCTCTTTTTCTGGCTACTACACAACTGCACCGGAAGTTTCTTATCAGGTTGCAAAACGTGCAGCAGAGAAAGGTGCAAAATACTATCACATCACTAGAGAATGGCAGTCTAATGGTGGTAACGTTACTATCAGTGCTGATTTATTCAAATAATCAGAACACGATTACTCCCATTTATGAAAAAAGGCACAAATGTAATATTTGTGCCTTTTCGCTCAGTCACTTTTCTATTTCATGAGCTTTGTCTGTAATACTTTCAACTATTTTTTAAAGCAATTCCATCGGGTTCTGCTTTTTAGGTCACGTAGCGGAACAAAGGCTGCTGCTTGAATTTGTTTTTGTTCCAGAGCAGCAAAAAGAACCGGATTTTTGATAATTCTGTCATGCCAGCCAGTGTTCCATAAAGCGATCCCATTAAAATCTACTGGACTTCCCATAATCAAGGAACCTAGGGTAGCTTCAGCTTCATTAATAGTAATAAATTCGCGTCCCTTTATAAGTTGAGGAGATAAATACCGCTTAAAACCCTCAATCCAGTCGTCAATTGAGCCATAAAATGACTTCCATCCCGAAAACTGCCCCGCCGTAGGGTCGATGATGATGGCTTGACCATTAATACTTGCAACGACAGCATAATGATTGGCTGGTGTTTTATGGTGAAGCCCAGTCCACCTAAGTAAGCCGATCACGCGATAAGGTATGTTGCGTTGTATTAGAAGTTCAACTATCCGTTTTGCACAAACGAGACATTTCCCATGTGGATTATGAGAGTAATCCACGATCAGGTAATCATTTACAATAAAATCAATAGACACGATGCTTTCACCTTTCGGTTGTGAAGTGTAGGAAATCGCAGAGCCAGAGGTCATACTGAGTCGTATACATTTGCATAATTGTTCATTATTTGTTTTTTTCATTATAAGAATCACAGTAGGTACAATGATAAATGTTTGTCTTATGAACACTTATATAATTCTTAAGTTGATAGTGTATTTTAGAAAAATTATCAGTAATTCATTTCCTTACTTTTCTGCATAAAATTTATTTTTTTTTGCATAGTCAACCATTGCATACAATCCCATCACTCCGTAAAATCGCCATGTTTTTTAGATTAATCTACTAAATCTTCTTTGCAATCCATAGCATGGATGCAATAAATATCCAATATGTGTTCGATATTTAGAGCAAGTGTTCTGGCTAATCGTATCGATTATATTATTTTTAGGAACGTATCTTTGGAAAAGAAATTAGGCCTCACATCTCTGACAGCCTTGGTACTCAGTTCGATGGTTGGTGCCGGTGTATTTAGTCTGCCACAAAATATGGCACAGGTTGGCAGCCCAGCTGCATTAATGATTGGTTGGGGAATAACAGGCATAGGCATTCTCTTTTTAGCCACCTCTTTGCTTTTGCTTTCGCGCCTTCGCCCTGATTTGGACAGCGGCATTTTTACGTATGCACGAGAAGGATTTGGGGAGTTAGTTGGGTTTTGTTCTGCATGGGGATATTGGTTCTGCGCCATTATTGCTAACGTTTCTTATTTAGTTATCGTCTTTGCAGCATTAAGTTTTTTCACTGATACCGAACATTTCGTGATCTTCGGGGACGGTAATACCTGGCAATCGTTAATAGGTGAATCTATTTTACTTTGGTTTGTCCACTGGTTAGTTCTTCGAGGTGTGCAGACTGCTGCGGGAGTCAACCAATTAGCCACGGTAGCAAAATTATTACCGTTAGGTATGTTTATTATTTTGGCTATTATCGCCTTCAAAATGGATGTATTCTCTTTTGATTTTACTGGTATTGAAATGGGAGTTCCGGTCTGGCAGCAAGTTAAAGATACGATGCTAATTACTTTATGGGTTTTCATTGGGGTTGAAGGTGCTATTGTTGTTTCAGCCCGAGCCAGAAAGCGTAAAGATATTGGTATCGCTACAGTACTGGCTGTCATTTCTGCATTGGGTATTTATGTACTTGTTACCTTACTCTCACTAGGCTTAGTTACACGACCTGGATTGGCAGCTATGCGGAACCCTTCCATGGCAAATCTAATGGTAGGGTTAATTGGTTCTGCGGGGGAAATTGTGATTATTGCCGGATTGATCATTTCTGTTTGCGGAGCTTATTTAAGCTGGACAATCATGGCGGCAGAAGTACCATTTATTGCTTCATTACACGGCTCATTTCCTAAAGCATTCAATAAACAAAATAGTAAGAAAACGCCTGAGTCATCACTCTGGATTACGAATGGAGCAGTCCAGCTGGCTTTAATTTTCATTTGGCTAAGCGGAAGTAATTATAATACGTTACTCTCTATTGCTTCAGAGATGATCCTTGTACCCTACTTTCTTGTTGGTGCATTTTTAGTGAAAGTAGCATTTGAGCGTAGTAGCCGTGCTTTATTATCGATTGCTGTGGGCGCCTGTATTTATGGATTATGGTTGCTTTACGCATCAGGTTTAGTCAATTTGCTGCTTTCAGTCGTGTTATATGCTCCGGGTTTACTGGTTTTTCTGTATGCGCGTAGACAAAACGAAGAAAGAACACCACTGAATCCCATGGAAAAATCGGCTATTGGGATTTTATTTCTAGTAACGATTCCTTCCACGTGGCTATTAATACACTAACAATGAGTCATTATTGCTGGATTGCTTCAGTTTCAAGTAGGTTTTTTAAGGGGGGAAATTTATTTCTCCTCTTATTTTTTGTCCAAAACCTGCTGAAAAACCAATCAAATCTGTTCTTTTGTTAAAAAGTATATTTTACCGTATTGAGTTTTTTTGGATTGACATGTTTCTGGATCTTTAATCTTTTATTTTTTTGTTTCATATATATTTTGTTTTTTTAATCTAAGTGTATGTTGTAACTAAAATGATGAAGGGTAGTTCATAACGCACTCAATACATAAATATTAATTATTGTTTTTACCTGGTTTATTTGAAATATGAATTAAAATTGTCTATTCCATGAGATCTTCTTGTTAGCCATTACTAATAACAAGTTAACTTTAAATAGATTCAATGTGTTCAAATTTGATTTAAATCAAATTATAAATTTTGACATAAACAAAATATTTAAAATAAAAATCAAAAGAGGGAATGTCAATCATAAATACATAATATTTAGTTAAAAACTCAGTAAAAAAATAAATCGCAAACATGTATGTGTTTTACGCCATATTTATTTTCACAAAACATCACCAATTAATAATTAATCTTATAAAACAGAATAAAAGTTCATTAGAGATCAAAAAACATTCTATGTTATGAATAACAATGCTATCAATGTTGATTTTACGGATTAAAAATCCCGAATAAGTAGATTAGTCAAGTTATTATTTTGAACTTTTCTAATTGATCGCTACTATATTCTTCGACTTATCTCTTGATAAGAAAATATGGACTGTCGTTTACCTATTATTTATCGGATGTAAATCTAGATAATTCACTTGCTGTATTAATGTACGGCTTTAATGTTAACTCAATAATCTATCTCTCTGTCGCCTAAGCTCGTCAGAGGTGGGATATATTAAGAAATGAAAAGCAAATTAATTATTTCATCTTTATTTGTTTCATCTGTATTTATGTCCGCTGCTCATGCTATTGATGGACAAATCAAATTTACGGGAAAGATTACTGCCACTGCGTGTAAAATCGATTCAGATTCCACTAATCAAACCGTAAATATGGGAACTATCAGCTCAAGTTCATTCAACGGAGCTTATAGTACTTCTGCCCCGACTCGCTTTAGTATTAAATTAACTGATTGCCCAACAGATTATCACCATGCTCAAGTCAAATTTGATGGTAACACAGACAGAGTCGGCAGTCGTTTTTTAGCACTAGACAATAATAAAGGAAACGCGGCTAAAGGTGTTGCGCTTGCTCTTTATGAAGATGACAGTAACACGTTGATTAATATAGCTGAAAACTCACGTCCTCAACCCTTGAAGGACAAAAAAATTAATAAGCTGAATTTCATTGCCAAATACATTGCGACAACTGACAGCACCGTGACTGCGGGTACGGGTGATGCAGTAGCTCACTTCACTATCATCTATAACTAATCGAATACTAATGGAATTCATGGCAAGGAAGCCAAAACAATATAACTCAGGACAATATCATTCAGGTTTAAATGACCAAAAATGATACTGGTTCGTTAATTACATTGATTGAAACATAAGAATAATATTGTTTGGAGCAACTACTTTGAAATATTTTCGCATTTTGTTTTTTATTTTAATCTACATTTTCAGTATCAATATCTCTTTTGCTGGTGTCGTAATTGGCGGCACACGAGTTATTTATATCAGCGACCAAAAAGAAGCGTCTATTTCCATTAACAATCCAGAAACAGGTATCTCTTACCTCATTCAAACGTGGGTTCAAGGTGAACACGGTGAAACTAAACCACCCTTTATTATCACTCCCCCACTCTTTAAATTAACAGCAGGGAATGAGAATATTTTACGAATTGTTAAAACCGGAAATAATTTACCAAATGACAGAGAATCTTTGTTCTGGCTCAATATCAAGTCTATTCCTGCTACGACCAAATCAGAACAAAACCAATTGCAAATCACGGTAAAGTCTCGGTTTAAGTTATTCTATCGCCCTGCCGACTTAGCAGAATATGCGGAAACTGCTTATAAGACCCTGAAGTTCAGAACCGATGGCCATAAGCTCATTGTAGAAAATCCAACACCTTATTACGTCTCTTTTTCTGAGCTGACAACCGAAAATGGGATAAAAAATTATGAAATCCAATCCCCCGGTATGATCCCTCCTTTTGAACAACTAAGCTGGGATATTCCGATTAAAAACATCAATAAAGTAACTTGGAAAACTATTAATGATTTTGGCGGCATCACGCCAGAAGAAAAACGTATGTTTTGAACAAAAATCATTCCATATATACCCAATAGATTTCAAAATATAATGTGAAAGATGGCGGGTATATCAAAATTAGAAAATTATCATGGATAACTACCGTCATTATCTTCAACAAAAAATTTCTAATAATTGGATGTTGTTTATTAAGTTAAGCCTGCAATATTTATATCGGAAAGCGCTTTTCAGTGCGTTGTTAACTTCCTGTTTTCTGGCCTATAGCAATAAAGTTTATTCTGAAGAGCATTTCAACATCAATGCATTGGAAATCCATTCAGATTTTCCAGAAGATATTGATCTGTCAATTTTTACTAAAGATGATCAGCAGCCACCCGGTCGTTATTGGGTCGATATTTATCTTAACCGAGAGCAAGTAAATACCGGAAATCTTGATTTTATTATCGTAAACAATAGACTCTCACCAAAACTTAAAATTCAGCAACTCCGGGAAATGGGAGTTAATATTGATTCATTCCCTTTGCTCCGTGATTTATCACAAGAGACAGAAATTTCTGATCTAGGTCAATATATCTCATCTGCATCAACTTTTTTTGATTTTAAACTTCAACGACTGGATATCAGTGTTCCACAGGCTGCATTACATAATCAAGCCAGAGACTATGTACCACCTAATTTATGGGAACAGGGATTAACATCTCTGCTAGTCAATTATAATTACAATGGATCTTTGGCTTGGCAAGATAACCAATCCGGCTCTACAAAAAATCATTTTCTTAATCTTAGAACAGGCGCTAACTGGGAAGCATGGCGTTTACGGAATTATTCCACCTATAGCAGCCAAAATAGAAAATGGCAAAATCTGAATACTTATCTTCAACGGGATATTCATGCCTTAAAAAGCCAATTAACATTAGGTGATAATTACACTTCCTCACCTATTTTTGATAGTTTTCAATTTTATGGTGCTCAATTGGCTTCTGATGACAGTATGTTGCCTGATAGTCTGAAAGGATTTGCTCCAACAATCCGAGGAATTGCACAAAGCAATGCTCAGGTAATCATTAAACAGAATAGTTATATTATCTATGAGACTTATGTTTCCCCCGGCCCTTTTGTTATCAACGATCTCTATCCAACAGTTTCTACCGGTGATTTAGAAGTTATCGTCAAGGAAGCAGATGGAAAAGAACATCGTTCTATGCAATCTTTTTCTACAGTACCGATCATGTTACGGGAAAATAGCCTACGGCATTCCCTGACGTTGGGAAAATATAAATCCAATTCTCATCAAGATAAGGAACCCTTTTTTATGCAGGGTACGGTGATATATGGTGTTTCCAATCATGTCACTGCTTATGGCGGGACAACAATCGCAAAAGATTATCAATCAGTGGCATTGGGTACAGGCTATAGCCTTTCTGATTGGGGTTCCATCTCTTTTGATGTGACTTATGCCAAAACAAATTCAGTACCCAGCGGAAACCATTATGGTCAATCTTATCGCTTTCAATATGCCAAAGATCTCTCACAAACCGGTACTAGCCTCACGCTCGCGGGTTATCGTTATTCAACTCAAAATTTTTACGATTTCAAAGAAGCAAATGAATTAGATGCTGCAAATGGCGGAGGTATTTACAGTGGTACCAATAAACGCAGCAAATTGCAGCTACATATTAACCAGCCTCTGGGTGACTGGGGATCTGTCTATTTCTCTGCCTTGCAGCAAGATTATTGGCATCAGAAAGGTTATGAGAAAAGCATCAACGCAGGTTATAGCACAAGTTACAACTCAATCAATTATAACCTGAACTATTCCCACAATGGTTTCCCGGGTGAAAATCGCAATGAGCAGATTATCGCATTGAGTATTCAGATTCCTCTTGACCGTTGGCTGAAAAATAACTGGGTAAGCTATAACATGACTAACAGCAAAAACAGTGATACTTCTCATCAGCTCGGTTTGACGGGTAGTGCTCTTGAAGATAACAAGCTGACTTACAATATCCAGCAGAATTACACTCACCATAATAAAACTAATGGCGGAAATATTAATGCGGAATATAAAGGAGCATATAGCCAAGTTAACGCCGGTTACAATTACAATAAACATTCCAAGCAACTGACTTATGGTTTAAATGGTGGGATTGTCGTCCATCCCTATGGCGTTACCCTTTCCCAATCTTTGGGGGATACTCTTGTATTGGTGCGTACCAATGGTGTTCAGGGCATTAAAGTACAAAACTATTCTGGTATCAAGACTGACTGGCAAGGCCATGCGATCGTGCCTTATGTCAGTAGCTACCGAAAAAACCGCATTGCTCTGGATACAAATTCGATGGGTAATAACGTTGATATTGATATTAATACGCAAACCATCGTCCCAACTCGGGGTTCATTGACTTTGGCCAATTTCCAAACTCGAATTGGTCACCGTGTCTTACTTACATTTTCCCACAACGATAAAGAGATCCCCTTTGGTGCAATTGCAACATTGGAGCAAGAAAATGAGATAGATGAACCCAATAGTACTATTGTCGGTAATGATGGTCAGGCTTATCTCAGTGGTATTCCTCAGTCAGGCCGGATATGGGTGAAATGGGGTCATAAAGATGTTCAAGAATGTCATGTTAATTATCAACTTCCAGAGGAAACTCCAGAATCTGGTCTGTACATGCTGAATGCATCCTGCGAGTAACAATTTGTGAATAACAATTTACATATTATGGAAATTATTTATGGCTAGCAGCTTAAAACTATTAATGGCAAGTTTATTTATTGCCGGCCTGATGAGCAGTTTCGCCAGTCAGGCAAACAATCAGTGCCAATATTATCCAAATATGACTGCTAAAATGACACCCGTTTCTTTTGGTACTATCGTCATTCCCAGAGATTATCCCATCGGAACAACCATCAAGGAGATTCGCCTGGATCAAATCGATGAGCAAGGACATATCGCTTTTTGTGATCAACCAACGCAAGCCTCGTGGGACAAACCTGATTTTACGCCAGCACATTACAATTACGATGCAATTTATGAATCCGGGGTACCCGGCGTGGGAATACGTATCAATACGTGGGGGCCAGGTTATGGCATTGGTTGGTTGCCCAGAGCAGTGGCACATCCCTACTACTGTAATCCACGAGACTATTCCCCTTACAACGGACTAATCTATTGCGGAAATACTTGGGGTTATTTAACCGTGCAATTAATCAAAATTGCACCTACCACAGGCTCAGGAAATACGCATAGACGGGTATTAACCCGAGCTCTATTGGGCAACGCTCTTATTAATACTTTCTATTTAGAAAATACGCGCATCGTTACTCAAGGGTGTTCACTCACTCACAGCACAACCTACGTTAATATGGGAGAAATCAAAACCAATGAGTTTCGGGGTATTAACAGTACAGCAGGAGAAAAAGGTTTTGACTTAAAATTGGATTGTGATGCCAACCTGAATGCCTCAGTTTCATTGGATGGCCGACCGGCAAAAGGAGCTTCCAACAATATCTGGGCATTGGATTATAATAGTGACAACGTCACAGCAACAGGTATCGGGATGCAAATTTTATTTCTCAACAGACTTGTATCAATGCGCGAGCCAATTAAAATCCGTTCCAGCGATCCGGTACGACATTTTGAGCTCCCATTACGTGCCCGTTATATCCAGACTGACGCACGAATTACGCCGGGTAAGGCAAATGTGACTACGACGGTGACGATTACTTATCAATAATCATCGCAATTTTAGGATGGTGAACCCCGCCCCAAAATTTATTTGATATCTTACACTTAGTTAAATGATTAATAATGACGAATGTAATGATTCGCTGATTTTGGGTGTTTTGTTATAGATACAAGTATGTTGTAACTATAAATGGATTGGTTTTTACATCAATCCATGAGCTTCATGGGCCGCAGCAAAATTACGACGGCCCATGATTTGCTACGACTCGATATTTTCCATCGTCTGTAAAATACGCTTATCAGATATTGGATACGCTGTACCCAATTGCTGGGCAAATAAGCTAATGCGAAGTTCTTCGATCATCCAGCGAACTTCTTTTACTTCCGGAAATTGTTGCTGCTGAACAGACAGTTTTGCCTGCCATTGTTGCCACTGTCGCTGAATATGTTCAATCCGACTCATATGCGCTCTATCTTTATTAGGATCAATTGCCAATTTTTCCAATCGACGCTCAATACCACTCAAGTAACGCAAAACATCCGCCAGACGTTTCCAACCGTGAGAGGTGACAAATCCATTAAAGACCAAACCTGAAATTTGTTCTTTAATATCCGATAACGCAAGTGCCAGAGCAATATCTACCCGCCCTTTTAAGCGTTTGTTGATGTTAAAAACCGAGGTCAGGATCTGTTCTACCTGTTTGGCGATATCAACGACGGCATCATTCAAATCAGCACGTACTTTATCCTGCAAGCCAGAAAATGCCTGTTCATTCCATGCCGGGCCACCGTTTCCTGCAATCAATTTGTCCACACCGCAGGAGATGCAATCATCAATCAAATCTAATACTTTTCCGTATGGGTTAAAATACAGCCCCAGTTTAGATTTATTCGGTAATTTCTCATGCAGATATTTAATCGGTGATGGAATGTTCAGCAACAACAAACGGCGTGTTCCTTCCCACATTGCATTTTGCTGTTCTGATTCGGTTTCGAATAGTTTTATGCCAATGCTGTCTTTTTCATCCACCAGCGCCGGAAATGCTTTAACGGAATAACCACCGCGTTTTTGTTCGTAACGCTCAGGCAATTCGCCAAAACTCCAGATGTGCAGACCACTTTGTTCAATACCATCATCCGCAACAGCCGAAAGTGTTTCTTGAACTTTTCCTTTCAATTTGAGTTTCAGCACTGATAAATCTTTGCCTTCAGCCAATGCTTTGTTTTTCTCTCCGAGAATACGGAATGTTATTTTCAGATGATCAGGCACCTGTTCCAATTTCCAGTCATCACGTGACACCGTCATACCCGTCATACGGCGTAATTCTCTTTCAAGGCTATCCAATAAAGTCGCTTGTGGTTGTGTAATCCGCTCCAAAAATGCCTGCGCATAATTAGGTGCAGGTACAAAATTACGGCGTATCGGTTTTGGCAATGATTTAATCAGTGCAATGACTAATTCATGGCGAATGCCCGGAATTTGCCAGTCGAATCCTTCATCCTTAACCTGATTTAATACCGGTAACGGGATATGTACAGTCACGCCATCAGCATCAGTTCCCGGTTCAAATTGATAACTCAAACGGAATTTTAAATTATCCTGATGCCAATAATTCGGATAATCCAATGCGCTGACTTTATCTGCATCTCCCTTAATCAACATGCTCTTTTCAAAGTTGAGCAATTCCGATTGTTCTTGACTCGCCGTTTTCCACCAACGGTCAAAATGACGGGCGGAAACAACGTCTTTGCCAATTCTCTGATCGTAGAAATTAAATAAGGTTTCATCATCCACCAGAATGTCCCGGCGGCGGGATTTATGCTCCAACTCCTCAACTTCTTCACGCAATTTCAAATTGGCACGGAAAAATGAATGATGAGTTTTCCAATCCCCTTCAACCAAAGCATGGCGGATAAATAGTTCACGACATAACATCGGATCTGTCTGGCTGTAATTCACTAATCGCCCCGCCACAATCGGCAAGCCATACAAAGTGACTTTTTCCGTTGCCATCACTGCGCCCTGTGATTTTTGCCAATGTGGTTCGCTGTAGTGGTGCTTAATTAAATGTGCGGCCAGTGGCTCTACCCATTCGGGTTCGATACGCGCAGCAATGCGTCCCCACAACCGGCTGGTTTCCACCAATTCAGCAACCATTGCCCATTTAGGGTTTTTTTTAAATAAGCCAGAACCTGGAAAAACAGAGAAGCGAGCGTTGCGTGCACCGGTATATTCCTGTTTATCTGTATCTTTTTGCCCGATATGGGATAACAGACCAGTCAACAAGGCAATATGAATACTGCGATAGTCCGCTTCCTGACTATTAATCGGCAAACCAATTTCTTTCACAACCTGTCGAAGCTGGGTATAAACATCCTGCCACTCTCTGACGCGAAGATAATTCAGATAATCCTGACGGCAAAGTTTGCGGAACTGAGAGCTGGACAGAAGTTTCTGCTGTTCTAGCAAAAAATCCCACAATTTCAGGTACGCAATGAAATCCGAATCTTTATCCGCAAAACGACGATGTTTTTCATCAGAAGCCTGCTGTTTTTCCAGTGGCCTTTCTCGTGGATCTTGAATTGATAACGCGGAGGCAATTACCATCACTTCACGGACACAGCCATGGGCTTTCGCTTCCAGCACCATACGAGCCAAACGTGGATCGATAGGCAACTTTGATAATTGATGCCCCATTGGTGTCAGTCGATAGACCTCTTGCGACAGAGATTCAGGATCAATGGCACCCAATTCCTCCAATAAACGGACACCATCTTGAACATTGCGTTTATCTGGAGCTTGAACAAATGGGAATGCACTGACATCCCCTAAGCCAATTGATGTCATCTGCAAAATGACAGAAGCCAGATTGGTACGCAAAATTTCAGGATCAGTAAACTCGGGGCGTGATAAATAATCCTCTTCCGAATAGAGACGAATACAAATCCCATCTGAAACACGACCGCAGCGCCCTTTTCGCTGATTGGCTGATGCTTGAGAAATAGGTTCTATCGGTAAACGCTGCACTTTGGTTCGATAGCTGTATCGGCTGATACGCGCATATCCTGTATCGATCACATATTTAATGCCCGGCACAGTCAACGACGTTTCCGCTACGTTGGTTGCCAGGATAATGCGGCGACCGATATGGGATTGGAATATCCGATTCTGCTCACTGTTAGACAGCCGTGCAAAGAGTGGCAAGATTTCAGTATGAGGGAAATCCTGCTTACTGAGCGCATCCGCCGTATCACGAATCTCTCGTTCACCACTCATGAACACCAGTATGTCACCTGAGCTTTCACACCCTAATTCATCCACTGCATCAATGATGGCTTCAAGCTGATCCCGATCACTGTCATTATCATCACCAGCCACTGGACGATAGCGGACTTCCACTGGATAGGTACGCCCAGACACTTCAATAATTGGCGCATTGTTAAAATGGCAGGAGAAACGTTCAGGATCAATGGTTGCGGAAGTAATGATAATTTTCAGATCAGGGCGCTTTGGCAACAATTGACGTAAATAACCAAGAATGAAATCGATATTCAGACTGCGTTCATGGGCTTCATCAATAATTAGCGTATCATATTGCAACAACAGACGATCTTGCTGCAATTCTGCCAGCAAAATACCGTCAGTCATCAATTTGACTAGTGTATTTTCACTGACCTGATCATTAAAACGGACTTTATAACCGACTGTCGAACCCAACGGGGTTTCCAGTTCATCCGCAATACGATTGGCAACCGAACGGGCGGCCAAACGACGGGGTTGAGTATGCCCAATCAGCCCTTTGATACCCCTGCCCAATTCAAGGCATATTTTGGGGATCTGGGTCGTTTTACCCGAACCGGTTTCCCCGGCAATAATAACAACCTGATGATCCTGAATCGCTTTGTAGATATCACCTTTTTTCTGACTAACAGGTAAATTTTCAGGGTAGTTAATTGAGGGATATGCGGCTTGGCGATTAATGATTTTTTGTTTTGCAATCGCAATATCCGTAGAAATGGATTCTGCCACAGCCTGCAAGGAAGCTTGATTCTTAATTTTTGCTGCCCCATGCAGACGTTTTCTCAAACGGAACTGATCGCGCAGCGATGTGTGATCAAGTTCAGCGAATAATTCAGCGAATGTTGCTGTCAAAGGTGATTCCACAGTAATAAATCCTTGTGACGTTCTTAAATTGAGTAGCGCTGTCTTTGCAGGCTCAGAGGATAGTTTCTTATGATTTAAACATTAGAAGTGTAACATATCTTGTTCAACTCCATGTACTTCATATCTATCTCCCTGCCAATTTACGGCTTTGTTGGCTGCGAATACACACTTCTTTCAGTCATTCAATGAATTTGAATGGTTATCTCAAAATATCAAGCTATCGCTTGAACAATTCCTTATATAAAATACCAAACATCACGCGATAATTAATCAAGTTGTTAATTTCAAATCATCGTATTAATGTTTAATAAAGGAAATAAAGAATGAGTAACGTACTGGTTCTGAAATCCAGCATTCTGGCACAATTTTCTCACAGCAATAAAATGGCCGACTATTTTATTGAAAAATGGCGAGCCAATAGCTCAGATAGCAACATTACTATACGCGATCTGGCAGAAAACCCCGTTCCGGTATTAGATGGAGAGTTGGTCGGAGCCTTGCGTCCAAGCGATGCAGAATTGACAGAGCGCCAAAAATCAGCTTTGGCCCTGTCAGATGAACTGATTACAGAATTAAAAACACATGATGTTATTGTAATCACCGCACCAATGTATAACTTCACCATTCCAACTCAGTTAAAAACCTACTTTGATCTGGTTGCCCGCGCTGGCGTAACTTTCCGCTATACGGAAAATGGTCCCGAAGGTTTGCTGAAAGATAAGCGTGTGGTTATCTTGACCAGCCGCGGCGGCGTTCATAACGATAGCCCTACAGATTTGATAACGCCATACTTGCGTATTTTTCTCAGGTTTATCGGTATTACGGACGTGGAATTCATATTTGCGGAAGGTTTGGCACTGGGGGCTGAATCAGCCCACCAGACACATCAGGATGTCCGGGATGCGGTGGATACTATCATCGAAAAAATGACACAAACGCAGCCCGAAGAAGCTGTCGCTTAATCAGGATTGAGTGCGCCAAACGGCGCGCTTATTTCTTCACCCAATTACCATTAATACCAAGCACATACTCCCCTGAAACTGCGCGATTCACTAATTTTTCACCCGTTATTTTCGCAACTTGATCTGTTGTCATATTATTCTGAGACGCTATTTCAGCATATTTCTTTTCCCGTTCCCCATTAATCCTTTTAACCATAGATTGAGCATTCAAGGTGTTTTTTACGGGAGACAGATAGCCACTAAATGTCTCGCCCACCAGGCCTTGTTGTTTGGCTTCATTCAACGTCATGCCTATGGCAAAAGAACTGAATAGCAGACCCAACAAAAATATTACTCCTGCTTTTTTCATATCTTAGCCTTTAGAATAAGTTAGAATTATTTTTGAGCATATCTTCAATTTGTCGATCAATCTTAATATGAATTTCATGCTCAATTTTTACATTCATATTAATATTGATAGGCTTATCCGGTGTTGCTACCTCCAGCCTGACACACCCCAGTAATGCCAAGTTAACCAACATTATTCCAGCCCACATCATCCCCATTTTGGCTATCGGCAACCTGAATCCAGTTTCTGTTATCATTTTTCACCCCTGCCCATTACAGATATATTCTTCTGTAACCATTCTTCCAGATCATTGCCAAAACGCAGACTACGCCATAATTGAAAAATATTCTCTTCATGGCGATAGTTGAGCCTGACTTCACGTTTTCTATCTACCAGAGGATTAACACCACTGATTTCTGAATGCAATGTCAATATTCCCAAGTTATCGAGATTAACATATGCATGCGAACGGCCGATTTCTAAATAACGCAGCCAATCCATTGCCATACCTGCTGATAAATCATTTTTGCCGATGGAATCCACCGTGTCTGTATCCAACCTCAATGTCAAATAACCCTCGTTGGATACCCAGCCTTTCTGAATAATCCAGTATTTATCATTTAACAATACAGGCAATTCACCGCTGATTTTACCTGACATCGCCATTTGTTTGATTTTTAACACGCCAAACAATTTACTCAGGCTTAATTTGTTAAATTTCAATACAGCCGCTTCTTTTTGTGGGAGCTGTAACTTATCCATCCCCATTTTGCCATCCAGAATATCAACGTTTACATTGGTCAGTACCAATGGTTTTGGCTCAGTTGGTGGATAGAAACCCAGAAGATCAGCTGTCACGTTATGCATATCAAACAATCCATTGATTGCTTTAATTCGCAATTGGACAGGTGATGTCAGCCCTAATTGCCAAGTATGATCCTGCAAACGCCACGGCAGAACAAAATTCAACTCATCAACGGTTCCATTTTTCAGCCACATACCGGCATCTTTGACTACCCAATGACCACCAGCACGTAATCCTTGCCCCTTCGACGCTGAGAAAGCGGCTTGTGCATAAACATTTCCACCACGCACCGTAATTCCTAAGTCTGGCGGAATCAATGTCTGAAATACTAATAAGGATTGCCGTGGCCAGCGGGCTTCACCTCTTAATCGTTCACCATCCCAACGCCCATAAAATGGAATGGGGCCAATCCCCTTGGAGTACAATTTACCATTCAGAATAAAATTGTCCGGAGATTGACCATTCAATGTGGCCTTAAAATCAAAGAGAGGCAAAAAACCACCAGAGCGAAATTCTATTCCCTGGGCTGATAATTGCAAATCTCCCATTAATTTTGGACGATCTAAGGCACGCTCCCAAACCAATGGCGTGATTAGTTTTAAACGCGGAGCTTTCATTTGCACAGAACCATGCTGAATGCGATCAAATCCTGTATTCAACGTCTCCACTGTTACCTGTGATTGCAGCCAATTTCCCTTACCGGCAATATCCCATTTGGCGTGTAACGGAGGTAAATTCCCATTACCCCAATAACGCCATTTCCAGTTTCCCTGATCGGGTATAAAATCTGCTGCATACCCATCTAAATGCAATTTAAATTTTCCCCAATAGTCGTCCCGTGCTTTTACAATGGCTTGAAGACGACCGGTGAGTCCATTACGAGTCAGATAAGTCCCGGCCAAGGGCAAACGAGCTTCTGTAATAGTAAAGGTTTCACTAATTTTTCCCCATGCCCGAAATAATGCCCCTGATTGAAAAGTGATTTTAGGGGAAACGAATGATCCGGTGACAACAGTAGGCAATGACATCGTCATAATCATTTGGTCGCTATTCATTTGCCCAGTCAACTGAAACGGAATATGAGTATTGGTGACATTAATTCGTGTCGGTTGTACGGAAAGAACAATATTACCTTTACCCTGCTTATTTTGAGTGACTAAATTTAACCGCCCACTGACAGACATACCATCCAAGCCTTTTTGCCATTGTTCAAGCGTGATATTCACTCTTCCAGATAATGGCTGGCCGGCATCTGTCCACTGCCATCTACCACCGGTTATCTGAAATTGAGATGTATTGAATGACCAGGGCAATTCCGCCAGTATTTGTTTTTTCTTTTCTGCACTGACGATAAGTTGGCCACTCTGCCCCTGCCATTTCAGTGCTAAGTGTAACGGCTCAGGATATTGACCCAGAGATAAATAAGCGGTGATTTGACCTTGTTCTGGCAGGGTTTCAAGATCTAAAGGTAAGGCAATATTCCCATTCAGCTTAATTTCTTGCTCCGGTAACCTTACAAAAAGTTGCTGAATAATGAGCGTTTTTTTATCTGTAATACTTGCACTTAGCTTTAATTGCTCGCCTTGATAAGAGAATATTTGATTTTGAGGAGATGAATTAAATTGAAGTTTACCGGAAAATGTCTGCCAAGGAGAGAGAGTAAAATGTTCAGCAATAAAATTAACAGAAGGTATAGAGGATAATATTTTCTGAATGGATAGAGGAGTTGACTGTTTTTGCATGACCGTTAATTGCGCCAAGCATTGGCTTTGACTATCAATATTCGCAGTGTGAACATCCCAATAACGATCTTGGGTATTTCCGTTAAGTGAATATCCTAATGATAGCCCAGACACACTGATCCATTCACATTTTTTCACTTTCAATGATAGATCATCCAACCATAACCCACTCTCTTTCCATTTAGGCTGGCTTAAAGAAAGAGTAACTCCTTGTGGCAACCAATGACTGGCAATCAATGGCAACCAGCGCGGAATTGTATACCAACCCACCAGTATCAATAACACCAACAACATTACTATCACTGCGAACACTTTTAATATCTTGGTCATCACATCCATATCTCTTCTTTTTCAACCTAAGAGCAACTTCCTGTTATGATAGTCTCATATCAGGCTATAAGCCGATTTATTATACAAGCTATCGCTATGAATAGCTTATCAGCAATTTATTCGAGTATAGAGCGATAAATAATGCTTATAACCTTCAATAAACGTCATTATTGCGAGCAGCTTATGCGGCAAAGTGGATTCAATGAATGGGCTCGAATGATTTTGCAGTTACTGTATTGACGGAGGTGTTGCTATGAAATTGGTGGTTTATAGTACAAAGCAGTATGATCGTAAACATCTTGAAATGCTCAACCAAAAACTTGGTCTAGATTATCATATCGAGTTTTTTAACTTTCCTCTGAGTCCACAAACAGCCAAAAATGCCATTGGTGCAGATGCTGTCTGTATTTTTGTCAATGATGATGGCGGACGTGAAGTGCTCCAAGAACTGGCAGAAATGAATATCAAAGTATTGGCCCTGCGTTGTGCCGGATTCAATAATGTCAATCTTGACGCAGCCAAAGAATTTGGCATTCAAATTGTTCGAGTCCCCGCTTACTCACCTGAGTCAGTTGCTGAACACACTGTTGGGCTTATGTTATGTCTGAATCGTCGTATTCACCGCGCCTACCAACGAACCCGCGATGCCAATTTTTCCCTTGAAGGTCTGACTGGTTTCAATATGTATAAACGTACCGCAGGTATTGTCGGCACGGGAAAGATCGGCCTCGCTACTTTACGAATTCTGAAAGGTTTCGGTATGCATTTATTAGCACATGATCCTTATCTAAATCCTGAAGCCTTGGACATGGGTGTGGAATATGTAGATTTAGATACTTTATACGCTGAATCTGATGTAATTTCCCTGCATTGTCCCATGACACCAGAAAACCATCATTTATTGGATGAAACAGCATTCAGTAAGATGAAAAATGGTGTGATGATCATCAATACCAGCCGGGGTGCGTTAATTGACTCCATTGCTGCCATCAATGCACTAAAAGAACAAAAAATTGGCGCATTAGGTATGGATGTTTATGAAAATGAACGTGATTTATTCTTTGAAGACAAATCAAATGACGTTATTCAAGATGATATTTTTCGCCGTTTGTCTTCCTGCCATAATGTGCTTTTTACGGGTCATCAGGCATTTTTGACTGAAGATGCGTTAACCAGCATTAGTGAAACGACTCTACAAAATATCCAGCAATTAATGTCTGGAGAAACTTGTCCGAATATTGTTGAATAATCTCAGCGCATATCTGGGGATAAAATGAAAAAAGTGATTCAGTTAGTGGTCACCACCCTATTACTCACAGCATGTCAGTCTCCAGGAGTCAGTGCTACGGAGAGTGTCACAAAGAGAGGTTTGCAAAATCATCATTTTGATTTAATCAGTGTCAATAATGAGGATATTTCGAATAAAAATGACAGCAAACTCTCTATTTCATTTGATGGAAAAATGAATATATCAGGCACTATGTGCAATAACTTCATGGGAGTCGGTAAATTAAAAAATAATATCCTGACAGTAAAAAATTTGACCGGTTCTGAGATGTATTGTGTTAATGAAAGGCTTAATCAGTGGGATCACGTGCTCAATGACGTATTAACTAAAGGGGCAAAAATCAGTTTAAAAGGTAAGCAACTTACATTAGTTAATGGTAAGAATACGTTAGTTTATATTTTGCGGGATCTCTCTCAGTAATCTTGTACTCAGTGAGCAAGATACCGTCTTCTGATGCAACATTTTCTGCCTTGAATTATTTGTGTTTACATGATCTTTGATTACCCGGTGCAATGCTGGGTAATTTGTTGTTTTCTTAATTATATCACTTTGAAAAATAAACTTATTTTTTATTTTTATCATTTGAATTGTTCGGCTTCTATAACAATACAGCTAATTTCATGCTTCATTGTATTAAATATTAGAATGGTATTTATGCTGCTTACCCAATATATATTAAGTACTGTCGATATCATTTTTGTATCAGACAGTCAAAGCCACTACCGTGCAGCTATGGAAGTTTATTTGATAATGAGGGAAAGAAAAATGAACAACAGATTGATAAGCTATATAGCGTTTGTAGGGGTTTGGATCACCATAACACTGACGATTGGCGTTATTTTGTCATAGAAATACAAAATAAATCAGTTTAATAACCTCGTTTCGGCGGGGTTTCTTATATCCAATAGATTTAGAAATGCAGCTCTTATGCCTTGGGAATAAATCTCCGGGAACATAGCTAATCATATATTTATAAAAACAGTGAATGCTTAATCAAAATCGCCATATTATTTCAAAAAAATAATACGGCTTTTAATGTAGTCTATGTACACAGACGTGTACATTATTCTCTATGAATACTACTGACTATTGACTATTGTTGATTACCACTAATGTTCATTCACACAAAATCATTCTCCCGAACCGGATTCCGTATGTTGTTTCTCGGGATATAACGATGCGCTCCAGTTACTGTAAGTGCAGACAAATATTGAAGGTTCTCTATTCGAGAAAGGCGTTGCCATAGATTTTATTTTTTCTGCTAACTGAATAGATTCCAACGATGAACTACCAATATAAGTTCCACTTGGGAGACGATGCCACTTTCCATTAGGAAAACGGATAGATTGACTAAATTGATTCGCCGTCATCCTTTTATATAATTTCTCATAACCGTCAGAACCTGTGCCATAAAGCTCCACACGAATCAAATAACTTGCCATTTCTCTTTCCTTGTATTGACGATTTAGCCAGTAAGTTATCATTTTTCCTTGACTATTAAAAGCCAGAAAAGCACAGTAATAATCTGATATCAATGGCAATTTAAGAAATTATATTTTTTTGTATTATTTTTTATCGCATTGTCTTAGGCATAAGGTAATTATAAAAAAACCACAAGGAAATAATATTCAATGAAATAATTTGATGCATTAAAATTTGTTGCAATGAATGATTGAATTTATTTATCTTTTCACTATTATCTAAAAAGTTGTTATCTGAAACCATTAAACTTAATGTTATTAAGTAAATAAAAAAACAATTAATTACCACCAAATCAGTAATCACATCTTTATTGATTTAAATTTATAAATTTGAAATTAATAATGAAATGAGAAAAGTCAATGATTAAATATGTAACCGGATTTATGTTTTCTAAAGACAAAAAGCATGTATCCCTTATTTCTAAATTACAACCCAGTTGGCAAAACGGAAAAATCAACGGCATCGGCGGAAAAATAGAAATAGGTGAAACCCCTCAACAAGCAATGGCAAGAGAATTTTCTGAAGAGGCTGGTATTGAAACACATCCTGACCAGTGGAAATTATTTACTGTTTTAAATCGCCCGAATGTTTATCAGGTAAACTTTCTCTATACGTATGATGATCGGGTTTATTCTGCAAAATCTATTGAAAAAGAGATCGTCAGTATTTATGAAACCAATGCGTTGCCTGATAATGTTATTTACAATTTGCGCTGGTTAATTCCTATGGCTATCGATGAACATTTACGTTTCGATAACTCGATAGAAATAACAGAAATGAGAGGTTAGATACCTCGATAATCATCTGCGCAGAAATAAAATATATTTCTGCGCAGATGATTTATATTTGTTACTTCTTAGCTATTGCTGTTCTGACATCAGGGAATCAAACCAAATATTAAAACAACGATGCCCCAAACATTCGTCATTGATATAAAATCCATTTTATATCAATGAATGAAGAAACTATTCAGGTTTATTAAGAATATGATCTTCCCAATCCACCACATCCACTTCACGTACAGCGATATGCCTGACAGAGATGCGCTCCGCATGCATGGCTGATTTTGAACCACTGACCAAGGGATGCCACGGCAGCAGTTTTTTTCCTTCTCCAATCAAACGATAAGCACAAGTCTGCGGTAACCATTCAAAAGTGACCATGTTTTCACGGGTTAATTTGATACAATCAGGTTCATATCTGAAACGATCTTCGTAATTCTTGCACTGGCAGGTTTTAATACTCAGTTGATTACAGGCAACATTGGTAAAGTAGATTTCATCAGTATCTTCATCCATCAACTTATGCAAGCAGCACTGGCCACAGCCATCACATAATGTTTCCCACTCTTGGTCTGTCATTTGTTCCAGGTTTTTTACCAGCCAGAAAGGTTGAGACATAATTTCTGTCATTCCTCATGTTAAATCGCTCTGGTTGTCAAAACATGTTTATTAAGAACAACGTTCAACACATCACCAGATTGTAGTGGCCCTACGCCTTCAGGCGTTCCCGTCAAGATAATATCGCCCGGACGAAGGGTAAAAAAACGCGACATATAGCTAATCAACGGGATGATCGGCGTGCGCATGTCACTCGTATTGCCGTTTTGGCGTAATTCACCATTTATGGTTAAAGAAAGCCGGGCTTTTTGTGGCTCACCAAAATCATTAACCGGAATAAAGCCCGATATTGGGCATGAGCCATCAAACGCCTTGCTCTTTTCCCATGGTTGCCCCGATTGTTTAAATTCACGTTGCAAATCACGCAGTGTTAAATCCAATGCAACCGCAAAACCTGCGATTGCCTTACTCACTCGATCTTCATTGGCGTTCTTGAGTGTCGAGCCAATCAAGATGGCCAATTCAATTTCATGGTGTACAGAGCCGAATTCCTGAGGAATGGAAATTGGTTGGCTGAGATCACAGAGCGCCGTTTCAGGCTTGATGAATAATACTGGCTCCTCAGTGGATTGGGAGCCCATTTCTTTCATATGCTTGTCATAGTTACTACCGACACACACAACCTTATTAGCAGGAAAGTTCAGCAGTACACCCTGCCAGTCCCTATGCTGATACATAATATTCTCCTTTGCCTGTTTTCAATCCAATTATTTCAAGCGATGATTGCTTAAAAATTCGATTTTCAGTGAGTAAGGAAATGAACTCGTTGTGTAATACCGTCCGCCATCATACCAACACTGAGGGCAAAATAGTAAGAACGATTCCAATGCATAATAGTTCGAAAATTTTGCGTTACCCAGAATGCCCGTTGTTCCGGATCATCAGGGATAACAATCCAACCTTTGGTATTGGCCGGTAAATTAGCAAAGTGTGGCGATGAAACACCCAATGTCTGCCATTGAGCAATGGTTTTTCCCTTCTCAGTCTTAACACCTTCTAATGCTACGTCAAAACCAGCAGGTAATGAGATGGCATACCCCCACGGTAGTCCTTTTTGCCACCCTTCTTTAGCCAAGTAATTGGCTGTTGACGCAAAAACATCTTCCTTATTGTTCCAAATATCAATTTTACCGTCTCCATCTCCATCTGCACCATACGTCAAATAAGAAGTCGGCATGAATTGGTTTTGCCCCATCGCTCCGGCCCAAGAACCTCTTAAAGTTTGCCCTTCATCAATATACTGATTTTCCATGATTCCCAGCGCTGCCAATAACTGTTTAATAAAAAATACTTCACGGCGACCTTCAAAGGCTAGCGTGGATAATGCTGAAATAACATCTTCTTTTCCCTGAATCTTGCCAAAACCACTTTCTAATCCCCACAAGGCAACAATATAGGCTTTCGGTATACCATATCTGCGACTGATTTTTTCCAACTGAGGAAGATGATTTTCATATTGAGTGACCCCTTGCTCAATCCTCCAAACTGGCAAGACTTGGTTCAGATAGCCATCCAATGTGACCTTTTTTTCTGGTTGATTACGATCAGCCTTAATGACTCGTGGAATAAAATGAATATTGGCAAATGCTCTATCTAAGGTTTTTTCACTGATTCCCTGCTCGCGAGCCTGCTGCTTCAACAAAACCACATATGCAGGAAATTGTGTTGGCTCACGCGAACTTAATGGAAATTGATCTTCCAGAGCTTTAACGTCTGTTTTTGCCAGAGGGATCAAAACGGATTGCTTATACAACTGTTTGTTACTTGATGCACTGCACCCAGTCAACAGGGTTGCCGCCAATAAAGCCACTCCGGTTATTAATTTCATACATCAGCTCCTTAGTTCAGACCCTGGCAATTACCAGCCATCCTCTATAGCTTAGTTGGTTTGTTTGATGCCAGATGTTCATTGATCAAACTTTCCACTGGGGGCGGTACTTGTAAGTAAAATCCTTGTTCACTCAACGCTGCTTTTACTTTTTCAATATCTGCATTGGCTAATTTTTTTCTGTCTGATAATGAAATCATCATTGAATATTGAGGCTGACCGAATGTTTTTAATAACTCTTCCGGAACGCGCGAAAAATCGTCTTTTTTTGTAATATAGAGATATGTTTGGTCACGTTTCAGGCTTCTGTAGATTACACAAATCATTGTTATAAACTCTTTTAAATTAACTCTGCGACTTGCTTGAATAATTCACTAACTATAACATGCTTATTATATTTAAGAATATCGTCTCCCTGAGTCTATTCTAGGAAAATGATTAAAAAAAACCACCCCGGGAAACTTAACCTTGCTGAGTCAAAATATCGATGCCACAGTCGCCAATTGAGCTAAAAGGCAGTAATTTTACGCTTTCGGTTGTTCATTTGTATGATGAACAGCCGGAAATCATTCATAGAGCTATACAGGAAAAAATGCAGCAAGCACCTGAATTCCTCAAAAATGCTCCCGTTGTCATTAATATATCTGCCCTCCCTGTCGGCGCAGATCTTATTGCACTCCATCGAGCTATCGAATCGGTTGGATTGCGTGTTGTTGGCATCAGCGGTTGTCAAGATGAAGAACAACGAAAAATTGTTTTGAAATCTGAACTTCCTTTATTGAAAGAAGGTAAAAGTAAGAAGGTTCTTACTCAAGAGAATAAACCTACTGAACCTATTTTCAAAAAAACTCGTATAATTAATACGCCTGTTCGTTCAGGACAAAGAATTTATGCACCAAATAGTGACCTCATTGTGACAAGTAATGTGAGCGCTGGTGCAGAATTAATCGCTGATGGAAATATTCATATATATGGTGTGCTACGTGGACGGGTATTGGCAGGCGCATCTGGCGATCAAGAAAGCCAGATTTTCTGCACCCATTTAAATGCTGAACTCACCTCTATTGCCGGTCAATATTGGCTCAGCGAAAAAATACCAGAAATTTTTGTCGGTAAAGCCGCAAAATTACGTCTGGTGAACAATGAATTAACTATTGAAACCTTAGTCTAGCCCTTATAACAAGGAATCGCTTCATGGCACGCATTATTGTTGTTACATCTGGTAAAGGTGGCGTTGGCAAAACCACTTCAAGCGCGGCCATTGCTACCGGTCTCGCCCAAAGAGGAAAAAAAACTGTAGTTATTGATTTTGATATCGGTCTACGGAACCTCGATCTGATCATGGGTTGTGAACGCCGAGTGGTCTTTGACTTCGTGAACGTCATTCAAGGTGATGCCAGCTTAAATCAGGCACTTATTAAAGATAAGCGCACAGAGAATCTATACATTCTGCCTGCCTCTCAAACCCGCGATAAAGAAGCTCTCACCCGTGATGGCGTCGAGAAAATTCTGAATGAATTATCTGAACAGAACTTTGAGTTCATTATCTGCGATTCTCCTGCGGGTATTGAAAGCGGTGCATTGATGGCACTCTACTTTGCCGATGAAGCAATTATTACGACAAATCCGGAAGTTTCATCTGTCCGTGATTCTGACCGTATTTTAGGTATCTTAGCATCTAAATCACGCCGAGCAGAACAAGGAAAAGAGTCTATCAAAGAGCACCTTCTGCTGACTCGTTATAATCCGGGGCGCGTGAACCGCGGAGATATGCTTAGCATGGAAGATGTACTGGAAATTCTGTGTATTCCTTTACTTGGTGTCATCCCAGAAGATCAATCTGTTCTTCGGTCATCGAACCAAGGAGAACCGGTTATTCTGGATAAAGATTCTGATGCAGGTAAAGCATACGAAGATACAGTTTTACGTTTACTCGGTGAAGAACGGCCTTTCCGTTTCATCGAAGAAGAAAAGAAAGGCTTTTTAAAACGCCTGTTTGGGGGGTAACGCATGGCTTTGTTAGATTTCTTCCTGTCGAGAAAAAAACCGACAGCCAATATTGCCAAGGAGCGGCTACAAATCATCGTGGCAGAGCGGCGCCGTGGTGACTCTGAGCCTGCTTATTTGCCCGAGATGAAACGGGATATTCTGGCAGTAATCTGTAAGTATGTACAAATCGATCCAGAGATGCTTTCTGTACAGTTTGAGCAAAAAAATGATGACATCTCTGTACTAGAACTTAATGTAACATTACCTGAGATGGAAGAATCGCCAAAATAAAGCATCAAATTATGCTATTTAATTTAAGGCCATGACTTCGCAAGGATAAATCGGGATGTTATTACATCCCGATTTAAGAACCAGATACACATCAGTTAATGCCTTTTTTAAGTTAGCATCACTGCTCCAGGCTATTGCCCAGAATAATTTGCCAATATTTCAGCAATAGGTTCAGCCAACAACTTACCACGCCAACCTCTGAGCAATTCAGGTTCAGATCCCAGCGATTTCAGTTTCCAATGACAATAAAGTAGTTGGTTAATCTGTCGGCGAGAAGCCAGAAACTCTGCACTGAAACGATGAGGTTCACTCACTCGGGTGACCACAGCTTTAATTTCTTTGAACGCCTTGCGGTAGCCCGGATAATCAATCAAATTCATAATTTGAGACGGACATTCTTCTTCTGGAATATCTCTGTTTTCCGCGACCATCGCCAGCAAACGGCGACCATGACAACGAATTTCCTGTCCGCTCAATCCTAAAGCATCTAACTCTCCCAAGGAAGTCGGCATATAACGGGCAACCTGCCACAAATTTTCCTCGCGGATCACGAAATTAACCGCCAGATCACGCTCTCGCGCCTGATTTAGCCGCCATGCAGCCAGTTTTTTCAAACAAGCCAATTGTCTTGGGCGTAACTGCCATGCATTACCAATGTCTTTATAAGCACATTCTGGCATCAATATTTCATTACGCCGTTGAGCAATCAAATTACTTTCATCTTTTGCTGCATCCAAATATCCCGCCTGCTCCGTTTTTTCCAACAAAATATCAGCAAGTGGCAATAAGTAATAAACATCGGCCGCAGCATATTTGCATTGTTTTTCGCTCAACGGACGAGCTAACCAATCGGTACGGGATTCGCTCTTATCCAATTCTACATTCAAGTATTCAGCAACCAACGTTGCAAAACCACATGATATAGGATGACCGATAAATGCAGCCAATACCTGAGTATCAATCATAGGTGTTGGCAAGCATTGAAAGCTATTCCCAAAAACCTCTAAATCCTCACTACCAGAATGAATAAGCTTTAGTACATCTGGATCAGTCAATAACTCCCTGAGGGGTTGCCATTGTGAAATTTCAAGAGGATCAATAAGAGCAAGCTGTTCACCATCAAACAGTTGTATTAAGCCTAATTGGGGATAATACGTCCGTGTACGAACAAATTCGGTATCTAATGCAACTCTTGCATTTTTTTTTGCCTGTTCACAGATTGATTGCAATTGGACATCGGTAGTAATCAACTGATAATTACAATTTAACAAAAAAATATCCTTTAAATACATTATGTTGTATAGCCGTAAATACTAAAAAAATATAATAATGCACACAGTTATGTACAGACAATAAAAATTTCTAAACATCCTTTATCCGGATAGCTATTTCTATAGTATTAAACACGCTTTTCACTTACCACAACTTTGATAAAGAATGCCAGCCGCAATATGTGAATACGAATACGGCTGGGGTTATCCATCTTTTTTCAGGCAACTGTTTTTATCAGGTCAAACTCACTGCTCAAAATCAACTGGATATAAGAATAAACAGGAATCAATTCGTAGCAGCATGATTCGCTTTTGCCATCTCTTCATTACGCAATTCTTTACGAAGAATTTTACCTACGTTGGACTTTGGCAGCTCATCGCGGAATTCAATGAGTTTCGGCACCTTGTACCCTGTCAGGTAACGACGGCAATATGCCTTCAGTTCATCCTCGGTTAAACCGGAATCTTTACGAACTACAAATACTTTAACAGCCTCTCCTGAGTTTTTACTCGGAACACCCACCACGGCTGATTCTAATACTTTAGGGTGAGAAGAAACAACGTCCTCGACTTCATTTGGATAGACATTAAAACCAGAAATCAGAATCATATCTTTTTTTCGGTCAACAATGTGTAAAAATCCGTTTTCATCTATATTGGCAATATCCCCAGTCGCCAACCAGCCGTCTTTCAGAATTTCGGCAGTGGCGTCAGGACGGTTCCAATAACCTTTCATCACCTGTGGCCCACGCACCCACATTTCACCTGCTTCTCCTTGTGGAGCTTCATTACCATCGTTCCCTACCAGTTTTATTTCTGTCGAAGCAACAGGGAAACCGATATTGCCACTGTAATGAACTAAATTATGAGGATTGGCTGAAACTAAAGGAGCACATTCTGTCAGACCATAGCCTTCCAGCAAGTGGCATCCTGTCAGATTCTCCCATTTTTCGGCTACCACTCTTTGCACGGCCATGCCGCCGCCAACAGATAAACGCAATGAGGAGAAGTCCACTTTCTGGAATTCAGGGTTATTCAACCAAGCATTGAACAGAGTGTTGACACCCGATAGTGCAGTGAAACGGTAACGCGAAAGTTCCTTGATTGTTCCGTTTACATCCCGAGGATTGGTAATCAGCAGATTTTGCCCACCCAGTTCAATGAACAGTAGGCAATTTATTGTCAAAGCAAAGATATGGTACAGCGGTAATGCTGTTACCACTAACTCTTCACCTGGTTTCATCAGCGGAGAGTAATTGCCTTTGGCCTGTTCAAGGTTCGCCAGCATATTACGGTGAGTCAGCATTGCACCTTTAGCCACACCGGTGGTTCCACCCGTATATTGAAGGAACGCCAAATCCTCACTTTTTACATCTGGTTTGACATACTGCATACGGTAGCCCTTATGCATAGCACTACGGAATGCAATAGCATCCGGCAGGTGGTATTTAGGGACGAGCCGTTTGATATATTTGACAACGAAATCGACAAGAGTTCCTTTCGGACGAGAAAGTTGGTCTCCCATACGCGTCAAAATAACATGCTTGATTTGTGTGTTAAAAACAATCTTTTCTAAGGTATGAGCAAAGTTAGAAACGATAACAATGGCGGATGTTCCACTATCATTCAGCTGGTGCTCCAATTCACGTGGAGTATAGAGCGGGTTGACATTAACAACTATCATTCCAGCTCTCAGAATACCGAACAACGCTACAGGATACTGCAATAAATTTGGCATCATCAATGCCACGCGATCCCCTTTTTGCAGCCCCAGTCCATTCTGTAGATAGGCAGCAAAGGCACGGCTACGCTCTTCCAATTTACGGAAAGTCATCACCTCGCCCATATTAATAAACGCGACTTGATCAGCATAATGCGCCACAGCATTTTCAAACATTTCAATCAACGACGAATAACGGTCGGGATCGATTTCTGCCGGAACATCTGCCGGATAATGTTTTAGCCAGACTTTTTCCAAGTTGAATACTCCTGAAATCTAATTGCGGTGTAACTACTGACCATAAAACAAACCAGAACTATACATTTAACAAATTATTAACTCAGCGTACCAGTTTGAAAAGCAACAATGTTCAGGTTGGCGATACACATCACTAATTTAATATAATTAATTATGGTAAAAAATAAGGCAGCTTCAGCCGCCTTTGTTTTTTACTTTACTTATCAATAAGTTACTTCATTAATTAATTTTATATTTATAATTAGTTGATTATACACCAATTTACTAATTTTTGACTTAAAGTTCTTTCTATTATTCCAAATAGTTATATAAATAATGCTTCAATAAAAGATAATTATTAAGAATAAAGTTTAAGATAAAATCTCATGTACAAAAAGTAGCCCTATAATCAATTGGGCTACTTAGATTTTAGTTGTCTGTATCAATGTGATGCCGGAAGGATTTATTCAGTTAAAATGGTTGCAACTGACCTAGGTTCAAATGATGAAACGCACGGCGCACCGAGATCACAGTAATATTCCAATCCCACTCTTTGAGATTCATGCCAGCTCTTCAATCCCGAGGCGTTGATTACAACATAATTGTACGGGCTATTACCTACTTTTCCCTTTTCAATACTAGTAATCAAACCTACAACAGTTACATAATGATCTTTAAAGTCGCTGGGTTCTAAAAAATAATTCACATAGGCATAAATTCGCCCCAAAGAAGCTGTCCCTAAACGTGGGGCTGCGTTACCTGCCAGTGGTAAAGTAGAAATCTCCAACCGAGTCTGGTCTTTTTCATTTAATATACTGAGAACCTTCCCACCAAAACGCCCTTCATGCCCAATATATAATTCAGGGGCATTCTTGACAGAAGATAGCTTTTCCACCAGTGTTTTAGTTGTTCCTTTGATGACATCAGGCACTGATACACAACCGACAAGTATCATTGTTCCCAATAATACTGCCGTTTTTATAATGCTTCGATAGTATGTTCCATTGAGCATAACCCCTCCAACTCAGGAAAAGTCGAATCGACTCATTGTAACCCAACTATCTATACCAATGGATAACACACCCAGCAACAAGTTACATAAATTTAATTTTTTTGGAAACGCAACATCCTTAGCGACCCGGTAATTTTTTCCATGTTACTTCATTACGCAGATAAACAGGCTCAGCATGTTCAACCACCGTTGTTTCTCCTGCTTCCCACATTTGAAGCGCCAGTGGCAACATATCTTCCGCATGGGGCAAGGTAATGTCACTGGTTATCAGTGTCAAATGACTATCCAATAATTGAGGATAAGCATCCCACCCTGTTCCTGCAATCACCCATTCGCCTGACAAGGAACGCATAATTTCTTGCGCCTGCTCAGGTTTTAAAACCGCCTCCGTCTCATCACCTTGCCACTCTCCTTGTAAATTACGACTATATTGTCCCCAATAGACTTCACCCATGCGTGCATCAATAGCAACCAAAACATTTGTTGACCCTTTCAAGCGAAATGCACCTTGTGCCATCGTTTTTAAGGAAGAAACACCGAGCATGGGTAATTCGGCTCCCAATGCCAAGCCTTGAGCAATGCCAACCCCAATCCGTACACCAGTAAAACTGCCCGGTCCACGGCCAAATGCTAATGCATCCAATTGTTGCAGACTGACATTACCTTCCAACAATACTTCTTGAACCATCGGTAAAATACGTTGAGTATGCTCTCGTGGGGATATTTCAAACTGTGCCTCAACAAGGCCATCATTCAAAAGTGCAACAGAACAAGCTTCAGTTGCGGTATCAATAGCTAAAATACGCGTGGACATGCCTTAACTCCGGCAAGAATAGAATTCGAAATAAGGGGCTATACTACCACAGCCCCAACAATTTTACTTTGACTATGATGGGCGTGATTTAAGAAACGTAACCGCTTTTGATAGATCACGGGTACGAGGTGCTGGCGGTAAACTGTTCAGAAATACTTCACCATATGGACGCATCACTAATCGATTATCACAAATGACAACCACACCATAATCATCAATATCACGAATAAGACGCCCGACACCCTGTTTCAAACTAATCACCGCATCAGGCAGTTGCACTTCATTAAAAGCATCGCCACCCTTAAGCTGACAATCTTCAATACGTGCCTTAAGCAAAGGATCATCCGGAGCTGTAAATGGCAGTTTATCAATAATTACACAGGATAACGCATCACCCCGAACATCTACCCCTTCCCAGAAACTTCCTGTAGCCACCAGCAATGCATTACCCGCAGAAATAAATTGTGACAGCAATTGCCCCTTGCTGGTTTCCCCTTGTACTAATACCGGCAATGTCATGCTGGCACGGAATTCTTCAGCCAGACTACGCATCATTTGGTGGGAAGTACAAAGGAAAAAACAACGCCCCTTATTGCTTTCGATTAATGGTTTCAACATGCGGGCTAGCCATTTTGCGCCACCATTCTGATTTGGCGATGGCAAATGACGAGGGACACACAATAGCATCTGCCGCTCATAATCAAAGGGACTGGGCAAAAGCAATGTCTGGGCTTGTTTCAGCCCTAAACGCTCCGTGAAATGGTCAAGCTGTTCATTGACCGATAAAGTTGCCGAAGTAAAAACCCAACAACCTGATTTATCACGGATCATCTCACTGAATTTATCGGAGACAGACAGTGGTGTCAGAGCCAACAAAAAATGCCGACCATAACTTTCGAACCAATAACTGTAATTGGGTATCGTGACATCAATGAGACGTTTAAGGCGGTTGCGATAAATCGTTGCTCTTTCAAAAGCCGCATCCAGCATGGCTGAACGCCCCAAAGAGAGTTTCATTACGTCATAGCAAAGTTCCAGAGCATCATCCAAACGCACTAATGCCCTCTGAACCTGCTGCCGCTGTAAAACTTCGCGCAAATTACCCCGATAACTAGTTCCGCCCAATGATAAACGGAAATCCTGTATGCTTTGACTGAGACGATCAGCACTTTTTTGCAACTGAGCCTGATCCCGGATTTCAGTACGGTAAGCCATGACAATATCCCGCGATAAATCCATCAATTGCCGACTACTTAACTGCTGCCCAAAATATTGACTGGCGATATCAGGAATTTGGTGAGCTTCATCAAAGATCACCACATCCGCCTCCGGGATTAATTCCCCGAATCCGGTATCTTTAACTACCATATCCGCCATAAATAAATGATGGTTAACGATCACCACATCCGATTCCATCGCCTTACGACGGGCTTTCAGAACAAAACATTCCTGATAACGAGGACAATCACTGCCAAGACAATTATCATTAGTACTCGTGACCAACGGCCAGACTGTGCTGTCTTCTGCCACTTGGTGACACGTACTGATATCTCCCTCTTCCGTTTGGGCCGACCAATGTCTTAGTTTGATCACTTCCGCCAATATTTCAGTTTCCAACTGAGAATGACCAATTGACTGTTGTTCTAAACGCTCAAGGCACAAATAATTTGATCGCCCTTTTAACAATGCAAGATTACCGGTAAAGTTCAGAGCATCAACAATAGTCGGGAGATCACGATTATAGAGTTGATCCTGCAACGCTTTGGAACCTGTCGAAATAATCACCTTTTTACCAGAACGCAAAGCTGGTACAAGATAGGCAAATGTTTTTCCAGTTCCTGTTCCCGCTTCCACGACCAATTGCTGCTGTTTTTTAATAGCAGCCGTAATAGCTGAAGACATTTCCCGCTGGGCATCACGTGGTTTAAAACCCGATATGGCCTTGGCAAGTACACCATTTTTCGCAAAATCGTCTGACACAAACCGTCTCTTTAATAAAATGATTTTGATAATAAAATGTTTAATATAAACAAATATATAAAAAACAAAAACATGAAAAAAAGCATAGTATGTACACACATGTACAAATAGAAAAAGCACTCAATACGGCGCATAACAATTAATTTTACACTATTTAGATAGGAAAAATTGAGGTTAGCTACAAAGTAAGAAAAAGAAGCTATTTTCACTACAGAGCAGAACCCTGCCCTTTAACATATGAGATTATCCCATGTGTACCTATGCAGAGTTCCGGCTTCCTCCAAAATGGCGGATTCATCAGCTAAATTTTCAGCCAATTAGAACTAAGCAAAAAGTTTAGCTGAATGCGTTGCCTCCGTTTGAAACGGAAACGTGAGTTAAAAGGTGAGAAATCTCACCTTTTTGTATAGGGTGAAAAGATTACCAGATTCACTGAACGAGGAATTCTACACTGATATCCATATACGATGAACTTCCGTAAACGTTAGTCTGATTGCAGTCAGCATTTCCACAAGTAGCGCTCTTAACTATATTCGGACACCCTTTAATCACCGTATACCAACCTACCTCACTGAAATCGTATCCACGCTCAAACCTCAAAGCACAACTCATAGAGCCACTAGAAACCGACCACTCAACCCATTTAGGTCTAAGCGTACAAGCACTAAATACATTATCATTGTCTTGTAAATGGGTACTTTGGTGGTTGCCGGGAGCAATATTTATCTGATCTGCACCACTATCATACATACAGTCGGTGCTTTGTTTGACTATCACGAGATCATTGACAGAAAAAGAGTCATTTTTAAATTCCATATTATAGTCAGCAGAAAGAACCTGTTTTTTTTCTGCATTAACCATTTTTTCATCTGCCAAAACTGGGGATATCAACAAACAATATAAAGCTGCACAAAATAATATATTGACAATCTTCATGTCGTGCTCCTTCTGATGAAATGCCTAAAAAATATTTCGTCAATATTTTTTGACTCGTGATTACTTCACCGTTAATGGAGTGCTGAGATAATAATTGCTATATCATATAGGTAATTTAACCTATCCGATTTAGTATAAATAAACGCCTCTGATAAGCGTCACTCAAAAACCAGCAGGTAAGTGAGGCGATTTAATATGTTCTCATTACCTCACTTTGCTATTAGAAAAGAAGCGATATCAGTGAGTAGAGATTAGTGAAAGCAATGTATTAAAAGACGGGAAATCCCGCCTTTAGGTAAGTTGTTGATTCATTGCAAAAGATTAATCATTCCAGTTTAGGTTAGGGGAGTTGATAATTTGAAAAAAACAACTAACTCTTCTTCACTTAATGTTCTTTCACCTTTGGTGGTGATTTTTTAATAAAATGTGGCAGAATTATGCCAACACTGAGTTGTAATAACCACCCAATTCAGAAAAAAACTGTATGAATTAACAGGAGATTTAATGACTATTAAACGCATTGATCCAGATACCCGCTGGTCAGAAGCGGTCGTTCACAATGACACTATTTATTATACTAGTGTGCCAGAAAAGCTGGACTGTGATATCACAGAACAAACAACCGATACACTGGCGGCCATTGATACCCTGTTACATCGTCTTGGTTCAAACAAGAGCAAAATCTTGGATGTTACGATTTTTCTGGCCGATAAAGCCGATTTTACAGGTATGAACGCAGCCTGGGATGCTTGGGTTGTTGCAGGAAGTGCCCCAGTTCGCTGCACTGTTCAAGCTGAGCTGATGAATCCTAAATATAAGGTAGAAATCAAAATCATCGCCGCTTTATAAGCTGAACCCGAACTTACCAAAAAGAGCATGGCATTGAACACATTATCAACTCGTCCAATGCCATTTTATAAATGAATTTATCAAATAAACTTTAAGGAATGGGGCATGAAAAATTAAGCCATTTTAATCATTATCATGCCAATCAATAACAGTACAATTCCCCACCATCCCTTAAAATTCAGACGCTGATTAAACATAATCCAACCTGCTGCGATTGTAGCAATAATGCCGAATGCACCCCATAAGGCATAAGCAATGGAAAGTTCAATTCCTTTAACGGCCTGAGCCAACGCACTAAATGCGCCTAAAACAGCAGACAGTGATAAAATACCTATCCAAAGACGCTGAAACCCATTGGATAATTTCAATAAAATATTCGCAACAATTTCAAGAAAAACAGCTAAAACCAAAAACGCAGCATGCCACCATTCAAATTGAGTTAACATGTTATGCTTCCTTGATTTTTTTATTCAGAACATTCTCCGGGGCTTTTTTCGCACCTATTTTAATCAAAGCAATTCCTGATATCAGCAGTGTCAACCCTCCAATTTTCATTAATGACAACGATTCATTGAACCACAGTACACTAAAAGTCGTGATAAACAGGATACCGATACCTTCCCATAAGGCGTAAGCCACTCCTAATGCCACTTTTTTTACGGCAATCGCCAACAAAATATAAGAAGTTGTGATCATGGTGTACATCACGATCATACCTGTAAAATCACCCGAAATACTGGCGTGTTTCATTGACAAAGTACCAATCACTTCTGTCACAATCGCCAGAGCAAGAAATATCCAATAAATCATTTTTTTCTCCTGAACATACTAATAGGTATGCCAAGACATCAAGCTGTATATGCCAACAGAATCAGACGCAAACTCAAATACGCGATATCAGAATCAAACTGACGTTTTAGCAAAATATTTTGACAAACAAGAATTTTATCGGTGAAGAACCGATGAACAGGAGAAGGCCCTAAAGGGCACCGCACCAGTAGTGCTCACTGGATAAGATAGCGGAAAGAAAAAGAACGTGGGTGCAACGTTGAATTTTATTACTATGTTGAATGTTGACGCTTTTGGCGCTATTCATGATGTTTTATTCTTTCATCACACGATTACTACTGTGTGATATACTACGAACCCTCATATAAGTAGACTTAATAACTGGAATACTTTTACCATAACCAAAAATAAAAAGCAACGAGATAACGCTGAACTTTCACTTCGCTATTTCTATGATAAGGGATCACCGGAAACGGCTTTTGTTTTTCAATAATATTCTTCAAACGCTGACTATCATATCGTTTATCAGCAATCCCAAAATCTGATTTGGAAGGCAGATCGCGCCACGGAATTCACATTCTCATGCGATAAAGAATTTCATTAGCAACACTAATCTACCATTAAGGAATACGGCCGACTTTATCCCCATACTTGTCTAAATAACTTTTGGGGCAATATGCAATTAGTGGCGTTTAAGACAACCTTATCCCCTTTAGGAAAATAATGACCACTCCGATTATTCCACATAGTCAATCGACCATCGTCGAAAAATAGCTCTCCTGCCAACAATACAGGGTATTTTGCATAGTCAATATCTTTATCACCTAGCTGAGAAATATTTTTATTCTTGCCATACAATCGAATCCTGCCTTTTATTAATGACGTATGACCTATAGCAGGAATCCGATTAGGATCATAAAGACCACATATAACTGTCAGAGGCATATCGGTGTAAATAACGTATAGATAATGACCATCTGGGACATGTAGCGTTATTGGTTCTATACTTTTCATAAAATAATGAGCGTCACCATCTCCTTGTAATTGGCAGTGCGTGCGCTCAAGGATATAGATTTCATCCAATTGAGCATGGGGTTGCTGCATAGCAAGTCTGCGCCCTTTACCTACAGGATCACGTTTAGTATTAAATGCGTCCAAGCAATTATAATTAATTATTTCCCCTCTATCTGCGTACGTTTTATGGAGGTTTGTCAGCGCGTTTTCTGGTGCATATTCGCAATGACGGTGTATCCGATCTGATACCCATTGATCCCTAGCGCACACTTCCTCATCATGCTCTTCAATGCATCCTTCATCACGCCTCAATGACTGTGGAAATAAGCGTGACTGTTGACCTTGGCGAAATTTTCTACTTATAAAATTACCCATCTTATCTACCTATTTGTTCTTAGAAATGCAGCTAATTAATAATTAATTAAAACTATTTTTTCCGTGACTAATATCAAAAATATTTGAAAATAAACTCAGTTTGGGAAAGTTAGAAATATTCAACAACATGATATTATTTGAATAAACATTAGAAAACGGTACTGGGATGGATGAGTACCGCTAACAAAGCTGCTGTTTGAAAAAACAAAGGGGATGACCGGACATAAGTCCGGCTTGAGTATTTTTATGTACAAATTTAATACAACCAAAGAGTATGCAGGTTACTCAAATTCATTCCATGAGCGTCCATCACGGGTAATCAAGGCAATGGAAGCAACCGGTCCCCACGTCCCTGCCTGATAAGGTTTAGGAGGTTCATTATCCGCCGCCCATGCTTCCATGATAGAATCTACCCATTTCCATGCTTCTTCCACCTCATCACGGCGGACAAACAACGCCTGAATACCACGCATAGCTTCCAGCAACAATCTCTCGTAAGCATCCGCAAGGTGCGTTTGATTAAATGTCTCGGAGAAACTCAGATCCAATTTGGTAGTCTGTAAACGATGTTTATGTTCCAGCCCCGGTGCTTTATTCAGCACTTCAATGTCGATACCTTCATCTGGTTGTAAGCGAATCGTCAACTTATTCTGCGGTAATTGTTGGTAAGATTCAGCGAATAAATTCAGCGAAGGCTCTTTGAAATAGACGACAACTTCGGAACATTTAGCAGGTAAACGTTTACCTGTTCTCAGATAGAAAGGCACGCCAGACCAGCGCCAATCATCAATATCAACACGGATCGATACAAAGGATTCCGTTTTACTGGCTTTATTCGCGCCCTCTTCTTCCAAATAACCGGGAACTTTCGTGCCATGCACAAAACCTGCGGTGTATTGCCCACGAACAGTTTTTTCCCTGATATTAGTATGATCAATCCGACGCAATGAGCGTAGCACTTTCACCTTTTCATCACGAATACGATCAGCACTCAGGTCAGCCGGTGGAGACATGGCGATCATAGTCAATATTTGCAGAAGATGGTTCTGGATCATATCGCGCATTTGCCCAGCCTGATCGAAGTAACCCCAGCGCCCTTCAATGCCGACTTCTTCAGCAACAGTAATTTGCACATGATCGATTGTGTGGTGATCCCAGTTATTGACAAACAGTGAGTTAGCAAAACGCAGTGCCAATAGGTTCAATACCGTTTCTTTACCTAAGTAATGGTCAATACGGTAGATTTGTTTCTCATTGAAATATTTTGCTACTTCATCATTGATAGATCGGGAAGAGATAAGATCTGTTCCCAGTGGTTTTTCCATCACAACACGATTGGGTTCTTTATTCAGCCCCGCAGCTCCCAATCCATGACATACTGCACCAAACGTATTGGGTGGCATAGCAAAATAGTGAATGGTAGGCAAATTATCCTTATTAAGTATCTTCGCCAATTGGGTGAAATGTTCCGTTTCATTAACGTCCAGATTACAAAATTCCAGACGTGAGTTCAATTTCTTCCACAATTCTGGGTCCAATTTCTCGGACATAAATGTAGTTAACGCTTCTTCAACAACTTTGATATAGGCTTTCTTATCCCAGTCAGCTCGGCCGACGCCGATAATCCGAGTATCAGAATGGATATAACCCGCTTTTTCCAATTGGTAAAGGGAAGGCATTAATTTCCGGCGTGCTAAGTCTCCTTTCGCCCCAAAAATTACCAAATCACAAGCCTGAGCTGTAGACGTCACCGCCATGTTGCATCTCCTCATCCTCAATTACGGGATATTGTAATTTTTTTACAGAAACTGCGTGTAATGTACTCTTTTGGTTATAAGCAGTAAACAATGATTGTTTATATATGCCTTATCCCAGCTTTTTGTACACTGTTTTGACATTCATGCTAGTTTTGTATTTATACTGGGTACGGGTTAGGGTCTGTACCAGATAATGTTCATTGATTGAAAGTTTACAACGTTTAAGAAGTAATCTTACCAAGTTGAAAGTTAGACACTTGTCATATTTTGATGAAAAATATCAAGTTACCCGGTTTTTACCACTGCCAGCCTTCAATAACAAGTAGTATATTTTCATGAAAATGATATAGATTTCTCCTGTTAATGAAATCGTTAAAACCGAGGTTAAACCACGTCTTATGAACACATTGGAACGGCTCCAAAATAGTCTTGATGTTTTGAGTAAGTCAGAAAAAAAGGTTGCGCAGGTCATCCTTGCCTCACCCCAGACAGCTATCCATTCAAGCATCGCTACTCTGGCCAGAATGGCGAATGTGAGTGAACCTACGGTTAATCGTTTTTGTCGTCGTCTGGACACCAAAGGATTTCCCGATTTCAAATTGCATCTGGCACAAAGCCTTGCCAATGGTACTCCCTATGTAAATCGTAATGTGGAAGAAAGTGACAGCGTCACATCTTATACCAATAAAATTTTTGAATCAGTCATGGCAAATCTTGAAACAGTTAAAACTAATCTGGATATCGCGGCAATTAACCGGGCAGTTGATCTGCTGACCCAAGCTAGAAAGCTCTCTTTTTTTGGCTTGGGAGCATCGGCGGCGGTAGCTCATGATGCGATGAACAAATTCTTTCGCTTCAATATTCCGGTAACCTATTTTGACGATATAGTGATGCAACGAATGAGTTGCATTAACAGTACCGAAGGAGATGTTGTTGTGCTGATATCCCATACAGGACGAACGAAAAATCTCGTGGAAATCGCCAAACTGGCCCGTGAAAATGATGCGACAGTGATAGCCATTACTTCAACAGGTTCCCCATTGGCCCAGGAAGCTACCCTCTCTATCCTTCTGGATGTCCCTGAAGATACCGATATCTATATGCCGATGGTCTCCAGAATTGCGCAACTTACCATCATTGATGTGCTGGCTACCGGTTTTACACTGCGACGAGGCTCAAAATTCAGGGATAACTTGAAGAGGGTCAAAGAAGCATTGCGTAATTCGCGGTTTGATAAGCATCAATAAATCATAAAATAGACTGTGTTTTTGTTCACTATTTATCAATTCTCCAGACTGATAGCATAGTAAGGTTTCCCGCATCTGCATCTTTTACAGTGCGGGGTTGATAATCAAGAAATTAAATGGTTATCCTACGATAATCGGAAACTCATATACCCAATGGATTTCGAATTGTAGTTCGAAAAACGAGGGATACTTCACAGGTCAACGGAGTAATACATGTCCAGACGGCTCAGAAGAACGAAAATCGTCACTACACTTGGTCCAGCAACAGATCGTGATAGCAATTTAGAAAAAGTTATCAGTGCGGGAGCCAATGTCGTCCGCCTCAATTTTTCTCATGGTACAGCAGAAGATCATATCCAACGTGCTAATAAAGTACGTGAAATAGCTGCCCGCTTAGGCTGCCACGTTGCCATCTTAGGTGATCTTCAAGGACCCAAAATACGCGTATCCACTTTTAAGGAAGGAAAAATTTTCCTCAACGTTGGGGATAAATTCCTGCTGGATGCCAATCTGGGTAAAGGAGAAGGAGACAAAGAAAAAGTCGGAATCGACTATAAAGGTCTTCCGTCTGATGTTACGACCAGTGATATCCTGCTATTGGATGACGGACGGGTTCAATTGAAAGTGCTGGATGTTCAAGGCATGAAAGTCTTCACAGAAGTCACTGTAGGAGGCCCTCTTTCCAATAATAAAGGTATCAATAAACTAGGTGGCGGGTTATCAGCCGAAGCGCTGACTGAAAAAGATAAGGAAGATATCATCACTGCGGCCAAAATTAATGTTGATTACCTAGCCGTTTCTTTCCCCCGTTCAGGTGAAGATCTGAATTATGCCCGCCGACTCGCGCGTGATGCAGGTTGTGAAACCCAAATCGTCGCAAAAGTGGAACGTGCTGAAGCCGTCAGCAGTGATGCGATTATTGATGAAATCATTCTGGCATCTGATGTTGTTATGGTTGCCCGCGGTGATTTGGGTGTCGAGATTGGTGATCCTGAGCTGGTTGGTGTACAGAAAAAACTGATTCGCCGTGCCCGTCAACTGAATCGTGTCGTAATTACCGCCACGCAAATGATGGAGTCCATGATCACTAACCCAATGCCAACCCGTGCTGAAGTCATGGATGTTGCCAATGCAGTATTGGATGGTACTGATGCCGTTATGCTCTCTGCCGAAACGGCAGCGGGTCAATATCCAGCAGAAACGGTTGCCGCCATGGCACAAGTCTGTTTGGGTGCTGAAAAAATGCCAAGTATTAATGTTTCCAAACATCGCCTGGATATGACATTCGAAAGCATTGAAGAAGCTATCGCGATGTCAACCATGTATGCGGCTAACCACCTGAAAGGTGTCAAAGCCATTATTGCCATGACTGAATCTGGTCGAACAGCCCGCATGATGTCTCGCATTAGTTCAGGTTTGCCAATCTTCTCTATGTCACGTCATGAATCTACCTTAAACCGCACTGCCCTTTACCGCGGTGTCACTCCGGTTTATTGTAGCTGGCATACTGATGGCATCGCTGCGGCAAACGAAGCGGTAAACCGCCTGCGCGATAAAGGTTATCTTTCTTCAGGTGACCTAATCCTGGTAACGCAGGGTGATCAGATGGGAACTATTGGTAGTACTAATACCTGTCGTGTACTTGAAGTAGAATAATCATTCATAAAATATATATAGGGTCGTATTATCACGATCCTATTATTTCCACAATAAGCACATCATATATTTTGTGTTTTTTATTTTTCAATATATTGTTGCCTATCCTCATTACCGTAATATAAAAACTAACCACCTCATTAAATTACTCTATTTCACTATGCCCTATAAATTTTATATTACAGCTTGCAAGATTAAAGTCACTTATTATTCCCGTACTGTGAGAGATAATAAATATTGAGGCATGAGAAGTACATGTCTGACTTTTAGTGACATAACTTATGAAAAATAAAATATTGACAAAAAAACAATAATATATTATTAATTAAGTGTTGATATCAACATCTTCCATGTAAAATAAAAAACTTACAAATGTATTAAAATATATAAAACCTCTCTAAATTAAGAATGGAGATAATTATGATTAATGCACTAAATGAAACAAATACAAATCAGGAAGCTTTAAATTCTCTATCTGCATCATTCAAAGAAACAGAATTATCCATCAGTCTGGAATCATTAGATAGCCTGAAAAACAACCCAACAATTCCAGAAATCAGCGCCTGGAACTGGAGCAAAAGTTTTCAGGACATTTAATTAAAAAAACAGGGTAGCCAACAATGGTTACCCTACATATTTTCACTATGTGAATTTATTAAAAATAATAATTACTTATATTTATAATAGTACAATAACAAGAATTATTAACAGATAAAACTTATAGAATCAACTAATTAAACTAATTTGAAAGAAAAGCATAAAAATTGTCATTATCAAAATAATGTGCTATACAATATCTATACTTTAATCATTTTTATCATACAGAAATCATCTAATAAAAATGCCAAGATAAAAAGGAATAGTAGAAATAAATGAATGTAAACAATAAATCAAATATAATAAAACATGCCAACATGGCTTTATTGATACTTTCAACATCCGTTATAATGTTAGCAATTTATTTGTTTTCTATTACTTTATATTCCGATTCTCATATTGATAACAATCAATATAATAGTGATTTTTATCGGGTAGAAACAACTTTTAACTTACCCAATGGAGAACGAGTTAGATCTGCACAATCCCCTTTACCGCTGATTAATGAACTCCAAAAAGAAGCTCTAGTTAATCAAATAGAGTATTTTTTCAAAATTAATATAACACTAGAAAAAGATGACAGAAAATTTCCTAAAGTATCAATAATAGCTGCCAGCAATGGATTTTTAAACACGCTATCTCCTTTTAAAGAAAAAGAAATCTCTTTAAAGAGAAATGAAATTCTTATCACGAAAGAATTTAATGACCAGTATCTTCACCTGCGATCCCCCAAAGGAAAGTCAATTGTGTTAAATAACCAAACTTATGTCATTAAAGATCTATTGGAAAAACGCAAGGATAGTAGCCTCAATATAAATGCTATTATTTTATTCGAACCAAATCTGATCAAAAGTTACAACATTGAACAGTCTAATTGGTATGATACTCATGCCTATTTATTCATTAAATTATCGAATAAAGTACAAAAAGAAACCCAAGATAATCTACTAAAAAATATCATCGTAACTAGCGCTCCTAACCTACCAGGGGCTCCATTCACTGCAAGTGAATTTATCCATCTTTCTCTAAAAAAAATGAAAGACATTCACTACCAAGATGGCTTACCAGATGAAATATCCATTGGATTATCAAAAGGGGTTATCTACAGTTCATATGCTGCGTTTGCATTTATACTATTTTCTGCAATTACCAATTACTATAATTCAATGTCATCTAGCTCAACAGAACTAAAAGAAATTTACCAATTAAAGAAAGCATTAGGTGCATCAACACTCAATATTATTTACGATTCATTGTCAAAAATTCTGGCCGGAACCATCTTATCAATTATCTTATTTTTGTTATTAATCCTATTTACAACTAATACCTCATCATATATTAGAGAACTATTTAATGCCCTAGAAAGAACAACATTAATATATATAGCAATAATTTCCATATTTGTTGCCATAATAATAGCTTCATTAATACACCTCTCATTTTTACTGCGTTTTTATTTTTATCAAAAAAATAGAAAAACCGATATGAGATACGAAACTGTATTTTTTTTCTGGTTCAAGAAAATATCAATATCCACTCAATTATTTGTTGCTGGTATATCCATTTATCTTGTTACAGGTTTAATCAACCAATATATCCAACTAACGAATTTTTACGTGCCTTATGATAATACCAATACATTATCAGTAGATATAAACAATGATAATAATAAAAGTTTAACTATAGATATATTAAAAAATGAGCTTATTAATAGTGCAAGTATAACATCAGCTACATTCAGTAGTTGGCGTCCATTCGATATGTCAAGAGAAAACATTAATATTTATTACTCAGGGCAAAAAAATAATGATAGTTACACTTCTTCAAATGTTATTATAGCAGATGAAAACTTCACTGATGTTTGGAAAATGAAAGTTATTGCGGGTAAAAATAATCACTTATTTCAAAGCAATGATGAAAATACTGTCAATGCTATAGTGACAAAAGCGTTTTTGACGCAAAATAATATAGTTAAATTTGACGAAATATTAAACAATTACTATTGGTATATGTCGGAACATAATAAAATTCGAATCAGATTCATTCAAATTATAGAGAATTTCAACTTAGGCTCTATTGATGAAAATTTTAAACCAATAATAATTTTTATAAAAGAAGGAAATAACAGATACTTCTCATTTAATTTTAATAATATAAATAACATTCCAATAATATTGGATAAACTATCAACATATGGATTTAGTAAAAATGAAGTCGATCTTACCAGCCAATTATTTGACTTTTATTATGATAATTATTGGAAAATAATTAAACTCACCTCTACAGCCGCTATACTTTCTATTATTCTATTGATGATATCTTGCTTTACGACAAGTATGACTGATTTCAATAACATGAAAAAAGAATTAAGCATCATGGAATCTATTGGTGGTTCAATTTACACCAATTTAGTCTATTTTTTATCAAAAAGTATTTTTCCCATGATAGCCTCAACTTTTATGGCATACTTATCAGGAAAATTCATATTCAATTACTTCGCTAAAGAATATGGAGAAATTTATACAAACAGCTTTATATATAGTGGTTTGGCCTTATCAGCAACTATGATATTCACTATTGGATTGACAATTGTCATATATTTTTTAAGCTATAGAAAACTGTCTTCTACTAAATTCTTGTGAGAGTGATAATGGATATCAAAATTGAGAGAAAAAGCACACATAGAAAAGAGAAATTATTATCCCTTATCTTCTTTATACTTTTCATTTTATTTGTTTTATTTATTATCTATTATGCTTTTTCAACACCTGAATTATCTGTAAAAAAAGATGAATTGACTCAATTTAAAGTCATTATAAAGAAAAATGAAGACATACTTAAAACAAGAGCTGTTGTAGTTCCCGATAATAGTGTCTCAATTTCAACAGAAATAGGCGGAATTGTTACAGAAATATTTAAAAAACCATCGCAAAACATATTAAAAAATGAAAAAATAGTAAAATTATCAAATTTCGACTTTACTTTGAAAAATTCAGCCATGTTAGTAGACGTTACAGACAAATTGAATAATTTGATAAATATAAAAATAAATCTACAATCTGACTATAGAGATATAAATAATAAATTTTTAGAAACAAAAAAAGAGTTAAAAATCTCCGAAGATAAGCTAAAAAGATACAGTAACATAACAAACAAAAATTATGTTCCCAAAGAAATATTGCATGAGTTAAATCTTACAGTAGAATATTGGAATGAAATGTATCATTTTTATAGTAAATTAAAGTTTGAAAAAGATAAATACATAAATCAGCAATTAAAGGAAATAGATGATACTGTCAAAAAACAGAAAAAACTTTCTGAAATAATTGAAAGCGGGTTTGAACAACTCTCAATAAAATCGACAATATCTGGAAATATTAGCTCACTAAACTTGATCTTAGGCCAGCGGCTCAAGCCAGGAGAACAAATAGCTGTTATTGATGATTTATCAAGTTTCTATTTCGAAGCTGAAATAAATGAATATTACTTAAACAAGATCATAGATAGTTCTTCCGCAAACTTAACATATAACAATAAGATTGTTCCATTATTGGTGAAACTGATTTCATCTGAAGTAAACAATGGCACATTTAAGGTCAGATTTATATTAAAAGAATTAAGAGACATCGATTTTAAGCGAGGTCAGTCTGTTGATATCTCTGTGAAACTAGCTGAAGACAAAAAAGTATTTTCTGTTCCATCTTCTATGGTCTTTTTCCTTGATAGCCAACACTATCTCTTTGTTTTAAATAAAGATAAAAATATTGCTGAACGTACTCCTATCTCTATTAGCTCAGATGATGGAGTCCACACAGATATTAAAAGTGGCATTTCTGAAAATCAGACCATAGTCAGTTTTAGTAAGAAAAACGTCGTTAACAATAGTACAGTAAGGATTGAATGATATGATTAACATGGTCAATGTTTGCAAATCATATAAAACAAAGTTTATTCAAACAAATGTTCTGAGTGACATAAACATTAATATAGATAAAGGAGAATTTGTTTCTATAATGGGGACGTCAGGTTCAGGAAAATCAACTTTACTGAATGTAATTGGAATGTTTGAAACCTTTGACAACGGAAAGTTAACAATAAACAACAGAAATATTTCAGGATTGAAATATTCACATAAAATTTCATTAAGACGTGAACTTATTGGTTATATTTTTCAGTCATTTAATCTACTACCTAATCTTACTGTATTCGAAAATATAGAACTACCACTGAAGTATAGAGGTTACTCTAAGTCACAAAGAAAGGATAAGGTTATTAATACAATAAATAAATTTGGTTTAAAAAACAGAGAAAATCATAAGCCCATACAACTATCTGGAGGTCAACAACAACGAGTTGCTATTGCCAGAGCAATGATATCCAGTCCAGCTATTTTATTAGCTGATGAACCAACAGGTAATTTAGATAGTGTAAATGGAGAAAAAATTTTATCTTCACTTAAAGAATTAAATAACAATGGTACAACAATTGTCATGGTCACTCATTCTTTGGAATCTGCTAAATTTTCTGACAGAATTTTAACCATGAAGGATGGTCATTTAATAACTTAGTCACTAACCATTAAAGAGAAATTATATATGGATACAATAATTCCTATAAAATTCTTGGATCTTTCTCAACCTCCTAACTCTGGTATTAATCCCAAAATAAATTATAAGCAATTGGCTGCCAGAATTATTGGTGAAATACCTGATCAAAAAATGTTAAATAGAGAAGAACTTGAGCTATACAATAAAGAGAAGAACATATATTTTGGTGCAGAAAAAATTAGCGCCAATAAACTTGTTGTTGTCATTAAAGCAACTAGACTTTGTAATTTAAGATGTACTTACTGCCATTCTTGGGCAGAAGGTAAAGGAAATACTTTAACTTTTTTTAATCTAATGAGATCTCTCCACCGATTTCTATCTATTCCAAATATAAAACGATTCGAATTTGTTTGGCATGGTGGTGAAGTCACTTTACTGAATGTGAATTACTTCAAAAAGTTAATATGGTTGCAAGAGCAATTTAAAAGACCAGATCAGGTTATTACTAATACGATACAGACCAATGCAGTAAACATTCCTGATGATTGGCTATTATTTCTAAAAGGCATTGGGATGGGTGTTGGCATCAGTATTGATGGTATCCCAGAAATACATGACAGCAGAAGATTAGACTATAGGGGAAGACCAACATCCCATAAGGTAGCAGCAGGTATGAAAAAATTACGCCATTATGGAATACCGTATGGCGCATTGATTGTTGTCGATCGCGATGTTTATCAATCAAATATAGAAAAAATGCTCTCTTATTTTTATGAAATAGATTTAACTGATATTGAATTTTTAAATATCGTTCCAGATAACAGGCTAAAATCTGGAGATGATCCGGGAGGAAGCTACATTACTTACCATGATTATATCAATTTTCTTTCTAATGTTTTTCACATTTGGTGGAATGGCTACCGGGATAAAATTAATATCCGTCTATTTGATGGTTTTATTAATAGTATTAAATATTCTCAAAAGAAAATTTCAGATTGTTATTGGGCGGGTAACTGCTCACAAGAAATCATTACCCTTGAACCAAACGGAACTATATCTGCATGCGACAAATACGTTGGTGCAGCAGGAAATAATTATGGTTCAATCATAGATAACGATTTAGCTTACCTCTTGAAAAAATCTGATACAAATAAAAACCATCTTGTAGAAGAAAAAAAATCATATGAAAAAATGCATAGATGCAAATGGTTTTTCATATGCAATGGTGGATGTCCCCATGATCGAGTCATAAACAGAAAACATAACCCATATTATAATGATTCATGTTGCGGAACAGGCAATTTATTGGAAATAATAAAACAAACAATAAGTTAATATATTTATTAAAAATGTTACTGTAAATATTTAATAGCTTATCCCCCTAATAAAAGAATAATTATCAATTAGGGGGAAGGTTTAATCAGTCGATAAAAATAAATTTCTACACATTCTTTATTTCAACAAACCTTAAGTTAAAGATCTTCTCTCTTATAGGGTTCAATATCCCCTTCTTTCCGCGTCTTAAGCAGTTTTAATATCCATGTATATTGTTCAGGATTAGGTCTAACCATCTCTTCTAGCTCATGATTCATACGACGAGCAATATACGCATCATCCTGCCCTGCAATATCATCCATTGGTGGCCGGATATAAATATCCAGTTGATGGGTTTGGCTGTTATAAACAGGAAATAATGGAATAACAGCTGCGCGGCAAACTTTCATTAAACGCCCGACCGCAGGTAATGTCGCTTTGTAAGTGGAGAAAAAATCAACAAATTCGCTGTGTTCTTCACCATGATCCTGATCGGGCAAATAATAACCCAAAAATCCCTCACGTACCGATGCAATAAAAGGCTTAATACCTGCTTCACGGGAATGCAAACGGCCACCAAAGTGTGTGCGCACTTTATTCCATAAGTAATCAGCTACAGGATTGCTCTGATGGTTGAACATGCCTGATATTTTGTAACCACGTGCCGCCAAAAGCATAGCTGGAATATCAATCGCCCACCCATGAGGAACCATGAGAATGATATTTTTTCCTTGTGCTTTTAAATCATCAAGAATTTCATCACCATGCCACTGAGTTCGCTTTAACGTCGATTTAGTACCTTTTAGGCAAAGTTCTGCCAACATAACAAATGACTGAGGAGCGCAAGCAAACATTTGGTCAATTACGTCTTCCCGCTGCTGGTCTGTTAATTCAGGAAAGCAATAAATTAGATTTATTTTTGCCCTACGGCGGGCACTTTTTGCTTTTCTGCCAGCCCAAACACCTATCTTCGCCAGTAATGGATCACGCCATTTTACTGGAATATAAGCTAACCCCGCCAATATTCCCACACCAGCCCAAAGCCCCCAATGGCGAGGATGCAAATAAGAGCAATGAAATTTAGGGATATACCCCAATTTACTATCTGTATCTTTCTCTTTGTTCATGAGCTAACTCTGATGATTCCAATGCTCGTTTTCGAGACTCAAACTTCTAACAAAAAATAACACAAAAGCGGATGATACCAATCATCCGCTTTTGTGTCTGTCAATTATCCGGCATTAATTCATTCAATCGAGTAATAATTGAGGCTTAATATCCTTAACCATTGCAATATATTCAGCTCGCTCTTTACCACTTAATCCACCAGAACGTGGTAATTTTGCCGTAAGTGGGTTAACAGGTTGCTGATTATCCCAAAATTCAAAATGCAAATGTGGACCCGTTGAACGACCTGTATTACCTGATAAAGCAATGCGTTCACCGCGCTTCACTTTCTGGCCCGGTTTTACCAATAATTTTCTTAAGTGCATGTATCGGGTGGTGTATTGACGCCCATGGCGAATGGCGATGAAATTACCTGCTGCTCCATCAAATTTAGCGACAACCACTTCCCCATCACCGACTGCCAGAACCGGAGTTCCTATAGGCATGGCAAAATCAACCCCTCGGTGTGAAGTGATCCGCCCTGTCACTGGGTTTAAACGACGCGGATTAAAACTGGATGATACTCTGAATTGTTTCGTTGTAGGGAAACGCAAGAAGCCGCGTTCTAAACCGGAAGCATGACTATCATAAAAACGGCCGTCATCAGCCCGGAAAGCATAATAATCACTTCCGCCACTTTGCAGGAGAACGCCCAATAATTGGCTCTGCTCACTCTTCCCATCAAGCATTTCACGGGACATCAGGACAGAAAAACGATCGCCTTTACGTAATTTACGAAAGTCTATCTGCCATTGCAGAGCCTTAGTAACCTCACGGGCTTCGCTTCCGCTTAATCCAGCAATGAGGGCACTACCATTAAAACTGCCGTCAACAGTGCCTCGGATAACACTATTTTTCCACTCGCCTTTCTGAAACTCTTTTGTTTCGCTAAACGTATCCCCTTCACGGGTATAATCTCGTGTTTCTCGACGTGATATATTCCACGTCAGCGTTTTTAAATTACCGTTTTCATCAATGGACCAAGATAGCGATTGACCAATTCCTAAATTACGCAGCGCTCTATATTGATTTGCTAACAAAGCCACATCTGAAGAATCAATCCCAAATTGAGTCAAAATGGAACTTAAAGTATCACCATTGGAAACAACATATTGATGAGGGACATTTGCCGTTGCATCTGAACTGCCCTCTTCATCATTAATTCCTTCATCAGGCAGTTGTTCATTGATATCGCCGACCTCATCATCGCTCGCATCAGAGATATGATTAGGCGTACTGAGAATAATACTACCTGGCCGTTCTTCTCGCTCATGATAAACAACCGGCCGCCACACTGCGACCGCCAAAGTGACTAACGTCAAAGACCCAAGCATGATCTTGTGTGGTTTAGGTAGATTGTTGTATACCAAAGCGATAGTTTTAACTATCTGCTGCACTAATAAAATTCCTTATTGTACTAATTCAGGCAGCTCAAATATTGTTTTGACAACTGAGTTATAAATTTTATGTAGCTGTCTTTGTCCAATACAATGCCACTCCCTAATGGGTCAAGTGTCCCGATCTTCACACCGGTATCTTTTGCTATGGCATGAATGACGGCAGGCCTGAATTGAGGTTCAGCAAAAACACATCTTGCTTTCTGTTCAACCAATTGTGTTCGTATATAGTGTAATCTTTGCGCCCCGGGCTGTATTTCAGGATTAACAGTGAAAACCCCTAGCGAAGACAATTTATAATGTTTTTCAAAATAACTGTATGCATCATGAAAAACAAAATATTCCTGCTTTTGTACAGGCTTTAAAATACTAGCAATATTCTTATCAGATTCTATAAGCTGTCCATTGAATTTACGTAGGTTTACTTCTAGTTGCTGTTTTTGTTGAGGGTAACGCTCAACAAGTCGATTATATATTGCCTGAGCGGCTTTCTCTGCAACCTCGGGAGAAAGCCAAATATGCATATTATATTCACCGTGATGATGATGTTTGTGATCAGTTTCATGTTTATGCTGATGCGATTCACCTAAATCATTATTATCACCACTATTTTTCAATAACAGTGGTTTTATAGTAGATAATTCAGCCAGTACCAGTTGTTTATTACTGTCTATTCTAGAAATTGGTTTTGCCAGAAAGGTTTCCATATCTGGGCCAATCCAAACCATTAAATCAGCTTGATTGATTTTTCTGATATCCAGAGGCCGTAAAGCATAATCATGTGGAGATGCACCATCAGGTAAAAGCACTTGAGTACCTGTTACACCATCAGCAATAGCGGCGGCAATAAAACCTAGCGGACGAATAGATGTAACAACATCTGCCTGCGCAGCGTTGTTCACTCCAGCCATCAGACCAGTCACTAATGCGATTTTGTGAAAAAATTTATGCACGTATTTCTGTGGTTTGTGTAACATAATATGAATATTCCATGCAGTAATTTGAGGTTTGTTATATTATAACATTTCAATGTTTCTGCAAGACACTTTTAACATGCCAACTATGATTACCCTAAAAAATGTTACGGTTGAGTTTGGTAACCGCAAAGTATTAAACAATATTTCTTTCACTCTCAAACAAGGCAAAATCCTGACACTGATTGGTCCAAATGGAGCCGGAAAATCAACGTTGGTTCGTGTTGTCCTTGGTTTAGTTCCCCCTACTTCAGGGATTATCGAACACAACCAAACGCTGAAAATTGGTTATGTTCCGCAAAAACTTAGCCTTGACCCCACACTTCCCCTGACTGTTAAGCGTTTTATGATGCTAAGACCTAATGTAAAATCGGCAGATATCATACCGGTGTTAGACCGGGTCAAAGCAGCCCATTTATTAGATCAGCCGATGCAAAAGCTATCAGGCGGAGAAACTCAACGAGTTTTGCTTGCCAGAGCGTTGCTCAACCACCCTCAACTTCTGGTACTTGATGAACCAACACAAGGCGTAGATGTCAACGGCCAGCTGGCACTCTATGATTTAATTAATCAAATCAGAACTGAGCTTAATTCCGCTGTACTTATGGTATCCCATGACCTGCATTTAGTGATGGCGAAAACAGACGAAGTTTTATGCCTTAATCAACATATTTGCTGCTCTGGTACCCCGGAAGTGGTGTCTATGCATCCAGAATTCATTGCCATGTTTGGCCGTCATGGTGCCGAGCAACTGGCAGTCTACCGACATCACCATAATCATCATCATGATCTGAGAGGAAAAATTATTTTGAAAAATGGTGGAGAACCACGTCGATGATTGAACTATTACTTCCCGGCTGGTTAGCCGGTATTTTATTGGCAATTGCCGCAGGGCCTCTTGGTTCTTTTGTCGTCTGGCGCAGAATGTCCTACTTTGGTGATACATTAGCACACGCATCACTACTGGGTGTCGCGTTTGGCTTCTTACTGAATGTGAATCCTTTTTATGCCGTTATTGCCGTCACATTGATATTAGCCATTCTTTTAGTCTGGCTGGAAAAACGTCCTCAGCTGGCAGTTGATACATTGCTGGGCATTCTGGCTCACAGTGCCTTATCTCTGGGTTTAGTTGTTGTCAGCTTTATGACCAGTGTACGGGTCGATATGATGGCCTATTTATTTGGCGATTTATTGTCTGTCACTTATGAAGATCTTTGGCTGATTGCAACAGGTGTTGCGATTGTTACCGGATTGCTGACACGGCAATGGCGTGCGCTGTTATCAATGACAGTTAGCCAAGATCTAGCTTTTGTTGATGGGATTAAAATTCAGCGCCTGCGGGTTCTATTGATGTTAGTGACAGCATTGACCATTGGTCTGGCGATGAAATTTGTCGGGGCGTTGATCATCACTTCCCTACTGATTATCCCGGCTGCCACCGCACGCCGATTCTCTCGCACACCAGAACAAATGGCTGTTTTTGCTATTATTGTCGGTATGCTTTCTGTCACGGGAGGGTTAACATTATCCGCATTCTATAATACCCCTGCCGGGCCTTCGGTAGTGCTTTGTGCGGCAATGTTATTTGCGTTGAGTTTAACGTGTAAGGCAAGAAGCTGATTATTGGTAAAATAATCTAAAGATTGACTACCTCCCATCCCATGGGCCGGTAGTCTGTTTTCACCATATGCCCGAAAGTACAGATGCAACAATCTCTATCACTTTTTCTTTATTTTGATCAATAAAGAAATGATCTCCTGATACAACCTGTACCGTTAAGTCTTCACTGGTTAATTCTGACCAAGCATAAAGTTCAATCGGTTTAACATCTGGATCAGCATCCCCATTTAAAACTGTTATCGGGCTTTTCAGGACAAATCGCTCTGGTTGGTAGATTTCAGCCATTTTGAAATTCTAAACCCAAAAGAGACGATTTTTTATATTTGATAATAGTTATCCATGTATGGATTATAGAGAAGGTCATACAGAGATTTTTCTTGTTGGGCGAGAAATTAGAGTCACTCCAGTCGATTACGCAACAGTTATTGAACCTTTCATGGGGAGATTTAACGACCCATCCCCTGCTTAGCTACCAGCCAGCACTTCAAAAAACTGAACTGGTATATTGCCATAGTAGTGGCTTATACGCTCTCTTTACTTAACCCAAAATGTCGGTAAGCATGATTGGTTGCCATTCGCCCTCTTGGTGTGCGTTGAATAAATCCTTGTTGGATCAGGAAAGGTTCTAAAACATCTTCTATGGTTTCTCTTTCTTCACCAATCGCCGCCGCCAAGTTATCCACCCCAACGGGACCACCCATAAACTTATCAATTATGGCAATCAACAATTTACGGTCAAGGTAATCAAACCCTGCCGAATCCACATTCAGCATATCAAGAGCCTGAGCCGCAATATCGTTATTCACAGTTCCATCGCCCTTGACCTGAGCAAAATCACGTACCCGACGTAATAAGCGGTTGGTTATACGGGGAGTGCCCCGTGAACGCATTGCGATTTGTCTTGCTCCATCGTCCGAGACACTCAACCCCATATAATGGGCACTTCGGGAAACAATACTCTGTAAATCATCAACATTGTAAAACTCAAGGCGTTGCACAATACCGAATCGATCACGCAGCGGTGAAGTTAAGGAACCGGCACGGGTCGTTGCACCAATCAGTGTAAACGGAGGAAGATCAATCTTAATCGAACGGGCAGCCGGCCCTTCCCCAATCATGATATCCAGTTGGTAATCTTCCATCGCAGGATAGAGAATCTCTTCAACAACCGGCGATAAACGGTGGATTTCATCAATGAATAGAACATCGTGAGGTTCCAGGTTGGTCAGCATGGCAGCGAGATCCCCCGCCTTTTCCAGCACCGGGCCAGATGTTGTTCGGAGATTAACGCCCATTTCATTCGCTACGATATTTGCCAATGTGGTTTTGCCCAATCCAGGGGGACCAAAAATCAATAAATGATCCAGTGCATCCCCACGTTGCCGCGCCGCCTGAATAAAGATTTCCATCTGCTCACAAACATGAGGCTGCCCAACATATTCAGATAGAAATTTTGGCCGAATAGCGCGATCAATGGCTTCATCATCTTGCAGAACTTCTGCTGAAACCAGACGGTCAGCTTCAATCATCACTTAACTCCTGCGATTATAGAACTGCACGAAGCGCTTCACGAATTAGCGTTTCACAATCTGCACCCGGTTTAGCCACTTTACCCACCATCCGGCTGGCTTCTTGCGGTTTATATCCCAGAGAAACTAGTGCGGCGGAAGCTTCTGCTTCAATATCAGCATCAGAATTCGCTTGTTTGGTGGCAGCAGGCAAACTAATGTCACTACTTTGGCTAAACAGATCGCCATTAAGCCCTTTAAAGCGATCTTTCATTTCGACCACCAACCTTTCAGCGGTTTTTTTACCCACTCCCGGTAATTTAACCAATGAAGCAATAGCTTCCTGTTCAATAGCCGTAACAAATTGCTGAGCAGACATGCCAGACAGGATAGCCAGAGCCAATTTCGGCCCAACACCATTTACTTTAATTAATTCACGAAAAAGAGCGCGTTCTTGTTTGTCATTAAAGCCGTATAATAACTGGGCATCTTCACGCACAATAAATTGCGTAAATAAAATAGCTTCTTGCCCAATTTCAGGCAGTTCATAAAAACAGGTCATTGGCATATGAACTTCATAACCGATACCATTAGTTTCCAATAACACCAACGGTGGCTGTTTTTCCAACACGGTTCCTCTCAAACGCCCTATCACTGTTTACCCCCTGAAAATAAAAATAAATCGTTCCGCTAGCTTATAGCACAAAAAAGGCTGGACGTATATCCAGCCTCGCTCATTTCAGACGGCCCCGCGTTAAATTTAATCGTGCATCTCCGACCCGTAGCAAATTTTGACTAAGATGACAATGTGTAATAGCGATAGCCAACGCATCGGCGGCATCAGCCTGCGGATTGGCAGACAATTTCAACATTGAACGAACCATATGCTGGATCTGGCTTTTTTCGGCTGCCCCTGTACCCACTACCGTTTGTTTAACCTGACGGGCAGCATACTCAAATACCGGAACAGATTGGTTAGCCGCAGCTACAATCGCCACACCACGTGCTTGCCCCAATTTCAAAGCTGAATCTGGATTTTTTGCCATGAAAACCTGTTCTATTGCAAAGGCATCAGGCTGGAATTGAGTGATGATTTCGGTAACGCCTGCATAAATCCTCTGTAAACGACTGGGTAAGTCATCTACTTTTGTTCGGATACAACCGCTACCAAGATAAATAAGTTGTCGTCCCTGCTGGCGGATAACGCCATACCCTGTGACTCTGGAACCGGGATCAATACCAAGAATAATCGCCATATCGAACTGTTCGCCTAGATATGTGCCTAAGATATGGGATAAAACGTTAGAGAAAGTACTTTGATATTAGAAGCACTTTCTCTACGCTGTGAACCCTGAAATTAATTACAGCAATGCTGCAATTTCATCAGAGATTTCACCATTATGGTAAACTTCTTGAACATCGTCAGAATCTTCAAGCATATCGATCAGACGAAGTAATTTAGGCGCAGTTTCCGCATCCAGTTCTGCTTTGGTGGATGGGATCATAGATACTTCTGCGGAATCCGATTTGAAGCCCGCTGCATCCAGTGCATCCTTAACGTCACCAAACGTTTCTGGTGTAGTATAGACGTCAATCGCACCATCATCATAAGTTTCAACATCATCAGCACCTGCTTCCAATGCTGCTTCCATCACCAGATCTTCATCCAGGCCCGGAGCGTAGGAAATTACCCCTTTTTTGGTGAACAAATAAGAAACAGAACCATCTGTACCCAAGTTACCGCCGGTTTTGGTGAACGCATGACGAACTTCAGAAACAGTGCGATTGCGGTTATCACTCAGACACTCAACCATCACCGCTGTACCACCCGGGCCATAGCCTTCATAAATGATGGTTTCCATGTTATCTGCATCATCGCTGCCAACACCACGGGCAATCGCGCGATTTAAGGTATCGCGAGTCATGTTATTAGACAGTGCCTTATCGATGGCGGCACGCAAACGTGGGTTAGACGTTGGATCTCCCCCCCCCAGACGCGCAGCCGTCACCAATTCACGGATAACTTTGGTAAAAATCTTACCGCGTTTTGCATCCTGTGCTGCTTTGCGGTGTTTCGTATTGGCCCATTTACTATGACCTGCCATGAAAATATCTCCGATAAAACGTCTATACCCATCATTTTTCAAATTGCAGCTTAGTAGATAGACTGCACCTTAAAATTTATTGGAAACAATAGACTAAATAACAAATTCTTCAATTGCCTGCCGATTGCTCCATGACTTGGTCAATTCAGCAGCTTCTTCAGCCACCAGCCATTGATAAGCCAGATGTTCAGTCAGCAGGATCATTCGCTCTTCAGGTAATGCCAGCGAGAACCAATGTTCTTTATTGCGTGTCACTCCTGATGCATATCTATGTCTTAAGTGCGGGAAAATCTCATAATAGAGACTGCGTTGGCAATCTATCAGCTCAATATCTTCCTTGGTAACATCAATGCCAATCTCTTCCTGAACTTCACGCAACGCCGCCTCCAATGGTTTTTCTCCCTCTTCGAGGCTACCTGTTACGGACTGCCAGAATTCGGGATCATCACGTCGCTGTAACATCAGCACCCTTTTGCTGTCAAAGGCATAAATCATAACCAATACAGATTCAGGGCGCTTGTAAGCCATTATTCGCTCTCTTTTTTAATAACTGAAATTGCCAGTTCTTTCAATGATGCCGGATTTGCGAAACTTGGTGCATCAGTCATCAGACATGCCGCTGCTGTTGTTTTCGGGAAAGCGATTACATCACGGATATTATCGGTACTGGTCAACAACATGACGAGACGATCCAGACCGAAAGCCAAACCTGCATGTGGAGGTGTGCCATATTTCAGGGCGTTCAGCAAGAAACCGAATTTTTCCTGTTGCTCCTGCTCGTTGATGCCCAGAATTCGGAATACTGTCTGCTGCATTTCATTGCGATGAATACGAACAGAACCACCACCTACTTCGTAGCCATTGATAACCATGTCATAAGCGTTCGCAATAGCTGATTCTGGGTTGCTTTCCAATTCAGGGGCCGACATATCATACGGAGATGTAAATGGGTGGTGCATTGCCGTCAAACCACCTTCTCCATTGTCTTCAAACATTGGGAAATCAACGACCCAGAGCGGTTTCCAACTTGCCAGATCTGTAATGTTCAGATCACGGCCCAGTTTCAGACGCAATGCGCCCATTGCATCGGTAACCACATTTTTCTTGTCAGAACCGAAGAACAGAATATCGCCATCCTGTGCATTTGTGCGGGACAATAAACCTTCAACCACCTCAGCGGACAGGAATTTGGCAACCGGGCTTTGTACTCCTTCCAGACCGGCAGCACGGTTGTTAACTTTCATCCATGCCAGACCTTTCGCACCATAGATACCAACAAATTTGCCATATTCATCAATCTGCTTACGGCTTAATTCTGCACCACCCGGAACACAAATGGTGGCAACGCGGCCTTTTGGATTGTTTGCCGGTTCTGCGAAAACAGAAAACTCAACATCTTTAACCAGATCTGCAACATCCACCAGTTCCAATGGGTTACGCAGGTCTGGTTTATCCGAACCGAAGCGACGCATGGCTTCTTCGAATGTCATGATTGGGAAGTTGCCCAAATCAACACCACGTACTTCCTGCCACAGTTCACGGATCATTTTTTCCATAATTTCGCGAACTTGTTCGGCCGTCATAAACGAGGTTTCAACGTCGATTTGAGTGAATTCTGGTTGACGATCTGCACGCAGGTCTTCATCACGGAAGCATTTCACAATCTGGTAATAACGGTCAAAACCGGACATCATCAATAATTGTTTGAAAAGCTGCGGAGACTGAGGCAGTGCATAAAATTCACCTTTATGGACACGGCTTGGCACTAAATAGTCACGAGCCCCCTCAGGTGTTGCCTTGGTCAGCATAGGTGTTTCCACATCAAGGAAACCAGCATCATCCATGAAACGACGAACAAAACTGGTGATTTTTGCACGAGTCTTCAAACGTTGTGACATTTCTGGACGACGCAGGTCGAGATAGCGATACTTCAGACGCTGTTCTTCGCTGTTGTTCTGATTGCTATCCAGTGGCAATGGCTCTGACCGATTGAAAATCATCAGACTTTCCGCAAAAATTTCAACTTCGCCGGTTGCCATTTCTTTATTGATTTGGCTGTCAGGGCGTGCACGCACAATCCCTGTAATTTGAATACAAAATTCATTACGCAGTTCAGAAGCCTGAGCAAAAGCCTCTTTCTGGTCTGGGTCAAAGAATACCTGAACGATACCTTCGCGATCTCGCATATCAATAAAGATCAAACCGCCCAAATCACGACGACGGTTTACCCACCCACAAAGGGTCACTTTTTGGCCTTCATGGGATCGGCTCAACTGCCCACAATAATTAGTACGCATACAATATCCTTTTACTCAGCTCGTTATGCTTTCTGCTGCGGAAATTTTGGCATTATTCTTCTTAGGAAGAATTGTCAAAAAAGGCAGCCATTATACTGGAAATTCTGACCGGAGATAAGGCTATAACATCGTTCTTACTAAGACAATTTTTTGCTACCAGATAACATTCACCGCATTTATCATTAAATACTATGATTTATAGCGACAGTTTTCTTTTTGGGGTTTATCATCATCTGGCCGTTTTTGGATTAGGCAATGGAGTTAAAAATGGTTAGCTCGCTTTATATTGTATTGGGCGCACTATTATTGATTAAGCTGTCTCTGGATGTAGTCAAATTAAGAACGCAATATCGGATAGCCTATGGCGATGGCGGTTTTTACGAATTGCAAACAGCCATCCGGGTTCATGGTAATGCTGTTGAATATATCCCAATTTCAATGCTGTTATTAATCATGATGGAGATGAATGGAGCAGCCGTCTGGATGCTACATATTTGTGGATTGGTGCTGCTTTCAGGTAGAGTTTTGCACTACTTTGGCCTGCGTCATCGCGAAATACACCGGCGGCGTATGGGCATGGCCGCAACATATATCTCAATGATAATAATGATTATCACCAATATTTATTATTTGCCGTGGGAGCAAATCTTCTCTCTATATATCTAATGCTCACCATGTATGCGCCTATATCCCATTGATTTCAGATAAAGTGTATAAGCCATACATATCCATGCCAACTACAAAAAATTGTGATGCCATGACATCACAAAATTCTATCATTACCCAAGGCGGTATTACTGCCGCCAGAGGGTTTCTGCTGATCCCTTCTTTCTGCCCTTTCCTGCATCCTGCATTCTGCTAGAATAACCGCTTCTTATTGTTTCCAAAATCAATGCTGTTATGTCAAATCAAGATCCTCATAATCAACGGGATAGCCTGTTATCCACTCCCATTGCCAATTTAGGTGACTGGAGTTTCGACGAACGTGTAGCCGAAGTTTTTCCTGATATGGTGAAACGCTCCATTCCCGGTTATTCCAATATCATTTCCATGATAGGTATGCTGGCAGATCGTTTTGTCACGCCAAACAGTCAAATTTATGATCTCGGCTGTTCACTTGGTGCAGCCACATTATCGATCCGCCGTGCTATCAGTACTAATGATAATCCTGACAGCCATACAAATGGTTGCCGTATTATCGCAGTCGATAACTCGCCGGCAATGATAGAACGTTGCCGGCGTCATATTGACTCTTTCAAGGCCAGAATCCCCGTTGAGGTAATCGAACAAAACATTCTTGATACCGACATTAAAAATGCATCCGTAGTTGTGCTGAATTTCACATTACAATTCTTGCATCCTGATGATCGCCAAAAAATGTTGGATAATATTTATACAGGATTAAAGCCCGGAGGTGTTCTGGTTCTGTCTGAAAAATTCAATTTTGAAGATGAGCACATTGGCGAATTACTGTTCAATATGCACTATGATTTCAAACGAGCCAACGGTTACAGCGAACTGGAGGTCAGCCAAAAACGCAGTATGCTGGAAAACGTTATGCGGACAGATTCCGTTGAAACCCATAAAGCACGTCTCAAAAAAGCCGGATTCCAGCATGTTGAAGTCTGGTTCCAATGCTTTAATTTTGGTTCATTACTGGCAATAAAAGGGACTGAACAATGATCGATTTCGGTAACTTTTATCAATTGATTGCCAAAAACCACCTGAATCATTGGCTGGAATGTCTGCCTGCACAATTAAACCATTGGCAAAAAGCTTCATTGCACGGTCAGTTCAGTTCATGGGTAAAAGTGCTAGAAAGATTGCCTGAAATTAAACCGACTCAGATTGATCTGAAAAATGGTGTCATCGCTCTCCATGAACCAGAACTGTCAAACGGTGAAAAAGCCCGTATTCACAATATCCTGAAAATATTTATGCCATGGCGTAAAGGGCCTTTTTCTCTGTATGGCGTTGAAATTGATACCGAATGGCGCTCTGATTTGAAATGGGATCGGGTTCAGCCCCATATTTCGCCTTTAAAAGACAAAACTGTACTTGATGTCGGCTGTGGCAGCGGTTACCACATGTGGCGCATGGTGGGTGAAGGTGCACAGTTAGTTGTTGGCATCGATCCAACCCAACTCTTTCTTTGTCAATTTGAAGCCGTCAGAAAATTGCTGGGTAACGACCAACGCGCACATCTTCTGCCCTTGGGTATTGAACAATTACCGGAACTAAAAGCCTTTGATACTGTATTTTCAATGGGAGTACTCTATCATCGCCGTTCTCCACTCGATCACCTATGGCAACTGAAAAACCAACTACTCTCCGGTGGTGAACTCATTTTAGAAAGTTTAGTGGTCGAAGGTGATGAATACCAATGCCTCATTCCCGGTGAACGTTATGCACAAATGCGGAATGTCTACTTTATTCCATCAGCTCAAATGCTGAAAGTCTGGTTGGAAAAATGTGGTTTTGTGGATGTAAGGATTGTCGATCAGGCACTCACGACACCAGATGAACAACGTCAGACAAAATGGATGAAAACTGAATCGCTAACTGATTTCCTTGACCCTGACGATCAGAATAAAACAGTTGAAGGCTACCCTGCGCCACTACGTGCTGTCCTTATTGCCCGCAAGCCATGATGCCATAATATTGATTGTGAACTGCTCATTTTGGCAGTTCACATCCTCAGGAACTAACCCAAATAAAACCGTATCCCGCAGTCCTCAAACTACAACCTGAAAACGAACGGGGCAAATGCTATCTTTTCCGTTGAATCAAGCTAATCACTCCCTGCATAGACTCAACTAGCTGACCATCAACACAATAGTGGGAATATTCATCGACATCGCAATCATCTGAACTCATCGTTACCCCAGCTTTCCGGTATTTCATCGAAGAAGGCTTAAGTTGACCTGCCGAACTGTGAACTTCCGTCATACCAAATTCCAGAAATTTACTGACGTTACTTACCCTGACTCCCGCACCCGGCATAATAATGGGTCCCTGACTGGCTTGAACCAGCTCTTTCAACAGGGGTAACCCCATTTCAGCATTTTGCTGCTGGCCTGAAGTTAAAATACGCTTTACACCGAGTTCTGTCAGTTGTTCCAGAGCGACATGTGGATCAAAGCACATATCAAAAGCACGATGAAAAGTAACCTCCATATTCCCTGACAACGACATCAATTGTCTCATCCGAAGTCGATCGATATGACCCACTTCATTCAAAATACCAAAGACAACGCCCGGAAATCCCATATCCCGGAGATAGGCGACATCATTTTTCATGACTTCAAAATCAATGTTGTTGTAACAGAAATCGCCCCCTCTTGGCCGTACAATCGGATGTACGGGAATAGATATCTGCTGTATAGCTTGCCGCAATGCTCCTGAGCTAGGAGTCAAACCACCTTCCGGCGGGCTTGCACACAATTCAATGCGATCAGCGCCTGCTTTTTGCGCAATCAAAGCACAATTTACGCTATAACAGCAAATTTCCAGCGTTATCATTAAAAGCCCCTCATTATAGCTTCGCAACAGACCATTTATACCCTTCCTTCTTCAATCGACTGATTTATTGCCCCTTATTGATTGGCTATTCTGCAACTCGAAATCTATTAGATATATCTGTTCCCAAAATCATTATGAAATTAATGATAATGAGATTGTGTGAAAAACAATAGTTATAAAACAATGAGTTAAATGAAACATCGGACTTGAAAATTAAAATATAGGTATTTATACACAAGCAAAGAAGCTGCCCAAAACATTCTCCGCTCAGGAATTGCCTCTTACTCTATAGTATTAGACATGTTTTCCGCCAATCACAACGTTGGAAGGTTCACACTCTGGAACATTGAGTAAACATTTGGACGAGAAATATTTAATTTTGTGATAATAACCAATATATAATATCTGTATATGGGATTGATGCCTTGATGGATTCCAGGCCTCACGTGATAAGTGAGACTTATTTTGATTGATTACTGACTAAACTTCACTCTTGACAATGTCTTTGATAGAAAAAGGATGAAACTTAACCGTGACTTCACTATTTGTTATAGCCAATGTTGGATTCGGTAATCTTTCATTATTTCCTTTAGGGTGACTTTCCTTTGTATGAAAACCCTCAGGCAGAGGATCTGGAAGCAATCTGTAAGCTTCATCCATAAGTTGCTCTGGCTGTGTTGGCAGAACAAGTTCAATATGTTCCCACCCTTGGTGAATATATTGTTTTTGACTCGGATAAGGCAATTCAACACAATCAATCCGCCAGCCAAGTAAGATTATTGATTGTTCCAATTCAAACAAACAGATTGGTCGTCCATTAATAATGCTTTCAGACATCAAATGACCACATTGTAGAAAACCCCAGCGCCAACGCTCTGCCAGTGAAACTTGATTACAACGCAGTGAAATATGATCTGCGGGATATTGCGCAAAATCCAAACCAGAATCTTCGCCAAATTGTTTTAATTTTTGCGCAAACACACCCAAATCAGCAGCTAAATCCTGCAATTCAGGAACTGTTGAAAAATGAATCATTTTATTCTCATTAAAAAAACCATCAAAATCGTTCTCTCCCCCTGCAAAACATAACCTAAGTAATGTTAAATGGCGAAGAATCGACTGAAAGGCAAACTGAAAACGAAAAGTAATACCACCACCAGCGGCTGATAGTAGCATGCAGGATACTGAATATGATATAAACCCCGTTATTTTCTCATAACCCACGCGTGTGAAAGCATGTGCATAATTCAAATGCAGAAACTTTCGTGCGTAACTTAAGGTAACACGGTGAATATTCAAGGCATTCTTTCAGAAAAAATCAGCCACGCGCTGATTGCAGCTGGTGCTCCAGCCGACAGCGAAGCTCACGTCCGTCAATCTGCAAAAACTCAGTTTGGTGACTACCAAGCGAATGGTGTCATGGCGGCAGCTAAAAAAGTGGGCATGCCACCCCGACAATTGGCAGAAAAAGTCGTTAGCTTTCTGGATCTGCAAGGAATTGCCAGCAAAGTTGAAATTGCAGGGCCGGGCTTTATCAATATTTTTCTGGATAAAAGCTGGATTTCGGCCAATATTGAATCAGCGCTGAAAGACAAAAAACTGGGTATCGCGCCAGTCGAATCTCAAACCATTGTTATCGATTATTCTGCACCGAATGTTGCCAAGCAAATGCACATTGGCCACATTCGTTCTACTATTATTGGCGATGCGGCGGCACGTACCCTTGAATTTCTGGGGCACAAAGTCATTCGCGCCAACCACCTTGGTGATTGGGGAACCCAATTTGGTATGCTGATCGCCTATCTGGAAAAAATCCAGAATGAAAATGCCAGCGATATGGCTCTCGCGGATTTAGAAGAATTCTACCGTGAAGCCAAGAAGACTTACGATGAGAACGAAGAGTTTGCCGTTCGCGCCCGTAATTACGTAGTAAAACTGCAAGGTGGTGATGAATATTGCCGTGCAATGTGGCGCAAACTGGTTGATATCACTATGTCACAAAATCAGGAAACCTATAATCGCCTGAATGTCACCCTGACTGAAAAAAATATTATGGGTGAAAGTTTGTATAACGATATGCTGCCAGGTGTCGTTGCAGATCTGAAACAGAAAGGCCTTGCTGTTGAAAGCGACGGCGCTACCGTGGTCTATCTTGATGAATTCAGGAATAAAGAAGGCGAACCAATGGGAGTTATCATCCAGAAAAAAGATGGTGGCTACCTTTACACTACAACAGATATTGCCTGTGCCAAATACCGCCATGAAGTTCTGCATGCCGACCGCGTCCTTTATTATATCGATTCACGCCAGCATCAACATTTAATGCAGGCATGGACGATTGTTCGCAAAGCCGGTTACATTCCTGAATCTATGTCACTTGAGCACCATATGTTCGGCATGATGTTAGGCAAAGATGGCAAACCTTTCAAAACCCGCGCCGGCGGTACAGTAAAGTTGTCTGATTTATTGGATGAAGCCATTGAACGTGCGCATACCCTGATCCGTGAGAAAAACCCGGATATGCCTGAAGATGAACTGAAAAAAGTCGTTCAAGCTGTTGGTATTGGTGCGGTGAAATATGCTGATCTTTCCAAGAGCCGTACCACAGACTACGTTTTTGACTGGGACAACATGCTCGCATTTGAAGGCAATACCGCACCTTATATGCAATATGCCTATACCCGAGTAAACTCTATCTTTAAACGTGCGGAAATTGATGAAAGCAGCCTGACACAACCAGTCATTCTGAACGAAGAGCGTGAGCAAGCTCTGGCAACCCGTTTGTTGCAATTTGAAGAAACGATCACGACTGTTGCCCGCGAAGGTACACCTCACGTAATGTGTGCTTACCTGTATGATTTGGCTGGCTTATTCTCTGGTTTCTACGAACATTGCCCAATCCTGAATGCAGACAGCGAAGAAATGCGCCAAAGCCGTCTGAAATTGGCTCTGCTGACAGCAAAAACCTTGAAACAAGGCCTTGATACTTTGGGTATTCAGACTGTAGAACGGATGTAATAACCTTTTGCTAAAACTGGCATGACTTTTCGTGCCAGTTTTCCTGCCTACCCAATATTTTCTCCCTCTTTTTATATTTCTAATAAATAATCGGAATGAAAAAGATTGAACACATAAAAACAATGTTGACACAAAGAAAAGAAGAATCTGATCACGCTGAATGTTTAAATGAATTATGTCGGCAAGAAAGACGGAAGTGATGCCGCTCAATAAATAATTGGGCGGCATTTAACAAAAGTTTGATCAGCTAAATAATTAGTTCATTCCCCGAAGAGCAAAATCTTTAAATCGAAAACCCATCAAAGCCAATGCAACAAAATAACTACCTGCGCCAGCAATCACAACGCCCATTAATCGTAGCAGGCGCATCGCCATATTGCCCTGCTCCCACGCTGGCATAAACCACAATACCGTCAGTAATACGCCGACCATAACCAATATCGCCACAACCAATTTCAACAGAAATCCACTCCACCCTGCCAATGGTTTGAAGATATCACGTTTACGTAATTGCCAATAAAGCATAGAGGCATTAAAACAGGCAGCCAGACCGATAGAAAGCGCCAGCCCTGCATGCTTCAATGGGCCAATAAAAACAAGGTTCATTAACTGAGTCAAAATCAGGGTTGCAATCGCAATCCTAACCGGCGTTTTTATATCCTGGCGAGAATAGAAACCCGGTGCGAGAACTTTAACAACAATCAATCCCATTAACCCAAAGCAGTAAGCGATTAATGCCCGCTGAGTCATTTCTGCATCAAAGGAAGAAAAATTGCCGTATTGAAAGAGTGATACAGTTAATGGTTCCGCCAAAATACCTAATGCTACTGCACAAGGTAATGCCAAAAGAAAGCAGAGACGCAAACCCCAATCCATTAATTTTCTATATTCTTCATGATTTCCACTGGAAAAACTTTTTGCCAGTGAAGGCAGCAAGATCGTTCCTAATGCTACCCCCAAGACTCCAGAAGGCAATTCCATTAAACGGTCGGCATAATACATCCACGAAACCGAACCTGAAACCAGAAATGAAGCAAAAATAGTATTGATGATCAAGGAAATCTGGCTAACAGAAACCCCTAAGATCGCCGGTCCCATCTGGCGTATAACACGCCATACACTGCTGTCACGAAAAGAAACCCTTGGTAATACCAGCATGCCTATTTTTTTCAAATGAGGAAGCTGGTAAGCCAATTGCAAAACCCCACCGGCAACGACCGCCCAACCCAATGCCATGACCGGCGGATTACAGTAAGGTGCAACAAACAGTGAGAAGACGATCATACTGAGATTGAGCAACGTTGGTGCAAAAGCGGGGACAGAAAACCGATTCCATGTATTGAGGATTGCTCCTGCCAAAGACGCTAAAGAGATCAAAAAAATGTAGGGAAAGGTAATTCTCAGCAGATCATGGGTTAAGGCAAATTTATCCGGTGTATCCGTGAACCCCGGAGCCGTCACATAGATAACCCAAGGTGCAGCAATCACCCCGATTATTGTGACTATCGCCAGAATCAATGTCAGCATTCCTGACACATATGCGATAAACGTACGTGTTGCTTCATCTCCCTGCTGATTTTTGTATTCAGCCAGAATAGGCACAAACGCTTGAGAAAAAGCGCCCTCAGCAAAAATACGGCGTAGCAAGTTCGGCAGCTTGAACGCAATAAAAAAAGCATCTGTCGCTACACCAGCACCAAATATGCGGGCAATGATAGCATCTCGAATAAAGCCCAGAACGCGCGAAAACATCGTCATTGAGCTAACCGCTGCCAGTGATTTAAGTAAATTCATGGTGTTATTCTAAAAAGTGATTTTTATGAAATGAACATAAAAGATGTAAAGCTATCACCAAGATGTCATAAACGTGGTAGATAAAACATTCCGGTGAGATAGCAGCCGTGTTTCAAGTCTAACAGACAAAAATTATGTCTACATTGGTTATATAACTATAGTTTCATAAGCTACAAACTTATAAACCCGTCTTTCCCCACATATCATCAGTCAGTGATGTCAGTACATGGTCTTGCCAGATACCATCAATCATCAAATAATTCTTGGCATAACCTTCCCGTTCAAATCCTAATTTCTTGAGGAGATTTCCACTGCGGTGATTATGTGGCATATAGTTGGCCATAATCCGGTGCATTTTCTGGTGGCGTTGCATATAACGAATGGCAGGCTGCAACGCTTCATACATCAAACCCTGTCCCTGCCATTTTTCGCCCAAAGAGTAACCCAGATAACAAGAATAAAATGCTCCACGCACAACATTCGTGAAATTAGCAACCCCTATCACCTCATTTTCATCAGGGTCTAACAGTAAAAAATTAAATGCAGCCTCTTGTCTTTGCAGCTCGGCAAGATAACTCAATCTATTTGTCCATCCTGAAGGTTGATAAAAACTACCATCCCTTGTGGGTTCCCATGGTTTAAGAAAATCTTTATTTTCCGCATAATATTCAGCCAATCTATAGGCATCACGTTCATATACCAAACGAACAATCATCCTATCAGTCATAAAGCGAATCTTAGGCGATGCAGAACGATAACCAAACATGCCTTCTCCCGATCTTTACCTTGAAAAAATCCTCAATAATTTAGCTCTTATAAGAGTTTTTATCACCGTCTCACGATAAAAAAATATCATCTATACTCCTCTATCTTAAGGATAAAATTCAGTCCAGAATAACAAAAATTTATATTTATTTTTTCATATTTTGATGGTGCGAAATGTCATTAGTTTCACAAGCTCGTAGCTTGGGTAAATATTTTCTTTTATTCGACAATTTATTGGTTGTTCTGGGATTTTTCGTTGTTTTTCCCTTAATTTCAATTCGTTTCGTCGAACAACTTGGCTGGGCTGCCGTCATTGTCGGCTTTGCACTGGGTATGCGCCAATTTGTGCAGCAAGGGCTTGGCATTTTTGGCGGGGCTATTGCAGACAAATTCGGTGCCAAGCCAATGATTGTTATCGGAATGTTATTACGCGCATCGGGTTTCGCCATGATGGCAATGGCTTCCGAGCCTTGGATACTAATCCTTTCCTGTGTTTTATCAGCATTGGGCGGAACTCTGTTTGACCCCCCACGGGCAGCGCTGGTAATCAAGTTAACCCGTCCCCATGAGCGCGGTCGCTTTTATTCATTATTATTAATGCAAGATAGCGCAGGTGCTGTAGTCGGTGCTCTGCTAGGAAGTTGGTTGCTGCAATATAATTTTGATGTTGTCTGCTGGATTGGAGCAATAATTTTTGTACTGGCGGCACTATTTAATGCATGGTTTTTACCTGCATATCGCATATCAACAACCCGAACCCCCATCAAAGAGGGTATGAACCGAGTCATTAAAGATCGCCGGTTCTTTTACTATGTGCTGACATTAACTGGTTATTTTATTCTGTCGGTACAAGTCATGTTAATGTTTCCGATTATTATCCATGAAATTTCCGGCACACATACTGCCGTTAAGTGGATGTATGCCATTGAAGCTGTGATTTCTCTGACATTGCTTTATCCTATTGCCCGCTGGAGTGAAAAATATTTTCGACAGGAACAACGCCTGATGGCCGGGCTGTTTTTAATGAGCCTCTGTATGTTCCCAATCGGTTGGGCAGATCAACTGCATCTCTTGTTTGGCCTGATTTGTCTGTTCTATCTGGGCATAGTGACAGCAGAACCTGCACGTGAAACACTCAGTGCTTCACTGGCTGATCCACGGGCCCGTGGTAGTTATATGGGGTTCAGTCGACTGGGGCTGGCGCTAGGAGGTGCATTGGGCTATACCGGCGGCGGATGGCTTTATGACACAGGAAAAACCTTGAATATGCCACAATTACCATGGATTTTGCTGGGTTTGACAGGATTAATTACTATTTATGCTCTTCATCGTCAATTCAATCGGAAAAAAATTGAACCCATCATAATGAGTCAGCCTTAACCATGTAATACATAAATCATGTAATAAATAGTGTAAGATCTACCCGTTGAAAATAAAAGGAGACAAGATGAGACAGTTTTTATTAGGAGTAGTATTGATACTGGTAGGGTTAGTCAGTGGCTGTGACCAATTCAAAGAATTCAGCATCAACGAAGGCCTACTCAATGAATATTTATTAAAAAGAGTTCATTATCAGAAGCAAATTAGCCTTCCCGGTGCAGCCAAAGCCAATATTACACTAGGGGATTTAACCAGTCAGGTCGGCCGCAAAGATCCAGAAAAAATTGAACTGTCCAGTCAGGCAAAAATTCAGTTAATCACTTTATTGGGTAATGTCCAAGCTGATATGAAACTTACTATCAGAGCTAAACCGATATTTGATGCAGAAAAAGGGGCTATTTTCATTAAGGGACTGGAAATTGTAAACTACCAGACAACACCAGAAAAAGTCGCCGCTCCAATTAAGGTGTTAATTCCTTATCTGAATACTTCTTTGAGTGAATTTTTTGACACTCATCCTGTTTATGTCTTAAACCCAGAAAAAAGCAAGACTGAAGCAGCCGCATCAAAATTAGCCAAAGGTTTGGCAGTTAAACCGGGTAAATTAGTTATTGACTTGGCTGATAAATAATTTTTATTGTCAATGAAATAATAAGAGCCAGTTACTAACTATAATTGGCCCTTATTTGATCCACAATCTACCAATAATTTCGTCTATTTAAATAGTTACCAGCCTGATAAAGTGACATTGTCACTCAGATTCAAGTTCTTCACGCAACGCTTGCAGTGCTTCACGGGTAACAATTGCCAATGTTCGATAAAAACTGCTAGTTGCATGAGCTTCCACTTTACCGAGAAACTTTCCGCACCAAGGCAGTAAGTATTCATCAAACAAAGTGATTTGGGCTTGAACTTCATCTTCTGCTGCCTGATCTTCCAACCATGACGCAGCCAATAACAAAGAGCCAAATTGATCAGCCGGTGCATCAGACAAAGGCATACCCCGCTCTGCTAAAAACTGACGCACTTCACTTTCTTTTTCATCCGTATAATCAGTACGGCAAGCTGCAACACTTGCTGACTCTCCGGTAAACAGGGCGTGATAATCCGCTTCGATAACCGACAATTCACTGTTTTGCTGCAATCGCTCCAATAACTCATCCTGCTCCAAAGGCCATGCTTGTTTCAATTTTCCATCTGCAATCATGGTAATGAGGGGTTGCAGAACAGGATCTTGTGGTGCCCGATTAAATAACGTTCCCAAAATACGACAAACAATAGAAAACTCGTTCATAACTTCATCCAATCCCAATAACTTACCTAAATAATGAATTCAGTTATTGTCCCTAATCGTCTGCCTTGCTGTAAAGCGGCTTGTTAATAACCGCTGTTAATATCAACGAGACCAAAAGGTTGCTTACCATTTTCCATCCGTCGGATATTTTCGCAAATAGCATCCATAGCCTCATCAGGAATGGTATTTGCTGCAATATGCGGAGTTATATTAATGCGAGGATGAGTCCAGAAAGGATGTAAATTTGATAATGGTTCTTCGGCAAAGACATCAAGGGTCGCACCAGCAACATAACCTTTATCAATTGCAACCAGCAAATCCTGCTCGACGAGTTGAGCACCGCGTGCAATATTGATTACATATGAACCCGATTTTAACTGACTGAATAGTGAAAGATTAAGAATACCACGAGTTTCCGTTGTATCTGGCAGGATATTAATCAGCACCTTACATTCAGAAAGAAAATCGCCCAATTGCTCTTTTCCGTAAAAACTTTCGACGTTATCAATTTGTTTTGGCGTTTTGCTCCAACAACGCACATGAAAATCAAACCCCTTCAGTTTTTCGATAACGCTGCGCCCTAAAACGCCGGCACCTAAGACGCCAATAACAAAATCCTTTCTATTGTGTCGAGCCAAAGGTTTCCAAAGACGCTGTTCCTGATATTGCTTATATTCATCCATGCGACGGAAATAGTGTAAGACTGAAGTCATCGCATATTCCTGCATCTGCTGCGCCATTCCGGTATCTTCAAGACGTATCAGCGGAACGCTCGCAGGTAGTGTGCCGGGTTTTTTCAACTCTTGCTTGAGAACGGAATCGACACCCGCTCCGAGTACAAATAGACCTTTTATCTCCTGATGATTAGCCAACATTTCATAAGGAGGAAGCCAAACTAAAGCGTAATCGGTAGGAGCATTATCACCACGAACCCATTGCCGAACTTTAGCTTCAGGTAACCTAGCCTGTATCCCCTGAATCCATTCATCAGCATTAAAATAAGGGTGGAAGAAAATGATGTTCATAAAATCTCATTCCTTTTTGTTTTTCCGATAGGGTCAACCTATTGCTTGGAGGTTGCAAGCCTCTGATGTAAAGGAGTGAATGAAAATATTGATAATGTTATCTGGTTAACATATTTTTCATGATTCGTTGCAAAAAAAAGAGGGTTCCCTTCCTTCCGTAATTGACTGCCAAGCGCACAAATTGTTTTTTATTTGTCTAATCAGTCAAAAAGCCAGAAAAAATACTTATAAGCATGTTGACGCCCGCCCTGCTTTTCCCTATAGTAGCGCCCCGTTGCAACGGTGAACACAATCTGAATTCCTGTGGCAACAAAATATGGTGAGGTGTCCGAGAGGCTGAAGGAGCACGCCTGGAAAGTGTGTATACGTGAAAACGTATCGAGGGTTCGAATCCCTCCCTCACCGCCATATTCTATAAGAGAGCCTGAACAAAACGCTCAGGCTTTTTTAGTGCCTTAGAAGGCAAATAGGTATCTTCTATAAAGATATTGAAAAACAAAATTCGGTGAGGTGTCCGAGAGGCTGAAGGAGCACGCCTGGAAAGTGTGTATACGTGAAAACGTATCGAGGGTTCGAATCCCTCCCTCACCGCCATATTCTATAAAAAAGCCTGAACATATGAACTGACCCCAAAAAGTTGGACATTTTAGTTAAGCGGCATGTAAGGCCTGATTTCGATATTCTATCGGAGTTAGGCCTTTTAATTTCACCTTAATCCGTTTTGTATTGTAATATTCGATGTATTCTTCTATCTTTTCAATCAGTTCATCAGCATCTTTAAAGTACTGTCGGTGATACATTTCTGTTTTGAGTAAGGCAAAAAAGTTTTCGGCCATCGCATTATCCAAACAGTTCCCTTTCCTCGACATACTTTGCTTAATATCTTTATCAGCAAGTTGTTTTTGATAAGCCCTATGTCGATATTGCCAACCTTGATCACTGTGAATGAGTGGCTTAGCGTGAGCATCTAGCCTCTCTAATGCCTCTTTTAGCATTTCAGTCACTAAAGGCAGACTCGCCTTTTTCGCCACGTTGTAAGCGATAACCTCTTGATTAAATAAATCAATAATAGGTGATAGATAAACTTTTTGTTCATTCACTTTAAACTCCGTCACATCCGTTACCCATTTCTCATTCGGTTTTGTCGCGTGAAAATCTCTTGCTAACCAATTCGGTGCTGTTTTACCCACTTCTCCACGATACGAACGATATTTCTTCGGCCTTACCGTGGATTTTAGGTTTAATTGTCCCATTAATCGTTGTACTGTCTTGTGATTGATTTTAAAGCCATTTTTTCTCAATGCTAAATGAATGCGACGATAGCCATAACGACCTTTATGCTCATGATAAATAGTCTTAATCATCTCTATTTCTTGTTCATAAGCACGCGTTTTTTTAAGCGCTTGACACTGATAGTAAAACACGCTTCTTGCAAGATTAATGGCACAAAGTAAGTGCTTTAATGGATATTTCTTTTTAAGAGCTAAAACAATTAACGCTTTTTCTTTGCTCGTTGGCGTTTCTTCTGTTCCAGCCCCTCTAACTTTTTTAGGACAGCATTTTCTGCACGTAAATAAGCTAATTCTTCTTTAAGTTCCTCAACTGTCATTTCGTCATCAGACTTCGGCGGAATTTTAGGTCGTGATTTCATTGGGGGTCTTCCTCGCTGAGGACTTTCAAGCCCTTTGATACCTGTTTCATTATACTTATCAAGCCAGACTGATAAGGTACCCGGGGTCGTTAAATTGAGAACTGCGCTAGTGTGAGTGAGAGACCAATCATTTGTCCACATTAATTTCAAAGCATGGAGTTTTGTTGCAGCACAAAGAGAGTGAGGCGTTGGCAAAAAAGCGTTATCACCATGAATGGCAACAACTTGAGACCAGTATCGAATTTGTCGAGAAGAGATTGAATATTCCGCTGATAGCTTATCCGATGCGTTACCTGCTAGACATCGTTTAGCAATCATGATTTTTAGTTCACGACTATATTTAGACATAAAAAACCCCCAGTCATTGGTTGTCCAACTATTGGGGGTCACTTCAATATGTTCAGGCTTTTTTATTTCTATGTTTTGCCACATACTTCGGATTCTCTCAGACATGTTTAATTTAGCAAACTGAGATTAATTTAATAAGAATTCTTTCAAAAATGGCACCAATAACTCAGGTTTTTCTTCATGGGGTGAATGCTCCGTAAAAGGAATATTTAGCAAGCAAGAGTGAGGAACCTGATCGGCTAATTCCGCTGCATGGATACGTGAAACCAATCTATCGTTATCTCCCCGCACTACCAATAATTCACCCACTATTTTACGAATAGTTTGATTGGGATAACCGCTCTCTTTGGTATCTGTCCACATAGGGACAATACTATCAATCAACTTGTTGAAATCCGCTTGCGGGTTCAATCTATGGTAACTGTTATAACTGTCAGGTAGCATTGCGCGCCAGCCTTCAGCCGTTACACTCTTAAGTATCTCCTGCATCGGATCATCTTCTTGTAATGTACAACCAGCGCCAATGACCACTGTTTTATCGACGGGGATGATACCTGCCGCAGCCAAGCGCAACGCAACAATTCCGCCATCGCTATGAGCAATAATGCTGAATTTTTTTAACCCTAAGTGTTTGATCACCGCTTCTACATCTTGTTGAAGGCGTTGATAGGTCAAGTTTCCTTGCCCTAAAGTAGACTTCCCCTGCCCACGGCTATCTATGCCGATGAGCTGGTAGGTATTTCCAAAGTCACCCACTATTCGGTTAAATGTCTCAATGTCACTTAATCCGCCATGCAAAAAAATTAGTGGATAACCATTTGCCTTACCTCGGATTTCATAATAGATATCCGCACCATCAATCTCTAAATAACTGCCATCTTGATGATTAAAACCGAACATACACATTATCTCCTTCATTTGCCTTAATCCAAAGGACACACTCGAATAATATGACCGTCAGGATCTATTACAAGGAAAGTGCGACCAAAAACATCAGTGTAAGGTTTTTGCTTAATTGCAATGTTTGGATTCTTTTGCCACTTTTCAAAGAGTTGATCGACATTTTCTTCGGACGGTAACATAATGCCAATTTCCGAAAATCGCGGAACAGCACTATCAGGTTTTTCTCCCCCACTCCAAATAGCAAAAATGGCTTCTTTATCTGCGGGAAATGCCACATAACGCGGACTGGAAAAGATTGGTTCAGCATTGAATAAGGTTTTATAGAAAGTTGTAGAACGCTCAATATCAGAGACATAAACCAATTGAAGATTAGGTTTAACGAAAGCAGAAATTTCTCTCTCAGCATGTTCAGCCTTTTCAACCACCGCCTTGAGCCTCGATACTGTTACCACCAAATCTTGGGTCACCTGTTTGAAGAAACTTTCCGCTTGAATACTGGGGACATTGGTTTCAGGCTCAAAAGAAACAGTGACCTGAATACGCTCCGCCATATTGTTTTCATCAGTCAGAATTTGATGACAAAAAGTTAACATTCCCATCTGCGGGACATTAACCTGATCAGTAACCTCTTTATTTATTTCAATATTCGCAAGATAAAAGCGGATTTCAGGCATGTCACTTAATGTCATCCGACTATACTGCCCTGTCCTAATTTCCCCCTCGAACTTAAAATATTCGAGATCAATTTCCCATTTTTTCCGTAAATCAAAATCGACATAATGAGCCCAAATTTGTGAAGGTTTGGCGCTCACTGATGTAGAAAAAGTTAGGATTAGCATAAAAAAACTCCAACAATTATAAACTGACTTAAAATACCAAGAGTCCGCAGAGTAACAACTGGGGATGTCAGTTTCTGTCAGTAGTCTTTTCATGAAAAATATTATGATTGACTCGGTATGTTTTCCGTTTCCCGCCATTCTTTCAGTAATGACTGTCTTGAACGCGGATAACTTTGTTTTTCAATATGCAAACAAATCATCCTATCCGATCTAAAATGGCGTATTGCTTCCCGTAATTCACACCAACCAATGACGATACTGATATTTTCAAAATACCCTAACGCAAATGGCCATATTGTTCTTTCAGATGAGTTGCCTTTCAGATCCAGATAAGAAAAAGTGATTTTGTGCCTGTTATTAATAGATTGACGTATTTGCCGGATATCAATAGAAGGTTGAATTTTTGTAGAAGCAGACCCGACCAATAATGAACTCGTTTCTAAAAATTGTTTAAGTTCTTCTGGAATTACCGCTGCAATTTTACTGATTGCACTATTGGCAGATTGTTTTAACTGTGGATCTGTACGCTTAGATACCCAATTAGCCCCTAATACCAAGGCTTCTATTTCGTTTTGCGTTAGCATCAGTGGCGGTAAGACAAACCCCGGCCGTAAAACATAGCCTATCCCTGCTTCCCCTTCAATGACGGCGCCCTGAACCTGCAAAGTCGCAATATCCCGATAAAGTGTTCTTAAGCTGATATTCAATTTCTGCGCCAATACTTTTCCTTGTACGGGAAAATGATAACTACGTAAAATTTCCATCAGGGATAACAAACGCTGTGCCCTAGACAATTCATCATATCCTTAAAGTTAATCGACTAACTTCACAAAATTTATAAGACAATCATCACTTATTCTTACTATATTTTCAAATTGTCAGGAAACTGTAGTGACCTAATAATTCAAGACACTTTATAAACTGACACAATCGACATTCCTGCCCAGACGGTAGATCACTGAATTGTCCTGAGTGAGTTATTGTTCAATAACATTTCGTACTTTACTCAGAACAGTTCGTAAAGAATCTAAAATCAGGAATAACGAGCAAGGCGAAAGATATTTCTTTTTGATCTACTTTGAAAATTTACTTGATGTTATTTTATTTTTCCGAATCTGATTTAGATAAATTGATTAGAATTCCTAACTTAATATATTTATTTATCATATATGTAATTTTTCGCTCTTCAATAGTCAGGGAGTTTAGCAAGTTGCTTCTTCTAAAATTTTTACTCTGGCAAAGATATTGTAAATTTTAAATATCTCTATTTTACCATTCTTACTTTTTGCAATCTTTATTTAGGGATTTTAACAACCTCTGATAATGACTTATTGAAAAGATAAAATGAGCAAATAAAAGGCCACTAAGTAACACTTAGAATCCTATTCATTAATGATAATATCGCTATGAAGATCGATGAAAATACATGTAAACTCTTCATTGCCTAACGCTATTGATTTAGTAAGTTTATTTATTTTAATAACCTTGATATTTTATCTATAAAGGACTTATAGAAATATGACCATCTATAATCTAAAGCCATATTTTCAGAATCTATTACGTCCTATCGTGATTTTTCTACACAAACACGGAATTACCGCCAATCAGGTAACATTAGGTGCGATGTTATTATCAATCACGATTGGTTTACTACTGAGTTTATTTTCTTTCCCCGGCATCTATTGGTTATTGCCTGTTTTTCTCTTTATCCGTATGGCTCTTAATGCCATTGATGGTATGTTAGCAAGAGAACATCACCAAAAATCTCATTTAGGGGCCATTTATAATGAACTGGGAGATGTTATTTCCGATGTTGCTCTCTATCTCCCTTTCTGTTTTCTGCCTTATATCAACAGCGTAAGCCTGCTGGTGATTTTGTTCTTAACCATCCTGACAGAGTTTATTGGTATTTTGACACAAACCATTGGTTCATCACGACGCTATGACGGTCCAATGGGAAAAAGCGACCGCGCTTTTGTTTTTGGTACTTATGGGCTGATCATTGCCATTTTCCCTTCAGCCTTGAACTGGAACCACTATTTGTTCCCTTTTATGATTATTTTACTCTTGGTAACTTGCTGCCAGCGCGTGGTTAAAGCCTTGCATGAAATCAAGCTGTCTGAACAATCACAATCAAAATAAGCCTTAACATGACACAATCATCCTCTCAACGTATTGCCGAAGAGCATTATTTCACAACATCAGATCAGTCTTCCCTGTTTTACCGCTATTGGCCACAAGAACAGACTACTGCTGAAAAAGCTATTATCATTTTTCATCGAGGTCATGAACACTCAGGTCGAGTCCAACATGTCGTTGATGAACTCAATCTTCCTGATGTACCCATGTTCGCTTGGGATGCCCGTGGACATGGAAAGACAGAAGGAAAACGTGGTTATAGCCCCTCAATGGGAACATCCATTCGTGATGTCGATGAATTTGTAAGATTTATCGCCACTAAATACAATATTGAAATGAAAAATATAGTGGTGATTGGTCAGAGTGTCGGAGCCGTATTGGTATCGGTCTGGGTACATGATTACGCACCCAAAATTCGGGCCATGATCCTCGCAGCACCAGCATTTGATATTAAATTGTATATCCCTTTTGCTGTACAAGGGCTGCAATTAATGCAAAAAGCGCGGGGAGTATTTTTCGTCAACTCCTATGTAAAAGCAAAATTTCTGACTCACGATGAAGCACGCATCTCGTCTTATAATAGCGATCCCCTCATTACCCGAGAAATTGCCGTCAATATTTTGCTGGAGCTGTATCAAACCGCGGAGCGTGTAGTGAAAGATGCGAGCGCTATCACTATACCAACTCAGCTATTTATTTCTGGCAGCGATTATGTCGTTAACCCAAAACCACAACATAAGTTTTATCAACTGTTGAATACCCCGATTAAAGAAAAACATGTTATGACGGGGTTCTATCACGATACGCTGGGTGAAAAAGATCGCCATCTGGTCTTCGAAAAAATGCGTGATTTTATCGGGCGCATTTTTGCTATTCCTCACTATCAACATGATTATAGTAATGAAGATATCTGGGGCCATACCGCAAATGAATTCCGGGAATTAAGTCTGCCATTACCACATCTGTGTCCAAAAAACCTCGTTTATAAACTAATGCGTAAGGCAATGAGTACGCGCTGGGGAAAAGCATCCGAAGGTATTCGAATTGGTCTTGATACGGGTTTCGATTCTGGCTCCACATTGGATTATGTCTACCGCAATAAACCACAAGGCCAGGGAATTTGGGGGCGGATTTTAGATCAGCTATATCTCAGGAATAATATTGGCTGGCGCGGCATACGACAGCGCAAGATCAATATGGAAAAGTTAATCCGCCAGACCATTCTCTATCTGCATCAACAACATCAGCCCGTTCATATTCTCGATATAGCCGCCGGACATGGACGTTATATTCTTGATGCAATTAATGATTTTAGTAAAATTGACTCTGTTTTGTTAAGGGACTACAGCGAACTTAATGTTAATCAAGGGAAAGCCTATATCGAAGAACGTAATCTCACTGATAAAATCAGTTTTGTCATCGGTGATGCATTTAATGCTGGCAGCATTGCATCCATTACCCCACCGCCAACATTAGGCATTGTTTCTGGCCTTTATGAATTGTTCACCGACAATACGCTGATTAGAAACTCCCTGAGAGGCCTTGCTGATGCTATCGAAGAAAATGGTTATTTAATCTATACCCATTGGATTTCAAGATGCAGCGCGACGGCAAGGAACAAATCCCCTGGAGCATAGATAACTATGTGACCGGGGTGAGTGAGCGCAGCCAACAAAGCTGCAACTTGAAAGACGACAGGTATATACCGGGCAACCCTGGCATCCACAGCTTGAGATGATCGCACGTGTTCTATCCAGTCATCGTGAAAACCAACCGTGGATTATGCGTCGACGCACGCAAAGCGAAATAGATGCAATGGTGGAAGCAGCTGGTTTTGAAAAAATGTATCAATTAACTGACAACTGGGGAATTTTTACTGTATCGATTGCCAAAAGAGTCTACCGTTGAGAATAATTAGCATGAAACACCTGACAAAACGCCCCTATGATAGCCGGCGACGATTGTGGCTAACAGCCTGTGTGTGGTTGTTATTTCTGGCACCGTTTTTTTTTCTCACTTATGGGCAGGTCAATCAGTTTACTGCGCAAAGAGATAATGTGGATGTTGTGGTGTTCAGTTGGGAACAGCATATTCCTTTTTGGCCATGGATGATTATTCCTTACTGGAGTATCGATCTGTTATATGGAATATCCCTATTCATATGCACCAGCCGCCGTGAACAATGGATGCATGGCTGGCGATTAGTGACAGCATCACTTATTGCCATCCTCGGATTTCTGCTATTCCCGCTGAAATTTTCGTTTTCCCGCCCTACGACTGAAGGTATTTTTGGATGGTTATTTGATCAGCTAGAATTGTTTGACTTGCCCTACAATCAAGCCCCTTCATTGCATATTGCCCTGCTATGGTTACTCTGGTTGCGTTATTCCGAACACCTGCATGGATATTGGCGTGGCTTGCTGCATGTTTGGTCTTCCCTGATTGCATTATCGGTTCTCACCACATGGCAGCACCATTTTATTGATGTAATCACTGGCTTTGCGGTAGGTGTTTTAACGAGTTATCTGTTACCGATTTTACATCGTTGGCATTGGCAACCAAGCCAGGATCGTTATGCCCGAAAGCTAGTTGTCTATTATGCCGTAGGCAGTTTGCTATTCACACTGATGGCATTTGGGTCAGGCGGTATTTTATGGATGCTATTGTGGCCTGCTATCTCATTATTGATTATCTCTCTCGGCTATGCGGGATTAGGAAGTTCAGTTTTTCAAAAACAATCAGATGGCCGAATGTCACTCTCTGCTCGCTGGTTAATGGCACCATACCATTTGGGAGCCTGGCTCTCTTATCGTTGGTTCCGGCGTAAGTGCGCGCCCTATAACCAAATTGTGGAAGGCATTATTCTCGGTAGTTTGCCATGCCAATCAATTATCACATCAGCCAATGTAACCAGTGTATTTGATATGACGGCCGAATGGCACCAATGTTCTTATCGCTATGCCGGGCACAATCATACTTATCCGCAAAACTATGCCTGCCAGCCGCAAATCGACTTACTGCCATTGTCCCCCGAAGCGCTGAAAACGGCAGTTGATACATTGGATAATTTGCATTCCAAAGGAAGAGTATTCATTCATTGCACACTCGGATTGTCCCGCAGTGCCATGGTTGTTGCGGCATGGTTACTGAAACGGCATCCTGAATATGATATTGTCACTGTTATAGATATTCTGCGCCAAGCCAGACCGCATATTACTTTTAGGCAAGGCCATTTGGATGCCCTTGTCCAATGGACAGAATGCTACCGGTACCGGAAAACATAAGACTGTTCCTGCAATTAGGGCTAATTTTGTTATTTATATTGATAAGATGAGAATAACAATCAGAATTTTCCGGCACTACCGCAAATCACAAATTAGCATAATCAGTATTAAAAACATTCAATTTTAAATACAGGACAGCTTTCTATTTACGCTGCATTCACAAAACCACCTTGGTTATTTGATTTTTATTTCGCCAAGGCTAACCTATTAGTTAACTTTTTGACATATAACACCTTTCAGGTCTGGTAAAAACGATATGCTGACATCACTTTTTTCAGACTGTCATCGACATCTTATTTTTGGTTTTTATTTCAATGAATACTCGTAAAATTAAGGGGATACGTCCATTTAGTGCGTTTATTGACTCATGTTGGAAGGAGCCTTACTCTTTTTCCCGTTTTATCAAAGATATCATCGCTGGGATTACCGTGGGCATTATTGCCATCCCACTGGCAATGGCTCTGGCTATCGGCAGCGGTGTTGCTCCGCAATATGGTCTGTATACCGCAGCTATTGCAGGCATTGTTATTGCTCTCACCGGAGGCTCACGTTACAGCGTTTCCGGACCAACCGCTGCTTTTGTCGTGATCCTTTACCCGGTTTCACAGCAATTTGGCCTGAGTGGATTACTGATTGCAACACTCATGTCAGGCATTATTCTGGTCATCATGGGGTTAGCGCGATTAGGCCGGCTTATTGAATACATTCCCTTGTCTGTCACTCTTGGGTTTACTTCCGGTATTGCAATCACTATTGCCACCATGCAGGTGAAAAATTTCTTTGGCCTGACTCTGGAACGTGTACCGGAAAATTATATTAATAAAGTCATGGCGCTCTTTCAGGCTTTCCCTTCTCTACAACTAAGCGATACCCTCATCGGCTTCACAACCTTGCTGGTCTTGATTTTCTGGCCAAAGTTGGGATTAAAGTTACCCGGTCACTTACCCGCCCTGATTGTCGGTACGGGTATTATGGGTCTTATGCACTTACTGGGTCATGATGTGGCAACGATCGGCTCATCATTCAGCTATATGCTGGAAGATGGCACACAAGGTCAGGGTATTCCCCCTATCCTTCCCCAACTTATTTTGCCGTGGAATTTACCGGATACCCATTCTTTCGATATCAGTTGGAATACCGTATCAGCATTACTGCCTGCCGCATTTTCGATGGCAATGTTGGGCGCCATTGAGTCACTGTTATGCGCCGTCATTCTGGATGGCATGACCGGCAAAAAACATCACTCCAACAGTGAACTATTGGGTCAGGGAATGGGGAATATCGTTGCCCCTTTCTTTGGCGGGATCACGGCCACTGCGGCCATTGCCCGTTCAGCCGCCAATGTCCGTGCAGGCGCAACATCACCCATTGCGGCAGTTATTCACTCTCTGTTGGTATTACTGACGTTGCTGGTTCTCGCACCGATGCTCTCGTATCTTCCGCTGGCGGCTATGTCAGCTATTTTACTGATCGTCGCTTGGAATATGAGTGAAGCCCATAAAATTGTCGATCTCATTCGCCGTGCCCCTAAAGATGACATTATCGTCATGCTACTGTGCCTGTCCCTGACCGTTTTGTTTGATATGGTCATAGCGATCACAATCGGCATTGTGCTGGCCTCACTTCTGTTTATGCGCAAGATTGCCAATATGACCCGCATCAGTACATCACCTTTAACGAACAGCGATAAAGGATTGCTGGTTGTAAGAATCAATGGCCCTTTATTCTTTGCTGCCGCAGAACGCATTTTTGCTGAGCTGAGAGAGAAAGGCGCTGATTACCACACCATTATTATACAATGGGATGCCGTACCCGTGCTGGATGCCGGCGGCCTGAACGCCTTTCAGGGGTTTATCCGGGATATCGGGGGAGAAAAACATATCGTTGTGTGTGATATCCCTTTCCAGCCCTTAAAAACATTGGCCAGAGCCAAAATAGTTCCCATTGAAGGGCAATTGAGTTTTTATGCGACGTTATCCAAGGTGCAGAAAGAAATGGAAATTGCTTAATCTAACAGCCCGCCTCAGGATGAAAGTTTTAATAATTAATCCCCAATTTCTTTAAGCGTGAGATCAAGGTTGTTGGGTTTATTCCCAACAACCTTGCTGCGCCGTTATCACCAAAAATTTTCCCTTTACATTGTTTCACAGCAAGGGAAAGATTTTTAATTTCCAACGCCTTGAATTGTTCTATAGTCAGCACGCCTTCGGTTTGTTGATGTTCATTGTGAATATCCTGACGCGGAATCTTAGGTTGCTGTTGATCTTGCTCTAACAAATATTTAAAGGAAACAGCTCCTTGCCTTGCCGTAATCAGCGCCCGTTCGATGACATTTTGCAGCTCACGGATATTACCGGGCCAGTCATATTGCTGAAGTTCCAAAATATGCTTTTGTGAAAATGGCAGATACTTAATTTTACGATTATCACAAATCAGCCTGGTAAAATGTGTCACCAAAAGCGGAATATCTTCCTTACGGTCACGTAAGGCAGGGGAATGAATCGGAAAGACATTTAAACGGAAATACAGATCTTCACGAAAGCGTTTGTCTTTCACATCTTCTTTTAAATTGCGGTTGGTGGCGGCAATAATCCGCACATTCACATGCCGCGTTTTTTCTTCGCCAACCCGTTCAAAGGTGCCTTCCTGCAATACCCGCAGCAGTTTACTTTGTAACTCTGGTTGAATGTCGCCAATTTCATCTAAAAATAATGTGCCCTGATCTGCCAATTCAAAACGACCGATACGGTCACGCACAGCGCCAGTAAACGCGCCTTTGACATGCCCGAAAAATTCACTTTCAAACAATTCCGAAGGAATGGCGGCACAGTTGACCCGAATAAGTGGTTGCTGTTTACGGTGACTGGATTGGTGAATAGCACGGGCAATCAGTTCCTTGCCTGTACCGGATTCACCATAAATCATCACGTTGGCATCCGTGGAGGCGACGACCTTGATTTTTTCTATAATCTGTAAAATAGAGACACTGTTGCCGACAATTTCATGGTATTTATTTTCCTGTAAAATTTCTTCCTGTAAATATTCGTTTTGCTGTTCCAGCCGACTTTGCAAATCTTGCAGTTCTTCAAGGGCATGAGTCAATTGTTTTTCGGTATTCAGCCGATCGGTAATATCACGGAATACCACCACAGCACCAATAATTTCACTGTCACGGATCACGGGGGTACTGGTAAATTCCACCGGAAAGCAACTACCGTCACGCCGCCAAAAAATTTCCTGAATACCTTCATACACAATACCGTCATGTACCGCTGCGTAAATCGGGCACTCCTCAACAGGGTAATGATCACCATTTTCATGGGTATGATGATGAATCTCATGAATATTATTACTCAGCACATCTTCCGGTTGCAGCCCCAGCATTTTAGCCCCGGCAGGATTGATAAAAGTGCACAAGCCTTGCTTGTTGATACTGTAAATACCGTCACCGACTGAACTCAGTAATAAGTGTTTGCCTGTATCGGAGTCGATAAACAGTTCTTGCAAGGCTTGCCATTCTTTTAAATCTGTACGGATGGCTTTATCGGTATTTTTTTTAAGTTGACGAAGTTCTAACTCTTTAACATCCACCAGCGACCATATCAGCAATGTCTTGTTTTTGTAGGGCAATGAAATGGAAGTGATCTCTAACTGAATTTTTTCACCCTGTTTATCAAAAGAACATAGCTCATTGCTCCAAGCCCAATCATTTTCCAGCGCTTCTTCGGTAAATGCCAGCAGGTGTGGCAATTGGCTTAAATGACCAAAAATGGAAGTGACTGTTTTTTGAGTAATTTCATGACGTTCATAACGCAATAATCGAGTGGCACTGATATTCACATCAATAAACTGGTTTTGATGTGGGTCCAGCACAATTAATGCCTGTGAGGTGTGTTCAAATACCAGCGGGCGAATCGAGTTTTCAGAAGTGACCCAATCCGAAATAAAATCAGTTGCATTCATGTTATTCATCATATTCATATTATGAAGTTTCATAGTTGAGACTATAAAAATTCATAATACTACGGAAAATCATAGCATCCCAGCAGTTCCATTTATATTAATAAAAATATTTTATGTGAATTTTAACTCTATTTTTCAAATAGATAAATACAACCACCCTGCCCTGAAATATAACTTGGCATAGCTTTCGCAATAACCTTTTGCAATAAGACCGAAAGACGACAGATCGATTCATTCCAAAACAACATTGAACTAGGAGCTGTTATGCCAAAAGTTGATATCGAACAATATAAAGATGGCGATTTTCTTGTTGATTACGAAGAAAAAGTGTTTGAGGACGTCAAAGCACAGCCGGGTGAAAAAGCCTTGTTGACTTTCCATACCGTTGCATTTGAAGGGTCAATCGGCCTGATCAATGTGTTACAGGCAAAGCGTTTATTGCGCAAGGGCTTTGAAACCAAAATATTGCTTTACGGCCCGGGTGTGCAATTAGGGGTTCAACGTGGTTTTCCAACTTTAGGGGCTGAGGCTTTTCCGGGTCATTTGGCCGTCAATAACCAATTGAAAGCCTTTATGGAAGAAGGCGGCGAAGTCTATGCCTGCCGTTTTGCGTTACAAGCAATGTATGGTCAAACCGAGAAAGCACTTATTCCGGGAATTCGCCCGATTAATCCATTGGATGTGATGGATTTAAAACTACTGATGCGTCGTGAAAATGCCTTAATTATTGATACCTGGACTGTTTAAGTAAGCACAAACTCATAAGGGGAATAAGACATGAACCGAATCATTAAAGCTGCCGCAGTGCAATGTAGTCCAGTACTTTACAGCCAAGCCGCAACAGTAAAAAAAATCTGTGACATTATTTTAGAGCTTGGAAAACAAGGTGTGCAATTTGCTGTTTTTCCTGAAACCGTCGTGCCTTATTACCCTTATTTTTCCTTTGTACAACCGCCATTTGCTATGGGAAAAGAGCATTTAAAGTTGTTGAATGAATCAGTGGTTGTCCCTTCCGAAACAACGCTGGCGATTGGTCAAGCCTGCCTTGAAGCCAGCATGGTGGTATCGATTGGCATTAATGAACGTGCAGGCGGGACGATTTATAACGCACAACTGTTATTTGATGCCGATGGTTCAATCATTCAGCATCGCCGCAAAATTACGCCAACTTACCATGAGCGCATGGTCTGGGGTCAAGGTGATGGCAGTGGCCTGCGGGCCATTGACTCCGCAGTGGGACGAGTTGGTTCGCTGGCATGTTGGGAACATTACAACCCGTTGGCACGTTTTGCCTTGATGGCAGATGGTGAGCAAATTCATGCGTCCATGTTTCCCGGTTCGCTGGTAGGACAAATTTTTTCCGATCAAATCAGTGCAACCATTCAACACCATGCGTTAGAGTCCGGCTGTTTTGTGGTCAATGCCACTGCATGGCTGCATCCTGAACAGCAGCAACAAATTATGCAGGATACTGGCTGTCACATCGGGCCAATTTCAGGGGGATGCTTTACCGCCATTGTTTCTCCTGAAGGCAAGTTCTTAGCTGAACCGCTCACGCAAGATGAAGGTTATTGCATTGCCGATCTGGATCTTAGCTTGATTGATAAACGCAAACGCATGATGGATTCAGTGGGACATTACAGCCGCCCCGAATTGTTCAGCTTATTGATTGATCGCCGCCCGGCAAATGTATTGCACGAACTGAAAATTGAAATACCGGCTCAAAATCATCTCGAAAAAGATTCAAAACTTAATGAAACCCAGATCTGAACCGTATTGATTAAACCCAAGTAATAGGGGGTAGAAATGTCTGCAACGCAATTACCTGCAACTCAATTACTGACCGATTTGCAATGTAATGGTCTGAAATGGGAAGGCGAGCTTGGTTTATCCCGCAAAGGGGGCGCAGGCCCAAGCGATCATAAGGCACTGAGCCTTAACGGGAAGACTATGATGATTCCTGTGCTGAACCTTGCAGCACAAGACTCTCCCTATACCGCAAAGCCTGAGCTGAACTCCGGCAAGGTCACTGTCTTTAAAAACCGGATTCCGGTGGCAACCTTAACGATACCTGCACGGCCCCGGTTTTATGATTTAAAAACCGCCGAAGGTATTGCCTATGAGCAAATTGCGACCTTACATAGCCATGATGTATTGGCAACGACAGTGCTACAGCATTGCATCCGTATGAATGATAAGGCAACGGCGTGTCAATTTTGCTCAATTGATCAGTCTTTAATAGGTGGTCGAACCCTGATCCGTAAACGTCCGGAACAGTTGGCAGAGGTGGCTAAAGCAGCCGTTGAGCTGGATGGTATCAAGCAAATGGTGATCACCACAGGTACACCAAATACGGGAGATCGCGGGGCAAAAATCTTATATGACTCGGTCAAAGCGATTAAGGCACAAGTAAATTTACCAATACAGGTACAGTGCGAGCCGCCCGATGATTTTGCATGGTTTCAACGTTTAAAAGATGCGGGTGCTGTATCGATTGGAATGCATCTTGAGGCGGTGAGCGAGCGTGTGCGGCAGAAAATTATGCCGGGCAAAGCCGAAGTCTCACTGGAAAAGTATTTTTCAGCCTTTGAGGCCGCCGTTGCGGTGTTCGGCCGTGGACAAGTCAGTACCTACATTTTGGCAGGATTGGGTGATACCGAACCGGAAATCGTGGAAATGACCGCCAAACTGACTGAAATGGGGGTGTATCCCTTTGTGGTGCCGTTTGTGCCAATTAAAGGCACACCATTGGAACATCATCCTAAACCTGATCACGCCTTTATGCAGTCGCTCTATCCGAAAATCGGACTGCAACTCAAACAACATGGCCTGAATTCAGAAAATACTCAGGCAGGTTGTGCCAAATGCGGCGCTTGTTCTTCGCTGAAAGCCTATGAATAAGGAAAATATGCTATGAAACTTTCTCGTTATTCTTGGCTGCTTGGGCTAAATGAAGAGCTGAAACAATTTATTAGTGATGACATTGCCATCAAAATGGTGTCGGAAGATTGGGAGCGTCGCCAATATTATCGTTTGCGTGAAGTGACCTTTCGTGATGAACAGAAAATCTTGCAAGAAGATCGTGACGAGTATGATGTTAAAGCATTAGGCATTGTTGCCATTGGGAAAATGTCTGGTGAGCATGACCGTGTGATTGGCGCAGTGCGGATTTTTCCCGATGGCGAACAGACGTGGTATGGCGGACGCTTATGTGTAGAACCTCTCTATCGACGCCACCATACCATTGGTAAAGCGTTAATCAATGCAGCGGTATCAACCGCCAAGAACTTGGGGTGCCGTACTTTTTTAGCCACTGTGCAAAGCCAGAATGAACGCTATTTCCAAAGATTGGGTTGGGATAGTTTGCGTCAGTTAACCGTTGCCAACATTCCCCATGTGTTGATGCAGGCACAGATTGAAAACTATCCATTGCAGCATATTCCGATGCAAACCTATATGCAGAAGGAGACGCAATGATGGATCTCAATCAGTTACTCGAGATATTGAGGCATACACCCGCCATGCAATCCAAACAGGCAATTGCACCCAGTGTTTCAGTCAATACCGTTTCAGCCAATACAGTTTCAACTAATACAACTTGCCATGCTGATTCATTGGATAGTTTATATACTTACCCCGGGGATGATACGGCGGCACTGCCATTAAATGGTCAGTATATATTGCACGCCTGTGAAGGTATGTTGCCAGGTTTTGTGGTCAATCATCCTTATTTTGCAGGATGGTCGGCAGTCATGGCGAATATTAGTGATATTGCAGCTATGGGTGGTCGGGCGTTGTCAGTGGTAAACACTCTTTGGCATACCAACCCCGAACAGGCCCGGTTATTAATGCAAGGTATGCAGGATGCTTGTCGTGCTTATAGTGTGCCATTGGTTGGCGGGCATACTAATCTTGGCACAGTTTATCAACCTGCTTTATCAGTTGCGATTCAAGGCACGGCACGAAAATTGCTCTCAGTGCTGCATGTCAGACCACAACAAAAAATCCTGATCGCTTTAAATCTGCAAGGGCAATTCCACCCCAATACCACTTATTGGAAATGCTTTGAGCATGTCTCTGACGGCGTTTTACAGTCACAAATTGCCTTGTTGCCGCAATTGGCGGAAGCAAATCTGGTTCATGCCGCCCGTGATATCAGCAATGCCGGCATTTTAGGCAGTTTGTTGATGTTGCTCGAAGCTACAGCTTCGGGGGCTGATATCAACCTGGATGCCATTCCTAAACCTGATGATGTGGACTGGTCTGAATGGCTGCAAATTTTTCCCAGCTTTGGTTTTTTACTGACTGCCAATGCCGATCAATGTGAAGAAATTATCAGGCTGTTTCACAGTCAGAGTATTGCCTGCACTGTGATTGGTGAAACCAATGCCAGTGGTGTGGTTACAGTGCAGCAACAACAGCAACGCGGCATATTTTGGAATTTTAACCACCACATATTTACCGGTTTTTGTTATGCCGATGTCTTGAAAGCATTGGATTAATAAAATCAGTTTAAAAAAGTTATAGGTTCAACCCGTTATAGAGTGAGCCTGAGAGCCAGCAGGAGCCTATGTTATGCCCAGTGTGAATTTTACAGTGAAGTGGCCCAATGGAGAACAGATTCAATATTACTCACCCTCAACCGTGATTTATAAATATTTGTCCATGGGTCAGTGTTACTCAAGCACGCAGTTTTTGCATCAGGTTGAAAATGGTCTGTATGCCGCATCGGAAAGAGTACGGGCATGTTATGGCTTTGTCTGTAGTTCGGCGATGGACAATCTGGCAATGATCAAACACCAGGCCAAACTGTTCGAACTCAGTCCCGAAGATCAAATTACAGTTATTGAAATGACGAATAAATGAGAGGCATGTTCTATGTTAAATAGCCAAAATCAAATATTACAGCCAAATTATGATGTCGTGATTGTTGGTGGTGGTCAGGCAGGTTTATGTATCAGTCACTATTTGCAGAAAGCAGGTATTAATCATGTGATATTGGAAAAAGAATCCGAGTTAACCCATAGCTGGCGCCGTAAACGTTGGGATAATTTTACTTTGGTGACACCGAACTGGCAGTGCCTGTTGCCTGAACATCCTTATCAGCAGCAAGACCCCGATGGGTTTATGAAAAAGCACGAAATTGTGGAATATCTTGATGAATTTATTGAAAAACTCAATCCACCTGCCATTTTAAACATTCAGGTAGAACATGTGAAAAAAGTGGCTGAACATAAGTTTGTCATTAAAACTAATCACGGCACAACCACCGCCAAACAGCTTGTCGTCGCAGCAGGTGGGTATCACACCCCGATTTATCCAGAATTAAGCGATGCTTTGCCTGAGCATATAAAAGTCATGCATTCGGAAGAGTATTTGAACGCAGATCAATTGCCTCAAGGGGCAGTGTTGGTGGTCGGCTCAGGACAATCCGGAGCACAAATTGCCGAAGACTTGCATCTGGCAGGCAAAAAAGTCTATTTATCGACAGGTGATGCGCCGCGCTGTGCCCGGTTCTATCGCGGCAAAGATGTGGTGAAATGGCTGTTTGATATGGGCCATTACAAAACGACTGCGAAAGATCATCCCTATAGTGAGGAAGTACGTAACAGTACCAATCACTATGTTACAGGCCGTGATGGCGGACATGATATTGATCTGCGTAAATTTGCTTTAGAAGGCATGCAGTTGTTTGGCCGTTTTGATGACTATAAACAGGGTCAACTCTGGTTCAGGCCGGATTTATCAGACAATCTGGATCGTGCCGATGCTACTTATAACCGGATTAATGCTTCTATTGATGAATATTTAGCTAAAAATAATATTGCGACTGATGAGCCTGCATCGGTATATCAGCCTGTCTGGCAACCAGAACAAGAAATCACACACATTGATTTAGCAAAAGAAAATATTACTTCCGTGATTTGGTGTATCGGTTTCAGGCCGGATTATTCATGGATTGATTTAGATATTTTTCAAGCCAATGGTTATCCGAAACATGATCGGGGTATTACCGTTGATCCGGATGTCACGTTTATTGGTTTACCGTGGTTACACACATGGGGTTCTGGGCGCTTTCTGGGGATCGATCAGGATGCTGCCTATGTGGCACAGCATATTGAGCAAAAAATAAGTCGGCAAAATAATCATCACAAGCAGATTGCAGAAATGGCTGGGTGACCATTGCAAGCCCCCAGCCCGGCATGTTGTTTTATATCCCTTAGACGCAGCGGATAAAAATAAGCGGTTACAAGACAGAATGCCTGTAACCGCATCATCAAGAAAACCTGACAGTTTCAGTGATTATTTGCTGGTATCCAGTTCAGGAAAACTTTTCACCACATCATCAATGGCTTTCATCTGCGCCAGGAATGGTTCCAGTTTTGCCAATGGCAGCGCTGACGGGCCATCACATCTTGCATTTTCTGGATCAGGATGTGCTTCAAGGAACAGACCTGCAATTCCGACTGCCATACCCGCGCGAGCCAGTTCAGCAACTTGTGCGCGACGACCACCAGAAGCGGCACCGAATGGATCACGACACTGCAATGAGTGAGTAACGTCAAAAATCACAGGAGCACCGCCGGTTGCCTGCTGCATGACACCAAAGCCCAGCATATCAACAACCAGATTGTCGTACCCAAAGTTGCTACCACGGTCACACAAAATAATTTGTTCGTTACCGCCTTCTTTGAATTTCTCGACGATATTCCCCATTTGCCCCGGACTGACGAATTGAGGCTTTTTAATATTAATGACTGCACCCGTCTTCGCCATTGCTTCAACCAAGTCAGTCTGACGCGCAAGAAAAGCCGGAAGTTGAATAACATCAACAACATCTGCAACCGGTTGTGCCTGGGCAGGTTCATGCACATCAGTAATGATTTTTACGCCGAAAGTTTGTTTCAGTTCCTGAAAAATTTTCATCCCTTCTTCCAAACCCGGTCCACGATAGGAATGGATAGAAGAACGGTTAGCTTTATCAAAAGAGGCTTTGAAAACATAAGGAATGCCCAGTTTTTGCGTTACGGTGACATAGTGTTCACAAATACGCATGGCCAAATCCCGTGATTCAAGGACATTCATACCACCAAACAGTACAAAAGGCAGATCATTTGCGACCTTGATGTCACCAATATTAACCACTTTCTGTTGCATGCTTATACCTTCTTGTTAAGGGCAAATAAATTTGCTATTTCCATAAAAAATAAATGGGGCACAGAGAATTTTTGTCTATTCATGAAAAGGCTCAATGAAGAACAATCAATCTCCGCTCAATGGAGTTAATCTGCATTTTTATCATTTCTGAGATAGGGTCCTCAGGGCAGTGTTCCACAAAATAACTCAAATCCGAAACAGCGATATGATTGCAATCAAGCTGAGCATAAATCAGCCCTCGGTCACGGATTTCATACGGATCATCGGGGTCAAACATCAGTACGATTTCGCTCGCCTTAAGTGCCAGTTCCATCTTTTTCTCTTCCATCAAGGAAACTTTGATGGTATCGGTGACTTTACGTACGATACTAATGTTATCCGATTCTTGTAAGTCTTTATTTTCTAAGCAAACAGTTGGACCAATATTGCCTTTCAACCAGACATCAAGTATATGTTCGTTGAGTGTATCGCCATTCATGGGATTAATAAACCATGTTGGCTCATCAACCAAATCCATCCTCAAGATCAACTGGGTCGGGAATATTACCGGCTGTACGGGTAAAGCCAGCATCTGAGCAATGTGTGAAAAAAGCGTTCCAAGTGCCACAGGCGCGCCTTGGCGTGAACGCAGTACACTATCCAACCACAGAGTATCAGACAAACAATACACCCCACTTGCCCCACCAAATTTCCATTCACGATAAAACAGTGTCAGCAATGACTGCACCTTGGCTTTGATATCAGTAATTGAAGAAAGCCTCTGCTGAGCTTCTTCAATCAAAGCAGCTAACTGTTCAGCCACCAATATTTGGGGGAAATCAGGACGAATAGCCTGTGTTACTAGAATAATACCGTCAATCAGGGGAGCACTATTGAATTCATAATTAACTATGGGTTTCATTTTTATTCCATCGACCTACCGTGATACGTTCGTTACCACCATAATCCTGAAAAGTCGCTATCTGCTGATAACCTTTCTCCAAAAATAGATTTCTAACAACGGTTCCCTGTTTCCAGCCATGCTCCAATAATAGCCATCCGTTTGCTAACAAGAAATAGCGAGCTTGTTCCACAATTGTTTGCAAATCTGACATACCATTTTGTGCAGCGATCAGTGCAGTGGCCGGTTCAAACCTGACATCCCCTTCGCGCAGATGAGGATCAGCCCCATCAATATACGGTGGATTGCTGACAATCATATCAAATTGTCGATGTCCAACTTCAGTAAACCACTCACTTTGCAAAAAATTCACATTGTGGAAAGACAGTTTTTCAGCGTTGCGTTTCGCCAATGCCACCGCATCAGGATTAATATCGACTCCTGTTACATGGCAATCACGGCGCTCACTTGCCAGCGCCAGCGCAATTGCACCAGTTCCTGTGCCGAGATCCAGAATCTGCGATGGTGAGTCAGGCAATAATTCCAAGGCCTTTTCAACCAGACATTCTGTATCTGGGCGTGGGATCAGCGTCGCCGGTGATACCGCCAGGGGCAGTGACCAAAATTCACGTTCCCCTACAATATAAGCAATCGGCTCACCCTGAATGCGGCGAGCCAATAAGCGATCAAGCCGATGTGCTTCCTCCGATGAGATTAATGTTTCACTGAATGCAATCAAGTAAGTACGGGAACGCCCTGTCACATATCGCAGCAAAATCTCTGCATCACGCTTAGGGCTGTCACTCTCGGTCAATTGCAGGGCCGCATACTGGAGCCAATATTGATAGTTCATCAATCCTGCTCTGACAATGCGGATAATTGGTCTGCTTGATATTCTGTAATGATAGGCTGAATAAGCATATCCAGTTTACCTTCCATCACTTCTTCAAGGCGATATAACGTCAGGTTAATGCGGTGATCGGTAACCCGCCCCTGTGGGAAGTTATAAGTCCGGTTGCGATCTGAACGGTCGCCAGAGCCAAGCAAATTGCGGCGCTCAGATGCCTCGGCTTCCTGACGTTTCCGCACTTCAGCAGCACGAATACGCGCAGCAAGCACAGACATCGCTTTGGCTTTGTTTTTATGCTGGGAACGCTCATCCTGGCACTCTACGACGATGCCGGTTGGAAGGTGGGTAATTCGAATAGCTGAATCTGTGGTATTGACGTGCTGCCCACCCGCCCCAGAAGAGCGATATGTATCAATTTTCAAATCACCGGGGCTGATTTCTGGTAATTCTGCGTCAGGAATTTCCGGCAGAATTGCCACTGTACAGGCGGAAGTGTGAATACGCCCCTGTGATTCTGTTTCCGGCACACGCTGGACACGATGACCACCTGATTCGAATTTCAGATGACCATAAACATGTTCACCAGAAACTTTAGCAATGATTTCTTTATATCCACCATGTTCACCTTCATTGGCGCTCATTATCTCAACTTTCCAGCGGCGGGATTCAGCGTAGCGGCTATACATGCGGAATAAATCCCCGGCGAATATTGCTGCTTCATCACCACCGGTTCCTGCACGAACCTCAAGGAAACAGTTGCGCTCATCATCCGGATCTTTCGGCAGCAACAGCACCTGCAACTGTTGTTCCAACTCTTCATTACGAATTTTTGCGTCTTTGAGTTCTTCCTGCGCCATTTCCTTCATTTCGGGATCGTCAAGCATCATCTCAACTGTTTCAATATCATTCTGAACACTTTTCCAAGCTTTAAAACAGTTAGTCACATCGGTAAGTTGAGCATATTCTTTTGATAATGCACGGAAACGCTCTTGATCAACGATCACTTCAGCATCACCGAGGTGAGCCAGTACTTCTTCATGGCGTTCTTGCAATGCTTCCAATTTAGCGACAATAGAAGGCTTCATTCGTAATATCAGACCTTAATTAGAATAGGATTAGTTATGATCCAGCCCAAGGCTGTCCCGTAATAGATTCAGGCGTTCCAAATCGCCATCACTGGCAGCCTGTTGAAGTGATTTTGTTGGTGTATGGATCAGACGATTGGTCAATTGGTGAGTCAATTGGTTAATGATCTGTTCTGCATCTGCACCCTGCCTTATGGACATCAATGCCTTTGCCGTCATCTCAGCCCTAATTTTCTCTGCCTGCTCCCGATATTCGCGGATTGTATTAACAGCCCCCTGAGAACGCAACCAATCCATGAAATGGCTGCTCTCTTGTTGCACAATACCTTCCGCCACAATTGCAGCGGCTTTACGCTGAGCAAGGTTTTGTTGAATGATCGCCTGTAAATCGTCCACACTATACAGATAGACATCACTCAATTTTTCAACATCCGGTTCAATATCACGCGGAACAGCTATATCAATCAGAAGCATCGGCTGATTGCGGCGTAATTTCAGTGCCCGTTCAACCATGCCTTTACCGATAATCGGCAGAGGACTAGCAGTGGAACTGATTACAATGTCAGCTTCTGCAAGCCGAGTATCAATATCCGGCAAAGAGATAACTTCCGCATTGACTTCACTGGCAAGTGCCTGAGCGCGCTCTCTTGTGCGGTTAGCGATCATTATGTGACGTACTTTGTGCTCTTTAAGGTGACGCGCTACCAACTCAATGGTTTCCCCCGCGCCCACCAACAGGATGCTTAATTGAGAAAGGGATTCAAAAATCTGCCGGGCAAGTGTACAGGCTGCAAAAGCCACGGAGACAGCATTTGCTCCAATATCTGTTTCTGTTCTGACCCGCTTGGCCACCGAGAAAGATTTTTGGAACAAGCGCTCCAGTTCACCCGACAGAGATCGATAATTCTGCGACTCGGCAAATGCTTTTTTCACCTGCCCCAAAATCTGAGGCTCTCCCAATACAAGGGAGTCCAAGCCACTCGCAACACGCATCAAATGACTGACAGCGTCATTATCCAGATGCCAGTAAAGGCTGGATTTCAGGTCTTCGGGCTTGATCTGATGATAACGGCATAGCCAATTGATCAGCTGCTCTTTAAAATTTTCCTGCTGTTCAACACTGAGGTATAGCTCTGTGCGGTTGCAAGTTGACAGCACAACGCCGCCCCGCACCAGTGGCTGCTGGAGCAAGTCATCAAGCGCAAGCCCTATCGTGTCAGGGGAAAAGGCCACCCGCTCACGTAAAGAAACGGGCGCTGTATTATGGTTGATACCGAGTGCTAATAAAGTCATTTTAACTGCGTTGAGTTATCACAGGGATCAAATTCATGATGATATTAATAACTATTCTCATAAACTCACACCCTTCATAAGGACTCTCATTGGCCGAGCATTTTACTTGATGCATCAGTTCAATAAAAGTCAATCGAACGGTTCTGCGTTAATTTATTCGAGAATTTTTGCCAAATTTTCGCTAAATTAGCGCGCTGATTATAGACTTGGATGGCACATCCTATACCCAATGGATTTCAAGTTTCAAACTATCCTATTGCCAAGGGTCATTATATGAAAATATCCTCATTCCTTCGCCTTCTCCCTCTTTCGGGTGTTTTACTGACTGCCTGTACAGTCACTCAGCCCCCTGCGGGCACTGGCTCAGCGGATACCCCACAATGGCATGCCCGTGAACAACAATTGCAAAAACTGGAGCATTACCAGACCCGTGGTTCATTTGCTTATCTGGCCAATGATAAAAAAGTGTATGCCCGTTTTTTCTGGCAACAATATTCGTCTGATAATTATAAATTGCTGCTGTTAAATCCGTTGGGTACAACAGAATTAGAATTGTTCGTCGAGCCAAATATGATCCAACTCACGGACAACGACGGTAAAAAATATCTCAGCAATGATCCTGAGACCTTAATTTATCAACTTACAGATATGAATATTCCGCTAGATAATCTGAAGAGTTGGATTATTGGCTTACCCGGCGATGCCAATAATTTTCAACTGGATGCAAATTACCTGCTTAAATCCGTGAGTGACCGAAAAAGTGGTGAAGTTTGGCGCGTGAATTATCAAGGATACGATACATCAACAATCCCGGCTTTACCCAATCGGCTTGAACTCACTCAAGGAAAAAACCGCATCAAATTAAAAATGGATAACTGGACGATTCAATAATGACCTTAACTTGGCCTTCTCCGGCAAAATTGAATTTATTTTTATATATCACAGGCCAGCGTCCCGATGGCTACCACGAACTGCAAACACTGTTCCAATTTCTGGATTATGGTGATGAAATCACCATAACACCCCGTATGGATAGCCAGATCCAACTGCTGACTCCCGTTGCTGGCGTAGAGCATGATGATAATTTAATCGTGCGTGCAGCCCGGTTATTACAAGAATATTTACTACAAAAGCATTCATTGCAGGATAACAGAAAGACATCTCAATTTGAAACCAAACACTTAGGTGCGGATATTCACATTGATAAATGTTTGCCTATGGGTGGAGGTTTAGGCGGAGGTTCTTCCAATGCCGCGACCGTATTAATTGCCCTGAATTATCACTGGAAAGCTAATTTGTCCGATGATGAACTAGCACAGATTGGTATCAGCCTTGGCGCAGATATTCCTGTATTTGTCAGAGGACATGCTGCGTTTGCTGAAGGAATAGGCGAAAAACTCCAGCCAGCTTCACCAGAAGAAAAATGGTTTTTGGTTGCCCACCCCGGAATTGAGATATCAACCCCGACGATCTTCACAGATCCTGAATTAAAAAGAAATTCTCCGATTCGTTCTTTACCCGCATTATTACAGGTACCATTCGAAAATGATTGTGAACCAATCGCAAGAAAACGTTTTCGTGAGGTTGAACAGCTTCTTTTATGGCTGTTACAATACTCACCGTCGCGCCTGACCGGAACTGGTGCATGTGTTTTCGGCGAGTTCGAATCAGAAGCATCGGCCCGTAAGGTGTTAAATCAAGCCCCAGAGTGGATGCAGGGCTTTGTTGCGCGTGGTGTTAACATTTCTCCATTGCATAAATTCCGCTCTGGGATACCCGTGTTATTGAACCAATGAACAATGTTTGTTCGATTGGTCAACAATATCTCTCTGGACGCAAGCCTGAGGTTTATCCCGTGCCCGATATGAAGCTTTTTGCTGGTAATGCTACACCTGAACTAGCACAACGTGTTGCCAACCGCCTGTACACTAGCCTGGGAGACGCTGCCGTTGGTCGTTTTAGCGATGGTGAAGTCAGTGTTCAAATCAATGAAAATGTACGTGGTGGCGATGTTTTCATTATCCAGTCCACCTGTGCACCGACCAACGACAACCTGATGGAATTAGTCGTTATGGTTGATGCTCTGCGTCGTGCTTCCGCAGGCCGTATTACTGCTGTTATTCCATACTTCGGTTATGCTCGTCAGGATCGCCGTGTCCGTTCAGCACGTGTACCTATCACAGCCAAAGTTGTCGCTGATTTTTTGTCCAGCGTTGGTGTGGATCGTGTTCTCACGGTAGACCTGCACGCTGAACAGATCCAAGGCTTCTTTGATGTTCCGGTTGATAATGTATTTGGTAGCCCAATCCTTCTGGAAGATATGCTCCAGAAAGGTCTGGAAAACCCGATTGTTGTCTCTCCAGACATTGGTGGTGTTGTTCGTGCCCGTGCGATTGCTAAGCTGCTGAACGATACAGATATGGCTATCATTGATAAACGTCGCCCACGCGCAAACGTTTCTCAAGTTATGCATATCATTGGTGACGTTGCTGGTCGTGATTGCGTTCTGGTTGATGACATGATCGACACTGGCGGTACTCTGTGCAAAGCCGCTGAAGCATTGAAAGAGCGTGGGGCTAAGCGAGTGTTTGCTTATGCAACTCACCCTATTTTCTCTGGTAACGCAGTAGAAAACATCAAGAATTCAGTGATCGATGAATTTATCGTCTGTGACACAATTCCTCTGGCTGATGAAATCAAGGCGTTAAACAAAGTTCGTACTCTGACACTATCTGGCATGCTTGCTGAAGCTATTCGCCGTATCAGCAATGAAGAGTCAATCTCTGCCATGTTTGAGCACTAATGCTTGAGAGTCTTAGTGCAGATATTAAGCACAAACTTATTCAAGTGATTAAATAAGTCATTGTCTGAAAAACCCCGTTGATGCATCCGCGCAGCGGGGTTTTTCAGTTTATTTAACAAACACCATTAATAATTTCATTAAAAAATAAATAACATTTGGTAATGTTTTTCTTAAAAAATAATTAGTAGTATCAATTTGTTAAGTTAATTTATGTAAATTATTTCCACTCTGACATTCTGCTTTATTTATAAACAAATAAAAATTCATATTCTATAAGAATAATATTTCATCTGGTACGTCCAGTATTACAATTCTCTGAGAATACTGGTGTCATTGAAAAGTTGCTGCTAACCTGTGGCGCAATTAATAACGGCAGATTTTTATTTCCTTACGTCATAATACAGTATGGATAAATAAGTATTATTTCCAACCTAAAAAATAAACTTTACTAATAAATAAGCTACTAACACCTCAATTTGAGGTGACGGTTTCTTTTAGCCTAAATTATCTTTTTATCAAGTTATTGCCAAAGGAAATTTACAAGATGAGTGTATTAACATCACATTATATATAAAAAGCTCGAATCAGTATGGCTGATTACCAACCAGTAACCATACTTAATCGCAGGCAGTTGTTATAAACAAGTTAACTGTCTGATAAGGATTTATTTCAACGACTCAATGCATCAGCCCCAAAGCGGTAGGCTGATCAAAATAACAAAAACAACTTTTTTAAGGAAAGTGCCAATGAAAAAGACATTTTTATTTACACCTGCACTGTTAGCGCTTTCAATCAATGCCATTTCAAATGCTTATGCCTATGACAAAGTTTATGTCTTTGGTGATAGCCTGAGTGATGGTGGGAATGTAGGGCGTTTCACCACGAATGGCGCGACAAGCCAGTTATATGATGAGTATATCGCGCAACAACTTACGGGCACCAATCTGATCCCATCCAATCATGATGGCGGAACCAATTATGCTCAAGGTGGTGCGACTGCGCTTAGAATGGCACGTCAGGATCCTAAATTGAATGCTTTTAATCCCAATACCCAAAAACAAGTTGATGATTATCTCAGCCTGCATAATAACCGGGCAGATTCCAATGGCATATACATTCATTGGGTGGGCGGTAATGATCTTGCTGAAGCCTTAATTGCAGGCCAAAAAGATCCTCTTGAGGCACTTAGAATTGTCAATACCAGTGCTGCCGCTGCTTCTAGCCAAATCAATAACCTTATCACTGCGGGTGCAGGGTTAGTGGTTGTGCAGACGGTTCCTGATGTGGGTACTACGCCTAAGTTATTCGAGAGCTTAATAAAAACAGGTTTGGAAGGTAAAGGGGTTTCCCAAGATCAGATTAATTTTATTCTGCAAGAAGTTCATACAGAAATTAATAAACATGTCATTCCCAATGATGCGGCACGTGATTTGGCGCTAAAAAAAGTATTTCATACATTAGCGGAAAAAGGTGAAAAATTAATTCCAGGGGCTTCCGCTACAGCAATTGAAAAAGAACTTACAGAGGGCTATGAAAAAACCAGAGAAAGTGCGACAGAGTGGACAAATCTCTATAACGAGGAAATAGACAAACAAATCAGCCAAGGAAACGGCAATATCTTACGTGCCGATATCAATGGCCTGCTGAATGAAGTCATCGCCAACCCGCTGATTTATGGCTTTCAGAATACATTAGGCTATTCCTGCCCATATGGCGAGAGTGCCGCTAAATGTTCCTCCAATGATCCCGATTTTGTCAAAAAGTTTTTATTTTCTGACAACTTCCACCCAAATCCATTAGCGCATAAAATTGAAGCCCAATACATTACCTCTATCTTCATTGCCCCCACACAAGTCATGGCGCTGGCTCAAGCCAACCGTGCGTCAGTGAAAAGCGCCCTCTCCTCCCTTGATGGTCACTTGCAGCAACTGCGCAATGGTGGTAATGAACAAGGTAAATTCGGTGTTTTCGGTGGCTACACTGGCAGCCAGAATAAAACCTTCACGCTGGGAGGGGATTATCAATTGATAGATAATTTGTTGTTGGGTGCAATGTACTCTAACTATAAAGACGAACGCACTCCAGCGGCTAACTTCTCTTATGAAGGACGCGGTCATGTGTTTACAGCGTATGCGCTGTGGAATTATTACAACAACGGCTGGCTGAGTGGCGATGTTCACTATTCACGCACCAATTATGACAGTCTGACCCGTAGCATTCAGCTTGGTGAATACACTCACAGAGAAACCGGCTCTACCACAGGTAAACAACGGGGAGCGCGTATTACCGCAGGTTGGGATATCTCTGTCACGAATTACCTGACCACCAGCCCAATCGTTCAATATGCTTGGGATAAAGGTGATGTCGATGGTTACCGTGAATCCGGTAATAACAGCTCCTCCATGCACTTTGGTAATCAAAATTACAGCTCCAAGGTTGGAACTCTGGGATGGCGGGTGGACACCAAACTGGGTCGCTTCAATCCTTACGCCTCTGTCCAGTTTAACCATCAATTTGATGATACACACTATAAATTGAGCGGCGCGATTAATAGCACCAGAACCTCTTTTGTGCAGGAAAGTGGAAAACAGAACACCAATTGGCGTCAGTATACTGTTGGTGTGAACGCAAACTTGATCAATAACGTGCGGGGCTTTGCATCCGTGACTCGTAATGACGGCAATGCTCAAGATCCTAACTACAATTTCAGTTTAGGGATCAACGCCAGCTTTTAATTCTGTATAAACACACTACCTAAAAACTGAAATAGAACCATCAATCAAAATGTAAGGCATGACTATCAATGCCTTACATTTTTTTGTCTCTTCTCTACTCAATATTCAAATGAGCACATTAACACCACGTTGAATCCTCATATATACAGCCAGAAGTAGTATCAAACTGAAATGATAAAAAATCACGCCTCAACCAGTAAAATGGAGAAATTATTCTGCAATTAATTCAAGGTGGTGTGCTGGCGTAAAAATAGTGAATTGTTTTCAGGAGAATCAGGATGAAGAAAGCACTTTTTTTAATATCAGCTATAACAGTCGTTTTATTGAATTTCATGACAAATGCGCATGCCTATGATGATATCTATGTTTTTGGTGATAGTTTGAGCGATGGTGGGAATATAGGAAAATTCACTATAGATGGGAAAAATGCTGAACTTTACGATGAATATATAACTCGAAAGCTCACAAACAAAAAGTTAACACCATCTAAATATGGTGGAAATAATTACGCACAAGGTGGTGCAACGACCAATGGCTCAGAAAAACCTATCATATTCCTTAACCCCACAACACAAAATCAAATCGCCACATATTTAAAGAAACATTCTGAAAAAGCTGACCCCAATGGTATTTATATACATTGGGTGGGAGGTAATAATATCGCTGAAGCTCTGAGTTTTTTAGCAAAAGGCAATAAAAACAAAGCGGAATATATTATTAATAATAGTTCCGCATCCGCTGCATCGCAGGTCAATCAACTCATTAAAGCTGGGGCAGGTTTAATTATTGTTCCTAATGTACCTGATATTGGTAAAACACCCAGAATCATGGATGAAGTACTTACAGGAGCATTACAAAAAAGTAAAATTCCCAGTGCAGAAATTGATAAAATTCTTAAACAGACCCACAAAGCCATTAACCAGTACTCTACACCAAATGCTGATATTCGAAACAAGGTAATCTCAGGCGTTTTCAAAAAGATTGCAGAAAATAAAGCTCCTCAAGATCCAATTAAGGCTGACGAGATCTACAATCAGTTATTGAATGCTTATAATAAAACCAGCAAAACTGCCTCCCAATTTTCTGACAAATATAACCAAAAAGTAGACGAACAACTCGGTAACGGCAATATCCTTCGTGCCGATGTCAACCGCCTCCTGCAAGAAGTAATTGATGATCCGACTATCTATGGCTTTTCCAATACACTGGGTTATACCTGCCCACAAGGCAAGTATGCCGTATTTTGCGTTTCTTCCGATCCAGAGGTTGATAAAAACCAATCTTACTTATTTTCCGATAACTTTCATCCAACACCTTATGCACATCGGTTGATTGGTCAGTATATTACGTCCATCTATAAGGCCCCTCTACAGGTGATGGTGTTGAATCAAGTCAACCGAATACCAACCAAAAACGTTACTTCCTCACTGGATGGTCACCTGCAACAGCTACACAATGGGCATAATGACCAAGGTAAAATTGGTATATTCGGCGGTTATACCGACAGTGGCAATAACACTTTCACATTGGGTAGCGACTATCAACTAACGACTAATTTACTATTCGGATTAGTAATTTCTCATTATCAGGATGAACAGAACCCCTCCTATAATTTCCATTATGCCGCGAATGGCCATATTATAGCCGCTTATGCGCTATGGAACTATGCTGGTAATGGCTGGTTGAGTGGTAATCTTCATTATTCCCACACCAATTATAATTATCTGTCACGTACCATCCAGCTTGGACAAGCCACGCGCAGAGAATCAGGTTCAACAATTGGTAAACAGTGGGGTTGGAGAATTACGGCAGGCTGGAATATTCCTATCACGCAATACCTGACCACCAGCCCAATTATCCAATATGCGTGGGACAATGGAGATATCAATGGTTACCGTGAATCCGGCAATAACAGCACCTCCATGCACTTTGGTAATCAAAACTATAACCCCAATGTAGGTTCAGTGGGCTGGAGAATTGACACACAATTAGGCCGTTTCAATCCATACGCCTCAATCCTGTTCAATCATCAGTTCAATAACGAACGCTATACACTGCGCAGTGCCATCAATTCCACCATAACATCATTCGTACTGCAAAAAAAACAAGCCAGAAATCATGTTCAATACACGGTAGGAGTGAATGCTAATCTGACCAACGACTTTCGCGCATTTGCCGCTGTATCACATGAAAACAGTGCTAGCGATTTCTCGCGTAACTATAATTTTAATTTCGGTTTGAATGTCAAATTTTGATAAGATTAATTCAAGATAAAAATTAGAAAATTTATAAAAAGAAAAGCAATTAAGGCGGTAATTTTTTTACCGCCTTAATTAAATTAGTTACTTTTTAATCTATTAATCATGGGAGTCTATGTTTTTTGCGACGATAACGTTCATCGTAATTTTTTAACCACCAATACTTATCAGCCACTTGTTCCCGTCCACCAATACTGGCTCCTGCCAACCAAATTAATGCCCCCACAAACAGCCCCATTAATGCAACGCCCGTCAATAATTCAGACAGCCCCAAATTAAAGACATGACCGAGCAATACATAAGCCAAACTGAGAAACATTGCAGCCATTCCCAACCCCATGAGAATGTTACCAAAGATAAAAGCCTTTTTACGTTTCATAACCAACCTCCAATACTTTTTGCGAACGCAATTTGCAAACCCAACGAACTAAAAAGCACGAAAGTAGATATCTTTCTTTGTATTAATTATAGCCTTGATTTTTCAAAGGTTATTGAGGTGGTGATCACAATCCGTACAAACTTGAACCTAATTTTTTACATTATGTCGGAATAATATTTATTAATAGTTTGCATTTATCCAAACTAGATTTGCCTAAATAACGGTAGCATGACGAGTATATCCTTCATCTTTCAAATTACGCCTTTGTTTTCTGCCTCTAAAAAATAAAACACATAATGAGTTTTGTACTCAGGCCTTTAGATAGGTAAACTAATGCCCTTTTTTGTTTTATTGCCAATAAGCGAACCAAAACTGTGAGTAACATAAAATTAATCGTTGGCCTGGCAAATCCTGGAGCTGAATATGCGCAGACCAGACATAACGCCGGGGCATGGTTTGTCGATTCATTAGCACACCGCTATAACCAATCCCTGAAAGAAGAAAATAAATTTTTTGGCTATACCGCCCGTATCAATATAAATGGGCAGGACATCCGCCTGCTGGTGCCAGCCACTTTCATGAATCTCAGTGGTAAATCTGTCCTTGCCCTTGCCGGGTTTTATCGCATCCAACCGGACGAGATTCTGGTAGCACACGATGAATTGGATCTACCGCCTGGTGTGGCAAAAATGAAGTTAGGCGGCAGCAATGGCGGTCATAACGGCCTGAAAGACATTCAGAACAAATTCAGCAATAACCCTAACTTTCATCGCCTGCGCATTGGTATAGGCCATCCGGGTGATAAAAATAAAGTTGTGGGATTCGTACTCGGCAAGCCACCTGCCAGTGAGCAAAATCTGATTGACGATGCCATTGATGAAGCATTGCGCTGCACTGATATTCTGATTAAAGATGGCATGAGCAAGGCAATTAACCGTTTACACGCATTCAAAGCCAGCGCCTGACTGGGAGTACGTGGCGCAGCGGGTTATTGCGTGTATAATAGCGCCAATTTGTATAACTCACCGACAAGCATATTGCTCGTTGGTTTATAAGTGATTTAAGGTGATAAATATATGGGATTCAAATGCGGTATCGTTGGCCTGCCTAACGTTGGGAAATCTACATTATTCAATGCGCTGACCAAAGCAGGTATCGAAGCAGCAAACTTCCCGTTCTGCACTATCGAGCCAAACACTGGTGTTGTGCCGATGCCAGACTCACGTCTTGACCAATTGGCTGAAATCGTCAAGCCACAGCGTATACTGCCGACCACAATGGAGTTTGTGGATATTGCCGGTCTGGTAAAAGGCGCTTCAAAAGGTGAAGGCTTGGGTAACCAATTCCTGACCAACATCCGTGAAACAGAAGCAATCGGCCATGTTGTGCGTTGCTTTGAAAACGACAACATCATCCATGTTTCAGGTCAGGTTGATCCTGCTGCCGATATTGACATTATCAATACTGAACTGGCTCTGTCGGATCTGGATACCTGCGAACGCGCTATCCAGCGTGTACAGAAAAAAGCCAAAGGTGGTGATAAAGACGCTAAAGCAGAGCTGGAAGCTTTGGAAAAGTGCCTTCCCCACCTCGAACAAGCAGGTATGCTGCGTGCTTTAAATCTGAGTGCAGAAGAAAAAGCGGTTATTCGCTATCTGAGCTTCCTGACGCTGAAACCAACCATGTACATTGCTAACGTCAATGAAGATGGTTTCGAGAATAACCCACACCTTGACACTGTTCGTGTCATCGCAGAAAAAGAAGGTTCTGTCGTTGTTCCTGTTTGCGCTGCGATTGAAGCTGATATTGCAGAACTGGAAGATGCCGACCGAGAAGAATTCATGGCTGAACTGGGTCTGGAAGAACCAGGGTTGAATCGTGTTATTCGTGCGGGCTATGAGCTGCTGAACCTGCAAACTTACTTCACTGCCGGTGTAAAAGAAGTTCGTGCCTGGACAATCCCTGTAGGCGCTACGGCTCCACAAGCAGCGGGTAAAATTCATACTGACTTTGAAAAAGGCTTTATCCGTGCCCAAACCATCGCGTTTGAAGATTTCATCACTTACAAAGGTGAACAAGGTGCGAAAGAAGCAGGTAAAATGCGTGCAGAAGGGAAAGATTATATCGTCAAAGATGGCGATGTGATGAACTTCTTATTTAACGTCTGATTTTTTATGTCTGAGGCATCTAACGATGCCTTATAATTAGCAGAAAAATCATTAAAATCCACGTAATTCAACGTGGATTTTAACTTTTATAATATCTCAAAATATTTCATCAAAACGCATTAAAAATAACTCTCGGATTTATCCCGTTTGTCTCACACTCCCCCACACTATTTCCCCATTATGGAATATAGAGGTTCATGAAAAGATACATGCCTCTGCCTTTATAGCATAGATAACCGTATGTTTATAAAAAGATAAGTATGCGTAATCAACAAATCTGCGACTGAAAGATGACAACTATAATATCCCCATATACATAGTAATAAAAAGCCTAATTTATAATAAAAATAGAAATGATATAATTAAAAATCAATTTAACTGGATATTTCTCTTATAAATCATTCAGTAGCTTTTTTATATAAAAATCTCAGAGATACATCATTGTTATTTTATAAACAAATCATAAATGCATTGGACAAATAGATAGCCAAAACATAGAACACTTGCAAGAATAATCACGTTCAATTCTGATATTGAACATGTTGTAAATATCGATATATTTATCCATTATGAAGAGATGAGATATGGAATCATGAATAGAAAATTAGTTGCTTTTATACTGTCATGAATCATAGTATCGACTATCACTGCTAACGCCACAGAGTGAATCTCGGTATATTTTTGGCGAGTAAAGAATACTCTCTAAATAATCTATAACCTGATTCCTAATAGTGGTAGACATTATGTTATTAAACGCCTTTTCTAATAAGCCAGATATTATAGCTTAAAGAAAAATCTAGTGACATTAATGAATGCAGCCAACAAGGCTGGAAAACGACAAGTACTTTTATTTACACACAAAAATAGGGTATGAAATTATGAACAAAAAATTAGTTGCTTGTATATTGACCTTTATTATCGGAACAACTGTTACTGCTAATGCCTCAGCTCTTGCTTGTAATATCTTTGGTCCTTCAGCCAAGCAAATCTGCTTAGGGGGCTGCGATCTGCTATCAGATAAGGGTTTCTTAGGTTTCCTCAAAAAAGTCTGTATATAATCAACATCCAGTATATTTAAAATATAAATTCTGTTTCATCATGTTTCATCAATGAATGTATAAAATAAATCTGCATATCAGGTATGTAACCATGAAAATCATTTTCAATGGCCTTCATGTAACAATCATTGGTGAACTGTTTGTGTTTAATGCTTATTTATAATTATTGATTTATAATTTAAACTGGATTTTTAGAGTAAAGAGTTTTAAACTAAATTATGATTAATAGTTTGGTTTATTAAATTATAATGGCGGGAGTTTTTACTGCGTTACTGTCCAAGCATGTAATCAAAACTCCCACTATTATTGATTATTATCTATTCGCATTTATTGAGTTTGTTTTCTTCATAAACTCTGGTGCTTCCCAGAAAGGTTCTGCACCAGTTGATATCGGTGGAGTGCCACAAATCATCAACCCGATCATTTCCAATATGCCCTCCCAATGACCAACCAAAAACCACAACGCTGTTAATAGCTAGCTTTTCCAATACCTCAATGACAGTAAGCGCATAACCAGACATTGAATACGCCTGACGAGGTTCACTAGCGTTTGATGACGCGCCATGCCCCGGTAAATCTAACGTTTACCTCTTTAAAAATTATTTAGTGATTTTATCACTCAAAAACCATCAGTTATTTCATATTTCCTGTTTCACTTCTAACATTTATAAAACGATTATCACAAATTTATGACATTAAACTCTAAATTAGAGGAGTAATGTTGTATACAAATTAATATAAATATTAAGAATTTGTTACATAACATCCGGTAATCACATTATGAAAATAAAAAAAATAAAACTCCTTCTGGCGATACTCGCCATCTGTATATTGGTCGTCATGGCTATTGCAGGAAAGGTGGAGAATACCCATAAACGCTTTCTCTCTGTAGCTACTGCTTCCACTGGTGGAACTTATTATCCGATGGGAGTGGGATTAGCCAATATCTGGAGTAATCATTTAAAACAGGAGAATATTCAAGTTACAGGACAATCTTCAGCAGGTTCAATTGAAAATATTGATTTACTCCAAAAAAATGAAGCGCAACTCGCTATCTTACAGAGTTTGATCGCCCTCGAAGCTTATCAAGGAGTCCGGAATTTTGAAAACCGCTCTTATCAGGATTTGCGCTCAATTTCAGTACTCTGGCCTAATGTTGAGCACTTTGTTCTATTAAATGAAAAAATCAAAGATGGTACGTTGAATGATATTTCTGGTACTCGTTTTTCTGTCGGGCCACAAGCCAGCGGTACCGAACAATCTACGCTGATTATTCTGAAAGGAGTTAATCTCAGCAAGCAAGATATTCAACCAGAATACCTTGGCTATGGTGATACAGTTTCGGCCATGCGAGACGGTCGTCTTGATGGTGGCGCCCTGCCTGCGGGTATACCCGCATCAGCAGTCACGGATATGTATGCCAGTGGTGTTCCGGCCCGAATCCTGAATGTGACAGATGAACAGCTGGATAAAATTAATGCCATCGCCAATTCATGGTTCCGCTTCATCATTAATCCAGAAACTTACCCTCGTCAGAAATGGGCCATTCAAACTATTGCGCAACCCAATATTCTAATGACAACACGCGGAATAGACGAAAAAACCATCTATGAATTGACCAAAGTAATGTTTGAAAATCAGAAAGAAGTCCATCAAATTCACAGTTCAGCAAAGTATATTTTGCCGGAAAACGCACTCAAAGGTGTCTCTGTGCCACTACATCTCGGTGCTTATCAATATTATCGCGAAATTGGCCTGGATATACCTGATTACCTTGTACCACCAGAACTTAGTTCCATGCCATCCCAACCATAATTCACCCTGAGTTTTCCCATTATGTTATTGACCATAATATTATGGAGTCGCCATGAGCACTGATAATGTCGCACTATCTTCCGCAGAACTGGATAAAGAAGCGGGTTCCGGCAGCCGCCACTTAGGTGGTTTCTACCTGAAATTGACAACCATACTTGCCATCGCTATTTCTCTGTATGCCATCTACTCAAATGCATTATCCAATACGCAGGAATTTTACCGTAATGCCATATTCCTCAGCGGAATTCTGGTCTTAGGTTTTATTCTGTTTCCCATTTCAGAACGTTATTCAACCCAAAAATTCAATTATTTGGATTACTCTTTCATTCTGCTCACGTTGGTCAGTTACGGATATTTTTACTTCACCTATACTGACTTACACGTCGGACGTAACAGTATTCCCAACACTACAGATTATGTCATGTCCGTCATCGGCCTAGGTGTATTATTTGAGGCCGCCAGAAGAACCACAGGCTATTTCATACCGGGTTTATCCATTTTTTCCATCGTTTATGCCCTGTTCGGTCAATATTTCATGGGGATATTTGGGCATGCCGGCTTTTCGCTTGAACGCCTATTGTTCCGCTTATTTATGACCAGCGAAGGTATTTTTGGTATTACCTTATCCACCGCATCAACAGCAATCGTTACCTTTATCTTGTTCGGTGCATTTTTAAGTGTGAGCGGAGCAACTGCACTGTTCAATGATCTTGCTCTGGCAATTGCCGGTCGCCGTCGGGGAGGGCCAGCTCAGGTTGCTGTCATTTCGTCTGCCCTGACCGGCTCACTCAGCGGTAGTGCAGTTGCCAACGTGGCTACAACAGGGACTTTCACCATTCCTCTGATGAAAAATATCGGCTTATCTCCCCGTTTTGCCGGCGCTGTCGAAGCAACAGCATCAACGGGAGGAATGATTATGCCACCGATCATGGGAGCGGCGGCATTTATCATGGCGGGCTTTTTAGGTGTTTCCTACACTACCATTGTGATTGCAGCCATTATTCCGGCACTGCTCTACTATGCAGCCCTGATTATTGCCATTGATTTGGAAGCCAAAAAACAGGGATTAAAAGGTATCAGCAAAGAAAATATTCCCAAAGTCAAAGCTGTATTGAAAGCTCGTGGTTTATTATTACTGCCACTGTTTATCGTAATCGGTACCTTATTAACCGGAAAAACACCGATTTATGCTGGTTTTCTCGGCATTATTACAATTATTATCGCAAGTTGGATAACGCCAGATACCTCCGTTCGCATGACTCCGAATAAAATAGCTGCCGCCCTGAATGATGCAGCTCGTGGTGCAATTCAAGTTACCATTGCTTGTGCCACCATCGGAGTTATTATCTGTGTTGTCACCATGACAGGCATTGGTTCTACCCTTGCTTTCAATATCGTTTCCCTGACTGACAATACGCTATGGATGATCCTGCTTGTCGTGATGGTCGTTTGCATTGTTCTCAGTATGGGGTTACCTTCCACCGCCTTATATATTGTCGTTTCTGTGACAGTGTCACCCATATTAATCAAAGCCGGTGTTTTGCCACTGGCTGCTCACTTCTTTGTTTTCTGGTTTGGCGCACTTTCCAATATCACGCCTCCCGTCGCCCTTGCCAGTTATACAGCAGCCAGCATTGCCCGCGCTGATCCCATGCAAACATCATGGGATGCTGTTCGTTTGGCGTTTCCGGGTTTTATTATTCCCTTTATTTTGGTGTACAACCCGGCGTTATTAATGCAAGGCGATGACTTAAACGTTCTGTCCATCAGCTATATGATACTGACTGCCTTGATTGGTATTTACTCACTTTCTATCTCCAGTGCCAATTTCTGGATGTATAAAATTCATTGGTTAGAAAGAGTTCTCTTCGCAATTGCTGCTATTCTTCTGATTAAACCGGGAATGCTGACCGATCTCGTAGGCGTAGGGTTAATTATCAGTGCAGGAGCCATGCACATATTGCGTAATAGGTTGAATAACATAAAAAATAATAACAAAGAGGAACACCCTAAAAATGTATGACGTAATTATTATTGGTGCAGGATTAGTCGGGCTTGGCACTGCCAATGCCCTGCAAGAGCAACATCCGCACTTACGTTTGCTGATACTGGATAAAGAAAATAGGGTTGCTGCTCACCAAAGCGGTCATAACAGCAATGTTGTTCATTCCGGCATTTACTACACCCCTGACAGTTTAAAAGCACGGCTGGCAAAACAGGGAAACCGCACAATATATGAGTTTTGTCAGCAACACGGATTATATTACGACCGTTGCGGCAAAGTGATTGTTGCAACGCAACTCAAAGAGTTGCCTTTGTTGGAAAACATCTATCGGCGAGGGTTAAAAAATGGTCTTGAAGTCAGCCGGCTATCACAAGCCCAATTGAAAGAGCGTGAACCTTACGTCAACGGGCTTGAGGCTATATTAGTGCCGAATGCTGGGATCGTGAATTATCCGGAAATTGCAGCAAAACTGGCTGAAATCATTCAGACCAGAGGTGGTGATATTCATTATCAGCAGCAAGTCCAAGGTATTAGCGAAAAAAGCGATTATGTTGAAGTGAAATCTCAACAAACCTGCTATCAGGCAAAATTTCTGGTGAATTGCGCCGGATTGCATAGCGACAGAATTGCCAAACTGGCTGGTTATGAAACTGGCATGAAAATTGTTCCATTTCGTGGTGAATATTATGTGCTGGACGACAGAAAAAACTATCTGGTGAATCATCTGATTTATCCCGTGCCCAATCCGGATTTTCCTTTCCTCGGTGTTCATTTTACACGGATGCACAATGGAAAACGGGACGTTGGCCCGAATGCGGTGCTGGCATTTAAACGTGAGGGGTATTACAAGACAGATTTCAATCCACGGGATTTAGCAGAAATACTGGCTTACAAAGGATTCTGGAAGATTGCCACTCGTTATTTTTGTGAGGGCGTAGCAGAAATGCGCCGATCCTTTTCACGTCAGCTTTTTACCGAAAATGCCCGTAAACTTATTCCTGATTTACAGCTGGAAGATATTACACCGGGTCCAGCTGGTGTGCGTGCCCAGGCACTTACCACTGATGGAAAATTGGTGGATGATTTTCATTTTGTAAAGGGTCGCCGTTCACTGCATGTCTGCAATGCGCCCTCTCCTGCGGCTACGGCATCAATAGAGATTGGGAGAGAGATTGTGAAGCGATATTTTGGTATAAGTTAATAAATTTATCGTAAAAACAATAGCATTATCTGTACTGGCTCAGATCAGATTTTGCCCTGATGGGTTCGTTCATGATTATGTTATAAATCCCAGAAGAAGAATTGCCCGGTATTTTCCGGGCAATACAAGTAGATAGAAAAAATTAAAAGCAATATTGGACTCCAAAATTTATATTATAGTTTCGGTTTTCAATTCCTGATGAACCATCATCAGAATAGTTAGTTTTATCTGTTTTATTGTTATGCATCACTGTGTTACCTTTACCTTCACGATATTTATTCCAGACAAAGGCTGTATATACCTTAATTTCAGGTGTTACATAATAACCTGCATCTATTGCAACACCATAATAACGAACACTATCCGATTGTTCATAGAAAGTCAGACTACGGAGATAATGTTCATTGTGATCTTTCGCTTTCACCCATGGGCTAAATTTCAGTAAAACATTAAATTCCAAATCCTGATAGCGATACTGTCCCCTTAATCCGATGTACGGTAGGCTATATTTTTGTTGATAGCCAATACCTGCTGTAGAAGAAAAACTTCCTTTATCCTCTCCCCCATCATAACTATAGTAACCATCATAATCCGTCCAGCTGAAACGAGTTTCTTGATAACCCAGAAGTGCGCCCAACTTGTAATCAGGCTGTTTAATTAACCAGGTTATAGCATTTAAATCAAACTCATTAGCGTAATTAAGGGGAGTATTTGGACTGACTGATTTGTCGATCCATTCGCTCTGAGATTGTTTTTTCGAATCATTCAAATTGTAATTGTAATCGTCTGACTTACTATTACGAGATGTTAATTTAACCCAACCATTGGCATTTAACGTTAACCAGTAAAAAGTATCCCAAGAAATACTACCCTTAGCAATTAAGGCGTTACCAATTTTCCAGTCAAGCTCACTCATTTTATGCCCAGTTTCGACATCATAAACATATTCTTTCGACTTTCCTCTCAACCAACCAAGACCAATATCAAAAAACACGTTGCCAGAATTCAAATTGAGCTTTGGTTCTGAAGACGATTCTGCTGCTGTTCCAAAAGATAGTGCTGTCAATGTAAAAGCCATTAATACTTTTCCCATGATATCAATCCTCTAATAAAAATTTTATCTCACCATTTAGATTTTATTTATCTTTATAGCGAACCATCATCTTATTATTCGAATAGATAATATAAGAATTCACCATGACTTTTTGAAGTTATTCTTTTTGAAAAATAACAACTTTATAGTATGTGTTAATATTTCCTCACATATATGGATTTTACTTTTTAATCACCTCCTGAAATATAAATAAATTAAAAATCATTCAGAAAAAAATAATGTTTTATTAACCAGATACAAATAAGAATATGATTTTATCAAGGTAATTTACTGTTAAATATATTAATGTGAATTTCTTCTATTAAATAAATAGGATTTCATAATAGTCATTACACTAAAATTATAAGCATCCCTTACTCCTAGTACCATGAGGAGTAAGGAAGTGATCTACAATTCTGGTATATTATTGATAGGAAAGGAGAGGCATTTAGCCCCTCCTGTCGTTTCTTATACTTAGCTTATGACAAATCTGGAATTAGGTAACAAAAGCGGCTGTTCAACCTTAACAGGTTGAAGACTTTGCAGCGGATTCCCCTGAACACTACCAGAATCAGGAAATGAAGCCATTGCTCCAATCAGATTTGCCGGGTTCAGACCTTCCGTCTCTGAAACAGTAGTGACTGCATGAGGCTCAATGGTTGGTTGCCTACTGGCCCAGGGTAAATCCATCAGTACGCTATTAGTGTTCCCCTGTTTGCTAATGCTCTCGACTAGGCGTTCCACGTTGATCACCGGAGAACCCTCCTCCAGATTGATATGCAGATGCTGATGGGCCTTGGCCTGACTACCAAATACCTGACGCACCACCAATGCCGTTCCGTTGCCAGAGTCGGTCAACATCAGATCATCGTCGTGCCGGCTCACCAGAATGCTCTCCGGATTGGTTATCGGTAAAATCAGACGATCCAAAGCCCGATTCTGATCGTTATTATCGATAATCACCGTACGATAGTGACCCCACATCTCTTTACTGAGTTGATAAGTGTCGTGATTGGCCCCACCATACAGTACCAGACTATCAACACCGTCAATGATCGGTAGCGTCAGATTGTCATTGCCCCTACCTCCTTGAAGCAACAACGACGAACCAATTCTCTTCGCTCCTTTGAGTTTATTGAGTATTTGAAACTTGCCGCCATTGAGACTGTACAGCGTTTGAGTCGTCTGATTATGCACATACGCCGTCTTACTTTTTGCATTGACGCCTAAAAAACTAAGATGATCCGAGACCGGAATATCATTGCCTGAAAATATCTGACCGCTACCAACATCAAACCAGCTTTGCATACTGCTACTCTGCAAGATCAATACCCCTTTGGCATCCCATTGCTCGGCAAGTTTAGTGAGCGTCTGTGACCGTTCGGTCACATTTTTCTGCAACCATTCTTTACTAACACCAACTAACTGCGGCCTGCCATTATTAGGTTGCAACAAGATCTCGCCCTTGACTGTGATCAGGCGCATACCGATATCAACCTGCTTTACCTCCTTGAAAGACAACTCAGGCATTAACTCACTGGCAACAGGAAGTTGTACTGAAGCGTCAAGCATATGATCAGAGCCAAAGGCGGCAGCCAACGCATCTGCGGTCATAGCTGGTTGATAATATAACTTACCACTTTCAGGCTCGAAAAGCCGCGCGGAGGTGCCACCCGCTTCGAACCCCAGAAATTGTAGCGATTTACCCTGCAATGCCGCTGAAACCACTACCACCTGTCCGTTGTGGTACCACACTGACAGTAGGCTCTTGCCGTCGGTGCCCTTGACCCCGAACACCGCCAAGGTGGTTCTGTTGTCAGTGACGCTGGCCAGATCCTGCCACCAGTGAGTACGTCCCTTGAGCCAATGTTCGTTGACCGCTTCGTAGCTAAGTTGCCCCAGCGCATCGAGCCGGGCCACACGCCCATCCTCGGTAACAGCCAGCAGATTGTCGTTCAGGTTGACCACGTTGGCCAACACTGGAGTATTGATACGCAATGCTATGGAATGGTTGGCGTCAAGAACAGCATGTCCTGAACCTTCCTGACGGAACAGAGCCTTCTGCTTCTTACTGTAGAAGAAGAACACTTCCGCGCCAGCAGAGCGGGGAATACTGCCCACCAATACGAGGTCGACCGGGATGTGTTTCTGTTCGGACGCTTCAACATGCAAGATCTTATTCTCCGGTGGAGCCAAATTCGGCTTGATCAGCGTGTCATCACTGGTACGTATCCAGTAGCGGTGCACCACGCCAGCCGCATCCATACCGAACACCGTGACCAGATCCGCAATGGTCGGCTGGATCAGTCGGGCGCCCAATATATATCTCGAAGTCTCACGTCGGGTACTATTGCTCTTGTAGTTTTGAAGTCTGGTCTTGAACTCACCACGATGCGGATCGGTGTTTGCCAGAAACTGGAGAAGCGTATCATCACCCACCGAACTGACCAACTCCATTCGGTCACTGAGGATCCGATATTCCAGTTTAGCTTCCCCCGCCTTCATCTGATAATGGTGCGTCAGGTAGATAGCATTCCCCTCTTGCCACAGCCGACTGATCTTACCCACATTATGATTGAACCATGGCATAAACTGCGCATCGACCTGTCCGGTAGCGATGTCTACCCGCCACGCCGCCGCATTATCGGTATCGTAGAAATAGGCATGATCGTCCATCACCGCACCCAGTTGAGCGTGTTTGGCCTGTTCGTGGGTAGTGTCGGTGAATATCATCCGCTCTTTAGCCACATCGTAGAAAGCCCGACCAACATCACGCCCATTATGGCTGTAGTTCTCCACTACCACATACTGTCCGTGCAACTGATGTGCCTTGGCCAGATCTTTCAGGTGCTGCTCGATTTGCTGGCCGGGCACTTGCCACTTGCTCGAATCTACGCTAACCACCTGAGTTGTCAGGCCAGAGAAGTCGACCTCGCTCACTTCACCATGGTGGTTGACCACCAGCACCTGCTTGTTCTGGGTGGGGTCCAGTTCAACCACCACACCACCGACAACCAGTCGGTTCTTTAAGACGCGGATGGTATCGCTGGTGAGCAAACTGCTATCAATGATCCAGCGCGACGGTGCCTTGCCGACCGGATTGTGGAGGATGTTGCTCGTGAGCTTCACGCTGGCGCCTTCGTTCAGCCCGATCAGGTACTCACCACCAGCACCTTTGATCTCGTAATGCAGGTAGCCATACAGTTCCTTGGGCAGATCAGGCACTATCAGTTTCCTGCTTCTCTGGTCGAGTATCACTTCAATCGGTGTTGCAACATACTCCTGATAAATTCTACGGATCGTAACCTCGCCCGGAAAAATGTAAAAATCATAGTCGAAGCGCTTATCCTTTTCGAGCTTGCGAATCACATCGAAACCGGCATCATGGCGTGTCACTGCGCCCGGTAACTGCATATATTCATAGTTAATGAAAGACTTGGGTGTACCCGGCAAGATCAGCACATTGCTGTCACTGTGCTCGAGATCACGGGAAGCCTTCTTATGTCCGATCCCGCTGCGTACCTCGATTGCTTGACTGCGATCGTGCACCATCCTTGGGAAATCGCCGACCCAGAAGAAATAATTGATTTCCCCTGAGCCTGTAGAACCAGAATGGGTACGATAGATGTACTGACTGTCGAAACTCACCTGTTTATTACGCAGATCCAAAGTCTTGATCACAGCTCCGGCGAGGGGCACCAACACGTCTTGCTTGCTATCATACCGATAACCATCACCCTCGTAGGCCTTATCGAGCATATCGAAATAATGCCCCACTGCCTTGGCATCCTCGGCGACCGCACCAAAAGCTTGAGCCAGTGCTGTGAAGCCCACTGCCAGTCCGCCGAAGAGTACCCCAGAACCACCGAGGACTGCCGCAGTTGTCGAGGCACCGACCATTCCGGCACCTGCCCCGGCAGCATCAGTAACAAAGCTGGCCGAATCAAACGCCAGTTGAGTCCCGAATACCGCTTTCTGTGTGTCAGTTTCTGCATGGGCGAGTTCATAGGCGTCTAACCCAATAGAGGCTACACCAAAAAGCAAGCCTATACCCTCGTTGGTGGCATGGGCCAGCGCTGAAGAAAACTCTTTGAGTGAAGTTTCGGCACCCACTATTTCGCCGCGCAATGCTGTACTCACCAGCCTGGTAACATTGACTGCGTCGTTCACGCCACCGCGCATCATCTGAGCGTAGTTAAGGTAACTGTGGATCTTGAGTGCGGCGCTCAAATCTGGCGAAGAGATCCCATGTGCCGCATCGTTGCGGTTCTTGTCGGCAAACCATTGGATCAACGCCTGTAGAGCAAATCCAGCGTTCAGCCCATCAATCGGAGCTGCCTCACTAATACCACTATTGCGCTGTATCTGACCGCGTTTGAGGGTGAAATGCTGGCTCAGGGTATGTATATGTTTATCAATGAAGCGGCGGAATTTGACAAAGGTAACATCGTTGCTGCTCACCCAGCGAGTCTCATCAAGGTTATCGCGATTGATGAATTGGATGCGATAACGATCTTCACCCTGATCCTCGATATTACCAATCACCGGCATCCAGCACGAGTCAAGCTTATTTTCCTGAGCAAGCCTTATAATTGCTCCGTCAAATTTTGCTCCCCACTGCTCAGCCTCAAGGGTAACCAATGTGGTGCGTAACTGAGTATCCTCGGCAACCCTCTCTTGGGCGTTGATCATTTGCTTGACCTTCCGCCGTTGCTCTATAACAGTGGACAGTTCTACGGGGAGGGTCAAGTCAGCGACGTCCAAGCCATTACCCACTGATACTTTTGCCATCTTGACGGGATCGATCTGCACTAAGTTGAAGACAGGAACCGATTTGCTGCCAAATGAACCGTAATGAATGGCCAAATTGCGCTTCACCAGATGTTGATTCATGCCACGGGAGAAATTGGTCGCATCGTCGAATGCAAAAATCCCGACATTCGGATCATAGAAATAGTAACGACGTCCTTCAGCTCCGGCAGTAGATCCCACCATCATCGCATGATTCCGGGTATTGAGAGAGAACGTCGAGGTTCCAGTCGCGCCCTCCAGCAGGGAAACGACTTCGGACAAGGTAACTTGCCCTTTCACCGTTGACGCCTGTACGGCTTCAACATTGGAGTGCAGTGTTACCAGACTGTTTTTTAGCAGTGTGGAACTACCTGCCTGAGGGGAGGCTGCGGCAAGAAAGAGTTTTTCCACCAGGCTGTTGATACCCGCCTTGCCATTGCTGGCCAGCGCGACCGCCATGGCTCTGACCAAGGGATAGCAACGCCCGCCAGATACGTCTCCGACCAATGACAGATAAAAATCTTGTGGCGCCAAGAGATTGAAGCTGCTACCGGCACGCTTAAAATCCTCGCTGAATACCGCTGTCTGTTTCAGGACCTTGTCAATGTACTCGGACCGGCTAGCGTCAGTGATATGGCCGCTCAAGGCACCTCGCTGCCTGAGAGTAAGCTTGTTGTCAAAAAACAGGCTTTTCATTTCCAGAACTGACATTTTATCGTTAAAATCCGGGATGCTGATATCCTGAAAGTTGCGCAAGCCATCAACAAACTCGGTACTCGGTCCCCTTCTCTGGTAAGCTTCGGCAATAGCATAACGCTCACCCAGGCTACGGGTATGTTTCTGACCGCCACTCTGAATAGATATATCATTAATCTGCAATACGGCATCTATACCGCTCTTGGATTTGATTTGCTGCCATAACCAGCTTTGTTCGACGGAGGACATTTCACGCAAAACTGAATCGTATTGCTCCTTGTAGAACTCCAGCGTGATATTGAGCTGTTTTATCTGTTGATTAATCAGGGCAAGCTGAGAACTTTTTCTGGTGCTGTTTCGGATATTATACAGTTCGCTTCGTTTGTCCACCAATGGCTGAGTCTCTGCCGTGATCTTGGCTTGAACCTTGTCACGCAACTCAATCCACGCTGCAATCGCTGGATGATGAGAAGAAAACTCTCCCCCTTCGTATACACCATCAGAGATCCCTTCAACTGAAACTCCGAACTGGACAGCGACCTTTTTGAATTTTTGGTGAATCTGTTCACGGTAATCAGTAAATTGGGACTGACTATGCTCAGACACTTGACTGTCAGCGATCTGAATTGATATTGGCTCCCCGCCGCTGCGTAGCTTCGGCCAGAGCATATGACCGTCCTGCTGATACTCCTGACGCTGGAACACCAGTTTCCATTCATCATTGACGTATTGCATATAAGTCGCAGCAAGGCCTTCAGAGGTACCCACTACTTGGTAATCCTTGAAATCCACTGCCATGACAACGTTGTCATACAGCAACGAACTATTAACTCGACCATCGTGGTAGACCCGGTAAGTATTGTCATCAAGGTTGGTCACCACAATCGAACATCCCGACAATGACGCGGTGAACAGAAAACTCCCCGGAACCGCATGCTTAGGAATATCCACGTAAGCAGGCAACGCATTAGCCTGATTTTCACCGTTGTAACCGAGAAAATACGCTGGCACACTCTTCACGTCACTCTCAGAGAGATCACTCGTGCTTAGATCAGTGTATTCGACTTCGTATAAACCTGCCTTAATCTTCACCAATTGAGCACGCCCCTCTGCCGGAATTCGCCCCACCCTGGTTAATGTTTCTGCACTGATGGTGTTGGATTTAGCAAACGAAATTGGATCGATGGCAAACTGCTGGATATCGGCACTGCCCTGACGGGGTTCAGTTACACCCTCCATAGGCACAAGTCCCCCTTAAGCTCACGATCCCGTACCGCTTGTGCCAGCAATGCTGGGTTGGATATGTCGTATCCTCGCTTCTGCAAGATTCCCGTCAGGGTATTTTCAAGTGGAGTATATTTGGTAAAGGCTGTCGCAGGAAGTAACTCAGATTGGTGGTTATTATTGGTACTAGGCATGATCATCCTCCTTAAAAGATCCTATTATATAATCAATAAATGATAGTATTTACAATATGTTAAATAGGATCATGACAAGTTCCCCGACCCGTCTGGGCGAGAACTCAATCCTTCATCTGCAAAGTTCATAGCTGGGCTGCAAACCCACCTAAAGTGAATAGTTAGAAATAAGACGTACTAAATAAAAGGTAATGACCCATATTGAGATCAGAAAATTTAAGTCAAAAACTGCTCTCGTAAGGTGGAAGTCCCTCTTCAAATACAAACAATAATCATTATCAATTATTTTTTCAAATGATATTACAATTATAATCAATTGATTGATTTATAATAATAGTGTTTGTTATCGTTTGTTTTATTTTAGGTACCTAAATAAATTTTTGGAATATTGAAATAATAGAACAATTGAGGGAATCTCAGTCCGATTTTGCGATCACTTTCATCACAGGAAAACCGGAAATACAAAAAAATGAGTGTAGCACTATTATGAAATAGTCATTTATAGAAAAGAGTCAGCAAACAGATATAAAACCCGTCACTGACTCCATTGACATTTATCAAGCTGCTTTCTGTTGATCTCAACTTACAATCCTTTGAATAATATAATTTATTCAATTGGGCGCAAATCCACCCACAATAACTGACTATCCGCAACCAGTGGCTTAATCGTTCCCTCCCTCATCTCCGGCAACCACCATGCACCTTGACCAAAAGCAAGCTGAAAACTATTCGAACCCGTCATTTCCCAGCGACCTTTCAATACATAAAGCACGCCACTGTGGGCCGTCGGTAGTAAACGCTCATCAGAAACCACAGATATCTCAGAAACCCAACACGAACGACGAGTCATAATACTGAAACACTGAACAGAGCCATCCAGCAGTTCTGCATGGCCTTGGATATCACCTGAAAAATGGAATGGGATCATTTTCTTCGCCAGTTCATGTTCCAGGAACCCTGGACTGGTCAAACGCATTCCTTTTCCTTTCAATAATACGATAGAACGTTCAATATCAGAATATTGCGCCAATACCCCACTTTGATGAATCGTTGTAAAGCAAGCCCGCCAGGCAAAATCATCAGCAACCGGCCAACACACAATATCCCTTGTTTCACCTCTCCCTTCAGACCATTGCTCTTTTGGTAACGTTGCATAATCAAAACATTTCATTTTCATGCCACTCCTTCACCATTTTATATTCTGTTTACAACAACAAAAGATGACTATTATCTAATTGTTAACAGAAACATTCGCAAATAATTCTTTCTGCGACAATATCGAGATAGTTGAAATGTGATTAATTACCCGCATTCCCTTAAAATCATGTGGCATAAATTACCCAAATCTTTCATTGCCAAAGCCTGCTCTTCATTCCATGCAAACGAGGTATTCAAGCGGAAAGCGTGATCAAATTGAGAACTGGTAGAAAACATGCTGCCCGGCGCAATGCTAATATTTTTCGCCAACGCCAGCTGATATAACCGATTAGCATTGAAAGGCGGCTCAAATTCCAGCCAAAGGAAATAGCCTCCACGGGCACTGTTCACTTTCACAGATTGAGGGAAATACTCACGGATTGTGCGTAGCATCTGACTTTGTCGCTGCTCCAATTGGCGTCGCAAGCGCCGCAGGTGATTGTCATACCCCCCCTGAGCCAGATAATCCGCAATTGCCAACTGTGTTGGCGTACTGGCAGACACCGTACTCATCATCTGTAATTGCTGAATTTTCTGCGCATGTTTTCCCGCTGCTACCCAACCGACCCGATACCCCGGCGCAAGGCATTTTGAAAATGATGAGCAATGCATGAAATTATTTGCTGTATCCCATGATTTTATCGGCGCAGGAGGCTCTTGTTCGAAATACAATTCACCATATACATCATCCTCAATCAAAGCGATTTGGTTCTGATTCAGAATCTCCACCAACCGTTGTTTATTTTCAGAAGACATTGTGCAACACAGTGGATTTTGATAACGCGACATCAGCCAACACGCTTTGATCGGGTATTTTTGTACAATCTCTTCTAATGTATCCAAATCAATGCCTGTCTGCGGATCAGTCTTAATAGCGATCGTTTTCAAACGTAACCGTTCTATCGCCTGTAATGCACCATAAAAAGCCGGCGATTCAATCACCACCCAATCCCCCGGCGAAGTGACGGATTGCAGGCTGAAACTTAATGATTCCATAGCGCCCGCAGTAATGACGATTTCATCCGGCGAAATATGGATACCGTGGGAAGCATAGCGACGGGATATATTCCGCCGTAATTTTTCATTACCAGGCGGAAGATTTGCCAGCGAACTGTGTGGAACAAAACGACGGGCGACTGAAGCCAGTGTTTTTGACAATTTAGGGTCTAATAACAAAGAAGGATCGGGAAATGCCGAACCGAAAGGAATAATTTTCGGATCTTTACATGCCTGTAAAACATCAAAAATTGAAGCACTAATCTCTACACTCTCGCTTAAATTCAGCCCTCTTCCTCCTTTTGCCGCCGCAAAAGGTTTTAAGCGAGTGGCAACATAATACCCTGATTGAGGACGTGCTACGATCCATCCCTGACTTTCCAGTAGTTGATAAGCTTGCAGCACCGTCATCAGACTCAAACCTGACGATTTAACCGACTCTCTCAATGATGGCAACCTGTCACCAACTTGCCATATATCGTCTTCTATCTGTTGGCGGATCACTCCCGCTAATTGTTCATAACGCGTCATAAGCCTGGCCTTTGCTTAAATTGTTATAGTTATCTTTCAATTAAAAATAAACTATTATACTCTGTCTTCTCAGAAACAAAAAACACTCTATACCCATTGGATTTCAAGATGCAGCGCGACGGCAAGGGAATGACAAATTCGTCGGGAACGAATTTGCCCAGCCAAAGGCTGGCCTCCGGTGAAAGGCAGGAGCCTTTCATTAATCCCCTGGAGCATAGATAACTATGTGACCGGGGTGAGTGAGCGCAGCCAACAAAGCTGCAACTTAAAAGACGACAGGTATAAAATGACTCAACTCAAAAAACTTATTATTGTGTGTATACTTTGGTTTTTATCCGTACCCCGTGTTACAGCAAGTTGCAGCAATAAATATCTACCGGAATAGTATCTTACTGTTCATTAAGGAATTTTTTAATACGGTTAAGAATGCCTTTATCATTGGTATAAACTAATTCTATATGATGATTAGAATCCCTATTCATTAATTTTCTTGCATGTCTAAGTTCTGAATGAGCAATCGGAGATCTATAGTCAAGGGAACCAATATCTTTATAATCACTGTCTTGCCAATTTTGATGAAAATTTCTTTCATCTATATTAGATTTTTCTTTATATTTCTTAAACCGATTATCATTTTCCATATAAAATACTAATCCTTTAATCGGTGAATTTGCATCACCAGCTTGTGCTTCAACCCAATCAATCGCCAGTTTTGATATTTTACGCCAATATGATTTTATAAAAGTTCTTGTAATTAATTCTCCATGATACTTCTTTTCATAACTTTCAAAGCAATCATAATCAGGCCCAAGGTGGCCAATCTCATGCCTGATATTTAAAAGATTTGAAATACCTTCCCCATCACTTTTTAGATAACTTGCAAAAGCATTATGAGTATAATTTTTATCTTTGATTGTATTAACTAAACTTGAGTGTGTTAGTGAAGAATCGCTATATAATTTCCCCGATTTTATCATTTCTTCTTCATTTAATTTTTTCTTTACATAGTGAAAAGGAACATTTTTGGTCAAAAATCCGGCCTTATAATTACTATATGACTTTGCTTTTCCAAATTTATTTTTATTATCATTTCTTCTTGTAAAGGTATCATGAAGAGATATTTCACCTAACTTCCTATTTAAAAAATCACCCCAGCTATTCAGTAAGTAATGAACAGTATCTGGATCGATTAAATCCATAAGTATTTTTTCTTGTTCTGGTGTAATAGAATAACTATCTTTTCCTTTTTCATGATTAAAACACCACATTAAAGCATAGAAGTTTTTTTGAGATTTTAATCGATTAGAGGAATATAAATCATTAAGCGTTTTATTTTTGTTTTTTATAAAATGGCTTATGGCATTTAAAAAATCATCTGAAGATAATTCTAATCCTAATGAAGAACTCAGAATATCTATAGTTATATAGATATTACCATCTCTAAATTTTTTTTGATTATATAGTTTTTCTAAATAACATTCTCGAGGACTATCAAGTCCAAAAACCACCATAACGTTTTTATTCATGGTATTACCTCAAACTAAATTTGATTTATTTAACAAATGATTAATCCATTCAATACATTAATATGAGGCCAAACTGTTATATATTATAAATTAAAAATTGTAACTATTATACCTACCTCTCTTATGTTTTACTTGTCTGACCTTCTAACTTCGTTTACCCATATCTCCAATAGATTTCAATAAGAGGTCACTATGTTCGGGTTAAATGCCCTTGAACTCGCAAGGATACAATTTGCATTCACGGTTTCTTTTCATATTATCTTTCCTGCTATTACGATAGGTTTAGCCAGCTTTCTGGCAGTGTTGGAAGGTTTGTGGCTTAAAACACGTAATACCGATTACAAAATGTTATACCACTTCTGGTCAAAAATTTTCGCAGTTAATTTCGGTATGGGCGTTGTTTCTGGTTTAGTGATGGCCTATCAATTCGGTACCAACTGGAGCTTCTTTTCTGATTTTGCTGGTTCTATCACAGGTCCCTTACTGGTTTATGAGGTGCTGACAGCATTTTTCCTTGAAGCAGGATTTCTCGGTGTCATGCTGTTTGGCTGGCACCGGGTTGGAGAAAAACTACACTTTTTTGCTACCTGCATGGTGGCACTCGGGACTATTATCTCTACATTCTGGATATTAGCCTCCAATAGCTGGATGCAGACACCACAAGGTTATGAGATTGTCGGTAATCAGGTTGTCCCTGTTGATTGGCTGGCGGTCATTTTCAATCCTTCCTTTCCTTATCGTCTTTTGCATATGGGAACTGCTGCATTCCTTGCCTCAGCATTTTTTATCGCGGCTTCGGCAGCCTGGCACCTGCTGAAAGGTAATGATTCATCAGCCATGCGAAAAATGTTGTCAATGGCGATGTGGATGATCCTGATTATTGCTCCGTTACAAGCTCTGATTGGCGATATGCACGGGTTAAATACGTTGAAATATCAACCCGCTAAAGTTGCCGCAATGGAAGGACATTGGGAGAATCATCCCGGAGAACCCACTCCTTTAATTTTATTTGGTATGCCTAATCAAGAAACCGAAGAAACACGTTATGCCGTTAAAATCCCCTATCTTGCCAGCCTGATCCTGACACACAGTCTGGATCAGCAAATTCCGGCACTAAAAGAGTTTGCGGTGGAAGATCGCCCAAATGCCTTTATGGTGTTCTGGTCATTTCGTGTCATGGTCGGATTGGGGATTTTGATGATTGTAGCCGGTATTTGGGGACTGTGGCTGCGCCATAAAAAGCGCCTTTATGAGAACCGACTTTTTCTGCGCTTTATATTCCTGATGGCACCTTCCGGCCTTATCGCTATTCTGGCCGGATGGTTTACAACGGAAATCGGCCGCCAGCCATGGGTCGTTTATGGCCTTATGCGTACCAAAGAGGCGGTTTCAGCACATGGAGAGGTCCACATGAGCATCAGCCTGCTTATTTTCTTCATCGTCTATGGTGCCGTTTTCGGTGTTGGTTACGCCTATATGATGAAACTTATCCGCAAAGGTCTCTCTCAATCCCCTGATAAGGAGTCAGTAAATGGGTATTGATCTTCCTCTTATTTGGTTCCTGATCATCATATTCAGTACCATGATGTATATCGTAATGGATGGTTTTGATCTTGGGATTGGTATTTTGTATCCGGCGATTAAAGGGCAATCTGATCGTGATTTGATGATGAATTCTGTGGCTCCCGTCTGGGATGGAAATGAAACCTGGTTAGTGTTGGGAGGCGCCGGATTATTTGGCGCATTTCCTCTGGCTTATGCCGTCATTTTGGATGCGCTGACAATTCCACTCACCATTATGCTTCTGGGGCTGATATTCCGTGGTGTCGCTTTTGAGTTTCGCTTCAAGTCATCGCCAAAACACCAACATTTTTGGGATAAAGCTTTCATTGGTGGATCAATCCTTGCCACATTTATGCAGGGTGTTGTTGTTGGCGCTGTTATTGAAGGGTTTCCAGTCGAAAATCGTGTTTATATTGGTGGCTATTTTGATTGGTTGGCGCCTTTCCCTCTTTTTTGTGGATTAGGTCTTATCATTGCTTATGCTTTATTAGGTTGCGGCTGGCTGGTGATGAAAACCGAAGGTCATCTGCAACAACAGATGTATCGTGTGCTGCGCCCACTGACGTTATTGATGCTTGCGATCATTGCCGTTATCAGCATTTGGACACCTTTCGCTAACTCAACAATCGCTGCACGCTGGTTCAGTCTGCCAAATCTGTTTTTCTTCATGCCCGTGCCATTATTGATATTGTGGTCAGGCTGGCAGCTATTAAAAGCTACCCGACACTCAAGCCATTACCTCCCGTTTTTAACTGCACTATTACTGATTTTCATGGGTTTCAGTGGATTGGGTATCAGTATCTGGCCGAACATTATCCCTCCTTTCATTAGCTATGAAGAGGCCGCCTCTCCGCCTCAATCTCTCGGCTTTATGCTGGTTGGCGCTCTGTTCATCATCCCGATTATTCTGACTTATACCTTTTGGAGTTATTATGTCTTCCGAGGAAAAATCAACCATGAACAAGGTTACCACTGAAACAAACCCGCAACGCTCTACGCTATGGAAACGCTTGGGTTGGATGGTAATGATATGGTTTTGCAGTGTACTTGCATTATATGCTGTTTCCACGTTATTTCGTGTCTTAATGACAACGGCAGGAATGAAAATCAGATGAGAATTAACCTTTTTTAACTAATTGAGCTAAGGTTTTGATCAGGGCAACAAGAGGATCGTTTAACTGATGAAAACCTTTTTTAGCAATCCAGTAGCAGCAATAGGTTTATTGTGTGGTACGGCGATCGCTATCAATTTGTTTGTGCTCCTTTTTCTGGGATTCAACACCCCACTCACATTGATTGAAAAACTGTGGGCGATATTTAACGTCTTGAGTATTATCTATTTATTTGTCTTACTCCATAAGTCAAACTTTATTTCGTTTCGCATCACACTATTTTCCACCAAAGAACAGAAAAAAATAATAATCTTAAAACAGGAAAAGCAGTATTTACGTTTTCTCATATCTGTTCATACCCAACTCAGCCTTAACACTTCATTATCTGATAATTTTTACACGGTATTTTATGCACTCAATCAACTAGTTGCTTTTAATGAAGTCAGAATCATACTTTATCACCCACAAAGGAAATACCATTTTGAATATCCGGATAATACTTTAGATACTTATCTTCCACGGCTGCTGAAATGGGATTTATATGATAAACAAACTTTCCACGGAATGATTCAAATTATCATCCATCAGGATCAAGTTCTGTCTGTTTATGAACGGAATCTTATTCAGTCTGTTGTTAGCGCACTTGCAAAACATTTATCACTCAAAAATACAGTACGCCAGCAGATTCAGCAACGCATCAGTGATGATAGAAAATCCATTTCCAGAGATCTGCATGATACCGTTGCACAATCATTCCTTTTCCTGAAGATTCAGATCAATAGCCTGCACTTCCGCACCGATAAATTCTCACGGCAGGGATTAATCTCCTTAAGAATGATTAAGGAAGAATTGGATATCGCGGGTCAGCAATTCAGAGAGATGCTGTCTTCACTGCGAACAGAAAAAAACCATCAGGATTTGCATGAATCATTGAAGGCTTTGATCAGAGAATTTAATCATCGGTTAGGATTCAATATTGAATTTCATTATCGGATAACCCATCAAATTATCCCCACTGGTCATGCACGACATCTGGTACAGATTATTCGGGAAGCCTTGAATAACTGTTATAAACATGCCTCCGCAAGCTGGATCAGTATTCGTATTTATCCTGTCGGGAAAAAGATTATCACCGTGATTAGCGATAATGGCTGTGGTATGCCTCAAGCATTAACAGAACAAGAGCAATTTGGGCTGGCAATTATGCGGGAACGAGTATTTCTGATATCGGGACAAATTAAGATTAAAAAACATAAAAAAAGCGGAACCGAAATTGAGATTCAGTTCCCACTTTAATTAATAGTGTTAATTTTTACTGAAACATTCTTTAACTTTTCATTGATAATATATTGAATAATAATCACAAAAAGCCAAACATTCTCCCTTCTCAGTACTTCTTGCAATTACCTGCCAAATGATACCCTGCTTTTCTGGCTTCGGCTTCAGTGCGAAAATAAACAACATTCTTATCTGCCACTGTTTTATAACCAGAGCAGTGTTCAAAATGATAAATCTGGCTATTTTTATTTCCTTTTATGGTTTCACCGTGCACCGTTTTTGATGCAATTTTTTTACTTGGTGCCGAATTGTTCTCAGCATGCAGATTATTCAGCTTTGACGTACTATTTTGAGCCACCAAACCCTGACCTGAATTTTTGTGTCCCAATTCCCATTTCTTACTACCAGTCACAAATGGGTTATGGTGCCCCATAAACCGGGCAATTCGGTTATCCCTCTTACGCTCCCAGGCATCCACAGGATACTGACGATCCCATGCCATCATCAATTGTTGCTGCTGACGTGACATCGTAAGGTTATAACGATCATGCATATAAAAGTTGACTCTGGCTACCATACCTTTCACTCTGTCGCGTGGCTCAAACAAGCGTGATTTAAAATCCACCTTACTGCTACATGCCCCATACATATTAGGCGTGTTTCTGGCAACCATTCCATAACTGAAATTACTGCGATCACCATTAACTTCACCAATGGATGGCGCTAAATTATGCATATCCGATTCGATCACGCGGAACCCCGGATCTGTATCAACACAGTTTTTCCGTCCGCCGTTTTGCCAACATTGGCGTTGATGACCGAATACCCATGCCGGAACTATATGTTCCCATTCAATGCGCTCTGCTCTTGTTTGCTGTGACCTTACATGATAGCCACAAGAAGCCAGATCAACACGCCCGCCGCTTTTACCAACCCATTGCCAATCACAACCACAATACAATGTACCTGAACCTGATTTCGTTTGATCACCATAGACATTCTTTCTTGATTCAACTTTGGCTTGCTCGAAGTTGGCTGGAGCACTCCACGCATTGAAAGATACGGCTAATCCGAAAACCAAAAGATAACGTGCCCAAAGGCTAATTTTACTATTCAAAATAATACCTATTTACTTATTGTACATAACATCCGTCTATTATCCTGCCTGACAATACCCTGAAATGACAAATACTATTCTTCATTTTTTCTCAATAATGATGATGAAACCCATTTATTATTTGAATTAATTAATATTAATATGGATTAACGCACAAAATAGTCGCTTTTATTGGTTTGTTAAGCAACAAAATATCATGTTTATTAAACTATTGAACTATGTTTATTTGGGTAACATTAAATTGGTTTTTTTAATATTCATTTGAATTTGTTGGAATAAATGACCATTAGCGCTAAAATTGAACAACTTGAGCAAGAATTGCTAGCAGTTGTAAGGAAATATTCAGGGAATGAAGAAGTGACCGTCATGACCACTAACAGTTCAGAAAATAATTTACAGATTCAGGTTATTATTGCTGGTAAAAACCGGTTAGATATTATTCTGAATTCGTTTTCTGATTAAGCAAAATTTCTCTGTTATTACAAAATAACCAACTATTATCCATTACCCATTTTTGGGTAATGGATAATTATTAAACATAATCAAAATTTAATCTTTAATATCAAAATATTACCATCAATAGCGATTGGAGAAGTAAATAATTTTATCTGCTTTTTCTTTTTCATTACAAAATAAATTAAATGCTTTTCAATTTTCTTATCTGAATAGCATTCGTTAGAGATAAAATATTTTAGTTAAATTCCTTTCCCATTATATAGAATAAAACAATTATTAGTTAATGATTTTTTTAAAGAGGAATGTCGATTTATTTTTTAATAATCACCCACTAAAAAATGAGTAAATTTATTCTCTATATTCATTTCCCCAGCCACATAGTTCACTATATGACTGGAGATTAATTCACTTTTTGTCACTCTATAACTCGAAATCCACTGAGTATTAAAACAAAATTAATTACCGAACAATTAATACTGAAGTATTGGCATATCCCACAATACCTGACGCATTTGAACCCAATAGATGCGTTGTAATATCCGGCCGACGTGATCCAACAATAATTAGATCAGCACCAATTTCACGGGCAGTAGACAGCACTTTATCTCGCGGAGAACCAAAGGCAACAGAGAACGATATCCTATCTTTAGGTAAATCGACTTTTTCTACGACTTTTTTAAGTTCTTCTTCAGAATTTGCAATTGCTTTTTTAGCAAAAGAACTCAATAAATCATAATGATAACTATAACTCACAGAAAATCTTGATATATCTGGCACTGAGTGAAACAGGTGAATCTTTGCATTAGATATTTTTGCCAAGTATTCTGCATGTTTAATTGCATTATCAGTTAATTGATCTTCTGCAATATCAATCGGAACTAAAATCGTGTTATACATATACATTCCCCTGTAATCGGATATAACTGTAGTTATTGAACCCAACCAATAAAGCCGCCACTAAAAATCTATATAACCATTAATCCACTATTCCTGATGACAATTATTACCGAACTACTAATACAGACGTTTTTGCGTATCTGACAACCCCAGAGGAGTTAGAACCCAGTAAGTGTGTAGTGATATTAGGCCGTCTTGAACCAAGGACGATTAAATCAGCATCAATTTCACTTGCCGTAGCAGTGATTTCATCTCTTGGTGAGCCAAATGCAATCGAATAAGAAATACGATCAATCGGTAAGTCAATGGAATCCACCAGCACTTTCAAGTCTTTCTCCGCCTTGATAGTCGCCTTGTCTTTAATTTCCATATAGCCTAATGCATAAGCATTGATAATCGCTGACGAAATAGGCAATACATGTAAAAAATGTAATTTAGCCCCTGTCTCTCTGGCGATTTTAAGCGCGCAGCCAACAGCCTTGTTAGTTAGATCTTCTTCTGAAATATCTACTGGTACTAAAATAGTTTTGTACATATGCACGCTCCTATTACCTGAAATACCGAGTTATCCTGATTTCTTTAGTATATTGAAATTCAGGCAACTTACTGTGAGTTATTTAACACCTAAACATGTTAGCTCCTATGTCCTTCATTTTTCAAGTTACCGATTTATTGACCACAGGCTTAAATCAACGTCCTTGCCACAACCTTGCAACCAATAGGTATGTTAAACTTCATAGCGAAGGGTTCATTTTACAAACTCATAAATAGCCCTGCTATCGTTGCACTCATAAGGTTGGATAAAGTTGCTGCCAATAATGCCCTGAAGCCAAGTCGTGCAATGTCTGACGTTCTTTCAGGAACAACAGTGATGAATGCTCCTACCACAACAGCGATGGAGCCAAAATTGGCAAAACCACAAAGGGCAAATGAGATAACAGCAATGGTTTTGCTATCCAAACTCACAGCAGAATAGTTTAAATAGGGAGAAAAATTCACATAAGCGACAAATTCATTGATTGCCAGTTTTTGCCCAATCAAGCTTCCGGCCAAATCAGCGTGCTCCCACTCCACCCCCATGATATAAGCCAAAGGTGAAAAAAGATAACCGAACAGGCTTTCCAAACTAATCCCTTTAAAACCAAATATACTGCCAACGCCACCAATCAGACTGTTGATTAAGGCAATCAACGCAACAAAAGTCATGACTACGGTTGCTACACCAACAGCGATTTTCAGCCCTAACATAGCACCGTTCGCGGTTGCTTCAATAATGCTGGCAGGGCGTTTTTCGCTAAATGAGATTTGACCAAATTGAACTTGTGAAGCCTCCGTCGCAGGGCTAAGCAAACGAGCAAATAAAATACCTCCTGGGATTGCCATCAATGATGCTGCTAAAAGATATTCTATCGGCACTCCCAAACCTGCATACCCAACCAGCATAGACCCCGCAATGGAGGCCATTCCGCTGCACATGACAGTAAAAAGCTCATTACGATTCATTTGATTGATAAAAGGTTTTAGAACCGCAGGAAGCTCATTTTGCCCTAAAAATATGGTTGTTACCGCGGCAAAGGACTCGACTTTGCTAATTTTCATTGATTTCTGAAACAAATATCCCAAGATATTAATGATCCATTTCATAATTCCAAGATAATAAAGCATCGATATTAAAGAGGTAATGAAAATAATGGCCGGCAACACTTGAAATGCAAAAATAAATCCAGCACCATCAAATAACTCATTCATCTTCGTACTAACCAAACCACCGAAAATAAATGAACTTCCTGCTGAGCTATAAGAAATTATACTATTAACTCCACTGGCGATATTATTAATCAGCCATTTTCCCGCAGGAATATACAGCATAATTGCGCCAAGGCTTACCTGAAGCAATAACGCCGCACCTATAGTCCGTAAACTGATTCTTTTTTTGTTGACAGAGAATAGATACCCAATCAAAAGCAGTATTACTACACCTAGTAAGCTGCGTAAAATATCCATAATCATATTCCTGTTATTTTTTATCCAGCCAAAAAATGTCAAGGATTACCTTAGTTTTCTTTCTGGCTGGCATTTATTCTATACCCGTTTACTCCAATTATGTCGCTTGGTTAAATAAGCCATGTTATCACCACGCCACAATTTGAAATTCATTGGGTGTTTTATCATTTTGGATAAAAATAGATTGGATAAAGCTTATTTATTTTTATTTATTCCTTGATAAGCAATGGCGATTTGTGCCGCCAATTTTGCATTATTGAAAACCAGTTCAATATTCGCCTGTAAACTTTCACCTCCCGTCAATTCTGCAACCCTTGCCAACAGAAATGGCGTACTTTCTTTACCATAAATCCCCTGTTCCTCAGCCTCGCCAATTGCCCGTTCAATGGCATCATTGATTTGAGATTCCGACATGGCAAATGGTTCAGGAATGGGATTGGCGATAACAAGACCTCCTTTTAATCCCGAATGCCATTTTACTTCCATGGCTTGGGCTATTTGTTGAGGTTCGTCAAGTCTTATACTCACCGGGAATTGGCTGGAACGACAGAAAAATGCAGGTAGTTTTTCTGTCTGATAACCCACAAGAGGTACGCCATGAGTTTCCAGATATTCTATTGTCAATCCCAAATCAAGAATGGATTTAGCCCCAGCACACACAACCGCAACGTTGGTCATAGCTAATTCTTGTAAATCGGCTGAGATATCAAAAGTCTGTTCAGCACCACGATGAACGCCACCAATACCTCCCGTCGCAAAGACAGAGATACCAGCCATTTCTGCAATAATCATAGTTGAGGCAACTGTCGTTGCGCCATGTTTTCCTGCTGCAACAACAAAAGGTAAATCACGGCGACTAACCTTTGTCACCAGATGCCTTTCTTTAGCCAGTAGCTCAATTTCACCATGAGATAACCCAACTTTCATTCGCCCTTCAATGATGGCAATAGTCGCTGGTACCGCACCATTATCCCGAATACATTGTTCAACTTCCAAAGCCATTTCCCTATTTTGCGGATAAGGCATCCCGTGGGAAATAATAGTCGATTCCAACGCAACAACAGGACGATTATCTGCCAGTGCATCTACTACTTCTGGGGAAATATCCAAATATTCATTTAACACAATATTTTTATTCATCATTTCAATTCCAACAGTTGTTTCACTCTACTACAGGATAAATTCGGATAATTAGTAAATTCTGAGGATAAAGTGAGCGCAGAGCAGCCTTGTGCAAAACGAATACTCTCTGCCCATGTCATGCCTTCCAACCAGCAATGAGCAAGACCCGCCATCATTGCATCACCGGCTCCACTGGCATTAACCACATTGACGGGAATAGCGGGCGAACATCCCACATAACCACCTATCTCACTGTAATACACCCCATCTGTGCCCATACTTAAGGCCAGCCTTTGCACACCTTGTTGATGGAACCAAGATGCTGTATCAGATGCATCTGATAATGTTGTGATTTTTATTCCGCTGAGTATTTCAGCTTCAAGACGATTGGGTTTCAGGGTATGAATATGAGATAACCAATGGCGAATTTTAGTTGCTTTAAATGTTGATACTGTATCTACAAAGACCGGAATATTTCCTGCATGGCTGAATAACCACTCTAATGCATCTTCCGTCAAATTACAGTCAACAATCAATACACCTGCATTCTGAATTAGCATTTTAGATTGATACAATAAAGCAGGAGTGAGTTTTTCTAATATACCCATATCATTAACCGCTACCCGCATTTCACCTCTTTCATCAATTAATGAATTGTAAGTAGATGTATTTTCATCAGGAATCTTATGAAGATAATCTGTATAAACACCTGCTAATTTCGTTTGTTCCAATAACGTTCTTCCATAAAAATCATCACCAATAACAGAAATCAAATAGCTTTCATTCCCTAATAAAGCGATATTATGTGCTATATTTCTAGCTACTCCTCCCGCAGTAGATTTATTCTTTCCTGGATTAGAATCTCCATAAATTACTTCAGAAAACACATAGCTGACAACATCCATATTAGCAGCACCTACTGTGACAGCATATCTATTTTCTGAAAGAATATAGCCTTTTCCCTTTATATACCCCTTCTTACTCATATTCATAATATGTCCTGCGACACATGAACGGCTAATTCCAAGAATATCGGCCATTTCCTGCTGCTGAATGAAAGGATCTCGCCGGATAAGCTGCAATATCTGTTTTTCTCGATTTGCCATGTCATGTCCTTACTGATGTTTTGAACATGAGAGATTTTTATTTCATCAACATCCGACAGTAAAGTTAATTTATATTGTTTATTGTCATAGTGAGAAAGAGATCGTAAGCCACATGAAAAAATCTTCACAAGTCAATATTGTGATAAATATAACCATTTATATATTAAAAGTTTGCAATATGTCAGAGTTTTATATGCTTTAACTGAAGTCGTAATATCTTTATGTGAGAATAATCACAATAAAAACAACAAGATTTGTAAAATAAAAAAACAAACCAACATTTGTTTGTTTTTATCAAAATGTTTACTTTATGAACAAACAGCAATTTGCTTGTTACATCAAAAAGTGATTTATTTCACAATTCAAACTTGGCAGGGAAATTGGCGGAAAATGTTACTGTTTTGACTCAAACGACATCGAAAATACCATCATTTTACTTAAATTAACCCGTAGATACCCAATGACTTTCAAGAAGTCTGCACGAAAAGTAAAGAAATGCTCTGCAATTTTGGAACGCTATTTAATAAAAAAGGTGCTGATATTCCAGCACCCAATATGACTAACAAAATAAACAATATCCGAAATCCGATTTATTCTTTTTTATCCAGAGGAAAAGGTACTGGATGTTTCGTGTTGTAGTTAAACGTATACATAGCCGTGATTATCATCATCACAACCAGCGTCCATACCACCTCTTTCGCCCCTGTACCCAGAACAGCCCAGATACAATATATAAAGGCAATGAAAATGATGGCAGTATATCGTCCCTTTTCTTGCCCAAGGTGGCCATGCCCGATGAGCAACAAGGCTGCACAGGTATACAAATAAGGTATCAAGGTAAAAATAACCGAAACCGAAGAAACTAACCCAAACTCCTTGGCTGCATTTGGAGACATACTGCTGAGTTGGAAAATTGTCATCAGGACACCAAGGATCAATAGGCCAGCAACCGGCGTTCCCGCTTTATTCACTTTGGCAAAAATCGCAGGAAACAGCCCATCATCTGCGGCAGCTTTAGCTGTCTGCCCGGCCAATAATGTCCAGCCACCAAGTGAGCCTAAACATCCGGCCGCGGCACAAAAGGCGACTATCGCACCGGCAGTATCTCCCAGAGCCAATCTGGCCGCATCGCCAAAAGGAGATGATGAGATTTTCAACGCTGCGTTAGGGATCATCCCCATAATCACGCTACTGGACAGGACGTAACAGACAGCAGCGATAAGCACACCGCCGATAGTGGCAATCGGTACATTGCGTTTAGGATCCTTAACCACTCCGGCAGCAACCGAAGCACTTTCAACACCGATAAAAGACCATAATGTGACGTTCAGAATACTTTGGATTGCACCAAAGGTGTTCAATCCACTTACATTCCAAGCATCCATGTATGTTTTGCCATTAAACCAGAACCATCCTAATACCGCTGTCGCTACAATTGGGATCAAGGCCAATGTGGTCGCCACAGCCTGAACGCGAGTAATAACATGTGGCCCAATAATGTTCAAAAAAACAAATATCCACAGTATTGCTATACATGTGATGGTCAGGACAATCGGATCTTTTAGGATTGGGAAAAAATAACTAAGATAACCAACCCCGATCACGACCATCGCGATATTACCGATCCAGCACGCCAGCCAATACAGTACGTTGGTCTGGTACCCCAAAAAAGGCCCGAAGGCCCGTCGTGCATAGGCATAAGAACCACCCGGACTATCATCCAGTGAAGATATCTTGGCATACACTATCGATAGCCCGACAGCACCAATGATAGTTACCAGCCAGCCGAGAATGGCAATACCTCCTGTTGCAGCCAAACTGGCGGGCAGCAAAAAAACTCCTGATCCCATGATGTTACCCGCAACCATCAGTGTAACGGGGATCAATCCGACTTTTTTCGCCTCTGAAACTGTAGCCATAATTTATCTTCCCGTTCTCACTTTTTTACACACAAAACGTGATAAATACCGTTGATGATCTCCGTCCCTTCCGTTTCATGTTCAAAACCAGGGAATTCGTGATCCCATTTCTGTAATGCGTGTAAATAGCCAGTCTGTGGACAGGTTTTATCGCCAAATTTTTCCCCTGACATTAGCATTGGAATTCCGGGTGGGTATGGAATGATGGAGTTTGCTGCGATGCGATGAGTCAGATCATCAATTGCCACCATTTCCACCTTATCAGCCACAATTGCCTGATAAGCCGCTCGTGGTGTCATCACCATTTCAGGCAAGCTGGCATAAGCCCGATTCAGTTTTTCGCCCGGGTTATTCTGCCGCAAATAATCGAACATCTTGTCGCCTAAATCTTTCAAGCCTAATTGATTGTAAATATCAGGATACTGTTCCACTAAATTCGGCAATATCTTACTCAAAGGTGTATTCGCATCATAATTGTGTTTAAAAGAAAGCAAGGTGTTGAGTAATGTTCCCCACTTTCCTTTGGTAATACCCATTGAAAACAGGAACATGATTTGGAAATCGGTTGTACGGGTAGGTACGATTCCGTGCTGGCCCAGCCATGCCGTTACTAATGCGGCCGGTACGCCCTGTTTCAGCAATTTGCCATTCTTGCCCATGCCCGGAGCCAAGATGCTGACTTTAATCGGATCGAGCATGCTCCAGTTATCAGGCAAGTCTTCAAATCCATGCCAGCTGTCCCCTGGGTGCATTACCCAGCAACTTTGCTCTTTCGCCAGTAAATCCTTGGAAGCATCTTCAAAAGCAACTTTCTTGCCAGTAGCCGGATCGATCACTTGCTCCTGATTCCACGGTTTAAAGAACCATCCTCCTTCTTCGCTGAATTCCCTGTTCAAACGTGCCAATGCCTGACGAAAATCTATCGCTTCTTCAATAACTTCCTGCGTCAGAGAATAACCACTATTACCCTCCATCATTGAAACTGCGATATCGTTTGAGGCACAAATCGCATAGAGGGGAGATGTTGTTGTATGCATCATGTAGGCTTGATTGAATCTTGCAAAATCAACAGGATTACGTCCATCACGAATATGGATGAAAGAGGCTTGCGATAACGCATTCAGTAATTTGTGAGATGAATGAGTGGCAAAAATTGTCGGCCCAGAATGGTCTTTAGGCTCTCCACGCATTGCGTAATGATCATGATAAATCGGGTTAAAACGTGCATAACCATACCATGCTTCATCAAAATGTATCCGATCAACACTTTTATCCAGCAATTCCTGAACTTGTTTGGCGTTATAACAGACACCATCGTAAGTACAGTTTGTCACTACACTATAAACAGGTTTGTGATTAGCTACCTCCTGAGTCAGTGGGTTCTGCTTCAACTTTTTCTGTAGTGTTTTTGTCTGCATTTCTTGCGGATAAATAGGGCCGATAATGCCATATCGGTTACGGCTTGGCAGCATATAGACAGGCTTTGCCCCTGTCAGGATTAACCCTTGTTCAATGGATTTATGGCAATTGCGGTCAATGACGACAACATCATCTTCGGTCATGCAAGCCTGCATAATCGTACGGTTAGAACCCGACGTTCCGACTACTACCGAATAAGAATGATCAGCACCAAATACTCTGGCTGCATACCTTTCACTTTCACCAAATGCACCGGAATGGTCTAACAGCGATCCCAATGAGGCGCGCTCAATACCCATATCGGTGCGGAAGAGATTTTCCCCATAATAATCATGATAAAAACGCCCAGCCGGTGTTTTATTAAACCCCACCCCACCCTGATGCCCGGGGGCAGCCCAAGAGTATTCATAGGTTCGGCTGTATTTCATCAAGGCAGACATTAAAGGAGGTAATAATTGTTGGCGATAACGTTTCATGGCTGCAATGGCACGACCGGCAATAAAATCGGCTGAATCTTCCAATATCCATGCAAACTCAGTCAACTGTTCCAGTAAATCATGATTCAGCAGAAACACCGTTTTTTCTCTATCGCTTAATAAGAAAACCGGGACATTTTCCTGACGCTCAAATAACTTATTCAATAATCGCTGTATACTCAGATATAAATCATCATCCATAAGTGCGCAACTGACCATGACGCAATCAAATGGCTCATTGGCTGAAATTATCGTATAGCTATCATCCAGTGAATCCGCAATAACAACATCAACATCTTTCTCAGTTAATTTATCTGCCAACCTTTGAACCGCATTTTCGATAATGTGACTGTGGTATCGTGTACCTATTTCATTTTTTGCTATCAATACTTTCATGACACTCTTCCTTACGCTATTTCTACTTGAATTGACAGGAAAATTAAGAGTTGCTTGGCAATGGCATAAGATTTTTAGTGCAAATACCAATAATACAATTTCCATTTAAAATTATTTGTTAAAATATAATTTTTAAAATTAAAATCACATCAATCAATATAGTGTCTATTTTAGATAGTGCAATTCAGATAAATCACTGGAGTTCAACCCCACTGAACAGAACAAATGTAATAGATATTGAAATAGCAGGAAAAAACATTAACAACAATTACTTTTATAACATATAGTTACTAATTTTTTAGTTATTTTTCGTTGAATTAATTTGTTTTTTGTATAATAAAAATTTTATATGATGAGTTGCCCGCCTTTTGGTTTACTTTAGAGTAAAACTATTTCTCAGGGATACATAATTCGCATAATTGCCATACGACATGCTGAAACTCAATGGAATCTTGATGGCGTTACTTTGCAAACCCTAATATGTGAATCCAAGGAACTTAAAAAGCGGAACTACGCGAGGAAACAAGAAGATATGCTCACCAATTCAATGTATCAGCTTATCTGTTAATTCTTATAGATAAGCTGATACATTTACAACAAAATCAGATCAATCCATGTACCAAAATAATACCGATGCAAGCCGGGCCAATATATCTCCATATAAGCAATAAACATTTTCGTTTTAATCGTGACATATTATCAGGCATTAATGAAATAGCTTTGCTTGACCAACCAAAAATCAAACAAATTATAATTCCAAACAACGGCATCAGAACATTTGATGTAATGAAATCTAATATATCAAAAATATTCTTCCCGCCTATCGATAAAAAGCTTAACACCCCAAAGGATAAAGAGACAGGAATCCCCATTAACATAATAGATAATGTAACAATTAAGCCAGCTTTACGCCGAGACCAATGAAATCGAGACTGTACATAAGCAACAATATGCTCAAGCAATGAAATCGATGAAGTCAATGCGGCCATCAGTAATAATGTAAAAAAAGTAATTGCCCAAATAGTACCTCCGGGCAAATGAGCAAAGTAAATGGGCATCGTCATGAATGTTAAACCCGGGCCTGCATTAGGTTCTAATCCTGCAGAAGTTAAAGCAGGAAAAATCATCAGACCGGCTAATATACATACAAGGCATGATAATATCACTACCCAAACACTAGAGCGTCCAATCCCTTTATTACTTGGTAAATAGGCACTATAAGTAACATGTATTCCCAGACCGATAGACAAGGAAAAAAATGCCAGCCCTAATGCGTCTAAAATTCCTTTACCTGTCAGACTAGCAAAGTCAGGATATAAAAACATTTTCAATCCTGCAGATGAACCGGGTAAACGAATCCCGATAATTATTAAAACTACCATGATTACAATAAGGAGTGGCATCATGATTTTCCCTGCTTTTTCAAGGCCTTTTTGCACTCCAGCCAAAACTACAATGCAAGTTAAACTTGCAAAGACTAAATGTGCAATTATCGGCCACCAGGGATTACTGATGAAGTTATTAAAAATAATAGTCAGCTGATTACTGTCCGTTATATTCAGTTTTCCAACTGCTGCCATCGAGACATAACCAATCGTCCATCCACCAACTACACTATAAAAACTGTAAATACACCATGAACTGAAAATTCCGATAAAACCAATAAATCCCCAATTCTTACCTAATAACTTCTTAAACGCATTTACAGCACTTTCGCCGGTACTACTTCCCAGTAAATTTTCAGCCATCAACACTGCTAATCCAATGATGAAACTGAACAATAAAAAGACTAAAAGGAATGCACCACCGCCATTTGTTGCAGTAACATAAGAGAATTTCCATATAGCCCCAATACCAACAGCTGAACCTGCTGCCGCTAATACGTGACCAAAACGAGAAGTCCATTGTTGACTCACACTAACCTCCTTATCGCTAAGGCGTTAACATGTGTATTCGGGCGCACAGAGCAACCAATTTCTTGACTGAGGATATAAGATAATAGAATGCTGGATATAATAAAAAATGTCACAAGGAACTCCGGTTAAAAAACAGTTCCACCAGCAAGATAGATAAGCCACCTAACTGGTGGCTTCATAAGAAAAACAGATAAACGCAGCCACCTATTCGGATAGGGATAGTAGGCTTAGTAGAAGATTCACAATTGCGTTCATAGCTCTACTCTAGATGTTCATCATTTAATCGTAACTTTCAATGGCGTTAATCAAATCGATGAACGCTTAACAAGCTGCCATTGTATACCATAGAAAATAGTGATTTTAAATAATAACCTATAAAAAATTAACTGGTTACTCAACCTAAATGACACTTTACATTTTTCAAAATGTCATCCTTTCCATTGGAATTCCACCAAAAAATACACGTCCCACGCGGCGAAAAATAAGGAATTCTCATAATTTGTGTGTATCACTAATAAAAACGGGGACTGAAGTGAGCATTGCTTTTCAATGAATTAGTAAGAGCCAGTGCACAACGGCATCACAATGTGGATTTTCTTTACTGACGTTACTATGGAGAAGTACGGGATGTCATTAAGTAGGTGCTGGAAACTGAATCCTGATTGAGCCGATTTGAGTGCAGTTTTGCCTTATGCCTCTGAGATTATGTGACCTTAAAACCCTGCTTCTGTGATACCCATCATTCAATTTTGGAATTAATGATGAAAGAACATCCTGATTTATGGGTCGATGTACTGAACAGTCTGAGAAACACATGGCCACAGATATCCGGTTCTATTTTAGCCATCATGATTTGTTATGGCCGCCTGATTTATGACGGTGTAGAGCGGAAAAATCGCTGGGTAGAACCACTACTGTGTGGCGCACTGTCGTGGGGATTTTCCAGCGCACTGGAACTCTTTGGTATTCCAAGCAGTGTTTCACCTGCGCTTGGCGGCGCCGTCGGTTTTATCGGTGTGGAAAAAATTCGAGAATTTGCGCTACGCGCAATCAATAAACGTTTAGGAGATAAATAATGACAAGAGGGATTCGTAATCACAATCCGGGCAATATCCGCCACGGTGATAAATGGCAGGGTTTGCGTGATACACAGACAGACAAATCGTTTTGTCAGTTTGTGGCTCCAGAATATGGCATACGTGCAATGCTGAAAATTCTGCGTAATTATGAACGCAAATACGGGGATAACACGATTTACCAGTTTATTTCCCGTTGGGCACCACCCAATGAAAATGATACTCAGGGTTATATTGCTTATGTTTGTAAAGCAGTCGGCGTCGTCAGCAGCACTGTAGTCGATGTGGAAAATGTTGCCACAATGAACCTTTTGGTTAAGGCCATCATTAAAATGGAAAACGGTCAGCAACCTTATTCCGATGAAACCTTTAAACGGGCATTTGAATTGTTATAAAGCCCGGTTTGAATATAACCACCGCCAGAAAACTGACGGTGGTTTTTAATGGATATTTCTTTTCCTATCACCTTTATCCTGACAGGGAAATCACATTCTCTGAAATGTATTCAATAAATTATTACAATCCATTCCAATCTGTCATTCAACAATAACAATCTTATCCCGGAAGGGGATAATCCCAATATGTTTCCCACTCTCCCCTGCCAAAATGGTACTTAGATCACAGTTACCACCATATATCAGCCACCGATTGTCAAATTTGCGGTACAACGACTCCCGATGCCGCTATTTGGAATTGGATTTTGAACGGGCAATTTAACATTCACTTTTTACATCAAGGAAAAGAGGAATTCTATGAAATCACGCGCTGCCGTTGCCTTTGGGCCAAACAGACCTCTTGAAATTGTCGAAATTGACGTCGCGCCACCGGAAGCGGGTGAAGTGATGATAAAAATCAGCCATACGGGTGTGTGCCATACAGATGCCTTTACCCTTTCTGGTGATGATCCCGAAGGCCTATTCCCTGTTGTGTTAGGACACGAAGGAGCCGGAGTGGTGGTCAACGTTGGTGCAGGCGTAACCAGTGTAAAACCCGGCGACCATGTTATTCCATTATATACAGCAGAATGCGGCAAATGTGAGTTCTGCCAGTCCGGTAAAACTAACCTTTGTATCGCGGTACGTGATACTCAGGGAAAGGGTCTCATGCCAGATGGTACAACCCGTTTCTCTTATCATGGTCAGCCTATTTATCATTACATGGGATGCTCCACATTCAGCGAATATACTGTTGTCGCGGAGGTCTCACTCGCCAAAATCAACCCAGAGGCAAATCATGAACATGTCTGCCTGCTGGGCTGCGGTGTAACCACCGGTATCGGTGCCGTACATAATATTGCCAAAGTACAACCGGGGGATTCTGTGGCCGTTTTCGGCCTTGGTGGAATAGGCCTTGCCGTTATTCAGGGCGCTCGCCAGGCAAAGGCAGGCCATATTATTGCCATTGACACAAATCCCGCTAAATTTGAATTAGCCAAACAATTTGGTGCAACTGAGTGCATCAATCCAAATGATCATGATAAACCTATCCAGCAAGTCATTATTGATATGACCAAATGGGGGGTTGATCATACTTTCGAATGCATCGGTAACGTCAACGTTATGCGTGCCGCCCTCGAAAGTGCGCATCGCGGCTGGGGTCAATCAGTGATAATCGGTGTGGCTGGAGCCGGACAGGAAATTTCTACCCGACCATTCCAGCTTGTTACAGGCCGTACATGGAAAGGCACTGCCTTCGGTGGTGTGAAAGGCCGCAGCCAGTTGCCCGGAATGGTAGAAGATGCCATGAAAGGTGACATTGAACTTGCACCTTTTGTCACCCACACTATGCCTCTGGAAGAGATTAATGATGCTTTCGGCCTGATGCATGAAGGCAAATCCATCCGTACTGTCATTCACTATTGATTCAATCTTGATTGAAGTGAGCAAACCGTGTTGCAAGCCAACACGGTATATGACAAATCATCGAACGCCCATTACAGAAAATCACGTAAGGACGAAAATAATGGAAAGAATCGAACACTACGCCAGTTTTGGTGGATGGCAGGATGTTTATCAACACACTTCAACGGTTTTGAACTGCCAAATGTGCTTTTCAATTTTCCTGCCTCCCCAAATAACAGAAAGAAAATTACCCGTACTATATTGGCTCTCGGGATTGACCTGCACAGAACAGAATTTCACGACAAAAGCAGGTGCTCAACGTTACGCTGCTGAACATGGCATCGTTATTGTTGCTCCAGATACCAGCCCACGCGGTGATGATGTCGCTGATGACCCTGCGTTTGATCTTGGAAAAGGTGCCAGTTTTTACCTCAACGCCTCGGAGCAACCCTGGGCTACCCATTATCGTATGTACGATTATATTGTTTCGGAATTGCCTGAATTAATAGAAGCACATTTTGCAGTGACTAATATCCGCTCGATCAGCGGACACTCAATGGGAGGCCATGGTGCAATGATTATCGCATTAAAAAATCCGGGACGTTATTGCAGCGTATCCGCATTTTCTCCCATTGTTGCCCCTTCTCAGGTTCCGTGGGGAACAAAAGCATTTTCCACTTATCTTGGCGAAGACATTAATGAATGGAAGCAATATGACACAATAGAGTTGATCAAACATGCGCAAGAACAGCTCCCCATTCTGATTGATCAGGGACTCAGTGATAATTTTCTGGATAGCCAGTTACGCCCTGACTTATTGCTGGAAGTTTGTAATGCAACCAATTACCCAGTGACCATGAATTTTCGTCAGGAGTATGATCACAGCTATTACTTTATCTCCAGTTTTATCAAAGATCACATTGCCTATCATGCACAGGCAATGCAACGCTGAGTTGAATACAGTTAAGTTTCAGGCTGAATAATGTGTGGGATGTCTATCTTTAAAGCTAATGTAAATTACAGAAATTCAATAAGTATCAGTCACATCTCTAACAGCTTACTCAGACACTTCACTAAAAAAGATATAATGGGAGCGTCAGAATTATCCTTTCCCGAAGTCAGTCTCGTTCATACAACCCGCTGCCAAAGCAGCATGCTCCATCATTAAATATAAAGTTGGTTTAAAAAATCTTGCTGGAATCTTAGGTAACATTTCCATATCTGTATAACCACGGGAGTCCCGGGACTCCCGTGGTTATACCCAATATGCGACAACTATTGACACACCCCAACACATTTCTCATATGGGCTGTGGAGAGTTAAATATCGCAAATACAGAGGAATACCATGCACGTCAAATACATAGGGGAAGATATTCCCCAACATAATTTAGTTAAAAACAAAATTTATAAACTCACAGAGCAAGATGACGGCAAGTATCTCATTAATGGCGTCTTTGTTCACTCCAATACAGTAGTCGCTGCATACCCTCACCCACACGCAGATATCATTGCAGAATACGCAAAATTTGCTATCGAAAACGATGAACCGTGGCGCTTCTTCCAATACCGTAAATGCGTTGGAACAAGCTGGCAGGACTGCGCTAAACCCCTGACTTTCAACTATGAGTGGGAATACAAACTCAAACCCAATCCCCAAACCATTCGTATCGGTGAGTGGGATGTCCCTGTACCTGAAAGAAAACCACTACTCAAAGGTACAACATACTATGTTCCGGATCTTTTGACTGAAAATTTTACCGACCCGCTTGTATGGGATAACAGCCATCTGGATTTGCGTTTACTCAATAGAGGATTAGTACACCTTACCGCAGATGCCGCAAATACCCATGCATGCGCCCTTCTTTCTTTCATTAAATGAGCGGAGAAAACGAGCATGCTGTTCTCCGATAATAAAAGGAACTTGAGGCTGTCTCCGTAAATGTCATTCGCCTGAAGTCTGGGTAAAAATCAAACCCATCGCCTGTTCCAAAATCAGTATTTTCGGTTAATAAAAAATCGGAACAGGCATGGATAAAATTAAGCTTTTCTGTAATATCGGCTGCCACTCATCCCAATTACAATATTTATAAATATCTTACACTAAATAAATAACATGATAAAAACATCCCATCATGTAAATACTACCAAAAAGAAAAAACCTCTCTAAAAAACAATGTTAAACGTTATCTTTAATAAAGACATATCAAAAATAAATGAACCGAAATTCTTTAATAAAGAAAATTATGAAAATAAAATACTCGTTTGTAAAAAATTAGTTTTTAAACATTTTCAGCAATCAGTAATACCCTATAACTCATATTTAATTTAATCAATACATTATTTACTAGCGTAGTCATTAGTCTCATAAGCAGGAGTAACAGAATGTCTATGTCATGCAATCGTATCAATAACGAAGCTCAACGTTCATTTAAAAATTCTTCTACATCTCCCCCTTGTCAATTTTCTCTCAGTTCAACTCAGCAAGTTGTCTGGCTTGACCAGATCCTCCGTCCGGATAGCTCTTGCTATAATATCGGTTTAGTTGTGCACATTGAGGGAGAATTGGATGAAGCCTTGTTAAAGCGCGCTTTTGAAACTGTTGTCTATCGTCATGATGCATTGCGTTTACGACTCATCAACACTCAAGGATTACCACTGCAAGAGTTGAGAGAAACATTGCCAGTGGAAATGAAAATCCGTGATTTTTCAGGTTATGCCGACGCAGAAAAACAAACTGAACAATACCTACGGGATTCTTTCATTCGTCCGTTTGATTTAAAGGGCGAACTATGGCGTTTCGAATTAATACGGGTAAGCAATAAACGTTGGTACTGGCAATTCTGCTGCCATCACCTTATTGGCGATTCCATCACTTTAAAACTGATACCCGAAGATATCTCCAACATTTATAGTTGCTTAATCAAAGGAGAAGAGTTTCCGGAAGCAGCCCCTTCCTATCTCGATTTTATTAATGAGGACAATGATTACCTAAATTCACCCCGCTATACACAAGATCGGCAATTCTGGCTGGAACGCTATGAAAACTTCTCTCCCACATTACTCCAGCCATCGTCTTCAGGCAAAATAACTAAGCCTGAATTTTCTGATCCTTTACTCTGGAAATTGGACAAAAAACTGTTTCGGCGCATTGAGGATACTGTAAACGCACAGGGGTTATCCGTTCTGCACTTCATGTATGCCGTTTTAGCTTGCTATTTATCCCGTACTCTTCATTTATCACAGGCAAGCGGCGCAGAAGAGATCGTCATTGGCATTCCCGTACACAACCGTAAAAACGTCAAACAAAAACGCACGGCAGGTATGTTTTCATCCATAATTCCAGTCGGCATAACCCTTACGCCCGATGCTACTTTTCTCGATATCATGAACAAGGCGGCGGCAGAATTGCGGCGCTGTTATAAACATCAACGCATGCCAATTGCAGATATCAATCGGCACATACAAGTCCAGCAAAAAACCGGACATGCTCAATTATTTGACATTATACTGTCATTTGAGTGGATTGAAGTGAATGCCAGTATCCCAAACGCCACACTCCAATATTCACAAATACAACGTGGTGCACCATTTCCCCTTCTAATTGCCATCTACCAATATGCATTTTCTGACAGTGAAGATATGCAGAAACCTGTCACCCTTGAGATTAATTATTCACCAGATCATCTGAATTGTGCTGAGGTTACGGCACTGAAATCTCGTTTAATGGTGCTGATAGACGCTGCAATTGCATCTCCTGACACACAAATCCGGGATCTGCCGATATTGCCATTCGCAGAACAGCAACAATTGTTGGTGGATTTCAATGCCACCCAAACAGATTTCCCGCAAGATTCGCTAATCCACCAACTATTTGAGACTCAGGCAACACAACGTCCTGATGCCACTGCTGTTGTCTTTGAGGAACAAACTCTCAGTTATGGTGAACTGAACCGTCGTGCCAACCGGCTGGCACACTATCTGATTGCACAGGGTGTCCGTCCGGACGATCGGGTAGCCGTCTGTGTTGAGCGCAGTCCGGATATGGTGGTGGGTTTACTGGCTATTCTCAAGGCAGGTGGCACTTATGTGCCACTTGACCCTGTTTATCCAGCCTCACGACTGGCCTATATGCTTGAAGATGCAGCACCGGTGGCCTTACTGACACGGACAGAATGGCTCGACAAACTTGCCAGTTCGTTGCCGACAGTCTTGCTGGATAACAAAGAACCGTTCCTGACAGCACAACCAGCTGATAATCCAGCTCCCCAAACTCTCGGACTGACACCGCATCATCTGGCCTATGTCATTTATACCTCTGGCTCAACCGGCTGGCCGAAGGGAGTCATGATCGAGCATCATAGCCTGTGCAATTTGATCACGACCCAGCAAAACGTGCTGGCACTCACGCCGGATAGCCGCGTCTTACAATTTGCCTCAAACAGCTTTGATGCTTGTATTTGGGAATGTTGCATGACTTTCCAGTCGGGGGCCTGCCTCTATCTGGCAAAACGTACCGATATCCTGCCCGGTGCAGTATTGTCCGGCTATTTGAAAGACAATCTCATCAGCCATGTTCTTTTGTCACCGACCGCGCTGGCAGCGATGGATTCCCTGCCCGAGACTCTGCAAACCCTGCTTGTTGGCGGTGAGGCTTGTCCGCCGACCTTAGTCAGACGCTGGTCACAAGGACGACAGATGTTCAATGCGTACGGCCCGACGGAAACTACGATTTGTACCACACTTTACCCCTGTGACAGCGCAGAAGATAATCCGCCGCCCATTGGTCGCCCTATCGCCAATACCCAGATCTATATCCTTGATACTCACAGGCAGCCTGTCCCACGCGGTGTCATCGGCGAGATTTATATTGCCGGAACCGGGGTTGCCCGTGGTTATCTGAATCGTCCTGAGCTGACGGCTGAACGCTTTATCCTCGAACCATTTTCTCCAGAACCCGATGCACGCATGTACAAGAGCGGTGACCTCGGACGCTGGTTGGCTGATGGCAATATTGAATATCTGGGACGCAATGATTTTCAGGTTAAATTACGCGGCTTCCGCATTGAGCTGGGGGAAATTGAAGCCCGCCTAAGACAATGCCACGGTGTGCGCGAAGCCGTCGTTCTTGCCCGCAAAGATGAGACCGGACAAAAATGTCTGGTTGCCTATCTGCAACCGCAAACAGGCATTGAACTGCATCCGGCTGAATTATACCAACAGCTCTCCCGGCAACTTGCTGACTATATGCTGCCCAGCGCTTTTGTGACATTAGAGGCTTTCCCTCTCACCCCTAATGGTAAACTTGATCGTCAGGCACTCCCGACCCCTGATGTATCGGCAATGGTAATTCGCCGCTATGAAGCGCCGAAAGGTGAAACAGAAATCGCTCTGGCTCAGATTTGGCAAAAACTGCTGAAAGTGAAACAGGTTGGCCGTCATGACCATTTCTTTGAACTCGGCGGGCATTCGCTGATGATTGTCAGCCTGATTGAAGAACTGCGTAATATCGGTTGGCAACTTGACATCCGCAGTGTGTTCGCTTCCCCCGTTCTCGCTGATATGGCACAGGTGATCCAACATGATGCCAATACCTTTGTTGTGCCTGCCAATCTGATTCCGGAAGGTTGTACTACTATTACGCCGGATATGCTGCCACTTGTTTCACTGTCTCAGGCTGAAATTGACACCATCGTCGCAACTGTTTCCGGCGGAGCCGCCAATGTGCAGGATATCTACCCGCTGGCACCATTGCAGGAAGGTATCCTGTTCCATCACCTGTTACAAAAACAAGGTGATGACTATTTGTTGCAAATCTTACTTGCCTTCAACACTCATGAACATCTTGATGCATTCCTGAGTGCTTTACAGCAGGTGATTGACCGCCATGATATCCTGCGTACCGCTGCTTGCTGGCAAGATTTGGCACGGCCTGTTCAGGTGGTCTGGCATCAGGCATCATTGAATATCAATATCTTCACGCCTGCTACAGTGGATAATGTTCCAGCCCAGCTACAGGCTTATACCGATCCTCGTCTGCATCGCATCAGCCTGAATCAGGCTCCGCTATTTACTGCAGATATTGCCCATGATCCGGCGCAGGATGAATGGTTGTTGGCACTGCGTTTCCATCACCTGGTCAGTGACCATATGACACTGGATCTGCTTTTCGCTGAAATTGCGCACATCTTGCAGGGAAATGAGGGAGTTCTTCCGACAACACTTCCCTATCGTAATTTTATCGCCCAGACACTAAATATATCTCCTTCACGCCATGAGGCTTACTTCCGTGAGCAACTCGCCGGTATCAACGAACCAACAGCACCATTCGGTGTGGTCACCATGCCAAAAGTAACGCCCGAACAGAGTGAATTGCCGGATGCGGGCAAATCAGTGGCAAGGGCACGCATACAACTCCCCCCCGATCTGGCTGAAAATATCCGCATTCAGGCTCGCCGTCTGAGGATCAGTCCAAGCGTCCTGTTCCATGTTGCCTGGGCTCAAGTGTTGGCACACACCAGCGGTCGCGACGATGTGGTATTTGGATCAGTATTGCTGGGACGGCTACAAGGAGGCTCCGGTGCTGACCGCATACTGGGTATGTTCATTAATACCCTGCCAGTCAGGATAGTCCTGAACGGGCACAATGTGCAGGAAATTGTGCAGGACACCTATCGTAATCTGGCAACCTTGCTGGAACATGAGCAAGCACCTTTGGCGCTGGCACAACAATGCAGTGACGTGGCACAGCCTATGCCGCTGTTCAGCACATTACTGAACTATCGTCACAGCCAGACTGCCAAAGGTGATACCGGAGATGCAGTCAGCGCCATGTGGACAGCAATGCGTTTACTCTCCGCAGAGGAGAGAACCAATTACCCGATTACCCTGTCCGTGGATGATTTAGGGGAGGGTTTCGAACTGACCGCCCTGACCATCTCTGAAATTATACCGGAGCACATCACTACCTATCTGGTCACCGCCATTGAAGGATTGGTGGATGCCTTAATTCACGAACCGAAGAAATTGGTTCTGAATGTGTCAATCTTACCGGAAGCTGAGCGGCAAAAACTACTGGTGGATTTCAATGCCACTCAGACCAATTTCCCACAAGATGCACTGATTCATCAATTGTTTGAAGCTCAGGTCTTACAACGTCCCGATGTTACCGCCGTTGTCTGCGAAGGTCAGACTCTGAGTTACAGCGCATTAAACCAGCGCGCCAATCGGCTGGCGCATCATCTTATTTCTTTGGGTGTCCGTCCGGATGATCGGATCGCCATTTGTCTTGAGCGCAGTCCGGAAATGATCGTGGGCTTGCTGGGTATCCTTAAGGCCGGAGGTGCTTATGTTCCGCTCGATCCGACCTATCCATCCGAGCGACTGGCCTATATGCTTGAAGACGCGGCTCCGGTGGTCTTACTGACTCAGACCCAATGGGTTAACAAACTTACCCGCACTTTGCCCGCCATCTTGCCGACGATCTTGCTGGCTAATGTTTTCAAAGATCAAGAAGCCTTCTTAGCTGCTGAACCGAACGAAAATCCGGATAGTCAAGCATTGGGGCTGACACCACATCATCTGGCCTATGTGCTCTACACTTCCGGTTCAACGGGACGACCCAAAGGGGTTATGGTCGAACACCGCAATGTCAATAATCTGGTTATCGGTAATTCTTACGCTGCCATTGGTGCTGACGATTGTGTGGCCCATTGTGCCAATATTGCTTTTGACGCCTCAACCTGGGAGATCTGGTCTGCCTTGCTCAATGGCGGGTGTTTACACATTGTTTCACAATCCGTGTTACTTGATCCGGCACAATTCCACGATTCATTGGTCAAGGGGAAAGTCACCGCGCTCTGGCTGACTGTCGGTCTATTTAATGAATATCTCGAAACACTCAAGCCCTTGTTCGGGCAATTGCGCTACTTGCTTATCGGCGGTGATACCCTTGATTCGAGGAAAATCCAAAGTGTGCAATTAGCGAATTTACAACCGGCGCACTTAATTAATGGCTATGGCCCAACTGAAACAACGACATTTGCCGCAACCTATGATATTGCCTCTCCGGTTGATGTAACACGTTCTATTCCTATCGGCCGGCCGATTGGCAATACCCGAATTTATATCCTTGATTCACGGGAGCAGCCTGTGCCGCTCGGCGTTGCCGGTGAAATTTATATCGGTGGAGCCGGTGTTGCCCGTGGTTATCTAAATCGTCCCGAGCTGACCGCAGAACGTTTTCTGCTTGATCCATTCTCCCAAGACGCCAGTGCACGTATGTACAAGAGCGGTGACATCGGACGCTGGCTGCCGGATGGCAATATTGAATACCTCAGCCGCAACGACTTTCAGGTTAAATTACGGGGTTTCCGCATTGAGCTGGGGGAAATCGAAACCCGACTCAGGCAATGCCACGGCGTGCGCGAAGCCGTGGTTCTGGTTCGCAGAGATGAATCGGGACAAAAACGTCTGGTTGCCTATCTGCGACCACAAACAGGTATTAAACTGGTTCCGGCGGAACTGCGTCAGCAACTCGCCCGACACCTTGCTGACTATATGCTGCCCGGTGCTTTCATGACATTGGAGCGTTTCCCGCTGACACCGAACGGAAAAATCGACCGTCAGGCGCTGCCTGCCCCTGATTTATTGTCTGTCGTGTCACACGATTATGAAGCGCCGATCAGTGAAACAGAAATCGCTCTGGCGCATATCTGGCAAGATTTACTGTATCTGGAGCAGGTCGGTCGTCACGATCATTTCTTTGAACTCGGCGGCCATTCATTACTTGCCGTCCAACTCATTTCACGTATACGTCAGGTCATGGCAAGGGAATTATCATTGCAGCAACTCTTTGACCAGCCACTGCTGTCCGATCTGGCCCAAACGCTTACAGAGACTTCAATAACCTCTCAGGTCGTGATTCCGCTGGCGAACCGCAACCAACCGCTACCGCTCTCCTTTGCCCAACTGCGGTTGTGGTTCTTAAGTCAACTCGATCCGGCTGCCAGCCTCGCCTACCATATTCCCGCAGCGCTGCGTCTGAGTGGCCAACTTAATCACCCAGCCTTGTCCGCCGCGTTTGACCGTTTGGTCGCCCGACAAGAAATTCTGCGCACCCGCTTTGTGTTGGTCGCAGGTCAGCCCTGCCAGCATATTGATCCTGCTGACATTGGTTTTACCCTGTCTTATCAGGATCTGCGCCCGCTGGCATCGGAAGAACAGACTCACCGCATTGCAGAAATTACAGCTCTCGAAGCACAAACACCGTTTGACTTTACTCAGGACCCGTTGATTCGTGGTCACTTGCTGCAACTGGCAGATGACGATCATGTATTACTGCTCACCCAGCATCATATTATTTCTGATGGCTGGTCTATCGGTGTGCTGTTGCATGAACTGAGCGCTCTCTACCGCGCTGCTCTTAAAGGGCAAGATGCGCTTTTACCGCCACTACCCATTCAATACGCAGATTATGCGGTCTGGCAACGTGACTGGCTGCAAGAAACCACCCTGACAGCACAACGTGACTTCTGGTGCAATCAGCTTTCAGGCGCACCAACGTTATTGACACTGCCGACAGATAGACCACATCCGGCTGTGCATTCCTATATGGGTAACCGGGTGCCTGTCCACTTTAAGGCGGATTTACTGACTTCGCTTAAAGCACTTGGACAACGCCATAACACCACTTTGTTTATGACCGTGCTGAGCGCGTGGAGCATTGTCCTCGCCCGCCTCAGTGGTCAGGATGATATTGTCATCGGCACACCTGTCGCTAACCGTCCGTATCATGAACTTGAAGGGATGATCGGTTTCTTCGTCAATACACTGGCCTTACGCATCAGATTCAGCGATGAACTCAGTGTGGTGGATCTTCTGGCACAGGTTAAAGAACAGGCATTTGCCGCCTATGCTCATCAGGACCTGCCTTTTGAGCAGGTGGTGGAAGCACTCCAACCCGAACGCAGCCTGAGTTACAGCCCGATCTTCCAAGTAATGCTGTCCTTGAACAACATGCCGGTTCAAGCGTTGACCCTGCCTGATCTCCGGCTTATACCGATTGAACAGGAACACCACAGTGCTCAGTTTGATTTAACTTTGTCACTGACTGAAACCGAAGAAGGTCTGGCCGGCGAGCTGGCTTATGCTGTTGATTTATTCGACTCCGCGACTATTGAACGCATGATGGGTTATCTGGCAAATGTGCTGACAGCCATGGTGACGAATGAAACACAGATGATTGCGGCTCTGCCAATGTTGCCGGAGTCAGAACGGCTTCAATTGCTGGCAGGCTTCAACGCGGCTCAAACGGACTTTCCGCAAGATACGCTGATCCACCAGCTTTTCGAGGCTCAGGCTGCACAGCGTCCGGATGCGACCGCCGTGATATTTGAAGGACAGGCGCTCAGTTATGGTGAACTGAACCGCTGTGCCAACCGTCTGGCACACCATCTGATTGCACAGGGTGTCCGTCCGGACTTTCGGGTTGCAATCTGTGTCGAACGCAGTCTGGAAATGGTGGTTGGCCTGATTGCTATTCTCAAAGCAGGCGGTGCCTATGTGCCCCTTGATCCGGCCTATCCTGCCGATCGACTGGCCTATATGCTGGATGATGCAGCGCCTGTGGCGTTATTGACCCAGACAGAGTGGGCCAACAAACTGGCCAGTGATCTGCCTACAATCTTACTTGACAATGTACTGGATAGCCAAGAACCGCTCTTGGCAGCACAACCGGACAATAATCCGGATGCGCAGGCATCGGGGCTGACCTCACGCCATCAGGCCTATATAATTTATACCTCGGGATCGACTGGCAAACCGAAAGGGGTGATGGTCGAACACGCCAATATTATTCGTCTGTTCGCCGCAACTGAGGCTCGTTTCCGGTTCAATCAAAACGATGTCTGGGCACTGTTCCACTCGTTTGCCTTCGATTTCTCCGTCTGGGAATTGTGGGGAGCGTTGGCTTACGGTGGCCGGCTGGTTGTGATCCCAGCAGATTGTGCCCGCTCACAGCAAATGTTCTATTCATTGCTGTGCCATGAGCAGGTCACGATACTGAACCAAACCCCCAGCGCTTTCCGCCAGTTAATTGCGGCTCAGGATGCTCTTTCCTCTTCCCTTTCGCATGCTCTGCGCTGCATCATTTTCGGTGGTGAGTCATTGGAACTGCATACACTTGCGCCGTGGATTGCCCGCAATCCGACTCACCAGACCCGTCTGGTGAATATGTACGGCATCACCGAAATTACCGTACATGCCACCTATCGGGAATTGACGGAATCCGATATCCAATCAGGCCGCGGCAGTCTGATTGGTCAGCCGCTTCCTGATCTTCGAGTCTATATTCTTGATGCCCTTGGTCAGCCTGTTCCTGTCGGCGTTGGCGGTGAACTTTATATCGCCGGAGCCGGTGTGGCGCGTGGCTATCTGAATCATCCTGAACTGACCGCAGAACGTTTCCTCGCCGACCCGTTTTTCCCGGATTCAGACACCCGCATGTACAAAACCGGCGATTTGGGGCGTTGGCTGCCGGATGGCAATATTGAATATCTCGGCCGCAATGATTTTCAGGTTAAGATCCGTGGTTTCCGCATTGAATTGGGCGAAGTCGAGGCAAGACTGGAACAATGCCACGGTGTACGTGAAGCCGTCGTTCTGGCGCGTGAAGATGATGCCAGCCAGAAACGCCTGGTCGCCTATTTATTACCTCAGCAGGGCATTGAGCTGATCCCTGCTGAACTGCGCCAGCAACTCAGCCAGCATCTGGCTGACTATATGTTGCCCGGTGCTTTTGTCACACTGGAATCCTTCCCGCTGACGAAAAACGGTAAACTCGATCGTCAGGCACTCCCTGCGCCTGATTTATCCGCTGTCGTGGTACACAGTTACGAAGCACCAAGCGGTGAGATGGAAACTGCCCTTGCCCGGATTTGGCAAAATCTGTTGGGGCTGGAACAGGTCGGTCGTCACGACCATTTCTTCGAACTCGGTGGGCATTCCCTGATGATTGTCAGTCTGATCGAAGAACTGCGCCGTTTGGGATGGCAGCTCGACGTTCGCAGTGTGTTTGTCACTCCCGTTCTGGCTGAGATGGCGCAGGCTATCCAACGTGATATCAGTGCCTTTATTGTGCCTCCCAACCTTATCCCTGAAGGTTGCATAGCCATCACGCCTGATATGTTACCGCTGGTTTCACTGTCTCAGGCTGAGATTGACACCATCGTCGCAACAGTGCCGGGCGGAGCTACCAATGTACAGGATATCTATCCGCTCGCGCCATTGCAGGAAGGCATCTTGTTCCACCACTTATTGCAGGCTCAGGGTGATAATTATCTGCTGCAAAGTATGCTCGCTTTCGACAGCCGTGATCGGCTTGACATCTTCCTGATTACCTTGCAAAAAATTATCGACCGCCATGATATTCTGCGCACGGCTGTCTACTGGCAAGATCTGGAACAACCGGTTCAGGTGGTCTGGCGTCAGGCCTCACTGACTATTAATACATTTATTCCCGATACATTCACTCCGGTGACAACCGATGACGTTGCTGCCCAGCTCAGGGCACATACTGACCCTCGTTACTATCGTCTCGATCTGAATCGTGCACCGTTATTCACCGCAGATATTGCCCATGATCCGGCGCAGGATGAGTGGTTGTTGGCACTGCGTTTCCATCATCTGGTCAGTGACCACATGACATTAGAACTGATTTTTGCCGAAATGAAGTCAATGTTACAGAGTAACGCTGGTAGGTTGCCGGTTGCCCTGCCTTATCGCAACTTTGTTGCCCAGACATTGAATATGCCGACCGCAGACCACGAGGCTTATTTCCGTGCCCAACTGGCCGATGTCAGCGAGCCAACCGCACCCTTCGGAATACTCAACGTGCAAGCTGACGGTGAACTGGTTAGCGAAGATCACCTCACCATCGCCCCTGATTTGGCAGAAGCCATCCGCGTTCAGGCACGCCGTCAGGGTGTCAGCCCGAGTGTGCTATTCCATGTCGCATGGGCTCAGGTACTGGCACAAACCTGTGGCCGCGATGATGTGGTATTTGGCTCTGTACTATTGGGTCGGCTTCAGGGCGGTGCAGGCTCTGAGCGGGTATTGGGGATGTTCATCAATACCTTGCCAATACGGATTTCTCTGGGTCAACGTACAGCTAAAGATGTGGTGCAGGACACACACCACAATCTGATGATGCTGCTGGAGCACGAACAGGCACCATTGGTACTGGCACAACAGTGCAGTGGTATGGCGCACTCAATGCCGCTGTTCAGCACCCTGCTGAATTACCGCCACGGCCAATCCGGTGAGGCTGAAACCGTTGATACAATCTGGACAGGTATGCGTATTCTGACCGCAGAGGAACGAACCAACTATCCGATTACTCTGTCAGTAGATGATTTGGGTGTCAGTTTCCGCCTGACGGCTCAGACCATTGCGGGCATTGAACCTGCACGCATTACGCGCTATCTGATCACCGCCATCAGCGGTCTGGTCAACACTCTGGTTCGTGAACCACAACGCTTGATTCGGGATATTTCCATCCTGCCAGCCACAGAGCGGCAACAATTACTGGTGGATTTCAACACCACTCTGACTGATTTCCCACAGAACGGGCTAATCCACCAGCAGTTTGAAGCACAAGCGGCACAATATCCCGATGCAACAGCCGTGGTATTTGAGGAGCAGACACTCAGCTATGGTGAACTGAACCGTCAAGCCAATCGCCTGGCACATTATCTGATTTTGTTAGGTGTGCGTCCTGATGTTCGGGTTGCGATATGTATTGAGCGTAGCCCTGAGTTGATTGTTGGCCTGCTGGCTATCCTCAAAGCAGGTGGCGCCTATGTTCCGCTTGACCCAAGTTACCCGATCGAACGGCTGGCTTATATGCTTGACGATTCGGCACCGGTGGCATTACTGACTCAGGAAATCCATCTCAATAAACTTTCCAGTACGTTGCCAACGGTCTTACTGGATAACGATGAAGCGTTCCTGACAACACAGCCAGCTTACAATCCGGATACTCAGGCTCTGGGGCTGACGTCACATCATCTGGCGTATGTACTCTATACCTCAGGTTCGACCGGACAGCCCAAAGGCGTCATGGTCGAGCATCGCAACGTGATTCGCCTGATTGTGAATAATGGCTTTGCCGATATCGGCCCTGATGACTGCATCGCCCATTGCGCCAATGTCTCATTTGACGCAGCCACCTGGGAAATCTGGGGGGCGTTAGGGCATGGGGCGCGTATCCTGCTCATTCCGGAAAAAATCTTGCTCCAGCCTGATGATTTTGGTCAGTGTCTGTCAGAACAAAGCGTCAGCGCATTATTCCTGACAACCGCGTTATTCAACCAATATGCCAATTTAATTGCGCCTGCGTTGTCCGGTTTGCGTTATGTGCTTTTCGGCGGTGAAAAAACGGATACCCGTGCCGCCATTCGTCTCAGAGCCGAACACTCGCCTGAGCACTTGCTGCATGTTTATGGACCAACGGAAACCACCACGTTTGCTACCGCCTATGAAATCCCTTTCATGGCAGGTGACGATGCTGAAACTGAACGAACCATTCCTATCGGCCATCCAATTTCGAATACGCAAACCTATATTCTGGATGAGAGAGGACAGCCGGTACCCGTCGGCGTCTCAGGTGAAATCTATATTGCCGGCGCAGGCGTTGCCCGTGGTTATCTCAATCGGCCTGAACTGACCGCAGAACGTTTCCTCGTCGATCCGTTTTCTTCCGAGCCAGATGCTCGCATGTATAAAACCGGTGACCTCGGTCGCTGGCTGCCGGATGGCAATATTGAATATCTGGGACGCAATGATTTTCAGGTCAAACTGCGGGGTTTCCGTATCGAGCCGGGTGAAATCGAGACAAAGCTCAGACAGTGCGAAGGTGTACATGAAGCAGTTGTTCTTGTCCGCGAAGATCAACCGGAGCAGAAACGCTTGATCGCTTATCTGCGGCCTTTGGATGGTGTTGAGTTGATGCCTGCTGAGTTACGCCAGCAACTTGCCCGACAGCTTGCTGATTATATGCTGCCCAGTGCTTTTGTGATACTTGACTCTTTCCCGTTGACCCCTAATGGCAAACTCGATCGTCAGGCACTTCCGGCACCTGATTCATCTGCGGTGGCAACCCGTGAATATGAGCCGCCAAAAGGGAGGATAGAAATTGCGTTGGCTCAGATCTGGCAGGAATTGTTAGATCTGAGCCTCGTCAGTCGCCACGACAACTTCTTTGAAGTCGGAGGTCATTCGCTGATGGTCATTCGGCTGATAACACGCATACAAAACAAATTATTAGTCAATATCCCCCTTGCCTCACTGTTCAATTCACGCACTTTGGCGGAACAGGCTGGCATCATTCTTTCAGCACAAATGAATGTGATAGGAGATAGCGAAATTGAGTCAATACAAAGCGACCTTGATTCAATGTCAGCAGAGGAATTGATGGCAATTTTAGGCGAAGAAAATTCCCATGGAGACGGTAAATAATGGAAAGAATGAACATGAATCTTGAAGACTTGAAACGCGCTGTTCTGGAAAAAAGAATTGAAGAACAATTGAAAGCCCATGGATCTCAGCAGCAACCATCATTAATCAACAAAGCCGATCGACATCAGCCACTGCCGTTATCCTTCGCACAGCAACGGTTGTGGTTTCTTTGTCAGCTCGATCCGGCTGCCAGCCTTGCCTATCATCTGCCTGTGATACTGCGCCTAACCGGTCAACTTGACCGTCAGGCACTGACTATGTCACTCAACAACCTGATAGCCCGGCACGAGAGCCTGCGCACCCGCTTTCTCTCAATTGAAGGGCAGCCCTGTCAGCATATTGACCCTGCCGATATCGGTTTTGCCCTGTCTTATCATGATTTGCGGCAACTCGAACCGGCTTTGCATGACAGCCAAGTCACTGAAATTGCCGAACGTGAAGCACTGGCACCTTTTGATTTGATGCAGGGGCCACTTATTCGCGGTCAGTTACTGCAACTGGCAGATGAGGAACATGTGTTGTTGCTCACCTTGCATCACATTATCACTGACGGCTGGTCTGTCGGTATTCTGGTACGGGAACTGGGGGATTTCTACCGTGCAGCCCTTGATGGTCATGATGTTTCCCTGCCTGTACTGCCCATTCAGTATGCGGATTATGCGGTCTGGCAACATAACCAGTTGCAAGGTGATCAAGCGCAGGGAACAAGCCTCACCGGACAACGTGATTTCTGGCGTACCCAGCTTGAGGGGACGCCGAATTTGTTACCACTGCCCACCGATCGACCACGTCCGGCGGTACAGTCCTATACGGGTGATCATGTCTCTTTCCATCTTGATACCTCATTACTGACATCACTTAAGGCGCTCGGACAGCGCCATAACACCACCCTGTTTATGACGGTACTGAGCGCATGGAGTATTGTCCTTGCCCGGCTCAGTGGTCAGGCTGATATCGTTATCGGCACACCCGTCGCTAACCGTCCGCATCATGAGCTGGAAGGTCTGATCGGATTTTTTGTCAATACGCTGGCCTTGCGTATCCGATTCAATGATGAACTCAATGTGGCTGATCTGCTGGCACAAGTCAGGGAGCAGGCACTCTCTGCCTATACCCATCAGGATCTGCCCTTTGAACAAGTGGTGGAGGCACTCCGTCCAGAGCGTAGCCTGAGCTACAGCCCCCTTTTTCAGGTGATGCTGGCCTTAAACAATACACCGGCTCAAACACTGACCTTACCGGATTTACAACTGACCCAAATTGAACAACAACGCCGTGGTGCGCATTTTGACTTAACGTTATCACTCAGTGAAACCGAAGCCGGTTTAGCTGGGGATCTGGAATATGCCACTGATCTGTTCGATTCCACAACCGTGGAACGTATAGCCGGATATTTAACCAATATACTGACGATAATGGTGGCTGATGAAAAACATTCCGTTGCTACCCTACCGATGCTGCCGGAGCCAGAACGGCAGCAACTGCTGGTGGATTTCAATGCCACTCAGGCCGATTTCCCGCAGGATGCTTTAATCCACCAGTTTGTTGAAGCTCAGGCGGCACATCGTCCTGATGCCACTGCCGTTATATTTGAAGGCCAGAGACTCAGTTATGGTGAACTGAACCAACGCGCCAATCGTCTGGCTCATCACCTGATTGCGCTGGGAGTGCGTCCGGACTCCCGGGTGGCTATTTGTCTTGAACGTAGTCCGGAAATGATGGTGGGTTTACTGGCTATCCTTAAGGCGGGCGGCGCTTATGTTCCGCTCGATCCGTCTTATCCGACCGACCGGTTGGCTTATATGCTTGAAGACGCCGCTCCCGTGGTATTACTGACCCGGACAGAATGGGTTAACAAGCTCACCAGTGCCCTGCCTGCAACCCTGCCAACGGTTCTGCTTGATAGTACATTCAATGGTCAAGGGCGGTTTCTGGCAACAGAGCCGACCGATAACCCTGATGCTCAGACCTTGGGCCTGACAGCACGTCATCTGGCCTATGTGATTTATACTTCAGGATCAACCGGTAAACCGAAAGGTGTCATGATCGAGCATCGCAGTGTGCTCCGTCTGATTATCAATAATGGTGTTGCCGATATTGGGCCGGATGACTGTATTGCCCATTGTGCTAATATCTCATTCGACGCGGCCATCTGGGAAGTGTGGACCGGGTTGATGAATGGTGCACGCGTTCTGCTGATCCCAGAAAAAACCTTGCTACAACCCGATTATTTTAGTCAGTGCCTGTCAGAAGAAGGTGTCAGTGCACTACTCCTTACAACCGCGCTGTTTAATCAATATGCAAGTTTAATTGCGCCTGCGTTGTCCGGTTTACGCTATGTACTTTTCGGGGGTGAAAAAGCGGATAACCGTTCAGCCATTCGCCTCAGGGCGGAGAGTCCACCTAAACACTTGCTGCATGCCTATGGGCCGGCAGAAACAACCACTATTGCTACCGTCTATGAAATCCCCTTAATGGAGGAGGATGAAACTGAAAGAACCATTCCTATCGGTCGTCCAATTTCGAATACGCAAGCCTATATTCTGGATGAGAGAGGACAGCCGGTTCCCGTCGGCGTCTCAGGTGAAATCTATATTGCCGGCGCAGGCGTTGCCCGTGGTTATCTGAATCGTCCCGAGCTGACCGCAGAACGTTTTCTGCTTGATCCATTCTCCCAAGACGCCGGTGCTCGCATGTATAAAACCGGTGACATCGGGCGCTGGCTGCCGGATGGCAATATTGAATACCTCAGCCGCAACGACTTTCAGGTTAAATTACGGGGTTTCCGCATTGAGCTGGGGGAAATCGAAACCCGACTCAGGCAATGCCACGGCGTGCGCGAAGCCGTGGTTCTGGTTCGCAGGGATGAATCGGGACAAAAACGTCTGGTTGCCTATCTGCGACCACAAACAGGTATTAAACTGGTTCCGGCGGAATTGCGTCAGCAACTCGCCCAACACCTTGCTGACTATATGCTGCCCGGTGCTTTCATGACATTGGAGCGTTTCCCGCTGACACCGAACGGCAAAATCGACCGTCAAGCGCTGCCGGCGCCTGATGCGTCATCTGTGATATCCCGTGACTATGAAGCACCAGTGAGTGAAGCAGAGACAGCGCTGGCTCAAATCTGGCAAAATCTGTTGAAATTAGAACAAGTCAGTCGCCACGACCATTTTTTTGAACTGGGTGGTCATTCGTTAATGATTGTCAGTTTGATAGAAGCACTCCGTAATATCGGCTGGAAGCTTGATGTCCGCAGTGTGTTTGCCACACCTGTTCTTATTGATATGGCTCAGACTATCCAGCGCGATACCCCTATTTTTGTCGTGCCGCCTAATCGTATTCCCGATGGCTGTAATGCAATTACTCCCGATATGCTGCCGCTGGTTTCACTTTCTCAAACTGAGATTGATACCATCATCAATACCATTCCCGGCGGAGCGGGTAATGTACAGGATATCTACCCGCTGTCCCCCTTGCAGGAAGGCATCCTGTTTCATTACCTGACGCAGACTCAGGGAGATACCTATCTGTTGCAGAGCCTGTTGGCATTTGATACCCGCAATCGCCTTGACAGCTTTCTGGATGCTTTGCAACAGGTGATTGATCGTCACGATATTCTGAGAACGGCTGTTTATTGGCAAGGGCTGGAACACCCCGTGCAGGTCGTCTGGCGTCAAACACCGATGTCTGTCAACGTTTTCACGCCAACCACAGAAGATAATATTCCTGTACCGGCACAATTACAGGCTCACACCGATCCGCGTCAGTATCGCATCAATCTGAATCAGGCGCCGTTATTTGCCGCTGACATTGCTTACGATCCCGCACAGGGTGAATGGCTGCTGGCTCTGCGTTTCCATCATTTGATCAGCGACCATATGACACTGGAACTGATTTTCGCTGAAATCGCCCTGTTGTTACAAAACAATGCATTAAAAAATAATGAGTTAAAAAACAATGAGTCGCAGGGAAATGCAGAAATGCTACCCAAAGCGTTGCCCTATCGTAATTTTATCGCGCAAACACTAAATGTACCGCCCGAAGAACACGAAGCTTATTTCTGTGCTCAACTTGCCAATATTGACGAACCGACAGCACCATTTGGCATACTTTCTATTTCAAACCACGATGAACCTATTGCAGAAGCCCGCCTGCTTCTCAATCCTGTCTTGGCGGAGGCGATCCGCATCCAAGCACGACGCATGAAAGTCAGCCCGAGTGTGCTGTTTCATGTCGCATGGGCACAAGTATTGGCACACACAAGCGGTCGCAATGATGTCGTCTTTGGTTCCGTGTTATTGGGGCGTTTGCAGGGCGGTGCAGGTTCAGATCAGATACTGGGGATGTTTATCAACACTCTGCCTGTACGCGTTTCTCTGGCTGACCGTAGCGTACAGGCCGTGGTACAGGCTACCTACCATCATTTGATGACATTGCTGGAGCATGAACAGGCTCCTCTGGCACTGGCTCAAAGTTGTAGTGGTTTGCCACAATCTATGCCACTGTTTAGCGCTTTGTTTAATTATCGTCATTCCCAGCCCAGTGAAGCAAACACCGCTAATGCCATCTGGTCGGGTATACGCACTCTCACAGCCAAGGAACAGACTAACTATCCTATTACTTTATCCGTCGATGATTCCGGGACTGATTTTTACCTGACCGCCCAGACAGTGGCAAGTATCGACCCAATTCGTGTCAACCATTATCTCCTGACCGCTGTGAGTGGTCTGGTTGATGCCCTGAATCACAATCCTCAACAATTGATTCTGGATGTGCCTGTCTTGTCGCAGGCAGAGCGGCAACAAGTGCTGGTAGATTTCAACACTACTCAGGCAGATTATCCACACGATACCCTGATCCACCAGCTCTTTGAAGCTCAGGTAACAAACCGTCCTGACGCTATCGCAGTCGTGTTTGAAGGCAAAACACTGAGCTATGCCGAATTGAATCAGCGTGCCAATCGTCTGGCGCATCATCTTATTTCTCTGGATGTCCGCCCCGACGATAAAATCGCTATTTGTCTTGAGCGCAGCCCGGAAATGATCGTGGGCTTGCTGGGTATCCTTAAGGCCGGAGGTGCCTATGTTCCGCTCGATCCGACCTATCCACCCGAGCGGCTGGCATATATGCTGGAAGACGCGGCTCCGGTGGCCTTACTGACTCAGGCAGAACACGCCGGTAAATTGAACGGTGTTTTGATTGTATCCATATCTACATCCATGCCCAGACCCATGTGTATAGTGACACTGGATCTCGCAGAAACCTTCTTGGCAGAGCAACCAAGCCATAATCCTGATGCTCAGACGCTGGGACTAACACCACGTCATCTGGCCTATGTGCTCTACACTTCTGGTTCAACGGGACGCCCCAAAGGGGTTATGGTCGAACACCGCAATGTCAATAATCTGGTTATTGGTAATTCTTACGCTGCCATTGGTGCTGACGATTGTGTGGCCCATTGTGCCAATATTGCTTTTGACGCCTCAACCTGGGAGATCTGGTCTGCCTTGCTCAATGGCGGGTGTTTACACATCGTTTCACAATCCGTGTTACTTGATCCGGCACAATTCCACGATTCATTGGTCAAGGGGAAAGTCACCGCGCTCTGGCTGACTGTCGGTCTATTTAATAAATATCTCGAAACACTCAAGCCCTTGTTCGGGCAATTGCGCTACTTGCTTATCGGCGGTGATACCCTTGATTCGAGGAAAATCCAAAGTGTGCAATTAGCGAATTTACAACCGGCGCACTTAATTAATGGCTATGGCCCAACTGAAACAACGACATTTGCCGCAACCTATGATATTGCCTCTCCGGTTGATGTAACACGTTCTATTCCTATAGGCCGGCCGATTAGCAATACCCGAATTTATATCCTTGATTCACAGGGTCAGCCTGTGCCACTCGGCGTTGCCGGTGAAATTTATATCGGTGGAGCCGGTGTTGCCCGTGGTTATCTGAATCGTCCCGAGCTGACCGCAGAACGTTTTCTGCTTGATCCATTCTCCCAAGACGCCGGTGCTCGCATGTATAAAACCGGTGACATTGGACGCTGGCTGCCCGATGGCAATATCGAATATCTGGGGCGCAATGATTTTCAGGTCAAACTGCGGGGTTTCCGCATTGAGCCGGGCGAAATTGAAGCCAGACTAAAACAGTGCCACGGTATACATGATGCGATTGTGATTGTCCGTGAAGATATGTCTGATGAAAACGCCGCGGTTCAGAAACGTCTGGTCGCCTATCTGCTGACGCAGGAGGGTACTGAACTGGTTCCAACCGAGCTGCGTCAGCAACTCGCCCAACATCTGGCCGATTATATGCTGCCCAGTGCTTTTGTGACGCTGGAGGCTTTCCCGCTGATGCCTAACGGCAAACTTGACCGTCAGGCGCTTCCTGTCCCGGATGCTTCCGCAATCGTAGTACGCAGTTATGAAGCCCCGAACAGTGACGAAGAAATTCTTCTGGCACAGATTTGGCAGAATTTACTGGGACTGGAACAAGTCGGCCGTCACGACCATTTCTTTGAGCTTGGCGGTCACTCCCTGATGCTCGTGCAATTGACTACGCGTATACAAGACGAATTTCTGGTCAATATTCCCATCTCCTCGTTATTCCTTTTCCCGCAATTGGCGGAACAGGCTGACCTTATTTTGACGGCGCAAATGGAGGAAATTGGGGAAAACGATATTAAATCGCTGCAAAATTCTTTGGATTCAATGTCAACAGAAGAACTCATGGCAATTTTAGGCGGAGACAGTAACAAATGATAAGGAATGAAATAGATCTCGATAAGCTGAAACGTGCTGTTCTGAAAAAGAAAATCAAGGAGCAATTACAAATCCGGAAGCATCAAAAGCGCCCCCCCATTAAACCGGTAGCGCGTGATATTCCTTTGCCCTTGTCTTTCGCCCAGCAACGCCTGTGGTTTCTGAACCAGTTAGATCCTGCTGCCAGTCTGGCCTATCACCTGCCCGCTGCGCTGCGCCTAATCGGCCGACTTAACCATGATGCCCTGATTCAAACACTTAATCGTCTGGTTGCCCGCCATGAAAGCCTGCGCACCCGTTTTGTGATTATCGAGAGCCAGGCCTGCCAGTATATTGATCCTGCTGACATCGGCTTTGCCCTGTCCCGCCATGATCTGCGTTCATTAGCGCCGGAAGCGCGTACTCAACGCATCACTGAACTGACGGCCCTTGAAGCCAAAACCTTTTTTGATTTGATTCAAGGCCCGCTGATCCGCGGTCAATTATTACAACTGACCGATGAAGAACATGTATTGCTGCTCACCCAGCATCACATTATTTCTGATGGCTGGTCGATTGGCGTGCTGGTACATGAACTGGGCACTCTCTATCATGCTGCGCTGGGCGATCATGCTGCGCCGGAAAATCATGATGACCCGCTTCCGCCACTGTCCGTTCAATATGCCGATTATGCCGTCTGGCAACGTGAGTGGCTGCAAGGCGCTGTTCTGACTAAACAACGTGATTACTGGCGTACACAACTCGAAGGTGCGCCCGCCTTACTGAGTCTGCCTACAGACAGAGCACGTCCTCCGGTACAAACTTATATCGGCAGCCAAGTACCTGTTGAATTTGATGTCACCTTGCTGAGATCCCTGAAGTCTCTCGGACAACGCCATAACACGACGTTATTTATGACCGTACTGGCAGCCTGGAGTATCGTACTCAGCCGGCTTAGTGGTCAGGATGATATCGTCATCGGTACACCGGTTGCTAACCGCCCGCACCGCGAGCTTGAAGGTTTAATTGGATTTTTCGTCAATACACTCACCTTGCGTGTTACGTTGAGTCATACCACCAGCGTTGCCGATCTACTGACCCAAGTCCGTGAACGGGCACTTGCTGCCTATGCCCATCAGGATCTGCCTTTTGAACAGATAGTAGAAACCCTGCAACCTGAACGCAGCCTGAGCTACAGTCCTATTTTTCAAGTAATGCTAGCCTTTAATAACACGCCGGCCAAAACCCTGACACTGCCCGGCCTGCAACTCGCGCCTGTTGAACAAGTGCGCCACAGTACTCACTTTGATATGACATTATCACTGACCGAAACGGATGCGGGGCTGTTCGGTGAACTGGAATATGCTGTTGATTTGTTTGATGCCGCCACGATAAAGCGTATAGTCGGCTACTTGAAGCAAGTTCTGGTTTCAATGACGCAGGATACAACACAATCTATCGCCAGCTTACCGATGCTCTCGGATTCAGAACAACAACAACTCTTGGTGGAATTCAACGCCACTCAGGCGGATTTCCCGCAGGATGCCCTGATCCATCAACTATTCGAAGCACAGGCAGCTAAAACCCCTGATGCCACAGCGGTAACCTATGAAGAACAGTCGTTCAGTTATGACGAACTGAACCGCCGGGCCAATCGGCTGGCGCACCATTTAATGACATTGGGTGTCCGTCCTGACTCTCGGGTAGCGATATGCAGTGAGCGTAATTTGGATTTGATTATTGGTCTGCTTGCCATTCTCAAGGCAGGCGGTGCGTACTTACCACTGGATCCGACTTATCCGGCCGAGCGGTTGGCACATATACTCAAGGATGCGGAGCCAGTCGTTTTGCTGACTCAGGCTGTACACGCGGACAAAATTGACGGTGCCATACCTGCACTTTTGCTCGATACACAAGTGTCGTTCTTGGCAGAACAACCGTCTCACAATCCGGATGCACAGGCATTGGGGCTGACATCACGCCATCTGGCGAATGTGATCTACACTTCCGGCTCAACCGGTCTGCCCAAAGGAGTGATGGTTGAACATCGCAATGTACTCTGCCTTATCATCAATAACGGTTTTGCTGATCTTGGTCGAGATGACTGTGTTGCCCATTGTGCCAATATTGCGTTTGATGCATCGACTTGGGAAATCTGGTCTGCCCTGCTTAATGGCGGACGTCTGCATGTTGTCCCTCAATCCGTACTGCTCGACCCGGTACGCTTCTGTGATTCACTGGTTAAGGGGCGAGTCACTGCTCTCTGGCTGACTGCCGGTTTATTCAACCAATATCTCGACACGCTCAGACCCTTGTTTGGCCAATTACATTATCTGCTTGTGGGTGGCGATGTGCTTGATCCACGGAAAATCCGGCAGGTGCAATTGGCTGAATTGCCACCGCTGCATTTAATCAATGGCTATGGCCCGACAGAAACCACCACGTTTGCCGTCACCTACCTTATTGCATCTTCGGTTGATGTTGCTCGTTCTATTCCTATTGGTCGCCCGATTTCCAATACCCGAATTTATATTCTCGATCCACAGGGTCAACCTGTGCCGCTCAGGGTTGCCGGCGAAATTCATATTGCCGGAGCCGGAGTTGCCCGTGGTTATCTCAACTTGCCTGAACTGACTGCTGAACGTTTCCTTACTGATCCGTTCTCCAAAGATACCGATGCGCGTATGAACAAAATGTACAAAACCGGTGATCTTGGTCGTTGGCTGCCCGATGGCAATATTGAATATCTTGGCCGCAATGACTTTCAGGTTAAATTACGGGGCTTCCGGATTGAACTGGGTGAAATCGAAACACAATTGATGCAATGCAATGGTGTACGTGAAGCCGTGGTTATCCTACGCGAAGACATTTCTTATCAAAACATAGCAGATCAGAAACAGTTGGTGGCTTACCTGAAACCTTTGGATGGTGTTGAGTTAGTCCCTGCGGAGCTACGCCAGCAACTTACTCAGCACCTTGCCGAATATATGCTGCCCAGCGCCTTTATGGTACTCGACACTTTCCCGCTGACTCCCAATGGAAAACTTGACCGTCAGGCACTTCCTGCACCTGATTTATCGGCTATGGCAACGCGCAGATATGAAGCGCCAATCGGAGAAGTGGAAACGGCTTTAGCCCGGATTTGGCAAAATTTACTGAAATTGGAGCAAGTCGGGCGCCATGACCATTTCTTTGAGCTTGGCGGGCACTCGCTGATGATCGTCAACCTGATTGAACAACTGCATGGCTTTGGCTGGCGGCTGGATGTACGCAGTGTGTTTGCTGCACCTATTCTCAGCGAACTGGCAAAAACCATTCTGGTATATCCAAGCGATATTTGCGAGTTTGCGGTGCCACCCAATCTTATCCCCACAGATTGTCATGGGATCACACCCGATATGTTGCCGCTGGTTTCGCTGTCCCAAACTGAAATCGACGCCATTACAGACACAATTCCGGGCGGGGTAAGTAATGTGCAAGATATCTACCCGCTGGCGCCGTTGCAGGAAGGTATTCTGTTTCAACATTTGTTGCAGATACAAGGGGATGATTATCTGCTGCAAAGTATGCAGGCTTTCGATACCCGTGAACGCCTTGCTGCCTTTTTGAATGCTCTGCAAGAGGTCATTAATCGCCATGATATTCTGCGTACTTCCATTTATTGGCAGGATCTGGCCCAGCCAGTTCAGGTGGTCTGGCGTCAGGCAAAACTAAAGATCAACATTTTCACGCCTGCTACAGCGGATAATGTCGAAACTCAGCTACAGGCCCATACTGATCCACGTCGGTATCGTCTTAACCTAAATCAAGCGCCGCTGTTCGCCGCTGATATTGCTCACGATCCAATGCAAGATGAATGGTTATTGTCTTTGCGTTTTCATCATCTGGTCAGCGACCATATGACACTGGAGCTGCTTTTCGCTGAAATTTCCCTGTTGTTAAGAAATAAGCTACCGGGACAGGCGGAAATGTTGCCAGCGGCATTGCCTTACCGTAACTTTATTGCCCAGACTCTGAATACGCCTGTCACGGCGCATGAGGATTATTTCCGTACCCGATTTGCTGACGTAGATGAACCCACCACACCATTTGGGATACTCAAGGTACAGAGTGATAACAGTATTATCAGCAAAGCCCGCCTCCCGGTTGACATAACACTGGCGCAAGCTATTCGCTCTCAGGCCCGTCGTCTGGGTGTCAGCCCCAGCGTCCTGTTCCATGTCGCTTGGGCACAAGTGCTGGCACAAACCAGTGGTCACGATGATGTGGTCTTTGGTTCAGTATTATTGGGACGTCTGCAAGGAATTTCAGGTGCCGGCAGAATACTGGGGATGTTCATCAATACCCTGCCAATCCGGATCTCCCTGAGCGGACACAGCGTGCAAGAGGTAGTACAAGCCACATACCGCAATCTGACCGAGTTGCTGGAACATGAACAGGCACCGTTATCGCTGGCTCAACAATGCAGTGGCGTGGCACACCCTATGCCATTGTTCAGCGCCTTGCTGAACTATCGTCACAGTCAGGTCAGCGAAGCTGATACAGTTAACAGCGTCTGGACAGGTATGCGCATTCTAACCGCCGAAGAGCGAACCAACTATCCGGTCAGCCTGTCAGTGGATGATTTGGGAACAGACTTCCACTTAATGATCCAAGCCGTTGATGGAATTGATCCTGCCCGTGTCATCAGCTATATGATTACCGCCATCAGCGGGCTGACTGATACTCTGGCTCATCATCCGCAACAGCCCGTTCTGCAAGTGCCAATCCTGCCAGCCTCAGAGCAGCAACAACTGCTGGTGGACTTTAACGCCACACAGGCTGACTTCCCGCAACATGCACTCATCCACCAGCTATTTGAAGCCGAAGCCGCACGCCATCCTGCATATATCGCTATCGTATGCGGAGATCAGTCACTCAGTTACGACGAATTGAACCGCCGTGCTAACCGTCTGGCACATCATTTAATTTCATTGGGTGTCCGCCCGGATGACAGGGTTGCAATGTGTGCCGAACGTAGTCTGGAAATGGTGGTGGGATTGCTTAGCATCCTCAAGGCAGGTGGCGCCTATGTGCCCCTTGATCCGGCTTATCCGGTTGAGCGGCTGTTCTATATGCTTGAGGATTCATCACCGATAGTGCTGCTGACCCAAACAGCATCAGGCAATATATTTACCCATACTGATTCTGTATCAATACCTATCGTCATGATTGATTCCCAAGCAACATTCACGGAAACTCTGCCTGATCATAATCCTGCAATACCGGCACTCAGGGCACACCATCTGGCATATGTTGTTTATACCTCAGGCTCAACCGGTCTGCCCAAGGGAGTTATGAGCAGTCATCAGGCTCTATGTAACCGATTATTGTGGTTTGTACGTGACATTGTAACTCAGCCTTTAGTGGCGGCGCTGAAAACCAGTATCAGTTTTGTCGATTCAGTGACTGAAACACTGGGTACATTGCTGTCTGGCGGCAAGCTGGTGGTTTTCAACGATCATGAAGTGAAAGATCCCGTGCGTTTCAGTGAAGGTTTGCAACGCTTTGGTGTTAATTATTTAGTAGTTGTTCCATCACTATTGAAACTCTTGATACAAGACAGCGGTAATGGCCTGAAATCGATTAAGACATTGGTTTGCAGCGGGGAGCGGCTTGCGCCTGAACTGGCACGACAAGTTGTGGCAGATTATCCTTGGCTTCGGTTGTTCAACTTCTATGGTTCATCCGAAATCAATGGTGATGCCACTTGGTATGAATACTCCGCTGAACATGGCATACCGGAAGCTTCCGTCATTGGTCGCCCCATCGCTAACATCCATAGCTACATTCTCGATTCTCGCGGTTGTCCCGTGCCCCTCGGTGTAACAGGAGAAATCTATATCGCAGGGAGTGGCGTTGCCCGTGGTTATCTGAACCGTCCGGAGCTTACTGCCGAATCTTTCCTCCCTGATCCGTTCGCTGCAAATTCAGATGCCCGTATGTACAAAACCGGTGATCTCGGTCGTTGGCTGCCGGATGGCAATATCGAATATCTCGGTCGTAACGATTTTCAGGTTAAACTGCGCGGCTTCCGGATTGAACTGGGCGAAATTGAGGCAAGGCTTGAACAATGCTATGGCGTACGTGAAGCCGTCATGCTCGTCCGCGAAGATGAATCAGGGCAAAAACAACTGGTGGCTTATCTGCGGTCACACGATGGCATTGAACTGAAACCTGCTGAATTGCGTCAGGAACTCACCCAGCATCTGGCGGATTATATGCTGCCCAGTGCCTTTGTCATACTGGATGCTTTCCCATTAACGCCGAATGGCAAACTTAACCGCAAAGCATTCCCTGCCCCTGATTTATCCTCCGTGGTGACTCAAAACTATGAGCCACCTGTTGGTGAAGCAGAAAGCGTACTGGCGCAGATCTGGCAGGAATTATTGGGGCTGGAGCGTGTGGGTCGCCATGACCATTTCTTTGAACTGGGCGGTCACTCGCTACTGGCTGTCCGGCTTGTCGCCCGTATCCGTCAGACACTGGCGCGAGAATTGTCGTTACAGCAACTGTTTGCCCAGCCTGTTCTGATGCAACTGGCTCACGCATTGACCAACACATTGGCTGATAGTGCCCCAACAACGCACGCGATTATTCCCACAGCAGACCGCAGCCAGCCGTTACCTCTGTCTTTCGCCCAGCAACGTCTGTGGTTTCTGGGACAGCTCGATCCGGCCGCCAGTCAGGCTTATCACCTTCCTGCGGCATTGCATCTCAGTGGCTTACTCGACCACCATGCCCTGACCATTGCTCTGGATTGTCTGGTAGCACGTCATGAAAGTCTGCGCACTCGTTTTGTCTCAATTGAAGGCCAACCGTACCAGCATATTGATCCGGCTGACACTGGTTTTGCCCTGCCTTTCCATGACTTACGCCAGCTTGATCCGACATTTCATACGCAGCGTGTTACCGAGTTCGCCGAACAAGAAGCCCAGATGCTTTTCAACTTTGCTCAGGGACCACTTATGCGTGGTCAGTTGCTGCAACTGGCAAATGAAGAACATGTGTTATTACTCACCTTACATCACATCATCACTGATGGCTGGTCTATCAGTGTGTTGGTACGAGAACTGGGTGCTTTCTACCGCGCCGCCCTTGATGGTCATGATAATCCTTTACCGCCACTGCCTATTCAGTATGCGGATTACGCGGTCTGGCAACATGACATGTTGAAAGGAGATAAATCGCAAGGAAAAAGTCTCGCTGAGCAACGTGATTTCTGGTCTGCCCAGCTTGACGGTATTCCGGCATTGCTGACACTGCCCACGGATCGGCCCCGTCCGGCACGGCAATCCTATGTCGGTGATCAGGTTTCTTTCCATCTTGATGCCCCGTTATTGGCATCGCTTAAGGCGCTTGGACAGCGCCATAATAGTACATTATTTATGACTGTGCTGGCGGCCTGGAGTATTGTACTCTCCAGACTCAGTGGGCAGGATGATATTGTCATCGGCACACCGGTTGCCAACCGTCCGCACCATGAACTTGAGGGTCTGATTGGTTTCTTTGTCAATACGCTGGCGCTGCGGGTCACATTTAAGCACGATCTCAGCGTCGCTGAGCTGATTGCACACGTTCGGGAACGAGCACTTGCCGCCTATGACCATCAGGATTTACCTTTTGAGCAAGTGGTGGAAGCCCTCCAGCCTGAACGTAATCTGAGTTATAGCCCGGTCTTTCAGGTGATGCTGGCGTTAAACAATACACCCGCCCAAACGCTGACATTACCCGGGCTACAGTTGAAACCCTTCGAACAATCACAGCATAAAACGCATTTTGATCTCACGTTATCACTGGCTGAAACAGAAACGGGCCTGGCTGGCGCTCTGGCCTATGCCGCAGATCTGTTCGACACAACAACGATTGAGCGCATGGTCGGCTATTTAACCAATATATTGACCGCCATGACCGATGATGAAACACAAACCATCGCGGCTCTGCCCATGCTGACGGAAACAGAGCGACAACAACTGCTGGTTGACTTCAATGCAACTCAAACAGATTTTCCGCAGGATACCCTGATCCACCAGCAGTTTGAGGCCCGGGTTTTACAACACCCCGATGCAACTGCCGTGGTTTATGAAGGCCAGACTCTGAGTTATCGCGCATTGAACCAACGAGCCAATCGTCTGGCGCATCATCTGATTGCGTTGGGTGTACGGCCGGATTCCCGGGTCGCGATTTGTGTTGAGCGCAGCCTTGACAGTGTGGTGGGGTTACTCGCCATTCTTAAGGCCGGTGGCGCTTATGTGCCGCTTGATCCGGCTTATCCGACCGAACGGCTGGCCTATATGCTGGAAGATGCCGCTCCTGTTGTGTTGCTGACCCAGACATCACAACTCGATAAACTTCCCGGTACTATGCCTGTGGTTATTCTCGACCCGTCAGACGCATTGCTGGAGTCTCAATCCATTCACAACCCAGAAACGCCAATGCAGGGACTCACCTCACGCCATCTGGCGTATGTGATCTACACATCGGGTTCAACCGGACAGCCCAAGGGGGTGATGGTTGAGCATCGGGGGGTGATCAATCTGGCTTTAGCCCAAATCAACCGGTTTAAGGTGGATAAAACCAGCCGGGTATTGCAGTTTGCTTCATTGAGTTTTGATGCCAGTGTATCGGAAATCATGACAGCATTAAGTGGTGGTGCTTGTCTGGTTATCCCTGATGATGAAGTTCGTCAGGATGTAAATCGACTTTGGCATTATTTGGAAGAACAAAAGGTGACTCACGCATTTCTGACTCCAGCCCTGTTTCGTGGCAGTCAGGATTTACCGATACTGACGGTAAAACCGACGCTGGTGTTAGCGGGTGAAGCACCTGATTCAGTGTTATTTCAGTCGTTGTGTGAGCGGGTAACATTGTTCAATGATTATGGCCCGACAGAAGCAACGGTTTGTGCCACGTCTTGGCATTGTCCGGCAGATTACATGGATACCAAGGTACTTGTCGGGTGTCCAACCGCTAATACGCGGGTTTATTTGCTGGATGCTTATAGTCAGCCAGTCCCCTTGGGGGCGGTGGGTGAACTGTATATCGGCGGCGCAGGTGTGGCGCGGGGCTATCTGAACCGACCCGACTTAACCGCCGCCCGTTTTCTGGCCGACCCGTTCAGTGAAAAACCGGATGCACGGATGTACCGCACCGGGGATTTGGCCCGTTACTTGCCTGACGGCAATATCGAATATCTGGGCCGCAATGATTTTCAGGTTAAATTGCGCGGTTTCCGTATCGAACCCGGTGAAATCGAAGCCCGGCTGAAACAATGCCACGGTGTGCGTGAAGCGGTGGTACTGACCCGTGAAGTGCCTGCTTATCAAGATATGGCTGGTCAAAAACGACTGGTCGCTTACCTGCTTCCTCAGGCCGGTGTTGAACTTACGCCAGCGGAATTGCGTCAGCAACTCACCCAGCACCTTGCTGACTATATGCTGCCCAGTGCTTTTGTCATGTTGGACAGTTTTCCGCTGACTCCTAACGGAAAACTCGACCGTCAGGCACTGCCTAATCCCGATGCTTCCGCGCTTGTTGTACACCGTTATGAAGCCCCGAGCGGTGAGACTGAAATTGCACTGGCTGAAATCTGGCAAAATCTATTGGGTCTGGAACAAGTCGGCCGATATGATCATTTCTTTGAACTGGGCGGTCACTCGCTACTGGCTGTCCGGCTTGTTGCCCGTATTCGTCAGACACTGGCGCGAGAATTGTCGTTACAGCAACTGTTTGCCCAGCCTGTTCTGATGCAACTGGCTCACGCATTGACCAACACATTGGCTGATAGTGCCACAACAACGCACGCGGTTATTCCCACAGCAGACCGCAGCCAGCCATTACCTCTGTCTTTCGCCCAGCAACGTCTGTGGTTTCTGGGACAGCTCGATCCGGCCGCCAGTCAGGCTTATCACCTTCCTGCGGCATTGCATCTCAGTGGCTTACTCGACCACCATGCCCTGACCATTGCTCTGGATTGTCTGGTAGCACGTCATGAAAGTCTACGCACTCGTTTTGTCTCAATTGAAGGCCAACCGTACCAGCATATTGATCCGGATGACACTGGTTTTGCCCTGCCTTTCCATGACTTACGCCAGCTTGATCCGACATTTCATACGCAGCGTGTTACCGAGTTCGCCGAACAAGAAGCCCAGATGCTTTTCAACTTTGCTCAGGGACCACTTATGCGTGGTCAGTTGCTGCAACTGGCAAATGAAGAACATGTGTTATTACTCACCTTACATCACATCATCACTGATGGCTGGTCTATCAGTGTGTTGGTACGAGAACTGGGTGCTTTCTACCGCGCCGCCCTTGATGGTCATGATAATCCTTTACCGCCACTGCCTATTCAGTATGCGGATTACGCGGTCTGGCAACATGACATGTTGAAAGGAGATAAATCGCAAGGAAAAAGTCTCGCTGAGCAACGTGATTTCTGGTCTGCCCAGCTTGACGGTATTCCGGCATTGCTGACACTGCCCACGGATCGGCCCCGTCCGGCACGGCAATCCTATGTCGGTGATCAGGTTTCTTTCCATCTTGATGCCCCGTTATTGGCATCGCTTAAGGCGCTTGGACAGCGCCATAACAGTACATTATTTATGACTGTGCTGGCGGCCTGGAGTATTGTACTCTCCAGACTCAGTGGGCAGGATGATATTGTCATCGGCACACCGGTTGCCAACCGTCCGCACCATGAACTTGAGGGTCTGATTGGTTTCTTTGTCAATACGCTGGCGCTGCGGGTCACATTTAAGCACGATCTCAGCGTCGCTGAGCTGATTGCACACGTTCGGGAACGAGCACTTGCCGCCTATGACCATCAGGATTTACCTTTTGAGCAAGTGGTGGAAGCCCTCCAGCCTGAACGTAATCTGAGTTATAGCCCGGTCTTTCAGGTGATGCTGGCGTTAAACAATACACCCGCCCAAACGCTGACATTACCCGGGCTACAGTTGAAACCCTTCGAACAATCACAGCATAAAACGCATTTTGATCTCACGTTATCACTGGCTGAAACTGAAACGGGCCTGGCTGGCGCTCTGGCCTATGCCGCAGATCTGTTCGACACAACAACGATTGAGCGCATGGTCGGCTATTTAACCAATATATTGACCGCCATGACCGATGATGAAACACAAACCATCGCGGCTCTGCCCATGCTGACGGAAACAGAGCGACAACAACTGCTGGTTGACTTCAATGCAACTCAAACAGATTTTCCGCAGGATACCCTGATCCACCAGCAGTTTGAGGCCCGGGTTTTACAACACCCCGATGCAACTGCCGTGGTTTATGAAGGCCAGACTCTGAGTTATCGCGCATTGAACCAACGAGCCAATCGTCTGGCGCATCATCTGATTGCGTTGGGTGTACGGCCGGATTCCCGGGTCGCGATTTGTGTTGAGCGCAGCCTTGACAGTGTGGTGGGGTTACTCGCCATTCTTAAGGCCGGTGGCGCTTATGTGCCGCTTGATCCGGATTATCCGGCTGAACGGCTGGCCTATATGCTGAAAGATGCTGCCCCTGTTGTGTTGCTGACCCAGACATCACAACTCGATAAACTTCCCGGTACTATGCCTGTGGTTATTCTCGACCCGTCAGACGCATTGCTGGAGTCTCAATCCATTCACAACCCGGAAACGCAAATTCAGGGACTCACCTCACGCCATCTGGCCTATGTGATTTACACATCGGGTTCAACCGGACAGCCCAAAGGAGTGATGGTTGAGCACTGCAATGTCCTGCGTCTGATTATCAATAATGGTTTTGCGGATATTGGCCCGGATGATTGCATTGCTCATTGTGCCAATATGGCTTTTGATGCTTCGACGTGGGAAATCTGGTCAGCCCTGCTCAATGGGGGATGCTTGCATGTCGTTTCACAACCCGTACTGCTTGATCCAGTACGTTTTTGTGATTCACTCATCAGGGGGAAAGTCACCGGCCTTTGGTTAACCGCGGGTTTGTTCAATGAATACCTCGACACACTCAAACCCCTGTACGGACAATTGCGTTACTTGCTGATTGGCGGCGATGTGCTTGATCCCAATAAAATTCAGCAAGTGCAATTGGCCGAATCAAAACCAACCTATTTGATCAATGGCTATGGCCCGACAGAAACCACAACCTTTGTCGCAACCTATACGATTCCGTCTTCTGTCGGTATGGCGCGTTCTATTCCTATCGGCCGCCCGATTGCCAATACCCAGATTTATATCCTTGATTCACAGGGTCAGCCTGTACCAATCGGTGTTGCAGGGGAAATTTATATTGCAGGCAACGGCGTTGCCCGTGGTTATCTGAACCGTCCGGAGCTTACTGCCAAATCTTTCCTCCCTGATCCGTTCTCTGCAAATTCAGATGCCCGTATGTACAAAACCGGCGATCTCGGTCGTTGGCTGCCTGATGGCAATATCGAGTATCTCGGGCGCAATGATTTTCAGGTTAAATTGCGCGGTTTCCGTATCGAACCCGGTGAAATCGAAGCCCGGCTGAAACAATGCCACGGTGTGCGTGAAGCGGTGGTACTGACCCGTGAAGTGCCTGCTTATCAAGATATGGCTGGTCAAAAACGACTGGTCGCTTACCTGCTTCCTCAGGCCGGTGTTGAACTTACGCCAGCGGAATTGCGTCAGCAACTCACCCAGCACCTTGCTGACTATATGCTGCCCAGTGCTTTTGTCATGTTGGACAGTTTTCCGCTGACTCCTAACGGAAAACTCGACCGTCATGCACTGCCTGATCCCGATATCTCTGCTTTTGTGGTTCATCGCTATGAAGCCCCAATCGGTGAAACAGAAGTTGCTTTGGCGCAAATCTGGCAAGATTTACTGGGATTAGAACGTATCGGTCGCCATGATAATTTCTTTAAACTGGGTGGTCATTCGCTGCTCGCTGTCAAATTGCTGAATCGCATACGTGAGCAAGGCATGGAAATTCCGCTGACTGCTCTATTCGCTCACCCAACCTTATATTATCTGGCTTCGATCATCGGGGAACGTCTCGCTATGCCAATCTCTCCACTTGATGAAAATCCTGTTCCGCTCAATTCGGCAGGCTCTTTATTGCCTTTGTTCTTAGTACATGAAACCTCCGGTGACCCCCTTGTTTATTCGCCGCTGGCTGCTTTACTGCCACCTGAACTTCCTGTTTATGCGTTGCAGGCGATTGGTATTCACACTCTCGAACATCCACCTGCATCGATTGAAGATCTGGCTGCCTGCCATATTCAGGCAATACGCCGTATCCAGCCACAAGGGCCTTATCGTCTGGTGGGTTGGTCAATTGGCGGTTTGATTGCCTATGAAATGGCTCAACAATTCATGAACGATGGCGAGACAGTGGAATTCCTCGGCATGATTGATTCCTATAATCATACCGCTAACGACTCTGGTACAGACGCCTCGGGTACAAACAGTTCTGAACGGGAAATCATAACCGGACAACCGGAAGATCAAGAAGCAAAACGGACTGCGTTAATCATTGATTCATTGCGTACTCAACAAGGAATTAGCGACAAATCAGTTTTGGAAGAGCTTAATAAACTCACCGGACTAGAGCAAGTTATTGATTACAGCATTGAACACCAATGGTTGCCGACAGGTATTACACGCGAGGATATTCTTCTGCGTCTGCATACCGCCGAGATGACAACACAATTGGGTCAGGACTATGTCGCACCAAAATCATCCTTGCCTATCCATCTCTATGCAGCAGATAAGTCAGACAACGGGGATACATGGCATGGCTGGCAAGATGTTGTCGGTCATAATTCACAATTTCACCGGATCGGTGGAACACATTTCTCCATCATGCGCTCACCTTTACTGAACCATCTGGCGGACTCAATCGTCGAACATATGCGTGCCGTTCCTGCATTCGATCCTCGTGTTATTATTCAGCAGGGATCACAATTGGTACCACCGCTGTTCTGCATACCCGGAGCCGGTGCCAATCCTTCCAGTCTGCTTGATCTGGCACTGGCTTTCCCACGAAAATTACCGATATATGCTCTACAGGCACGTGGTTTTACCGCCGAGCATGATTTCCCTTACTCTAGTGTCGAAGGCGCTGCTCAAGCTTATCTTCAAATTGTCCGCCAAGCCCAACCACGCGGCCCTTATCACCTTCTGGGACACTCTTTTGGTGGTTGGATTGCTTTTGAAATGGCTTTGCAATTACATGCAGAGGGGGAAATTGTCTCCGACCTCATTCTTATTGATACTGATGAACCGAACCAACAAGGTATGGCGATCAAATCATTCAATCGGGTCGAGACTATAATGGAGCTAATTGATATTTATAATATGATATTAAGTCAACCTCTCCCGCTCACAGGACGGGATTTTGATAATCTTGAACCGGATGAACAGACTCAGTATCTGCATGGTGCGTTGGTGAAAGCCGGTCTTTTCCCCGCGAAAACACCAATATCACTGTTGCAAGGTATCATTCGTGTCATGCAGGCCAACCTGAACACTAGTTACCAGCCCCGAACTCGTTATGAAGGCGTTGTTCATTTAATCAACGCAGAAAAGGGCGATACAGATGAAAGGAAAATGCGTGAAACTCAGTGGGGCTATCATGTTACTCAACTAAACACAATGCTTGTGCCCGGTAATCACATGACTATGTTGTCCACATCACAGGTTGAGCAATGGATAATGACGTTATGGCAGAAATTAAATTATATAAACAACCCATTACTTAAATAATGGCTTATAAATCTCTCGTAGCTGGCAAGAACGCAGTATAATCTTTAACCGCAAAGCAGAAACCGCCCGGACTCAGGACGGATGAGTGACTCAAAAGAGGCAAACTATGCTGCATTTTCTTGATAGTCTGAATCTCGACGAGGCAGATAAAATGGCGCTTGATACTTCCTGCCTGAATGAACAGGAATGGCAGGCGCTGCTCAATCAATTTATCTCTCATGCTGATGGAACAGAGCTATTCGAACTGGAAACAGACATCGCAGGTGACCCTGTAACTTATTGTCATCGCGAGTTAAATAAGCCGGTATGCGAACTGGCCGAACTTGAGAAAATGTTCTCTTCGGTCAGTATTCCAGAATTCCCGGTTGAAACCGCAGCCTATGCCCGGCATTTAAGCGACGATATTCTCAATCACGTTGTGCCTGTCTCATCACCAACGTTTGTTGGTCATATGACATCTGCTCTCCCTAATCACTTACCTATGCTCGGCAAGATATTGACCGCATTGAATCAAAATCTGGTCAAGCTGGAAACATCGCATGTGTTAACCGCACTGGAACGCCAAGTGTTGGGGATGATGCACAAACTGGTATATAACCGTGATGATAACTTCTATCAGCAATGGCTTCATAACAGTGAGCATGCTCTGGCAACATTCTGTTCTGGAGGAACACTGGCTAACTTAACCGCCATGTGGGCGTGCCGGAATCAACTCATGCCCGCCAATGGCGACTTTGCCGGTCTTGCACGCGAAGGGCTGGCCAGAGGGATGCTTCATTATGGCTACAGTGGATTAGCAATTCTGGTGTCAGAACTGGGACACTATTCGTTGAAAAAAACGGCGGATGTACTTGGTCTGGGACAGGACGCACTGGTAAAAGTCAATACTGATAAAGACGGACGGATCTGTATTAATGCCCTGCTGACACAATTGCAGAATCTGCGCCAACGCAATATCAAGCCGATGGCCATTGTCGGGATTGCCGGTACAACAGAAACCGGTGCTATCGATCCGTTGAATACTCTGGCGGATATCGCTGAACAAGAGCAATGTCATTTCCATGTCGATGCCGCTTGGGGAGGTGCCAGTTTGTTGTCAGAACGTTATCGGCATTTATTCGCAGGTATTGAAAGAGCTGATACAGTCACCATTGATGCCCACAAACAAATGTATGTCCCAATGGGTGCAGGCATGGTGCTGTTCAGTCAGCCTACCCTGACTGATGCCATTGCCCAACATGCCAACTACATTTTACGCAAGGGGTCTAAAGATCTTGGGAAACATACTTTGGAAGGCTCTCGCAGCGCAATGTCACTGATGTTACACAGTAACTTACACCTGCTAGGCCGACGGGGATTGAGTCACCTGATAGATGCCAGCATTGAGAAAGCACGCCAATTTGCTGATCTTATCCGCCAACAAGAAGATTTCGAATTAATCAGCGAACCCCAACTCTGCTTGCTGACCTACCGATACGTACCTCGTGCGGTGTTACAAGAACTACGCGAAGGGTCTGAAACCGTGAAACAGAAGTGGCATGAAACGCTCAATGCTCTCAACCAAAGTATCCAAGCCATGCAATGGAATGCAGGGAACTCTTTTGTTTCACGCACCTGTATCAATCCGGTGCAATGGGCCAGACAACCAACTATTGTTTTTCGTGTTGTACTGGCTAACCCACTGACAACATTTGAAATACTTGAGAATATGCTGGAAGAGCAACGCCAACTGGCTCAACGAAGCCCATATTGGCAGGCATTACAGGATTTACACCCAACAGAACGCGGGGGTTAACACAGCGACGAATTAACCTTTCCCCAGTCATGTGTAGCGGTCAATGAATCGCGGCCTCTCGGTTAATAGAAGCGAACCACTCAGAATGAAATCATATCTGCCGGGTTAAGTGTGCTTATCACTCCCAGAGCACCTTTAATCAATGGAAGAGCCACCGGTGAGAGATAGGAACCCAGAGGAATACTTGCATGATCGATGTGAGTAAGCATAGTAAAGTCGTGGTTGAGTCCGGTGAAATCGTCGCTGATGGCTTTACCAATGCGCACCGTCTGTGCCACTCCATGACCACTCCAACCATGTACCATATACACAGGGACGTTGTCATCACTTTTGCGGACATCGGTGGCCCCGTTCAAAGTCAGGTCGCTGATCCCGCTCCAGGAATATTCCAATTCGGGTTTTGCCAGATTCGGGAATACTGTTTTGATACGATTAAGCAAATAATTGTTCACATCACGCGGTGACCAGGAATTGCCAGTACCCTGTCCACCAAACAACAGACGGTTGTCGCGCACCGCGCGATAATAGTCTATTTGTAACTGTGTATCGTAGACTGGCAGATCTGACGGGATCAATTCTTTGATATCCACCGTCAAAGGCGAAGTTACCGCCACATAGGTGAAAAAAGGCACTGTAGTAGAAAAGCCGGATATAAACTTATCAGTAGAGCCATGCACCCCCAGTACCACGGCTTTACTCGCCCTGATAACTCCCCGCTCAGTTTCTATGATCGTGCTGCTGGCATCCTGCCTGATACTCTTCACTTTCGTATTGTCATAAACTCGTCCATCCAGTCTGGCAAAACCATAAACCAGACCTCGCAGCAGCGCCAGAGGCTGAACCTGTCCACCGATGCTGTCTATATTGGCACCATGATAGATACTCGAACTCACATACTGTTCCTGCAATTCGTGTGGCCCGATAACCTTCACCGCCGTATCCCCCAGATGACGCCGGGCATCAGCATCAGCCACCAATGACCCCATATGACCCGGGTGTATCGCTGCGGTAATATGACCATATTTGCGGTCACATTCAAAACCGTAACGCTCTTGGAGTTCATCTACAAGATTCATCGCTTCAACCGATGCAAAACTCCATAAACGTTTGGCTTCATCAGGTGAAAATTTTTCCAGTATAGTTTCAGCACCCCAGCGGGCAATTCCGGGGGTCATCTGTCCCCCATTACGGCCAGAGGCTCCCGAACCAATGTTATCCTTTTCAACCAGAATCACATCCACGCCCGCTTCTGCAAGATGCAGCGCTGTGGAAGCACCCAGCAACCCACCGCCAATGACGACAACCTCACACGTCTGGTCTCCAGAAAAACGTCTAAAATCTGGCCAATCGGCCAGAGAAGCCTCATAGTAGTTCGCTGGCATGGCGTTGACAGCCGCGTCTCGATGCCAGTTCCAGATGCGAGGATCCAATCCCAATCGGCTGGTTCTGTACTGTGAATCCTGCAACAGCGTCGGTCGGAGTGAGCCAATATTGACGACCGGAGCACCGACCGCAGTTAAGGCCCGGGCAAGCAAAGATGTGGCGGGAAGGATAGATGAAAGTACTCCCGCCCCAGCAAGGGTCACGGTAGTTGAGATAAAATCTCTTCTGTTCATTGCCATTTCAGCACTCCTTTATGACCGGAATTTACCCGTTAGTCTGGTCTGAGGTATTTTTCTGTGAGTTAATCCTGTTATCTGAACTGTATCTATTGCTACCCGCCTGCCCTTTAAGAGCGGCGAAAATCAGTAAGATAACAGTGCCGATAAATGGGATAAGATGTAACAGTAGCCACCAAGCGCTACAGTTGATATCGTGCAGGCGGCGAGCATTTACCGCCAGCGCTGGTAAAAATGTGAGCAGCAGATAGATAGCACTGAACCACCCCATATAAATTTCGGGATTGGCAACAGCAAATAGCCTTTCCAGGAAAGAAATGATGAGAACAGCCAGAATCTGAAACAGAACGAAATACCAGAACTCCTTACGCTTGGCTCGCCCCCTGAAACAGATATAATTCTTTAATACATTTAAATACCAGTACATTGTTGGCCTCTCTTATGAACCAGCGGGTTCCTCCTTGCCGTCATACTCATTTTCGGTTAATCCCTTTTACACTGGCGCAGCATGCCTGCTAACGAAGCGATAACTTCGCCGTTGGGGGGATAACTACCTCAAAATACCAGCAGTGACGGCTCCCTGAGTTTTATCGTCCACCAGTAACCAGTAAAGAGCTTCCAGCCACTACTTTTCCTCTTTATGGTTCAGATCGAGCAGCACAGATTCCAGAATGCTGAGCGCCTCGTCAAAAACTTCATCTTGTATAGTCAGCGGAGGAAGGAAACGGATCACGTTACCGTGTATACCGCACGTCAACAAAATAAGACCACGCTCTAGCGATTTCTGACGTACCGCGTTGGTAAAGCCGGCATCGGGTTCCTGACTGTCCGCACAGTTAAACTCCACCGCAATCATCAGCCCAAGCCCTCGTACGTCGGCGATCTGCGGGACACGCGGCCGCAGTTCACGCAGACATTGTTTCAGTCGCTCCCCTAGCTGAATCGCACGTATAGCCAGCTTCTCTTCTTCGATCACATCGAGCACCGCATGACCAGCCGCAATCGCTACCGGATTACCGCCATAAGTTCCGCCCAAGCCACCCGGTACCACAGCATCCATCAGATCTGCCCGTCCCGTTACCGCCGCCAGCGGGAAGCCTCCCGCCAGACCTTTTGCCATCGTGGTCAGATCAGCCGCAACTTTATGGTGTTCCATGGCAAACAGTTTGCCTGTACGCGCGAAACCGGTCTGGATTTCATCGGCAATGAGTACAATACCGTAGCGATCGGTAATTTCACGCAGGGATTTAAGCAGTTCAGGAGGTGCAGGATAGAAACCGCCTTCTCCCTGTACCGGTTCGATGATTATGGCAGCGACGCGCGTAGGCTCAATAGCGGTTTTGAAGAGATCCTCCAGCGCATTCAGCGTCTGTTCCACACTGATGCCGTGCAGCCCTACCGGAAACGGGACATGATAAACATCGCTAACCAGCGGGCCGAATCCCATTTTATATGGTGCCACTTTGCCGGTTAATGACATACCAAGGAAAGTACGGCCATGAAAAGCGCCACTGAACGCCACCACGCCGCTACGTCCGGTAGCGGCCCGCGCGATCTTAACTGCATTTTCTACTGCCTCAGCCCCGGTGGTAACAAAAACGGTCTTCTTCACAAAATTACCCGGTACCAGGCGATTCAGTCGTTCAGCCAACGCTACATAGTTTTCATAAGGCACTACCTGATGACAGGTATGGGTAAACTGTTCCAGCTGTTCTCTGGCGGCCGCAATGACCCGTGGGTGGCGGTGTCCGGTGTTCACCACGGCAATACCGGCGGCAAAATCAATATAGCGTTGCCCCTGGGCATCCCAGATTTCAGCATTTTCCGCGCGTTCAACATAGATTTGAGTGGTCACGCCAACGCCTTTCGCAATAGCCGCGCTGCGCCTTTTAGCTAACATGGATTCAATCATAAGTAGAATTCCCTGATCAATCTGAATAAGTGGGCTTCAACAGAAAAACGCCCTGTGTGATTCAGTGTGTGATGACGGCAGGATCACCAGATGCAATGAAGGTATTTCACCATCGGGTGACCGATTAACGCCTTGGCTTTTCAATAGCGAACCGGAACGCACTCCCGGCACTGTCGAAGTCACGACACGCGCATCGTTATTGATAATCAATGCTGGCTTACCGATGGCACTCAGAGCCGGCAGAAGTAGGTTATCCAACGTCGAGACAAGCATATCCACTGCCGCAACACCGGCAAACTCTTCACCGATAAGCACCGGATGGGCTATCGTAATCGTGTAGGCGCCGTTACAGACATAATCCACATAAGGACCGTCAATGACAGGAAGATGCCTGCTGGCCGGCTGCCGGAACCATTCAAAAAACCGGAAATCCAGACGCCTGCGCTGCTCCTGATTGTGTTCCAGCTGTGCATGCTGAATATTATTCCCTTCCTGACGCCACCACTCTAGCGTCCAGTAGCCATCCTCCTCTCCAACCGCTTGCGTTACCGAATAGCTGGCAAATCCTGCCCCGTTACACCATGCGTTGTTACTCAGTACATCGTAAATATGTGTTTGCAATGCGCCGCGTTGTTCCTGTGCCAAGCGGACTCCTTCTGTATGATATAACGGCAGATCCAATAAAATCCGCGCTGTCTTATCCGCCAGAGCCGCGGTGGCCTGCTTCGCTGCAATCAGGATATCGTCCAGGATGCTCCTGGCCCGTTCTACGTGTATGTCGTTGTACATATGCCTCCCTCTCTCCTGATGAAATGAATGCAGACACGTTACTCACGATCAGATCTCGGCAAAAATGGTACATCAGTATCCATACGCAATTTGCGTTCAAGCAGGTGGTCGGTAATTTGGATAATCATCTTTTGCGCAAGTTGGTAACAGGTAAGGTCATCACCTTCATACAGAGCGACCAGAAGTGTACGCCAGACAGCAACAACCTCGTTATGAACGGTGGCTTCTCGGTACAAAAGCGCCATCAAAGGTGTCCATTCAGCCTGAATCGCCAGCTCCTGATTGGCAAGCCTGGCCGACTGTGACTGAGATGCCAGGGTTAATAGACAACGCATATCTGTTTGTATACGGATATCCGGTTGCGTCGCGACCTCAAAGCTGTCGATCAATTGCTCAAGCTTTCTCAGTTCATCCAGTGTCGAACGTTGCGCCGCGAGCCTCGCACTGTGGCCGATCACTGCACAGTGAAACTCGCTGAAATCCGCCAGTTCACCTGAAGCCATCCGCCGCAACGGAGGATATTTCCGCATGGCCTCAACAGAGACCTGACACACAAAACTACCGCCATGACGTCCACGCCGAGTATCGATCAACTGCCTAGCGCGCAGCGTATTTAGGGCGTCACGAACAGTTACCGGTGACACACCCAACAACCGCGACAACTCGTTTTCGTTAGGCAGCTGCTCATCAGCCTGTAATATTCCGGAGATGATCGCGTTACTTAATCGTTCCACAACCTGTTCGGTCCGGGTAGCCTGATCGAGCGGGGCATAGATGATAGAATATGCCGTCATTCTCTAATTCCTGGTTGAAATGACATGGGATTTCAGCATGTCTGCAAACAACGCTAAAAAATACCGTGGCGATGCAGCGCTTGCGCATCCTCCGGTACCGGGGTGATAGCATCCCAAAGCTCAGCCACTTTGCCGTTCTCGATGCGCCATAGCTCAAAGTAACTGTGACGCGCTCCGGCAATGCTTCCCTCCGAATGGCTCAGAACAAACTGCCCGTCGGCTACTGTACGGTGGATTTTTGCATAATGCAGGCCCTGTCCTTCATCCCTGAGTTGCTTGAGAAACGCAATGACCGCAGCCGTACCATCAGGAATATCGGGGCTGTGTTGGCGAAACTCTTCACCATTGGTGTAGTTCCCAAAGTCATCATAGTGTCCTTCGATCAGGGTACGAGTGAAAAAATTAACCACTAGTTCACGGTTCTTCTCCCTGTCATGGCTGTGGCCCGTTTCAGTCGGGCCGTCTAACTGAGTTCGGCCACTGGCGTTGGGAGCGGACTGCGGCACTAGGCCATCCCAGTGCTCCACAATTAAGCCATCAGCAACCCGGTACAGATCGAAACCAACCAACGGCTGATCGTCTAACCCGGTAAAACGGCCGTGGATAGCAATCAGGTCACCATCCTGTAATACGCGGTACGTTTCATGGTGCAGTTCAGGATGAACCTCAACCAGCTCACGCAATCCGGCAAGACCATCTTTGACCAACGGGGAATGTTCGATGAAATTAGGCGAAAAATAACGCTCAAGTGCCCCCACATCACGGCGAGTAAACAGCTCGTGGTGTGCGTGCGATACCAAGTCGCGCGAAGATCTATTTTGATTCATTATGGGTGTCCTGCATCAGTCATTGGAGCTCATCACGTGTTTGATACGCGTATATTCTTCGAAGCCATAAGCCGACAGATCTTTGCCATATCCCGAATTCTTGAAGCCGCCATGCGGTGCTTCTGCCGTAAGAGGAATATGGGTGTTAATCCAGACGGTTCCAAAATCAAGCTCACGAGACATGCGCAATGCGCGGCCATGATCGCGGGTCCAGACACTGGAGGCCAACCCGTATTTCACATCATTAGCTTTCCCGATAGCATCCTGCTCTGTCAGGAACTTCTGCACTGTGATAACTGGGCCAAAAATCTCGGTCTGAATCACTTCATCGTACTGATCCAGACCGGTAATCACCGTAGGTTCAAAGTAATATCCCGAACGATCGGCCTGACGGCCTCCTGTTTCTATGCGGGCATGAGCGGGCAAACGTGCAATAAATCCCTTGACCTGTTCCAGCTGGCGAACATTATTAAGCGGCCCATACAGTGCCTCTTTATCTTCTGGATCGCCAAAACGGATGGCTTTGGCGGCCGCCACCAGTTTAGTGACGAAAATATCGTGAACAGACTCATGCACAAGCACTCGTGAAGCTGCCGTACAGTCCTGACCAGCGTTGAAGTACCCCGCGATAGCAATGGTTTCCACCGCTTTGTCCATATCCGCGTCGGCAAAAATAACCACCGGTGCTTTACCGCCCAACTCTAAATGCGCTCTGGTGAGATTAGCCGCCGCCGAAGAGGCAACCTGCAAACCTGCACGTACGGAACCCGTGATGGAAACCATCGCTGGTGTTTTGTGCGAAACTACCAGAGCACCTGCGCTGGCATTACCCAGCACCACGTTGAAGGAACCGGTGGGGAAGAATGGTGCGGCCAGTTCAGCCAGCAACAGAGTACTCTCTGGCGTGGTATCGCTCGGTTTAAGTACCACAGTATTACCTGCTGCCAGCGCAGGCGCTATCTTCCATACCGCCATCATCAACGGATAGTTCCATGGGGTAACCTGCCCAACCACTCCCAGCGGTTCACGCCGGATACTGGTGGTCATATCAGGAAGATATTCAGCTGTAGCCTTGCCTTCGAGAAAACGGGCAGCCCCGGCGAAGAAGCGAATATGATCCACTGATGTCGCAACCTCCTCGGAAGCAATCAGATGCTTGAGCTGCCCTGTATTGCGGCTCTGTGACTCAATCAGACGTTCAGCGTTTTTTTCTACCGCATCAGCCAGCGCTAACAACGCCTGCTGACGCGCCGAGGGAGTACTGCGTCCCCATATTTTAAACGCTTCTTTAGCTGCTGCATAAGCATCATCAACATCTGCTGTGGTCGCGTTAGGAGAACGTGCATAAGATTCACCAGTGACTGGACTTACCAAATCAAAATATTCAGAACCTTTGGATTGAATATACCGACCATTAATAAAATGCCTGAGCGTTGGCACCGACATGGTTACCTCCTGATGGATTGAATATATAAAATATAACCTATGATTTAATATATTTAATGGTTGCATCATTGTCAAATTTGTATCAAAAATGTAAAAATTCACATAGATTTATATACATACGAGTAACTTTCAGCATTTCCATCAGGAAAAAAGTTTAAAACTGTGAGTAGGATCGAGGATTTCGGGATTGGGCACTGTTGCAAAAAGCAGACTGCATCACAACTTAAACAAAACGCACTTAGTGGCCTGAAAATGCATTCACGTCTATAAGGTTAGCCGTGAAATTCCACAATTTTAACGCTTCTGCTGGATCAATTGCGTATTCACAAACACCGACAAAAGGTTCGGCATATTCTGATGCGAGAGCTGCAACATTACAATCTTCACAATAAAGTCCCCCCAGTCCTTTCAGGGATGGACTTGTTACCGCCCATACCCCAGTTGCAGCCCCTTGTTCTGGGGATTTAAAGGTTGGATCAATCGGATTTCCATCCTTATCCATCCACCCTTCATTTGTCATCTCTTCATTAGTCAGGTGTCTTTGGAGAGGAGTGAATATTTTACCTGGATGCAAAGAAAATGCCCTGATATCTCTACTTTGACCATAAATATCCAACTGCAATGCAAAAAGAACATTAGCAGTTTTAGACTGACCATAAGCAAGCCATTTGTCATAACCATTAGTAAAATGAATATCATCCCATCTGATTGGAGAATTATGATGCCCTGCGGATGAAACACATGCAATTCTTCCTCCGGAGCAAATATTATTCCATATCAGATTAACCAGCACATAATGGCCGATATGATTCGTAGCAAACTGAGATTCCCAACCCGGACCAACTCTTTTTTCGGGACAAGCCATGATTCCAGCATTGCAAATCACAAAATTAAAATTATAACTGTTGGTAGTGATAAACGATGCCAAACTCCTTACAGATCTGATATCTGAAAGATCAAGCTGAAGAATTGTGACATTCGGTAACCCACTTAGTGCTTTAGAGGCACTCCTTACATTCCGGGTACCTACAACTACATGCACACCTGCTTTTGAAAGTGCTTTGGTAGCCTCAAACCCCAATCCAGAATGTCCGCCTGTGATAAGGGCGACTTTATCCTTAAGGTCTAGAGATTCAAGCACATCAGAAACTGTAGATGACGCATTAAATCCTGCATTAATCGGCTTTTGTATTCTCATAAAATCTCCAATAAATATTTTATTGATCGCACATAACCGTTAAATGAAATCTATAGTGAACGCCATAACATCCGTTTTGCATCATTTCAGTATCTCCAGCAATTTAATTTGCCAGAGAGATAAAAGGCTAGACTAGTAACCAGCCAAAAAAGCTATGTTTTTACCATAAACATAGCGATATCAACGTGAGCGTATGGTGACTGAGAACTATCGCCTTATCAGCCTTAGTCACCTTACTACTTTCAAGTTACACCATCAGTTAACCGCTCTTATCCTTTACGCATCTGCATTTTATTGTGGCTTGCCACACGTTGTTGTCGGATAGCATCAGTCCGTTCTCTCACTTTCATTTTGCTGCTTCCGGGAGGTAATGCCCTATCAATAGTCAGTTCCGCACCGGATTTTGCCAGATTTTCCTGTAACTGATAGTGTTGATGGCACCAGACAGCATCAATATCTCTATCACGCGTGGTATCTCTTTCTTCTGAAAATGCCACAGTTCGGACCTGAAAACGGGCACTCTCTTCGCCACCAGCACTAAGTTCCAGACCATAATCCGGCGTTGACGGATGAGAAATGACCACCTGACCGTCAGTCAGCCACGCATTAACCGTATTTTCATTTACCTGATAACCTAATTCACGCAACCCTTCCAGCACGACATCGCGGCGTTCAGCCGTGATAATACGTCGTTCTATCCGGAGAATTGCCTCATGAACCTGTTCCAGATGGGCTGTTACCTCGGAAAGCGAACCTTGCTGTGCCACGATGTCAGCTTCACGGCCGATGGTGATTGCCTCTTTATCATCCAGACTCTCCAACTCGGCAATGGCGACAGCCAACTGAGTACGGAGATCCTGCAAATGCTGTTCCTGACGAATCTGCGCTACCAGCTCAAAAATCAGTGAATCTGCTCTGAGTTGTTTTTGTACCTCATCTTTCAGCAATAAAACCGTTTGATATTGTGCCTGATAAGACGAGAGATCACGCTGGTTATCAAGAATGCCCAGTTTGATGATCATGGATTCTATCTGCCCGAACTGAATAGTCGTTTTCGGATCAGGTGTTGTTGGTGCCTGCCAATCTCGTTGCAGATCGGCACCTTGTTCAGCCAGCAATGAAGCTAATAATGCTGATTGATTTTCTGTCAGACAGGATTGCTCTTTGACAGCCAATTCTAATGCCGCATTCAGCGAATAGTTGTCTGGCAGCTTACCTTCAAGAAATCCGGTCAGAAATTTCAGATTTTTGCTGCGATGATGGTGTTTTCGTACTTCTTCGGTCTGTTTTTCCAGTAACTCAGCCTGTAACAGTGCTGTCTCTTCCTGAATATCCTGCGTAAACTTCTCAATATGGCGTTGCAGAGTATCTATTTTACCGGGTGACGTAGAGATAGCCATCTGCTCCATACGAATGTTTAATGCCTGAAACTGCTGTGAGAACAGCTGATTCCTGGCTTCATCCGCATAAGTAAACTTCTGGCTGATATGTTGCCAGCGTTGATAAAGTGGCTTTAATCTGGCATGTGCACGTCGGCACATGCTCAAATCTTGTTCTCTGATTATGACTGTGTGTAGGGATGAACTCATAACAATTCCTGTATACCCTATAGATTGTGCGTTGAGAAGGCTTGTGTAATCGCTGCAACCAGTTTCTGTTGTGCAATTTCCGGCTGATAAAACCATTCCGTAACAGAAATCCGGTAACGGGATGGAACCACCTGTTTTAACACGGATGACCGCCATATTTCCCTCGCCCTTGCTTGCCGCAATAACGGATGGTGCGGCACATCGCATTCAATCCCGATGATATATCGCCCGCTGTGTTTATGTTCAATAATGCAATCAAAATAGAAAGCACCGACCTGCTGCACTTCAGCTATCTGCCAGCCTTGTTGTTGAAAGGATTGCTGTTGCATGAATTGTTGCAGGAAACTCACCACGGATTGCACAAAACCATCATTGGTTTGGTTGTTATCATTCAGACCGGTATCTGTACGGCACATTCTGTTGAGTAACGCCTGATTATGTTCACTTTGTCCGGTTGTCAGATTACGGGCAAACGTCAGATACCCTTGTAAGAAATCACGGGGAATGTCAGGTTTGCGATAGGTTGAAAGCAAGTCAGATATTTCGTCCAGTGGCATGGATGAAAAGATAACCACCTGTTTTCTGGCACGGGTAATGGCTACATTAAGCCGCCGTTCTCCGCCTGTCTGCCCTAATACCCCGAAATTACGCCGGAAACTCCCCTGCTTGTTACGCCCGAACGTGGTAGAGAATAAAATCACATCACGTTCATCACCCTGCACATTTTCAACGTTTTTTACAAACAACGACATATCCTCACCCTGTTCCTGCCGCTGTGTTTCCTGCATATAGGCCTGACGAAAATCCGCATCTGTTTCAGTACGTTCAGTCAGAAGATGATGGATTAGCTGTGCCTGTTTCTGGTTAAAGGTGACAATGCCGACAGATGGGCGGCTTTCAAACGGAACCAGCCAGATTTCAGCCAGACGTGTTACGATGGCTTCCGCCTCGCCGGGGTTACACTGATTGCTGTATGTTCCGTTAACCATCTCCAGTGACAGCGGTTTTATTTTACTGAGCACTTTTTCTGAATGCTGTGCCGGAATATTCAGACGTTTTTCATAAAACGCATGGTTTGAAAAATTAATCAGATCACGGTAAACAGAACGATAGTGAATATCAAGCGTATAAACTGGTAACACCGTCCGGGCCAAATGCAGTAAATCAGGACACTCGCCAATTTGACGGTAATTCCACTCACTTTGTGGTTTTTCCTGTTGCTGTTCTGGTGAATCGTTTTCTTCGTCGTCATCCTCATTATTGACTGACCCGGCAAAGAAACTAGAAGGTGGCATCTGTTTTTCATCACCACTGACAATCATTCGTTTACCTCGATACAACGTCGGTAAGGCATATTCTATCGGGATCTGAGAAGCTTCATCATAAATGACTGTATCAAACAAACCAGCTTTGAGTGGTAAGATCTGACTGGCGACATCCGGGGTCATCAGCCACACCGGACGCAAACACATCAGACCAAGCGCCTCTCCCTCTTCGATAAATTCACGTAACCTTCTGGCACGCTTTCCTGTTAAACGGGTAATCTCTTCCCATACTCTCCTCGGGCTGATTTGCGGATACTCTAATCCTTTATTGAAAGCTTCACGGTTCAGTGTCTGCAACTCACCCTGAATCTTTTCCAGTTGTTGAACACTGTGCTCTAATGCATCCTGCTCTACAGATAATGCAGGAAACTGACACTCAAACAACGCCGTCAAAGACAAATAATAATAGTATTTCAACGTATTCTCGATTGTCTGACGTAATACTGTGTCACTCAACTGAGACAGTTTCTCTGCATAAGGATGTAATTGCGCCAGAATTTTCCAATGAGTCTCACCAAAGTTTTCAGAAAGCATACTGAACTGCATATAAGGTTTTAACGTTGGGATTGCCGTCTCTATAGCGGTAAGATCATGGTTAAGAGACGTCTGATATTTAATCGCTCTAGCAAATCGCTGTTGTGTCTGACTGGTCAGATACGGAGTCAGTATACTGAGTACGCCACAACTATTTTCTTGTGCCTGAGCTCGTGTAATCGCAGTCTCGATTTTAAGACACTGCTGTAAAAAACCATCATGCTGGCCGTCATGTATCGCACTGAATAAATGTGCTGGCTGCGGGTAATCAACCACAAATTGGGTCAGACCAGCAATCTGACGAAGGTTGGCTGCCGTATTTTCCAACGTCTGAAGTAATAAAAAAGCATCAGAATCAGAAAATTCTTCAACTTCAAGTTGTTGATGTAACTGATTCAGTTCGTTACGGATAAGTCGCCATGTCTGTTCGACACTGATTGAATGAGAAAAGGCGGTGTACTGCGCCGGATTATCACTGATGCCGTGCATAGCAGAAAAAGCGTTAAACTTACGTTGGCGGGCATGATAAAACGGATTCAGATACAACCAGAATGATGTCTGCTGTTTCTCTTTTAATGCCTGCGATAGCTGTGCCAACACCGGATTTTCACAATCTCCCAGAAGATGGAATAAGCGCGGATCACACAACGAAACATCTACCTGCTGTAAGCGCATAATCAATGCTTCCAGTTGGCTGATAATCTGTTGACCACGCGACTGTTGACCTTTTTCATTACAGAACAACGGCAGCCAGCGAGCAAATTGCTGCCATGTCAGCGAAGATAATGAAGCAAATTCCACTTTACAAGCTACCAGAGCGGGCTGATGGTGGGTCAGTGTTTCAATGGTGATCTGTGTATCAGACAGGGTCAGGGTCTGTTCCCGTGCTATTTCAGCCTGTATAAATTCGGCAAAGTCCCGGTTAAACTGATGACAATTGTTGTCATCCGCAGAGAAAGGACGCAATTGCGAAAGCGGACTATCCTCATAATCGGCAGCCAGCCATAAAGGAACGGCCTGAACGATATCATCAATGGTTTTGATTGTTTCAACTGCGTCTGATGAGAGGAATAACGATTGCAGTTCTGATAAATCGAGCATGATTTTTCCCTTATCACGCAGTGCGATCAGGGAGGCCATCAGTTGACGATAAGAACATCCCGCCGCTTCATGATACTGATATAGCCCGTTATAGTAGCTATCCAGTTGTGTTTCATATCTGTCTATACGCTGAGCGGTAATATCGCGTTTACGTACCCAGTTTTCTGTCTGATCGCCGTTTTTCTCGCGAAGAAACAGATCATCAACTTGTGAGCGTACCAACTGGATGGTATCACGTCCTTTCTGCGTCTGATTTACAAGCACAATACGGTTCGTCAAGCCACATGCTATCAGACGTTTATACACGACTTCCAGTGCGGCGGGTTTCTGACAAATTACCAGTGCTGTTTTTTGCCGCCCGATTGTATCCGCAATCAGATTAACAATGGTCTGGCTTTTACCGGTTCCCGGTGGGCCTTCAATCAACAATCCCCGATTTTGCCGTGCTGCCACCACCACTATTTCCTGAGACGGATCTGTCGCACTGACAAAATAGCGTTCTTCTGCTTTTAACGAAAAAGATTCTGGCACTTCGGACTCCAGCAGTCCCAGTGCTTTTTCCAGTGCTGTGTTCTCAATCGGCAAACCGGCAATTTGTTGCAGGTCTTCACCAATAGCCTGTCCGATAAACGACGTGTGAAACAGCACGGCTGAACAACACAACGATGCACTGTTCTCTTCGATTTCCGCATCTGATGGCAATGCAGATAAATTCCTTACTGTCACCATCATGACAGTAGAGAGCTTTTCCATAACACTCTCGACCGTCAGTCCGGTATGACTAAGAAGTTGATCCAAAGCTATCTGCCACTCTTTTACCAACGGAATACCATTCAGGCTGGCCAGAGCCGGATTGAGTCTCACCGCACTGCGCTCATTATCAAACTGCAAACGGGCAATGCCCCGCAGTCCGGTATTCATCACCAGATTAACCGGCCAGAGAAACAGCGGTGCGATACGGGGCTTCATCTTTGAAGGCTGGGTATGAATGAGCAGGAACGGAAATCCCAGATACATGCCATTTATGCCGGTATCACGCTGATATAGTTCGGTTTGTGCCTGTAATGTTCGTAGCCGATCGTTGACTTTAGGCATCTGCAATAAGGTCTGGCTATCGATTGCAATCGCATTTTTAGGTCGGTTAATTAAATGCTGTAACAGATCCTGCGCACTTTTCCGGTCACTATTCAGTTCAGCCAAATCAATCCGACTTGCCGATGGGGTCAGACGCATACGAACCAAAGATCCCCGCTGCGTATTTGCGGTGATTTTGCGGGTAAAAAACTGCATGACTTGATGAACATAGCGTTGCTTTTCCGGTACGACCCATTGTTCCGCAGCAATGGCCAGCATCACAATGATCTGCTCAAGCGGTAGACGCCGTGTCAGTAAAAATTGTTCTCTCCATTCATCAATATCCGCGATCCCGCATCGACAAAAATCACCGATCCGCTCTCTTAACTGCTGATACAGAGTAAGGCGGGGCAATTGTAATAACGCATCTGCCCGCGCATTCTCAAATGTACTGATGCGATAACGTCTTGCCAGTTTATCGGCTTCATCCAATAATGTCTGACGTGCGATAAACTGTCCGATATCTGCACCCAACAATAGAATAAGGTCTTCATCCTGTAAATTCTGTCTGTCAATCAGTGTTCGTAAACCACTGTGATGTGTATCGGGAAATAACTGATGATGCGCCTGCCAGCGGGCAATGAGCTGGCTATGAGATGTAATCAGCAAATAGATTTTCAGTATATTTTCATTAAGAATGATTTCCAGCGTTTCTGCCCGATTGCGGATCTGCTTCTGACGATGGTAAAGCTGTACCAGCCAGTGTTTGGTATCTATTTGCTGTAACAGTTGGGCCAGCGGATCATTAATCAGGCTGTAACTGATACCCGCATGTTCCAATAACCAGGAAGGCGTGATGATCTGACCGCAGTAAATAAACGGCATATTCGGATTCAGCACCTTTAAGGTCAGCATCAGGCGCAGATTGTCATCAATCTTTGGAGTATCAATAAAAAGACGCAATTGCTGGTGAATTAATTCATAGTGACTCATTCCGGCCAACCATGAAAAAAGCTCCCCACGCAGTAATAAGGACAAGGCTTCATCCCATTGAGCAGTTTCTGCTGCTTTCAGAGCAAACAGCGCCGGTTGACTATACGCCTGTCCCGCAAGCGTGAGCTGTCGGCCGTTTTGCAGCTGTTGCTGATCCGTCTCTTCCGGCACAGCCACTGCTCTTCCGTCAAGCCATGCTGATACCTCTGGCCATTGCCACCGCTGTTTGCGGTCACGGATTAATAGTCCGCGCAGCAGAATACGGATATTTTCATCCAAATCATCGGGAATGGTGACACTGTGAGTCATGATCTGAATCAGAAACGCATTAGTGTGAATCTGTTCAAAACAACGCCCAAGAGTGAGTTGTTCGAGCAGAATAATGCCCAGACTCCACCAGTCAGAAGCAGCGGAAACTCCTCCAGCTAATATTTCCGGTGCGCTGTAACGGCTGATATCCAGCGGTGAGACGATATCAAGATCGTATTCCGATAAACAAGCAGAACCAAATTCGATGATCACTATATCCAGTGGCGAACGCCGACGGATCATAATATGGGCAGGGCTTAGATCACGATGGCGTAAACCGTGCTCTGTAAAAGCAGCCAGTGCCTGACCAATTTCCCGGATAAGCTGAGAGATCTCTTCCGGTTGCCAGTAATCGCCCCGAGCAATAAATGCTTCTAACGAACCACCGGAAATATGTTCAGTCACATGCCACGGTCTGCCGTACTGACGACCTGTGTCCAGCAATTCCGGCACATGACTTTGCGACAAAAGCCGGAACACATCATAGACAGACTGATCAGGTTCTTCACCCAACTGATAAAGCGTTAAAACCCCCTGTCTACCGGTTTCCCGATGAGTCACATTGTAGCGCTCACGCGGGCTATCACTATTGTTGACTCGTTCACCCAGCAGCCAGTCTCCGATAAACGCTGGTTCTGCCTGTGAAAGTGTTGTGCTCTGATCAACATGATTTTCCGCAGAGAATTCGGCTGCATCCGCACCACATTGCAGACACATAAGATCACCTTCTTCCATCGGGTGACCATTCAAGCAAGTAAAGGTATGCTCCTGAAACTCCGAATCTATGGGTTCTGGCGTTGATGTGCTGTCCGGCAGTTTCGGACGCCAGCTTTGTTCATGGATAGACTCGGCAGATAAATCCCATCCGCACGGCTGTACGCCAATATGACCTTCACAAAAAATTTCAGTCAGTGGCCGCTCTGTCTGACAATGGGGGCAAAAACGCATCATAGCCATTACATACCTGTAGCTGTTGTTATTCTATTTTTTAATTTGTGTAATCTGATGATCTTGTTGCATAAGCAGTGTTCTGAACCGCTCCATATCACCCTTTTCCGGAATACCGGCAATAAATACTCGGCCTTGCGCATCCAAAGCAAGATCCAACACTTTGTCCGTTTCATCCAGCGGAAGATGATAAGTGTGATAACGCTGTCTGCCCAACGGAGTTAAAAGATGAAGTTCCTGATTATCGCTGCCCCGCAAACGCAAATTTTGTGTCGCATCCTGTTGATATGGGCCGGATACCAAGGCATCAATCAAACTGTCCATTGTTTGTAGCATTGTTTTTAACATGCTGTATTCGTATCCGCTGAAAACCAGAATATCGCCAGAAAAATGATCACGTAACGTTTTTAACAGCGTATAAAGCGCATCTGGCTGGTCAAAAGGCTCACCACCGGAAATAGTGATACCATCTGCCTCTGCCAGCCACAGTGTGAGCTGAGTTATCAGAGTACTTACGGCAATGCGTTGTTGTGTCGGGCGCCATGTACAGGGGTTACGCATGAAAATATTTAGTGGATAATTCCCTCATTTTTAGAGGGAATGCAGATGAAAAAATTAGTGGATGTCTTTTCTGATTTTCCAGACCCGCGTTGTCAGGGAAAGATCAGGCACCGTTTTATTGATATCTTAGTGATTGCGGTATGTGCTGTCATTGCCGGCGCTAACGCCTGGACCGATATTGAACAGTATGGTCAACTAAAAAAGGATTGGCTGGGTTCATTTCTTCCGCTCAAAGGCGGTATTCCGTCACATGATACTTTCCGGCGCTGTTTCAGTTTATTAAATCCCCGCCTCTTTGAACGCCATTTTTATCAGTGGGTTTCTCATGATGTTTCTTCAGAAAAGCGGGCGATCATTGCGATTGATGGTAAAAGTTTACGCCATTCGTTTGACAAGAAAATTGAACAAAGCCCATTACATGTGGTAAGTGCATTCTCCGTTGAGAAAGGGCTTAGCTTATGTCAGTGTGCTGTAGACGGAAAATCAAACGAAATTAAGGCCATCCCCACATTATTATCGATGCTTTCCTTGAAAGGCCATCTCGTGACGCTTGATGCGATGGGCTGTCAACGCACGATTGCCCAGCAATTACGCGAGAGCGGAGCCGATTATATTTTGTCCCTTAAAGGCAATCAGGGAAAAACCTTTTCGGAAGCGGTTAACTATTTTCAACAACAACGGGCAACACAAAAACCTTATCTGAAACCTGACCATGATGAATTTGAAGATAGCCATGGGCGTACCGTCAGACGACGCGGATGGGTTCTACCGCTGACACCAGAAACAAAACACTTAGGCTCCTGGCCAGATATTCAGGCTCTTCTGGTCACAGAAACAATACGGCAAGAACAATATTCTGAAACAGTCACCTCTTATTTTCGTTATTATTTAAGTAGTTGTCAGGACGCTCCTGCCTTTCAGTTAGCAGCCATTCGGAAACATTGGGCTATTGAAAATAGCTTACACTGGGTGCTGGATGTCACTTTTCGGGAAGATGATTCACGGATGAGAGAGCAGATCGCCACAAGAATATTTGCCCAATTACGTAAAATGGCGCTCAATATCGTTAAACGGGATACCAACAATAAGTTGAGTTTGAGTGCCCGAAGGAAATCAGCCGGGTGGGATAATGGCTACATGGAAGCCCTGTTATTTAATCAATTTTAGCCTACCAAAATTTCATGCGTAACCCCTGCCCATAGCTCCTATCTGAGTTCCCTTTTGTCTGTAATAAGCAAGCGACTTCCATTAGAAACGTGCACGGCATTCTGAAAAGTAGCAGATAACCGTATGTTTATAAAACAGTGAGCAAACGCGCTAACAAAACAGTAACTTGAAAGACAACGGGGATATCACAGATTGTGTGAATATTGTTGCTGTCGGTATGCTGACAATGATAATCCTGTTTCTCGTTTAAAATAACGGGACAAATAAGAGGGATCATCAAAATTCATTTTGATAGCAATTTCATTAACCGAGATTGCAGATAAATTCAGCAAAGCTTTAACCTCTAAAATAACCTGTCGGTTAATCAATGTCTTCGGTGAATCATTGAAATAGACTTTTGTAATTTGTGAAAGGTAAAACGGAGTGATACTAAGCTTATTTGCGTAAAACGCTACATCCCGGTGCTGTATACAATGTTTGCTAGTCAATTCCCAAAAACGCCAGCATAGTTTTTCTTTACGACTGAATTCTTTATTTACTAAGTAATTTTTATCTGGAATATGCTCTGTAATTGCCAAAAAAAGATTCTGCAAATGGTTACACATCATCACTTTTTGGTAATCCGTATAATGCACCATCATATAGTTAGTTTGCGTTATCCATGTTTTCAGTATTGGTATTTCTGACGGCTCCGGCGAGCATATAGGTGTATCATGTAAGAAGGAAAACAGAGAATTCGGCAAGGCATACGCAATTTCAGAAGCAAAACTTTTATCAATAAAACAATAAAATAATCTGAAATTTGCAGACTTTTTCTGCCAGATAGCAATCGAATCTTCAGCCAATACTAAAATATCGTAAGCTTTTACCGGATACTTTTTGAAATTAATATTGATGGTAGCTCTCCCTTGCAGGCATATCAGCACAACGGTATAAGAAAGCTGCAATGGATACTCAGTTTCATCGCAAATTTCACTCTCACCAACCACCACATTTTTCTGTTCTTTCAGCCGTTTTATAATAATTTCATACATTGGGTAGTTTCCATTTTGTCATGTTAATAATGAGATAAAACCGACCTGACGCTGATTATATTTAACTCACTTCGTGCTTAACTAACTGAAAAAATAGCCTTAAAATAAGAAAAAAGTTTTCAAAAGTACCTAAATCGCTCTGTTTTTGCCATTACATCATCGTGTCCTTCTTCCTAAAATAGCCTCACTTACATGATTTAGGCCGTAGCGAAGGCTTAATAACGCAACTCAACGGTGAATAACATAATGAAAAGTCTAATAACAAAAAGATTAATTTTACGCTCTTGGCAAGAAACAGATGCTGAAAGCCTGCATAAATATGCCAAAGATGAACATGTTGGCCCTATCGCAGGCTGGCCAGTGCACAAAAGCATAGAGGAAAGTGCCCAAATTATCCGCGATATCTTTATGTGCGACGAAATCTACGCCGTTACACTGAAAGAAGATAATCGTGCTATCGGATGTATCGGTCTGTTAATGGTAAAAGATAGTAACTTCCCTATCGGAGATAATGACGCAGAAGTGGCATATTGGATTGGAGTTCCCTTCTGGGGACAAAGACTTATTCCTGAAGCATTGCGTGAACTGATGCGCCACGCGTTTGAGGAGCTGAAACTGGACAATTTATGGTGCGGCTATTTTGCTGACAATCATAAATCAAAAAGTGTGCAGGAAAAATGTGGTTTCCGCCATTATCATACTATTAAAGAGCAGTATATTGAAATTCTGGGTGAAACCCGCACTGAAAATATCAGTCGGATCACACGTGAAGAATGGTATGCATTATGTAACGCCGCATAAATAAAAAAGCTTAATGAGATGTATCAAATACGTTAAGGGCAACATTACTGTTGCCCTTAATAACACTTTATTAATTATTTCCAGTTGATAAGGCAATAATGTTTTTTGCCACGGCGTAACAAAGTATAACGCCCAAACAAATGATCATCGTCTGCAAACACGTACATAGGTTCAGATTGTTTTTCACCATTAATGGAAACTGCATTAGAGCTGATCATGGTACGCGCTTGTCCACGGGAAGGAACGAATTCAGCTGTAACCAACGCTTGTTGCAAATCAGCTCCCTTTTCAAGTTCAATCGCAGGCATACCATCTTGCGCCAATTGAGCAAAGTCATCTTCGGTCAGATCAGCAATAGCCCCAGAGAATAAACTCTCAGTGATGCGTTTTGCCGCAGCAAGACCTTCCTCACCATGTACCATACCTGTAACTTGTTCTGCCAATACATATTGGGCGCGTGGAGCTTTGCCGCTACTCTTATCTTCTTCTTCCAGTACATTGATATCTTTGATGTCCATGAAAGTGAAGAATTTCAAGAAACGATAAACATCGGCATCTGCTGTGTTAATCCAGAACTGGTAGAATTTGTATGGGCTGGTTTTCTTCGGATCGAGCCAAACAGCGCCGCCTTCTGTCTTACCGAATTTAGTTCCATCTGATTTGGTGATCAGCGGTACTGTCATACCAAACACTTGTTTCTGGTGTAAGCGACGAGTCAGATCGATACCTGAAGTAATGTTACCCCATTGATCTGAACCGCCAATCTGCAACTCAATACCATATTTCTCATTCAAGTTTGCAAAATCATATGACTGCAACAGATTATAAGAAAATTCAGTATACGAAATCCCAACATCATCACGGTTTAGACGCTGTTTTACCGCTTCTTTGTTGATCATTTGGTTAACAGAAAAGTGCTTGCCAATATCACGAAGGAAAGCCAGCACATCCATTTCACCAAACCAATCATAGTTATTGGCCAGTTCCGCGCCATTTTCACCATCAAAACTGAGGAATGGTGAAACTTGCTTACGAATTTTCTCAACCCACTCTTTGACAGTTTCTTGCGTGTTCAATTTGCGCTCAGTTGCCTTAAAGCTTGGATCGCCAATCAAACCTGTCGCACCGCCGACCAACGCAATAGGCTTATGCCCAGCCAGTTGGAATCGTTTTAAACACAGCAAGGGAACCAGATGGCCCAAATGCAAGCTGTCAGCGGTAGGATCGAAGCCACAATAGAGAGAAACCGGACCTTGCGCCAGTCTCTCAGCTAACGCCTCTTCATCCGTTACCTGGGCAACAAGGCCCCGCTCTTGCAATTGTTTAATCAGGTTATTGCTAGACATCAATGACTCCATCGGTTTGTATACTTTACCTATATACCTATACCCGTCGCTTTTCAAATCGCCGCTTTGTCGGCCGCATCTCGAAATCCATTGGATATATATAAGTATCTCGTTATAAATCACGTGCTATAGAATAAAACGGCAGTATTATAAGTGCCAGTATAAAAATGGTAATTATCTCTTTCATCTTTAAAACTACTACTTTATTGGCTGTAATTTGAAAGCTGTCAGATACCATTGGATATAAAATAGTGTTAAGGTGCTAGACGATCAACATGCCAATCATCACCTTTACGCTGATACAGAAAACGGTCATGAAGGCGATAAGCACCTCCCTGCCAGAATTCTACCGAATCAAATTCAACTCGAAATCCGCCCCAGAAGCTGGGTAAAGGAACCTCACCGTTCTGGAATTTTTGTTTTAATTCCAAAAACTTTCCTTCCAAAATTCCTCTGGCAGAGATCCGAGAAGATTGCTGGGAAGCCCAAGCTGCAATCTGGCTATCTTTTGGGCGACTATGGAAGTATTTAACAACTTCTATGGGAGACAGTTTTTCTGCTTTACCGAGAAAACTAACCTGCCGTTCCAATTGATACCATGGAAAATGAAGGCTAATCCGGTTATTTTGTGCCAGATGTTTCGCCTTACGACTGCCAAGGTTGGTGTAGAAAACTAGACTATGAGCATCAAAATGTTTTAATAAAACGATGCGCTGATAGGGTTGACCATGCTCATCCACTGTAGCAATGCACATTGCTGTCGGATCACTGAGTTTAGCTTCACCAGCCTGCTTTAGCCAACGCTCAAAAAGCTCAATAGGTTCTTTAGTAAGATCTTTTCGCCTTAATCCGCCACGTATATATTCGCGACGCAGTTCTGCGATAGCCGTTTCATTATGTTCTGACATTTCTAACTCTCGGTTTATTACATGAGTATAGCATATCATTGTTATCTGCTAGCTAACTGTATTGATTACCTTATTATTTAACTACAGGGTAAATAGCCCCTAAAATTGTCTCTCTATCCGCACCTGTCACTGACGGCAAGTTACCAGACAATCCAGACATAGTTCGGAATGCCAGCCAAGCAAATGCCAGAGCTTCCATATCATCACCACTTAAACCGTACTTATCTGTCGTTGCAACTTCAGTACCCGGTAATAAAGTTGATAATCGGCTCATCACGCGGGGATTACGTGCTCCACCCCCACAAACCAGAAGACGTTCACATCCGCCACTTAACGTAACTTGCTGAGCAATACTGACAGCCGTTAATTCAGATAGCGTTGCCTGAACATCCACCGGAGCAATATCTGGAAAATCGGCTAACTGTTTTTCCAGCCATGCCATATTAAAATATTCACGCCCTGTACTTTTTGGTGCAGTACGTGCGAAATAAGAGTCTGAAAGCATTTTTTGCAGTAAAGATTCATTGACTGTTCCTTCACTGGCCCATAATGCGTCTTTATCATACTGTAACTGCTTATGCCGCCATGTCCAAGCATCCATCAACATGTTGCCCGGCCCTGTATCATATCCTTTAACAGCTGAATTAGGCAGAAGTGCAGAGATATTTGCAATTCCACCAATATTCAGAATAATACGTCTTTCTGTTGGATGCCCCAATACAGCCATATGAAATGCAGGAACCAGCGGTGCGCCTTGACCACCATAGGCCATATCACGCCGTCTGAAATCACCGACAGTTGTAATATTGGTGAGTGCCGCAACGCGGTTATTGTCACCAATCTGCATGGTAAAAGGCTTTTCACCATCCGGCTCGTGCCATACTGTTTGCCCATGGCAACCGATGGCAGTAATATCACTTGCAATTAATCCCGCTTTATTCAATAACCCTTGAACGGCTTCCGCAAAAAGAGTACCTAACTCATAATCAAATCTCCCTACCATTGATAATGTCGTTTGCTGTCCCTGACAAATAGAAAGCAGTTTTTGCTTAAGTTCCTGCGGGAAAGGATGACTATAACTCTCTTGTTGAGTAACACCTTTATCACTAATCTCCGCCAGAATTACATCAACTCCATCCATGCTGGTGCCAGACATAACACCAATATAACGTCCTGACTTCATAAATATTCCCCTATTTAAAGAATGGATTACATTTAGCGATGTGGATTACATTTAATCTTAGGTAAACTATAAAACACATTTATTTGGACTAGATATGTTTACTGATTAATATCAGGGATAAAATCTGAATTTTGGAGAGTCCTTCACAAAATGTGCTAAACTTTTGGTCAAGAATTATTCCTTTCAGAGTTTGTTGTAAACATTTGTAGGCATTTATTATATATACGGATATAAGTCATTAACGGCTAGCTGATTTATTATTTCTCTGCTAACAATAGTAGTAGCCGAATGCTTGATTATCAGTTTATTATCAAGCGTCCCTATCGGACAATAAAATTAGGAGTAATTATGTTCAAACGTTTCCTGGTTGGTACAGTCGTAGTAACCACATTGTCTGGTTGTGCAAACATGGGAGCACTTTCTAGTGATACTTATTCTATTGGTCAAGCTAAACAGGCGCAGGCTGTGACCTATGGTACTATCTTGTCTGTACGTCCCGTCACGATTAAAGGCAATGACGCTGGTGATCCTAATATGTTAGGACTCATTGGCGGAGCTGTCTTGGGGGGGCTATTAGGTAATACTGTCGGTGGAGGTTCTGGTCAAAAACTTGCTACGGCCGCAGGTGCTATTGCAGGTGGTATGGCTGGTCAAGGCATTGAGGGAGCGGTAAACCAAACGAAAGGTGTTGAGCTAGAAATTCATACAGATAGCGGAAAAAATATCATCGTGGTACAAAAGTTGGATCAAATTGTATTCAACAAAGGTCAACGTGTCAGGATTGCTGACAGCGGAGATTCTTTAACAGTATCGCCGCTCTGAAATACTCAAATAAACAAGACTAAAAAATCGCGGCTGACCAATATCTAGACCGCGATTTTATTATTATATATCCTTCATTTTTCAAATTGCGGCTTCGTCAGCTATACCCATTCACTTTCGTCACATTGCAACTTGAAATCGATTAGATACGGATTAATTTTTATATTACCTGTTTATGTAATTGGTTAATGTTTTTTTCGATTTTTTTTATTACAGAAGCAAGCATAATTAACTCATCATGAGTAATTCCCTCCAAGATCTCTTTCCTTGTAGAATCAATAACACTATCTACTTCTCTGATAAAGGTTTCCGATTCTCCGGTTAGCTTGATTCTTTTTGCGCGTCTATCATTGGCACATGTATGACGTGTAATCAGTTTCTTTTCTTCTAATTGATCAAGAGTTCTCACCAGAGACGGTTGCTCAATACCAATAGCTTTTGCAAGCTGTATCTGTGATTGCTCTGGTGGCAGCTGACTAATATTGTATAGAGTAACCCAATGTGTCTGAGTTAATTTCAACGGTTTCAAACGATGATCAATTAAAGCGCGCCAAACACGAACTAAACGTGCTAGGTCTGATCCCAATGTCAATTCCAATTACCCCCTCCTTATAATTAGAGACTCATATAACATCAATGAATTATCCAATCAGTTTATTCATATGAATAATGGATACGCACCCTATATCATGCTTACATTAGCAGAGTCAGATATTTTGCTAATTACCTAATTAGTGTCGCGTTGGCTTGTTACTCAAAGTTGACATCTTCGTCGCCCTAAAGAGCGAAGTTCTACGGCGCACCGAATAAAATCGCGCATTAATCCACCAACGATATAAACTGTATAAAATAATCTTCTAACTAAACTATTGTGATTTTAAATATCAACAAAAAAAATACAATCCCCCAAAATATATACATTTCCACTCGGTTAAAGTTCTATAAGAATAACCGCCATCCGAATACTAATCTATATATTTTTACATTAATATCATTTTTCTCTTACAGAAAACACTAATTTAATAAAAAAATTATTAAAAAACAATTGGATGTAAAAATAGCACCTTTATTGTTCAATAAATAATTCTTTAATAAGAAATTTTTATCGAAACATACAAATCAGTCAACGAGAGTGATATTTTTTAACAACTTAAGTCAAATTAAAGAGATGTAATATGAATATTATATCATTTATTATCGGTAATATTTCTTATTCCTGAAGCCATCTTAAACCATTATTCATATAAGAGATATTTTTTGATCTATTTAGAATAAAACTAAAATAAACCAGGTTGTTCCGGAATAATATTTCCATTTTCACCTTTTATTTTTAATGTTCTTAGATATCTATGATAACATAAGCTAAATATTCTTCTTTTTTCACTATCCGATAATTTCATCCACATAAATCGTTCTTCCCTGCTCCGATAACATCCTCGGCAAAAACCACAGGAATCAGATTCACAAATCCCTCGGCAAGGGTTTTGAATAGCAAAAAGTTCTAATTGTTCAGCCATTTGATCCTCCTGTACCCAGATTCATCAACCTGCTTTTCATGAGGAAACTATCATTTATATCCTTCATCCAGGATAGTTCAAAGCTAAAACAGTAACATAATTAAATCAAGTAAATGGAAGGACAAATTGAATTATTTTACCTATACAAGTTATAGTTTATCCAGACATGTGCGGTCAGTGGGCAAAGTTACACAATAAGGCTATGTTTCATAATAACATTATAAATATCAAGAGGTAATCATGCGTTTACTCCATACTATGATCCGTGTTGGCAACATGCAACGCTCGATTAATTTCTACACTCAGGTGATGGGCATGCGTTTACTTCGCACCAGCGAAAATCCAGAGTATAAGTATTCCCTCGCTTTTGTTGGCTATAGCGATGAAAGTCAAGGCGCAGTCATTGAGCTGACATACAATTGGGGTGTCGAAAACTATGAAATGGGAACCGCGTTTGGGCATATAGCCTTGGGTGTTGATGACGTCGCAGCAACTTGTGAACGCATCAAACTTTCAGGTGGAAATGTAACCCGCGAAGCCGGGCCAGTCAAAGGCGGAACAACTGTCATTGCGTTTGTTGAAGATCCTGATGGCTATAAGATCGAACTCATCGAAAACAAAAGCGCCAGTAATGCACTAGGAAACTAATTACTTAGTACACCTATAGATTTCAAGATAATGCTTGGAAAATGAAAATAAAAGAGAGATTAAAAGGGCATATTTTATTGCCCTTTCTTATCTTCGTCGGGTAAGCACATTATTTCTGCAAGACATCCCAAATTTTGTCATAATATCCGCTATTCCAGAGTTAAAAACAAAATCCTGAAGTTAAGAATTGAAAATCAGATGTCTAATAAAAATGATCAAAACATGCTAAGTGGACGCTTTCGTGGCTACTATCCCGTCGTCATTGATGTCGAAACTGCTGGTTTTAATGCACGAACAGACGCTTTACTTGAAATCGCTGCAATCACGCTAAAAATGGATGAAGATGGTTGGCTAATGCCTGCTGATACTCTGCATTTCCATGTTGACCCTTTTGAAGGGGCTAATCTTGATCCGGCAGCTCTGGCATTCACTGGTATTGATCCCACAAATCCTTTGCGAGGCGCGGTCAGTGAATACACAGCATTACATGCTATTTTCAAAATGATCCGCAAAGGTATGAAAGATACTAACTGCAATCGTGCAATTATGGTCGCCCATAATGCCAATTTTGATCATAATTTTGTTATGGCAGCAGCAGAACGCTCTGGTTTAAAACGCAATCCTTTCCATCCATTTGCGACTTTTGATACCGCAGCACTTAGTGGACTGGTTCTTGGGCAGACAATCCTTGCCAAAGCTTGCATTACTGCGGAAATACCGTTTGATAGTGATCAAGCCCACAGCGCACTTTATGATACCGACCGGACTGCCCTACTTTTCTGTGAACTGGTTAATCGCTGGAAACGGCTCGGTGGCTGGCCATTAGCTTCCACTGACTCTACTGACGAAGCTCCCTAGAATATAAGCCCCATACCTTATATAGCTATGGGGCTTAACATTCGCTCATCGTTCTGATGAATGATGATGCTTATTCCTGCTCACGGTATTTATCAGCAGTTTCTTTAATCAGCGTTTGTAATTCACCACGCTGATACATCTCAACAAGAATGTCACAGCCGCCTACCAGCTCACCATCAATCCAAAGCTGAGGAAAAGTCGGCCAATGAGCATATTTAGGTAACTCGGCGCGAATATCCGGATTTTGCAGAATATCCACGTAAGCAAAACGCTCACCACAAGCAGATATAGCCTGAACTGCCTGAGCAGAGAAACCACAGCTTGGTAATTTAGGAGAACCTTTCATATACAACAGAATTGGGTTTTCGCTAATTTGGCGTTTGATTTTTTCAATAATTTCCTGAGTCGTTGTATCAGAAACTGTGTTAGTGTTCATATTAGTAGTCATCATTATTGCTTCCTTAAAACTGCAAGCGCTATTCTCAGTATCAGAAAAGATTGATTCAGAATACCACTTTCTGCTCTGATTTTTCTACCGCGAACTTTTTACGTTAAATTTTTTGCCATGATATGAAATAAGTGAGCGTTCGATATTTTCCCCTCACTGGGTGTATTCAGCCCGTATAACAGCTCAATTATACACCAGATCGCCGCTAAGCAGCATCTTTTACTCTGTTCTTTAGCAGAAAAATTGTTAAGATAATTACCAAAATAGCAACATGATAATAAGCTTAAATTTGCTCTGGCCATGATTAGTATCTTTTAAGTCATGGTTTGTTGAGCCAAAAACCCGATATTAAAAAGGAGCATGCAATGTCTTTTGAATTACCAGCATTACCTTATGCCAAAAATGCCCTGGAACCGCACATTTCCGCAGAAACCCTAGAATACCATTATGGTAAACACCACAACGCTTACGTTGTAAACCTGAATAACTTGGTTAAAGATACCGAATTTTCTGGGAAATCTCTGGAAGAAATCATCAAAACATCTGAAGGTGGCATCTTCAATAATGCAGCGCAAGTCTGGAACCATACTTTCTACTGGCATAGCCTGTCACCAAATGGTGGTGGCGAACCAACTGGAAAAATAGCAGATACCATTAATCATGCCTTCGGTTCTTTTGCTGAATTTAAACAGCTGTTTACTGATGCTGCCCTGAAAAACTTTGGTTCAGGTTGGACATGGTTAGTTAAGAAAACTGACGGAAGCCTGGCTATCGTTAACACTTCTAATGCCGCCACTCCACTGACCGGCGAAGATAAACCAGTTCTGACTGTTGATGTTTGGGAACACGCGTATTACATCGATTACCGTAATGCACGCCCTCAATATTTGGAACATTTCTGGTCTTTGGTCAACTGGAAATTTGTTGAGGAAAACTTGGCTTAATAAGCTCAATTTTCATACCAAATTATAATAACAAGGGCGGGCTTTCTTCCATTCACTGAATAATGAATACCGGAAAACCGGCCCTTCAAGCAAGAGATGTTACACGTCAATTCTTTTTCTTGATCCTGATTAGATAATACAAAGGCTTCCCCAAAAAACAATCATGATTAATGCACTACCGGCAACCATTAATCCCAACTTCAGATCTGTATCCATAGAACTTCCTCAATGTACAAAGTAAAACTACCCAACACCATAAATTTTGTATAATCAGTTACCGTATTATCTGAAAAAACATACAGCAATCTTGAATCTATACTCTTTATAGCATTGATTATTACTTTCACTTTTGAGTTAGATCAGACAAAATTCAAGGTTCATCGCTAAATTATTGCCAGCCATCACTCTATATATAAATATGTTGGCAAACGCTTAACAAATATCCATATCCAATAGATTTCAAGTTGAAGCATATCGGTAAGTAGATGCTATCAACCAAAGCAGCAGCTTGAAAGATAAGGTATATAAATTTAGACCATAAGGTCAGGAGTCCTTTTTATCATGGCAACGATTAAAGATGTGGCCAAACGCGCTGGTGTTTCGACCACTACCGTATCCCATGTTATCAATAAAACCCGTTTCGTCGCCGAAGATACAAAGGCTACCGTTTGGGCTGCTATTAAAGAACTAAATTATTCTCCCAGCGCCGTTGCCCGTAGCTTGAAAGTTAACCACACAAAATCTATCGGATTGTTGGCAACGTCGAGTGAAGCTCCATATTTTGCTGAAATCATAGAATCTGTTGAAAATAGTTGCTATAGAAAAGGCTATACCCTGATTTTATGCAACTCTCATAACAATATTGATAAGCAGAAAGCTTACCTCGCCATGTTGGCACAAAAACGTGTAGATGGCCTGCTGGTAATGTGCTCCGAATACCCTGAGCAGCTTTTGGGCATGCTAGAAGATTACCGTAATATTCCCATGGTCGTCATGGATTGGGGCGAATCTCGGGGAGATTTTACCGATGCAATCATTGATAACGCTTTTCATGGTGGTTACTTGGCAGGCCGTTATCTTATTGAACGTGGTCACAGGGATATTGCGTCTATTCCCGGCTCTCTGGCAAGAAATACTGGCGGCGGACGTCACCAAGGATTTCTCAAGGCGCTCAAAGAAGCCAATGTCGCTATTCGGGATGAGTGGATTGTGCAAGGCGACTTTGAGCCTGAATCCGGCTATCAGGCCATGTGTAAGATCCTGAATCAAAAACATCGCCCAACGGCTGTTTTTTGCGGTGGGGATGTTATGGCAATGGGGGCAATCTGTGCCGCTGATGAGCTGGGGCTACGCGTTCCACAAGATATTTCTATCATCGGTTATGACAATATCCGTAATGCCCGTTATTTTACTCCCGCATTGACCACGATTCACCAACCTAAAGAACGTCTGGGACAAATGGCCTTTTCAACGTTATTGGATAGGATAGTCAACAAGCGTGAAGAGGCACAAACGATTGAAGTCCATCCACGCCTCGTTGAACGACGTTCTGTCGCGGATGGACCTTTCATCGACTATCGTCGTTGATAATTAGTTTTCTTGCAACCATTCAGCATTAAGTGTTTCACTATCGCCAAGATAATCAAACAACCAACTTAATGCTGGTGAATGGCTTTTTTGCGACCATGCTAAGCAGCATGGACTATCAGGTAATGGTTGTTCGAGTTCGAGCGCTATCAGTTTTTTCTTGCGGATCAACGGTAATGCATGATGCTTGGGCACCATTCCCATACATAGTCCATCCATCAGGCAATTTAGTCCAACATTCCAATCTGGAACCACCAACCGTCGCTGATTATCTAAAGCCCACGTATCACGTTTGGGTAAGCTACGTGAAGTATCTTCTAAACATAGGCTAGGATAAGGTCGCATTTGGTCATCATTTAATTTTCCTGATATACCTGACAACTCATGCTCAGGGCTAGCTACGCATATCCAAGGCATGAATCCCATATCCTTAAAACTATACCGTTCACCAACAGGAGACGCCCGTGTCGCGCCAATAGCGACATCCACCCGCTCATCGACTAGTGCATCCCATACACCATTAAAGACTTCAGGGTAGATGAATAGCTCAATATCAGGAAAATGTCGGTAAAAATCCAAAATTAATTGGTGAGTTCTCTCAGGTTTTACAACTTGATCAACGGCGATACTTAACTGCCCCCGCCAACCATTAGCCACTTGTTGGCACTGATGTCGGGTGTGATTCATTTTTTTGATAACAGAGCGGGCTTCCTTGACAAAAATAGCGCCTGCTTCAGTCAAATCAACGTCACGGTGACGACGCTCAAATAAAGACACAGCCAACCATTCTTCAAGTTGTTTTACTGTATAGCTTATAGCAGAAGGTACTCGATGAAGCTCAGATGCAGCCGCACTGAAACTTCCTGTTCTGGCAACAGTATCAACAACTTCCAGAGAGTATTCAGACCACATATATCTTCCTTTCAATTTTTTTCACAGAATGGTGCAAATATTACCGTTTCACAAGTAAAAATCATGCCATATAGAATAAGTCGGGTATTCTCTTATCAACTACAAATCAAATTATTAACACAATGGAAACAAATAAAAATTCAATTCTATTCATGTTCTATCTCTCCGGGCTGAGTATGCTCGGTTACTTGGCTATCGACATGTATCTGCCTGCTTTTGACACAATGAAAGCAGAACTAGGTACTTCAGCAAATTCTATCAGTGCGAGTCTCAGTATTTTTCTCGCTGGCTTTGCCTTTGCCCAGCTGTTATGGGGGCAATTATCTGACCGTTTAGGAAGAAAGCCTGTTCTTATTATCGGATTATCTCTGTTTTCCATTAGCTGTTTAGGTATGCTCTGGATAACTGATTCCACGCAATTGCTTGTACTGAGATTTATTCAAGCGGTAGGGGTCTGTTCTGCGGCGGTTTCCTGGCAGGCTCTGGTCGTTGACAGATATGATACAGAACAAGCCAAACGCGTTTTTGCCATGATCATGCCTTTAGTTGCGCTTTCTCCTGCCCTTGCACCTTTATTGGGGGCATGGTTATTGACGCATGATGGCTGGAGAATTATTTTCCTTGTATTATTGGCAGTAACGCTCTTGCTACTGGCTCCAACATTTTTATTAACCAATAAATATGGTAATACCGAAACTAATACCGAAGGTAAAACAACGATTTCTTTCTTTAAATTACTAAGCTCCCCTGTTTTTAGTGGAAATGTATTGATTTATGCTTCTTGCAGCGCTGGCTTTTTTGCCTGGTTAACTGGTTCACCAACAATTTTGAATAATATGGGCTATGACCCTACCGATATTGGCCTAAGTTATATTCCGCAAACTTTGGCGTTTATGTTTGGTGGATATGGTTGTCGTATCTTATTGGAAAAAGTAAAAAGCGAAACAGTATTTCCAATTTTGCTGATTGGTTATGCTGTCAGTATGGTTATTATTTATTTGATTTCCATCTCCAATGAGCCTTCATTTATAGCGATTCTTATTCCTTTCTGTGTCATGGCTGCAATGAATGGTGCCTCTTATCCGATTGCAGTGGCAAATACTCTCTCTGTTTACCCTAAGAACAGTGGTAAAGCTGCCGCATTACAAAATGCATTGCAATTAGGGCTTTGTTTTGTCGCAAGTATGATTGTCTCGCTATTTATGAAATATCCTCTTCTATCGACAACAACAGTTATGGTTTCTACTGTTGTTCCCATGGCAGTAGGTTATTGGCTACAAAACAAAATTCCAAAAAACAATTAAACGTGAATCGAACAATTTCCGAACACAATAATAAATAAGAACATTATCATCTAAAGGTTACATCATAATGTAGCCTTAGATGATTGTTAAAATACTATTTCACTCATATACTCATACCACTTCACTATTCTAAAAAATTCGGAGTTCGAGGTTTTTCAGAACACAGAAGTTCTCTTTAATTTCAGGATGAATAAGTAATTTGTGCTTTCTTGATGATTTTTATATTATTTCTAAATAATTCTTCTTGGTTTTAACATAATAAGAAACAACTATAAATAGGCTTTCATAATAGTGTTACACTCAAATTACAAGATTCCTTACCCTCGTTGTACGACGAGTCAGGAAGTGAACCACTATTTTGGAATGCTATTTATATAAAGTGATACCTAAAAATTCCATCACACAAATGTTGGAGAGCATATGAGTTCATCTTTCATTGAAGGTAAAAATACAATAATTGATTCCTGGCATAGGATCACCCGTGAATTGCTCCATGAAGCTGATATTGAAATCAACGGCAAACGACCTTTCGATATACATATAAAAAATCCAAACTTCTATAAACGAGTACTGAAAGAAGGTTCTCTGGGATTGGGTGAAAGTTATATGGATGGCTGGTGGGAATGTGATCGCCTTGATATTTTCTTTCATAAAATATTGCGGGCTGGTTTAGAACATCGCATACCAAAACGTATTAAAGATATTTTCCAGATAATTACCGCTCGGATATTTAATTTACAATCGCCCAAAAGAGCTTGGATTGTAGGTCAAGAACATTATGATTTAGGCAACGACCTTTTTACCCGAATGCTTGATCCTTATATGCAATATTCTTGTGGTTACTGGAAAGATGCCAATACTCTGGAAGAAGCTCAATCCCACAAGCTCCGTCTAATTTGTGAAAAACTACAACTATCCCCGGGGATGACATTATTAGATATTGGTTGTGGATGGGGTGGGTTATCGGCTTATGCTGCAAAAAACTACGGTGTATCTGTTACTGGAGTCACAATCTCAGCTGAACAACAGAAATATGCGCAAGAACGCTGTAAGGATCTAAATGTAAAAATTATCCTTGAAGACTATCGAAATCTAAATTTTCAGTTTGATCGCATTGTTTCCGTTGGTATGTTTGAGCACGTTGGCCCTAAAAATTATGCCACTTATTTTGATATTGTGAAAAAAAATCTAAAATCTGATGGCCTATTTCTTCTCCATACTATCGGATCTAATCGTGATAAATCGGGTGCCGATGCGTGGATCACCAAATATATTTTTCCAAATGGCTGCTTACCATCGATTCCAAGAATTGCCAAAGCCATTAATGGGGAATTTGTCATGGAAGATTGGCACAATTTTGGTGCCGATTACGATCGGACACTTATGGCATGGTATGAACACTTTATTTCAAGCTGGCCTGAAATAGAACATAACTACAGCCCGCGCTTCAAACGGATGTTCAGCTATTATTTAAATGCTTGCGCTGGTGCATTTCGAGCCAGAGATATTCAACTATGGCAGATTGTATTCAGCCCACAAGGCTTTGAAAAAGGACTGAGAGTACCCAGATAAAGCATATTCCACCGATAACATTCCAAAAGCTACAGAAACCGCATTTCTGTAGCTTTCATATTTGGTTGAATTTGTTTTAATACCGTCGTCAAAAAGCCTATATCACAACTCAATAATATTTTTTTATTGTTCTTCGATTTGAGACAATAACCTTTCCTGTTCTTTTTGTGCCATGACTCGCTCAACAGTATCAACAACCGCCTGAGTCTGTGGATCAATCTCGATATTGACCTTTTGCCCAAGACGCCTCTTGCCGAGAGTAGTACGTTCTAATGTTTCCGGTATCAAGTGGACACAGAAACGATTATTCACTACATCCCCGATCGTCAGACTGATGCCGTCAATGCCAATAAACCCTTTATGCAAGATATACTTCATCAATTGCTTATCGTGAATTCGAAACCAGATTTCATGATTATTTTCAGAAGTGAAAATCTTGGCAATTTCAGCAATCGTAATAATATGACCGGACATAAGATGCCCGCCAATTTCGTCACCAAACTTAGCCGCCCTTTCCAGATTAACCAAGTCACCTGCCTTAAGTTCGCCAAGATTAGTCAAGCGAAGTGTTTCTTTCATCAAGTCAAAGCTAATTAAATCGCCATCAATCTTCGTTACAGTCAAACAACAACCATTATGGGAAACAGAAGCCCCCGCCTCAATTCCGGGTAATAATTCAGCCGGAAATTTAACAACATGGGTCCTGAAGTGCATTTTTTCATCAACAGCCACTATCGGCGCTTTTCCCTGAACAATACCTGTAAACATGGGAACCTCTTTAATAATTTTACCTAGCAAGTTAGTTTAACCCACTCATTGCTTTTAAACACTATGCAGGGTGTACGTAAATGTGGATACAATTCAATATAGTCTCAATTATTAAGTATAAACCCCGTATAACGATTGGATTAATAAAATGAGTCCTATACAATTAGTTGCTTATAAGCGAGATATTTTCCGCTAACATCGTTTGCTCGCAGAAATATTCCTTGTTTTTTCAGTCAATTTTCAATCAAAAAGGTGTAGTACGTGCAGAAATATTTAAATGAAGCGCGTAGTTTGCTCGCTCTGGGAATCCCCGTCATCATCGCACAGTTTTCACAAACTGCGATGGGTTTCGTCGATACAGTTATGGCCGGTAAAGCCGGTGCTATTGAGATGTCAGCGGTTGCCGTAGGTACGTCTATCTGGCTACCCACTATTCTATTTGGTCAGGGAGTATTGCTTGCCTTAACGCCAATCGTGGCACACATGAATGGCTCCGGCCAGAGAAAAAGTGTCGCAAGTCAGATCCAACAAGGGTTTTGGCTGGCTACCTTCCTTTCTATTTTTATCATCGTGATATTGTATAACAGCCGCTTTATTATAGAGGCACAACATAATATCGATCCTGCTATGGCCCAAAAAGCTACGGATTTTATCCACGCGATTATGTGGGGGGCTCCTGGCTATTTGTTCTATCAGGTTCTGCGAGGTCAATGCGAAGGGTTGTCGAAAACCAAACCAGCAATGATAATCGGTATTCTCGGGTTACTGGTTAATATCCCTGTCAACTATATTTTCATTTACGGCAAATTTGGTGCTCCAGAATTGGGCGGTGTTGGCTGTGGTGTTGCAACAGCAACCGTTTACTGGGTTATGTTCCTTCTGCTACTTGCATATGTTAAACATTCTCCTACCCAAAAGGACATCCAGACATTTAGCAATTTTGCAGCCCCTAAGTGGTATACCCAAAAGAGAATTATCCTGCTTGGCTTACCTATCGCCCTGGCAATGTTCTTTGAAGTTACACTTTTTGCGGTTGTCTCATTGCTGGTTTCTCCGCTTGGCGTTGTTTCCGTGGCGGGTCATCAGATATCACTCAATTTCAGCTCATTGATGTTTATGTTCCCTTTGTCATTGGGGATCGCGGCAACTATCCGTGTCGGCTATAACCTTGGTAAACAATCAATCGAAGGTGCTAAGATATCTGCATATACCAGTCTTATTGTTGGCTTGATCATTGCTTGTGTGACCGCCACTTTCAGCGTGCTGTTCCGCGAACATATCGCATTTATGTATAACGATAATCCTGAGGTTGTCATTCTTGCCTCTCATCTGATGTTATTTGCAGCTATTTATCAGCTTTCTGATGCTGTTCAAGTTATCGGTTCAGGTGTATTGCGTGGGTATAAAGATACGCGCTCGATCTTCTTTATCACCTTAATCTCTTATTGGTTTTTAGGACTATCGAGCGGTTATATTCTGGGATTGACTGATTATATTACTGAACCCATGGGACCAAAGGGCTTCTGGATAGGCTTTATTATAGGTTTAACCGCAGCAGCGTTCATGATGGGTTACCGGATTTGGTGGACACAAAAACAGTCGGTTAGTTTTATCCTGAAACGTTCTACTCGTTAATTTAGTATATTAAGTTATCAATCTAGGGGAAAAGCTTCAAATTCATTCTAAAAGACGTAAATGCGAGCAGTTGAACAAGAATTTGCACTTTTCCCCTTGCCAGAAAGCTCAGTGATCGTTAATATTCGTTCCCGTTGTCAGTCACGTAAATTTAGATTGCGTCCGTAGCTCAGTTGGTTAGAGCACCACCTTGACATGGTGGGGGTCGGTGGTTCGAGTCCACTCGGACGCACCAAAATATGATTGACATTCAGTGAAAAATATTATGTGCGTCCGTAGCTCAGTTGGTTAGAGCACCACCTTGACATGGTGGGGGTCGGTGGTTCGAGTCCACTCGGACGCACCATTTCTTATAAGAAATTATCAAGTCGCATTAAATAATCCTTGCTTTTTTATCATTATTTTCTTTGATTACATTTCTCTATACCCATTTGATTTCAAGATGCAGCGCGACGGCAAGGGAATGACAAATTCGTCGGGAACGAATTTGCCCAGCCAAAGGCTGGCCTCCGGTGAAAGGCAGGAGCCTTTCATTAATCCCCTGGAGCATAGATAACTATGTGACCGGGGTGAGTGAGCGCAGCCAACAAAGCTGCAACTTGAAAGACGACATGTATATAAACTAATTGTCTTCTAATCGTTGTCTCACTAGAAACTCATTTACATCTTGTTTGCGCAACAACTCCCTGATTTCTTTAACATGAACAGGATTATTCCCCTCTTCTCCTTGTATAAATCTTTTCAAGAACCGTTTTTTTGATTCATTTCACAGAAATTAGTCTCTATAATACGTTCCTATCATAAGTTGAATGGTTTCAGCCAATTGATTTACCGAATTCAGAAAAAATTACAGATGAATAATCGTTCCCAGTCAGCATATCTGTATATAACTGACCTTACGCTAAAAAACCATTTAACGCGTTCTACTATCCATTTTTATCCGTTTTCCGTTATGTTGCGCAACTTACAACATCAGATGATGTTGGCATCAATGTCAATGGTTGACGAGTCACTATTTTATCCATTAAAACCAGTAGATAAATTGTCATGAAAAAAACCAAAATTGTTTGTACTATAGGGCCGAAAACAGAATCCGAAGAAAAATTGACTGAACTGCTCAATGCAGGCATGAACGTAATGCGTCTGAATTTTTCTCACGGTGACTACGAAGAACATGGTCAACGTATTAAAAATATTCGCGCAGTCACAACAAAAACTGGCAAAAAAGCAGCAATCCTACTGGATACTAAAGGCCCTGAAATCCGCACCATAAAACTGGAAAATGGTAATGATGTTTCCCTCACTGCGGGCCAGACTTTCACCTTTACAACAGACAAAACCGTCATTGGTAGTCAAGAGCGTGTAGCCGTGACTTATGCGGGATTACCAGCAGATCTGGCACCAGGTAATACTGTATTGGTTGATGATGGTTTAATCGCCATGACAGTTAAAGAAATCACTGCAACTGAGGTCATCTGTGAAGTATTGAACAACGGTGATTTGGGCGAGAACAAAGGTGTTAACCTGCCAAATGTTTCCATCAACCTGCCTGCTTTGGCAGAAAAAGACAAGCAAGATCTAGTCTTTGGTTGTGAACAAAGTGTAGATTTTATCGCTGCATCCTTCATCCGTAAACGCGCCGATGTACTGGAAATTCGTGAACATCTGAAGGCTCACGGCGGCGAGCATATCCAAATTATCTCTAAAATCGAAAATCAGGAAGGTCTGAATAATTTCGATGAAATTCTCGCAGCTTCCGATGGCATCATGGTTGCTCGTGGTGATTTGGGTGTCGAAATTCCTGTAGAAGAAGTTATCTTCGCACAGAAAATGATGATCGAAAAATGTAATGCGGCTCGTAAAGTTGTTATCACTGCAACACAAATGCTGGATTCAATGATCAAAAACCCACGACCTACACGTGCTGAGGCTGGCGACGTTGCCAACGCTATTATAGACGGTACTGATGCGGTGATGCTTTCCGGTGAAAGTGCCAAAGGAAAATACCCAGTCGAAGCGGTTTCTATCATGGCAACTATCTGTGAACGCACAGATCGCGTTATGAATAGTCGAATTGAAAATACCCAAACCCACAAACTGCGCGTTACAGAAGCAGTCAGCCGTGGCGCTGTTGAAATCGCTGAAAAGCTGGAAGCTCCGCTGATCGTTGTAGCGACCTACGGCGGTAAATCTGCAAGATCTATCCGCAAATATTTCCCTAATGCACAAATTCTTGCTTTGACTACAAATGAAATCACTGCTCGTCAATTACTGTTGGTGAAAGGCGTTTCTACACAGATTGTAAAAGAAATCGCTTCTACCGATGATTTTTACCGAATTGGTAAAGAAGCTGCACTGGCAAGTGGCATGGCACATAAAGGTGATATCGTTGTTATGGTATCTGGTGCTCTGGTACCAAGTGGTACAACGAACACGTCCTCTGTTCACGTGCTTTAATTCTTTGTAATTTTAAATTGCAAATACAGTGCTGCCTAATTTCAGGCGGCACTGCCGATCATAAAGTAACATTAAAATGTTAAATCTACTGAGCATATAACAAATCGTTTTTTATATCTCATTATCGCTCATTATTATCATAGTGAACTTTATAACCTATACATTGTTACATTAGACAGATTTCCTAATTTGAAATAAAACAAAATTTCCGTTTTATTACCTATATCCAAAATTTATTAGCTTATTTTGAGATAAAGAACGGTAGATTTTTTTTCGCAGCAAAAATTTATTCTCTTTCTAAAATAGTTTGTGTAATACTTAGATGGCTACTTGGAGACTAACTTAATCTAGAGGGTAATGTGATGAATCGTACTAAAGTTGTATTTGGTGCAGTAATTCTGGCTTCTACTCTGTTAGCAGGTTGTTCAAGCGCAACTAAAGTTGAACAGCTAGCTTCTCAGGTTCAAACTCTGGGTTCTAAAGTTGACCAGCTGAGTAATGACCTCGGTTCTATTCGTTCTGATGTGCAATCAGCCAAAGACGAAGCAGCTCGCGCCAATCAACGCCTTAATAACCAAGTTCGTTCTTACAAGAAATAAACTTGTAGCAAATAACAAAAAATGGCGTACTACTGTACGCCATTTTTAACCGCTCTAATTCCCTTTTGTTTCTCCAACAGAGATCATCATCTATCAACCTTATTTCAAGTTTCTGGTTGATAAATTGGCCCAGGTTGATACAACCGAGGCACTTTGGCAGGTTTGATCTCGGTGATGTCTTTTTCACTAGTTTCAATCGGTCTTGAAATTTCCAATCCTTGCTGATTATTTGAGGGCTGCCCTTTATTCACCAACGTAGGCATTCCAGAACGACGGCTAATCGCTTGATCGACAATAACTTCATCTGTCTCACGATTATCAAGGAATTTCACCAGACCTTCCGAGCGCAGAATTGGAATCATCTGAGGATCATCATTCTCTGTCTTGGAAAGTGGCTGATGAACTTCCATATAACGTTTACCGTCCGGTTCTACAGTATATTTTATAGGTTCATTAATAACCTGAACACGTGTTCCTCGTGGAACAGTTCTGAATAAATCTTCAATATCATCAGGACGCAAGCGAATACACCCGGAGCTGACTCGCATACCGATGCCAAAATTCGCATTTGTACCGTGGATAAGATATTCACCACGTCCGGCTGCTAAACGTAAAGCAAAATCGCCCATTGGGTTATCTGGGCCTGATGGCATTACAGCAGGTAAAGTAATCCCCCTACTCGCATAATCCCTGAGAATGTTGGCAGTTGGTGTCCATGTTGGATTTTCAATCAACTGACTAACTGAAGTTGTCATCGTTGGCGTATCGCGCCCAAGCTGCCCTATTCCAATGGGATATACAATGACATGATTGGTTCCCTTAGGATAATAATAGAGTCTGAGTTCAGCCAAATTGATAATAATACCTTGACGAGGTGTATCCGGGAGCAGCATTTGCGACGGAATAATAAGTTCCGTACCTGCCTCCGGTAAATACGGATCAACTCCGGGGTTAGCTTCCAGCATCGCCAGTAAACCTATTTGGTATTTGGCAGCGATAGATTCCAACGATAGCCCCTCGTCAGATACCACATAAGTGGTATTTTCACCAATCAGACGGCGATTGTCAGGTGGCAATGGGTACTCAATAGCATGGGCGATATTAGCCAATCCACTTAACGATAACATACCAATCAAGAACATGCCGATAAAAGTTAAAAAACGCTTCATACATGCCCCCTGAGATGATACTTGAATGTCTGTGGTTAATTAATAAACTACTTTGTAAGACTATTCTATCGCATTCATTGTAAACAGTGTCAAATCGTTCCTGCCAGCCAGATACTGACAGGAGCAAAATGCAATACAATCATTCTAGAGGGATAACACTAAGATAAAACAGCCGTTGTCAGGCGAGATGTACAACATAATTGTTGTTGCTCATTATAGATGTCAATCTGCCAAACCTGATGTGAACGGCCAAGGTGAATAGGTTTACAAATTCCTTTAACTGTGCCTTCACGAACAGATTTTAGATGATTGGCATTGATTTCCACCCCCACCACTGTCTGCTCACCTTCCGAGCAAAGATATCCCGCAAACGAACCGAGTGTTTCAGCCAATACTACAGATGCACCACCATGCAAGATCCCAAATGGCTGTTTAGTTCGTTGATCAACCGGCATCGTTGCTTCAATAAAATCATCGCCAATCTGGATAAATTCGATTCCCACATGCCCAACTATACTGTTATTATTCATATTGTTAAGTGAATCCACATCTATATGACGTTTCCAAATCACGGTACTATCTCCAATAAGGCTTGTAATGGGTGTTTAAGTTGTTTTCCTTCTATGCGTTTCACTTGACTGCGGCACGAATACCCTGTGCTCAAACAATGTTCCAAAGACAGGTTTCTCAGTGCCGGAGTCCATGAAAGTTTGTAGATACCAACCGAGTTCTCCAGATTTTGCTTTTCATGTCCATATGTACCTGCCATGCCACAACACCCCACACTGAGATTATTCAAGTTATGGCCAAAGTGACGGAAAATATCACCCCACTGCTTACCGCTATTAGGAAGTGATGTGGTTTCTGTACAGTGCCCCAATAAATACCAGTTATAATTGGATATTGAGTCATCACGTTTCTCTTGTGGCATTTTTTCCGGCAGAATGTTAGCCAGCCATTCATGAACTAATTGGACTTTAAAAGTGCCTCTCTGTTCTCCCAGAATATCTTTATATTCATCCCGATAACATAACACTAAAGCAGGATCGACCCCTACCATAGGGATATTCAGGCACGCCATCCGGTTAAAAAATTCGGCTGTTTTCCCTGCTGTCTTGGCAAATTGACTCAGGAATCCTTTCACATGCTGTGCTTTTCCATTAGGTGTAAATGGCAGTAACACAGGTTTATATCCCAATTTTTCCGCCAATTGGACAAAATCAGTGACAACTTTCGCATCGTGATAACTCGTAAAAGGATCTTGAACAATCAATACGTGTTGCTCACGCTGAGATGGTGATAAGTTTTCCAACTGTTCGAGCGTCGTCCTTGCTGCATAATGTCCTGCAAGTTGCTGTTGCAGGGTCGGATAAGAAAGCAAAGGCAGATCGACCATACCAATCGTATGCTGGCTGATTTTTTGTACCCAAGGTTGTTTTAAGAAGAAATTAAATACCCGAGGCGCTTTTGCCATTAATGGTGTGCTGTGTTCAACATTCGCCACAATATGATCACGCAATGGACGCAAGTAACGCCCGTGATAAAGAGCCAGAAAACGTGCGCGAAATGAAGGTACATCAATCTTGATCGGACATTGTGTCGAGCAGGCTTTACACGCTAAACAACCTGACATCGCTTCTTTCACTTCATGTGAAAAATCATATTCTCCTCGCCATGCCTGCCAGCTATAGCGGGTTTTTTCAATCAAGCCCCGTAAACTAGAGCGCTTCTGATTTAACCCTTGCTCCAATAATTCGGGTTCAACACCTTGTTCCGTCAACAACCGTAACCATTCCCTGACAAGGGTAGCCCTGCCTTTAGGAGAATGAATGCGATGCTGGCTGATCTTCATTGAAGGACACATTGGACTTTTGACATCAAAATTGAAGCAAAGACCATTGCCATTACATTCCATCGCACCACGAAATTCAGTTCTCACATTAACAGGAATTGTACGATCATAAGTTCCGCGTTTGGCTGCATCGACTTTCATCATCGGGACATCGATCCCAATTGGTGAACAGATTTTTCCTGGATTCAACCGATTGAGTGGATCAAATGCCGCTTTTATCCGACGCAGTTCGCTATATAAAATTTCACCAAAAAAAGCTGGGCTATACTCAGCTCTAAATCCCTTGCCATGCTCCCCCCATAGCAACCCACCGTATTTGGCTGTCAAACGAACAATTTCATCGGAAATCTGCTTCATCAGGATTTCCTGTTGAGGATCACACATGTCCAAAGCCGGACGAACATGTAAAACACCGGCATCTACATGTCCGAACATACCGTAATCCAACTTATGGTTATCCAAAAGTTGCCGAAACTCAGCAATATAATCGGCAAGATGTTGGGGAGGAACGCAAGTATCTTCGACAAATGGGATAGGTTTGGCTGCCCCTTTGCTGTTACCGAGCAAACCTACGGATTTTTTCCGCATAGCGTAAATACGTTCGATATCCATCAAGTCATGGCATGTTTGATAGCCAATAACACCAGCCTGATATTTTGCCATCAATTCATCAAGGCGCAGGCAAAGATCGTGAACCTGTTGCTCAATTTGCTGTTCATCATCGCCACTGAATTCGACAATATTCAGCCCTTGCATATCTTTATCAGGCACATCAATAATCAATTCCTTTACTGAATGCCAAATGATATCTTCACGCGCTAAGTTGAGTACCTTGGAATCTACCGTTTCAACCGAAAGCGCCTTGGCTGCTACCATAAAAGGGGCATTACGCAGCGCGGAATCAAAGGAATCATATTTGACATTCACCAACCGCCTGGCTTTTGGCAGCGGAGTAATATCTAGAGTGGCCTCCGTAATGAAGGCCAATGTACCTTCAGAGCCAGTCAGGATACGAGTAAGATCGAATGTCTGCATATCGTTACTGAACACATGGCGCAAATCATATCCCGTCAGAAATCGGTTGAGCTTAGGGAATTTCTCAATGATTAATTTGCGTTGCTCACGGCAACGTTCCAGTACTGTTTTGTAAACATGACCAATGATCGTTTCTTCCTGAGCAATCGATTCCGCTAATGATGTACTCATAGGTCGGGTATCAAACATTTCCCCGCCCAATAAAACCGCACGCACACCAAGTACATGATCTGAGGTTTTACCATAAACCAGTGAACCTTGACCGGAAGCATCTGTATTGATCATACCGCCCAACGTCGCACGATTGCTGGTTGATAGTTCAGGAGAGAAAAAGTAACCAAAAGGTTTTAGATATTGATTGAGTTGATCTTTAATTACACCCGCTTCGACTTTAACCCATCCCTGTTCTGGATTAATTTCCAGAATTCGGTTCATATAACGGGACATATCCACCACAATACCATTGTTAAGTGATTGCCCATTCGTACCGGTTCCCCCGCCACGGGGAGTAAATGTCAGAGCCTGAAAATGCCCCTTTCCGGCAACCCTTGCCAGCAGTACAACATCGGCACTGGAACGCGGAAATACAACGGCTTGTGGTAACAATTGATAAATGCTGTTATCTGTTGCCATAGTCAGCCGATCGGCATAGCTACTGGCAGTGTCCCCCGTAAAGCCAGCTTCTTTCAGTGCAGTCAAATAGTCCTGTGCCAGTTCACTGGCGTGGGGGGCTTGTGATATACGTGGGATCATTGGCTAGTTGCCCCTTTTCTAATTAGTATCCACATTGCTTTATTTATATACTATCTTGGGTAATGTTACTCAGACAATTTTCTGAATAGAGAAGCTTTTAACAATATCACAATATTTATCAGTTTTGAGCAATCGATTAAATAACGTTATATTCAGTTACCATTGTTACTGCCAACAGTATTTTCAATCGCAACGAGAAATTATTTCATGGAAAAATCGCAAACCCGCCAGGATTTACCCAAGCTGCTATTCGCACTATTTTTCATTTTATTGCTTATTACGACCAGTTTTTGGGTCTTAAGTCCCTTTATTCTTGGGTTTATTTGGGCAGGAATGGTCGTTATCGCAACTTGGCCATTATTAGAGAAATTACAACGACGACTATGGGGAAAACGTTGGATCGCAGTCTTTATCATGACATTCCTCTTAGTCTTACTCTTTGTTTTACCTATCGCGTTACTTATTAGTAGCTTGGTAGAAAACAGCTCTCCATTGATTGCATGGGCAAAATCGCCCTCCGCTCTTGAACTGCCGCAATTAGAATGGCTGAACCGACTGCCTATCTTTGGCGATGATCTGTACCTGAAATGGCAGGAATTGATTGCCGATGGCAGCAACCAGCTACTCAACAAAATTCCTCCTTATATCGGTAAAGCAGCAACGTGGTTTTTTACTCAAGCGGCCAACGCAGGTCGTTTTCTTTTCCATTTGGCTCTGATGGTCATATTCAGTGTATTGCTTTACTGGAAAGGTGAGCAGGTCATGCTGAGTATCCGCCACTTTGCCATCCGTCTGGCAGACAAACGAGGGGATGCAGTTGTACTGCTGGCTGCGCAATCTATTCGTGCTGTGGCGCTTGGTGTAGTTGTTACCGCATTGGTACAGGCTATCGCTGGTGGAATTGGGTTGTCAGTTGCAGGTATCCCCTATCCAATGATCTTAACATTGCTGATGTTTGTATGCTGCGTTGCCCAATTAGGGCCTTTGCTTGTCTTGATACCATCTATTGCATGGCTTTATTGGACAGGAGAAACAACATGGGGAACGATTTTAGCTATCTGGAGCCTCATTCTGACTACAATGGACGGCGTTCTTCGTCCTTTTCTTATCCGTCTTGGGGCTGATTTGCCAATGGTTTTAATCCTAACTGGTGTAATCGGCGGTATACTTTCATTAGGTGTTATCGGCTTATTTATTGGTCCTGTCGTACTGGCCGTTTCTTTCCGCTTACTATTGGCATGGATAAATGAAGTTCCTAAACCTGAGGGGAAAATGTCAGATACCAAAACATATTTCACAGAAAAGAACTTAAAATAATCAAATCAACGCGCGGGAATATTATTTTTCCGCGCAATTATAAAACAAGTTAATATATCAATCCAATTTTCTCGAAAATATAAATTCATTTAAAAAAAATAAAAACCATCAGAAAATTGTTGCAAAAAAGTCATTTTACTAAATTTTCTTTTCCCTGATTCTATTTATTAAGAGGATTCTTAATGAATAAACTAATTTATTAAATTAGTATTATTTACATCGAAACAAATGTTTCCCAGTGAATTGTTATTTTAGCCTATAAACGCCATAGGCTGGGATAAACAAAGTATACATATATTGCTGTGTGTAGTCTTTGCCTGTCAGCCCATGATAGGCTTTTTTTTTGGTGAAATTTTTCAGTTTTTCTTATCATAATTAATCATCCATAATAAAAAATATTATGTTATACGGAAAATAAAAGCCTGCAAATATTCTAACAGGCTTTTTAATTCAGAATTAAACTCAATTAGCTATTTTGAGCCAAAGAAATCCAAGTCTTCACTACTGTATCAGGATTCAATGATAAACTATCAATTCCCTCTTTCATTAACCATTCAGCGAAATCTTCATGATCAGAAGGACCCTGACCACAAATACCGACATATTTTCCCTGACGTTTAGCCGCTTGGATTGCCATAGAAAGTAATTGTTTCACAGCATCATTACGTTCGTCAAATAACTCAGAAACTACCCCAGAATCACGATCTAATCCCAAAGCCAACTGTGTCATATCATTTGAACCGATTGAAAAACCATCAAAATACGCAAGGAACTGGTCTGCCAATAACGCATTCGATGGAATCTCGCACATCATGATAACTTTCAGTCCATTTTCGCCGCGTTTCAAGCCTTGAGATGCCAATTCAGCCACAACAGATTCGGCCTGGGCCACTGTACGTACAAATGGAACCATCACCTCAACGTTAGTTAACCCCATAACATTACGCACTCGCTTGACCGCTTCACATTCTAAAGCAAAACAGGGGCGGAAACTGTCAGAAATATAGCGACCGGCACCCCGGAAACCCAGCATCGGGTTTTCTTCGTGTGGCTCATACATATCCCCACCAACTAAGTTTGCGTATTCATTGGATTTAAAATCTGACAGACGAACAATCACACGCTTTGGCCAAAATGCTGCTGCCAGTGTTGCAATCCCTTCAGTCAATCTACCGACATAAAATTCAACAGGATTATCATAACCAACCATCAGCGATTTAATCTGTTCTTGTAATTCAGGTGCCTGTTGAGAAAATTCAAGTAGCGCCCGGGGATGCACACCAATCATTCGATTAATGATAAATTCCAAACGAGCCAGACCAACTCCTTCATTTGGTAAGCAGGCAAAATCAAATGCACGGTCAGGATTACCCACATTCATCATGATCTTCACATCTAATTCCGGCAATTTGTCAATTTGTGAACTCTGAACACTGAAATCCAATTTATTCTGGTAAACAAACCCCGTATCACCTTCCGAGCAGGAAACGGTTACCAATTGCCCTTCTTTCAGACGCTCAGTAGCATCTCCACAGCCTACAACGGCAGGTATTCCTAATTCACGGGCAATAATTGCTGCATGACAAGTACGTCCGCCACGGTTAGTGACAATAGCCGCAGCTTTTTTCATGATAGGCTCCCAATCAGGATCGGTCATATCGGTTACCAGCACGTCCCCGACTTGGATTCGATCCATTTCACTGAGATTATGGATAACCTTAACAGCCCCAACGCCGATACGATGCCCAATCGCCCGACCTTCCACCAGCACACTACCTTGTTCATTCAGTTGGTAGCGCTCCATTACCTGTTGGTTTGAACGGACAGTTTCAGGACGGGCCTGTACAATATATAACTTGCCATTGTGCCCATCTTTCGCCCATTCGATATCCATCGGACGCCCATAATGTTTTTCAATCAACAAGGCCTGTCTTGCCAGTGCTTCTACTTCACTATCTGTCAGAGAGAAACGATTGCTCAGTTCATCTGAGACATCCTCAGTACGCACTTGTTTTCCATGCTCTTTACTATCCGCATAAACCATGCGTATCTTTTTGGAGCCAAGATTTCGGCGTACTATTGCAGGACAATTATTTATCAACGTTGGCTTATGGACATAAAATTCATCAGGGTTAACAGCCCCTTGTACGACCATCTCACCCAGACCATAAGCTGATGTAATAAATACAACCTGATCAAAACCTGATTCAGTGTCGATAGTGAACATCACGCCAGACGATGCCAGATCAGAGCGCACCATGCGCTGAACACCTGCTGAGAGTGCAACACCACGGTGGTCATATCCCTGATGAACACGATAAGAAATGGCACGATCATTGAAGAGGGACGCAAAGACATGTTTGATGGCAACCATAACTGCGTCAATGCCTTGTACATTCAAGAAAGTTTCTTGCTGTCCAGCAAAAGAAGCATCCGGCATATCTTCTGCTGTTGCGGAAGAACGCACGGCGAAAGAGGCGTCAGGTTCGCCTTCAGACAATTGCAGATAAGCATCACGGATATCGTTTTCAAGTTGAGACGTAAATGGCGTATCAATCACCCACTGACGAATCTGTGCACCAGCTCTGGCTAATTGATTAACATCATCAACATTGGTTTCATCCAGCAACTGATAAATACGCTGGTTCACACCACTTTGTTCCAGAAAATCATTAAATGCTTGTGCAGTCGTCGCAAAACCATTGGGAACAGAAACACCGAGTTCAGCCAAATTGGTAATCATCTCGCCAAGAGAGGCGTTTTTGCCACCGACTCGATTAACGTCATTCATGCCTAATTGATTATACCAGAGCACATTGCTTGGGATGAGGCCACTATTGGACATTAGAAACTATCCTTTTTTTACATTCGGAGGTACAAACCGGGAAAATTCAGGCTGCTCTTCACAGCAGGAAATAGCCTAGCACATTGTTTTGTCAGATATGGAAAGGTGAATCGATCAACCCAACAATATTATTTTTTTACACGTATAATTGGAAACCCGGGTTGCTCTGATAGTTTTAAATAAAAACGATTCAGCTAACAACTCAAAATTAGATTACGCATAACCAATTTAATAATATAAAGAAGAAGATAATGACAGAATTTTCCCCATCCCAAACATCTAAAAATGAAATTTTGGAACGTAGTGTATTTTTTATTTCTGACGGCACAGCAATCACAGCGGAAGTATTAGGTCATGCCGTATTGTCCCAATTTCCTATTGCTATTACCTCCTATACCCTGCCTTTTGTGGCCAGCAAAGCTAGAGCAGAAGAAATTAGGGAGCAAATAAACGCGATATACCAACAAACTCATATCAGGCCATTAGTTTTTTATTCCATTATTTCAAATGAAGTCAAAAGTATTATTATTCAGAGTGATGGTTTCTGTCAGGATATTGTCCAAACTTTGGTCTCACCATTACAACAAGAAATCGGTTTGGAGCCAAAACCAGAATTACACCGGACTCACGGTTTATCCAAAAAAAATCTGGGCCAGTATGATGCCCGCATCGCTGCCATTGATTATGCTCTTGCTCATGATGATGGCATTTCACTACGCAATCTTGATCAAGCTCAAGTCATTATCCTTGGGGTATCCCGTTGTGGGAAAACACCAACAAGCCTTTACCTTGCAATGCAATTTGGTATTCAGGCCGCAAATTATCCTTTCACCGCTGATGACATGGACAATATCCGATTACCCGCAGCCTTAATGCCCTTTCAGCATAAATTATTCGGCCTGACGATCAGCCCGGAAAGACTTGCTGCCATTCGGGAAGAGCGGCTCGAAAACAGCCGTTATGCTTCATTAAGGCAATGTCGGATTGAAATTGCTGAAGTTGAGGCTCTATTTCGTAAAAATAAGATTAATTATTTAAATACCACCAATTATTCTGTCGAAGAAATTTCAGCCAAAATTATTGACTGTATTGGGCTGAAACGCCGGATGTTCTGATGCCCAAAAACTAAAATAACTGAGTGGTTGACAATATTTGTTCACGACACTTTCTCGCGCAAATATCATTATTGTCTGTTAAATTTGCTGGAGGTTGAGTTATTGTGATCTCAGTCATCCCAGACAATGTTTCAATGTGAAGTAGAATTCGAGAAAGTATATGTACAAAACAGATGAGTTAAGAACCCACCGCATTGATAGCCTGATAACACCTAAAGAGCTTGCCAAGCAATATCCTATATCAGAAAAGACCCTGCAAAATGTGACATTGTCACGAAAACGAATCGAATCAATCCTGACAGGCGATGATCGCCGATTATTAATCATTATCGGCCCTTGCTCCATTCATGATGTTGATGCAGCCATTGATTATGCTTCCCGCCTGCATACACTGCGCGAAAAATACCAGCACAGTCTGGAAATTGTCATGCGAACCTATTTCGAGAAGCCAAGAACAGTTATTGGCTGGAAAGGTCTGATTTCAGATCCTATGTTAGACGGATCTTGTCAGGTCAATAAAGGTATTTCGCTTGCCCGTAAGTTATTAATTGATATCAATGATCTAGGTGTGCCCACTGCTACAGAATTTCTGGATATGGTCACAGGCCAATATATTGCTGATTTAATTAGCTGGGGTGCCATTGGTGCCAGAACGACAGAAAGCCAGATTCACCGGGAAATGGCCTCAGCCCTGTCCTGCCCTGTCGGGTTTAAAAATGGGACTGATGGCAATACACTTATCGCCATTGATGCAATACGTGCTGCCCAAGCCAAGCATATGTTTCTCTCCCCGGATAAAAACGGTCAGATGACTATTTATCAAACCAACGGAAACCCCTATGGGCACATTATTATGCGCGGCGGGAAAAAACCGAATTACGGCGCTGAGGATATTGCAACAACCTGCCAAAAATTACGCGAATTTCATCTACCTGAGCGTTTAATTGTGGATTGCAGTCATGCTAACTGCCAAAAAATTCATCGTCGTCAGTTGGATATCGCAAGAAATATTAGTGAACAAATTCAATCTGGCTCAACATCCATTGCTGGTGTTATGGCTGAAAGCTTTTTGACAGAAGGTGCACAAAAAGTCACTCAGGGAGAACCCTTAACCTACGGGCAATCTATTACTGATCCATGCCTTGGCTGGCAGGATACAGAACAATTTATCAACATTCTTGCTGATGCTGTTGAAAATCGTTCCTGAATCCTTTCTTTATTCTGGCTCCTAATCGATTGTCGGAGCCAGTCGAAAATACAAATAAGTCATATAAAATCAAAGGATTAATGCTTAATTTTAGGTGCAGAAAAAAATAACTTGAAGTTAGCCATTATTGAAACGATAATTATTCTCAATATTAGAATAATTACTGTTCAGATTTGGTATGGATAAATTAACGAATTATCGACTCGGCTACACTAATTTTCTACAACAGCATTTCCTTCCTGAACTACCCTGCAATGCTGTAAAAGGCAGTTGTATAGATAGTCAGCAACTATTGGAAAAATCGTATGTGGTGAAAGTTGACTTTCAAAACAGATTTTTTCGCTATATTCAACCAAATCCACCAAATTTATTCTGACATAATAAAAATTTTAGCAAATTCACCTACTGAATATCAGCGAGGTGATTAGCTCTTTGTATTCATAAAAATGCTATTTAAGCATGGAGATTGACCTGCATGATCATAATTAAATCGCCAAGTCTGAAATTGTCTACATTAAGCGTAGTCATCTTAGCGAGTTTATCATCTGCTAATGCTGAAACGATGCATTCTGAAGCAACGCTTTCTAAAAAAGACAAATCATCTAAAGACACTTTAACTGTTTATGCCACCGGTAATGTACGTGACAGTTTTGAGGCACCAATGATGGTTACAGTCATTGAGAACAATTCAGCCAACAGTAAAGTTGCAGGTAATGCGAATGATTTAATCAGCAAAATCCCCGGAATTGGCATTGCCGGCACTGATCGTGCCAATGGGCAAAACATCAATATGAGGGGTTACTCCCAAAAAGGCGTTTTAACCCTTGTAGATGGTGTCCGCCAAGGAACCGATACCGGACATATTGGGGGGATATTCCTTGATCCTGCTCTGATTAAGCAGGTTGAAGTGGTTCGTGGCCCATCAGCCCTACTCTATGGCAGCGGTGCTCTGGGAGGTGTAATTGCCTATCAGACAGTAGATGCTGCTGACTTATTAGAAGAAGGTAAAAACAGTGGTTTTCGCGTCTTTAGCCGCGCAGGAAGCGGTGATCACAGTCTAGGATTTGGTGGCTCTGCATTTGGTAAAACAGAACAATTTGATGGTGTGTTTGCATTTGGCACCCGCGATGTAGGCAATATCCGCTACAGTAACGGCTTAAAAGGCCGCAATGATGAAACCATCGGCAACATGCTGGCAAAAGGCTCTTGGAAGATAGATGACAACCAAACACTGAGTGGCAATTTGCGTTATTACCGTAATGAAGCACATGAGCCTAAAAACCCTCAAAATCCTACATATACAAATAATGCTCAACGGACAGATCGCACCACCGCCCAGCGTGATGCTCAACTAACCTATCAATTAAAACCTTTGGAACACAATTGGCTGAATGCAAAAGCGGATATCTACTATTCCGATATCAATATTAATAATAAGAGTAAGGGCAAAGGATTTGAAGGCCGTAAACAAGAGACTTATGGTATAAAACTCGAAAACCACTCACATTTGGCAAACACGGCTTTTGCTGCGCATCAGCTTACTTATGGTGGCGAAACTTATAAGCAAAAGCAAAAACCAAGCAGTCATCTTGTAGAAGGTTTCCCGGATGCCGATATGCGTTTTGTCTCTGGCTGGTTCCAAGATGAAATGACGCTGCGTGATTTACCCGTTTCATTTATTGCGGGTACTCGTTATGACAATTACAAGGCTTCAAATAGCAAATATGACGATATCAGCGCTGATAAATGGTCATCAAAAGGGGCTGTCAGCATTACTCCAACAGATTGGTCAATGCTATTTGCTTCCTATTCCCAGGCATTCCGTGCCCCAAGCATGGGCGAAATGTATTCTGATTCCAGACATTATCCTGGAAACTACTGGATACCTAACCCAAACCTACGTCCTGAGAGTAATGCGACACAAGAATATGGCTTCGGATTACGTTTCGATGATGTGTTTGTTAATAATGATGGTCTGAAATTCAAGGCCAGCTATTTTGATACTAAAGCAAAAGATTATATTACATTCATCATAGGAAGAAATTTCACACAATCAATTAACATTCCAAAATCTAAAATTTGGGGCTGGGATGTTTCTATGACATATGATTCTGACTGGTTTACTTGGGATCTTGCTTACAATCGTACAACAGGCAAAAACAAAGAAACTGGTGCATCTATAGGTGCTTTAAGTCCAGATACCCTAACCAGCACATTAGATATTCCATTATCCAGAACAGGTTTCTCCATTGGATGGATTAGCAAGTTCACCCGACATACCCAATTCAATGGCGAATATGGCACGAATAAAGATGAATACGGCCAGAAAATTTCACAATACGCAGGTTATGGAGTCAATGATTTTTATATCAGCTATAACGGTGATGGAATATTCAAAGGGTTAACCACCTCTGCTGTACTGGCTAATGCTTTTGATAAAGAATATTACTCATCGCAGGGTGCACCACGAAGTGGTCGTAATGCCAAGTTGTTCGTCAGCTATCAGTGGTAAGTAGCCACGGAACAGACTATTAATTCTAAAACGATATTTATTTTCAAACTCGGTTTTTTAAGGAGCTAACAACTGTGAATCAGTCACTTTATGAACGTTACCAACAAGCCAAAGAAGATAACAAAGCTAAATATGCGCGTGATCTGGCTGCTTACCTGAATGTCAGCGAAGGAGAGCTATTGCATAGCCGTGTCGGTATCGATGCAAAACGTCTAAATATTGATGCTCCTACCCTGCTTCAAGAACTGGCTACTGTTGGAGAAACCAAGGCGATTACTCGTAATGATTTTGCCGTTCATGAACATATTGGTCGTTACGAAAATACCAAATTCAGCCAACATGTTGGTTTGATCCTCAACCCACGTGAGCTTGATCTGCGCTTATTCTTCGAACACTGGAACAGTGTTTTCTCTTTGGTTGAACCAGCTAAGAATGGTATGCGTCACAGTATCCAATTTTTTGACCGCCAAGGTGATGCATTGCATAAAGTTTATACCACTAAAAATACAGATATGGCGGTATGGGACGCACTGATCGAAAAATATCAGGCCAGTGAAAATCCAGCATTGGAGATCCAGCCAGAAGAAGCGCCTGAACACACAGAAATCACTGAACAATTGAAAGTACAGTTGGATGAAGAATGGCGTGCCATGACTGACGTTCATCAATTCTTCATTATGATGAAGCGCCATAACTTGAATCGTCAGCAAATTTTCAATGCAGTAAAAGATGATTTGGCATATCGTGTAGACAATTCAGCATTATCTCAACTTTTTGAAATAGCGCATAAAGATCAGAACGAAATCATGGTCTTTGTCGGAAACCGTGGTTGTGTCCAGATCTTTACTGGTCAGTTGGAACGTTTGATGCCTTATCAGGAAGAAGATTCTGCTCAGAAATGGCTCAACATTTTCAACCGCAATTTCACTCTGCATCTGATTGAAAGTGCTATCGCGGAAAGCTGGGTCACCCGCAAACCAACCGATGATGGTTTTGTTACCAGTCTGGAATTGTTTGATGCGAATGGTAACCAAATCGCGCAATTGTACGGTCAGCGCACCGAAGGTACTCCTGAGCAGACTCAATGGCGTGAGCAAATTGCCGCTCTGCCTAAATTGCAACCAGAACAGGAAACTTGCATAGCATGAAAAAGTGGCTTCTAACATTTATGCTTGCCATCTCTTGCAATGCGTTCTCTGCTGAACGTATTGTGACAGTTGGTGGCGATGTGTCTGAAATTGTTTTTGCACTTGGCGAAGGACAGCATGTTGTTGCGAGGGATAGTACCAGTCTAAATCCCAGAGAATTACTCTCACTACCCGATGTAGGATACATGAGAATGCTTAATTCAGAAGGTATTTTAGCTATGCGCCCATCACTGGTGATTGCAAGTGAATCGGCTCAACCTTCTCTGACACTAAAGCAAATCGAAGATTCCGGTGTAAAAATTATTAAAGTGACCAGCGAAACCTCGTTAGAAGCCGTTCCTAAAAAAATCATGACCGTCGCTAAGGCGGTCAATCAGGAAAAACGTGGTGAAGAACTTGTTGCCCAGTATCGTCAACAATTGGCTGATATCACCACGTCAGAGATTCCCGCCAAAGTAATTTTTATCATGAGTCATGGCGGTGCCAAGCCTATGGCAGCAGGTCAACAGACTGCTGCGGATAAGATGATCCATGCCATTGGCGCGAAAAATGCCATGCAAGGTTTTCAGGGATACCGGCCTTTATCTCAAGAAGGTGTTATCGCCAGTAAACCCGATTTATTGTTGATCAGCACCGAAGGACTGAAAACTTTGGGTGGTCTGGAAAAAGTTTGGCAACTTCCTGGGTTAAACTTCACACCCGCCGGCAAGAAAAAACAGATTATTGTTGTTGATGAAATGGGATTGCTCGGATTTGGTTTACAAACTCCTGCTGTTATGAAACAAGTCCGTGAAGCAGCGGAGAAGATTCAATGAGTCGTTCTCAATCCCCCACTATCGGCTTAATGATACTGAGTTTATTGTTATTTTTATTAGCAATTAGCTCCGCCAATATGGGGGCATTGCCACTTTCCTTTAAAACTCTGTGGGAATCCTCTTTGGATGACCCACAATGGCAGATTTGGCTAAATATTCGGTTACCAAGAATTCTATTGGCGATCATCGTTGGATGCGCACTTGCTGTATCAGGTGCTGTAATGCAAGGGTTGTTCCGCAATCCTTTGGCCGACCCCGGATTATTGGGGATCAGCAGTGGATCAGCACTGATGGTCGCCATGGCTATCGTTTTTCCTTTTACCTTATCTGCCAGTATTGCATTATATAGCCACATTATTGCAGCCTTTGTTGGCAGTTTATTGGTTTCACTTCTGATATTTTCACTTAATAAATATAGTCACGGTAACCTGTCAAAACTATTGCTTGCTGGTATTGCCATTAACGCACTGTGCGGGTCATTTATTGGTGTATTGAGTTATATCAGTAATGATCAGCAGTTGCGTCAGTTTACCATTTGGATGATGGGTTCACTGAGCCAAATTGAATGGCCAACGCTGGCTATTGCTGCATCACTCATTATTCCCATTTGTATCCTGACATTCAGCCAGTCACGCAAACTCAATTTGCTACAACTGGGTGATGAGGAAGCGCACTATTTGGGTCTGAATGTCCAGCGCACTAAATATCAATTATTGTTGTTAAGTGCCTTATTGATTGGGTGTGCAGTTGCTTTAACAGGCATTATTGGTTTTATCGGGTTGGTTATTCCTCACCTTGTCAGGCTCCGGTTTGGTGGCGATCATACTTGGTTGCTGCCAATGTCCGCTCTTGGCGGTGCATGTCTTTTATTAACAGCGGATACACTGGCCAGAACATTAGTCTCTCCTGCTGAAATGCCAGTAGGGCTTATCACCGGTTTGATCGGTGCCCCCTATTTTTTATGGCTTATTCTTAAGTCATCAGGAGGCCGTTTATAATGGAGCCGCTCATGTCAGATGATTTGCTTGAAGCGCAAAATTTAAATTATTTCATCGGGCAGCGTCAAATAATCAAAGACGTTTCACTTTCCATTCGTCAAGGAGAAGTTGTTGCCATTATTGGCCCGAATGGAGCAGGAAAATCTACTCTGTTACGGCTTTTAACAGGTTTTATTCCGCCTATTTCAGGAAAATGCTTATTAAAAGGCATTCCTATTTCTCAGTGGCCGATGAAGCAATTAGCTCGTACTCGTGCCGTAATGAGGCAATATAGCTCTCTTTCTTTCTCCTTTAGTGTGGAAGAAGTCATTGCAATGGGGCGTGTCCCCCATGAAAATACGCACAAGAAAATCGCTATTGATGAAGCCATTACATTGACAGAATGCGAAGAGTTGCGAAATAGGAATTATCAGCAGCTATCTGGAGGGGAGCAACAACGAGTGCAACTGGCCAGAGTTTTGGCTCAACTCTGGCATCCAGAACCAACTGAATCGTGTCTGTTTTTAGATGAGCCTACCTCCGCACTGGATCTTTATCATCAGCAACATACATTACGGCTGGTTCATCGCCTGACACGCCAAACTCCTCTTGCCGTCTGCTGTGTACTGCACGATTTAAATCTGGCAGCACTTTATGCCGACAAAATTTTCCTGTTACACAAAGGGAAACTGGTCGCATCCGGTACCCCAAAAGATGTGCTGTGCGATGATATTCTCAAACAATGGTATCAAGCCGATTTAGGTGTGACTCAACATCCTGAAACCCACCAACCACAGATTTATCTCAGGCAATAAAAATATCACTTATCTCCTTTACTCTTAAAATTCAGAAAAAACAAACGCACTCATGTACAAATAAAAAACAATATCTGAACATAAGTGTGTGGCGACGGATTCTATATTACTGGCCGATATTTTTATATTTTCCATGCCATTGATAAATTCATATGACGAAATATCAAATGGATATTTATACCCAATAGATTTCGAAGTACGGCACGACGGCAAGGAAGTTAATCCCCGACAGTAACTGGGGTGAGTAACACAGACAATAAAACAGCACATTTTGCGTATACGATAAATAAGAAATTCTTAAAATGTCCCACACAATAACGCCATTTATTATTTGTATATCGGTATCTTTTCAGCAAAAAACCCACCCATGTGGGAGGTAGATATGTTAGAAAGTGTTATCAACGATATTGTCAGATGGCTAGAAAGCCAACTTCAACGGACAGAAGGTATCAAAATAGATGCTATTGCTCATAAAAGTGGTTATTCCAAATGGCATCTACAGCGAATTTTTAAGGAGTTGAAAGGCTGTACACTGGGTCAATATGTACGGCGACGTCGCCTCCATGAAGCAGCCAAGTCTTTGCGGGAGGATAATTTACCTATTCTTGATATTGCCCTGCAATATGGTTTTAGTTCTCAAGCAACATTTACCCGGATCTTTAAAAAGCATTTTAATACTACTCCGGCTAAATTCAGAGAGAATGGGCACCTACCTGAATTCAAAACGTTCCTACAATGTGAAGAATAAATATTTATAATAAGTACCGCCCTTTATGGTCAACCTCCCTTCCGTTGACCATTTTTTATACTTTGTCAAATCTTAAGTCACTTCAATTCGCGGATAATCCACTCATAGACTTGCTGTAATTCTACAGCCAAAAGGGGGTATTGTTCACTGAGTTGCTGAATGATATTTCCAACCGCTTCTGACTGATACAACACTCCAATCAATTTCTCAGCCAATAACTCAAACGGAGCAGGTTCCAAACTGTCGGTAAACATTTGACAACGGCTGATTGACCCCTGCTCAACATCAATATGTAATTCAATTCCACCCCAACCAAATCGTGTATCCAATGTATGGCTAAATACAGGTACCTGACCAAAATTCCATTCCCAGCTACTTTGTTTAGTATAAATATCACTAAAACCAGGTAAATCAGGCAAAACCTGTGGTGAAATTATTTCCGCTTCAGCTGTTTCAGCAAAATATTCAAAAAATGCGTCTATTATGCCCTGACAAACAGACTCATGAGTGAGATCAGGCAGTAATTCAGATAAATTCGTGACTCTGGAACGAACGGAAGTGATGCCTTTTGCTTGTAACTTTTTAGGATCAGGATTGAGATAATCAGCAAGGCGGTTCAAGTCCGCATTAATCAGCAAGGTTCCGTGGTGAAATCCACGATCTTTAGTTTCTTTATACGCCGAGCCTGAGATCTTACGTTCTCCTTCAGGAGAAGGAAGTACCAAATCATTGCGACCAGAAGCCGTTGCATGAATTCCCGATTTTCTTAACCCTTCCAGAATGATCTGAGTAGAGACTGTTTTATTATATTCAGGTTTACCTGCCATAAAGGTGAAGCAAGTATTCCCTAAATCATGAAAAACCGCCCCTCCACCACTGCTGCGCCGAGCCAGTTTTACGCCATCCTGCTCCATTCGCCGGGTGTTACATTCTTTCCATGGATTCTGCGCACGCCCAACTACAACAGTATTAGCATTGCGCCATAAAAACAGAACTCGCTGATTTGGTGGCATCTGGCGAAAAATACACTCTTCAACAGCAAGATTAAACCAAGGATCATGAGAATCTGACATCAGCAAACGTAATGTAGACATACTTAACTCCGGCAAAGAAAACAGTGCCTTAAGATAACATAAAGTACTCAGGAATAGTGGCAGGAAGGCGGAGATTACATCCGGCGGGCTTGCCAGAAAACCCGACGCCAATACACATTGTCAAGGGAGGAACGTATTACACCTTTGCTGGTGGATGCATGGATAAATTCATTGTTAGTATCATAGATACCTACATGTAGCCCACTCTCGCCACTACCGATCTTGAAAAATACCAGATCTCCCGGCATCAGATCATCTTTGCTAATCTTTGTACCTAATTTGGTTTGCTCATTAGTTGTGCGTGGAAGCCGGATATTGAAACGATCATAAAAAGTGCGATAGACAAAACCGGAACAATCAATACCATGCCTATTAATTCCACCATAACGATATGGAGTACCATTCCATTGATCAAGTTGATCTTTTAACTGGGTGATAACCATTATCGGGTCAGAAAGGGCAGCTTTCAACGGAGGCAAGTTGGATTTGGAAATAGGATTGCTACAGCCAATAAGGAAAAAACTGAATAATAGACATAAATAACCAGCTCTTATTATCATCTATTTTCCCCCAGTGACCATATAGAAACACACAAACTTTATCTGGCACGAGATAAAAAAACAAGTCTCTCTCGATTTTCCCTTTCATATCGTACGATATTGCCTATTACGCTATAAATGGCGATCAGTGAGATTATTTTTTTCTGGTCGGCTGATTAACCAGACTCCCAGTAAAATAAAGATAATACCTGCTGTCTTTAATAATGAGACAGTTTCATTGAACCAGGGAAGTAAGGCGGCCATTATATAAACAAGTGCATAACTCAAGCTAATAACTGGATATGCTTTGTTTAATGGCAGATATTTCAAGGTAAAAAACCAACATAGCATAGATAATGCGTAACCCGCCAACCCTGCCATGATCATCAGCAAAGGATTATGGTTTTGCCAAAGCCAGTCGATATCCAGCCAATGTACCGACAATGAAAGCTCAGGCAGGCGTGCAACTCCCCATTTCAATAGCAATTGAGCGATAGTGATCAATAAGACGCTTACCACAGCCCAAAGATAACCTTTCATTGCCCCAGACTCATCAACAAAATCCCCAACATTATCGCAAAAACACCGATCCAGTGTTTCAGCCCTACTTTTTCCCGATATATAAATTGTCCAATCAAAGTCACAATGACAAAATTAATACTTAACATGGGATATGCGATACTGAGCGGCAAAAATTGCAATAACCGCAACCAGAATATCATTCCTATTCCCAACAGAAGAATAGCACCAGATAACCATATCGCCACAGATACCCCTTTATAGGGGGTATCTTTTTTCTGCCAACAAACAACTGCCTGTTTTTGGCATAACTGCCCCGCACAAGTCAGCAGACTCACCAAAATTAATAGCGCCATATCGCTGCTCATGGCTGTTTCTTATAAATGACGAGTACAAAACGATGATTACTGTGCATAATATCTGGTGTCGGTAATTCAGGAAGTTTACCTTTTGACGATAACAGCAAGACGATTGATACCTGTCCTTCTTTACGTGCTGTTGCTAACCACTCAGGAAATTCTTCTTGTGTCACATATCGGAACTGGCTGTCTGGGTAAGAAAGACCATATTCCAATTCTCCCGGACGATCGAACATATAAATATCACTACGCTTTAATTCCCATGCAATCGCAGCTCCCACGCCAACGGACTGGGACAGGATATATTTACTGTCTGCCAGCTCATGTTCATTTTGTTTAATGAAAGACTGAGGAAGTTTGGAATTAATTGTCTTAGCAGGTAATACACCGCCTATCGACAAACTGAGCATAATTGAACAAGCAGCTGCCCATAACCAATATTTACCATCACGAACAAAACACAGGTAGCCAATGATTCCCCAAAATCCAAAAGCAATGCTCCCCATAATCCATTTCAACCATTCATTGGGCTGGTAAAGAGGGGGATTGACCAATGTTCCCATACCAAAGAGCGTTAAAATTGCAAGCAACCCAAAGAAGACATTCACCAGACCGTTTATCTTCAGTGCCTTCATCTTGCCATTTTTGACACAATCGACACTATATTTCCCCATCATTACGGCCAGCGGGCCTATAAATGGTAAAACGTAAGTCGGCAATTTCCCTTTTGCAATACTGAAAAATATAAATGGAACAACAAACCAGCAAAACAAGAAAAACATTTCTGGGTGACTTTTTTTCTCTTTCCAGCTTTTGATCAAAGCACCGGGTAACAAACCTAACCACGGGATCACACCTAAAATCAGTATCGGCAAGTAATACCAAATGGGGGCAATGTGCTGCGCTTTATCAGAAGCAAAACGCTGTATATGCTCTACCCAAAAGAAATAATGCCAATAATTTGGCTCACGCAAAGCAACCGCTATCACCCAAGGCAGGCTGATCAAAATAGCAAAAAACACGGCAACAGGCCCGAAACGAATCATTTCCAGAAAACGTTTCTGGTATATCGTTACAGGTATCATGGCAATCACGGGCAATGCCAATGCCAAAAAACCTTTTGTCATAAATGCCATGCCACAAGTCAGCCCCAGTACAGACCAAGCCAAAATCCGCTCTCGGGTACTGCCGGCTTTAAGTGCCCAATAGCAACTTACAATCCCCGCTGTGATCCATAAGGAAAACATGGGATCAAGAACACTGTAAGTTCCTATCGAAAGCACAATAAACATAGAAATATAGACCAAACTGGAAACAAACGCAGTCTGACGACATTGCCACATCATCATTGCCAATCGGTAAAGAAGAAATGCACTGATTAAAATACTAAACACGGAACCAAAGCGAACGGCGAAATTGTTATGACCAAAAACCCACTGGCTGATATTGTTGATCCAATATCCGGCGACAGGTTTTTCAAAATAACGAATATCTAAAAAATAAGGTACAATCCAGTCTCCGCGTTGTAGCATTTCGCGGCTGATTTCAGCATATCGTGTTTCATCGGGTTGCCATAATAGACGGCTATCTAGTGGTAATAGGTAAGTGAGGATAAAAAAAAGAGCCATCAGAACGGCTCCAGCCTTACTCGTCCGAGTATTCAACATATCTGTGTTATAACCTCTTGTTGGCAACCTAACCAGCCTTCACGACCAGGAAAACCTGAACGCTTGATTTTCCCAACGGGAAGCGTATCTCTATTTTCAGGTAATAAATGACTTAATTTACAAAATTGAATATTTTGCTGATGAAGCATATTCAGTAATGATTCAAACTGTGAAGACTTAGACATGCCTTCCACTTCGGTATGAATAGTGTAAACAGGCACACCGCAATCACGTTTGATGGCTTCAAGAATAAAGCTATTGAAATCTGCATCACTAACCTGCGTTCCAACAACTTCATCATAAGTAGGCAATGTGACTGGGATTTGTACTGTACCCAAATTTCCATCGGGCAAGAGCGGCCTGAATGGATGCGTCCCACGGCAATCACTATTGTAATCAAAATCAAAGCGCTGTTTGACGGTCAATACACGTTCATCTGCCCGCCAGCCCGCAACTGCTGAACACGTAACGGCTCGTCCTATTGCTTTTTCCAGCGCATCAATCCCTAGTTGCACCTGCTCTGCCAGTTCTGCTTCCGACCAACGCCCTACTTTTGCCTGCCAGCCCTGATGATCCCACGAATGCAAACCCACTTCATGACCCGCATCCATTGTTTGTTTCATTAAATATCCCAAATCTTTTGCAATTTTCTTCCCCGGCCATGCTGTACCAGCCAGTAAAATATCCAGACCATAAAGGGATGCTGCATTCGACCTCAACATTTTCCAAAAAAATTTAGGCCGCAACAGGCGCCATAAATGGCGCCCCATGTTATCTGGCCCAACACTGAAGAAAAAGCTGGCTTGGATATGATGCTTCTGCAAAATATCAAGCAACCGTGGTACACCTTCCTTTGTGCCTTGATAAGTATCCACATCAATTCTTAAGCCAACTTGTTTCATCAGTTTCTTCCTGATTTTCCCTGATACCTAATTGCTTCCTGATTTTTCTCTTTTAGTTCTTCAACTGCTCCGCGCAGAAAGAAATCCAGTGTTTCATCAATAGTTTGTTTCATATCAATGCTCGGCTGCCAGTCCAACAGACGTTCTGCGTTCTGGATACTGGGTTTACGGTGTTCGACATCCTGATAACCTTGGCCGTAATAGCTACTGCTTTCAATTTTCTTGAACCCAGAGAATGGAGGGAAGTATCCGCGTAACTCGTGTTTTTCAAAGCTCTCCAGCAACATTTCAGCTAATTGGCGAATACTGGCTTCATTGGTTGGATTACCAATATTGATAATTTGGCTATCACATAAACCATCTCGGTTTTCGATGATTCTGAACAGCGCCTCAATGCCATCGTGGATATCCGTAAAACAACGTTTTTGTTCTCCACCATCTACCAGCTTAATCGGGGAGCCTTCTACCAAGTTCAAAATCAGTTGGGTTATCGCCCTTGAACTACCTATACGGGCTGAATTCAAGTTATCCAACCTTGGTCCCATCCAGTTAAATGGACGGAATAAGGTGAATTTTAAACCTTCTTTTGCGCCGTATGCCCAAATAACCCGATCAAGTAATTGCTTAGAAACAGAGTAGATCCAGCGCTGCTTATTAATTGGCCCGACAATCAGGCGCGAAGTATCTTCATCGAATTCTTTGTCGTCACACATGCCATAAACTTCAGACGTTGACGGGAAAATAATCCGCTTATTATATTTCACACAATAGCGAACAATTTTCAGGTTCTCTTCAAAATCCAGCTCAAAAACACGCAATGGGTTGCGGGTATACTCAATCGGAGTCGCAATTGCCACCAAAGGAAGAATGACATCACATTTCTTAATGTGATATTCAATCCACTCAGTGTGGATACTGACATCGCCTTCAATGAAATGAAAATACGGATTGCCAATGAATCGTTCAATAGCGGAAGAACCAATATCCATCCCATAAATATCATAGTTCCCGTCTTCCAGCAGACGTTCAGTCAGATGGTTACCAATAAATCCATTAACACCCAAAATCAAAACACGTTTACGGCGACTAACTTGAGTTGTCGCTTTAGAGCCAACATGAACACCCGCCACAATGCCCATTTCAAACGCTAATCGATTTCCTTGGACATAAAGACCTGATTCACTCTGTCCGCTAATGATTTCCAACACACCATCACCACAAGCAATCACAAATGGCTCTGTAGAAATGACGGTTCCGGGACGTTTGTCATGAACTTGATCAAGTGGCCGTGAACGCCAGATTGTAATTTTACGCTCACCCAAGAATGTAAATGCACCCGGATATGGCTCTGTTACTGCTCTAATCCAGTTGTTAATTTCTTTGGCTGATTTATGCCAGACTATTTCACCATCTTCGGCTGAACGACGACCAAAATAAGTAGCATGACTCTCATTTTGTGGAATTGATGGATAATGACCTACTTTTATTTGGGGCAGGATGTTATCCAATAATTCAGCCGCCGCTTCACGTATTTTTCCATGTACATCCCGCGATGTTTCCGTTTCTCCAATTTGTACGGTCTTCTGCGCAACTATGTCGCCGGCATCTGGTTTCGCCAGCATTTTGTGCAGGGTTACCCCTGTTTCAGTCTCACCATTGATCACTGCCCAGTTAACCGGGGCCCGACCACGGTATTTCGGCAATAAAGAGCCATGCAGATTAAAGGAGCCTTTCTCAGCTAGTGATAAAATCTCCTGACTGAGCATGTTGCGGTAGTAAAAAGAGAAAATGACATCCGGTTTCATTTCCCGAATACGCTCAACCCAAAGCGGATGATTCACATTTTCTGGTGCAAATACAGGTAACCCAAAATCTGCACCAATATGCGCAACAGAGGAGAAAAAATGATTCTCATTCGGATTGTCTGTATGTGTAAATATAGCCTGAATATTAAAACCTGCTTTTACTAGCGCATTAAGTCCGACACAACCAATATCATGATAGGCAAAGATAACTGCTTTCATTAGCTTTTTTCCTGATTGTCGTTGGCCTTTTTAACTCCGACCACTTTTTGAATAAAATAACGCGGACGGGCACGCACGTCGTTATATATCCGGCCAATGTATTCACCGAGTAATCCCATTGCGACGAACTGCGCACCAATAAACATGAAAAGAATAGCAAACAGAGTAAACACACCTTCGGCAGCCCACATTGAGCCAAAAATAAGGCGCAAGGTAATCAACAGTACCGCCAACAGAAAACCAGTTACCGCAATAATGCTTCCTACTACACTTAATAACCGCAATGGTGCGGTTGTTAAGCACGTAAGAAGGTCATACATGAGGTTTATCAGTTTCATAAAACTGTACTTGGAATCCCCAAATTCACGTTCTGCATGGGTTACGTCGATCTCTATCGTCTTGCGAGCAAACGTGTTAGCCAGAATGGGAATAAATGTGCTGCGCTCATGACATTGCAACATCGCACGGATAATATGACGGCGATAGGCTCTCAGCATGCAACCGTAATCTCCCATAGAACGTCCTGTCACCCTGGTTATCATCGCATTAATGATTTTGGAGGCACTTTTACGGAACCAAGAATCCTGACGATTGGCCCGACGAGTTCCGACAACGTCATATCCCTCTTCTGCCGTTTTAACTAAGCGAGGGATCTCTTCTGGAGGATTTTGTAAATCAGCATCCAATGTAATAATTAGATCGCCATCAGACTGATGGAATCCCGCCATAATTGCCGAATGTTGCCCATAGTTGCGATTAAGCAAAATGGCAATCACATGATTTTCAGGAATTTCAGCCGCCTGAGTCAAAATATCAGCAGAACTGTCACGACTACCGTCATCTATCAAGATTAATTCATATTCTTGCTCAAGTTTTTGACATGCGGTAATCGTTCTTTCCAGTAATTGAGGCAAGCTTTCTTCTTCGTTATAAACAGGAATAACGACCGAAACTTTTTTGATTTTCTCAAATGTCACTTATTTATGCTCCGAAAGGATTTCAATTATCGCATTCACAACACGATCGACATCATCATTGTTCATATCAGGGAAAAGCGGCAATGAACAGAGTGTTGACGAGTTCCACTCAGATACAGGCAGAGAAAGTTGTGAATAACGTTCCCGATAATATTTTTGCGTATGTACAGCTCTGAAATGTAAACCTGTACCAATATTTTTGTCTTTTAGACGCGCCATGAAAGTGTCGCGATCAATGCCACAGACATTTTTGTCAACACGTACCATAAAAAGGTGATGGGCATGCAAATGTTCATATTCAGGAACACTTAACATTTGCAAAGATGAATCGATAAGAGCAGCAGAATAACGAGCTACAAGTTCACTGCGGCGTGCGTTCATCAATGCCAGTTTACCTAGTTGTACAACCGCCATCGCTGCATGAATATCGGATAAATTATATTTAAAACCCGGTTCAATAACTTCTGCTTGAGGTTTTCTTCCCTGCACTTCTCGGTCAAAAGCATCGACAGCTAATCCATGAAATTTTAAACAACGTATCCGCTGAGCCAGTTCGTCATCATCAGTGACGAACATACCCCCTTCCGCACAGGTCATGTTTTTAATCGCATGGAAAGAGAAGATTGCTGTACCCCGCTCTCCCACCCATTCATTTTTATAACGCGTGCCCACAGCATGGGCGGCATCTTCAATTAAGGGAATATTCGCTTCTCGGGCAACAGAACGCAGGGCATCAAGATCACAAGGTGCCCCCGCATAATGAACAGGAATAATGGCTTTAGTTTTCGGGGTAATTGCTTTTTTGATTATATCCGCACTGACCATTAATGTGTCACGGTCAACATCTACCATGACAGGCTCGGCACCCAGCAGACAAATCATATTGATAGTGGAAACCCAGGTTTGGGAAGGAGTAATGACTTCATCACCCGGCCCTATACCTAATGCCAGCAAAACCAAATGTATTCCCGCAGTAGCGGAGCATAAAGCAACCGCATGTTTGCATCCAAACATGCGAGAAAAATCTTGCTCTAATTGATGGTTCTGCGGGCCTGTAGTAATCCAACCAGAATGTAAAACTTTCTCAATAGCTGCTATCTCTTCACTGCCAATCGCAGGACGAGAAAATGGCAAAAAATTATCCATAACCGCTTTATGCCTTGTATCGTCTAATTTGTTTTATAATTGGACAATCCTAGATGATGCTTGTTTAACAAAACATCAACAGACAGGTAAGTTATGACCAACCAAGACACCTAAAGTAGATAAAAAGCAATCAATTATGGTGATCTAATTTATAAAAATTACATATGGCTGACCTTCCATAATTTATAGCGGCTATTTCTGATATGTCTAATATTTACCTCAAAAATTTCTGATAAATTTCGTTCGGTCATAACATTCTGCGGCATACCAGATACCAACAACTTGCCATGAGAGAGTAACCATACTCCGCTAGCCTGTTCGTAAGTGTGGTTAAGATCATGACTACTCAATATTACCGATCCTCCCAATGAGCAAAACTCTTTGATTAACTTATCCAAAATGGCTTGCTGGGTAATATCAAGATTATTCGTTGGTTCATCAAGCAGAAGTAGTTTCCCATTGGGATTCAACTCCGGCCATACTTGCAAAAAAGTTCCCGCCAATCTGACTCTCTGCCATTCTCCACCTGATAATTGTCCGGTTGGAGAAGAAAGTAACGGAAGAAGTTTCAATTGCTGGCAAAGCCTATATAGTACTTTTTCACTTTGAGCCAATGGGACTGATTCAGGGCGGAACATATCTAGATACTGAAAAACGGGCATAATGGGAGTAGATGCTGATTGAGAGAACCAAGCCCGATATTTTGCCAGTTCGTGTTGCCGGTAATCTCTCAAATTCCGATCAGTTAAATGAATTGTGCCACTATATGATAAAACCCCCGCAATAGCTGAAAGCAGGGTACTCTTTCCTGAGCCATTTAATCCAACCAAATGAATTTGCTCTCCAGCCATAACAGATGCAAACAGTGAACTCAGTCTGTTATCAACAGTCACATTATTTAGTACCACAATCGGCTGTACAGACACGTTATTATCCTCACCTTGTACGCCTCATATCTTGGTTTTCATTAGCTGGCACAGCACATATTTGTGTATGTTTTTTAATAATGGCGCGTTCTTAATAAAAGCCATATAAAAATTGGTGCCCCTAACGTTACAGTAACAACACCTATCGGTACTTCCGCGTGAGATAATGTCAGGCGGGAGAATAAATCAGCCAGCAATAAACCACTCCCTCCCGCCAACGCACTGGCAGGAAGCAAGGTTTTATAATCTGTCAGGCCGATCAATCTTAAAATATGAGGGATCACTAAACCGATAAAACTTATCGCTCCGGCAAGGGCAACACTCAATCCAACTAATAATCCAACCACTGCAACAAATAAATTACGCCACTTATGATGAGATATCCCCAGCTGCCTGGCCTGTAACTCTCCAAGTGATAAATAATTCAAAATATTACCTTTGCTGCTTAACCATAAAATGGCGGGAAGCAATGCAATAACCAACCATTTTTGACGCCAGTCAATACCACTAAAACTACCCATCATCCAATACATTAGCTGCCGGAGGTCTAAACTAGTGCTGAAATAGACCATCCATGTCATCATGGCTCCAAATATTACGCCAAAGGCAACTCCAATCAATAACAGACGCGCATTAGTTACTTGGTGTCTTCTGGCAAATTCCAACAGAATGGCAGTCATGAAAAGTGCGCCAAATACCGCACCTATGCTCAATATCCATAATGGTGCCATACCATGAAAAGCAAGGATTAAACAGACCACCACTACACCAGCACCATTGCTTATTCCAAGCAATCCTGGCTCTGCCAGCGGATTTTCAAACAAAGCCTGCATGATTGCCCCTGATACGGCCAAACTTGCACCAACGACCATCACCGCAATCGCTCTGGGTAATCTCAATTGCCAAATAAATAATTGAGCAGAATCTGATAACCATTGATCAGGCCAGAACCAAATTTCCCCAGCGCATAATGACAAAACGAATAGAATGGTGAGCAAAACAGATAAAATAACAACTATTTTATAGCTACGCTTTCTTTGGGATGTTATCAGCTCATAAACAGAAGGGTGCATGGTGATATGAGACCATTTAGGGAACAGGAGAAAAAGCATCCGATTATATAATCGGATATGAGAGATAAGAAAAAGACCGCATTACGCGGTCTTTTTTTATGTCTTTATTCTTTGGGTAAGGCTTTCTCCACCCGATTTTTCAACTTTTGGCCGGGGCGAAAAGTGACAACACGGCGAGCTGTAATCGGAATATCTTCGCCTGTTTTTGGATTGCGACCTGGACGTTGATTTTTGTCTCGCAAATCAAAGTTGCCAAATCCGGATAACTTAACCTGCTCCCCATTCTCCAAAGAGCGACGCACTTCTTCAAAGAACATCTCCACTAGATCTTTAGCGTCACGTTTGCTAATACCCAGTTTCTCAAACAGATTTTCTGACATTTCAGCTTTAGTAAGCGCCATAAGTTCAGTCCCTCAAGGATGCTTGGAATCGCTGTTCTAATGCAGCAACGCATTTGTTGACAGTCGCAGCAATTTCTTCTTCTTCCAGTGTACGCATGGTATCCTGCAAGATTAAGCTAATAGCAAGGCTTTTATAACCTTCCGCGACCCCTTTACCACAATACACGTCAAATAAGTTTATGCCAACTATATGATTTACGCCAACTTTCTTACATTCAACCAGAATATCTTCTGCGGCTACATTTTCAGGCACTACTACAGCAATATCACGGCGGTTAGATGGGAAGCGAGAAACTTCCTTCATCTCAGGAATTACGCGGTCTACCAGACTAGACCATAATAACTCGAATACCACGGTATGACCGTTTAAGTCAAGTTTACGCTCCAGTTCTGGATGAACAACGCCAATATAACCAATATAACTATTTTCCAGATAAATCCCAGCACATTGTCCAGGATGTAAAGCAGGATGTTCTTCTGCCTTGAAGGAAATCTTAGATAGTTTACCTGTCAATTCTAAAACAGATTCTAAATCACCCTTCAAATCAAAGAAATCAACTGCTTGTTTTTCAATCGACCAATGCTCAACGAAACGGTTTCCTGCGATAACACCTGCCAGCATTAATTCCTGACGAATACCGTGTTCTGCTTGCTCATCCGGTACAAAACGCAGCCCTGTTTCAAATAAACGGACGCGATTTTGCTGACGGTTTTGATTATATGCAACCGTAGTCAATAATCCTGTCAACAAAGATAAACGCATTGCAGACATATCCGCCGAAATTGGATTTGGCAGGATCAATGCTTCTTGTTGCGGGTGAAGATGTTGCTGAATCTTAGGATCAACAAAGCTATAGGTAATTGCTTCTTGATAACCTTTGTCCACCAACATTGTTTTGACTCGTTTTAGCGGCAAATTAGCTTCGCGATGTGCAGTCATCACGAGATCAGCACGCACCGGAACATCAGGAATGTTGTTATAACCGTAAACACGGGCAACCTCTTCAACCAGATCTTCTTCAATCTGCATATCAAAACGCCAGCTAGGCGCAACAACCTGCCAGCTATCAGTGTGTACGGTTACCTGACAGCCTAAACGAGCCAATATGTCAGTTACTTGTTCATCAGCAATATGATGGCCGATCAGTCGATCCAATTTCTGACGATTCAGAGTAATCGTTGCTGGTTTCGGCAAATAAGACTCACTAGTAGCATCAACGACTTCCCCCGCTTCACCGCCACAAATATCAATCAACAACTGAGTGGCATACTCCATCGCTTTATGTTGGAGCTGTGGATCAACACCACGTTCAAAGCGATGAGAGGCATCAGTGTGCAAACCATAGCGGCGAGCGCGACCTGTAATTGCCAGTGGAGCAAAAAATGCACACTCCAGCATAACATGCTGAGTTTCAGCGTTAACTCCAGAATATTCTCCGCCAAAAATCCCTGCCATAGCAAGTAATTGCTTTTCATCAGAAATGATAAGTGTTTCAGCAGAAAGTTCGGTTTCACTGCCATCCAACAGTGTAAGTTTTTCACCTTGCTCAGCAAAACGAACAATAATTGAACCATCTAAACGTCCTAAATCGAACGCATGCAATGGTTGCCCTAATTCAAGCAAGACATAGTTAGTAATATCGACCACTGGATCAATAGAACGAATACCACCACGACGCAGCTTTTCACGCATCCATAACGGTGTTACCGCTTTAACGTTCACATTCCGGATAACGCGTCCTAAGTAGCGGGGGCATGCTTCAGGTGCATCGACACGAATAGGAAATGTAGCATCAATGGTTGATTTAACCGTCTCAATCTTCGGTTCTACCATAGATAATTTATTAATAACTGCTATGTCACGGGCAACTCCCATGATGCTCAAGCAATCAGCACGGTTTGGAGTAATGCTGATTTCAATCGCATTATCATCCAACTTCATGTAATCACGCAGATCCGTACCAATCGGAGCATCCACTGGCAGTTCGATAATGCCATCATTGTCATTAGCAATACCCAGTTCAGAAAACGAACACAGCATTCCTTCTGATGGCTCTCCACGCAATTTAGCTGCTTTTATTTTAAAATCACCCGGTAATACAGCTCCAACCGTAGCGACAGCGACACGAAGCCCTTGGCGGCAATTTGGCGCACCACAAACAATATCTAACAGGCGTTCACCACCGACATTGACTTTTGTGACACGCAATTTATCTGCATTTGGATGTTGGCCACATTCAACAACTTCACCCACCACAACACCGTGAAATTGACCGGCCACTTTTTCAACACCATCAACTTCCAAACCAGCCATGGTGATTTGATCCGACAATGCTTCACTACTAATGGCCGGGTTTGCCCACTCGCGTAACCAGAGTTCACTGAATTTCATGAGATATACCCGCCTTATTTAAATTGTTTGAGGAAACGCAAATCATTTTCAAAGAATGCACGCAAATCTGTAACACCATAGCGAAGCATGGTCAGACGCTCCATTCCCATGCCAAAGGCAAAACCAGAATAGACTTCAGGGTCAATGCCAACGTTGCTCAATACGTTAGGGTGCACCATACCGCAACCCAAAACCTCCAACCATTTACCATTTTTGCCCATCACATCAACTTCTGCGGATGGTTCTGTGAACGGGAAATAAGAAGGACGGAAACGAACTTGCATATCTTCTTCAAAGAAATTATTTAAAAAGTCATGCAGTGTACCTTTCAAATTGGTAAAGCTGATATTTTTATCAACGATCAGCCCTTCTATCTGATGGAACATCGGGGTATGTGTCTGGTCATAATCATTGCGGTATACACGTCCCGGCGCAATAATACGAATTGGCGGCTGACGATCTTTCATCGTACGGATCTGTACTCCAGAGGTCTGGGTACGCAACAGACGCGTTGCATCAAACCAAAAAGTATCGTGATCAGCACGTGCAGGATGATGCGCAGGAATATTCAGAGCATCAAAGTTATGATAGTCATCTTCAATTTCTGGGCCAGATTCAACAGAAAAACCCAACTCGCCAAAGAAAGTTTCAATACGTTCAATCGTGCGGGTAACAGGATGCAATCCGCCATTTTCTATACGACGGCCAGGCAATGAAACATCAATTTTTTCTGCTGCCAAGCGTGCATTCAGAACATCTGATTCAAGCTTGGCTTTACGCTCATTCAATGCTTCTTGGACTTCTTGTTTTGCCTGATTAATAATAGCCCCTGCCGCTGGGCGCTCTTCGGCGGGTAAGTCACGCAGCGATGACATCTGGAGGGTTAAATGGCCTTTTTTTCCCAGGTATTCAACTCGCACCAAATCCAACGCGGCAACATCCTGGGCTTCTTCTACGGCTGCTTTTGCCTTTGCAACCAGCTCAGTAAGATGTGACATCGTTTTCCTCTTCCTTTGGCCAGATGGCCCTTTAGTTGTTATCGACTATGTCCTCAAACTATTTCCTAATGAGGCCATAAAAATAAAAAAGCCTCCACACTGGAGGCTCAAGCGCTGTTTTTCGTGTCTTTTCTTACGCGCAAAGCCCCCTGATTTCAGGCGCTAAAGTAAAAAAAGAAACGAAAAAAGGCTAATTTCATCATTTTATTCTCTCCTACATCCCTTTCTGATATGACCAGTGTTAATCTGACGAACAGTAAGCCATATTTTGGGAAAAAGTAAAAGAGGGAGCAAGCTCCCTCTTTTAACCTGACTTATGCCAGAGCGCCCTTCGCTTTTTCAACCAGAGCAGCAAATGCTACTTTATCGAATACAGCGATGTCAGCCAGAATCTTACGGTCGATTTCAATCGAAGCCTTTTTCAGGCCGTTGATGAAACGGCTGTAAGACATGCCGTTCTGACGTGCAGCAGCGTTGATACGTGCAATCCACAGTTGGCGGAATTGACGTTTACGCTGACGGCGGTCACGGTAAGCATACTGACCAGCCTTAATTACAGCCTGGAAAGCAACACGATAAACGCGCGAACGAGCACCGTAGTAGCCTTTCGCTTGTTTTAAAATTTTCTTGTGACGTGCACGGGCAATAACACCACGTTTTACGCGAGCCATATACTTCTCCTATCGTCTCTTCTGAGTTCTAATCTAAAAAAATCGCTTATGCGTATGGCAGACAAGCAACAACCAGGCCCAGATCACCTTTGGAGACCATGCCTTTTGGACGTAAATGACGCTTACGCTTAGTTGATTTTTTAGTCAGGATGTGACGAAGGTTAGCGTGCTTACGCTTGAAACCGCCGCTTGCGGTTTTTTTGAAGCGTTTAGCTGCGCCGCGTACTGTTTTAATTTTTGGCATTTTAATTTCCACTTCGCATTGTTAATTACAACGAATTAGTAAGGCGAATAGGCTCCCACCCAGATTTCTGGGCAGGAACCTATTACTTGTTTGCCTGACTATTTCTTCTTAGGAGCGAGCACCATGATCATCTGGCGGCCTTCAACCTTCGTAGGGAAGGATTCGACAACAGCCAGTTCACTCAGATCATCACGAACACGGTTAAGCATTTCGATACCAATCTGTTGATGCGCCATTTCACGCCCACGGAAACGCAGGGTGATTTTAGCTTTATCGCCATCTTCCAGAAAACGAATCAGGTTGCGTAGTTTGACCTGATAGTCGCCTTCATCTGTACCAGGACGGAATTTAATTTCCTTAACCTGAATAACCTTTTGTTTCTTTTTCTGCTCTTTGATTGATTTACTCTTCTCATAGAGGAACTTGCCGTAATCCATAATACGACAAACCGGCGGTTCGGCATTTGGGCTGATTTCAACTAAATCAACACCAGCTTCCTCAGCTTTCTCAAGAGCTTCTCTCAGACTGACAATTCCAATCTGTTCGCCATCTAATCCAGTTAAACGAACTTCAGAGGCGCGAATCTCTTCATTAATGCGATTTGGGCGCGCCGGTTGAATTCTTTTTCCGCCTTTAATACCTTATTCCTCCAATTGATGAAGATTGCGACTGCGTATTTCTGTCAGCAGTTTTTCTTTAAACTCACTGACGTCAATGCTGCCTAAATCCTTGCCACGGCGAGTACGGACAGATACTTTTCCTGACTCGACTTCTTTATCACCACAAACAAGCATGTAAGGCACACGACGCAGAGTGTGTTCGCGAATTTTAAAACCAATCTTCTCATTTCTCAAGTCTGCTTTTGCACGAATGCCTGCATCTTGAAGTTTTTTTACCAATTCCTGTACATAATTTGCCTGACCATCAGTAATATTCATGACAACAACCTGCTGAGGTGCCAACCACGTTGGGAAAAACCCAGCATACTCTTCTGTCAGGATACCAATGAAGCGTTCCAGAGAACCCAGAACCGCACGGTGAATCATCACAGGAACCTTACGTTCGTTATTTTCACCCACATATGACGCATTCAGACGCGCTGGCAGTGAAAAATCAAGTTGCACAGTACCACATTGCCACGCACGATCCAAACAATCATATAGAGTAAATTCAATTTTAGGGCCATAAAATGCCCCTTCACCCGGTTGGTATTCAAATTCAATACCATTTTGGGTCAATGCTTCAGCAAGATCCGCTTCTGCCTCATCCCACTGTTTTTCCGTACCAATACGTTTTCCTGGGCGAGTTGATAATTTAACAACAATCTTCTCAAAACCAAATGTACTGTATACGTCATAAATCATTTTGATACAGCTGCTGACTTCTTGCAGGATCTGGTCTTCGGTGCAGAAAATATGTGCATCGTCTTGAGTAAAGCCACGTACACGCATCAAGCCATGTAAAGCGCCTGATGGCTCGTTACGGTGACAGCTACCGAATTCAGCCATACGCAAAGGTAAGTCACGATAGGATTTCAAACCCTGATTAAAAATTTGGACATGGCCCGGACAGTTCATCGGTTTTACGCAATATTCACGGTTTTCCGAAGAAGTTGTGAACATATTCTCTTTATAGTTTTCCCAATGCCCTGTTTTTTCCCACATGATGCGGTCCATCATAAATGGGCCTTTCACTTCCTGATATTGGTACTCTTTCAGTTTCGTGCGAACAAAAGTTTCCAGTTCACGGAAAATTGTCCAGCCATCATTATGCCAGAAAGCCATACCTGGCGCTTCTTCCTGCATATGATACAGGTCAAGTTGCTTACCAATTTTACGGTGATCGCGTTTAGCCGCTTCTTCCAAACGCTGTAAGTAAGCGCCAATCTGTTTTTTATCCGCCCATGCAGTACCATAAATACGCTGCAACATTTTGTTGTCACTATTGCCGCGCCAGTACGCTCCTGCCACTTTCTGTAATTTAAAGTGGTGGCAGAAACGCATATTAGGTACGTGGGGACCACGGCACATATCAACGTATTCTTCATGATGATATAGTCCCGGATGATCATCATGGCTGATATTTTCATCCAGAATCTGAATCTTATATTCTTCACCACGAGCCGCAAATGCATCGCGAGCTTCCTGCCAAGTAACTTTTTTCTTGATGACATCATAGTCTTTTTTGGCAAGTTCCAGCATGCGTTTTTCAAGCAGCTCAATATCTTCCTGCGTCAAAGAACGATCCAAATCGACATCGTAATAAAACCCATTGTCAATCACAGGACCAATAGCCATTTTCGTATCAGGCCACAATTGCTTAATTGCATGCCCCAATAAGTGAGCACATGAGTGACGGATGATTTCCAGGCCTTCTTCATTTTTGCTGGTGATAATAGCAAGATTGGCATCTGTTTCGATTAATTCACAGGCATCAACCAATTCACCATTAACACAGCCAGCAATACACGCTTTTGCCAAGCCAGTACCGATATCACGAGCTACATCCATTATAGAAACAGCATGCTCAAATTGACGTTGACTACCGTCAGGAAGAGTAATTACAGGCATTTAAAATCCTTATCTACAGTGGTGACCCACACGAAAGATCACTTGCATTAAATAAAATTCATTTTCAAACAATACGTTAGAAACAAATTCTTGCTTCACTCCGCAAGATGTGTACACAGTTAAGGACATAATTTTTAAAAGTCCCCTGTACATTTGCTCTAACTCGCTCGATATACTATCACACAGAGTAAGTGTTAAAACAGTTCATCTTGACGTTAAAGACTCTACATTTTCCTGATGGTTGCCACCAAAACTGGGAGTTTTAATAATGATATCTTTCTGATTAGATAAATGTAATAAGGTTACTGTTTAGGCAGGTCATAAATGCCACTTACTATATGAGTTCGTTATTTCCACGGAATTTAAGTTATTAGGGTGCTCTATTCACCAATGTTAGAGTATCTAAAATAGCCAGTATTATATTGGAGGGAGTAATTGGAAATATGACACTATTTAGACATTCTGTCATGATATTAGTCACTGTATAATAATTTTCAGCTAATTAATAAGATTCCAAAGCACGATACGCATTTTTCACTTTCCATAAATAACGTGGAGCCTGTGATGCAGGGTGATTATTTTGAACATACTGATAAAATTCATTTGGTGTCATTCGATTAATTTTATTAATCGCCAAAGCCCGGTTTGAATCAAACGTTCGTAACAATGCTCCTGCACCATTCACGTAAGCTAATATCGTTGCATAATACAACGTTTCTGTATTGGAAATACCATCCAAATGCTGTTTTTTCAAGATACTGATATAAGCGGTTCCAAGGTCAATATTAGTTTCAGGGTCTTTCAATTCACGTATCGTTGGCTGACCTGATTTTCCCTTCATTCGATAAGCATCTCTCCCTGCCGTAGATGCCTTAATCTGCATTAACCCAACTGCATTCGATTTGCTGACAACTTCTGGGCGGAAATCGGATTCTACCTGAATAATTGCTTTGATAAGAGTTTCATCAACACCATAACGCTTTGCAGCTTGTTCAATAAAATCATCAAATCGAGTTGGTTCAGGTTTATTTGTAAATTTACGAGCCTCCAAAGCAGCATTATTGTCATTAAGCATACGCTTTACCCCTGTTTGCTTGTTAACGTTTAATCGATTCTCTTCTTGCCCTGCACATCCGGTTAATAACAGTGCGAACACAATGTAGTTGAATCTTGATTTCACGCTGCTCTCTCCAAAATAAAATTAACCTTATAAAGGATATATAATTTTACTGATAAACCAAAAATATTTTTTACTGCTTACCAAAATAAATTAATGAATTTACTTTTGATAGCTATGGACAAGGTGTTATTTTTTTGTTCACATGAGATCCATTACTGTCATGTGAACCAGCAGAAAATTAAGGGGTGACTATCAGATCCATCATCAATTTCATTCGATACCACCTTGACTTTACATAAACGATACTGATAATCATTATCAATAATTTATGTATAATAGTAAGGTTTGCCATAATGAACACTAAACGTTCTCTCCCTGCTTTCCCACTCTTTAGTTTTGCCATTGCGCTACTAGCAATGGTTTTACTCAGTCAGCAAGCTCATGCAGATAAAAAGTTCAGGGTTGTTACGACATTTACCATTATTCAAGATATGGCCCAGAATATCGCTGGAGATGCAGCGATCGTTGAATCTATCACAAAAGTCGGTGCAGAAATCCACGATTACCAACCTACACCAAAAGATATTATCAAAGCACAACGCGCCGATCTGATTCTTTGGAATGGTTTAAACCTTGAACGTTGGTTTGAGCGTTTTTTTGAGAACATGAAAGATATACCTGCGGCGATCATTACTGAAGGTATTATTCCTTTGCCAATTAGAGAAGGTCCCTACACTAAAAACCCAAACCCCCATGCTTGGATGTCTCCCAAAAATGCACTGATTTATATAGAAAATATTCGAAAAGCTCTCGTCAAACACAATCCAGAGAATACCGAAATTTATAACCGCAATGCTAAAGTATATGCAGAAAAAATAGCTCAATTAGATACACCACTTAGAGAACGGCTTTCCCGTATTCCAGCAGAACAACGCTGGCTGGTGACCAGTGAAGGTGCTTTCAGTTATCTCACACAAGATTACGGCTTCAAAGAAGTCTATTTATGGCCAATCAATGCAGAAGAACAAGGCTCACCTCAGCAGGTGCGTCGTGTCATAGATACAGTGAGAGATCATAAAATTCCTGTAGTCTTCAGTGAAAGTACTGTTTCAGATAAACCAGCGAAACAAGTGAGCAAAGAAACGGCAGCCCACTACGGCGGAGTACTCTATGTAGACTCTCTCTCTACTTCAAAAGGGCCTGTGCCGACTTATATTGATATGCTTAATACTACCGTAGACACCATAGCAAAAGGATTTAATCAATGAATCGCTCACCATTAAACCATCAGACATTGTTTGAGCAACCTCATTTGGTCGTTGATAATGCTACCGTTACTTACAACAATGGGCATACTGCCATTTATGATGCCAGTTTTGATATCACTGGCGGCACAATTTGTGCTCTGGTCGGAATGAACGGTAGCGGAAAATCTACATTATTTAAAACAATTATGGGATTAGTTACACCTTCACAAGGAAAAGTGACTCTCAATACGCAACCTGTCAAAACGGCACTAAAGCAAAATATCATTGCATATGTTCCACAGACTGAAGATGTAGACTGGAATTTTCCAGTTTTAGTTGCTGATGTTGTCATGATGGGGCGTTATGGAAAAATGGGATTTTTACGCCGCCCCAGCAAACGTGATCATCAAATCGTGAATGAAGCTCTTGAACGTGTTGGATTGACAGAGCTGCGCGATCGCCAAATCGGTGAACTTTCCGGTGGACAAAAAAAACGAGCATTTTTAGCCCGGGCACTTGCTCAAGAAGGAAAAGTACTGTTGCTGGATGAACCTTTTACCGGCGTAGACGTAAAAACCGAAAATGCTATTATCACCTTACTTCGAGAATTACGGGATGAAGGACATTTAGTTTTGGTGTCAACTCATAACCTCGGAACTGTTCCCGAATTTTGCGATCATGTTATTCTGATCAACCGCACAGTACTGGCCAGTGGCCGGACTGAAACCACTTTTACCCAAAAAAATCTGGAAATCACCTTCGGCGGTGTCTTGCGTCACATTAATCTTTCCGGTCCTGAACTGCACGATGATGATGACCCACGCTCACTGACAGTTATTACTGATGACGAACGTGCCGCTGTCTTTTATGGTCATAACCATCATATTCCCCCACGACAAAGTCAAAAACAAAAGGGAAACCAACCATGATGGAATTACTGTTACAACCGTTTAATTACAATTACATGGTAAAGGCCATGTGGGTAAGTTCAATCGTCGGGGCCGTCTGTGCTTTCTTATCTGCTTATCTGATGCTGAAAGGCTGGTCGCTGATGGGAGATGCTCTCTCCCATTCTGTTGTACCCGGCGTCGCAGGTGCATATGCCTTGGGTCTGCCTTATGCTGGAGGTGCTTTTTTTACCGGGATGCTCGCAGCACTATCAATGACCTTGGTTCGCCATATCACTCGATTACGCGAAGATGCTGTGATCGGATTTATATTTTCAACCTTTTTTGCGGTTGGTTTATTAATAGTTTCCTTGAATCCCACATCTGTGAATGTACAAACTATTATTCTAGGCAATATATTGGGAATTGCTGATGAGGATGTTTTACAGGTTGAAATTATTATCGCCGTTTCCTTTGCCATCTTGATGCTGATCTGGAAAGACTTATTGGTTGTTTTCTTTGATGAAACCCATGCACGGTCTATCGGGCTGTCACCATTACGGTTAAAAATCATTTTTTTCACATTATTAAGTGCCTGCACCGTTGCTGCATTACAGACAGTAGGAGCAATTTTGGTGATAGCAATGGTTGTCACTCCTGGGGCAACAGCTTACTTATTGACAGATAGATTCAAACATCTCCTAATCATTGCTGTCGCTATTGGTTCATTTACCAGTGGTTTTGGCGCATATCTGAGTTATTTTCTGAATGGAGCAACTGGCGGAGTAATTGTTACAATGCAAACCGTCATTTTCTTGCTGGTGTTTTTCTTTGCTCCCAAACACGGCATGTTAGCTTCCCGCAAACGAGCCAGAAAGGAATCTCTGGCCTTGACTCAAAAAGGACACTCATGAATACGTTTATTGAATTAATCACTGAACCTTTCATGCATGATTTCATGCAGCGTGCCATCTTTGCAGCTATCATAGTAGGTGCAGTCTGTGCTGTGCTCTCCTGCTATCTAGTCTTAAAGGGCTGGTCGTTAATGGGCGATGCCATTTCACATGCTGTTCTACCGGGTATAGTACTAGCCTTTGTTGCAGGTATACCACTTGCAATAGGTGCCTTTCTTTCCGGTATATTTTGTGCTTTTGCCACTGGATATTTGAAAGAACACAGCAGAATCAAAGAAGATACTGTCATGGGTATCGTTTTTTCTGGCATGTTTGCATTTGGTTTAGTGTTGTTTACCCGGATAGATACAGACCAGCACCTGACACACATCTTATTCGGCAGCATACTCGGTATTACTAAGAATGAATTGATCCAAACACTATGCATCGCCGGAGTGACACTGACCATTGTCTTACTGAAGCGAAAAGATTTTATGCTCTATTGCTTTGACCCCAATCAGGCCAGAGTAGTCGGCTTGCCAGTAAGACTACTTCATTATGGCTTATTGTCTCTATTGGCCCTGACAATTGTTGCGTCACTGCAAGCGGTCGGTATCATTCTGGTTATTGCCATGCTGATCTCACCCGGCATTATCGCTTTCATTCTCTGCCGGAGTTTTGATCGTATGCTTGTGGTTGCAATGATTGCATCAGTGTCATCCAGCATACTCGGCACAATCGTCAGTTTCCATATTGATGGTGAAACAGGCCCATGTATTGTAATTATTCAAGCTATTATTTTCATAGCTGCACTTATTTATAACCAAATAAAATTGGCCTACAAAAAAGTGAACAAGAGTTCGTCCGAAAAAACTTCATCTCAACCACTGCCAATTCCAGAAAAATCACACTGACCAAGAGAGAGTGCCATATTCAATTTTGGATATGGCATTATTAATTGCCATTAAAGTCCTTTTTAACCTGTTCAAATGCTGCATCTATCTGTAATATGAATGTAGCAATTGTCAACTTAATGAGGTGAATCATGTGGCAAACCGTGAACCGTCTATTAAGTGAGCATTTTGGTGACGCTGAGATTCACGATAAAACGGAATTATCAGGAGGTGATATACATCGTTCTTGGTGTATTGAATATGGTGAACAACATATTTTTGTCAAATCCAACGTGAAAGAAATGCTGCTGGTTTTTAAAGCAGAAGCAGAACAGCTAGAATTATTGGCTCGCAGCAAAACAACCCGTGTACCCAACGTTTACGGTGTGGGGCACGATCGTGACTATAGTTTCCTTTTGCTGGAATATTTGCCTATAAAGTCATTTAATGCCCATAGTGCATACTGTTTCGGTCAACATCTTGCCAAACTGCATCAATGGAGTGAGCAACCTAAGTTTGGTTTTGATTTTGATAATATGCTTGCCACCACCATACAGCCTAATGGGTGGCAGAAACGCTGGAATCAATTTTACGCAGAAAAACGTATTGGCTGGCAATTACAACTTGCAGCTGATAATGGCATGATATTTGGAGATATCAACCAGATTGTCGAGATAGTCAGTAACAAACTACACTCTCATCACCCGCAACCTTCTCTCCTTCATGGCGATTTATGGCCCACAAACTGTGCATCATTGAATGACGAGTGTGCTGTTACCTTTGATCCTGCCTGTTATTGGGGTGATCGTGAATGTGATTTAGCGATGCTGCCTCTCTATCCAGATCTTCCTTTACAAATTTTTGATGGTTACCAAAGTATTTGGCCATTGCCACATGACTTTATTGATCGCCAACCTATTTACCAACTTTATTATTTGCTGAACCGATGTAACCTTTTTGGCGGTGATAACTTTATCGTAGTGCAAAATATTATTGATAAGATCTTATCTGAATAGCCATCAAAAACACTCATCAACATGATATATGAACACAAAACGATTATTGTTAACTCTGAATCAATTCTCCTTAACAATAAGGGTTAACATGTGGTTTTTAAATCACATTCAATGTCATTTTTCAATATTTACGATTTACATACGCCAATTTCATCAATATATTTTAACAAATAAAATAACATTATATGTTAAAAACTGCATAGAACATTCTGGCACAGCTATTATTTTGTTTCATTGCCAACCCAATAGTGTAGATAACAGATAAGCAATCGCACCGATAATGATTGGTGATATATAAAGAGTAAAAATTTGGCTGAATAGAGAATGCCTCGGAAATTTGATTTTATTTTTCAATTGTTCCTTTGTAATTCCACTCTCTTTAACATTTTCAAGGATCATTTGATCTTCAATATGTTCTTTAATAAATTTAAACTGGCGGTACATTCTCAAACCAGAAGCATTCATTGCCAAACCAATAAATATTAAAAAATAGATAACAAGAAAACCGAAATTTGCTCCTGTAATGCTCACTGTCCAATCAGGAACTGGAGAGTATTTCCAAAAAAAATCCAGAAAAGGTGTATTGAATTTAATCATTTCTGTCATCATTTTGAGAAAATCATTCAATACCGCATTAATACCATCACCTTTTACGCCATGCTGCCATGTCAGATTGATCACTGAGACAAAAGTAGACAAAAAAGCCGGTACAAAAATAACCCAGCCCAGAATTCGTTTAGTAATAGCAACATAGCCAGCTTGTTGATACTTCATTAATTTTCCTCATTAGCATACATCATTTTATTTTCATTCAATCATAGCTCATAAGAGGCTTACTCTAACTCCATTTGTAGAGTAATGCTCTTATTTTTCCTAAAAAACGATTTCTTTCTTTGTTATCTGCCTACAGAGAGATTTAACTCACTGAAATTGCTACAATCAAATTTTATTAATCGCTATCATCATTGCGGAGAGATATGAGATGTCATTTTGTTTACCTCTAAAAGCCGTCATCTTTGATATGGACGGATTGCTCATTGATTCTGAGCCCTACTGGGAGCAAGGAGAAAAACATATATTCGGTGAATTAGGATTGGATTTAACTTTAGCAGAAAAACTGCCTGATACATTAGGATTACGGATAGATCAGGTTGTTGAACTATGGTATCAGGCTGCACCGTGGCAAGGTACTTCTAAAAATGAAGTTGCACAACGCATCATCAATTATGTAGTTCGATTAGTAAAAGAAAACCGCCCCTTATTACCAGGCGTCGAATATGCTTTAAACCTCTGCCGCGAGCGTGGATTAAAAATCGGTTTGGCCTCTGCATCACCCTATGAGATGCTTGAACAGATACTTGAATTATTTAACATACGGCACTACTTTGATGCTGTCATTTCTGCCGCAGACTTACCTTATAGCAAACCCCACCCAGAAGTTTACTTACAAGCCGCCAATCAACTTGACGTTAACCCGATTCAATGCGTTACGTTAGAAGATTCATTTAATGGCATGATAGCAGCCAAGGCTGCAAGAATGCGTTCAATTGTTGTTCCTGCCGCCCATCATTTTGATGATCCTCGCTGGTCACTGGCTGACATTAAATTGAATTCACTGGAAAAATTAACAATAGAGAATATTACCTGATGGTTACCGTGCTGCCATGCTGCATACATGTGCTCCATGCATCTGGCAGTGCAAAAATCAAACACCCTGTTATATCCCTGGCTGATATAGGTAAAAATAGATTAAATATTGGTGTTATATATCAATAAATATACCCAATGGATTTCAAGATGCAGCGCGACGGCAAGAGAGCAAATCCCCGGGAGCATAGCTAACTATGTGACCGGGGTGAGCAAGCGCAGCCAACAAAGCTGCAACTTGAAAGACGACGGGTATAAAAGATTATTCTTGTTTACCCTCTATCATCCTTATGCAAAAACCTCTATACTGCCAACTGTATGTATAAACAGCATAAATAATTAGCATAAATCGTTATGACAGCAGAAGGGCATCTTCTTTTTTCCGTCGCCAGCCTTGTATTGGCTCACCAGTTAGAAATCACACCAGAAATCGCACAGGGAGATTGGTTACATATGCTTCCCGGTGTACTTCTGGCTTCACTATTACCTGATATTGACCACCCAAGCTCCACTTTAGGCAGGTTATTCCGTTTTATATCCATTCCAATAGCAAAATTATGTGGCCATCGTGGATTCACACATAGTTTATTAGCGCTAATGGTGGGAATGACTCTCTTCCAGACGGAAATCCCCTCCAATTGGCCCATTCCAACCGACTTCATCCATGCGATGGTTGTCGGTTATATCAGCCATCTGATTGCCGATATGCTCACTCCTGCAGGTATTCCACTTTTATGGCCACTGAAAACACGTTTTTGTATCCCAATTCTTAGAGGAAAAGAACGCAAAAAAGCTGAACGATTTATTGCTGTTCTGGTCCTAGTGATTGCTATTATTCTTCCACAGTACATTGATTTTTCATTCACGCATTACTTTGATAAGTTCTCGTTCGATCAATTATCAATTGATAAGCTAAAAAATCTCTACAAGTAGCTGACTTATCGTACATACAACAACGTAATAACCCTATTTTCTCAAATAGGGCTATTACTAATTATATAAATAATATTTTTTAATTCTCACTTATCTGTTTACAATCAGAATTGACTAATTCACTATGCTACTATTATTTAACGCTTTAATTTTATTGCTTATTCTATAAATAGCAGTTTGCTGAATGTAAATTACCTTATCTGGCAGACAAAATCGTATATACACTTCGTCTTTCAAACTGCCTCTTTGTTGGCTGCGCTCGCTCACCCCGGTCACATAGTCACATAGTTAGCTATGCTCCCGGGGATTTGCTCTCTTGCCGTCGCGATGCAACTTGAAATCCATTGTGTATAGAAAGTGAAGTTGACATAGATTAGGGCATATAACCAATTAAACTAACTAGTGAAAAATAATTATATTAAATTCCATTTAATTATAAGCAAGTAAATTTTTATACTGATAAAATTCTATCTTATAGATTTTCATGGCCTGTATCTGATAGATTTTTGAGTGATAGCACAATCAATAAGTTAGCAGTTTGAAACTGCTATCATCACTTATCTCAATACAAACCATGAATAATAAATATATATCATACAGATATTGGTATACCTGATTGATTACAAGTTGTGATTCAGCAAAAAAAGCAACAATTTGAAAAATGAAGGTATAAACATTTTGGAGACTAGGGATGAATCTACCACTCATCATTAACATGCTCGTTTTTATAGCATTGCTCATCTTATTAGCAAAAACAAGTTCAGATAAATCGAGCTTGTCCAAAAAGGTTCTCGTGGCTCTAGTCGTAGGTATCATTTTTGGGCTGGCATTGAATATCATTTATGGTACAGATAATCTTACAGTAAAAGAATCAATTAAATGGTTCAATATCGTTGGTAATGGTTATGTACAGTTATTGCAAATGGTTATCATGCCATTGGTTTTTGCCTCTATTCTAAGTGCAGTCGCGCGTTTACATAAAGCGTCTTCTTTAGGAAAAATCAGCTTCCTGACAATTGGTACGTTATTGTTCACTACTGCAATTTCCGCTTTAATCGGTATCATAATTGCTAATTTATTTGGACTAAGTGCAGCAGGATTAATTCAAGGTACTCAAGAAACAGCTCGTTTATCAGCTATTGAAACCAACTATATTGGTAAAGTTGCAGATATGAGTGTACCCCAAATTATTCTCTCATTTATCCCGAAAAACCCCTTTGCTGATCTGACTGGAGCAAACCCGACTTCCATTATCAGTGTTGTGATTTTTGCAGCATTTTTAGGCATTGCTGCATTGAAAATGCTTAAAGATGACCATGAACGCGGTGAACGAGCTCTGATCGCCATTGATACTCTACAAGCATGGGCAATGAAACTAGTTAGACTAGTTATGCTCCTAACACCATACGGTGTCATGGCTCTGATGACTAAAGTTGTAGCAAGCTCGAATATTCACGATATTACGCAATTAGGTAATTTTGTCGTTGCTTCTTATATCGCGCTTGGTTTGATGTTTGTTGTACATGGCGGTATTTTGGCTTTTACTGGCATTAATCCACTGAAATTTTTCAAAAAAGCTGGCCCTGTATTAACATTTGCATTTACCAGCCGTTCAAGTGCAGCAAGTATTCCGCTGAATGTTGAAACACAAACTCGTCGCCTCGGTGTACCAGAATCGATTGCCAGCTTCTCCGCTTCTTTCGGTGCCACTATTGGACAAAATGGCTGTGCAGGTATTTATCCAGCCATGTTGGCAGTGATGGTTGCTCCAACTGTAGGTATTGACCCCTTCAATCCTTTATGGATTGCTACCCTCGTCGGAATTGTCACTATCAGCTCTGCCGGTGTTGCTGGTGTTGGAGGTGGTGCAACATTTGCAGCACTAATCGTTTTACCAGCGATGGGTCTGCCTGTAACCTTAGTTGCACTATTAATTTCTGTTGAGCCACTCATTGATATGGGTCGCACAGCATTAAACGTCAATGGTGCAATGACTGCCGGTACAGTCACTAGCCAATTAATGGGTAAAACCAATAAAGACATATTTGAACAAGATGACGATGTGGAATTAAAACAAGCTTAATTTGACGAGATAGAATATGCCTTCCTTTGAACTATATATAACAAAGGAGGACGAATTGAAATCAATCAAAAAAAGCCGGAACTCATAATGAGTTCAAGTTCCGGCTTTTTCCCCACTCGCGAATAAAATAACCGATAGCAGTTCAAGCTTCTTTTACTAAGAAGACTATGCATTACTTTATATATTCACCACTACGAAGAGCTTCAATACGCTTATCCAATGGTGGATGAGATAAGAACAATTCACTGAAACTCTTAGACTTACCATTAATACAGAATGCCATCATGCGCCCTTCTTCCTGAGGCTCATAACTGGTTTTGAGACGCTGCAATGCTGCGATCATCTTTTCACGACCAACTAGTTTCGCTGAACCAGCATCCGCATGGAATTCACGGTGACGAGAGAACCACATAGTAATAATACTTGCCAAAATACCAAATACGATTTCCAGTACCATAGAGAGCACCATATAAACAATTGGATTACCATTGCTGTTGCTTTCGCTTTCATCATCATTACTGGAAAGGAAGCTTGCCGCAGCCTGCGCAATAATGCGTGAAATGAAGATAACAAATGTATTCACAATGCCCTGCAATAAGGTCATCGTTACCATATCACCATTAGCAATATGACTAATTTCATGAGCAATAACAGCTTCCGCTTCATCACGACTCATATTATTCAGTAGCCCTGTACTAACAGCAACCAGAGAAGCATTACGGCGTGCTCCTGTGGCAAATGCATTAATATCAAGGGCATCATAGATAGCCACTTGTGGCATCGTAATTCCAACCTGATCAGCCTGACGACGTACTATTTCCATCAACCAAACTTCAGTTTCATTGGAAGGTTTCTCGATAACCTGACCACCAACAGAACGCAGGGCCATCCATTTTGACATTAATAAAGAAATAAATGCACCACCAAAACCAAACAAACCAGCCATAATCATAAGGCCAGTAACACTACTCCGCTGAACTCCGGTAAGTGAAAGTATTATTCCAAACACTACCATGACAGCAAGGTTAGTGAGAAGAAACAAGGCTATTCTCATCATATAAATTTGCTTCCTTTAATTATCAAACAGTTCAATTAAGAATTAAGCCATAAGATGGGGATTTAGCCCATATTATTCAAGTTTTTTAAGATGTTAAGCGATGAAATCAACATAACTTTACAATATAATAAAAAAAGGCCAGCTATCAAGCTGGCCCTCTATTAATAACGAAGTTTAAAAACTATTTCGTTATAGCCGCTTCAGCAGGCTGATGCGCAAGATCCAGCGCAATTTTTACCGATTCATCTAAATAAGGGTCTGGCCCTTTATAGTCTTTTGGTAAATCATCAAGAGACTTGAGCTGTTTTTTTCCTTCACGTTTAAAACGCTCATTCATACGATTCAACTTAATTGTATCGTATTCCTTATTTTCTTTCTCTCTTTGAGCATAATTCAAAGAGTAAACGCCTTTACGATCTTTGATAACTTTATAGTAAGCAATATCTTGTTTGATATATTTAAATTCAGGATCATTAACCGTACGTTGATTATGCAATTTAGTCAGTAATGGAACTAATGTTGAAATCACCTTTGAGGAAGTATAATGCGCAGGTTGAATACTGTCCCATGGTAACGCATTGTCTTCTTGGCTCTCACCTATTTCAGAAGTATCTTCCCCTGTCGGCATGATGATATCAGGCGTTACACCTTTGAGCTGAGTGCTGCCGCCATTCACCCGATAAAACTTCTGAATAGTGTATTGTACAGAACCAATCTCTGGCCAATCAGGCCTTAGCATCTGATCATATATTCGATTCAGAAACCGATATTGCTGAACTGTACCTTTACCAAAAGTAGGTTCACCGATAATTAATCCACGACCATAATCTTGCATTGCAGCAGCAAAAATTTCAGACGCTGATGCACTTCTATTATCAACTAAAACAACTAATGGGCCTTTATAATATACGGCTTCATCCGTATCTGATTCTTCTTTAACTCGACCAGTATTATCCCGGATCTGAACAACCGAACCAGTAGAGATAAATAGGCCGGATAGCGATACAGCCTCTGTTAACGCGCCACCACCATTACTGCGCAAATCGATGACAATCGCGGAAATTTTTTGTTTAGTGAGCTTCTGTAATTGTACTTTTACATCATTAGTCAGACCAACATAGAAACTCGGTATGTCAAGAACACCCACTTTTTCCTTGCCGACCGTTTTTACCGACATTTTGACCGCATTGTCTTCAAGACGGATGTTTTCACGAGTTAGGGTCACAATATGATTTTTTGCCCCTTTCGTACTTGGAATGATTTCTAGACGGACTTTACTGCCTTTTGGCCCTTTGATCCGAGCGACAACATCTTCCAGACGCCACCCTACAACATCTACTATAGGCTTGCCTACCTGACCAACACCTATGATTTTATCTCCAACTTTCAGCAAATTACTCTTAGCAGCAGGGCCACCAGCAAGTAATGAGCGAATGGTGACATATTCATCTTCATATTGTAAAACAGCACCAATACCTTCGAGAGATAGGCTCATTTCTGAGTTAAACTGTTCTGTATCACGAGGAGATAGATAACTAGTATGAGGATCTATTTCACGAGCAAAAGACATCATGATCGTTTGAAAAACATCCTCACTCTTGCTCTGTGTGAGACGTTTCAGTAACATCCGATAACGTTTAGTCAGTTTTTCTTTGATTTCTTTATCATTTTTTCCAGATAATTTGAGGTTTATCCAATCAAATTTAATCTTAGCGTTCCAAAGGTTATTTAGTTCTTCAACACTCGTTGGCCACGGCGCCTTAGAACGATCTGTTTCAATCGTGTCATGGCTATTCAAATCAATGGGCTGTTCTAAACGAGAGAGAACATATTGATAGCGCTCAAAACGACGCTTTTGCATTAAATTAAACAGGGCATAAGGAAGCTTTAAATCACCCTCTTCAAGCTCTTTTCCTAATACGCCTTTTTGATCTGAAAACTGTGCAATATCTGATGCCAGAAAAACATTATGTCCATAATCCAGATGATTCAGGTAACGATCAAAAATTTTCCCTGAAAAATCTGCATTCAGATAAAGTTGGCGATAGTGAGAACGAAGAAAGCGAGAAACAATCCGCTTACTCACTGTGGAATGTTGTGGTTCCGGTTTTAAATCTGGCAACTGATTCAGATTAATAGTAGCTGTATTGTTACCATTAACAACACTGTCACTAATGGCAGTAACATTACTGACCAACTTGCCACTACCACTAATAGTGTCCGCATACCCTGTACTAGAAAATGATAGACCTAAAACGAAAGCCAAAATAATGAGTTTGTTCATGCCCGAGTTGGCCTCCGTATCAGAACTTTAAGTGTTCTGCGCGTACAATCATTGCCAAGCCAGTAGGTAACTGCACTCTTACACCATCTTTGGCAATTTCTAGCACAGAAGCATCCATTATGCTTTTTCCTACATTTACTTTGATTGTCTGTCCGACTTTCAAAGAGGATACGTCTGTGACTGAGTTCAACTCAGGTTGTGCAATTTTCTTTGTGGTTTTATCTGCTGATTTAGGCGATTGTTGCAGACGGTTTTGCGAACGAGATGGACGTTTTGCGCCATCACCTGATGCTTGACGGCGAGGAGCCGCTTTTTTACTTACAGGGCGTTCACTTTTCTTGTCAGATACGTTTTCAGTTTCACGTTTCTTAGCACGTTGCTCAGCTCGTTGAGCTTGTACTCGCGCTTTTGCTTCAGCTAATTGCTGGCGTGCATGTTCAATATGTTCAACTTCCAGCTCACCACATATATTTCCATCAAGGTCAACACGCTGAGCTCCCTCTTTGACACCATAGAGGTAACGCCAACTGGAAGTATACAAGCGCAGAGCAGAACGAAGTTGTGTTTTACTTAAACCCTCTTCATTCTGAATACGTTCAACGATATCCTGGAAGATACCAATCTTCAAAGGACGTGCTTCACCTTCTGCTACGAAACAAAGCGGGAAACGCTCGGCCAAGAAAGCAATGACTTCTTTACTACTGTTCAACTTAGGTTGATTTTCCATGAAATTTCCTGATTACAACGGTTTTGCCAACCAGCGCAGGCATGAACAGGCGACATTATAATAGCCTTACTGATAAATGCCACGTTATACGTATGTTAAGTTACGTTCTGTTGTAGATATTTTGACACAACACATTGTCTTAAATGCTCACAAAACCTGATAACTAAGGCTTTCAAGCCGTTTTCATCATTCTCATCGAACCGACCAAAAACCGTACTATCAATATCCAAAACACCAATGATTTTTCCATTGATTTCCAAAGGAAGAACAATCTCAGCATTGCTGGCGGCATCACAGGCTATATGACCGGGGAAAGAATGAACATCAGAAATACGCTGTATACTTTTATTTTTAACAGCCGCCCCACATACTCCCTTTCCCAGAGGGATGCGAACACAAGCGTTCTTACCCTGAAATGGCCCTAAGACTAGGGTATCATCATCCACTAAATAAAATCCAACCCAATTAACAGTATCTAAACGTTCATATAACAATGCGCTTGTATTGGCAAGAGTAGCGATAAAGTCGTATTCACCTGACAACAGTGCAATCAAACTATTCTCTAACTCTTGATAAAATTCATTCTTGTCCATACGCCCCTATGCGATAGATTAAAATTTAACACAATTTAAACAAGATATTCACATAAAAGATTTTTACTCTCTTTGACAAATTCTTTCCGAAAATAATTTACCACTATAATGTAAACTCTTTCAGGATATCGTTTATTTATCTGAATTTAAATTTTCTTTAATTATTTTTACCAGTATTCTCTGATAAAATTCAGGTATATATCACAGCTTATATTCAAAATTAGTCTGATTTGCAGCCATAAATGTGCTTTTGTTCATACTCTTGTTCTAAAAACCTCACTAAATAGGTTTCCATAATAGTGATACATTCAAATGATAAGGCTTCCTTACTCCTCGTCAACCGAGGAGTAAGGAAGCGATCTGCATACAATTTTGGAATGCTATTTAGCATTCTGAATGATCATTTTAATCGCATCATTATATGCATAAGAAAATAAGATAATTTATTGAAAAAAGAGTAAAGATGTCCCTTCCTCGTGACAAACAAAAAAAGGCCGAGTTCACTCCTCTACTCGGCCTAGGGAAAATGACTCTTATTCAAAGAGACTAGAGCTAAAAATTATCATTGAGACGTAGAACAACTTACCAATTAAAGAGTAGTTGACATACTATGATTTACCAAATTTTTACTCCTATAAGGTAATGATTGCTCTCCTTTACAACAATGGAATCAACTAAGCATTTACTTTTTATCGTTTGATTGATCACATAAAGCTAATGCTGCTTTCTGAAATGGCTCAATACTCATCTTTTCAGCTGGTTGTTCAGGATTGTCTAAGAGGATCGTTTCTAGTGATGTTGCAATAACTTTATTAGATTTCATCAGTTGCGTTGCCCGATCATTCAATGGGTATTGCATCAATGTACTAGGATTTATAACAAACAATGCCCCACCCGAACGACAATCAAGCATAACTTCTTCACGGGTGAATGCCCATTGTTTACCAAATTGTAGTTTACTGACAGTTTGTATCGGGGCAGCAATCCCCTGAAAAGAAAGAAGAAAAAAAGGCAGAGCCCACAATACTCGTTTCATTACCATTCCCCCTGATAAACACATGCTGTAATTTTATCGCTAATTCATCTGTTTATATATCCAGATTTACATCAATCATCCAAGAATCACGCAGGAGGTTGTGTTGCAAAAACAGCCACACATAATAGTGCTGATGTTCCTAAGATAATTTCCAGCCAACTATTGATTATTAATAGCTGGTAACACCTTTGCTGCCTCAATTTAGGAACTAACATGTAGCGGTTGAACAGTGCTAAAAGTACCATACCAGCGACCAGTACTATCTTCAGCCATAATATGGATTGATATTCAGAAAGGGCACGACTGAAAGTCGGCCATCCGGGAATTAAGATAACACTACTCACAATTCCTGTTATTATCACCAGAAAAACAGCGAAATGCCCATAAAAGGAAAACTTCCTCATCGCCGCGATGCTTTCCGAATATAAGCTAATTTCCGAATATTGATCAGCAGCGATATTCTCACTATTATCTGCATTTCCTGCGCTTGTCTTGTCTGCATATGCACCATCGCGGTATTGATTTGATTCTGATGCCTTTTTAATACGAAAAAACTGTAGACACAGTAAAAACGGCCATAATCCACCAAACCAATAACCCGCACTCAGCAAATGAACAATCTGATTAGCTTGCAGTAGTAACCCTAAATGACCTTCATGCATAGCTGCATGGCCGATAAAAGCATGGCTGGATAATAAAATGACTGAACAACCCAGCAACAAGAGATTTTTGATTCTGGCATCGGAGAAGAACAACGCCCCAGCAGCAAGTATTGCAACCAATAGCTGCCATTTCCAAACCTGCCCAAAAGAGGTATTCAATACAGCCAACCAAATTTCAGGCATATAAACATCTTGCCAGCCATCTCCCATCAGCCCAGCTTGAACGATAAACCAGACGATTGAAGTTATTAAAACCAACACAGTGCTGATTAAAATAACAACTTTTAACCACTCCCTCATCAGCGTTGAAAAATGGCCTGAAACAAGCATCACCGTGAATAAGCTAAGGCCAAACATCAGCATGACAACGACAAAATGAGAGAAACGGCAAAATAGGTACAGAGCTTCTAAAGAGATCATTATTTTACAGTAAAGTTGTAAACACCTTTAGTTTTATGACCATCGACAGAAAGTACACTCCAGTCAACTCTATATTCTCCGGAGGTAAGTTTACCTTCAACTGGCAGAATTAATTTAGTTTTGGTTTCAGGATCAAGTTCCAGCTTACCGGTTTTAACCTCTGCCTTTTCTGGACCAATTAATTTTATCTTACTGAATCCAAGTTCAATACGCTCTGAAAAACTTAGGGTTATAGCTTGTGGAACGGCTTCAACAGTTGTGTTTTCTGCAGGAATCTGATCTTTCAAATGTGCATGAGCCAAAGCCTGTTGACAGGACATACCGACAAACAGAACCACAAGAGTAGATAATTTGGCCCAGAATGAACGGATGTTAAGAATAGACATATAGATAACCCTTTAATATGTACATGAATTTTTATAGTTACACGAAGGGATTCTATATCAAAAAATCGCTTTAATCTGCGATCATTGATGAACAATGTCTTGACCTGTGAAGCACTACGCAAAAATGGGGACAAAAAATGAAAAGAACCGTAATTTTTGCTTCAACGATACACGTAAAACAAGAATTACGGTTAAAAAACAGTGCTAATTAACTTAATTGACTATTCATCAGGCATGTGCCGGTGCCATAGATAAACTTTTCAGATCTTTATCAAGTAAGAACAACGCCTTGCCGCCTTCTCCCACCATATCCAATTTATCCAGAATAGATTTGAACAGTTTTTCTTCTTCATGCTGTTCAGCGACATACCATTGCAAGAAATTAAACGTAGAATAATCCTGAGTCATCATCGCTACATGAGCAAGTTTATTAATCTCTTCTGTGATCAATTTTTCATGTTCATAAGTTTGATTGAACACATCAGAAATAGAGTTAAACTCAACAGGAGGAGCTTGAATAGCTCCCAGAACAGGCATTGAACCAGTATCACCCAAATAATCAAACAAACGCTGCATATGCTGCATTTCTTCCTGAGAATGAGTTTTTAAAAATGCCGCTGCACCTTCATAACCTTTGTCACTGCACCATGCACTCATTTGCAGATATAAATTTGCAGAGTAAAATTCCAAGTTTAATTGCTCATTCAATTTTTTGATCATTTCTTGTTTTAACATCAGCCAACCCTCCTAATAGTTCATTAAACTCAGGCTATTATGCCAATTAAAAACATATAAGACAAAAATAAAATAATAATATTTAATTAATTGATAATTAAGGTTTTTATTAAATTAATTAACAAGAATAAATCTCATTAAATATAAGAAAATAAGAATCAATTTTATTTATTTAACTCCCCATTAAAAAATCCTTTTAATAAAAATGAGAATTGATATTATTTATATTTACCAGATGTTTTTTTAAACTTTTTTAAATCACTTGCTAAACAAAAAAGAGTTGATTAATTTTCTACTTTGAGAAGTAAGTTTTCAGAGAGGCCATAAATGGGACATAATTTAGCCGAGCTACCTAAAAATGAGATGGATAAGGTCAATGTTGATTTAGCAGCATCCGGTGTTGCTTTTAAAGAACGCTATAACATGCCTGTCATTCCTGATACTGTAGAGCAATCACAACCACCACATTTGCGAGAATATTTCCGGCAGCGCTTGCAACACTATCGCCAGCAATCACGATTTATGTCGCGCTTACCTTATGAACCCAGAAGCCGCTGAGGGAATATGGAAAAGATAACCACCACCCAATGGTGGTTATCTCAGCTATTTTCCAACAAATTTGTCCGTTGCCTTAATTAACTGATGTAAAATACCCGCTTCATCGAAAGAATGGCCTGCACCTTCCACAACATGCAATTCAGCCTCTGGCCACGCCTTTGCCAGATCCCACGCATTCTGTACCAGACATGCCATATCATAGCGACCATGTATAATAACGGCAGGGATATGTCTGATAACGTCAATATGATCCAATAATTGCTGAGTTTCATCCATAAAACCGTTATTGATAAAGTAATGATTTTCTATGCGGGCAAATGCTAAAGCAAATTTATCTTCTACAAATGAATCCGCATTATCAGAAGGTAGTAACGTTACCGTTTCACCTTCCCAAAGACTCCATAAACGTGCAGCTTCCAGCTGTACTTGTAGGTCATCACTTGTCAGCCGTTTGTTATAAGCCGAGATCACATCTTTGCGTTCTTCTTCAGAGAGGATAGATAGTGTACGTTCCCATTTCTCTGGAAAAAAATGAGAAGCCCCTTCCTGATAATACCAATGTAACTCTTGTGGCCGAAGCAGGAAGATCCCCCTTAACACTAATTCAGATACACGCTCAGGATGTTTTTCAGCATAAACCAAAGAAAGTGTCGAACCCCAGGAGCCACCAAAAACCAACCACTTTTCAACACCCATTAGATTACGCAACCGCTCAATATCATCTACCAGATGCCAAGTCGTATTATTCTCCAGACTAGCATGAGGTTTAGATTGTCCACAGCCACGCTGATCGAACAACATAATATGATAACGTTCAGGATCGAATAATTGCCGATGATAACTTGAAATACCACCGCCGGGGCCACCATGAATGAATATCGCAGGCTTACCTTTTGGATTACCACATAATTCCCAATAAATCTGGTGCCCATCCTCTGTATCTAAATACCCTGTTTGATACGCATCATAAGCAGGATAAAGTTTCCATTGTTCCGTCATAAGGCCCTCTCACAGTTTAAACAAAACGGGATACTTCCTAGTATCCCGTACATATTTAAAGATAATATGACAAGCTATTTACTTTATTTCACTATAACTAATAGTTTCTTTTTGACAATCAACAGTGACATTGTAACTTTTATCCTTTTTCGAACCTCGGACGATAAGTGGAACCCGCAATGCATTTTTATCGCCAGTAATATCGTTGACATTTATCCATGCAATCGGTTTTGCAGTCCCTAACTGCTTTTTGTCTGTATCCCAATGTACTATACGATGTTGCAAAAAATCTTGCTTAACTTGCGCTGCAACTTGATCGTTGGTTAAATTTTTACAAGAAATAAACTTTGCCACTCGCTCATTCTCAGCAGCTGCCGTAACAAATGAAACAGACAACAAAAGCCCTGCACCCAATAACCCGATGCAGTGAATAAACTGACTTGCCTTCATATTAATTACTCCTATTACCATCCAAATCATATGGACTTTAAGTCGCGATAAATTAACATGTAGTAGAAAGTAATTATGTGAGTCTGTTAAAAATACGTTACAACTATTTTTCATCATCCTCAAATAAAACATGGATATGCTCATTATCCCGATGTTTTTCACGCAATTCTTGAGCAACGATAGCAATAGCTTCTCCACTTCCCATTCCTTCTGAAATGAGCTGATGAATCCTTTCTACAGCAAGTTGCTGTTCTTCATGGGATAATGCTGGCATACCTGAAAACATAGTTATAACCTCAAACGTAATAATTTAATGGCAGGCTGCGATTATAGTATTTTTTATCTTAAGTCAGGAGTGAGATTCTATGTTAATCTCCATGCAGAGATACATTATTTACTGCGAACTGCCAAACGCCAACACTGATTCCATCATGAATATTGCATTACAGAAAAAACAGCTCCCTTATTCACCTGATCTTGCTACCCAATATTTTGCCCCTATTTCTACTTTTTCCTGGGCAATGTTATTGCACTCAGGGGCCGCAAATCACCCGCATAACCGATTTGATATTCTGGTCGCCGATCCTATAACAACGCTTGTTACTTGTGGCGAATCGACTGAGATTCATCATGGTGATGATGCGTATCTTTCTCATGAAGATCCTTTCCTGCTATTGAAAAAGTATCTTCATGACTTTGATATTAATCCGCAATTTGATCCCGAACTGCCTTTTCAGGGAGGAGCATTGGGTATATGGGGCTACGATCTTGGAAGACGGGTTGAAAAATTACCCCAAATAGCTGCGAATGGGCTGGACTTTCCTGATATGGCTATCGGGATCTACAACTGGGGACTGGTTATTGACCATCAGCAACAGAAGGCCACCTTGCTGAGCTATCAAAATATTGATGAAAGACTGATATGGTTAGAGTCACTGCGGGAAAGCAATAAAAAAGACTTTTCCCTGAAAAATCAGTGGCAGTCCAACATAACAGAACAGCAATATCACGAAAAAATCGCTCAGATCCATCGTTATCTTCGGGATGGTGACTGTTATCAAATTAATTTGGCACAGCGTTTTCAGGCTGATTATCAAGGGGATGAATGGCAGGCGTTTACCCAGCTCAATGAAAGTAATCGAGCACCCTTTTCTGCCTTTATCCGTTTACCTGAACACTGCATTATCAGTGTTTCACCTGAACGCTTTATTCTGCTGGAAGATCAGCAAATCCAGACCCGTCCAATCAAAGGAACACTGCCCCGGCTGCAAGATCCTATAGAAGATCAATTGCAGGCAGGAAAATTAGCAAACTCACGCAAAGATCGCGCTGAGAATCTGATGATTGTTGACCTGTTAAGAAATGACATTGGCCGGGTCGCCACGCCGGGTTCTGTTAAAGTTCCTGAATTATTTGTCGTGGAACCGTTTCCAGCCGTACACCATCTAGTCAGTACCATTACAGCAACCTTACCTGATAAATATCATGCCGCTGATTTACTTCGTGCCTGTTTTCCCGGCGGTTCAATCACTGGGGCACCCAAAATTCGCGCCATGGAAATTATTGAAGAATTGGAACCCCATCGCAGACATGGCTATTGCGGGTCTATTGGCTATATTAGTTTCTGCGGTACAATGGACAGCAACATCACCATCCGCACTTTACTGACAGAAAAAGGAAAAATTTACTGTTGGGCGGGAGGTGGTATCGTTGCAGATAGCATTGCTGAGAAAGAGTATCAGGAAACATTTGATAAACTCGGGCGAATCTTACCTCTATTAGGAGAACTTCAGACACAATGATATCACTTTCTGACTTCATTCATCGGTTTCAATTCCAGCTTCCTGCACAACCAACGAATTTGGCGAGCAATCAGCGGAATGCAGCAGTATTACTGCCGATTATATGTAAGCCAGAGCCGTCACTGCTGCTGACACAACGTTCTCAAAGCCTCCGCTCTCATGCTGGTCAAATTGCTTTTCCGGGCGGAGTCACTGATCCTGACGATAACTCATTGATTGCCACAGCGTTACGTGAGGCAGAAGAAGAAGTCAATATCCCACAAGACAAAGTACAAATTCTGGGGCAATTAGCCCCTTTGGATAGCAGTGGGGGTTATCGTGTCACGCCGATCATTGGTTTGATACCGCCTCTAATACCTTTTCGGACAAATCCGACAGAGGTAGCCAGAATTTTTGAAGTCCCATTGTTTGATGCACTCTCCCTCCGCCATTATCGCTATCTAGATATAAAACGTCGTAACCAGCAGCATCGGGTCTATTTTTACTGGCATCAAGAACAAATGATCTGGGGATTAACCGCAGCGATTATTTATCAGCTGGCACAACAAGTTCAAAAATCGTCCTAGATTGGATGTAAAACAACACAAAAATGCTCATTAATTACTCAAGATCATATCAATTGCTATTATAATTAAAAAAAAACTGTAAACTCCTTTATCAACACTACTAAATAACAGTAAAGTAGCGCGCTTTAATATAAATAACTATATCTCTTTCTTCTTAAAGGAGTCTGGCGTGATTAGCGTTTTCGACATGTTTAAGGTGGGTATTGGCCCATCCAGCTCTCATACTGTTGGTCCTATGAAAGCAGGCAAACAATTTGTCGATGATCTTGTAAATCAAGGAGTAATGTCCTCTATCACGCGTGTAGCTGTTGATGTATACGGCTCACTTTCATTAACCGGGAAAGGTCACCATACGGATATCGCTATCATCATGGGTCTGGCGGGTAATATGCCAGCCACTGTTGATATCGACTCAATCCCAGGTTTTATTCGTGATGTTGAGCACACTCAACGTTTGCCGCTGGCAAATGGTTTACATGAAGTCGATTTTCCTCGCGATGGTGGTATGAACTTCCGTAGCGATAATCTATCACTGCACGAAAATGGTATGCAAATTCATGCATTCGCAGGTGACGAAAAAATTTACAGTAAAACTTACTATTCTATCGGCGGTGGTTTTATTGTCGATGAAGAACATTTTGGCAAGCCATCCCAAAATACCAAACCTGTATCTTATCCATATAGCTCCGCTGCTGAGCTACTGATGAACTGTAAAAAAACAGGTTTATCCATTTCTGGCCTGATGATGAAGAACGAGCTGGATTTACACAGCAACGAAGAAATTGCTGAGTATTTTGAAGATGTGTGGGCAACCATGCAAGCTTGTATTGAACGTGGCCTGAATACAGAAGGTGTATTGCCGGGCCCATTGCGTGTTCCCCGCCGTGCAGCAGCATTACACCGTATGCTGACATCATCCAGCAATTTATCCAATGACCCAATGAATGTTGTTGATTTAATCAACATGTTTGCATTAGCCGTCAATGAAGAAAATGCTGCCGGTGGTCGTGTTGTTACAGCACCGACCAATGGTGCATGTGGTATCGTTCCTGCTGTTTTGGCCTATTACAATCACTGTATCGAGCCAGTAACACCGGAATTATACATTCGCTATTTTATGGCTTCTGGCGCTATCGGTATCTTGTATAAGATGAATGCCTCTATTTCTGGTGCAGAAGTCGGCTGTCAGGGTGAAGTTGGTGTTGCCTGTTCAATGGCAGCCGCAGGACTTGCTGAATTACTTGGCGCAAGCCCTGAACAGGTTTGTATCGCCGCAGAAATTGGCATGGAACACAATCTCGGCCTGACTTGTGACCCTGTTGCAGGTCAAGTACAGGTTCCATGCATTGAGCGTAACGCGATTGCTTCAGTCAAAGCGATCAACGCATCTCGCATGGCACTTCGCCGTACCAGCGAACCGCGTGTTTCTCTCGATAAAGTGATTGAGACCATGTATGAAACAGGTAAGGATATGAACGCGAAATACCGTGAAACCTCGCGCGGTGGTTTGGCGATAAAAGTCCAATGTGACTAATATTAGCTATCATTCACTCTCACTATAATGAGTGATACTGTTACCTATTTTCGCTACACCAAATCTTATCTGAAAAAATATCCCTCCCACTCAGGAGGGATATTTTTTGGCTGAAACGGATCAATAAAGTACATTATTTTTCTTTTTTCGATAAACACATTACTATTTTTTTACATAAAAATTAAGAAAATGTTACCGAAAATAGTTTAAAAAACCCAATAAACCAAAAAATAACGCATAATAAATCAATAATTGACAAATTTACAGTTTTAAATCTCGTTTTAATCTCTCAAAACAGTCTGGCTTAATTTTTCTGACTGATAGCAATTTTCTTGAAGGCTTCAAATGATAATCTAACGACATATTTTCTTATGTAACGAAATATCAAACCATAAGGAATGAAATATTGAGATAGATTCTCGATAAGACTTTATGTTTGCAACTATCATATTTATTGATAAGAGATGCAATACATTAGAAATATTGAGCATGATCTTGCAGTAAGCCTGAATTCAATTGTTATAAAAAGGGGAAAACAAGTGAGTATAGCCATTATTATTGGCACACATGGGGCTGCGGCAGAACAATTGCTTTATACCGCAGAAATGTTGATTGGGAAACAAGAGAACGTTTCTTACATCGACTTCGTACCCGGTGAAAATGCTGATACATTATTTGATAAGTACAACAAAAAACTGGAATTACTTGATATAAATCAAGGGGTTTTGTTTTTCGTTGATACTTGGGGTGGTAGCCCATTCAATGCTGCAAACCGTATCGCAGTTGACAAAGATAACTACGAGATTATTACTGGTGTAAACGTCCCGATGCTGGTTGAAGCCTTTATGTGTCGTGACGATGATCCATCCATGGAAGAACTGGTTTCAGTCGCATTAGAAGCAGGCAAAGAAGGTATCCTCGCCCTGAAAACGGAACAAGACGAAGAACCGACAAAACCAGAACCACTCAAACCAGCAACACCTGCCACCGCACCTATATCAGCCCCTTCTGCGGGCGGCCATATGAAGATAGCCCTTGCACGTATAGATGATCGCCTTATACACGGCCAAGTTGCTACTCGTTGGACGAAAGAAACTAATGTCAGACGCATTATTGTAGTCAGTGATGAAGTTGCTCAAGATACCGTGCGTTCTACTCTATTAAAACAAGTTGCACCTCCTGGTGTCAGTGCGCACGTTGTAGACGTTGCTAAATGCGTTCGCGTTTACAACAACCCTAAATATGCGGGTGAACGGGTCATGTTGTTGTTCACCAATCCAACAGATGTTCTGCGTATTGTAGAAGGTGGAGTTACTCTCGAATCTGTGAATATCGGTGGCATGGCTTTCCGCCAAGGAAAAACCCAGATTAACAATGCTATTTCCGTTGACAATTCTGATATTGAAGCCTTCGGAAAACTAAATTCTCGTGGCATAGAACTTGAAGCTCGCAAAGTCGCCAGCGATACTCGTCTGAATATGATGGATCTACTCAAAAAAGCTTAAAAAAACAGATACTATTTTTTACTAACCATTACTCAATAACAAAATTCTTACCAAATTACAATTTGGTTACAGGAGAAAAACAATGGAAATTACCGTTGTTCAGCTTGTGTTGATATTCATCGTTGCCTGTATCGCAGGTATGGGTTCCATTCTTGATGAATTTCAATTTCACCGTCCATTAGTTGCTTGTACATTCATCGGTTTGGTACTTGGTGATATGAAAACCGGCATCATCATTGGTGGTACACTGGAAATGATTGCGCTTGGCTGGATGAATATCGGCGCCGCAATCGCACCCGATGCTGCATTGGCTTCTATCATTTCAACCATTCTGGTTATCGCTGGCGGACAAGACGTTGGCGCGGGCATCGCTCTGGCTATCCCTCTGGCTGCTGCCGGTCAGGTTCTGACCATTATCGTCCGTACCCTAACCGTTGGTTTCCAGCATGCAGCGGATAAGGCGGCAGAAAACGGTAATCTTCGTGCAATCAGTGCCATTCATATTGCAGCCCTGATGCTACAAGCTATGCGAATTGCCATCCCTGCACTGATTGTTGCTATCTCTGTAGGAACTTCAGAAGTTCAGCACATGTTGAACTCCATTCCACAAGTTGTTACCAGCGGCCTAAATATCGCTGGTGGCATGATCGTGGTTGTTGGTTATGCAATGGTGATTAACATGATGCGCGCAGGTTATCTGATGCCATTCTTCTACCTTGGCTTCGTAACTGCCGCTTTCACCGACTTCAACCTTGTTGCATTAGGTGTCATTGGTATCGTTATGGCAATTCTGTATATCCAGCTTAGCCCTAAATACAACCAATCACAGACAGCCGCTACTGCTGGCAATACCTCAAACAACCTTGATAACGAATTAGATTAAGAGGATGAACAACATGTCAGAGACAACAAAGATCGGTCAGAAAAAACTGACACAAAGTGATATCCGTGGTGTTTTCCTCCGCTCCAACCTATTCCAAGGATCATGGAACTTTGAACGTATGCAGGCGCTTGGTTTCTGTTTCTCAATGATACCAGCCATTCGCCGCCTGTATCCTGAAAATACAGAAGAAAGAAAACAGGCACTGAAACGACATATGGAGTTCTTTAATACTCATCCTTATGTTGCAGCACCTATTCTCGGTGTCACGATGGCAATGGAAGAACAACGTGCCAACGGAGCCGACATTGATGACGGAGCAATCAACGGTATCAAAGTTGGTTTAATGGGTCCTTTAGCAGGTGTCGGCGATCCAATATTCTGGGGAACAGTACGCCCAGTATTTGCTGCCCTTGGTGCTGGAATCGCCATGAGTGGTAGCCCTATGGGACCTATCATGTTTTTCATCTTGTTTAATTTAGTGCGATTACTCACCCGTTACTTTGGTGTGGCATATGGCTATAAAAAAGGATTGGATATCGTTAAGGATATGGGTGGTGGCTTCTTGCAAAAAATGACAGAAGGAGCGTCAATTCTCGGCCTGTTTGTCATGGGAGCCTTAGTCAATAAATGGACCAAGGTAAATATCCCGCTGGTAGTTTCTGAAGTCCCTGATCCAATCACAGGCGAAATGAAAGTGACTACAGTTCAAACTATTTTGGATCAATTAATGCCCGGCTTGATGCCATTATTGCTCACATTCGGTTGCATGTGGTTGTTGCGTAAGAAAGTCAACCCTCTCTGGATAATCGTAGGCTTTTTCATCCTTGGAATTGTTGGTTTCCGTTTTGGTTTCCTCGGCTAAATCTGATTTTCCAGCATAACTCAAATAATTGGGGAGGTTTTTTCTCCCCAACTATTACAACAAAAGTATGATAAAACATCCATCTACTATGAAAATAGGGATTAAAAATGAGTTTGAATGATTTCATCTTATTAATTTTAATTGTGTTAATGCTCGCTTTTGCGATTTATGATGAATTTATTATCATCCAGCTCAAAGGAAAAACGCTGTTAAATATAAAATTGAAAAGAAAGCAGCGAACTGATGCATTAATTTTTATTATTTTAATTGCAATTATTATTTATAATAACATTTCGTCACACGGCAGTCAGTTCACGACCTATTTGTTATCATTTATCATTTTGATAACATTATATCTGGGTTATATTCGCTCACCAAAATTACTTTTCAAAAAATACGGCTTTTACCATGCCAATCGTTTTTTTTCATATGAAAATATCAAAGCAATGAATTTATCTGAAGATGGTATTCTTATGATGGATTTAGAACATCATAAAATATATATCTCCGTAATAAAACTGGATGATTTAGAGAGAATCTATCAATTTCTCATAAGCAAAAGATAATGATAACTATTATCAATTTCATATTAGAAATATAACAAATATTTTTTGCCTTTCACTCTGGATATGGTAGAGTCCATTTCAGTCATTGGGGAGTAGCCTGTTCCAGAAAATTTCTGGAAAATTCGTATCAACATACTCGTTTTAAAATAAAACGTGGTACGAATACCTGAAGAGTCTAATTAATGTATATCCAATAAATTTCTAATTACAGCGTAGCTAACAAAGCTGTAACCTGAAAGACAACGGATATAGATATAGAGGCTCTAAATCGGTTGGCAAGACCATAGACACATAACAACACCATTAGGTTGGGGGTGAGTTATGTGTATATGGAATCACCCAACCGAGGCTGTTTTGATGAATTTATATGCTACACTTATTCTCGCACTGGCACTTTCTATGGATGCTTTTGCTGCTGCAGTAAGCAAAGGCGCTACTCTTCACCGCCCACATTTTCGGGAAGCCATTCGTACAGGCATTATCTTTGGTTTGGTTGAAGCCTGCACCCCACTAATCGGTTGGTCATTAGGATTATATGCCAGCCAATATATTATGGAATGGGATCACTGGATTGCCTTTTCATTATTATTTCTTCTTGGCTGTCGGATGATTATCGAGAGTTTCAGGAATGAGCCAGATGTTCCTCAGAAAACCTCTCCTCAGCGACATAGCTCGGTAACATTAGTTCTCACTGCTATTGCTACCAGTCTGGATGCTATGGCAATTGGTGTCGGCCTTGCCTTTCTGCAAGTAAATATTTTACATACCGCAATGGCGATCGGACTAATGACAATGGTCATGGCTACGCTAGGAATATTAATCGGCCGCTACATTGGCCCTCTGTTGGGTAAAAGAGCTGAATTAATGGGTGGATTGGTATTAATTATTATAGGTTTCAATATATTATTTGAGCATCTCGAACTATTTATGTATGCACAATAATTTTATCACCCAATAAACCTGGAGAGGTTCATAATTTCTATCCCACTCTGGAGTAAGCCATAATTAATCTACTCCAGATTTATTGTTTAATAATCTAATTACAAGATTACTACTATCAAATACGTCGATACATCTTCAACGTAAAATCTGCTTCACAATTAAATTGCTTTTTCAACATCAAATGCGTTTTAACTTCTTCTGATGCCCGCCAAGCTAATGGAGTCATCTGCAATAAATCATGGGCTTGTTCGCCATTCAATGACATTTCATAAGCTAATGTTTCTGTAGAAATTAATTCGAATCCATCCCATTGTTCACAATTATCGGGATGCAGATGTACTTCCTGATAAATCAATTCTTTCAATTGATACAAATGACGTGAGCCTGGTGTCACCGTCAGAACGATCCCATGCTGTTTCACAACACGAGCTAATTCTGTTGCTTTACAGGGAGCATAAATCCGTAAAACACCATCCAAGGAGTTACCAGCAAATGGCAGGCGATGACTGGATGCCACACAGAAATTAACATTGGGATACCGTTTAGCACCATAACGAACGGCAACTTTTGCCACATCTAATCCATACACCACCAGATTTCGATGAAAATTTAACTGTTCCTGTACTGCAGCCGTGTAATAACCTTCACCACAACCAATATCCAGTAATATTTCCGCATTTTCCGGTAGATACTCATTAAGTAGAGCAATAGATTTTTGTTGTAATGCACGATAATGACCAGAATGCAAAAATGCCCTTCTCGCCTGCATCATCTCTATACTATCACCCGGCTCTTTCGAGCGCTTATGCTGAACAGGCAGTAAATTAACATACCCTTCTTTTGCGCAATCAAACTGGTGGTTGTTTTCGCAGCGCCATTGACGGTGAGCAAACAGTAATGGTAAATGACATAAAGGACATTGGTAAGACATAACATTCCGATGGGATAGGAAAAAATCAGGGTGTACTATATCATGTTTTTGGATCCATGTTTTTTTGATCCCATGTGTTCTATGCCCCTGTTTTACTAAATTTAGTGTTTTTGGTTATCATACAATAACATTTGATTAACAAATGGAGTAATAGACACCTTATTTCTTAATATATACCCTTCGTTTTTCAAGTTGCCTCTTTAGTTGGCTGCGCTCATTCACCCCAGTCATCGTTTTTGCAAATATACGGTTATCTATACTCCCGGAGATTAATGAGAGGCTCCTGCCTCTCACCAGAGGCCAACCTCTGGCTGGGCAAATTCGTTCCCGACGAATTTGTCGCTCCGTTGCCACCGCGACGCATCTTGAAATCCATTGGGTATAAACAATCCACTACAAAAAATTACTTTAAATACAGATAATAGTACAGATATTATCTATTAGATTACCTATTCCCATTTTATTGCATTAGTGTTGTAATCCTTGTCTAGGAAACTGAGCTTGCAAGAATGGAAGCAATAACAGGCCTATCATTACTGCACAGACAGAAATAGTAATAAACAATGTCACTTGGTAAAACTCGTTCAAGATGGTCTTGTGAAACCGTTCGCAGATACCCTTGGTTTGTGGTGACATCGCCTTTGTCTTGGTATGGTCAATATCATTAACCGCCAGATACAGTTGATAATCGTGGTGTTCAACCCGTCCACAATATTCAGTGCCCCTGTCCGTCAGAATACGTAACATCGGCAGTCGGTGAGCAGTGAAGAAGGGAAGGACATGGTCATTCAGCAAATCGGCTGCGGTAATCGGTGTTTTACTCGTATAGAGTTTTGCAAAGGCCACTTTACTGTAAGTATCGACGAAAGTTTGTTGGTACAGGCGTCCCACGCCTTTGAGATTACCGACATAAAAGGTATCTTGCGACCCTAAATAGCCAGGATGGGCGGTTTCAATTTCGCCACAGGCTTCGTCATCGTGCCGCTTACGTTCGAGCGCGGTGACCTGCTCATCAGTCAGGATAATCCCTTCGTCAGCCACTTTCTTTTCAAGTGCCGCCAAACGCTTTTTGAAGTTTTCAAGATGGTGTCTGAGCCAGATAGAACGGACGCCACTGGCAGACACGAAGATGCCTGCCTTTCTGAGTTCATTACTCGTTCTGGCCTGCCCATATGCCGGGAATTCGATGGCAGAGTTGACAACGGCGCGTTCTGTCTCCTCATCCACCCGGTTTTTGAGATTAGGGGTTTTTCTGCTTTGGTTGATTAACGCGTCAATCCCGCCTGTTTCAACGAGTTCCTGATAACGATAAAACGTATCTCTGGATACACCCATCACTTTACACGCTCTTGAGACATTATTGAGTTCTTCAGCGAGATTAAGCAGACCCGCCTTGTGTTTGATGATGGGATTGCTAGTATAAAGCATGAGAGTGACCTCTTAGTCTTTGATTATGGGTTCATCACCTTTAATCAAAGTCGGTAACTCTCTTCTTTTCAAACCGAAGTGTCAGATCTAGTCTGAACTAATACATGTCAGCAGTGTGAACACCGAGGGAATGGGCACTAATCCCCTAGTCCGATAAGTTTCCTATTGAAACTAAATCGTAACTACGTATCTCTGAATTGGCTGTTCTTAAACAATTCGAAGGTTATTCCTACTTCGCAATTGCCTTAACTTGCAATCGATATGTAATCAATGATGCAAGTTCAGCCAGCGGCTTATCACTTAACAACAATTCCAGCGGAATATCCAAACGTAATTGTTTGTTGATTTTTTGTACCAACATTAAACCATTCAATGAATCAATACCGTTGTTAGTCAAAGGTAGATCGGGATGGAATACTTCTGTTGACGTCCCAACAATCTCACCACAAAAGGTTTGTAGCAAGCTAACGACATCGTCTAGATCACTCACTGCAAGCGCCGCTTCTATGGGTAAAGTCTGAACCACATTTTCTTGCTGAATATCACGCAATAGCGGTAGGTGACGCATCTGGCTGGACAGTAAATTTGACCAATTCGTCAAGAACGGCACCAGTTGCGGCTCAATCCGAGCAAACAAGCGTTCTAAAACAGTTAATCCTTCCTCTGAGCCAAATGGCTGTAAGCCACTATTTTCCAGTATTGGAAGCGTTCGACTATCCCGCAAAGCGATCCCCGCTTCCCATGGCCCCCAATTAAGGCTTAACGCAGGTAAACCTTGCTGACGCCGTAAACAGGCCAGACTATCCAACATAGCGTTAGCCGCTGCGTAAGATGCCATACCCGGTAAAGCCAATAATGCCCCCAACGAGGAAAACATAACAAAATGCTCTAAAGGTGCATCAGCCAACGCTTGATGCAATGTCCAGGCAGCTAATGCTTTAGCGGCAAATACTCTATCAAACGCCTCGGGGCTGAGTTCACGATATCCCTGATCTTCAACATGCGCAGCGCAATGAATCACCCCACGCAGCGGCTGGCTGGCTTGTTGTCGATACTCAGCCAAACCAATGTTGGTCATTTCCACATCACCGAGATCAATCGGCAGATAATTAGCCTCGATCCCTTGTTGATGCAGAATTTTCAATAACTCTTGATCAGCCGTATCAAGGGCACGACGACGCCCAATCAATAACAAATGTCGAGCACCATGCTGTACCATCCAGGGGATCAATTGACGCCCCATATCACCAAAAGCACCAGTCAGCAGATAGCAGCCATCTGGACGAAAACGCACTGGTGGTAGCGCGGGTATTTCGGGTAATGGCACAAGGCGTAGCACATAACGCTGATCATGGCGCAGAGCTAATTGATCCTCGCCATCATCTATCAATAGCGCGTCCCACCATTTGGCTGGAGCCGTGGTACTGTCAATATCCAGTAATCCACCCCATAATGCAGTTGCTTCCTGTTGACCAATAACGCGCATCATTCCCCATAATGCGGCGGCAAATGGATCGGGCTGATCCTGCTCAGTGATTTGATGAGCACATTGAGTCACTATCCACAAACGTGGTTTTATCGACCGTTCGGCCAGCGCCGCACACAAATGGATCAACGAATGATAAGCCATCCGCGGAGCCTGCAACGGCCAGAGGATCAGGATCCTTTCGGTTTCAACAGGAAGAGTATCAACTAACTCTTGAGTTTTCTGATAACTGTCAGACAGACCAGAATACAACGAGGCACACCCACCACGGCGTTGCAACTCATCAACTAACTCTTCTGCCAGAGCGTTTTCACCCCCAAGGATAGCCCATTGCGTTACAGACTCTGTTGATGGCTGAGCGGGCAGTTTACGCCACTGTGGTTGGCCGACAACCAGATTGTGCAGTTTGGCAGACAAGCTGTTTTTTCTATTACCAACAAGCTGAACGCAAAACCCGCTGATCTGACAAAGCAACATACCGCTATCAGTATAGACGTCAATATCACCAAGCCATTGTTGTTGTGTCTGCTTAGTATTTCGGGCATGGGCATGAACCCGACCTGACAATTTACCATTGATACGCAAATGCTGAATACTGACCGGGATACGGAACTCGTTGGCAGGAATTGGCGCGTGAATATCAGCAGACTGAATCGCCAACAATGATTGGAAGATGCCATCCAAAGCCGCTGGGTGAAAATTCATTCCCTCCGGTGCAGGTGGTAATTCAATCTCACAGATTGTTTCTTCTTTACCAACAAACGCATGGCGCAGAGTACAAAAAACACCACTATAACTGAAATGCAGATGTTGAAATGCCTGATACAACATCTCTTGGTTCCACATGCAAGGATAGCGATCATTTACCGCTAATGGAGGAATAGCACAAGCAGTAGCACCCGGTACAACGATGTTCACCTGTGCACTGGCTGCAAGTTGGTAATGTACACTCTCATCCAGATTACGGGTAATGTGTACTTGCACTTCCATTCGCTGGCGATCTAGCTGTGTCTTTAACCTGAATTCTATGCCTGGCTCTAGCAGTAAAGCCGATTGCAACACAATATTATCAAGCGCTAATCCAACGTCAGGAAAACAGATACGAGCCGCCGCCAACATGATTTCAATATAGCCCGCAGCCGGAAACATTGCATTTCCCATGACAACATGATCGAGTAACCAAGGCACTTGTTCTACAGCCAACTCAGCTTGCCAACTCTCGCTGCCCGGCTGAGCTTCGCCCAATAATACACCACTCAATATACGTAATCGGCGGCGACGGCTAATCTCTGGCTCATACCAATAAGATTGCTGATGCCAGAAGTAAGTGGGTAGATCAATTGGGCAAGCGGTAGGCATCAGAGTCCGCCAGTCCGGTTCAACCCCAGCTTCAAACAGCTGTCCTAACAGTTGTGGCCAGTTTTGCCCTGAGCGACAAGCAAACACCTGTCCTCGATAAGGCTGGCTCCAATCCTTTAATCCTGCACTCAGTAGGGATTTAGGTGAAATTTCCAGAAAATGGTGGAAACCCGCTTTGAGCATGTTTTCTACCGCATCGTCAAAATGGAATAGCGAGACGACATTGTCAGCCCAATGCTCGGGACTCAACTTCCCATTAATCAACTCCCCAGTGACTGATGAAAACACTGGCAACAAAGGTTCTGCCGCGGGAACGGTTGCTGCATCCGCAGTCAACCCAGCCCTGATTGACTCTATATAATGGGAATGAGAAGCAATTCTATAATTGAGCCAACTACTGGCGATACGCTGCTGCTTTAAGCGCTCAGCAACCGCGGTTAATTCACTTATAGGCCCGGACAATAAGCAACGGTCGATACTATTACGCCCAGCTATCACCACGGCAGGCTCGGCACCTGGAGCTGACAAATGAGGTAATATCTGCTCAACTGTCGCTGCTACGATTAATAATCCGCCGCCTTTATTCAACACACGTTCCAGATAATGATAACGCTGATGTAACAGTGTCAGCGCCTGCGTCAGATCATAAATTCCCGCCAGATAACAAGCCGCCATTTCACCGGAACTATGACCAAGTAATGCTGCTGGTTTGAATCCCCACTTCTGCAACTGCGCAGCCATTGATATCTGCACGGCAAACTGCATTGGCGGTTCTGTCAATTCATCGGCAGAGATCAATGCCGCATATAAGGAAGGTGCAGAAAATCCTGTCCAAATTGCCTCACAACGCTCGAATTGTTCAGTAAACTCAGGAAATTGCTGAAACCAGGCTATAGAATCTTTCCAATCTTCACTGCCAATACCCGCAAATATCCAAGCCAGACGATCAATTTTTTTATGATTCTGCTTCGACGACACATTCAGATTAGTCAACTGCTGCTGTAACTGTTCTCGGTTACTGAATGCTACCCCCTTACGTAACGGAAAGCGGTGACGAGTCGTCGCCAGGCTATAACATAAATCATCAAGGGCAATCTCCGGCTGCCGTTGCAGCAAATCAGCAATGCACTGCGCTTGTTGCTTCAGAGAAAACTCAGACTGCGCAGACAATGGCAGCATGAAAGCTTGCCCTTGCGTCGTCCGAAGTTGTGCGGAGGATTCTGCATGATTACTTAGTACCACATGAACATTCGTTCCGCCAAAACCAAAGGAATTCACCCCAGCTATCACTTTTCCTTCAGGCAATAGGGTTAACTGCTGTGGAACTTGCAATCCCAATTCAGTAAAACGAATGTAGCGGTTAGGGGGATCGGCATGTAAATTGCCCGGCACTTGCCCTCGTTGTAAACACAATACCGCTTTAATTAATCCAGCAATACCTGCTGCGGCTTCCGTATGACCAATCACCGATTTACACGCGCCAATTAATAATGGGCGATCTATTGGATCTGGCCGACACACCAGCCCCAGTGCTTCTGCTTCTATCGGATCGCCTACCGCGGTCCCAGTACCATGAGCTTCAATATAATCAATCTCTGCTGGAGAAATCCCCGCCTGAGCACAGGCCATCCGAATTACTCGTTGTTGTGCCGCACTACTTGGCTGGGTAATCGTGGGAGTATGACCATCTTGATTTGCTGCCGAACCGTGGATTACCGCCAGAACAGGATCGCCATCCTGTAAAGCTGCGTTTAACGGTTTCAGCAAAACAGCGCCTACCCCTTCACTACGCACATAACCATCAGCATTAGCCGAAAAGCTATGACAGCGGTTGGTGAGTGATAAAAAACCGGTACGACTTTCCACTACGGAAAAATCAGGCATCAGCATTAACTGGCTGCCACCCGCTAGCGCCAGTTGTGATTCTCCGCGCCGCAAACTTTCACAAGCCAAATGTACCGCCAACAGGGACGATGAACAGGCGCTATCAATAGTCAGAGACGGACCTCGAAAATCAAACATATGGGATATCCGATTCGACAACATGGTTCCCATCGCACCGGTTGAGGTATAACCGGTAGTCTGACGCAAATCAGTAAATTGCAAGTGCATATAATCATGAGTGAAAGCGCCGATATAAACACCAACCGCCTGACCCGCCAACGACTTTGGCGCTATTCTCGCCCGTTCCAGCGTTTCCCATGTCACCTGCAACATCAGACGATGCTGTGGATCGAGAAAAGGCGCTTCTGTATTACTGATATCAAACACCGCCGCATCAAAAACAGCAACATCAGCGATAAATCCGCCTTCTCGCGCTACCATTCTCCCTGGCAAATTGCGATCCCGGGCACTATAAGCCTGAGTTGACCAACGTTCAGGGGGAACTGGGGTAATCGCGTCACTTGAACCACATAACAGCTGCCAGAATTCCTCTGGGGAGCTAATACCCCCCGGAAAACGGCAACCCATGCCGATAACAGCAATCGGCATATTTTCGTTTCTCATCATATTGATATCCATAGTGGTATTCTTTACTCCGATTAGTCGTTTGCCAGATCATTGTTCTTACTTATCAACACCAAGTCGTTGGGCTAGGAATACATTTCGGTGGATGAGGGGGCAATCCCGGTGTCATCAATGATTGATAACTAATACCCGTATTGAGTAACTGATAACGCAAACCACTTGGGCAGGTGGTGGCACCATCCATCGCCTGAGTGATATCAATTGTCACCCCAAAAGCGACATTAACCGGTTGTAATGTATTGTCAGCCGCAATGCGGATGATACGTAATGGCGATCCACCACAAACTTGCAGATGGTTATTGCCGACCTCGCTCACCCGAATCACAATAAAGCCACAATATCCTCGGTAACTCAGATCGGTGTTCTGCGGCTGGTTGGAGATAACCCAATATTGATCATTTTGTTTTTCGCTGATTTTAGCATTAGGCAGCAGGCTATAGCCGTTATCAGTAAATACCTGACGCAATCCCATTGATATCACGCCACTATCTAATGAACTCATCAGCTCAAGCGCCGCACTGAACAAGGGAACGCCGGTAAACTTCTTACCTGCGCCCTCAAGCGGCAAAGCTACCGCGCCATTAGTCAGATTAGCGCCGGTCAATTTAGCTTCAGTAAAGATAGTGCCCTGAATTGAAGCAAAGGCCAGAGATGCCGGTTTAAGACCTTGAGTTGGTTCCAACATTGCCTTGCTGAAGTTGGTATTCACCAGATTAGCATAGGCCAAATTTGCACCATATAACCGTGCCTGAGTGAAATTCATTGTCGCTAAATTAGCATTCGACAAATTGACTTGTTCCAGATTGGCGTTATCAGCTCTGGCATCGCTGCCGTACCAATGCGCGCCGGACATATCAACCGCATACAGATTAGCGCCCGTCAGGATAGCATTAGGCATAAATGTGTTGGCAAGAATTGCCGCATTACCACCATTATCTTGAGCAACGTTTAATTGCCCGTTCTGATAGTGAATAAATAACGGTCTACCCTCATGTTCAACCAACCAGTTTTGGCCCGGCTGACGAACCAACACCTCTGCCTGACCGTTGATCAACATCTTTCCCTGATACAGCATTTGACATAATTGTTCGGGCAGTTGCTGATGATCCAACGATTGAGCATCAGCTCCATCCAAATGTGTCACTGTGGATAAAGCGCCAAATTGAGCGCCAGTTAAATTAACATTCTTCAGACTCGCATTGGACAAATTCGCCCCTACTAAGGAGACATTCCCCAAGACAGTGGCACCAGCCAGATTGGCACCGACCAGAATGGCACCATTAAGTGACGTATTATCCAGATTTACTTTCTGCATCGACGCCATCAGGAATATGACTTGATCCAACTTTTGACCGCTCAGATTAACCCCATCCATCTGCGCCTGAGTAAAATCAGTTTTGGCGGTAATCGTGGCATCAACCAGATCCATCCCTGTCAGCACCGTTGCTAATAAGGTACTGTCGCTAAGGTTAAGCTGACTATAACCGGTGGTTAACGATAACCGGGCGTTGGTCAGATTAGCGCTACTGAAATTAACATGATTGATATTCGCCCCAGTAAAATCCGTCCCTACTAACGTGGCTTGACTAAAATTCGAAGTCTGCAAAGTGGTATTTTGTAAATTTACCAGCGTCATGATCGCCCCGGTAAAGTTGCAGGAAGCCAGACTGGCACCGTTTAGATCAACATTGACCAGATTCGCCTGCGATAAATCAGCATTCTCCATTATCACCGAAGGTAACAACGCACCAGAGAAATCCGCCCCCGGCGCTTTTAGACGATTCAATACCGGTTGACCGCCACTGCTTTTACAGCCGCGAAAAATGGCATTTGGCAGCTCAGCATCAGGCATATTGGTATCGCTACCCACGATACACTTTTCAAAAAGCGCATTTTTACCATGAACATGCGTTAGATCAGTCTTACTTAAATCACAACCACTCAAATTGCAATCATCAACTTTGATATTAGTTAAATCAGCGCCAAGCAATGTCGAACCACGCAGATCGGCATTGGACAAATCGACAGCCATCATCACCATTTCATTCAAATTCTCTCCGGCGAGATAGGCAAAACGCAGATCGGCTCCCATTGCTCCCCAGTCTTTAAGATATTCCAGGCTGTTTGTCACTATGGTACGAGTAAATTGGGCTGACAGAGGCGGACTGCTAGTGACTGCCTGCCAAATCAGCCCAGATTGTTGCGCCACCAAATAGCTGTCACCACTATTACTGATACGGCGCAGGCGAAATCCAGATCCTCCTACTTCTTCCAACCGGATCTCAGCAACCGTACCATCGCGCGGTTGATTAGCTTGAGGAGTATTACCGCTCGCAGCCAAATATCGACCATTGCCCGCCTGTAACCAAAAGCCAGTAACGCCATAAGCATTAATCATTTGATTAATCGCCCCTGATTGCTTGGCTGACAGCCCAAGCGTACCATCCGCCTGAACAGTAATCAGTTGGCCAGAAGCCGCTGCAAATTGCCATTTGCCAGCAAAAGATCTGGATTCGCTCATGTCATTATCCTCGCAGCAAGTGATTTACAGAAACCTTCCCAGCTCTCCCAGCCTGACCACCGCTGGCACTAATCCCTCCAATACCATATTCTCCATCGGATGCATGAGAACCGTCACCATTTACCCCGCCGCGCCCGGCAATCCCCCCGGCACCACCGGGCTGACCGAGTCCTCCATTCCCGCCATTAGAAGTGGCAGATACTGGTTTTGGTAAGCTAGTCTGGTTATATCTAACCCAAACATTACCGCCCTCGCCGCCATCCCCTCCATTGCCGCCATTGCCACCATTGCCACCGTTACCGCCGATACCCCCCGGCTTGCCTGACGATAACGAATTACCACGGCCACCATTACCGCCATCCCCCCCATTGCCACCGTAACCCGCTATGCCACCATCACCGCCATTACCGCCATTATTGCTAATCCGTGCGACACTCTGTACGTCAAAACGGGTACAACGCAGGGCAAACCACCAGCTAGAACCGGATTGACCATTCAGGCCACTCTGACCAGATTGACCATCTCCACCAGGGCTACCGGCAGTGGGTGGCTTACGACGAGAAGCATTCTGGCCATCAGCACCTCGTTGACCATCAGCGCCATTGGCTCCATCAGCACCATTCACACCGTTAGTACCCAAAATTTGAATATCTGCGACCATAACTCCTCCTTGCGGTTATTGTTTTTTGCCGTTGACATAAATTGCACCGATAGCACCGGCTTTTCCGGCAGCTCCTGTGGTACCCGATGAACCACTACTACCTGGGGCACCACCGGTACTACCTGTACCACCACCACCGCCAGCACCACCAGAGCCACCAGTGCCGCCTTTACCACCAGTGCCGCCAATCGCCCTGGACTGGAACGTCGCACTTCCGCCTTCCTGGTAAGTAAAATAGATGTTACCGCCGTCACCCGCATTACCACCATTACCACTGTTACCACCGTTGCCGCCATTACCCCCTTTGCCACCCTTTCCAGCGCTACATTCGCTGGTAGAAGCACCGCCATTCCCTCCTTTTCCACCACCACCACCATTACCACCGTTACCGCCATTACCACCATTACCACCTTGTGTCAGCATACTCACAAAGCCGCTCAGGGTACCTGTTTTAAAATTAATATCATTCGCATTGCCGCCTTTTTCACCATCACTTCCTCTGGCGCCATCAGTACCATTGCCACCAGCGGTACCGTCCGTAGCCTGCCTTGCACAGGAGTTTTTATTATCTTGACCAGCATTGCCATTGCTGCCGTCTCTTCCAGAAGAACCATTGTTTCCGCCCCCACCATCGCCTCCATTACCGCCAATATTTTCGATGTTCGGGCCATCATTATCACCCGGAGTTAGATATGGTTTTGGGGAGACGACTTCATTCGCTTCAACCGTACCATTGGTCAAATAAATAATCTTACCGCCGGGTTCAATCGTTATCTTATTAAACGTCAAATTAACAGGTTCACCATGGCTATCTTTATTTCCAATAATCAGTGGGTTACTGGCAGTGACAACAATATCTTCACCACTGTATAACGCGACTTTCATCGGAAAACGTTTAGCGTTCAGAATATCCTCATAATCTTTGACTAAAGGAGAATATCCATAGATATAAGCACGGAAAGCTTTACATATATCAACATGATTACCGGTGACATTCGCCAACCGTTCAGCTGAATAGGGTTCAGGTAATGGATGATGCGGTTCCATTCCGCCTGGGCCATACTCACTGTCAGGCACCCCGCCAAGCTCCTTCAACTCCTGTATAGTCTGTACAGTAAAAAACTCGGGTGGCACCGTAGCCATTTTGGGATCGTGAGAAAATATTACCGGCCCGTCAAAGTCCGAAGTTTTCAATTGTTTTGGCTGCCGCTCTGCATCGGTCAAATGATAATGCTCACGCAACATAGCCAAAGTTTCGTCAACAGATTTCATTTTATTCATGGGTATTCTCCTGAGTTTGGGTATAAGTTTGCACATTTAAGATCACATTAGCGTCACATATCAGTTGTCCACCCTGTTCAAGCACCAGCGTGTCTACCGCTACCACAATCGGCTGTGAATTTGAGCTGCTAATTTCCAAAATCTCACCATTAGCAATCACCAATTTTCCAATCACAAAAACATCAACGGTTGCCGGAAATGCTATCGGCGCTTCAACCGGGGGGATACCAGAAAGGATCAACAGCTCCGCTGCTGACGACACATTTGACTGATGAGATGGGGCCAGTGACTGCGGATCATCTGGCCGTAAAGAGCCTTGCGACGAAGATGGAATAACGACTGTCTCCGTTACATCGCTCTCTGAGAGACCTAATAATTGCAAGACCGCTTTAAATCCTGAACTATAACTTTTTAATAACATATTTTTCTCCGAGAAACTGTAGACAGAAATAATCTGCAAATTATCGCCATCTACTGTAGAAATGACCGGGTAACGGGTATCAACATCGGTAATGATGAAATAACCATTGTTATTGATAGTTTCGATAGTCGCCTGATGACTAAGAGGGTGTTTGTTCTCAGCAAAAAATGCACGGATTTTGTCCATATCGTGTTGCTGGAATATCGGTAATTGATCGATACCTAAATCAAATATCGGTGTGGTTGGTCTCCACTGGCTGATTTGTGGTTGAGTACGTTGATTTTCACCCAGGAACTTGCCGTAATTCATCGCCACCAGAGTACGGAATTTATCTATCACCAGATGCGCAGCAACAATATACTGACGTTTAGTCGGATCAGGCGTTAATGTCGGATCAGGGACAGTGACCAAGAACTTACCGTCAGGCTCATAGATATCAAGGATATAATCCGTTGGATCACGTCCTTCATTACGGTATGACAAGACATAAATATATCCTTTAGACTCGACCGCCACATCCAAATAAGTTATTCCCTCTGGCTTATTCAGCGGCATGTAGGACAGATAATCAGCGACTATAATTTCAGCCGGATTCGTTACATCAAGGGTTAACAACCAAGAGCGGGCGCCAGCAAGATCATCAATTTGCCATTTGACACCTTGACCGATAGCGATAACCTGCACATTACTCAAATCGTTATATACGGATACCGTTGGTCCCTGAGCAATTAGCGTGTAAGTTGCAGGTTTTTGCGGATCATATACCAACCAGCTCTGTCCTTGCTGTATCACATCAACCGTTGTGCTACCAACTGGGTCAATATTACCGTCTGCGGTCTGGTTATAACTCAGATAGATCCCGTCCTCAGCAAAAGCAGCAATAATCTGCTCATCCAGCACTCCGGCATCCAGTGAATGGATAAAGCTCGGATCACTGTTACTAAACAATAATGTCAGCCCTTGTTCACGAAATGCTTGTTGTAATGCAGGAGAGAACATCTGGGCATCCAGTGTTGCCTGGTACTCAGCAGTAGGTAGTTTAAACAGTTTTGCCCCTAGAAAACTTGGGAATGGGTTCCCTTTAGTATCGAACGCCTGAATACGGGTATTGATTGTTTCCAATAATAAGATGCGACCATCTGGCGTGACAGTCAGGGCAATTGGCCCATGAATGAGCCCTTGTCGAATCCCCTCGCCAGAGACAATCTGGGCCGCAGGTGCTTGAGCATCCTGGTAACCCTGATTACCCAACGGCAGGATCTGCATCTTGCTGTATTGCCAACTGACTGCAATAACATAACCGCTCGGATGAACCACCATTGCATCCAGATGAGGAATCGTAAACGATCCCCAAGACAGCGGATTATCCGTCAAACTAAAATCATGTTTGCCGTCGCGCAGGTCCACTCGACGCAAGTGATATTCGCCGAATCGTGAGTCAATAATAAAGTTATAAGGGGTGATGGTTTTGTCGTCCGGCCCTTCGCCAAAACTGTTATAGCTGATCAGGGGTTGTACTTTGAAACCCACTTCAGATAATTTCAAACGCTCATTCAGCGTGTCGTTGCTCAAAGTGGAAATGTTTTGCAACACATACATCTGACCGCTATTTGGAGGACTTGATGGATCTTCCAGTGGGATATTCTGACCGGAAGCCTGGTAGCAATAACCCACCTGATAATCTGAATTCAGTATTGTCATATTGACCAGCTTGCAGATGTTATTACCTACATTGCTGCAATTGGTTGAAGACTGGGTTTCCAACGGCACACTGCCTTTAATCCACTGATACTCTTTTTTATCGCTATCGTAAGACAGCTGTTCCCAATATTCGTATTGCGTCACCTCAGTCAGAGGCACCAACATCTCTTTTATATTGCCACTGACGTGCATAATGCCTTCATTAGGATCGTCTGGTTGCGCATTCAGCAGCTCACTGACGTAGCTCCCCGCTAACCAACCAGTAGCGGAATAAACATTAGCCTTAATTTTCAGGGTTCCACCCCAACCAACCGAATTGAAATTAAAAATTAGCGGCGTATTGGAACCGGTTGTAGGTAATGGAATAGTCTGGGTATAGTAGGTGCCGTTGGTATATTCGACCGTCACCTGGCATTGCACTCCCACCGGCGGCCAGATTGCGGTTTCTGGGCGCCCCACTTCACCATGAGCTGGATCGGGATGCAGGGTAAAAGCCAACGTCATCTGGCGCTTGATATCCACTTCCAAAGTGGCTGGCGTAGAGAGCAATTCCCCTGTAGTCACTGCAATCTGAGCCAAATCTAGCGCAATTGCAGCAATCCTAAACGCCCAACCCACCACAGGAACCGCCTGAGCCGCTGCACTGGCTGCTATCTGAGCTGTCACATAAGTGGCTAACGCTTCCAGTCCTTTTTTAGCCAAAATACCAATGGCAATACTGGCTAAACTGGTGAGTACTTTTTTAGTATTGAATAACGCTGAACCGACAGCGGCACCACCGCCAATCAATGGGAAAGCAATACCTGCTAATATGGCAACGTTATCTTTATTAGAAATAAAATCTTTATACCACTGAGTATTGGTCACTGCGGCGCCAGCCAACATCATCAGAGACGGAATACCGTACTGGAACATACCGGTTAAAATCACACCCGGCCAAACAATTGGGTTATCCCAACGGGAAGTTCCCAAACCGCCAAACAAGAACTTAGCGGCTTGGGCTTCAGCCGGCCAAGGCAAACCAAAATTAGTGGGATCAGTAGGCATCGGAATTCCCATGATCGTATTGACATTAGGCAACACCCCAAGGGCTTTTTGTGATGACGTTTCGAATAATGCCGCCAATTCTTTAGGGAAATAAAACGGCCAATCACCATCAACTGTTGGATTATCGATCGGCTGTTTCATTTCAGTGTCTTTAAAGAATTGAATATAAACACCAAGCTGACGTAAATATTTATTTTTAAAATCAACGGAAAAATGGCTCTGGCCGGGATCGTAACGGATGCTGTCAGGATACACATCCATACCATGATTAGGTGTGCGGTTAGTGGCTGTCCAAATTTGGCTGGTATTTTGCGGAGCACTCAATGCTGAAGCTTGATCTTTGAATTCGGTAACGTCGAGAGACGCACTTTGGCTAACACTCCAGTTATGATTTTGCAAACGGGTATCATTATGTGAAGTTTTCAGCGCATTAGAGGCCGGCGATCCTGAATAATTCTCTGTTTCATCCGATAGATTATATTGCATCACCGGATCACCTTCGGCGAAAATCACCTGCCCATCTTCACCAACCCAGTCAAATTCGTAAACCATCTTGTTGCCATCAGGGTCAACCAATTGGCCATAAGTAGCAAAACCGCTTGTCTCTGTCGCAGGTCCCTGACTCGATATTGATATAGACAATTCATAAACCCGGTTATATTGTTGTGGGTCTATTTCCTGCGGTGGGGTAATATGTGCATTCATCACAATTGATGCTGCATAAGCCTGACTGTTAGACAATTCCGGGTGGGAAAACACAATAGAACAGGCAACCTCCCATGGTGTTTTCACTTCATTAGCCGCAACCAACAAATCGCTACAATGAATAGGGTTTCGTGCTAAATGTTGGCTATTAACACCGAGAGCGCTAAGTTTACCTGGCAAAGCCGCCGCTATATTATTTACGGCCAGTTTTTCTATGTTACGTTTGGCATAACGACGTAAATGAGCATTAGGGATATGGTAAGAAAGATGGTAAAGAACCGGTAACGAAGAACGATAAGGCCCGGATTTATCACCAACCACTTTAATTAGCGTAACGTGATGAGGTAAAAAATAGTGTTCAGGTACCTCCGCGAAATGGCTAATATTGTGTGAACCGTAACGCAGAACCATATCTATTGCAGGATTTTCTCCAGCTGCTCTGGCTAAACTTGACTCATCATGTTCTTGTAACGGTATATTATATTCACCAACCCAAAGGTTTAATTGACTGGATTGGGTACGTAAATGGCCTTGAGCTAGGTCAAAATGTAGAATATGTGTTTTCATTTGGATTTTATCTCTCTAAATGACTATTTTTGTTATCACAATAAATACCCAATAACCGTATACCCCGAAAAAATAATCCCCATGAGAATGAACACATCCTCCTATAAACTTATTTTTTAAATGAGGAATACCTAAAACTAAGTAGAAAAAGATTTATCTACTTTACAAAAATCAATTGAATGTGACATTTAAGCTATACAATTAATAATATTAATGCGATTTCAAGCTTTTTTCATCAGTTAAAAAAGATGTTCATCAGTTAAAAAAGATATTCATGTGGCGCATAGCTAGCTTTCAATGTTAGCTAATTAATGGTTTCAATTTTAAATCTTTATTTTGCGATGTTATTAGTATGAATTAAATTAAGAGTAAAAATAATCATCTAAAATTATAAAACCTATCTTCAATAATAAAGCCAACCTTTAAATAAATTAATCTCATAAATTAAGAGGGCGTTCAGAATTCTGTGTCACGTTAATTTAGCGGTTACAACGTTATCGCATTATCCAAACTCCCTTCAAAGTAAATATGGTTGTGTTGCATTAGGGTTTGAAAGTTATCAGAAAGTCGGTTTGCTGATTTTTTAGGCTGCTAGCAGATAGAATTGTTGTGCCGATGACAATCCTTGCCCTTATGGATGTTGAAACTGCCCTTTGCGTATCATGAAATAGCCCCCTATAGGCGTCGATATTGCAAAACATCTTATACAGGTACACTTCGTTGATGAAAACACTGGCGAAATTGTTGACAAGCAAATTAAGCGAACTGCTTTTCTGGAATACTTTAGCAACCGCGAACCTTGTCTCATTGGTATGGAAGCCTGCGGAGGTTCTCAGTACTGGGCTCGTGAGCTTCAAAAGCTGGGGCATCAGGTCAGATTGCTTAAAGGCCGATTTGTTAAAGCGTTTGTGATGGGTAACAAGAATGACGTGATGGATGCCCGTGCCATCTGGATAGCGGTTCAGCAACCTACCAAATCCATCACTGTCAAGACGGAAGAACGACAGGCAATCCTGGCACTTCACCGGATGCGTCAGCAATTGGTGAAGTTCAGAACCACACAGATAAATGCGCTACACGGTATGTTGCTGGAATTTGGTGAAATGATATTTCTCAAAAAATTATTGATGAGTTTACGCGGATTTCACCGATTGCCTGGACACAGACATTGTTCACGGGGCTATACAACTTTAAGAGAAATAACGGGAAAATTGATGTGGAAGCGATGGCAAGGATATTGAAGTCTCACCTGAAACAGCATTTTTGGCGGGATGACTGATCAGGGTTTTCTCTCAAAGTTTACAGATCTGGGGGTTATTCTACCGTACCCCTAATAGGGTTCAGAGTCTTTTAGTAAAGACTCTGAACAAGCTCTGAAATAATCACAGGAACAGCATCGTGTCGCACTACAAACTCATGGATGGATAAGGCCCAATATACAAAAGCAACATATCATCCACTCATCGCTTAATGTAGCAGAACCCCAATTAGTCATTAATTTTCCCATCTTCTAACTTGATAACACGATCAGCAACATAGAAATAAAAGTCATCATGGCTAATAACAATTACAGTTTTACTACGAGCTTTTAGTTCAGGTAAAAGTTCAGTGTAGAATAATTTTTTAAACACAGGGTCTTGATCCGCAGCCCATTCATCAAACAAATATACTGGACGATCTTCTAAATAGGCAGAAACTAAAGCTAACCTTTTTCTTTGTCCTGTCGAAAGTTCAGTGGTGGAAAATTTACCATCAATAATTTTGACCTTATGACTCATATTTAGTGCGTCAATATAATAAATTGCTTTTTTTGCAGTATCTTTATCTGCATTTAATAATTGATCAAATAAGTGGTAATTGGAAAAAACGACAGAGAAATATTGACGATAGTATTCATTATTAGATTCATTCACCTTCACACCATTAAGCAATATAGAACCAGATTCTTGCTCAAATAAACCAACTAACAGCATGGCAAGAGTAGTTTTACCACTGCCATTACCACCGACAATAAAAATAATATCACCTTGGTTTATTTTTAAATTTAAAGGACCAAGTTTGAATTGACGATCTTCTTTATCTGTAGTGTAGTGGTGTATAACATCTTTTAGATCAATCGTTAAAGGCTTTTCACTCAGGAATGGGTCTGGTGTGTTAAGTTCAAAATTTTTGTGCTTTAATTCATCCAACTGACTGCCAAGTTGATTCATTTTATTTAATGAAATTTCAGCTTCTCTGATTTCTGGAATTGCTCCGATAACCTCGCTAATTGGACCAGTTAAAAATAAAACAATAAGTGCTACTGTCACCAAACTGGCTGGATCCTGAGGTAACCAGATAGGAACAACAAACACAATAATACCAATAATGATATAAAAAGCCACAGAACTTCCATTCAGTACCCATGCATAGCTATTGGTGGCTTTAATACAAATATCTTTGAACTTTCGTGCGTCCTCCGATATGACGTTATCGACAAACATATTTCCTTTTTGTTTATTCAATTTCAGTTCTTTACTTCCATCAATTAAACTCTGGAAATTTAAATATAACTTATCTACCTGATCACGCATTTGACTCATTAGACGTATAGGGCGTTTTTCAAGAATATAAAAAATATACATCGAAAATAAAGAAAGGATAGTCAAAATAATAAATAATTGCCAGGAAATAAACGCCAGATAACCCAGACATGCAATGATCAATGTTATATTTCCGATTGCTGTTGGCGCTAACATAAAAGATTGCACAAAGACATCAACATCTTTAGTTAAAACTGCCAATAAACCATGCCTGCCGAATTTTTGAGTCTTTTTAAAAGATGCTTGTAATATTTTACGACTCAAATTTAAACGTAATGAATAAATTGCTGATTGAGTTAAATGGGATAGCGTGACTTGTGATAAAGTTTTAGTGAAAAAAAAGATAATACACGCACAAAAAAAATCCCAGATTAGAAGTTGAAAACTAACGATTTCTGTAACTCCTTTACTTATTATACCAACAACAGCCGCACCAGAAAAACCACTAACTAGAGCACTTATGGTTGATAATAAAAATAAAATCCAAGATTGACGATACAGGTAAGATATTAGAGTCATAATAAAACCATTAAAAAAATTGTAGTTGAAGTAAATTACATCCTTATTGAGTAACTTGCAATACTATTTATTTTTATGATAAAGTAAAATCGGGAACATTAAATTAAAAAATAAATTAATACAATAGTAATGTTCAGGGCGGGATTCTAATTTGCGTAAAAATTATCCATTTCGCACATATTGATAATTTCTTACATTCAATACGATTTTATTGATAGATTTTGATATCTGGATTGTGTGTTTATCAAGTTTTAAGAGCATTGTTTTTATCCATAATAACCATATAAAAAATGTCTGATCCCGCCCTGTAGTAATGTTCTATGATATTTTCTTTTCTATACCAATTTAACTGCAAAACGCGTGTGGTAGCTTCCCGCTGTGCGAGAAAATATGACTCATCGACATAAATTAATTTCTCTAATTTAGAAGGAAACCTTGGCATAATTGGCTCGGAAATTAAAACAAGTAATGAAACCAAATTTACATCAAAATAATTTTTTGTTAACATCTTATTCACAACATGAATTGTGTCCAATAATAAATTGGCGAGTTTTTTCGTTGAAAAATGATTAATGGATGAAAATACTTTCCATTTTGCCATAATTTCTTTATGGTTCTTCGAGTTAAAATTTTTATATGGCTTCTTTAAATCGATTAGCTTTTTATTAATTATCAATGTCATTCTAATAATGAACTTTTCGGGTATACTCATTTCTTATAAGACAATATATATATTTTTTATCACTTTTACCCTGCACAAAGTGATTCAATTTAATCTAAAAGTGATTTTGGTTCATAGGGTTCTAACCAATTATCTATATGTATGTCTATTGATTCTAAAGGCTCATTAATTTTTTATTTTCCCATGTCTAGTCGAGGTATGGACATTACCTCCTCTGGAAATTTATCTTTAAGATAATATGGATGATTATCTAAATATGAAATCGAATAACATTTTTCTCCTTTTATTTTTTGTGTTCTAGAAAAAACATCAGCGTTTAAATAAACACTTGTTACATCTACTGTATGGAGTTCTTCATTTAGAGCAGGTGGTATTACAGTTATTACAAAATTACTCATGATATATTATTTCTCGATAATAGAAAATCGTGCGTATACGATATAATTATGTATTGTTGGAATTTTATATCGTTACGCATATAAAATATTTTATCTAAAAAAGATTAACATGATTTTTCGTTAATTAAATTTTCATAGCAAGTAAATGCTTTTTCAAGAATTGAAAGTGATTCATTTACTGTTTCAATGCCTACGTTTAATGGAGGCAATAATCGAATGACGGTATCATTTCGGCCTCCAACTTCTATAATTAACCCATTTTGCAATGTTAATTCCTGTATTTTTTTTGCTCCTTTTTCATCGGCATCTTTACATTCGGGGTCCAATATCTCTACCCCTAACATAAGCCCTTTCCCTCGAATTTCGCCAAGAAATGGAAATTTAATTTTCAATGCATTCAGTTTGTCAACTATTATTTGAGATATTTTTACTACATTATCCAATATTTTTTCTTCTTTAATTATTTTTATGGCATTAACCCCTGCACTAAAAGCAAGTTGATTTCCTCTAAATGTGCCAATATGATTTCCTGCCATCCAGTTCTTTAGCTCTTTTTTATAAAACATTAATGATGAAGGAAGTCCTATTCCACTGGTGCCTTTTGATGTGATAAAAATATCAGGTTCTATATCATACTGCTCGAATGCATACCAAGTCCCAGTTCTACCACAACCCGTTTGAATTTCATCAATAATGAGAGGAATGTTGAATTCTCTTGATAATCGATAAACTTTAGAGACAAAAGATTTTTCAGCAACATAAAGTCCTCCTTCTCCTTGTACTAACTCAAGAATAATTGCGGCAATGTTTCCAAGACCTGAATTTGCATCTCTTAATGCAGATTCTAAAAACATTCCAGCATCAAGTTGCTGTGAATTCATAACCCAGCTAGTTTGGGAGTGTGATTCTGAACCAAATGGAAAAAAATGAACGCCTGGCATTAGACCCAAAAAATTTTTTTTCATTTGGCGATTGCCTGTTACTGATAAAGCGCCGTTAGTACATCCATGATACCCACCTCTAAAGCTAATAATTTCCTGATGTCCTGTTGATATTTTGGCTAATTTAATCGCAGCTTCCACTGCATCAGCTCCCGTAGGGCCGCAAAAATGAAGTTTGTAAGAGTTACGAAGATTTTCAGGCAACATATTGATATGAGCTTCAGTAAATGCTTCTTTTATTGGTGTAGGAAAATCTAAACCGAGAGTTAATTTTTTTGCTTGTTTGTATACTTCATCAACTAACTCAGGGTGGGAATGCCCCAATGGTAATGAACCTGCTCCGAGTAAAAAATCGATAAATATATTGCCATCGATATCTTGTACATAAGAGCCATATGCCTTGTCTAAGGCTATTGGTAATCTTTTCGGATAAGATATTGCATCGGATTCCCATTGAATTTGTTTCTGTAAAGCAGCTTTTGATTTTGGTCCAGGAATTGCTGTTTTAATTATTGATTTATCCATTATCCACTCTTATTAAAATTTAAGTTTTCAATCATTCATGCTAGTACTGGATTAACGCAATACATCTATTTTATTTTTTACTACTATGTTGTAAAGAATTTAATTTATTAACTAATTAGTTAATTTATTAGTCAATTTATTCATAAAAAATATTTTAACCTTCAATTGTTACGCGTTAATCAAATAATATGACTATGTGTTTTTGTTATTAATTATTGCTAATAAATGCTTTTGTGTTATCTGTTTTAACTTGCTTTGAAATTAAATTCAAAATAGCATCTTTCTTTACAACATGTTTTTCCTGAAAATTATTAATTTCACTCACCATAATAATATGTAAGGAGAAATTATTAATAACTAATGCATCTAATTATTTCTCTATATAACTATGAGTGGAGGTTATAGTTTTATTATATCAGTTATTATGAACATGAAAAACGGAGCTACAAAGTGAACCATCCTGAAAATATGAAACCATTTTCCTTATCTGAAGCTCAGAATAGTCGTTGGTTTCAATATCAAATTAATCCAACCCAACGCGGAAAAAATAATAGTGCATTTTGTGCGCGGGTTAAGGATTTAACTGTTGAACGTTTAGAAACTGCAATCAATCATCTGATAAAACGGCATCCTATGTTACGGTCTAGCTTTGGGTTATATGATGGCAAGTTAGGATACCGTATTGCAGAGCATGTTGAGATACAGATCCAACGACATGATGCTAAACATCTAGACGAAAATACTCTTCAACAGCAAGTACGCCAAGATTGCTGGCATCCTTTCGATTTGGAATATCCATTACGGGTTTATGTCAGTTGGTATCAATACCATCCCCAAGAAAGCATCATGGTACTCACTTTTGACCATCTGGCAGTTGATGGTTGGTCTTATTGGTTATTATTAGAGGAATTAGGCAATATATTAGCTTCACAAGCCTTAGAGCCAATATCAGAGCATAGTTTTCAAGACTATGTTACATGGCAGCAGCAATGGCTGAATAGTGACAGAGCAAAAAAACAACAAAGTTTCTGGTGTAATAATTTATCGGGTCATCTGAATACACTACAGTGGCCAAACATTAAATGGCCAACAGAAAACGACACGCTTAAAAATACCCCTGCACCATTGACGGATAAGATCACAATTTCCCGTCTAATTCCAGATATATTAGCCAATAAACTCCATGCTATGGCTTCTAAATATGGGAACAGTTTATTTGCTGTTTTTCTGGCTGCGTACCAAATCTTATTGAATCGCTACACAGAGCAGGACGATATTATTATAGGCTCAATGATGCCGGGGCGAAGTCGTGCACATTGGGGAAAATTGGTCGGTGAATTTGTTAATCCAGTCGCATTACGTGGTCAAATTAACGGTGATATGAACGTTCGTGAGCTTATTCTGCAAGCACAGAAAAGCATTCGTCAGGCCATTGAGAATCAAAAATATCCCTTTGCTAAGATACTGGAACAACTCAAGTTACAACGCCATGCAGAAACACACCCCGTTTTCCAGACTTTGATGACTTTTCAACAGCCTCGATATATTGGTGACCTATTATTGTTATGGATGGACGAAGATAATAATACGACGGTACATTGGGGAGGTGCAGAATTACAGCCTTTCTCTTATCCCCTTTATGCTGATACCCCCGTTTCTTTGATGCTTAATATATTGGAGGTTAATACACAAATTCGGTGTTATTTCCATTACGATCCTCAGTTGTTCGATACTGAGTTAGTCCATCAACTCATGACAAATTTCTTCGTTTTACTTACTGCAATGGCTGATAACGAACAACAGAAAATTGACCATTTGCCACTGATGGATGAGCAGGAACGTAAACAAATTCTTTATAATTTCAATACAACAAATAAAGCTTTTCCTCAACAAGCATTGATTCACCAATTAGTGGAACAGCAAGTCACACATACGCCAGACGCAATTGCCCTGATGTATGAAAACCACCAATTAAGTTATGCTGAATTGAACCGACAAGCCAATCAATTAGCTCATGCTTTAGTTGAATTTGGTGTTTGCCCAGATGACCGTATCGCCATTTGTATGAAACGTAGCCCAGATATGGTGGTTGGTTTGTTAGGCATACTCAAAGCCGGTGCCGCCTATGTACCACTTGATCCTGAATATCCCATAGATCGCCTGAATCACATACTCGCGGATAGCAACCCCATACTCGTACTGACGCATCAAGATCTGAAAAGGGACTTACCAAAAACAACTATTCCTGTATGGCTCTGGGGCAGCGACGAATTTCAAACACAAATGGCCGGTCAGGCGGAAAATAATTTGTCAGCCACCAAATTAGGACTGACATCCCACCATTTGGCCTATGTACTCTATACGTCAGGTTCAACCGGTCTACCCAAAGGGGTTATGAATGAACATCGTGGTGTTGTAAATCGTTTGCTATGGGCTAAAGATGAATACCAGTTGAATCAATATGATCGTGTATTGCAAAAAACGCCGTTTAGTTTCGATGTTTCAGTATGGGAATTTTTCCTGCCTTTGCTCTCTGGCGCTCAGTTAGTTATAGCGCGCCCTGATGGTCATAAAGACCCCGGCTATTTGCTGGAAGAAATTGAACTCCGTGGTATTACAACTATTCACTTTGTTCCTTCTATGCTGCACAGTTTCATTCATCATACTCCAGCAAAGCGTTGTCCTTCTTTGCGTCAAATTTTATGCAGCGGAGAAGCATTGTCATACTCTCTGCAACAGAAATGTTTGTCTCATTTACCTCATACTGAGTTGCATAACTTATATGGCCCGACTGAAGCCGCTATCGACGTAACATCCTGGCGTTGTAGATCAGAAAAATATTCTGCTTTAGTACCAATTGGTTACCCTATTGCCAATACAAAAATCTATATTCTCGATAAATATGGACAACCAGTGCCCATCGGCATTGCCGGTGAAATCTATATCGGTGGTATTGGTGTTGCCCGTGGCTATTTAAATCGTCCTAAGTTGACAACAGAACGTTTTATTCCTGATCCATTTAGCAACAACAAAGGAGCAAGAGTCTACAAGACAGGAGACTTAGGACGTTGGTTGCCTGATGGCAGTATCGATTATTTGGGGCGTAATGATTTCCAAGTCAAGATACGCGGAAACCGGATTGAATTAGGCGAAATTGAAACCTGTCTGACTCAATGTGCCGGTGTTCAACACGCTATTATTAGCGTACATGAATACGACGCTACAGATAAACGCTTAGTTGCTTATCTTATACCCGAACCGGATATCACCTTGAGCATTCCCAGGCTGCGGGAACAACTGAACACTCATCTGCCTGATTATATGATCCCCAGTGCATTTGTCATGTTGGATGCTTTTCCATTGACCCCGAATGGTAAGCTGGATCGCCGGGCACTGCCAGTTCCCGACCATTCATCAGTGATCACACAAGAATATGCCGCACCACAAGGTGAGATTGAGGAAAAATTAGCCAATGTTTGGCAAATGCTGTTGAAAATTAATCGCATAGGACGCCATGATAATTTCTTCGAACTTGGCGGAAATTCATTATTAGTCCTACAGCAACAGTCAAGAATATGGGAAATATTTGGTGTAGAACTTTCTGTTCAACAACTATTTTCACATACCTCTCTTAGTCAACTTAAAGCGTGTATTGTCGACGCTCAATTGCTGCAATTTGACGCTGATCTACTAAAAAGTATTTATAAATCAATGAATTAAATTTAAATCTTAAATGGTACTTAAGCATGAATAATAACGAATTAAATTCTTTATCATTAGCGGAACGTGAAAAATTACTTGAATCAGCTAAAGCAGCAAAACTAACTCGTCAATATACGCAAAGAACATCAATTACTGTGCAGCCTCGTGAGGGAAATATTCCATTATCTTGGGCACAACAACGCCTTTGGTTTTTAACTCAACTCGATTCTGCGGCACAAACTGCCTATCATATGTCAACAGGGCTTCATCTACAGGGGCTAATAAATCATCATGCGCTTAAAGCCGCGTTGGATAGAATTGTAGCCCGTCATGAAATCCTGCGAACAACCTTTGAATCTATTGAAGGCATTGCCCGGCAAATTATCGGGGATGCCAACTGTGATTTTGCTTTAACGACTGAAGATATCAGCCATTTACCTGAGTTAGAAAAACAGACTGCGATAGAAGAATGCACCCAGCGTGAGGCTATAACTTCTTTCGATTTGACTCAAGGGCCGTTGTTCAGGGGGCATTTGCTTCGTTTAGCAGAAGATGAGCATATTCTTCTGTTAACTCAACACCATATTATCTCGGATGGCTGGTCAGTTAATGTATTGATATATGAGCTATCCACTCTTTATCACGCTTTCTGTCAGGGACTTGCTGATCCATTATCTGAATTATCGCTTCAGTATACGGATTACACCCTTTGGCAGCATCAGTGGTTACAAGGGAATGTTCTGGAAAATTTGTTGAATTACTGGCGAGGTGAATTGCAAGATGCGCCAGTAATTCTTGAGTTACCGACGGACAAGCCACGTCCGATAAAACAGAGCTATATAGGCAACCGGGTTAATGTCGCCTTTTCCCCGGCTTTAAGCTCTGCATTAAAAGCATTGAGTCAACGTCACGGTACAACTTTATTTATGACTCTACTGGCAGGGTTGTCAGTGTTACTTTCCCGCCTCAGTGGTCAGCATGATATCGTGATCGGCACTCCCATTGCCAATCGGCAACAGCATGAACTGGAACCATTAATCGGGTTCTTCGTTAATACGTTAGCTTTACGAATTCAATTAAGTGACAACCCCTGTGTCAGTGAATTATTGCATCAGGTGAAACATAAATCTTTGAGTGCTTATGCACATCAAGATTTGCCATTCGAACAGTTGGTTGAAGTGTTAAAACCGACACGTAATCTAAGTCATAGCCCTATCTTTCAGGTCATGCTGTCTCTGGACAATACGCCCGGGCCGCAAAATTTCGAGCTATCTGGGTTACATGTGAAGGAACTTCCACTTATCAGAAATAGCACATATTTTGACCTCACCTTATCTCTGAATGATACGGTTCAAGGCTTAGTCGGTGATTTGGAATATGCCAGTGATATTTTTGAGCACGCAAGTATTGAACGCATGGTCGGTCACCTACAGACGCTATTAGAAGCGATGATCGCTGATGACAGCCAGCAAATAGAAACGCTTCCATTGATGACACCATCACAACGTTCCCAATTACTGACTAATTTTAATCTCACGGCGCAAGACTACCAGCAAGATAGAATTATCCATCAATTAGTTGAACAGCAGGCAGCATCCAGACCAGATGCGATTGCCCTTATCGGGGAAGAAGGCCAACTCAGTTATGCAGAATTAAACCGGCAGGCTAATCAACTCGCACATGCCATCAGAGCATCGGGAGTGCGCCCGGATGAACGGATAGCCATTTGCGTCGAACGCAGCCTGGACATGATCATCGGCCTGCTGGGAATCTTGAAAGCCGGTGCCAGTTACGTGCCGCTTGATCCCGACTATCCCACCGACCGGTTAGCCTATATGCTGACAGACAGTCAGCCGGTATTGATATTGACCCAGCGTCATTTGAGTGCTCGTCTGGCTAATACTGACCTGCCCATCTGGGTGCTGGACAGCACCGACCATCACACGCATATCGCCAGTCAGCCTCAAGACAATATTTCAGTCACAGACCTCACACCCTCTAATCTGGCGTATGTACTGTATACTTCCGGCTCCACCGGATTGCCGAAAGGCGTCATGATTGAACATCGGCATGTCGTCAATTTTATTCAGGCGCAAATCCAGACAACCGCGTTGATATCACATGACCGGGTGCTGCAATTCGCTTCCTTTGGGTTTGATAATTCCGTGGCGGAAATTTTCCCCACGCTGGCAGTGGGGGCTACCTTAGTCTTACGTCCGAACCACCTCAAAGTGCCGGATAGCGATTTTATGACCTTTCTGCAAGAAAATCATATCACGGTGGTTGATTTGCCCACCGCGTTTTGGCACTTATGGGCGCAAGAGGTCAAGGCAGGACACAGCTGGCCGCCCCCATGCTTGCGATCCGTGGCCGCCAGCGGAGAAAAGGCGGAATCGCGCCACCTGAAGGCTTGGTTAGCCAGCCCGGGCACACAAACGTGCCGTTGGATTAATTTCTATGGCCCGACCGAAACCACTGTCAATGCCACTGCCTGCATTTATGAACCCGGCCATCCTTATCCTGTTGAAGATATCCCCATCGGTCGGCCGATGGTCAATACCACGGCCTATATTCTGGATACTCAGGGGCAACCTGTACCGATCGGAGTTACCGGTGAGCTTTATATCGGCGGCATAGGGGTCGCTCGTGGCTACCTGAATCGTCCGGAACTGACGGCGGAACGGTTTATCCACGATCCCTTCAGCAATCAACCGGCTGCCCGTCTGTACCGCACCGGGGATTTGTGTCGCTGGCTGCCGGATGGCAATATTCGTTATCTGGGGCGCAATGATTTTCAGGTCAAACTCCGTGGGTTCCGTATTGAACTGGGCGAAATCGAAACACATCTGGTGGCGTGTCCCGGGGTGAAGGACGCTCTGGTTATCGTCCGGGAAGATGACCTTGGGGATAAACGACTGGTTGCGTATTTAGTGCCTGAAATCCCTGAATCGCTGAATACGGCCAGCCTACGTGAACAACTCAGTAATCATCTCGCCAGCTATATGATCCCCGGTGCATTTGTTACCCTTGAAGCCTTCCCATTAAATCAGAGCGGTAAAGTAGACCGAGCCGCTTTGCCCGCTCCTAATCGCTCCGCCAGTGTTAATCATGAATACGCCGCACCACAGGGAGAAATAGAGCAGCAACTGGCAGAAATTTGGCAAAATTTATTGGGTCTGGAACAAGTCGGACGGCATGATAATTTCTTTGAGTTAGGCGGACACTCTTTATTGACCGTACAGGTAGCGTCTCGCTTACGTCAGACCCTGAATATTAATGTCACACTGCAAAATCTGTTTCTTCAGCCAATATTGTCTGATTTAGCACAAACTTTGGCAGTGGAAACTCAATCAATTCAACCCGACATCGTGCCTGTCAGCCGTCAAGAGCCGTTGCCACTCTCCTGGGCACAACAGCGCTTATGGTTTTTGGCACAACTGGACCCTGCGGCACAAACCGCCTATTACGTATCAGGCGGTTTACAACTGCACGGCGCCCTTGATCTGCCGGCCCTCACCGCAACATTAGATCGCATTGTCGCCCGGCATGAGATCTTACGCACCACCTTCCGGCTGGTCGACGGACAAGCCCGGCAAATCATCGGTAAGCCGGACAGCGGTTTCGCCCTGACGATCCACGATTTCAGTCAATTATCCGCCGCCGACCAGCACGTGGCCATCGAAGCCGCCGCAGAATGGGAAGCCAGCCAGCCCTTCGATTTTAGCGCCGGGCCGCTGATACGCGCACAATTACTGAAGCTCGCCGACCATCAACACCGCCTGCTGTTAACCCAGCACCACATTATTACCGATGGCTGGTCCCTGAATATTCTGCTGCATGAACTGTCCGCCCTTTACCGGGCCTTTACTCAAGGGCAGCCCGATCCGCTGCCGCCGTTGCCCGTGCAGTATGCCGATTATGCGCTCTGGCAGCGGCAATGGTTACAGGGGACGGTGCTGGATACCCAGCTGGCCTTCTGGCGCCAGACGTTACACGGTATTCCGGCATTACTGGAATTACCTGCGGATCACGCCCGGCCCGCAGTGCAAAGTTACCGGGGCGATCAGGTTCCCTTTATCTTGTCCCCGTCTCTCGTGGCCAGCTTAAAAGCCTTAAGCCAGCGGCATGGCACTACTCTGTTTATGACCCTGCTGACCGGTTGGGGACTGTTACTGGCCCGGTTAAGCGGCCAGACGGATATCATCATTGGCACGCCCGTGGCTAACCGGCAGCACAGTGCGTTAGAGCCGTTGATCGGCTTCTTTGTCAATACCCTGGCTTTAAGGGTCACGGTGGACGATAACCCCACCGTGCAGGCCTTACTTGCCCGGGTAAAAAATCACACGATGGCGGCCTATTCCCATCAGGATTTGCCGTTTGAACAGCTGGTCGAAGCCCTGCAACCGCCGCGAAGCCTGAGCCACAGTCCGATCTTTCAGGTGATGTTTGCCCTGGATAACACCCCCAAAAATTACCGATCCGACTTACCCGGGTTAACGCTGGCCGAAGTGCCTGCCGTCCGCAACAATGCCCAGTTTGACCTGACATTATCCCTGAACGAGACCGCCGCCGGGATTACCGGGGAGCTGGAATACGCCACCGACCTGTTCGAACGGGCGACCGTTGAACGCATGAGCGGCTATTTCACGAATGTATTGCAGGCAATGATCAATGATGACAGCCAGCGGGTCGCCGTTCTCCCGTTACTGACATCACCGCAACGTACCCAGTTATTGCGCAATTTTAACGACACGGCGAAAAATTACCGGCAAGATATTCTTATCCATCAACTGTTTGAACAGCAGGTACAGCGGACGCCGGAGGCCATTGCCGCGGTGTTTGCCGGCCAATCGCTGAATTACCACGAACTGAATCGCCGCGCCAATCGTTTAGCCCATCATCTGATTACGCTGGGGGTACATCCCGGTTCTTTGGTGGCTATTTATACTGAGCGCAGCCTGGACATGGTGATCGGGGTCCTTGCCATTCTGAAAGCAGGGGGGGGATATGTGCCACTTGACCCTGCTTATCCGGCTGAACGGCGGGCGTATATGCTCAATGATGCCGCGCCCGTTGTTTTACTTGCTCAAACCGGCCTGCCTGATATCCCCCATTGCGCTGTGCCTACCGTGTTTCTCAATGAGTTTCTCAATGATTCAGTGCCATCGCTGTTCACTTCAGCCTCGATACAGGATGCCAATCCTCAGGTATCCGGTCTGACCCCGCATCACCTGGCCTATGTGATTTACACTTCCGGTTCCACCGGTCAACCCAAGGGGGTTATGGTCGGGCATGCCAATGTCAGCAACTACTTACAGTGGGCTCAGCGTTATTATCTGGCAGAAGGGCAACTGGACAGCCTTATTTCATCGCCATTGGCTTTTGATGCCACAGTGACCAGCCTCTATCTGCCTTTACTGTGTGGCGGTCAGCTCCGTTTGCTGCATGACCGGCAGGAACTGACCGAACTACTGCCGGCCCTGTTGTCGAGTGAACGCTGTACATTGGTGAAAATTACGCCCCGTCATCTTCTGGCGATCGGCCAGGCATTGCAGTCGAGGGGGCAAACATGCCCGGCACATTGTTTTGTCGTCGGCGGAGAGGTGCTTCCCGACGCGACAGCCGCCCTCTGGCACGAATTATCGCCAGAATCCCGGATGATTAACGAGTATGGGCCAACCGAAACGGCGGTGGGGTGTGTTGTATTTGACCGCAGTCACCCGATCCGCCATGGTTTGCGTCGTTTTGTTGACAGTGTGCCAATTGGTCACCCGATTGCCAATACTCAGATTTATATCCTCGATATTCACGGTCAGCCGGTGCCGATAGGGGTCACCGGAGAAATCCATATTGCGGGTGCCGGGGTGACCCAGGGCTACCTTAATCGCCCGGAACTGACGGCCGAGCGCTTTATTCCTGATCCCTTCTCCGCGGAACAGAATGCCCGTATGTACAAAACGGGCGATCTCGGTCACTGGCTGCCAGACGGCACTATCGAATATCTGGGACGTAATGACTTTCAGGTCAAAATCCGCGGATTCCGCATTGAACTGGGCGAGATAGAAACGCAGCTGGCGGGGTGTGCGGGGGTTAAGGATGCTGTCGTGATCGCCAGAGAAGACGATAGCGGGGATAAACGGCTGGTCGCTTATTTGATTCCTCACCTCAATAGGACTCTGAAGGTTGACCACGTGCGTGAGCAGCTCCAAAGCCGTTTGGCGGGCTATATGATCCCCAGTGCATTTGTCATCCTGGCAGCCTTTCCGTTAAATCAAAATGGCAAGATAGACCGATCTGCCCTGCCTGCACCGGATCGCACCGCCAGTGCCAGTCGTGAATATGCTGCACCCCAGGGGTATTTCGAGCAGCAACTGGCGGCTATCTGGCAGAAACTGTTGAATCTGGAACAGGTGGGGCGGTATGACAATTTCTTTGAACTGGGCGGCCATTCGTTGCTCATTGTGAGTCTGATTGAGCAATTGAGCCAGCACAGGCTGACACTGAAAGTCAGGGAGGTTTTTTCATCCCCGGAGTTAGCGGATATGGCAAACCATCTGGCTGATGAGCCGGCGGATGGCGCCATAACACCGGTCATTGCCCCACAGGTGATCGCAAAAGACTGCCGTGTTATTACGCCGGATATGCTGCCATTGGTCTCCTTAACGCAGGAGCAGATTAACCACGTTGTTGCCGGTGTGGCCGGGGGCGTGAGCAATGTTCAGGATATGTACCCACTGGGACCCTTGCAGGAAGGGATTTTATTCCATTATTTACTGGACACGCACGGTGACACTTACCTGGACAGCCAGTTTATCCGCTTTGATAACCGCCCGCGGCTGGACAGGTTCTTACAGGTCCTGCAACAGGTGATCGCGCGCCATGATATTTTGCGCAGTGCGGTTCACTGGCAGGGCTTACCGGCGCCCGTGCAGGTAGTGTACCGTCAGGCTTCACTGCCGCAGACCGAAACCGTACTGACCCCCGGCGAGGAGACCGAACGGCAGTTACGCCGCCAGATGCCTGCCCGCCTGGATATCACGCAGGCCCCGTTATTAGCCGCCACCTTCGCGCAGGAGCCCGGCAGTGAACACTGGCTTCTGGCTTTACAACACCACCATCTGGTGTGTGATCACCTGTCTTTGGACATCATCTTCAACGAGATGCAGGCACTGCTCGCCGGTCAGGGCGACACGCTGCCCCCGTCACTGCCTTACCGGCACTTTATTGCCCAGATCCGGTCAGTACCGGCTGACACCCATCAGGCTTACTTCCGGCAACTGCTGGCAGACGTGACAGAGCCGACCCTGCCGTTCGGCCTGTCCGACACCCAACACCTCGCGGCCGATATCACCGAAGCGGTTATGCCGCTGGAGGACGTGCTCAGTCAGCAGATAACCGCGTGTGCCCGGCAACAGGGAGTCAGTGCCGCCGTCCTGTTCCATGTCGCCTGGGCTCAGGTGCTGGCGCTGTGCAGCGGGCAGGATGATGTTGTGTTTGGCACCGTGTTACTCGGGCGCCTGCAGGGCGGGGCCGGGACGGCGCAGATATTCGGTATGCTGATCAATACCCTGCCGGTCCGGGTTGCACTACAGGGCAGCACGGTGCTGCAAACGGTGCAGGCTACCCATCAGCAGCTCAGTGCCCTGCTGGCACACGAGCAGACCCCGCTGGCGCTGGCGCAGCGGTGCAGCGGCATTCCGGCGCCACACCCGCTCTTCAGCAGCTTACTGAATTTTCGCCACAGCCAGCGGGATCCCGACACCGCCCTCTCACCGGCCTGGGCCGGGATCCAGATTCTGGCCGGTAAAGAACACAGCAACTATCCGTTATCACTGGATGTCGATGCCTTTGAGGACGGGTTTGCGTTAACCGCCCAGTGTCCGCAGCATCTGAATCCGGCCCGCATTAACCAGTATATGGTGTCGGCCTTAAGCCAGCTGGTGAGCGCCCTGCACACCGCCCCGGCTCGCGCTATCCACACGCTGGCTATCTTACCGGACGGGGAACGTATTCAGTTACTGGAAACCTTTAATCCGCCCCCGGTCACGGCACCCTCGGCCAGCCTGTTACATCAGGCGGTTGAGCAGCAGGCCGCCCGGACCCCCCAGGCCACGGCTCTGGTCTGGGGCGATACGTCCCTCAGTTACGCCGCCCTCAATCAGCGGGCTAATCAGCTGGCTCACGCCCTGATAGCCGCCGGGGTGCAACCCGATGACCGGGTAGCCATTTATGCCGAACGCAGTTTAGAACTCATCCTGGGTTTATTGGGCATACTAAAAGCGGGGGCCGGTTATGTGCCGCTCGCAACGGAATACCCCCGCGAGCGGCTGTCTTATATCTTGTCAGACAGTGCGCCGGTCTTGCTGCTGACGCAAACCCCTTTATCCCCGCGCCTGCCGGATATTGACGTGCCCGTCTGGTGTCTGGATGAGACCAGCCAACAAGCCAGCCTTGCGGCGTATGCGACAGAGAACCCGGTTCCGGCCCTGTCGGGATTACAGCCGCACCATCTGGCCTATGTGATTTATACTTCCGGCTCCACAGGGTTACCAAAAGGCGTGATGATAGAACATCGCAATGTGATGAGCTTTGTCGATGCACAATTGCAAGCCAGCCCGCTCAGCGCCCGCGACCGGGTGTTGCAATTTACGGCGGTGGCATTTGATACCGCTGTATCGGAAATTTTTCCAACCTTGGCGGCGGGGGCGACATTAATTCTACGGCCAACCCATCTGCACATCCCCGATACTGAATTTAACGCTTTTCTGCAGGAACAGCGCATTACGGTCCTTGATGTGCCGACGGCGTTCTGGCATCTGTGGGTGCAGGAACTGGCTGCCGGCCGTTGCTCTTTCAGCCGGTATTTACGCACGGTGACGGTGGGCGGTGAAAAAGTGGAGGCCCGTCACTGGCAGACATGGCAGGCTTTACCTGAAACCCATCCCTGCCGCTGGCTTAACGCCTATGGGCCGACGGAGACCACTGTCACGGCCACGGTCTGGGCTGGGGATAACGCCATGCCGCCCGTGGCGGACAATCTTCCGATTGGCCGCCCGTTGTCCAACAGCAAAATCTACATTCTGGATACACACGGCCGTCCGGTGCCTGTCGGGGTCACGGGGGAAATTTACATTGGTGGTACCGGGGTTGCGCGTGGTTATCTGAATCGTCCGGAACTGAACGCAGAGCGCTTTATTCCCGATCCATTCTCAACTGCATCAGATGCGCGTATGTACCGGACCGGGGATCTCGGCCAATGGCTGCCGGAGGGCAATATCCTCTATCTCGGACGCAATGATTTTCAGGTCAAACTCCGCGGATTCCGCATTGAACTGGGGGAAATTGAAACGCAGCTGGCGGCCTGCCCGGGGGTTAAAGATGCGGTGGTCATTGCACGTGAAAATACAACAGGGGATCAATATCTGGTCGCTTATCTGATACCACAACCCGATATCTCTTTAGACCCCAATGAACTGCGTGAACAGCTCAGCCGTCACTTGATGGAATACATGCTTCCTCAGGCCTATATGATATTGGATACCTTACCTCTCACCGCAAATGGAAAGCTGGATCGCCAAGCACTGCCAGTGCCTGATCGTTCCTCTATTGCTGCCCATACATATGAGATTCCTCAAGGATACATTGAGCAGCAGCTCGCTACAATTTGGCAGAATTTGTTAGGTCTGGATCAGACTGGACGCCATGATGATTTCTTTTCATTGGGAGGCAATTCGCTTTCTATCATGCAATTATCCAGAAGCCTGCGTAATACATTTGATCTCGATATATCGGTGGCAGATATCTTCCGTCATTCAACTCTCTCTCAACTTGCTGAACTTATTACATCAATACAACAAGATATCAGTTCCATACAACAAGAACTGGATGATTTGTCTGAGGATGAGTTGCTAGCCATGCTACGTGAAGATTAACAGTGAATAAAATGGGCAAAATAAACAAAATGAATAATAACGAACAGAGACTAAATCAGTTAAAGCAGGAAGTACTTCAGAAAAAATTGAAGGGAAGAATTCCAGATAAGCAACTTGAGGAAAAATATCAACTAACTAGTAGAACCAACCCCAAACAAGAATTGCCACTCTCCTGGGCTCAGCAACGCTTATGGTTTTTGGCGCAACTGGACCCTGCGGCACAAACCGCCTATTACGTGTCAGATAGTGTAGATCTGCACGGCGCCCTTGATCTGCCGGCCCTCACCGCCGCATTAGATCGCATTGTCGCCCGGCATGAGATCTTACGCACCACCTTCCGGCTGGTCGACGGACAAGCCCGGCAAATCATCGGTAAGCCGGACAGCAGTTTCGCCCTGACGATCCACGATTTCAGTCAATTATCCGCCGCCGACCAGCACGTGGCCATCGAAGCCGCCGCAGAATGGGAAGCCAGCCAGCCCTTCGATTTTAGTGCCGGGCCGCTGATACGCGCACAATTACTGAAGCTCGCCGACCATCAACACCGCCTGCTGTTAACCCAGCACCACATTATTACCGATGGCTGGTCCCTGAATATTCTGCTGCATGAACTGTCCGCCCTTTACCGGGCCTTTACTCAAGGGCAGCCCGATCCGCTGCCGCCGTTGCCCGTGCAGTATGCCGATTATGCGCTCTGGCAGCGGCAATGGTTACAGGGGACGGTGCTGGATACCCAGCTGGCCTTCTGGCGCCAGACGTTACACGGTATTCCGGCATTACTGGAATTACCTGCGGATCACGCCCGGCCCGCGGTGCAAAGTTACCGGGGCGATCAGGTTCCCTTTATCTTGTCCCCGTCTCTCGTGGCCAGCTTAAAAGCCTTAAGCCAGCGGCATGGCACTACTCTGTTTATGACCCTGCTGACCGGTTGGGGACTGTTACTGGCCCGGTTAAGCGGCCAGACGGATATCATCATTGGCACACCCGTGGCTAACCGGCAGCACAGTGCGTTAGAGCCGTTGATCGGCTTCTTTGTCAATACCCTGGCTTTAAGGGTCACGGTGGACGATAACCCCACCGTGCAGACCTTACTTGCCCGGGTAAAAAATCACACGATGGCGGCCTATTCCCATCAGGATCTGCCGTTTGAACAACTGGTCGAAGCCCTGCAACCGCCGCGAAGCCTGAGCCACAGTCCGATCTTTCAGGTGATGTTTGCCCTGGATAACACCCCCAAAAATTACCGATCCGACTTACCCGGGTTAACGCTGGCCGAAGTGCCTGCCGTCCGCAACAATGCCCAGTTTGACCTGACATTATCCCTGAACGAGACCGCCGCCGGGATTACCGGGGAGCTGGAATACGCCACCGACCTGTTTGAACGGGCGACCGTTGAACGCATGAGCGGCTATTTCACGAATGTATTGCAGGCAATGATCAATGATGACAGCCAGCGGGTCGCCGTTCTGCCGTTACTGACATCACCGCAACGTACCCAGTTATTGCGCAATTTTAACGACACGGCGAAAAATTACCGGCAAGATATTCTTATCCATCAACTGTTTGAACAGCAGGTACAGCGGACGCCGGAGGCCATTGCCGCGGTGTTTGCCGGCCAATCGCTGAATTACCACGAACTGAATCGCCGCGCCAATCGTTTAGCCCATCATCTGATTACGCTGGGGGTACATCCCGGTTCTTTGGTGGCTATTTATACTGAGCGCAGCCTGGACATGGTGATCGGGGTCCTTGCCATTCTGAAAGCAGGGGGGGGATATGTGCCACTTGACCCTGCTTATCCGGCTGAACGGCGGGCGTATATGCTCAATGATGCCGCGCCCGTTGTTTTACTTGCTCAAACCGGCCTGCCTGATATCCCCCATTGCACTGTGCCTACCGTGTTTCTCAATGATTCAGTGCCATCGCTGTTCACTTCAGCCTCGATACAGGATGCCAATCCTCAGGTATCCGGTCTGACCCCGCATCACCTGGCCTATGTGATTTACACTTCCGGTTCCACCGGTCAACCCAAGGGGGTTATGGTCGGGCATGCCAATGTCAGCAACTACTTACAGTGGGCTCAGCGTTATTATCTGGCAGAAGGGCAACTGGACAGCCTTATTTCATCGCCATTGGCTTTTGATGCCACAGTGACCAGCCTCTATCTGCCTTTACTGTGTGGCGGTCAGCTCCGTTTGCTGCATGACCGGCAGGAACTGACCGAACTACTGCCGGCCCTGTTGTCGAGTGAACGCTGTACATTGGTGAAAATTACGCCCCGTCATCTTCTGGCGATCGGCCAGGCATTGCAGTCGAGGGGGCAAACATGCCCGGCACATTGTTTTGTCGTCGGCGGAGAGGTGCTTCCCGACGCGACAGCCGCCCTCTGGCACGAATTATCGCCAGAATCCCGGATGATTAACGAGTATGGGCCAACCGAAACGGCGGTGGGGTGTGTTGTATTTGACCGCAGTCACCCGATCCGCCATGGTTTGCGTCGTTTTGTTGACAGTGTGCCAATTGGTCACCCGATTGCCAATACTCAGATTTATATCCTCGATATTCACGGTCAGCCGGTGCCGATAGGGGTCACCGGAGAAATCCATATTGCGGGTGCCGGGGTGACCCAGGGCTACCTTAATCGCCCGGAACTGACGGCCGAGCGCTTTATTCCTGATCCCTTCTCCGCGGAACAGAATGCCCGTATGTACAAAACGGGCGATCTCGGTCACTGGCTGCCAGACGGCACTATCGAATATCTGGGACGTAATGACTTTCAGGTCAAAATCCGCGGATTCCGCATTGAACTGGGCGAGATAGAAACGCAGCTGGCGGGGTGTGCGGGGGTTAAGGATGCTGTCGTGATCGCCAGAGAAGACGATAGCGGGGATAAACGGCTGGTCGCTTATTTGATTCCTCACCTCAATAGGACTCTGAAGGTTGACCACGTGCGTGAGCAGCTCCAAAGCCGTTTGGCGGGCTATATGATCCCCAGTGCATTTGTCATCCTGGCAGCCTTTCCGTTAAATCAAAATGGCAAGATAGACCGATCTGCCCTGCCTGCACCGGATCGCACCGCCAGTGCCAGTCGTGAATATGCTGCACCCCAGGGGTATTTCGAGCAGCAACTGGCGGCTATCTGGCAGAAACTGTTGAATCTGGAACAGGTGGGGCGGTATGACAATTTCTTTGAACTGGGCGGCCATTCGTTGCTCATTGTGAGTCTGATTGAGCAATTGAGCCAGCACAGGCTGACACTGAAAGTCAGGGAGGTTTTTTCATCCCCGGAGTTAGCGGATATGGCAAACCATCTGGCTGATGAGCCGGCGGATGGCGCCATAACACCGGTCATTGCCCCACAGGTGATCGCAAAAGACTGCCGTGTTATTACGCCGGATATGCTGCCATTGGTCTCCTTAACGCAGGAGCAGATTAACCACGTTGTTGCCGGTGTGGCCGGGGGCGTGAGCAATGTTCAGGATATGTACCCACTGGGACCCTTGCAGGAAGGGATTTTATTCCATTATTTACTGGACACGCACGGTGACACTTACCTGGACAGCCAGTTTATCCGCTTTGATAACCGCCCGCGGCTGGACAGGTTCTTACAGGTCCTGCAACAGGTGATCGCGCGCCATGATATTTTGCGCAGTGCGGTTCACTGGCAGGGCTTACCGGCGCCCGTGCAGGTAGTGTACCGTCAGGCTTCACTGCCGCAGACCGAAACCGTACTGACCCCCGGCGAGGAGACCGAACGGCAGTTACGCCGCCAGATGCCTGCCCGCCTGGATATCACGCAGGCCCCGTTATTAGCCGCCACCTTCGCGCAGGAGCCCGGCAGTGAACACTGGCTTCTGGCTTTACAACACCACCATCTGGTGTGTGATCACCTGTCTTTGGACATCATCTTCAACGAGATGCAGGCACTGCTCGCCGGTCAGGGCGACACGCTGCCCCCGTCACTGCCTTACCGGCACTTTATTGCCCAGATCCGGTCAGTACCGGCTGACACCCATCAGGCTTACTTCCGGCAACTGCTGGCAGACGTGACAGAGCCGACCCTGCCGTTCGGCCTGTCCGACACCCAACACCTCGCGGCCGATATCACCGAAGCGGTTATGCCGCTGGAGGACGTGCTCAGTCAGCAGATAACCGCGTGTGCCCGGCAACAGGGAGTCAGTGCCGCCGTCCTGTTCCATGTCGCCTGGGCTCAGGTGCTGGCGCTGTGCAGCGGGCAGGATGATGTTGTGTTTGGCACCGTGTTACTCGGGCGCCTGCAGGGCGGGGCCGGGACGGCGCAGATATTCGGTATGCTGATCAATACCCTGCCGGTCCGGGTTGCACTACAGGGCAGCACGGTGCTGCAAACGGTGCAGGCTACCCATCAGCAGCTCAGTGCCCTGCTGGCACACGAGCAGACCCCGCTGGCGCTGGCGCAGCGGTGCAGCGGCATTCCGGCGCCACACCCGCTCTTCAGCAGCTTACTGAATTTTCGCCACAGCCAGCGGGATCCCGACACCGCCCTCTCACCGGCCTGGGCCGGGATCCAGATTCTGGCCGGTAAAGAACACAGCAACTATCCGTTATCACTGGATGTCGATGCCTTTGAGGACGGGTTTGCGTTAACCGCCCAGTGTCCGCAGCATCTGAATCCGGCCCGCATTAACCAGTATATGGTGTCGGCCTTAAGCCAGCTGGTGAGCGCCCTGCACACCGCCCCGGCTCGCGCTATCCACACGCTGGCTATCTTACCGGACGGGGAACGTATTCAGTTACTGGAAACCTTTAATCCGCCCCCGGTCACGGCACCCTCGGCCAGCCTGTTACATCAGGCGGTTGAGCAGCAGGCCGCCCGGACCCCCCAGGCCACGGCTCTGGTCTGGGGCGATACGTCCCTCAGTTACGCCGCCCTCAATCAGCGGGCTAATCAGCTGGCTCACGCCCTGATAGCCGCCGGGGTGCAACCCGATGACCGGGTAGCCATTTATGCCGAACGCAGTTTAGAACTCATCCTAGGTTTATTGGGCATACTAAAAGCGGGGGCCGGTTATGTGCCGCTCGCAACGGAATACCCCCGCGAGCGGCTGTCTTATATCTTGTCAGACAGTGCGCCGGTCTTGCTGCTGACGCAAACCCCTTTATCCCCGCGCCTGCCGGATATTGACGTGCCCGTCTGGTGTCTGGATGAGACCAGCCAACAAGCCAGCCTTGCGGCGTATGCGACAGAGAACCCGGTTCCGGCCCTGTCGGGATTACAGCCGCACCATCTGGCCTATGTGATTTATACTTCCGGCTCCACAGGGTTACCAAAAGGCGTGATGATAGAACATCGCAATGTGATGAGCTTTGTCGATGCACAATTGCAAGCCAGCCCGCTCAGCGCCCGCGACCGGGTGTTGCAATTTACGGCGGTGGCATTTGATACCGCTGTATCGGAAATTTTTCCAACCTTGGCGGCGGGGGCGACATTAATTCTACGGCCAACCCATCTGCACATCCCCGATACTGAATTTAACGCTTTTCTGCAGGAACAGCGCATTACGGTCCTTGATGTGCCGACGGCGTTCTGGCATCTGTGGGTGCAGGAACTGGCTGCCGGCCGTTGCTCTTTCAGCCGGTATTTACGCACGGTGACGGTGGGCGGTGAAAAAGTGGAGGCCCGTCACTGGCAGACATGGCAGGCTTTACCTGAAACCCATCCCTGCCGCTGGCTTAACGCCTATGGGCCGACGGAGACCACTGTCACGGCCACGGTCTGGGCTGGGGATAACGCCATGCCGCCCGTGGCGGACAATCTTCCGATTGGGCGCCCGTTGTCCAACAGCAAAATCTATATTCTGGATACACACGGCCGTCCGGTGCCTGTCGGGGTCACGGGGGAAATTTACATTGGTGGTACCGGGGTTGCGCGTGGTTATCTGAATCGTCCGGAACTGAACGCAGAGCGCTTTATTCCCGATCCATTCTCAACTGCATCAGATGCGCGTATGTACCGGACCGGGGATCTCGGCCAATGGCTGCCGGAGGGCAATATCCTCTATCTCGGACGCAATGATTTTCAGGTCAAACTCCGCGGATTCCGCATTGAACTGGGGGAAATTGAAACGCAGCTGGCGGCCTGCCCGGGGGTTAAAGATGCGGTGGTTATAGCGCGTGAAGAAAAGGACGGTAATACCAATCTGGTCGCTTATATTATTCCACAGCCAGATAGCTCACTGGATGCTATTCAGTTGCGTGAGCAATTAGGTACACATCTAATGGAGTATATGCTGCCCAGTATATTTGTGACATTGGATGCTTTTCCATTTACCCCAAATGGAAAAATAGATCGCAAGGCATTGCCAACGCCTAAGCACACAGATGTCATCAGCCGTGAATATCAAGCTCCTGCCAACACCACTGAACGGAAATTAGCCACTATCTGGCAAAATCTGCTGCAACTGGAACAAGTAGGGCGTCATGATCACTTTTTTGAATTAGGAGGACACTCTTTACGGGTCGTTAGCCTAATAGAACAGTTGCGCCAGCACGGCTTTACATTGCAGGTTGGTGCCGTATTTTCATTTCCCGTCCTGGCAGATATGGCAAAACAGCTAGTTAATAAGACCACTGATGATTCCACAGCACAAATTATTCCACCTAATCTGATCACAAATGATAGTCAAATTATTACACCAGATATGTTGCCATTGGTGTCACTAACCCAAGAGCAGATTGATCAAATCGTTGCCAACGTGGCTGGCGGTGTTAGTAATATTCAAGATATTTACCCATTGGGACCATTACAGGAAGGGATCCTGTTTCACCATTTACTGGAAACAAAAGGTGACATTTATCTGGACAATATGATGATAACCTTTGACTGTCGTGCGAGGTTGGAGACATTTTTGCGGGCACTACAGCAGATAATTAACCGTCACGATATCTTACGCAGTGCAGTTCATTGGCATGATCTTCCTGAACCCGTGCAAGTTATTTATCGTCAGGCACAGCTTCCTATTACTGAACTGACATTGTCACCCGAAGGTGAGGCTGAGCAGCAATTACGTCATCATACTGATCCACATTTGATACGTCTGAATATTACACAGGCTCCATTATTATCAGCCACCATTGCCAAAGATCCCCATAGCGGAAAATGGTGGCTGGCCTTGCTACATCACCATCTGGTTTGTGATCATCATTCACTGGAAATTATCTTCAATGAAATTCAGGCAATACTCCTGGGGCAAGAAGATCAACTGCCTTCTCCTCTGCCTTACCGTAATTTTATTGCTCAACTCCGCATGGTGCCACTTGAGCAACATCAGGCTTACTTCCGCCAGCTTTTAGCTGATGTCGATGAACCAACTTTGCTTTTTGGTTTGTTGGAAGTTCATGGCGAAAACAGTGAACAGTTCGCAGAAGCTGAATGCGAATTAGACATATCACTGGCACACGCACTGAGAAATTGTGCTCAACAACAAGGCGTCAGTGCAGCAGTACTGTTCCACGTCGGCTGGGCACAAGTACTGGCACAATGCAGCGGACGAGATGATGTTGTTTTTGGCACAGTGCTGTTGGGACGTTTACAGGGGGTAGTCAATTCAGACAAAATCCTCGGTATGTTTATGAATACACTTCCCATCCGTATTAAATTAGGTAGTTTCACTGTGCAGCAAGTTGTTCAGCAAACTTATCAGGTACTGAGTGAATTATTGGAACACGAACAAGCTCCACTCTCACTGGCTCAACAATGCAGCGGCGTCAAGGCACCTTTACCTCTGTTTAACAGCCTGTTGAATTATCGCCACAGCCCGGATAATGATAACGACCAGAATACGCGATCTGCTCAGGAAGGTATCGAGCTGTTAAGTTCTAATGAACGTACCAACTACCCACTGAGTCTGGCAGTTGATGATACCGGACAGGGATTCACATTGACCACGCAGTGTGTATCATTCCTTGATCCCAAACGGATTAATGCCTTCATGCACACTGTGCTATATGACTTAGTCGAGGTTTTGCAAAACTCACCAGAATATACCTGCCAGCAATTGAACATCCTGCCACAGGAAGAGCGTATTCAACTCTTACAAACATTCAACAATACTCATATTGAATATTCGCAGGATGATTTAATCTACCAACGTTTTGAGCAACAAGTGGAGTATTCTCCGGCGGCCATCGCCTTAATTTACGGCGATCAACAATGGTGCTACGACGAACTGAACCGAAAAGCGAATCAGCTAGCGCACTATTTAATTGAACTTGGTATACGTCCAGATGATAGGGTGGCAATTTGTGTTGAACGCAGTCTAGATATGGTCATCGGCTTATTAGGTATATTAAAAGCAGGCGCAGGTTATGTTCCTCTTGATCCAGATTATCCTACTGAACGGCTGTCCTATATGTTGTCAGACAGCCGACCGGTAGTATTACTGACCCAGCTTGCCCTGCAAACTCGTTTCCCCGATACAGACATTCCCTTATTGGTACTGGATGATAGTGAATACCAAACAAAGATCAGAAATCAGCCAGATTGTAATTTGCCAGCTTCTGATTTAGGTGTTACATCACGTAATCTGGCATATGTACTGTATACATCCGGTTCAACAGGACTACCCAAAGGGGTAATGATAGAACATGTCAGTGTGGTTAACCTGCTACTCTCAATGCAAGAGATACTGCAAATTACGACTGACGACACAATGCTTTTCTCCACGACCATTGGTTTTGATATAGCCGGGCTGGAGCTTTATTTACCTTTATTCAGAGGCAGCCGTATTGTCTTAGCGCCATCACGAATAGCTAAAGATCCTGAACAATTGGGCGCATTAATTGCATCGCATAGCATCAAAATTGTACAGGCAACACCTACTGCCTGGAGAATGTTGCTTGATTCTGGATGGGAAGGCGCAAATATCAAGGCATTAAGCGGGGGAGAGCCGTTATCTCACGAACTGGCACAACGTTTAAAACAAAAAGTCAGTGGCTTATGGAATCTGTATGGACCAACAGAAACAACTATCTGGTCAACCGCATCCACTAACATTTTGACGGAGCAAATCAACCATCACACTAAATCTCAAATGACGATTGGTCGTCCAATAGCCAATACTCAAATTTATTTACTTGATAAACACAACCAGCCTGTCCCCATTGGCGTCATCGGTGAAATTCACATCGGAGGCATCGGAGTGGCTCGTGGTTATCTGAATCGTCCTGAACTTACTAATGAACGCTTCGTTCACAATCCTTTCAGCGAGCAAGTTGATGCGCGAATGTATAAAACAGGAGATTTAGGCCGTTGGCTTTCTGATGGTACTATCGATTATCTCGGACGTAATGATTTTCAAGTTAAGATCCGTGGTTTTCGGATTGAACTGGGTGAAATTGAAGCCAAACTACTTGCCTATCCTGGAATCCAGGAGGCGATTGTGATGGTGCGTGAAGATATTACTCATGATAAGCGTCTGGTGGCTTATCTGATTTTACAACCAGAAATGCCCCTGAGTTTGGAGCAATTGCGCGAAACCTTACATACCAGTTTGCCCCACTATATGATCCCCAATGCTTTTGTCACATTAGATTCATTTCCACTAACGCCAAATGGTAAGCTGGATCGTCAGTCTTTACCCTCACCAGATGCGTTTGCTGTGATTACTCAAGACTATGAAGCGCCTATCGGTGAAATAGAGAATATTATTGCTGAAATTTGGCAGGAAAACCTCGGATTAGACCGTATCGGACGGCATGATCATTTCTTCGAACTCGGTGGACACTCTCTACTGACATTACAAATTGTTACCCGCTTACGTCGAGCTTTAAACGTCAATATAGCAATACGAGATCTATTCCTTCACCCAACAATCAGTAAGCTTACCTGTTACCTCCAACAGCTTTTATCCGGTAGCCATCAGGAACAGCAAAAAAATGTAGCTATTGTCCGTCAGGGCAAAGGTGAATCGTCACTGATTCTTGTCCATCCAGCAGGAGGTGGCATCCACTATGCCTATGATCTTGCGGCACATATTCATGATCAAGACATGACAATTTATGGAATCGCCGCCAGTGATAGATTCGGCGATGAAAATCGTCAATTAACGTTTAGCGAAATGGCTAAAGAGTACATTACCTCTATTCGTCAGGCACAAATATCGGGACCTTATACGATTGCCGGATGGTCAATAGGCGGAACTCTTGCATATGAAATAGCGAATCAATTGATAGCCGAAGGAGAAACTGTCGATTTCATAGGATTAATTGATTCGGTTTCCAGCTATCAAGATACATTCACTCAGGAAGATAAACAGTCTGGATTGTTGTTTAATGCAAAAAATACTTTGTATGATCTACTGGTGGAAGAAGCAGATACCTCCCTTCATGTGGATGAGAAATTACAAAGGATTGCAGATAAACATGATTTCAATGCGCTGCTGGCTTTTGCTCAGCAGAACAATTTGCTATCACCTCATATTCCTTCAGAGAATATTCTCTACTATCTGAGCCTTTATCATAATATTGCGGTTGCGGCTTACCACTATATTGCACCAGCAAACATGATTGCCCCAGCAAACATAGCTTCAGAAATACTTCCTCATGTCGTCTTATTCAGAGCAACAGAGCAAAATAAGCCGTATAGCTATGCCCTTGGGTGGGAGGATATTATTCCACAAGAACAGCTTTCTATTGTCCCTGTTACTGGTTCTCATGAATCTATTATGAAGTTGCCACATATCAAACATGTCGCTCAGGCTTTACTGAAAGCGATTATGGCTGCAAAAGAGAATGATTAACTGAATAACCACCTCCTATGGAGGTGGTTAACAACACGCTGGCTCTTATCCCCTTCTATGAAGAGATGTTTTTACTATTACTGAGAAAAAAACATGATACTTGGAACGATAAAAATAAAATCCTACCTTAAAATGTTTACCTTCATTTTTAGCTCGAGTTTATTGGTGGGCTGTCTTCATCATGCTCCTACGACACAAGCTCAAGGTCATTTGGATAAATATGCAGAAATACGCCGCACTAGTTTAGGCATTCCACATATTAAAGCTAAAAATTGGCTTGGATTAGGTTACGGCTATGGTTATGTTCAGGCACAGGACAACCTTTGTACTATGGCAGATTCCTTTCTGACTTATCGTGGCGAACGCTCCCGATATTTTGGCGGACAAGCCACACTGGTTTATGAAGGGGTAACAGATAGAGTGAAAAATCTGGATTCTGATTTTTATCACCGCCATATTCTTTCAGAAGATATGTTACAACGTATGATTCAAGCCCAACCTGAAAAAGTCAAACAACTTGTTTCCGGCTTCACGGCGGGTTATAACCGATACCTGCACGAATTATCCCTTCATAACACGGCACATCAGGCTTGCCGCAATCAGATCTGGATCCAGCCAATCAGTGAGCAGGATATTTACCGGCGTATGTATGCGGTCTTATTCGCGGAGGGGTATACCCGTATGTTAACTAACATTGTCAGTGCCCAACCTCCTGCGGCATTATCAAATACAGATAGTTCAACCACTGAATCACCCCTATCAATAGCTACATTTCGTTTGAACAGTTTGGCAAGCAAAGGCGTTGGCAGTAATGCTTATGGATTTGGAACACAAGCCACCCATTCAGATTCCCCTCTATTGTTTGGCAATCCGCATTGGTTTTGGTTTGGCCCAGACCGTTTTTATCAGGCTCAATTCACAATCCCGGGTGAAATTAATGTCAGTGGAGCATCGTTTTTAGGTATTCCCATTATCCAGATTGGTTTTAACGATAATATTGCATGGAGCCACACCAATTCGGTAGCTGCCCACATGGGGTTTTATGAACTCAGTCTGGCACCTGATGACCCATTAAGTTATCTACGTGATGGCAAAAAAATAAAAATGCAAGCCAACACCATCACGGTTCAGGTTAAACAAGATTCTGGCTCTTTGACTCCGGTTACTCGCACATTGTATAAATCAGAATATGGACCACTGGTGAATATTTCCCCACTAAGTTGGGATACAGAAAAAGCATTTGCAGTCCGCGATATCAATCAAGAAAATTTTCGCTCATGGCGAAATTGGGTACGCTGGGGTCAATCCCGTTCTCTTGACGAATTTATTGCTATCCAACAACAAGAAGTGGCTATGCCTTGGGTGAATACCGTCGCTGTTGGTCGTGGCAGTGATCAGGCCTGGTATGCAGATATGGGGGCTGTCCCTAATGTTTCTCCAGAACAAGTGAAAATGTGTACCACTAAATCGCGCCAAATCTTAGCTGCGCAATTAGATCCAGCTATCCCATTTTTTGACGGTTCACGCAGTTTCTGTGATTGGCAGAGTGACCCTGATTCAGCCCAAACCGGTGCTGTAGGGCCGGCGCGAATGCCCAACTTGTTGCGCACTGATTATGTTGCCAATATGAACGACAGTTATTGGCTTACCAATCCTCAATCTCCCCTGACGGGTTACCCGGCCATCTTTGGTCCCGATAATAATACCCCTGTCAGTATGCGTACACGTTTAGGTCATATAATGGTACAGGAACGTTTGCAAGGCCGTGATCAGTACCCGGGGAAATTCATCAACACTGAGATACTTCAGAAAATGGTTTTAAACAGCCGTGTTTTGACTGCTGAATTATTCAAAGCCCAACTGTTAGAAAAAGCCTGTCATTCACCATTGGTTGATGTACAACATGATCCTCTGAATGACATAACCTACTCCTCTCCGAAACGGGTTAATGTAACCACAGCCTGCCAGATTCTAAAGGCTTGGGATAATAGTGGTCATATCACCGCGCGAGGAGCACATATTTGGGATGGTGTTTGGGATCGTCTGCTGGATTTACCGGATCACATTTTATTTGCCATTCCCTTTGACAAAAACGATCCATTAAATACACCGCGTAAACTCCATGATGATATAACAGAAACACTTCGACAAGCACTGGGAGCGACTGTGCTGGATTTAAATCATCACGGATTATCACTGAATGCACAACGAGGTGACTATTTATATTTATCACGAGGAAAGAATCGTGTTCCTTTATATGGTGGCTGTGATGAAATCGGGTATTTCACCATTGCCTGTGTAAAAAATATCGACGATACAAAACTCAATACCTTTGGCAACAGCTACTTACAGCTTGTTGGTTTTCCAAATAATAAAGTAGAGGCTTATACTTTATTATTAACCTCATTGTCAGATGATCCTGCTTCGCCACATTATAGTGACTCCACCCGTTTCTATAAGACTAAACAATGGTTACATTTACCATTTACAGAATCAGAAATTGTCTCAGATCCAAATTATAGTCTTCTGATTTTAACGGATTGATATTCCATGTTAAATAAAATTCAAATGTCACTACAGCAAAAGAGGTGCCACTGACGGAACAGAAAACTACCTATTTCTTGATATTAAAGCCTTTAAAAGGAGGCTCATCATAGGATTTTTATTTTATTACCTTCGTAGTAAGCGATATATCCTTTACCACAATGACGAGCTACCGGTTTAACACCCTGTAAGTGATATTGAATATTTCCGTCAGTGAATACACTATCAAAAATGTAATTAGGGCGAACTTCGTATACAACCCACACCGTACCATTTAGTCCGATGTGGGTTCTCCCAGAACTATAACAGTAGTTAGAATCTGTATTTACTGATGCAGTTGCAACGCTTCCAGTTAATGCAATTCCTGCTGCCAATACTCCGCCTACGAATAATTTCTTAAACATAAAAAACTTCTCCTTAACATTATAGAAACTTTCTATTTAAATTTATCACTTATCAAAGCATATTTGATAAGATGCGCTAAATGTAAATCATCACAAGATATTTTTACCATTTCAAAATTTGGAAAAGGCATATATTTTATATATTGAAAGTTTGGCTGGGATTATAAAATAATGACAGGACAGAACAATAATTAAATATTACTATCCATCATAAAGCTAAAAACCCCGTTGTTTTAACGAGGTTTATTAACTTACTGAAAGACAAGAATAAGGTAGCTTTCGGTGTGATTTTCCTATGACTTTATGCCTTCATATTTACCAACATAAACACTCATTCCACAGGAATATAATTTTTTAAAGCCTTTTAAATGCCATTTGATGCCATCTTCATTACGCACATCGAGAAAAACAATACCATCTTTAACAAGATATTTAGTATATAAATCATTGTGATATTCTACAGAAGAAGAATAGCAGTTGTTCCAGGGAATATCTACGTTTGCCGATGCAGTTCCAATGCCTAAAGTTAATGTAATACCTGCTGTCAATGCCCCGCCCAGTAATAATTTCTTAAACATAAAAAACCTTCCTTTAACAGTTTCATGACTTGTGATATAAGTTTATCACTTATCAAATCATATTTGATAAGATAAGCTAAATGTAAACCATCACAAAATAATATTGCTATTTCAAAATTTGGAAATTGTGTATGTTTTTATTTTATATTGTAAATTTAGCTAGAGTTAAGAAAGGTAGTTAAAAAAGTCATAATAGGAAATAGGAATATATTATTCATTGGAAAACAAAAACCCCGTTACTTTTAACGAGGTTTATCAGTGCCATGAAATTTTTATAATAATAGACTATTGGGTGAGATTTTATTTTTGTCTACCTTCATATTTACCAACATGAACATCTGAACCACAATGACTTAATTTTTTTATTCCTTTAAAATACCATGTAATTCCATTAATTTTTTCTACATTGCTAAAAACAGACTTTCCTCCATTTTTTACTACATATTTAGTATATAATCCATTACTGTACTCTTCAGGAGAGTTATAGCACTCGTTCCAATGAATAGCTACGTTTGCCGATGCAGTCCCTGCAAATAAAACACCCGCGGCCAATGCTCCAACTGTCAATAATTTCTTGAACATAAACATTCTCCTATCATAATTTTAGAATTTAAAACTTAAATATATTACTTATAAAGTTATTTTTGATAACGCACGTAAATATAAATTATCATCTGTCGATGTTGCAATTTTAAAATTTAGAAACCGACCATACATTCATTCTGGATTAGAAAACTAATTTAGATTATTATAATTTATAATAGGTATTGACATTTCTATTATTCACATAGTGAAAATAATTTATTTATAATTAAGACCTTATTGAATTAAATAATATACAGTCAAGTGCATTAATTATTATCTAACTGCTAATTTCTTATTGTTATCAGAATTCTGTTATTTTGATAAATATCAATGTATACCCAATGGATTTCAAGATGCATCGCGGCGGCAAGGGAGAAAATTCCCGGGAACATAGATAACTATGTGACTGGGGTGAGTGAGCGTAGCCAACAAAGAGGTAACTTGAAAGACAAAGGGTATAGATATTAAGGTATAGGATACTATAAAACATAATGGCTCCTGTAAATTCTATTCAGCCAACATCATTGATATCACCTGTTATCAATATGCAGCAACTGACCCGGATTTATCAACATGGTGAAAAAAACCCAATACCAATTCTGAACGGTATCACAGCACAGATTTTCGCCGGCCAGAGTTGCGCGATTGTTGGCACATCGGGTTCGGGTAAAAGTACATTACTGAATATTCTCGGTCTGCTGGATAAACCCACTTCCGGGGAATATTTTCTTTGCGGCGTTGATATGTCAACAGCCAATGCTGAACTTCGGGCCAGAATGCGCAATAAAGAAATTGGTTTTGTTTTTCAAAGTTTTCATTTATTGGCCGGAATGACAGCAACAGAAAATGTCGCTCTGCCGCTTCTTTACCGCGGTATTTCTGCTTATCAGGCCTATAAAATCGCCAGAGAAAAATTACATTTGGTAGGACTTTCCCATCGTACAACCCATTATCCGGCAGATCTATCCGGCGGTCAGCGGCAGCGGGTGGCACTCGCCAGGGCATTAGTCGGAGAACCTTCATTACTGCTGGCGGATGAACCCACCGGAAATCTTGATCAACAAACGGCAGAAGAAATTTTGTGGCTGCTTTCATCCCTTCACACAGACAATGCGATGACACTGGTCGTAATAACCCATGATTCTATGGTTGCAAACCATATGCAGCGTGAATTACTCATGGTTGACGGTCAGTTGCATGAAACCAGAGGTGTGGCAGTTCATGTATGATAAGAGTCAGTTCGGCAGCTATGGCATGTCGGCATTAATGATGTGGAGAGAAGCCTGGCGTAATTTAATGGCAACAGGGAGAAATACTCTGCTTGCTTTATCAGGTATTGCTATTGGCTGTGCATCTGTTGTGGCTTTTGTGAATACCGGGCATAACGCCACTCTTGCTGCATTAAAGATGTTCAGCGGGCTTGATATCAATGTCATTACAACAAATTTTTATTCCTATCATAATGGGGTTGATGCTGAATCAATTACAGTGGATGACCTGAAAACGGCTGTTCCCGGTTTGTCTTCAGCAGCCCCGTGGATCTATTACTCTTCTCCTGTACGCTATAACGGGAAAACAAAAACATTTATCGTGATAGGTTCTTCCGCAGAACTTGAAGAAGTCATGCGATTGCAAATTCGTCATGGCCGATTTATTTCTGATTATGACCAGCGCTCTCCTTATCTGGTTATTGGCAATGAAATAGCCGTTACCCTCGGTGAAGGGGATGCATCCCGAATACTTGGCAGGCAGATTCAGCTTGGTAATTATTTATACACAGTGATTGGTATTTTCGACGTAAAAGGGCAAAACCCTATTTTTCCTTTTTCTCTGGATTCGGTAATTGTTGTTCCTATTGATACTATGCGTAAAATATCATCCAGTACTAATCTGAATGGCATTATTTCCCGCACGATAACAACCTCCACTACAGAAACCGATGCAAAGAACTTATTGGCATTCTTTAAGCATAAGTTCCCAACGGTTGAAATTGAAGTTCAGATTGCTCAGCAACTACTGCAAGGGCAGACAGAGCAAAGCAGAACCTTTTCTTTTATGTTGATAGGATTAGCAGGCATTTCATTACTTACCGGCGGCATTGCCATTTCCAATGTCATGCTGATGAACATCACAGCCCGACGCAAAGAAATCGGATTGCGTATGGCCTTAGGCGCAAGAATTCAGGATATACGACATCTGTTTTTGTATGAAACTGCTGTACTGACTTTTGCAGGCGCAATTATTGGGGCACTGGTCGGTGTCATCGTTTCTTTCCTTTTTGTTCTGTATTCCGGCTGGTCATTTTCTCTGGCTCCCTCATCTATTCCTTTAGGGATCGGGAGTTCAATTGTGGCGGGACTTATCTCCGGCGTTTATCCCGCACATAAAGCCTCACAGATGGAACCCGTACAGGCATTACGTGATGATTAAAAAATATGTCTTTTATAGTTTCCTGACTCTGTTCTTCTGTTTTCCCCAAACAGGAATTTCTGCGCCTGAACAGAAACAATCAGCTTCATCAGAACCTGATCATAGCCTGCATCGGGAAACCTCAGGAAAAGTAATAGGCCTGTCATTAAGTGACGCGATCTCGTTGGGTTTAAGAAACAACTATGCAATTCGCAGTGTTTATCTGGATCGCATCGCACAGAAATTCGATTTGCGGGTGGCAGAAGACAGGTTTACACCCAAACTACAGCTAAGCGGACGTTATATTACGGGTAAAAATCAGGATGCGAGTTTCAGGAAAGCCAACCTTTCTCCTAAGGCCACATTACTGACTCCGTTGGGAACACGTTTCACGCTTTCATGGGCACGTGAAAACAATAAATCGGGGATAAACAATTTTCACAATGATGGTGCAAGTATTACGGTAATCCAGCCTCTTTTGCGGGGAGCTGGAACCGATGTTAATAATGCCCCGGCCTTATTGGCAAAACTCCGGGAACAGACCAACCGACTGAATCTAAAAGCAACGATTTCCGATTCAATCACACAAATCATTCTGGCCTACCATTCGTTACTCCGCGCTCAGGAGCAACAGGCATTGTCTGTCGCTTCCCTTAAACGTATGCAAAAATTAGTGGAGACAAATAAGGAACTGATTGATGCCGGCAGAATGGCCCAAACAGATATCATACAAACTCAGGCTGATCTCGCCATGCAAGAACTTTCAGCGAAAGAGGCTGAAAATAATGTGCATACTACAAAACTGGCATTACTTAAGTTACTCGCCCTGAATCTCAAAACGCCTATCCATGCAACCGATACGCTTAAAGGCACTCATGTCAGTCTGAACGTTGAACAATCCATAAAAAAAGCGCAGGCTCAACAACCGGTTTATCTTATCCAGCTACTTTCCGCAAAAACCGCAGATATTCAACTATTGCAGGCCCGGGATAACCGACTCTGGGATTTATCACTGGTTGGAGGAACGTCCCATTATCGTTCATCCTCTTCTGACACCCGCAACTGGGAAAATTATGTGGGTATGCAACTGGAGATCCCAATCGGGGATATGATACAGAAACAAGCGGAAGTTCAGGCCAGAGTTGATGTTCAGAAGCAGGCATTACATCTGGAAGAGGCAAGAATAAATCTGGAACAGAAAGTCATTAATGCCATCCGGGATACCGAATCCCGCTGGCAGGAATATCAGTTAGCGATAAAAGCCAGTTCACTTTCTCAAAAGAAACTCGAAATTGAACAGGAAAAATTACAGGCAGGACGATCCAGCAACTTTCAGGTACTGAGTTTTGAAACCGACCTAAGAAATGCGGAAAATGCCCGCTTGAATACACTTATCCAGTATCTCAATGCGCAGGCTGAGCTGGATCAAATTCTGGGCACAACGCTGGAAAGCTGGGAAATAACGATTAATGAATAAACATTCAATACTGACACGTTCAATGATTAAACGTTATCGATGGGTTATAGCTGGCATATTTGTTATGACAATTTGTTTTTTAGCCTTTTTTTCCGCAGGGCAAGTGTTCTCAGGAAAATCCTCAGATCAACAATCAGTGCAATGGATTGAAGTCAACCCCGGACTTATAGAAAAACAACTGGGCTTAGTCGGCAAACTGCAATCCAGACGCCTTGAAACCATACCTGCGCCATTTGAGGGTATTATCAAGCAGGTTCTGGTTAAAGAAGGGCAGCGGGTGAATGCGGATCAGACATTAGTAATGCTTGATACCCGAAAAATTGATATCGAACTTCGGCAGGCGCAGGCCGATATGATTAAGGCATCATCAGTTGTTGACCAATTACATGACTGGGAAAACAGTCAGGAAGTTATCCGAGCCAGAAGGAACGTCGAAAATGCGAACCATATGGTGATGGAATTAAAAAATAATCTCGCCAAAACACAGGCGCTTTTTTCACGGGGCATCGTTCCGCGAATGGAAGTGGAAACCCTTGAGCAGCAACTTCGTCGGCAGCTCACAGAGTTCGCATCAGCACAGGACGATCTGGTCTCTACCCGGCAAAAAGGGAGTGTTAATAACGTACGTGTTGCAGAGATGGAACTTCAGAATTCGACAAGCCGTTACCAGGCACTACAGGAACAATACTCTCACAAAGAAATCAAAGCCCCATTTTCAGGTGTCGTACTCAGGGCAACGCAGGGAGAAAAAGGGAAGTCCTTAACGATTCAGACCGGTGTTCGGGTTACCGAAGGAACACCTTTACTGGAAATTATGGATACAACACAGTATCAGGTATTGGCACAAGTTGAAGAAGCAGATCTTGCCAAACTCAAAGAGAGGCAGTCAGTCAAAATCAGCGGAGAGGGCTTTTCTGATCATCCTCTGGATGGAGAAATTGAAACCATTGCCATGCAAAGCGCAAATAACGATAAACCCGGATCGGCGATTTATTATGATGTTGTGATTAAAGTAACTTCATCCATGAATCGGAATTATCCCATCAGGTCCGGTATGAGTGCCAAAGTCAATATTGTTATTTATCGCAATGAACAAGGGTTTGTTGTACCAGAAAAAACAATAAATCGTGATAGCGACGGGCAGTTATCAGTAATCTGGCGCCCAAATTTAAAACATCATGCAGTGTACCGGCTGGTAACTGTCGGAGAGGCTATGCCGGAAGGCGTGGAGATCCACGGACTGGAAGCAGGGTTTATTGCATTGCCTCAATGAAAATAACCCCGAATGAAGGGGACTCAGGCTGCTGACGAACCTCGTTCAAAATAACGGTATGGAGAGTAAAAGACCCTGATTACAGGGTCTTAATTAAAAAATCATGATGATTCGGTGAGGCTTGGGAGGGCTTTAGATCATTCCCACTCAATTGTTGCCGGCGGTTTACCGCTGATGTCATAGACCACCCGCGAAATACCATCGACTTCATTGATGATTCTGTTCGATACACGGCCCAAGAAATCATATGGCAGATGTGCCCAATGAGCAGTCATAAAGTCGATTGTTTCTACTGCACGCAGGGAAACAACCCAGTCGTATTTACGGCCATCGCCCATAACACCTACAGAACGGACTGGCAGGAATACCGTAAATGCTTGGCTGACTTTATTGTATAAATCCGCTTTGTGCAGTTCTTCAATGAAGATAGCGTCCGCACGGCGCAGTAGGTCACAATACTCTTTCTTCACTTCGCCCAATACGCGAACACCAAGACCCGGTCCCGGGAATGGATGACGATACAGCATGTCATATGGCAGACCCAGCTCCAGACCGATACGACGAACTTCGTCTTTGAACAGCTCTTTCAGCGGTTCAACCAGACCCAGTTTCATGTCTTTCGGCAGTCCGCCCACATTGTGGTGAGATTTAATGACATGAGCATTACCGGTTGCAGATGCAGCAGATTCGATCACGTCTGGATAAATCGTGCCCTGTGCCAGCCAATTAACCTGAGTTTGTTTTGATGCTTCTTCATCAAATACATCAATAAAAACGTGGCCGATAGCTTTACGTTTAGCTTCTGGCTCATCAATGCCAGCCAGTGCGGACAGGAAGCGATCTTCCGCTTTAACATGGATAATATTCAGGTCAAATTTACCTTCAAACATCTCCATGACCTGATCTGCTTCATTCAGACGCAATAAACCGTTATCCACGAAGACACAGGTCAAGCGCTTACCAATCGCACGGTTCAGCAACAATGCAGTAACAGAGGAATCGACACCACCAGACAGCGCCAGAATAACTTGGTCATCACCAATCTGCGCACGCAGACGCTCTACGATATCATCAATAATAGAAACGGGGGTCCACAGCGCTTCACATTGACAGATATCCAGCACGAAGCGTTTAAGAATATTTTGTCCCTGATGAGTGTGTGTCACTTCTGGGTGGAATTGAACACCATAAAAACGTTTTTCATCGTTGGCCATTATAGCGAATGGGCAAGTTTCAGTGCTGGCAATTGTTGTAAAATCAGCAGGGATAGCTGTCACTTTATCACCATGACTCATCCATACATCTAACAAAGGCTTGCCATCTTCGCTCAGCGTATCTTGAATATCGCGGAATAATTCACAGTTATTTCTGATCTCAACTTGAGCATAACCGAATTCACGCTCATTAGAACAGAAAACTTGGCCACCCAATTGCATGGACATAGTTTGCATGCCATAACAGATACCCAATACTGGTACACCTGCGTTGAAAACATATTCCGGTGCACGAGGACTATTGTTTTCAGTTGTACTCTCAGGGCCACCAGACAGGATAATACCGTTCGGATTAAATTCGCGGATTTGCTCTTCAGTGACATTCCATGTCCAAAGTTCACAATAAACACCAATTTCACGAATACGGCGGGCAATAAGCTGTGTATATTGCGAACCAAAGTCAAGGATCAGAATACGATGCTGATGGATATTAGTTGTCATTTGAGGTGAATTCCCAAAACAAGTGGCAATTAAAAGATAAAAAAGTCAGTGGCCCGATTTGCGGGCCACTCTAAATAAATTACAGTCCCAGACGATAATTTGGTGATTCTTTGGTAATAGTCACGTCATGAACGTGGCTTTCCTGAATCCCAGCACCACTGATACGAACAAATTCTGCTTTAGTTCTCAGTTCATCAATGGTTGCACAACCAGTCAGTCCCATACAGGAACGCAATCCACCCATTTGTTGGTGAACGATGCTTTTCAGTAGGCCCTTGTAAGCAACACGACCTTCGATACCTTCTGGAACCAGTTTGTCTGCTGCGTTATCGGTCTGGAAATAACGGTCAGATGAGCCTTTGGACATCGCCCCCAGAGAACCCATGCCGCGATAAGATTTGAACGAACGGCCTTGGTACAATTCGATTTCACCCGGAGATTCTTCTGTGCCTGCCAGCATTGAACCGACCATGACACACGCCGCACCCGCAGCAATCGCTTTGGCGATATCACCGGAGAAACGGATGCCACCATCCGCAATCACTGGAATACCCGTACCTTCCAGTGCTTCAACCGCATCTGCAATCGCAGTGATTTGAGGAACACCTACACCCGTCACGATACGGGTTGTACAGATAGAACCTGGACCAATACCTACTTTTACTGCGTTAACGCCCGCTTCCATCAGTGCCTTAGCACCTTCGCCGGTCGCTACGTTACCGCCGATGATTTGTAAATCAGGGTACTTAGCACGGGTTTCACGAATACGCTGCAAAACACCTTCAGAATGACCGTGAGAAGAATCGATCAGCAGTACATCTACACCCGCAGCAACCAATGCATCAACACGCTCTTCGTTGCCAGCACCTGCTCCAACCGCAGCACCAACACGCAAACGACCTTGCTCATCTTTACATGCATTTGGCTTACGTTCTGCTTTTTGGAAATCTTTTACCGTAATCATGCCAAGCAGATGGAAATTATCATCAACAACCAGCGCTTTCTCAACACGTTGTTCATGCATTTTTTGCAAAACAACTTCACGGGCTTCGCCTTCTTTTACCGTTACCAGACGTTCCTTCGGGGTCATTACCGCAGTGACCGGCTGATCCAGATCGGTCACGAAACGCACATCACGACCAGTAATAATACCGACCAGCTCATTCGCTTCGGTCACAACCGGATAACCAGCAAAACCATTTCGTTCAGTCAGTTCGTGGACTTCACGCAGAGTCGTTTGTAGCGTTACAGTAACAGGATCAGTAACAACACCACTTTCGTGCTTCTTCACGCGGCTGACTTCTTCAGCCTGACGCTCGATTGACATATTTTTATGAATGAAGCCAATGCCCCCTTCCTGTGCCAGTGCGATTGCTAGTGAAGATTCCGTTACGGTATCCATAGCAGCAGAAAGCATAGGAACGTTTAGGCGAATGACAGAAGTTAATTGAGTGGACAGATCTGCTGTGTTAGGCAGGACTGTAGAATGGGCAGGTACCAACAAAACATCGTCGAAAGTTAATGCTTCTTTTTTAATTCGTAACATGGGCAATATCTCACCAAGCAATGGGCAATAAGAGGGATAAAATATTGCCGCGGCATTATACAGGCCGAAATCGGTTGCCTCCAGCATTTTTTGAAAAAAATTCTTGATTAGTCCTGAGAGGTGATTAATATCGTTTAATTAAGCCCTTGCTTTAAAATTTGATCTGGATCACATGTCGCTACCAACCAATACCGGGATCTTTTCTGTTAGCCGCCTGAATCAGACGGTTCGTCAACTATTGGAGATGGAAATGGGCAGAATCTGGATTTCTGCCGAAATGTCCAATTTTTCTCAGCCATCATCAGGACACTGGTACTTCACATTAAAGGATGAACGTGCACAAATTCGTGCTGCCATGTTCCGAAATCAAAATCTGAGGGCAACTTTTCGCCCACAAAATGGTCAACAAGTATTGGTTCGGGCACAAATCACCCTGTATGAACCCCGGGGTGATTATCAACTGATTGTGGAAAGTATCCAACCTGCCGGTGATGGGCTGCTACAACAACAATTTGAAGCATTGAAACAGAAACTCTCCGCAGAGGGATTATTTGAACAGTTCCATAAAAAAACTCTGCCCTCACCTGCAAAACGCCTTGGTGTGATTACTTCTGCCAGCGGCGCAGCATTGCACGACATTCTGAATATCTTGAAGCGCCGTGATCCTTCCTTGCCGATTATCATTTATCCTACCGCTGTTCAGGGTGCAGAAGCACCATTGCAGATTATTCGCGCGATTGAACTGGCGAATGCCCGGCAAGAGTGTGATGTATTGATTGTTGGACGGGGTGGCGGATCACTGGAAGATTTATGGTGCTTTAATGATGAGCAAGTGGCACGGGCAATATTTCAAAGCCATATTCCCATTGTCAGTGCTGTTGGACATGAAACAGATGTGACCATTGCGGATTTTGTCGCTGATCTACGTGCGCCGACACCTTCCGCCGCCGCAGAGTTAGTCAGCCGTAATCAGATAGAATTATTACGGCAAATTCAATCTCTGCAACAACGTCTTGAAATGGCGATGGATTACTTTTTTGCTCAAAAGCAACGCGTGTTTAATGGATTGCAGCATCGGTTACAACAACAACGCCCTGATTTGCGTTTGGCACGCCAGCAAAATCATTTGGCTGAGTTACGCCAAAAGTTAATTGATAGTTTTTTACGTTGTCTGAAACAACATTCAATCTCATATGAAAAGTGGAATCAACGGCTGTTACACATTCATCCTGAACGGGAAATCCAATATTACAGTCAATCTATCCAACAACTTGATTTTCGTTTAAAACAAGCTGTTGAGCGGCAATTAGGGCGTTATCGGGAAAAATTTGCTGTTTCTTGTTCCCGGATGGAAACAGTCAGTCCACTGGCAACGTTGAGCCGCGGTTACAGTATCAGTGAAGCATCTGATGGAAAGTTGTTGAAGCAGGTTAAACAGGTGAAAGTTGGAGATAGGTTGAAAACAAGGTTACAGGATGGTTGGGTTGAGAGTCAGGTGACACAGGTGAAAAAAACCAGAAAGAAAAAAAATTAACGTCAATAAAATAGCGGTGAGTTTTCACCGCTGTTTCTATATGGTTATTTAGATTTGATTAGAATCTAACTTCAGCACCTAAAACGTAAGTTCTGCCACGGGCTGTTTGAGTTACAGACTCGCCATTAGATATATTTGCTGAAGAATTCATGCGATTCAACGCATCAGCATAATTTTTATTAGCTATGTTCTGTACTGAGAATTTAATAAGGATATTTTTATTGATTTGATAATCTGTGTATAAATCAATAATAGTTGGTATCTTATCATCTTTTAACATTTTATCACTAATATTCCAATCACCATCTGTTTCAGGATCTTGATGATAAGACTGACCTGTATATTTCACTATTGCACCAATACGAACTTTTTCTTCCAGTAAACGAACACCTGTATCTAATGTCATATAGCTCTCTGGTAACTGAGATGCAGAGCTTGTTCCCATAATAGTTGCTGCCTGTGAAGCAGGCTGTTGTGTTTTCTGCTGACTATAGGCTAATGAACTATAAAATACACCTGCATCATAATTAACCGTAATTTCATAACCTTTCATCGTCACTGGGGTCAGGCTATTCGTATATATATACGTATTAACATCAGAACTTAATTTATTGATATCTATTGCATTTAGCTCTTCATCATTTTTACACATTTTTTTCTCACCACACAGTGTATATTTATCACTACTAATATAATTTTTAATCTTTGTGTGGAATAGTGTTGCTTTCAGACGGAATGTATCTCCATCAACAATTAAATTTGGGTGATAACTATTAAAACCAATTTGATAAGTATCTGCTATTTCGCCTTTGAGGAAAGGATTGACAGAGTTACCTTCTCCACCAGGATAAAATACTTCCTGAATATTTGGCGCTCTCATTGAATGCGTGTAGCTCACAAATGGCTGAAATTCAGGTATAATTTCTGCTGATAATAAAATGCTCGGATTAAAAGCATGATTTTTCAAATCCACCTGAGCAGCTCCTTGAGGGAAACAGGAAATTCGCGGATCACAGGCTGGCTTAACTCCTTTAAGACGGTAATCTAAATAATTAAGTCCCAAATCGGCAGTATAAATACCATGTTCTATTTTTAGCCGGCTATAAATACTGGCAATATTTTGTTCTCCGCCTGGTGAAAACTGATTATTTTCTTCTTTTACTGTATTATCAGCACCAACACCAATAAGTGTTTTCTTTTTATATTCAGTATGCATCAATTTACTGCCAAGGGTAAATGCAAAATCAGTATCAGCATAATTAAATCGACTGGTGTTTTTAACATTAATAGCATTAGATTTATTATGCGACTCAGTCCTACCTAAACCGGGTATAGAATCCATCTGCAACATCTGATCGCCACGTCCCGTACTAAGCAGAACCTCAGTATCAATTAATTCACTAAATGGTGTGTAATGATATTTTAGGTAGTAATCATAACTATCAATATGGCGTTTAGTGAATTTATTATGATAAAAACGCCCGGAGAACTCCAAATCATGAAAATCATTGGGTTTAATATTTACTTTCATCAGTTGTGAATTTGGTTTCTGTTTAAATGTCTTATCCGTACCAAACTCTTCACTGCTGATACCCATACCATTTTTATAATGAGCATCAATATTGTGACCGCTCACAGCCAGCATAGCACCAATAGAACCTTCCGGACTGAATGCCTGCGTTTTTCCCGCAATTGCAATCATGCCATTTTTACCGATGCCATTAGTACCATAGCTTGATTTAGTCCGGATGCCCAGATTACTGCCTTCGAAAATAACATCATCAATCCCAATAGTACGGAAATTCGCACTTCCGGCCAGCGCATTGACTGAACCGTCATCGTTAGCCTGTCCACGGTCAATATCTGTTCGTATAATAAAATTAGGATCAATCAAAGTACCAAACTGATTATACGGTTGGCTCCCATGCGAAAACCCGCTCGGTGCTATACCATAAAAACTCTGGCTAACACCATCCACCATCATATTAACGCGGCCAAAACCACTTAACCCACGGATATTAACACTTACTGTTCCTTGGCTGACGTCCATCTGAGTATAAGTTCCCGGTAAACTGCGCAGTACGCTATCCATGGATTCTAGTTTATTATCTTCCCCCACAGAGCTATAAGCGCCGGGTTTTTCCATTGCTTCAATATGCGGAGAATTTTTATTATCCTGAGCACCTGAAACTTTCAGCCTGCTGAACCGAAGAACTTTTTCTTTTTTATTGTCATCTGTGTTTTCAGCATAAGCGATTCCCTGAAGCCCAATCAGCATTACGCTGGCTCCAGCTATTTTTGCTACAATTTTCATTAACCTTACCCTAAATAAGAGAATATTTATTGTTGCTCACATTGCTTCGTAAATTTACGTAATAGAACTCTATGGAACTGATAAATAATTACCAGCACCATAGGTTATAAATAGATTTTTTTAATCTTTTAATTCTGGAAAATATGTTTTAGCGTTATCTAACATCAATAAGAAACTGTAATCAAAAGCGATATCATTTATACGATTAAAACGCCCAGTCTTTCCACCATGCCCGGTATCCATATTCGTCTCCAATAATAAAAGACTATTACCCTGTTTCATTTCCCTTAATTTCGCTATCCATTTTGCAGGCTCCCAATATTGCACCTGAGAATCATGCAAACCTGTTGTAACCAGCAAGTTTGGATAACGCTGATGTTTAATATTGTCATAAGGGCTATAAGATTTAATACGAAGGTAATCTTCTTTATTATTCGGATTACCCCACTCTTCATATTCCCCCGTAGTCAGAGGAATGGATGAGTCAAGCATGGTTGTCAGTGCATCCACAAAAGGCACTTTCGCAATGACGCCACGATATAATTCTGGTGCCTGATTAATGACTGCCCCCATTAATAAACCACCCGCACTGCCGCCTTCTGCATAAACACGCTTGCTATCACCATAGCCATCAGCAATCAGCGTCTTGGTCGCATCAATAAAATCATGAAAACTGTTCATCTTGTTTTCGATTTTACCTTGCAGATACCAATTCTTGCCTAAATCACCACCACCACGCACATGCACCAGCGCATAGACAAAACCGCGATCCAACAAACTCAGCAATGCAGAACTAAAATAGGGATCCATGCTAATGCCATAAGCACCATAACCGTAAATCAGGATCGGGTTCTCACCTTTTTTGAACAGGGATTTGCGGTACACCAGTGAAACAGGTACTTCCACGCCATCACGCGCTTTTACCCAAATGCGCTGGCTTTCATAATTCTCTTTGTTGAAGCCTTTAACTTCCTGCTGTTTCAATAGCTCACGCTCACCTGTCTGCATATCCCACTGGAATACAGAACTTGGCGTTGTCATGGATGAATAGCTGTAGCGCAGTAAGTTAGTATCCGGCTCAGGATTATAACTCAATGAGGCCATATAGGCCGGATCATCAAATTGAACGCGTTTTTCCTGCTGAGTTTTCCAATCAATCTGACGGATTGACGATAATCCTTTGGTACGTTCTTGTAAAACCAGCCAATTGTTGAACAACGCAAAGTTTTCCAGATCCGTATTTTCCTGTGGAGCAATAACGGTTTCCCACAGTTTATCGAGGGCGCTTGTCCGATATAAACCAAATAGTGGGTTTTCATGGTTAGAACGGATATAAAACTGTCCACGGAAATGATCGAGATCGTACTCACGTCCCGCCTGACGGGCAGAGAAAACTTGCGGCTCTGTTTGCGGATTGTTAGCATCAATCAGGCGATATTCTGAAGTTGAGTAACTTGAACTCGAAATCAAAATATAATCAAGCGAAGTACTTTCCGAAATTGACAGATAAAAACGATCATCTTCTTCCTGATAAACCTTTTTATCCTGCTTGGTATCCGTACCATATTGATGGCGGAATAACTGATAAGGCAATAAAGTTTGTACATCTCTGCGCACATAAAACAGGGTGTTGCCATCATTGGCCCACAAAATATTACCGGACGTATTTTCTATGGCATTATTCTGCCAATCAGCATCGGCAAAATTCTTAAATGAGATTTGGAAATTACGGCGCCCTTGGGTATCTTCTGCCACCGCAATGCGCTTGTTATCCAACGTAACAGCAAATCCGCCAATTTGATAAAACTTATGGCCTTTTGCCCGCTCGTTGCCATCAACCATAACCTGCCAGTCAGATGAGTTTTCGGCAGGCTTACGCTGATAAATCGGGAAATCCTTCCCTGCTTCGTAAACGGTACGATAAATATACCCATTATAGGTATAAGGAACAGATTGATCTTCTTTACTCATTCTGTCAGTCATTTCTTTATACAGGGTTTCACGTAATTCCTGACCTGATTTCAGCATTTGCTTGGTATACTGATTTTCAGACGTTAAGTAATTAATGACATTTTTGTCCTGACGGTTATCATCGCGCAGCCAATAGTAATTATCGATGCGGGTATCTCCGTGGATCTCCATCTTATGCGGCTGTTTTGTCGCCATAGGTGGCACCATATTTTCCTCCGTTGCGATAGTGGCAAAACTATTGCTCAACAAACTTCCTCCCAGCAAAAAGCCGAGCATGGCTCTTTTACTGCTACTGCGCATTATCTTTTTTATAGGTGATGAAAATACCGTTTCATACTGTGACATGCCATCAATCCTGTATTTTTATTGAGACAAAGAAAAATCTATCGGCAGTTCAACCGTAATCCTGCCATTAGTTAAAATAACATCAGGCGGAGCAGGCAAAGGCTGTGCTCTTTCCAATACCATTTTTGCTTCCCTGTTGAGTGAATTAGTCCCTGAATGCCGGGTCAATTCACTGTCAATCACGCTTCCTAATCGATTAACCGTAAATCTCACCATCGGACGTCCTGTTCGTTTTCTTCTCTGCGCATCTACTGGGTATCTTTTATAGCGATTAAGATGCCCGGTAACTTCTGCCTGCCAGACCGCCGTGGCATCAGCAATAGTATCTGAATTACTGTCATAAGATGCCGCAGTGCGGACGGTCACATTATTTGCTGCGGCGCTACTGGTCGTGGGTGCTACGCTACTGTGTGATTTTTCACTTTCCTGTTCTTTTGCTTTCACTCGCTTCACAGGCTGTGTTTTTTTCGGCGCATCTTGCTCTTTCTGTTTTTTCTTTTGATTATTCACTAAGAGCTGGGCATTCTCATTTACATCCAGTTTCGGCATGTGAATTTCATCAACCTTACTTTCCTTCTGTTTACTGGCAACAGATAACTGTTGTTCAACGCCAACCGGCTGATTCTGTACTTTATTTATTGCTTCTGTTTGCGTTGATAGTTCAACCATAACCGCAGGAGGAGGCAGTAATTCTTCAATATCAACATCTGCGGGTTTGTAGACTAGCCAGCCTACAACCAAAGCGTGAAGTGTAATCGCTGCAAGAAAGGATTTTGTCACGTGGCTTGTGTGAGCATTTTGATACGTGTTGTACGTCAACATCTCTTTAATAGCACATTATGTCAATAATAAATGGATATGAATGATAATCAATTATATATATAAATGAAAACTATTTTTATTTATTAGTTATTCACTTCCTTGTGATAACTACTATTATTTAGTTATTTTTTCACTCTTTTTTGGCGTAAACCAGATAAAATCAGCATATTCATTGTTCAAGACGACTCCTTCTTCGGCAATCATGAATACAACAATTTTTTCATTTGGTGCTATTTCTTTCACATGCTGGGGAACGCCCATCGCTTTTGCCGCGTGATATCCACCCGCAAATAATACAGCCGGTGATGGTGCTTTAACCAATTGTTCAGCCATACGTTGATCACGCATTTGCTGGATCTGAGACATAGCGGAGAGATATTGCTCATCGATCTTTTCACCGTGGGAATTTTTAATCGTTATTTCAATGAGTTTTTTAGCTTCATCAGAGACTAATGATGTTCTATTGCCCGCTTTATGGCTTTTATATGCCTGATCAATTTCACTGCGATCCAGATTTGCAGCTAACAGCGGATAAGGTGCTTTCATCAGCTCCATAACCAAATTTACGTACCACTCCCACGGCCAGCCCTGCTGCCATGCCAATAGTTTTTCAACGCGTTCATTCCTGACAATCGGGTTACCTTGCAGCCAATTTTTGACTTTATTCACTTTTTCTTGCTGATTCGGGTTAATCATTTCGAGTAATACGGAACCGTGGGGGCGTTTTTTATCAAGCTGCTGAACCAGCCATAACTCGATTTGGTGATGGTAGGGGTTGTCGTGTTTCTCACCAACAACAACGCGAGAGTAGCCAGCCAATTGTTCAAGCAACTCATCAGGAGTGATAGCCTTCCCTGTTTTCGCATCAATCACTGCTCCGGATTGCATTAACTCATCAGAGAGAATTTGAAATGACGTTTTAGAGGTACTTTCAGCACTATTGGGAGCTACGGCACAGCCGCTGAGTACACCAGTGCCAAACAGGAGAGAACAGGCTAAAAAAGTTGATTTTATACGGGTAGATGTTTTCATATTTATTCATTATCAAAAGAAAAATTGCCCGCATATTATAGATAATGAGAATTATTTACAAATAAAACTACCCTATTAAGCAGTAACTTAACAAGGTAGCTTACTCGTTGCTCTGTGCCCGATTTCATTGCTGAAGTCAGGACAGTCACACATATTATTTATAGAGGATTGGTTTGTGCTTCAACAGCAGCCAATGCCACCATATTCACGATACGACGCACAGAAGCAATCGGTGTCAGAATATGGACAGGCTTCGATACCCCCATCAAAACTGGCCCAACGGTTACCCCATCCGAGCTAGTAACCCGCAGTAAGTTATAGCTGATACGAGCCGCTTCCATGCTTGGCATGATCAATAAATTCGCAGAGCCTTTCAGAGGACTGTCCGGCATGATGTCACGGCGGATACTTTCCACCAACGCTGCATCCCCGTGCATTTCACCATCAATTTCAAGTGACGGAGCCACTTGCTGAATCAATTCCAATGTCTTACGCATTTTTTGTGCTGAATCACACTCTGAAGAACCGAAACTTGAGCGTGACAATAGAGCCACTTTAGGTTCAATACCGAAACGACGAACTGTTTCAGCTGCCATGAGTGTTATTTCCGCCAATTCTTCCGGGCTTGGGTCTTCATTGACATAAGTATCAGCAATAAAAGTATTCCCCATTGGCAACATCAAGGCATTCATGGCACCCGCAGTATGTACTCCCTGACGGAAACCAAAAACATCTTTCACAACTTGGTAATGCTCACTATAGCTGCCAACAGTGCCACAGATCAGGCCATCTGCTTCACCACGATGTACCATGATGGCCCCGATCAGCGTTGGATTGCCAATCACGGCACGACGCGCCTGTTCTTGAGAAACGCCGCGACGCTTCATCATTTGATAATATTCTTGCCAATATTCTTTGAAACGCGGGTCATTTTCGTTGTTGACTACTTCAAAATCTTTACCGGCCTCAATATGCAGGCCCTGCTTCTTGATCCGCATATCAATAACGCTAGGACGGCCAATCAGGATAGGAAATGCCAACCCAAGAGAAACGAGTTCCTGTGTAGCGTGCAGTACGCGAATATCTTCCCCTTCTGCCAACACAATACGTTTTTTCTCTTTTTTCGCTTGGGAGAAAATGGGTTTCATGAACAAGTTGGTTTTATAGACAAATTCATTGAGTTTCTCAATATACGCCCCGAAATCAGTAATCGGACGTGTTGCAACGCCTGATTCCATTGCAGCCTTCGCCACAGCAGGCGCAATTTTTACAATCAGGCGAGGATCAAACGGTTTAGGAATGATATATTCAGGGCCAAAGAATAGATCTTGATCACCATAAGCGGAAGCCACTTCCTGACTTTGTTCAGCCAGTGCCAAATCTGCAATGGCGCGAACACAGGCAAGCTTCATTTCTTCATTAATGGTCGTCGCACCAACATCCAGTGCTCCACGGAAAATAAATGGAAAACACAGAACATTATTTACCTGATTAGGAAAATCAGAACGACCGGTACAAATAATCGCATCAGGACGCACTGCTTTTGCCAGTGGAGGCAGTATTTCTGGTTCTGGGTTGGCTAATGCCATGATAAGGGGTGCTTTTGCCATGGTCTTCACCATGTCCTGTGTCAGCACGCCCGGCCCTGAACAACCGAGGAAAATATCAGCATCCGGGATCACATCCGTCAATGTACGGCTGCCGTTATCTTCAATAGCATAATCCGCTTTGGTCTTTTCCATATTTTCTTCGCGGCCACGATAGATAACTCCTTTCGAGTCACAGACGACAATATTTTCACGTTTCAGACCTAGTGCCACCAGCAGGTTCATGCAGGCGATCGAAGCTGCTCCGGCACCCGATACAACCATGCGCACATTGCTGATGTCTTTCTCAACGACCCGTAATCCATTTAAAACTGCGGCAGTACAGATAATGGCTGTACCGTGCTGATCATCATGGAATACAGGAATTTTCATGCGCTCACGAAGCTTCTGCTCAATATAGAAACATTCCGGTGCTTTGATATCTTCGAGGTTGATACCGCCAAAAGTCGGTTCCAATGCAGCAATGATATCAATCAATTTATCTGGGTTGGATTCATCCACCTCAATATCAAAAACATCAATGCCCGAGAATTTTTTGAACAGAACGCCCTTACCTTCCATAACAGGTTTACCAGCCAATGCACCGATATTACCCAGCCCCAAGACAGCACTGCCGTTGGAGATCACCGCAACAAGGTTGCCACGGGCAGTATATTTATAGGCCGCCAAAGGATCTTTTGCTATCTCAAGGCAAGGAGCCGCCACTCCCGGAGAATATGCCAGTGCCAGATCACGTTGTGTTGTCAGTGGCTTAGTCGGGGTAATTGTGATTTTTCCTGGCTGTGGAAATTCGTGAAAATCAAGAGCACTTTGTTTTAATTTTTCGTCCATCATCTGATCCTTTACGCGTCTGTCGAAGTAAAAATTTGCCCAGTATAATAGTTACGGAAAGTTAAATCATGATGTTAACAGCATTTTGTTCATAACCACCAAAATAAAAGGGTAAAAAATAAGCAATGAATGATTTGATGTTAACCAATATTATATAGACATTATCCTAACAATACCTAATTAGGGGTATCAATTTATCAATTAATAACCTGATAAATTAATTAAGGAAGTATTTTTAAATTAGCATTTAAAATAAGTTTACAAAAACAAAAATTAATCTATAAAATATTCCTGAAATTTATTTAGAAAATTATTAGCAATTAAGGAAACGCATTTTCTTATGAATGTGAATTTTATTTCATCTATATGGATAAACCTGTTTGCGATATTTCTATTTTTATATCAGGATATATTTTCAGAATATCATTAGCTATGATTCAATATACTCTATAAAAATCACACAGCAATTTAACATAAAGCAGAAACCTGTCTTTTATGTTTTATAAAACATAAAATCTGCATTTCTATATGGGAGAAAGAACATGCATAATCATTCAGTCATGATAGTCGATGATCATCCTATCATTCGTCACGGCCTAAAAGGTTTGATTGAATTAGAACGAGAACTCATTGTAACTGCCGAAACTGACAATGGTGAAGATGCGATTAATATCGCTTGCCAAATAAAGCCTGACATTATTTTGATAGATCTGAATATTCATGGCATTTCTGGAGTTGATACGATTAAATCTCTCCGCCGAAAAGGGCTGAACACCTATATTCTGGTACTCTCTGATTCAGATAATCGCAGTGATATTTATGATGCAGTTGACGCAGGTGCGAATGGTTATTTATTAAAGGATATTGAACTTGTCCCTCTGTTGAGCAACATAAAAAAAGCCATAGATGGTCAGTCTGTGTTCAGTGAAAAAGTCCATCAATATTTATCCACTCGCCATCTCTATATTGATCCGTTATCAAAATTAACCAAACGTGAATTGGATGTCTTAAAAGAAATTTCAGAAGGCATGACAAATAAAGAAATAGCTGACTTCCTTTTTATTTCAGAAGAGACCGTGAAAGTCCACACACGTAACCTATTGAAAAAACTTAAATCCCGCTCCCGTCTAGAAGCCACTATCATCTATCTAAAACATAGAAAAACAGTATTGATCTAACATTGAGTTATTTCTTAACCTTCTCAATTGCAACACAATTTCCCTAAATTCTTCCGATGGGGAAATTGTGAGTTATGAAGAATTACAAATTAATTTACAATAAATTAATTTCAAATATAGTAAATTAATACACTATTTATTTAATTTATTATTTCGAATGGAATTTATTTATCCCTGCTCTACCATTTTTTATGGTTACCCACAGCTTGTGGTTTCATAACATAAGGGTCAGAAGAAAAAACGGGCAAAGCGCGTGCACAGAAACGTGTTATCTGGATAAATTACCAAATTTCACGCATTATGTTGAGTATGTAAAACAAGATCAAGGATCTCACCATGTCAGATACCACTACCCATCAAGCATTCATCCTTTACGGTATCAAAAACTGCGATACCATAAAAAAAGCACGTCACTGGTTAGAAGATCAAGAGATCCCTTATCAATTTCATGACTATCGTGTTGATGGTTTACCTTCTGAATTACTTCAATCATTTATTGAGCAAATAGGCTGGGAATCTCTTTTGAATACCCGAGGTACAACTTGGCGTCAGTTGTCTGATGAACAAAAAACAGCCATCAATAATGCGGAGGCTGCTAAAGTACTCATGTTGGAAAAACCTGCAATAATAAAACGTCCTCTCTTAGTCTCAACCACAGAGGAAACAAGAGCAGCAGAATCAGCAATGGAAAAGTATTTGCTCGGCTTCAAGGCCGAACAATATCAACAATTCTTTCGCATGAATAGATAAGGACTCCATCATGATTTGTCCAGTAATTGATCTTGCTCAACAGTTAATCAATCGTCCTTCCGTTAGCCCCGATGATCAAGGCTGTCAGGAGCTTATCATTCAACGTTTGCAAAATATCGGCTTCACGATAGAACGAATGCCTTTCGGGGATACCCTGAATTTTTGGGCTTATCGTGGAACGGGAATAACGTTTGCCCTTGCTGGACATACCGATGTGGTTCCTGCTGGTGATATTCCACAGTGGCAAACACCTCCTTTTGAACCCGCTATCCGCGACGGAATGCTGTATGGTCGTGGTGCAGCTGACATGAAAGGCTCCTTGGCTGCAATGGTTGTAGCCGCTGAACGTTTTGTAATGGAAAATCCGGATCATCAAGGCCGCCTTGCTTTTTTGATCACGTCAGATGAAGAGGCTAAAGCGGTAAACGGAACGGTCAAAGTTATTGAAACCTTGATGTTACGCCATGAGCGTCTGGATTATTGTTTGGTGGGCGAACCTTCCAGCCAACAGCGTCTTGGCGATATTATCAAAAATGGGCGCCGAGGTTCGTTAACCGCCAGTCTGACTATTTTGGGAACCCAAGGACATGTTGCCTACCCTCAACTGGCAGATAATCCTATCCACCATTCCCTGCCTTTTCTACAAGAGTTGGTCAATACCAAATGGGACAACGGAAATGAATTCTTCCCTGCAACGAGTATGCAAATCGCCAATATTCAAGCGGGAACCGGCAGCAATAATGTGATTCCGGGTAAATTATGGATTCAATTTAATTTCCGTTTTAGCACTGAATTGACAGATACCGAGATCAAGCAGCAGGTTGAAGATATGCTGAAAAAGCATAACCTGAAATATGAACTTGATTGGTGGCTATCAGGCGAACCTTTCCTGACCTGTGAAGGTGTACTTGTTGACGCGACGGTTGAGTCCATCCAGCATTTTTGTGGATATCAGCCAGAGCTATCAACCAGTGGCGGTACATCAGATGGGCGTTTTATTGCCAAGATGGGTGCCCAAATCGTAGAATTAGGGCCAATTAATGCCACAATCCATAAAGTCAATGAGTGCGTCAACGTATCTGATTTACAAAAATTAAGCCTTATTTATCAACGCATCATGGAACAATTAATAAAATGATGACACCTGAAATGTTAACTGGCCTGTCCACAGAGCATCTGGTAACACTTGCAGGTAGCCATCGTTTGCAGTTCAATGCCACCAAAGCATTTCTTGCCATGCAGAAAGATGCCACCAAAGCAGGTTTTAAGTTACAACCCGCCAGCTCGTTTCGTGATTTCACACGCCAGCAAACTATCTGGAATGAGAAATTTCGCGGTCAGCGTCCAGTCCTGGATGATAATAGCCAACCGCTTGATATTTCAAAAATGAGTGAAAGTAAAGTGTGTGAAGCCATTCTCCGCTGGTCTGCCCTGCCAGGAGCAAGCCGCCATCATTGGGGCACCGAACTGGATATATATGATCCATTTTTGCTACCGCAGGGTAAAAAACTGCTGCTGGAACCGTGGGAATATGAAAATGGAGGGTATTTTGAGCCATTGACCGATTGGCTAACAGAAAACATGCCTAATTATGATTTCTATCGTCCATTTACCCGACACGATGCTGGTGTAGCTTATGAACCGTGGCATATCAGTTATTGGCCTACATCTCATAAAGCCGAAAATTTATTCAATGAACAAGTGTTACTAAGTGCTTGGCAAGATCGTGATATTGCCGGCATTGATTGGTTAAAAATCAATCTATCCTATATATTTGAAAGATACATCAGAGTTGTAGATTAGGGTAATGGTCAGCTATACCCAATGGATTTCAAGATGTAGCGCGACGGCAACCCCAGGAGCATAGCTAACTCTGTGACTGGGGTGAGTGAGCGCAGCCAACAAAGCTGTAACTTGAAAGACGACGGGTATAAACACTAAGAGCCTTATGGAGGAGACTCTTAACATTCCGAGGAAAATACCATGCATTGGTTGATAAAAGATTATTGGTGGATTGTTCTGTTGGTTCTGATCGGTATTGTCATTAATGCGGTAAAGGCATTAAGTCGTGTCGATCAAAAACATTTTTTAGATAATAAACCAGAATTACCTCCACATCGGGATCTTAATGCTCAATGGGATGATGAGGACGATTGGCCTCAACAGGATCGTAAGAAATAACCCAATTTTTCCACTGATTGGCAAGTATTTTATCTATGCTTGCCAATGCGTGGGCAACTTCGTCTCGCCAATGTTTCAATAACGCCTTATGTCCACTCAACGATAAATCACGCGCGCACTGTTCAATATCTATCCGCTGCTGAAGATGTTTTCGCAAAGCAGGCAATGCCAGCTTGCTCATCAGCAATAGCCTCTGTAGTGCAAAATAAGAGGCAGACAAGGGGCGGTGAGCAAACGCAAACCCAGATAACTCCTGCCAATCACACGCATTGAGTCGTTCGTCATCATCATACTTAATGGGTAGGGAAAACCCAAGCAACATCCCCAATTTCTGAGCATCGCGGGATAATTGTTGCTGTGCAGATTGAGCAAGCCGATGCCCTTGCTCACTCAACGGCAAGATAGCCATCGCGGAATAACAACCACTGCTTGCTTCCCGATGTGTTCCCATTCTCACCAACTGAAAACCACATTTTTGCCAAAGGGCTAAAAGTTCATCGGTATAGCCAAAACTGACAGAAAGAAAATCCAACCGATGCTTATTGGCTTCCTGACATTGTTGGGTTATCAAATGTTGGGCGATCCCACGGCGACGATACTGTGCTTGCACTGCGATTCGGCTAACTCGCTGTGATTTCAGTGTGGCGGCAAGTGGAAAACCACCATGTGCCGCCAAGGATTGAGCCACCAGATTTCCCCTTGGACGGCGGCGCCCTGCCCATATTTCATGTGCCAATGATGGAGATAAACCACCTTCATCTACCATCCACAGCGCCCCTATCAATTGTTGCTTATCCTCAGGGAAACAAGACATGGCAGCAAGAAATGTCATTCCGTTACCATCCAGCAATCGACGCAAATCGAGGGGGGATGTACGGTAATGTGCACTGGTTAATAATCCATAAAATTGGCGCAATAATGCAGGTTGTTCTGACCACATGGGTTGTTTAATGGGATAAAAATTCAGTGCTTTTTCAAAATTGAAATATTCTGATTGTTCATCAAACCGCAACTTATTATCAAAGAGCTTTTTATCATCGAATAATAGGGCGCTATCCAGCCAAGTTTCCAGTGGATCGTTTTCAGCCCAACGCATTGGTGTCTTCAATTCCCGAATTTGGCATTCAGGTAATTCAGCACAAAGTTTCAACAAAAAGCCACGCCCCGTACCTTCATAGCCCTGAACTGTTGAAGTCAGCAGTACCCGTGGAAAATATTGTATCAATTCAGATAGCAGTGGTGTTGGGATCGCCGCAGCTTCATCAATCAGTAACCAGTCAACGTTATTTTTATTTTCCTTACCATTTTTTTTCAATCGGCAATATTTCAGTAAATTATCTACCGACCAAAATGGCGTTTCTTGCTCTGGAGATCCTTGTTCTGAAAGAACAGAGTAACGTAGGATCACCTCTGTGGTAATTTTTGCAGGCGCACATAACCAGCATTGACCATGCCAATGCCGCACCAACATTCCCGCCAATGCGGATTTTCCACGCCCTCTCGGAGCAGTGATCACCCAAACACCTCGCGAAACCTGTGACAGTTCATCCAAAATAGCTTGCTGACTAACTGTTGGATTCCCGTCAGGCATCTGCCACAACTGAGCCTGAGGCAAAGGCTGCGCTCTGAAAGGAATTTCCTGTCGCCATAATAAGACATTAGGAAATGCGAGGATCTGCTGCTGAATATGGCGAATAAAATAAGGTGTCGGAATAATCCCGCCTGACTCATTCCAGCGCGAGCTATCTTCGTCCGGTTGTTCAGTCCACTGTGACCAAGTGGGTATACGCATAACCAACCAACTCCCTGCTTTCAGGGTACCAGCCAATATTGCCAACGCCTCAGCATTAAGACCATGAGTCGCATCAAAAATACCATGCAAAAATTCACGCCCCAGCAAACTGACAGCTTTTGTCGGTTCAATAGCCTCAGGGGTATAAGATGAAACCGTTAGCCAATCCCCATGAAACTGTTTTTTCAGATGAGTAACAATCGATTCACTCCATTGAGGATCACCACTCAACACAACTAAACGGCGATGACCCTGTTGTTGCATCTGTGCTTGCAACCCTGCCCATTCACTATCCAGCACATTTTCCAACACAATCATGACTTACCAATCAACATTGATAAAATACCGGCAGCAATCAGTGGGCCAACGGGAACTCCCCTAAATAGAGCCACACCCAATATTGTGCCGACCAATAGTCCCGCCACTGTGGACGGTTGATTGGACATTAAAGCTACGCCACGGCTTCCCAGCCATGACACAATTACGCCAACAGCAATAGCGAGCAGGGATTTCCAATTCAGGAAGGAACTAAAAATTTCTTGTGCAGAGATTTTTCCACTTGCAATAGGTGCCATGACTCCTACGGTCAAAACCAGGATGCCTATCGTCAAGCCATACTTTTCCACCCAGGGGAAAAACTGATTTAATGGTGTGATGCGAACCACCAGCAAAAATAGCATAGCGAGAGTGACGGTCATGTTATGACTGATAATACCAAGCCCTGCTAGTACGAGTAAAATAAGTAACGTCGGATCAATATGGCTCATGGATTTTTAATTTCCTACAAAACAAGTCTTACAAGACAAAATTTGATGTCTTCACTGCACCAGTACAGCAGACAACATAGATTCTGACATGGTGAAGAATCATAACTTAAAATTTATGCAGTTAATCAAAAATATTTACATTCATTGGAAGAATGATTATTAATGACTATATTCACAGATAAAACATCCGGTAATAAAAATCATATTCAACAGATTTCCAATGACCGATACGCCATGCCCAATCATTTCAAGCTACAACTCAACAAAAAATCAGCAACCTGAACGATAAAATCACATACCTCGATTGAGTTAAATTGATGAAAATCCAATCAAATGGATTAATCATGTAGCAATTCGTGTTTTTTAATATCCTTGCTTTAAATAGTAACAATGATAAATAATTACAAAACCTGAGCATGATATAATCTTAACTCTTAATCATAGAAGTATCACGGCAGGAATAATTTACTTATAACATCAGTAAAAAATCGAATTAATCGCGCTTTACTGATAAATATCAATACAATGACCAAGGTGAATGCGGAAAGGTTGTAAGAAAATGCCTTGCAAACAGGATGCGTTCGTATAATCAATATGAGAAAACTAATATTCTCCATCATGATCTGTGTTTCATTAACAGCCTGCACTACCCAATGGGTACCCGCAACAGGTAACCCGATTCCTTTTAATGAAGCAACCCAAATATGTAACGACGCCTCATTAAGTCTATTTCCTGTAAAAAATGAGGTTGCACAAAGATCAGTACTCAAAACAGTACGACAATCTTGTGTGAATGGTGTCGAATGCGGAAAAGATGGTTATTACAATCAGAGCGTTCCTGTCACTGAAAGCTACGTTATGGATGTTAATCAGAGTTCCAGAAACCAATATTATAATCATTGTATGAAACAAAAAGGCTGGAAACAAAAAATTAAATACCTTCTCTAATCTTCACCAGACCAGTAAATAACCGCAAGATGCCCTCTTTAACTCAGGGCATCCTTTTATTTTACACAATAAATTTTAAGTAATCGTTTGCGTCATTAATCCAAAATAACACCAATACGGCGTGCAACTTCTTCATACGCTTCAATCAAACCACCAAGGCTCTGGCGGAAACGATCTTTGTCCATTTTGTCCATTGTCTGCTTATCCCATAAGCGACTACCATCCGGTGAGAATTCATCTCCCAATACAACCTGACCTTTGAACAGGCCAAATTCCAATTTGAAATCCACCAAAATCAAACCCGCATCATCAAACAATTTACTCAATACGTCATTGGCTTTGTAGCTGAGGCGTTTCATCTCAGACAGATGCGCTTTGCTAACCCAGCCGAAGGTTTCACAATAAGATTCATTGACCATTGGATCATGTTTAGCATCATCTTTCAGGAACAGATCAAACAAGGGTGGATTAAGCACCATGCCCTCTTCAACGCCCAATCGCTTCACGAGTGAACCCGCAGCACGGTTACGAATAACGCATTCCACTGGCACCATATCGAGTTTTTTAACCAAAGATTCATTATCTGACAATAGCTGTTCCATTTGCGTCGGGATGCCCGCTTCTTCCAGTTTGCTCATGATGAAATGGTTGAATTTATTATTCACCATCCCCTTGCGATCAAACTGTTCAATGCGTTCACCATCCAATGCTGATGTATCATTACGGAATTCCAGTACAAGCAGGTCAGGGTTATCAGTGGCGTACACCGTTTTTGCCTTTCCACGATACAACTCAGCTTTTTTCTGCATTTTATACTCCAGAAATGTGTGACATCTTTAAACGTAAAAAATCAAACAAAAAATTTAACTCAATATATAAAGGGGCCTGAGGCCCCTTTATATATTACTTGTCTGTGGATTTGCTGAATGCGGCCTCCAGCATAGCCACCATTTGATCATTTTCAGACTGAGTCAGCGGTTTACCTTTCTCGCTGATAAATTGCAGGCTGCTTCGGTTATCCAAATCACCTACCTGTAATTTGTAACTACCTTCACTGATAGAGGGTTCTTCTACACCCAAAGCTTTCCAATCTGAAGAGCTGCGCCCTTTGTAAGTCACGGCTATCGCTCCTGTTGAGCGAGTACGATCCGTAACTTGCATTCCTACGCTTTCCAACGCATATGGCAATCTGTTCCAAACTACGTTGTATGGCGCACGAACGATAATTTGTGGCAGTCCTGTGTTATCGCTACCGCTTTGTACAGTTAACGCACCAGAATCTTTTGCATTGCTCTGACCTGCTTCTTCTTGCTGCTGCCTCAAACCACCAGCCAATTCGTTAAGCATCAAGGCATTGTAACGCTGGATTTCTGCCGGATCTGTGATATTTTTTCCACCCTGTTTCAATCCATCATTCGAAACAGACAGCGTTGTTTGGTAATCCTGTTCAGCAACCGAGATGTGATAACGCCCCTGATAAGGAATATTTTCATCCGAACGTTGCCATGTGATCCAATCAGTCGTCAATGTTCTGGCTGCATCATCTTTTTGACTTATCTGATAATTTTTCTTCGCCAAAAGATCATTTACCTGTGACCACAATTTGCTGTATTCCGAGGTATTTTCAAGCAACAATTTACTACTTTGTGCGCTATTCTCAACACGGGAGCCGGTCAATAACGCAAGAGCCTGCAAGGGTGGACGAATATCCAATTCTTTACCCACTGCGCCTGTTGAAGTCGCTGATGGAATATCATATTCACCGTTTTGTAATGGTAAAGTCATTCCCTCAGGGATGCTCAATATTTTCAGGGGAGGTGTTTCAAGATAGGATTCATCTCCGCTTACCTGACGTTTATAGCGCTGATCGCTGGAGCAAGCTGCCAAAAAAACCACCAATGACAGGCCAGCAATCTTCATGACCTTCGATTTTTGCAATAATGTTGCCATTAAAATTCCCTAAATTTTACAGTAGTCCAGTCACTTTCAAGGCATTGCCAACTGGAATTTGCCCTTCTTGCGTCAGCGGAATCATTGGCAGACGCAGTGTGTCATCGGCAATCAATCCCAGTTGACGACAAGCCCACTTGACTGGCGTCGGGCTAGGTTCAACAAATAATTTATGATGCAATTCCATTAATCGGCTGTTCAAGCTACGAGCCTTCAAAAATTCGCCCTGCCCAGCCAATTCACACATCTGTGCCATTTCCGCTGCTGCAACATTCGCCGTCACAGAAATAACCCCTTTGCCGCCAAGCTGCATGAAATCGACAAAAGTTGGATCATCACCACTTAGCAAAATGAAATTTTCATCATTAACCAATTCTTGGATCTGACTAACACGGCTTAAGTTCCCCGTCGCTTCCTTAATTGCAATAATATTTCTCAATTTCGCCAGGCGAGCGACTGTCGGCGGCAGTAAATCACATCCAGTTCGAGATGGCACATTATACAGAATTTGTGGTAAGTCAGTATTTTCAGCTATCGCCTTATAGTGTAGATATAATCCTTCCTGTGAGGGTCTATTATAATAAGGTGTCACTGTCAGGCAACCCACAACGCCCGTATTTTCGAAACGGTTAGTCAGAGAAATAGCTTCAGCCGTGGCATTCGCCCCTGTACCAGCAATCACAGGAATGCGCCCATCGGCCATTTCCAGTGTTGCCAGTACGACATCAACATGTTCATCGTGGCTAAGTGTTGCACATTCGCCTGTTGTTCCAACAGACACAATCGCAGATGTACCATTGGCGATATGATAATCAACCAATTTTTTCAAACTGGCCTTATCAATCTGACCGGCGGAATCCATTGGAGTTATCAATGCAACTATACTGCCTGTAAAACCAGAATGTTCGCTCACCATTGCCATTTCCTCTTAATTAAACCTTAAACCACACATGAGAGGTTCATGGTACTTTCTTGTTATACAGAAGAAAACTCTTTAGACACGCGATTTCGATGAATTTTGTTAATACCAAGTGTAGCCGATTAAACAAAAATTATAATTGTGTTCTCAAGACAAATACGATTGACCTTCTCTTGATCATTTTTTATGTTTAAACAGAACACATACACAGCAAGCACCTAACACAATTAAAGGAAAATCGCTTTGCCAACATCAGAACAACACTTTTTAGTGATCACTGCTCTCGGTACAGATCGGCCCGGCATCGTCAATACCATTACTCGCCTTGTCAGTACATGCGGCTGTAATATTGAAGATAGCCGTTTAGCAATGTTTGGCGAAGAATTTACCTTTATCATGTTGCTATCCGGCAGCTGGAATGCGATTACCCTGATCGAATCTATTTTGCCACAGAAAGGCGCAGAACTTGAGTTACTCATTGTGATGAAACGGACCCGATGTGGTGTTCAGAAAAAATTTCCTTCAACTATTACTGTCAAAGTTGATGTTGATGATTCTCCGAGAATTGTTGAACGTTTTACCAGCCTATTCACAACTCAGAATCTTAATATTGCTGAGCTGGTATCAAAAACTCATCCCGCCGAAAGAAAAAAACCAGCCCGCCTGCAAATTCAAATTACGGGCCATCATCCATTGGATGATAACGGTACAATATTTAAAGAAACCTTTCACCAGCTATGTTCAGAATTAAATGCGCAGGGCAGTATTAACGTACAAAACCATTTAGAATCATAGAAATGAATTTAAAAACAGTCCCTAATTTGAATAGCTCTCAGAATGAAGTAACTTCATAAAGCTGGTGACTGTCTTTATAATATTTCATCCATATGGCTATTTATAGTAGTATTAGCGTACAAAATCATTCAAATCAAAACGATCAAACGGAGAATGCGTGATGAGTCCATTGAAAGCCGGTGATAAGGCACCTCAATTCAGCCTTCCTGATCAAGATGGAAAAACCATCAATTTATCTGATTTCAAAGGTCAGCGGGTTTTAGTTTATTTTTACCCTAAAGCAATGACACCAGGCTGTACCGTTCAGGCGTGCGGTTTGCGTGATACGATGAATGAACTGAAGAGTCTCAATGTTGAAGTGCTGGGCATAAGTATAGATGCATCTGAAAGGCTATCCCGCTTTGCAGAAAAAGAGCGGCTGAATTTCACATTACTTTCTGACGTTGAACATAAAGTTGCAGAACAATTTGGCGTTTGGGGAAAGAAACAGTTTATGGGGAAAACTTATGACGGAATTCACCGCATCAGTTTCTTGATTAATCCACAAGGCGATATTGAACACACTTTTGATAAATTCAAAACCAATGCCCATCACCAAGTTGTACTCGACTACCTGAAACAACACTCATCGTAAACCAGTAATAATCAAATGACATAATTCACTCCCGCAGTCCAATGTCACTGAGGGAGTGAAATTCAATTCCGCCTGAGACGTTCTAGAAAAGCTAATATTATCGCTGTAATGGCATGAAGCAACAACATGCGTTCTCAATACCCAGCTGCAATATTGTCATCGACTATTATAATTTTTCCCCTTCGACTTTTTCTTCCGGCCAGACATGAATAACAGCTTTGATTAACGTAGCCAGAGGAATAGCAAAGAAGACTCCCCAAAACCCCCATAATCCACCAAAAATAATGACAGAAAGAATGATAACAAGCGGATGAAGGTTGACTGCTTCTGAAAATAGAATTGGCACAAGGAGATTGCCATCTAATCCTTGCACAACCAAATATGCAATGAACAATGTCCAGAAATCAGTTCCAAGCCCCCACTGAAACAACGCGACGATAATGACGGGAATAGTGACGATAACCGTACCAATATAAGGAATTAACACTGATAAACCGACCAAAACTGCAAGCAGAAGAGAATAATTCAGTCCAAAAAAGGCAAATACTGCATATGTACAGATAGTTAGAATAATCATTTCTGTTACTTTGCCACGAATATAATTCGTAATCTGCTGATTCATTTCGTTCCATAATTTTCCTGCCAAACCGTAGTTACGTGGCAATACCCGCTGTAATGCCGCTACCATTTGTTTTTTATCTTTTAACAAGAAAAATACCATTAAAGGTACAAGGATCAGATAAATCGCAAGCGTCAATAAACCAATCAAAGATGCGACTGAAAACTTAAAAACAGATTCACCCGCGAGAGAAATTTTGCTGCGCAGATTATCAGCTATCATGTCGATAATTCCCGCATCAACCAGCTCGGGATAACGGGCTGGCAAAGTATGAGCATAATCATTAAATCGATTGAGCATATTAGGCAAATCAGAAAATAAGTTTAATCCCTGTTGCCAAACAGTTGGAGCAACAATCAGGATGACCAATGCACTAATTCCCATAAATATTGTTAATACAATAGAAACAGAAAGCGCACGACTACAACCTAATTTCGCTAATTTAACAGTTGGCCATTCCAGCAAATAGGCCAGAACAATAGCAGCAAGAACTGGTGCCAGAATTCCATTGAAAAAATAGATTATCCCAAATCCAACCAATAAAATAATTGATAATGCAATAACTTGTGGATCAGTAAAACGGCGATAATACCATTGCATGATCATACCCAGCATAAACACAACTCCTTGAAAACTGCATTCAATGACTATTTTTTATCAAAAATTGTTAAGGTTAACGGTTTTTACGTTACCCTTTGCTATCATACACGTATTCATGAAATTCATAGCTAATTAGAGCGCTTTGTTTTACGAGGATCATTTTATGAGAATCGCCTTATGAAAAAAAACACGCTGCAAAAAACTCTGATAGCCGTATTCATCAGCCTGTCACTATTGGGAAATACTTCGGTTTTCTCCGCACCAACTGAAGATTCACTGCCCGATATCGGTACCACGGCTGGGGCAATCCTCAGTATCAACCAAGAAATGGTAATGGGTGATTTGTATATACGTTCGATACGTGCTCAGGCACCACTGATTTATGATCCTTTATTGACTCAATATATTAACAAACTGGGCCAAAAATTAGTCAGCCACGCCGATTCAGTAAAAACCCCTTTCCACTTCTATCTGATCAACAATCCTAATATTAACGCTTACGCTTTTTTCGGCGGTAATGTAGTACTCCACTCAGCACTACTCCGCTATAGCCGCAATGAGAGTGAACTAGCGTCTGTCATGGCCCATGAAATTTCTCATGTGACGCAACGGCATTTAGCGCGTTTAATGGAAGAGCAGCAGCGCAAAAGTCCCTTTGCCTGGGCCGGAACTCTTGGCTCTATCCTGCTTATGATGGCCAATCCACAGGCAGGGATAGCGGCACTCAGCGGCACACTTGCAGGTTTCCAGCAAGGTATGATCAGTTTTACTCAATCAAATGAGCAAGAAGCCGACCGTATTGGAATGCGAACCCTCAGCCAGGCAGGATTTAATCCGAATGGTATGCCTGACTTTATGCAAATTCTGGCAGATCAATCCCGCTACAGCTCAAAGCTACCTGAGATACTATATACTCACCCATTACCTGACAGCCGTTTAGCTGACGCCCGTAACCGTGCAAATCAATATCCAACCAAGGCTGTCCCTGAGTCCCAGGATTTTCTGTTCGCCCGCGTCCGCATTCTGACAATGTATTCAACAGAACAGCGCCCCTATATTGAGCAATTATTCAATAAATATAGCCAAGGCACTGCCAAAGAACAGATTGCTGCTGCCTATGGACGAGCTATTTTGCTTTCCCAAGATAAAAAATTTAATGAGGCCGGAACTGTATTATCACCATTATTGAATAAACAGCCGAATAATACTTGGTTTATTGATACCATGACAGATATCGATCTCGAAAAAAAGCAATATACTAGCGCGATTAATCGCTTGCAGGATGCCCTCAAGAAACAAAAAAATAATCCGGTGCTGCAAATCAATCTTGCAAATGCTTACCTTCAGGCCAAACAGTACCCGCAGGCATCACAACTCCTGTTTCGTTATACGTTCAATAATCCCAATGATTTCAATGGTTGGTCATTATTGATTGACATTGCCAAAAAACAAGGTAAACAGGCTGAAAAATTGGCTGCCTATGCTGAAACCATGGCATTGCAAGGTAAATTTGACATGGCCATTGAATACCTCGGTAAGGCAAGCGCGTTAGCAAAATTGGGGAGTTATGATCAAGAACGGTATGATGCCCGTATTGATCAATTACGCCAACTACAAGAAAGTTATAGCCAATATAAGAAATGAGGTTTTTTACATGCAACAAGTTATTTTTTACCACAATCCCCGCTGCTCAAAGAGCCGTGAGACACTCAAACTAGTTGAAGATCTCGGCATTGTACCTGAAATCATTCACTATCTTGATACTCCACCAACAGTAGAACAGCTTGCTTTACTTTTGAAACAACTCGGTTTCAAAGATGTCCGGCAATTGATGAGAACCAAAGAAGATCTCTACAAGGAATTAAACCTTGGCGATAAAACGCTATCTCAAGAAGAGTTACTCAAGGCAATGGCTGAGAATCCAAAACTAATAGAACGTCCGATTGTTGTTGCAGGTGATAAAGCGCGTTTAGGCCGCCCGCCAGAGCAAGTTAAAGAAATTTTGGGTTGATCTTTTTTGATAAAAATTCATTTTTCTATAAAAACTAAACAAAAAAGTGATAGGGTATATCCTCTATCACTTTTTTATCCGACTCCGTTTTTATGTTTAACTTATTTAAGTCAAAGCTCAAGGATATCTTTCACAAACGGGATAGTCAGTTTGCGTTGCGCTACGATAGATGCACGATCAAGCTCATCCAACGTTTTAAACAGCGTTTGCATTTCCCTATCAAGCCGTTTCAACACAAAACGCCCGACATCTTCAGGTAATTCAAAACCCCGTAATTTTGCCCGCAACTGCAATGCCTGCATTTTTTCATCATCAGACAAAGGCTGTAATTTATAAATCTGTCCCCAATCCAGACGGGATGCCAGATCTGGTAACGTTAGGTTAATCTGCCGTGGAGGGCGATCACCAGTAATCAACAGACAAGTTTGCCCAATTTCGACGATGCGGTTATACAGATTGAAAATAGCCATCTCCCATTCCTGATCACCAGCAATACATTCAATATTATCAATGCATACCAATGATAAATGTTCCATACCATCAAGGACTTCGGGAACAAAATAGGCACGTTTATCCAGCGGTACATATCCCACAGCTTCTTCCTGCTGGGACAATTCAGTACAGGCTGCGTGAAGCAAATGACTCTTGCCCCCGCCATCACGGGACCAAAAATAGATATAACTGCCATGTGACTGACTAATGGCCAATTTTATTGCAGCTAATAAGGAAATATTCTCACCTGCAAAGAAACTGGCAAAAGTTTCATCATCGGGCAAATATAATGGTAACGAAAGCTGCGACGGTGTATTCAGAAGCACCTCAAACAGAATGGATAACGAACAGAGCTAAGTCTACCACAAAAAGTCTCTATAAATGAAACGAATGCTTTACTTAAAATGAGAGGTTATTGCCGATGCCCATCCTCCCATCAAGTGGATAAATTACGACCATTCAAATAAAACAAATTTACTTTTAAATTAGTCATTCTTTATGCGTATCTTATTCTCTGTCTGGGATCTATTTTTTACTAAAAAATGAACTCAAGTCACAGTATTTTACCAAACGATAGGATAGCTTCAATTACAGAATTAAAAATCACAAAAAACCCGAATATCACATTTTAATTCCAGAAATAAAAATCCTTATTGACTCATAAAAATAAAAAAAATTAATATATTTAATGAAATTAACTCCGAAAAAGTCTTCATATAAAATATCAAATTAAGAAATTAATGTTAAATTAGAATATTATTTAATTAGAAGTAAAATATGTTACTTGAATATATTTTATATAAGAATTTAAAAACATATTTTTATCAGCAGGATAAGCTAATAAGCGTTTTTTATTTCGGATAGTTATTAGTCTGGAAAAACCATGATGATATGTGGTAGAGAAAATAACATAATCACTATATCTTCTGTATTTTCAACTAGTTAATTGGAGACCATGATGATAACAATGCAAAACATACTAGAAGAAGTAATGAAAAAGACACAATATGCTTTTATGCATAGCGCAACAAAAGATCTTGACAGAATAAATGGAGATGAACCGAACATAACGCCTCAACTCTGGAATCATATGAATAAAAAATCAATAACACTTGGCAAAATACGTACTAATGATTATCCTCATGTATGGAAAACCAGAATGAGGGAATGGTATGATAATAATATTTTCGTAGTATCTGATGAGATTAGAAATTATAGCGAAATTACAATAGATAGATACAATAAAATTTTTTCCCCCTTGAGAGATAAAATATATAACATAATTAACCCAGACGTAAGATTTAATATATCATCAGCTGTTTTTATCAATCACAAAGGAAACATTGAAACAATATCAGATAATGAGCTAGTTACTTATAACATCGGTGAGATTAGCAAAGAAGATCTGATTGCTACAGGTTTTCATAATATAACAAAAATAAATATTGACGATATAAAAAAACAATAAATATTATTATCCTGCTGTACATAATAATCTTTCAGATATAACCCTCGAAAAATTAATAGAAAAAGCACGCATACGTAGAGGGTTAGTTAAAATTAATATAACCTGTAATAGAATAAAAGACCAATTAAAAACATTTAATTTAAAAATAAAACTTAAACTTGAAATATAAAGAATATATATTATCTATTACTATGACTACCGTTATAATTCTGGAGTACACTATGACAATTGAAGATATTCTTAAACATGTAATCAAACGAGCAAAAAATGCATTCTTAGCCGGTTCATCAACCCATTTTCCTTTCCACACAAAAGATATTGATATGATTGGAAGAAGTAACAAACAGAACCCTAATATGATAAAATTAAAACATGATTATGATATAATTGATGATAGTATTGAAGATATGCGTTATAGACTTGGTAATAAAGGAATCAGCTATTGTCACTCCTATTACACCGTTAATAAATTCAAAAAAAATCTTGCCGGAAATTGTCAAGAGCTTAGTTATCATGCTTTCCATGAATTAATAAAATTTCATTCACTTGAAATTTTTCATTTTTACAGAAAAATAGATAAACATCCAATTTATATTGCCCTATGTGGGCCTCCTGAACCCTATGATCATGGTTTTATTGTTCTATATCATCCTCTAAATCAGATGCCTTATCCTATTCGTGAATTACGAAAACTTCAACCAGATTCTTGGATATGTGATCCTTGGGCTGATATTGTCTGCAAAGGCTCACAATATCCTGAAGAATGGAATAAAAAAATGAGAATTTGGGATGATAATAATCACTGTGTGATTTCAAGAGACAGTCAAGGTTATGTAAATAGCAAGAAAAATATATACAAAAATTTTTTCTCTCCTTTAAGAGAACAAATAAATAATGCTATCCCCATACTTCTTAAGTCTGATTCAATAATACAAATTTATCAAGTAGCATTTATTGATAGTACAGGTAACCTTCTTCAGATAACACATGAAAACCAAGCGATTGATTACAATATATCTGAGATGAATAATATGAATTATATGGAACTCTCTGACTATTACAATGAAAAAAAGTAGCTTTCCAATTCCATTAACATATCTGATGTAATTACCGAAAAACCAATAGAAAAAGCACGTATAAATTTAGAAAATAAACCTAAGTAGCCTCAGGGGGAAATATTAATTAACTTATTATTATATAAAAAATATGAGAAAGAGTTCTGCAATGAATTCTTTCTCATAAAGAAGATAATGTAAATTATTTTACACTTTCATTCGCTTTTTTATCAATACTGAACGATTCTATGGACGAAGTGACATAAGATTCATCCGGACGAATAATGTGAATTAACTTGAAAATCAAACTCAGACCGATACCTACGACAGTTGCCAGCGCCATACCCTTCAATTCCGCTGCACCAATCTGGATTTTCGCACCACTGACACCAATAATCAAAATAACAGAAGTCAGGATCAAGTTTTGAGCTTTGCTGTAATCTACTTTTGAATCAATCAAAACTCGAATGCCTGATGCACCGATTACACCATACAGTAACAGAGAAACGCCTCCCATGACTGGGACTGGAATTAACTGAATCGCTGCTGCCAATTTTCCGACACAAGAAAGCAATATCGCAATGATCGCTGCGCCTCCAATTACCCATGTGCTATACACACGGGTAAGAGCCATAACACCGATATTCTCACCGTAAGTTGTGTTAGGTGTTGAACCAAAGAATCCCGAAAACATTGTTGAGAAGCCATTTGCAAACATTGAACGATGTAGACCGGGATTTTTCAGCAAATCCTTCTGCACAATATTGGCGGTAACCACCAAGTGACCCACATGTTCCGCAATCACCACCAGCGCCGCAGGTAAGATAGTCATGATGGCAAACCATTCAAAACGTGGTGTATAGAAAGTTGGCAGAGTAAACCACGGGGCTTCTTGTACTGGTGTAAAATCAACAATGCCCATAAAAAATGACAATGCATAACCGACCAGCACACCAATCAGAATCGGGATAATCGCCATAAAACCACGGAATACCACCGAACCCAAAATCGTCACAGCTAATGTCACCATGGAGATCGTCAGATTGGTCATATTAACAGCTGTATTTGCTGCGGGGCGTAAACCTGCCATATCGGCAGCAACGCCAGCCAACTCAAGACCAATTACTGCAACAATGGCACCCATCGCCGCAGGTGGGAATATCACGTTAATCCATCCCCTTCCTGCGACTTTGATAATCAGGGCAACCAGACAAAACAGAAAACCGCAGACAATAAATCCACCCAATGCTAATTCATATCCCAAAGGCAATAACAACAACACCGGAGAAATAAATGCAAAACTAGAACCCAAATAAGCGGGAATTTTCCCTTTGCAAATCACCAGATACAATAAGGTTCCAATACCATTGAATAATAAAACCGTGGCGGGATTAACGTTAAATAAAATGGGAACCAAAACAGTTGCACCAAACATGGCGAATAGATGTTGTAAACTTAATGGAATAGTCTGCACCAAAGATGGCCTTTCATCTACTCCAATGGTCCGGCGGGTCATTATTAAAATCCTCTTAATTCCCTTTTATATTTCAGACTTCATCTTTGTTGGCTGCTATCTGAAATTTATTGGGTATATATCATTTTACTGGAAACAAAAAAAAGCCGACTTTTCAGTCGGCTCAGAATATTATTTAGTGCCAAATAGTTTGTCGCCTGCATCTCCCAAACCAGGGACAATATATCCATGCTCATTAAGTCGTTCATCAATCGAAGCAGTATACAATTCGACATCTGGATGTGCTTTTTCCAGTGCAGCGATACCTTCTGGAGCCGCAACCAAAACCAACACCTTAATCATAGGACACTCTGCTTTCTTCAGAAGATCAATGGTGGCAATCATGGAACCACCTGTCGCCAACATTGGATCGACAATCAATGCCATACGTTCACTAATATCAGAAACCAATTTTTGGAAGTAAGGTACAGGTTCCAGTGTCTCTTCATCACGATATACACCAACGACACTAATCCGCGCACTTGGAATATTTTCCAGTACACCGTCCATCATGCCCAATCCGGCACGCAGGATAGGTACTACCGTAATTTTCTTCCCTTTAATCTGGTCTATTTCCACCGGACCACACCATCCTTCAATGGTCACTTTTTCAATTTCTAAATCAGCAGTTGCTTCATATGTCAGAAGACTTCCCACTTCTGAGGCCAGTTCACGAAAGCGTTTGGTGCTTATATCATGATCTCGCATCAGACCAAGTTTATGTTTAACCAGTGGATGTCTAACCTCAACGATCTTCATGAGTTTCTCCTAATATAAGCCGGCAGACAAAAAATCGCGGGATTATACCTCCTTTTTAGTATCTAGCCACTACCAATCTATTAATTTTTATCAATCATAAATATTTTTCTGCAATTTTTATCTTACAGAAAACCCATATAAAGCTATCGCAAACGTTTGCTTAGGCTGTTAGAATTATTTCCGTTCTGTTTTATTCATTAAAGTGCAACCGCCTGGGAGCTATGCAGTGACCAACAAAACCTCTCTTAGCTATAAAGATGCTGGTGTCGATATTGATGCTGGTAATACCTTAGTCAATCGTATCAAAAGTGTCGTAAAGCAGACCCGCCGCCCTGAAGTGATGGGGGGATTGGGTGGTTTCGGCGCGTTATGTGCCCTGCCTCAAAAATATCGTGAACCTGTGTTGGTTTCCGGTACAGATGGTGTTGGCACTAAGCTGCGTCTGGCCATGGATCTGAAACGCCATGACACCATCGGGATTGATTTGGTTGCCATGTGTGTCAATGACCTGATTGTCCAAGGAGCTGAACCACTTTTCTTCCTTGATTACTATGCCACGGGCAAACTGGATGTTGATACTGCCGCCAGTGTCATCACGGGAATAGCGGAAGGCTGCAAACAAGCAGGTTGTGCGCTGGTCGGAGGTGAAACGGCGGAAATGCCGGGTATGTATCATGGTGAAGATTATGACGTTGCTGGCTTTTGTGTCGGTGTCGTTGAAAAATCAGAAATTATTGATGGCAGTCAGGTTCAATCTGGTGATGCACTGATTGCTCTGGCATCCAGTGGGCCACACTCCAATGGTTATTCCCTGATCCGCAAAATTCTCGAAGTAAACCAGACAACCCCTGAAACGACCGAACTTGAAGGAAAATCTCTCGCTGATCATCTGCTTGTTCCTACTCAAATTTATGTCAAATCCATTCTGGAATTAATTGAAAAAGTTGAAGTGCATGCCATTGTACATCTCACAGGTGGTGGTTTCTGGGAAAATATTCCTCGCGTTTTGCCAGAAAATACGCAGGCAAGGATCAATTCTGCGAGCTGGGAGTGGCCAGCAGTCTTTACATGGTTGCAACAAGCTGGCAATGTTAGCACCCACGAAATGTATCGCACATTTAACTGTGGGGTAGGTATGATAATCGCTCTGCCTCAATCACAAGCGGAATCGGCCATTTCATATTTGAAAGCAGCGGGAGAAAATGCATGGCAGATTGGTACAATTGCCGAACTCAACGCTGATGAGCAACCTGTCGTTATCAACGAATAAGTTTTATGCCCGATAAATTCAAGTTGCAGTTTTACCAACTGCAACTTGAAACATGAAGGGTATGTCGGTAAATGAATTCCTTCAACGAAGATAATCCATGAAAAAAATTGTCGTTCTAATATCTGGCAATGGTAGCAATCTGCAATCTATCATTGATGCTTGTCAGCAAAACCGGATTAATGGGCATATTGCAGCAGTTTTCAGTAATAATGCGGATGCTTATGGGCTGCAACGTGCTGAACAGGCAAATATTCCCACCAACTTTCTCAATCCTAAAGCATACATAGATCGTACAAGCCATGATCTCGCCTTACTCAAGGCTATTGATCAATATCAACCAGATTTAGTGGTTCTGGCGGGTTATATGAGAATTCTATCCCTTGATTTCGTACAGCACTATCATGGTCGCTTGCTTAATATCCATCCATCCCTGTTACCAAAGTATCCCGGACTGCACACCCATCAAAAAGCCATCGAAAATGGTGATAGGGAACATGGTACTTCCATTCATTTTGTTACTGAAGAGTTAGATGGTGGCCCTATTATTTTACAAGCCAAAGTGCCTATTTTTGAGGATGACAAAGAGGAAGATATTGTCGAGCGAGTCCAAATCCAAGAACATAATTTCTATCCTTTGGTTATTCGCTGGTTTCTGGATGAGCGTTTGACGATGAAAGGAAATACAGTCGTAATGGATGGATATGTTCTGCCGCCACAAGGTTACGCATCAGAATAATCCAGAGCTAACTCCTTTCCTCTTTCAAGTTGCGGTTTTACTGGCTGCAACTTGAAATCTGTCAGGCATAAAAACCGGATTAACCTCCTGTGTTAACGTATCTTGATAAGAAATTTAATTAATATATTGTGTTAAGGTAACATTGTATTAGGATTATACCTTGCTGTAAGTTGTCATCTCGGATTACTTTATTTTCTGCGATCAAATAATCTGATTAGCTATCTAAAAATATAAATCTAGCAATAATTATTTATACCCTATGGATTTCGAGATGCAGTTCTTATGTTTTGGGAACACATCCCCAGAAGCATAGCTAACTAGACCAGGCTGGCTGGAATGAGTAAACGTAGCCAACAAAACAGTCGTTGCAAGACCAAGGGTATATATTGATACCATCACTTAAAAATATTGAAGCTGAGGTACCCAATGTCCAATGGTTCAGAAAGTCCATCTGTTAACTTACGTCCTCTTGAACGGGAAGACCTCCCTTTTGTTCACCAAATTGATAATAATGCCAGTGTCATGCGTTATTGGTTTGAAGAGCCTTATGAGGCTTTTGTTGAATTATGCGATCTCTATGACAAGCATATCCATGATCAAAGTGAACGTCGCTTTATCATCGAAAGCGTAAATTCAAAAGTTGGGTTAGTAGAGATAGTCGAAATTGATTATGTCCATCGCCGGGCAGAGTTTCAAATTATCATAGCTCCGGCCTATCAAGGACAAGGCTATGCTACAGTAGCCGTTAAACTTGCGATGGAATATGCCTTTGCTGTCCTGAATCTCTACAAACTGTATCTGATTGTTGATAAAGAAAATTTAAAAGCAATCCACATATACAGTAAATTGGGGTTCTATACCGAAGGTGAATTAATCGATGAATTTTTTGTGCACGGCTCCTATCATACGGCCATTCGGATGTGTACTTTCCAACACCATTATTTTGCCAATAAGACCCGTGAATTCTAGACCAGCGTGCTGGCCCATCAAATTGAATGGAAAACCAAACGGAGTAGTAATGTCCCACGATCGTCTCTATACCGAAAAAGAACTCAGCTGGCTCTCTTTCAACGAACGTGTACTTCAGGAAGCGGCTGATAAAAGTAACCCGCTGATTGAAAGAATGAGGTTTTTAGGGATCTACTCCAATAACCTTGATGAGTTTTACAAGGTTCGCTTTGTCGATGTAAAACGGCGCATTCTTATCAGTGAAGAACAGGGTTCAGCGACCAGCGCCCGCCAGCTATTGAGAAAAATTCAGTCCAAAGTCGCCAAAACTGATCAGGAATTTGATGATCTCTATAACGATCTGCTGCTGGAAATGGCCCGTAATCAAATTTTTCTGATTAATGAACGGCAAATATCCCCGAATCAACAAATCTGGTTACGGCAATATTTTCGCCAACATTTGCGACCGCATATTACGCCAATTGTCATTAATTCAGAAACCAACCTGGTTGAGTTTTTGAAGGACGATTATACCTATTTGGCTGTTGAAATTATCCGTGGGCAAGAAACACAATATGCTTTACTGGAGATCCCATCGGATAAAGTCCCTCGTTTCGTCAACCTGCCACCAGAAATGCCCCGCAGACGCAAATCAATGATATTACTTGATAATATTCTGCGTTATACACTGGATGAAATTTTCAAAGGATTCTTCGATTACGATGCTTTAAACGTTTACTCCATGAAAATGACCCGTGATGCCGAATACGATCTGGCAACAGAAATGGAGTCCAGTCTGATGGAACTGATGTCTTCCACACTGAAACAAAGACTGACGGCAGAGCCGGTGCGGTTTGTCTATCAGCGTGATATGCCTGACGAAATGGTAGAGCTTCTGCGCAGTAAACTGGGACTGTCCAATGATGACTCGGTAATTGCAGGTGGCCGCTATCATAATTTTAAAGACTTCATTAAATTCCCCAATGAAGGAAACCGGAATCTCCTGAACAAACCCATGCCACGATTGCGCCATACTTGGTTTGATCATTTCCGTAACGGTTTTGATGCCATACGGGAGAAGGATGTCCTGCTTTATTACCCTTACCACACTTTCGAACATGTGCTGGAATTGCTACGTCAGACCTCTTTCGACCCTAGTGTAATCTCTATCAAGATTAATATTTATCGCGTTGCAAAAGATTCACGCATTATTGACTCCATGATCCATGCAGCGCATAACGGTAAGAAAGTCACTGTTGTGGTGGAATTACAGGCACGTTTTGATGAAGAAGCCAATATCCATTGGGCAAAGCGATTAACCCAAGCGGGCGTGCATGTTATTTTTTCTGCTCCCGGCCTGAAAATTCACGCTAAGCTATTCATTATTTCCCGTCTTGAAGGGGACAAAATTATCCGTTACGCCCATATCGGCACGGGAAATTTCAATGAAAAAACTGCGCGTTTATATACCGATTATTCTCTGTTGACCGCAAAGCCCGAAATCACCAATGAAGTGCGCCGGGTATTTAACTTTATTGAAAATCCTTATCGCCCGGTCACATTTGAAAATTTAATGGTATCACCCCAAAATTCACGGGCCATGCTCAATCGATTGATTACTCAGGAAATCGAAAATGCACAGGCAGGAGAAGTGGCCGGTATTACTTTAAAAATCAACAACCTTGTTGACAAAGAGTTGGTAGATCGACTTTATGACGCCTCAGAAGCTGGCGTCAAAGTTCGTATTCTGGTGCGGGGCATGTGCTCTCTGATTCCGAATCAATCAGGTTTTAGTGAAAACATCCACGTCACCAGCATTGTGGATCGGTTTCTGGAACACGATCGAGTTTACGTTTTCACCAATAAAGGCGATGAAAACATCTTCCTTTCATCGGCTGACTGGATGACCCGTAATATCGATTACCGTATTGAAGTTGCGGTTTGCCTGCTTGATCCTATGTTAAAACAACAAGTTATGGACATCCTTGAATTGCAGTTCAATGATACCGTCAAAGCACGCTATATCGATAAAGAATTAAGCAATCGCTATGTTCCACGGGGAAATAAGCGTAAAATCCGCGCTCAAATTGCGATTTATGATTATCTGAAAAATCGTGAACAACCGGAACCAAGAGCCTGATTTATGCCGTTGAAACACGACACCCCTATGCCCAAACCTCAAGAAATTGCCACTATTGATCTGGGTTCTAATAGTTTTCATATGGTAATCGCCCGTATCGTTAACGGTGCACTACAGGTTATTGGACGTTTAAAAAAACGGGTTTTCCTTGCGGATGGTTTAAACAGTAAAAACGAATTAAGCGAAAAAGCCATAAACCGTGGCTTGGCTTGTCTTTCCCTATTTGCGGAACGATTACAGGGGTTTTCTGCTGATAATGTTTGTCTGGTCGGAACCCATAGCTTACGTGAAGCCACCAATGCGCAAGAATTTTTAAAACGTGCAAAAGAAGTTATCCCCTACCCGATTGAAATCATCTCAGGCCATGAAGAAGCCCGCCTGATTTTTATGGGTGTTGAACATACCCAACCGGAAAAAGGCCGGAAATTAGTGATTGATATTGGTGGTGGCTCTACGGAACTGGTTATCGGTGAAGATTTCGAACCACTCTTAATCGAGAGTCGCCGCATGGGTTGTGTCAGTTTTGCCCGCCAATTCTTTCCTGATAATGTGATCAATGAACATAATTTCCGTAAAGCACGCCTTCAGGCAGCCCAAAAGCTAGAAAATCTTGTCTGGCAATTTCGCACGAAAGGCTGGGATTTTGCTTTAGGCGCATCGGGAACAATTAAAGCTATCCATGAGCTATTAGTGGAATTGGGCGAGAAAGATGGCCTGATCACGCCAGAACGACTCAATATGCTGGTGAAACGAGTCCTGAAATATAAAAATTTCAAGGCGCTGGATCTGCCGGGAATTTCTGATGACCGCAAGCAGACTTTTGTTCCCGGCCTTTCAATCTTGTGTGGTATTTTCGATGCCCTGCATATTGAGGAATTACACCTGTCTCAAGGTGCTTTAAGGGAAGGTGTACTTTACGAGATGGAAGATCGATTCCGTCATCAGGATATTCGCCAAAGAACCGCCAAAAGTCTTGCTGAACACTATAATATCGATCGTGAACAAGCCGACCGAGTTTGGAGTACCGCCAAAAATCTTTATGGGCAATGGGCAGGACAAAACCCCAAACGGGTGCAACCACAACTGGAATCTATTCTATTGTGGGCAGCCATGCTACACGAAGTCGGTTTAAGCATTAATCTCAGCGGGTTACAACGCCATTCCGCTTATATACTGCAACATACTGATCTGCCGGGATTTAACCAAGAACAACAATCATTGCTGGCAACACTGGTACGCTATCACCGCAAGGCAGTGAAAGTGCATGAGCATCCCCGTTTCTATCTGTTCAAGAAAAAGCAGTATCTTCCTATACTTAAGATATTACGGCTGGCAACATTATTGAATAACCAACGCCAATCTACCACAACGCCAGATACACTAAGGTTAGGAACTGATCATAGTCATTGGACACTCTACCTGCCCAAAAATTACTTAACGCAAAATGCTCTGGTGCAACTTGATCTGGAGAAAGAACAGGATTACTGGAGTGACGTAACTGGCTGGAACTTACACATTAAAGAGGAATCGACTTAACGATCTCACGTTATGAAGAAGAAAAAGAAATCTGTTCAAATTACAAAATTGATCTTGCTTATCAGCTTTCTGATTTTATTTGGGCGTCTTATCTATTCATTCATGGCAGCTTTAGAGCATCACCAGCAAACCCAACAGCAATCGGTGGAATTACTCAGTAGCCCGAAAACAGAATAGTTGTTACAGGGGCTTTCAAGAGCAATATACCAGATTATGTTATTGTGAACGCCCTTGTTTTAGCCTATTTTCTGCTTTAAAGGTACACTATGTTACAACCGACCTTTACACCTAATAATAATGCGACTGTTGCCAATCAACATTCGCAAAAATTGGCACATGCTCGCCAACACCTGTTCTCGCTGTTCATTAATGATGAGCTATTTGTTGACACGTTATTAGGCCAAGCTGATGAATCTTCCGCCATCAGCGATGAACAGTTATTAGAGAAAATAGAGGAAGTCAGTACATTACTGCTCGACCTGCATACTGCTGATATTGCGGATATTCTGGAAGCCTTGCCCTATGACGAACGTCTCGCTTTATGGAAGCTTATCGATAATAATCAGCGCGGTGAAGTTTTGGTGGAAGCCTCCATTCCTATCTGGGACAACCTGATCAAAGACATGTCTGATGTTGAACTATTGCGCGCCATCGGCACTTTGCATGTGGATGAACAAGCGTACATAGCGGAACATCTTCCCAGAGAGACTTCACGCCGCTTACTGACCTATCTGGAGCCGAGCCAGCGCAACCGCATCCGCGAAGTATTGCAATACCACAAAGACAGTATCGGGCAGATGATGGATTTTGAGTTCGTGACAGTACGGGGAAACGTTACACTCAGTACAGTTCAACGTTTTTTACGCTCACGTGGCTCCATCCCCGAAACAACAGATAAGATCTTTGTTATTGATCGTAAAAATCGTCTTCAGGGAGAACTCCCCCTCACCACATTGCTGATCAACGTGCCGGATAAATTAGTTGCCGAAGTCATGCATACGGATACCGTGACTTTTTCGCCGGAGCAAAAAGGCGAAGATGCCGCCAGTGCATTCGAACGTTACGACTTAATCTCTGCCGCTGTGGTGGATAACAACGGGCGTTTGATGGGACGTCTGACAGTTGAAGACATTGTTGATACCTTAAATGAAGAAACCGACAACAATATACGCCGGATGGGGGGATTAAGCCGCGAAGAAGATGTTTTCGCTCCCGTTGGGCAAGCAGTCAAAACCCGCTGGACATGGCTCGCAATAAACTTGTGTACCGCTTTTGTGGCTTCCAGAGTCATCGGCCTGTTTGAACATACCATTTCTCAGCTTGTCGCCCTTGCAACTTTGATGCCTATCGTAGCAGGCATCGGTGGTAATACTGGCAACCAGACCATCACTATGATCGTTCGTGCACTGGCGCTTCACCAGATTCAAACAGGCAGCTTTTCTTATCTGATATTGAGAGAGTTTGGGGTCGCCCTGATTAACGGCATCATTTGGGGTGGAATAATGGGTGTTGTCACTTATCTGCTTTATAGTGATCTTGCTATGGGGTGTGTTATGACAATGGCGATGATACTGAACCTGCTGATGGCAGCGCTGATGGGGGTGTTTATCCCGTTTATTATGATGAAACTGGGGAGAGATCCTGCGATTGGTTCTAGCGTGATGATTACTGCCATTACGGATACTGGCGGATTCTTTATCTTTTTGGGACTGGCAACACTGTTTTTGGTCTAACTGTTTTTTGGTCTAACTACTTTTAACCTAACTAGCTTATCTGATGGTTTATTACAGATAGAGAGTGGATAGATACCGTAATGTGGTATGAAGCAATCAATGGAAGAAAATGCCGATTCAATCATCTGCCATAATAACTTCCTGTTGTGGTTAAGGTTTATAACGTACGATAAAACGATTCTAATATATCTCTAAATACAGCTACATTGGTAGAAAAGATGTACTTACACTCAATAAATTTCAAAATTCAACACTTACATCTTAAAAGTGTGAGGACAAATCTCCGAGATAAATAGGGACAACTCATCAATCAGCAATTTTAAAGATGATAAATACAGAAAGATATTAACTAATTAATATATAATAATTATTGGTTATTTCTATTTTTTATTGTTATTTTTATATTTTACTTTAAGATTTTTCTGCAATTACCTTACCTTTATACAATATTTCCTATAGCATCTTCTATTTCCTGTTTTTGATTATCAATCAAGTCACTATCCCATTCACCTGTAAAATACAGACAATCTTCCACATTATTTACATCAGTATATCTGATTGATATATCCAGGTTCAAAACCTCAAACAGGATTATAAACATAGTACATTTTACGCTCAGTTAAAACACAACACCATAACCCCCTATATTCCCTATAACACACTTTTTCATAACTCATCGCACTCCCTATCACAAAATTCATGAAAAACTCCTACCAGAAACATAACCTTTTTGACATAACCTCCATATTTTCTTCATTATTGACTAAATCTCTCTAGTTACACTAATAATATATTCTTGCATCTATTTTGGCATAAGATGCGGCATGACCGATTACCGCCACAACATTGAGAGAATGTCGAGCAAATGAATAACAAAAGCCGTTCCTATTTTTTCCGACTCGCTGCGGCGTTAGCCGTGATCGTCGTGGCAGTTTTCTTTGCGTGGAAACATTTCAACACGCCTACAACATCAGATAAAAACGAGGATTCAGAATCACAACAGAGTGCACACAATCCAGCACTGCCCCCCGTACAAGTAGCAACAACTGAAATAAAATCTGTGCCCCATTACTTGGGAGGATTGGGAACAGTTCAAGCGACAAATACAGTGACTGTAACCAGTCTTGTAGAAGGCCAGTTAATAGGCCTGCATTTTAATGAAGGGCAATATGTCAAAAAAGGAAATTTGCTGGCGGAGATCGATCCTCGCCCTTTTCAAGTTAAGTTGACGAGGGCACAGGGGCAATATGCTAAAGATCAGGCAACATTGACCAATGCTAAACAGGATTTAATTCGCTATCAGCAATTAGCAAAAAGTAAGCTGATATCTCAGCAAGATCTAGATAAACAAATTTCGTTGGTTCGTCAGAGCGAAGCCAGCCTGAAAGCTAGCCAGTCTGATCTGGACGAAGCAGAATTGCAATTGGCTTACAGCCGCATCACTGCGCCTATTTCTGGTCGTGTCGGATTAAAACGCATTGATATCGGTAATTATGTATCTGCTGCTGGAGGAACTCCGATTGTAGTCATTACGCAAGTCGATCCCATTGATGTGATATTTTCCCTGCCTGAAAATGATATCAGCGCAGTCCTGAAAGCTCAGAAAGACCGTGAAAATGTCAATGTCATCGCGTGGGATCGCAATAATCAACTACAATTGGCACAAGGTAAGTTGCTCAGTATTGATAACCAAATTGATGTCACCACTGGCACAATCAAGATGAAAGCGCAGTTCAATAATCAAGACAACGTGCTATTTCCTAATCAATTCGTCAATATTCAGATGAAAATTAACACACTTGAAAATGCTGTTGTGATCCCCAGTGCTGGGTTGCAAATCGGGAGTATTGGTCATTTTGTCTGGAAAGTCGATAAAGAAAATAAAGTCAGCAAACATAAGGTCGTTCCCGGGTTGCAAAATAGTCAATTTGTAGTTATCAGCGGCGGTTTGTCGGCGGGTGACCGTGTTGTCACCGACGGGATTGACCAATTGACCGAAGGTGCAAAGGTCGAGATTGTAAAACCGCTGGCAGCTAACTCACTTGAGGCCACAAACGATAAGACCAATTCAGCAAAATCAAATAATCAACAAAACGACGAAGTGGAGAATCCGTAATGCAACCTGATTCTCCGATAACAGGCGGGGGGCCATCCCGCCTGTTTATACTGCGGCCCGTCGCCACGACACTATTTATGATTGCGATATTATTGGCAGGGTTCATCGGGTATCGGATGCTGCCCGTTTCTGCTTTGCCACAGGTGGATTATCCGACTATTCAGGTGGTAACCCTCTATCCCGGCGCTAATCCAGATGTAATGACGTCTATCGTTACAGCTCCGCTGGAGCGCCAGTTCGGGCAAATGTCCGGCTTAAAACAAATGTCATCCCGAAGTTCTGGTGGTGCTTCGGTTATTACACTGGTATTCCAGCTTTCATTGCCATTGGATGTCGCAGAGCAGGATGTACAGGCGGCGATTAACTCCGCCAGTAATCTATTGCCTGACGATTTACCCTATCCGCCAATCTACAGCAAGGTTAACCCGGCTGATCCCCCTATCTTGACGCTGGCCGTAACCTCTGATGCCCTGTCCATGACGCAGGTGCAAGATATGGTGGAAACCCGCGTAGCCCAGCGTATTTCTCAGGTCAGTGGTGTTGGTTTGGTGACACTGGCTGGAGGGCAACGCCCCGCTGTGCGCGTGAAATTGAATGCTCAGGCCATCGCTTCTCAAGGCTTAGACAGTGATATGATTCGCTCCGCCATCATGAAGGCCAATGTGAATTCAGCAAAAGGTAGTTTTGATGGGCCGACACGCTCAATTACCATTTCATCCAACGATCAGATGAAATCTATTGATGATTACCGAAATTTAATTGTGGCATATAAGAATGATGCCCCGATTCGTTTGCGTGATGTTGCCACTATCGAGCTGGGTGCTGAAAATAACAAATTGGGCGCATGGGCCAATGAAAAACCCGCCATTGTCATCAACGTTCAACGCCAGCCCGGCGCAAATGTTATTGAGACAACAGATAATATCCGTAACATGCTGCCAGAATTGATCAGCAGCCTGCCCAAATCAGTCAATGTTGAAGTACTGACCGACCGCACTGTCACAATCCGTAATTCGGTCAAGGATGTTCAATTTGAACTGTTGCTGGCCATCGCGCTGGTTATCATGGTGATTTACCTGTTTTTGCGCAATACTACTGCAACTTTAATCCCGAGTGTTGCTGTACCCCTTTCTTTGATGGGTACTTTCGCTGTTATGTATTTTTTCGGTTTTTCCGTCAATAACCTCACACTAATGGCATTGACTATCGCAACAGGCTTTGTGGTGGATGATGCCATCGTCGTTATAGAAAATATTTCCCGCTATATTGAACGGGGAGAAAAACCTCTCGCGGCTGCGCTAAAAGGGGCGGGAGAAATTGGCTTTACGATTATCTCTCTGACTTTTTCATTGATCTCTGTACTGATTCCATTACTGTTTATGGGGGATATTGTCGGTCGTCTATTCCGGGAATTCGCTATCACTCTGGCTGTGGCAATTTTAATTTCTGCCGTTGTGTCACTAACGTTAACACCTATGATGTGCGCAAGAATGTTAAAAGCCGAAGCTGAAATTAAACATAATCGCTTCGAACAAGCCTGTGAACGTTTCTTTGAACGTATGATCGAGATATATGCTGTTTTTCTGAAACGTGTGCTGAATCATCCTTGGATGACGCTCGGTGTCGCATTCGGGACGATGGTTTTGACCGCTCTGCTCTATGTCATGATCCCCAAAGGATTTTTTCCCTTGCAAGACAATGGGCTGATTCAGGGGACACTGGAAGCACCGCAGTCCATTTCATTCAACGCAATAACGGATAAACAGAGGCAGGTTACAAGCCTGTTATTGCAAGATCCTGCCGTGGATAATATTACAACATTTATCGGTGTTGACGGTAACAACCCAACCCTGAATAACACCCGTATCCAAATTACGCTGAAGCCTCTCAGTCAACGTGATGAGCGCATTGATGCAGTTATTCCACGTTTACAGGCCCGTGTTACCAGCGTACCTAACGTTACATTGTATTTGCAACCGACACAGGATTTAACTATTGATACACAAGTATCCCGCACGCAATACCAATTTACATTGCAGGCTACCTCCCTTGATGAACTCAGTGTCTGGGTACCTAGATTGCAAAACGCCCTGAAACAGCGATCTGAACTGGCAGATATCGGCAATAACTGGCAGGATCAGGGGTTAGTGGCTTATCTTAATGTGAATCGTGATTTGGCCAGTCGGTTTGGGATCTCCATGGCAACAGTGGATAGTGCGTTGTATAACGCATTCGGTCAGCGTTTGATTTCAACCATTTATACTCAATCAAATCAGTATCGAATCATTCTTGAGCAGGATACGAAAAAAAATTCAGGGCTGGACGCACTCAATAACCTCTATCTGACGGGAAGTGATGGCAAAATGGTACCATTTAATACCATTGCCACCATCGAACAGCGACTGGGACATTTGTCTATCAACCATCTGCAACAGTTCCCTTCTGCCACTTTTTCGTTCAATGTTGCGAAGAATTCGTCCCTTGAACAAGCGGTTAATGCAGTTCAGGAAACAGAACGGGCGATTAAGATGCCAAAAAACATAATCACACAATTCCAAGGGGCAACACTGGCATTCCAAGATGCGCTCAGTAATACTCTTTGGCTGATTTTGGCTGCTGTCGTTGCGATGTATATCGTCCTTGGCATATTGTATGAAAGCTTTATTCATCCCGTCACAATATTGTCTACTTTACCTACAGCGGGTGTTGGCGCCTTACTGACCTTAATGATTGGCGGATATGAATTAGACATTATCGCCATCATAGGGATTATTCTTCTGATCGGTATTGTGAAGAAAAATGCCATCATGATGATAGATTTCGCATTGGCAGCAGAACGTGAGCAAGGTATGCCTCCTTATGAGGCCATTTATCAAGCTTGCTTGTTACGTTTCAGACCCATATTGATGACAACCATGGCTGCACTATTGGGTGCTTTGCCGCTGATGCTCAGCACCGGTATTGGCGCAGAATTGCGCCGTCCATTAGGGGCCAGTATGGTGGGAGGTCTGATCATGAGCCAGATCTTAACGTTATTCACAACTCCCGTTATTTATCTACTGTTTGATCAGTTAGCGAACCATTTCCGAAAAAATAAGCAAAATGATCAGGAAACTCCGTCCAATCCAATAAGTCTGGATAAATCCTCTGCCAATCATCGGGAGTCGCTGTGAAATTTTTTGCACTATTTATCCAGCGGCCGGTTGCTACAACATTGCTGAGTTTAGCCATCACCCTGTGTGGTGCACTCAGCTTTATCTTGTTGCCCGTATCACCATTGCCGAAAGTCGATTTTCCTGTAATTACAGTTAACGCCTCTCTGCCCGGTGCATCACCCGAAACTATGGCATCTTCTGTAACAATGCCGTTAGAACAAGCATTAGGTAGAATTGCAGGGGTAAAAGAGATGTCGTCCACCAGTTCGCTGGGAACCTCTTTCATTTATCTGGAATTTGAACTGAACCGGGATATTAATGGTGCTGCTCGGGATGTTCAGGCAGCCATTAATGCGGCGCAAAGTTTGTTACCTTCTGGTATGCGAGACAAGCCGAGATATTATAAAGCTAACCTGTCAGATGCTCCGATCATGCTCCTGACCCTCACTTCAGACAGCTATAGCGAAGGGCAGTTATATGATCTTGCTACCACCAGACTGGCACAGAAGCTTTCCCAAGTAGAAGGCGTCAGTAAAGTCAGAGTCAATGGAAGTTCATTACCGGCAATACGTGTTGAATTGAACCCCAATGCCCTCTTCAATCAAGGCGTTTCTCTTAACGATGTCAGCAACGCTATCAGCAATGCCAATGTCAGGAGTCCGACGGGTTATATTGATTCAGATAAACAAAGCTGGCAATTGCACACCAATGACGAGCTGAAAACAGCAGACAGCTATCGCTCCATTATTGTGCATTATAATAATGGCGCTCCTGTTCGTTTGCAGGATGTCGCAAATGTTAAGAACTCCGTTGAGGATATTCGGGCAGCCGGTATGTCCGGCAATAAATCTGCGATTGCCATTGTTATCCGCCGTGAAGCAGGTGCGAACATCATCGCAACTATTCAGCGTATCCGAGAGCAACTTCCCATCCTGCAAGAATCTCTGCCTGCCAGTATTCAGTTGAACATTGCGCAAGATCGCTCGCCAACTATTCGTGCTTCCCTGCAAGAAGTCGAGCGCGCTCTTGCCATTGCCGTTGCTTTGGTCATTCTGGTGGTATTCCTGTTCTTACGTTCAGGCCGCGCTACCCTGATCCCCGCGATTGCGGTTCCGGTATCACTTATTGGCACCTTTACCGCCATGTATTTGTGCGGTTTTAGCCTGAATAATCTTTCATTGATGGCATTGACCATCGCCACAGGATTTGTCGTTGATGACGCCATTATTGTACTGGAGAATATATCCCGTCATCTCAATGCCGGACTAAAACCAATGCAAGCCGCCCTCAAAGGGGTCAGAGAAGTCGGATTTACAGTACTTGCCATGAGTCTGTCTCTCATTGCCGTGTTCATACCTCTTGTATTGATCGATGAACTGCTTGGTCGATTGTTTCGGGATTTCGCGGTTACACTCGCCACCGCGATTGGCATTTCATTGTTGGTTTCTCTGACGTTAACCCCAATGATGTGTGCTCATTTACTCAAACCATCACCAATAAAATCGCAGAAACAGAAGCGGGGAGTCGGTAAGGTATTGTTGAAACTTCAACAAGCTTATGGACGCTCACTGAAATGGATACTCAATCATACGCGTTGGGTACTACTGACACTGGTCGGCATTATCGCCCTGAATATCTGGCTTTATATCAGTATTCCCAAAACCTTTTTTCCTCAACAGGATACCGGGAAGATGCTGGGTTTTATCGTTGCTGATCAAAGCATTTCATTCCAATCTATGCGCGAAAAAGTAAAAAGCTTTATGCAGATAGTCGATGCCGATCCGACCGTGGACAATGTCGTGGGATTTACGGGGGGTGACAGTATCAACACAGGTTTTATGTTTATTGCTCTGAAACCGCTTGAAGAGCGCACTGAAAGTATCCAACAAGTCATCACTCGTTTAAGAGGCAAACTCACCAATGAGGCTGGAGTCCGTTTATATTTAGTTCCTGTTCAAGATCTCAGATCCGGGGGACGCGGGGCTAAATCTACTTATCAATTTAGTTTGTTGTCCGATGATTTTGGTGAATTACGTAAATGGAGTCCTATAATCAAGAGAGCGTTGGAAAAACTGCCTCAGTTGGTGGACGTTAACTCAGATGAAGACGAAGATGATAAAGGTGCTGAGATAGCGATTACTTATGATCGTGATGTCATGGCGCGTTTGGGGATCAATGTCTCTGATGCCAATAAGTTACTCAGTAATGCTTTTGGGCAGCAACCTATCTCCACAATTTATCAACCATTAAATCAGTACAAGGTGGTAATGGAGGTTGCTCCGCAATATACCCAAGATCCCAGCACACTGGAAAAAATGTTTATTATCAATGCCAAAGGAGAACGTATTCCGCTTTCCTACTTTGCTCGCTGGCGTCCTGACAATGCACCGCTGGATGTATACCACCAAGGGCTTTCAGCTTCCTCTACCATTGCTTTTGATGTTGCACCAGGGTACACGCTGTCCGATGCAATCAGTGCGATAGAAAGAACAATGACAGAATTGAGTGTACCTTCAGCAGTGCGCAGCTCTTTTGCAGGTACTGCACAAGATTTTCAGGATAGTGAACGTTCCCAATTGCTGGTGATTCTCGCAACTATCGTGACGGTTTATCTGGTTTTGGGAGTACTGTATGAGAGTTATATTCATCCGCTGACAATCCTTTCCACCTTACCTTCTGCCGGGGTGGGAGCTTTACTGGCACTGGAGTTGTTCAATACACCATTTAGCCTAATTGCGATGATTGGAATTATGCTGCTGATAGGTATTGTCAAGAAAAACGCCATTATTATGGTAGATTTTGCCCTTCAAGCACAGAGAAACGGTAAACTCAGTGCTCAAGAGGCAATATTTCAGGCCTGTTTATTGCGTTTCCGGCCGATAATGATGACGACTCTTTCTGCTTTGTTTGGTGCCTTGCCTTTGGTATTGAGTAATGGGGATGGCGCTGAGTTACGCTTCCCATTGGGTATTACTATTGTCGGAGGATTGGTAATGAGTCAACTTCTCACGCTATATACCACTCCTGTTGTGTATTTATTCTTTGATAGGTTACGTGAAAAAAAGCGCAATCATCGGGCAGCAAAAACTCAACTCACTAAGACATCATGAAATTTATGATGAAAATAGGTATTAGCAGTAAGTTATTTCTGGCAATTTTTGCCACCTGTATGCTGGTATTAGTGACAATGCACTGGGGCATTCGCCTCAGTTTCCAGCACGGTTTTATCGGCTATATAAAACAAAATAGTCAAATGCGGGCAGGAACGCTGGCAGAAGCGCTAACAGAACAATATCAGCAATACGGTACTTGGGATTTTCTGACTCAAAACAATCGAGTCATTTTTCAAATTATTCGTACCATTGAGCAAAATAGCGACAGCCATCAGGGGCCTCAGCCCCGGGGCTGGCGTACCCAATTCTGGGTTGTAGATGCTCAGATGAATCGTCTGGTGGGTCACTCTGGAAATATCCCCGCAGAAAGTTATCGCAAGCCCGTCACTTATCAGGATAAGGTTGTCGGTTGGGTGATTGTCAGCAAATCTGACAAAATTACCAGTCAGGCTGATATCAGTTTTGCCCACCAGCAGCAATTTACAAGTTGGGTTATCGTCTGTTTTTCAACTTTACTGGCACTGATTGCTACTTTTATCCTTTCCCGGAGTCTATTGCGCCCTGTTAAACGGCTGGTAGAAGGAACACATAAACTCGCAGCGGGTGACTTTAGTGTTCGGGTCATTCCATCCAGCAAAGATGAGATCGGTAAATTAGCGTCAGACTTTAATCAGCTTGCAAGTACACTGGAGAAAAATGAACAAATGCGCCGTGACTACATGGCGGATATCTCCCATGAACTACGCACCCCACTTTCTGTTCTGCGTGGTGAGTTAGAAGCCTTGCAGGATGGTGTACGCCATCCGACACAGGAAACCATCTATTCTTTACTCGCGGAAGTCACCATCCTGACAAAATTGGTAAACGATCTACATTTACTGTCCCTTTCCGATAGAGGTTCTCTGTCTTATCGGAAAGAGCCGATAAACATCAATCAATTATTGCAAATCTCCATCGCAAATTATCAGAGCCGTTTTGCTGATAAGCAAATCACATTGTCATTGAGCTTCAAAGAAAATGTGACACTGTTTGCAGATCCCGATCGATTAATACAACTATTCCAAAATTTATTGGAAAATAGCCTATGCTATACCGCTGAGCAGGGAAAAGTGATGATTCAAAGTTATTCAGATCAACAAAAATGGATACTCGATTTGCAGGATAGCGCTCCCGGGCTGACTATTGAGCAATGCCACCATGTTTTTGAGCGTTTTTACCGCTGCGAATCCTCCCGTAATCGTTCAAGCGGCGGTTCGGGACTCGGGTTGGCGATCTGTTACAATATCGTTGAAGCGCATGATGGTACTATCCGCGCGGCCAGAGCGCCTTTAGGTGGTATTCAAATCCACGTAGAATTACCACTGATTAAATCCTCTAAAATTGAAACACCATGAGCACGTATTTCACGCAATATACCGTTCTAATAGTTGAAGATGAACCAAAGTTAGGGCGACTACTGGTCGATTATCTGCAATCAGCTGATTATCAAACCCAATGGCTTAAACGTGGTGATGAAGTTATTGACCATGTTCAAAAAAACCAGCCCGATATTATCTTACTTGACCTAATGCTACCCGGTCTTGATGGATTATCGGTCTGTCGGGAAATTCGTAAATTTTCTGATGTTCCGATTGTGATAATGACTGCCAAAACAGAAGAAATTGATCGGCTGCTCGGTTTGGAAATTGGTGCGGATGATTATATTTGTAAGCCTTATAGCCCACGGGAAATGGTAGCCAGAGTAAAGGCCATTTTGCGGCGTTGCTACCGCCCACAGGATATTATTAGCGAACAAGGGGCTTTGACTATTGATGAAAGCCACTTTCAGGCACGCTATCTTGAACGGGTTCTTGAACTGACACCCGTCGAATTTCGTTTGCTCAAGATAATGTCCAGCCAACCAGGGCGTGTTTTTTCCCGCGATCAGTTGCTGAATAATCTTTATAATGATCACCGTATCGTGAATGACCGAACTATTGATAGCCATATTAAGAACTTACGACGAAAACTAGAACAATTGGATGAGGATAAATCTTTTATCCGATCAATTTATGGACTGGGTTATCGTTGGGAAGCCGAAATATGCCGTTTGATGTGACAATATTCACGCCTTCTTTAGCACGCGGGTTCAGTTTCACCTACGCTCAAGGAAGCCTGAAATAACAGCCAGTACCAGCGCCATAGAAGCTAACAGCCCACCCGCCAAATTAAGGGTGGTATAACCATAATTGGATGCAATAATGACACCTCCCAACCATGCGCCGACGGCATTCCCCAAATTAAAAAAGCCAATATTAACTGAAGAAACAAGATTAGCAGCGCTGACTTCCTGTGCTTTTTCCATCACCAAACGCTGAATGGGAGATACTGTGGCAAAGCCAAATGCAGCCATGAGAAACAGACTCAAACAAGCAATGAACTGACTATCACCATACAACCAAAAAATAAACAAGACGAGGGCTTGTAATCCCAAAGTCCAATACAACAAAGGCATCATTGCCTTATCAGCAAGTCTGCCACCAACAATGTTGCCAACGAAGAACCCTGACCCTAATACCACAAGAAGCCATGTAATTGCACCTTCAGAGAATCCAGCAATATTGACCATCAAAGGGGCGATATAAGTCACCGTGGTAAAAAATGCAGCTGGGCCCAGAATAGTGATTCCCATGGCGAGCAAGACCCGGATATGAGTAAAAGCCAGTAATTCCTTTTTGATACTGGCGGGTTTTTCCTGATTAAACTTAGGTAATAACGTTAAAATACCCAGTAATGAGATAACACCAATAGCCGTAATGATTGCAAAAGTCACACGCCAAGAAACCACCTTCCCTATCCATGTTCCAAGAGGTACTCCGACTAAATTGGCCAGAGTCATGCCACTGAACATAAATGCGATTGCCATTGTTTTTTTATTTTTTGCTACCAGTTCCGAAGCAATAATAGCGCCTATCCCCATAAAAGCCCCATGGGTAAGAGAAGCAACTATACGACCAACAATTGCCAGATAAAATGTCGGGGATAACGTGGTCAGTGCATTTCCGATAATGAACAATACCATTAGCAGAGAAAGCATCTTTTTTCTTTCTATATGCCCTCCCAAGATAATCAAAACAGGCGCGCCAACAAATACTCCAAGCGCATAACTGGTCACCATATATCCTGCGGTTGGTATGGTAATACTAAATTCAGTTGCAATTTCAGGCAGTAAGCCAGCAACAATAAATTCCGTTGTTGCAATTCCAAAAGTTGCTATGGCTAAAACCCAAATGGCTGCTGGCATGATGGAACTCCTAATGAAAAAAATATGGGTCAGATTATTATGAGATTGAAACAACGTGCATTTATTTCTGAATAATACGTCATTGCAATAACACCGTATAGAATCCAATTCCGGCGATTGCAATTAGAACGGATTCAAAAAATAGCAAGCGCATTTTGCAAAATATAAGCACATAATCATCAGGTTATTGGTGTCAGTGCATCTTATGCCAATGAAACCAGTCTGAAAAAGGACATTCAATACAAAAAGAAAACACCTTTCCTCTCCCATCAGGTGACAAGAATATATTTGTGCTAATGCAGGAATAGGCGCTAAAATCCCTGTCCCTTTAACCTTATCCTTAGTAATGATAATAATAGGGTAAGGACTGACTTGAACTCAGACCGAGAACGTTAATATTATGTTTACTCCAGAATTACTTTCTCCTGCCGGCTCCTTGAAAAACATGCGTTACGCGTTCGCCTACGGCGCAGATGCTATTTATGCCGGGCAGCCCCGCTATAGTCTGCGTGTCCGTAACAATGAATTTAACCATGAAACGCTGGCTCAAGGCATTAAAGAAGCACATTCATTGGGCAAACGTTTTTATGTGGTTGTTAATATTGCACCACACAACGCAAAATTAAAAACATTTATCCGTGATTTGAAGCCGGTCGTAGAAATGGAACCAGATGCCCTAATTATGTCCGATCCCGGTCTGATTATGATGGTGCGCGAAGCGTTTCCTGAAATAGATATTCATCTTTCCGTTCAAGCCAATGCGGTTAACTGGGCCACCGTCAAATTCTGGAAGCAAATGGGACTGACTCGCGTCATTCTCTCCCGCGAGCTTTCTCTGGAAGAAATTACAGAAATTCGCCAACAAGTGCCTGATATGGAACTTGAGGTTTTTGTCCACGGCGCACTTTGTATGGCTTATTCTGGTCGCTGTTTGTTATCAGGTTACATCAACAAACGCGATCCCAATCAGGGAACATGCACTAATGCCTGCCGCTGGGAATACAATGTGCAGGAAGGTAAGGAAGATACTGTCGGTAACATTGTACATGTGCACGACCCTATTCCTGTCAAAAATATCGGGCCAACATTAGGTCAGGGTGCACCAACTGACAAAGTATTCATGATCGAAGAAGCCAAACGCCCTGGTGAATATATGTCTGCCTTTGAAGATGAACATGGTACTTACATCATGAACTCCAAGGATTTACGCGCTATTGAGCATGTAGAAAGATTGACAGAAATGGGTGTCCATTCACTGAAAATCGAAGGTCGCACAAAATCTTTCTATTATTGTGCCCGAACTGCTCAGGTATATCGTCGGGCCATTGATGATGCCGTTGCCGGAAAACCTTTCGATCCAACGTTGATGACCACATTAGAAGGTCTGGCACACCGTGGCTATACAGAAGGTTTTCTACGCCGCCATACTCACGATGCGTACCAAACTTATGAATACGGTTATTCTGTGTCAGACACCCAGCAATTTGTCGGGGAATTTACTGGCAACCGCGTCAATGGATTAGCTGAAGTTATCGTGAAAAATAAGTTTCTGGTTGGCGATTCTCTGGAGCTTATGACACCATCGGGCAATATTAACTTTACGTTAAAATCCATGATAAATAAGAAAGGTCAGGTAATAGACATTGCTCCAGGTGACGGACATATCGTTTATCTCCCTTTTCCTGAAAAAATCGAACTGAAATATGCCTTACTTATTCGAAAATTGATAAGTGGCAATACCAGAACACCTCATTCATAAGAATTACAAGTGAAATAATTCGAAATAAGATTTTAAAGAAATTGTTCTGCTTTTTTAGAAACAGATCACATCAATGTTATTTTATTTCTCGTATTATCAGCCCTGAAAAATGAAGAACTAAAAAAGTGTTACTGTAAGACTAGGAACCACCTCCTTGGCTAGCTCAATCTCCCTTGGGCTGGCCTTTTCTTTTATTCGATAAAAAATAAAATATTTAACTTTCAAAAAGTTAAAATCCAACACTGTCCCATAAAAATAAATTAATTTAATGATTACCCTCTCTGCCATTGGCTATTTTTTGATTATTTTTTAGTAACGTTGTTTATTATAATCAAGGGAATCATATCGCAATAAATATCATTAATATTTATTCAGTTTAATGAAGGAAATTTTAAGAAAGCACCTCTCAAATTATTCAGTTATAGAATAGGTTAAGGTTTATTTTTCATTCTATCAGATAAAAATTATTTCACTTTCCCTTGATGCAAAATGGTCAGATTTTAGCAATTATTATATTAACTGAAGCGATCCACTGCTGTTTCCCTTTCTACTTGCCTTGTTATTAATCTGAATATCAACAACAATCAGTAGCGCCTTTTGCAAACTGGAGTTAATCATGACTGATATCGCTAAGTTATTAGGAAAAGACGCAGAGAGTTTATTGCAACACAAATGCAATACCATTCCACAAGAAAATCTCTATCTCCCGGGCACAGATTTCGTCGATCGAGTAATGATTGAAAATAATCGACCTAATACTGTCCTGCGTTCCATGCAAACCTTGCTAAATCATGGTCGTCTGGCCGGAACAGGCTATCTCTCAATTTTGCCGGTAGATCAGGGAGTCGAGCATTCTGCCAGTGCATCTTTTGCCGCCAATCCACTTTATTTTGATCCTAAAAATATTGTTAAATTGGCGATTGAGGCCGGTTGTAACTGTGTTGCTTCAACTTATGGTGTCCTCGCATCTGTTTCTCGCCGTTATGCCCATAAAATCCCGTTTCTGGTAAAGCTTAATCATAACGAGGCATTGACCTATCCAACCCAATATGACCAAACTTTATATGCCAGCGTCGAGCAAGCATTTAACATGGGTGCAGTCGCAGTCGGGGCAACTATTTATTATGGCTCTCCCGAATCACGTCGCCAAATAGAAGAAATTTCAGCTGCTTTCGAACGTGCTCACGAGTTAGGCATGGTTACCGTGTTATGGGCCTATCTACGTAATTCAGCGTTCAAGAAGGATGGCGTTGATTATCATACCAGTGCCGATTTAACGGGTCAGGCGAATCATCTGGCAGCAACAATAGGTGCCGATATCGTTAAACAAAAAATGGCAGAAACCAACGGTGGTTATACAGCCATTGGATTTGGGCATACTGATAAACGTGTCTATAGCAATTTGACTACTGAGCATCCGATTGATCTGGTTCGCTATCAACTGGCTAACTGTTACATGGGGCGTGCTGGATTAATCAACTCTGGTGGTGCTTCCGGAGATAACGATCTGAGTGATTCAGTTCGCACAGCTGTTATCAATAAACGGGCTGGAGGGATGGGATTGATCCTTGGCCGCAAAGCGTTCAAGAAATCAATGAAAGAAGGTGTTGAGTTAATTCACTCCGTTCAAGATGTCTATCTCGATACGAATATTACTATCGCCTAATCAAACTTTTGGTACCCAATGGATTTCAGGAAATAGGTATATTTCACAATGGGGATACTGGTATCCCCATTATTCAATGACAATCCTATCTCTCTAATTCACCACCATTGATGAAAATGATGCACAGGACCAATCCCCTGACCAACGTCAAGAGTATCTGCTTGTGCCAGCGCATTTTGCAAGTATGCTTTTGCAGAAGGTAAAGTTCTTTGCCAATCGGAATAACGTGGGCGTAATGCAGTAAGTGCCGCAGAAAGTGTACAACCGGTACCATGAGTATGTCGGGTATTCACCCTGGGCGCGGTAAAACGCCACTCTCCTTCACGGGTAAAAAGCCAATCCGGGCTTTCTTCATTGTTCAAATGACCGCCTTTCAGTAAAACCGCTTGACATCCCATTGAAAGTAATTCTCTTCCCTGCTGTAGCATCTCCTTTTCTGCCTCCGCAGGATTGCATTTCAGTATGGCTGCTGCTTCGGGCAAATTAGGAGTGATCAAAGAAACGATTGGTAGTAGTTGCTCTATCATTGCCGCAATGGCTTCTGGTAATAGCAAAGGATCACCACTCTTTGCCACCATGACAGTATCCAATACAATATGGGAAACTGGGTAACGGCGTAATGATTCTGCAACTACAGCGATATTGGCCGCATTGGATAACATGCCAATTTTAGCACTGTCTATTTTAACATCTGAAAATACGGATTCTAGCTGGGCAGAAACAAAGAGAGGATCAATATCATAAACCGATTGGACTCCTCTTGTATTTTGGGCAACCAATGCGGTTATGACCGTTGTACCGTAAGCGCCAAGTGCGGAGAAGGTTTTTAAATCAGCTTGAATGCCGGCACCACCGCTAGGATCAGTCCCTGCGATAGTTAGTGAGTTAATTCTCATGATGGTGACTCCTATTCACCAGCAAAAGAAAAGTGGGTATCAAAATAAAAGATACCATGACTTCCCTACGCTGGCATTATCCAGATCAGGTAATACGGGTACTTCTCAGTTCAATCAAGAACGCCCCGAGCCAAAATAAAAATCACTCTATTAGTATCCCAATAGAGTGATATTTGCAATAGATTATCGTCAGATAATGAAACTAAAATAACGATAAATATAAAATATATTTGGTCAGAAGTTAAACGCCAACCAAAATAAATTTATTACTATAAAGTTGTGACGTTTGCGGCAGCAGGGCCTTTAGGACCATCCTGTATTTCAAACTCAACTTGCTGGCCTTCAGATAATGTTTTAAATCCATCTTTCATAATTGCAGAAAAATGTACAAATACATCTTTGCTACCATCAGCTGGAGTAATAAAACCAAAACCTTTGGACTCGTTGAACCACTTCACAGTACCAGTGATTTTTGCCATTTCAAAAATTTCCTTTGAATCACTTAATTCGCCGATTGACATGAAAATAAACAAACTAGTATTCGTTGCTGTTATTTATTAACAGAACTGTACTCCGTTTACCCATGTGTTTTATCACATACTCTTTATATAATCGCAAGCCATTTTTTTCAGGTGCTGGAGCCAACGCACATATTTGAAAATCTTAACATCTATTCTTATTTGAAATTATCCAACAATTTTTAATCAACCTAACCATATGAATATATACAAAAATAAAATTTTAACCCAAAGAAACAACTTTAATTAACCTAATATATAATGCTGTTTTTTGCGCCTATTGCAGAGTAGAACAGAGAGTTATCACGGTCCAGAATCCATTTTTGATAACTATAAAGTTATCACTAATTCTATTCAACTCTTGATTAACATAAAATATAATCATCTTGCATATAACCAGACTACTTTTTTGTTTATCATTTATTAAATATTATTCAATAATAATGTTTTTGTCTTTACGCTATATATGGATAAACGACTTTATAAGATTTATAAAGTCTGAAGTTTGTCATTTGGCCACTCCATATGTTCTACTAATGACACTATTTCTATGAAATAATTCATATCAAGTGGTTTTAATTTATCCTTAATCATATGACAAATCTCTTACTTATGAGTCACTAAGCTATGATAAAACGCATAATACCTTTAGGATTAGGTTAAAAATGGAGGAATACTGATAAGAATAATCAGCCGGGCATAATACCCGGCTGAAAATACGCTGAAATAGATTAAGAATTAAGCAGCCTTTTTCTTTGCTTTGGCTACTAAGTAACCCAGCCATAATACACCAATCCAGAATGGCATTAAAATAACTGAAATACTAATTGATGGCATCATCAGAATAATAACAAGAATGAACGCCAGAAACGCTAAACACAGGTAGTTTCCAAACGGGTACCACAATGCCCGGAATTTTGTCTTAGTGCCTTCCTTATTCTTAGCTGCGCGGAATTTCAGGTGGGCAAGACAAATCATAATCCAGTTAATAACCAGCGTTGTTACCACCAATGCCATCAACAACTCAAACGCTTTACCCGGTATAACATAGTTAATCAGTACACCCATTGATGTTGCCAACGCTGATAACCCAATAGATAAAACAGGTACACTACGTTTATTCACTTTTGTCAGAATGCGAGGCGCGTTGCCTTGTTTAGCCAAACCATAAAGCATCCGACTATTACAATATACGCCGCTGTTATAAACAGATAATGCTGCCGTTAATACAACTATATTCAGGACATTCGCCACCCAAAAGCTATCCAGATCATGGAAAATCAAAACAAATGGGCTACCACCTTCGACTACATTCCCCCAAGGATAAAGTGAAAGCAGAATAGCCAGTGAGCCGATGTAAAACAGTAGGATTCGATAAACGACTTGATTGGTTGCTTTTGGAATATTTTCCTCAGGATTTTCCGCCTCTGCCGCAGTGATCCCTACCGTTTCTAATCCACCAAACGAAAACATGATTACCGCCATCGCCATGATCAAGCCGGAAACCCCATTAGGCATAAAACCGCCCTGCAGCCATAAATTGGTGACACTTGCCTGTGGGCCGCCACTACCGCTGATCAGCAAATAGCTTCCAAAGAAAATCATGCCAATAATCGCAGTAACTTTAATGATAGAGAACCAGAATTCAGTTTCACCGTATAATCGAACATTAATCAAATTAATAAGATTTATCAGCACAAAAAATATTGCTGCGGAAACCCATGTCGGAATTTCCGGCCACCAATATTGGATATAAATGCCTACGGCCGTCAGTTCTGCCATTCCGACCAGAATGAACATTGCCCAATAATTCCAACCTGATAAAAACCCCGCAAAATCGCCCCAGTATTTATAAGCAAAGTGGCTAAATGACCCTGCGACTGGCTCCTCTACGACCATCTCGCCCAATTGGCGCATAATCAAGAATGCAATAAATCCGCCAATTGCATACCCAAGTAGTACTGAAGGCCCTGCCATTTTGATGGTTTGAGCTATACCTAAAAATAACCCTGTACCTACTGCACCACCGAGAGCAATAAGTTGAATATGCCTGTTCTTTAAACCACGCTTAAGCGTGGATTGTTCTTGTTGTCCTGCCATTTAGTCCTCTTTTTGCGGTGCTTAGAATCCGTCTCATTAAAAGCTATTCTATTTGTTTTTTTGAACCTGAGTATTTTTTGAGTCTGAAAAGAGAAAGGAATCACCTCACTCTCCCAATTTTCATAAAATTTGTCGAGCTTAAATTGTCTCAACTATCATGAATTTTAGTTATGTGCTGATTTAACTCGATATTTAGTCTATAATTAGAATCAGATGGATATTAAAACACCATTTACAAAGAATGAATACCATGTATGTATGTTAACACACATACATTCAGGATAATGATTGAGATAGAGATCAAAAAGGTATGTAGCGGGTAATAGAACAAACACCTAATTCAAATTCTCCGTTGCCTCGTTCACAAGGTACATCCAATGCCAACAAATACAAAAACAGACACACTACTATTAGGCACAATGTTAAAACCACTTTTTTATTTTTCAATTCAACCACCTTGGATTAATTTCATTGTAGTTAACATCCTAGTGAAATAGGATAAAAAGTTTTTACGCGCGGAAGCACTTGGTTTTATTATTGCCACTGCCCACAATGATGGGTTTTGTCATCTTGAAAAGAAGTTGTGTATACTTCTCCCCACCTTTAACCAATTTAAAATTGTAATGACACAAGATAATCACTTAGCACTTGTATACGCACTGAGTAAATGGATAGAAAACCATCTTGGCCGTGTCATTCATCTTGAAGAGCTTGCTGCTTACTCTGGCTATTCCCTTTGGCACATGCAGAAAATATTCAAAGAAGTCACAGGGATATCGCTTGGAAAGTACATAAGACAACGGCGCTTGGCTGGCGCAGTTTCTCTGCTGAGAAACAGTTCTTTACCTATTTTTGATATAGCCTTGGATTTCGGCTTCGGATCTCAATCTCATTTCACATATATGTTCCGTAAAGAATATGGCATTACACCTTATGATTTTCGTCAGAGCATAGATATGGAACTTGAAGTGAAGCTCCCATTGCATCTGACCTGTGACTGTGAATCATGAGGTAAGTATCATCAGCGGCCACTTATCTCGGCCGCCCTACTTACTTTCCACTTTTAATATCTCTTCTACCCCAACAAATGGTTGCGCTCTATACCTATCATTTTTCAAGTTGCAGCTTTGTTGGCTATCTAACTCATCCCTCCATTTTTTATAAACATACGGTTACCTATGTTCCTCAGAGGCCTTCTCAAGAGATAAGTACTGCATTTTGAAATTCATGCATCTATTTCAATAGAATTAAGCATAAATTATTCTTGATATTTTTCGACCAAAGCCAAAGCAATCGCTTCGGTTTCAGCATCAGGTGTACCATTAATATCGGATGGACGAAAATGCATCTGAAATGCCTGAATCGTTTTATGCGTTTCATCATCCAATACCCCTGTTTGAGGAATTTTATAACCATACCGAAACAGTGCCTTCTGTATTGAAATCACTGATGCAAGCATATCAGGACTTCTTCCAGCCAAATATTTATTAACAGTCCCGTGATCAGGCCAAGCACCAACCCCTTGCTCATAAAGTAACTGCCATGGGAAAACCGGACCGGGATCTTTTTTTCTAAGTGGAGCTATATCACTGTGGCCAACAACATTGACCGCCTTAATTTGATATCGCTGAATAATATCTTTGGCCAATCTAATCACTGCATCGATTTGTGATAAATGATATAAACACCACTCCTTTTTAATAAACTGTTGCTTAAAACCACAATTAACAATTTCAATACCAATAGAGTAACGGTTTAGACTTTGATATCCATTCCATTCACTTTTTCCTGCATGCCATGCTCTTTGCTTTTCTGGGACTAATTGAAAAATAATCGGCTCTTTATTTTCATACGTTGTCTGAGATGGAATGAGGTAATGCGCACTAACATTACCTCCCGTTAATGCCTGTAAAGATTTTCTATCATTCAAAGCAGTATAATGCAAAACAAGGAATCTAATCGAATCAATATCCTGATTGGTCGAATAAGGATAAGAATAGTCGACAATATAACCATTTCTCTCTTCTCGCTCAGGAGAATAAGAACAACCAACTAACAGAGTAATAAATGCACATGCCATTAATTTTTTTATCATGTTCTAGCTGCTATTTAAAAAGAAAAGATAACGTTAAAATAACTATGTTCGGATATCTATATAATAGATAAAACTAAAGCAAATGTGATGTTTTTTAGTTTCAGACAGGATCTAACGTACAAATAAAAACCGGACATTCAAGGAATAGTCGAATGTCCGGCTTTTATGGTCATCTTATATGAATCACATTCTGTAATTCATATTCCGATTGCCTTTCAAATTATTGCTTTATTAGTTACGCGATAATCTGAAATCTGTTGGATATAAACCTCTAACTTCCAATATCCAGCAATTACGTCTTCTGATTATTATTTAACATATCATTATCCCAAATACCCTTTTCAACTTGCTGCTGAATTTCTGGATAATCCTTGATATTGAATGTTGGTAACTGTCCCGATTTTCTCTGCTGGTTATAATCTTTGACAAGCTTCATTGCGATACCTGACAACAAGAGTATGGCAATCAAGTTAACAATAGCCATACATGCCATCGATACATTAGCCATATTCCAAACCAAAGGAACATCCGCTAATGTGCCGAACATAACCATTCCCAGTGATGCCAAGCGCAGGATAAATAAGCCTGCAGTGTGGTTACGCTCAAGGAATATCATATTACTTTCAGCATAAGCGTAATTAGCAATGATAGATGTAAAGGCGAAGAAGAAAATAGCAATAGCAATGAATGTCGTTCCCCAATGTCCAACTGCCGATGACAGTGCCCGCTGAGTCAATTCAATTCCGCTGATGGCAGTAACATTTTCGTTAAGAACACCAGAAGAGAGGATGATGACTGCGGTGGCGCTACAGATAACGATGGTATCCATAAACACCCCTAACATCTGCACATAGCCCTGCGAAGCCGGATGCGGTGGGTATGGAGAAGCCGATGCCGCAGCGTTTGGAGCAGAACCCATTCCCGCTTCATTCGAAAACAATCCACGTTGAACACCTTGCAACATTGCCTGAGAAATGCCATAACCTAATGTTCCGGCTATTGCTTCCTGAAGACCAAAAGCACTCTTAATAATTAATGCAAATACTTCTGGAATACGTTCAATATTGTGGCCAACAACCCAAAGTGCCAGTATGAAATAGGCAATCGCCATAAACGGTACAACAAATTCCGCAACTCTTGCGATGGAACGCAACCCGCCGAATATAATTACACCGCTAGAAATGACTAATACAATACCAACATAAAATGGTTTGATATTAAAAGCAAAAGAAGCCGCTTCCGCAATTGAACTTGCCTGAACAGCATTAAATACAAGACCAAACGCGATAATAAGAAAGAATGAAAACAGAATCCCCATCCATCGCTTCTTCAACCCTTTTTCCATATAGTAAGCAGGGCCACCGCGATAATTTCCTTGATCGTCTTTCGTCTTGTACAACTGAGCAAGCGTGCTTTCAACAAAGGCAGTCGCCATACCAATAAATGCCACTACCCACATCCAAAAAATAGCCCCTGGCCCACCAGCAGTAATTGCAATAGCGACTCCTGCTAAGTTACCGGTTCCTACACGAGCAGCAAGGCTGGTACATAAAGCCTGAAAAGATGAAATACCAGAGCTATCTGATTTATTACTATTTTTCAGAACTGAAAACATGTGACCAAAATGACGAAGCTGTATAAAACCAGAACGCAATGTGAAGTAAAGGCCAACCCCGAGGAGCAAGTATATTAGTACGTAGTCCCAAAGAACGTTGTTAATGAAGTTAATCAGATCCGTCAAGATATTTTCCCCTTACTAATTAGCAAACATTAGCTGACCATAATGCAGTATCCGCCGAAATTTTATTGTGTGTAATTTCCTTTATAATTAACAAGTAACATAAGGCTGTATACAAGAAACACAGAGATACTAAGTCAGTAAAACAGAAAGAATGTAACACAATATCTATTTCAATGGGTAACTTTTAATGAAATTTTTACATTTAGTTTAGCGTTCGTGAACATTTACATTAATACTCATAAACGCATCATTCCCTATTTCAAGCCTATTAATCGTATATTATAAGTAATTAGCACGAACCAATTCCTCTGCTAAATATAAGAAAACAATATGAATCAATTAACAACCAAACTTAAAATGGAAACTAACTGATAACCTAAATACAACCAATGAAAAACAATTCCAATACAATAACCATATAAAAAATAGGTGTTAATCTAAAGTTATTAGCGCTATATCATATGAGTGCATTAAACAAATTTAGATAGTTATGCACTATTAAATAACCTGAGTTGTAATAACCTCATCAATTAAAAACATAAAAATAATTACAAAATTTAATGTTGAACTCTCTAATATTTCTGAAAACATATAGCAATATTTTTCTCAAAATGAGATTATTAAATTTTAATACTGTGATAATTGGAAAAAGCCACCATACCGTATTAAAATTTTTGATTGTTATTTTTGCAGCAGGAAACAACAATAACAAGTTAATAGTATGTTAATATTCCACTATCTGGCTATCAGATAATCTGCAAGCGAGGTTATAGTTGATGTTAGAGCGAAAAAGAAAAAATCCCGCAGACAACATACTGCCAAAAAGAGTTTATAGAGGAAAATCAAAGTATGAGTACCATCCTGCCACAGGTGGTTCAATCTCTATCTGTTGTTTAAGCTCACCAGTATCGGTTGTTTGGAAAGAGTACAATAAAATTGTCGAAAAAATAGAAAAAAACAGCACATAGAGCTTAATATATGTTGAAGTTAACAAAAGGAGCGGGAGTCACCACTCCCGCTGATTCTACTGATATCTTCTCAATGAAATAAAATTCAATCATCACACCTAAAACCTCCTCCATCACAAAATATTTCTCTATTATTTATCTCGTTATCGTCAAGAACACTATTATAAAACACACATAAAACATAAAATTAATTAATAATTACTTCGTGATTGAACAAAATACCACCGATATCAAATAGAGTTTGAGTGACATTTTTCATGAGGAATATAGTTTTCCAAAATTCGTGCTACGATATAAATCTTAGCCCATGAATATGGGTAGACAATGGAGTATTGCTTATGCGTATAAGTAACATTATGAAAAACATTGCCATTTTCTCTCTAATCACCCTATCGTTATCAACACCCGTAATCGCAAAAAATGGAACATTGATTCACTTGCCTGATACACGATTTGCAGTCCTGTCAGTGGGTGATCTGGAAAATGCCTCAGTTGGTAGCTATTCCATCGCCGTTTTCAGAGATAAAGAACTTATAGATTTTGAAACCGGAGGGATCTTTTCCCGGGATGGTTCAGTGTTCGATGACAGCAATAAGCCGAGAATTACCTTTGCTGATATTGACAGAGATGGTTCCAAAGAATTGGTTGTATCCAAACTCTCAGCGGGTTCTGGAAATTATCTTGAAGTTGATGCTCTCAAAATTACTGACAAAAATGTCAAACTTCTCGTCCGCATTAACATCAATGGTAAAAATGATCCTATAAAATCACTCCGTGCCCTATGTAAAAGAGGCGAATGTGTGGAAAAGGAAAACTAATAAACGTATTCTCAATAAGTTCAATTTTTCACTGAGATCCAGCACAAACAGTTAATAATGTACTATTGTTTATATTGTCAACACTATCATGGTCATAGTCGATCAAGAGGAAATTATGAAACGTCTTTTACTGCCACTTTTCCTTATCCCATTTTTCTCTTATGCCGCTCATGCGAATATCAATAAAACAGCAGAAACTTACTGTGATTTATTTGGAAAAGCCTCCGTAGATGCATTCAAAACTAACGATTCACCAGATGTAATAGCCCAGAGAGTTTTCAGTAATTTGAATCATAAGGGATTTGATCTTAAAGAAATCCATAGCAACAAGGATGAGTTTATTGCTTCTATCAAACAAACTGTCACAGAAGTCAGAAAAAATAAGCGGGCATTTCCAAACAACCAGAATTTTGATGAATCACTGAATAAATCCGTCAAAGCATGTAAAGAACAAACAAGACATGCTTTATCCCAAAATATCAAATAAATGTTTATAGAGCGACTGACTCACATCGTCGCTCTATTTTGTTGAGCTATTTCTTCCGTCTTGCAAACTGCAACTTTGTTGACTGCATCTCGAAATCCATTGAATATAATTAACTCTAATGTGATTTAGTAATTAGCTATAAGCTGGCCTGAAAAGAATAATATTTATTACCGTCATCATGAATTCTTCCTTTTCAGTCATTAGTGCGGTTTTATGAATAACTGCACTTTGCAGTGCGGGGCTTCATACTTCAAGTTTTATGACCATTGCCAGTATTTTATTTGAAATTTTTAATTACATTTGGTTATTAATTGAAATGTTACCTTATTTTTTCATGGCATTAAGGAGAAGAATGAAAGTTAGTTTTTAACGGCAATGCTATTCCTATTGTTAAAAACAATAAAATAACTAAAAAAGTATTCATCAACGAATTAGACCAACATTGAAATGTTGATGATTTAGCATTCTCTAAATTAGGCTCAGAGTTATCCAACATAAACTTGTTATCTTCAATTTGGCAAAGTATCGATTTCGCACGTTCTATATCGGCTTGATGAACAAGAAGCTTAACTCCGCCAAACGCCTGAGAACACATATAGTTATTCCATATAATGTCTTCATCTATCACGACCGCATAGATACCTTCTGATAACATTCTACCTAGGATAATGTGAGCATCGATCGGTGACAGAAAATTTTCCAGTAACTGCATATTTCCTCTTTGAGGATAGCTATTCCACATAAGCACACCATAATTAGATGAGTTATTAACAAATAGTATAACCTATAATTACATATTAACTTCAAATTGACTCAGCTAGATAACTTTTCAAAATAGTAGATTATTTAGAGGGAACTCAGTCCGATTTTTGCGATCTGATCAATCGTCAAAAATCCCAATACTGGCTGAGTGATGTCTATTATGTGCTCTATATAATTACCTTTCTCAGGTAGGTATTGTCTGGAGCATAGCGGCCCAACGGTAAAACAAACTGACCCTAAATATGATGAAAAAATGACTAAAATCACGGTAGCGAAAGCGGGTTGTCATGCCGAAACCTTCACATTGATCTTAGATAACGACTTAATGGAGAAAGAACCAGTCCAGCAGTTGTTCTTTTTTTGAAATTATATTTTGAATTTTTTTATTTTCCCTTAAGTTAAATGAGTGACTATTTTTCATGAATTAGTTTTATATGCAACATAATTTCATTGATGAATTTTTCCTAATAATTATTGTCAGTTATTTTGTTAAATGTTATTTTCATTGAAATATTAGACTGTCTATTTAAAATAGTCATATCGCATCATGATTACTTGTGGCTCTTATTAGTTCGAATCCAAATGTAATTATTGATAACGTGCTAAAAATAAAAATGGATTATTATGAATTTAATTAGATATCTTTATGCTCACTCTTGGAAGTTGCTGTGTTTTTCTATGATAAGCGCATTAGTATCTGGAGGTTCTGCTGCCTCACTAGTTGGTATAGTGAGCAAAGCAATAGAGTCTCCTGGTTACTCTATTTCATATATTTTCTTTATATTATGTTTAGTCTATTTTTTTAGTAAAGCAGCCGCAGAGATTGCGTTGCTACATTTAACTCAATCTGCAATATTGTCACTACGTATCAATCTTAGTAATAAACTACTGCGAACACCATTTAAAAAGCAGCAAGAGCTTGGACGTCATAGACTGTTAGCTGTTTTAACCAAAGATGTTGATGTATTTTCAAATTCATGTACGTTAGCGCCAATGGTATTTGGTAATACCATTCTTATTGTGGCTTGTCTTAGTTATTTGGCTTGGGTATCTTGGGTGCTATTTTTAATCCTGACTGTTTGTTTTGGCACACTGATGTATGGATTTCACATCTTAGAGAAAAAACCCTCCCAAATGCTGGACAAGATTAGAGATCAGGTTGATAGTATTTATCTTAATTTTCAAAATCTTATAAATGGTAGCAAGGAACTGCAGTTAAATTCTAATCGTGGGGAATTATTTATTAATCAAGTTATTATGCATGGTGCCGAACATTTGAGAAAAATATTTATCAAGGGCCATGTAAGATTCGCATGGGTAGTAAATTCAGCAGATACTATGTTTTACATAATAATTGGTTTTATGGTTTTTGTGGTACCAAACTGGTGGCAACCTGAACCAGGTGTTCTTGTTACAGTAGTCTTGATTATGCTCTTTTTAGTTGGCCCTATTGGTGAAGTTATGGGAGCTATACCCGAATTGCGTACGGCGGGTGTATCCTTGAAAAAAATGCGGCAACTGGATAAGGAATTGCAGGAATCTCAGCTTGTATACTCTGATAAGCCTAATCCTTTCTTAGAAGAGAAGAAAAAAAAGGTATTACTTGAGTTACAAGATGTTGTCCATCATTACTCAAGCGATAAGGAAGATAGCCAATTCGTTCTTGGGCCATTAAATCTTAAAATACACCATGAAGAGATTGTTTTTATTATAGGAGGTAATGGCAGTGGTAAAACCACTTTGGCAATGTTATTGGTTGGTTTGTTTCAATGTGATTCTGGCTCTATTGTGCTGAATGGGATAGAAATGAACGCTTCTAACAATGAGTATTATCGGCAGTTTTTCTCCGCTGTTTTTTCTGATTTTCACTTGTTTGAAGAACTGCTCACTGTAGATTCAAATATTACTGATAAAGCTACTCACTACATTCAGAAATTAGACATGGATAATAAAGTAAAAATAGTAGATGGAAAATTCTCTACCATAAATATATCTACTGGCCAACGTAAAAGACTAGCTTTGGTCTCTGCTTATCTGGAGGATCGTCCTATTTATATTTTTGATGAATGGGCGGCAGATCAAGATCCAGTTTTTAAAAGAGTGTTTTATACGGAATTATTACCTGAATTAAAGGCGTGTGGTAAAACCGTTATTGTTATTACTCATGATGACTCTTACTTTGGAATGGCAGACAGGGTAGTTAAGCTAGAAGATGGGCATATAAAGAATATCTAAATGTCTTATATGGATACCAACTGTAATTTAGTCGGCGTCCATATATCTATTTAGGTTTTTTAAAAAATAATGAATTTTAAATCAAAATATTTTATGAATACAAAACCTTGAAATTATATTTATTTACTCTTAATCTGTCGTCTGATTTATATTATCAGTTACTATTAATTCTCATTTTAATTCCTGTTTCCTCAAATTACTGTGGTTTATTGATATGGCATGATAAAATTAACATCTGCTATATTCATTACGCACTCCAAAAAATAGATGGAAATGTGCTTCTAATTTCTGTAGTCGACAAAATACATAATCTAATTTTTTCTTAAATAAAAGAGAGGGCTATATATGTTTAATTACATGGTTCGTGTTGAAATCTTTGGTGCAACTTTAAAAGAATACAGTTACCTGAATGAATCAATGGGAATAATTGATTTTAGGAACACAATTAGATACAACACCGGAGAATTAATGGCCTTACCTACCGGATCTTACGTTGGACTCTCGTCAAATTCTGCGGCAGAGATCAGGGACAAAGTTAAAAAGTTAGCAAGCCCATTATCCTCAAAACCTGTTTCTATATTTGTTTGTCGGTATAGTGATTGGGCTGCTTTTCTCTATTCTGCATCTGTATCCTCATTAACTGCCGAATCCGAATCCTAATTTAGTTTCTCATTTGGATAAGCTGGATCTCCCATAAAAAATTTGGGAGACCAGCTTTGTGGTATTTCTACAATAATATATATTTCAAGAAAAAGTATTTTTATTAAATAAAAATGCCACCCGCCCGTATGCGTTGGGTACGCGATAGGTACGGGAGGATGGCAGGGATTATTGCTTTAACCACTCAAGGGAATGGGTAAAGAAATATTGTGTTTAGTTTCAGAGAGTAACTTATAGTTAAGGATTATTCGCTTGTTTTGTGGTGGAGATGGGGGTAGGGATCGTTATAAATATGTTTCTTTTGTTGGAGGTAGTTATGAGTGATACTCATCGCGATATTTACCGAGTACTACGTCAAAATGAGAATATACAAGTGTATCGCTCAAGTAATGGGGTGAACTCATTAGCAATAACAGGTTATGGCAGGAATTTTGGTGCTTACGTTGCGCAACTCTTAGATCAACATCAACTCCGCTTTATCACCAATAGCACAGCTAATCGCAATATCAATGAATTAGGCTTCTATTCTGCCATACTAGGTTCGAGGAGTTCGAGGAGGTCCCTTGTTCTTAGTAGGCATAATTTTGATATAGACTTAGCTTATTATGAACAAAATATACTTCCACGGATAGTACATGGTTCTCAGACCTTTCAAAATGTCGTGCAAATGATAGAAAGAAGAAACCAACAGCGCCCAGCTTCACCATTCTCACATCTTTACCCAAGTTACTCAGATGAGAGTGGTAATATTTTATATGAATATGATCCTACAACAGGACGTCATGTTAGGCGTTAATACCTTCTTCTTACCATTACAACACCTGCAGCCCCTGAGCTTAGGAGTTACTGACACTGCGTCCTAACATACTCCTGCAACCCAAGATCATTTGTTCAAAGGTGGCAATTCGTTCTCTGAGTAGCCAATAATTTCGGATAGCGGCGTCTGTAGGTCGGGCGGTGACTGCATCATCCATGCCGGAACTAGGAGTGGTTTTAGGCACTGGACACTTGGCTTGGATATACACCCGCTCAGGATGAGCATGAGCAGCATCCCGCAGCTTACTGATTTCAGTCTTGGCATTAGCGAGTTCCTGAGTGTGAACCTTGTCTAATTTACTTAGTGAATTAATTCTGTGAATGTAATCATTGTTGATTAACACTTGTTTATCAAAGGCATCCTGAAGAGATGAATATTTGTCTTTTAATTTATTGTAATTACCAAAAACAAAAAAAAGACACGCAAGAATGACTAGGAAAGCAGCAAAAAGAAGCTTAGTGACATTCAATTTATCATCCTCTTTATTGATGTCTGGCGAATAAGCCGTGCACCGTCTCTCTTGCTTCTTGCGCCACCAAATCAGCCAATTCAATATCTTGGTAATAACCAAAATTTATATATAGCAGAATCATAATACTGTGTCATAATACTGTGTCATAATACCTAAATCCCAATGACAAGGTAGAATTGAGATGGGTTACAGTCTAGATTTTCGAAGAAGAGTACTGGCATACAAAGACAAGCATGCATTGACATTCGAGCAAACCCGCGACCACTTTGAGGTCTCTATCCGCACTCTGTTCCGGTGGTGCAATAAAATAGAACCCTGTATGACACGTGATAAGCCGCCCACGAAAATCAGTGATGAGACACTTATCGCCGATGTCAAAAATTATCCCGATGATTATCAATGGGAAAGAGCAAAACGTCTGGGTGTCTCACAATCGGCTATCCATTACGCCCTGAAACGACTCAAAATAACCGTCAAAAAAAACGCACAAACACCCCGCCGCTGACGAACACGCGCGTCAGGTATTTGGCGAGCGTATCCGCCATCATGAGCAGGCGGGCAAACAGATTGTTTATCTGGATGAAAGCGGCGTTGAGCAGTCCATGCGACGTACGCATGGCTATTCGTTAAAAGGGTCCCGCTGTTTTGGTTTACATGACTGGCAGCACAAAGGCCGCCTTAATGCCATTGGTGCTATCATTAAAAATACCTTTGTGACCTTAAGTTTGTTTGCCGGAACCCTTAATGCGAATGTGTTTCATGCCTGGATGACACAAGATTTGTTGCCGAAGCTCCCTAAGGGGACAGTGATTGTGATGGATAATGCCCCTTTCCATAAACGCGGTGACACGCGACAAGCGATAACCGATCACGGATGCCAGTTAGAATGGATTCCGCCTTACAGCCCAGATTTAAATCCTATCGAAAACAAATGGGCTGAAACAAAAGCAACAAGAAGACGAGAAAGATACTCTATTGATGAGCTGTTTACAGAGCATGTGACTTATGTCTGATTATATTGATTCTGCTATATAAACCCAAAATGCCGGGCATGGGCCGTGATCAGACCGAAAGGAAGCAAATGCTGCGTTCGTCAACGGCGGCGGAAACCGTGATTGTGGGGCGCACGGTTGTCTCCGGGTTGCTGTTTTTTGCCGAGGAAGAGCCGGGCGAGCAGGATGAGCATGAAAAAATTACGCTGGCTATTGCTTTAGCGGGACACCCGATTGAAAAGATTGGACGAATCTGGCTGGGGGATGACCAGATTGAATCGTTTGGTGAACATGCAGAATGGGCGTTGCACAACGGCAGGACGGACGCCGATCCTTTTATGCTGGAGAACTGTCCGTCATGGAAACCGGATATGATAGGGCGGGGAATGGCCTGGCTGCGTGTGACACTTAAATTTGATGCAGAAAAGTTTCCCTATGGTCTGCCGAATATCAAGTGTGAGGTCTGGGGCAAGAAACTGTACGATCCCCGAACCCAAAAGACGGCGTGGAGCAATAACGGGGCGCTGGTCATTCTGGATTACTACCGCAGTTACCTGCAAGTGCCGGATACGGACATTGACTGGGGGGCATTCCAGCGGGCTGCTGATATCTGCGATGAAAGTATTGATACACCAGACGGGGGACGTGAATCCCGATACACACTGAATGGTGCCTATGAACTGGAAGAAAACCCCGCCAGCATTTTAGATGCTATGCACCGTTGTGTAGCGGCTGACCCTACGTATATGGCAGGTAAACACGGAATGTTAGCGGGGGCATACTATGGTCCTGCGGTGCTGGAAATTCATGAAAACCAGATCACCGACACCGTGACCCTGACACCCGAAGTGGGGCTGAAAGAGGCGACAAACGCCATTTATGGCACGTTTGTGGATGCCGAACAAATCCATACCAAAACTGATTTTACTCCGGTTATCCGGCATGAATGGATCGCCGAGGATGGCTTGGAGATTAAGGAAAATCTGGATTTTCGGTTTGTTACCACCCCTTATCAGGCTCAGCGACTGGCTCTTCAATATTTGCGCCGCAAGCGAGCCGGACGGCGGGTGCAGTTGAACATGAATCTGGATGGCTACGCCTACCGCCCCGGTCAGGTGGTCAGGCTAAACTTGCCGACGCTGGGGATCGGTAAACTGGAATTCCGGGTGATTGACTGGCGGTTCAGCGCGCTGGACGGGGCAGAACTGACACTGGAGGAAGACGGGGCCTATGTGTACGAAGACGCCATCAGTAAACCGTTTGAGCGGCCGCCCTTTACACGGCTACCCGCAGGGAGTGTCGGCTCACCGACTACGCTGACATTTATTCCGCAAACACTGGGCGATGTGATACAGGGCGTGCTGTCATGGCGCAATGTGAATGAAGTGGCCTTTAACCGCGTCACCATCTATCAGGATACCCGCATTGTTCAGACTATTCAGGTGCCCGGTGAGTCGGTCAATCTGGCCGGATTGGTTCGGGGGAATTACCGGGCGGAGGTGCGCGCGGTCAGTGCGGCCGGTGCAATGTCCGCCCCCGCGGTGTTTGAATTCTCTATTCAGGCTCCGCCGCCCCCGGTTAATGTCGAAATCACCCCCGGCTTTTTCTCCCTGACGGTTGTCCCCCGACAAGGGGATGTGGCCTCGTTCGGTCATACCTTTGAGTTTTGGTTCAGCGAAAAGCAACTGGATCACACACAGGAACCGGCGGTGATAAATCATGCTGACCGGCTGGGACAGGGTAATTTCTGGCTTAAGGATCATCTCAGAGCCGGAACGATTTACTGGTTTTACATTAGAACACTTAACACATACGGCAAGTCGCCGTTTGTGGAAGCCAGCGGCATACCGGACAGCAACACCAAAGCCATCATGGATGAATTAGAGCATGATTTTATGACCACCGAGGCCGGAAAGCGGCTGGAAGGGCAGATTGATTTTACCAACGAGTCCATATTAGAAAATGCCGCCCTGATTGGTTCTGTCGTTCAGCATCAATTGAAAGAAAACGGCGAGATGCGGTCGGAGATACTGGAAGTCAGGACGACTCAGCTAACTGACCAGAAGGCCTTTACGGAGAAAATGGAAAAGGTACAGGCCGATGTGGGGGAAAATACCGCCGCTGTGCAGACCAAGGCGACCGCTGTTTTTGATATCGAGGGTAACGGTTATGCCATTAAGGATATCGGGGCGGGCGTGAAATACAAAGGCCAGTTCTATAAGGCCGGGATGGTTATCGGTGCTGAGGTGAGAAATGGTCAGGTAGAGACACATTTCGGTGTCATGGCCAACCAGTTCACGGTAGTGAACCCTAATAACGGGAAGTCAGAGCCGGTCTTTGTGATTAAAAATGGTCAGGTCTTTATCAACAGCCTGTTTGTCGGTGATGCCACCATCACCAGTGCAAAGATTGCCGACACCCTCCAGTCAACTAACTTCGACCCCAGCCGCCGAACCGGGTTCAGGCTGAATATGCGCACCGGGGAAATGGTGAGTTACGGTCAGGGGAATTCGGGCTATTGGGTAGAAACTAATAATCTGAAACAGTTGTTTGATAATAACGGCAGATTACGTATTCGCATGGGGTTCTGGTAATGGGCATGGGACTGGAGATTTACGACGAAAAGGGGCGGTTGATTATCACCACTAATAACATTATTCCGCGCTTTCTGGGGACCCATATTATCCCGTTGAATAAATCCGGCAGCCTGTATCTGTCAGGTTTAAGTGAAGGTGGCAATCTGACCGCCCGTTTCTTTTTATATATGAAGAATAAACAGGGGCTTATAACAACCCGCATCAGCAATGAATTCACCCGCTTCACTGTCTCCGGCAGTGCGTTTAACTATCATGTGGATTATGACGTGTACCGCTGGGAGAACAAGGGGAAGGGGGGCGGACAGAGCGGCGCGGGCTGGGATGAGATGATAAATCGGGTTACTATTTGGGCAATATAACATGTTTGGCATTGAATTTTACACCGATAATGGCGTTGTCCAGATATCGGATAAATCCCCGGCACTGGGGTTTCTGAGAAAAGCGGCACCGGGCGAGAACAACCAGCAGCAGGGATACTATAACTTTGCAGAGGTGTACGGCGCGGGCGGGACCTATTTCTTTGCCCCGGTGTCTGAACTGAGTGTTTACGGGAGGAGCGGGCTGGAGGTATACAGCGAGAACGGGGCACTGATGTTTTCGTCTGCCATGAAACTGCTGTCCTTCGTGAAACCGTTTTATGTTGATGTCCCCGGTAACAAAAATACGCCCTTTGTCCATACCGGCGGGGCAGGGCGCCGTTTTGGGTACATGATAATCAAGTCCCAGTCCCGGCATTATTACAGAAACAAGCAATTTATCAGTGGCGCGAACAACCCGCCTTACTTCGATGACGAGTGGGTCTATGACGTCTACGCCGAATCTTTCAAACCCGGATACAGCAATGGCAGAATTGAAATGAGGTATTCATTTGAATTTGCGTACCGGGGAGGCGGAGGGGCAGATCCGGGTACATGGAGTGGCCCGCCCCCGCTGATGGAAGGTTTTATTGTTGACCTGACCGCCATTGAAGGCTAATCCCTTTCCGATCTTTTCTTCACAGGAATTTATTATGTACTCACAAGGCGCAATCTCTACTGTGTCCGGCTCGGCTATTGTCCGCGGCACGGGCACCCGGTTTAAATCCAATATTAGCGGCGTTGCCCCGGCACAGCTTATTTTAATTCAGTCCGGCAACGGTAACCTGTTACACATGATTCAGGCGGTGAACTCCGATACGGAGCTGGTACTGGCGGATAAGGCCCGCGAGACCCTCCGCAACGTCACCTACCAAATCCAGACCACAGCGCCCGATTCTGTCTCCGATGGCGTCAGGCATATAGTGACCAATGTCAGCTATATTGTTAATTTCCTCCAGAACATGGACAGGTGGATGAGTGAAAGCGGCAAGGTTGAAGTGGAGATGCCGAACGGACAGAAAGTCACGCTGGACTCCATCCGGGCATTGCAGGCGGCGGTAGAGGGGAAACTGAATGAAAGTCAGGTCGTACAGGTTTCCGGGGGTTCGACTAAGCAGGTGATGAGTCAGTATATAACAACTCAATTAATCGTTGAGCGGGCAGTAAAATCAGATGCAGTCATGAGAGATTTCTCCAATGGTGGCATTCAGTCAATGCAATCTGAGCTACTGTGTGAGCGGGACGTTTCATCGCAAGTGGGGCTTTGGGTGAAACCAGAAAAACCGCAGGCGTGGGGAATGACAATAAAGAATGGTAAGGGGGTGCTGTCATATAAGAAAGATGACATATGGAAAGGGGAGTTATATCACCCCGAAGTTAGTGGGATTTTGCTGTGTACAGGAAATACGTGGAAAGACGCCAACGGTTTTCTCAGAAAATCTTCCCCCATCATCGAAATCCACCCCGATGGCACATTCACTACCAATGATGAATCTGAAGGGGCAACCGTCACCAAACTAGGCGTTGGCCACTATCGCATTTCTGGTGTTCTCGGCTACAACGCTGATGGAGCGTGGGGTGTACATGGAGGTCTCAGCGCTCCCCGTGATGTTAACGGTAATGAGTTAGTGTATGTTGAGGATAAAGTGTTGCCGGACGGGGCTATCGATATCAAAATCACCCACCGACAGAACGCCCATATGCCCGCTCGGTTGCAGAACAGACGCATCAAATCCGTGGACGAACACACCTATTACACCGATGATGAACCGTGTGATTTACCCGCAGGCACGCGTCTGGACGTCCGTGTCCAGATGCCGGAAGATTCGGTGTGGAATGTGAGGGGGAGGGAAGGTGCAGGTTTGTGATAAGCAGGAAGCCCTCGCGGGGAGGGCGGCTCTACGCTGTACGGCACACCCATTTCAATGCCATCTATTTCAATCTGCTTTTCGACATGAAAAAGCGAATGCTGAATTGGCGTGGTTCCTAAAATTGATGATAATTGACTCAACCCATTGTTTTTTAGGTCTTTAGGCAGGGTTCCCAACCTTGTTATTTTTATACGGAATCTTAATCAGCTACACTACATCACCCCCTTAATCATTTGAGCAAAAATTCCCTAATCTGTGAGATAACAAACATAACGAATTCACACAGGATGCAATAAAAAATATTGTTTCAATTGAATACGGTTTTAATTGGTTATATTAATGGAAATAATTAACCCGCAGAAAGTTGCGGGTTAAATTGTTAGCTCAGAACTAAGCCGCTCTTACTATGTAATTGAATGCAATGTTGCGGGGACGAGTTTCCGTTGCTGTACGCACCGCACGGGATGCATCAAATGTCCAATTTGCTGAGCCATAACCTGCATTAGAAGATGGCCAAAGCCCTGTTGAAAGTACAGGACTTGATATTTCGAATGGGCCAGAGGCTACTTTCACCGGAAACAGTTGTGTTTTTCCAAATGTCCCTACAATATTCTGAATAGCATCAGTCTGGGATGATAATAATGCGCGCCCGCTATCCGTTCCACGCCTCTCATCCCAACCACGAATAAACTCCCCTCTCAAATCAGGTAGTCTGCCAGATGGATAGGCAAGAGCCAGTTTTGGGTATTTTGCCTTATCAAACGAATCACCGTTGCAGATAAGCCAACCGTCCGGTGGGGCTTCTGTCGGCCAAGGAACAGGAACACCAACAGGCAAACTGGAACCGTCCATATGTGTATTAGTGGCGTTTTGATTGGCGGTATTGGCTAGGTCATATGCTGCTTTCACTGCCTTTGGCGTTGCTGCCATAGTTTCGCTATTACTACCGACATCATTGCTCAAGACAACAAATCCCTTATCTTGCAGTGTTGCATTTGGATGGTTGCGGCTTAGGGCGTGCTCTTCAATAGTTTTTTTGACATATTTAGGGGTTGAAACGACAACAAGATCACCATCTTCTGAGACTGGAACATCAGATTTATTACATTCATTGCTCATACTTAATCCCTCATTTAATCAACAATAAGCATTGCTAAATAACATGAAGGCGGGCTACTTCTCCGCCAGTGAACATCAATAAAATAGGTTCATCAATACTGGAGAGAACTTCTGATTAGGATGGCACGAAATGACTGTTTGGAAATTAATAAAATCCATATTCCACTGATAAAACTTAGAGATAGATAAAGGCGGGATTTCTCACCTTTTAACCGTTCAGCCTTTTGCATGGTGTAAGGGCTCCTTAATCTCAAGGGGTCATATTACCGAGGTCCTCACTTTGGCCTGTCACTCTTTAACTAAGGGGTATGAGAAATATTTCTTACACCCTTCGGACAAATTTTTGTCCGGTGAACCCAGTGGGGTTAGAAAAGGTTGTTGGGGCGGGTTGGTATAAAGAGGGTTAAATTGAAACAGTCTGTGCATTTCAACCTCCAACAAAACAAAAATAAACACAGCCTACGCGGTTGACACCAAGCTCAAACAAACTATCATCGCCTTAGACATATTTATCAATCTGATAACTATGTTGTTGATACCCCTACAGGAGATGACTAAATGAGATTACGTTGCATGGCTTATCAACAGGGTGATATGTATATTGCTGCCTGCTTAGATCTGTCACTGGCAGCGCAAGCTAATTCGATTGATGAAGCAATTAGCAAACTTGAGGCTCAGGTAAGTGATTATCTTGAAGAAGCAACTTCTGAACCTGAATACGCAAAACAGCTTATCAATCGAAAAGCCCCCTTATCTATGTGGCTTAAGTATTGGCTTATCGCGTTTAAGTTAAAAGTAAGAAGGGCTTTTTATCTAAATAAAGAAGCTGTTTCAGTTAAGTTGTTTGACGAACAATGTGAGCTAGCCCGATAAGAGGTGCGGCGCAACATGATTCTTTATAGACTAACACCCCTCAAATATAAAGAAGTTGTAGCAGCTCTGGCGGATTTAGGTTTTGAAATGAAACCAAAAAAAGGAACCTCCCATGAACAATGGATCAAAAAAGAAGATGTGTATAAATGGGTGGTTACCGTCGATAAGCACCACGCACCGTTTTCAAAAGATCTGATTAAATCAATGGCTAAACAGGCTGGGATGAATCATAAAAAATTCCACTCTCTGTGCAAGGGCACCATTAGTTGTAAAGAGATTCTTTCTGCCGGCTTATCAAGAGACTGATAAATTAACCATAAACCCGCCCGCGCGTCACCTTCCCGCCCCTTGATACCCTTTATTTCCTGCATGGTACAGATCATGCTTCCGTTTCAAACGGAGTGATTAAATACCGAGCAACTGAGTGAGGCCAATCTGACGGCCTCGGCAAAATCAATGAGTTAATCAACTATAGGGGAAATCACCACAGAAGAGAGCTTGAGTTTAAGCCGTCCGGTACATACGGGACTATCCTGCATGTTAAAGGGGCTGCCCTGTGGTGTTCCCATTCCCGCCTTGAAACCTACCTCAACCTTTCCTATCTAAGCAGTATAAAATCAATTGTTATGCGCCGTACTGAGTGCTTTTTTTAGTTTGTACATGCGTGTGTACATGCATATCTTTAAGAAGATAACAATGTTATATAATTATTTGTTTTTATTTATTTATTTTTAATTAACTGCATTTAATCAAAACGCAGCACGAGATTTTTCCAGGGCTTCTGTTTCAGGGTGGCCAAGATTAATCAGATAGCTGTCATGGGGAAGAATTTGTCGACTGCCATAGCCGTAACGCTCACAATTCGCCTTGAATTTATCGATGACTTCTGTCGATAATGGTGGGGCATGCCACTGGCGTTGATTTTTTGTGAACAGGGCAAATGCCGTTGCATTTAATTCATGGGCGCGGATCACTGCCTGATCTACACCACCTGAAGCGCTTACATGTGCTCCTACAAGTTTCATATTTTTTCTCCTGTTTTTTATTATTATGGCATTGTTCGCCTTGCCAATAAAATTCAGCTAAAAACAGTCAATTCAATTCAGTGTTAAATTTTCTAGCCTAATAAATGTTGAATAACTTGATTGACGATTAATCCTCCTGCCATCAACCAGATAAACACAATAAGTGCCAATAGTATCGGTTTAACACCAGCTTGGCGAATGGCGCTAACGTGGGTGTTTAAACCTAAAGCAACCATTGCCATTGCTAGCATGACAGTATCAGTGGTAATGATAAAGTGAACAAAGGATTCCGGTAATAGATGAAAGGAGTTGAAGCCTGCCGTGATAATGAAAAATACGGCAAACCAGGGAATAGTTATCTGGGATTTTGCTTGGTTGTTACTGCTATTTTTTGCTTCCATGCGGTTAATATAACCTGAAAGCAAGAGCAAAAATGGTGCCAGCATCATAACACGGAGCATCTTGCTGATAACGGCTGCATTTTCCGCTTCACTGCCTAATGTATGTCCAATGGCGACGACTTGAGCAACTTCATGAACGGTTGAACCAGAGAAAATACCAAATGTTTCTTGGGAGAAATTTAGCCATTGGTAATGGGTATTGAGTTGATAAAACCAAGGATAGATAAAGATTGAGATCGTGCCAAAAATCACCACCGTGGAAATAGCAATAGCAACTTTATTGGCTGGTGCTTTAACCACGGGTTCTGTTGCCATAACCGCAGCAGCTCCACAAATGCTGCTTCCTGCTCCGATTAAGATGACAGTTTGGCTATCTAGCTTAAAAAAAGTGCGCCCTACCCATAATGTAATAAAAAAAGTTGAAGAAAGCATAATGGCATCAATCAACATCCCAGTAGCGCCAATATCTGTAATTTGCTGAAATGTTAGCCGAAATCCATAAAAAATGATACCAGCTCTCAGTAAGTAGTGTTTGGAAAAATGGATACCCTTATCACAAATGGATTTTAAAAAGGGATACAGCGTGTTACCTACAATGAACCCTAATAAAATGGCCAATGTCAGAACACCCAATCCCATATCAATAAACCACTGAATACTGCTGATATAAATAGCTAGTGTTGTCAGGAGAACGACTAAAATAAAACCAGGCACTAATTTTAAAGCGCTATTTGTGGTGGTTTTTGTCAATTCTTCCAGTTGATTTTCAGACATTACGGCGACTCTATACTTATACACTTTAGGAATAAGCATATAGAAGATTTTAAAATCAATAAAATTGATAAAATAAATATATATAACCAGAAAAACAAATCAAAAAAGTGTGACTTTTGTTAAGTTGCATAATACTGTCTAAAATCAAGACTACCTTTCTCTTTTATTTTGCTTCCCGTGAGGCCATATGCGTATCACTCTGAGACAACTGGAGATTTTTGCAGAAGTTCTGAAAAGTGGTTCAACGACACAGGCTTCCCTACAGCTGGCGTTATCACAGTCCGCAGTAAGTGCTTCTCTGACAGACCTTGAAGGGCAATTAGGTGTACAGCTGTTCGATAGGGTCGGAAAACGACTCGTGACCAACGAACATGGGCGTTTGCTTTATCCCAAGGCATTGGCATTGCTTGAGCAGGCTGGTGAAGTCGAGCAACTTTTCAAACTTGAGTTGGGGGCATTGCGATTGGCAGCCAGCAGTACGATTGGCAATTATATGTTGCCTGAAATGTTGTCTAAATATCGTCAGGATTATCCTGACACACCTTTAGAATTAAATATCAGTAACACTGAAGATGTAATAAAGGCAGTTGTGGAATTTCGCGTCGATTTGGGGTTGATTGAAGGCTTGTGTCATAACCCTGAATTGATCACGCAACCATGGATGAAAGATGAATTGATTGTTTTTTCCTCTCCAGAAAGCACGCTATTGCAGCGCAAGCTTACTGTAGAAGATTTGATTAATGGACCTTGGATATTAAGAGAAAAAGGTTCAGGAACAAGGGAAGTACTGGATCATCTACTGTTTTCGCAAATGCCACGATTCAATATTGCTATGGAATTAGGCAATTCGGAGGCTATCAAACATGCCGTTCAATATGGAATGGGAATCAGTTGCCTTTCACGGCGGGTTGTCCAAGAACAGTTGAATAATGGGACATTAACTGAACTGGTGCTCCCCGGATTGCATCTCAACCGAACTTTGTACCTGATTTATCATCGTCAGAAACATATGTCCAATGCATTAAAAAAATTACTTAGTTATTGTAACTAGTATCTAAGTATCTAGTATTAAAGAGCTAATCGTATAGCTAATAATTGGCCGTAGATTATGAAGGTATCTTATAACCACGAATTCGCCGCTATTCTAGGGACGAGGATTTGTTACAATTCCGCATTAAGGTTATTTTCATAATATAGGAATAGAATGTCTCAAGAACAATGTACGTCACGGGATCAGGCTCCTAAAACTCTACGCCGGGAATTAAAAGCACGGCATATGGCAATGATTGCTATTGGTGGATCGATTGGTACGGGGTTATTTGTTGCTTCTGGTGCAACGATTTCCCAAGCGGGTCCCGGTGGAGCCTTACTTTCCTATGCACTAATTGGCTTAATGGTGTATTTCTTGATGACCAGTTTAGGCGAATTGGCGGCGTACATGCCGGTTTCGGGATCATTTTCAACCTATGGTTCTAAATATGTTGATGATGGCTTCGGTTTCGCATTGGGATGGAACTACTGGTATAACTGGGCTGTGACCATTGCCGTTGATCTCGTGGCTGCACAGTTAGTCATGGGGTATTGGTTTAATGATGTTCCAGGTTGGGTATGGAGTGCATTGTTTCTTGGTCTGATCTTTTTGCTGAATTTTATCTCAGTTAAAGGCTTTGGCGAAGCAGAATATTGGTTTTCCTTGATCAAGGTTTCTACGGTAATCGTCTTCATTATTATCGGTATTCTAATGATCGCCGGTATTATGAAAGGTGCTGAAGGCGCAGGCTGGCATAACTGGGAAATTGGTGATGCGCCATTTGCCGGAGGCTTCGCTGCAATGATTGGGGTGGCAATGATTGTTGGTTTCTCTTTCCAGGGAACAGAACTGATCGGTATTACTGCTGGGGAATCTAAAGATCCGGCAAAAAATATCCCTCGCGCCGTGCGTAAGGTGTTTTGGCGGATTCTGTTGTTCTATGTGTTTGCAATTTTGATTATCAGCCTGATTATTCCGTATACTGATCCTAGCTTGTTGCGTAATGATGTGAAGGATATCAGTGTTAGCCCATTTACTCTGGTATTTGAAAATGCAGGGCTGTTATCCGCGGCTGCGATAATGAATGCAGTGATATTGACCGCTGTGCTATCAGCCGGAAATTCGGGAATGTATGCTTCTACTCGTATGCTATTCACCTTGGCAAGGGAAGGTAAAGCCCCGAAAATTTTTGGTCACTTGTCGAAAGGCGGCGTTCCACGCAATGCACTTTATGTGACAACTGTGGTAGCGGGATTGTGTTTCCTCAGTTCCATGTTTGGAAATCAAACAGTATATCTGTGGTTATTGAACACGTCTGGTATGACTGGTTTTATCGCATGGCTGGGGATTGCAATTAGCCACTATCGCTTCCGTAAGGGTTATATTGCGCAAGGCTTGGATCTGAATAATCTTCCATATCGTTCAGGCTTCTTCCCAATCGGGCCTATTTTTGCCTTTATTTTGTGTCTGGTGATCACATTGGGGCAAAATTATCAGGCCTTTTTACAAGATACAATCGACTGGTACGGCGTTATCGCAACTTATATTGGTATTCCGTTATTCCTAATTATCTGGTTTGGTTACAAACTGAAAAAGAAAACCCACTTTGTGAGATACCATGAGATGGAATTTCCAGCATTTAAATATACTGATAAAGAATAACTTGTTAATAAATGCCCAATGAAATGATGCCTATTGAGTAACGTATTACTACTTTTATATAACAAGAAACTGCCCGTTTTGTGATGGAATTGGCAGTTTTTATTTTTTATAAAGATTAAAGAAAAAATATAGGTCGTAAATTTCGGATATACTCAACTAATCGCATTGATAATTATTCTTATTTGCTTTATTGTTATCGCCACAATTGTTGCATTAAGAGGCTAACTAAAGTGAAGTTTGTATTTCGAGCAGTCGTGAAAAGTATGAGTATCGGTCTAATGGCAGGCTCCGCCCTGATGGTGAGTTTTGCTTCCTGGGCTGAAACAGTCACTGATGTTGCTGGACGTACTGTTGAGGTGCCTGAGAAAGTCAATCGTATTTTGTTAGGTGAAGGTCGTCTGTTCCACTCTATAGCATTATTAGAAGGGGACAAACCTCTGGCTCGTATCGCCGGCTGGCAGGGTGACTTCCGTAAACTGGACCCACAAACTTACTCTATCTATAAAGCTAAATTTCCTGAAATTGATGATATTCCCCTGATTGGTAATACGAGTGCTGATAGTGTCAGTTCTGAAAAAGTGCTTACGCTAAATCCTGATATTGCTATTTTTGGCCTATCTGGGCACGGCCCAGGAAAAAATAGTGAGCTGGTGAAGCAGTTGGAAAAAGCTGGTATTCCTGTTGTTTTTGTCGATTTCCGCAACGACCCTTTGAAAAACACATTACCTAGCATTCGTATGCTGGGTAAAGTCCTGCACCGCGAAGAGCAGGCTAATGCTTATGCTGATTTTTATGAAAAAAATCAGAAAGTAGTGACTGACATTACTGACCGTATACCAGATGCACAGAAACCTTCCGTGTTTATTGAGCTAAAAGCCGGCTCCATCGAAGATTGCTGTGGTACTGCGGGTAACGGCAACATGGGGAATTTTATTGACTTGGCTGGAGGCAAAAACATCGCCAAAGATGTGCTTCCTTCTCCGTTGGGAACAATGAATCTGGAAAAAGTCATTGCTGAAGATCCTTATATCTACATTGCAAGTGGTGCACAAGATCCGGGTGATAAAGGTATGGGGGTTCAGATGGGAGCCAAAACTTCAGCTGATATTGCCCGCACTGGTTTGAAAGCTATCACTGAGCGTAAAGGTATCAATAACTTAACTGCTGTGAAGGAAGGGCGCAGCCACGCTATTTGGCATCACTACTACAATTCGCCTTACAACGTTGTCGTTACGCAAGTTTTCGCAAAATGGTTCTACCCTGAAAAATTTGCTGATTTAGATCCGCAACAAACATTGAAAGAGCTTCACAATAAATTCTTGGCTGTTGGAACAGCAGGTACGTATTGGGTCAGTGAGAAATAAGCAGTAACGGGTAATAAGAATGAGTGTCACTACCGAGCCTATGCCAATGGCGAAACAACAATTGAATGAGTGTGATATAAAAGCACATTATCGTCAGATCCTGCGCCGACGTATTGCATGGATATTGTTCATCGTTTTGGTGATTGGCACCTCTGTTGTACTGGATTTTACAATGGGACCATCAGGGTTATCGCTACAAACCCTCTGGCAAACACTGGTTTCACCAGAAAGCGTTAATGTAGCAACAAGGGTGATTGTTTGGGATATTCGATTGCCCTATGCCTTGATGGCGGTAGTGATCGGCCTGTCACTTGGGCTGGCCGGCGCTGAAATGCAGACAATCCTGAATAACCCGTTAGCCAGCCCATTTACTTTGGGTGTATCTAATGCCGCTTCTTTTGGTGCAGCATTGGCGATTGTGCTGGGAATCGGTATTCCAGGAATCCCAGAACAATGGTTTATTTCGGCAAACGCTTTTCTTTTTGCATTTCTAACCGCTTTGATGCTTGATGGCATCACCCGTTGGACAAGAGTGGCAACCACTGGTGTTGTGTTGTTCGGTATTGCGATGGTGTTTACCTTCGATGCTCTGGTTTCTATGATGCAATTTATCGCCACGGAAGACACCTTACAGGGGCTAGTTTTCTGGACGATGGGTAGCCTCTCCAGAGCGACATGGGAAAAACTGGGCATTATGATGTCAGTTTTTTCCATTATTATGCCTATCTCAATGAGCAACTCCTGGAAACTGACCGCATTGCGTCTGGGGGAAGATCGTGCAACTAGTTTTGGAATTAATATCGGTCGTCTTCGTTTGGGGACATTGCTGCGTATTAGTATCCTGACAGCATTAGCGGTTGCATTTGTTGGCCCAATTGCCTTTATTGGATTGATGGCTCCTCATATCGCCAGAATGATTTTTGGTGAAGATCACCGTTTCTATTTGCCAGCGAGTGCGTTGATTGGCGCATTGGTTTTATCAATGGCTTCCATTGCTTCCAAAAATTTAATTCCAGGTGTCATCATACCGGTGGGGATTGTGACATCCTTGGTCGGTGTGCCTTTCTTCCTTAGCATAGTTTTACGCCATAGGGGGAACATATGAGTCAGGGATTAAAAATAAATCGTTTAACGACGGGGTATCCGAAGTGTCCTGTGATTCAAAATTTGGATGTAAAGGCATTGCCGCGTGGTCAAATCACCGTATTGCTTGGGCCGAATGGTTGCGGAAAATCCACACTTCTGCGTTCGCTGGCGGGTTTGAATAAAGCCAGTGGTGAAGTCCTGTTGGATGGACTGGATTTGATGCAAATGAATTTTGCCCAGCGCGCTCAGAACGTGGTTTATTTACCTCAATCATTACCGGCAGGTGTTCATCTTCATGTACTGGAGTCTGTGATTGTTGCTCAGCGAGCATCAGGCAACGTGAATAGTAGCCAGTGTGAGCAAGAAGTCATGGAGCTGTTGCGCCAGCTTGGTATTGATCATTTGGCTCTCAGCTATCTGGATCAATTATCAGGTGGACAAAAACAGTTGGTCGGATTGGCTCAATCATTAATCAGGCATCCAACTTTATTATTATTAGATGAACCATTAAGTGCATTGGATTTAAATTACCAGTACCACGTCATGGATTTGGTTGCACGTGAAACGCGCCATCGTAATATTATTACGATTGTTGTTGTTCACGATATAAATATTGCATTACGTCATGGCAACCATGTATTAATGCTCAAAAAAGGTAAGTTAATCTCCGAAGGTACACCAGAACAGGTGATTACGTCGGACAGTTTGGCTAAAGTTTATGGTATTAAAGGCCGAATTGAGCGTTGTTCTCAGGGTATACCGCAATTATTGATCGATGGTTTAGTGACGGAATTAGCGAGTTAGAATAATAAAATTAAAGTGTAATTTAATAAAAATAATATTGGCAGGGATAAATCATTATCCCTGCATTATGAGCATATGTCGATTATCCATATTAATTTAAGTGATTTTATTTTTTGGAGAATCGGGAATGGTTGTTTTTGCAAAGAAAAAAATTGTATTAGGTATTATTGCTGCTGTTTCAGCCAGTGCTGTTTTGTCTGCTAACGCTGCCAATAATGGCGAAGATAAAATTATCGTGACTACCGCCGCGGGCTTTCAGCAAAAGATTGAAGACGCGCCTGCGTCTATTTCGGTTATCAGCCGTGAACAGTTAGAAACTAAAGCTTACCGTGATGTCACTGATGCCTTGAAAGATGTGCCGGGCGTGGTCGTTACGGGTGGTGGTAGTAGCAGCGATATCAGTATTCGTGGGATGTCTTCAAAATATACCATGATTCTAGTTGATGGCAGACGTATTGATACGCGTAACACTCGCCCGAATAGTGATGGTTCAGGAATTGAGCAAGGGTGGTTACCGCCGTTGGCTGCAATTGAGCGTATTGAAGTAGTAAGGGGGCCAATGTCTTCTCTATATGGCTCCGATGCTATGGGCGGCGTGATTAATGTCATTACCCGTAAGGCTCAGAAAAACTGGCATGTAAGCGTGAGTGCAGATGCTACTCTGATTGAAAGTAAAAAGTCTGGTAATAGCCACCAGAACAGTATTTATGCGGCAGGGCCGATAATTGATGGATTATTGGGATTGAGGGTAAATGGCCTATATTCGCATCGTAATGAGGATAAATTCTTTGGTGGATTTAGAAAACAGGAAATGCGCAATGGTGCGATGGCTCTTTCTTTAACTCCAGATGAGAAAAATGCTTTTATTTTCGAAGCCGGTCGCTATGAGCAAGATCGTGACTCAACTATCGGTAAGAGTCGAGATTGTCAGCCAAAATCTTGTAAAGATGATATAAGTCGTTATAAACGTAATAATTATGCTATTACGCATCAAGGTGTCTATGATTTTGGCACGATGACTTCATATATTCAAAGAGATGAAGCTCGTAACCCAGAACGTGAAATGACAAACAATGATACGGTATTTAATAATCATACAACGCTTGTATTTGATGACCATACCGTAAGTTTCGGTGGTCAATATCGTTATGAAGATTTACGAGATAATGGCAATAAACTACCTTCAGCTAAAGATGTTAATAAATTAACTCGCTGGAGTTGGGCATTGGTTATGGAAGATGAATGGCAACTGACTAATGATTTTGCCCTGACCAGTGGAGTTCGGTTAGATAAAGATCAAAATTTTGGAATACATTGGACACCTCGTTTATATGGGGTTTGGCATGCGGATGAACAATGGACTGTTAAGGGTGGTGTTTCTACTGGTTATCGTTCTCCTGATATAAGACAAGCGTCTCCTAATTGGGGACAAGCAACAGGTGGACGGTTCAGTAGTGGTATGATTTTAGGAAGTCCAGATCTTAAGCCAGAGAAAAGTATTAACGAAGAAATTAGTATTATCTGGAATAATCAAGAGAACTTGAATATCGGTGTAACTATTTTTAATACTAATTTTAAAGATAAAATCACAGAATTTAGAGATTGTGACAAAAATTGCTCACTCGGTGGTAAAACTTATGACTTTATCAGCAAGCGAATGAATGTTGATAAAGCTAATATTCGAGGTATCGAAACCACCATGAATTGGAATGTTGTTGAAAGTTTATCATTGGCAGCAAACTATACTTATACCGATTCTGAACAAAAAAGTGGTAAATTTAAAGGCCAACCATTGAATAAAATGCCAACACATATGGTAAATGCGACTTTAAACTGGCAGGCGTTATCTGAGTTGGATACATGGGCTCGTATCAACTTCCGTGGTAAAACAAAAAATTATCAGTATCGCACCAGTATGAGAGACGGAACGCCTTCTTATACTTTTGTCGATCTAGGAATGAGTTATAATTTGACTAAAGATTTACGTCTATTAGGTGGTATTTATAACATTTTTGACAAACGAGTAACTGAGGAGTCTCATGACGCAGTTCTCGATGGTCGCCGTTACAATATCGGCCTTAATTATGATTTTTAATTAATATTTCGCTTTCTTATTAATATTAACGATTATCTTTAACATTTAAATATAATATAAAACCATCTCTCTACCCATTTTATGATGAAGAGATGGTTTTTTTGATACTAAAGTGATCATAATTAAATGGCAAATAGTTTCCCTCTCTGCTAAAAATTTATACAGGCCAATCAATGGATATGAGGGCGTCAGGTTTCAGTACTGACTCAGTAAGAAAGCCCATTTTATAAGGCTTTATAGTGCCGTAAAAAATAATAAATTTTTTGATGTTATAGCACTTGCTATTTCAAAACTTGAAAGGCAAAATGCGTGCACTAAAAATAACTGGTGCGTAAATATGCACCAGTTATTTTTTTGCGTTGAGTTATTTTTTACAACACCAAGAGGCCGGATTTTGTTCCGGATCGATACTGACCATAAGCAACCATAATTGAGACGGGGTTGCTGTACTGAGGAATGCAAATATGGAGCAATTATTCTCTTTTGCACTTGTGCCAATTGGCGCTCGTTGCTGCAATGATGACTATGGGGCATGGTCCTCTGTCAATTCACTATCCTCTAAGTTTTCTTTCTTTTCTGTCTATAGACAGATGCGAAGTCTGCCCAGTAACTATCGATTAAGTAGTTGTATCAGTACTCAGATCGAAGTTACGGGAGATTTTGCTCATGTCGCATAATACTACTACTACAACCACACTTGGTATTAATCAAGCCACTGCTGACAAGCGTGTTCAACTGAGAAGAACACTGACTCTATTTCAAGTAGTCATGATGGGGCTTGCCTACATGCAGCCAATGACTATTTTTGATACGTTTGGTATTGTCTCTGGTTTGACCGGTGGACATGTTGCGACCTCTTATGCTATTGCACTGACCGCAATTTTATTTACGGCTTTGAGCTACGGAAAACTGATAAAACGATTTCCATCGGCGGGTTCTGCCTATACCTACGTACAAAAATCAATGAATCCCCACCTTGGATTTATGGTCGGCTGGTCGTCTCTACTGGACTATATGTTGATGCCGATGATCAATGTTTTATTGGCAAAGATTTATCTACAGGCCCTGTTCCCTGATATTGATCCCTGGATCTTTGTGGCCATGTTGGCTGTAATTACGACAGTCATCAATTTGTGTGGCATCAATGTTGTTGCAAATATCAATAGCATTGTTGTGATTGTTCAGATTGCTGTGATGGTGATACTCGTTGGACTGATGATCCATGGTGTCTATAATGGAGAAGGTGCAGGAACATTACTGAGTATTCAGCCATTTACCTCGGAAGAAGCGCAATTAATTCCTATGATTACTGGCGCTACGATACTTTGCTTCTCATTTCTTGGGTTTGATGGCATTAGCTCTCTGGCTGAAGAAACACCAAATGCAGGTAAGGTTGTCCCTAAAGCGATTTTTCTGACTGCATTAATTGGTGGTGTTATCTTCATTGCAGTATCTTATTTTTTACAACTCTATTTCCCAGATATTTCTCGGTTTAAAAACCCGGATGCTTCTCAGCCAGAAATTATGTTGTATGTTGCTGGCGCGTTATTCCAGTATGTTATTCTCATATTTTCTAGTGTCACGGTAATGGCTTCCGGTATGGCAGCACATGCAGGGGTATCCCGTCTGCTTTATGTGATGGGGCGCGATGGCGTACTACCTGAGAAAGTATTTGCTTATGTTCACCCAAAATGGCGTACTCCGGCAATCAACGTCATATTAGTTGGGATTATTGTTCTTTTGGCGGGTTGGTTGAACCTGGTGACAGCAACCGCATTGATCAATTTTGGTGCGTTAGTTGCGTTTACTTTCGTTAACTTGTCGGTAATCTCGCAATTCTATATTCGTGAACGTCGCAACACTACACTGAAAGACACTTTGAATTTCTTGCTCCTGCCACTTCTTGGAGCGGCGACAGTAGGTGTATTGTGGATTAATTTGGAAGCAGAATCCATGGAATTAGGTCTATTTTGGGGAGGAATTGGTCTTATTTACATGTTTTTCCTGACTCGTAGCTTCCGTCAACCAATGCCACAGTTCAGTGAGTCATAATAAAAGATAAATTTCACGTTGTGGCTAATAAATCCGCCATGTGAAAATAAAAAATGCACTGATACTTTTTTCGAAACAGCACCTTCGGGTGCTGTTTTTATGTATATCCCTTTGATGGAAAGGTTTTTACTTGAAGTGAAAAAAGTGTAGAAATCATACAAAAATCATTAAAAAGCATCATATAATAAACAGTCATTTTGCTATACCTGATTTCATTAAGAGCACGTTTGCTTGGCTCTCATAAGGTAAGAAAATTATTATGAATGATGCTAAAAACCCTCAAAATCAGCAATTCATTGCTATTCTCACGAATATCGTTGGGTCTTCTCATATTCTCACCGAACCCAAAAAAACAGAACGTCATCGCAAAGGTTTTCGTTCTGGGCAAGGAGATGCCCTTGCTGTTGTATTTCCGGGTTCATTACTGGAACAGTGGAAAGTGTTCAAGGCCTGTGTTGATGCCGGCAAAATTATTTTGATGCAGGCCGCCAATACTGGACTAACGGAAGGTTCTACCCCGAATGGGAATGACTATGACCGTGATATTGTCATTATCAGTACCTTACGAATGGATAAAATTCAATTTCTTCAATCAACCAATCAGGTTATTGCATTTCCCGGCAGTACATTATGGAAATTGGAAAAAACCTTGAAGCCACTGGGACGTGAACCTCATTCAGTCATTGGTTCATCCTGTATTGGTGCATCTGTTATTGGCGGGATCTGCAATAATTCCGGTGGTTCTTTAGTTCAGCGGGGGCCGGCTTATAGTGAAATGGCACTATATGGCCGAGTTAATGAAAAAGGTGAAGCTGAACTTATTAACCATTTGGGGATCTTGTTGGGTGAAACCCCCGAAGATATTCTGGTCTGTTTGGAAGAACAGCGTTATCGTGCTGAAGATATTCAACATGGAGAGAGAGTTGCTTCTGATCATGAGTATTCACAGCGCATCCGGGATGTTGATGCAGGTACTCCATCACGGTTTAATGCTGATGAACGCAGGTTGTTTGAAGCCTCTGGCTGTGCAGGAAAATTGGTCGTTTTTGCAGTCCGCCTTGATACTTTTCCGGCAGAACTTTCTTCGCAGGTTTTTTATATTGGCACTAACCAACCCCACGTACTGACAAATTTACGTCGCCACATTCTGTCTACTTTCCAGCAATTGCCTGTTGCGGGTGAATATATGCATCGGGATATTTTTGATATCGCTGAAATATATGGAAAAGATACTTTTGTTATGATTGATAAACTGGGTACGGATAAAATGCCGATGTTTTTCAATCTGAAAGGGCGGATGGATGCCATTTTTAGCAAAGTGCCATTTTTGCCATCGCATCTGACAGACTGTGTTATGCAAGGTTTAAGTCGTCTATTACCCTCCCATTTACCTCCTCATATGAAAGAGTATCGAAATCGTTTCGAACATCACTTAATGTTGAAAATGTCCGGTGAAGGCATAAATGAGGCGAGTAAGTGGCTGGCTAGTTATTTTAAACAAGCAGATGGAGAATATTTTGTTTGTACGCCAGAAGAGGGGGCAAAGGCATTCTTGCACCGTTTTGCAGCAGCAGGGGCAGCGATTCGTTATCAGGCGGTTCATAGTAATGAAGTAGAAGATATTCTGGCACTGGATATTGCTTTACGACGCAATGACCGTGAATGGTTTGAATCCTTGCCTACGGAAATTAATGAAACACTGGTACACCGTTTATATTACGGGCATTTTATGTGTCATGTATTCCATCAGGACTATATTGTCAAAAAAGGCACAGACATTCATTTACTGAAAGCAAAAATGCTGGAAATTTTGAACCAGCGAGGGGCGGAATATCCGGCAGAACATAACGTTGGTCATTTATATCAAGCTAAACCACAGCTTAAGCAATTTTACCAAATGACAGATCCTACTAATACCTTAAATCCGGGAATAGGTAAAACTTCCAAACTGAAAAACTGGGGCAGGAAATGTGGTTGTCAAGATACAGGCCATTAGTATGATGAGTCTGTTTTCATGGCAAGATAAAAAAGGAAAAGACAAAACATGGGTGTTTGTCCTTTCTTTTTTAACATGGCGGATATTATACGTAAAGTTTATCCGGCTAGTTGAATTGCATATTCAATTAATGCTTTTAATTGGCGACACTTTTCTTCATCAGACTGATATTCAACAAAAAGATTTTCAATAGTCGCAAGATATTGACTGATACGCTCCTGAGTTAAAATATCCTGACGATGGCGCAACCAACGTTGTTGTTCGTCATAATTCAGTGTTCCAGCATAGTTTCTGGCACGATAGCGGAATAGTAGAGCTTTAATGCGTGCATCCTGAAATGTTAAATCCAAGGCAGGCAAGTTCTGGGGTGCTGTTTCTCGAATAATCTCCATGGCGGTTTTATCGGCGTCGCTGAAAAAGCCGCTATACAGTTTGGCATCAACGTTATCAGATTCTGGAAACTCTTCGGAATTAGAAAATAACTCAACGATTTTTTCCCTGATTTGCGGATTATTGCGCAAAATAGCCAGATTATGTTCACATTGTTTGAGATCCAATCCGACTCTCTCTGCATCTTCTGGCCGTAATGTATTTTCTGGTGCAATGATTGGACATTTATTGATATGTACTAATTTAATCGGCACCGGACTTTGATCTGGCTGCAATTTATCTCGTCGGGTATACAGGCGTTCACGTAATTCATCCACAGTAAGTTCCAGCAGTGGAGAGATATCTCCTGCCAAATCACACATGATGACAGCATTTCGGTTTGTCGAATGCCATGCCAAGGGTGCAATAAGGCTGATATTACTGCGCAGAGTTCCGAACATACCAGATACGTGAACCAGCGGTTTCATTTGTGGGATGTCTATCTGATGACTGATTTTCTGCTTATTTCTTAATTGGAAAAAGTAATCAAACAAGCGGGGTTGGGCTTTTTTCACCAATTTTGCCATTGCTATAGTGGCATAAACATCAGACATAGCATCATGGGCATGGGTGTGTTCAATACCATTGGCCTTAGTCAGATGTTCTAGTTTGAAGCTAGGTAATCCATCATCATTTTCTGGCCAAATAATGCCTTCTGGGCGTAAGGCATAGCAGGCACGTAATACATCAAGCAAATCCCAGCGGGAATTACCTTTTTGCCAACTGTAGGCGTAAGGATCGTAAAAATTACGATAAAAAATGTTACGGCTGACTTCGTCATCGAAACGAATATTATTATATCCAAGAATACATGTGTTGGGTTTACTGAATGCTTTATGGATTTGGCGAGCAAATTCAGCTTCATTGACCCCTTTTTTTAAGGCCAATTGTGGTGTGATTCCCGTGATCATAACAGCTTCAGGTTCTGGAAGGTAATCGTCAGCAGGAGTGCAATACACCACTAAAGGTTCTTCAATGATATTGAAATCGCTATCGGTGCGAACTCCTGCAAACTGGGCAGGGCGATCTAAAGCTGGGTGCTTACCAAAAGTTTCATAATCATGAAAGTAGAAGGATGATTGTTTGTTATCGGTAGACAAAGTTTTTTTCCGTAAGTTATTAGTGATTATATTTATGATTTTGTTCCATTTAAAGGCTGAGTTTGGCTGATTTTTGCTTTAAATGTTTATTTGTGTTCTTTACTGTCCAGTTTTGTCCATGAGGTATTAAGTACAGAATGAGTACAAATTAATATTTATTGTGAGTACAAAACAATATAGCTCTCAGTGACACAAAATTACGCTATTACGCTTCATACATGGTAAACCATATCAGGAAAAATCTGAAATAACAGACATTGATGTTCTTAGCGCCGAGAGTTCCCCCAAGGGAGTTATTACATCGTTATAGACAGGATGGTAAACAGTGCAGGATTAGTATAGACGATCCCAGCTATTTATTAAAAATTATCGAAACTAACTTGTCTATGTGTTGCTTGAAATTGTATTGTGTAGTTAGCATAAGAAATTATCAGTCTGATTAAAAAGGTGTAAAAAATGGACAACACAAATAAACCAACATTCCACAATGTACTGGAGTTTGTGCGTATATTTCGTCGTAAAAACAAATTACAGCGTGAAATCGTAGACAACGAGAAAAAGATCCGGGATAACCAAAAACGTGTATTACTGCTCGACAATTTGAGTGATTACATTAAGCCGGGAATGTCGGTTGATGATATTCAAGGAATTATTGCTCATATGCGCAGTGATTATGAAGAACGTGTTGATGAATATATCATCAAAAATGCTGAGCTATCTAAAGAACGTCGTGAATTATCTAAAAAACTGAAAGCGATGGATGGTGGAATTAAATAATTTTTTGAGGGTTCAGGTTTGAACTGACAGTTAACCATACCATTGTGTGTGGTTAACTTTTTGTTTACCGCAGAATCAGTTCCAATGAGCTGGTTTGTAGGTAACTTTCTGCCAGTGATTTGTGTCTGACTGTCCAAAAAATGATTTAGCTTGCGGTGACAGTGTTTTCCAACTTTCTCCACACACGATGGATGTCACCAATAACATCTGTGAAATTTGAGCTTTTTCTAATGCTTCTATGATGGCAAAGTTTCTGTAGTGATCAGCCTCTCCTCCGCCAATGGTTGAGAAAAAGACCGGATTTTTTCCCGTCTTTGCAATCACTGTTTCTATACTTTTTTATCACAAGCATCGCCAAGTATTACGTTAACGCCCAGCATACTCAACTCTTCAGCCTGTTTTCATTACGAATTAATGTTGTGATAGAACGGTTTTGATTCAATCCAATAGTGACTAAATGACATCCAAAGCTTTTTCCAGCACCAGAAATTAGCCAAGGTTTCATAGGCAGGATATTCTCCATTAAATGATAACTATCCAGGTTTATTGAAATAACTGAGTGAAAAAATGAAATTGATTTGTTTTTATGGTATGCCGGATAAAAAAAGGCTCCTAATGAGAAGGAGCCTTCGGGTTTTGCAAGAAATCACAGCATTTGATTATTCAAATAATTGTGGTTTAGACATAGCTGAGGTTGCGATACTCGTTGCAGAGTGTCCACCTGCACCACCTTTTCCTTTGAATGGGGGAGTAGGACGCTGCCATTCAGTGATAACGACAGATTTTGTTACCATATCTGGTGCTGGTGCTTTTGTCATTGGGGAATAAGCGTGGTGATTTTTTTCCACAACAATCGAAGACTCAGTAACTTTTGTCTCTTCCGTTTTAACTTCCTCTGCCTTAGTGCATGTTTCCGCTGCGACAGTTGGTTGTTCTTCATGATGTTCCTGTTCAACGATAGGTGCCACAATGATAGGTTCTGCCGCGTGACGTGTTTCTTCAGAATCATGTGATACTGCTTCATGTAGTACTTTATCATCCAAATTGTCATTTAAAACTTCTGACTGATGTTTTTCATCATGATTGATAGCAGATTCCACTTCTACATTTTCTCGCTCTATAGGTGCCGTAATGGAAGAGTCATCGGTAGCAGATATAGCATTATCAGCGGATTTAGTATCGTTATGGATGGTAATATTTTGTTGTTCTGCAATTTCAATCTCTTTCACCGATAAGGTAGGTGCAGATTCAGTCGTTGTTGGTATCAAAATCACATCTTTTTTCAGTGTTGGGGCTGTCTCTTCAACGGTATCAACAACAGCCGGAATTTCAAGTTCAATTGTTGTCGGTGGTGTAACAGGATAACTAACCCAGACTTTTCCTGATGCCAACTCCGGCGAGACTACTGCCATTGTCAGCGGTACTGGTGATTGAGTGAGATTACGCTCATCACGATAACGACGACGACGCTGACCACTGACACGTAAATGACGTGGTGAACGACGAGAGCGGCGTGGCATTGTACCATCTTGCTGCTCAGTGTTTTGTATGTTCTGTGAAACAGCACTTTGTACAGCAACACTTTGTGCAACAACACATTGTGCAACAGCATGCTGCGGCATTTCTTGTTGGCTGGCTGTTTCAACATTTGTGTCAATAATGGCAGGTACGGAGATTTTTTTCTCTTCTTCTACATTGGTTGGCACAGTATCAGGCACCACCACTGGCAAGGCTGTAATACTAGCTTCTTTTTTCACTTCATCAGTTATGCGAACTTTTTGCCCAAGCTGGCGACGTTGACGACGAGGCATGACAGGTTGACGCTCTTCAGCTTCTTCCTCGATAAGATCTGGTTTATTCGCAGTCTGCTGAGCTTTAACTTCCAGTTGTTGCTGGCGCTTTTCTTCCTGACGGCGACGCTGGCGCTCGGCCCTTTGTTCGCGACGTTGCTGTTGCTGCGCTTCACGAGCTTCATTATCTATCGCAATATTGTCTTGGACATTAGTATTACTTTTCTGCTGAGCGTTACGCCCCTTACGTTGTTCATCACGTTCACGGTTATTGCGAATTTCATTTTCGCTGCGTTCACGGCGCTGATTTTGGCGACGTGGGTTGCGGCGTTCTGATGAACGGCGATTATCATTGCCAGACGATTTTTTGTTCTTTTCTTGTGTTTGTTTTTCTTCTTCGCCACTGAACATTTTTTTCAGGGCACTGAAGAAACGGCTGAACATCCCAGGTTTTACAGTTTGTTTTTGATTATTGACTACTACTTTTTTCTCTTTCTCTTTTGCTGACACAGAAGATTCAGCAGGGAGATCAAAAGTGGAAATAGCTGGTTGTTCTGGACGTTTGCGCTCATGCTGGCTGTCATCCTGAACATTTGCCATTTCTGCTTCATGTAATTGTGGAAGCAGATAACTCAAAGCAGAAATTTCTTCACCTTTACGTACGCGTAAAACAGAGAAATGAGGGGTCTGCATTTGATCATTTGGAACGATAACAACACCCACACCGCCTTGGCGGTGTTCAATGGCACTAACGGCCTTACGTTTTTCGTTCAGGAGATAAGAAGCAATCTGTACAGGTACAATGGCATGAACTTGATATGTGTTTTCTTTCAGTGCTTCTTCTTCGATAAGGCGCAGAATTGATAAAGAAAGTGATTCATTATCACGGATAGTCCCTGTACCACTGCAACGAGGACAGACATGATGACTGGATTCACCCAGAGACGGACTTAAACGCTGACGTGACATCTCCAGCAAACCAAAACGAGAGATACGACCGATTTGAATACGGGCACGATCTTGGCGCACGGAATCACGCAAGCGGTTTTCAACTTCGCGCTGATGGCGTACCGGTGTCATATCAATAAAATCGATGACAATAAGACCACCAAGGTCACGCAGACGCAATTGGCGCGCAATTTCATCAGCAGCTTCTAAATTTGTATTAAAGGCTGTTTCCTCAATATCACCACCACGGGTTGAACGGGATGAGTTGATATCGATCGCAGTTAAGGCTTCAGTGGTATCAATAACCACTGAACCACCAGAAGGTAATCTAACTTCACGTTGGAAAGCTGATTCAATCTGTGATTCTATTTGATAATGGCTGAATAGGGGGACTTCGCCGCTGTACAGTTTGATTTTACTGGCAAAATCAGGGCGCCCCAGCGCAGTAATGTGCTGGCGTGCTAAATCAAGAATTTTCGGGTTGTCAATCAAGATTTCCCCAATGTCAGGGCGCAGGTAATCACGGAAAGCGCGCACGATAACATTACTTTCCTGATGAATCAGGAATGGTGCTGGGTGACTGTCTGCAGCTTTCTTGATTGCTTCCCAATGCCTCAGACGGAAATTTAAATCCCCCTGCAAAGCTTCTGCCGACTTGCCTACACCTGCCGTACGAACGATAAGTCCCATGCCTTCAGGGACTTCAAGAGAGGAGAGCGCTTCTTTTAATTCGATGCGCTCATCACCTTCAATGCGACGAGAAATACCACCTGCTCTTGGGTTATTTGGCATCAGAACCAGATAGCTGCCAGCCAGACTAATAAAGGTTGTTAAAGCCGCACCTTTATTGCCTCGTTCTTCTTTATCAACCTGAACGATGACTTCTTGGCCTTCTTTAAGGATATCCTTGATGTTAGGGCGGCCATGAGGATGATAATTACTTGGGAAGTATTCGCGAGCAATTTCTTTAATGGGCAGGAAACCATGCCGTTCTGCACCATAATCAACAAAAGCAGCTTCCAGGCTAGGTTCAACCCGTGTAATTTTACCTTTATATATATTTGCCTTTTTCTGCTCGTGTCCTGGGCTTTCAATATCCAAATCATAAAGACGTTGCCCATCAACAAGGGCGACACGCAACTCTTCCTGTTGAGTTGCGTTGATTAGCATTCTTTTCATTCTAACTTACTCATTATTTTTTACATTGGTATAGAGCTACGAGTAAAAAAGAGATGAGCTACTGGTTACCGATGGCCTCGTGTCTTTTACAAAGCCGTCAGCCTCACGGCTATCGTTTGTATAGAGGCGCCTATTTTGTCGGCGAGTCTGAATTTCATTTAAATACAGCACTCTTTATTGGGGAATTCTGTAATAAATCGGTACAGATTTTACCCAATCCAGTAAGCTGCAACTCGCAGCCCATAAATTGTTTGATTAAACATTGCGTCTTACGCCATTGCTGCACTTTTGTTTGATCAAACAGATAACAAACAATTTCAATCTTGCCATTCATAGTTTAGTGAACTGTGGCGAGAAAGCATTATTCCATTGCTATTGGGGTGATAGCAAGGTGACTTTATCGCTTTAGGGGTTTTTTATCAGGAAATAGTGATAACTTGTTAATCTTGGGTCTTTATCCTAGGGCATTTATAATAATAAAGCAGGAAAGCATGGATGTTATTTAGACATATTTAAAAATGTGTGGCGCTCTGTTTGTTGGATAATTAGAATCTCGTCCATGAAAACAAATAATCAAATTGTACAATTTGTCACGATTGATGACGATGAGGCTGGTCAGCGAATTGATAATTTTTTGTTGGCTCGTTTAAAAGGTGTACCTAAAAGCATGATCTACCGGATCTTGCGCAAAGGTGAAGTTCGCGTTAATAAGGGAAGAGTCAAGCCCGAATATAAATTGGCAGCAGGTGATACAGTCAGAATTCCACCGGTTAGAGTGTCAGAAAAACAGGAAACTCCTGTATCTGCAAAATTGGATAAGGTCGCAGCTCTGGCTGAATGTATTTTATATGAAGATGACCATATTCTGGTCATTAATAAACCATCAGGAACGGCAGTACACGGTGGAAGCGGACTGAGTTTTGGTGTTATTGAAGGATTACGTGCATTACGTCCTGAAGCACGTTTTCTTGAATTGGTTCATCGTCTCGACCGTGATACATCGGGTATTCTGTTAATTGCGAAAAAGCGTTCTGCGTTACGGGCATTGCATGAACAGTTACGCCTGAAGCAAATGCAAAAAGACTATCTGGCGTTAGTGCGCGGACAATGGCAATCGCATTGTAAAGTAGTAGAAGCTCCCCTATTGAAAAATATCCAGCAAAGCGGGGAAAGGATGGTAAAAGTCAGCAGTGATGGCAAACCATCAGAAACGCGTTTTAAAGTTGAAGAACGATATGCGTTTGCCACGTTGGTACGGGCAAGCCCAGTTACAGGGCGAACCCATCAGATCCGTGTGCACACCTTACATGCAGGTCATCCTATTGCTTTTGATGATCGCTATGGTGATCGGGCATTTGATGCACAGCTTGCAGAAACGAATCTTAACCGATTGTTCCTGCATGCCAGTTCATTAAAGTTCACCCATCCATCGACGGGAGAAACTCTGCGTTTCGAAGCCCCAATCGATGATAGGTTACGAAGTTGTTTAAAAATGCTCCGGCAAAATAAACATTAAGAACATACCGTCAGAGGGTTTATCCCCTGACGGATCAACATTTCTGTCAGAGTAATTAATGGTAAGCCTATTAGTGTGTTTGGGTCTCTGCCATTAAGCTTTTTGAATAACGTAATTCCCAATCCTTCACTTTTAAAACTACCCGCACAATTAAAAGGTTTTTCTTTGTTTAAGTAGCTGATGATTTCTGTTTCAGAGAGATCTCTAAAATAGACATCAAATAGCTCACAACGGGTATCTATGTTTCCAGTTTTGCTATTGAATAATGTAATTCCAGTATAAAAAGTGACACATTTTCCACTCGCTTTTTTAAGTTGTGAAAAAGCATTCTCAAAACTATGTGGTTTACCGGTAATTTTGCTATCTAAAACACAAACTTGATCTGAACCTATAATTAGGTGATTGGAGTAATCCCTATGCAATGCGGTAGCTTTGGCATGTGATAACCGCATTACCAATTTTTCTGGATTCTCATTCTCTTGTGGTCTTTCATCAATATCGGGGGAAGCACAAGTAAAAGGTAATCCTATTTTTTCCAATAATTGGCGTCGATATACAGAAGTTGACGATAAAACAATCGGAAGCATCATTTTTTCCATAAAATACGTAGAGAAATATTTGCAGGCATTTTAAACTAGGCAGCGCTTAATAAGCGAATATTTGGCGGAAAGGTGCAGATGTGTGGCCTTTTTCTTTGACTATATCTCATTACAAAGATAATATGCGCGCCTTATGCAGAAGGTAAAATTACCCCTGACCATTGATGCGCTGCGAGCGGCTCAGAAAAGATTGGACTACTATGGTAGCTATTCTGCTGAGCAAGTTTCTCGTATTGCAGAATCCGTGGTCAGTGTGGATGGTGATGTAGATAGCTCACTATCATTTGAAATTGATAATCAGCGTCTGACAGTTGTAAAGGGACATTCTGATGTGGATGTCACGCTTGCCTGTCAGCGTTGTGGCAGTAATTTCAGTCATCATGTTCACACAACGTATTGTTTTAGTCCAGTCATCAATGATGAACGGGCTGAGGCATTACCGGAAGAGTATGAGCCAATTTACGTTAATGAATTTGGCGAAATAGATTTGCTGGCAATGATTGAAGATGAAATAATTCTGTCTCTGCCAGTGGTTCCGGTACATGATTCTGAACACTGTGAAGTGTCCGACGCGGACATGGTATTTGGTGTACTGCCTCCTGAAGCAGAAAAACCAAACCCATTTGCCGTATTAGCCAGTTTAAAGAAAAGTACTTAAGGAGTAAGGTCAATGGCCGTACAACAGAATAAACCAACTCGTTCTAAACGTGGTATGCGTCGTTCCCATGACGCACTGACTGCAACCCATGTCTGTGTAGACAAAACTTCTGGTGAAACTCACCTGCGTCACCATGTGACTGCTGATGGCTACTACCGTGGCCGCAAGGTAATCAACAAGTAATTTAAGCTAATTATTAGCAAGTTGATATCTTGACTAATCTAACCTTAGCGTTAGATGCTATGGGCGGGGACTTTGGTCCTCGCGTCACGGTGCCTGCTGCATTGCAGGCACTGGCATCTAATCCGCAATTAAAGCTATTGTTGGTCGGCAATCCCGAAACCATCTCTCCATTGCTTGCAAATAAAAATGCTGAGCTGCTCAGCCGTCTGCAAATTATCACTGCGGAACATGTTGTTTCCAACGACGTAAGGCCTTCTCAGGCTATTCGTTCCAGTCATGGTACCTCAATGCGTGTTGCTCTAAACCTGGTTAAATCAGGTGAAGCACAGGCGTGTGTCAGTGCGGGAAATACTGGAGCTTTGATGGGGCTAGCCAAAGTGATGTTAAAATCCATAAAAGGAATTGAGCGGCCTGCGCTGATGACAGTGATACCCAATCTAAAGCAACAGAAGACCGTTGTATTAGATTTAGGCGCTAATATTAATTGTAATAGCGATATGTTAGTTCAGTTTGCGATTATGGGTGCCGTAATGGCGGAGCATGTTGTAGGTGTGGATAACCCACGTGTCGCATTACTCAATATTGGGGAAGAGGAATCCAAAGGGCTGGATAATATCCGCGAAGCTGCTATGACCCTACGAAATACTGGATTAATCAATTACATAGGGTATTTGGAAGGAAATGAGTTACTGACGGGAAAAACAGATGTACTCGTATGTGACGGCTTCGCAGGTAATGTTACGCTGAAGACGATGGAAGGTGCGATCAGAGTCATTCTATCTCTGGTAAAATCGCCGGATGGTCAGCAGAAAAAATCATCTTGGTTAATGAAAATATTCAAGATGAAGATATTCAAGAAATGGTTGCTAAAACAGGTAACGAAGCGGTTTGGTCATCTAAACCCTGACCAGTATAACGGAGCAACGTTATTAGGGCTGCGCGGTATCGTCATTAAAAGCCATGGTGCCGCTAATGAACATGCGTTCAAGGCTGCTATTGATCAAGCTGTTCAGGCTGTAGAGAAGCAGGTTCCTGACAGAATTGCTGCCCGGCTGGATGCAGTATTACCCAAGAGTGAACAAGCATAAATGTATACAAAAATCTTAGGTACGGGCAGTTACTTGCCTGCACAGGTGCGTACTAACGCAGATTTGGAAAAATTGGTGGATACGTCTGACGAGTGGATTGTGACTCGCACAGGCATTCGCGAACGCCGCATTGCTGCTGAAGATGAAAATGTTGCAGTTTTGGGTTTCAAGGCGGCTGAAAAAGCCATTGAGATGGCTGGCATCGATAAAACTCAAATTGATTTAATTGTTGTTGCAACAACAAGTTCAACTCACGCTTTTCCAAGCGCAGCTTGTCAGATTCAGCAATTATTAGGAATTCCGGGGGTTGCAGCTTTTGATGTGGCTGCAGCATGTGCTGGTTTTACTTACGCGTTAAGTGTTGTAGATAAATTTATTAAAACTGGTGCGGCTAAACATGCATTGGTGATTGGTTCTGACATTATTTCAAGAGTTGTGGATCCTGAAGATCGCGGTACAATTATTCTCTTTGGTGATGCTGCGGGAGCAATGATAGTCGGAGCTTCTGAGGAACCAGGCATCCTGTCTACCCATCTGCATGCCGATGGCCGTTATGGTGATCTGTTATCCCTGCCTCATCAAAGCCGAGTAAAGCTTGATACACCAGAATATGTCACGATGGCTGGCAATGAAGTCTTTAAGGTTGCCGTGCGTGAATTAGCCAATATCGTTGATGAAACTTTGGAAGCTAATAATTTGGCTCATTCCCAGCTAGATTGGCTGGTACCTCATCAGGCGAATTTGCGTATTATTGCGGCGACAGCCAAGAAATTGGATATGACAATGGATAAAGTTGTCGTGACGCTGGATCGTCATGGCAACACCTCGGCAGCATCTGTTCCGACAGCGTTTGATGAAGCGGTTCGTGATGGAAGAATCCAACGCGGTCAACTTGTCTTACTTGAAGCATTCGGCGGTGGCTTTACCTGGGGCTCAGCGCTAGTACGTTTTTAATTTAACAGGAAAATAGACATGTCTGATTTTGCAATGGTGTTTCCCGGTCAGGGTTCTCAATCTCTGGGAATGTTGGCCGATTTAGCCACAGAATTTCCTCTGGTTGAACAGACTTTCGCAGAGGCTTCTGCGGTTTTGGGATATGATTTATGGACATTAGTTCAGCAGGGGCCTCTAGAAGAACTGAACAAAACGTGGAAAACCCAACCTGCTTTACTGGCAGCTTCAGTCGCTATTTGGCGTGTATGGCAAGAAAAAGGTGGTAAAGCACCTTCCATGATGGCTGGTCATAGTCTTGGTGAATACTCGGCACTGGTTTGTGCTGGAGTGATTGAATACCAAGAGGCCATCAAGCTTGTTGAGTTGCGTGGTAAGTTGATGCAGGATGCTGTACCAGACGGGCAAGGAGCGATGTATGCCATTATCGGCTTAGATAATGAATCCATTGCAAAGGCATGTGAAGAATCCGCACAGGGTCAGGTTGTTTCACCAGTTAATTTTAACTCACCTGGACAAGTTGTCATCGCAGGTGAAAAAGATGCTGTAGAACGTGCAGGGGCAGCATGTAAGGCTGCTGGAGCAAAGCGTGCATTACCTTTGGCTGTCAGTGTACCATCGCACTGTGCACTTATGAAATCTGCTGCTGAGCAACTGGCGGCAGCGTTGCAAGAAGTTGCCTTTAATCAGCCGCAGTTCCCTGTCATCAATAATGCTGATGTCAAAGTAGAAATATCTGCTGATGCTATTCGCGATGCTTTGGTTCGTCAGTTGTATAATCCTGTGCGCTGGGCAGAATCAGTTGAGTTTATTGCTGGGCAGGGTATAGAACAGCTGTTAGAAATTGGGCCAGGTAAGGTATTAACTGGGTTAACTAAGCGAATTGTTGATACTTTAAGTGCTACAGCAGTAAATGATGTATCATCACTCACAGTTGCTCTGAACAAATGACTGAGGAAAACATGAGTTTTGATGGAAAAATTGCACTAGTCACAGGCGCTAGCCGTGGCATAGGTCGCGCGATTGCAGAATTATTGGCTGAACGTGGTGCATGTGTTGTTGGTACTGCAACCAGCGAAAAAGGAGCCGAAGCAATCAGTGCCTATCTTGGTGATAAAGGCAAAGGTTTTGTACTTAATGTCACAGATTCAGAATCCATTGAAAATGTACTATCGAATATTCGGGCTGAATTTGGTGAAATAGACATTCTGGTTAATAATGCAGGCATCACTCGTGATAACTTGTTGATGCGCATGAAAGATGATGAGTGGCAAGACATTGTTGACACTAATCTTTCTTCGATTTTTCGTCTGTCAAAAGCAGTTATACGCTCTATGATGAAAAAACGTTATGGACGTATTATTTCCATTGGTTCTGTTGTTGGAACGATGGGAAATGCAGGGCAGGCGAATTATACGGCTGCGAAAGCAGGAGTTATTGGTTTTAGTAAATCACTGGCTCGTGAAGTCGCTTCTCGTGGCATCACCGTCAACGTTGTTGCACCTGGTTTTATCGAAACAGATATGACCAAAGCGTTGACTGACGAACAACGTGCAAGTATTTCCGCTGGAATTCCTGCCAATCGTCTTGGTGATGTAAAAGAAATTGCCAGTGCTGTAGCGTTTCTTGCTTCTGACGAGGCCGCTTACATTACGGGTGAAACATTGCATGTCAATGGTGGCATGTACATGATCTAAAAATGAGCGAACCCTCTGTTTTTGATGTATTTTTTGTACAAAAGAAGCAGATTGTGGTTCGACCAGCCGGGATTTGGTTGCATCTTTTCCTGTATTTTATAAACTACGAAAACCATCGCAAAAGCGAGTTTTGATAGGAAATTTAATAGTATGAGCACTATCGACGAACGCGTTAAGAAAATCATCGTTGAACAACTGGGTGTTAAAGAGGAAGAAGTTGTAAATTCAGCTTCATTTGTTGATGACTTGGGCGCTGATTCTCTTGACACAGTTGAACTGGTAATGGCTCTGGAAGAAGAGTTCGATATCGAGATCCCAGACGAAGAAGCTGAGAAAATCACTACAGTTCAGGCTGCTATTGACTACGTTGAAAACGCAGGTAAATAAGCACACATACCTAGGCGGTCATTCGACCGCCTATGTTTCTAGTCCTAAATTTTTTCCCTCCCTGGAGGATAACCGTGTCTAAGCGTCGAGTAGTCGTGACCGGACTAGGCATGTTATCTCCTGTCGGCAATACAGTAGAATCATCTTGGAATGCTGTTTGTGCCGGACAGAGTGGTATCGGCCTTATCGAACATTTTGACACCGCTAACCATGCAACTAAGTTTGCTGGTGTGGTGAAAAATTTTAATCATGAAGATGTCAATATTTCGCGCAAAGAAGCACGGAAAATGGATCTCTTCATTCAGTATGGAATTGCTGCAGGCATACAAGCCTTTAAAGATGCAGGAATCGAAGTAACAGAAGCCAATGCTAGCCGCTTTGGTGCTGCTATTGGTTCTGGTATTGGTGGTTTGGGCCTGATTGAAGAAAACCACAGTACATTGCTTTCGGCAGGCCCTCGCAAGGTCAGCCCATTCTTTGTACCTTCAACCATCATCAATATGGCGGCAGGCCATTTAAGTATCCTGTATGGTCTTCGTGGACCCAGTATTTCGATTGCAACTGCTTGTACTTCTGGCGTACATAATATAGGTCATGCAGCGCGCATTATTGCTTATAATGATGCTGATATTATGCTGGCTGGTGGTGCAGAGAAAGCTAGCACAGAATTTGGTGTTGCCGGATTTGGTGCTGCACGTGCATTGTCAACCCGTAACGATGATCCTAAGAAGGCAAGCCGCCCTTGGGATAAAGATCGTGATGGTTTTGTTCTGGGTGATGGGGCGGGTGTTGTCGTTCTTGAAGAATATGAACATGCCAAAAAGCGTGGTGCAAAAATCTATGCTGAAATTGTTGGTTTTGGCATGAGCAGCGATGCTTATCACATGACATCTCCTCCTGAAGATGGAACGGGTGCTGCTTTGGCAATGGAAAATGCCCTGAAAGATGCAGGTATTTCACCAGAGCAAGTGGGCTACATTAATGCTCATGGCACCTCAACATCAGTGGGTGATCTTGCAGAAGCTCGTGCAGTTGAGTCTGTTTTTGGTAAAGGCACTAAGGTATTAGTGAGTTCAACTAAATCAATGACAGGCCACTTGTTGGGTGCAGCAGGGGCAGTTGAATCTATTTTCACTATCCTTTCTCTGCGTGATCAGCTGGTTCCTCCAACTATTAACCTGGAAAACCAGGATGAAAACTGTCACTTGGATTTTGTTCCAGGTGAAGCACGTAAAGTTGAAGGAATGGAGTACGCATTGTGTAACTCTTTCGGTTTTGGTGGCACAAACGGGTCACTGATTTTCCGTAAGATCTAAAACGCTCTGTGTTTATAAAGAGCCTCAACATTTGTTGGGGCTTTTTATCGAAGTGAAGAAATTAAAATGACGTATTGGATTAATGGTAAGCAGTGTAACCAATTACCTGTGGGCGATCGTGCGGTGCAATTTGGAGATGGTTGTTTTACCACAATCAGAATCGAACAAGGGCAACCAGCCTTATTGTCTTTACACATAAAACGGCTGCAAAAAGGTGTTGAAAAACTGTTTATGCCAGCACTGGATTGGGCGCAACTTGAGAACCATATTAAGCAGGCAGTGCAAGGATGCAAGTCAGGTGTTTTGAAAGTTATTCTCTCCAGAGGGATGGGAGGCCGAGGTTATAGCTTTGATGACGCTATTGAACCCACTAAGATCCTCTCTTTGAATCCATATCCTGAACACTATATCACTCAGCGCCTGAAAGGAGTCTCATTGACCCTTAGTCCTATTTCTATGGGAATTAATCCTTACTTGGCCGGTATCAAACACTTGAACCGCTTGGAACAAGTTTTGATTAAGCAATTTATTGATAAATCCACATCGGATGAGGCATTGGTGCTTGATAGTGATGGTTTGTTGGTCGAATGTTGTGCCGCCAATATATTTTGGCGAAAAGGAAAAAATGTTTATACACCTGATCTCAACCAGTGTGGTGTGGAAGGGATAATGAGGCAAAAAATAATCGAATTGTTGACGGAAAGTGATTATACCCTGTCATGTGTTATCCGCTATCCTGAAGCATTAGCCTATGCTGATGAAGTGATTATCTGCAATTCCCTGATGCCAGTTATTCCGGTAACGCAAATACAAGCACACAAAAATCAGCCATCGTGGAAGTATCAATCAAGAGAATTGCATGAGTATTTATTACCCGAATGCTTAGTGCTTTAATACTTTATTATTTAAGGCATTAGCCGTTTAGTGTTCATCATTGAAGCACAAATAAAAGTGATTACAGAATGAAACTAAAAAAGTGCATTCTTGTTCTGCCCGGATTGATTATTGTGGTTGCAGCGATCATCTTTTTTTTCTTTGTAAAGAAAATAGAAAACTTTGCTGATCAGGATATTAATCTCAATCAAGAACTCATATTTACTGTACCGGCAGGGACTGGGCGTGTCGGATTGGAAACCTTACTGATTCGGCATAAATTAATTGAAGATAATCAACTATTGCAGTGGTTATTCCGATTAAAACCCGAACTGGCCAAGTTTAAGGCCGGAACTTATCGCTTGCAAACAGGAATGTCTTTGAAAGCTGTTTTGCAATTGTTCGCCAGTGGTAAAGAAACTCAATTTGCCATCCGCTTTGTGGAAGGAAGCCGCCTCTCTGATTGGTCAAAAACATTACAGAATGCGCCATACTTAAAGCACGAATCGGAGAATAAAACACCGCAAGAGCTGACTGACATCTTGGATATGAAAACGGGAGAATCCTTGGAGGGCTGGTTTTATCCTGATACCTATCTCTATACTGCTGGCACGAGTGATGTGGAATTACTCAAGCGTGCCCATAATAAAATGAAAATGGTTCTTGAGCAGGAATGGAAAACGCGCAAAAAAAACCTTCCGTATAAGGATGTGTATGAGATGTTGATCATGGCATCTATCATTGAGAAAGAGACCGCGATTGAATCTGAACGTACCAAAGTTGCCTCTGTATTCGTAAATCGTCTGCGGTTAAAGATGCGGTTGCAAACAGATCCGACGATCATTTACGGATTGGGAGATAAATACACGGGGACAATTTTTCGCAGTAATCTCACCACATTTACACCCTATAATACTTATATGATTGATGGGTTACCGCCAACCCCCATTGCCATGCCAGGTCAGGCTTCGATTAAGGCAGCAGCACATCCAGCCGCCACAGAATACTTATATTTTGTAGCGAATGGCGATGGCGGTCATACATTCACCACTAATTTAGTCGCACATAATAAAGCAGTAAGTCTTTATCGTCAGAGGTTGAAGCAGTATAAATGAACAGCAAATTTATTGTTATTGAAGGTCTTGAGGGCGCAGGAAAAACGACAGCAATCCAAACAGTGTCTGAAACATTGAAACAGTATGGTATTTCTGATCTGATTTTTACCCGTGAACCGGGTGGAACACCATTGGCAGAAAAGTTACGCGAGCTGATTAAACAGGGTGTTAAAGGAGAAGTACTGACAGATAAAGCAGAAGTATTGATGATATATGCTGCCAGAGTTCAATTGGTGGAAAATGTTATAAAACCTGCTTTATCAAAAGGGATATGGGTGGTCGGAGATCGTCATGACCTCTCTTCTCAGGCATATCAGGGCGGGGGCCGTGGTATTGACCAAAATCTGATGGAGTCACTACGTAATGCAGCATTGGGTGAGTTCTGCCCAGATTTGACCATCTATCTTGATTTACCTCCCGACGTGGGCTTAGAACGTGCTCGTGAGCGTGGTGAATTGGATCGCATTGAAAAAGAATCTTTGGATTTCTTTCATCGTACTCGCGCAAGATATCTTGAATTGGTGGCGGAAAATGACAACATCAGAAAGATTGACGCGACACAATCACTAGAAAAAGTTCAGGCGGCTATTCGTCATACTTTGCTACAGTGGCTGCAAGAACAATAGGAAACACAAGTATGAATTGGTATCCGTGGCTCAATCATGCGTATCGCCAGTTAGTTGAAACCCATCAACAAGGGCGCGGGCATCACGCTGTTTTATTTCATGCCCATGAAGGGACTGGTGCCGGAGCCTTACTATACGGATTGAGTCGCTGGTTGATGTGTCAGGATAAACAGGGTATAAAAAGCTGTGGTAAATGCCATGGTTGCCACTTGATGCTGGCAGAAACCCACTCTGATTGGCATGTCCTTGCCCCTGAAAAAGGAAAAAATACCATTGGCGTGGATGCTGTTCGCCAGCTCAGCGAAAAACTCTATGAATACTCTCAGCAAGGAGGGGCTAAAATTGTCTGGCTGCCATCAACTGAGTTGCTGACTGATGCCGCTTCCAATGCCTTGTTGAAAACATTAGAAGAACCGCCTAAAAACACTTATTTTTTGCTGCAATGCCAACAAACTGCAAATTTGCTGGCAACATTACGTAGCCGTTGTTTCTACTATTTTCTCCCTGTACCTGAAAATGCCATCGGGCTGTATTGGTTGCAAAGCCAGCTTCCGGCCATATCATCATTGGATGCACAGACTGCATTAAAACTTTCTCAGGGAGCGCCATTGGCAGCGGAGCGGTTGCTTCAGACTGAGAAATGGCAGCAAAGAAACCTGCTTTGTCAGGCGATCGCACAGGTATTGGATAAATGTGATACCCTGTCGCTTTTACCATTGTTAAACCGTGATGATGTACAACAGTCTTTGCATTGGTTGATAAGTTTATTATCCGATGCGGTGAAATGGCAACAACAGGCACAAAATTACTGTGTTAACCAAGATCAGAAGGCTTTGATTCATCGCCTTGCCTCCGCACAAAATGTGGAGAACTTATTAAGTACAGTTGATGATTGGGTACACTGTCGTCATCAATTATTATCTGTGGTGGCTATCAATCGAGAATTGTTGCTGACAGCGCAATTACTCAATTGGGAAAAACAACTTTGTTCCACACAGTAACTTATTCAGATATGAGAATATTATGTTTTTAGTTGATTCGCATTGTCATCTTGATTGCCTGGATTATGAAGCACTGCACAAAAGTGTAGATGATGTTGTAGCAAAAGCGGCAGAACGAGATGTGAAGTATATGTTGGCTGTTGCTACAACATTGCCTGGCTTCCAACAAATGAAAAACCTGATTGGTAAACGGGAAAATGTAGCATATTCTTGTGGGATTCATCCGTTGAATCTTGATGAAGGTTACAATTTTGAAGAATTAGCCCGGTTGGCTGCTGATGAGGATGTAGTCGCAATGGGTGAAACAGGACTGGATTATTATTATCAGAAAGAAAATGCTGAACTCCAGCGAACTTCATTTCGTGAACATATCCGAATTGGTCGTGAATTAAATAAACCAGTGATCGTACATACCCGCGATGCAAGGGATGACACGCTGTTGGTTTTGCGGGAAGAAAAAGTGCAAGAGTGTGGTGGAGTTTTGCACTGTTTCACAGAAGATAAAGAAACAGCAAGAGCTTTGTTAGATTTGGGTTTTTATATTTCTTTTTCTGGTATCGTCACCTTCCGCAATGCGGAGCAAATTCGTGAAGCGGCCAGATTTGTACCACTCGATCGAATTTTAGTAGAAACTGATTCACCGTATTTGGCACCTGTGCCTCATCGTGGCAAACAGAATCAGCCTGCTTATGTTCGTGATGTTGCTGAATATATGGCAGTCTTGAAAGGTGTTAGTATTGAAGAATTAGCAGCAGTGACCACAAAAAACTTTTGTGAACTGTTTCATATCAATATTTAATAACATTAAAAGGAAAATTGAGATGGCAGAAGAAACTATTTTTAGCAAAATCGTTCGTCGGGAAATCCCTACTGATATTATTTATCAGGATGATTTGGTAACGGCATTCCGTGATATTTCTCCTCAAGCACCGACCCATATTCTGATTATACCTAATGTACTGATTCCAACTGTTAACGATGTCACTACTGAGCATGAGCTTGCATTGGGTCGTTTGTTCACTGTTGCCGCAAAAATTGCAAAAGAAGAAGGTATTGCAGAAGATGGCTACCGTTTAATTGTGAACTGTAATCGTAATTCAGGGCAAGTCGTGTTCCATATCCATATGCATTTGGTGGGTGGACGTCCATTGGGCCCCTTGCTGGTAAAGTAAAAATTGATAAAAGGTAACGATGTAACTGGAGTAGATTAATGAAAAGAATTCTCTTTGTTATATTATCAACGATGCTGCTGGCAAGTTGTGTATTACCAGAAGCAACGCAACAGCCTGCTCCTGTTACGCCAGTAGAACCAAAGAAAAAAGAGGAAACGCCGGTAGAACCATCGGAAAAAGTTCCTCAGCCTCCCAGGATACAATCTATTAGTTGGAATAGTATCGTCCAGCCATTGGTTGAAGAAATGGTTAAGGTTCATGGAGTGGAAGCGGGAAAAGTATTACTTGTTGACTCTGTAAAAAATAACACTAACGGTTCATTGCGAACCTTGAAAGCAACAGATGCGATTATTGATGCAGTCAGTAATAAGCAGGTTTTTCAGGTGGTACCCAAATCCCAAGTACATATTGCTCAGCAAGCTCTGGGATTGTCATCAGAAGATAGTTTAGGCTTGCGCAGTAAATCCATTGGATTGGCACGTTATTTGAATGCTGACTATGTTCTCTATTCCTCGGTCTCTGGCAATAATGGTCAGCGCGATTTAGAGATGCAGCTGATGCTGGTTAAAACGGGTGAGATACTCTGGTCGGATCGTGGCGACATTAACGAAAGATAACTCTTTATTGGGTATGCTGTGTCAGCAATGGCCTGACATTCCAAAGAAGTCTTGGGAAATTAGTTCATTAACAGGGCTGACTCAGGGAAGTTACTATGTTACGGACGGTGTGCGCCAGATGGTTGGGCGCGCACAAACATCACACAAAGAAATACTGGGAGTAGATCGCCAGCGAGAAAATCATATTTTACGCAGGTTATCTTCTACAAATATTGCGCCTAAAGTGATCGCGATGAATGAAGATTGGCTACTGTTGGAGTGGCTGGCGGGTACAAACATAGCATCCGATGCATTTAACCGACCATCATTACAGCGTTCATTGGCTAAGACACTTGCTATTCTTCACCAACATCCTCCATTGGGATATCCTCTAAAACTCAAACAACAAATTGCGTCTCAGTGGCAGCAGATTGACCGAAAACGCCTCTCTCCCCGTTGGTTACGGTTACATAAATTTTTTATGGCGACCAGAATGCCGACAGCTTTGAAAATTGCCCCTGCCCACATGGATATTCATCCTGATAATCTACTGATGACCGAAGAGGGGTTAAAATTGATTGATTGGGAATATGCTGCTGATGTTGATATTGGTTTTTCATTGGCTGTACTGCTTAAGGGGAATCAATGGAATGAGATACAGCAGCAAACTTTTTTGGATTATTATTGTATGCAGGCACCGGGGTACTCAAATATCTCATTGTTACGGCAACAGATTAAGCGCTGGGAGCTGTGTGTCAGCTATATGATGTTAATGTGGTATGAAGTACGCTGGCAGCAGACAAAAGAGCAACAATTTTTATCACTGGCGTATCCTCTGCGTCGGGCTTTTGCACTGACGTAATGTGCTGATGATAACGAATTTCAATTAATGATAATTAAATTATATACCCAATGGATTTCAAGATGCAGTGCGACGGCAAGGGAATGAACCCCCAGGAGCATAGCTAACTATGTGACTGGGGTGAGTGAGCGCAGCCAACAAAGCTGCAACTTGAAAGACGACGGATATAGATGACAACCAATAAAAAGAAGTAAGGAATGCTATGGGTCCAGTAATGTTAGATGTTGTTGGCTATGAATTGGATAGTGAAGAACGAGAGATTCTGCAACATCCATTAGTGGGCGGTTTAATTCTGTTTACCCGCAATTTCAACGATACAAAACAATTACGTGAATTAGTTCGCCAAATTCGTGAAGCTTCCCGCCATCGTCTTGTTATTGCTGTTGATCAGGAAGGAGGACGTGTTCAGCGCTTTCACGAAGGTTTTACTCGTTTACCTGCTGCACAATCTTTTGCTTGCGTGAATGACCAGCTTTTGGGAGCATATCTGGCAGAAGAATCGGGTTGGTTGATGGCATCAGAAATGATTGCAATGGACATTGATATCAGTTTTGCACCAGTGCTGGATTTGGGACATAAATGTACGGCTATTGGTGAACGCTCATTTCATGAAGAGCCTGAGCCAGCGATGATCATGGCTGAAAAGTTTATCAATGGCATGCATTCTGCGGGAATGAGATCAACAGGTAAACATTTTCCGGGTCATGGTGCAGTGACGGCCGATTCCCATAAAGAAACACCGCAGGATGACCGCCCAATGGATGCTATCAATTGCCATGATATGGTTATTTTCCGTGATTTTATCCAGCGTAATTTATTGGATGCGATTATGCCTGCCCATGTTATTTATCCTCAGATAGATCATCGTCCTGCCAGTGGCTCACCATATTGGCTGAAATCTATATTGCGTGAACAATTGGGTTTTGAAGGCGTCATTTTTTCTGATGATTTATCAATGGAAGGGGCTGCTGTAATGGGAAGTTATGCCGAACGTGCAAAATCTTCACTGGACGCTGGTTGTGACATGATTTTGGTGTGCAATAATCGAGAAGGGGCTATCAGTGTGCTGGATAAGCTTCCAATGATCAATTCTGGCAAAGTTTCTCGCTTATATCATCAGGGTAAACAATTCAGTCTGGAAGAATTGCATAAATCTGAACGTTGGCAGCAGGCTAATAAGGCTTTGCATGGTTTGTGTGAAAAATGGTTAAGGTGTGAATAACTATTCGGTAATGTAAATTTTTTTCGATAAAAGTAAGGAATAAGTTCGTGATGATCGATCCTATTCCTTTTTTATTTCAACATATTTCCTTGCCGTATTTATCCTGATTGTGTGATCTATCAATTCTCCAAAACTCCATATTCACATTATAATAACACTGTAAACAGTAATTATTCATAAACCTGATTAAACTCCAATTAATTGAAAATAGGCATGCAAATTCTGTGATTGATGTCTAAATAATCAAAAGAATTTGAATGTGATTATTTTTGGTATGACCAACTGACCTACCATGATATTCTGAATATATTTTCAGTATGAAATTTATCTAGCCTGATGTTATTTAAGGTTTTCATTCAAAAAATCAGTCTGGCGCTTTACATAACATTAGTTGTATTTTCAGTGGGGTAGTCATGACAACGCCAAAGACAAGAATTGTCATCATTGGTGGGGGCGCTGGTGGTTTAGAGCTGGCAACGCGTTTGGGACATAAATTAGGGCGTAAGCAAAAAGCCGAAATTACTTTGGTGGATCGCAATAATAGCCATTTATGGAAGCCATTATTACATGAAGTAGCAACGGGTTCTCTTGATGATGGTGTTGATGCGCTGAGTTACTTGGCGCATGCCAGCAACCATTGTTTTAATTTTCAGCTGGGTTCACTCACGAATATTAATCGTGAGGATAAGAAAATTACTTTGGCTGAGATCCGTGATGAAGGCAGTGATTTGTTAGTACCAGAACGTGAGCTGGCTTACGATATTCTTGTCATGGCATTGGGTAGCCAATCCAATGATTTTGGTACGCCTGGCGTGAAGGAAAACTGCATTTTCCTTGATAATCCACATCAGGCACATCGTTTTCATAATGAAATGCTGAATCTGTTCCTGAAATATTCTGCAAATCAGTGTATAGAAGAAAAGGTGAATATTGCGATTGTTGGCGGTGGAGCGACGGGTGTAGAGCTTTCAGCAGAGCTGTATAACGCAGTTAAGCAGTTTAACAGCTATGGCTTTGAAAGTTTGAATTCAGACGTTTTGAATGTGACTTTGGTTGAAGCGGGTGAGCGTATCCTGCCTGCATTGCCAACGCGTATTTCCAGCGCGGCTCATCAAGAATTAACTAAACTTGGTGTTAAGGTATTAACTAAGACCATGGTAACCAGCGCCGATGAGCATGGCTTGAATACCAAAGATGGAGAGCAGATTAAAGCTTCTCTGATGGTTTGGGCAGCAGGGATTAAAGCTCCTGACTTTATGAAAGACATCGGTGGGCTGGAAACAAATCGTATTAACCAGTTAGTTGTGAAGCCAACGTTGCAGACCACATTGGATGATCAGATATTTGCTATTGGTGATTGTGCATCATGCCCGAAAAAAGAGGGTGGTTTTGTTCCTCCTCGAGCTCAGTCTGCTCACCAAATGGCAAGTCGCTGTTATGACAATATTCTGGCATTGCTGAATGAAAAACCATTGAAAGAATATGTCTATAAAGATCATGGTTCATTGGTATCATTATCTAAATTCAGTACAGTTGGTAGCCTGATGGGGAACTTGATGCGTGGTTCAATGATGGTAGAAGGCCGTATTGCACGTATAGTTTATATTTCCTTGTATCGTATGCATCAGGTAGCCCTGCATGGATATATTAAGACAGGTTTGATGATGTTAGTTGGTGGAATTAACCGTGTGATTCGACCACGTTTGAAATTACATTAATTAGCTGAGAAACCTAGTTTTAAAATGGCCTATCTTGAATAGAAACTGACTCAGATAGGCCATGGATTCCTTCCATTATATTAATTGTTATGCATGTCATAATTATTCTTATCTAAATTTATCGAGCTTATTTATTATAATTAATAAGCTGTATTTGGATTAAATTCAACTATCCAATTGAATTAACTCATTATTGTTATTTGTGAGGTTTGTTAAATAATGGAGGGGTATTATATTTATATGATGGAAAAGATAAACTTGAATGCCTCTATCGTGTATAAATACCTTATAGGCAAACGACATGATTTATTAATACATTTAATTAATCGTTGTAATAAAGACTGTTTTAGTTAGGTTACTGTAGTATTACAAACTTGATCTAATTGTTAGGATTAGAGATTATCTTACGATGCTTTTTTATTTTCCATTTTGAATCAGGTACGTATTCAGATAAAAGTAATAGATATTGAACGTACTAAACCTCTACTAGGATGATTAATCAATGGTTTTATTATATTAGGTTAATGGAATAGGACTTTTCTTAAATAATGAATTGAGCGCATTTTTGGCCCCCATCTAATATAGGGGAAATATTTTCTAATTAAAATGTGTAGAAAGTTATTAATATATCAAGGTGCTATGTGGTTAAACTAAAGATAAGACAGTATGTAATTGGTTTTATAATTACTATTATTGCCACCATTGGTGCAGCAACGTTTTTTCTGAAATCTCCATATCCTAACGTCGCACAAGTATTATCTTCAAACCCTATCAGATCAAAGATTTCTGTTCATCAATCTTATTGCCATATCACGGTATTCCCTATTCCTATTATGGTTAAAGACATTGCAGCTAATCATTTTCTTGAGTATGAATATCGTGTATTAACTCTTCTTGATCATCTTAAAGTAAAGAAAGAATACCCTGCTTTGAACCATTCAACATTAGAAAACTGCATATCAATTGTTTTTAATCAGGTACGTATTGTTGGATATGATGTAAGGTATTTGATTGGTGAAAAGCCCGGATTACCGGGAAAAATTAGAATGCCATATGATCCGGAGAAAACGATTCCTTTAAATGAAAAAGGTCAATTAATCATTGAACCACTCTTAGACCAGTAATTTTTCGTCGTTCAAAGGTAAAAATTTGGGTACTGATTTCCTTGGTTTTTTGCATGCAGTTCGCATAAGGCAACAGTTACGAACTGCATTAGCACAAGAGTAAATTAACCTTTCATTTTTTTATCATAGCTTTAAGTCTATTAGCTATCATTTTGATTTTGTTCAAAAGTTTCCAATAGTTGCTGGATAAAAGATAATCGAGCAGCCCGTTCAGTTAATTCAGTAATGAATTTCAGTTTAGAAGCTCCATCCAGTCGGTAAACATTGGGCTGTGTCTGTAATAATCCAATCAGATAATGAGTATCGATTTTATTATTATTACCAAATTCGATGAAACCACCTTTTTCATGAGCTTCAATACGCTTGATACCCAATTCCTGAGCTAACAGGCGAATGGAAGCTGATTGTAACAAGTGACGCCCGGGATCGGGTAGTAGACCAAATCGGTCAATGAGTTCTATCTTTAGTTCATCTAGTTGATTATTATCCCGCGCACTGGCAATACGCTTATAGAAAGACAGTCGCATGTTCACATCGGGGATATAGTCATCAGGTAGCAGAACCGGCATGCGCAGCTCTATATCAGTCTGATTGTTGTTTAAATCTTCAAGTGAAGGCTCACGGCCATTCTTGAGCGCGTCTACAGCACTTTCCAGTAATTCCATGTAGAGGGTGAAGCCGATACTGGCCATTTGTCCACTTTGGTCTTCACCCAATAATTCACCTGCTCCCCTGATTTCCAGATCGTGAGTAGCCAGTGCAAAACCGGCACCTAAATCTTCAAGGGATGCAATAGCTTCCAGCCGTTTTTGGGCATCTTTGGTCATCGCTTTTGGATGAGGGGTCAGTAAATAAGCATAGGCTTGATGGTGTGAACGCCCGACCCGCCCTCGTAGCTGATGCAACTGAGCCAGTCCAAAATGGTCAGCTCGTTCAATAATAATAGTGTTGGCGCTGGGAATATCGATCCCTGTTTCAATAATGGTAGTACACACCAGCACATTAAAACGTTGGTGATGGAAATCCGTCATAACGCGTTCCAAGTCACGTTCACGCATCTGTCCATGACCTACAACGATTCTGGCTTCAGGAACTAACTCTTCCAGCCGGGATTTGGCTTTCTCAATATTTTCGACATCGTTATACAGATAATAAACCTGCCCACCCCGCAAGATTTCCCGCAGAATAGATTCACGTACGACGAGGCTGTCATATTCACGCACAAAAGTTTTTACTGCCAGCCGACGTGCCGGGGGAGTGGCAATAATCGACAAGTCACGCATACCACTCATTGCCATATTGAGAGTACGAGGGATCGGGGTTGCGGTCAGGGTCAGGACATCAACATCCGCACGGATGGCTTTAATACGTTCTTTATGGCGAACCCCGAAGCGATGTTCCTCATCAACGATTAACAAACCAAGATCTTTCCAATGCAGGTCGCTTTGCAGAAGTTTATGGGTGCCGATAACGATATCTACTTTTCCTTCAGCAGCCATATCAATGACCTGTTGCTGCTCTTTTGCACTGCGGAAACGCGACATCACTTCAATATGTACTGGCCAATTAGCAAAGCGATCCCGGAAATTATCGTAATGCTGCTGTGCCAATAGCGTTGTCGGCACAAGTACCGCAACTTGTTTGTTATTGGTAATAGATAAAAATGCAGCACGCATTGCGACTTCTGTTTTGCCAAACCCGACATCTCCACATACCAGTCTATCCATAGCGATAGGTTGGCACATATCATCAAGTACAGCTTCAATGGTTTGTTCTTGATCGGGGGTCGTTTCGAATGGGAAACTTTGGCAGAACTGTTGATATTGTTCACGATCGTTCGTAAAAGCAAAACCCGGCCTGACAGCACGCTGTGCGTAAACATCCAGTAATTCCGCCGCAACATCCCGTACTTTCTCAGCCGCTTTTTGGCGAGCTTTACTCCATGCTTCTCCACCCAGTTTATGCAGTGGCGCACTTTCTTCCGACCCACCAGCGTAACGACTGATGAGATGAAGGGAGGAGACTGGTACATAAAGTTTATCTTCTCCGGCATAAGTCAGGATAAGATATTCCGCTTTAATACCACCTGCTTCCAGCGTTGTTAATCCTTGATAGCGACCAACACCATGATCAAGATGAACAACAGGTTGACCGTGCCGTAGTTCAGCAAGATTACGAATGAGCGTATCGGTATTGATGGTACGTCGATTATCCTGACGGCGACGACTGATACGTTCTCCAAGCATGTCACTTTCACAGATAAGGGCGAGTTTGTTGTCTTCATCAACGAAACCGTGTTCTGCGGCCCCAATCATTAAGAAATAGCCAGGTTTATCGGCATTTATCAACTGACTTATCTTTACCGGACTGATTTTAATGCGTGACAGTAACTCTTGCACGGATTCTCGGCGTCCTTCACTTTCCACCGAGAACACAATTTTGCCGCTAAATTGCTCCATGAAATGGCGTAGTTTATCCAATGACGCTTTTTGCTGCGCCGAAATAGATAAATCAGGCAGAACCTGATAAGCAAGATTGGTTGTTCCTGCTTTTTGGGAAAATGTTTCGCTGCTGACTAGAATACGAGGCCAGTTTTTCAACTCTGAAAATAGCTTATTGACAGGTAACCAGATTTGTTCGGGAGCCAACAATGGGCGCATAGGATCAACTTTGCGATTGTCAAAGCGTTGTTCCGTATCCTGCCAGAAGCGTTCTGCGGCGCTGAGTAAATCCTGCGTAATAAACAGGGTATTTTCAGGGATATAATTAAAGATCGAAGGCAAGGGTTGTTCAAAGAATAACGGTTGCCAATATTCGATTCCCGCCGGAAGTATTTTTTTGCTGACTTGTTGATAAATATGCTCAGCATCGCGACGCACTTCAAACTGCTCGCGCCATTGGCTGCGAAATAGCTCAATGGCATCTTGGTCGGTTGGAAATTCATGAGCTGGCAATAAGCTGATTTTTTCCACTTCTGCCAATGTTCGTTGTGTATCTACATCAAAGGTACGCAGACTATCTATCTCGTCGTCAAAAAAATCAATGCGATAAGGATGTTCGCTACCCATTGGAAATAAATCAAACAAGGCCCCCCGTGTTGCAAATTCGCCATGTTCAAGTACCTGTTCAACGCTACGGTAACCGGCCTGCTCCAGTTCTGCCCGCAGTTTATCGCGGGAAAGACGTTGTCCTTTGTGCATGACCAAAGCATGGCTTTTAAGATACTCATGCGGACAGACACGCTGCATCAACGTATTGACGGGCAGGATTAACGCTCCTTTTACCATTGATGGTAAGTGATAGAGGGTGGATAAACGGTTGGAAATAATTTCTTGATGCGGTGAAAAACTATCGTAAGGCAATGTCTCCCAGTCTGACATCATATTTATTGGGGCGTGGGTGAATTGTTGAATTTCATCGCGTAATCGCAGGGCATTCTGCATATCTTTTGTCACCAGCACTATTGGCCCTGAGTGACGTTCAATGATTTCGGCGCATTCAACAGCACAAGCGGCACCCGTTAAGTGACCTAATTGGCGGATATCACCGCGACGTTCAGGAAGTTGATAACGATATTTTGCTGACATAAGCGTTTGATGTGTTCTCTAAGATTCAGTCCATTCCCAACACATTTTTTACCCAGTAGCCTTACAATAAATACGCTGGCAGGTTGAGAGAAAGTAAAAAAAACCGCAGAACCGGGATTCGGGTGGTTCCATAAAGTATTGCTACCCTTTATTATCCTCGAACACTTTGCTTTGGCAACAGGGGCGTAACAGATTTCATGTTCCAATCTGTCTCATTATTTATAGGATTGCGCTATATGCGCGGGCGGGCGGTCGATAAATTTGGCCGTTTTGTTTCATGGCTGTCGGCTATTGGCATCACGCTGGGCGTGGCGGCATTGATTACTGTATTGTCAGTGATGAATGGCTTTGAACGCACACTGGAAGGTAGCATTTTAGGTTTTATGCCTCAGGCTATCATCACATCAGAAAAAGGCTCTATCAACCCGATTGAACATCCGGACGGACAACTTTCGGGATTAAAAGGTGTTAACCGCATAACTCCGCTTGTGCAAGGAGATGTGGTGTTACAGAGTCCCAGCAATGTTGGCGTTGGTGTCATGTTGGGTATTACGGCTAATGAATATGCGCCACTGGCGGAATATATTGTCGATGTTGATCGCAGCCAGCTACAATCCGGACGCTATTTTGTCATCTTGGGAGAAAAGCTGGCCGCAAAATTGGGTGTTAAACGTGGTGATCAAATTCGCGTTATCGTGCCGAGTGCAAGCCAATTGACACCGATGGGGAGAATTCCCAGCCAGCGATTATTCACCGTAGCGGGCACATTTTTCGCCAATAGTGAGGTTGATGACACAGAGATGTTGGTTAATCAGCAGGATGCAGCACGATTGTTACGTTATCCCCTCGGTAACATTACGGGATGGCGCTTGTATCTCAATAAACCACTGTCGGTTGATGTACTGAGTCAGCAAAAATTACCGGAAGGGCTGGTTTGGAAAGACTGGCGCGAGCGCAAGGGGGAATTTTTTCAGGCGGTTCGCATGGAGAAAAATATGATGGGATTGTTGCTTAGCCTGATTATTGCTGTAGCTGCCTTTAACATTATTACCTCTCTTTCTCTGTTGGTAATGGAAAAACAGGGTGAAATTGCCATCTTGCAAACGCAGGGGCTAACTCGTCGCCAAATACTGGCAATTTTCATGATCCAAGGTGCAGGAGCGGGTATCATTGGTGCGTTACTGGGAACGGGATTAGGTCTGCTCCTTTCCAGTCAATTAAATAGTTTAATGCCATTGATCGGTTTGCTGACTGAGGGTATTCAATTACCTGTTGCGATTGATATTCCGCAAGTGGTGGTGATTGCCATCAGCACTATGCTAATTTCCCTGTTATCAACTTTATATCCTTCTTGGCGCGCGGCTGCCACCCAACCTGCTGAGGCTTTACGTTATGAGTAATCAACCCTTATTGCTGTGCCATCACTTGTGTAAAAAATACCAGGAAGGAAAAATTTCCACAGAAGTGTTGAAAAATGTCACTTTTTCCATGCAACAAAGAGAAATGATGGCGATTGTCGGCAGCTCGGGGGCGGGTAAAAGTACGCTTTTGCACTTGCTTGGTGGTTTGGATTCACCCAGCGTAGGTGAAGTAATTTTTAAAGGGCAGTCCCTTAATCAGATGTCTTCTTCTGCCCGGGCAAAATTACGTAATAATGAAATTGGTTTTATTTATCAGTTTCACCATCTATTGCCTGATTTTAATGCTTTGGAAAATGTTGCCATGCCGCTACTGATTGGAGGTAAAACGCGTCAACAGGCTCAGGAAAAGGCACGGCAGATGCTGGCCGCCGTTGGCTTGGAAAATCGGGCACAACATAGGCCCTCTGAGCTGTCAGGAGGAGAGCGTCAGCGTGTTGCAATTGCCCGGGCACTAGTAAATGAACCTTCATTGGTATTGGCGGATGAACCGACAGGTAATCTTGACCAGCGTAATGCAGACAGTGTATTTCTGCTTTTGCAAGAATTGAATCAACAGCATGGCACGGCATTTCTGGTTGTGACACATGATTTAAAATTAGCCAGCCGACTGGCTCGTCAGGTAGAAATGCGAGATGGGTACCTACAGGAAGAATTAGCCCTGACGGGGGAGATGTGATGGCGAATCTGCCTCTTGCATTATTTACTGCATTGCGATTCAGCAGAGGTCGCCGCCGTTCTGGCATGGTTTCTTTGATTTCTGTTATTTCAACACTGGGAATTATGCTGGGTGTTGCGGTATTGATTATCGGCCTGAGTGCCATGAACGGGTTTGAACGGGAACTGAATAACCGGATACTTTCTGTTGTGCCACATGGACAAATTTATGCGGTGAATCAGCCTTTTCAGGATTGGGAACAAGCAATTGAACGGGTAAGGAAGACTCCGGGTATTGTGGGAGCTTCTCCTTATATTGAGTTTACGGGCTTGATGGAACGGGGCGAGAAACTTCATGCTGTACAGGTGCGTGGTGTGGATCTCAACTCAGAATCCACTGTTAGTGCTCTGCCTCAGTTTGTGCGTGACGGGGCATGGAAAAGATTCAGTGCAGGAAAAAATGGGGTAATTTTAGGGCAGGGTGTGGCCCATTCGCTGCATGTAAAACAAGGTGATTGGCTGACTGTCATGATCCCGAACAGTGATCCGAACTTGAAGTTGTTGCAGCCAAAACGCATTCGTTTACAAGTAGCAGGTATTTTCCAGTTGAGTGGTATGTTGGATCACAGTTTAGCTCTGGTTCCTCTACCTGATGCTCAAAAATATATGGAGTATGGAAATGCCATTACCGGTATTGCCATCAAAACGGATGATGTTTTTGCAGCAGAACAGCGTGTTTGGGATGCAGGTAATGCCACAGGGAAATATGTGTACATCAGCACATGGATAAAAGATTACGGCTATATGTACAATGATATTCAAATGGTGCGCAGTATCATGTACTTGGCTATGATTCTGGTGATTGGTGTTGCCTGCTTTAATATTATTTCAACGTTGATTATGGCGGTGAAAGATAAAAGCAGTGATATCGCGATCTTACGTACCTTAGGTGCCAAAGATGGCCATATCAGAGCGATTTTTTTATGGTATGGATCTTTGACAGGGATGACTGGTAGCATCATTGGTGTTGTTGTCGGAATTTTCATATCATTAAATTTGACAACTATCATTAAAGGGGTGGAAAGGATGATTGGGCATCAATTTCTTTCTGGGGATATCTATTTTATTGATTTCCTGCCATCAGAATTACATGCCATGGATGTTTTTTATGTTCTGCTAACAGCATTGATATTAAGTTTGTTAGCCAGTTGGTATCCTGCTCGTCGGGCCAGTAAACTTGATCCAGCACGTATTTTGAGTGGTCAATAGTATGCCAGAATATCAACATCTCTTTAAGCGGGCTATCGTATCACCTTGAATTGGCGAAAGTGAATCGATAAAAATGAATCAGCAGAAACAGTGCTCTTAGGTAGTGTCCTGAGTGGAGCAGATATCCGACGAAGGGTATTTAAAGGAAACCTTCTTTTTAAGGAAACAACCATATGCGGGTTCGTTATCGGCACATCAAATTCTGCCGGATTAAACGGCTACGGCGTCAACGATTACATAGACTAAATTTTTACAGGGATATTCGATTGGCAAATAAAATAGAAAAACCTCATGTGGTGGTGCTGACAGGTGCGGGGATCTCTGCTGAGTCAGGTATTCGAACATTTCGCTCTTCCGATGGTCTCTGGGAAGAACATCGAGTCGAAGATGTCGCTACACCGGAAGGTTTCCAGCGTGATCCTGATATGGTTCAGGCATTTTACAATGCGCGTCGAAAACAGCTCCAGCAACCAGAAATCAAACCTAATGCCGCGCATTATGCTCTGGCAGAACTCGAACAGATACTTGGTGACAATGTTCTGTTAGTGACACAGAATATTGATAATTTGCATGAACGAGCAGGGAGTCAACGTATTTTGCATATGCACGGTGAGCTGTTGAAAGTTCGTTGTTGCCAGTCTGATCAAGTGATTGAATGGGGAATAGAATTAACAACGGAAGATCGTTGCCATTGTTGCCAGTTTCCGTCCCAATTGCGCCCTCATGTCGTATGGTTTGGAGAAATGCCATTGGGTATGGAGCAGATTTATTCTGCTTTGAGTGAGGCTGATATATTTATTGCTATCGGAACTTCTGGTCATGTGTATCCCGCAGCTGGTTTCGTGCATGAAGCCAAATTATCAGGGGCGCATACGGTTGAGCTGAATTTAGAACCTAGCCAAGTCGAAAGCTTATTTGATGAGAAACACTATGGTCACGCCAGTAAAATTGTGACTGAATATGTTCAGTCCTTAATTCATCAATTCAAGGCAGATAAAAGCTGATTTGACGCAATATTTACTCTATTTATCTTCTCCATAAAAAGCACCCCTTAAGTTGAAGTATAGCGTCCAACTTTTGGGGTGCAGATCAGTGTTGCCCCTTTCCCTTTACGCGTGAATCCTCACGAATCAATCATTAAAATACCAATAGCCGCTATTGACTAAGGCTGTAAGCAGACTGATAAAACGAACATCGTCAATGGCATCACCCAGAAGTTGGGCATCGACCTTATTGTGCTGACAAAGTGCATCAGTGGCGTGGATATGAGAAGTATCCATCAACTCGCCGTTGACGAAACATTGGTCACCGATGCGCAGGACGCGCAATCCATTCAATCGATTGAGTTCTTCACCTTGTTTCAGTAACTCATAAATTTCGTCGCTTTCATAAGGTGGTTCAGGTGGAGCAAGATCCAGCTCATGGCGAGATTGAGAAATGAATTCACCAAACCAATCCTGAAAAGTTTCTGGTTGCTCCAGTAATTCACGCATCATTGAACGCAATGTGATTAATTCATTTGCCTGAATCAAAGCCGGGTTATCACGAAAAGTCAGTTCGGGATCGCTGTAGCGATAACTTCCTAACTCATTTGCCAGAATGTAATCAGCAAACCCGCTGAATAATTCACGGGCATTGGGAGCCCGAAATCCGACAGAGTAGTTCAGTGAATCTTCAAGAGCGTAGCCTTCATGTGGAAAACCCGGTGGAATATAAAGGATATCGCCCGGCATCATTTCCTCATCAATGATTGCCTCGAAAGGATCAACCTGTAATAGATCAGGATGTGGGCAATGTTGTTTCATCGGAATTTTTTCGCCTACACGCCAGTGCCGACGACCTTTCCCTTGAATGATAAAGACATCGTATTGATCAAGATGAGGGCCGACACCACCGCCGGGTACAGAAAACGAGATCATCAAGTCATCCATGCGCCAATCAGACAGCACACGAAATGGTTTCATTAGTGCGGAGGAGGGAAGGTGCCAATGGTCAACGGCCTGTACGAGTAATGACCAATCTTTCGCACCTAAATGGTCGTAGGTTTCAAATGGCCCATGAGAAACTTCCCAGCGCCCATTTTTCTGACTGACCAAACGACTATCAATTTCATTTTCCATTGCCAGTCCCGCCAGCTCATCAGGAGATAGGGGGTCAATAAACTGACGAAAACCTTGTTTAATCAGCAATGGTCGTTTTTGCCAGTGGTTTTGCAAAAACGCCTGCCAGTCCAGATTTAGCTGATAATCCATGGTGACATCCTGAAGTGAGAAGTGAATTTCGCGCTATTATAACGAATAGTCAATGACGATATCAGATTTGGTTGAAATATTTCGCGATTGAGCTAGCAATCATCTAATTATCATGTTGTTGAATTATTGTTCTCGAAATACCACTTTCACTTGCGCTCCTCCCAATGGGCTATCCCCAATACTGATATTGCCATTGTATTGCTCGACAATTTCAGCCGCTATCGACAGACCCAGCCCTTGTCCTGACCGCAATGTATCAGCCCGTAAACCGCGTTGAAAAATTATTTCGCGTTTATCTGGAGGCACGCTCGGCCCATCATCATCGACAATGATAGTGACAGAATTTTCTCCCATTGTGGCGGTGACTTCAACAAACTCCAGACAATATTTACAAGCGTTATCCAGAACGTTTCCCATGACTTCCAAGAAATCATTTTTTTCACCCAACCACGTAACTTCGGGAGATACATCCAACATCACATTAATGCCCTTATGTTGATATACCTTTATCAGGGCACTGATTAGGCTATCAAGTAAGGTTGGAACAGAAGAAATTTGCCTTAACAGCAGATTATGATCGCTGCGCATATTGGCCCGATGCAGGTAGTAACCAATTTGCTGGGAAATGCGATCAATTTGCTCAAGCATGATAGGTTCAGCTTGTTCAATGGTTGTTTTTTGAGGAGGCCGCAATGAGCGTAGGGTTGATTGTAACACGGCTAAAGGTGTTTTTAGGCTATGTGTTAAATCAGAAAGTGTCGTATGATATTTTGCATAACGTTCGCGCTCATTGTTTAATAAGGCATTTAAGTTTCTGACCAGCGCTTTTAATTCTGAAGGAGGATTTTCATCAAGTTTTTTCCTCTCTCCTTTTTCCAAAGAACTTATTTGGGTAATTAACGATTTAATCGGCCTGAGACTCCAATCAGCAGCCAGCCAAATTAATGGGATAACCAGAAGTAAATTGGCTATCAATAAATATCCAAACCACTTCCAAACCTTTGCTGATTCCTGCACGTCCTGTGGAATAATATCAATAATAACGATTGTCATTGCAGGAAGAGTTTCAGTTGCAGAATAAATATTTACGGCGACAGAATATGTTAACAGTATATTATCATCATCGCCTGTCTTTTTCGTATCATTTTGATTTGATGTTTGATTATAAATAATCCCCTTTCTCTCTGTGATATAGGTTTCTAATTCATATAAGCCATTTCTTTTCAGCCAGTTAGGATTAAGTTTTTTTTCCAATTCAGGAATATTATTTTGGCGCCAAAGAATATTTCCTTGATGATCATAAATTAGTACTAAGGAGCGGGACTTCATGAGAATTTTTTTTGGAATAATCACTTCCAGTTTATTATTGTCCCACTTAGAAAGCATAAAAAATAAATCACTTTGGCTACGGAGTATAGAATAGTTAGTTTTATCAAAACTGACTAAATACCCTGCAATCGCGACAATTCCATATGATAGGGTCAAGGCAAGGATAATAGCCGCCGTTGCCATAAGGAACCGAGTTCTCAGAGAAAAATGGTTTTTTAAAAATTTAAACATTATTCTCTTTCACATCAAAGCGATATCCTTGACCACGGACAGTGACAATGACCTCTTCAGGCCATTCATGTAATATTTTTTTTCTCAATCGTCCCATCAACACATCAATTGTATGACTTTCGCGTAATTCAGCATCTGGGTATAACTGGCGCATTAGTGATTCTTTACTGACAACTTTACCGTTATTGCGCATCAAGGTTTCGATAATGGTATATTCAAAAGCAGTCAATTTGATATTGGTGTTATTGATTGAAAACTCTTTCCGAGAAAGATCAATGAGAAAAGGAGAAAGGGCAACAACTTGTGAAGCCAATCCACTATTACGCCGCATTAATGCTTGTATACGAGCGTTAATCTCTTCTAAATGAAAAGGTTTGGTTACATAGTCATCTGCTCCTGCATTTAGCACAGTGACTTTCTCTTGCCAGCTTTCACGTGCAGTAAGTACAAGGATAGGTAAATTAATCTGTTCATTACGCCAGCGACGTAACATACTAAGGCCATCTTCTCCCGGCAACCCTAAATCGACGATAGCAATATCAGGATGACTTTCTTTAAGATAATAATCAGCCTCTTTGGCATTCTCCGCAGCATCAACTTGATGCCCTATATCCCGTAATTGTACGGTTAAGTGATGGCGAAGTAATGCGTTATCTTCAACGATCAATATCCGCATAGTGATTCCTTATGCTAATCAATAATGTTTACTAAATAAATTTAAAATAGCTAATTAGTCAGTTTCGTCAATAAAGATTAAATGAGATCATAAATATATTATTGGCTAGACTAAGTATAGTCACAATTTGCCCTTTATTGGTATGTTAATGAACGGAGCATTTAAAAACAAACATTTAGATTAAAATAGCCAATGCATTTACAATTTATTTATATTTTATATAGAATTGCATTCTTGCCAGGTTAGAGCTTTACTATCTTTCAGACCTCAGTTTTATTGGCTTTGTAGACAAGTTTTCACTATATATATCCAATAGAATTTCGAATTTTATTACGACGATAAGGGAGTGAGTACAACACAGTTAAAACTTGAAAAACGACGGGTATAGTTATCAATGTCTTAACTAACATTGCGAGTTATTTGTTTGAATAAATGATTGAGTGATATTAAAAACAGTAAGCTGAAGAAGTTATTGACTTACCGTTGAACGGTAAATTGAAGTGTGCCTGTAAATGAAAATTCTTGTGTTGGGTATGAACAAAACAGATTTCGCACATACCCAGGAGAATATTTTCTAGCTTCAAGTTACAGCTTGATTGCAACTTGAAATCTATTGAATAGCAACATTATTTTAATTTGTCGACCAATAAGGCCGCATAACCAATGTAGTTTGCTGGCGTCATAGCTTTAAGGCGTTCTTTTTCCTCTTCAGGAAGTTCAAGACCTTCAATGAAGGTTTTCATGCCTTCTGAGTCAACACGCTTACCACGAGTCAGTTCTTTCAATTTTTCATATGGCTTTTCAATACCATAACGACGCATGACGGTTTGAATGGGTTCTGCCAATACTTCCCAGTTGTTATCGAGCTCGTCTAGCAAACGCTGTTCATTCACTTCTAATTTATTCAATCCCTTCATGGTGGATTGATAAGCAATCAACGCATAGCCCAGACCTACACCCAGATTACGTAGCACAGTAGAATCCGTCAGATCACGCTGCCAGCGTGAAACAGGGAGTTTGCTGGCAAGATGTCCCAGAACAGCATTTGCTAACCCTAGATTTCCTTCAGAGTTTTCGAAATCGATTGGATTAACTTTATGTGGCATGGTGGAAGAACCAATTTCACCCGCAACGGTTTTCTGTTTGAAGTGATTCAGTGCAATATAACCCCATATATCGCGATTAAAATCGAGCAGAATGGTATTGAAACGAGCTAAGCAATCAAACAGCTCTGCAATGTAATCATGGGGTTCAATCTGAGTAGTATATGGGTTCCATTGGATGCCCAGAGATGTTACAAATGACTCGCTGAACTGATGCCACTCAACCTGTGGATAGGCAGAAAGATGAGCATTGTAGTTACCGACTGCACCATTGATTTTACCCAGAATTTCTACCTGCCCAAGCTGGCGGAATTGGCGTTCCATACGATAAACTACATTAGCCAGCTCCTTCCCAACGGTGGAAGGTGTGGCGGGCTGCCCGTGTGTACGTGACAACAGAGGCAGATCACGGTAGTCATGTGCCATGCGCGTGATAGTGTCGATTATTTGTCGCCATTGAGGCAGCAAAATTTCTTCACGGGCAGTTTTGAGCATCAGAGCATATGACAGGTTATTGATATCTTCTGATGTGCAGGCGAAGTGAATAAATTCAGTAACTTGATGAAGAGCAGGAACATGCTCGACTTTTTCTTTCAGAAAATATTCAACTGCCTTAACATCATGATTAGTTGTACGCTCAATTTCTTTGATGCGTAATGCGTCTTGTTCATTGAAATTTGTAATAATTTCATCAAGGTAAGCGTTTGCGTCTGCACCAAAAGCAGGAACTTCTTTGATCTCTGCTGTAGCGGCCAGTTTTTGCAGCCAACGTACTTCAACCTGCACACGAAATTTCAGTAAGCCAAACTCACTAAAAATAGCGCGTAGTGCGCTGACTTTATCGCCGTAACGGCCATCAATCGGAGAAACAGCGGTCAGTGAGGATAATTCCATTGGTAGCAACTCCCAGATTTTAATTAACAGTTTTTGTTTAACAATATTTACTTAACAATGAGCAAGAATATCTTTTGCCTGTCGGCTCAGGCGTTGACGAGAAAACATAATTTGTAAGCGGCTGCCGCCGACTTGTTTCCATAAAACAACACAGCGAATACCCGCCAATAAAGCGGTTCTGACTTTTGCCTGAATTAATGGATTACGCAATACGTCAGGTGAGCCTGTAACCTGGATGCGAGGTCCTAATGGGCTGATAACATCAACATAAATTCCAGCAAGGGCGTTGAATATTCCCTCTGACATAGGTTCGAAGTAGGTTTGCTGACGTTCTAACTGGCTGATGCGATTTGCCAGTTCATTGGCTGCAGACTGATTTTTGCTTAGATAGCGTTCCAGCGCCATCAAGCTCAGTACATAACGAGTCAGATCAGCTGAAACACCACTGTGCGATGTGTTGAACATGCCCAGCATGGCATCAAGACCAATTCGCAGATTACAGGCACTGTTGCCAAAAACATCCTGAGTAGATGTAGGGTTCATATTCAAGATACTGTTGACCATCATTTCAAAAGAATCAGTATCACACTGACCTTCATGGGCAAGTGTTTGTACCAGACGGCCTGATTGGCAGATCCCTGCCAATGCCAGTGTAATATCATAATAATTTTTAGCCACAATTACTCCTGTATACGTTGTTCGATCACACCACCGCCAAGACAGGTTTCACCTTGATAAAATACGGCTGATTGGCCGGGGGTGACAGCGGCAACAGGGCTATCAAAACGAACTTCAATTTTATCTTCGCTCAGGGGAACGACAGTGCAGGGGATATCATGCTGACGATAACGTGTTTTCACTGCACAACGAATCTCTGTTTTTAGTGGTTGGCGATCAATCCAATGAAGTTGTTGAGCAATCAGACCGATAGACATCAGGCGAGGATGTTCATGGCCTTGGGCGACAATTAGCGTATTGTTTTCGACATTCTTATCAACAACATACCATGGTTCTTCACCACCATCTTTGGTTCCTCCGATCCCCAGCCCTTTACGTTGACCAAGTGTATGATACATCAAGCCAGAATGCTGACCGATAGTCTCTCCATCCACTGTAACAATTGAACCAGGCTGGGCGGGGAGATAGCGCCCAAGAAAATCACGGAATTTACGCTCACCGATAAAGCAGATACCGGTTGAATCTTTTTTCTTTGCTGTGATCAGACCGATTTCTTCGGCAATGCGGCGTACTTCGGGTTTTTCCAATTCTCCAATTGGAAATAGACTCTTGGCAACTTGCTGATGACTTAAAGTATATAGAAAATAACTTTGATCTTTATTGCCATCCAGGCCACGGAGCAATTGACTAATGCCCTTTGCATCCCGACGGCGGACATAATGACCTGTTGCGATGTAGTCAGCCCCCAAATCTTCAGCCGCGAATTCTAGAAATGCTTTGAATTTAATTTCTTTATTGCAAAGAATGTCTGGGTTTGGCGTTCTGCCTGCTTTATATTCAGCAAGAAAATGTTCGAATACATTGTCCCAATATTCGGCTGCAAAATTGATGGTATGCAGTTCAATGCCCAATTTGTCACAAACTGCTTGGGCATCAGCAAAATCGACAGCAGCCGAGCAATACTCTTCACCATCGTCTTCTTCCCAGTTTTTCATGAACAGCCCAGCTACCTGATAGCCCTGCTGTTGCAGAAGGTAGGCGGAAACTGATGAATCAACACCGCCGGACATTCCGACAATGACTTTTTTCTGGCTGTTATCTGACATGGATATATCTCACTGCGGAAAAAAACAAACGCAATACTCTAACACGTTGGCAGTTTAGGTGCATCAAACGTCTTCATGCTCTTTTCAATCGATTCTTATTCATACCAATTATCTGGCAAAAGGTGAGCCATAACTGTCCAGTATTGATAGCGGGTAAATACAGTGTTCTGAGTGGCAGCGGATACTTTCTGCAACCAGTGGTGAGCGTAACTTCGGACTATGAAGAATTTCTTCTGCACTTAACCAGTGGCAGCAATGGATATCCTTATCTTGTGGATTTGTTTCCACGATAGTTTCCATTTCAATCAAGAACAGGAAACGGATAAAGGGTGTCCCATCAGGCGCGATCCATTGGTGTAGTTTCAAAAATGCCTGAGGTTTGGCACGAATGCCGGTTTCTTCCCACAATTCCCGCTCAGCGGCTTCCAGCAGCGTTTCATTAGCCTCAAGATGACCAGCAGGCTGATTCCATAGCGGCTTATTATTAATTATTTCTTCTACAATCAAGAATTTGTTTTCTGCATATACAATACAGGCAACGATAACGTGTGGACTAAACAAAATTAATTTCTCTCCATTCTCCTGGGGATAATGTTCCCAATTGTATTGAATCCATACTGAAACGAATTAAGCGCAATGTAGGAAAGCCGACATGGGCTGTCATTCTGCGCACTTGACGGTTACGTCCTTCATGCAGGGTAATTTTGAGCCAGCTTACAGGGATGCTTTTCCGTTCCCTGATGGGAGGTGTTCGCTCCCAGAGCCATTCTGGTTCTTCCACCAACTCAGCACCGGCAGGCAGAGTCGGGCCATCTTTTAACATGATGCCACAGCGTAGTTTATTCAGGGCAGATTCATCAGGAATACCTTCAACCTGAACATAATAAATTTTAGCTGTTTTTTTAAGTGGTTGCGTCAATTTAGCCTGTAATTTGCCATCATTGGTCAATACTAGCAGCCCTTCACTATCACGATCCAGACGACCTGCGGCATAAACATCAGTAAACGGAATAAAATCTTTTAATGTTGTTCTTCCCATTTCATCGGTGAATTGGGGTAAAACATCATAAGGTTTGTTAAATACTAACACCCGTCTGGGGACTATTAATTTTTTTGCAGTATTGTTATTTTTTCTTTGGCTGAATCGGTTAAGTTGTCGTTTTTTAAAAGAGATATTTGTCATGATAAGCCATCGCGAAAAATTAGGGTGCGTATTATACCTTAAAACTGTGACCATTGGCGTTTGCAGAATATTCAAGTAGTATTGACACGTCCCTTACAAAAATTTAACAAGGCATTGCGCTTATTTGAAAGGAGAGGTTAATGGAAAGCAAAGTAGTTGTTCCGGCGGAAGGTAAAAAAATTACTATTGATGCCAAAGGTAAATTAAATGTTCCGAATAACCCTGTAATCCCTTATATCGAAGGGGATGGCATTGGTGTTGATGTTACGCCGGTCATGCTTAAAGTTGTTGATGCTGCAGTTCAGAAAGCTTATAGCGATGAGCGCAAAATTTCTTGGATGGAAATCTACACGGGTGAAAAATCCACCCATGTATATGGCAAAGATGTCTGGTTACCGGATGAAACTTTGGATCTGATCCGTGAATATCGCGTTGCCATCAAAGGTCCGCTGACAACGCCAGTTGGTGGCGGTATCCGCTCACTGAACGTTGCACTGCGTCAGCAATTGGATCTATATGTCTGCCTGCGCCCAGTCCGTTACTATCAAGGCACGCCAAGCCCTGTTAAGCAGCCTGAATTGACTGATATGGTCATTTTCCGCGAAAATGCGGAAGATATTTATGCGGGTATTGAGTGGAAAGCAGGTTCAGCAGAAGCGGATAAAGTTATTAAATTCTTACAGGATGAAATGGGTGTTAATAAGATCCGTTTCCCTCAACAATGCGGTATTGGCGTGAAACCTTGTTCAGAAGAAGGTACTAAGCGTTTGGTACGTGCAGCGATTGAATACGCCATTGATAATGATCGTGAGTCGGTGACTTTGGTTCACAAAGGCAATATCATGAAATTTACTGAAGGTGCCTTTAAAGACTGGGGTTATGAACTGGCTCGCACTGATTTCGGTGGAGAGCTGCTGGATGGTGGTCCATGGGTTAAAATCAAGAATCCTAAGAACGGTAAAGACATTATCATTAAAGATGTCATTGCAGATGCTTTCTTGCAGCAAATTCTCCTGCGTCCAGCAGAATATGATGTTATCGCATGTATGAACCTGAACGGTGATTACATTTCTGACGCATTAGCAGCTCAAGTTGGTGGTATCGGTATTGCTCCAGGCGCAAACATTGGTGATGAGTGTGCATTGTTCGAAGCAACACATGGTACTGCGCCTAAGTATGCTGGTCAGGATAAAGTAAACCCTGGCTCAGTTATCCTTTCCGCAGAAATGATGCTGCGCCATATGGGGTGGTTCGAAGCGGCTGACCTAATCGTTAAGGGAATGGAAGGATCAATTGCTGCCAAGACCGTGACTTACGATTTTGAACGCCTGATGAATGATGCTAATCTACTGAAATGTAGTGAATTTGGTGATGCAATCATTTCTCATATGTAATTGATTGCTTAACTGAATTGATAACGGGGGCTTAATGGTTCCCGTTGTTTTTAACAATGTAAAAATTCTTCTGCAAAACTCCTGCAAAACTGGTCATAATTCGACCGTCACTTCACCGCCAAAACAGTCCAATCTTTACCTCTATCATCATGGTATTTATCTGTCATTGACTGGCTCTTATGGCCTAGCAATGTTTTTGTATCGACTCCCTGTTCGCGATACAGACGTTCCGATAGTGACCTTTGTTCATGGAAGCTGGTGGGTGTACCCTTCTCCCACTTGAGATCTGTCTCATCACGGATCTTTTGAAAGCCGGCAGTGATGGCATTAGTAGACACCTGACCACCCCGTTTGGCTTGTGAGGTCGTATGGTGATAGTGGAGTACGTGAGAGCTTAATATCCTATCTCTACAACGTGCTATTACATCTCGTAATGTAAAGCCTATTTTTTCACACTTGAGATTTAGGGGGATCGCCAATTTAGCCCCTGTCTTTTCCTGAATAATATGTAAGTGATCATCCCATACGTCGTCGAACCGTAATTTGGCGATATCTCCTAAGCGTTGTCCGGTGACTAGGGCTAACAACATCGCATTCTGTAAATAGTGTTGTGTTTTTCCGGCATGGTCGAATATTACTTTCCATTCTTCCAAACTCAGTCTTTGTCGTTTAATTTTATTAATAGGCATTTTGGTCGCTTTAGCAGGATTATATCCCGGAGGCACTTCACCTGCGTGTTGGGCTTCTTTGAAAACATCAATTAAAACCATGCGAACAATTTGGGCCATCCTTGTTTGCCCGCGTTCTTTATACTCATCAACTAAAGTTGCAATATCTTTAGTTTGGATATTATCAATAATTTCGTTACCACAATGCTTTCTGAATGCTTCGACAGGTGCAATTTTCTGCTTTACTGTGTTTATTTTTATCTCGCCAGCAGCTAATCGTTCATTCTGTATTTTTAAATATTCATCTAGCCAACTTGTTACTGATATTCCTTTTTTTATCTTTCTGCTAATTTCATCTTTTACTTTTATTAGCTGAGTCATTTTGACCTCAGCTAAACGGGAATTAGCTTCTACAGCAATGGCTCTCGCGGCTTCTTCGTCATCCCCTAAGCCATGAAATTTTCCTGTAATAGGGTGCTTATAGCGCCAGTAGACCTTCTTTGTTCTGGCATCTGTGTAACAGGATAGGCCGGGGACGTTGACATTATATTTGCGTGGACGAGCCATCTTTTAAGATCCTCATTAGTCTGGGGTCATCATTTTTCTTGATAATAGGTTTTTCTATAAATCCAATAAATCTGGCGTTTAATTCAACTCTCCAACACCTTCCGGCTTTGTATGGTTTAGGGGAGATCATGCCGTTTTTTGCGTAACGTATTAGAGTCTGGTAGCTTGGAACTGGTTCGGAAAATTCTTGTTCTGCCCATTCCCTAAGCGTTTGAGTTCGTGCCATAGCTTTTCCCATGCATTATATTAAGGATAACTTAACAATATTGGGCTGCTACTTTTTGCAACCCTTAGTTAATAATTGCGATTCTTTATTGTTCTTTCTGATACCCGTTCTCCAAAATTATCATTGCTAAGGCTGCTGGCCTGACAAGATCACTCCACGTAGCATCAACTATGATGTTGTTCAGCTCCTCACTGAGAATGTCATCCAAATTCTTTGGTCTTGCTGAGCAGGGCACCTCATCGGGCACCCCTTCCATAATGTCGATAGTCAGCGCAGTGATTTCCTTTTCTCCCCGTTCTGGCTTGCGGTATCCGGCTTGCCAGATTGCATCAGTGATATCAGACGGATCACCCCATGCCGAAGCAATGATTTGTGTGAGGTGGAATGAGTTATTAATCATGACCGTTTCTCCGTGAGTAAATAGGTTTCCAGTTCGTAGACGAGTTCCATTAAATTAAATTTTTTATGCCATTCCGCCTTAAGGTCATTCTGGCGCTGTTCGATTTGCTCCCGCTCTTTTTTCAGTACGGCGCTTCTGGGGACGGTCAGGTATTCGCTGGATTTGGTTACTGACTTTTCTAATATTGATTCACTCACCTTCTTCAATAACCAGTCTGCCCACTCGCGCCCGTCGTCAATGAGTTCGGATAAACCAATTTCATTCTGTGCGTTATCGATGCTTATCATTATTTCTTTCCTCGCTTGCCTTTCTTAATCGGTGTTATCTTCACGGCTGCCACTTTGGGAGCGGGTGGCAGGGGAGGGCAAACGCCCTCGTGAATGTAAAGGTTGTGCTTCATGTGGTGGATAATTTGCTGCGTGTAGTCCCTGCCGTCGTCGATGTGGACTATAGTTCTGACCAGCTCGTCTTCAATGTCCACCATCTGGCGATGTTCCTTAATCACGGCCCGCCTCCACTTCTTTCAACTTCCGCTCGGCAAACTTGAAAGCGTCTTTATAAAGGGGTAAGGCAATAAAAATGGGGTTGCCATAAAGCCTGTTTGTGAAAGAGCTAAACCGGAATCGGCAAGGAGCCTCCATGCCAGAGGGTTCCATAAGCACCGCGCCTTCGCGAAACATCAAATAGGGGTAAGCCAGATAATCAAGGCGAAAGTACGGCATCACATTTTGTTTCTCTGTCGGAATAACCTTGTCCAGATTAGGGAACCCCATGCCTGATCGGTCTCCAACATTTTGGAGTGATTCGCTGCACCACGTTCTGTCCAGAGAATGAGGCGGCTTGTATATTTATTAGCCACCCCGAAATTATCGGGGAGCCTCTTAAAAACCTGTAATTCCTCACCTTCAAGCCAAAAGTAATGTTTGCCCTCAATAAAGCGTTGGCGATTTTTTTGGAAATTATCCTGAATATTTTTTGCATCTGCCCCATACCCCGCAGCTAACTGCTCAGTGGTCACAACGCGCTGGCCGCGATATTCAACGATCTGCAATTCTTTGGCGGATACTGGTACTAATTCGTTTTTCTTAGTCATTATTTACTTCCTTAATTTCAATTTTCATTTTCTTGGCATAACGGCGCATAGAGCGATTAAGTGGCATTAATACGTTTCCATCATTTGTCGAATAAGGTTCAATGAATTTTTTGGTATTAACATGCTCATTCATGGAGTCTTCTTTTATTTGAAATAATTGAGGCACTACCATTCCGCCAAACCCCTGTTGTGTTTTACTTCTTTTCCCCTTTGCCATTACGACCCCTCCCGAATAATAATTTTTGCTTGCCGAATACAATGGGAACCGTTTTTAATACATTCCTGTTCTTGTTTTTTATATTGAGATAATGAAAGTGCTTCACCCCATTTATCAGCAGCACGGCGAAATAAACCTCTCAGCTCTAAAAACTGTGCTAATGTTTTTGCCTGTTCATATGCTGTCATGATTAATTCCCCATTTGCCGGAGCTTTTGTTTGAATTTATTTGTCTCAGTGTGGTTGAGATGTTTTTCTAATACTTTCACTGTTCGTTTATTTACCTCCTCAATTTGACTATTTTCTTTCTGGGTTCTTAATGCCTTGCTATAGCTGTGATGCAATGAATGTCTTTTTTCGTTATGCTCTTGGCGATATTCAGCCCATAATTGAGCATTAAGACTGGTGGCTACAGTTTTAGCTTCTCCCCACTCTATAGCAGCAAGATCGTATTTTTCTTCTTTCTCTTTCTGGATGGCTGAATTAGCAAGGTCTGAATAAGTTTTATTTTTCATTTTTTATTTCCGTTTATAGGTTCTGTTTTACGGGCAACAAGTTTTAATATTTCATTTATAAACTCATTTCCTTCTATGGTTAAATTTACAAACTTGGTATAAAATCTGTTATATGCATCCACGATAAGTTGTTCTGCTTCTGATTTTTTCTTTACTGCCAATACATCGAGTTCAAAGAAGCGAATTAACGCAATAGTTAATATCTCCTCGTCTAAGTCCAGCCTGTAATTAAAATCAGCTACTTTTATAATTACAGAATGACAGCCGTGTTTATTTTTCAATGTATCTAATTTTACTTGAATAAGCGCCTTTCGCTTTCTTTCAAGCAAAGTTGATTGTGCCATTTTATATTCTCCGTTTTTGGAGTGTGATAATCCCCAGTGATGACACTGTAATTAAATTTGGTTTGTTGTTTTTATTTTGATTGTAGCTGGTCGAGTTTATTATCTATCTCCATCAACTCATTATGTACTTTTCTATGTTCTTCTGCTTTCTTGTCGCGTTTATTTTTAAGCCGAAGGAATTATTTTTCTTTTTTTATATCGTCTTGCAACCAGTTTAATATCCGAAAGTGTCTTAGTATACACTCTGGTCGCATTTTCCCACGACGTATTGAAGGAGTACCATCTTCTAGCGTGACTTCTTCGTATGGGTAGTTGCTTGGCCTTTTTTCTTCGTCGAACTGCTTCTGTGCCCGAACGTAAGCCAGTTTATTCAGTGCGCCTTGTTCGCTAAAGTAAGCCTTGTTAGCACCGCGAACGACATAGACTTCACGCGGTTCAATTTTGATATCGTAGTTAGTTGCGTTTTCGATGGGTTTAAATGCTTTCATGGTGATTCCTTATTGATTCAATTAATTTCTCTGTTTTTTTATTTGCTTTCTTTCTCTTATTTCACAAAAGGCGCTAAAGTAATTATCATGCTCAGCTTCAATCACAAGCGGTAAGACAGTTAACAGATGCGCTATTTTTTCAAGATCATTCATAGCATCATCTTGGGAATACTCTTCACTATTTACGGCTGCATGGGCTAAGTTTCCAATAGATGCAATTCCTTTTGTTATTGCACGCATTGCATCATCACTTGATGCTATTAAATAATGTAAATCTTTATCGCTCATTTCAGATATTCGAGTGTTACTAACGTGAGTGTGTTTGTAGATATTATTCATGAGTATTCTACTCCTCGGATGCGTGCTATTTCTTTACCAATATTAACTACTGCGACCAGTGCAATACTAAGCAATTGTAGGCCATCAAGACTTTTATCCGTATCCATTAATAAAGAAACATATGTTCTTAGACTTTCTATTTCACTTGCAACGCCTTCCAATTCACCGAATGCCTGATTATCTGACATGATATAATCTTTATTTATTTCCCTTAATTGCTGAGCTAGATTACATGCCTGACGATGCACACCACGACACATTAAATGAGTATCCGGTTCTGCTTTATTTTGGGTTGCTGTTATTACAGGAAATATTGATGCTTCAATTTCTTCTGCAATTTCGACGGCGGTTTGTAGTTTATTGTTCATTATTGTCCTCAGTTAATTTATTCAATTATTTTATAATGTTATTTTTTGCATTTATTTATATTTACTTTAATACCTTAGAGCCTATCCCAAAAGGATTGTATTCCACACGAGCAATCCACAACAAAAATACAGCATGCCTTCATAATTGCTTATTTTCTTTTCCCAACGGATTAATATCCGCCGATAACGATTCATCCAACTATGCGTTCTTTCTACAACCCAACGGCTCGTTTTAAAATAAACGTCCTTTATCTGGACTTCACTTATAGTAACCTCACCTATCGGCGACATACCCTGTGGGCCTGTTTTTGTATTCACTAAGCCTGTATTTTTAACAAACTTAAGAACCTTTGTTCTTGATGCTGCGGAAGATGTGTCTAACCGTTTGATTTTACTAATTTCTGTCAGAAAACCAGAATTACCAAACAGCTTCTTACTTAAAGCCGCCATATATTCAAGAACATCAACTTGACGAAGCCATGCTGTCGGCTCTTTACCAAACTTAGCCGCTACGTCTGTAGCATTGATCCACCCCTCTTCATTAAAGCGAATAGGGTGACCGTCATACTCAAATGGAATGATGTTACTCATCGGGTACTTTCCTTATAGAAAATCGAACCTGTTCACACAGAAAAACCGCCCGCAGAAATACCCTATTAACGGATTTCTCAGGTTCGATTTTCTGTAAGGTTCTGCGTTTTTTATTGATGTGCGTGTGAATGCGCAGTGAAAATAAAAATGCCACCAGACCGTATGCGTTGGGTACGCGGTAGGAACGGGGTGATGGCATGGGTTATTGCTTTAACCACTCAAGGGAATGGGTAAAGAAATATTGGGTTTAGTTTCATAGGGTAACTAATAGTTAAGGATTATTCGCTTTTAATTGAGTTGAAATGGAGTTATCAGGTTTTGTGGTACTGTAAGTAACATATGGTGAATAAAATGAAAAAATACATTCTTCTTTTCCTGCTGGCTGGTTCTACTCTTTTAGCTTCAATGCAGACTTATGCTGTGGCCTGCTCGATAGAATATCCTCCTGATAGCCCAGAGTGGAGGCATTGTACGATCGATTGCGCACTAACTTTTGGTCCAATTGGTATTCCATCTTGTTTATAGGCACGACTGTCCCATTAACCCCAATACAAACTTAATAATAACTCTATCTGGCTCTCAAACTTTCATCTTTTCAGATTGATTGTCAGATAGAGTTCATAGCTCACTGACACTGCCCCCTAACATACTCCTGCAAATATTTCAGTTTTGCCCGGTCGTTAATGATGCCTTCTCGGATATCGAGAACAGTTGATCCAGTTTCTCCAGTGAGTTCGACGGTGGTTGCATCGCCCACGCTGCCGGATGAAGGGGTTTCACGCACGGGACAGATGGCTTGGATGCGCAGCTTGCGACGGCCAGCGGCAACATCAGCCCGAAGAGTGTCAATTTCAGTCTTGGCATGGGCGAGTTCCTGTGTGTGACGGGTGTCCAGTTCTGCAAGGTGCTGGATGCGTTCTTGCTGGTTGGTGATGAGGGCGGTTTGTTTAGAGAAATCATCAGACAATTCTTTATATTTCCTGCTGAGTTCCTCATAACCCTTCACTACTACCCAAAGTGCAGCCAGCAATGATACAGAAATGACAATAAATGCGTACAATTGCCATCTCATAACATCTCAAACGCTTTTTCAAACGTCGCCTCAGAATAAGGTTGCTCGCCGTTCTCGTGGTAGATAATAGATTTAGCCAGGGCAATCAGCGTCGTTTTGTTCACTTCAATGACTTGGTGAGGAACGACCCCCAGAGACTGAGCAACACCCTTGATATAAGCCGAAGTGTTGTTTTCGTTAGTGGGTGCCCAGCGGTCGATTATCTTCGCGACGGTCTGATAGCCTTTTTTGTGGTAGTTACATAACAACTTCATCAGTGCCCGGATACCATATTCAGGCGATTCAAACCGACAGAACCGCTTTTCAATACTTAGGTCATGCGGCAACTGACCCTGCCACTTATTCGCCGGATTATGGTCAATGTTGCCGGGGTTGTTATTGCGTAGGCCTCTGGTCATCTGTTCACCCCGAATTTGTTTTTGAAGAAGGTAAAGACCGCATCAAAAATAGAGCCGATCTTCTTGGTGCCCAAAAAGCCAATGAGGACACCGAAGAACTGGGCGAGACTCAGGGGCAGTTGCGCATATTCCAGCGCGTTAATAATCCCGACACTGATCGCCGCACAAATAAAGGCTTCTACTAACGAAGCTGTCCAGCTTGAACCGTCCCTTTTCTCTCGGGCAAGGGCGGTCGATGCCGCCAGAAACATCCCGCCAAGAAAGGGCGCATTGATAATTAACCAGTCCCAAACGTGAGACCAGAATTCCGCGTCTTTTTCAGTCATGCGCATATTCCACCCCATTAAGACAATGGGCTTCCGTGGGGTGAGTTATGATCGCCCCTGTGAGTTAATAATGAGTGGGAGGTCGTTATCGGAATTCCGATATCGGATGAATTTCAAGTAGTTAGATTGCCAGCCGCAATAGGAGATACGGAGGTACTGGGAGTGATTGCGGTGGCAAATTAGGTAATAAGCAATATCGAGCGCCCAAATATAGACGCTCTGTATTGGTTACTGTATGGAACCAGCTACAAGTCCACTTCGGCCTCGACAGACCGTGCGAACAGTGTCACCCGTTAGAGTGGTTATGTAAGCTTGATCTGTTTTTTTGATGTCGTGATAAATCAGGTTGCCGTTCTGGCTATTCTCGACACGGGCAATAACGCCCTCAGCGACATCTTTCGGGAAAAACTCCAGACGGTACATGTCTCCCAAGATCCATGACTCTTCTACTGAACGACCGTTTCTTTCTGTGATTAGCTTTAATGCGTACATGGTTAATTCCCTCATTGCGTAGGCAACAAAAAAGGCCACCTAAGTGACCTTTTGCTGATATCAAATTCATCTTTCATGGATGCTCTCTATACCAATCCGAGGAGTTGCTCGAATTGGTTGTAAACTCAACGCTGACAACTGTTCGTTTATCTCCCGCTCAGTCTGCCTAAACCGTGCCTCTTCCAGTTCAACCCCCAGCACCCGACGATTGAGTTTTAACGCCGCTTTCAGTGTCGCCCCGGAACCCATAAAGAAATCGGCTACCACATCCCCTGCCCGGCTGCTGGACTGGATAATGTGCGTCATCAGATCAAGGGGTTTTTCACAGGAATGTTTGCCCGGATAATACTGAACAGGCGCAAACTGCCAGACATCGGTATAGGGTACATCGGGTGTGACCGAGAACGGGCGGCGCAATGACGTGTAATTTTGTTGTGTCAGCGACTCTTTATATTGCCGTGATAAAAATTGATGTTCTGCCACCAGCTCATGATGTGGCCGGTTCAGTTTCCCGCGAAACAATACCTGTATTTTTGATAGTCCATTTCATTGGGTAATGACCATTGGCTCTCGCTGAACCAGTGGCGGGACATCTGCTTACCCGTTGCTTGGTTGATTTCTTTCAGCCTGATACCTGATGATTTCAGGGCATCACGGAAATAATCTATCAGGGGTTTAAAAACCTGCGCACTCAGTGCCTGATATTGCCGGTAACGTCCGTCAGATTTCGGGTGATCAAACCGCTGATAATGTTCAGCGAAAATTATTCGTTCCGTCGCTGGAAAATAGGTTCTGAGGATTTCTTTATTTTGTCTTAGCCACGGGCCATACGATTTTGCCCAGATAATATGGTTCAACACATTGAACCGTTCACGCACGAGCAGTTCCGTATCAGACGCCAGACGCGACCCACAGAACATATACAGACTGCCGTTGGGTTTCAGTACCCGCCAGAACTCGGCCAGTACTTCATCCAGCCACGCAAGGTATGCCGTGACATCTTTCCACTGGTTATCCCATTGGTGCTCTTTCATCTGATAATAGGGCGGGTCAGTGGCGATCAGGTCAATGCAGTTATCCACGTTAAAACCCCGGGCGATCTCCTGTTTAAAAGTCGCGGGTAAGGTATAGAAAATCATCGGATCATTATCATGAAGGCCTTTCTTTTCCCGATACCCAGCCAAATCTCGAATCGGTAAGTCCCGCTCATCATAGGGCAGAGGGGCATAGCGGCTCATACCATGAGCGTTAAGAAAGGAAACGGCCTGCTCGACAATCTGTTCAAATTCTTTATTGCCTGTCCCAAACTCCGCCACCCAGACATTAAAGATATATTGCAGCACATCGCGGCAATCCTGCGCGTTCCAGCCCGTGATGACCCGCCCCAACATTAAAGCCGCCTCCAGTACAGCAAAGCGGTCGCTGATCCGTTGTACCTGCTCACCATAACTTTCCGGTATTAGCTTGCCCCACCGTGATTGCGCCTCAATATAAGCCTGTCTGGCTTCCTCATGGTGTGACGATAGATAACCGATCCATTCCCGCCCTGCCGCACCATAATGTTCACGACAGCCGCGCTTTAACGCATCCGCATGCGCCTTACCATTTTCTGAACCGTGCAAGGTTTTAGCCCTTTCCATCGGGATATTCAGCAATCGGACTAATTGCCCGGCATTAATTTTAATCCCGGCCTCCATCAAGAACGTGGGGATATCTTTCTCACCGGTACTGATCGCCGCGGTTCGCCAGCTTGCCAAAGGACGGTTACCGCCTTCTTTTGCCCCCTGTATTTTCCCCTTACCATTAAACAGGGTATAGGCTGAGGTGTGGACATGCTTAGGGTTCGCACCCTGTCCTACCTCATCGAGTGACAACAGCCCGTCATTGTGTGCCAGGGCTTCATTGGCTATCCCCAGCGCGGTGCCATACCACGTCAGCCGTTGCTCATCCGGTTTACCGTATAGGCTGGTTGCAATATCTGCCGTCGTGGTTTTCCCGGCAGTCGATTGTGCATACAGATGGACACCAAACCCGTCCGTCCCCACAATCCCTATCATCGGGGCCGCTAACGCCGTCGCAATGCCCAGCATCATAAAGGGGTTATTATTTGCCAGCCGTACCACCTGTTCACGCCAGCTTTCCGTTGTCCCTGAAACGGTGTAAGCATGGGCGGCAGCGCTTCCCCCGTTAAACAAAACAGGCTGTTCAGGCTCGCCAATCACCGAACCGTCCGGCATGATATACGCCCCTTTATGCCAGCCTGATTTTGCCGTCATACTCCAGATTTCTTTTGTGTGGCTTCGTATCAGCCAGTCAGCCAGGATCGCTCTGAGGTTACTTTTTGTAGTCACCTGCACGCCCCCCGCCTTGAGTATTCGCCAGCCTTCGCGTTCTCCAATGTCGGCCGACGCCACCCTTTTAATGACCGGGTCTTTACCCTGAGCCGTGTAGCCCTGAACTCGAACACCCTCAACGCGGTGACGTTTTTTAGTCAGAAAACGGATGTGATCGGCATAGACATAAAGCCACTGACCATCCACAGCAATATGTTCGAAGGCTCTGACTGGTCGTTTACTGTACTGGACAAAAGGATTAAACTTATTGATTTTATTGTTTTTATTGGTCGACAACCCCTTGTCATTACCTGTCACGCGATAGAGCCAGAATCGCTGTTCTCTACCTGTGAGCTTTTTCGTTCTGACTGGCACATAACCAGCTTTACGCATTGCTAAACTAAACTCCGCATCATTCTTGTAATATTGGCGACGTAACTCATTTGATACTGAGACAGCGAAACTTTGTTTAGTCCATATCTCTACCCATTGACTCACTAATTCAATTGGCAACCCATTGACTAATATTCCGCTAGTCTGATTTTTGGCGTAGGTACGCCCCTGACCGGATAAAGCCATATTTTTCGATGTCATAGTTTTACCCTGTCTTAATTAATTTGATTTTCGGCTATAGGGGTTATTGACGTTCTCTACTTTGGGCGGATTGCGTATCCACCATAAAACATCGCTTAATAACCACGCACAAGAATTACGCCCGAAATGACAACGTGGCGGAAATAAACCTAATCCCTCTAATTTATGGCAATGGCTGCGAGAAATGCCGGATATCCTTTCTCTTTCCCTTTCTCTTATTCGCCTTTCATTTTCACCATAAACAGAAAGAATATATTTCCGCTGTTCGTCGGTGGGTAATATAAATTTGGGCATTACATCACCTCACCGCGCGATTCAGCGATACGTTGTGATATCCAGTCATCTATTTCTGATTCAATAAAAGCGACTGAGCGAGTACCGATTTTAACTTGCTTAGGAAATCTGTTATCTGCAATGAGTTTGTAGATCCATGCTTTACCGTAGCCGGTTCTGCGCTGAACTTCAGGTAAGCGGATAAGGGTTTCTTTAGGTGTGATAGTTGTTGGCATGTAGCCCCCTGTTATCTAGTCCTTGAGATGTTGTAATGGACGTTTTTTGATTACAGGGAATATTTTCATATCATAGTTCTGTTTTAGATAGACATAATCATAAAAATGATTTATCCAATAAGATCATAAAATTTAAAGTTCTGCGAGTTTCATGATATCTGAAAATCTCATATTTTTAAGGTGTTCATTTTTCTTTATATAGAACGACATAGCGCGCAAAAGATCACCAAAAACTATTATTACAACGAATGGCTTAACCGTGTCCTTAATCTGAACCCCACCAACCACATTTCCATCACTTAAAGGAAATAATAATCTAGCATATAATTCGTTGCTGATTTTTTTATTATTTATCTTTTCCCAAAGCATCAAATCAATGAAAGGAAACACTTTGTAAGAAAATATTTTTTTCAAAGAAGATAACCCAACTCTATTATTGCTTTTTTCTGGTTCATCTATTCCTGTACCTAGCCTCCATGTTTTTAGATGCTCTTTAAATTCTGTAACCAGCTCATCATCTGAGTAATCTCCTATGTTAAATTTAACAACCAACTCTTCATTAAACCAATCTCCCAAGTAACCAATATGATTTATACTTGTAAATATATTTCCATCAACTATTTTTATAGGATTATTAATCTCTTCTATTATATCACCTTGCCTTAATAAGGCTCTGTAGTAGGATACTAGATCTCCGACATTAAACAAATTACAAGACTCTCCTTCAATAGAATATTCATTGTATTCTTTATCAAGAAGATCGATGCATTTTATAGGGTGACCATTTATAATAAACTCAAATTCACTAATTTCATTGGAAGATTCATCTTTTATAACTTCACCCCACTCATCACAAAAATCATCGGGTGAATCTGAAATTATATCATGAGAAATTAAATCATCGTGATGAACTAATCCTTTCTCTAATCCTTTAAATATTAAAGTCCTTATTTTATTATCTATATCATCGTCTTTTTCATAATCATATAAATAAGTCACTCTGTTTTTTAGATCATCAATAACTTCTCATACCGTTAAATCTAATAATTTCTCATACCTACGCACATCAAACCATGACATAATTTCTTTAGGTTTTGCCCTTGTCATACCGCCACCTCACGTCCTCTATTGGTAGAAGCTATGCCAGTCCGTAGAGGTATACGGTTTTTCGGGATAGATTTATTCTTTAACGTCTTGGATAGTCTACTAAAGTCAATTATCGCTGTCTATTCATCCAGTTAAGCAAGTTTCTTAAATTTGCCATGTACCACATTTCCGCCTTGTTCGAGTGCGTCCATATAGTCCGCATACCATTGCAGCATTTCCCTTCGGCCATCCAGATATTGGGCATGGTTATACGTTCCACGAATAGAGTTCTTATCAACGTGTGCAAGCTGCGTTTCAATCCACTCAGAGGGGTAATTTTGTTCGTGCAAAATAGTACTCATGGTATGGCGGAATCCGTGGCTCGTTGCTTGACCGGTGTAGCCAATTCGCCTAATTAATAAATTTAATGCCATTTCACTCATAGGTTTATTTGTATCATTCCTGCCCTGAAAAACATATTTTCCTTGGCCTGTGATGGGCTTTAGCTGTTCTAAAATATCAATAGCCTGATTTGATAATGGAACAATATGAGGACGACGCATTTTCATTTTTGCAGCAGGTATTTCCCATTGCGCTTTATTAAAATCAACCTCTGACCATTCAGCATTGCGTAATTCACCGGGACGGGCACCAATTATCATTTGTAATCGCATCCCCATTTTTACGATGAAACTGCCTGTATAAGCATTTAAGGATTTATAGAACTCAGGGATTTCATCAACAGTTAAAAATGAATAATGTTCTTTTTTATGTGGAGCAAAAGCAGACACTAAATCCGGGGCGGGGTTATATTCAGCTCTCCCTGTTACTATTGCATATCGCCATACCTCCCCACACCGTTGACGAACTTTTCTGAGTTTCTCGGTCGCTCCCCGCTCGTTCATTCGTGATAAAACAGCCATAAGTTCCATTGGCTTAATCTCAGCAATAGGCCTATTGCCTATATATGGGAAAACGTCTTTTTCAAATGTTTCCATCATTTCTTTGGCATAAGAAGCTGACCACCTGTCTACGCGTTTTTCATACCATTCACGAGTTATATTTTCAAAGATGTTTTCTATTTGGTTTGCTGCGAATATCTTTTCGGTTTTTCTTGCTTCGCTGGGGTTGATTCCGTTAGCCACCAGCTTTCTTGCCTCATCGCGTTTAGTTCTAGCCTCAGTGAGTGTTACTACCGGATAAACTCCTAATGAGATCATTTTGGTTTTACCCGCAAATTGATAACGATATCGCCAGCCTTTAGAACCATTGGTATCAACCAACAAAGATAGCCCGTTACCATCCGCCAACGTATAGGCTTTTTCCTTTGGTTTGGCCCGCTTGATTACTAAGTCTGTTAGCTTCATAAACCACCCAATATTGTATAGAAAAATTGTAGAGGGAATTTCTATACAGAAAACTATACAACAAATTGTAGAGATTTAGAAAGACACTACTAGACTTCGATAGATGAGGGATTTGGTGAGTTAGTTGATTTTACAGGAGTTAATTAACTTGAATAGACTGTGAGAGATGTTCATTTGGTGCCCCCTGCGGGAATCGAACCTGCAATTAGCCCTTAGGAGGGGCTCGTTATATCCATTTAACTAAGGGGACTTTTTTTGATGCTGCTTTAACTTGTTTCGAGCTGCTCGAAGCTTACCTCTTTCTACCTGTTTTAATCAAGTTTTTTTCCTGTGGTTGTTCCATTTTGTTCTCTCTGGTTTTTAGTTGGCATCCGTTCGTTCACTTGTCATTGTGTACATAATCATGATTCAATTTGTGTACAAGTTATAATTATGGCATTGAGCGACACTAAACTGCGCAGCATTCACAACAAATCCTACAAAGGAACGCCTGAATTAACCGATGGTGACGGGTTGAGTGTCAGGATCACACCAAACGGAACTATAACATTCCAACACAGATACCGTTGGAATGGCAAACCAGTACGTCTAACTGTTGGCCGCTATCCTGAGATGTCATTACGGGATGCGCGAGTAGTGGTAGGCGAGATGCGCTCATTGTACACAAAGGGGCTTGACCCTAAAACGTATTTTTCTGGTTCATAAGGTGAGGCTACGCTAAAAGATTGTCTTGATTACTGGTGGGATAAGTACGCATCCACTTTAAAGCCCAATACGCAAATACTCTATCGATCTGTCGTGTACAACACAATGTACACACAATTTTTGTGTACACCCGTTGCCAGTATACCAGTGTCATCATGGGTAAAGTTTTTTGATAAGCAGGAAAAAGAAAACCCCAAAAAGGCTAGAGTGCTTTTGACTCAAATGCGTTCGGTCATTAACTGGTGCGTAGGTAGACAGTTCATCCCGTCATGCGAAGTTATGAAGCTCAGCGTGAAAAACATAGGTAAAAAACCGGATACTGGTCATCGGGTATTGACCTATACGGAATTATCCAAGATGGTATTTGAACATTACGCCCGCTCAGCAGCTTCAACGTGTCAGTGTTCGGACTGTCGCGGAAAGGGGCTTATCTACCAAATGAAAGACGTTGAAAAACATCCCGGCATTATTCGTGAAGACGGCACGGTGATTATTGCGCCGTGGATTGAAAAAGAGCAGATGGGGAGCTTTGCCAGAAATGCAACGGGAAAGGTATTCTGTCAAACCGTTGTCGCTGCAAAGGGCGGGGCTTCATACTTGATGAGGAAGAAACCGCTTTACGGGGTGTGCCTGTTCATAAAATCTGCCCACGTTGCTCCGGGCGGGGTTATAGTCGAGTGCCGTCGTCAGTGGCTTATACGGCAATTAAGGCTTACCTGCCTGATTTGAACGAAAGGACATGGCGTCGGAACTGGAAGCCCTTTTATGAAAAGCTGGTGGAAAAATGTTACACGGAAGAAAAACGCACTGAAAAAGTATTTAATGAGGTGACAAAATAAACAATTGCTTTTTGTCCGGCATTGGCTTAATATCTCCAAAAAGTGGGAACTTGTAACTATACTCACTACGAACTTTAAACCTCGCCCAATGCGGGGTTTTTTAATACCCTATTTTCAATAAAGGGTATTTTGCCAGCACCAAATTTCAAATTTACACCCCAACCGATACCCATGACTGCGGATAATCAGATTTTATAATATGTCACCCGATATTAAGGCGTATTAATCCCTGTATAACGGTATTAGATTGAATTAAAAATCTGACCTAAGTAATATTAACTGGCTGTTTATTAGTAGGATGAAATGACCTTGAACTTTAACAAATAATAAATGAGGGATTTATGTCTGAAGTTAATAAGCTAGATGATAAAAAATGTTCATTTGCTCCTGACCAATATCAGAAGGATGTGAAGATTGATAATGTCGCTCCAGTTGGGTCTTTCCCGTGGGCGTTGATTCAGGTGTATTTGAATAAGCCAGTAGGGCGTAGTAACTGGGATTATGGTGTATATCTTATCCCTGAATACGATAAATCCGGTGACCTTATCTATATTCAGCAATCAGGTACAGATGGTAGCTCCTCGACTTGGGTTCCTGAACCGAAAGATATGGTGGCTTGTGATTGGGAACCGGTGAAGATAAAACCAAAGCCAGTTGATTGCATGCTGTCTTTTGATCTTAAGGTAGAGACTGCGCGAGATGATCTTGATGATGGTGGCAATTCAAAAAATGATAATCAATATTGGGGATATGCGAGTGTTGGTTTTAACCTTGTATCTGCTTTCGGTACGTTGACTAACCTTCAAAGCACTATAGGGGTTGGAAGCATCTCAGAATTCTATTTCTCAGAGGTTCCCATCGGTAGCTTTTATGCAATAGAATTGGCAGTTGATACTGAAAACCAACTAGGCTTAAGGAGTAAGAGTCTTGAAGTAACGGTTAACGGTTCAACTTATAATCTTGGCTCCAGTCTTGGGAGTCCTCAAAATTTCTTCTTGTATGATCTTAGTGATGCAACAAAGCAACAACAAGGTGACCTGCTGAAATTAAGCGATTTACTGAAACAAAATGTAGGCAAAACACTGCATTTTTGCTTCAACTGGAAATAATCACCCAAATCTACACCCTGAATTCAAGACCTCGCACTCGCGGGGCTTTTTCATTTCTACCCGTCGTAAATCCAACTACCAAAAGATTTTTGGTAGTTCGAAATCCCGCAAGTCCGGGATGTTTAGATGAATATTTTAATCCCCCCGAATTCGGGGGTTTTACAACTCAAGCAGCACTGATCAATACTTTATTTCATTTAAAATCAATATATTACTTGTATTTTAACCATTTCGAGCAACACCTCGGATTGGTATAGAGAGCATCCATGAAAGATGAATTTGACGGTTTTATTCAACTCTCCGGTAATTCCAGATAGTTCAAATTTGAGGCTGCGCTCCGGTGCGGCCTTTTTCGTATCTGGAACTTTGGCGTAGAGGGTTCGCGCGGATGCCTGAAGAGCATCAGGACTCGGTTCGATTCCGAGAGGTTCCACCAAATGATGATGAACACACTACTTTGATAATTGATAAAATAATTTTATTAATCTTTGAATGGTGTGATCATTGACCAAGAAGCGCTTATTTATTAATCGTATTATCTCCTGGCGTACGCAACAATAGGAGAAAATGCATGAAATATTACGTTCATACTAAAACTGATAAGCAGGGTGATCATGAAGTACACCGTGAAGGATGTAACCGTATGCCACTCGATGAAAACCGAGTACATCTCGGAGACTTTACTGGCTGTCAGTCTGCTGTGAAAGAGGCAAAACGACAGGGCTACAGTGCTGATGGTTGTTACTGGTGTTCAACCGAATGTCACACATCCTGATATCAGCAATATGAACATAACTAAAGGTCACTTAGGTGGCCTTTTTTGTTGCCTACGCAATGAGGGAATTAACCATGTACGCATTAAAGCTAATCACAGAAAGAAACGGTCGTTCAGTAGAAGAGTCATGGATCTTGGGGGACATGTACCGTCTGGAGTTTTACCCGAAAGATGTCGCTGAGGGCGTTATTGCTCGTGTCGAGAATAGCCAGAACGGCAACTTGATTAATCACGACATCAAAAAAACAGATCAAGCTTACATATCCGAGAAGGCATCATCAACGACCGGGCAAAATTAAGGTATTTGCAGAATTACGTTAAAACACAATGTCAGTAGCCCCTAAATTCAGGGGCTGCGGGTGTTTGTGGGGAGGGTTATGGTTTTATTAACGTCGAGGACTAGGTGATCGGGCATGAGAACGCAATGTAGCAAGTATGTCATCGAAATCTTCATCTGTGGGATTATCGTATATAGGTCGTATTGGCGAAGTTGCGCGTACTGGCGGCATTGGCGTTCGAGGCGGAGATGGTGGTTGTGGGGCGCCCGGAGGCTGTATATTTGATGGCACTGGTGAATAATAAGGAGATGGACTTCTTTGTGGTTGTTGATGTGGAGAGGATTGTTGTGATGCTGAAACAGATTGCCTTCTGATAGCGCCGCCAGACTGATCAGTTGGTAAGAAATTAGAAGGCCCCGGCATATCTCCTTGTAGATAAGCCGTAATGCGACTTTGCTGTATTGCTTCCTGCATATCTTGTTCATACTGTAAAGATTGCGCTAGATGCCCCATTGTATCGCTAGATTGAGATGGTTGTGGGAGTTGAACAGCGTTTAGTGTCTGCGCTATAGGGTTAAAGCGATTCTGCTGGCTATATTGCTGAGGGCGAGACCTCATTGGACCACCACCCGGAGCTTGCGATATGCCAGATGGGTCGGGTTGAGGGGGTGGCAAGTTAGGTGGGCTAAACTGAGACGGAATTCCTGCGTGACTTTGCCGTCCTGCTTCTCGTTGCGCTTGTTGTTGTATTTGATCACTATGCATCGTATGTATATGCGTCTTCAAACCTCGCTGGTTCTTAGCAACGACACCACAATAGTCGCATTTAACCGGTAGTAGTTGCTGCTGTCGTTGTTGTTGGTCTGCTAGTAGTAGTAGTTGTTGTTGTTGTTCTGCTAGTAGTCGTTGTTGTCGTTGTTGTTCTGCTAGTAGTCGTTTCGTTGTTGTTGCTGCTGTCGTTGTTGTTCTGCTAGTAGTCGTTGTTGTTGTTGTTGTATTTGTGGTCCTATCTCTTGGGCGTGAGCTTGGGCTTGGGCATTTCCAGAATGCACTCTGTTATAATGATTGTACAAGTTTTCCAGAGAACGCAATATTTGTGAGCAACACTTGCATGGGTATATATTTTTAACCATAACATTCACCTTTATGTTTATACAGAGAATAAAAGCTTATTTATAACAACCTCTACCTCCGTCTCCACCACAAAACAAACGAATAATGTTTAACAATCAGTTATCCTTTGAAACTAAACCCAATATTTCTTTACCCATTCCCTTGAGTGGTTAAAGCAATAACGCATGCCGTCATCCCGTTCTCACCGCGTACCCAACGCATACGGTCTGGTGGCATTTTATTTCCAATTGTAGAGCTATCTCTATAGTTGATTTATGCGTCGGGTTATCGCCGTCTGCCTGTATTAGCTGTGACATGTTCCTTAGCATTGAGCGTATAGACAGAATCAAAAATAACCCATGCCACCGTTGACGACGGGCATCATCAGCAACATCCGCTGTAGGCAGAAGAAGCGGTGTGACAGCCGGAGAGACGGCCTGCATTGCCATCATGATTCACTGAGTTGTGATCGCCATGCGGTAGACCTAAAGTCTATCGGACATTACCCCTATTTAAGGCGGTAACAGACGACTTACGCAGAACTTTATACAGTCCCGACTAAAAAATGACGGGGTTATATCCAACACATCAGTTGAATATGCTAAATGGAGGCCAGAACATGCCACCGCGTATACCCAGAGCCTGCCGTAAGCAAGGCTGCCCCAAGACCACCACCGATCGCAGCAGCTACTGTCCTGACCATTTCCACACGGGCTGGCAGAACCACCAGCAGGGCAAGAGCCGACACGCACGCGGCTATTCCCACCATACTAAACCACCCCGAGCAGGAATCACGCAAAATCAGTCCTATTACCGAGGTCCTCACTTTGGCCGGAGTCGCCAATCTGACGGCCTCGGCAAAATCAATGGGTTATTGTATTGGCTGAGACAGGAACTGCTATCCGATCATCGGACTTTGCTGTGCTTACTGCACGATGAGAGCTTGAGTTTAAGCCGTCCAGTACATACGGAATTATCCCATATGTTAAATTGATATCCCTCCCAACCACTGCATCATTGGTGGGGTGGGTGGGTGATTTTTTTATTAAATGGCAGGTGATAGTTGCGGATATACGAGATGGACATTTTTTAAATTGTGTACATATTGGTGTACTTTTTATATATTAACATTATATATTTTTACTTTTAAAACATATAGTTAATTATTTATATCTCCATATCCATTTAACTAAGGGGACAACGGAAGCTAGTATACCTGTTTTTTTTGCTGGAGATAAGGCATGGCAAACTGTTTGGCCATATAATAACCACTCTTTTTGATTACCATTAATGAAAAATTGGCAGTATATTTAACATATTGGGTACATTGATCGGTATACGGTGTGAGAGTCAATGTCTAAAAGTAATTATGTGGAGAACTATATGAAGTATCGTCTGAGCGGGGTTGCTCTTACAGTAGTCTTACTGGTGGGATGTGCCAGTTCATCGAATACGGTGCAACAGGGGCGTCCAGATCCACTGGAAGGCTTTAACCGTGCTATGTTCAACTTTAATTATGATGTTCTCGACCCGTATGTTTTGCGACCGGTTGCTGTGGCCTGGCGTAATTATGTACCCGTGCCTGCGCGAAATGGTATTGGCAATTTTATGAGTAATCTTGAAGAACCAGCCAGTATGGTTAATAGTTTTTTTCGTGGAGATATCCATGAGGGCGCAAAGCATTTTAACCGTTTCTTTTTAAATACTTTGTTAGGTATGGGTGGGTTTATTGATGTTGCTTCTATGGCAAATCCTAAACTGGCAAAAGAAGATGTGTTGCGTTTTGGCAGCACATTAGGGTACTACGATGTGGGCTATGGTCCGTATGTTGTTTTGCCCGGCTATGGTAGTTTCACACTGCGTGATGAAGGCGGTAATTTTGCGGATATGACTTATCCTTTACTGAGTTATCTCACTGGTTGGATGTCGGTAGGTAAATGGATGGTTGAAGGAATAGAAACCCGTGCTCGTTTGCTGGATTCTGATGGCTTGTTGAAGAACTCTTCAGATCCTTATTTGATGATGCGTGATGCTTACTTCCAGCGTCATGACTTTATGGCTAATGGCGGCAAGCTGGAGCCAGAAAAAAATCCTAATGCCGCAAGTATTCAGGATGAATTGAATTCTATCGATTAGTTTGGAACTCATAACTAAAAAGGATAGCAAGTGCTATCCTTTTTAGATTACGGCATTCGAATAAAACGAATATTAGAACGTGTAGTTAAAGTTCACGCCGTACAACCATGCAGTTCCTTTGGAATCGAATTCATACGGTGTGGAAAAAGGTGCTGGCATATCTTCTTTCAGTTTTTCACTGACATGTACTTTTTTACCGCGCATATAGGAAATACCGACATCCACGGAAGCATCTTTATTAAATGCATAAGTGGTTCCCACACTTAACCAGAAACGATCTTGATCCGGGATGGAAATAGAACGATTTTGGGCTGGTACTGGGCTTTCATCAAAGGCGATACCGGTACGGAATGTCCAATTATCGTCATAATAGTAAGTTGTACCGAGTGAAATGCGGTAAGCGTCGCGGAAGCCTTCATGTTTTTGGAATAAGGTTGCTCCGTTGTCTTTGCTCTTACCGCGTAATTCTTTGAACTCACTCCAGCCAGTGTATAAGAAGCTATAGTGAATTGCCCATTGAGGTGCAACACGGTTATAACCAGAAAATTCCCACATATCTGGTAAGTTTAGATCCAGAGTACCCCTAATGGTATTTCCGGCAAGACCACCAGGGAATTTTACTGGCAAATCATTACTGTAATCCCCTTTTTTGAACTTAACTTTGACTTTTGAACGGTAAGTCAAGCTATAACGGTTATTCTCGTCATACTGATACAAAAGGCCTGCATTCCAGCCATGACCCCAATCTTTTCCTTCCAGCTTGGCGGCTTCGTCGCTTGGTGAGATATTTAGCTTCATCATTTTAGATAGGGCAGGACCCGCCTCACCCATATGGCGAGAGATTTTTGCATCGGCATAAACAGCATTGTAGCCTACGCCAAAGCTGAAATGATCGTCAAGTTTGTAAGCACCGCTTAGGTTTAAGTTCACGGTTTTAAGATCAGTTTTACCGCCAACCAGACCAGCATTATAGTTATTGCTGAAATTGGTCGCTAGGCCAAAGTTGGAAGTTGCGGATGCACCCACAAACCACTGGTCATTAATTGGTGCAATAAAATGCAGGTTTGGGATCCATGCATTTGGTGCGATATTTTTAGCATTAGTGCTCTTGCGAGTTACTGGAGATTCACCTGTAATATCAACATTCGGGTTGACATAAATTAAGCCGCTGGAAAATGAAGGACGATCAAATAAGGTCATGGCAGCAGGGTTACGACTGCCCACAGTCGCGTTGTCTGCAATGGCACCTTCACCAGAAAATGCCCGACCTAGTCCTGATGTTGAATATTCATTCAATTGAAAACCGGCAGCACTAGCATTGGATGAAAGAATTGCAACCGCCACTGCTAGTGCTGAACGTGTAAATAGGGTTTTCTGGCTCATAACCAAAACCTCATTGTTTAATTATTATTTAACATGCTACTCAAGTAGCTGAGAGCGCGGGATTGTAGAGTCGGTTTGCCATAATGACAAATCAGACCAGTGCACGAAGTATAGGCCTGATAATAGAATGTGTTGCAAGAATGTTTTTAAAATATAGCTAAAATGATTATCAAAATGGGACTTGCTTAACAAAAAACAGACAATCATTGTTAATCAAATGTAAATGGCTATTGTTTGATGTATTGAGATCAATAAATAGTGAGATAAATGGTTTCAAATCGCACGAACACTGGTTATCAGTAACTAAGGCAACGTACAATCATCAGTAAGTTTTTATCGTTGGAGAAAGAAAAATGACTGATGCAATTAACCGTTGTAGCGCGGAAGAAACGGCTGCTTGCTGTTGTGTTGATGTAGGAACTGTTATTGATAATGAAGATTGCACCGCTTCTTATCAGCGTATTTTTGCCAGTGAACAAGAAGCTGAATTGATGCTTAATACATTGACTGGAAAGGCGAAAGAAGTGGAATCAGATCCGTGCTTTATACACCATAAAATAGATGCTGTTGATGGCAGAATGCAATTATCTGTGGATTTTACTTTTAGTTGCCAGGCAGAAGCCCTGATTTTTCAGTTAAGATTGCGTTAATTCATCTCAAACAACGATTTTCCCGCTGTTTTGTCATTTCAGGCAGTGGGAGAGTTGCTTGTCAACAGTTGTAAATAATAGTCCTTTTTTGTATATGAGCCGCACATTCCCCATCCAAGTTGTATAAATTATAAATGCCTCAAAGTTGCGCTTGCTCGCATTTTTCGTTTATTCCTGTTTGCTATTTACCAACATTGCGTTAACAATGCTTCATCAGGTCTGACCTCTTGTGAGGTGAGTAAATATTTTTAATCAATCAATTGATTTAATTAATAATTATTGCAGGAGTTGCTATGGGTCGTTCTTCAACAAAAGTAACACAGCAAAAAGACCGTGTTGCTATTGTCAGCGGGTTGCGCATTCCTTTTGCGAAACAGGCAACTTTCTACCACGGTGTTCCGGCTGTCGATTTAGGGAAAGCCGTCGTCAGTGAACTGATCATTAGGAGCGGTTTATCGCCTGAGAAGATCGACCAATTGGTTTTTGGGCAGGTTGTTCAAATGCCGGAAGCCCCAAATATTGCGAGGGAGATTGTTTTAGGTACTGGTTTAAGTGTGAATACTGATGCCTATAGTGTTTCTCGTGCTTGTGCGACGAGTTTTCAGGCAATTGCAAATGTGGCTGAAAGCATTATGGTGGGTTCAGTGAATGTCGGGATTGCAGGTGGTGCCGATTCTTCATCTGTTTTACCAATTGGGGTAACTAAATCACTGGCCCGCACTTTGGTTGATATGAACAAAGCCAAGAGCCTGTCTCAACGACTAAAACTACTCAGTCGATTGAAATTACGAGATTTATTGCCAGTATCTCCGGCAGTCGCTGAATATTCAACTGGGTTGAGAATGGGAGATACAGCAGAGCAGATGGCAAAAACCTATCATATCAGCCGTGAAGAACAGGATGCCTTGGCGCACCGTTCCCATGTACTGGCTGCGAAAGCTTGGGAGCAGGGGCTTTTGAATGATGAAGTTGTGTCAGCACATTTTCCGCCGTACCGTGAAACTTTGTTGGAAGATAACAATATTCGGAAAAGTTCAGTATTGTCTTCTTACGCTAAGTTGCGTCCGGCTTTTGACCGTAAATATGGTACGGTCACAGCGGCAAATAGTACGCCGCTGACTGATGGTGCGGCAGCAGTTATATTAATGCGTGAATCGGTTGCTAAAGAGCTGGGCATGATCCCATTGGGATATTTACGTAGCTACGCATTTTCTGCGATTGATGTTTGGCAGGATATGTTACTGGGACCCTCTTATGCGACACCGTTGGCGTTAGATCGTGCAGGCATCACGTTGAATGAACTCACCCTCATTGATATGCATGAAGCGTTTGCTTCTCAAACACTGACGAACTTAAAAATGTTTGCCAGTGAGAAATTTGCTCGTGAAAAACTGGGGCGTAATCAGATGATTGGTGAAGTGGATATGGATAAATTCAATGTATTGGGTGGGTCAATTGCTTATGGTCATCCATTTGCTGCGACAGGAGCCCGAATGGTTACCCAAACATTGAATGAATTGCGCCGCCGTGGTGGTGGTTTTGGGCTAACAACTGCCTGTGCCGCAGGTGGATTGGGTGCAGCAATGGTATTGGAGGTCGAATAATGGCTCTGGCTGAAAAAGAAACCGTCATCTCAACAACGCAATCAAATCAATCAGTATTCAATTTTTCTGTCAGAGACGACAATGTGGGTGTCATCACTATTGATGTACCTGGTGATAAAGTGAACACCCTGAAAGCCGAATTTGTTGAACAGTTCCTGACAACGTTTGAGAAAGCACAACAATTTTCTGGTTTAAAAGGGTTGGTGATTATATCTGGAAAGCCAGATACGTTTATTGCCGGCGCAGACATCAGTATGATTGCTGGCTGTCAAACACAAGAAGAAGCGACAGAATTGGCTCAAAAAGGGCAAAAATTATTTGCACAAATTTCCAGTTATCCTTTACCGATAGTGGCTGCGATTCATGGAGCATGTTTGGGAGGAGGGCTGGAACTGGCATTGGCTTGTCATGCTCGCATCTGTTCTTTGGATGATAAGACACGACTTGGTTTGCCGGAAGTTCAGCTCGGGCTATTACCGGGTTCAGGAGGAACTCAGCGGTTACCTCGTCTGATTGGTGTCAGCGCCGCTTTGGACATGATATTGACAGGGCGTCAGCTTAAAGCTAGGCAGGCGAAACGGTTGGGTGTTGTGGATGATGCCGTTTCTTTGGATATCTTGCTCGATGTTGCTGTGCAATATGTTAAAAAAGGCAGTGCCAAACGCAAGCCATTGCCATGGTCACAGCGAATGATGGCAAGCACACTGGGTAGGCCGCTGCTGTTCCATATGGTGCGCCGGAAAACGCAAACGAAAACCCATGGCCACTATCCGGCACCAGAAAAAATCATCAATGTGATCCGCACAGGGTTGGAAAAGGGATCAGAACAAGGTTTTCAGGCTGAAGCCAAGGCATTCGGTGAATTAGCGATGTCACCGGAATCAGCGGCACTGCGGAGCTTGTTTTTTGCTTCAACTACTTTAAAAAATGAAACTGGCTCGTCAGAGCAGCCTGCGGAAATTAAACAGGTGGGAATTTTGGGTGGAGGCCTGATGGGTGGCGGGATTGCCAACGTTACCATAACCCGGGGCAATCTATCAGCCCGCATTAAAGACATTAATGAAAAAGGCATCAATCAGGCACTGAAATATACATGGGATCTTCTTTCTAAGCGAGTAAAACAGCGTCGTTTGAAACCCAGTGAGCGTTCTCAACAAATGTCTTTATTGACTGGAACCACAGATTACAGTGGATTTAAGCAAGCAGATATTGTGGTTGAAGCTGTATTTGAAGATTTGGTATTGAAACGTAAAATGGTTTCAGAAATTGAAGACAACACAAAACCTGAAACTATTTTTGCTTCTAACACTTCCTCGCTACCAATCCATAAAATTGCTGAAGTCTCAACGCGGCCTGAGCAAGTCATCGGCCTTCACTATTTTAGCCCTGTTGACAAAATGCCTTTGGTAGAAGTTATTCCACATGCAGGGACAAGTGAAAAAACAATTGCCACCGCTGTTTCACTGGCGAAAAAACAGGGGAAAACGGCGATTGTTGTCGGTGATAAAGCCGGATTCTACGTAAACCGAATTTTAACACCTTACATTAATGAGGCAGGTTATTGTTTGGTGGAAGGAGAGCCTGTTGATCATATCGACAAGGCTCTGGTTAATTTCGGGTTTCCTATTGGCCCAATTAATTTGCTGGACGAAGTTGGCATAGATGTGGGTACAAAAATTATCCCGATATTAGTGGAGCAATTGGGCGATAGATTTGCTGCCCCAGAGATTTTGGAAGCTATCTTAAAAGACAATAGGAAAGGCAAGAAAAATGGACGAGGTTTTTATTCATATGTGAACAAAAAAGGCTTCTTTAAGTCTTTTGGTAAAACTTCCAAAGAAGTAGACACATCCATTTATCCTTTATTAAAAATCAGGCCCGCAGCAAACATGTCACCTGTTGATATTGCTGAGCGTTGTGTGATGCTCATGCTGAACGAAGCAGTTCACTGTCTGGATGAGGGAATTATCCGAAGCCCTCGTGATGGCGATATTGGTGCTGTATTTGGCATTGGATTCCCGCCGTTCCTTGGAGGGCCATTCCGTTATATCGATCAGCTTGGCTGTGATAAGGTCGTGGAAGTTTTACGTCGTTTGGAATCAAAATATGGAGAAAGATTTACTCCGTGTGAGAGACTAATCCAGATGGCTGAACAGAAAAAGAAATTTCACACATAAATATATATTTTTTAAAAATCAAACAGATCGGCTCTTTTAATTAAGAGTCGATTTTTTTATGGAAAATAATTTAATAATTGATTATCTATGGTTTTTATTTTTCATATAAACAATGAATAATAAACAACAAAATAAGGCATATATAAATCGTTTTTATTTATTTTATTTGCCCTTAATTTAGGGCAGAATGCGTACAATAAGAGCTGACGCGTTTTTTATCAACTATTATTTTTTATCAACTATTAGTTTGATAATCTCATTTAGATTTACTTATTAATTCCATCCATCTATACCCAATAAGTTACAAGTTATGGTTTGGCGGAAAAGGTACTAATCCCACAGAATGACTTATTAAGTCTTTAGTAACTATGTGGTTGGGCTAGTTAAATTGACCACTAGAGCAGCAATTTGAAAGATGAAAGGTATAGCTAATGACTTGTCCCAAGAAAATTAATCGTGCTTTGCCTTGAGACAGCTTGCAATTAACTAGACGGTGAATTATGTACGTTTTTATTATGCGTCACGGTGATGCTACTTTAGATGCAATCAGTGATATAGCGAGAGAATTAACTCCACGTGGTTATCAAGAATCCCGGGAAGTAGCATGCTGGCTTTCAAAACAAATATCTGATATTGATTCTGTTTTGGTCAGTCCCTATATCCGTGCAGAGCAGACGCTAAAGGTGGTTCGCGAAAAATTGGTTCTGCCAGACAACCAAGAAGTGCTGGCTGAATTAACACCATCGGGCGATGTGGCACTGGTAGCCAGTTATTTACAGGTTCTGGCAACGCAAGGGCATAAAGCTGTATTAATCGTTTCCCATTTACCGTTAGTCGGTTATTTGGTTTCTGAGCTTTGCCCCGGACAAACACCCCCGATGTTTGCTACATCCAGCATCGCTTGTGTGGAATGGGAGCAGCAAACGGAGAAAGGTCGCTTATTATGGCAAATTTCTCCGGCACAGTTAGCCAACAAAACCTAACGTTATACAGAAGAAAAACTAACGCTGTGTAAGCTCATCCAGTTCTACCAAAATGAGCAATGCAGCGTTTCCTCCCCATTCTTTGGGAGCCTGGTGGAAAGCAATGATATCCGGATGTTGGGCAAGCCATAATGGCGTTTGTTGTTTAAGGATATGTTTGCCATGACCATGCATAACACAGGCACAATAAACATGCTCACGACGACAGGCTGCGATCAAAGCGCCTATTTCCTGCTTAGCTTGTAATTGAGTTAACCCATGTAAATCAAGGAACAGTTCAGGGGGATAATCCCCACGGCGCAATTTTTTCAATTCATAATGATTGGCACCTTCTTTAACATAGCGGGTTGCTCCTTCTGTATCGAGATTAGGCTGGAACTCATCAGAAAAATAGTAACTGGCATCAATCTGCTCTTGCATAAGGCGTTCAGGAGCAACATGACTGACTTTTTTTCTTTTCGGAGTATGCAAAACCGTATCGTGGACAATTCGGCGGGTTCCTATTACAGATTTTCTGAATAGTTCAACATCTTCTTCGTTTAGTAGGTTCTTCTTCTTCATTACTCGTCAATTCACTAACAAATTTTGATAAGTGTACCTGATTTTCTGTGATTTTTCTTAGAAGCTATCGTCTTAAGGAACAAGATAAACATAAAATGATTTGACAATCATGCTTGGTTATAAAATAAATGTATATACAACATAAAGGCTGATGTTAATAAGAAAAAATAACAGGAAGAGAGTAATGTCGATTGAACTGAAAGATACCGATGTTATTTGGCGTAATGCCAGACTTGCCACAATGAACCCTGCAATTAAGCACATTGATGGTAAAAGTAATTATGGAATGTTAGAGCAGCATGATCTGATTATCCGGGATGAGAAGATCTTGGCAGTTTTACCGACAGAGAGTGTGCCAAGCAAAAATTGTAAAATTATTGATGCAGAACAGCGGCTAATTACTCCCGGCTTAATCGATTGCCACACCCATTTAGTTTTTGGCGGTAATCGGGCATCTGAATGGGAACTGCGCTTGAATGGAGTTTCTTATGAAGAGATTAGTGCCAAAGGTGGGGGGATTAATTCAACGGTCAATGCAACGAGAAACAGCCCTGCCCATCAATTGGAAATCTCTGCTCAAAAGCGGCTTGATGCTTTGATTGCTGAAGGTGTGACAACAGTCGAGATAAAATCAGGTTATGGATTAGATCTGGATAATGAAGAAAAGCAGTTGAATGTCGTGCGAGCGTTGACACAGAAAAATCCCATCGAAATTAGCCCAACATTACTCTCAGCCCATGCTGTTCCACCCGAATACAAACACAATCCTGATGCTTATATCGATTTAGTTTGTGAAACCATTCTTCCTGCGCTTTGGCAGAAAAAGTTATTTGAATCTGTAGATGTGTTTTGTGAAACAGTCGGTTTTAATATTGACCAGACCAAGCGCGTGTTTGATACCGCAAAACGGTTAAATATTCCAGTAAAAGGTCATGTTGAGCAACTTTCTAATTTAGGCGGCAGTGAATTAGTGGCTGAATATCAAGGCTGGTCAGTTGATCACATTGAACACTTAGATGAAAAGGGAATTGAAGCCATCAGCCGCAGTGGAACAGCCGCAGTGTTACTGCCGGGAGCATTTTATTTCCTGAGAGAGACGAAGCGTCCCCCCATCGCATTATTGCGCCAATATGGTATTCCAATGGCTATTTCGACAGATTTCAATCCAGGTACCAGTCCATTTGCTTCTTTGCGTCTGATTATGAACATGGCTTGCGTGCAGTTTGGTTTGACGCCAGAAGAAGCGTGGCAGGGTGTGACGATCCATGCAGCCCGTGCATTAGGGCGAGTTGATAGCCATGGTCAATTGGCCGCTGGTTATATGGCTGATTTTGTTGTCTGGGATGCCGAGAATCCGGTTGATATTTTATATGAATTGGGACGCAATCCATTGGTTTATCGTGTTTATCGCGGTGAAATCACAAACCATTCTCACTTAGATAACGATTGCAATAATTAACAGTGGCGAGGAATAAAATATGAACTTATGGCATCCAACATCGGAGAATATTTGGCAAGGGCGTGATGATCTTGCGGAAGCTGAGAATGCTCTGCGAGTATTCCAGACAATAAAACAACCCGCCAGTTTTTCCCCAGAAGAGTTTCCTCACCATATTGCATTATTGGGATTTGAGTGTGATGAAGGCGTCAAACTGAATCAAGGACGTCCGGGAGCGAAATCAGGGCCTGAATATTTGCGTCAATCATTGGCAAATCTGGCTAGCTATGATGGCCATGAGCGGCTGGTGGATCTGGGAAATATCCGGGCTGATTCTGAAAAATTGAGTGAAGCACAAGAGGCGCTTAGTGATGTGGTATATGAGTGTCAGCATCATAGCATGAAAACGCTGATTTTTGGTGGCGGGCATGAAACGGCATTTGCTCATGGAATGGGGATATATCGCGCGTTTCCGACTCAGCGTGTTGGTATTATCAATTTTGATGCGCATCTGGATCTACGAAATTCGTTACAACCCACATCAGGAACGCCATTTAGGCAGCTTACTCACTATTGTCAGCAGCACCAGCGTCCATTCAATTACACTTGTGTCGGGGCCAGTTTGTCATCGAATACTCAAGCGTTATTGGATGAGGCGAATCATCTTGATGTCACAATTATTTGGGATACTCATTGTGTCGAGTCGATGCTGGATAAGGTACAACAGCAATTGCAAGATATAATTAATCAAGTTGATATTATTTATATGACTATCGATTTGGATGTGCTGCCAATTTGGCAAATGCCAGCAGTTTCTGCACCAGCGGCATTGGGTGTTCCGCTAGAACGTTTATTGCCATTGGTTCAACTCATCTGCCAGAGTAAAAAATTGCAAGCTGTGGATTTGGTCGAACTCAACCCCTTGTATGATATTCAAGGAATGGGAGGCAAGGCGGCGGCGCGTCTCGCATGGCAATTGGTGCACTGGTGGAATAGATAAAAGTGGAATAGATAAAAGTGGTATGGATAAAAAGTGAGAGGCAAGTAATTGTGGCAGCCAATTTATCAGGTGAATTTGTCAAGCCAATACCTTTGTATGCGAAAGTCAAACAAACAATTATTGAGAAAATTTATACAGGTGAATGGAAACCGCATGATAGGGTTCCTTCTGAAGCTGAATTAGTCAAGCAATTTCACTGTAGCCGCATGACTGCCAATAGGGCATTGCGGGAGCTTACAGCAGAAGGTTTTCTATTCCGCCTGCAAGGAGTCGGTTCGTTTGTTTCTGAGCCGAAAGGACAATCCGCTTTGTTTGAAATTCACAGTATTGCGGATGAAATTATCTCACGTTCTCATCAACATAGTTGTAAAGTACTGAAACTTTCTGAGGTGAGTGCCAATATAACGCAGGCTGCGGAATTTAGTATTGCGGTAGACGCGCCTCTCTACCATTCGATTATTTTACATTATGAAAATGATGTGCCTGTGCAAATTGAAGATCGCTATGTCAACGCTCAGGCTGCGCCGGAATATTTGAGGCAGAATTTCAGCCAACAAACTGCCCATGATTACTTATCTCAAGTAGCTCCTTTGACAGAGGGAGAGCATATTGTTGAAGCTGTTGCGGGAGATGCCCGTTCTTGCCGATTACTGCAAATTGAGGCAAATGTGCCTTGTTTGTTAATCAGCCGCCGAACTTGGTCGAAAGAATTTATTGTTTCTAGTGCTAAGTTATTGTTTCCCGGACATCGATATAAATTGAAAGGTCATTTTAGTTCATAATCTGTCCGTTAAACTGTAAAAAGCCTCTTTTACCTTCTTTGGGTTGAAGAGGTTTTTTTTATTAATTCTTGTAAATATAATGTAAACAAAATGTGATTTGAAACACAAAATCAGTAAAAACATTAGTCTGCTTCTCACAGAATATATCATCATCACCTTATTGATATTTATAATAAATGATAATGTGTTCCATATTATCGACTTTATCTGTGTCACATTTTTTTCTATTGAATATACATGTATATACAACTATACAATTAACAAAATTCATAAAGATAAAATAGGAAAACCGTGACGATGCAAAATAATAAATTCAGCAACGTAACCATTCGTGCCCCCAGAGGGGCGCAACTCACAGCAAAAAGCTGGCTGACGGAAGCCCCACTCCGCATGCTTATGAATAATCTTGATCCGGATGTAGCTGAAAATCCCAATGAATTGGTTGTTTATGGCGGAATAGGTCGTGCAGCCAGAAACTGGGAATGCTATGAAAAAATCGTTGAGACCCTGAAAAATCTGGAAAATGATGAAACCCTGCTGGTGCAATCAGGTAAACCAGTGGGCGTATTCAAGACGCATGAGAATGCGCCGCGTGTATTGATTGCCAATTCGAATCTGGTTCCACATTGGGCAACATGGGAACATTTTAATGAATTGGATGCCAAGGGATTGGCGATGTATGGACAGATGACAGCGGGTAGCTGGATATACATTGGTAGTCAGGGCATTGTGCAGGGCACTTACGAAACGTTTGTAGAAGCCGGCCGCCAACATTACAACGGTAATTTAACCGGACGCTGGGTATTGACTGCCGGGTTGGGTGGAATGGGCGGGGCACAGCCACTGGCAGCAACTTTGGCTGGGGCTTCTTCATTGAACATCGAATGTCAGCAAAGTCGCATTGATTTTCGTCTGCGTACTAAATATGTGGATGAACAAGCTGTTGATTTAGATGATGCTTTGGCCCGTATTGAACGCTATACCCGGGAAGGAAAGACTGTATCGATAGCATTGTGCGGTAATGCCGCAGAAATCTTGCCTGAATTGGTACGTCGTGGTGTCCGTCCTGATATGGTGACAGATCAAACCAGCGCACATGACCCGTTACATGGCTATTTACCGGTAGGTTGGACATGGGAGGAATATTGCCGTCGCGCTGAGACAGAGCCGGAAGTCGTGGCTCAGGCTGCGAAATCTTCCATGGCTGCGCATGTTGAAGCTATGTTGGCCTTCCAAAAACAAGGTATACCGACTTTCGATTATGGCAATAACATCCGCCAAATGGCAAAAGAATCCGGTGTTGAAAATGCCTTTGATTTTCCGGGTTTTGTGCCTGCTTACATTCGTCCCTTGTTTTGCCGTGGTATTGGGCCTTTCCGCTGGGCAGCACTTTCCGGTGATCCTGAAGATATTTATAAAACTGACGCTAAAGTCAAAGAATTGTTGCCAGATGACACCCATTTACATCGTTGGTTAGACATGGCAAAAGAGCGCATTAGTTTTCAGGGTTTGCCTGCGCGTATTTGCTGGGTGGGTCTGGGAGATCGCGCTAAATTGGGATTGGCATTCAATGAAATGGTACGCAGTGGGGAACTTTCCACTCCGATCGTGATTGGCCGTGACCATCTGGATTCAGGCTCTGTAGCCAGTCCCAATCGGGAAACAGAATCAATGCAAGATGGTTCCGATGCCGTTTCTGACTGGCCGTTGTTGAATGCATTGCTGAATACTGCAAGTGGCGCAACATGGGTTTCTTTACATCATGGCGGCGGCGTTGGTATGGGATTCTCCCAGCACTCCGGTATGGTAATTGTTTGTGATGGTACGGATGAAGCGGCAGAACGTATTGCTCGTGTATTGCATAATGATCCAGCAACAGGTGTTATGCGTCATGCTGATGCGGGTTATGAACTGGCTATCCAGTGTGCGAAAGAACAGGGACTGAACCTGCCAATGATTGATGTAAAATAAGGGAGCATTGTTGATTATGAAAAATATTACTATTCATCCGGGTCAAATGACACTTGAAGAATTACGCCATGTTTATCAGCATCCTGTCCACATTAAGTTAGATGAACAATGTTTCCCTGCTATTGAGAACAGTGTCGCGTGTGTGAATCGCATCATCAGTGAAAACAGGACGGCGTATGGTATCAACACCGGTTTTGGTCTGCTGGCAAATACCCGCATTGCAGAACACGATTTGGAAGAGTTACAGCGTTCGATTGTGATGTCTCATGCTGCGGGGGTTGGCGAGCCTTTAGCGGATGAGATTGTTCGGTTGATTATGGTGTTGAAAATCAACAGCCTTGCCCGAGGTTATTCTGGTATCCGTTTGGAAGTGATCCAAGGATTAGCCGCTTTAGTGAATGCTGAAGTATATCCCTGTATCCCGAGTAAAGGTTCAGTCGGGGCTTCAGGGGATTTGGCACCTTTGGCACATATGAGTCTGTTGTTGTTGGGTGAAGGTAAAGCCCGTTATCGTGGTGAATGGTTGCCAGCAAAAGCAGCTCTGGAGAAAGCCGGACTCAAACCCATTTGTCTTGTAGCAAAAGAAGGGTTGGCACTGCTCAATGGAACACAAACTTCAACGGCTTTTGCTCTGAAAGGATTATTTGCCGCAGAAGACTTACTGGCATCGGCGATTGTTTGTGGTGCGTTGTCTGTTGAAGCGGCTCTTGGTTCCCGTAAGCCATTTGATGCGCGTATTCACGAAGCCCGCGGTCAGAAAGGCCAAATTGATGTAGCAACCCTTTATCGTCTCGTATTGGAAGAGCAAAGTGGTATCTCTGAATCCCACAAAAACTGCCCGAAAGTTCAGGATCCTTATTCATTGCGTTGCCAGCCACAAGTGATGGGGGCTTGTTTAACCCAGATCCGGCATGCTGCTGATGTGATTATGGTTGAGGCTAATGCGGTTTCCGATAATCCTCTGGTATTTACTGAAGAAGATGAAGTGATTTCTGGTGGTAACTTCCATGCAGAGCCTGTCGCTATGGCATCGGACAATCTGGCTATTGCACTGGCAGAGATTGGTTCATTGTCAGAACGTCGTATTGCCTTATTGATGGATAGCAATATGTCTCAGTTACCGCCGTTTCTGGTCGAAAATAGCGGTGTGAACTCAGGTTTTATGATTGCACAGGTAACAGCAGCCGCTTTAGCCAGTGAAAACAAAGCATTGGCACATCCTTCCAGTGTTGACAGTTTGCCAACATCGGCCAATCAGGAAGATCACGTATCAATGGCACCAGCCGCTGGTCGCCGCTTATGGGAAATGGCAGAGAACGTACGCGGAATTTTAGCGATTGAATGGCTGACTGCTTGTCAGGGAATGGATTTTCGCCATGGCCTGAAGAGTAGCCCAATACTGGAAAAAGCCCGTCATATCCTGCGAAATAAAGTGACACATTACGATAAAGACCGCTTTTTCGCGCCGGACATTGAAGAATCTATTCAGTTATTGGCGGAACAGCAACTGTCTGCATTGCTGCCTGCTGGAAAAATCTTAGAAAATTAAATAAAAACACATCGTTTTAGGCCGGCTAAAACCGGCCTTATCGTAGTATTTATCTTTTCCAATCTATACCCAATAGATATCGATCCGCAGTGCGGCAGCAATGGAACAAATCGCCAAGCATATAGCTCACTATTTGACTGAAGGGAATAAACATAGCCAACAAAACGGTAGCTGGAAAATGGCGGGTATTAATAATAAAAGACATAAGGATAAATCATGCAAAACATTTCACAACTCAAGCGAGGCTTAAGTGTTCGTCACATTCGCTTTATGGCACTAGGGTCGGCAATTGGCACAGGGCTTTTCTATGGTTCTGCGGGAGCCATTAAAGCAGCGGGGCCAGCGGTATTGTTGGCCTACGCGATTGGTGGTGCAGCGGTTTTCATGGTCATGCGAGCGTTGGGGGAAATGGCAGTTCATCGTTCTTCTCCGGGTTCTTTCTCTTATTATGCAACTCAATATTTAGGCCCATTGGCGGGTTTTTTGACTGGTTGGACTTACGTTTTTGAAATGCTGGTTGTTTGTCTTGCTGATGTCACCGCATTCGGCATCTATATGAAACTCTGGTTTCCCCATGTCGATCAATGGATTTGGGTACTTGGCATCGTCTTTTTCATCGGTGCGATAAATCTGTGTAACGTCAAAGTATTTGGTGAAATGGAGTTTTGGCTTTCAATCATCAAAGTTGTTGCGATTATTCTCATGATTGCCGGTGGTTTTGCCATTATGCTGTATGGTTTCGGCCAAGAAGCCGCCCATGTCATTGGTCTATCAAACTTATGGGAACATGGCGGATTTATGCCAAATGGTATTGCGGGGGTGATCGCCTCGTTTACGGTTGTGATGTTCGCATTTGGTGGTATTGAAGTTATCGGTATTACAGCCAGTGAAGCAAAAAATCCGGAAAAATCCATTCCAAGGGCAATTAATGCGGTTCCGTTCCGTATTTTGTTGTTTTATGTTCTGACTCTATTTGTTCTGATGTGTATCTATCCGTGGAATCAGATAGGACAAAATGGTAGCCCATTCGTTCAGATATTCTCTAGTTTGGGAATTGAATCGGCGGCGAATATCTTGAATATCGTTGTGATTACTGCTGCGATTTCAGCAATCAACAGTGATATCTTTGGCGCCGGTCGGATGATGTACGGTATGGCTCAGGAAAAGCAGGCTCCCTCTTCTTTCACGCAACTGACAAAAAACGGTGTACCGTGGGTCACCGTATTAACCATGTCAGGGATTTTGCTGCTTGGTGTCGTTTTGAATTATTTGCTGCCGGAAAAAGTCTTTTTAATCATTGCATCCATTGCAACATTTGCAACCGTCTGGGTATGGCTGATGATTTTACTGTCACAATATATGATGCGTCGTAAAATGCCGGCAGAAGAAGCGAAACAGCTTAAATTCCCTGTTCCTTTCTGGCCAATCGCACCTGCTCTGACTATTGCATTTATGGCATTTGTGATTGCTGTATTGGGATATTTTCCCGCTACCCGAATTGCATTGGGTGTTGGAATTGTATGGATAGCCTTGCTGACCATCAGCTATTACCTCTGGGTGAAAAAACCAAATAACAGCTAACCAATCTCATACCACTCTATATACATAGGGTGGTTTTTACTTTATAGATGGGGTAGTTTTTACTTTCCCGAATACATTTTATTTTTAATCACGCTATCTTCCCTTGAAAGCCCTTTTTCTTAATACGATGTTTTGTTTATACCATTTCACCCTAAGACAATTCTCATGCTAAGGAAGCTGATTTGTGTTCGGGATCATGGCAAACTAACAATCTGATATATCTTTTTTGTTATTTGGAGGTGTTTTTTGGATAAGATTTTAGCCGATGAGGCTGTTGCAGAGCTGCATACCATCCTAGATATGTTGCGTTGGTCTACCAGCCGTTTTAACGAATCGAATATCTATTGTGGGCATACCACATGTCATCCGTGGGATGAAGCTTTGCAATTAGTTCTTCCCACGTTGCACTTGCCTCTGGATATTCCGGATTCAATGATGGCTTCACGTCTGACATCAACAGAGCGTCAGCGCATAGTGGAACTTGTCTTGCGCCGTGTTAATGAACGTGTTCCTGTTGCTTATTTGATAAATCGTGCTTGGTTCTGTGGTCATGAATTTTATGTCGATGAGCGGGTTTTGATCCCACGTTCATTGGTTAACGATGTGATTGAAAAACGCTTCGAAGGACTTATCTCACGTCAGCCATCAACAATTTTGGATCTGTGTACTGGTAGTGGTTGTATTGCCATTGCCTGTGCCCATGCCTTCCCAGAAGCTGAAGTTGATGCAGTTGATATTTCTCCTGACGCTTTGGCTGTTACAGAAATAAACATAGAAAATCATAAGCTTACCCAACGTGTCATCCCGATTCGTTCAGATCTATTTCATGATATGCCACCAATGAAATACGATATCATTATTACTAACCCTCCTTATGTCGATGAAGAAGATATGAGTGATTTTCCTCAGGAATACGATCATGAACCTGAATTAGCCATGGCTGCAGGTGTAGACGGGTTGGATTTGGCTCGTCGTATTCTGGCTACAGCCCCAGATTTTCTTGCGGAAGATGGAATACTGGTATGTGAAGTAGGTAACAGTATGGTACATCTGATTGAGCAATACCCTGACGTACCCTTTAAATGGCTAACATTCGAACATGATTATGGTGATGGTGTTTTCGTACTGACTCGCCAGCAACTCGTTGAGCATCACGAATATTTCCAGCAATTCAAAGACTGATATTTTTTTCATTCATCCAATGGTTAAAACGGATATTTCATATATACACTTCGTCTTTCAAACTGCCTCTTTGTTGGCTGCGCTCGCTCATCCCGGTCACATAGTTATCTATGCTCCCGGGGATTTGCTCTCTTGCCGTCGCGATGCAACTTGAATCCATTGTGTATAAATTGTATCTCTGTCCAATGACTCTCGCGCTATAGCTAAAAAGCGTTGCAGCCTAAAAGCTGGAAGGATAGAAAGGTAAATCAATTTGTTGAAATAAGATAGGTTTTAATCATTGGGTGAGTTATTGTTATTCGCTCTCTTTAAATGCATAAATAATGATGGCAGGGTAAGAATGGCAGGAAATAGTATTGGGCAGTTTTTTCGTGTCACTACGTTTGGTGAATCTCATGGAATCGCGTTGGGATGTATTGTCGATGGTGTTCCACCGGGCATTGCTATTACAGAAGCAGATTTGCAGATCGACTTAGACCGACGCCGCCCCGGAACTTCCCGTTATACCACACAACGCCGTGAACCTGATCAGGTTCGCATTCTTTCTGGTGTTTTTGATGGAGTAACAACAGGCACCAGCATCGGTTTGATGATCGAAAACACTGACCAGCGTTCACAAGATTACAGTGCAATTAAAGACGTTTTCCGTCCCGGACATGCTGATTATACTTATGAACAAAAATATGGATTGCGTGATTACCGTGGTGGCGGACGCTCATCTGCCCGGGAAACAGCGATGCGTGTTGCAGCAGGGGCGATTGCCAAAAAATACCTGTTGGAAAAACATGGTATTCTTATTCGCGCCTGCCTGACTCAAATGGGCGATATTCATTGCGAACTGAAAGATTGGGATCTAGTTGAACACAATCCTTTTTTCTGCCCGGATGAGAGCAAATTAACTCAGCTTGATGAATTATTGCGGGCATTGAAAAAAGAAGGGGATTCCATCGGTGCAAAAGTCACTGTAGTTGCTGAGAATGTCCCTGCGGGATTGGGAGAGCCGGTATTTGATCGCTTGGATGCTGATATCGCTCATGCACTGATGAGTATTAATGCAGTAAAAGGTGTGGAAATCGGTGATGGCTTCACTGTTGTTAACTTACGGGGCAGCGAAAACCGTGATGAAATCACAGCCCGGGGATTCACCAGTAACCATGCTGGCGGTATTCTGGGTGGGATCAGCAGCAGTCAGCCGATTGTTGCACATATTGCGCTAAAACCGACTTCCAGCATTATGGTGCCCGGCAAAACCATTAATCGTCAGGGAGAAGAAGTGGACATGGTGACACGTGGCCGGCACGATCCTTGTGTTGGCATCCGGGCTGTACCTATTGCAGAAGCAATGATGGCGATTGTGTTGATGGATCACTTGCTGCGTCAGCGAGCACAATGTGCGGATGTGACACAATCACTTCCTCGCTGGTAAATCAGGACAGTAAAGGATCGTCTGACATAAGCTCCGGTCGATGCCGAAAGACATCATAGTGATAGGCAAGCTGTTTCTTGGTGAAATAAATAATGGAATGGTCATTCTTAGGCCCGGAAATTTATGTTTTTCTTTTTTTGGTTGCAATAGTTGCGGGTTTTATCGACTCTATCGCCGGTGGAGGCGGGTTATTAACTATTCCCGCTTTGTTATCGGCGGGTGTTTCCCCTGTTCAGGCATTGGCAACAAGTAAACTACAGGCTGCCGGAAGTTCGTTCTCCGCCAGTCTTTACTTTATCCGCCGTGGTGTTGTGGATTGGCGCTCTCAACGTTTTGCGATTGTCATGACGCTGATTGGTGCTATGTTGGGCGCTTTGCTGGTTCAATTTGTATCACCTGATTTTCTGCGTTATTTACTGCCAATATTAGTGATGATTATCGGTCTCTATTTTCTCTTGGTGCCCAATATTGGCGCTGAGGATCGACAGCATCGCCTTGGCCCGGTTGCATTTGGTTGTTTGGCTGGTTGTGGCATCGGTTTTTACGATGGCGTGTTCGGGCCGGGGACAGGTTCTTTTTTCGCTCTGTCTTATGTCATGCTTTGTGGCTACAATCTGGCAAAAGCAACAGCCCATGCTAAGGTATTGAATTTTGCGTCCAATATCGGTGCACTGGGTTTCTTTATTCTTGGTGGACAAGTTTTATGGCTGGTGGGTTTTGTGATGCTGATAGGGCAAATGATTGGCGCTCGAGTTGGCGCCAGCCTGGTTTTAAGCAAAGGACAGAAGTTAGTTCGCCCGATGTTGGTAACAATTTCTTTTTTGATGAGCATGAAACTCCTCTATGAGCATTACGAAGAGACTTTCCGTACTTGGCTGGCATTTTATTTTTGATTTTAGGATCCTGAATTAATACATGACTGCACATCATTATCATCAACTGATTGAAATTTTTGATAATTGCTTTAGCGATGACTGTAATACCCGTTTAATAAAAGGTGATAATGAGCCTATTTACCTGCCTTCAGACGATGAAGTGAGCTATAACCGGATTGTATTTGCCCATGGTTTTTATGCCAGTGGGTTACATGAAATCTCACATTGGTGTATAGCAGGAAAAGAACGTCGTAAGCTGGTCGATTTCGGTTATTGGTATTGCCCGGATGGTCGTGATGCTCAAACACAAGGGGAGTTTGAAAAAGTAGAAATTAAACCGCAGTCGTTGGAATGGCTATTCTGTGTAGCCGCGGGTTTCTCCTTTAACGTAAGTTGTGACAACCTTGAAGGCGATTTTGAACCGGATCGTTTAGGGTTTCACCGGAAAGTGCATGCACAGGTCATGCAATATCTTGAAAATGGAATACCCACACGAGCAGAGCGCTTTATTCAGGGTCTACAATCGTTTTACAATACGCCTCCACTAAAAGCAGAACATTTTCCTTACCCGGAAGAGCTTTTTGCTAAATTGAAATAGATTTTGAGGAAAAATAATGCTCGCAGAGTTTGAAACACGCATTCTGGCGCAAATTGATGATATGGTCGAATATGCCAGTGATGATGAATTATTTGCTGGTGGATACCTCCGCGGACATCTGACACTGGCTGTTGCCGAGTTAGAACAAGAAGGCGCAAATACGGCTGAACAACTCCATCAACGTGTTGAAGAAAGCGTTCATAAAGCAATTAAAGCGGGTGAATTGACGCCACCGGATCAGGTTTTAATTTTGTCAACCTGGCAAAAATTATTGGACAGCGCGACAGCCTAATTGATTGACACAAAAGACTGACTTGTGACTACTCTCCAAATTGTTAGGTTGACAACTTTTCGTTATGTCAGTTGGAATGCCCCTTGTTGAGAGTGGATAAATTGAAATTTGCATCAGGTATGCTGTTTTCTATACCTGATGCAGAAGAATAGGCTGGTTTAAGGTTTTTCTGTTTTAATCGCCTTGCCACGCAGTAGTTTTCTAACCCAAAAGCGATTCGGATGTAAGGCGGCTAATGTTTCATCATCGAGTGGCAATGCTTCCCCAAAAATCTGGCTTGCCAGTAATTCAGCACTTAATGGTGCAGAACATAAACCGCGGGAACCCAATGCCCCAAGTACAAATAAATCAGGGTAACAAGGTGATTCCTCAATAAGTTCATCGGTATTTATCCGTTGAGACAAATCCGCATATTTCTCCATAACTTCACTAAAAACAGGAACGTTCCCAACCATTGGCATATGATCCCGAATAACACATCGTATGCCTTGTCTGGATTTTCCTTCCGAAATATTAACTTCATGTACCCAATCGACATCAGGAAAACATTTTAATAAACGAGCACGGTTTTCTTGCTGATCGGCAGATGAATATTGAGTATCCAGTTGCTCACGTTGGTAACTGGCGCCAATACAGTGATATTGGTTATGGGGATTAACGGGTGTCATATAACCGTCATAACACAATACACTTTTCAGTTGATTAAGACTGGCTGTGGTTGGGATATGGCTAACTTGACCACGGACAGCGGTGACAGGAAGTTTTTGAGTTTGCTCAAACTGTGATAGACAATGACCATTGGCAATAATGACAACATGATGATTTTTCTGTCGGATTTTTTGCTGTGAACTTTTTTGTTTTTGGTACTGAATATGTAACTGCCAGTCATTTTCATCTTGAATTAACTGGAGCACTTTATGATTGAAATGAACCGACATTCCACGTTGTTCGGCAAGTTTAATTGCTGCTTGAGTTAATTGTGCGGGGTATAACCAGCCACCTTGTGGGTAATGTATGCCGCGATAATTAACGTCTAATCCGCTGACTTGGCTTAATTGCTGGCGATCCATACCAAATGCAAGTTCTTCCGGCCATGATGTTTGCAGCATTTTGTCAATTTTTTTGCCACTTTTTTCATCGTAAGCTAACTGACTAACGCCACACCACTGATGGTCAAACAATATAGTGTTATTACTTAATTGGTCATACTGACGACGGGCAAAAGTAAATGCGGATGTGAAGAAATGCTCAAGTGGATCGTCATGGCCATTAAGCAGGGGATAGAGAGCAGCTTGCTGATTACCTGATGCATTCTGGGCCGGTTGCTCGTCCTGACAATATAACGTGACCTTTGCGCCACGGCGCAATAACGCCAGTGCAGTCAATGCACTGGCAATACCACCACCGATAATTGCAATATCATCAGTATGAGAAGCCGCCTGGCGGGCAAACCATGGTGTGTGAGCCAGTGAGAGCGGAGGATTTTCTGATGGAGATAAAATACCGGTCAGCATCTCTCTTTTACGTCCAAATCCTTTGATCTTCGAAACAGTAAAACCTGCATTTTGTAAACCCCGCCGGACGATTCCGGCAGATGTAAAGGTTGCAAATGTACCTTCTGGACGACAAAATTTTGCCATTGCAGTGAACAGCTGTTCGCTCCACATTTGTGGATTTTTGGAGGGAGCAAAACCATCCAGAAACCAAGCATCAACTTTTCCAGTCAGGCTTGAATTTATCTTAGGCAATAGATCATTGACATCTCCAAACCAAAGATCCAGAGTGATGGTATCATTATCAAGTATTAATCGGTGGCAGCCCGCAAGGTGTAAGGGCCATTGCTGACATAATTGCTCAGAAAACGCCTGAAGTTCCGGCCAACGCTGATGTGCTGTTTTCAGGTCTGTAGGCTTTAATGGGTATTTTTCAAAACTGATGTAATGAAGCCGTTTTAGAGGGGCTTCAGGGTATTGCTGTCTGAAGAGCGAAAAAGCTTGCCAAAGTGTCAAAAAATTCAAGCCAGTACCGAATCCCGTTTCAGCAATGACGCAGTTTGAATGGTTATGGGTGTTAAAGCGTTGAGGGAACTTATTACCTTTCAAAAATACATATAAAGTTTCTTCTAAACCATCTTGATTTGAAAAATAAACATCATCAAACTGTTCTGAAATAGGTGTGCCCTGCTCATTCCAGCTTAGGGCAGCGCTGCTGATAGCACTGTTTTTCACAATAATGCCTGTATTGTTGACAATAATATTATAAGGATTTTAGCGGTCTTCATCTGGTTGCACCACCCGTGTGAGAGCTTTATAACTAAGTCCAGATCAATGTTTCCATGAATTTTTAACCTGATCGGACTTGTTCGGCGTACAAGTGTACGCTAAAGTGCGGGGGAATAAATCCCGCAGGTAAACATATTGATGAGGTAAGTAATGAGACGTGCAGTAATCACTGGTCTGGGGATTGTATCCAGTATTGGTAATAACCAGGAAGAAGTGCTTGAATCTCTGAAAGAAGGCCGTTCAGGGATAACTTTCTCAGAAAAGTTCAAAGAAATGGGTATGCGTAGCCACGTTTGGGGCAATGTTAAATTGGATACATCAGGTTTGATTGACCGTAAAATCCAACGTTTCATGAGCGATGCCTCTGTTTATGCTTATCTGGCAATGGATGAAGCAATTAAAGATTCAGGTCTGTCCGAAGAACAAGTTTCCGATATTCGTACAGGTTTAGTTGTTGGTTCAGGTGGTGGTTCCCCTTATAACCAAGTTGCGGGTTCGGATGGTATGCGTGCCCGAGGGTTGCGTGGTGTTGGGCCTTATATGGTTACACGCGCAATGGCTTCCGGTGTCTCAGCTTGTTTAGCAACCCCCTTTAAAATTAAAGGTGTTAACTACTCCATCAGTTCTGCCTGCTCGACCTCAGCACACTGTATCGGCCATGCTGTTGAGTTGATCCAACTTGGTAAGCAAGATGTGATTTTCGCTGGTGGTGGTGAAGAATTGAGCTGGGAAATGGCTTGTGAATTCGATGCAATGGGAGCACTTTCCACTAAATATAATGAAACACCAGAACGGGCTTCCCGTACTTATGATCAGAGTCGTGATGGTTTCGTGATTGCAGGCGGTGGCGGCATTGTTGTTGTTGAAGAATTAGAACACGCATTAGCCCGCGGTGCGCATATTTACGCTGAAGTCATCGGTTATGGTGCCAATTCTGATGGTGCTGATATGGTTGCACCTTCTGGTGAAGGGGCTGTACGCTGCATGCAGATGGCGTTAGACAATGTTGAAGGTGGCGTAGATTACATTAATACCCACGGAACTTCGACACCAATCGGTGATTTGAAAGAATTGGAAGCCATCAGAGAAGTTTTTGGTGATAATACGCCTGCTATTTCTGCCACTAAAGCGATGACAGGGCATTCATTGGGAGCGGCGGGCGCTCATGAAGCGATCTACAGCCTGTTGATGCTGGAGCATGGCGTTATTGCGCCAAGTATCAATATTGCAGATCTGGATGAAAAAGCCGCGGGTATGAATATTATCACTGAGCCTACCAAACGCGAGCTAAGAACAGTCATGTCCAATAGCTTCGGGTTTGGCGGCACAAATGCATCCCTGGTGATGCGCAAGTATTCAGACTAATGCTTTAAAATTACCAGTTATACACAATGGATTTCAAGTTGCATCGCGACGGCAAGAGAGCAAATCCCCGGGAGCATAGATAACTATGTGACTGGGGTGAGCGAGCGCAGCCAACAAAGAGGCAGTTTGAAAGACTAATTGTATAAAATGAAAGCCAATCCATTGATTATGTGGATTGGCTATTTTAGTTATGATGCCACGATTTTATTGCGGCGTTTATTAATGATACGCAAAGCAGGTGGAATAATAATCACCAATATTGCCAGAATCAGCAAAACTTGAGCGATGGTACTGCTCCACAGGATCTCAAAATTTCCATTACTGATTGATAGCGCACGTCGCAGGTTCTGTTCCAGCATTTCGCCTAAGACAAACCCTAAGATGAGAGGTGACATTGGGAAATTCATTTTTCGAAGGATATAACCGAAAACACCTAACCCAATCATCAACATAAGATCGAATGTGGTACTGTGAACGGCATACACCCCAACTGACGAAATAATGGCTATTGAGGGAACCAAAAACCACATTGGAACATTCAGCATACGGGTAAATAGCCCGATCATCGGAATATTCATGATCAGTAATAAAATATTGGCAATCAGCAAGGCGGCAATAAGCCCCCAGACGATATCTGGTTGCTCAGTGAACATTGTGGGACCGGGTGTAATATTATAAAGCGTCAACGCGCCTATCATTACAGCGGTTGTTCCTGAACCGGGAACACCGAGAGTGAGCATCGGGATGAATGAACCACAGGCTGAAGCATTGTTGGCGGCTTCCGGCGCAGCCACCCCGCGAATATCGCCTTTGCCAAACGAATCACTGTTACCGCTAAGCCGTTTCTCCGTCATATATGTGATTGCACTGGCGATGGTTGCCCCGGCACCAGGCAATATACCGACGAAGAAACCAATTACTGATGACCGTAATGTTGGCCCAATACAGACTGAGGCTTCTTTTCGATTAAATAACAGGCGTCCGGTTTTGCTTATCACTTTTTGCCCGGTAGAAGTGCTTTCCAGCATCAACAAAATTTCACTGACTGAAAATAAACCAATTACGACAACGATAAATTGAATACCATCGGAGAGATGTACGCTATCGAAAGTGAAGCGATAGACGCCAGTGTTTGAATCTACGCCTACGGTAGCTAAACTTAAACCAATTAAAGCGGCCAATAACGACTTAACCGGGTTTTGGCTCATCATGCTGCCGAGACAGGCAATGGCAAAAATCATCAGTGCAAAATACTCAGCGGGTCCGAATGCCAAAGACCATTGTGCCAGAAGAGGGGCAAATAAGATGATGCCAATGATAGCAAGAAGTGAACCACAGAATGAACTGACGGCAGAGATGGAAAGCGCAATACCTGCACGCCCCTGTTTTGCCATAGGATAACCGTCCAGAGTTGTCATAATAGCAGCAGCATCTCCCGGCACATTCAGCAGTATCGAGGAAATACGCCCCCCATATTCACAACCAATGTAGACAGTTGCCAATAAAATCAGGGCGGATTCAGCAGGTAATTTTAATGCAAAAGCCAGTGGCAGCAGGATTGCTACCCCATTAATGGGGCCAAGACCGGGTAGTAAGCCAACAATAGTGCCAATAAAACAGCCGATTAACGCAATAATCAGATTTTTGGGAACCAGTGCTACTTCAAAACCCTGACTCAGATATAACCAAGTATCCATCTTTGTCTCCTTAACTGAGCCAGTGACCTATGGGTAGAGTGACATCTAACAGACGATCAAAGGCAAAAAAGAGTGAAATTCCAAGAAATATGCCGGAAATAACTGCCGAGAGTAACGTGGCGTTAAATAGCAATGCTACGCTGATGGTCAATAATATTGTTGCCAGAGGAAATCCCAGCCATTCAAACAACCAGGCATAAATGACCAGTGATGCAATCAACAAAACTAAGCGACGTAACACTTGTGGTGTTGGCCAGTAGACAGGATCAGTTTTTTTAAATAGTAATAAGAATGAACAGAATGCCATTAATGAAATAATAATGATTGGGAATGGTCGCGGACCCAAAGGTTCGTAGCTATATTCACTATGAATTCCCCAGGCAATAAACAGCCCTATTCCACATAGCACCAGCCACACAGTAGCAAAGATACGATCGCTCATGATGGTACTCCTGCTACTTTGCTAAACCAAAGGATTTGGCCATATCATGGTATTGGACAACTTGTTTTTTCACATACTCATCCAGTTCGTTGCCAGTCATATTGAATTCAAACAATCCACGCAGATCGCGCTGTTTTTTGAACTCGGGAGTTTGCTGTAGCTTTTTAAAGGTATCGATCCACCATTGGTATTGCTCATCAGAGACTTTCGGGCCTACATAAAAACCTCGGATAACTGGCCAAACAAGGTCATAGCCTTGCTCTTTTGCTGTTGGAATATTTGCCAGATTGCCGTTCAGGCGTTTATCAGCATAGACAGCAAGAATGCGAATTTTGTCGCCATTAAGATAAGGTAAGGTTTCACCCAGATCGCCAGAAACAACTTGAATATGGTTGCCCAGCAGGGCCGTGATGGGTTCTCCACCGCCTTCAAATGCGACATAGCGCATTTTGCGGGGATCAATACCCACTTCTTTTGCCAGTAATGCTGTTTTCATCCAATCCTGACTTCCGATAGAAGCACCTGCACCAAATACAATTTTGTCGGGTGCTTTTTTGAAGGCATCCATCAGGTCTGTCAAAGTTTTGTAAGGAGAATCATAGCGCACAGCAATCATACCGTAGTCTGTACCCACACTGGCCAGCCAACGTACATCATTGACGTTGTAACGGCCAAACTTTCCTTGAGCAAGATTCAACAGAGAACCGCCGGAAAAAGCGACAATCGTACCCGGTTCAGCAGGTCGCTGAGCGATGATGGCATTGTAGGCAACCGCACCGACACCACCGGGCATAAATGTGACTCTCATTGGAGAGTTGATGGCATGGGTCTCCAATAGTGAAACCTGAACTAATTTGCAGGTTAAATCAAAGCCGCCACCCGGCTTGGCTGGAGCAATACATTCAGTTCTACCGGGAACGTTGGTGGCAAAGGCATGAGTACAAAGGAGTAGGCTTGCAGCGATTAATAATGTTTTGAATGTTTTCATTTTGATTCCTCACAAAGCGCCGGTAAGGGAGATGAGTGACAAATTCCTGGCGCATGCTTATTTATAATAATGAAACCTTTCAATTACCTTTCATTAACAAAAAAATTATCTGGATGTGACATTAGTCGCCTAATTTGCGCAGAACTTCGCATTGGCATGTTAATAAGATGTTTCTATTTTTATTAACCTACAAACAATTTCTAAATGTTAAGATTGCAATTGTGCAATAACTCCGGCTTTATCTCTTTGGTTGATTTTTTATATTAGGGGCTGTTGATGTTTTAAGGTCATAATTCAATCAACCCACATTGGCAACCAGACAATGATAAACGCCAGTGCCACCATGCTGGCATAATTCCGTTCAAGTTTATCGTATCTTGTTGCTATTGCTCGGAAATGTTTAATTCTGGCAAACGCATTCTCCACCCAGTGACGATAACGGTATAAACATTTATCAATGCGTTGGTCTGCTTGTCGACTATTTTTGCGATAAGGGATCACCGGAGTGGCTTCGCATTGTTCAATAAATATTCTGAAACGCTGGCTATCATACCCTTTATCAGCGATAACCGCTTCGGATGGGGGAGACTCAGAGACAAGTCTTTCTGCGTGGACACTATCGTGAACCTGACCACCCGGTAATCCTCCCTAAACTTTTTACCAGTAACCAACGCTGCGGAACCTCCCCGTAACGAGTATCATCGCTAAAAAGGCTTCGCCGTGGGAAACCGAGTGGTCGGCATATTTAGGTAAAAGGACATCAATCATGCGGGGTAAACCGACTTCATGACAAAAGGCGGCGACAAGGCCAAGATGATCGAGACGTTGGATAGCGGGTTCAGCGAGAGACATATTGGGCTTCCGACAAATAAAAGTAATAGATCAAACCTCACGATCGCCGTCAACCTAGTTTTGGGAATAAAGCAATACACTGTGCAGTCAATCACATTATTTTTAAATCAGAAATGAGGTGCGGAATGACGGCTAAATGGATCTTGGTTGAAAGCCCGCCACAGCTTTTGCCAATGGCCTCATCGTCATCTGAAGCGGCTCCGGCACTATGCTGGTGAACCCGGACGATAGTTCCATCAATAAACAGCCATTCCGTCTCAGTAATTTTAGATAACCATTTGAAAATAAGCTGTAAAACACCTTTCTTCGACCAAGTATTAAAACGCTGAAAAACGCTATTCCAATTGCCGAATTCTGGCGGCAAATCACGCCAGGGAATGCTCGTTCTCATCCGGTAAAGAATACCTTCCAAGGTCAAACGGTGTTCAGGTTTGTCATAAATCCATCCGGTGTGTTGCATCAATGCAGATAGTTTATTCCAATGGAGATCTGTTAACATAGCTCACGGCATGATGGTGAGGTCTGGTTGTTTTTGGCGAAAGTAATTATACCAAATCATCATGCTGCCTAATAATCCCTCGCTAAACGTCAACACGCCCTAGTATTGGCCTATATGATCGTAAGCGTACGGGGAACCCCACTTAGCCAAGGCAAATTCACTGATTAAAATAGTTTCACCTCTTCTTATGATGGAAAAAGTCTACATGAGCCAATCCAAGTTTACGCAAGCAGAGTTTTCAAATCGTTCATATAGAGCATAAAAAGCCTTGCGGCATTTATGCTCTCGGATCAACCTGAATTTCATCAAGAAAAGAATCGAGGAACTGCTTCATACGCGCAACCCTCTCATGAGCCATCTGTTTACCTGATTGTGTCTGAAATCCTGAGCCAATCTTAAATAGTTTGGTATAGAAATGATCTACGGCATAGGTTTTATCATCATATTCACGCTGTTTTGCCAGAGGATCATGAAAATCATACAATGAAGAACCCATGCGGCCAGAGGTATAGAAACAGCGGATAACACCAATCAAACCAATTGAATCCAATCGATCGGCATCTTGTACTATTTGAGCTTCTAATGTTCTGGGAGTTAATGCCGCAGAAAAACTATGTGCTTCAATGGCATGGTAAACGGCGGTAATATCTTCCTCACACCACTTTAATTCTTTCAGTATTAATGCTGCTTTTTCTGCTGCCATACGAGAAGCCAGATGACGGTTTGGCGAGTTTTTTTCAACACTCACACAATCATGCAGCAACACTGCGGTGAATACGAGTCGTAAGTTACCCGATTCTGTTTCACAAATTTTTTGTGCGTTTTTCCATACTCTATAGAGATGAGCAATATCATGAGCACCGTCATCACCTTCTATAGCTATAGGTAACAATTGTTGAGCTAAATTTTCAAAGGGTGAAAAAGATAACATAGTCAAAATTTCTCCAATGAATAAAAAAAATATCTTACCCAACTCCGTCTGAGTTGCCACTTTGATTCAGTGCCTGTTAAATTAAACTTGGGTTAAATTCTTTTCAGCACAAATTAATTTTCCATCCAATAATGTCTCTATTGGTGTCCGACCACAACACATTCTTCCTTGATGAGTGCGATGATTATTATAGTCGTCTATTCATTCGTCCAGATCTTTTTGTAAATCCGACAATGAGTTATATACTCTCTTTCAGAAAGAGAGTTACCTCTTGGTTTCTTTGATTTAAGATTCAGCACCTTTAATCAAAGTGGGTAACTCTCTTCTTTTTAAATCGAAATGTCAGGTCTAATCTGAATTAATCCCAATACTCTTTAGCCATAAAAGCTTCATTATTATGTTTATACTCGCAAACCTCATCAAAGAAATAGGCGATTTGCTTCGCCGCTTCGTTGGAATCAGCTGCTCTATGGATTATATCTGCACCTGTCCAAACACTATATTTTTGCCTTATTGAACGTGTAGTGTCTTCTTCTGGGTTTGAGTAAGCTCCGGCGAAGTTAAATATACTTCCTAAAGCATTATGTCCACTCAGAACCAGCAAAGTTGATGGAGCTGACTGCATTACCGTTTTGAACTGATTATGGAAGGGCTTACCCAAAATTTTGGGATATAAGAAGTAAAAGTCTTCGTCATTTAGCACCAAAGAACGGATATTATGTATTTTGAATCCTTTTTCTTCAAATTCAGTGATAATTTTCCCTATAAGCCCTCGATGAACAGCATCTGGCTTGATTAAAATAAGGCTTTTTTCTAGCATGAAACCTTCTCCAGCATTTCAATTATAAAGTCGATTTCTTCCTGCAAAAGATCTGGATGGGTAGGAATGGTTATCAGATTTTTGAGGACAGTATCTCCTTTTTCAATACTGCCATCATAAAATTTATTGAGGATACCAAACTTATACTTAGCCTCCCCATATTTTAGAAAATCCGTTTCAAATCCCATATCTTTTAGTACCTCATGAACATTGCCAAGGTCTCTATGATATTTATCTTTAAGTACTAGGTTGTAGTAGTTAGGTTGTCCTAGACAATCAATTTCTTCAAATCTCGTATTAACTATACCTTCCTTGATTTTCTCGGCGTTCTCTCTACGAATAGTAAGTTCATCATACACACGTGTACATCTTGAGATACCTAAAGCCGCTTGGAGTGAACCTAGTTTGAAATTCAAGCCAAATGACAAACCATTAAGGTTCCCAAGGTTGACTATTTCTCGCAAACGCTTGGCTCTTTGAGGAGACGAAGGAATGATAAAACCGCCTTCTCCAGTAGAAAGGATTTTCTTATCATGAAGAGAGAAGCAACCATAATCAGAGAAAGTTCCAACCAGACGACCAGTCTTAAATGTACTGAAGTGAGCTTGCGCAGCGTCATCAATAACAATGATGCCTCGACTCTTACAAACTTCAGCAATCTCATCATAATTGACTGGATATCCCCATAGAGGGACGACTATTATGGCCTTAGTTTTTTCATTAATTTTACTTAGCAAATCGTCAATCGATAGTTCAGTTGTATGTGACGTTTTGGTATCAATAAAGACAGGCTTAGCTCCAACTGACAGGATCGGAAACGTTGTAGGTATCGTCGTATAACACGGAACTAAAACTTCATCATCAGCACAAATGTCTTCAGCCATTAGGCTAGCAACAAGTGCACTCGTTCCACTAGAACAACAGACTACATCATCAACTGCGAACAGCTCCGCTATTTTTTTCTCAAATTGCTCAACAGTATCGCTTTTCCCTGAAAGCTTACCTAGATCCAATACTTTTTCTAGCTCAATCAGATCGTTGCTATGAGGTTTCTTTTTATAACTGTCATTAATTTTCATGGTAATACAATCCCCTTAATATCCGTTTTAACCACTAGGTCCTCTTTTTCATAGAGGTAATATCGATGCAACTTTCGACTAAAGTTCTCCTCAGAAATAAACTCTCGACCATGGATGCACCTCCTGTTGTTTACGATGAGTAACTGGTTGGTTTTCAGCGCAATCTTTTGGCACAAGCGTTGATATAATGAAGAAAGCTTTATCGCACATTTTTTTGCTTTCTCTGTTTTATAAGTCTTTATTGAGTTAGAAAATCGAACTTGAAAAAAGCCATCAGAAAAATGAAGGATAGGCTTCCAAGAACTATCTAACTTGTTGGATTCCACAACAAATGATTTTTGCCACTCAAATACATAATTTGGTGAACTAAGCTCGCAAATTTCATCATCATTCATGTGACATAAAATTTCTTCAATATGACAGACTGTGGTTCCCACATCACTGCCACAAATAGAAAGAAGTGCTACATAGTTTGGGATTATCGACAGACCGCTAATTTTCTTCCACTCGGTATCGAATGGAAGAAAGCTTGCATCAGTGTGACCTCTTAACTTTTTTCTAGATTGAACAATGCCTTCTTTAGGGGATAGGATAGACGCGACATCCCCTAAAATCTCAGACCGAAATCCAAAGGTATGCATGCCTATAGTGTTTCGAATATAATCAGTGAACACATCATCACTGTGGCCAAGATATGAAGGTGTATCAACACACACCCAACCTTTAGCACTTAATTCTGAAAGTACTTTGGTGTTATTCATAGACAATGAAATCTCCAGTTATTTGCCCGTAAAAACAACCAATATTTATTTCCATTTTGAAAACTTTACTTTCGTCTACTTTCTCATTTTCAAACAAACGATAGAATCTTGCAGGAGAGCCTCTATCAAATAGTTCTCGTGATTTAGCGGCTGGATCGTCTGATATTAATGTAACGCACTCTTTATCAAATTGAGAAAGGTCTGGAGTACTAAATTCCCATGAAACCATTTTGACTATGTCTGCACCACTTGAATATTTGGTAATGTCAATTTCATTAGCTTCAATATATTTGCGAAGCTTTGCAATAGCAGGATCCAATCCATGTGAACTAATTAACGTTCTCACTATGTGCTCACATGCTTTAAAATCGCTATTTTCAAGCAGAATGAGAAGATCTACAAAGTCCCTAATTGTTAGATAATCTTTGTCGTAAATTTGAATAAGTGTTATCAAAATAGAATTAAGATCACTAACTACGTTGACATACGTTCCTCTCAAAATAGTGTTGTAGCAGCCAGAATATAACGATTGTAGCAATATTCTCGAACCATTATCATCGATTGGATAGTGCTCAACATGGATTTCAAATCCACGATCATCATCTTTCCCTTTCGTATATCGGAATGATTTATAAACTTTTCCTGTAACAACATCCTTTATCCAAATAGTACTGGAATATATATCGTATCCATACTTAATTAACAAAGCATCAAGCAATGGTAAGTGATCTTCTAATACTACCAAGTCTGCGTCAAAAGCGAATCTCGAGGCACTTTCATGATAAAATCGCTCTACAGATAACCCCTTTAAAACTAAAACAGAATTTTTTAGTTCTGAGGATTTAGCTATATTGTTAAGTACGATCGATTTTTCTTTCTTTTCATTTTCAATATGACAATGCTCTTCGCTACTCTGGCCAGTTGCATATACAAACATTGACAGAATCTTCTCTTTGAAAGCAGACTCTTTATTTAATACCGATATATATTTCTTACTTGCTTCAGGCAACCAACCATTTAGACAGTAATTATAGTATGAATCAATTACTTTAGATTTATTCATTGTTTTTTTTCCTTGAAAAAAAAGCTAAATAGAATGGAATGAAAACTAGTGAAAATTAATACTTTTCTCACTGCTCTCGTTATATATATTAACTTTTATAGAATCATTAAAATAAACAATATTATTAATTCATTTAGTAATTGTAACAATTTAATTTCATAACTTAAGCTTATTTACATTAGTTTATTAATTATGAAATAACATATAAAACATTAACCTCATGCTCATTTTATAGAGATTTCATTTATCATTAACATTATCAATCTCTAACAGATTTATGATGATTTGATGAAATACATTAAACAAGACATTTATTTACTAAGTTAATAATTGAATTCATATTAGAAAAATCATCAAACGTCAGATCTTCATCTAATAAATTAATATCAATATCATTTTCCAAATGAACAATCAAAGAAACAATTTGAAATGAATCCAAATCATCAAGTGATCTTATTTCAGATTTCTTCATAAAATCAATTACTATTCTTTCAATATCTAAATTTGATTTTTTTCCCATAACTCCAACTTTTTATAATTTACCTTTCCACTTATTAATGTAGGCACAGATTCAATACAAACAATTCTTTTCACTTTAACATTTTTAATGAACTCGTGCTCAAATATTTTACCTTCGTTTTTAGGTTGATAGAAAATTGTAATTCCAGTATTGCAATCTATATTTTTGTCATAATAAAGAACGACAAAAACCAAAGGATTATTGTTTTTTACTCTTAATTGTTCTTCAAGACCTTGAAGATCAATTCTATGTCCCATGATCTTAGTCTGCCGATCTACTCTTCCCTCAAAATATACGTCACCATCTAATATAGTTACTAAATCTCCTGTGTCGTAATATACTTTACCATCGACTTTCACAAAACTATTCTTTGAGGAACCTATATATCCATTAAAAAGTTGAGGTCCTGACAACAATAATTTGTATAGATTTCCAGATAAATGCTCAGTTTTGTATGACATGTTTCCTAAAGCTCGGCCAAGACTAGGGGGGGATTCAGTACCCACATCACTTATCATACATGCGATTGTTGTTTCAGTTGGTCCATATAAATTAAATATCTTCTGACAATTAGATATTTGTGCCCAAGAGGTTACGACGTGTTTTCTTAATAATTCCCCGCAAAACAAAGAAACTTTTAAACTAGACAACTGATATGATTTTGGTTTGAGAGAAATCAACATCTGAGCGAGTGTAGGAACAGAAAACCAATAAGTAAGCTTATTATTTTCTACCTTATTTAGTAATTGTCCAATTTTTTTTGTTTCTAGAGGAGTTATAGAGCTTGCACTCCTCCAACTTAGAAATAGATCATGATAAAAAAGATCAAAAACTGGAGAAAATGTATTGGTCAATCGTTCGATACCTTTTTCAATTTTCAATTCCTTATAGATATTATCAATATAATGTTTTAAGGCTAAATGTGTAATCGGAACTCCTTTAGGCAAACCAGTAGAGCCTGATGTGAACAATATGTATGCAGTTTTTGCTGGCATAATAACTGAACCGTTTTTGTCTACTTTATGTTTTATATCACATACACTAAGATCTTGATTGATCCTGATATCAGCTTTAACTGTATTAATTATTCGATCTTTATATTCATCATCCCAATCGGAAATCAAAGGAACTATCGTATTCTTGTTTTTCCACATTGCCGAAAAAATAGAATACATATTTATATCCTTTCTTTCAATATCAATAGCAACTACTTTCTCTCTCACTTTAGAGAAGTAGTCTGAAAAATAAACAACCTTAGAAAGGAACTCACCATATGTAATTTTAATGGGATGATCTCTATAAAAAATAGACTGAGAAAAATTATTTGTTGAATAATACAAATATTCAATTACATTGAATGACATAATTCCTCCACTACATTATTGAACATAGGATCAATCTTCAAGAAGGAAAAGTCCTCAATATAGGAGAAAGCACTCGTTCCTATTTCATCAGTTACAAATCCACCTTTACCTATTACTTCAAATAACTTGTATGGACCAACTAAATGTATAGCTGCGAGGATACCACTTTCGGACGCTTCAAAAGGGAGTTTCTTTTCATTATTTATATATTTTACTAAGTTAACTAAATCAAATTTCATACCTATAAGGTTACATAATTTATTAATCCCGCTAGCCCATATAGCATAAATAATAGCGGTCTGTTTATTTGGTTCATATAGGTCTTGAAAATTATTAACACCAAATTTTCCTGTAAAATCACCTTGCCACATATTATATGATGTACATATGAATGATTCACCTTTAGGACAGTCAAATAGTTCCAATTTATTATTGCCTTTCCATGTATATTCAGGATGAACAAAATCATAGTAAACCTTATAGGTTCTACCATTGATCTCCATATCTTTAGGGTTGTATACTCCTAAAGAAAACAAAGCAGATTCACCAATCTGTATTCCTACAAATCCCCAAGGATTAATCACTCTAAAACAATTCTTTTCTAGAGAATCATGACTCAAACCATCATAAGTAATATTAATTCCTAAACTATTGAAATACTGCTCATATGACATGTATGTTAAAATAGGAGCTCCATTAATTTGATTTCTTATTATTTTACCTGGATTTTTAACCAAGAAATACTTGACGGCACCTCTAGAATTAAAACCTTTTTTATATATATCTAGATGATCTGGATTTATCCCAGATTCTTTGTAAAGGACATTTTTTAATAGATCGTATTTGGAATTTATCATATTATTTAAAATTTAAATTGTGTGAATTATTAAAGTTTTCAATTAACAAATAAAATAACCCTCTGATATAATTCTCTTCGTAATCAAGAGAAGAGAAGTCTAGAATTAAATCACAATATTCAGAGTCCACAATAAGTCCAATACCTATATGCATAATTCGATATGCTCCACTATCATTAACTAAAATCTTACATTTATACTGTGTATTAATTTTTCCTGTAAACCATTTTTTATTTATTACATTTAGACAAATTGATGGAAATTGTATACCAACCTCTCCATATTCAGTGTTACTAGCAAACAGAGTATTAGTATCGCTACCATATAGAGTGTTCATCAGTACTCTGGATTTGATATCGTTAACACAGTAACCATTTTTGCTCTTTTTTATTATTAACGGCCGCATCTCGTTCAACCATCCTAATGTATATCTAGGATCTATCGAATGAGTAGGTTCTCTTCCATGTTGATTTAATCCTATATATAAGTGTTCTCCTCCAAAAAAATCATCAAATGACGATGCAATGGATTTAATTAAATGGGCCGTAATCATATTGTCTGATGTAGATCTTAAAACTTTATGACGAAGAGCTAAGGTGCTGGACTCTAATTTCATATCTCTAATTGGAAATCTCGATTTCTCAGAGTTATGAATTTCTAACTCACAGTATTCTTTTATAAAATCTAAATTATATTTATTATTTTTTGATGTTTTACCAAGTTTAGAAGATACAAAGTTTTTAATATGGTTCTTCTCATATAAATCCCAGCTAGCATCTTCCCCAGATAACAAATTTGAAATCATCCCATTGGAAAGCGCATCAGATAAAAAATGATTTACGACAAAGAAAAAACTTAAACCATTAGTGGTCTCTTTTAAAAATAAAATAAGTGGTTTTATCAAATTATAATCAGATAATATTTCATGCTTATAATCTTCATAAGCCATTATCTTTATTGTTACCTCACCTACAGGTTTAACACGCAAGTCAGTTGTTATCGTGTAGTGAATAAATAACTCAGGGCATACTTTTGCCAACCTTGATAAGTTAGAATTTAGTTTTTCTTTAGCTTCATTACCATATATATGAAATTCTGGCGTTGTTAATAGCCATTTGTAAAACTCAGAATTACGGCGATCTATAAAAGTAACTCGATTTGATAGTATATTTAAGTAGTATTCCACCACTTACTCCAAAAGGGTTGATCATTAATAAATTATTGCACTAGAGTGCAAGTTAGTAATTAATACTCAATTAGCCGCCATTAGTAGATAGAATACAACTAATTTGTAAATTCATATCACTTCACTTTCCAACTTTAATATTTGTCTATTTAGCTGTGCCTTTGCTGTCGGAAATTTATCGAAGAAATCAGACTGCTCACAAAGTAATTTGTGACATTCTTTAATTCTTTTATCATTGAATTTACTTGATGTTAACTGATTAATGGAATGTTTGTTTATCTCAATGTAAATCTGATTTATAGGCACCGGATGAATATTGTTCTTTAACAAACGAATAACTAGTTCTGTATCTTCTATGTATCTGTATTTTGGATTAAAGTACCCGATTTCCTTAAGTACTCCTCTTGCGCAAGTAAGTCCATATCCGGTGCCAATCCTTAAAGCTGTCACTGCCAAATCTGAAAAGCTATCATATTCAATAGGAAATTTTATATCGAATTGACTTACACATGATTCGGATACTCGATCTAAAACCCTCACACTGGACCAATAAAAACAAGATTTATCAATGCTATTTAAAATTTCATTATGTAATCTTTCCAAATAATCAGGTAACATTATATCATCATCATCTAGGAAAGTTATATAATCTCCACTTGCATGTTTACATCCAATACTCCGACAAAAACCTGGGCCATTACCTAAATTACTTTCAATAACTGTCACATTAGGAATATGTGAAAAAATGTCGACAATAGATTTTTCTGCATCATTAACTATTATTATTTCTTTATTCAAGAATTTCTGTGAATTAACGCTATTAACTGCATTCAGTAGCATTGATGGCCTATTAATTGTTGGAATTATTACTGATATTTTCATAATTTTCCCTTATATAATTAAATTGATGACACATATATGATACTAACTACCGTTATATTTTCACCTTTCACTATCAATGCGGAAATACAGTTTACAAAGCATAGAAGGCTATAAATTATTCCTAGCTAATAATATCAATTAGAGATATCATTAGTTTTATAAAGTTAGTATTTCCGTAATATACATACTATTCACTTCTTATTTGGCATAAGTAACACTGTTTTTTTGTAATGTAAAACAATTTATTCACAGAGATTCACAAAAAACAACAATCGTGTGAAATTTATCACATATATGATTTGTTGTTTTTTTAATTCCTTGCCCATCTAAGAAATTTAAGAAACAATCTCTCTCCAAGAGAATTAGTTGTAGTGGCATATAGATTTAGTGACCTATATGATGTATGTATTCGAATCCGCGTCATAAACAGGTGACAAGAGCATACTCGATGTATTCAAACGTGAAACAAAAAGCCATTGAGTGGATAAATAAAACATGGATAAATGGATATTCCAGCTCAAACAATCACTGCAAAGTGGCTCATCTAAGGCATATAATAATTTTTTGTGATTTATTTGGTATCGTCGTTCTACACAGCTCCCACCTTAAGAGATTTCAGATATATACAGTTATTATTAAATAAAGAGGTATATGACATGAATACTACAGTTACAAATTCAAAAATTTTATACACATTAACTTCCTTATGTAGAACTGATTATGAAAATGTGAATAAAAGTCAATTGATTGGTATCATGAATCACACGGAATTTCCTTGGGATCGGTTCCTTTCAATAGTCAATAGGCAAAAAATTGTAGGCATCGTCTATAAATCTCTGTCTGAGATGAAACTACTGCATCTAGTGCCTTATAGAATAGCAAGTGCTATAAAATATATTTATTTAGCAACAAATAAGAGAAACAAAGTACTTATAGAAGAGTTGTTTACTATTTTAACGGCATTTAAGGAGAAAGGAATTGATATAAGACCTCTAAAAGGCTCTGTTTTATTGGATTTGATATATACCGATTATGGTACACGAACACTAAACGACTTGGATTTTTTTGTTAGCAAAAATGACTTAAAAAAATTACCAAAAATAATGAATGATTTAGGTTATATTCAGGGCGAGTATAACGTCAATGACAAAACTTTAACTGAACTTGGTCGTGAAGATAAATTAATGTGGAAAGTAAAGATGTTTAACCTTCCGCCATTTTGTAAAATCCACCCAGAGCCCAATGTTGATATTATATCCATAGATTTTACTTTTGGACTGTCATTTTCTGACAATAAGGACATTAATGAAAAGCTCCTATCAACTTATTCTATTCTAAATAACAAAAAAACATTATCCAGTGTTGATTTTTTTATTCATTTATGTGCTCATTTGTATAAGGAGGCTTCAAATGAAGCGTGGGAAAATTTTGCTCAAGATATCAATTTGATAAAATTTTGTGATGTTAGAGAATATTATTACTTCTTGTCCAAAAAAATAGATAATGATGACATTATATCTAGAGTGAATGAGTTGGGTGTTGAAAAAGCATTCTCTTTCTCAATACTCTATTCGTCTATTTTATATAATGACAATAATTTAGCTAAACTTTTAGAAGGAATAAATTATTCAAAATATAACTTCCAAGAAGTATACACTCAAAACAATGAGATAAATAAGATAAAGTTAAATTCAGTAAGTGAATCTGTTCTACTTATAAAATAGTGATAGACATACTCTCGGTTTATAATAAAATACTATGAAAATTAGTGAAATATTAAGACTGGCCATCCCCATTTCCATTCAGAGTTTGGTTTTCTCTTGCTTAGGTTATATTGATATTTTTATGATATCTGAGCTAGGGGAGTCCCATGTCGCCGCAATTGGAATTGCGGCTAAAATAACATGGCTAAACATTACATTGCTTATATCGTTAACTGCCACTTTATCTATATTTTTATCGAATTATGTTGGCTCTGGAAATGTAAAAAATCAAACTTCAATAATACAAATATCTCTATTTTGTTTATTAACAGTATCTACAATGCAGTCTGTTATTCAGGCATTACTTTCTTATCATCTATCTTCTGTTTTTACTGATAATTTAGAAGTCTCACTTCTTTGTTCAAGCTATTTAAAATACACTTCTCCTTTATATTTATTTAGTTCACTATCACTAACTATTGACACAATCAATAGATGTCATAAAAAACCATCCATATCAACAAAAATAACCATTCTAGAGGTCATAATTGCGGTTTTCTTAAATTGGGTTATGATATATGGAAATTTATCATTCCCTGAGATGGGTATCATAGGTGCAGCTTTATCAACAACAATAGCTAGAATAATTAGAACAATTGTTGGCTATTATATATTAGTAAAAATTTATACCTATAAGTATTTTATAAAAAAAATATATTTAAATTCTTTCAAGCCACTAGTTATTGATTATTTTTCAAAGTTTCTACCTATTTTATTGACCAATATAATATGGTCTCTTGGAATCGCGACGTATCAGTTTCTTATTGGAAGACTAGGGGTTGCTTATATAGCTCTACACTCTGTTATTTCCACCGTAGAATCCGCATTCTTAGCAATATCTTGGGGAGTAGCTACTTCATCTGGAATATTAGTTGCTAGAAGACTAGGATATGGATATAGCATAGCTGAGCTAGATAAATATTTAAAGAAGCAGAAGTTATCAGTTTACTTATATTCATTGGTAACTAGCGTGACTTTCTTTATAGTACTCTATAATTTTTCAATATATTATAATGTAAGATATGATTTTATATATCTATTGCTTTTCCCATTGATTTTTTTGCTAAAATGCATATCTGTATATTATCTAACTATACTTCAAAATTGCGGTGATACAAAAAATAACCTAAAATTGAATTTTATCTGTCAATGGTTAGTATCCATACCAATTTCAACTATTCTTATAATACATCTAAATTGTACTTATATTTCAATTTTGACTATGCTAATTATTGAAGAGTTACTCAAAGTTGTCTTTTTGCATGTTAGGTTGAAAGATTTGTCATGGATTGATGATGTTAAATTGACTAAGGGCTGTTGACGTTTTAGAAGGGAATTTAAACAACATAATGGTCTGGTATTATTGTCTTCGCACAAAAATTATTATCCCAGACCATCATGCCAAAGAATATCATCAGATATCATTATGTCTTGGATTCACATATTAAGTGCAACATCGTAATGAACGAAGTAAATGAGTGGGGATACCTTTAAATAACTCATTCGGTGTTTTGTAATCTCGTGTTTTACGAGGACGATTGTTTAATCGGTTTGCCACAAGGTTAACCTCCAGCTCTGATACTTTATTGAAATTAGTTCCTTTTGGGAAGTAATCTCTGATTCATCCATTAGTGTTCTCATTGATCCGTCATTCCGCACCTCATTTCTGATTTAAAAATAATGTGATTGACTGCACAGTGTATTGCTTTATTCCCAAAACTAGGTTGACGGCGATCGTGAGGTTTGATCTATTACTTTTATTTGTCGGAAGCCCAATATGTCTCTCGCTGAACCCGCTATCCAACGTCTCGATCATCTTGGCCTTGTCGCCGCCTTTTGTCATGAAGTCGGTTTACCCCGCATGATTGATGTCCTTTTACCTAAATATGCCGACCACTCGGTTTCCCACGGCGAAGCCTTTTTAGCGATGATACTCGTTACGGGGAGGTTCCGCAGCGTTGGTTACTGGTAAAAAGTTTAGGGAGGATTACCGGGTGGTCAGGTTCACGATAGTGTCCACGCAGAAAGACTTGTCTCTGAGTCTCCCCCATCCGAAGCGGTTATCGCTGATAAAGGGTATGATAGCCAGCGTTTCAGAATATTTATTGAACAATGCGAAGCCACTCCGGTGATCCCTTATCGCAAAAATAGTCGACAAGCAGACCAACGCATTGATAAATGTTTATACCGTTATCGTCACTGGGTGGAGAATGCGTTTGCCAGAATTAAACATTTCCGAGCAATAGCAACAAGATACGATAAACTTGAACGGAATTATGCCAGCATGGTGGCACTGGCGTTTATCATTGTCTGGTTGCCAATGTGGGTTGATTGAATTATGACCTTAAAACATCAACAGCCCCTAGGTATCAGTCAATAAAGAATAAATATAGATCTGGCTCACATGGCAAGATGTAATGAAAGTATTGCGCACGATGGCAGAGCAGAGGGAGATGTTTTTAATATGCGTCTTTTATTAGTTGAAGATCATCCTGATTTATCACATTGGTTATATAAGGCATTAAGTCATTCTGGGTTTGTAGTTGATTTGGCTGAAGATGGTGTTGTGGCGGATCAGCTTTTGCAGACTGAAAATTATGCCTTACTGATTCTGGATGTTGCTTTGCCGAGGTTGGACGGTATCTCTTTGTTATTGCGGTTGCGGAAACGGGGGCAAAATTTACCTGTCTTGTTATTGACAGCTAACTCGGGTGTTACAGATCGTGTGAAGGGGTTGAATTCAGGTGCTGATGATTATTTAACCAAACCTTTTGATTTTCAGGAATTGGAGGCTCGCATACGTGCGTTGTTGCGGCGTAGCTCTGGTATTCAACAAGAAACCCTGAAATTCGGCTCATTGGTTTATGAAGATGAAGGTTATTTCTTATTGGATAATGTACCGTTAGCACTTACTCCCAGAGAATTATCAGTTTTAACAACTCTGTTTCAGCGCAGGGGGCGTCCTGTTTCGAAACAACTATTGTTTGAACAGGTATTTTCTCTGTCGGACGATGCAAATCCACAGAGCATTGAACTGTATGTACATCGATTACGGAAAAAATTACTCAACAGTGATGTAGGAATCGGAACATTACGTGGATTGGGATATCGGTTAGAGCGGCAGGAGCAATGAAATATTTCAAAATACCACGGTTATTATTCCATCAATTACTGTTGTTTTTGGGGGTGCCGTTACTGTTATTTGGCTGTGCTTCGGTTTATAGCCAGTATATTAGCGTGAGGAATGCCACAACGCTGGCTTATGATCGGACATTGCTTGCGTCAGCAAGGACGGTTGCAGAACGTTTGATTGTCGAGAACAAACATTTGATTGTTGATGTGCCTTATGTTGTGTTGGATAGCTTTGAACGAAATACGAATGATCGACTTTACTATCAAGTTATCTCGCCAGAAGGTAAAACGATTTCTGGTTATGGTGACCTCCCCCCCATACCAAAAAATATCCGGCGTTCACCATTGTATACGGCGCTTGCGTATTTTTATGATGCGGAATATCAGGGGAAGCCGATACGTGTGGTAGCGATGTACCAGCCCATCAATGAAGGAGGCATCATGGGCATGGCATTGATATTGGTGGCTGAAACGGTGATTTCCCGCCAATACATGGCCCAGCAATTACTGATTTCTTCGTTAGTAAGCCAAGGGTCAGTCGTATTGCTGACATTGCTCCTTGCTTACATCCTGCTAAAACAATTATTTAAACCATTGAGAAAACTCTCTGGCATTATGATCCACCGCTCCGCCAATGATCTTACCCCTTTGCCGGATATTTTGCCGTGGCCTGAACTCTCGTTATTACTCCGGGCCTTCAACCGATATATCGAACGGTTGAAGCTAATGATGAGTCGTCAGGAACGATTCAGCGCTGATGCATCCCATCAACTCAGAACACCTCTCGCTGTATTGAAGACTCAAGTTGCAGTGGCGCACAGTGAGCAAGATCCTACCCAGAGAGAAAAAATTCTGGCAGCGATTAACAAAAGTCTGGATAACATGATTTCACTGACTGAACGCCTGTTGCAACTGTCTCAGCTTAAAGTACATGAAAAGGAAGCCATACAGAATTATCAGCCCGTCAATATCGTAGAATTGTTGCAGCAAGTCTGCTTTTCCCGTCTGCAACAAGCAGAAAGTAAAAAGATAGATTTGGGCTACGAAGGGGAGGAGAGCTTATGGATCAAAGGTGAGCCTTTATTGCTGGCGGAAATGTGTGCCAATTTATTGGACAATGCCATCAAATATACCCCACAGGCGGGAATCGTGACGGGCAGGATCAGCATGAACCCAGACAAAAAATATTGTTGTCTTGAAATCGATGATTCAGGGCCGGGTATCGCACAGGAAGACATTGGTCAGTCGCTTATGGCTTTTAACCGTCTGGATAACGCGGCAGGGCTGGAAGGGACTGGACTGGGGCTGACCATCGTCAAGGAAATCAGCCTGTATCACGGTGCCACTCTCCAGCTTCTGCCCAGTGAGGCACTGGGGGGCTTACTGGTCAGAATTGTATTCCGGCTTTCTGCGTGTGAGCGGGATACGTAACCGCTGTGCGAGTATCACGCCTGCCAGCACAATACCTCCTCCAATGAGGTGGTAGCTGTGCATTTTTTCATTGAGAGCTACGATAGCAATAATGGCAGTGAATACTGGAGCCAGATTCATAAAGATCGAAGTCATGTTTGCACCAATGCGAACCACACCCTGTATCCACAGATAAGGTGCGAGAATCGATGCCGGAATGCCGGCAAACAAGACAAGAGAGATATTATCGGCTGTTAGCCGGACATTTTCTGCCATCATGAAATTGGGCAAAAGCAATAAAACACCGAAGCCAATTTGTACGTAAAGTGATTGCCAGTTAGGTAATGGAATTGCCCAGCGTTTTGTCAATACGCCATATAAAGCGTAAGACGCTGCTGCAATAAACATCATGATCTCTCCAATGCCCAGACCATGTTGTAATAAGGAAGCCGGTTCTCCCTTGCTGACCAGCCAAACAAGTCCGAATAGAGAGAGCATCGTGCCGAGAGTAATACCCACTGTAGGGGGGACTCGTAAAGCAAAGATACTGATGATGACAGTCAATAATGGAATCAATGAAGTGAAAATGCCTATCAGTGTTGCACTGACCGTATGGGCTGCATAGTAAGCAAGGCTTTGGTTGAGCACCATCCCCAGAGAACCAAGAATCAACAGCTTCCACCAATATTGGGCCACTATTTTCCGCTGTTTCAGGACAGGCAATAAGATAAAGGGAGTCAAAGTCAGGAAGGCAATAAACCAGCGGTAAAAAGCAATTGCAGCCGGTTCAATTAAGGTTGCGGCAGCTTTACTGACAACCGCATTGATTGACCAGATCAATACAGCGATGAGGGGAAACAATAGATTCTTCATTGAGCTAATTTTTTATATGAGTGTATCGTTTATCTAGTTTAGCAATGACCGATTTATTATATATACCGATAATCAGACAACAGATGTGGTAATTAGGACAAGATGCTTTTTCTTGATTATCGTATGCAATAAAGGTTTCAGGAGTAGAAATGGTCGAACAGATGGTAGCGAATCAAGCTGTGTTTCAGCCGATAATACCGGATATACTCTCTTTTCGTGATGAAACACTGAATGCAGAGACGGAATGTAGGTTACATACCCATCCTTTTGGGCAATTAATTTATGTGGTTTGTGGCGTAATGGAAACGCAGGTGGGGAAGCAGCGGTTTCTTGCCCCGCCGGAGTTTTGTATCTGGATACCAAAAAATATTGCGCATTCAAGTTATAACCGGAAAGCATTGCGATTTTGGATCATTGACATATCTCCTCAGTGGACTGATACCTTACCCCAACAACCCTGCATTATTCGTCTGAACAGTATATTCAGTGCCATTATGGTGGATTTTTTTGAGCGGAAGCTCCTCCAGCCTGAAACAGAAAAAGATAAGCGCCTTGCCCAAATATTAATTGATCAATTGGAGATATCACCAAAGCAGTGTACTTATTTGCCTTCTTCAAAAGACAAGTTACTAGGGCCAATATTGCAGTCACTGGAATGTAACCCCGCAGATAATACTTCCTTATCGGAATGGGCAAAAAAACGGTATACCTCAGAGAGAACATTATCACGGCGTTGCCGACAGCAATTGGGGATGTCATTTGGCGAATGGCGTCAGCGATTACGTTTCCTGCACGCCATTTCTTTATTGGAGCAGGGTAAAAATGTTTATGAAATCGCGTTTGATGTGGGTTATAGCTCACCATCGGCTTTTATTGCTATGTTTCAGCAGATTGCGGGTACAACACCGGAGCGTTTCAGGAAAGGGTGAGCAGAAAATAGGAAAAGTCCCAGCAAATTTTATCCCTGCGTCTTTCGGGTTGCAGTCAACAAAGCTGTAACTCGAAATCCATTAGGGTATATGAAGATAAAGTGGCAAAATAGCAGGTCACGCCCATTTAGCCGTTGGATGAGAAAAGTGAAAATTTTAGTTGATGAAAATATGCCTTATGCTGAACAACTTTTTCAGCAATTGGGTGAAGTACAGGCAATTCCGGGTCGTCCAGTACCTGCGGAGGTTTTGGAACATGCGGATGCCTTTATGGTGCGTTCGGTCACTAAAGTCAATGAATCCTTGTTGCAGGGCAGTTCCGTGAGATTCGTGGGGACTGCCACTGCGGGTATGGATCATGTTGATCAGCAATGGTTGTCACAGGCGGGAATTGGTTTTTCTGCTGCGCCGGGATGTAATGCGATTGCTGTGGTTGAATATGTGTTTTCTGCACTGGTGCTGTTGGCTGAGCAAGATCAGTTTCAACTTAAAGATAAAACGGTCGGTATTGTTGGGGTTGGCAATGTCGGAGGGCGTTTGGCAGATAGGCTGACGGCTTTGGGCGTGAAAACTTTGCTGTGTGATCCTCCCCGGGATGATCGTGGCGATGAAGGTGAATTTTGGCCGCTGGAAAAATTGGTAAAAGAAGCGGATATTCTGACTTTCCATACACCTCTTAATCAATCAGGTGCTTACCAAACCTATCATTTGGCAGATGCAGAGTTACTTTCTGCATTGCCAGACAACCGAATTTTAATTAATGCCAGTCGTGGTGAAGTGGTTGATAATCAAGCGTTACTTTCCTTGTTGCAAAGTGGCAAAAAATTGCGTGTGGTACTTGATGTTTGGGAACCAGAGCCTAATCTTTCACTACCTCTGCTGGCTTTAGTTGATATTGGTACGCCTCATATTGCAGGTTATACCTTGGAAGGCAAGGCTCGGGGTACAACTCAGGTGTTTGAAGCTTATAGTGAGTTTTTGGGACAACCCCGTCAGGCGGAATTGGCTGATCTGTTGCCTGAGCCTGATTTCAGCCAGATAACCCTACAGGGTGAAGTGACACAACGTGTTCTGAAGCGTTTGATACATTTAGTGTATGATGTGCGCCGTGATGATGCACCTTTACGTCAGGTGGCGGATCAGGAGGGTGCTTTTGACCAGCTACGCAAACATTATCCTGAACGTCGGGAATGGTCTTCCCTGACAGTGCATTGTGATTCAGCGGAAAGTGCTCAACTACTATCCAAACTTGGGTTTAATGCAAAATTGAGTTTAACCCTAAAATGATTTAATACAGGCAGGGGGTTCCTGCCTGTCAGCAAAATGAAGAAGTGGAGAAAACCAACATGTCTGAAGGTTGGAATATTGCGCTCTTGGGTGCAACGGGCGCAGTAGGCGGAGCGATATTCGCGTTATTGCAGGAGCGCCAATTTCCGGTTGGTGAACTGCATCTTCTTGCCAGTGAGCAAAGTGTTGGAAAAATCCAACGTTTTAACGGCAAAAACATCACTGTTCGTGATGCTGAAGAATTTGACTGGTCACAAGTACAACTCGCATTTTTTGCCGCGACGATGGAAGTCACGGCACAACACATTGAAAGGGCAACAGAAGCCGGTTGTCTGGTTATCGACAGCAGTGGTTTGTTTGCAGCAGAGCCGGATGTGCCTCTGGTTGTTCCGGGTGTTAACCCGCATGCGCTGGCTGAGTATCGTAACCGTAACATCGTTGCGGTGGCAGATAGCTCAACCAGCCAAGTTTTGACTGCCATCAAGCCATTGATCGATGTGGCTGGTATTGCGCGTTTACATTTGACTAATATCCTGCCGGTTTCCGTGCACGGGAAGGCTGCTATCAATGAATTGGCGGGGCAGAGTGCGCGGTTATTGAATGGCATCCCACCGGATGAAGGTCGTTTCAGCAAACAATTGGCATTCAATTTATTGCCTTTATTGCCTGATGTTGAAGGGGCTGTATATGAAGAGCGCCGCATTGTGGATCAAGTCCGTAGAATATTGCAGGACGAAGGTTTGCCAGTTTCTGTAAGTTGTGTTCAGTCTTCCGTCTTCTATGGCATTGCACAGATGGTAAGTTTGGAAACATTGCGTCCGGTTGGTATGGAAGAAGCGCATGGCGAATTTGAACGTATTGAAGATATTCAGGTCTCAGAAGAAGGCGATTATCCAACTCAAGTAACAGATGCTTCAGGGCATGATGGCTTAAGCATTGGTTGTCTGCGCAATGATTATGGTATGCCAGAAATGCTACAGTTCTGGTCAGTTGCCGATAATATCCGTTTTGGTGGCGCACTGATGGCGGTTGAAACCGCAGAAAAACTGGTGCAGGAGCAATTTTACTGATGTCTGATACAGAGCTGAGTCAGTCTGTGCCAGAGGCAAAGAAAGTGAAAATTGCACTGGGGATTGAATATGATGGCAGCCGATATTATGGTTGGCAGCGTCAGCAAGAAGTGAAAAGCGTACAGGAATGTTTGGAAAAGGCTTTATCGAAAGTAGCGAATGAGCCTATTGCAGTCTTCTGTGCCGGCAGAACGGATGCGGGGGTACACGCAACCGGGCAGGTTGTGCATTTTGAAACTTCGGCACAGCGTAAAGATGCAGCATGGACAATGGGGGTTAATACCCATTTGCCGCCGGATATTGCCGTGCGCTGGATTAAAACGGTCGATGATGAGTTTCATGCCCGTTTCAGTGCAACAGCTCGTCGTTATCGCTATGTGATTTTCAACCATCGCTATCGTCCGGCAGTACTGGCAAAGGGGGTGACGCATTTTCACTATCCATTGGATGAGGAAAAAATGCATGCAGCCGCACAAAGCTTATTGGGAGAAAATGACTTTACATCTTTCAGAGCGGTGCAATGCCAGTCCAACTCACCGTGGCGCAATATGATGCACATTAATGTCAGCCGACACGGGCATTATATTGTCGTGGATCTTAAGGCGAATGCCTTTGTTCATCACATGGTACGTAATATTGTTGGCAGCTTGCTGGAGATTGGTTGTGGTAATCAGAATATCGGATGGATGGCTGAGCTGTTGTCACTGAAAGACAGAACAAAAGCGGCGGCAACTGCCAAAGCTGAAGGTCTGTATTTAGTGGCGGTAGATTATCCCGCGCATTTTGGTTTATCTGAACCTACTATGGGGCCACTATTTCTGGAAAATGATTTAGTTTCTGGCTAATGATTTAATCTGACAGTTTCAAAATGTGACAGGGATGTTCGGGCATAACGAGGAATATTATGGAGTTTTTAACTCATTTTGTTGATTTTGCTAAATTCATTGTCGATTTTATTTTACATATTGATGCTCACTTAGCTGAGTTGGTTGCCAACTATGGTGATTGGGTATATGGAATTTTATTCCTGATTATCTTCTGTGAAACAGGGCTGGTAGTTACCCCGTTTTTGCCGGGAGATTCCCTGCTGTTTGTGGCTGGTGCGATATCTGCGTTAGATTCAAATGATCTCAATGTGCATATTATGGTCGCCTTAATGATTACTGCTGCCATAATTGGTGATGCGATAAACTATACCATCGGGCGAATTTTTGGTGAAAAACTATTTGCCAACCCGAATTCAAAAATATTCCGCCGCAGTTATTTAGACAAGACTCATGAGTTTTATGAAAAACACGGTGGAAAAGCCATAATTTTGGCGCGGTTTGTGCCAATTATTAGAACATTTGCGCCGTTCGTCGCAGGAATGGGAAAAATGTCTTATCGTCATTTTGCTGCTTACAATATAATCGGTGCCTTTATCTGGGTGCTATTATTCACTTATGCTGGTTATTTATTCGGTGATATGCCAGTGATACAGCAGAATCTGAAACTATTGATTGTTGCAATTATCTTTATTTCTATTCTGCCCGGCATCATAGAAATTTGGCGTCATCGTCGCGCGGCGTCAAAAAAAGCAGTAGATAGTAAATAGGTAACTGTTAACAGGTTTGAACAGTTTTTTATCCACCCTGCAATAGCATTGTGGTTTAATGATACGTAAAACAAAAGCTGGCATCAGCCAGATTCAGACGGAAAGGTTCATTAATGAGCTGGATTGAAAAGATTCTAAATAAAAGCAAAATAATGCAAACTCGTAAGGCCAGTATACCTGAAGGAGTTTGGACAAAATGCGATAGTTGTAGTCAGGTACTTTATCGTGCTGAATTAGAGCGTAATCTTGAAGTGTGTCCGAAATGTGACCACCATATGCGCATTTCAGCCCGCCAGAGACTGGCTACATTTTTGGATGAAGGCACCGGCACGGAATTAGGCAGTGAGCTGGAACCTAAAGATATTTTGAAGTTCCGCGATATCAAAAAGTACAAAGATCGTCTGGTTGCAGCTCAGAAGCAGACACAGGAAAAAGATGCACTGATCGTGATGAAAGGTGCGTTGCATGAAATGCCTGTTGTAGCGGGTGCATTTGAGTTTAGCTTTATGGGTGGTTCAATGGGTTCTGTCGTTGGAGCACGTTTTGTTCGTGCGGTTGAACAGGCTCTGGAAGATAACTGCCCGTTTGTCTGTTTTGCTTCCAGTGGTGGCGCGCGTATGCAGGAAGCCCTGATGTCACTGATGCAGATGGCAAAAACCAGTGCTGCGTTGGCAAAAATGCAAGATCGGGGCCTGCCTTATATTTGTATCTTGACTAACCCAACAATGGGTGGTGTAACGGCAAGTATGGGGATGCTCGGTGATATTAATATCGCTGAACCTAAGGCATTGATTGGTTTTGCTGGTCCTCGCGTAATCGAGCAGACAGTTCGTGAAAAATTGCCGGAAGGTTTCCAGCGCAGTGAATTCCTGCTGGAAAAAGGCGCTATTGACATGATCGTACGCCGTCCTGAAATGCGTGAAAAAGTTGCCAGCCTGATTGCAATGTTGACACACCAACCACAGCCAGGCACAAAAGCGGAGCCAACAGTAGAAGTCGTTGTTGAGCCTGCTGATGTCGAAACTGATATAAACATCAACACTAATAAAGAAGATGTCTGATACTTTGCAAACTCCTCAAGCCACGTCGCCATTGATGACGTGGCTTTCCTATCTGGAAAACCTGCATACCAAAGCCATTGATATGGGGCTTGAGCGCGTGGGCAAGCTCGGTAAACAATTAGGTTTGCTGAATCCAGCGCCAAAAGTCATCACGGTATCAGGTACCAATGGCAAGGGGACAACTTGCCATACCCTTGAATCCATTTTTCTGGCCGCAGGGCTTAAAGTTGGCGTATATAGCTCTCCGCATTTAGTACGCTATACCGAAAGAGTCCGTATTCAGGGCAGGGAACCGGCAGGGCAGGATTTCTGCCGTGTATTTGCGGAAATAGAAGCCCGGCGTGGTGATATTTCACTGACCTATTTTGAATATGGCACGCTGGCGGCCTTACAGCTTTTTAAGGAAGCGGATCTCGATGTCGTGATTTTGGAGGTTGGTCTGGGTGGTCGCCTGGATGCGACCAACATTGTAGATGCAGATATTGCCGCAATCACCAGCATTGCACTGGATCATACAGATTGGCTTGGTGCTGATCGTGAGCACATAGGTCGCGAAAAAGCAGGTATTTTCCGCCGTGGACGATTTGCGGTAGTGGGAGAGCCAGATATGCCACATGCGATTGCTGAAGTCGCTGATGAATTGGGCGCGAAGCTCTTTCGTCGTGGCGTTGACTGGCAATTCTCACAGGAGGTAAATAACTGGAACTGGTTAACCAATGATCAGCAATTCAATGAGCTACCTTTACCCAATTTGCCGTTGGCAAATGCCTCGACAGCAATGGGGGTAATTCATTGCTTGTTACAAGAAGACGATAAAGTCAGCCGAGCCATTGATGAGAAAGCAATCCACGCAGGATTGAAAAACACTCAGTTACCCGGACGTTTCCAAATTATCAGAGAAAATCCACTGGTTATTCTGGATGTCGCACATAATCCCCATGCCGCGGGGTATTTAGTACAGAAACTGGCAGAGTTGCCCCGTTCGTCAAACCGTAAAATTCGTGGTGTGGTTGGTATGCTGTCAGACAAAGATATTGCCGGTACACTGGCTTGCCTTTCTCAACAAATTGACGAGTGGTACTGCGCATCACTGTATGAATCGCGGGGGGCAGAAGCTGAGGTATTAGCCGGGCACCTTGCGCACCCACGGACATTCGCAGAAGTGGGGAAAGCATGGCAGCAGGCAATGGAAGATGCATCAGAGCAAGATGTCATTGTCGTCTGTGGTTCTTTCCATACCGTTGCTCATGTTATGGAGGCTCTGGAGGAGGAAAAGGGACGTGGCAAGTAAATTTCAAAATCGCTTGGTTGGAGCAGTCGTTCTGGTAGCATTGGGCGTGATTGTATTGCCCATGATATTTGATGGTGATAAGAAATATAACGAAGACCAGTTTGCTTCTATCCCATTGGTGCCGAAACTCGGAGACGAAGAGAATATTGATTCGATTCCACCGCTGACACAGGATATGCCGTCCACACCACCGGAGGGCGCAGCGGAAGCAATGCAAATACAAGAACAGCAGCAACAGTTAGATGCAGAAATACTTTCTGACTCTTTATCTTCAGAGACAGCGCCGATGACACCGCCTCCTGTGGCTATCCCGCAAGAGCGTAAAGGGACGGTGAACGCTGAGCCACCGGTTCAGCAGAAAGTAGAAACCAAACCACAGCCTAAACCTGAACCGCGTCCTGAAAACAAACCAGAAATTAAGCCGAAGCCAGTAGAGAAGGCCCCGCTGGCAATGGCCTATGTTGTCCAGCTTGGTGCATTGAAAAATGCGGACAAAGTGAACGAAATAGTGGCAAGGCTACGTCTTTCGGGGCATCAGATATACACAATTCCTTCTTCTCCGGTTCAGGGGCAGCTGACACGGATTTATGTAGGTCCCAATGTGTCAAGGCAGAAACTTGAATCTATTTTGTCCGAATTAAAGGATTTAACGGGATTACAGGGGCAAATAAAAAATTACAAGCCATAATCGGATTGGAATGTCACGGGGAGCGAAAAGCTTCCCGTAAAGATACAATAAATTATTTTTAATAGATTGATAAATCTACTACGCAAACGTTTTCGTTTTCTGTTAGAATGCGCCCGACTTGAATGCCGGGAGCCTATTTTAGGTTAAAATATGGTCTGGATTGATTATACAATTATTGCCATCATTGGTTTTTCGGCACTGGTTAGCCTGATCCGTGGTTTTGTTCGCGAAGCGCTTTCCTTAGTAACCTGGGGATGTGCTTTCTTTGTTGCAAGCCACTTCTATACTTACTTGGCGGAATATTTCACCCGCCTTGAAGACGAGCTGGTGCGTAATGGAGTAGCGATTGCTATTTTGTTTATTGCAACGCTGATTGTCGGCGCGGTAGTAAACTATGTAATTGGTTCACTTGTACAGCGGACTGGCCTGTCAGGTACTGATCGGGTTCTTGGGATCTGTTTTGGGGCATTGCGCGGTGTATTGATTGTGTCTGCCATTTTGTTTGTTGCAGATTCTTTCACGCCACTTCCTAATAGTCAGGATTGGCAACAATCACAGCTAATCCCACAGTTCAGTCAAATTATCAGGTGGTTTTTTGACTACCTGCAAAACGCGTCGAGTTTCCTGCCGGAGAGATAACGCCTCTCCGCTTGGCTGATGAGGAAAGACTACATGTGCGGTATTGTCGGTATCGTCGGTTTTACACCGGCCAACCAGTCGATTTATGATGCATTGACGGTGCTTCAGCACCGTGGGCAAGATGCAGCAGGCATTGCGACTATTGATAGTAACAATGAATTCCGTTTACGCAAGGCCAATGGTTTGGTCAAAGATGTGTTTGAAACACGGCATATGTTGCGTTTACAGGGAACAATCGGGATCGGTCATGTCCGTTATCCAACAGCGGGCAGTTCGAGTGCATCAGAAGCGCAACCTTTTTATGTTAACTCTCCTTTTGGTATCACGCTGGCACATAACGGTAATCTGACAAACGCACATGAATTGAAAAAAATGCTGTTTGAAAATGCCCGCCGTCATGTCAATACCACCTCAGATTCTGAAATCCTGTTGAATATCTTTGCTAACGAATTAAGTCAGTTCCCACATTTTCCGATAGGGCCTGACGATATTTTCGCGGCAGTAGCGGAAATGCACAGAAAGATCCGTGGTGCATATGCTTGCGTTGCCATGATTATCGGGCATGGATTGGTCGCTTTTCGTGATCCGCATGGCATCCGGCCTCTGGTATTGGGGAAACGTACACTGAAAGATGGTCGCAATGAATATATGGTGGCATCGGAAAGTGTGGCATTAGATACATTAGGCTTCGAATTTCTGCGTGATGTAGCTTCAGGTGAAGCAATTTATATCACTGAGAATGGGCAGTTATTTACCCGCCAGTGTGCGGAAAATCCTTCCTTAACGCCTTGTATTTTCGAGTTTGTCTACTTTGCCCGTCCTGATTCCTTTATTGACAAGGTTTCGGTATATAACGCACGGTTGCGCATGGGTAAGAAACTGGGTGAAAAAATTGCCCGTGAATGGGAAGACTTGCATATTGACGTTGTTATCCCCGTGCCGGAAACATCTTGTGACGTTGCGCTGGAAATCGCTCATATTCTGGATAAACCTTACCGTCAGGGATTTGTCAAAAATCGTTACGTAGGACGCACTTTTATCATGCCCGGTCAGCAGGAGAGACGTAAATCTGTTCGTCGGAAGCTGAATGCCAATCGTGCCGAATTCCGTGGTAAAAATATCTTGTTGGTAGATGATTCCATCGTGCGCGGGACAACCTCAGAGCAGATTGTAGAACTGGCTCGTGAAGCCGGTGCCAAGAAAGTTTACTTTGCCTCGGCAGCCCCGGAAGTTCGTTTCCCTAACGTCTATGGCATTGATATGCCGAATGCCAATGAACTGATTGCTCACGGTCGGGAGGTGGATGAAATTCGCCAGCTCATTGGTGCTGATGCGTTGATATATCAAGACCTACAAGATCTTATTCAAGCGGTACGGGAAGAAAACCCGGATATCGAAAAATTCGAATGCTCTGTATTTGATGGTATCTATGTAACGAAAGACATTGACCAGATTTACTTGGATTATCTGGAAACATTGCGAAAAGATGATGCCACTAAAGTCCTCGGACAGAACGAAATTGAGGATCTGGAAATATATAATGAAGGATAATATCGTTATTATCACTCAGTTATACCCAGAACCTTAGAGGAAAAAATGAAAAAATTGATTGTCGGGCTGACCGGAGCAAGTGGTGCGATTTATGGTGTCAGGTTACTGCAAGTTTTGCAGCCAGTAGAAGGCATTGAAACGCATTTGGTGATCAGCCAATCGGCTCGGCAGACATTGGCATTGGAGACAGACTATACCTTACGGGATGTACAGGCTTTGGCCGATTCAGTACATGATAACCGGGATATAGCCGCATCCATTTCCTCAGGATCATTTAAAACATTGGGCATGGTTATCTTGCCTTGTTCCATCAAAACTCTATCGGGCATTGTGCATAGTTATACCGATGGCTTAATTACCCGTGCTGCTGATGTTGTCTTGAAAGAAGGCCGCAAATTGGTATTGGGGGTGAGGGAAACTCCCCTTCATTTGGGCCACTTAAGGTTAATGACGCAGGCGGCTGAAATCGGGGCGGTGGTTATGCCCCCTGTTCCCGCATTTTATCATCGTCCTGAGAGTATTCAGGACATCATCGACCAGACTGTTAATCGTGTGCTTGATCAGTTCGATATCGATCTACCAGAAGATCTATTCAAGCGTTGGCAGGGTGCTAAACCTACAGGAATATGACCTGATAGAATTTCAAGTTGCAGCTTTAGCTTTAATAGCTGCAACTTGAAAGATAAGCCAGAAAGTTGAACGTGTGATTCAGATTTGGTTCTCAAATTTGGTTGGCGTTAGTTTCTGCTTTTAATATATCTTGCAAAGCTTCTTCTAACCGGAAATAACGGAAGCCGAATCCTGCCTCTTCCAACCTCTTGGGTATGGCTTGTTGCCCACCTAAAACTAAGGTCGCGGCTTCCCCCATCATCGCTTTTAACATAAATTCAGGGACACGAACGAAAGCAGGGCGATGCAATACACTCGCCAGTATGGCGCTGAATTGATCATTATGGATGGGATAAGGTGATGTTATATTGAAGGGACCATCTAACTCAGGTGAGACCAGCAGGTAATAGATAGCATTGACCATATCCTCAATGTGTATCCACGGCATATATTGTTTACCATGACCGATTGCACCACCTAATCCCAAGCGAAACATTGGCAGCATTTTTTGCAGTACGCCGCCTTTTTTCGCCAGCACAATACCTGTGCGTAGCAGACATACACGGGTTTTATCACTTTTCGCCTGCAAAGCAAGCTGCTCCCAGCGTGCACAAAGTTGATGGGAAAATTCATCGTGCGGCTGATCATTTTCGGTAACAACTGATTGCCCTTGATCACCATAATAACCAACAGCTGAACCAGAGATAAAGACAGACGGAGGAGATTCACTGTCGTTGATCAATGAACTCAGCTGTTCAGTGATCTGCCAGCGACTTTGACAGACTCTTTCTTTTTGCTTAGAAGTCCAACGCTTATTGACGATAGGTTCGCCAGCAAGATTAATCACAGCATCAAAACTATTCAGATCGTGTCGGTCATTTAACGTTGTCCAACATTCAACGAGATCGGAAAACAGAGCGTACACTTTTTGTGGTGAACGACTCAGAATGGTGATGGAATGGGAGAGAGAAAGTAGCTGACAGGTCAAGCGATGACCAATCAACCCCGTTCCTCCCGTAATTAAGATACGCATAGCCACCCCCTGTGACAAAAATAGATAGCCAATATGACTATAGCAGGGGATGACTTAAGTGACAGCGAAATATGCTGCTATCTGTAATCAATATCAAGTTTTACGGTGAAAAATTTTGTCATTAAGTGAATTTTTTGCATAGATTACATTTAAGCGTCATTGTAAGCAGCTAGTGTAGCAGGCCGCTGCTTGATTTTATCAAGCCACTTTTCGACGGCGGGGTAATTTCCTATATTAATTTTCTGGTGCTCATGACATTTCGCCCATGGATAAGTAGCAATATCTGCGATGCTGTATTCGCTTCCTCCCAAATAGGGCGTTTTTTCCAGTTGAGTATTCAACACATTATATAAACGTTGTGACTCTTCCACATAGCGTTTAATCGCGTAAGGTACGACTTCAGGGGCGTAGCGATTGAAATGGTGATTTTGCCCGAGCATTGGGCCAAATCCTGCAACTTGCCAAAACAGCCATTGTAATTGTTCTGTATGTTCCCGGGGATTCTTGCTTAAAAGCTGGCCTGTTTTATTTGCCAGATAAAGTAAAATGGCACCGGATTCAAAGACAGAAATGGCTTTTCCACCATCTTCGGGTTGATGATCGACAATAGCGGGGATCTTGTTATTGGGGGCAATGGCAAGAAATTCAGATTTAAATTGTTCGCCTGTACTGATATTGATGGAGTGGATAGTGTAAGGTAGGCCGACTTCTTCAAGAAATAGCGTAATTTTATAGCCGTTGGGAGTGGGAGCATAATACAGATCTATCATATAACCTCCAGTAATAATAACTCACTGTTAAATATAACTATGTTACATTACCACTGTTTATCCGTAAGATGTTATAAGTTTCTTGTATCAGTGTTACTGATTTTGTTTTATTAAGTTATGATTTTTAGGCCTCGTCAACTGAGGCATACAGTAAAAACTGGCATGCAAATCGTTTATTAAAGGTTTTTAGGATGGAGCAAGAAAAATCAGTAAGTATTGAGTGGGTTGATATCGTCAATGAAAATAATGAAGTGATTGCACAGGCAACCCGCCAACAAATGAGAGCGCAAAACCTGAGACATCGTGCTACTTACATTGTTGTGCATGATGGTATGGGCAAAATTTTAGTCCAGAATCGTACAGAAACGAAAGACTTTTATCCGGGTAAATTAGACGCAACGGCAGGTGGTGTCGTAATAGCGGGAGAAAATCTGCTCGATGCTGCTCGTCGGGAAGCAGAAGAAGAACTGGGGATTGCCGGAGTTCCCTTTGCCGAGCATGGTGTTTTTTACTATGAAGAGAGCACTTGCCGGACATGGGGAGGGTTGTTCAGTTGTGTCAGTCATGGGCCGTTTGCACTACAGGAAGAAGAAGTCACGGCTGTTTATTGGTTAACACCGGAAGAAATTACCGCCCGTTGTGATGAATTTACACCGGATTCACTTAAAGCTCTTGCCTTATGGTTAGCTCGCAATAATCAGACACTATTGCCTGAAGATTGAAAGTTTTTATCCTATAACTATGCCTTTCATTTTTTGAGTTGTAGTTTTGTTGTCTGCACACTCACTCACCCCGGTCACATAGTCAGCTATGCTTCCGGGGATTAATGAAAGGCTCCTGCCTTTGGCTGGGCAAATTCGTTCCCGACGAATTTGTCATTCCCTTGCCGTCGCGCTGCATCTTAGAACCTATAGAGTATGATCGGTTTTTTACTATTAATTCCAATAAAATATTAAGAAGTTAAGGATGATAAATGAACAGTTGTTTGCCATGAAAAGTCCGGCTAAGCACAGTAGATTCCCGAAAGTTCAGATGTAGTTTTGTCTGGAGCTAACATATACAGTGGATTAAGCAAGGTAATATCCCGAATACGAACACGACTCAATCCAGCGGCTCTAAACCAACACTCACTATCACTCAGCCACTGTTCAACATCAGGCTGAACGGGCTGTCCAAGGTCAGAACTGTAGACAACATTATTCACTTCTGATAATACTTCAAAAAAATCCTCAGTTGTCTGATAACCAAGATAAACGGTTAATGCTGTCTGCTCCACGTAAAGCCAGTCGTGTTTACCTAATGCTTTAAGGTCTTTTGCTTTTAATCTGGTCATAGGGCTGGCAGGTTGGTTTAGCATGAACTTACATCCCCCCTCAGCGGTAATAGCACTAATGAGTTGCATAACTTCATAACTTGAAGCATGGCCGGATGACAGAACAACATTATGTTGCTGTGCAAAACGAATTAACTCATGGATTTCGTGATGCAACTGCCCATTGCTATCAACAACAGACAAAGGTTGCTGAGCTAAAGTCTTCGCAGAAGCATTTGCCCAAGCACGTTTCATTACACTTTTATGCTCTGTCGGAACAATGGTTGGCAGATGAACCAACAACCGTGGAGCATGATGGAACTGATATTGGCTCAGTGACTGAATAATGGGGTTAATCGCCAGCCCTCCAGCCGCAGAGTTCAATACTACCGAGCCAAAAACCGGAAGTTCTTTTTCTTGTGCCAGTGACGACAAAGCTGCAACACTCCCCAAATGGTTTTTAAGTACCACTCCACCACCTTGTCGAGAGTATTCCCTCCCTGCTTCAAGTACATTGTACCGTCGAATATAACTATCGGGGCGAGCATGATAATGTACATCAAGAAAACGAAGTTTTTTCTCCCAGTATTCTATAAACAACTGATTCATGATACAGGTTTCCAAGGTACGGCATACCCCAGTTTTTCACGGGCGGTAACTAGATCTTCTCCGTTAGTTATAGCTTCAATAATAGCCTGTTCAGTTTTATCAACATTTCCTGCACGCTCAATAACCGTAAGCAAATGCTGCTTTGGAATCACTAGCACACCATTATCGTCCGCAAAAACCCAGTCTTCTGGCGATACCTCTACACCACCAATATTCAGAGTGCACTGTGTTGCAGCTATCTGGGTTCGATTCTTTCCTGATACCATATAAATCCCAGTTGAGAATAAGGGATATGCTAATCTGCGAACTTCAGACAAGTCTCTGGCTGATCCATAAATGACAGAACCTGCAATTCCTTTTTGTATCGCTTTAAAAGTCAATATATTGCCCCAACTTGTACAATCAATACGACCCTGATTATCAACTACGATTACAGATCCAGTAGGGACTTCATCAATATAGTTTCCAGCATTCAGAAAATTACCTTGTTCGGGAATGATGGGTTCATAGCGTACAGTAAATGCGGGGCCTGCTATTTTAGTTCCGGCATTACGGGGCACAATTCCAGCCAACCCAGCAGAAATATATAAACTATCCATTGCATCTGATATGGCAGCACTATCAAGCTGCATTAAATGCGCTTTGATTTGTTCAAATTGCATTACATTTCCTCTTTTTTGGATGCACGTGCGCACAGGACACTCCAAGCGGCATATTCAGGTATAGATTGTTTCAGTAGCAACTTATTGCATGGAAAATCCATAGCATGTTGCTGCCCTTCATTATCTATGGTTGTCAGAGTCATCTGTCCAATCATCTCTTCACCAGATAAAAATTCACTGATAGATGGAAAAGTAGTTATGTTCACTAAAAGAGATTTTGATAGGGGATTGATTGGGAGTTTTTTGTATAGCGTTGTGTGTAGATATGTACTTAATTCATCGTCATCTGTAAGCCAGTCAATACGATATTGTTCACTTAGTTTTTCAAGAGCAGTCATCTGGCAATTGCTGACCAATTTGCCTTCAAACATAGATTCAAAATCAGCTATTTTCTGTGTGGAAAGAGGAAAATCAGCCGGAGTAAGAATTTGCACTATTACATAAGGCGCTTTCCATAAATAATGAATATTGCATTCGATGCCATTAAAGAATTTGTCCACCATCACACCTACTTTACTTTCACTAATGCTGATTAGCGTCCAGTGGTAGCTATGCTCTCTCATGTTGGTTACCGGAGAAACAGGGTGCTTTTCTGACAACATTAACCGCATCTGGGATGGTGAGCCTGATAATAAAACTATTTTGCTACCATCAACATTAAGGCTGAAACCAGATGCTGTGCCTGTCATATTAGGAATAACTTCTGTATTGGGTGGCATCATGGCTTGGCGTTGATTTGAAGGATCGCAATATACCCCCAGTTTTTCCAATTGCTTCTGTATTTCCACCCAGACATTGTCGCGTATTTCCAAAGGATTGCCAGTTATTCTCACTATCGCTTCGCGGGTTTTATCATCTGCTGTCGGGCCAAGACCACCACATACGACGATGAGAGCATCCTGCCCTAATCGGCGAATCACCGAAGTAGCGATTTGGTTAATATCATCAGCACAAACCTGATGTTGTTTCACTTTATATCCCTGAACCGTGAGATATTTACTAATCTCCTGAAGATTTGTATTAGGGCATTTACCATTCAGTAGTTCATCACCAACAGTAATAATTGACGCAGAATAGTTAGTATATTTTTTATTTAACGTACTAATAATAGCCTGTGCCATCTGTTGAGTTGTTGCACTTCCTCCCAGATCATAAGTAACCGTTCGCCCTTCACGTATTACATTATCTACCGCATGGTTAATCTGTTGCGCTTCATCAATAAAGCCTAGGTGTTCCAATAATAATGCTATTGTGTAAAACATCGCTGCCGGATTGGCTTTATTTTTCCCTGCCATGCTAGGTGCGCTGCCGTGTACAGGTTCAAAATAGGCAATATCACAGCCAATATTAGCGCTAGGTGCTAAACCAAGTCCGCCCATAACACCAGCTGCCAAATCAGACAAAATATCACCAAACATATTCTCAGCAACAATGACACCAAACTCATGAGGTTTTTTTACCAGCCATAAAGCCACGGCATCCACATTGTGGATATCTGCTTTTATCTCAGGGTAACGTGCAGCAATAGTATCGAAAATACCTTTTGCAAAATGCCCGCTTTCCCGCATTACATTTGGTTTATCAGCAAATGTTACACGGATATAGTTATTTTGCTTTGCATATTCAAATGCAGTGATAAACAAGCGTTCCAAACCAAAACGAGTTTGTAAACGAACTGACCATACAGCCTCATCAGGGCCATATTTATCTATATTTGGATGCTGTAACCAGATCGCAGTAGTAGCAGTAATTCCTCTGAAATCGAACCCCGCATAGAGTCCTTCTGTGTTTTCCCTGATAACACAACAGCGAAAAGGTTTACGATCCCCTTCCACATAACGAACTGGCCGGATATTTGCGTATAATCCCAAGTGCTGACGTAATTGGATAACCGGTGATACATAATTTCCCGCTTTTTCACGCAGATGTACTGGCAACGCTTGTAACGCTTCTTCTTTACCTTTGCTGGTAATAGAACCGAGTAACACGGCATCTACAGAGGCTATTTTTCCCCAAGTACTTGCAGGTACTGGATTACCTTCTTTTTCCCAACATGTCCAACCGATATCTCCCATTGTTAATGTCACAGGAAGGTTTAGAGCTTGAAAAATGGGGAGGGCAGCATCGCATACCTCCTGACCAATGCCATCTCCGGGTAAAACAAGAATTTTTTTGTTCATAAGATTCAGAGCCAATTATTAATTATATTGTTAGTAAATACAGGATTATCTTCCCAAAGCCGCATTCCTGCTCCCTCCACGACAATAAAACAGTGTGTAGGATGAGTGCGGACTACCTGATTACTTACTGTAGCCAACTGTGAACATCCGCCAATTATGCTTAGAAATTTTCCTTTGTAATTACATAATGTTGTCCTGGCATCCAGTTGTAACAGTAGTGAGAATCCTGTCAGCATGCGCTTTCGGGCAGTACTTCTTAAATGGTCAGGTATAGAGGGCATTTGGGCATGTGGCATCCCATCTTCAGGAACAACAAAGTCATATAACAATGAAATTGCTTCATCCAATTGATTTTTGTTCAGCAAATCTATTAATTGTTTTAGCTTATTGGCCAGTAATGAATCGGTATATCCAGGGCCACTGATTGAGATTATCCCCGTGAGTTTTTTCAGACGTGGTGCAAGCAACTGCACTAACGTACCGGACATCGCAAACCCGACAAGTAGATAAGGTTGGGTGAAACGCCGGTTGAGTTCAGACTCAATAGTATTTATGGCATGTTCAGGTTCAATTGAGTTTATTAAGGCTAGTGTATCGATAATAGACACCTGATATCCCATTTTCTGTAACAACGAGAATAATGGAGTACAGAAATCTCCATGATCCCAAAGTGGCATCACAGGTGCGAGAATGACCGCTTCAGGATTGGGGTACATTGTATTATTATTGTTCTGTGTCATGTCGTTGCTTCTTGTAGAGACTTTATGATACGGAACACATGGTTAACACCGAGTGGTAACCCTTCTTCAAGAGTAGTTTTGTTATCTACATTTAGGTTGTATATGCCCATCAATATGTCTATAAGATTGTGTTTGGCAGCAATGAAAGAATGGTGGGATTGGAAATCATCGAGTTGGGTGAGTATTTGTCCAAGATCATATTGCTTGTTATTCTGGCTGAAGTTAAGAAATGATAGTCAGCTTTCTATATTGAGATTACCTGCTCCTTTTCCTATTCCTAACAAAGAACTATCAATGAAATGAGCGCCTGCTTTTATTGCTTCAATGCTGTTTGCCATAGCAAGGCTCAAGTTATCGTGAGGATGGAATCCCACTGGTAACTGTGTGGTAGCCTTTAATTTATAAACCAATTTTGATACTTGTTCAGGGAACAAACTACCGTTTGAATCTGCCAAGTAAATAATATTAGCACCGGCTTGTTCACATTGTTTGGTAACTTCAATAATTTTACTGATAGAAAGCTGACTCACTCGTGTAAAGTTAATACTCACTGCCATTCCGATAGCTCGAGCAGTCTCGCATAATTTCAAACATAGCTGTGGGTCATCAGCCTTGATACATAATCTAAGCAAACTAATGCCGTTTTCTTTCAGCGCGAGGATATCATCAGAATTGATATTGTGTGAGTGAGCAATAATAACCAATCTTGCTTCAGGAACGGCTTTATGAATATTCTGAATATAGCTATCAGGTGATAAACCTGCCAAACCAATATTAGGTATAGGTTTAAAAGAGCCGTTACGATAACCAATTTCGATCCACTCTATTCTACTTTTGACTAATGCCTTAACATGTCTTATGGCATATTCTGTTGTAAAGTTAAAATTATTTAGATATCCACCATCACGTAGTGTAACATCAATATTATTGACCATTTAATTTATTCCTATTTAGTTTCTATGATTACTTTTTTATTCTGGTATCCAATCAGATAAATAATGCTACCGATGAGTGAAAAAGTTGCGATGATAATCGCGACGGTTTTGGGTTCATGGTGGGATAGATAACCAATAAATAATGATGTTATTGCTGCACTTCCTAATTGCAAAGTACCCATTACACCTGAAGCTGTTCCAGCTAATTGGTTATGAGTGGCAATAGCTGATGCCGTACCCAATGGCAGTAAAAAACCATTTCCGAAGGTTAATATTGATATTGTTAACATAGATGAAAATAAGGGATCAGGATTAAATAACATCTGTATAGCGAATGAAATTCCTCCAATGGTAAATAAGATATAACCATATGAAATGGTATTTTCTATTCCTTTTTTATGCGTTAATTTTTTAGCAAAAAGGTTGCCAGATACATAACTAAGAGAAAGAATAATATAGGTATAGCCAACATATTTCTCTGGTAATCCCATAATAGTAAGAATAAATGGTGATTCGACTAAATAGGAAAAATAGGTCGCATAAGCAAAGCAAGGTATAGCAGAATAATAAAGAAATTTCCTATTTACCAATACATAATAAATGTTAGTGGTGACACTTTTTGGATTGAGTTTTTGCCGCTTTTCTGGGGGTAGAGATTCTTCCAATACCAACACACATAGTATAAGTGTGGCTGTTATAAATAAGGTAAGAAACAGGAAACAAGCTTTCCAACCATAGAGTTCAGTTAATACACCGCCAATCATTGGCGCTATAGCGGGAGACATGCCCACGAAAGGAAAGATGATGAGGTATAAATGGGCAGCTTCTTCTTTTTTCATTAAATCATTAATAATGGCGCGGCCTAATGTAATACCCGCACAAGCACCTAAGCCCTGAAATAAGCGTAATATCAATAACTCACTGATATATGTACTATAAAAAATACCAACAGTTGAAATTAACCATATTATCATACCAGAAATAAGTACTTTTTTTCTCCCAAGACAATCACTTAATGGCCCGTAAATCAATTGAGAGAAGGCTATTCCAAATAAAAAAATGGCTATTGCGCTTTGTATATTAGACTTGTTAACATGATAATAATCACCCATTTCACTTAGGGCAGGTAGGAAAATATCAGTCGAAATCAATCCCCCCATGGACAAAAAAGTAATTAAAACGATAAATAAAAATGAAGGTTTTCTGTTCATTATTAATTAACCAATTTTATAAAAGATGATTTTTTAAAACAGGAGTTTATTCATAACTATATGGATAATTATAAAATCCCTTGTTTATGGTTTGGTGAAAATTTCAATTTCTATTATTAACAATAATTGTTATTAGATAAGATATATGAATTTGTGTAAACTCAAGCTAAACGATATAGTGTTTATTTTTAATTAAGTGTTTTCATTGCATAATAAATGAAAGTATTGTTTATCATTGAAGAAAATGAATGAGTCTTTTCTATAAGGAGAAATGATTTTTTACTAAAAAGCACTAGGAAGGTAATTGTATTTAAGGATTTTGTTAATTGTTATTTTAATGGTTTGTTTTTTGTGATTAATTTTAAAATAAAAAACACCATAACATAAATATAATTATTGAACTACAGAGATAATGAAGATGAAATGGTTATTATAAAAAATGTGATTAACATCTTGCTAATAATTAATGTATAATCAATATGTTATAATAAATAATTGGTCATGTGTTTAGAATATATGGTGAAACACTTTTTAGGTGTTCTGAATATACATACATTGTGAAATTAATATATATCTTAACTTTTTCTGTGAGTAAGGAAATGATCTACAATGTTGGAATAATGAGGATAGAAAGTACGGATTTTCATCAGAACTCATTGAAGCTGATGTTATGAACTTCCGCTCCTCACGGAGTAAGATGGAAATTCATCAATCAAATCCAACCAGCTTTGAGAGAGGATTATGCCTAATCTCATCATCGTTCTTGATATTGCCAAGAATATTTTTCAGGTTTATCGAACGAACCATCGGGGTATAGCCACTATTAAACGTAAATTATGTCGAAACAATGTATTGAGTTTTTTTGCAACTCTTGAGCAGGCACTCATCGGAAATGATACTAATGATGCTGCTGCTATCTGTATGGCGGTAACAAGACCGGATATTCACTGCGTGCCCAAAAAAAGTGCTGAGCAGCAATCATTACAGTCATTGCACCGAACGCGGGAAGGGGCTATTCAGGCAAGAACAGCAAAATCAAATCAGATCCGCAGTCTTTTTTCAGAAGAAGGCGTTATATTTCCGACCGGACTGTCTTCACTAAAAAAAGGTCTCTTTGAGTTTATCGAGGACGGTGAATCAGCGATAACCCCTATCCTGAGAAATCTGGGCATGATGTATCTTGAACAATTATCCTGTTTACAGACGTGGATCAGTGAACTTAACGAAATGATTGACGTGTATTTCAAAGATAGCGATGTCTGCCAACGGTTGACCACCATTCCCGGTATTGGGCCGGTGATCGCCAGAATATCGTGGGTGATATGGGTGATATGGGTGATATACCAATCGTAATTGAAGGTGCTTGATTTTTCGTTCCTATCAGATCAAGATTGTGTCTATAAAAATTACCCTGACAGATGCTCAAAAAAACGCGCTCGAATTGATGCATGATACGACTCGTGATGGACGTGTGCGTGATCGCATTAAGGCCGTGCTTTTGGCATCGGAAGGCTGGACTGCCCAAATGATTGCCCAGGCTTTGCGTATTCATGAAAGTACGGTGAGCCGCCATCTGAAAGACTACTTTTCTGAAGAAAAACTGGCCCCTGAAAATGGTGGCTCTGCAAGTCGTTTATCTGCCGAACAAACGGTAGAACTTGTTGAATATCTGACGGCCAATTTGATGCACACCACCGCGCAAATTGTGGATTATGTCTGGGCACACTGGCAGGTGACTTTCACGATATCCGGGATGACAAAATGGCTCCATCGTCAGGGATTCAGTGACAAAAAGCCGATGGGAACGCCGCATAAATTCGACGCGGATAAACAGCAACAATTTATTGAGACTTACAACGCGCTGAAAACGAAATGTGGTCGGCATGAGCCAATTTTGTTTATTGATGCTACGCATCCTACCCAATCCACAAAATTAAGTTACGGTTGGATGAAACGCGGAAGAGAGCAGGTCAAAGTGGTTGAAACGACAGGAAGCCGTACTCGCCTCAATCTCATGGGGGCGCTCAATTTGCAACGGATTGAAGAGACCGTTATTCGTGAATATCCGACGATTAACGCCAAAAATGTCGTCCTGTTTTTCGGTGCCATCCGGGAAACGTATCCGCTTTCACAAAAAATTCATCTTATTCTGGATGGAGCTGGTTACCATCGCGCTGAAATCGTTAAATTTTTCGCCGAGGTTCTGAATATTGAGTTGCATTATCTGCCGCCTTACAGTCCTAATCTCAATCCGATTGAGCGATTATGGAAGTACGCGAATGAACAGATACGCAACAATGTCTATTTCCCGGATGCAAAAACATTCCGTGAAACATTTCATCATTTCTTTCATGTCACCTTCCCCGAAAAAATAGAGGAATTGGCTACTCGGCTGACGGATAATTTCCAAACTTTAATTCCTGCATCTTCAAGTTAATTGCGTATATTAACGGGTGAAGAAAAATTCAGGGTAGCATAATAATTACAGAGTAATGGAGTCGTTTTTAGCTTTATTGATCTTGCTAATTGCGCGGGAAAAGTAAGATGGGAGATTGGTCAGACTGACACCGGAAAAACCTGATATAGTCAACGATCAAGAATGAATAATGATGGATAACATTTATTGTAAGAATGAAGATTTTCCATTGGTAGTAATTAATTAAAAAATAGGCATGTATATAGAGTGCACGCCTATTTTATCAGCCTTTTTCTATTTCAATAATATTGAAAAAGAGTAATGAATTTTTATTTATAATTTCAGGATTATCTTACTTATGGGTAGTAAAATTTTCCAGATACAAAATAACTTGATAGTCTGATGCGTTTTCAAACCGCATGTAGGGAGGTTTTGTTGTATCATAAGTAATGATATCAAGGCCAGAACCATTATCTTTAAAATAAATAGCACCCTGAGTAACAGGAATGTGGTTCTGATCAAATACCGCGACGGATGTAACATATTCCTGACCATCTTTCGGTATTAAGCCAACGATTTCATAACCTCCATTTGAATAAATTTCTACTGCTTTAGGGATTTTGTAAGTTTGGATATTTGCCCTGAAAACTTGATCTACACCTGATTCGTTAATTAACTTCACTGCTAACAGTTCACGGTTTGATGGTGATACAACAAATTTAGATAATCCTTGAATATCACTAATATCGGCTTGGCTTGTGTCCCATTCACGATAAATTTGCCCGGACTGATTATCATTGCCATGTCGCCAGGCAAACACAATTGAGTTCGTGCCAATTTCAACGGAAAGAAATTTATCATTTAATGGAGTACCAATTAAATTTACTTCTGTACTATTTTCTGGATATTCATAGGAATCTCCAGCATAATTCTTTTGAGTATAAAATATAGCACCATTGACTAATTTGTCTTTAGACATGATTGTTTTCTCCAGATTTTTATTGTGGTAGTGAATGACCAGAATAAGGAAGCTGGATTTTATGTCAACATAATGAGAGGGTTTTATATTGAGGCCTGATTTTAAAAAATATTAATTTAAATTTGGACTATTGCTGATAATTAAATAATGCCGTTTTTATTTGTAATGTATATTATTATTAGAGTTGAGTTAAATTTAATAGTATTCCTTTTTACCGTAAGTATAGCTTATAATATTCTGGTAAAAACACTCGGCGCTCTCATTTTGAATAAAATTAACAGCATTGATTATCTGGTTACAGTAGATATTCAGGTATTCAGTTAGTTGCCCGATATTAAACATCTCTTTTCTTATCACAAACAGATGTGGAAACACAGTACAAAATTTTCAGTATAATAAGAGCGCCGTATATACGGCGCTCCCAAATATCTTAATGATCTTGCTTAATGACTATGTCATCCAGTAATACTTTACCCAACGATCGAATATTGGGTTGTTGCAGAATAGTATCATGGGAACCTGTAATATTAATCACGGTCAACTGAGCGGGCGGGATGATCTCATCCCAGCCAAGCGCAATGCTATGTTCAGCATCTGGTTCTTGTTCCGTCGCCCTGAATAGGGTCACATTCATGCCATCAGGACATATCGACGGAGAATGGTAATAAGCGGCAACTGAGATATTGTGGTATAGATGCAGATGTTGCCTGATATTCTCAGGAGAAATGCCCTGCGGCAGCAGGTTATTCTCTTGGGTCAGCATTAACACTGCATTGTAATCACGCTTAAGTATCAGTTCTTCGATTTGTTCTCCCAAACTACCGGAAAGATTGTCTGGTACGTGTTCGGTGAAAGTAAAAATTTCATCAAACTCTAATCCAGCCACCACTTTTTCTTGAGTAAACGTATTTTCATAGGTGGAATGGGTATCAAGCAAACCGACAAAATGCACGGTTTCACCCTCCGCAATCAGGAGACAGGCCATTTCATAGGCAATCGAGCCTCCGACAGACCAGCCAGCAAGGCAGTAAGGCCCGTGAATTTGTGCCTGACGGATACATTCAACGTACTCTTTAGCCATCTCTTTCAAACTGATTGGGGTATCGTCTTCCTCCTGTACATCATTGGCGACGATCCCATAAACAGCCATCTCCTTATCATCAATATACGGGGCGAGTTCGTAAGCATAATCAACGCCGCCTCCGACAGGATGAACAAGGAACAGTGCAGGTTTGGCGTTATCTGCGTGGTTACCTTTGCGACTATCTTGACGACTGCCTTGACGAACAGTCACTAAATTTGTTTGTTGGGTCAGAGAGGCTCCCAACCGGATAAACGCGGCAAACTCACTGATGGTCGGATGGGCAAGGAAATCACGTACTGCGACATTAATATTCAAAGCCTGACGCAAGCGTGTCACGATTTGCAGGGTTAACAGAGAATGCCCACCCAATTCGAAGAAGTGATCGTGTCGGCCAACACGTCCTGAACCGAGGCATTCTTGCCAGATGTTAGCCACGATATTTTCCATTTCTCCGATTGGCGCTTCGTACCCTTGTGTAATGATGGCGGATTCATCCGGTACGGGTAGCGCCTTACGATCCAGTTTGCCGTTGGCAGACAGCGGGAAAGCATCCAATATGACAAACGCGCTGGGGAGCATACTTTCCATCAAGCGGACACTTAATTGCTCACGCAGTTGGGAAGGTGTGAGCGTGACGCCTGATTGTGGAGTGACATATGCTACCAGACGTTTGTCACCACTTTCTTCTTCGCGGGCAATGACCACCGCATCGCTGACCCCTTTGCAGGTAGCCAATTGTTCTTCTATTTCACCCAATTCAATACGGAAGCCGCGTATCTTGACCTGAAAATCATTGCGTCCCAGATATTCAATCATGCCATTGGGCAGCCAGCGTCCCAAATCTCCCGTTTTATACATACGGGCATCAGGTTTTTCGCTGAATGGATCGGCAACAAATTTCTCTGCGGTTAAATCAGGCCGATTCAGGTAACCCCGGGCAACCCCCGCGCCGGCAATATGGATTTCACCGCTCATACCGAGAGGGACAGGCTGACCGAGCATATCCAAAATATAAATGCGGGTGTTGGGCAGCGGATAGCCAATCGGAATGCTATTGGTCAACTCAGGAGCATGATGCTTATCCAGCGTCAGAGCTGTGGCTATGACTGTTGCCTCAGTCGGGCCATAGGTGTTGATCCAGCAGCAGGACTGTGTTTCCGGCATAGATTGCCAGCTTATTAAATGCCGCAGTTCTGCTTTTTCACCGCCGACAATCACTGTACGCAGGTGTCGGCCGAATCCACAGTGTCCTGCTGCTATTTCTTGCACCCATAGGTGCCAGAAGGCCGTCGGCATATCTATGATGGTGATTTGCTGTTCATTTAACAGGGCGACAAATTCTTCATCCGGCACACGGATATGAGCAGGGCGCAGAACCAAAGTAGCACCTGAGGCAAGGGTCGGGAAAATATCCGATACCGAGGTGTCAAACGCCACGGTGGCAAATTGCAGGATACGATCTCCCAATTTGGGTTCACTGGTATTGTGTTGCACATGGATAAAGTTCACCACATTGCGGTGTTCCAGCATCACCCCTTTAGGCTGTCCTGTTGAACCTGAGGTATAAATAATATAGGCCAGATGGTGCGGATGAAGCCCCAATTGACCGATATCAGGATTATGTTCGGGTTGCTTCGCCACGTTACCACGGTAAGTATCATCGTCCAGCAACCAGACGGTCATTCCCTGTGTTGGCAAACGTTCTTGCAAGTGTTTCTGAGTCAGTAATAACGCGGATTGACTGTCTGATAACTGATAGGCCAACCGTTCAGCAGGATACTCTGGGTCGAGCGGAATATAACCGGCTCCCGCTTTGAGAATACCGTACATGCCAATAATCATATCCAGACTGCGGTCAACATAAAGTGCCACGCGATCATCGGGGCGTACGCCCGCTGCAATCAGGTGATGTGCCAGTTGGTTAGCATGGCGGTTCAGTTCCGTATAACTCAATTGTTCATGACCGAACACCAGTGCGGTGGCATCAGGCGTGCGTTCCACCTGCTGTTCGAACAATTGGTGGATCAACATATCCTGCGGATAATCCAAATCAGTGTCGTTAAAATCCTCCAATACCTGAATGCGTTCTGCCGGAGGCAGAATATTGATTGACCGGATTGATTGTCCGGGGGAACGTTGCAGTGCCTTCACAATGCCTTTCAGTGCTTCATTGACATAAGCATTGATGCGTACAGGGTTAACTTGCCGGTTGCATTGGGCCGTGATTTCGTAACCGTCATCAAAATCGTCCACATCCAGCGACAGCGGATAGTTACTGCGTTCTTCAATTTCCACTTGTTGAATGCCTTCCCAAGCTGTTGAACCGGATTGTTCATCATCACGCGGACTGTGGCGGAAATTGAGCAGGTTGTTAAACAGTGGCAAAGATGCCTGAACACCGCTGCAACGCTGGGCTATTGCCAGAGGTGTCTGTTCATGTTCCAGCAATTCACTTAAGTGTTGATAGGTTTCCTGTACCACTTGCAGAACAGAGCGTCCCTGTAATTGAATACGGACAGGCAGGGTATTGATAAACATACCAAGAACCTGAGAAGCCCCCGTGCCTCCTTGCAACCGTCCCAGTAAAACGGTACCGAAGACCACATCCTCACGACCACAGCATTGTGCCAATACCTGTGCCCATGCCACGTGGAACAGGACGGCTGAACTGATACCCTGTTTACGGGCACAATCACGGATTTGCTGTGCAAGTTCACTGTCCAGAGTGAAGATATCTTCCACAATTTCATCACGCTCATCGCGGCTACCGCCCTGAACATCAAACAATCCAAAAGGTAGGGTCGGTTCTTCTATATCCCCCAATAATTGCTCGAAATAGGCTTTATGGACTTCGATCGGAACCTTACGAATTTGGGCAATAAAATTGCGGTAAGGCAGGGGAGAGGGCAGTGTGTCTTCTTCGCCCAAGAGAATCGCTTGTATTTCACCAAAAATGATTTCCAGTGACAGATGGTCACAAACCAGATGGTGATGTAACAAACTCAGCCACCATTGTTCAGTCTCAGGATCTTTGGCGATATAAGCTGCCAATAGTGGCGCTTTGGTGATATCTAATCGTATCGTATCTGGGTTGGTCAGGCGCTGTAATTGCGTTTTAGCATTTTTACCTGATAGTAGCGTGAATTCAGTAACCGGTAGCGGAGCGTCACGGAGTACAACTTGCACGGGCATGGGCAGATTTTTCCAATGGAAAGCACTGCGCTGGATATCATGCCGATCAATAACCTGCTGAAGTGCTTGCAAGAAACTATCCAGCAGAGTCCGGCTGTTAAAGCCCATGAGAATGTTTTCGAGATAAGTATCGCCTTCTTCTTCCAGTAAATGGTGGAACAGAATACCTTCCTGCAATGGCCCGAGTGGGTAGATATCCTGAATATTGGAAATACCATCCGGTACTTGGGCAACAATCTGGTCAATCTGTTCTTGTGTTAAATCCACTAAGGGCAGCATATCAGGTGTAATGATCTGGCTGTCTGCATGGATCAAATTAGGCGGAACAGCCAGTTCGTCAGTATCATGATCACTATTCTGGCTTAGACGAGTGCTCATGGAGGCCAGTGTCGGGGCAGCGAATACGGCACTGACATCAATGGACAGCCCCTGTTGACGCAGCTGTTCAATCAGGCTGACCACCAGAAGGGAATGTCCACCTAATTCAAAGAAGTTGTCATAACGCCCGACCTGCTCTAATTTCAACAGGGATTGCCAGACAGCCGCCAGTTTGCGTTCGATTTCGCCTTGCGGTGCTTCGTACTCCCGACTGACTGTGGAGGCATGATCCGGTGCCGGCAACGCTTTGCGATCCAATTTTCCGTTGGCGGACATCGGGAAGGTATCCAGCATGACAAACGCACTGGGAAGCATATAATCCATCAGGCCGATGCTGAGTTGTTCGCGCAGGTTTGCCGGTGTGAGCGTGACACCGGTTTGTGGGATCACATAGGCTACCAGACGCTTGTCACCATTCTCTTCTTCACGGGCGATAACCACCGCATCGCTGACACCATCACAGTGTGCCAATTGCGCTTCAATTTCACCCAGCTCAATACGGAAACCGCGTATCTTGACCTGAAAATCGTTGCGTCCCAGATATTCAATCATGCCATTGGGCTGCCAGCGCCCCAAATCACCGGTTTTATACATGCGGGCATCGGGTTGTTTACTGAATGGGTCAGCAACAAATTTTTCTGCCGTCAGTTCTGGTCTGTTCAGATAACCACGGGCGAGGCCTGCCCCGCCAATATGGATCTCACCGCTTACTCCGACAGGAACAGGTTGACCGAGATTATCCAAAATATAGATGCGGGTATTGGGCAACGGGCGACCAATCGGAATATTGTCAGCAATATGCGGAGAATGTTCGTCATTGATCGTCAATGTCGTGGCAATGACCGTCGTTTCAGTCGGGCCATAGGAGTTGATCCAGCGGCAGGATTGGGTTTCCGGACTGGACAGCCATCCCGCTAAATGGCGGTATTCCGCTTTTTCTCCGCCAACAATAATAGTATGCAGATAGGAGCTGAAACCGCTGCGTCCCGCCATCATTTCCTGTACCCAGTGATGCCAGAACGCGGTTGGCATATCCATGATGGTGATTTTCTGTTCGCGCAAGAATGAGACAAATGTCATATCCGGTATTCTGATATGGGGCGGACGCAGAACCAGTGTGGCACCGGAAGCAAGGGTCGGGAAAATATCAGATACCGAAGTATCAAATGCCACAGTGGCGAATTGCAGGATGCGATCACCCGGTTTTGGGTTGCTGGTTTGGTGCTGGGCGTGAATAAAATTCACCACATTGCGGTGTTCCAGCATCACCCCTTTAGGCTGTCCTGTTGAACCTGAGGTGTAAATAATGTAGGCCAGATGGTGCGGCTGAAGCCCCAACTGCCCGATATCAGGGTTATGATCCGGCTGTTTTGCCACGTTGCCGCGGTAAGTTTCATCATCCAGCAACCAGACGGTCATTCCCTGTGTTGGCAGGCGTTTTTGCAAATGTTGTTGGGTCAGCAATAACGCAGGCTTGTTGTCCGCTGGTTTGCTATCAAATAGTTGATAAGCCAGACGTTCGGCAGGGTATTCCGGATCGAGCGGAATATAGCCCGCACCGGCCTTGAGAATACCGTACATGCCAATAATCATATCGAGACTGCGGTCAACACAAATTGCGATGCGATCATCAGGACGTACGCCGGACGCAATCAGGCTATGTGCCAGTTGGTTGGCGTGCCGGTTCAGTTCCGCATAACTCAGCTGGCTATCACCAAAAACCAGCGCGATGGCATTTGGTGTGCGTTCTGCCTGTTGTTCAAACAGCTGGTGAATAAATGTATTTTGCGGAAGATCTGCGGCGGTATCATTGAAAACTTCCAGCAATTGATTGCGCTCTGTCTGTGACAGGATATCAATTGCTTCAATAGCATGTTCAGGTGCGTGTCGCAGTGCTGCCACAATCCCTTTCAGTGCTGCATTCATATAGGCATTGATGCGGGCCGGATTAATCTGCTGACTGCATTGGGCAATGAGAGAAAAGCCATCATCAAAATCATCCACATCCAGTGACAGCGGGTAGTTACTGCGTTCTTCACTCTCCAGCTCTTGAATGCCCTCCCAGGCCATTGATAATAATTCTTCATTTTCACGTGGGCTGTGACGGAAGTTGAGCAGACTGTTAAACAGCGGCAATGGAGCCTGAATACCACTGCAACGCTGGGCAACGGCCAATGGTGCCTGTTCATGTTCCAATAATGCGCTTAGTTGCTGATAAGTTTCCTGAACGGCTTGCTTAACGGAACGCGCCTGTAACTTGACGCGGATAGGCAAGGTATTGATAAACATGCCAAGTACTTCGGAAGCACCGACCCCGCCCTGTAAACGTCCCAGAAGTACCGTACCAAATACCACATCACTCTGTCCGCTGCATCGTGCCAGTACCTGTGCCCATGCTACATGGAACAGCACAGCAGAACTCATGCCCAATTGTCGCGCGCACTCGCGTAGATTGCAGGCCAGTTCGCTATCCAGCGTGAAGATATCTTCAACTATTTCATTGAAGTTTCCGCCCTGTACATCAAGTAATCCAAACGGCAAGGTCGGTTCTTCCACATCGCCCAACAGTTCGCGGAAATAAGCCTGATGCACTTCCAGCGGCACTTTGCTGATCTCGGCGATAAAATTGCGATAAGGCAAAGGTGTCGGCAGGTTTTCACTCTCACCTAACAACAGAGATTGTATTTCACTGAAGATAATATCCAGCGAGATATGGTCGCAAACTAAATGGTGATACAATAAAGAAAGCATCCATTGTTCGGAAACGGGATCCTGAGCAATATGAGCCGCCAGTAATGGTGCTTGGGTGATATTCACCCGCACAGCACTGGTATCGGTGAGACGGCGCAACTGTGTTTCGGCATTTTCTTCTACTGACAGCGTATGTTCAACAATCGGCAACGGAGCCTGACGATAGACGATTTGCACTGGCTTGAGGAGTTCTTTCCAGTAGACAGCACTGCGTAATATATCATGTCGATCAATCACATACTGGAGAGCCTGTAGGAATCTATCCAGTCGCGCCCGGCTGTCAAAAACCATTAAATGGTTATCCAGATAGAGATCACCGTCTGTTTCCAGCAAGTGGTGGAACAGAATGCCTTCCTGCAAAGGTCCCAATGGATAGATATCCTGAATATTCGGAATACCGCCCGTTACGTGGTCAACAATCTGGTCAATCTGATGTTGCTCTAATTCCACCAACGGCAGCATATCAGGGGTAATGACCTGACTATCTTCGAAGATCAGGTTCGGCGGAACTTCCTGCATGGTGGCGGTTTGGTCGGTATTTTGACGGATAAGGGCGCTCATTGCGACCAGTGTTGGCGCAGAGAATACAGCACTGACATCAAGAGACAGACCTTGCTGGCGTAGCTGTTCGATCAGATTCACAACCAGCAATGAATGCCCGCCCAGTTCAAAGAAGTTATCTTGGCGTCCCACTTGTTCTAAATTCAGCAGGGATTGCCAGATTGCCGCCAGTTTTTGCTCGGTTTCTCCTTGTGGCGCTTCATATTCACGGCTGACGATAGCTGTCCGATCAGGTGCCGGCAGCGCTTTGCGATCCAATTTTCCGTTGGCGGACATCGGGAAAGCGTCCAGCATGACAAACGCACTGGGGAGCATATGATCCATCAATCGGGTACTGAGTTGCTCACGCAGGTGAGATGGGCTGAGCATAACACCGGAGTGTGGGATCAGGTAAGCCACCAGACGCTTATCTCCCATACCCTCTTCACGGGCGATCACCACCACATCGCTGACACCTTCACAATTTGCCAGTTGTGCTTCAATTTCGCCCAATTCAATGCGGAAACCACGTATTTTGACCTGAAAATCATTGCGTCCCACATACTCAATCATGCCATTAGGCAGCCAGCGACCTAAATCACCGGTTTTATACATACGGGCATTGGTTTTTTCGCTGAATGGATCAGCAACAAATTTTTCTGCGGTTAAATCAGGCCGATTCAGATAACCACGGGCGACACCGACACCACCGATGTGGAGTTCACCGCTCACGCCGACAGGAACAGGCTGCCCGTGTGTATCCAGAATATAAATATGGACATTGGGCTGCGGATAGCCAATCGGAATATCGTGAGCAAGGTACGGGGCGTGTTTATCATCCGGTGTTAAGGACAATGGTGTTAAGGTCAATATTGTGGCGGTAACCGTTGTTTCAGTCGGGCCATAGGTGTTGATCCAGCGGCAGGATTGCGTTTCCGGATTGGACATCCAATTCATTAAGTGGCGGTGTTCTGCCTTTTCACCCCCGACAATAACGGTATGCAGATAAGGGCTGAAACTACTGCGACCCGCCATCATCTCTTGTACCCAGTGGTGCCAGAACGCAGTGGGCAGATCGATGATAGTAATTTTCTGTTCCCGCAAGAAAGAGACAAAAGTGTTATCCGGTATTCTGATATGAGGCGGACGCAGAACCAGCGTCGCGCCGGATGCAAGGGTCGGGAAAATATCAGATACCGAAGTATCAAATGCAATAGTGGCAAATTGCAGGATACGATCACCCGGCTCAGGTTCACTGGCTTCGAACTGAGCATGGATAAAGTCCACTACGTTGCGGTGCTCCAGCATGACACCCTTGGGCATTCCGGTCGAACCGGAGGTATAAATAATATAGGCCAGATGGTGTGGCTCAAGCCCCTGCTGATGGGCATCAGGGTTGTGGTTTGGTTGTTGTGCCACATTTTCTTGATGACTTGCATCATCCAGCAGCCAAACATTCATACCTTGTAGAGGTAAACGGGCCTGTAAATGTTGTTGAGTCAGCAATAACACGGGCTTGCTGTCTGATAACTGATAGGCCAGACGTTCAGCAGGGTATTCTGGATCGAGCGGGATATAACCTGCACCGGCTTTGAGAATGCCATATATACCAATGATCAAATCGGGCCTGCGATCAGCGCAGATTGCGATGCGATCATCAGGACGAACACCAGAAGCTATCAGATGATGAGCCAATTGGTTGGCGTGCCGGTTCAGTTCCGCATAGCTCAGTTGGCTGTCACCAAAGACCAGCGCGGTAGCATCGGGTGTCCGTTCCACTTGTTGCTCAAACATTTGGTGAATTAGCAGGGTTTCTGGATATGGCAGGACGGAATTATTGAAATCCAGTAACACTTGGGCGCGTTGTTGCGGTTGCAATAGCGGTAAATTTTCTACCCGTTGTGAATCATCCTCAACCATCGCGGTCAACAAAGTTTGCAGGTAACTGGCGATGCGTTCAACGCTGGCATGGTCAAACAAGTCGCTAGAGTATTCTAGGTCGGCGATTAAACCATTATCCGTGTCATTCAGCGAGAGTGACAGGGCGAATTGTGAAATGTTTTCGGTGGGATTGATGGCACTGATCGTTGCTCCCGGTAATTCGATATCCTGTTGTCCCGGTGTATTGTCTACCGACATCATGACTTGGAAGATCGGGCTGTAGCTGAGACTGCGGGGCGGTTTCAGCACTTCGACCAGTTGCTCGAATGGCAGATCCTGATGCGCATAGGCTTCTAGGGCATGGTTTCTGACCTGTGCCAGCAAATCGCTGATAGTTGGATTGCCATCCAACTTAACCCGCAATGCTAATGTATTGACAAAGAAACCAATCAACGGTTCCAATTCGCGGTGCTGGCGGTTGGCAACGGGGGTGCCTATTACAACATCTGTTTGTCCGCTGAGTCGGGAAAGCAATGTTGCCCATCCTGCCAGCAGAGTCATAAATAAGGTTGTTCCGTGGCGCTGGCTGAGGGTTTTCAATCCGGTACTTAATTCTGGTGATAGGGCGATATCAATACGTCCCCCACCGTAACTTTGTTTTTCCGGTCGCGGTCTGTCAGTAGGCAGTTCCAGAAGCGCAGGGGCACCCTGCAACGTATCACGCCAGAAATTCACCTGTTTTTCCAGCACCTCACCCTGTAACCATTGTCGTTGCCAAAGGGCATAATCGGCATACTGAAGAGTCAGGGGAGGCAGGGGATCATCCTGTCCTTCACTGAATGCATGATAAAGCGTGGATAGTTCATCTAACAGAATATTGAGTGACCAGCCATCGGAAATAATGTGGTGCTGCGTTAACAGCAGAATATGATCTTGTTCAGACAAACGGAGTAACCGCCCCCTAATCAGGGGGCCTTGTGAGAAATCGAAAGGTTGGCTGGTTTCCTGCTGGGATATTTCTTCAACAGCTGTTTGCTGTTCTTTTGTTGGCAGGGGGCTGATATCTTCGATAGCCAAAAAGAAACCGGAATCGGGTTCGCCGATGATTTGTCTGGCCTGGCCTTCCGCCATATTGATGGTAGTGCGCAAAATTTCATGACGGGTGACAACTCTGTCCAATGCGGCTTGCAGGGCATTCAAATCTAAATGCCCTTGCAGGCGAAGGCCACCGGGAATGTGGTATGCCGTCTGCGCCGCAGGATCTAACTGTGCCAAGAGCCACAAGCGCTGCTGTGCCCAAGAAAGAGGGAGGGTCTGTTGATCCGCACTTCTTGGCATAATCTGGTTTTTTTTCGCAACCTGACTATTCTGGATGCGTTCTTTAATTTTTTTCTGGAGTACTGCTTGTCTTAGTTTAAGCAGGGTCTGTTCGTTGTTACTCATTTAATTAATTATCTCCGTTTAACAGGGCACGCAGTTCATCTTCAGACAAGTTCTCCAATTCGTTTTGCAGTGACTCGATATCTTCTGGTGCGAAAAAGGTTTCAATTTGTCTTGACTCGATAAGTGCAGCGAGTTCAGAAAGTGTTGAATGAGCAAAGATGTCTGGAATTGATATTTCAAGGTGGAATTCATCACGCAGCCTTGCCATTAGTTGAATAATGGATAAGGAGTTTCCACCCAGATCAAAGAAGCTGTCATGGCGTCCCACCTGTTCTAATTTCAATAAAGTCTGGAGGATGACGGCAACCTGTTGTTCGATTTCTCCTGCGGGCGCTTCGTATTCACGGCTGGCGATGGCAGTACGATCAGGAACCGGCAGGGCTTTGCGATTGACTTTTCCACTTGCAGTCAGAGGGAAAGCGTCCAGAATGACAAATGCGTTGGGCATCATATAGCCAGCCAGATGGGTATTAAGCTGTTCACGCAAGCTATTGACATCCGGTGTAACATCGGGTTGCGGAATAACATAGGCCACCAGTCGCTTATCACCGTTATCTTCTTCACGAGCCACAACCAGCGCTTCCCTGACACCGGAGCAGGCCAGCAGTTGCGTTTCAATTTCGCCCAGTTCAATGCGGAAGCCACGGATTTTGACCTGAAAATCATTGCGTCCCAGATATTCAATGGTGCCATCAGGCAGCCAGCGCCCCAAATCACCCGTTTTATACATGCGGGCATCCGGTTGCTTGCTGAATGGATCGGAAACAAACTTCTCCGCAGTTAAATCTGGTTGATTCAGATAACCCCGGGCAACACCCGTACCGGCAATATAGATCTCTCCGCTCACACCGAAAGGAGCCGGATGACCAAGGGTGTCCAGAATATAGATTTGAGTATTGGCGTTTGGATAGCCAATCGGAATAACGCCGTTGATTAGATTGGAGCGGTTATCGATCAGGTGAGTGGCTATCACCGTGGTCTCAGTTGGGCCATAAGTATTTATCCAGCGGCAGTTCTGAACCTCTGGAAGCGACTGCCAATCCATCAAATGGTGGTATTCGGCTTTCTCTCCGCCAACAATGATTGCACGTAAATAAGTGCTGAAACCGGTGCGGCCTGCTTTCATTTCCTGTACCCAGTGATGCCAGAACGCAGTCGGCAGATCGATGATAGTAATCTTCTGCTGGTTCAGATAATCAACGAATTCCGTATCCGGTACACGAATATGCGCGGGGCGCAGAACCAGCGTTGCACCGGCTGTCAGTGTTGGGAAAATATCGGATACCGATGTATCGAATGCGACTGTTGCAAATTGCAGGATGCGATCTCCCGGCTGAGGCTGGCTGATCTGATGCTGAGCATGGATAAAGCCTGCTACATTGCGGTGTTCAATCATCACGCCTTTTGGCTGTCCTGTTGAGCCGGAGGTATAAATGATATAGGCCAGATGGTGTGGTTTAATCCCCAATTGTTCGGCGTCAGGATTATGCACCGGCTGTTGTGTCATGCTGTTCCGGTGGGCGGCATCATCCAGTAACCAGAAGGACACATTCTGTAGCGGTAAGCGTGCCTGTAAATGCTGCTGGGTCAGCAGTAATACCGGCTTGCTGTCAGATAACTGATAGGCCAGTCGATCAATGGGATATTCTGGATCGAGCGGAACATAGTTCGCACCGGCCTTGAGAATCCCCAGCATGGCAATGATCATATCTGGACTGCGTTCAACACACAGAGCCACGTGATCATCAGGGCACACGCCGAAGGCAATCAGGCTATGTGCCAGTTGGTTGGCGTGGTAATTCAGCTCTGAGTAACTCAGTTCGGTATCACCAGATACCAGCGCAAGAGTATCAGGTGTCCGAGCCGCTTGTTGCTCAAATAATTGGTGAATCAGCATATCCTGCGGATAGGTTTGTTCAGTGTCGTTAAAATCCACCAATAGTTGAATGCGCTCTGCCGGAGGCAGGATTTCGATCGCTGCGATTGAGTGTTCCGGTGCATGTTGCAATGCAGATACAATCTCTTTCAGCGCAATTTCCATATAAGCATTCAGGCGAGCCGGGTCGATCTGCTGACTGCATTGTGCGGTGAGGGCGAATCCATCATCAAAATCATCCACGTCCAGCGACAGCGGATAATTACTGCGCTCTTCCCCACTGAGAATTTCCACGCCTTCCCAGACCTGTGATGTCGATTCCATTTCGTCATGTGGACTATGGCGGAAATTGAGCAGGCTGTTAAACAATGGCAATGGTGCCTGAATACTACTGCAACGCTGGGCGACTGCCAGTGGCGCCTGTTCGTGATCCAGTAATTCACTCAATTGCTGATAGGTTTCCTGTACGGCTTGCTGAACAGTGCGTGTCTGTAATTGAACACGGACAGGCAGAGTATTGATAAACATACCGAGCACTTGTGACGCGCCAATCCCGCCTTGCAAGCGTCCCAGCAGAACCGTGCCGAATACCACATCATCCCGTCCACTGCATTTCGCCAGTACTTGTGCCCATGCAACATGGAACAATACCGCTACACTCATGCCCTGCTTCTGGGCGCACTCCCGAAGATTGTGAGCCAGGTTGCTATCAAGCGTGATGACATCTTCCACTATCTCGTTATGTTGGCCTTCATCATGGTTGCTACTTTCATGACTCCCACTTTGCACATCCAACAATCCGAATGGCAGAGTAGGTTCATCCACATCGCCCAACAGTTTGCGGAAATAATCCTGATGTGCTTCCAGCGGGACACTGCGGGTTTGAGCGATAAAATTACGATAAGGCAGCGGGGCGGGTAAGCTGTCTCCTTCTCCCAAGAACAGGGCTTTCACTTCATTGAAGATCATATCCAGTGATACGTGATCGCAAACTAAATGGTGATGCAGTAAGGAGAGCAACCATTGTCCAGATTCAGGATCTTGAACAATGTGCGCTTCCAGAAGAGGGGCTTTGGTGATATCCATCCTGACTGTGCGCGGGTCGGTAGAGCGGCGTAACTGTATCTCAGCCTTTTCTTCCGTGGATAATGTGAGTTCCGTAATTGGCAGTGGCGCACGACGATAGACCACTTGTACGGGTTCCGGCAGCTCCTGCCAATGGACAGCGCTGCGCAGGATATCGTGCCGATCAATTACCTGCTGGAACACGTGTAAGAAGTTATCCAGGCGTGTCCGGCTGTCAAAAGCCATAAGCTGGCTGTCCAGATAAATATCACCTTCTGTTTCCAGCAAATGGTGGAACAGGATGCCTGCCTGCAAAGGTCCCAGAGGATAAATATCCTGAATATTTGTGACACCCTCCGGCACGAGGTTAACTACGCTGTCAATCTGGTCTTGCGTCAATTCCACCAGTGGCAGCATGTCTGGCGTAATGGCCTGACTATTTTCACTGATCAGATTCGGCGGAACAGTCAGTAAGGTGACACCCTGAACAGTATTCTGATTTAAGCGGGAACTCATGGCTGCCAGTGTTGGCGCAGAGAAGACGGCACTGACTTCAAGGGACAGGTTAAGCTGACGCAGTTCTTCGATCAGATTGACCACCAGCAGCGAATGTCCACCCAGCTCAAAGAAATTGTCATGGCGCCCCACCTGTTCCAGACCCAGCAGGGATTGCCAGACCACAGCCAGTTGTTGTTCGGTTTCACCTTGTGGCGCTTCGTATTCGCGGCTGACGATGGCTGTACGATCCGGTGCCGGCAGTGCTTTGCGATCCAGTTTTCCGTTGGCGGAGAGGGGGAAAGCATCCAGCATGACAAACGCACTAGGAAGCATATGTTCCATCAGGCTGGTGCTCAGTTGCTCACGCAAATGGGACGGGCTGAGAGTGACCCCTGATTGTGGGATTAAATAGGCAACCAGACGCTTATCACCCATGCCTTCTTCACGGGCAATCACCACAGCATCACTGACGCCTTCACAAGCCGCCAACTGGGTTTCAATCTCGCCCAATTCAATACGGAAACCGCGTATCTTGACCTGAAAGTCATTGCGTCCCAGATATTCAATGGTGCCATTGGGCAGCCAGCGTCCTAAATCCCCCGTTTTATACATACGGGCATCCGGTTGCTTGCTGAATGGATCGGAAATGAATTTCTCTTCTGTTAAATCTGGTCGGTTCAGATAGCCACGGGCAACCCCTGCGCCGCCAATATGGATTTCTCCGCTTACCCCGATGGGAACTGGCTGACCATGCGTATCCAAAATATAAATGCAGCTATTAGGCAACGGATAACCAATTGGAATTGTGTTTTCGAAAGAAACAGATTCTTTGTTATCCAATTTCAGGGTGGTGGCAATGACGGTTGTTTCAGTCGGGCCATAGGAGTTGATCCAGCGGCAGGATTGCGTTTCTGGACTCGACAACCAATTCATTAAGTGGCGGTACTCCGCTTTCTCGCCACCAACAATAATGGTGCGCAGGTAAGGACTGAAACCACTGCGGCCTTCCGTCATCTCCTGTACCCAGTGATGCCAGAACGCGGTTGGCATATCCATGATGGTGATTTTCTGCTCGCGCAAGAATGAGACAAATGTCATATCCGGTATTCTGATATGGGGCGGACGCAGAACCAGTGTGGCACCGGATGCAAGAGTCGGGAAAATATCAGAGACTGATGTATCAAATGCCATAGTGGCAAATTGCAGGATACGATCTCCCGCTTTGGGTTCGCTGGTTTTATGTTGCGCGTGGATAAAGTTCACTACATTGCGATGTTCCAGCATCACGCCTTTGGGCTGTCCGGTCGAACCGGAGGTATAGATAATATAAGCCAGATGGTGCGGATGAAGCCCCATTTGGCGGACATCAGGATTATGGCTGGTTTGTTGTGCCACGGTATTGCGATGGTTTGCATCATCCAGCAACAAGACGGGAATGTCTTGTACTGGCAAGCGAGCCTGTAAATGTTGCTGGGTCAGCAATAATGCAGGTTTACTGTCTGACAACTGATAGGCCAGACGCTCAGCAGGGTATTCTGGATCAAGGGGGAGATAGCCCGCTCCGGCCTTGATAATACCGTACATGCCAATGATCATGTCCGGACTGCGATCAACACAGATAGCAATACGGTCATCAGGACGGACACCTGAGGCTATCAGGTAATGCGCCAGTTGGTTGGCATGGTGGTTGAGTTCGGCGTAACTCAGTTGGCTGTCACCAAAGATAAGCGCAATCGCATCAGGGGTCTGTTCCACTTGTTGCTCGAACAGTTGATGAATCAACTTATCTTGCGGATAACTCAGCGCAGTATCGTTGAACTCCACCAATAACTGGTTGCGCTGTTGTGGTTGCAGCAGTGGCAGGTCTTCCACTTTCAGTGAATCATCTTCGACCATCGCTGCCAGCAGAGTTTGCAGATAACTGGCAAGGCGCTCAATGCTGGTACGATCAAACAGATCGCTGGCATATTCCAGTTCGCCGGCTAATCCATTTTCGGTATCATTCATGGAAAGTGACAGATCAAAATGAGTACTTTGGCGGGTAGAAGGCAGTTCATCCAGCGTTAAATCCAATAACTCAAGCGATTGCTGTATTGGTGTGTTATCCAGCGCGAGCATGACCTGAAAAATCGGACTATGGCTCAGGCTGCGTGGTGGTTGCAGGGTTTCAACCAGTTGCTCGAAGGGCAGATCCTGATGGACATAGGCTTCCAGTGCATGGGCTTTCACTTGTGCCAATAATGAGCTGATTGTGGGGTTGTCTTCCAATTTAACCCTGAGTGCCAGCGTATTGGCGAAGAAACCGATCAAGGGTTCTAATTCACTGTGCTGTCGGTTAGCGACAGGTGTCCCAATAACAATATCCTGTTGATCACTGATGCGGGAAAGCAAGATTGACCAAGCTGCCAGTAATGTCATAAATAGGGTGGAGCTATGGCGCTGGCTCAGTGTTTTTAGGCCATCACTCAACTCAGGGGAGAGGGTAAACGCCACCTGATCCCCACGATAGCTCTGCACCGCAGGACGTGCTCTGTCTGTAGGCAATTCCAATAAAGCTGGCGCACCTTGCAGTGCATCACGCCAGAAATTTACTTGTCTTTCGAGGACTTCGCCCTGTAGCCACTGACGCTGCCAAAGGGCATAGTCAGCATACTGGAGTTTCAGCACCGACAGAGGATCAGGCAGCCCCTGATGGAAAGCACGATAAAGGGTAGTCAGCTCATACATCAGGACATTCAGTGACCAGCCATCTGAAATCATGTGGTGCTGGGTTAATAACATCACATGTTCGTCTTCTGCGAGTTGCAGCAGTTGACCGCGAATTAATGGGTCAGTTTCAAAGTCAAAAGGATGGTTGCTCTCAAACTGTGCGGCTTCATCAATGGCGGTTTGTTTTTCTGCGTCAGTTAACCGGCTGAGATCTTTGAACGTTAAATTAAAACCGCAGTCAGCTTCCGCAATGATTTGCTGAGCGACACCATCTGTCATTTTTATCGTCGTACGCAAAATTTCATGACGGGCAATAATTCTGTCCAATGTCGCTTGCAGGGCACTCTGGCTCAGGTTACCTTTCAGACGCAAACCGCCGGAAATGTGGTATGCCGTCTGGGCGGCAGCATCTAACTGAGCCAGGAACCATAGGCGTTGTTGGGCCCAGGATAGCGGAATAACCTGCTGCCGGTTGGCCGGTGATATTGTTTGTTGTGCTAATTGCTGTGCCGGCGGGTTAATTGTATTTAATGATTGAGCCAAATCCGCCAGAATTGGATGAGTGAATAGATCCTGTAAATCAACTTTAATATTGAGTGCCTGACGTAAACGGGAAGCCATCTGCACTGTCAGTAAAGAGTGCCCGCCCAATTCAAAGAAGTTGTCATGACGTCCCACCTGCTCCAGTCCCAGCAGGGATTGCCAGACTTCTGCCATTTTCTGTTCGGTTTCACCTTGAGGTGCTTCATATTCCCGACTGGCAATGGCAGTGCGATCAGGTTCTGGCAGGGCTTTGCGATCCAGTTTGCCGCTTCCGGTCAGCGGGAACGCGTCCAGCATGACAAATGCGCTGGGGATCATGTACTCCGCCAGGTAGGTGCTTAGTTGTTCACGTAGCTGCGCGGGTTTCAGTGTCACATCAGGTTGTGGTATGAGGTAGGCTACCAGACGTTTATCACCCGTCGCTTCTTCGCGGACAATCACCACGGCATCTTTGACGCCTTCACAGGCCGCCAGTTGTGCTTCTATTTCGCCTAGTTCAATACGAAAACCACGTATTTTGACCTGAAAATCATTGCGTCCCAGATATTCGATGGTACCGTTTGGCAACCATCGGCCCAAATCACCACTTTTATACATGCGGGCATCGGGGTATTTGCTGAATGGGTCGAGTACGAAGCGTTCTGCTGTCAGCTCCGGCCGATGCAGATAACCACGGGCAACGCCCGCACCGCCAATGTGAATTTCTCCGCTGACACCGATAGGGACTGGCTGACCATAGGTATCCAAAATATAAATTTTGCTATTGGCGTTTGGATGACCAATCGGAACAGAGCCGGTGATGTGATACGAATCTTCTCCATTCAGAATCAGGTTTGTTGCTGTAACGGTGGTTTCAGTTGGGCCGTAGGAATTGATCCAGTGGCAGAACTGAGTATCCGGCAATGATTGCCAATCCACCAAGTGGCGATATTCTGCTTTCTCCCCGCCAACAATCACGGTATTCAGATAGAGGCTGAAACCAGTCCGGCCCGCTTTCATCTCTTGTACCCATTGGTGCCAGAAAGCGGTTGGTACATCTATAATGGTGATCTGGTGCTGATTCAAAAAATCGATAAATGCTGTATCCGGTACGCGGATATGGGCAGGGCGCAGAATCAGAGTCGCTCCCGCTGCCAGTGTTGGGAAAATATCAGACACGGAGGTGTCAAATGCCATTGTTGCAAATTGCAGTATGCGATCTTCTGGCTGAGGCTGGCTGATCAGGTGTTGGGCATGAATAAAACTGATCACATTGCGGTGTTCCAGCATGACCCCTTTGGGCAGACCGGTTGAACCAGAGGTATAGATGACATAGGCCAGATGGTGTGGCAAAAGACCCAGTTGACTGGCATCAGGATTATGGATCGGCTGTTGTGCCAGAGTATCCTGATGATTTTTATCATCCAATAACCAGACCGGAACGTCCGCAACCGGTAAATTAGCCTGCAAGTGTTGTTGGGTCAGCAGTAACTTCGGTGTGCTGTCTGATAATTGATAAGCCAGTCGTTCGGCGGGGTATTCTGGATCTAATGGAACATAACCCGCTCCGGCTTTGAGAATGCCGAACATGCCAATGATCATATCCAGACTGCGATCAACACACAGAGCTATGCGATCGTCTGGTCGTATACCAGATGCTATCAGGCTGTGAGCCAGTTGGTTGGCGTGTTGGTTCAGTTCCGAATAAGTCAGTTGGGTATCTTGGTATACCAGTGCGATAGCGTCAGGTCTTGATTCTGCCTGTTGTTCAAACAGCTGGTGGATCAGTTTATCCTGAGAATAAACCAGTTCCGTGTTGTTAAAATCCACCAGTAATTGTTTGCGCTGTTGTGGCTCCATCAACGGCAGTTCAGCTACTCGTTGAGTGTCATTTTCTACCATTGCCGCCAGTAAGGTGTATAAGTGACCCGCCATGCGCTCAATCGTGGTATGGTCAAACAAATCACTGGCATATTCCAGATCGCCCACTAAACCTTCTTCAGTCTCATCAAGGCTCAATGTCAGGTCAAAATAAGAGCTGTCCCTGATTAACGGCCGTTCATCCAGTATCAATCCGGGTAACTCAAAATGCCGTTGTCCCGGCGTATTATTTGTTGCCAACATAACCTGAAAGATTGGGCTATGGCTCAAACTGCGTGATGGTTGCAGGGTTTCGACCAGTTGTTCGAAAGGCAGGTCTTGATGGGCATAAGCATTGATTGCCTGTTCTTTCACTTGTGCCAGCAGTTCACTGACGGTGGGGTTATGGTGCAACTGCACCCGCAGAGCCAACGTATTGACAAACAAGCCGATTAAAGAGGCTAATTCTGGTTGTTGGCGGTTGGCGACAGGAGTACCGATCACAATATCGTCTTGACCGCTGACGCGAGATAACAGAGTGGCCCATCCGGCCAATAACGTCATGAATAAAGTCGTACCATGGCGTTGGCTGAGATCTTTTAATCCCGCCTGTAATGTGGGTGGCAGAGTCAGGTTTACTCGCCCGCCGATATAACTTTGTTTTGCCGGACGTGGCCGGTCGGTCGGCAATTCCAAAAGGGCGGGAGCATCCTGTAAAGTGTCTCGCCAGAAATTGACCTGTTTTTCCAGCACCTCGCCCTGTAGCCATTTTTGTTGCCAGAGAACATAGTCAGCATACTGGATAGTCAGATCAGGCATTGGATCTGTCTGCCCTTGGCTGAATGCGTGATAAAGCGTGGACAGTTCATTCATTAGTATGCTGACTGACCAACCATCGGAGATAATGTGATGTTGGGTCAACAGCAGAATATGCTTATCTTCTGCCAGTTTCAGCAATCGTCCCCGTACCAGTGGGCCATTAACAAAATCAAAAGGATGGTTTGCCTCAAGATAAGCCGCTTTCTCAATCACCTTTTGCTGTTCTGGGGCCGGTTTTTCTGAAGAAAGTTGACTCAGATCTTCTTGTTTCAGGGAAAACCCACAGTCTGGGTTACCGATGATTTGCTGTGCTTCATCATCTACCATAGCAATAGTCGTACGCAAAATCTCATGGCGTGCGACGATGCGATTCAAGGCGGCTTGCAGGGCATTTAAATTCAGCTTGCCTTGCAGGTTAAGACCTGCCGACATATGGTACGCTGCCTGTGCTGCCGGATCTAATTGAGCGAGGAACCATAAGCGTTGCTGTGCCCAGGATAAGGGCACGCCATTACTGCGAGCCTGAGTCATGATTTCTGTTTTTTGAGTCGGCTGGCGGGTTAGTTTTGCTAATTTGGCTAACTCAAGTAGTCTTCTGCGTTCAGCTAATGGTAGAGATGAGAGCTCATTATTGTTCATTTTTTATCACCATTTAAAACAAATAAAGTAAGACCTAATTCATTGATTTATAAATGTCTTGAAGAGACGCTGAATCAAATTGCTCTAATAGAGAGTTGATAATGCATTCTTCAAGCTGACAAAGAGTCGGGTGTGAAAACAGCTGATGAATGGATAAGCCAACATCAAATGTTTTCTTGATCTGCGACTGTAGTTGTAGAACCAACAATGAATGACCACCAAGTTCGAAGAAATTGTCATAGCGACTTATCCGGTCTAGTCCCAGCAATGATTGCCAAATAGCAGCCAATTGCTCCTCGGTTTCGCCTTCTGGTGCCACATATTCCTGGGTTGACATGGCTGAGTGATCGGGAGTAGGCAATGCCTTGCGATCGAGTTTGCCATTCGGAGAAAGAGGGAAAGCTTCCATCCTGACAAATGCGCTCGGTATCATGTAATCAGCGAGATCCTTGCTTAACTGCTCGCGCAGTTGAGAAATACTGGGTGTAGTATCTTTATCGGGGATCAGATAGGCGATCAGTCGCTTGTCTCCCGTTTCATTTTCACGGGCAATAACCACAGCTTCACGAATGCCGGTGCATTGGGTCAGCCTGGTCTCAATTTCACCCAGCTCAATACGTAATCCGCGAATTTTGACCTGAAAATCATTACGTCCCAGATAGGCGATGCTGCCATCAGGTAACCAGCGTCCCAAATCACCGGTTTTATACAGGCGGGCATCAGGATCGGTACTGAATGGATCGGCAACGAAGCGTTCTGCGGTCAATTCAGGTAAATTCAGGTAGCCACGGGCGACACCGACCCCACCGATATGAATTTCACCAGCGATTCCTACCGGAACCGGTTCCCCGTGTGTATCGAGAATATAAATCTGAATATTGGAAATAGGGTGTCCAATCGGTACTTGTCCGATATGGCGATCCGGAACGCATTGCCAAGCGGTGACATCAATGGCAGCTTCGGTTGGCCCATATAAATTATGTAGTTCACTATGAGGAAAATGGGACAGACATTGCTGCTGCAAAGCATAAGGAAGTGCTTCTCCGCTGCATAAAATCTGGCGCAGGGAATCGCAGCGTTTGGCAGGAATGTAATAGAGAAAACTCTGTAGCATGGAAGGCACGAAATGGAGCGTAGTGATACCGCGTTTTTCTATTTCTTCCAATAAGTAATAAGGCTCTTTATGTCCCCCCGGACGCGCCATCACTAATTGAGCACCGAACATCAGGGGCAGGAAAAACTCCCAGACGGATACATCAAAACTGAATGGAGTTTTCTGCAAAACCCGATCCTGAGGGGATAATTGATAGGTATCCTGTGCCCACAGCAAACGGTTTACAACACCCCGATGCTCATTCATGACCCCTTTGGGTTGACCTGTAGAACCAGAGGTATAGAGCACATAGGCCAAATGACGGGATGTCAGCCCTAAATGGGAAGCATCTAAATTATTGATTAATTCGCTGGTGATATTGGCCTGAACAGTTGGATTATCCAAAACCCAGACAGGAATCTCGGTTGCAGGCAATTGCTCTTGCAAGCCGTGATGGGTCAGCAGGATCACTGGCTCACTGTCTGACAGGATATAAGCAAGTCTGTCAGTCGGATATTCTGGGTCGAGTGGTACATAAGCCGCACCGGATTTTAAAATACCCAGCAGGCCAATAACCATATCCAGACTGCGTTCCATACAAATGGCAACGCGATCATCCGGGTGAATTCCCGCACCGACAAGAGCATGGGCGAGTTGGTTGGCGCGTTGGTTCAATTCCCTGTAGCTAAGTTGTTCATTGTCAAAACTCAGAGCAATTGCATCAGGAGTACATTCCGCTTGCTGTTCAACAAATTGGTGGATCAACATGTGCTGCGGAAAAGGCTTATAGGTGTCATTAAAACCACGAAGAATTTGCTGGCGTTCCTGCTCATCCATCAATAGCAAACGATTAACTGCTTGCTGTTCGTCATCTGCCATTGCCGTTAACAGGTTCAAGAGGTTCTGCATGAGCTGGGAAATGAAGTCAGCATCAAATACTGCGGTATCGTAATAAAAGGCATAACGGATTTGATTATCGACTTCCAGAATATTGACCATCAATGGAACGGGTACATCCGCGTAGTAAGGATGGGGGAAAGGCTGTAATTCTGCGTTACCCCAATGCACCGTCACTGTGTTATCTTCTGCCATCCAAAGTTCGGGCAGGTCATCAACGTATCTGGCTTTTTGAAAAATCATCACTGTCTGGAAAACAGGGTGAACTTCAGTATTACGCTGTAATTGCAGTTGTTCCAGTACCTTGGAGAACGGATATTTCTGGTTCTCAATACCTCGCCGGATGGTTCTTGTGGCCTGTGTAATATGTTCTTGTACTGACATTTCATCGTTGATTTGGCAGCGCAGGGCGACGGGGTTGATAAATTCACCGACCAGTTTTCCCCAACGAGCGCGGCTTCGGCCCGGCATAATAGAGCCGATAATAATGTCATCCTGTTCAGTATAACGATTCAGGAGAACTTGATAGGCGGCAAGAAAGATGGCGAACAAGCTGTTGTCATATTTTGGTGTCAGCGTCTGCAATTTCTTTGCCAAGGATTGGGGGATTTTCTTATATAAAGAAGTTTTTCCTGTGGCGGGTTTGGTACAGTTTTTAGGGGGCCATTGTGAAACCGCTAAATTGCCGGCTAATTTATTTTGCCAGAATTGTTGTTGTTTTTTGGCTCCGGCACTTTTTAACCATTTCTGTTGCCATTCCACATAATCGTTAAAGCTATGTTCTGATATAGGATCTAATGGTTTTTCAGACAGCAGAGCATCAAGTTCATCCAGCAATACCCAATAAGACCAGCCATCAACGGCCAGATGATCAAATGTCAGCACCATTACGCTTTCTTGCTGATTGTACTGATACCAACTGGCATAAACCCGTAGTGGATATGACAAATCAAATACATGCCAGCAGTCGTCCTGAACACATTGCTGAAGCGTTTCTTCGCTGAGGTTTTGTGCATCATGTACTGCAAGTGTGATTTTACAACTGTCTGCTATGCAATAGCCCAGTTCACCATTATGGAGTCCAAAACTGGCCCGTAGCAGAGGGTGTCTTTGCACCAATTTATTGAGAGCTTCTTCTAATCGTTTGGCTGTCAAGCCTTTAATGCGAACACAAAATGCACTATTATTCTGACCACGTTTGTCAGGGTCAATTTGATATTGAAACCAGCGACTACTTTGCGCTTCCGATAAAGGAAATGATTTCAATTTTTCAGGGTAATTCATTCTATAGCTCCCTTTTTATGGGTATATTAAAAATAAAAACATGAGAACTGATAAAACAAAAAATCACACTTGAAGTTAAACTAATAAAAATAACTCTCCGAAATAGATTTATAATCTATTTCTGTTAGTAAGGAGTTTTGGCACACCCAGAACAAACGACATAAAAATACCTGACCATTCTAATAAAAAAGAACAGTCTTATTTTAAATGTGTTTCCCAATTCCTTTTCAGTTCAGAAAGGAATTGGGTTCTGTACGATATTAGATGATTTTACATTAAATTATTTTATTCCACATTTCTAATAATGTTTTTCTAACGCATCTAATTTTATTATGGGTGTTATGTATTAAGTTTTATTATACCTGTCGTCTTTCAAGTTGCAGCTTTGTTGGCTGCGCTCACTCACCCCGGTCACATAGTTATCTATGCTCCAGGGGATTTGTTCCTTGCCGTCACGCTGCATCTTGAAATCCAATGGGTATAGATCTGGTGATTTTCCCTTCATGTTTTAACTCAAAATTCATTGGATATAGAAAGTGAAATAAGAGCCTATATTATTAGGCTCTTTGTGATGAGCTTCACTTAATTTTATTTTCAAATGGATTAATGGATTTTATTGCTTATTTCTTTAATATTACCATCTTCCAATTTAATAATACGGTCGGCAACATCAAAGTAAGCATCATCATGACTGATAATGATGACAGTTTTACCATTGGCTTTTAATTCAGGCAGCAATTCAGTATAGAATAAACGTTTAAATACGGGATCTTGGTCTGCGGCCCATTCATCAAACAGATAAATAGGACGATCTTCCAGATAAGCCGAGACTAAAGCCAGCCGTTTCCGTTGACCTGCCGAAAGATTGGTTGTGGAAAAACCACCATCAACGATTTTAACTTTGTGCCCCATGTTTAATGCTTCAATATAATGTGTCGCTTTTTCGGTAACGTCCGAATCACTATTGAGCAATTGCTCGAATAAATGATAATCGGAAAAAACAGCAGAAAAGAATTGACGATAATGCTCATTGTTAGCTGGTGTTACCTGTACACCATTTAGCGAAATAAAACCGGATTCTTGTTCAAACAAACCGATAAGTAACATCGCGAGTGTTGTTTTACCACTGCCATTACCACCGACAATAAAAACAATTTCACCTTGCGATATTTTCAGACTCAATGGGCCGAGCGCAAACTGTCGATCCTCTTTATCCGTCGTGTAATGGTGGACGACATCTTTCAGTTCAAGTTCCATTGAGTGTTGGTTATAGAATGGATTAGAACTTTCAGTTTGCACGGACATAGCTTCTTCTAACTCATCGTCAAGACGGCGCATTTTATTCAATGAAACTTCTGCTTCTCTTAATTCAGGGATTGCCCCAATCACTTCACTGATGGGACCTGATAAGAAGAGAACAAGTAATGAGACAGTAAAAAGCGTTGATGGCTCTTGAGGAAGCCAAATAGGAACGACAAAAACGATGATGCCAATGGTGACATAGAATGTGACGGAACTGGCATTTATGACCCATGCATAGTTGGAATTCGCTTTGATACAGATCTCTTGGAATACCTTAGCTGCTGGTGCGATAACTTTATCGATAAAAAGACTGCCTTTCTGTTTATTGAGTTGTAGTTCTTTGCTTCCATCAATCAGGCTTTGGAAATTAAGGTATATCTTATCCACTTGATCACGCATTAATGTCATCAGGTGTAATGGATATTTTTCCCATATATAAAACAGATACATTGAGATAAGGCTTAATATAGCCAAAATGACAAACAGTTCCCAGGATATCCAGGCTAAATAACTAAAGCAGGCCAAGATTAAGGTGACATTACCAAAAACGCTGGGTGCCAGCATAAAGGAGTGTACAAATACATCGACATCTTTAGTTAAAACTGCCAATAAGCCGTGTCGTCCGAGTTTATGCAGTTTTTTTAGTGGGGCACGTAGAATTTTACTACTCAAACTCAGACGCAATGAATAAATCGTAGATTGTGCTAAATGAGATAATGTGATTTCTGATACTGTTTTAGTAATAAAAAATATAAAACACATACCAAAAAAGCCTAAAAGAAACATAGTTAGGTTGATCTGTTCTGTAACACCCTGGCTGATCATGCCAACTATAGAAGCACCGGCAAACCCACTAATTAATGCGCTTATTGTCGATACCAGCAGTAATACCCAAGATTGACGATATAAATAAGCTATTAGAGTCATAAAAAACAAGCCATTGTCAAAGGTTATAATTAATATGAAAATTCATATATCTGTCTACACAATCCACTATGGTTGTTTTTTTCTTATCAAACTGCAAGCGTGATTTATAGCACGGCAATATTAATAAATATAATTTCAATTAAAATTATTTTCTAATGCAAATGATAACTTACTTAAATTAAGTAGATAAATTATCTTAGGTATATTTTTACACATAAATAAAAATACGATCATAATCACGATGCTATATCATCAATTAGCTGTTTTTGTTCAATAAAGTGGCTGGATAGCCACTTTATATTTTAGTGTAAGATAATAAATATATACTTCGTCTTTTAAACTTCAGCTTGAAATCCAATGGGTATACATTGGGTGTAATTAAATTGAATGACAGGAAGTACCCAATGAAAAAATCAGGTAATCAGTAATTGCAACCTGCCATAAAATAATACTTTTCATTACGAACCCCCCATTTTTCATTTTGATTAGGTTCTAATAACATATGGCCTTCTTGAAAATTAAAACCATATTCATGGTAAACATCTCTGGAATTGGGTGCTGGCGTCAATTGGATATTTCCATTTTTACCTAGTTCGTTTGATTTATTTACTGCATACTCTATCAGTAATATACCACAGCGTCTTATACCGATATGCATAATGAAATCCTGAACTTTGGCCGGCTCTGTGATTCTTAAAAAATCATTGGTGAGCATCAATGTACCAATTGGTGTTTCTTGATAAAACATAACATAAAAATAATGATTTATTGTATTTGAAATGCTGTCAAAGTTACTGTATATAATATCATTCATATCACAAAGTAATCTGTAGGTCATTTTACCTCGTGAATACCAATTTTTCTGATCTTTATTTAACTCTTCCGTTTGTTTCGGCTCTATAAGCCAATCACCATTAATGATATTCGTTCTTATTTTGTTAACACAATATATAGCATCTTGATGTCCAACTTCTCTGATAGTGATGTAATCTTTAACATTAAATGTGCTTGGTGCCACTTCTAGGCTTGATCCATAGCAAGCGGGCCGAGTCAGTGGCCCTTCTATTCCTGAGTCTAATATGCTGAAAAATTTTGATTTAAGTATCATGATGTACCTTCCAATAATAATGTAAAATACATTAATGTAATTTTATTAAATAAAATTTTATAAATTTAAGTTATCTATTTTTTCACTCTCTACTATTGTTTTGTGGGTTGAGAAAAAACCGTATTCAATAATGTTTCAACAAATAAATAAGCATTCAGAATGTTGGGGCACTTACTTACTCCTCTCAGTAAGAGGAATATAGAAATGCCATAATTGTTTAATTTTATTGAATCAGGGTGTTGACTGAGGGAAATGAACGTAGCCAACAAAACTGCACTTGAAAGACGATGTGTATATTAACGTACAGTTAATCTACTGACTTAACACACCAGATAATATTATTGAAGTACTTTTCACGAACAATGTGATAACTGGCATGTGTGTAAAAAATATCGCTGATAAGATCACCTGCTTGAAGCCAGCACACCTTTCAACAGTTACTGTATCCGGTAAGAAAAAACAGTTCTCTGATAGTTATTTTTGGTATCATTTTATTTAATCTTTTGATTTTAAATAATATTATAGATGTCCAGAGTAAAAATTGTTAATTGCAAACATATTTTTTGGATCATGACCATAATTTATGGTCATGATTTATGAATAACTATTGAACAAAATTACTTCATTTCGGTTGGCTTCTGTTCTGCATCTGCTTATATTTATCTTTTTATGCATAAACGATGCATAAATTGAAAATAGAGTCATTTTTATAAATTGTGAAAAACATCATAAAGTAAATTCATTGTGATTTTATTGTATTGACTTTGTTAAAACCCAAAGAGATTATGGGGTTAATTACCAATCAAAAAAGATAAAAAAGATATTACAAGAGAGTTTATTGTAAAGGCATCATTGAAAACTAATCAAAACATCGAATAGATAATCTAAATGAATCCATTAATAAAAAATTATATTTAATAATATAGAATTTAATTTTTTATCCTAATTACTTGAGGAAAAACTAATGACGAACACGATTCAAAGAAATTGGTTTGACCAGTACATGGTTCCCTGTTTTTCACCAGCGAAATTTATTCCGGTCAAGGCAAAAGGCTCTCGTGTATGGGATCAGGATGGGAAAGAGTACGTTGATTTTGCAGGCGGAATCGCCGTTAATTCATTAGGTCATGCCAATGATGAATTAAAAAATACATTAATATTTCAAATGGAAAACATATGGCATATTGGTAATGGTTACACCAATGAGCCTATTTTAAAATTAGCAAAAGCTCTGGTTGAAAATACATTCGCAGATAAGGTTTTTTTCTGTAATTCCGGTGCGGAGGCAAATGAAGCTGCATTAAAAATTGCCAGAAAACATGCTTTGGATAAATATGGCAGTCATAAAAGCGAAATTATTTCATTCGAAAATTCGTTCCACGGTAGAACATTATTTACTGTAACGGTCGGAGGCCAGCCAAAATACTCTCAGGACTTTGCTCCTCTGCCACAACAAATTACCCACCTTCCATACAACGATATTGATGCTATCAAAGCACATATTTCAGAGAACACCTGTGCCGTGATTGTTGAGCCTATTATCGGTGAAGGTGGTGTGATCCCTGCTGACCCTGCCTTTTTGAAAGCATTGCGTGAATTGTGCGATCAACATCAGGCAGTGCTGATTTTTGATGAAATTCAAACAGGCATCGGACGTACCGGTTACTTGTATGCTTATGAGGAAACTGGTGTAGAACCCGATATTCTGACTACTGCCAAAGGGCTTGGCGGCGGCTTCCCGGTTGGCGCGATGTTAGTCAGGCAGTATATCGCAGAAGCATTCCAGCCGGGTTCTCACGGCACAACATTCGGCGGAAATCCGCTGGCGGCAGCCGTTGCCAATAAAGTGATTGAGCTGGTGAATCAGCCGGCATTTCTGGCTGGCGTGCAAGAGCGCCACCATGAGTTTATCCGTCGGATGTCCGAGCTTAATCAACGTTATCAAATCTTCAGTGAACTCCGCGGTAAAGGGTTATTGCTGGGGGCTGAGCTAAATGAAAAATATCAGGGCAAGGCGAAAACCCTGACCAATATCGCTGCGGAGGAGGGATTAATTGCCCTGATTGCCGGCCCTGATGTGTTGCGTTTTGCTCCTGCGTTAAATATTGAACCGCAGGATATCAATGACGGTTTCATCCACCTTGAAAACGCCCTCAAGCGATTTGTTCAGGAATAAAGCCGATTTGAGGTGATACCATGATGCTATTTAGATCCGTTCAACATGAAGATTTAGGGGATATCCTCAATCTTTCGTCCCGTGCTGGCGTTGGCCTGACGACGTTACCGAATAATCAGGAATATCTGGCGGCACGGATTTCACGCAGCATTGATTCTTTCAACGATGCAAAGGGGCGGGCACAACAAGGTTTTTTATTTACCTTGGAAGACACGGAAAAGCATCGTGTTGTTGGTGTGAGTGCGCTGGAAGTTGCGGTCGGGCTGGAAGAGCCTTTCTACAATTTCCGCGTACAAAGATCAGTACGTTCCTCCCGTGAGTTAGGCATTTACAACACATTTGAAACGCTGATAGTCGGGCAAGATTATACTGGATGCAGTGAACTGTGTACGCTGTTCCTTGACCCTGATTATCATGGGGGGAGCAATGGTGTTTTTCTTTCCCGAAGCCGCTTTCTGTTCATTGCTGCGTTCAGGCACCTGTTCTCAAAACACATTTTTGCGGAAATGCGCGGGGTCGTGGATCAGCAAGGTGAATCTCCCTTCTGGAATGCACTCGGGCATCACTTTTTTAATGTACCTTTCGCCGAAGCCGATTATTTGACAGTGCTTGGCTCCAAAACATTTATTGCAGAGCTGATGCCATTCCATCCAATTTATGTCCCTTTGTTGCCAGAAGAAGCGCGCCAAGCCATCGGACAAGTGCATGAAAATACTTTGCCTGCGCGCGCCATTCTGGAAAAAGAGGGGTTTGCTTACCACGAGGCGGTGGATATTTTTGATGCCGGTGCCATTCTGGATGCAGAGATAGATAATGTACGCACAATCAAAGCCAGCCGGCTTGTACATGTTAAAAGAAGCGAGAATGCGTCCCGATCACAGGATGGCCTGCCGTACATTGTTTCTAACCTGCATTTTCAGGATTTCAAGGCACTTCTCCTGCATCTTTCTGCTCCTCAGGATAGTGATGAACTGCGGCTTACCTCCGAGGAAATGGAGGCACTCCATCTGGATGATGGCGATTCGGTACGTTTTGTTTCTCTGTTCTCCTAAACGCTTTCACAATTAAGAGCAAGCGCTTAAGAACAAAAGCGCTTTCGCAAAATTGAGGGTTTTCATAATGAATCATCAGGCAAATTACATTGGCGGTGAATGGATAGCAGGGCAAGGTCTGCCCGTTATTAAAAATTCTCCTGTTGACCAGCGAGTTTTATGGCAGGCAAATGGTGCTTCTGCTTCTCAGGTGGATGAAGCCTGTCAATCAGCCCGCAAAGCATTTCCTGAGTGGTCCCGGTTAGGGGTTGAACAACGTATTGCAATTATTCAGGCATTTGCTGATTTGCTGACACAGGAAAAAGAAAACATTGCCCGCGTGATCAGTGAGGAAACCAGCAAACCACTGTGGGAAACCCGGACAGAAGTCCAGTCGATGGTAGGTAAAATTGCTATCTCCGTTGAAGCATGGGAACAGCGGACAGGGTATTCCGAAACGACTATGCCCGATGGCAAAGCAATATTGCAGCATCGTCCCCACGGCGTGATGGTGGTTTTCGGTCCCTATAATTTCCCCGGTCATTTACCTAACGGGCATATTGTTCCGGCATTGATTGCCGGTAATACACTGGTATTTAAACCCAGTGAGCTGACGCCGGTAACGGCGGAGAAAACCGTGGAATTGTGGATAAAGGCGGGGTTACCTGCCGGGGTATTGAATTTGGTTCAGGGAGGCAGGGAAACTGGCGGTGCATTGCTGGAAAACCGGGAAATTGACGGCGTGCTGTTCACTGGCAGCGCGGCAACGGGATTCCACTTCCATCGTGTACTGGCGGGTCAACCAGAAAAAATGTTGGCGCTGGAGATGGGCGGTAACAATGCCTTGATTGTGGATGACTATGATTCACTTGATGCTGCCGTTTATACCATTATTCAATCTGCTTTTATTTCCGCAGGACAACGCTGTACTTGTGCCCGCAGGTTACTGGTAAAACGGGGGGCAAAAGGTGATGCGCTGATCCAACGGTTACTTGATGCCGCAAGTCAGATTGTTCCAGCCCATTGGGATGCCGAGTCACAGCCTTTTATGGGAGGTGTAATTTCTTTGGCAGCGGTGGGAAACCTGCTGGAAGCTCAGGCGAAATTGTTGGCAACGGGGGGAATTGCACGACTTCCCCTGACTCAGCCCGATCCTCATTCAACCTTTATGACACCGGGCATCATTGATCTGACAAATGCCAAAAGTGTTCCTGATGAAGAATATTTTGGCCCCTTACTGACATTAAGACGTTACGACACTTTCGACGAAGCCATTTCCGTTGCGAATGATACGCGGTTTGGACTGGCCACCGGCCTGATTTCTCCTGATGCCAGCCTGTTCAAGAAGTTATTGCAGGAGGCGAGGGCTGGGATCGTGAATTGGAATAAGCCGTTAACAGGGGCATCCAGCAAGGCACCTTTTGGTGGCATCGGTGCATCGGGGAATCACCGCCCCAGTGCCTATTATGCGGCGGATTATTGCGCCTGGCCGATGGCTTCCCTGACGGCTGACAATGTGGTGTTACCTGAAACGCCGGCGCCGGGACTGGGTTTTTTAGGATGTCAGAGGTGATTATGTCGGGAATTGAAGCAAATTTTGATGGTCTGGTGGGGATGACTCACAATTACGCTGGGCTGTCGACAGGTAATGAAGCTGCCATGAATCATAAGGGGCAGGAATCCAATCCCCGCAAAGCCGCACTTCAGGGATTGATGAAAATGAAAGCGTTGTCTGATATGGGGCTGGTACAGGGGGTTTTACCCCCGCAACAACGCCCCAATCTTCCTGTATTGCGGCAATTAGGGTTTACGGGTAATGACGAACAAGTGCTCAATAAGGCGGTACAATATTCACCATCGTTATTGTCCGGTCTCAGCTCCGCGTCTTCTATGTGGACAGCCAATGCAGCAACTGTATCACCTTCGGCTGATAGTGCTGACCAGCGTGTCCACTTTACTGTGGCCAACTTGAATAACAAGCTGCACCGTTCACTGGAAAGCACGACCACTGCGCGGGTGCTGAAAGCCGTTTTTCCGGATCAGGATTGTTTTGTCCACCATGACCCTTTGCCGCAACATGCAGATTGGGGAGATGAGGGAGCAGCGAATCATAACCGTTTTTGCTCTGAATATGGTGAAGCGGGTGTGCAGTTATTTGTTTATGGTCGCAAAGCCTTGCAGGACGGCATTGGGCCTAAACATTATCCCGCCAGGCAGACGTTGGAAGCCAGTCAGGCTGTTGCTCGTTTACATCAACTTGAAGAAGCGGGAACCGTATTTGCCCAGCAAAATCCTGTTGCCATCGATGGTGGTGTCTTTCATAACGATGTGATCTCAGTCAGCAATCGCAATGTGTTTTTCTATCACCAGCAGGCTTTTCTGAACCAACAATCGGTATTGATCGAACTCAGGGAAAAAATGGCCCGGCTTGGACACACATTAATGACGGTTGAAGTCCCGACAGAGCAAGTCTCTATTCAGGATGCTGTTGAATCCTATCTTTTTAACAGCCAGTTACTGAGTCAACCCGACGGCAACATGATGCTGGTTCTACCGGAAGAGTGCCGCCAAAATCATCATGTTTCAGCCTATTTGCAAAAGTTGATTGCAGGGGGAAACTCGCCTATCAATAAACTTCATTTCTTTGACTTGCGGGAAAGCATGCACAACGGGGGAGGGCCTGCTTGTCTGCGGCTTCGAGTCGTCTTGAACGAAAAAGAGCTGGCAGCAGTGAATCAGGCGGTTCTGATGAACCCAATACTGTATCAGCGTCTGACATCATGGATTGAACGCCATTATCGTGATTCTCTGTATGCGGCTGATCTGGCTGATCCACAGCTATTGAATGAAGTTTACAGCGCACTTGATGAACTGACGCAAATCCTCAGACTCGGTTCAATCTATGATTTTCAGCACTAATCAGGAGATGAGATGGATTTACTGAATTTATTGCTTGAAAACAAAATTGAAAATACCTTGTATTTTCCGCCAAGTATCAAGTCATCCTGGTTAGCGGAAGGCGTATTACAGTTATTTCCGGAAGAACAGCCGGTTCCAGAAAAACAATCACAAACGCTTTCACAGGAGAAAAATACCGATACGCTGATCATTTCAGCCGGAATACATGGCAATGAAACTGCGCCTGTGGAAATACTGCTTCAACTATTGTCACAACTGGCTCAGGGAAGCCTGCCGTTACGACATAATCTCCTGTTGATCTTCGGTAATTTACCTGCCATGCGTGAGGGTCTGCGGTATCTCGATAATGATCTTAACCGCATGTTTGGCGGTCGCCATAAAAATTTTCCGGCAGGGAATGAGACACGCCGTGCGATAGAGCTGGAAGCAGTTGTCCACCAATTCCTTAGCCAACCCGCAATCATGGCGTCAGAGAGACTCAGGCACCTTGATCTCCATACAGCGATTCGAGGTTCCTGTCATGAGCAATTTGCTCTGTTGCCGTACCAAACAGGTGAATATGCCGCTGATTTTTTACAAGGGCTAGAAGCTAGTGATATTGATGCGGTGGTATTTCATAACGCAGTGGGGGGAACGTTCAGCCACTTTACCAGCGAACATTTCAATGCGGACAGTTGCACACTGGAGATAGGCAAGGCATTGCCTTTTGGGCAAAACGATCTGGCAAGATTCAGTAACATAACTGAAGCATTACGGAATTTGGTCGCGGGTTCATTTGTCGTTAAACGGAATAAACCTGCGCTCAAATGTTATCGTGTGGTTGATGCGATTATCAAACAACATGATAGCTTCCGGCTGAATATCCCAGAGGATACGAAAAACTTTACCGTTTTGGCGGAAGGTTTCGAAATTGCCAGTCAGCATAATCAGTCCTGGAAAATAGCCTCTCCTGCAAATTTTATTCTGTTCCCTAATGCCCATGTCGCTATTGGGTTACGGGCGGGTCTATTGCTGGCGCAATTAACGTAATCAATCCAGATATACCTAATCGATTTCGGGCTGTAGTTCACAAGGCTGCGGTTTGAAAGACAAAAAATATAAAAATAAAACCATAGAGGTCCTTGATGACGAGATCACTAAAAACATCTGCGGAGCAATCCGCAGGTGCGCAAAAACTCCACCGTGGATTAGGTAGACGTCATATTCAATTGATCGCAATTGGTGGAGCCATTGGTACTGGTTTATTTATGGGGACGGGGAAAACCATAGCAGTATCAGGAACTTCAATTATTCTGACTTATCTGCTGATTGGTTTTTTTGCTTTCATGGTCATGCGGGCAATGGGAGAACTGTTGCTCACTAAATTGGATTACCGGACATTCGCTGATTTCGTAGCAGATTATCTGGGGGACAAAGCCAGCTATTTTCTGGGCTGGACCTATTGGATGAGTTGGATTGTCAGTTGCATAGCAGATGTTGTGGTTTGTGGCGGTTATATCCAGTATTGGTTCCCGGACAGTTATCTTTGGTTAACGGCACTGTTTGTTTTGGGGCTGATGTGCTTTTGTAATTTTTTCTCTGTACGGTTATTTGGTGAAACTGAATTCTGGTTTGCCATGATCAAAGTGGTGGCGATAGTTGCCTTGATTATCGTTGGCGTGGGCATGGTGTTTGTGGGATGGACTTCACCCAATGGTGTGACAGCTTCTGTACGTCATTTGACGGAACCTGAAGTATTTCTGCCAAATGGTTTATTTGGTTTTTTTGCTGGTTTTCAGATCGCCATTTTTTCTTTTACAGGGATTGAACTGGTCGGTACTGTGACGGCTGAAACCAAAGAGCCGGAGAAAATTTTACCGAAAGCCATCAACAGCATTCCCATCAGAGTCATTATTTTTTACGTACTTTCTATGATGTGTATTATTGCTGTCACTTCATGGCCTCATATTTCACCGGAAGTGAGTCCGTTTGTGACATTGTTTGCATTGGCTGGATTACCTGCTGCGGCTGCGGTGATTAACTTTGTGGCACTGACTTCGGCGATGTCTTCAGCAAACAGCGGTCTATACGCCTGCACCCGAATGCTTTATGGCCTGTCTACAGAGAAACTGGCTCATTATAAATTCGGGCAACTTTCGATAAGCAGTGCCGTTCCTGTATTCAGCCTGATATTTTCCGTTATCTGCATGGCAAGCGGTGTATTTCTGCTGTTTATCATTCCCGATGTGATGAAATTATTCACTATTGTTACAACTGTCGCCGCTATCATGGTCATTTACAGTTGGTGCATGATATTGCTTGCTTATCTGGCTTACCGTAAGAAGCGCCCTGATTTACATAAAAAATCCATTTATAAAATGCCAATGGGTATTCCCATGACATGGTGTACGTTGATATTTTTTGCTTTCACGGTAGTGATTATGATATTTGATTATGAGACCCGCATTGCATTATATGGCACACCTGTGTGGTTTGTGATATTAGAAGTCTTGTGGCGAGTCAGAAAACGTCAAGAACAGCAAGCGGAATGAAAAGAAACAGAAAAATAAATTTAATCATTTCTTTAAACCTGATTAATTTTATAAACCTGATTATTGTTATATCCAATGACTTTTAAGTTGCAGCTAATAAATTTGCAACTTAAAAGACGACGGGTATATTGATAATTCCATTCCCCTTTTTTGTTCTGTTACTGCTATTTGAATAGCATGCTTATAAGGCTGCCGAAGATCAGGATATGGAGATGCCCTTCACCATCAGTGCCATTTCACTCAGGATCGGATGCGTGAATAATGCGGCCAACGGAACTTCCATACCTTGTTCACGCATACGTGACAGCAGTTGTATCGCTGTCAGAGAATGCCCACCTAGCCTGAAGAAATTGTCTTGGCGGCCAACCCGTTCGAGTTTCAGTAAATCCTGCCAAATTTGGGCCAATGTCATTTCCATTTCATCTACAGGGGCTTCGTATTCCCATTCAACAACCGCAGGTCGATCCAATGAGAGTATGGCCTGATGTTTGGGCTTACTATTGTAATCAGTCAGCAATTGTTGGTGTTCAATGGCGGACATAATGGGAATGTTTACAATGGGTTGCTGGGGGGCAATTTCCAATGCCCTAACCAGACCCGACAGAGCCGTGGTCATACAGAAATTCAGGCGGGATGAATCGATTCCCAATACCGCCTGAATTTCTAAAAGAAAGCCTTTACCCAAATCATCCACAGCAAAATAGAGGGGATAGTTCATCCTCTCCTGTGCTGTTATCAGACGTATACCTTCCCATGTGGTGTTGATTGTGTCCGATTGGCTATGACGATAGTTGAGTAGCGTATTAAAGAGAGGCAAGGGTGATGGTATTGCACTACAACGTTGAGCCAATGCCAATGAAGCCTGCTCGTGTTCCAGTAGCCGGGTCAGATTGCGATAGGTTGCTTGCACAGTCTCTTTTACGCTGTTTCCTGTCAGTTTAACCCGCACGGGCAATGTATTGATCGACAAGCCTAGAATCTGGTCGATATCAGTACCTCCTTGCATACGTCCCGACAAAACTGTTCCGAAGACAACATCTTCCCGATTGCTTATTTTTGCCAGCACCAGCGCCAGCGCGACATGAAATAGGATACCGGGGCTTACGCCATGACGACGGGCCTGTTTGCGGATAGCTCCCGACAGGGATGCACTGATAGGTTGAATAACACGCGTGATTTGTCTATTTCCACTGTAGATATCGAGTATCCCGAAAGGTATGGTTGGTGTATCTACATCGGCCAGGATTTCACGGAAATAAGTTTCATGTAATGAAAGCGATACTCTCTGTAACTGGGCAATAAAGTGGCGGTAAGGCAATATTGGCGTTAAATGTTTGGGATGATGGAACAGTAATTCATTAATTTCAGACATGATAATGTCTAACGAGATATGGTCATTAAGTATATGGTGACAGCACAGTGCCAGCAACCACTCATCATGATGCGGGTCATAGGCGATATTGACGGAAATGAGCGGAGCCTGACTGACATCAAGGCGATGCTGGTACGGGTCGGTATGTGCCAGTAACTGAGACCGGATGTCTTTATCGTTTTCAGGTGTGAAGGTGTCAATGTGTAGAGATGCTTGGCGACAGACTACTTGTATTGGTTGTGCCAGACCTTGCCAGCAGATGGCAGTACGCAGAATATCGTGGCGGTCAATGACCTGCTGGAAGGCGGTGAGGAAAGCATCAATACGTTCACGGTTATCGAAAGCAAGCAAAATGTGTAACAGATAACTATCTCCCTGTGTTTGTAACAGGTGATGGAACAACATACCTTCCTGTAATGGTGCCAGCGGATAGATATCCTGGATATTGGCAGCTCCACCGGGAATGATGGTTGCGATAGTATCAATTTCATGTTGCGTCAGGGAGATGAGGGGCAGCATAGCAGGAGTGATTTTTGTACAGCCATCGGGGATAAGATTAGGCGGTACAATCAATGTAATCACATTTTCATCGACGGACTGCATCATTTTCGCCATTTCAGTCAACACTGGTGTGGCAAATACAGAGCGGATATCAAGATTCCAGCCTTGTTCCCGCAATCGTTCGATTAGGCTGACAACCATCAGTGAATGGCCTCCTAGCTCAAAGAAGTGGTCGTAACGTCCCGCTCTTTTCACCCCTAATAATGTCTGCCAGATTTTGGCCAATGTGATTTCCATATTGCTGACTGGTGCTTCATATGCGCGGCTCACCATTGCCGCTTGATCTGGTAACGGCAATGCCTGACGGTCGAGTTTGCCATTAGGTGCCAGCGGAAAATAATCGAGAATCACAAAAGCGCAGGGCAACATATAATCAGCAAGATGCTGTGAGAGTTGCCGGTGCAGCTCCGTAGGCATCAGTTTCGCATGTGGTTCCCGGAGCAGATAGGCAATCAGCCGCTTTTCGTTCGGCATTTCGGTATGACTGGGGATTTCTCGGGCAAGCACGATGGCTTCACGTACACCGTGGCATTGCATCAATCTGGTTTCAATCTCACCTAATTCGATACGGAAGCCGCGTATTTTAATCTGAAAATCATTGCGGCCGAGGTATTCGATATTGCCGTCAGACCGCCAACGACCTAAATCGCCCGTTTTATACATGCGGGCATTGGGGTGTTCGCTAAATGGATCGACGACAAATCTTTCTGCCGTGAGTTTTGGTTGGTTGGAATAACCACGGGCAACACCCATACCACCGATATAAATTTCACCACTTACACCAGTAGGAACCGGCTGGCGGAACGCGTCTAAAATATAAATGCGGGTATTGGACAATGGGCGGCCAATGGGGATGTTATCGGTGACAGGTGAAGTTTGTTTGCCATCTATCATCAACGCCGTGGCCGTAACAGTTATTTCAGTGGGACCATAGGCGTTAAACCAACGGCAGGAATGTGTTTCAGGGCACGATAGCCAGTCGATTAAATAGCGGTGCTCTACTTTATCACCACCAACAATGACGGTATGGAGGCAGGGGCTGAAACCGATGCGTCCTGCTACTATTTCCTGTACCCAATGATGCCAGAAAGCAGTCGGTATATTGATGATAGTGATTTTCTGCTCACGCAGGAAATTAACAAAATTGATATCCGGTATCTTGATATAGGACGGACGCAGAACCAGCGTGGCACCCGAGGCAAGAGTGGGGAAAATATCGGATACGGAAATATCAAACGCAACGGTAACAAATTGCAGGATACGATCGCCGGGATGAGGCTGACTGACTAAACGTTGTGCATGGATAAGGCTCACGACATTGCGGTGTTCCAGCATGACACCCTTGGGATGTCCGGTTGAACCGGAAGTATAGATGATATAGGCCAAATGGTGGGGCTGAAGCCCTATTTGTCTGCTGTCTGGATTATGTTCAGGTTGTGCCGCTGTACTCTTTTGATAAGTCTCATCATCGAGTTGCCAGACAGGCAAATTTTGCATCAATAAGCCTGTTTGCAGATGTTTTTGTGTCAGCAGTAGTACAGGTTTACTGTCCGATAATTGATAGATCAGCCGTTCGGTGGGATAGTCCGGATCAAGTGGCACATAGCTGACACCGGCTTTTAGAATCCCGAACAGGCCAATGATCATATCCAAACCCCGTTCAACACAAATCGCCACCCGATCATCAGGGTGTACACCAAAGTCAATCAGGCTGTGCGCCAGTTGGTTTGCTCGGCAATTCAGTTCGGCATAACTCAAAGATTGATCTTCAAAGATTACGGCTGTGGCATTTGGTGTGCGTTGCACCTGTTCTTCGAATAGTTTATGAATCAAAGCATCTTGTGAAAATTGGCCTTGTGAAAATAGCGGGAAGTCGGCCTGAGGGGTGTTGAATTCGAAGAGTAACTGTTGCCGCTCAGCTACAGATAGCATTGGCAGATGTGCAATGGCCTGCATTTCACTGTCTGCCATAGCCGTCAGTATCTGAGTGAGGTAACCCACCATTCGTTCAACTGCCATTTTATCGAACAGGTTTGAGGCATATTCCAGATGACCAGTGAGACCATTTCTGGTTTCACTGAGTGACAAAGTGAGATCAAAGTGTGCGCTATGGCGTGTTTGATTAAGCGTTGAGACAGATAAACCCGGCAACTCAAAGGATTGCACGGGGGTATTGTCCAGAGCCAGCATAACCTGAAAAATCGGGTTGTAGCTCAGGCTGCGATTGGGTTGTAGAATTTCCACCAACTGTTCAAAAGGCAGATCTTGATGCGCGTAGGCCGCCAGAGATCTTTCTCGGATGTGAGCAAGCAGTTCTGCCACGGTATTGCAATTCTCCAGTTCAATACGCAGAGGCAGGGTATTGACGAAAAAACCGATGACGCCTTCTAATTCACTTCGTGGACGGTTGGCGACCGGCGTGCCAATGATGATATCGTTTTGACCACTCAAGCGGGAAAGGACAATACTCCAACCGGCAAGTAGAGTCATAAATAATGTTGTTCCTTGACGCTGACCAAGTTCTTTGAGAGAGGTCAGTAAATTCGCATTCAGATGAACGGGAATGTGGCTGCCGGCATAGCTTTGCTCTGGTGGACGTGTTCGAGCGGTGGGAAGAGCCAGCAGCTCTGGTGCTCCCTGAAGTTGTTCTTGCCAGAAATCCCGTTGAGCCGAAATAATCTCATCTCGTAACCACTCCTGTTGCCAGGCTGCATAGTCGGCATATTGGATGGGCAGAGGTGCCAAAGGAACATTTTGCTCCCCAAGTGAGGCGCGGTAGAGTATACCTAATTCACGGATCAATATCCCCACTGACCAGCCATCAGTGATGATGTGGTGCTGGGTGAGAATAAATATGTGCTCTTCGTCCGATAGTTGTAGTAATTGACCCCGAACCGACGGTTCATTGACAAAATCAAACAGAGTTTGTGCTTCGAGTGTTATCAGCTCATCAATGCGGTTCATGCATGAGGTTTTATTTAACCCGCGTAGATCCTGATAGTTCAGGGTAAAGCCGATATCTGCGTCATCAATGTGTTGATAAAGTTGTTCATCAACAAGGACAAAACGGGTTCTCAGGCTTTCCTGTCGTGTAACGAGAGAATCCAATGCGCGTTTGAATGCCGCTTGATTAAATTGTCCACAGAGGTACAGCACTGTCGGAATATGGTAGGCCAGACTGGCAGCGGGGTTCAGCCGGGCGAGAAACCACAGGCGCTGTTGGGCGAATGACAGCGGCAGAGGCTGACGGCGATCGACGGCAGGAATAGTGGTTGTTTGAGTGACCACCGAAGCATCAGTGAGCACGGTAGCCAAATCAGCGAGCACCGGGTGGGCAAAGAGTTGTGGCAAGCAGAGTTCCAGTGCCAGATTTTGGCGTATCCGTGTGACAAGCTGGATAGCAAGCAGGGAATGACCGCCGAGTTCAAAGAAATGGTCATGGCGACTGACGCGCTCAAGTCCCAGTAGTGTTTGCCAAATTTGCGCCAGGGCAGTTTCCACTGCACCCATTGGTGCATTATAGACGCGTGTCACAATGGCAGAGGGATCAGGGGCAGGAAGTGCCTGTCTGTCGAGTTTACCATTGGGTGTCAGCGGGAAAGCGTCAAGTGTTACAAAGGCGCTGGGGATCATATAGTCAGTAAGTTGTTTCGTGAGTTGTTGACGCAATCCCGCAGGAGTCGGTTTCACATTTGGGTCGGTAAGCAGATAGGCGACCAGCCGTTTTTGTTCCCCGATATCTTCACGCGCCATAACTACGGCCTCACGTACACCACAACATTGCTCAAGTTTTGCTTCAATCTCACCAAGCTCAACCCTAAAACCACGTATCTTGACCTGAAAATCGTTGCGGCCGAGGTATTCGATATTGCCATCGGGCCGCCAGCGACCAAGGTCGCCAGTTTTGTACATCCGTGAATCCGGAACGGGGGAAAACGGGTCGATCAGGAAGCGTTCAGCCGTGAGTTCAGGTCGATTAAGATAACCACGGGCAACACCGGCACCCGCGATATGGATTTCCCCGCTGACACCGAGCGGGACGGGGTAACCATGGGTATCGAGAATGTAGATTTGGGTATTGGCAATTGGGCGGCCAATATGGGGGACAAAGCCCGTTGTCCGGCTCATGCGTGTCCAGGTTGAATAAGTTGTTGTTTCCGAAGGACCGTAAAGATTGCACACATTTTGTATAGAGGAACAAGCAAACAACTGTTCAACAACATTTGGTTTCAATGCTTCACCAGCCAAATTGACGATTTTGGTTGTATCAGGAATAACATTGGTGTTGATCAAATGCACAATAGCCGATGGAACGGTATTTATCAGGCTGACAACTGGTTTTGTGGTGGCTGATTTTGCGGTGATCCGTATTTCACTAGTCAGTGAAAGTGCGTTAGGGACAAGATGTACCGTTCCTCCTGAGATAAGCGGCGCAAAACATTCGTATACAGCTAAATCAAAATTCAGTGAGGTCGAGAAAAGGGTATGTCCTAACTCTTCAGAGGAGAAAGTTTGTTGCGCCCACGTCAGGAAATTCACAGTATTGCGGTGTTCAATCGCGACCCCTTTGGGCTGCCCTGTGGAACCAGACGTGTAGATCACGTACGCCAGATGATGTGACGTCAGCCCTTGTGCCTGAATATCTGGATTACCGATTAGAACAGTATTATCGGCTAATATAATATCAAGGTATTGTTCAGCGCTGTCGAGTACCACTGTGGGGACTGAGCAGGTGAGCAGATTGAGTAACTTCGTTTGGGTAATGACAGTTTTCGGTGTTGAATCTTCGAGTATATACGCCAGTCGTTCACTGGGATAATTCGGGTCGAGTGGTACATAAGCCCCGCCAGCCTTCAGAATACCCAGTAACCCCACAATCATAGCCGGGCTGCGTTCAACGCAGATTGCTACCCGATCATCAGGTTGTATACCCTGTGCTATCAAACGATGAGCCAGACGGTTGGCGCAGTGGTTAAGCTCATCATAGCTCAGGGACTGTTCCTCAAAGACCACGGCAGTGGTGTTTGGGGTGCGTTGTACCTGAGCTTCGAACAGTTGATGAATTAAGGCATCTTGCTGGAAATCGATCTGGGTGGCGTTGAAATCAACCAGTAGCTGCTGGCGTTCATTGGCAGGCAGAATAGAGATATTCAAGATTGGTTTTTGGGGTTCTGTATCTAAAGCTGTTACCAGACCTGACAGGGCCGTGATCATATAGGCGCTCAGACACAATGGATCGATACCTGAAACAGACTGGACAACTAAACTGAAATCCTCGCCTAAATCGTCTACGGATAGAGTGATGGGATAGTTAGTTCTTTCTTGTACTTTCAACAAACGTATATCTTTCCATTTTGTATGGAGCGCATTTGGTTGGCTATGACGATAGTTAAGTAGTGCGCTGAATAGCGGTAAGCATGGTGCTACACCGCTACAATTCTGTGCCAACGTCAGTGAGGCTTGTTCGTGTTCCAGCAGATTCATCAGACTGTGGTAAGTTGTTTGTATGACCGACTGTGTGCTATTTCCGACAAGTTGAATCCGTATGGGCAGTGTATTGATAAATAGACCCATAATCCGATCAATGCCAATATTCCCTTGTGTTCTCCCCAGCAAAACTGTGCCAAAAACGACATCATCCCGCTCGCTGGTATGTGCCAGCACCAGTGCCCACGCGACATGAAACAGTATGCTGGGGCTGACTCCCTGACGGCGGGCTTGTCTTCGAATTGCCCTGGCCAGTGTCGTATCAAGTGACTGTGTGGTCTCTTTTATCTCTCTATCCCCACTGTGGACATCCAATATCCCGAAAGGTGTGGTTGGCGCATCAATATCGGAGAGGACTTCATGGAAATAGGCTTCGTGTGTTGAGGCAGGCACACTCAGAAATTGAGCAACGAAGTTGCGGTAAGGTACTGCTACAGGTAGATTTTCAGCCTGTTCGTTTTTGACATAATGTTCGTTTTTGACATAACAGTGCAGCAGCTCATTGATTTCAGAGATGATAAGTTCCAGCGTCATGTGATCGCTCACTAAGTGGTGAAAAGTGAGAGACAGCAGCCACTCATTTTGGTGATGATCATGGGCAATGTCGGCAGAGAAAAGTGGAGCCTGAGTGATATCAAGGCGGCGATGGTGCGGATCGGTATGTGACAGTAATTGAGACGCGACATCCTGTCTGATGTCCGGTACAAATGTATTAATGGGCAGGGATGCCTGACGCCAGACGACTTGCACCGGCTGGGACAATCCGTTCCAGCAGATGGCAGTACGCAGAATATCGTGACGATTAATGACCTGTTGTAAAGCTGCCAGAAAAGCATCAAGCCATTCGCGGGTATTAAAAGCAAACAACGTACGTAAAAGATAAGTATCACCTTGTGCTTGCAAAAGATGATGGAACAGAATTCCTTCCTGTAATGGTGCGAGTGGGTAGATATCCTGGATATTAGCGTCAGTTCCGGGAACAGTAGTCGTTATAGTATCAATCTCACTTTGCGTCAGGGAAACCAGAGGCAACATGTCAGGACTAATAGCTATGCAGCCGTCGGGGATAAGATTGGGGGGCACGGCGAGTCGGGCGGTATTATCCTGAATTGTCAGCATCGCTTTTGCTATTTCTGCCAGTACGGGAGTGGCGAACACAGTGTGGATACCAAGAACCCACCCCAAACTGTACAATCGTTCGATCAGACTGACTGCCATCAGAGAGTGTCCGCCTAGCTCGAAGAAATGATCATAGCGGCCAATCTTGTCTACCCCCAGTAACGTTTGCCAAATCTGAGCCAGTATGGTTTCTGCTTCATTTACCGGTGCTTCATAGCCATATGTTACGATGGCTGTCTGATCTGGTTCTGGTAAGGCCTGACGGTCAAGCTTACCATTAGGTGTTTGCGGGAAGCGACTGAGTGTTACAAAAGCGCTGGGGAGCATATATTCGGCAAGTTGTTGCGAGAGTTGTTGACGTAGTTCTGCCGGCACTAATTTCGCATTTGGTTCAGCAAGCAAGTAAGCAACCAGCCGTTTCTGTTTTGAAATGTCTTCTCGGACAACCACAATTGCTTCGCGTACACCGTAGCATTGAGTCAGGTTTGCTTCGATTTCCCCCAGTTCAATTCGAAAGCCACGTAGTTTAACCTGAAAATCATTACGGCTAATGTATTCAATATTGCCATCAGGTATCCAACGGGCTAAATCGCCGGTTTTGTACATGCGTGCTCCGGCTGTCGTCGAGAAAGGATCAGGCAGGAAGCGCTCCACTGTCAGTTCCGGACGGTTGAGGTAACCACGGGCAACACCGACACCGGCTATATAGATTTCCCCTGTAACACCGATTGGAACGGGTTTTCCATCGGTATCAAGGATATAAATCTGGGTATTGGAGATAGGGCGACCAATGGGAGGAGCATTTTTTTCTTGACTGTCACATAGGTAGAGAGTGGCACAGATAGTGGTTTCTGTCGGCCCATAGCCATTGAACATTTTTCGTCCCTGAGCCCAACGATTGACTAAAGTTGACGGGCATGTCTCACTTCCTGTGATTAAAACTTGTAGTGTGCCGGGGATAGAATCCATGGCAGCCAAAGCGGTAGGTGACAAAAATACGTGAGTAATGGCACGGTTTTCTAAGTAATTGGACAGGGTAGCGCCAGGCAGAATATCGGCACGTTTTGCAAGATAGAGACGTGCTCCTACCAGAAGTGCCATAAAGCATTCCCAGATACAGACATCGAAGCTATTTGAGACAAACTGCAAGAGCCGGCTATCAGGGGTAAGGGATAACGTGTCTTGTTGAGTAGCAATCAGGTTGCATAACCCGTGATGTTCAATCATCACCCCTTTGGGTTGCCCAGTAGAGCCAGAGGTATAAATGACATAAGCCAGATTGTGTGTGGTCATTTCCAGAGCTTGCGTATCTGGGTTTTCTGTCGGTTGGTTATTCAAAACAGAACATTCTTTTGCATCAAGCACTATGGCCGGCATTTTACCGGCTGTAAGATTATTGCCCAATATTTCTGTCATGACCGCCTGAATAACCAGTGCCACCGGTTCTGAATCATTAAGCATATAAACCAGTCGTTCAGCCGGATAAGCCGGATCGAGTGGTACATAAGCGCCTCCGGCCTTAAGTATCCCCAATAGGCCGATGACCATATCCAGACTGCGCTCAACACAAATCGCTACCCGATCATCCGGGCGTACACCCAGTTCAATCAAATGATGCGCCAAGCGATTGGCTTGGCGGTTCAGTTCGTCATAACTCAGGGATTGTTTTTCAAAGACGATGGCTGTGGCGTTTGGTGTGCGTTGTACCTGTGCTTCGAACAGTTGATGAATTAAGGCATCCTGTGGGAAATTGGTTTGGTTGGCATTGAAATCAAATAATATTTTCTGACGCTCTACTTCCGGCAAGATGGATAAACGGGTTATTGGCACATCCAATGCTGTAATGGCGGAATCAATTAATACGGCAAGGCGGGATTGGAGAGCCATGACTTCTTCAGTGCCCAGATAATCAGCAGAGAAATTGAATTCAATTGTGACGGGCTGGTAATCATCTTCAGGACAGGTTGTATCTGTGTACTGCTTAATAATGACTGATAAGGGATAGGGTACGCCATGATGCAAGTCAAACGATTTGATGCGGACATTGTTTCCTTTCATGTGCAGATTGGCTTTAAAAGGTTCTAATGACAGCGTAATGTCAAATAATTGAGTTCGTCCTGTTTTCTGTTGGATATGTGTTTTTCGATTAATCTCAGCAACGGGTACACGTTGGTGCTTATAGCAACGACGCAATTCTAGCGCGGCTTTGTGCATGATATCGCAGATAGTGTCTTTGGGCGAAATAGGCACCCCGATTGGGATAATGGATGCACACATCCCCATTGTGCGTTTCTGTAGGGCATTTTTGCGGTTGTGTACTGGAATACCAATGACAATTTCATCTGCGTCCGTTGTCCGTGCAAAATAGCAAGCCAAGATGGCATACATGAAATGTAAAACGGATACTCCTTGCTGAGTCGTAATCTCTTCAATACGTTGAAAAAGCGCTTTATCTATTTGCCAGAAAATAGGTTTAGCCTGCTCGTTGTTTTCTGCATTTTTGGAATGGGGAAGTGAGAGCAATGAGGGTGGCGGATTTTCATAGCGTTTCACCCAAAATTGTAAATCGTGTGAATAGCGTTGAGAAGCCAGATAAACCTGATCATCAATGATGAAGTCCAGATAGGAAGGAACGATCTCATTTAAGGGGGCGTTTTGCATCAGATTGTTGTAAGTATTAATAACCTCGTTGAGGAGTATAAACAAACTAATGCCGTCCATGATCAAATGATGACAGCAAAACTGCCAGTGCCAGCGTGTATTACTCACGCATAACAATTCAGAACGCCATAGCGCCTCATCCAAATGGAATGGCTGCATGAATCTGGCATCAATATGTTTCTTGGCTTGAATTTCTGCGTCTGAATGCGATGAAAAATCGTGCATTACTACCGATGCCGGAAAGGTATCATCAATTTTCTGCATGGGCAGTGCATGAGTTTTTATAAGCTGTAAGCGCAAGGTGTCATAATGAGAAACAATGGATTTAAACGCCTTCTCGAATAATGTTCGATTTAATTCTCCTTCAATGCAGATCAAAAGGCCGATGTTATAGTTGGAAGAAGAGGGATGAATCATTTGATCCAGCCAGATCACTTGTTGTGGAGAACTAAGGGGATGTGCATTAAAGGGGGGGGAATTATCAATTGATGATGCTGTTTTTGAGGAGTGATTATAGTTATGTGACATACACATTTCTCCTTTTTAATCGTTCAGATTTAATCCGCACATCTGTTTAAAAGTAAGAAAATTTCTGTTTAATTTAAGCTGGTTTAGGTGATAAGAATTTTTTGCTTAAAAGTGATCAAAAAACAAATCAATATAGACAAATTAACTAAATAGTAACTTGATGTCGATATTTTTTGTTGCCGGGATGGGTTTTGAGAGAATACGTTTCATCATTAATAAGTTATAGCTATGTGATAAATAAAAGAAATCAGAATATTTATTGATTTTACTATTTCTTTCTTATCAGCGTTATTTATCCGAAACTTTATACAGATAAAAACAGACAAAAAAATACCCCCATGCTTTTAGCATGGGGGTATTTCGTGTGATTGATTTATTCTGCTAGAAAATCAAGCGTTTTCTTGCTGAGTTGCCTGAATTGCAGTCAGGGCAACGGTATAAACAATGTCATCAACCAATGCACCACGGGACAGGTCATTAACAGGCTTGCGCATACCTTGCAGCATTGGCCCGATAGAAACCAGATCCGCAGAGCGCTGTACTGCTTTGTAAGTGGTGTTACCTGTGTTCAGGTCTGGGAAGATGAACACGGTCGCCTGACCAGCAACTGGTGAGTTTGGCGCTTTGGATTTTGCCACGTCTGCCATGATAGCGGCATCGTACTGCAATGGTCCGTCGATGATCAGATCCGGGCGTTTTTCTTGTGCCAGACGGGTTGCTTCACGAACTTTTTCAACATCGCTGCCCGCACCAGAGTTACCGGTGGAGTAGGAGATCATGGCAACGCGTGGCTCGATACCGAATGCTTTTGCAGAGTCCGCTGACTGAATAGCGATTTCAGACAGTTGTTCTGCGGTTGGATCTGGGTTGATCGCACAGTCACCGTAAACCAGTACTTGTTCCGGCAGCAGCATGAAGAAGACTGAAGAAACCAGTGAACTGTTTGGCGCGGTTTTGATCAGCTGCAATGGCGGACGAATGGTGTTAGCGGTAGTATGAACTGCGCCGGACACCAGACCGTCAACTTCGTTTTGTTCCAGCATCAGGGTACCCAGAACAACGTTGTCTTCCAGTTGTTCACGAGCAACAACTTCGGTCATGCCTTTGTTCTTGCGTAACTCAACCAGACGCGGAACATAACGCTCACGTACTGCTGCCGGGTTAACGATTTCAATACCAGCACCCAGTTCAACGCCCTGAGCGGCCGCCACACGGCGAATTTCTTCCGGATCACCCAACAGTATACATTCAGCAATGCCGCGCTCAGCACAGATAGCCGCTGCTTTGACGGTACGTGGTTCGTCGCCTTCTGGCAGAACGATACGTTTTCCGGCCTGACGAGCCAGTTCGGTCAGCTCATAACGGAATGCTGGAGGGGACAGGCGGTTTGGACGCTCTGAAGCCGCAGCCAGAGAATCTATCCACTCGCTGCTGATGTGTTGTGCAACGTAGTTTTGTACTTTTTCGATACGCTCGTGGTCATCTGCCGGAACTTCCAGGCTGAAACTTTGCAGGTTCAGAGAAGTCTGCCATGTATTGGTGCTCACGGTGAAAACTGGCAGGCCGGTGCTGAATGCACGTTCACACAGTTCACGGATAGAATCATCAATTGAGTAACCACCAGTCAGTAATACTGCGCCAACTTCGACACCATTCATGGCAGCCAGACATGCAGTGATCAGGACATCAGGGCGGTCAGCGGAAGTTACCAGCAAAGAACCCGGGCGGAAGTACTCCAGCATATTAGGAATACTGCGGGCACAGAAAGTCACGGACTTAATGCGGCGGCTTTCAATAGCACCTTCATTGATGATGTCTGCTTTCAGGTGCTTAGCCATATCAATCGCACGGGTGGCGATCAGGTCGAAACTCCATGGAATGCAGCCGAGAATGGGCAGTGGGCTATTTTTGAAAATGGTTTTTGGATCGACATAAGCAACTGTAGCTTTAGTCGATTCGTCAAAAATTTCGGACAAATCCGGACGAGTGCGGCCTTGGTCATCAACAGGTGCATTCAGTTTGTTAACAATAACACCGATGATATTTTGATTCTTGATACCACCATATTCTGCACGGCTCAGCTCAATGCGCTCTTTCAGCTGTTCCGGGGAATTAGTGCCCAACGCAGTAACAAATACGATTTCAGCGTTCAGCGTTTTGGCTATTTCATAGTTCAGGGATTGAGCAAACGGATGTTTGCGGGTCGGAACCAGACCTTCAATCAGAACAACTTCTGCATCTTTGGAGTTTTCGTGGTAACGCGCCACGATTTCTTCCATCAATACATCTTTTTTGTTGGTGGTCAGCAGAGATTCCACGTGTGCCATATCCATAGGTTCCGCAGCATAAATGCTGGAGTGTGAACGGATGATGGAAGTAGTCTGATCCTGAGAACCAATATGACGTGGTTGTGCGATAGGTTTGAAAACGCTCAGGCGAACGCCTTTTTGCTCCATGGAGCGAATAACGCCCAGGCTGACACTGGTTAAACCAACGCTAGTGCCAGTAGGGATTAGCATAATTGTACGGGACACGGAAACCTCTTTAACGGTTGCTCGTCAGTCAATAAAGATGACTCAATGCGATATGGTATATAAATAGACGAACCATGAACTATGAGCCAACGCAATATTTATTAAGGAAATATTAATCAAGGCATTCATGAATAGAGAACCGCCAGCAATGCTGGCGGTTCTTGAAAATCATGCTGCTTATGCAGTCAGGCGTGCTGAATCCTGAGCGATTACCAATTCTTCATTGGTTGGGATAACCAAAGCAGGGCGGCTGTTATCAGTGGTGATAACGCCTGATTTACCGAAACGCGCAGCGAGGTTACGTTCGTGATCATATTCGAAGCCCAGCAGAGCAATTTTCTTAATGGTCAGTTCACGTACCAGTGCGGAGTTTTCACCGATACCGCCGGTGAAGATGATTGCATCCAGACGGCCTTCCATCAGTGCACTGTAAGCACCGATGTACTTAGCGAGACGGTGGCAGTAAACGTCCATGGCACGTTTAGCGTCAGCTTTGGTTTCGTAGTTATCTTCTACGTAACGGCAGTCGCTGGTCACTTCGGTCAGGCCCTGGAAGCCAGACTCTTTGGTCAGCAGGGTATTGATCTGAGCCACAGTCATGCCCATCGCATCGTGCAGGTGGAATACGATAGCTGGATCGATGTCACCACTACGGGTACCCATAACCAGACCTTCCAGTGGCGTCAGGCCCATGGAAGTATCAACACACTGACCGTTAACAATCGCAGAAACAGAACCACCATTGCCCAGATGGCAGGTGATGATGTTCAGTTCTTCAACTGGTTTGTTCAAAGCCTTGGCTGCTTCACGTGAAACGTAAAAGTGGCTGGTACCGTGTGCGCCGTAACGACGGATTCCATGCTCTGTGTACAGGTTATAAGGCAGTGCATACAGGTATGCTTCTTCAGGCATAGTCTGATGGAATGCGGTGTCAAATACAGCAATGTTTCTCTCAACCAGATGAGGGAATGCTTTTTTCGCTTCTGAAATACCGATCAGGTGAGCAGGGTTGTGCAGTGGTGCGAATGGGATCGCTGCTTCAATGCCTTCGATAACTTCATCGGTGATAATCACGGATGAAGTGAATTTCTCGCCACCATGCACGATACGGTGACCGATGGCTGAAATTTGTGCGGAAAGTTCTGGCTTTTCAGCCAAAATAGTATTAACAATGAAGTTCAGCGCTTCGCTGTGTGCTGCGCCGGCACCTAAAGCAGCTTCATTTTTCGCGCCATCCATTTTCCATTTAATACGGGCTTCAGGCAGGCTAAAGCACTCTGCTAAACCAGAAAGATATTCTTCACCATTGGAAGGGTCGATGATAGCGAATTTCAGGGAGGAGCTACCGCAATTAAGAACCAGTACCAGCTTACTTGACATGGAAATACCTATTATCTTGTTGTGATCTAATCTTAAATAAGAACAATGTTAAAAAAATAATTTGTTAACAAACGAACCTGATTGTTGCTAAAAAGGCCAAAATTTCTGTTTTGCTGCTGCAACAACATAAAAGTCTGTGTAGGATACCGTTTGCTAGCAATAAAGACAAAATATACTTAATAGTATTAATACTACAAAAAAGATTTTATCTTTTGTAGAGATTTTTTAAAAACTATACCTTTAATTGATTGAGGTCATGATGAATACGACTCCCCCTGTCAACCAAGGTTGGTTTAAGCGAATGCAGTTAGGGCAGCAATATCTGAAAACATGGCCACTGGAAAAGCAGCTTGCACCTGTGTTTCCAGAAAACCGTGTGATTAAGGCAACTCGCTTTGGTATTCGTTTTATGCCGCCATTAGCAATTTTTACGCTGACATGGCAAATTGCACTGGGTGGTCAGTTAGGCCCATCGGTTGCAACGGCATTGTTTGCTTGTAGTTTACCGCTGCAAGGATTGTGGTGGCTGGGAAAACGAGCAGCAACACCTTTGCCGGAAGGATTGCTGAAATGGTTTTATGAAATCAGGGAAAAGTTTGCAGAAGCAGGAATAGCAATGGCACCTGTGGAAAATATCCCAACCTATTTCTCGTTGGCTGAATTGCTTAAACGTGCATTCAAGCAGTTGGACAACTCTTTTCTTGATGATATTTAAACCGCCGGAAGCTCATTATGGCGGTGGCTGAATCAATTAATCCATAAACTCCCCGTTCAGATCAATAAAGTGTTGTTTTGCGCTACTCATAAAAAATGGGTAGTGCGATGATGCGGTCAAGATAGTTCCCTTTCCTCAAGGAGTTCCACAATGGAAATGACCCATGCACAACGTTTAATCCTCTCCAACCAATACAAACTGATGTCTATACTGGAACCTGAACATGCTGAGCGTTATCGCCGTTACCAGACCATTATCGAAAGGGGTTTTGGTCTACAATTGCGTGAGTTGGATCGCGATTTTGGTGAGTTACCGGAAGAGACTTGTCGCACCATTATTAATATTATGGAAATGTATCATGCGTTGCACGTTTCATTGAGTAATCTTAAAGACAAACAAGAGCTGGATGAACGTCGCATTGCATTTTTAGGCTTTGATGCGGCGACAGAACCGCATTATCTTGCTTATGTTCGTTTTATGGTAAATACAGAAGGACGCTATACTCATTTTGATTCCGGCAGTCACGGTTTCAATGCCCAGACACCGATGTGGGATAAGTATCAGCGGATGTTGGCGCTTTGGCTCTCTTGCCCTCGTCAATACCATCTGAGTGCCGTGGAGATTGGTCAAATTATTAACGCATAGCCGCGTTTGAAGGAGTCGGGCTTGGTACTGAAATGCAGAGGTTTTTTATTTGATTTGGATGGTACGCTGATTGATTCACTGCCCGCAGTTGAGCGGGCATGGATACAGTTTGCCGATAAAATGGGTATCGATCGGAATGAAGTATTGCACTATGTTCATGGTACTCCGGCAATATTATCATTGCGTCATTTTATGCCTGATGCCAGTGAAGAAGAGATAGCAAGCACTTTCAAATGGATAGAAAAACTCGAAACAGAAGATACGGAAGGCATTACTGCTTTACCTGGAGCTGTTGCCCTGATTGATAAGCTGAATGCGTTGGATATTCCGTGGGCAATAGTGACATCGGGAACGGTTCCCCTTGCTTCTGCGCGCCATAAGGTTGCGGAGTTACCGGAACCTGCCCATTGGGTGACGGCTGAATCTGTCAAGAATGGAAAACCAAACCCTGAACCTTATCTATTGGGTGCCCAGAAGCTGGGATTGCTGCCAGAAGAATGTGTTGTCTTTGAAGATGCTGTTGCGGGGATTCATGCGGGTCTGGATGCTGGTTGCCAAGTGGTGGTAGTCCACGATTCACCGGATATTCCCCGCCGTGATGAAATCCATTTGACGATCACGAATCTGGAAGATATTGAAATCGTTAAATCCGGCGGTTATGTCTCAATTTATACCGAGTAAATTTTGAATTGCAGCCGGCAAAGCATCAATGTGAAAGATAACGCACGGGCATATGCCAAAAATCAGGGAGTTTATTGATCGTAACGTGGTATTTTCCCTGATAAAAATGGTCTACTTACTCTATTAGCGTTTGTATCGTTCAAAGGTATCGTTGATAGGGGCCAGATTGAATAGCGAACTGTTGTGGGTATTAACCCTGTTATTAATAGCTATTGTGCTTTTCACCACCAATAAAGTCAGAATGGATGTTGTGGCTTTATTGGTGATCATCGCATTTGTCTTGAGTGGCACTCTGACATTAAGTGAAGCCACTGTCGGTTTCAGTGATCCCAATGTGTTGTTGATTGCCGCTCTGTTCATTATTGGCGAAGGGCTGGTGAGGACAGGTGTTGCCTATCAGATGGGGGACTGGCTGGTTCGTGTTGCTGGCAACAGTGAAACCAAGATGCTGGTTTGGTTAATGCTCTCGGTTGCTGGACTGGGAGCTTTCATGAGTTCAACCGGGGTTGTGGCAATCTTCATTCCAGTTGTTTTAAGCGTGGCAGCCAGAATGAAAACTTCTCCGGGACGGCTGATGATGCCATTGGGGTTTGCAGGTTTAATCAGTGGCATGATGACATTGGTTGCTACGCCGCCCAATATGGTTGTCAACAGTGAACTGGTGCGTGAAGGCCTGCGGGGCTTTGATTTTTTTTCCATTACACCGATAGGTATTTTAGTGTTGCTGGCAGGTGTGGTTTATATGTTGATCGCCCGTCGCTGGCTGGGAGGAGAAACTCAGCAGACAGTCGACGAACGCTATCATCGCACATTTCGTGATTTGATCCGTGACTATAAATTATCGGGTCGTGCCCGTCGTCTTGCAATTCGTCAAAATTCACCCTTGATTGGCCATTCACTGGATGAACTGAAATTACGTGCCCGTTATGGTGCCAACGTTATTGGCATTGAACGCTGGCGTAAGTTCCGCAGAGTGATGATTGCAGCCACTGGGAATATTGAGTTTCAGCGGCAAGATGTTCTGTTGGTGGATATGTCTGAAAGTGATATCGATTTACGGGAATTTTGTAGTGAGCAGAAGCTAGAACCGATGGTATTACGCGGGGAATATTTTTCATCGCAGTCCCGCGATGTTGGTATGGCTGAAATTTCCGTGATACCTGAATCGGATTTATTGGGGCAATCCTTGCGTAGCATGAAATTCCGTACACGCTATAGCCTTAATGTGGTAGGTATCCGCCGTGGTGGCAAGGCGCTGGAAGGGAAATTAGTCGATGAACCTCTGTTACTTGGTGATATGTTGCTGGTCATTGGCGACTGGAGGCTGGTTCGTGCATTGAAAACGAAAACACCGGATTTTATTGTCCTGAATCTACCTGCTGAGGTAGAAAGCGCCGCTCCTGCTGCATCACAGGCACCTCATGCGCTGTTTTGCCTCGCCTTGATGGTTGGCATGATGCTGACCAATGAAATTCCGAACTTTATTGCTGCGCTGATTGCTTGTCTGCTGATGGGAAAATTTCGCTGTATTGATATGGAGAGTGCTTATAGAGCAATCCACTGGCCGAGTATTATTTTGATTGTCGGCATGATGCCTTTTGCACTGGCATTGCAGAAAACGGGAGGCATTGAGCTAATCGTCCGTGGATTAATGGATATCGCAGGCGATTTGGGACCGAAGGTGATGCTGATGTGTCTGTTTGTGCTTTGTGCTGTCATCGGGTTGTTTATTTCCAATACCGCGACGGCGGTATTAATGGCACCGATTGCCATTGCAGCAGCAAACCAGATGTCTGTTTCCCCACTGCCTTTTGCGATGATTGTTGGTGTAGCAGCATCGGCGGCATTTATGACACCTGTTTCATCTCCCGTTAATACATTGATACTGGGACCCGGGGGATATCGATTTGCAGATTTTCTGAAGATTGGTATACCTTTCACATTTATTGTCATGGGAATTAGCATCGCGATTATTCCGGTACTTTTTCCATTTTAATGCTTCGGTATCTGATAATTTTTAGCACAACCGAGCAAATTGTTAGCTGAACGAAACTAGGTTCATAGGCTGATTTCATCAAGAGAGAGGCTGAAACTGGGTACAAATATATCCATAAAATAATCCATTTCTTCGCTGTGGCGTTTTGTTAGTGTTTTTTCCAGACGGGTTTTGGCTTGATTGAACTCGCTATTGCCTGCCGAAAGTTCTTCAAGGCATTTTAAGTAAGCACATAACGCATCTGCCTGCTTGATAATGCTGTTTTCTTCTTCGGTATGATGGTGCTCATCCAGAATAGGGCGAAAATCATCCTGCAATTCAACTGGTAACATATCCAGTAATTTTTTTTGGGCGATTTTTTCTATTTGCTTATATTCATGAGCAATTTGCGGATTGTAATACTTAATTGGAGTGGGTAAATCCCCTGTAATTACTTCACTGGCATCGTGATACATTGCGAGCAGAGCTATTCGTTCTGCATTGACATTGCCGTTGAATTTACGATTTTTGATTACCGCCAGTGCGTGTGCGACAAAAGCAACCTGCAAACTGTGCTCCGAAACATTTTCTGGACGTACATTTCGCATAAGCGGCCAACGGTTGATTAATTTTAGGCGGGATATCTGGGCGAAAAAATGGCTCATGATTTTCTCTTACAGCGGGATCATGTGATTAATTGTGGGCGGACGGAGAAGGGAAGTAAACCTATTTTAGTATTAAATTTCTCCGAAATATCCCTTTTATCTTCCAATCTGTAATTTGAAAAATAGCGAAGATATTCATTTCTGAAAAATTAGTTTACGGAAAAATAGAGATCAGTAAGAAATAAGAGCCTATTTCATTATAGTATTAATATTTATTGAAATAGGCATCTGAATGATTAATGTTCTGGTTATTGGCGATAGTTACCAATAAAACGAGCAAACTTCTCAATGGCCATTTGCAAGTCAGTTACATGCGGCAATGTAACGATGCGGAAATGATCGGGTTCCGGCCAGTTAAATGCAGTACCCTGAACCAGTAAAACCTTTTCCTGTAGTAAGAGGTCTAATACCATTTTCTGGTCATCATGAATATTAAAACGTTTGGTGTCTATTTTCGGGAACATATAGAGTGCGCCCATTGGTTTTACGCAGGAAACACCGGGGATCTGGTTAATCAATTCCCATGCGCGGTTGCGTTGCTCATAGAGTCGACCACCTGGAAAAATAAATTCACTGATACTTTGATAGCCACCCAATGCTGTTTGAATAGCGTGTTGCATCGGTACGTTGGCACACAGGCGCATTGATGCCAGCATTTCCAACCCTTCAATATAATCTTTGGCCTGTTTTTTCGGGCCATTCAAGACCATCCAGCCCTGACGAAAACCGGCAACACGATAAGTCTTTGACAGGCCATTAAAGGTCACAGTAAAGAGGTCAGGCGCTAATGTTGCAATAGAGTGATGCTGGGCATCATCGTAAAGAATTTTGTCGTAAATCTCATCGGCAAAAATAATCAGATTATGCTGGCGGGCTATTTCCACTATTTCAAGCAGTAATTCCTTGCTATATACCGCACCGGTCGGATTGTTCGGGTTAATAATAACAATGCCACGGGTACGCGGAGTAATTTTACGGCGGATATCATCTAAATCAGGGAACCAGCCTTGCTGTTCATCACACAGGTAATGGACGGCATTGCCGCTGGAAAGTGACACCGCTGCAGTCCAAAGAGGATAATCAGGAGCAGGAACCAGCATTTCGTCACCTGTATTCAACAGGGCTTGCATGGATTGAACAATAAGTTCAGAAACACCATTGCCAATAAATATATCTTCAACGGTAACATCCAGCATATTTCTGGCTTGATAATGCTGCATGATTGCCTTACGCGCAGAATATAGCCCTTTTGAATCTGAGTAACCTTGGGCTGTCGGCAGGTTGCGGATAACATCGACTAAAATTTCATCTGGTGCTTCGAAGCCAAATGGAGCCGGATTACCAATGTTTAATTTCAGAACCTTATTGCCTTCTTCTTCAAGTCGCTTGGCTTCTTTGAGGGTATTCCCCCGGATGTCGTAACAGACATTATCTAATTTGCTGGATTTATTAATTGAAAACATAGGGTGCCTTAACCTCTCGGCAAAATGGATGATACCCGGCATAAAAACTGTAATGATCAATGTACTCTTCTCGCTCTGTCTTTTGAAGAGACTTTGATATCTTTGGTTAAAACGGTTGTTTTAAGAATAAATGCATTAGTTTGCTCTCTGAAATAATGTCATATATTAGTATATTGATCTTTATGTTGAAGTTATGTAGGGATTTTATTCTTGATAATGGCGGGTTTTTAGTTTGCACAAAGTAAGCAGGATGACATTTTGACGGTGGTGTTTTCGTGAATTTGTTCAATAAATCTCGAATTGTCAATAAAAGTAAGAAGGTTTGTATAATGTATTCTTATAATTTATCTTTGTTGACGTAAAGTTAATTTAGGTTTTATAACATGATACTTCGATAATCTTTTTGAGTTTTTATCCATAACATTTTGAGGCTTATTCAATGGGAATGCTAAATCATTAACAATGCTAATATTATTTTATTGTTTTAAGCTTTCCTAATTCAGGTTAAGTTGTTCTTTGAAGCAAGTCAGAAAAAGAATGTTTGTAATGGAATTTGGTGATTATGTGATGTAAATAGGGTTTTATATCTAATTTATTTTTGGGTTGCATAAATTTTGTTAAGTAAAGGAGAAAATAAAACCCCATGATGATCTAAATAGTAAAAAAAGTTCAGTAAACCTTTGCCCTATTTAATAGAGTAGAGTAATGTCACAATCGGTATTATTTTATTTGATACTGCTGAAGTAAAAACACCAGGTTAGTTAGTAATTAAAATCAAAAAAGTGATGAATAAACAATGATAAATGCAAATCGTCAGATAATAAACCTCGATCTCGATCTGCTAAGAACTTTTGTTGCCGTTGCTGACTTAAATACTTTTGCAGCAGCAGCAGCAGCTGTTTCTAGAACGCAATCGGCTGTGAGTCAGCAAATGCAGCGGTTAGAGCATCTTGTGGGGAGAGAATTATTTGCTCGCCACGGGCGTAATAAGCTTTTGACTGAGCATGGGCTTCAACTTCTTGGTTATGCACGTCAGATCCTCCGTGCCAATGACGATGCAACAGCATCATTAACTTACAATGATGCAGACGGTGAATTAAGAATAGGTGTATCAGATGACGCGGTTGATACGCTTCTTCCTTTCTTATTGAACCGTATTGCCTCTGTCTATCCACGTGTCGCTGTTGATGTGCGGATTAAACGCGCTCAATTTATTGAAAGCATGCTGGATAACCATGAGATTGATTTGGCATTAACCACAGCGAAAATTAACCAACATCCTAAAACAATTCTACGTTCTTCCCCTGTTTTATGGCACTGTGCGCCAGATTTCCAATTGCAAACTAACGAACCCGTGCCATTGGTTGTAATGGATGAAACTAATCCATTCCGTCAAATAGCTCTGGAGACGCTGGATATGGCAGGTATTTCATGGCGCATTGCATATGAAGCAGCCTCCCTGTCTGCTGTTCGTGCGGCTGTGAATGCAGAAGTAGGCATTACTGCCCGCCCTCTGGAAATGCATAATGCAGATCTAAGAATTCTGGGTGAAAGTGAAGGATTACCGCGCTTGCCGGAAATTCAATTTTTCTTATATCGTAACAGTAACGAACAAAATGAATCGGTTCTGACTGTTTTTGATGCAATAGAAAACAAGAAAACACCTTATACCGTAACGCCTGTTGAAGCTGATGAATCCGACCAAATGGATGAATCTATTGATTCCATTGATCTTGTAAAATCAGCTGAATCAGTTGATGAAACCTCCGTCGAAAATATAGACGAATAAGCATCATGTGTTTTATAGGCTAATATTTCCATTTTATGTGGAAATATTAGCCTGTTGTTCATTTTGTTCATTATTTATTAAATAGTCTTTCTCCTCCTAAGTTTCCATTTCCATTTTTTATATTTCCAATCAGAAATAAGCCCTATTAATTTTCCTATCACTTTCGAATTTTAGTTAAAAGAATGTTGTTGTGTTAACAAATTTTATTTTCCTAACTTGATAAAATAAATTTATTTTCAGAAATAGCAGCTTTATCGCAGTTAAATAGTTCTTTTTAGAAGCAATTCATTAATAGTTGAATGATATTCATTCAACTATTGAATGTTTTTCAGTGAAACTGTGCGTTTGATCATAAAAATACTCTCAGTCTCACAGTGGAAAGACAGGTTTTTCCTGCGATAATGGTGTAGTAAACTCGAGTTATCGGTTAGACTAGTTATGTCAGGTTGTTGTTTTATTACGTTACTGACACGTTTTAGCGGTATGCCAGCACAATCTGTTAATTAATGGTTTTTCGTTTGTAAATAAATGTGTAAGCACTTTTGCCGCTGCGGCAAAATATTGTTGAGAGGAATAAAAACCAAGACGATTCAAGCGATGGAAGAGATTGATTAGCGCTGTTTCAGATTTGGTTGTTATCCCTTCCCATGAATCGATGTGGTGCAATACTGCCGGAAAAAAGAGCAGATACCTTGACGCCACTTTTGATGAGTAAGCAACGAGTATGTCTACATCCACTGGAATTTTAGCCCATAACTGGGCATTTGCGGTTTTCCTGATAGGTGCCCTTGGTTTGTGCGCGCTCATGTTACTGGGCGGATACTTCATGGGAGGCCGAGCGAAAGCCAGAGCAAAACACGTACCTTATGAATCAGGTATCGATTCTGTCGGTAGTGCTCGTCTCCGCCTGTCGGCGAAGTTTTATCTGGTCGCCATGTTCTTTGTCATCTTCGACGTTGAAGCCCTTTACTTGTATGCATGGGCCGTCTCTATCAAAGAGAGTGGCTGGCTGGGCTTTGCTGAGGCAAGCATTTTCATTCTGGTGTTATTGGCAGGCTTGGTTTATCTGGCGCGCATTGGTGCGTTGGACTGGACGCCAGCACGTTCAAAACGTCAAGTCAGTAAACCTAGTGCTGACACTTATACCAACAACAGTCACATGCAGTAATAGCGAGGCATAAAGATGGATTATACGCTCACCCGCATAGATCCGAACGGTGAGAATGACCGTTATCCCCTGCAAAAACAGGAGATTGTCAGTGATCCCCTGGAGCAGCACGTTCACCGCAGTGTCTATATGGGTAAATTAGAAAATGCGCTACATGACATGGTGAACTGGGGAAGAAAAAACTCTCTGTGGCCTTATAACTTCGGCCTTTCTTGCTGTTATGTGGAAATGGTGACGTCGTTTACAGCCGTTCACGATGTTGCTCGTTTTGGGGCAGAAGTGCTGCGGGCATCTCCCCGTCAGGCTGATTTCATGGTGGTTTCCGGAACTTGTTTCGTCAAAATGGCACCAGTCATCCAGCGTCTGTACGACCAAATGCTGGAACCTAAGTGGGTGATCTCAATGGGAGCCTGTGCAAATTCCGGTGGTATGTACGATATTTACTCCGTAGTTCAAGGGGTCGATAAATTTATCCCTGTCGATGTTTATATTCCTGGCTGTCCTCCCCGCCCAGAAGCCTATATGCAGGCTCTGTTGCTGTTACAGGAGTCTATAGGCAAAGAACGCCGTCCACTGTCATGGGTTGTTGGCGATCAGGGGGTTTACCGCGCAAATATGCAATCAGAAAGAGAACGGAAGCGTGGTGAACGTATTGCAGTGAAAAATCTGCGTACTCCAGACGAAATTTAAGGCTTTTAGCCATATAGCGTAACCAGAGCAATGTGTTGCGATCACAAAAACCCTGATCAAGCGTTGTGGTGAAAAATGATGACAGATCAGATAGCGCAAGAAAGCGCCCGACCAGCTTGGGAGACACGGGATCACCTTGATGATCCTGTTGTGAGCGAGCTTAATCGTCAATTTGGCCCGGATGCCTTTACTGTCCAGCCTACCCGTACCGGTATACCTGTTGTTTGGGTTAAGCGAGGGCAATTACTGGAAGTAATAACGTTTCTGAAAAAGCTGCCCAAACCTTATGTCATGTTGTTTGACTTACATGGTGTTGATGAGCGTCAGCGTTCTCATCGGCAAGGGCTGCCGGCTGCCGACTTTTCAGTATTTTATCACTTGATTTCTATTGAGCGTAACCGTGACATTATGTTGAAAGTCGCGCTCGCTGAACAAGACTTGAATATCCCGACCATCACGTCACTTTTCCCGAATGCTAATTGGTATGAGCGTGAAACATGGGAAATGTTCGGCATTACATTCAATGGTCATCCTAATTTACGTCGCATCCTGATGCCACCGACATGGGAAGGTCACCCGCTGCGCAAAGAGTATTCCGCGCGTGCGACAGAATTTGATCCTTTCATTCTGACTAAGCAGAAAGAAGATCTGGAAATGGAAGCCCTGACTTTCAAACCAGAAGAGTGGGGAATGAAGCGTGGCACTGACAATGAGGATTTCATGTTCCTCAACCTCGGCCCGAACCATCCTTCTGCTCACGGTGCATTCCGTATTGTTCTGCAACTTGATGGCGAAGAAATCGTTGATTGTGTACCTGACATTGGCTACCACCACCGTGGCGCTGAAAAAATGGGTGAACGTCAGTCATGGCATAGTTATATACCTTATACCGACCGTATCGAATATCTGGGCGGTTGTGTCAACGAAATGCCTTATGTACTGGCCGTTGAGAAACTGGCTGGCATTGAGGTGCCGGATCGCGTGAAAACGATCCGTGTCATGCTGTCTGAGCTGTTCCGCATCAATAGCCACTTGCTTTATATCAGTACATTCATCCAAGACGTTGGTGCAATGTCCCCCGTCTTCTTTGCCTTTACTGACCGACAGAAAGTTTACGATGTGGTTGAGGCAATTACTGGGTTCCGTATGCATCCGGCGTGGTTCCGTATCGGTGGTGTCGCCCATGACTTACCTCGGGGCTGGGAAAAACTTCTGCGTGAATTGTTGGACTGGCTGCCGAAACGTCTGAATTCCTATGTCAAAGCAGCGCTGAAAAACAGCGTCCTGAAAGGACGTTCTGTTGGCGTGGCTGCTTATAATTCTAAACAGGCTCTGGATTGGGGGGTTACCGGAGCGGGGCTGCGTGCAACCGGTATTGGTTTTGACGTGCGTAAATGGCGTCCGTATTCCGGTTATGAAAATTTCGATTTTGAAGTCCCGACAGGCTACAACGGCGATTGCTATGACCGTGTGATGCTGAAAGTGGAAGAAATCCGCCAGAGTATGCGCATCCTTGAACAGTGCCTCAAAAATATGCCGGCAGGGCCATTCAAGGCTGATCACCCGCTGACTACACCGCCGCCGAGAGAGCGTACATTGCAGCATATCGAAACCATGATTAACCACTTCCTGCAAGTGTCATGGGGGCCGGTTATGCCTGCCAATGAATCATTCCAGATGATCGAAGCAACTAAAGGTATCAACAGTTATTACCTGACCAGTGATGGTAGCACCATGAGTTACCGCACCCGCATCCGTACACCAAGTTTTGCGCACTTGCAGCAAATTCCATCGGTGATCCGCGGCAGTCTGGTTTCTGACCTTATCGTCTATCTGGGCAGTATCGATTTTGTTATGTCTGATGTGGATCGCTAACGATGCAAAGTGAATTTAACGCAAACAAGCAAGCACGCCTTGATGTGGTTAACGTAACGGACGCTCAGACACCGGATGAGTTTGTATTGAGTGCTGAAGAACGTGATGCCATTGAGCAGGAAAAACACCACTACGAAGATCCGCGTGCTGCGTCAATTGAGGCGCTGAAAATTGTGCAGAAACAGCGTGGTTGGGTGCCTGATGGCGCCATTTATGCTATTGCTGGGGTGTTGGGTATTCCGGCCAGTGATGTGGAAGGTGTGGCAACATTTTACAGCCAGATTTACCGCCAGCCAGTAGGGCGTCACATTATCCGTTACTGCGACAGCGTTGTGTGTCACATCACGGGTTATGAGGGCATTCAGGCGGCGATAGAATCGCATTTGAACATTCGTCCGGGGCAAACTACGGCAGATGGGCGTTTCACATTGTTGCCAACCTGCTGCCTGGGTAATTGTGACAAAGGACCGACCATGATGGTTGATGAGGACACTCACAGTTACTTAAAACCCGAAGAAATTGAAAAATTACTGGAGCAGTATCCATGACAACGCATTCAGGAGTGAAAGAAATTATCCGCGCAGCGGAAACTCATCCCCTGACATGGCGGTTGCGTGATGACCAGCAACCTGTTTGGTTGGATGAATACCGAAGCAAAAATGGCTACAAGGGCGCTGAAAAAGCACTGAAGGGCATGGCTCCTGATGAAATTACCTCACTGGTGAAAGATGCGGGCTTAAAAGGCCGCGGCGGTGCGGGTTTCTCTACAGGCTTGAAATGGAGCCTGATGCCAAAAGACGAAAGTATGAATATCCGCTATTTGCTGTGTAATGCAGATGAAATGGAACCGGGTACTTACAAAGATCGTCTGTTGATGGAACAACTGCCTCACCTGCTGGTGGAAGGGATGTTAATCAGTGCGTTTGCGCTGAAAGCCTATCGTGGCTACATCTTCCTGCGCGGTGAATATGTCGAATCAGCCGTTCATTTGCGCAGAGCCATTGAAGAAGCCAAGGCTGCGGGATTTCTCGGCAAGAATATTTTAGGGAGTGGTTTTGATTTTGAACTGTTTGTTCATACCGGCGCGGGACGTTATATCTGTGGTGAAGAGACCGCATTGATTAACTCCCTTGAAGGGCGTCGCGCGAATCCCCGTTCAAAACCGCCATTCCCTGCGACATCGGGCGTCTGGGGTAAGCCAACTTGTGTAAACAACGTTGAAACCCTGTGCAATGTGCCCGCGATTCTCGAACACGGTAAAGATTGGTATATCGGTTTGAGCGAAGGCAAAAGTAAAGATGCCGGAACTAAATTGATGGGCTTTTCTGGTCGGGTCAGGAATCCGGGTCTTTGGGAACTCCCTTTCGGTACAACAGCCCGTGAAATTCTGGAAGATTACGCAGGTGGTATGCGTGACGGCCTGAAATTCAAAGCATGGCAGCCGGGTGGTGCGGGAACAGATTTTCTGACAGAAGATCATCTTGATCTGCCAATGGATTTCGAAAGTATCGCCAAAGCGGGCAGTCGTCTGGGAACGGCACTGGCGATGGCGGTGGATCACGAGATCAACATGGTTTCCTTGACTCGCAACCTTGAAGAGTTTTTTGCTCGTGAATCCTGTGGTTGGTGTACGCCATGCCGCGATGGTTTGCCGTGGAGTGTCAAAATTCTCCGGGCCATTGAAAATGGCAAAGGTCAGCAGGGTGATATCGAAACATTGGAGCAACTCTGCCGTTTCCTCGGCCCGGGAAAAACATTCTGCGCCCATGCGCCAGGTGCCGTAGAGCCTTTGCAGAGTGCCATCAAATATTTCCGTGAAGAATTCGAAGCCGGCATTGTCACTAAAGATTATGGCAATACCAGCCTGATTGCGGGTATTCAACCGAATCTGCTTAAGCAGCGTTGGTAGGGTTGATTTTATTTTTTGACTAACGCCTGCTGCGGTGGGCTACTGGGAAGCATGCTGACTATGGCTACGATACATGTAGACGGCAAAGATTATGATGTAAACGGGGCTGATAACCTGTTACAAGCCTGCCTCTCATTGGGGCTTGATATACCTTATTTTTGCTGGCATCCGGCGCTGGGAAGCGTTGGAGCTTGCCGCCAGTGTGCGGTAAAGCAATATCAGAACGCAGAAGATACGCGCGGTCGTCTGGTGATGTCTTGTATGACACCTGCGACAGATGGCACGTATATTTCCATTGATGATGAAGAAGCAAAGCAGTTCCGCGCAAGTGTTGTGGAATGGCTGATGACTAATCATCCTCACGACTGTCCTGTTTGTGAGGAAGGAGGAAACTGCCATTTGCAGGATATGACGGTAATGACCGGGCACTCGTTCCGTAAATACCGTTTTACCAAGCGTACTCACAAAAATCAGGAATTGGGTCCATTTATTGCCCATGAAATGAACCGTTGCATCGCCTGTTACCGTTGTGTTCGTTACTACAAAGATTATGCGGACGGAACGGATTTAGGCGTTTACGGTGCTCATGACAACGTTTATTTTGGCCGCACTGAAAGTGGCACGCTGGAAAGTGAATTTTCCGGTAACCTTGTCGAAATTTGCCCGACAGGGGTGTTTACCGATAAAACCCATTCAGAACGCTACAACCGTAAATGGGACATGCAGTTTGCGCCAAGCATCTGCCAGCAGTGCAGCATCGGCTGTAACACGAGTCCCGGAGAACGCTATGGTGAATTGCGCCGCATAGAGAACCGCTACAACGGTACGGTTAACCATTACTTTATGTGTGACCGTGGGCGCTTTGGTTATGGCTATGTCAATCGTGACGACCGTCCTCGCCAGCCACAACAATTACGTGGTGATCAGTGGATTTCGCTGAATGCGGATCAAGTTATGCAAGGAGGCGCAGATATATTGCGTCAGGCGAAAAAAACCATTGGCATCGGCTCGCCACGTGCCAGCATTGAAAGTAATTTTGCTTTGCGTGAATTAGTTGGCGCAGAAAACTTCTACAGCGGTATTTCAGCAGAAGAACAACACCGTCTTGACATGATGCTGGAGATCCTCCAACAAGGTGGCGTGTATACACCCTCCCTGCGTGAAATTGAAGATTATGATGCGGTGCTGGTGTTAGGTGAAGACCTAACTCAAACTGCGGCTCGCATGGCGTTATCAGTGCGTCAGGCAGTGAAGGGCAAGGCCCGTGAGATGGCAGCGGCCCAAAAAGTGGCAGACTGGCAAATCGCGGCGGTCATGAATATCGGCCAGCATGCCAAATATCCTCTGTTCCTGACCAGTGTTGATGATACTCGGTTGGATGATGTTGCCGCGTGGGGTTATCACGCACCCGTTGATGATCAGGCTCGTTTTGGTTTTGCAGTGGCACATGCCCTGAACAATATTGCGCCAGCTGTCAATGACTTGCCGGATGAGCTGCAATCGAAAGTGGAAATCATCGCTCAGGCATTGAGTGACGCGAAAAAACCATTAATTATCAGTGGCAGCAACACAGGTAGCGATGCCCTGATTCAGGCAGCAGCCAATATTGCATGGGCACTGAAAGATAAAGGTGCAAATGTTGGTCTTTCTTATGTAGCCGCGTATGCCAATAGTCTTGGTCTGGCGATGATGGAAGCACAGCCATTGGATGCTGCTTTACAACGTATAGCCAAAGGGGATTCAGATACTGCGATTGTGGTGGAAAACGATCTCTATCGTCATGCGCCAGCGGATAAAATTGATAATGCACTGAATAGCCTTAAAAATCTGATTGTTGTTGACCATCAGCGCACAGCCATTATGGACAAGGCTCATCTAATCCTGTCAGCATCCAGTTTTGCAGAAAGTGATGGTACGCTGGTGAATCAGGAAGGTCGCGCCCAGCGCTATTTCCAAGTTTATGAACCTGCATTCTATGACAAATCCATCGTTATGCTGGAAAGCTGGCGCTGGATGCACTCCCTGTATACTACTTACACACAATGTCAGACTGACTGGACGCAACTTGACCATGTTATTGAAGCCTGTGTCAAAGCGATGCCACAATTCAAAGGCATCGTTAATGCGGCACCAGATGCCACATTCCGTGTCCGTGGGCAAAAATTAGCACGTTCACCTCATCGTTATAGTGGTCGTACCGCCATGTTGGCTGATGTCAGCGTTCATGAGCAACGCCAGCCACAGGATATCGACACCGCATTTGCTTTCTCAATGGAAGGAAACAACAGCCCATTTGCGCCACGTCAACAAATTCCGTTTGCATGGGCACCCGGCTGGAATTCACCACAGGCGTGGAATAAATTTCAGGCTGAAGTGGGTGGCAAATTGCGCTTTGGTGATCCGGGTGTTCGTTTGATTGAAGCCGTTGATGGCGGGCTGAATTATTTCGACAGTATTCCAACCGCATTCAGCGCACAAAAAAATCAATGGCATGTTGCGCCTTATTTCCATTTGTTCGGCAGTGATGAACTGTCACAGCGTTCTGATGTGATACAGGATCGTATGCCTGATCCATATGTGATGATTAATCATAAAGATGCAGAACATTTGAATGTAACAGAAGGAGCCGTGATGGAATTTGATTGTGAAGGGCAACAACTGCGTTTAGCAGTGCGCTTGAGCGCCAATCTGGCTCAGGGGCAAGTTGGTCTGCCGCTGGGAATGCCGGGAATTCCACCGGTTCTGGCAGGAAAATCAGTCAATAACTTGCGGGAGGTTGCATAATGCGTTGGCTTACTCCCGATGTGGTTGAAATCCTGATTGCTGTTCTGAAAGCGGCTGTGATTCTTCTGGTCGTGGTTGTCTGCGGAGCATTCATGAGCTTCTTTGAACGCCGCATTCTTGGTCTGTTCCAAAACCGTTACGGGCCAAACCGTGTAGGTTGGGGCGGTTCATTACAGCTTGTCGCAGACATGCTCAAAATGTTCTTTAAAGAAGACTGGGCACCCCGCTTCGCTGATCGGGCCATTTTCACTTTAGCCCCTGTTATTGCATTCTGCTCATTACTTCTGGCTTTTGCCATCGTGCCAGTAAGCCCAACATGGATGGTGGCAGATCTGAACATCGGTATCCTGTTTTTCATGATGATGGCAGGTCTGGCCGTTTATGCTGTGCTGTTTGCTGGCTGGGCGAGTAACAACAAATACTCCCTGCTGGGCGCGATGCGTGCATCAGCACAGACATTGAGCTATGAAGTGTTTCTCGGTCTGTCCATGATGGGGGTTGTGGCACAAGCAGGCTCCTTTAACATGGTGGATATCGTAAATTCACAGCAACATGTCTGGAATATCATTCCTCAGTTCTTTGGCTTCCTGACTTTTGCCATTGCCGGGGTGGCGGTGACACACCGCCACCCCTTTGACCAGCCGGAAGCAGAGCAGGAACTGGCCGACGGTTATCATGTTGAGTACTCAGGCATGAAATTCGGTCTGTTCTTTGTGGGAGAATATATCGCTATTGTGACGGTATCAGCCTTAATCGTCACACTGTTCTTCGGTGGCTGGAATGGGCCTCTCTTGCCTCCATTCATCTGGTTTGCGCTGAAAACAGCTTTTTTCATGATGATGTTCATCCTGATCCGTGCTGCATTGCCGCGCCCTCGTTATGACCAGGTGATGTCGTTTGGCTGGAAAGTCTGCCTGCCGTTAACGTTACTCAACATGCTGGCAACTGCCGCAGTTATTCTATACAACGCTTAATAAAGGGGTGATTGAACCATGACATTGAAAGAGTTAGTGGTCGGTTTCGCCACCCAGGTACGCAGTATTTGGATGATAGGGCTTCATGCCTTCCATAAACGCGAAACAAAAATGTATCCGGAAGAGCCGGTTTATCTGCCACCCCGTTACCGTGGGCGTATCGTTCTGACGCGTGATCCTGACGGTGAAGAGCGTTGTGTCGCCTGTAACTTGTGTGCGGCAGTATGTCCGGTGGGATGTATCTCACTGCAAAAAGCCGAGCATAAAGATGGTCGTTGGTATCCAGAATTTTTCCGAGTCAACTTTTCGCGTTGTATTTTCTGCGGCCTGTGTGAAGAAGCTTGTCCGACTACCGCTATTCAGTTGACGCCGGATTTTGAACTGGGTGAATTCAAGCGTCAGGATTTAGTCTACGAAAAAGAAGATCTGCTGATTTCAGGGCCGGGCAAGTATCCTGACTATAACTTTTACCGCAAGACAGGCATGGCAATTGACGGCAAGGATAAAGGTGAAGCTGATAATGAGGCCAAACCTATCGACGTTAAAAGCCTGTTGCCGTAAGGAGCGATATTTATGGAATTTACATTTTATGTCGCAGGGCTGGTTGCCATCCTCGCAACACTCAGGGTGATAACCCACACTAATCCGGTACATGCGCTGTTGTACCTGATTATCTCCTTGCTGGCATTGTCTGTCGTGTTTTTCTCTCTGGGTGCTTATTTCGCCGGTGCTTTGGAGATTATTGTTTACGCAGGGGCGATCATGGTGTTATTCGTCTTTGTTGTGATGATGCTGAACTTAGGAAAATCGGTCGTTGAACAAGAACGATCATGGTTGCAGCCCCGTACTTGGATAGGGCCGTCCATCTTGTCTATTGCTCTGCTGATCGTGCTGGTTTATGCCATCAGCACTCTGCCATCTGTGGCAATCACAGGTGAAGTGGTCAGTGCCAAAGAGGTGGGAATCAGTTTGTTCGGCCCTTATGTACTGGCTGTCGAACTGGCATCCTTGTTGCTGTTGGCCGGAATGGTGGTGGCTTACCATATTGGTCGTGAAAACCGGCAAGGTGAAGTAATCAGCAATCGTACGGAGGAACAATAATGATAGCCTTAGACCATGGTCTTATTCTGGCGGCCATTCTGTTTACATTGGGCTTCACCTGTCTGATTATCCGCCGCAATCTGCTATTCATGCTGATTGGTCTGGAAATTATGATCAATGCTTCAGCGCTGGCATTTGTCGTTGCCGGCAGCTATTGGCTCCAGCCTGATGGTCAGGTGATGTACATTCTGGCCATCACTCTGGCAGCCGCCGAGGCGAGCATCGGTTTGGCACTGTTACTACAGTTGCACCGACGTCGCCAAAACCTGAATATTGATAATGTCAGTGAGATGCGCGGATGAACTTACTCTATTTAACAATTCTGCTGCCACTGCTGGGATTTTTGCTACTGGCATTTTCCCGTGGCCGCTGGTCTGAAAATCTGTCAGCCACCATTGGGATTGGTTCTGTTGGGTTGGCAGCGTTGGTCACACTTTGGGCCGGCATAGATTTCCTTTCCCAAGATGGGGCAGGGGGGCTGGTTTACAGCCAGACATTATGGAACTGGATGGCGGTGGATAATTTCAGTATCCCCGTTAATTTAGTACTGGACGGTTTGTCACTGACCATGCTGAGTGTAGTGACTGGCATCGGTTTCCTGATCCATATTTATGCCTCATGGTATATGCGTGGTGAAGAGGGTTACTCCCGCTTCTTTGCTTATACCAATTTGTTTATCGCCAGCATGGTGGTATTGGTGCTGGCTGATAACATGCTGCTGATGTACCTCGGTTGGGAAGGTGTGGGGCTGTGCAGTTATCTGTTGATTGGTTTCTACTACAAAACCCCGGCCAATGGCGCAGCAGCAATGAAAGCCTTCATCGTGACCCGTGTGGGTGACGTGTTCCTCGCCATCGGTATGTTTATTCTTTATGACCAGCTCGGTACGCTGAGTTTCCGTGAATTGGCAGTACTGGCTCCACAACATATCGAAGCAGGTTCGACCGCGATCACTTGGGCAACCCTGATGATTCTGGGTGGTGCAGTGGGTAAATCGGCGCAGTTACCATTACAAACGTGGTTGGCGGATGCGATGGCAGGCCCAACTCCGGTTTCTGCCCTGATCCACGCCGCAACAATGGTTACCGCCGGTGTTTACCTGATTGCACGCAGCCATGCTTTGTTCCTGATGGCACCGGATATTTTGCATCTGGTGGGCATCATTGGTGCGGTGACCTTACTGTTGGCGGGTTTTGCTGCGCTGGTACAAACTGATATCAAACGCGTTCTGGCCTATTCCACCATGAGCCAGATAGGTTACATGTTTCTGGCATTGGGTGTGCAAGCGTGGGATGCAGCCATTTTCCACCTGATGACTCATGCGTTCTTCAAAGCATTACTGTTCCTTGCCTCTGGGTCAGTGATTCTGGCCTGCCATCATGAACAGAACATCTTCAAAATGGGGGGTCTGAGCAAGCGTATTCCGTTTGTCTATCTCTGCTTCCTCGTGGGTGGTTCTGCGCTTTCGGCTCTGCCTTTATTGACCGCAGGTTTCTACAGTAAAGACGAAATCCTGTGGGGCGCACTGGCAAATGGTCATATGAACCTGATGCTGGCGGGGCTGATTGGGGCCTTGATGACATCCCTGTACACCTTCCGCATGATCTTCATTGTGTTCCACGGTGAAGAAAATACCCATTCTCATCCGGTCAAGGGCATTACCCATACCTTGCCACTGTCAGTACTGCTGGTGTTGTCCACCTTTATTGGTGGTACGCTGATTAAGCTTCCATTGGCGGGTGTTCTGCCAGAAAGCAATGCAGGGCATGACGGAAAAATGATGCTGGAAGTTGTTTCTGGTGTGGTTGCCGTTATCGGTATCTTACTGGCGGCAGCGCTGTATCTTGGCAAACGCAGTGTGGTTAATGCCACAGCAAACAGTGCACCGGGTCGTTTCTTCTCTGTATGGTGGTTTCATGCATGGGGATTTGATGCGCTGTATGACTGGGTATTCGTGAAACCATTCAAAGGCCTTACCAACTTATTGCAAAGTGACCCTTTGAACTCACTGATGAACATTCCTGCTGTATTGTCACGTTGGGGCAATAAAGGTCTTCGCTGGAGTGAGAACGGACAAGTCCGTTGGTACGCTACCTCTATGGGGTTGGGTGCAGTGCTGGTTTTAGCTCTGCTGCTTTTGGTTTAATTAAGGGACACATTGCGCCATGCTACTACCTTGGCTAATTCTTCTGCCCTTCATCGGAGGCCTGCTGTGCTGGCAGGCAGAGCGCTTCGGCACCCGTATGCCGCGTTGGATAGCGCTTCTGGCGATGGGACTGACGCTGTTACTCTCCCTGCACTTGTGGTTGCAGGGCGGTTATACACTCACCAATCCGCAGGGTATTCCACAGTGGCAATCAGAATTCCTGCTGCCGTGGATACCCCGCTTTGGCATTAGTATCCATCTGGCACTGGATGGGCTTTCCTTGCTGATGGTCGTGCTGACCGCATTGCTGGGTCTGATGGCAATCCTCTGTTCGTGGAATGAAAACCAGCCATATCAAGGCTTCTTCCATCTGAACCTGCTATGGATACTCGGTGGTGTAATGGGGGTTTTCCTTGCCATCGACCTGTTCTTGTTCTTCTTCTTCTGGGAAGTGATGCTGGTTCCGATGTATTTCCTGATCGCACTTTGGGGTCACAGGGGATCGGAAGGTAAAACCCGTATCACAGCGGCAACGAAATTCTTCATTTATACCCAAGCCAGTGGTCTTGTGATGTTGATTTCGATTTTGGCGCTGGCCTTCATTTACCATGATGCAACGGGTGAATGGTCATTCAACTATGAAAAACTGTTGAATACGCCAATGTCATATACCATCCAATACTTGCTGATGTTGGGTTTCTTTATTGCGTTTGCCGTGAAAATGCCGGTAGTCCCTCTGCACGGTTGGTTGCCGGATGCGCATAGTCAGGCACCCACGGCGGGTTCAGTTGACCTTGCAGGGATCTTATTGAAAACAGCGGCGTATGGTTTGCTGCGTTTCAGCTTGCCACTGTTCCCACAAGCTTCTGCGGACTTTGCCCCGATTGCGATGTGGTTCGGGGTTATCGGAATTTTCTACGGTGCATGGATGGCCTTTAGCCAGACTGACATTAAACGTCTGATTGCCTATACCAGTGTTTCCCACATGGGCTTTGTTCTTATCGCCATCTATACGGGTAGTCAATTGGCTTATCAGGGCGCGGTTATCCAAATGATCGCCCATGGCTTGTCAGCCGCTGGCCTGTTCATTCTGTGTGGTCAATTATATGAACGCCTGCATACCCGTGATATGCGTCAAATGGGCGGTTTGTGGTCAAGAATTCAATTGCTGCCAGCGATATCCCTGTTTTTCGCGGTAGCCACATTAGGTATGCCGGGAACCGGTAACTTTGTCGGTGAATTCATGATCCTGTTCGGTAGCTTCAGTAAATTCACCCTGATTACTACGGTATCCGTATTCGGTTTAGTTTTTGCGTCTGTTTATGCACTGTATTTGATGCAGAAGGCTTATTACGGCACGCCAAAAACAGATAAACCGCTACCGCAAATGGATGCCCGCGAAATCTCCATTCTGCTGTTACTGGTCGTCTTGCTGGTGATCTTGGGAGTTTATCCACAACCAATCCTTGATACTTCAGCCGCAGCGATGAGCAACATCCAGAATTGGTATTCAGCTTCACTTTTAACTACAAGGCCGTAATTCGCCATGACAATAACTTCTGAACAATTGATCGCACTATTGCCGCTATTGATCGTCGGATTGACGGTGGTGGTTGTGATGCTGTCCATTGCGTGGCGACGCGATCATTTCACCAATGTCACTCTGACGGTGATTGGCCTTAATCTGGCTCTGTTTTCTCTCTATTTTGTGGGACAACAAGAGCCGATGGATGTCACGCCACTGATTCATGTGGATCGTTTTGCAATGTTCTATACAGCCCTTGTGCTGATTGCGAGCCTTGCAACGACGACATTTGCCTATTCATGGTTGGAGAATTATCCCGATAACAAAGAAGAATTTTATCTTTTGGTGCTGATTGCGGCTGTTGGGGGAATTCTGCTCTCTTCTGCCAACCATATGGCATCGCTGTTTATCGGGATTGAACTGATCACTCTGCCACTATTTGGATTGATTGGTTATGCATATCGCCAGAAACGTTCACTGGAAGCCAGTATCAAATATATGTTGCTGTCCGCAACGGCATCTTCATTCCTGCTGTTTGGTATTGCGCTGCTGTATGCTGAATCCGGTGACTTGTCCTTCGCATCACTGGGTAAAAGCTTAAGTGACAGTAAACTGCATGAACCTCTGGTCTTAGCAGGATTGGGTATGATGATTGTGGGACTGGGCTTCAAACTCTCCCTCGTGCCTTTCCAACTGTGGACACCGGATGTTTATCAAGGTGCACCAGCACCAGTATCGACCTTTCTGGCGACAGCAAGTAAAGTGGCTATCTTTGCTGTGGTTATGCGCTTGTTCCTTGAAGCGCCTGTCACCGAAAGCGAAACCCTGCGCATTGTGCTGACTGTCATTGCCATTGCATCTATCCTGTTTGGTAACTTACTGGCGTTGACACAAAGCAATATCAAACGTCTATTGGGTTACTCATCCATTTCTCATCTGGGATATTTGCTGGTGGTGTTGGTTGCCATCAAAGATCACACACTGGCAGAAGAGACGGCGGGTATCTATCTGGTGGGTTATCTGCTTGCCAGTATCGGGGCATTTGGCGTAGTCAGTTTGATGTCCAGCCCGTACAGAGGGCCGGATGCGGATTCACTGTTCTCATATCGCGGCTTGTTCTGGCATAAACCGATCCTGTCAGCCGTTATGACCATTATGATGCTGTCATTGGCGGGGATTCCGTTAACCTTCGGCTTCATTGGTAAATTCTACGTTATCGCAACCGGTGTTGAAGCGAGATTGTGGTGGTTGACTGGCGCGGTAGTTCTGGGTAGTGCCATTGGCCTTTACTACTATCTGCGTGTGATGGTGAGTTTATACTTGCCAGCACCGAAGGCACTGAACCGTGATACACCACACAATTGGGCATTCACTGCTGGCGGGATTGTTGTATTGCTTACAGGGTTGTTGGTGTTAATCCTCGGTGTTTGGCCACAACCGTTGATTGATATTGTTCAACAGGCGAAAAGCGCTTTATAAGACAATAACCTGAATAACCTAATAAAAAACCCAGTCATTGTTGGCTGGTTTTTTTATTCTGGGCTGGAATTTGGCAAGGTTGACTTACAAAACACTTTCTTTTTCAAAATCCATTGAAATGCATTATAAAATTATTGGGCATTATTTCCTCCACCACTGTTCGACATACCCCTCTGTAAGTACAGTTACTTCCGTTTTTATGTTAAGGTGACTTTTAGCGTAGGCTGAGTGAATAATAATCACAATAGAGCCGCTAGGTATGTAACCATTTGTTAATGGTTGTATTTATTTATTGGCATCTCTGCAAAATTGCTTATTGGAGTAAATAGGAGATAGTGTCGAACATTAATTTTGAAGGATAATTATGAGTCAAGATAATACTGGTCAGGTAAAGACTAAAACTTCCATTAACCCACCAGTTTTTTTCTTCTCGGCGTTTTTAGTCATTGCTCTGGTGACATTCGCTGGTTTGAAACCCGAACTTGCCGATCGATGGTTTAAGGCTTTACAGCAGGACATTTTTGTTAATGCCAGTTGGTTTTATATTCTTGCAGTTGCCTTGATTTTGCTTTCGGTTACCTATCTGGGATTGTCCAGATACGGCAATATAAAACTGGGTCCCGACCATGCTGAACCAGATTTCAGTTATTTTTCCTGGTTTGCTATGCTCTTTTCTGCGGGGATGGGGATCGGGCTTATGTTTTTTGGTGTGGCTGAACCGGTCATGCATTACCTCTCTCCCCCAGTAGGGACACCTGAAAGTATCGAAGCTGCAAAACAAGCGATGAAACTGACTTTCTTCCATTGGGGGCTTCATGCTTGGGCAATTTATGCCATTGTAGCGTTAATTCTGGCATTTTTTAGTTACCGACACGGTTTGCCTCTGACATTGCGCTCTGCGCTGTATCCGATTATTGGCGATAAAATTTATGGGCCAATGGGTCATGCCGTCGATGTTTTTGCTGTTATTGGTACAGTATTTGGTGTCGCGACCTCTTTGGGCTATGGCGTCCTTCAGGTTAATGCCGGTCTTAACCATCTTTTTGGTTTGCCTATCAATGAAACAGTACAGGTTATACTGATTATTGCTATTACCGCTTTGGCAACCCTGTCTGTTGTTTCCGGTTTGGATAAAGGCATTCGTATTTTATCTGAATTGAATCTGGGTCTGGCGGTTTTATTGTTGCTTTTGGTGGTGGCTCTGGGACCTACCGTACTGCTACTGAAATCCTTTGTGGAAAACACAGGAGGCTACCTTTCAGAAATTGTCAGTAAAACATTTAACCTGTATGCCTATGAACCTAAATCCAGTAACTGGCTGGGGGGATGGACATTACTGTATTGGGGATGGTGGTTATCGTGGTCTCCATTTGTTGGCATGTTTATCGCGAGAGTCTCGCGGGGACGCACAATCAGAGAATTTGTAACAGGCGTCTTGTTTGTACCCAGCGGTTTTACCCTGATGTGGATGACGGCATTTGGTAACAGCTCCATTGATTTGATTGCCAATAAAGGAGCAACAGAATTAGCCGATGTAGTACAGTCAGATGTTTCTCTGGCACTGTTTAACTTTCTGGAGCATTTCCCGTTTCCTTCCGTACTTTCGTTTATCGCTATAGTCATGGTTGTGATGTTTTTCGTGACTTCAGCAGATTCTGGCGCAATGGTGGTTGATACACTGGCTTCTGGTGGTGCTAACCATACACCTGTCTGGCAACGGATCTTTTGGGCAGGTTTGATGGGCGTCGTGGCTATTTCATTATTGATTGCAGGTGGTTTATCCGCTTTGCAAACGGTAACAATTGCCAGTGCGCTTCCTTTCTCTGTCATTCTGCTGATATCAATCTATGGCTTGCTTAAGGCATTACGGATTGATGCATACAAAAAAGACAGCCAACAAATGACTACGATTGCACCTCCGGCCAGTCGAAATCCTATTCCGTGGCAGCGAAGATTAAGAAATATCGTTTATTACCCTAAGAGTTCACAAGTGAAGCGTTTCATGATCGAGGTTATCCAAAGTTCAATGGAGCTGGTGGCCGGGGAATTGGGGAAACAGAACAAAGTTGCTGTTATTAATAATGAAATGGATGGCCGAATTCACCTGGAGGTGGATTTTGGCGAAAATCTTAACTTTGTCTATGAAGTTCGTCTGAGAAGTTATATTCAACCTACATTTGCTATTGCAGGTTTGGAAGATGATGAAAAAAGTGAGGAACAAAAATATTATCGCGCTGAAGTTTACCTTAAAGAAGGTGGGCAGGATTATGATCTGATGGGGTGGACGCAAGAGCAGATTATCCATGATATTTTGGATCAATACGAAAAGCACATTCACTTTTTGCATTTGGTTCGTTAGTAAAAAGCCAATCCCCAGATTGTTAATCCGGGGATTCTTTTGTTTGTCGGCTGATGGCATTATTGAGCAGGATTATGTTGATGCAATGTCAGTTATTTTTACGACCCACCAACCACATTCCGACGATCATCGCCAGTACAAAGGCGAACCCTTTTGCATAGCCTGCTCCCAGTAGTACTAAGCCGGGTCCCGGACAAATCCCGGCAATGCCCCATCCCAGCCCAAAAAGCGCGGCTCCCCCTACCAAACGCCAGTCTATTTGACGTTGGTCAGGTAATATCATTGGTGTACCACAAAGTGCATACTGACGACGTTTAGCCAGTGAGAAACCGAACAGGCCGACAATAATAGCTCCCATCATCACAAGTGCCAGAGACGGATCCCACGGATGTGCTAGATCCAGAAAGCCCAAAACTTTTTCCGGGTTTGCCATCCCACCGATAATCAACCCCAAACCAAAAATGACACCAGACAGAAGAGAAAGTATCACTATCATTTTTTCATCCTCCTAAAGACCAAGCACCCAGCACAGTTGCCGTAAAAAATCCCACGGCCATAAAGATCAGTGTGGCGACCAATGAACGCAAAGAGAGGCGAGAAAGCCCACATACGCCATGTCCGCTGGTACAGCCGGAGCCAATACGTGTTCCCATTCCCACCAAAAGACCCGCGATAATAATGGTAGACCAAGATGCTGTAACTGTGATTTCCGGTAATGGATACAGCAGGCCATAGAGTACAGGTGCAATAATTATGCCTGCGAGAAATGCCACCCGCCATGAGCGATCTTTCGTTTCACGTTGCAGCAATCCGCCGAGAATACCGCTGATACCGGCAATTCGACCACAAAACAATATCAGCACAATTGCAGCCAGACCAATCAATATTCCCCCACCAAAGCTCAGCGCCGGTGTAAACTGGGCAAAATTAATGCTCATCCTAGTCTCCTGTTATTTCCGGTTTCGGGCAATACAAGGTATAAAGAGTATGAAGTAATGTCAGAATGCGTTCATCTTCAATACGATAGAAGATCTGTTTTCCTTCCCGACGTGTCTTCACCAGATTCAACCGCCGCATTACACCAAGTTGCTGTGACAGAGTAGGCTGATGGATACCCACAGCTTTTTCAAGTTGTCCAACAGAGGCTTCTCCCTGACTAAGCTGGCACATCAATAGCAAGCGGTCATCATTGGAAAGGGCGCGTAACACATCTGCCACTCCTTCGGCAGCCTCACGCATTGCTTGTTGCAAAGAACGATCCATCTTCATCATCACATTCTCACCTTAACACTTTATTTTTTTATATAATATAATTTTATAAATTAAATACAAGCTTTAATTAACTATATGAAGCCTATAAAAAATGAAAAATCATATATTATTGATTGATATGATTATAAAAGATATGAAACCTGTCCTATTTGTCAACTATGAATAATTTGGCAATAATTCATAAATTAAAAAAGTTGAAAATATCTATGTGTCTCTTAATAAATTGGTAAAAGAATCTTTAAAAAAAGAGCAAGATGATGATGAGATAATAATAACTCTAGATTTGCTTATTGATTTTTCAAAAAACAATAAACACGAGTATTCTTCTTATATTAATATTTATTAGCAAAGATTTTGTTTTTAAGATTTAAATGGATTTTTCAAATCAATATAAAAGGCTACGAGCCGATATAATCAACATATTATTCTGTATTCTTGCTATTAAAAGAGATTACTTGGGTTGATATTTTCACTAAACAAGATGTACAATAAATACACTGCAAAAAGAAATAATTGGCTAAAACATTGAGATGTTGAATTCAGACAAGAGTAATTGTTTCACTATAAATTGAATCTAAAACGAGAGGAAATAAAATGGCAAAAGGAAATTTTCTGACAGTCGGGGATAAAACAACGTGCGGTGGTGCGATTCTAACAGGAACCAACAACATTAAATTTTATGGTAAGCAAGCAGCAATTGAAGGTTCTACTGTGACTTGTGGCAGATATTCGGGTAAATATGCCATTGTTGGTGGGGTTGGTTCTTTCGTTGATAACGGCACAAAATTAGCAGGGACTTTGGATAGCAGAACAACCTGCCCTTGTAGTGCGGGGCTTATTCACTCTATCCCTGATACTTATCAAAAATAAGTTTAAGTTAAAGGTGATTTTATTAATTTCTCCAATTTAGAGAAATTTAAGCTGATTTATTTTATAGTGAATATATTAATGTAATATGATGGGTTCTTAATGCATTTGCCCATACTGCAATAATACACCTTTTGAACTTTTAGCAGAATACAATATTTGTCCTATTTGTAAATGGGAAGATTATCCCATTCACCCCCAATATCCTGATTATTCTGGAGGTGCTAATTCAATAAGCTTAAATGAGGCCAAAAATGCCTTTAAACAAAGTGGAAAGATTAAGTTATTTTATGTATTGTTAAATCAGTTTATTAAAAAATCAAAGGTACATAGTATGGAAAGCTATAAAGAGTACACTATGGATAAAGCTGATTTGATATTGCATCCTATTATTGGCGGAGAGTTGGTATTACTTCATTACGTTGGTTTTGCACAAGAAAATAGGTTTGAATTTTTAAGTAAGATAGAAGCTTGTGGTCGGATGGGTGATTCTGCAATATTAAATCTCATTAATTTTAAAAGATACCTTTCCCGCGATATTTTTATCATTAATGAAGATTCTTATACAAAAGATAAAGTTTATATGATGGATATAAATAACATTGATGATTTTGTTGAAGATTATTTCAAGTCTAATTCTAGTTGTTTTTTTGATGGTGATACATTTTTCATATCTCCTTCAAAAAAAGTTCTGATTGAATTTCAACACCATGGTTATGTGTTTTTGCATAAATTACCGATAGTATTGAATGAGCATGGTAAGTCTAAAATATCAAACAAAACATTTTGCAATATTTAACTTCCAACTGATTCATATCCTTTGTATGTCAAGTTGCTGCTTTGTTAGCAACGCTCGTTTATCCCAGTCGCATAGCTATCTTATGTTCTTGGGGATTGATGAGAGGCTCCTGCCTCTCACCAAGGGTCAGACTTTGGCTGGGAAAATATCTATTACAACCACTTTTTAACAAATTCGTCTAATGATATGGGATGATTAAAGTAATAGCCTTGCAAATAGTTAACAGAATAGTTCTTTAATTGGTTGAGCTGTTTTTGGTTTTCAATTCCTTCTGCCACAATTTCTAAATGAAGCCGTAAAGCAAGATCAATAATATTTTCAACAATATGCTTTGAAATTCTATCTGTATTCATTTTGCTAACAAAGTTATGTCCAATTTTCACTAAGTTAACGTTAAATTTTTGTAAATAATTGTGATTGGAATAGCCTGTGCCAAAATCGTCCAACGCAATTAATACGCCTAATTCATCCAGCTTATTGAATAAACTAATTGTATGCTCGTCTGGTTCCAGTAATTCCCGCTCAGTAATTTCCAAAATCAGCCTGATGGAATCTTTCGGAAATGCTTTAATAAAGTTTTGGCAATCAACTACCAAATTGTCATCTTTATAATGTCTTGCACTGATGTTGAAATTGAAATGGAAGTTTTGAGGCAGTTGATGAGTAATTGGCGCGAAGTATTCTTGTACTTGCCTGATAAGATCCTGAGTTAACGGGATAATTAGATCCGATTTTTCAATTTGTGCGATAAATTTATTTGGTGTTAATAACCCATGAACCGGGTGCTGCCAGCGCACAAGGATTTCACATCCAATTATCTTGTTATTTTTGCTACAAATAATTGGCTGAATGTAAGGGATGAATTGTTTATTTTTAACTGCTTTTTTCAACCGGTATTCTGGAATTGTAATGGTTCTGGTATGTTTGTAGAAAAATACTGTAAACAAGAAGGTTAGTAGAGATAGTAAAATAAATACACTTTCCAATTCCATATTGGGATGGATATTATTCTGATAATTGGAAAATATTCTCCAGAATATAAAAGCTGTGCTGGCAGTGATGGTAATGAATAACATCACAAATATCCGATACAGAGATCGGGATGATTTCAGATTCAGCCCCATCATTTTTCCTTTTTAATAAAGTGTATTACTCAACAGTAAAAAAACAATGTCGGCTATATTACAGGAAGAAATTGGAGACAGGAAATAGATATAGTGTTATATGACAAAATCTGAGCAAAAAATTCTTAATTTACTGAGATACTCCAGATAAATAGAACATTTTTGCCATCCGTGGCAATAGAGACAAATTATTATGGTACCGTTATGATAATAGCAACCCGTCGATTTTCTGCCCTGCCTTTAGAATTCTTATTATCAGCAATAGGCTGATTTGACCCTAATCCTCGGGTTGTGAGATTAGTGCGTTGCATCCCGTCTTGTGTCAGGGCATATGCAACTGTGTTGGCGCGTTTAAGGGATAATTGATCGTTGTAACTCACTTCTCCATAGTTGTCAGTATGGCCATCAAGGTGTGCGTGATGAATGCCGACTCTGGTCAAAACGTTTGACAGTTCTTTGAGTTTATCTTCACCTTCTGGGCGCAAGCGAAATTGGTTATTACCAAACAGTACTTTTTCTGACATGCCAAATAGCCAACCTTCATCTGTTTGTTGAAACCCTTGTTGTTTCAGTGCTGCGATTTGTGCTGCTGTCAGGATTCCTTTGTTCTGGCAGGCATTGAGAAAAAGGGTTCCAATAAATGCGCAGATAAATATAAAAGAACGTTTTTTATTCATAATGAGTTCCTATGGTAGGTAGTTTAGTTTTGTTGTATTAGCGGCATGCCAACCGCCACCTCGTTGTTTGATGTGGTACATGGCTGCATCGGCTTCAGACAGTAGTTGCTCTGCTGTTAACTCTCTGTTGGATAAGGCGATGCCAATACTCAGTGTGATGCGCAGGTGCTGGCCGTTGGGAAGGGAAATGGGAGTGTCCATAGCGTGAATGATATTTTTTGCGACGCATTCGGCATCTTCCGGATTGGCCGAAGGTAATAAGATGGCAAATTCATCCCCGCCAAGCCGGGCAACGGTGTCTGTTTTCCTGACCCTTCTTTTTAAAGTGTCGGCGATAGTGACAAGAACGAGATCGCCGGCAGCATGTCCATAGATATCGTTGACGTATTTCAGCCGGTTGCCATCAATAAATAATATGGCTGCACTTTCACGCATGAACTTATCATTCATTACCGTTGAAAGAACACGTTCAAATGTTGCCCGATTCGGTAAACCGGTCAGTGAGTCATGTTGTGCCTGCCAGGTTAAAACGGCCTTTTCTGTCTGTAAGTGATGCTGCCATTCTTCCAGTTCTTCGAGAAGATGATTAAAAACCTGACTTAATTCATGTAATTCAGCAATATGGGCTGAGGGTACACGCCGTGAAAATGCGCGTCGTTGTCGGACGTCATGGGCAACAACGGTAATATTTTGCAATGCCCGGACAATGCCATCATGCATACGCAGGGAGAGATAAAGTGAGATCACGGCGCTGAATAGCAGGCAAGCAAATAACACCAGCAAAGCCTGATAAATAAACTGGATGATGTGATCGCTGTTGCCAATTAGCCAGACTGAGCCGACTTTTTGGTGATGATAGTAAATGGGAAGGGTAAATGGTTCAGGAAAAAGCCAGCCTTCGACCAACTTTTTGAAGTTGCCCATGCGGGCTTCTTGATTGGATTGCCAGCTTGCTAACACTTGTTGTCTGGCATCAAAGATCTTGGCTTTTGTAAAACCATCATGAACCGCGATCATTTCCAGTATTTCGGTCGCGGCGGTTTTATCCTGAAAAACTACGGCAGCTTGTGCTGTATGGGCGATGGTTGTGGCGATCAGTTTTAGGTTATTTTTGGCATAATCTTGCATAGCGAGTAATGACAATAAAGATAGAAATAACCCCACGACGGATAACGAGATAAATGTGATAACTAAATGGATCCGGTGAAAAACCTGACGCAAAGTAGGGCGCGATGACATCAGTGAATAACGTTTTTTCATACAGATTATTCCACCTTACGCGCTAATTGTAGGACATTCGGATGCACGCGTACGCCACTGCGCGCCAGAATATCGAGGTTTAGGCTAAATGTTACTTGCGTGTTATTCATGTTGAGGCAAAATGCACTGCCTATTTCGCAGTGTGGGTTGTTTTCAGCAATGGTGAGCAGTGGTTTATTATTTTTCTGGCTAATGACTTGGTGCTGGAGCAAGGGGTTGATTTGACCGTAGTAAATCACATCACATTTTTCTATCAATTGTTTTACGTTGAAATTCAGGGTTTCTATATGCAATTCTGTTTGATCAGAAATCATATTAATGTGGGTTAAGGGGCTAATGTAATTGGATGGGGGAACCAGACACAAGCGCAGAGCAGCACGTGTAGTAGGCCAGTGTGTATAACTGATGATCCCAGAAACTACCCGAGCAACATTTTCATTGAGTTTTAGCTTTTCATTAGTATCAGGCATAGCCATTACTACTGAATTACCCATCACGATGATTAAGAATAAAGTTGTCAATAACCGTAAAAATAATCTGGAAATAAACTGATTAAAAACAATACGCCTACAAAGATGATGAGTCCGTTCAATCACTTGCATAACGAATTCCAAGTTTTGCCTTTCATATCATGTAAATAATAGTATTGAAATTATTGATAAAGTATGTTGTCAGCTAAAACCTATCTCATTGTGGTATTACTGATACCGACTGAGATAGGTTATAAAACACATTAATAACTTGATGGAATTATTTATAATCCTGAATATAATTTACACTGAAATATATTAATTGCTATCTATATGTCGATGAGTTTTTATTGATTCCTATTATATGTCCATGATTGTCATAAGTGATACTGGAAACTTTGCTTTGTCTTAAGACACCTAACAATTTTTGTTCCAAAATTAAACTGCTGGCTACTTCTGCATGAGTCAACGAAGCGCGGTGGCGACGGCGTTCTACCTTGAAACGATACTGATTGTATTTTGCCCACCCAATCAGCAAAAGTGCATTAAATATCGCTATGATGATATAAAGCGCTATCAAACCCAGTTCTGAAGTGAATTCCGACGTAAAAAGTTTGGATCCGTTATGGGAGGAATAAAATAATCCCATTGCGAATAAATAAACAAAACCAACCCAAGCCAGAATAGTTAATAGAATATCAATCAGGAGAGGTGATAATCTTTGTTCGGTAAAAATCAACGGATCTTTCATTATTCGATTCTCTCTATTCCCCGATCAGGACTTTCCCAGCGAGCTCGTTTTCTGTGTACTTTGAGCATGACTTTTGGGAAAGATACCAATGTCGTAAACAGATTTAGTATCCAATAAATCATCGGATACCAAATCACCCAAAACAGTGATGAGGCAACGTATTTTTCATAACGTCGTTCAATGATTAAACTGACGGTAAATTGGATCAGGCAGGTAGCTGCCAGTACTAATCCCGTATATCCGGGTGGAAATAATGTATAGATGCGGATGTTTTCCGGTAATGTGATAACCATTCCGAGGAGAAATAAAATGATGGAAAGGGCAAAGGTAAATGACCAGATAACGGAGCAGCAGAATTCTGCGAATAATACCCACATACGGCGATATTCCCATGACCACAGTTGACGCAGATTTTTCAGAAACACTTCAGCTCCGCCCTGTGCCCAACGTAACCGCTGCTTCCATAAGCCCCGCAGGGTTTCAGGCATTAAGATCCAGCATATAGCGCGGGGTTCGAAGAAAATAGACCAATGATGTAATTGAAGCTTCCAGCTAATATCAATATCTTCTGTGATCATATCGTTGCTCCAGTAACCGACGTGAGCAAGCGCTCTGCGGTTAAAGGCGGCAACGACACCAGAAACGGTAAATACTTGGCCATAGACCCGCTGGGTACGTTTTATAAGGCCGATGATGGAGGAAAATTCTCCGACCTGAACGCGTCCAATTAAAGTCGATCGTGTTCGGACGCGGGGATTACCTGTGACTGCGCCTACACGGGGATGGTCGATCATGGGCTTGACCAACCAGACTGCGGCATCCCGATCCAGCAAGGCATCGCCATCAATGCAGACCAGATAATCACTGTTGGCAGCGGCAGCACCAGCCTGAAGTGCGGTGGCTTTTCCCTGATTCTGCTTCAAGTGAATGACTCTCAATGCCTTGTGCTGCTGAGCCATGGCATTGAGTTCATCAGCGGTACTATCGGTTGAGCCATCATTGATGGCGATGACTTCAATATTGGTATAACGCTGGTTTAATGCTGCCTGCAATGTCTCGCGAACATTTAATCCTTCGTTATAGCAAGGAATTAAAATTGAAATCAGAGGGTCACCTTGAAGGCGGGGAACTTCTGAATCAATGAGCTTCCAGTGCCTTTCCCGATAGAACCAAAAATAGATCCCGCCTGAAATCCAAATAGCAGACATGAACAGCGGCCAGAAAAAGACAAAATTCATCATGACCTTGCCGGTAAAAGCGATGGCGATGCCAAGGGGAATACCCAATACAAGGCAGAGCACGATAAAAGCAAGAATACGATCAATCATTAAGTGGATACCATTCTGGAGAAAGAACGGGACGGATCTCATTCATTTCTGGTTGATTATTGAGAAAATCATCAGGGTAATAACCAAAACTCTGAGCGCCGTTTAGCTGCAATTGACGCATCCATTCTGCTAATTGGCGTCCGGGAATTGCCCTTTTATCCTCTGGCTTGTGCCAATCTACGGCCTGGAGTTCAAAAACAGTTTTTTCCAATGCCTGTGGTCGTTGCGCAATGATTTTGACTAAACGGGATAGCCACTGATTGCTTTTTGATAACGGCACATTTTCCATCAATGGCATTGCCATCGGGGCAACCCAATCGTAATTGGCAAGAAAATCATCCAGATTTTGGGCAAACCATTCTTCGCTGCCTGGTTCTAAAATCGGCATGGCAAAAATATTGCGTGCGGTTTTGATTTGATAGCCCCGTATAGATTTAACCTCTTGAGTTAATTCATTAATAAAATCAATTAAATATTTGCTTTTGAAACGAGTCCAACGGGAAAATAGCTCGGGATTTTGACGGATATCGGCAATAGAGGCAGGCAGGCCTGCGGCCTGATAGACTTTAATGGCATCGGGGCCTGCATCTTCAAAGTCCGACATAACGGCATCATCGTGGTACAGGATGCCCTTAAAAATAGAGTGAGCCGCCAGATCCTGATAAATCTCTTTGATACGTTGGCGATTTTCCGGGTTATAGGGAGATAAGCGTCGATATTGTGTTGGATTCACAAACAGCTTATTGCTATTTTCGTCATAACTCATTACCCGTGGAAATGCTGGATTCAGTTCAAATGCCAAAACTGGCATCCAAGCGTAAACATCAATATTCAACCGACTTTGCAGTTGCCAAGAGACCCGGTTAAATAAATCAGCCCGCATCGGTAACCAGCGATTAGGGAAGTAGAGTTCCCGTACATTGCCATCACCTTTGGGGTCAGAGAAGGTTTGCAGAAAAACAGTATTGACGCGGAGATCGGCAATGCGCTGTACGAGTTCGTCGAGGTTACTGGCTTGCTGAACGGGATCAGGATCGTAAACATAGTCCATATCAATATGGGCAATCCGTAAGATGTGTTTATTCTGAACTTGAATTACCTGTCCAGCGAATTCTTTCAGTGAGGGATTATTGGTAAGCAATATGCGTGGAACATTATCAAGATTGTTAACATTTGCTAATCCATTGTCCAGTGTCAGTGCCATCTTGTAGCCATAACGTTTGGCTATATCCAGAGTAATACCGCTATCCATGCCATAAGGCCAGACCCAGACCCGGGGCTGCCTACCCGTGGCGGAGATGATCCGTTGAGTGATAGTGGCAATATCTTTTTCCATTCGTTGGCGAAACGCCTTATCATTTTCATACTGACCTGTTTTCGGATCGTAAATGCGAATGGCGGCGGCAGGCTCTGTATTTCCTTGTGGATTACCGATGGCACCATAATGATGCTGATAAGTATGGGAACCTATTTCCACTAAACCAGAGCGGGACATCTCAGTAACCTGTTCCCATGTGGTGAAACGCTCCCGTGGCACCATCAAACCACCAAAATTGACGGGTTTTCCGGCTGGAGCATCAACCCAAACTCCGACAGGAGCCAAAATAGCCGGCCAACTATAGGCTTTCAGTAAAGGAAAGACCCGATGGTAAAAACTGCTGTAACCATCATCGAATGTCAGCAATACTGCCTTGGGAGGCAAGGGAGTTCCGCCTTGATGAGCAATAAGGATTTGATCAACGCTAACCGGTTGATAGCCATTTTCACGCAACCAGGCAAATTGATCGTTCAAAGCGCTAGTACGGACTGACATAAAACGCTGATCAGCGCCGTCATCTTCTACATCATGATACGCCAGAACCACATAACCATTTTGTGGCCAGGGACGTTCATTCATGGCAAGGGGGCGTTGCGCTGGTGGAACGAACTCCGGTTTTTCTGCGTATGCCATGATGTGCAGTTGGGGAATAAGCAGGCTAATCAGCAGTGCTGATATCATTAACCAATGGCGAAAGATATTGTTTATCATAAAGGATCCTTTAGAACCGATAGATTAAATCAAAAGCAGCTTGCAGATTACTTTCTCGTTTACCGTCATAAGGACGTTTATTCAGAGTAAATCTCACTCCTGCGTCAATGACGTCATTCCACTTAATGCGCTGACCATATTCCACCAATGTGATCAAGCCACTACCATAGCCTTGCTGCCGGTATTGCCCAACTCCCGCCACAAATTGCTGGCTCCAGACGGTTTGATAATGCCGATACATGATGTGATCGGCTGCCAGTGCGGACAGAAGCGTAAAATCACTTTTAGGATTGAAATAAGGTGTATTTTGATGACGGCTATTCTGAGAGGTGCTCAGTTCCAACGCCGTATCAAGCTTAAAGTAAGGCGCGGTATATAAGCGTTGCTGGCCATTGATGCCATATTCAAACCGATGATTGCCATCTGAGAAGAATGAAGAGGCAAAACGAGCTGTCCACTGGCTGCGTTCACTGTGTCTCCAGCGAGTGTAAATTTGACCACCATCAGCGTGGATATTATTACTCAATGCGCGCAGGGGAGTATTACGGGCAAGGCGCTCAGCTGAGCCGCCCAAACGCCATTGGTCATTAAAGTCATGCCATCCTGCAATGCGTAAGCCTATTTTATTACCATTACCATAGTTACGGGCGGATACTTCTCCTTCTAACCAAAAATCCCGTGAACGCCACTCCATGCCACTACGCATATCGCGGTTTATTCCCCTGCCTTCTGAGAATTGACCACGGTTATAAGCACCCCCAGCAAAGAGACGCCAATTATCATCAATAGGCGGACTATAAAGCACAGTCTCAATATCTGAGCTGTGTTTACCGCTGTTCGGGCTATCGGAATCAATACCCTGACTGACTCTGATGCGCAGTTCTGACATATGATGAACATTGCGCAGGCGGTTAAATCGTTTAGCAGGCATATTTTCCGGTACGCGGGTAATAACATCATCGGCCAGTAAATCCATTTGATGCCATTCTTGCAGAGCAAAGGCGGTATAACCTTGTTGAATTTCCAGTGACAAATTGCGCGGATCGAGTCCTTCAATTTGTTTTAGCTCATTTTCCGCACGATGTGGCCAGCCGCGATTTAACCAGATTGAGGCCAGATCAATGCGTAATTTTTGATTGCCGGGAGCTGTACGGGCTAAGTGAGTAAACCGCTTTTCGGCATCAGGAAGATCTTCATGCAATTGTGCAGACTCAGCTAAAAATTGTTGCCCTTGTAGCCAGTCATCATTAGGGACGGGAATAGGGGAACCAAACACATTAACTACATAAGTATTTCGTTGCTTGATATCGGCGGCAAGTTGTCTGGCTTCATTCAAGTGCTCGCTTTCCACATCAGCATAGAAAAGGGCGCTATCATCTTCTGGCGTAATATGAGGTAAAGGTGTTTTAGCGGGCGATGGGTTATGCCCATAGGGATAGTTCAAAGAGCGCAAAATATCCCTTGCCTTATTGGGTTGCCGTAGGTTCAGATAGGCTGAAGCTACCCATTTCTGGGCATATTCCGGTATATTTACTCCTTCTGTTTGCAAGGATTGATATTCATTGATTACGTCCTGCATTCGATGGCGGGCAAGAAGGGCACCAAGGCGATCTACACTCCCTCGCTGATAATCTTGTCGGGCATCAGGCAAAGATCGCCATTGGGTGAGCATATTTTCGTAACGTGCAAGTGCTCTGTCTGCGATATCAAACCGCTCTTTTTCGCTGCGATTGGGGATTATTGATAATCGGACCAATTCTGCTGCGGCATCGGTCTCTAACCTGCGTAATTGTTCTTTTGTCAGCAGTAGGTTGTCGGTTAATTGTGCAGCGTATTGTTGCCCCAAGTTCCATGCCGGCTCACTGACCCGATTACTTTTCAGGCTGAACAGATAAGCTTGAATTACTTCTGTATTGTTGGGAAACCGTTCATAGGCAGCAGAAAGTATTTGCATGGCATCCCATGTGCGCCCGGCAGCTTGATCAACATAAGCCATCAAACGGTAATTGGTGGCGTTGGGATGATGTGTCAGTAAATTTTTTGCCAGGCAGCGGGCTTCTTTGTCTTGTTTGGCATCAGCCAGCGTCATGATAAGGCCGGCTTTTATGTCGCTGTTTTGTTTTTCGAAAGATAGGGCTGTCCGCCACAGTTGAATTGCTTGTGGCCATTGGCGCTTATTGCGATAAGCTCGTGCAACCGCAGTGATCCCTCTGGCTGGGATAGCCATTGTACGATAACGTTGCCAAAGGGAAATGATTTCATCGTTATGTCCAGCCCAGCCCGCCACTTGCAACCAATCGGCAATTTGTGAAGAAGAAAGATAGTACTGTTTTTCTTCCTGACGAATATATTCAAGCATGGGATCAGTATTACCACTTCTGGCTTGTTGAATTAATGCATCATAATCTGCTTGTGCGACTTCTGTTGTTATTAAACAACCTAGTGATATAAATAACGATAACAGTTTATACCGATATCTATGATAGTCTATCGGCCTGAAATAAAGATATGGCACGGTACCCCCTTTTTTATACTGCTTATTGGTTTTAAAAGCAGTAAAGCCAGACGGAGCGATATTTAATTTAGATTAAGAAAAATTTTAATTTATTAATTTTAGAAGAGGCAGAATAATACGTACTGTGTGAATTTATATCAATGGGGAATTTTCGGAAAATAACGAGACATATTTGGTTAATGTATATCACTATATTTATTAGTGATAATTACAATGAATTACATTGATATAATTAACTGAAAATAATTGATTTAAATCATGCTGTTATATTCTATTAATTGTAAATTATGAAATATCGAAAAAATAAATAACAACAATTTACCTGATTTCAATAAAAACACCCAGGCTAAGTGTGAATGTTTTTTATTGCCATTATATAGCAATCTTAATTAAGCGTTTTTATTAATCTGTTTATCCATGCCCTTATCTGGTTTTTATTATCTCCCAGTGAATATTACTTTTTGATGAAGTTTCCATTTAAAACAAATAAATAATATTAAATTTATTTGTTTTGCTTTGATTTTTAAATCTGGTTCATTCGTCATGTGATTACTGCATTATGAAATTACATTCTGTATTTATAGACGCTGTTTAATGAGTGATCCCGCCGTCTTTCAAGTTGCAGCTTTGTTGGTTGTACTTACTCGCCCCAGATTGTCGGTATTCGTTTTTTTGCTGTCGCAGTGCAACTTGGAACTGATTAGGTCTATAGTTTTTATTTGCGGCTTGCGGGAGTATTGAGGGCTAACAAAAACCTTATAAATGATAAGTACTTTCATAATTTTTTGGCATTCGTATAATTCAGTTTTTTATCACATTGTTAATGGGGAAAGATGTGAATCAAATTGCCAATATCATCGCTGATGTATGCGAATTTCTTAGTACCGAAAATGTTAGCGAACTTGGCATCCAATCGTTCTCTTTCCTATTGCCAACTGGCAATGGTATCCATTGGCTGGAATGGTTATCTGTCCAGCCTCATTACCCACAATTTTACTGGCTGCATAGAGATGGTCATGAAGAGGTTGTCGCTTGTGGGCAAATCCGTCAATTTAGCAATATTGCCGAAGCTGAGACGTTTCTACAGAGGCATAGTCAATTTCCACAAATACGCCTGTGGGGGTTGAATGCGTGGGATAAAGTAGATTTTCACTATTTTTATGATAAAAACTCAGGGCAGGATAAGCAGGAAGACACCGCTGACAAAGAAAGTTATCTATTTCTGCCGAGATTAGAATTGCGCCATCATCAGAGTGAAAATCGTTTATATATCAATATCGACGGAAAATCGGATATTGAAAATGCCTGTCAGTTTCTTCGTCAGCTTCTCCCTCATCAGCCTTTTTATCCGTTACAGACAGCCGTGTTAGAGGCAAAGCATATGCCTGAATATGGGCAATGGAATATTTTGCTTAGACAGGCGTTGGATGCGATTACTCAAAATAAAATGGAAAAGGTTGTCATCGCGCGAAAAACGGAACTAACGCTCAACTCTCCTTTGCGGGCAGCGCAGTTCATGGCAGTCAGCCGTGGAGTAAACCACCGCTGTTATCACTTCATGCTTGTGTTTAATCCCAACCATGCGTTTCTTGCTTCGACACCAGAGCGGCTTTATTACCGAAATCAATTGCAATTTTATACTGAAGCATTGGCTGGCACAGTTGCAAATTCTGAAGATGATCAGAAAGCGACTGAATTGGCGCAATGGCTGTTGGGAGATAAAAAAAATCAGCATGAAAACCTGATTGTTGTCGATGATATTTGTCAGCGTTTGCAAGGTGGGGTGACTTCGGTGGATATTGCTTTACCTGATGTGATTCGTTTGAGAAAAGTTCAGCATTTGCGCAGGCATATTAGCGGGGTATTGAATCAGGTATGTGATAGTGATTGTTTGCGTCGTTTACAACCAACGGCTGCGGTTGCGGGTTTGCCTCGTGAGGCGGCACGACAATTTTTGGCAGAAAATGAACCTTTCAATCGTGATTGGTATGCTGGATCCGCGGGTTACTTATGTTTGGAGCAAAGTGAGTTTGCAGTTTCGTTGCGTTGCGCACATATTCATGACAATTTGCTGTCGTTGTATGCAGGAGCAGGAATTGTTGCGGGTTCAGATCCAGAACAAGAATGGATTGAAATAGAAAATAAGGCTGCGGGATTGCGTACATTACTGGTTAGTAGAGTTGGTGAGTGAATCATCTCTCTTCGTTTTAAAGTTGCTGCTTTGTTGGCTACGCTCACTTACCCCAGTCACATAGTTTGCTATGTTTCCGGGGATTAGCTCCTTTGTCGCTGTACTGCATCTTGAAATTCATCAGGTATAAAATCAGGATAAATTATTTATCTATGGTTATTATCACTATAAGTTTAATTTATAATGGATAATATAAACTTGTATATTTTATTCTCATCAAAAAACTAATTGATAGATTTTTAATCTAGGGAGCCGTTAAATTATTCTTACAGAATTACTTCATTTAACTCTATCTAATTGAATTAAAATGACAAATGAATATAAAATAGATTTGCATCACATTGATAATATACAAATAATAAATTATCACTCATGTTAAAGAAAATCATAGTCAATATTTATGGAATGATAATAATCATTAGTTTGCTAATTATATATTATTTTTATAATTTCTTAATTTTTAGCACGATATCTATTGATTTCACCTATACATAATGTCATTTAGTAAACATACAGGAAGATTGAAGAATAAAATTCTAAATATGACAATTAATTGGATCATTATATTGATCTATGTGAGTTATTCGCTATTATTATTTTGCCTTATCTGAAATTTGCGACCGACCCCACTATAGGCCACATAGCGGGGACGTAAGCTTGCTTTATTTAGATGAAAAGACAACCACTGTAGATGCGCGAGGTGTAGTGCTGAAACGGTCTATCAAACAAGTGAACTTATTTCCTTATCGTCTGTAATTCAGCCGAAGGAATGTTTTTGTATATTGACTAATGGGGTTTAATTTAATGAAATCTAAGCTGTTTATTCCTTCTTTATTTATATCTTCTTTATTTGCTGCAACAGCAAATGCTGGGGATGGGGTAGTTAAATTTACGGGAGAAGTAATACAGAATGCTTGTAAGGTTCATAGCGACTCTGTTGATCAAATTGTTAATATGGGAGTTGTTAGTGCAGATGCATTTAAGCATGTAAATGATACGGCTGCACCAACAAAATTTCATATCAAATTGATTGATTGTCCGACAGAGATGAAAGAAAAAAGTATTTCTATCAAATTTGACGGACCTGGTGATAGCTATAATAGAGATCTCTTGTCGCTGTCTAAAGATAATAATTCCGCTGCTGGCGTTGCTATTGGTATTTATGAAGCAGATACTAATACCCGTATTCCGGTAGCAGGGGATTCTGAATATAGCTCATTTAATGGAAGTGCTGATCAAGAATTAAGATTTGTTGCTAAGTATGTTGCCACAAAAGATAAGGTGAGTCCCGGCGCTGCTAATGCAGTCACTAATTTTACCGTAGTTTATAATTAACATTTCGACATTTTTTATACCACACTAATATATTTCAAGTTGCAGTATAGTAAAAACTGTATACCCATTGGATTTCAAGATACAGCGCGACGGCAAGGAACGAATCCCCTGGAGCATAGATAACTATGTGACCGGGGTGAGTGAGCGCAGCCAACAAAGCTGCAACTTGAAAGACGACAGGTATAGATTGAAAGATGAAGAGTATAAAACCTGGCAAGGACGCTTAGGTTATTTAATTGAATATAAATAATCATGATTGGCGGAGAAATGACAGTGTCGTATTATCGTGTGTTTTTTGTTGTTTTTTTATATTTCTTTAGTGGCAGCCTCGCTGTAGCTGGTGTCATTGTTGGTGGAACCAGAGTTGTTTATTTAAGTGATAAAAAAGAAGTTTCTATCTCCATTAACAATCCAGAAAAAGAGGCTGTTTATCTGATCCAAAGCTGGATCCAAGATGAAAATGATAAAACAAAATCGCCGTTTATCGTAACACCGCCTTTATTTAAATTGCCGAATAGTAATGAAAATATTTTACGTATTGTCAAAGTTGGCAATGAATTGCCGATGGATAGAGAATCAGTATTTTGGGTTAATATTAAATCGATCCCTGATACATCAACGTCAGATACAACCATGAACCAGTTGCAAATTGTAGTTAATTCACGCATAAAGCTGTTTTATCGGCCTGTACAACTGAAAGAAAAGGCAACCGTTGCTTATAAACACATGAAGTTCAAGCAAGAAAATGGACAGTTAATAGCCGAAAATCCAACCCCTTATTTTATTTCTTTTTCATCCCTTAATGCCGATAAGTATGATATTAAACATGCAGGCATGATTAAACCTTTTGGACAACTGAGTTGGCCTCTACCATTAAAAAATGCCAGAAAAGTGAGCTGGAAAGTTATCAATGATTATGGTGGCGTAACAAAGTCAGAGTTTGCAGATATTTAGTTGATATTCAATGGAATTTACATTATCGCCGATAAAGCCACTTCACCATATTGTTAGAAAATCAAATATGTCAAAACAAATCAAGCCTGATCTTACTAAACAATCATACTGTGGCAATAATTATAGATTTTTACTTTCTGTATTAATCATGTCAGGGAATTTTTTTTATTATTCAACCGTGAATGCAGAGAATAAATTTAATATTCATGCTCTGAAAATTGACGGTGAGTTTACTGATGATATCGATCTTTCTATTTTTCAGGATGGCTTTCAACCACCCGGTACTTACTGGGTAGATATTTATTTAAATAAAAAGAAAATAAATGAAGAGAATATTGAATTTATTTTAGATGAAAATAAATTAAAGCCAAAAATGACGGTTAAAAAATGGCAGGATATGGGTGTAAAAATGGGTTCATTTCCTGAATTGGCAAGTTTAGCGCCAGAAACGGTGATCACCGATATTGGTAAATATATTCCGTTTGCCAGTATAGGTTTTGATTTTAATCGGCAACGATTAAATATCAGTATTCCTCAAGCAGCTTTGGATTATCATGCCAAAGACTATGTTTCTCCTGAATCGTGGGATCAGGGGTTAACTTCATTGCTGATTAATTATAATTACAATGGTGCCACAACTTGGCAGTCACATCATCATTCTACACAGAGTAATTACCTGAATTTTAGATCCGGGATTAATTGGCATGCATGGCGTTTGCGTAATAATTTCAGTTATTCAAATAAAAATCAGCATTGGAAAAGTATCAGTACATATTTGCAGCGAGATATTCATTCCCTTAAAGGGCAATTGATTATTGGTGATAGTTTCACTTCCAGCAATTTGTTCGACGGAATTGAATTTCGTGGAATTCAGCTCATGTCTGATGAAAATATGTTGCCGGATAGCCAAAAGGGTTTTGCGCCCGTTGTGCGTGGTATTGCTCAGAGTAATGCACAAGTGACAATCAGACAGAATGGTTATGTTATTTACCAAACTTATGTTGCGCCTGGTGCATTTGAAATTAATGATCTTCATCCAACGGCATCCAGTGGCGATCTGGATATTATCATCAAAGAAGCGGATGGCCGGGAACGTCGTTTTACTCAGGCAATTGCTGCCATGCCGACGATGTTGCGGGAAGGCAATATCAGATATTCATTGGTGATGGGGCGTTATCGTTCTATCAGCAGCAATAAGCGTAAACCTTATTTTTCTCAGGGAACACTGACTTATGGTCTGCACAATAGGCTCACTATCTATGGTGGTACAATTCTATCCTCTGATTATCAATCTGTTTTGTTAGGTTCTGGTGTGGATTTGGGAAATTTTGGTTCCATTTCTGTCGATGCTGCTCATGCTAATACTGAATTACCATCAAATAAAAAATCTACTGGGCAGGCTTATCGTTTACGGTATGCAAAAGATTTTTCATTGACAGGAACACATTTGACGCTGGCGAGTTATCGTTATTCAACTGAAGGGTTTTATGATTTCAGCAACTCCAATCGTATTGAGAATGTTGCTCACTCTTTTGGGCATCTAAATAATAGGAAAAGCAAATTACAGCTGCAAGTTAACCAATCATTGGGGGATTTGGGCCGGATATATGTGATGGGATTGCAGGAAGATTATTGGAGTAGAGATGACCATGAGCGTTCACTTAATGTGGGTTACAACATGAGCCGCCAAGGGATCAGTTATGGGCTGAATTATTCCTACAATCTTCGCCCTGATTCTGCTGCAAATGAACAAATATGGACATTCAATATCCACCTTCCCCTTGATCACTGGCTCAAGCATAGTTGGGTGAATTATAACGTCAATTTCAACAAGAATAATAAGGCATCCCAACTGATCGGTCTGAGTGGAACTGCCTTTGAGGATAATAATCTGTTCTACAGTTTACATCAGAGCTATGCCAATAAAGGAGAGGGTAGGAGTGGAAGTATCCAGGGAGAATATAAGGGAGCTTCTGGTCGAATTAATGCTGGCTATAACTATCAATATCATAGTCAGCAGAATCATAGCAGGCAGTTAAATTACGGTATTAATGGAGGAATTGTTATCCATCCATATGGCCTGACTTTATCCCAAGAATTGGGTGAAACGGCTGTATTGGTGCGGGCAAAGGAGGCAAAAGGCATCAAGATCGCCAATAACACGGCGGTTGCTACGGATTGGAAAGGTTATGCGGTTGTACCGTATGTTGCCAGTTATCGTAAAAGTCGGGTGGCGCTGGAACCAGAATCTTTTTCGGATGATGTTGATATTGATGTGAATACGCAATCAGTCGTGCCAACAAAAGGTGCTCTTGTTCTGGCCAATTTTCAGACCCGAATGGGAAATAGGATATTGATGTATTTGTCTTATCGGGGCAAGCCAGTTCCTTTTGGCGCTAAAGTTACGCCGGAGAAATCAAATGAGCTTGATAAAACCCACGATTCGATTGTGAGTCGTGAAGGGCAGGTCTACCTCACTGCGATGCCGGATAGTGGCAGGTTACGGGTCAAATGGGGAACTCCAGAGATTAAAACCTGCATGGTCAATTATTTCCTGTCGGAAAAAAGACCGCCATCTGGTGTATATACCTTAGATATGAATTGCGAATAGGATCATGCTCATATGCTTATTTCCCATAAGAAATTCAGTTTATTATTGGCTATCAGCTTTGTGTTGACTGGGTTGTTTACCAACTCATATAGCCGTACAGATCCCTGTCATTTTGAGTCTAAATATGTTGCCCAGAATTTTTCCATCAATCTGGGGCAAGTTGTTCTAAATCAAGGGATGGGTATTGGTACTGTCATTGATAGTTATCCCGTAAAACATATTGATTTAAATAGGTTTCATTGCGATAGGTCGGAAAAGATCGAGTGGGGGTTTACGGGATATCCCCTTATGATGAATGGCAATAAAAGTATTCATGATTCAGGGATAGCGGGTATAGGGATTCGGGTTAATGATCAGGGGAATGAAACTAAGATTGAGTTTGTGAAAACAGAAGCTAGCACCGGCTCTGGTGCTATAAATTCTGGTGTATTGACCGCGCGTTTGGCTGGAACGGTCATATATTCTTTTTCCCTCAATGAAATACACTTTATTACACCCAGTTGTGTGTTAAAAGAAAAGAGCATTCTTGTTCCTATGGGCAGGATAGGAAGCGCACAGTTTTCAGGTATCAATAGTACTGCGGGAGAACAACATTTCGATGTTGATTTGGCATGCAATACCGATACACCGATTAAACTAGTGTTGGGTTCGTTGGGGACAGGCAGTGCCGAGAATATATTGGAGATTACCCGGGACAACGATTCGGCTAAAGGAATTGCTCTTCAAGTGTTGTACAAAGGCAAACCGATTATATTTAACTCGCCAATAATACCCGAAACTGAAGCGGATGGAATGTATTCTGTCCCTTTCATAGCGCGTTATATTCAGACCGAAAACCGTGTTACCGCTGGCGCAGCTAATGCCACTGCAACGCTGGATATTGTCTATCCTTAAATATCTTCAACCCTCTGACCAGCCATAACCCATTTTTGGCTGGTTATATCTTTTCTGTCATGCAAGTTCACTTTTTGATGTCTAAAATTACCCGCTTTATTGCTGATTGGATTTATAATCCCCATTTATAGTGGAAGTATTGCCAATTAAACGGTAATTCCTTGAAGTAAGATAAGGAAATCGCTTTTACAAGTACTATGGCAAGTAATGCCTTATATAATACTTCTTAATTCTTTGAGCACCATTTTTTTATAAGTTTCTTTGAGCATCATATGTCAAACTGCGCACTGAACCGCCGTTGGGCGGAACTCTTATTGGAAGCACTGACCCGCCACGGATTGCGTCATGTTTGTATTGCCCCTGGTTCCCGTTCAACCCCCTTGATATTGGCTGCCGCAGAAAACCAAAAACTTATTTGTCATACTCATTTTGATGAACGGGGTTTGGGGCATTTGGCTTTAGGGCTGGCAAAAGTGAGCAGAAAGCCTGTGGCAGTTATTGTGACATCAGGAACGGCAGTCGCCAATTTGTACCCTTCTTTGATTGAAGCAGGATTGACAGGGGAAAAGCTGGTCTTTCTCACCGCTGACAGACCACCAGAACTAATTGATTGTGGCGCAAATCAGGCTATTCGCCAGATAGGTATTTTTGCTTCCCATCCTTCCCAGACTTTGGCATTGCCACGCCCAACCACAGATATTCCTGCCAGTTGGCTGGTTTCTTCTCTTGATAATGGGATGTCAAACCTGAAACAAGGATCGCTGCATATTAATTGTCCGTTTGCTGAGCCTTTATATGGCAATGATATGACGGCGCATCAGGATTGGCAGCAAACATTGGGGGAATGGTGGCAGGGAAGTGAGCCGTGGTTGAGTCAGCCTGAAATCCGTACTATGACCAAGGTTGAGGATTGGGAATTCTGGCGGCAAAAACGAGGCATTGTTCTGGCAGGGAGAATGGACGCTGAAGAGGGAGAACTCGTTGCCCAATGGGCAAAAGAAATGGGCTGGCCGTTGATCGGTGACGTGTTATCTCAAACCGGACAGCCTTTGCCACATGCTGATTTATGGCTGAATCATTCCCGTACTCAGGATATTTTGTCGCAAGGACAATTGGTGATCCAGTTTGGGACCAGCCTGACAGGAAAACGGCTGTTGCAATGGCAGGAAAAATGTCAGCCAGAACAATATTGGATTGTTGATCCGATCTCTGGCAGGCTTGATCCCGCAAATCATCAAGGACGCAAATTTACTTGCCGTGTGGCGGATTGGTTACGTGAGCATCCTGCCCATCTTACACGCCATCCTACCCATGTTTCATATTCCCGATTCTCTTGGGCAGATGAACTGGAAATATGGTCAAAAAAAGCTTTCGAGTGCACTCAAACAAAATTAGCCGGAAAATTCAGTGAAGCAGCAGTAGCACATCAATTGCACCAGTTATTGCCAGAACAAGGGCAGTTGTTTATCGGTAACAGCTTGATTGTGCGCTTGGTTGATGCCTTAGGGCAGCTTCCCGCCGGTTATCCGGTTTACAGTAACCGTGGTGCCAGTGGCATTGACGGATTGATCGCAACCGCAGCGGGTGTGCAGCGAGCAGCCAATAAGCCGACATTGGCGATTATCGGTGACATTTCAGCTCTCTATGATCTGAACAGCCTGGCTTTGTTACGTAATCTTTCCACACCGTTACTGTTAATTGTTGTCAATAATAATGGCGGCCAGATTTTTTCATTGTTACCGACACCGCAAGAAGAGCGTCAACGTTTCTACTGTATGCCACAAGATGTCAATTTTGATCACGCTGCCGCTATGTTTGGTCTGAATTATGCTGCTCCCGCAAATTGGACAGAATTAAAACAATACGTCAGACAAGTGTGGGAACATAAAGTGACAACATTAATTGAATTAAAGGTTGCTGACAGCGAAGGGGCGACATGTCTGCAAGAGTTACTGAAACAGGTGGCTAAGTTGTGATACTGAATTGCCAGACATTTCATTCTCATAATCGGGGTACGTGGTTGGTTTGGTTGCATGGTTTCTTAGGGAAAGGTGACGATTGGCTTCCTGTAGTCAATGCCTGCGATCAATATGCCTCATTGATTATTGATCTGCCCGGTCATGGAAATTCTGTTGATATTACGGTGCAAGGTGGTTTCGCTGAGGTGAGTGAGTTACTGAATGCAACGCTATCTGAGCGACAGATCGATGATTATTGGCTGATCGGGTACTCATTAGGAGGACGAATTGCCATGTATCATGCAATTCACGGCAAACATGATGGATTACGGGGATTGCTGGTGGAAGGAGGAAATCCGGGGCTGTTTTCCCGGCATGAACGAGCTGTGAGATTGCAACATGATTTGCACTGGGCACAGCGTTTTCGACAAGAGTCAATGAATGTGGTTTTAGCTGATTGGTATCAGCAGCCAATATTTGCCGATCTGACGTCGGTACAGTGTGGGAAACTTATTCATCTCCGCAGCCAGAACAGAGGAGATCGTGTTGCTGATATGCTGGAAAGTACCTCTTTAGGTCATCAACCGTGGTTAGTTCCTGAGTTACAAAAAATAACCACACCTTTCTCCTGCCTATGTGGTGAAAATGATAGTAAATTCCAGAAGATAGCAGAGCAATATTCTCTGCCCTTAGAAACTATCCCTCAGGTTGGACACAATGCTCATTATGGTAATCCTGTGGCTTTTTCTGCGGCAGTGAACCATTTCTTATCACTTTTTGGTTAAGGAAACTCAGTAATGCGTTATCCAAGCGAAGAAAAATTGTACTCCCCCATTGAATGGCAAAATTGTTCTCAAGGGTTTGAAGATATTCTCTACCATAAGTCCGCAGATGGTATTGCTAAAATTACGATTAATCGTCCTCAGGTACGCAATGCGTTTCGTCCTCTGACTGTCAAAGAGATGATTCAGGCATTGGCAGATGCACGTTATGATGAGGAAATTGGCACAATTATTCTGACAGGTATGGGAGAAAAGGCATTTTGTGCCGGGGGAGATCAAAAAATCCGTGGTGACTACGGTGGCTATAAAGATGATGGTGGAATGCATCACCTGAATGTCCTGGATTTTCAACGCCAGATCCGCACTTGTCCGAAACCTGTTGTTGCTATGGTTGCAGGGTATGCCATTGGTGGTGGGCATGTGTTGCATCTCATGTGTGATCTGACCATTGCAGCGGATAATGCTATTTTCGGTCAGACAGGCCCTAAAGTTGGTTCCTTTGACGGTGGCTGGGGCGCATCTTATATGGCGCGGATAGTAGGACAGAAAAAAGCCCGTGAAATTTGGTTCCTTTGTCGCCAGTATAACGCCGAAGAAGCTCTGAATATGGGGTTGATCAACCATGTTGTGCCTTACGCCGAACTGGAAAAAGAGACTGTGCGCTGGTGCCGCGAAATGCTGGAAAACAGCCCAATGGCGTTGCGTTGCCTGAAAGCCGCATTGAATGCAGATTGTGATGGTCAGGCGGGTTTGCAGGAGTTGGCGGGGAATGCCACCATGTTGTTTTATATGACGGAAGAAGGGCAAGAAGGGCGCAATGCGTTCAATGAAAAACGTCACCCTGATTTCAGTAAATTCAAGCGTAATCCGTAATGCGTAAAGCGACCTTATATCAATTCAGCCTGCCAATGGAGGCAGGCGTTATTCTCCGTTACCAACGCCTGAAAACCCGTGATGGTTTTCTGGTTCATTTGCAGGAAAATGGGCAGGATGGCTGGGGCGAAATTTCCCCATTGCCGGAATTTAGCCATGAAACGCTTGAACAGGCGAAAACAGCGACAGTGGAATGGGTGCAACAATGGTGCCAGAACAAAGTCGGACTGAATAATCAATCAAAAGATAGTAAATTGCCTTCCGTTGCTTTTGGACTCAGTTGTGCATTGGCTGAATTGCAGGAAGAACTGCCTGAAGAAGCCAATTATCGTAAAGCACCGCTATGCACCGGTGATCCTGATGATGTGATTCTGTGTTTGGGAAATATGGCAGGTCAGAAAATCGCAAAAGTCAAAGTTGGATTATACGAAGCTGTTCGGGATGGCATGGTGGTAAATGTTATGTTGGAAGCTGTTCCCGATCTTCGGCTAAGATTAGATGCTAACCGCAGCTGGACACGCATAAAAGCAGATGGTTTCGCTAAATACGTCAACCCAGATTATCGTCAGAGAATTGCTTTTGTCGAAGAACCTTGTAAAACCCGTGAAGAATCGCTGGCATTTGCCCGTGAGACGGGTATTTCCATTGCATGGGATGAAAGTGTGCGTGAAGCGGGTTTTACTGTGGAAGCACAAGAGGGAGTTTCTGCCATTATCATTAAGCCGACATTGGTAGGCAGTATTGCCCGTTGCCGTCAATTAATCACAGAGGCGCATCAGTTAGGGCTGGAAGCAATTATTAGCTCTAGCATTGAATCCAGCTTTGGATTGACGCAATTGGCTCGCCTGGCTCATTGGTTGACACCCGGCTCTCTGCCAGGTTTGGATACACTGGATCTTATCCAGTCCCAGCTTATCCGTCGCTGGCCAGACAGTGACATTCCGTGTATTACGTTAGATCAGCTGGTAACGGTATGGAGCCATGAATGCCAGTAACTGAGTGGATACAATGGCCGTGGCAGCATTGGGCGATGGTTTATCCTCACAAGCAGGCCGTTCAGTTATATGATGAGCCACTAAGCTGGCAGCAATTAACGCAAAAAGTCAGCGCCATTGCTGCCAGCTTTCATCAACAGGGGCTTTCTGAAGGTAGTGGTATCGTTCTCAGAGGCAAGAATAGCGCTGAATTTCTGCTGTGTTATCTGGCAGCGCTGCAATGTGGTGCAAGAGTCTTACCCCTGAATCCCCAATTACCTGAACCATTATTGGCGAAACTATTACCCCATCTTAATCTGGATTATGGTGTGGATTTTACTGATTCACCTTCACCAGCCATTCAGGTCAGGGAACTAAACTGGCAACAAATATTGCCAGAAACTTCTGAACAACACATGGCACTGTGGAAATGTCAACGCCCTGCCAGCATGATCTTGACCTCTGGTTCATCTGGATTACCTAAGGCTGCGGTGCATTCTATCGGGGCACATCTTGCCAGTGCGCAAGGTATTTTGTCTTGCATGGATTTTCAGCCAAATGATAGTTGGCTTCTTTCATTACCGTTGTTTCATGTTTCCGGTCAGGGCATTCTCTGGCGCTGGTTGCAAACAGGTGCAAAATTGGTATTGCGGAATTTACATCCATTGAATCAAGCACTATCTGGTTGCACCCATGCATCGCTTGTTCCTACTCAGCTTTGGCGTTTGCTGAGTCAGCCGCAGGAACCTCAATTGATGTTAAAAGAGGTGTTACTGGGTGGTGCTATGATCCCAACGGAATTGACTCAACAGGCAGAACAGTCGGGAATTGGTTGTTGGTGTGGCTATGGGCTGACAGAAATAGCATCAACTGTTTGCGCAAAAAGGGCTGATGGATTACCGGGTGTGGGTCATTCACTTCCCGGAAAATCCATTCGTTTAGTGAATGAAGAAATTCAGATCCGAGCTGACAGTATCGCCAGTGGCTATTGGTTTGACGGAGAATTAAAACCGCTTACGGATGATGAAGGATGGTTTTCGACACGTGATCGGGGTGTGTTCGAATACGGGGAATTACGGATTTTAGGCCGCCTTGATAATCAGTTTTTCAGTGGCGGTGAAGGTATTCAGCCGGAAGATATTGAACGAATCATTAACCAACATCCGCAAATAGAACAAAGTGTTGTCGTTCCCATACCTGATATTGAATTTGGTCATCGGCCAGTGGCCGTAATCGATACACAATATCCTCTACTGACAGAGATACTTATTGATTGGCTCTCGGATAAACTCGCCACTTTCCAGCGTCCTGTGGCTTGCTATCTATTACCTGCATCATTGAAAGATGGTGGAATAAAAATCTCACGACAACAGGTTAAACAGTGGGTGATGGAGAGGGTAGCCCAATCATAAATAGTATGCTAATGAATAGTACAGCCTATTAATAGTTATGTTATTTACATATCTTGATAAATCTAGATGTTACATTGCTTCTGCTATCTATGTCGTGACGTGGATTCTAGTAAAATGTCTCAGGTTATATTGGCATTCACCAATTAAGAAGGGACAAAAATATGAAAGGTTTTATTGCTGTCAGTGCAGCCGCCAGTTTACTTTTTGTAACTGGTTCAGCAAATGCAATTTCCGCAGATATACAGGTAGGTAAGCACAATACGAGCACATCTGTGGGAATTGGTGATAAAAATGCGGGGTTATCTCTAAATGGTAATTGGACTCGCAGTGATCATAATGGTCAATTGGGTAGTTTAGGTTTGGCTTTTGGTTTACCTGTTGGACCATTAACGGCAAGCGTTGGTGGTAAGGCACTTTACTTATCTCCCAAAGATGGAAAAGATGGAGCGGCGTTGGCAGGAGGTATTGGTCTCAGTTGGGCTGTAACACCTTCGCTTTCTCTGTATGGTGAAGCTTATGGTTCGCCATCAGGATTAACGTCAGGAATGGATTCTTATACTGAAGCTACCGGGGGAGTTCGGTACACTCTTTTCAAACCTCTCAGTATAGATGGCGGTTACCGTGTTATTGATATAAAAGGAAAGAATGGTAACCGCAGTAATAAAGTTTCTGATGGTTTTTATATCGGTGCTGGCGTCAGTTTCTAATGAATTTATAAAAATATCCGCATCAATATTGATGCGGATATTTTTAAATGCAGAAATTAACCCACTTTCGGCAGCATACCTGTCACGATGCCAATTTGAATTGCGATAACACCAATCCCGCACAGAAAGATAAATACTAAGGCAGGTTTACCTCCTTTGACACGATACCCTCCCTCGTTTTCCTCTCGGCTACGCCAAACCAGCAGACAAGGTAATAACAATGCCAGAATGGAAAGAGCGACAGCGGCAAATGTCAGTGCCATAACAAAGTTAGGGTAATAGAGAGCACAAAGTAATGGAGGGGCAAATGTTGTCAAACCAGTTTGTAAACGTCCTTTGACATGATTACGACGTTTTAGCAGGTCAGCAAGATAATCAAACAATCCAAGAGAAACGCCAAGGAATGAAGTCGCTAATGCGAGATCAGCAAACAGATGGACAGCAAGTTCTACTCTCGGTGAGGCAATAATTTCTCTGACTGCTTGTAAGAAACCATTCAGACCGGATTGTTGTGCGAGAATACCGACAAAAGTATTTGAAGAAATAGCCCCAAGCGTTACCAATTGCCACAAGATGTAAGCGACAAGTGGGATAGCACTGCCGATAATAAAAATCTTCCGTAGCTTGTTGGTGTCTCCTCCCATATAGGAAACGATGCTTGGCACACTGCCGTGAAATCCGAATGAAGTAAAAATTACCGGAATAGCAGATAGCACTAATCCTTGCTCAATGGGCATGGATACTAAATTGATTTTATCAACATGTGGCATCATTACAGCGAGTACGATCACCAAAAAAATGATTTTGGCAGTAAACAGCAAGCGGTTAATCAAATCAACAGAGTGGGTGCCGATACAGACAACACCGCCAGCAATAATAGTAAAAGTAATAATCCCGACGGAGACAGAAATGGGTTTATCTAACCAGGAAGATAAGCTTGCTGACAGTAATTCTCCTGCACCACTGATATAAGCCGTTGTCAGAGCATACATCAGGAAAAGCATACTGAAACCGGTCAAAACTTGACCACCAAATCCAAGATAGCGTTTTGCAATCGTTCCCAGCCCGGTGTCAAATTTACTATGTTGATAAACTTCCACAAGCAGGAGTGCTGTATAACTCATCAATGCCCAAAGGGCGACTAACATAGCAAATGTAGTTCCAAAACCTACACCCGCCGCTGCCAATGGCATTGCTAGCATTCCCGCACCAATCGTCGTTCCAGCGACAATAAAAATACTGCCAATAGTGCGATTCTTCACGCGATCCTCGTCTTATGATTATGTTGAAAAATAGTTATAAAACTGGCAGGTTAAATGATTGATTTGTGACTGTCAAATTTATGATACATAAGGTGTAAATAAATAATTACGAAATTAATAGCATTGGTATAGAGGAAGGTAAAAATGACTTAATGCTACAGTTTTATTTTATCTAACTACAGCTTTGTTGGTTGAGCAAGGTCATATATCCCCCGACCTTATAGTTGTCACTGAGGGTAGAGCTTTTTTTCGTTGAAGTGTTGTCACTTGAAAAATGACAAGTATAGATAATTTGCAATCATAGACTATATGATTAGAGAATGAGCAGCAAATAATAAAGGATTAATTTAAAGGATATGAGATATCGAAGTGTTCAGATCCGAGGAGACATGAAATACTGATAAAGTAAAAACCCGCTATCTCACCGGATGATTACGGGAAATAGCGGGTTCTTGTTTGGTGCCGGCTACCGGAGTCGAACTGGTGACCTACTGATTACAAGTCAGTTGCTCTACCAACTGAGCTAAGCCGGCGAAATTTGGCGGAAGGATAGAGATTCGAACTCTAGGATGGTTTCCCATCGGCGGTTTTCAAGACCGCTGCCTTCGACCGCTCGGCCATCCTTCCATGGCGCGAGATTATGCCTATATCGTTTGGATGTGTCTAGTCCCTAAAGAAAAAAAACACGTTTTTTTTGCTGTTTGCTTAATCTTCGATCTGTAATGGCCTTTTCATTCATTAACCTGCTAGTATTAAGTTCAGTTTATTGGCTTATTTATATACAATTCATGTCCCGTTGATCAAAATATATTCATGTTAAAGGTAATTATCCAAAGAATGTATAAACAATCACCTATCAAGCCATCTGCTATTCCTCGTTTTTACGCGTTATTTGTTACTTTGCTTTTCACGTCTCTATTTTTATTCGGGTATAACTATTTTGATATTTGGCTGATGGAGAAAAAATATGCTATCAGTAGTGTAGCCGCGAAGATGAGGTTACAGATCGGAGATTATCGTTATCATGCAAATCATATCTTCGAGCAATCACAATCTAATATTCAGCCAATCTCCTCTCAGGAGACAACATCATTGTTAAAAATTCGTCCCAATGTCTATTGGTTAGAAAATCACAATCAAGCTGTTGATACAATTATTTTTGGTCCTTACAACGATTTGAGTATTCAATTCGCTCAGCGTTTTTCTACTTATCTGGAAATTCTCTGGGGTTCCCGTAGTGAATACTTGTCTATGTATTATCTCAATGGGCAGGACAATAATTTACTTTTGGTAACAACTCATTCGATTTTAAAACCAGAAATAAGATTAAAGGAGAGTTATCTGACTCTGACTCCTGAGACCAAACGGACAGAGATGTTGGAGCAATCTATTACATTGGAGGAAAAAGAAAGCATTTCTAACATCAATGTACTGCGTGGTGATAATATTTATTTCTATACCTATAAAGCCGCATTTAATGCAGCTGGGCAATTAACTACTATTATTGCTTTTGATTTGCCAATTAATAACCTCTTACCGGTTGATATGTCACCAGCAAATTTTCTCCTAAGCCCAATCGATCCAGATGAATCTGATAGCTCCAATAAAATGGGAGTTTCATTGAATGGTTTTTGGTTAGAGTTTTCTGAACCTCTTAATATCATGCCGTATAGATTGATCTATCAGGTTCCGCTAAAAACACTGATTGTGGATTTATTGTTCAGAAACGTCTGGCTTTTACTTTCAATATTGATTTTCTTTTTGTTCTCACTGAGTGGGTTGTTTTATATCCGTCGGCGTTATATTGCTCCGAATGCTTATATGGATCATGAATTGAAAATTAAGGATGCTCTGAATAGTGATATTATCTCCAATATACCTATTGGATTACTGGTCTATGATTCTGAAGAAACCCAGATAGTAATGAGCAATAAAATCGCAGAGCGATTGATACCCCATCTAGATTTGAACAAAGTTATAATGATGGCACAACAACATCATGGAGTAATTCAAACATCTATTGATGAGATGATTTATGAAGTGAGAATGTATAGCAACAGATTATTGCCAGAGACCTATCTATTTTTGCTACAGGACAAGGATAAGGAAGTTATGGTTAATAAACGATTACAACTTGCTCACAGGGAATATGATAAAAGTATTCAAGCCAGGCGTTCAATACTTTCAAATATTAATAATGAAATAAAATATCCGATTAAAGGAATGAATGATATTGCTATCCAATTGAAGCAGCTATCACAAGATGAGAATGAACAGAAGCTGTTGGATAAGTTATTAAACAAATCTCAATATATTACTGAATGGATTGAAAATGTTTCTTTACTCAACGGGTTGGAGTTAGGTGATTGGCAGCCGGAACATGAAATATTTCCTCTGTCTTCACTGTTGGAAAATATTTTTAAAGCCTCTTTTCCGACCTTAAATGCTAAAGGTTTGAAATTTTATTATCATTTTAATATTCCCCATGAATCTTTATTCATTGGAGACACTTTTGCACTACGTAAAATCATTACATTGTTATTTTATTATTCAATGGCAACGACCAGTTATGGTAAAATATCATTGACTGTTAATAGTTCTGGTAAATATGATAATCATATTCAGATTGAGCTGATAGATAGTGGCTCTGGTTTGAATGAAAGAGATTTGACCAGTTTGAATTATCCTTTCCTGAATGAGTTAGTAGAAGATAAGTATTCTACTAACTCAGGCATGACTTTTTATTTATGTAATCAACTATGCAAAAGAATGGATGGAAGTCTTGAGATTAAAAGTAAGTTGGGATTGGGTACACATTATGTTATCAGTCTGCCATTGTTGCAGCATGATGATGAAAATGGTGAGACACCTCAGCTTTTAGAAGGGATTACAGTCTTAATTGATATCAATAACCCTGAGGTCAACAAGATAATCCATTCTTACCTCAATAATTATGGTGCAGCATATTTCGATAAAAGCAAAGAGAATATTACTGAAGAATACGATATTATACTTACTGATAAGCAGTACAACGAAGAAAAACCAGCTATATTATTAGTAGGTAGCTCAGCAGGGTTTAAGCAAGTGAGACCAGGTCTGGTTCAGTGCAATTACAATCTTGTTGATGCTGTTATCAATGCAATATCGTTTTTGATTGAAGAAAATTTTAGTTTAGATGAATCCAGAGAAATTACTGAAATCTCTCAGCCTGTATATGATTCTGCTGATAATGCCAATCTCTTAGAGGGTATTGATTTATCTGATAATATTTATAGTAATATCGATAATGCTCTCAAGAGTTATCAGATTCAGTTAGCAAACAGTGACTATGGTAAATTATTTATAGAGACAGTACCTATGGATATTACTAAGCTGTATACTGATGTAGAACTACATGATTTGATATCACTTTCGCAAACGGTACACCGCCTTAAGGGTGCGTTTGCTATGTTAGATTTTAAGTTTCTTAGGTCATCATGTGAGGCGTTGGAAAAATACATAGCAGACAATAATGAAGTAGAAATCAAAAATAGCATCAGCCTCATTGATTCCTTTGTCACAAAGCTGTTGCAACAAGGTAACCAATAATATGAATAACCTTAATGTCATTATTGCTGATGACCATCCCATCGTTTTGTTTGGCATCCGCAAGTCACTTGAACAAATTGAGTGGATTAATGTCGTTGGTGAATTTGAAAACTCAACAACGCTCATTAATAGTTTGCCACATATAGAAGCAGATGTTCTCATTACGGATTTGTCAATGCCTGGGGATAAATATGGTGATGGCATTACCTTGATAAAATATATTAAACGCCATTATCCAGCATTGTCTGTTATTGTGCTTACAATGAACAACAATCCAGCTATTTTAAGCGCTATACTTGAACTTGATATTGAGGGAATTGTGTTAAAGCAGGGGGCTCCGACTGATTTGCCTAAAGCACTTTCTGCTTTGCAGAAAGGAAAGCAATTTACACCGGAAAGTGTTTCTAAATTGCTGGAAAAAGTAAATGCTAATGGTTATGGGGATAAACGTTTATCTCCAAAAGAGAGTGAAGTTTTGCGTTTATTTGCTGAGGGACTTCTTGTCACTGATATCGCCAAGAAACTCAATCGCAGTATTAAAACGATTAGTAGTCAAAAGAAATCAGCTATGCTAAAACTAGGAGTTGATAACGATATTGCACTGCTTAACTATTTGTCCTCTGTTACTATTAACAAAGATATTGGTAAATAGTTAATGGGTTATCCTCCTCAATAGAAAATCGGTAGCAGGGGTTACCGATTTTCTGCTATTTCCATGATCAATACATCTTATTTTTAATATTGATATATTCTATTAGTACATTTTTCAATATTGTGAGTGAAACAGGTTTTGATAAACAATTATCCATTCCTACGTTGGTACAACGTTGTTTTTCCTCTGCAAGAGCATTGGCAGTAATACCGATAATTGGTTTAGTGTAACCTTTATTTCTCAAGTATTGTGTGAGTTCATATCCATCCATATTTGGCATGTTCACATCTGTTAAAATAATATCGGTTGAATTGTGTTTGAGATACTCAATGGCGTCAATGCCATCATTCGCCATTGATGTATTGAATCCTATGGAATTCAATTGGTCGGTCAGCAAGTGCCGATTAATGGGGTGATCATCAATAACCAGTACTTTTACTGTATTTAAACGAGTATCTGTTTGAATAGTTTCAGATACAGCAGGAGAGGTTGATATAGCACTTATGGGAATGAGGTTATGCGTTGTCAGCAGGTTATCCAACATACTATCTAATTCACTCAGCTCATACGTATTATACAACCAATAATTTTCTTGAATCTGTTTTGGTGGGCCAATATGTTTTTCTGATATCTCTATATAGCAATAGACAGAAATGTTGTTCTTGTTATATTGATCGCTGATGAGTATCTCTGTGCCATCTATTTTACTCCCATCGTATATAACGACTTGGAAATGATGTTGTAAGAGAAAATCTTGTAAATATTTTTCCATAAAATCATTGCAAACAGCCAGCAAAATCTTTTTCTGAGCACGTTGCCCGGACATTTTTTTAGCATGATATTTAACCCCATATAGAGGGATACGGATGGAAAAAATGCTGCCAACATATTTTTGTGAAACGAATTCAATATCACCATCCATCAAATTGATAAGTTTTTCACAAATAGCTAACCCTAATCCTGTACCTTGTGAAGCATTTTCTTTATTGGCACTGATTTGGAAGAATGGTTCAAATAGTTGGAATTGTAATTTATCATCGATGCCAAGCCCAGTATCTTTGATACTGACATACAGATAGCCATGCTTTGAAGTAATTTCAATAACAACACAACCTGATGCGGTAAATTTAATTGCGTTGTTCAGTAAGTTAGAGATGATTTGTTGTAATCTTACTGGATCATTGCGGATAACATCAGGAACATTTGGCTCAATATAGCAGTATAATCCTAGTCCTTTTTTTGTGATCAGGGGAAGATAGTTTGAAATTACATGTGATATGACTTCTCTGCAATTGAAATTCCTAGGGTCAATTTTTAACTGCTTTGATTCTATTTTAGAGAAGTCGAGAATATCGCTAATGATTTTCAGTAATAGTGATGATGAATTATTCATTGTTGTCAGCAATCGTGTAGATTCTGATGGCAATGAATGAGATTGTATTAATTCCAGATTACCAATAATTCCATATAGAGGTGTTCTTAATTCATGGCTGACGGTTGCAAGGAACATTGATTTTGCCTGATTGGCTTGTTCTGCCGCAGAAGCCATTTCTTGTAATGATTTTTCCATTTTTACACGAGTACTAACATCTATTAGTACACAGATTGCAACTTCTTCATTACGATAGCGTGAATGAACAAAACTAATTTGCAAATGATTATTATTACTAGTGACAATATCAATATAACTACTTGTTTTATCACAAATAATATCGACAATGCGTTTTTGATCTTTATATGTCAGCATTCGGATATAATTATGCGCAAGTTCATTACTTAAAATATTAACACCATCACTGACTCTTAAAATACTTATTCCCACAGGAGCAGATGCGACTATTTTATGGTTAAATTGTTCGTGTTCTTCAAGACGGATAGCATTATCTTCTGCTGGAGCAAACATTTTTCTCTCAAATAACCAGACAAAAAAGATAATTGAGATTGCAGAAATAATATTCAATATAATGCTATTAATTGCTTTGGCTCTAAGTTCATTGTAGACATATTTTAGTGATAACGTATAGGCTACATGTAATGCAGACGGTGATAAACGCCGTATTAATATTAAAGAAGTAAGATTTTCATTATATCCGAAATAATTAGACAACATGTTGAATTTCATAGCAGGTTGGCTATTATCAGTAGATTGGACTGGGTATTGTAATTCGACATCTCCAGTATTATTTAGTATATGTATAGTTACAGGTCTTTCCCTTTTTTGCAGAAATAGTTTTAGCTTGATTGATTTTTCGAAACCAATTACACCTGCGATTTGCCCATTGGCATATACTGGTGTAATGACATAAAGAGTGCCAGTATCTATTCTTGAATACGGCATGATCCAAAAGATAGTCTGCTCTTTTGCTTGATCTTTCTGTATGGTGAGTTTGCGAGTATTCTCGTAGAGTTCTTTTTTTAGTGGGTCGGATATTATTATGCTGCTATGGGCACTCAAATTCACCATGCACATACTCTGTGTTTCAATGAAAAAAATCTCATTCACCCCACGCATAGCAGAAATATTTTGGGTCCAAAATGAAATTAAGTCATTTAATGAACTTAACTGTTCATGTGATTTTTTCTGTAAAAGATCACAGTTAGAATTTGCATTCAGGGAAGTGTATGAGACAGTATTGTTATTATGTGGAGGGGTAATAATTGCTATATCTTTCTCGTTTGATTGTGATAAATGTTTCTCAGTCGTATATTGTATATCACGTAAAATATTGGTAATGCCTCGCATAAAAGTAAATGCTATATCGTAGCTTGAATTGTAGTCTTGACGAATATCTGATTTGACCTCATTAAAAAAATTTGCCAAATAAAAAGTGGTTAGTAAGGCGCCGAGTGCCCATAGCATAAATCCGAGCACCCGAAAAAGATAACGGGATATCTTTAATGACGTCCGAAAAGAAGATAAATATCTCAAGAGATCGCCTGACGAAGATTATGATTAACAATAACTATTCACAGCATATACTAGTGTAGCAGGGAATACAAAGTAGCATTTAACTCTTGCTAATTCATCGTCAAAAATTGTGCAAAAAAAGCAGGCATTAAGTGCCTGCTTTATTGTTAGGGATTAACAGAATTAGATTAAGGTAAATTAATTATTCTTGATCTTCTGATCTGTTATGCTCTTCATCAGAGGGACTTGCTGTATTGTCATCCTCATCTTCGTCATCAGGTTCAGCAACACGCTGCAAGCCAACAACTTTTTCGTCTTCAGAAGTACGGATGAGAGTAACTCCTTGCGTATTACGACCAACAACACTAACCTCAGAAACTCGGGTTCTCACCAATGTACCCGCATCAGTAATCATCATGATCTGATTGGTCGGTTCTACCTGAATTGCTCCGATCACGTTACCGTTGCGTTCGCTGACTTTGATGGAAATAACCCCTTGAGTTGCACGGGATTTGGTTGGATATTCACTTTCAGCAGTACGTTTTCCGTAACCATTTTCGGTGACAGTCAGGATTTCACCTTCCCCACGAGGAATGATCAGAGAAACGACTTTATCGCCTTGGCTGAGTTTGATACCGCGAACCCCGGTTGCGGTACGTCCCATTGCACGGACACCTTTCACACGAATAGTGCCGTCTTCCAGTGTTTCTTCTTCTTCTTCAAGGAAACGAACAACTTTACCTTGCGCAGAGAAGAGCATGACTTCATTGTTGCCATCAGTCAGATCAACACCGATCAGTTCATCTCCTTCATTCAGATTCACTGCGATGATACCAGCACTGCGTGGACGACTGAATTCACTGAGTTTGGTTTTCTTAACGATACCGCTTGCCGTTGCCATGAAAATATTTAACCCATCTTCATACTCACGCACTGGCAAAATAGCTGTAATGCGTTCGTTCTGATCCAATGGCAACAGATTGACAATTGGACGACCACGAGCACCACGACTTGCTTCTGGCAATTGATATACTTTCATCCAGTACATCTTGCCCTTATTTGAAAAACAGAGAATCGTATCGTGGGTGTTAGCTACCAGCAGGCGCTCAATAAAGTCTTCTTCCTTGGTGCGCGCAGCTGATTTACCCTTACCACCACGACGTTGGGCTTCGTAGTCGGATAATGGCTGATATTTTACATACCCCTGGTGGGATAGTGTTACTACAACATCTTCCTGATTAATCAGGTCTTCGATATTGATATCTGCGGAATTCTCCGTCAGTTCAGTTCGGCGGGCATCGTTATACTGCTCTTTGATAGCCAGTAACTCTTCACGAATAACTTCCATCAAGCGTTCTGGGTTTTCCAAAATGAACAGCAATTCAGCAATCACTTTCAGCAGTTCACGATATTCATCAAGTAGCTTTTCATGTTCCAGGCCGGTCAATTTTTGCAGACGCAGATCCAAAATTGCCTGTGCCTGTTGTTCGGTCAGGTAATATTTACCGTCACGAATACCATATTCTGGCTCCAACCACTCCGGGCGGGCAGCATCATCACCTGCTTGTGCCAGCATAGCGGCAACATTACCCAATTCCCACGGTTGATAAATCAAACTTGCTTTAGCTTCAGCAGGTGTGGAAGCACGACGGATCAATTCTATAACCGGATCAATATTCGCCAGTGCAATGGCAAGAGCTTCAAGGATATGGGCACGTTCGCGAGCCTTGCGCAGTTCGAAAATTGTCCGGCGTGTAACAACTTCGCGACGGTGGCAAACAAACGCAGAAAGAATATTTTTCAGATTAAGTAATTTGGGCTGTCCTTGGTGCAGGGCAACCATGTTAATACCAAATGAAACCTGCAATTGGGTCAGTGAATAGAGATTATTCAGAACAACTTCACCAACGGCATCACGTTTTACTTCAATAACAATGCGCATCCCATCTTTATCGGATTCGTCACGCAGTGCACTGATCCCTTCAATGCGTTTCTCTTTTACCAGTTCAGCGATTTTTTCGATCAATCGGGCTTTGTTGACCTGATAGGGAATCTCATTGACGATAATGGTTTCGCGGCCAGTTTTTTCGTCAGCTTCAACTTCTGCGCGGGCGCGGATATAAATTTTACCGCGACCAGTACGATAAGCTTCCTGAATGCCACGACGACCATTGATAATGGCAGCTGTAGGGAAGTCAGGGCCAGGAATATATTCCATCAGGCCTTCGATACTGATGTTTTCATCATCAATATAAGCCAGACAACCGTCAATCACCTCAGATAAGTTATGAGGCGGGATGTTGGTTGCCATACCTACCGCAATCCCTGATGATCCATTCACCAACAGATTGGGGATACGGGTTGGCATCACCTCTGGGATTTGTTCTGTGCCATCATAGTTAGGCACAAAGTCGACAGTTTCTTTTTCTAAATCCGCCAGCAATTCATGGGCAATTTTTGCCATGCGTACTTCGGTATAACGCATCGCTGCCGCAGAATCGCCATCTACTGACCCAAAGTTTCCCTGACCGTCAACCAGCATGTAACGCATAGAGAATGGTTGTGCCAGACGAACAATCGTGTCATAAACAGCGCTGTCACCGTGTGGATGATATTTACCGATAACATCCCCAACAACGCGGGCAGATTTCTTATAAGGTTTATTCCAATCATTTCCTAATACATTCATCGCGAAAAGTACGCGGCGGTGTACTGGCTTCAGTCCATCCCGAACATCTGGAAGTGCGCGTCCAACAATAACGGACATCGCATAATCCAGATATGAGCTTTTCAGCTCTTCTTCGATGTTGACCGGTGTGATTTCTCTGGCAATGTCGCTCATGGAGCCACTGTCCCTCATACTCCGAATTCAAAGGCTTAGAATTATACCACAAATTGACAGTTTTATAAAAACCCGATGCGGGTATTTCAAGATTAAGGCATGTATAATAGTTTTCTGTCACACATCCCCATAATACTGTTACATTTTCTGTGAATCAGTTTTCTGTGAACCAGTTTTCTGTGAAGCAGTTCCTAGGAGCGATATCGCTGATGAATATCAAAACTACCGATTCACATATTCGAACCCATGCCAATGTGGATCAACAGGAAATCGAGAAATTTGAAGCCGTAGCTTCCCGTTGGTGGGATCTTGAAGGTGAATTCAAGCCACTGCACCGAATAAATCCACTGCGTTTAAACTATATCCTGCAACATGCTGATGGCCTTTTTGGCAAGAAAGTGCTGGATGTTGGTTGCGGTGGTGGCATTCTGTCAGAAAGCATGGCTCGTGAAGGTGCGGAAGTGACAGGGTTGGATATGGGGTTTGAGCCTCTGCAAGTTGCTCGTCTACATGCTTTGGAATCAGGTATTTCCATCTCTTATGTGCAGGAAACGGTAGAAAATCACGCCGAGCAGCACCCGTATGCTTATGATGTCGTGACATGCATGGAAATGCTTGAGCATGTACCAGACCCTGAATCAGTGGTTCATGCTTGCGCCAAATTAGTCAAACCGGGCGGTCATGTGTTCTTTTCAACGATTAACCGTAACCAGAAAGCATGGCTTATGGCCGTTATCGGTGCTGAGTATATTTTGAATATGGTGCCTAAAGGCACACATGATGCGAAAAAATTTATTCGTCCTTCTGAATTAATTCATTGGGTTGATAAAACCACGTTGAAAGATCAACATATCATTGGATTACATTACAACCCATTGACGGATAAATTTCGTCTTGGACACAATGTAGACGTGAACTACATCCTGCATACTCAATCAGTTAAAAGTCACAATTAAGGGATTAATAAAACGACAACTAGATATTTTTTTTAAGATTTTATTTTTCCTGTTTTGCCGATAGCCTTATGAAAGTAACATCAAGTAACTACGCAGGTTATCGGCTCTTTGGCAAAATTAATCCTCAAGTTATCCACAAAACTTTCCGATTTTGTACACTTGATAAAACGCGAATTTAACATTATCTTGTTATTACCGTTTTAATTACCCCCTATATATTGTGTTTCTTGTCATCCTATAGTAACGAACAGTAACGAAACGAGTAGTAGCGAAATAGTAACTTACAGTTGCCAAGTTCCCAATTGGCCCTCAGCCATTCTGGGTGTATCGTGCTGTCAATAGGTCAAGAAAGACGGTATAGGTGAGATACGAAAAGAGAGAAGGTGTATTTCCCTATGAACCAGAGTCTGCTAGTTACCAAACGTGATGGACATAAAGAACAAATTGATCTTGATAAAATTCACCGGGTTGTTGCCTGGGCTGCCGAAGGTCTGAAAAATGTCTCAGTATCACAAGTAGAACTGCGTTCCCAGATTCAATTTTACGATGGCATCAAAACATCTGATATCCATGAAACCATGATCAAAGCTGCGGCTGATTTGATCTCCGGTGATGCACCTGATTATCAGTATTTAGCCGCACGTCTGGCTATCTTTAACCTGCGTAAAAAAGCTTATGGTCAGTTTGAACCACCTGCGCTATATGACCATGTGGTACATATGGTAGATTTGGGTAAGTACGACAAACATTTGCTGGGAGACTATTCCAAAGAAGAATTCGAGCAAATGGACAGTTTTATTGACCATCTGCGCGATATGAATTTCTCCTATGCAGCTGTAAAACAGCTGGAAGGGAAATATCTGGTACAAAACCGTGTGACTGGTGAGATTTATGAAAGTGCTCAGTTCCTCTACATTTTGGTAGCTGCGTGCCTATTTTCTTCTTATCCGAAAGAAACGCGTCTGGGCTATATCCGTCGTTTCTATGATGCGGTTTCCACCTTTAAAATTTCGTTGCCAACGCCGATTATGGCGGGGGTTCGTACACCGACTCGTCAGTTTAGTTCCTGTGTCCTGATTGAATGTGGTGATAGTCTGGATTCTATCAATGCAACATCCAGCGCAATTGTAAAATATGTATCCCAGCGTGCTGGCATTGGTGTGAACGCGGGTCGTATCCGTGCATTGGGCAGCCCAATTCGTGGCGGTGAAGCCTTCCACACCGGTTGTATTCCATTCTACAAACATTTCCAGACAGCGGTAAAATCCTGTTCTCAGGGTGGGGTTCGTGGCGGTGCAGCAACGTTGTTCTACCCTATATGGCATTTAGAAGTTGAGAGCCTGCTGGTACTGAAAAACAACCGTGGTGTTGAAGGCAACCGCGTCCGCCACATGGATTACGGTGTACAAATTAATAAACTGATGTATGAGCGCCTGATAAAAGGGGAAGATATTTCTCTGTTCAGTCCGTCTGATGTTCCGGGACTATATGATGCTTTCTTTGCGGATCAGGATGAGTTTGAGCGTTTGTATACCCAGTATGAGAACGACAGCAATATCCGTAAAGAGCGCATTAAAGCGGTTGAGCTGTTCTCATTGATGATGCAAGAACGTGCTTCAACGGGGCGTATTTACATCCAGAACGTTGACCACTGTAATACTCATAGCCCATTTGATCCGGCCATTGCGCCTGTTCGTCAATCTAACCTGTGTTTAGAAATTGCACTGCCGACCAAGCCATTGAACAATATTAACGATGAAAATGGCGAAATTGCGTTATGTACATTGTCTGCTTTCAATTTAGGCGTTATCGAAAATTTGACTGAATTGGAAGAACTGGCAGAGTTAGCAGTCCGTGCGTTGGATTCTCTGTTGGATTATCAAGATTATCCAATTGTTGCTGCGAAACAAGGCTCAATGGGGCGTCGTACTCTGGGTATCGGTGTGATTAACTTCGCTTATTATCTGGCGAAAAATGGCGTGCGTTATTCCGATAGCAGCGCCAATAATCTGACTCACAAAACATTTGAAGCTATTCAGTATTATCTGTTGAAAGCTTCAAATGAGTTAGCGAAAGAGAGGGGATCTTGTCCGTGGTTTAGTGAAACTACATATTCACAAGGCATCCTGCCGATCGATACTTACAAAAATACATTAGATACGCTGACCAGTGAACCTCTGCACATGGATTGGGAAGCTCTGCGCAGTGATATTAAACAGTATGGTCTGCGTAACTCAACATTATCTGCATTGATGCCATCAGAGACATCTTCACAGATCTCTAACGCAACGAATGGCATTGAGCCACCGCGTGGCTATATCAGTGTGAAGGCATCAAAAGACGGTATTCTGCGCCAAGTTGTACCGGATTATGATCTTCTGAAGGGGGCTTATGAATTGTTGTGGCAGATGCCGAGCAATGATGGCTACCTGCAACTGGTAGGAATAATGCAGAAATTTATCGATCAATCAATTTCTGCCAATACTAACTATGATCCGGCTCGTTTCCCTAATGGCAAGGTTCCGATGAACCAATTGCTGAAAGATTTACTGCTCGCTTACAAATATGGTGTAAAAACACTGTATTACCACAATACCCGTGATGGGGCAGAAGATGTGCAAGGTGATCTGGAAGAAGTAGTTGAATCTGCTGATTCCGATTGTGAAGGCGGCGCGTGTAAGATTTAATTTGAGGAAGCTATGTCCTATACTACTTTTTCGCAAGTAAAAAATGATCAGTTACAGGAACCGATGTTTTTCGGTCAGTCTGTAAACGTGGCACGTTTCGATCAACAAAAATATCCTATTTTTGAAAAGCTGATCGAAAAACAACTTTCTTTCTTCTGGCGTCCAGAGGAAGTAGATGTTTCCCGTGATCGTATTGACTATAACTCGCTGCCAGATCACGAGAAACACATTTTCATCAGCAACCTGAAATATCAGACGCTGCTGGACTCCATTCAGGGCCGTAGCCCGAATGTGGCTTTCCTGCCGCTGATTTCCATTCCAGAACTGGAAACATGGATTGAAACGTGGTCGTTCTCAGAAACGATTCACTCGCGTTCTTATACGCACATTATCCGTAATATCGTCAACGATCCTTCTATCGTGTTTGACGATATCGTGGAAAACGAACAGATTTTAAAACGCGCTAAGGATATTTCTGCGTTTTATGACGATCTGATCAAAATGACTAACTACTATCATCAGTTGGGTGAAGGAACACACAGTGTTGCGGGTAAAACAGTCATTGTTGACCTCCGTGCATTGAAAAAGCAGCTTTATTTATGCTTGATGAGCGTTAATGCCTTGGAAGCTATCCGCTTCTACGTCAGCTTTGCATGTTCATTTGCTTTTGCCGAACGTGAATTGATGGAAGGTAACGCTAAGATTATCAAACTGATTGCTCGTGATGAAGCTCTACATTTAACCGGAACTCAGCATATGCTGAACCTGCTGCGCTCTGGTCAGGATGATCCTGAAATGGCGGAGATTGCCAAAGAGTGTGAACAAGAGTGTTACGATCTGTTTGTAGAAGCGGCGGAGCAGGAAAAAGAGTGGGCTGATTATCTGTTCAAAGATGGTTCCATGATTGGTCTGAACAAAGATATCCTGTGCCAGTATGTCGAATATATCACCAATATTCGTATGCAGGCAGTTGGCCTGAAATTGCCGTTTGAAACACGCTCTAATCCAATCCCTTGGATCAATGCGTGGCTGGTTTCCGATAACGTCCAAGTGGCTCCACAGGAAGTCGAAGTCAGTTCTTACTTGGTTGGTCAGATTGATTCGGAAGTCAATACTGAAGATCTCAGTGGTTTCGAACTCTGAGATGGCTGATTACAAAATTACCCTGCCGTCATGGCAGGGTTTATCCATCTGTTATTCTTCAGATCTCCACAGTAATTTACTGGAAGCATTAGAACAGGGAAGAATGCAGATTGAATACCAGTGCCGTCAGGGGTATTGTGGTTCTTGCCGTGTTCGTTTGGTAAAAGGGAAAGTGGGATATCCTTGCAAACCATTGGCGTTTGTCAATGAAGGGGAAATTTTACCTTGTAGCTGTCACCCACTGACAGACATTGAAATTGAGTTGTAAATTATTTTATAACTATAAAAATCTGACGAGATAGACAGGTGTATTTCGTTACAGTACGCTTCATGTATATATATCCGTCGTCTTTCAAATTGCTGCTTTGTTGTCTGCGTTCATTACTGTGTTGAGCTTAATATGTGAATCCAAGTTTATTTATTTCTTCCATGCTAGCTCCAATATTTACTCGAACTTGGTTTTTGAACAAATTATTTATTACTGTGTATATCTGTTATATCTTCCACTTATTGATTTGATTTATTCTATTATGATGGTTGGTTTATTATAATGACAATATGGAAAATTTTTTAATAACGATTTGCGATAACCATACTACATCACAGGCTAATAAAGGAAAACAATGATGTATAAGATTGATTATAATTTGTATCGTTCGCTCAAAAGCTTTAACAGGCGTTCCCGCTTCTTAGTTATGCACTACACCGCTCTGAATTTTGAAAAATCCATTAAAGCGTTGACGGGAAATTTTGTTAGTGCCCATTATTTAGTTCCAAATCCAGATGATCTAACCTATCAGTCTGCCGGATTTAGTGAAGTTCATATATTCAGTTTAGTGGATGAACTCGAAAGGGCCTGGCATGCCGGAGCTAGCAGTTGGGCAGGGCGGGCAGGATTAAATGATACATCTATTGGTATTGAAATTGTGAATGAAGCTAGTGATGATGGTGGTATTCTCACGTTTCCCCCTTATAATCCTGATCAAATTGACGCTGTTAAAGAATTAACCATTAATATTTTGCAACGTTACCCAGATATTACTCCTACTCATATCGTAGGGCATTCAGATATTGCCTGGCAAAGGAAATCCGATCCAGGTCCTTCATTCCCGTGGAAAGAGCTATATGATGCAGGAATAGGAGCATGGTATGACGAAGAGATTAAGCAAAAATATATTGAACAATTTGATCACTGTCTACCTGAACGTATTGAAATTTTAGAAAAATTGAAACGTTATGGATATGACGTTTCAGGAGCGAAAGAAGACAAAAACTTTCAATTATTAATCAGAGCATTCCAAATACACTTCCGTCCATCATTCTATGACGGTATAGCTGATATAGAAACCATTGCTATTCTCTATGCATTAATTGAAAAATACTTTGATCATAACTCATAATTTATTATTCAATCTATCTTAGTTGAATAAAATTTAAGTTGTGACATTTTTAATAATGCCGCAACTTAAAAAATTAAGTGAAAGTTTTGAAAAAATACCAATGCACATATTTTAAACATAATAATATTTTTATTTTTCCTATTAAAGAGATGTGATATTTCTGGTGATTTTTTTGGGATAAAAAACCTCACCCAATGTTCGAGCATTAGCGTGGTACATGGGTAAGCTGTAACTTGAAAAATAAAGGATATATCAGGAATATTATACAAATATCTTTCTAATAACACAAGGTAAACACTCAATTTATTTATTTTTAGAATGCTTTTTTTTATTTATTTGTATTTATTATAATGTGCTTAAATGTAATCTAACTATGTATAATACTATTTTTGTTTTAAGATATATCCTAAAATAAAGAAATTGAATCCATCTTATTTAAGCTTTTGATAAATAATTGTTTTAGTGTTTTGATTTATTGTGGATGCGTGAATGTTCTATCAAATTTTGAAAGAATGACTTTACGTAATCATTTGAATTTAATGTTTTTTTGTATTTTTTGATGAGAGTTTAAAATTTTAACTACGGTTGAACTCTTAATGACATGACTGTATATTGCACAAGCTTCTCGTGGTAGATTGAATACATTAAGTGTTAAATGATAGAGATATTAATTTATGAATAAAACATTATTGGCAGCATCTATTGTTACAGGATTATCTATATTTACTTTCAGTGCTAGTGCTAGTAATAGCGGTAAAAGTACTATATCTCTGGGGTATGCTCAGAGTAATTCATCACAGAATAATTTAGGTGAAAATAGTATTAATAATGCTAAACTCAAAAAACAACAACATGGATTAAACTTGAAGTATCGTTATGAGATTGATGAGCGTTTTGGTGTTATCAGTTCATTAACATATACTCTACAGAGCCAAGAAGATATTTATCCTCATTCTTCTTCAAAATTTAAGTGGCAAAATATGTCTCTAATGGCAGGCCCAACATATCGTTTTAATAATTATATTAGTGTATATGGTTTGATCGGGGCGACTAATAGTAAAATTAGTTTTTCTGAATCAGAAGATAAATCTAAATTTAGTGATACTGCGCTATCTTACGGTGCCGGCTTACAGTTTAATGTAACTTCAAATATCACTATTGATGCTTCATATGAGTATACAAAATTAAAGTATAATATTTCAAAAATTAATCATGTCATCAATTCTAATCTTAGAACGTGGGTTCTAGGTGTAGGTTATAGTTTCTAATCTTCATTTATTTTTAATCGTTATTTTTTATTTAACGCCTCACTTTTTTAATTTTTAGTGTTTTTTTGTTAGATGATCATCTTGCCTGAATCCTTAATTTTATTTGATGGGGTTCAGGTTTTTTATATAAATTTAATAATATCAAATTTCAAATGATTGTAATGATGAATGTTATATAAAAAATTTTAGTTCTCAGTAGAAAACATCAGTTTATTTTAAAGGTGAAAAAGAATTTTTGATAAAATAGTGAAATTCTATTTAGTGGAAACTCAAGGATGAGGTTGTGCCTGTGTTTATGTAATTAGTTTTAATTTATTCATAGATTATATTGGTATGATTAATACAATTAGGAAATTTTTTCTAAAAATATTTTCCTGGAAAATCATATTGTTTAATTTTTATATCAATAATTGTCGCAATAGGTTTTACTCATATCTTTTTGGTATTTATTTTCCAACAATCATCCAATTATAAATGAAGACTAAAATGAAGACTAAAATGAAGAGTTATAGCTTAATAATCCGTATATGTGCCATTTATAAGGTAGGTTTTTCAAAACGATATTTCAGTGAAAAGAATGTGGGAACACGATTTGTGAAAAAGTATTTACAACGGATTTGCAATAATAGAAGACTAAAAAAGCCAATTCGGTCTTTGAACTGACTTATATTTGTGTTAGTACAATGCTTACATGAAGCGAGTTGTTGACAACCGGATAACAACGCAGTGTACGTTTGAGAGGAAAGATTTAACAGATTTCATGATGATGCCCTTTGAAGGTTATAAATTGTGATTTACTTCACGAAAATATAAATTCTAAGGGAGATTTTATGCTCAAAATAAAAAGAGTCAAGATTTTTATTAAAATTTATTTTAAAATTTAAATATTTTTTGTATTTTAATTTATCTATATGAAATATAAGTAAAATATTTTTTGATACTGGAATCTGCTAAGTCAATACCGCAGTAACTTCATTGGTTTTTTATTTGACTATATTTCATCTTTAGATTGTTTTTTCGACAAACTTTAACCTGACACGTAAATTTACTCATTCAACGTTATTGAAAAAATTGAATGCAGGTGATTATCAAGGAGCCTCGGAAGAGTTTTTGAAATGGGATCGTGCTGATGGGAGAGTGTTGTCAGATTTGAATATGCGGAGAGAGTCAGAGCATCAAATTTTTTTATAATAGATAATCTGATGATTTTATTCGCTACCCAATGAGTAATATGAATATATTTAGTTTTAGGCTATTAGAGATGCATGATAAAAATTTAGTCTAATGAAAATTACTAATAGCCTAATTAAATAAGGGTTTAATAAGAAAATAAATGACTATACTTCTGATGAACTATTTTGTAAAACAATACGATAGCCATCTATATCTTCAAAAGTTTTTCCATGTTTATCCCAATAAGGATTGTAAGAAGGAACTAGAATAAAACCAGCTTCTTGCATTGATTTTATTTGTTCCAGCCATTCTTGTTTATCTTCGATATAAAAAGCTAATAAATTATCTTTTGTTGGAGACTTTCCAACATGAGTATTCTTATGATGAGTAAATTCTAGATGCCAGGAGTGATTAGGATGTCCTAACATGATTCCATCAAAATTATCGTGATCTTTAAATTCGATTAGTATAGTGAAATCTAAGCCTTTACAGTACATATCTGAAATTTCAACAAGATTGTCTGTTGGTCTGGCAATTCTAAGTATAGTTGATTTTTTCATTTTTTATTAAGTAAGGTAAATTGGTAAACGTATCCTATATAAAATTATTTTTGTTTTATTAGGAAAAAGTGCTGGTACTCTATCAGCACTTTTCATGTTTATTACTTTTAATGTGACTAATTAATTATGAATAAAAATATGAATGCAACTAAAAAACATTATTTAATATCAGCATCAATAACTTGATAGAAAGCATTATTGGTGTCTGCAATTGTCCATGTACCGAGAATGACATGGTATCCTGAACGTTCTGGTACATCACAAGTTAAAGAGACATTCTGAGATGGTTTTTTTCCATCATCAAAACGTTCACAGAAAGGATTTAAATCAAATTGTGCACGGGTGAGAGGCTTATTTGGGTCCCAATCAGGTTTGGTAATAAAAAATTGCCATGAAGTAGTGCTATGCAGGGCTGTTAATGTCCATGAAAAAGTGTTAGTGCCTTTATTAATTGCGACATGATGCCAGCGATCTGCACTCTGTTCGTTGAGTTGATTGAATTGACTAACTCCACCACTGGCAATGTTCCCATCAGGTGGCCCACTTTGTGGAAAACCTTTAGAGCCTTCAACAGATTGTGGCTCATACATAACAGGCCCACAATTTTTGTTAGTAAGTTTAGCACATAAAAGTGCTCTGCTTGGTGGGGAATCGATATATCCGTGGAGAGTAGTTGCTTCAGCAATACCAGATAGTGGGATTGAACCAAAAGTAGTCAATCCCACTAAAAGTAATGACTTTTTAATGTTCATGATGAATTTCCTATTTTCCATGCTTGACTGTAAAATAAGTAAAGTTACTTATTTTTATTATATTAGTTGGTATATATGAAATTTAATTCATTTTTTATGGAAGTGCATAGAGATATTTATAACAAAATTAGCCAATTATAAATGCTTAATTTATGATAGGGGTATGCTAGGAAGATTTGCTTAAATTAAATGATTCTTGTTTAAGATAATTAATAAAATTTGATATTATTCGGAGTTGATATTGTTTCTACATAAGAAAAATCCCTCCCTGAGTATAGGGAGGGGAAGAGCGAAATAAGAAGCAAATGAGGGTGTACTAAAAGTAGAGTATTCGAGTACACATAGATAGAATAGACCAAAATGGCAGATTTTACAATAAACTAATCTTAAACAAAAATTTTATAATGGAAAAATGTAAATTATTTATTAAAAATCAATACACTATGCTTTTGTTGGACTTTTTAATAAAAAAATTGAAAAGATCAGATGGATTCGAGCTAGTAAACAATAGTTTTTTCGTCGATTTATAATTTATTATCCTTTCTAAGGAGGTATTCAAAAGATTACAGATGGTGTATATAATTACAGATGGTGTATATATAATAGAGCTAGTAGTTTTAACCCTTTTTACCCACTTGAATAGTTTATTGCATACCCTTAATCGTATCAAGATACAGATTTGTTTTACTTGAGTCACATAGTTTTATGCTCTTGGCTTAGAGAACTATTTTCTTGCTACCATGCTGTATCTTGAAATCAATTGGATATATACAATAAAGATAAAAATTTATTTATTAAAAGTTATGACAAGAATAAATGTTATTCCTCCGAATGAACTATGTGATCAGCATTTGCTTGCAGAACATAGAGAGCTGACTAGAATCCCCAATGATATAATCAAAAGAAACGGTAAAGTTACACTGACAACACTGGAGGCATATACATTAGGCAACGGTCATGTGATCTTTTTTAGAGAGAAGCTCTTATTTTTAAAGAAAAGATACGAGGTTATTTATCAGGAATGTTTGAATAGGGGGTTTTCTGTAGTAAATAGATGGTCTGATGAAGTTAGTATTTATCATCATCTATGGAAAGATTATCAGGTGACTGAGGCAGACATTGCCACTAACAAAGCGAGAATCAAAGAGAGAATACCGATAAAACCTAGATTTTCAGCATATTTGAGCAAAAAAACTTAAAATAAATTTTATTTTTGGTGCAGTTATAAAAATAGTAAATTGAAATTCACTGAGTATTGTGATTGGTCAGAGTTACATGTGTGTTCACGCCGACTAACTGACCAAAAGGTTTAAACTTATCATGCTAAAACATGAAGATATGACAACAACAACCGCCTGTGTTCTGGAAACTGTGCCTCTGTATGACTGAGCATCTATTTCCGATATATCTACCCTGACGGGGCTATCCGCGCTACGTTGCCAATTACTGTTAACTCAATTTTGTCTGGCTGGATTGATGAAAAGTCGGGACAGCGACACGTTTTTTAAACGTTACCCTTAACACATACGTCAGCTTACTGAACATTAGAGGGTGGGCTGATCCAACGGGGGTACGTTCATGCAGCCGCTGGTTTGTTACACCTGATGGTAACGCTGGTATTAGCTACGCCTTACATCATGGTGAGGATGAATATTATTATAACAATGTTGATTTATGGGGCACGAGAAATACCACCGTGGTTGATGGTTATCTCAAATCTGCATCCCCCATTATCAAAATTTGGAGTAATGGAACATTCGAAACCAACGAGGAATCAGCGGGCGCAACGGTTGAGCGTCTGTCTGAGGACGTATACTTCATTAAAAACGTTTTAGGATTTAACGCCGATGCTGCATAGGGCGGAGTCGATGGTGGGGTTGAAATTCCTATGTGCAAAAATAAATTACCGCTGATTTGGGTCAACTATGAAGTATTGCCTGATGGCGCGATAAAAATCATGACCTATCACAGAGAACACCCAAACGCACCGGAGTTCGCTAAAAATATACGTCAGGTTATTCTGACGGGGATTTGATTGATATTCCGGCTGGCAGGCCTATTTCGGTCCGTGTCCAGATGCCGGAAGATTCGGTGTGGAATGTGAGGCAGGCAACTCAGGATTTAGGTTAGTTTGAACCCGCAGAAAGTTGCGGGTTACTAATGGGCTATCAATTTCACTGAGAAGCAGCAAAAGGCTAATGTATACTAAAGTGATGCATGAAAATTAACTCTCCTAAATTTGTTATCAGGGAGTAGTACGTGCCTAATATAAGGTTCCAATGAGTATCTTTGCTCAGGTGGAGGGAGGTAATGCCCGCTAGCATTTGTCCAACTCATTAGTTCACCTTTACAAAACGTTAACACTCCCGCAAAAATCACTGGCTCCCTGTAACTTATTGAGGTATGCCCTTGAACTACATCATTCCCATGATAACTGGAATCACGAACAGTTTTAGCGCAGCGTACATTACAAGGATCTCCCCGAGTAATAACAAAAAGATAGATTCCATTCGCTTCATTCGTTTTATACGCATCATTCGTTTTATCCGCGTAGTGTTTTTCAATTGCATTATTGAGTAAGTAATATTTACCATCTAATTTTATCAAAAAATAAACAGAACCATTTCCAGCAGGCGCTTGTGGTTTTTTATTTTCCCGGACTGAAAGTGAGTTTTCTATCATTCTTAATCTATTAAATAGAAGAGTATTAAGTTTCTTATGAGGATCGTTTTCTTCCTCGCGTTCTTTAAATCCTTTTAGTTTGTCAGCCACCCATTGATCACCATATAGCCTCCCTTCACTCTCCCTTTTTCTAGTCCGCTCCATCCTTTTAGCTAGCCATTCATCAAGCTTCATAATAAGTCACCCCTTATGGTTAGGCTGTGTAGTGGTCTCACATTCATAACAGAAAATAAAATAACACTGGTAATATTTTCATTTTGTGATTAGGTTCAACTAGTGGTAATTCCAAAGTGATGGAGATGGCTCAAATTTGAGTTATCATAAAATTCAAATAGATAAAGCGGAGTGTCACATAACACTTTGATTTTATTAATCTCTAGCACAGTGATGTAATTACGTAAAATCAACAGGTTACATAAATGGGATTTGAAAGCCCTTTTAACTCCTTGATACCCTTTATTTCCTGCATGGTACAGGTTTCCGTTTGCACCCATCTGACCTGCGTGCAAATCAACTGTGGTGGAAATCCCCATGGTTGCATTGGTCACGGATAGAGTGACCTATGGGAAGTGGTACAGATGGTACAGTTATTTTGCGATTTTTTCGTTAAGGCGTGATTTTTTGGATAAATACATCAAGTCTCTATTGTGGAAATTACAACACAGGACGGCTTGAAATTACGCGCTCATCCAAAGTGTGATATCCCACTTTGGGCGTGATTATTTCTACCTTAATAAAGATGATGTTTTTGGATAGGGTTTTACACCCGTTTTACCCCCATTTTACACCAAGCAAATTGCAGACATAAAAAAACCAACCTTAACAGGTTGGTCTTTCTGGGGAAATTTGGTCGGCATGATAGGATTTGAACCTACGACCCCCGACACCCCATGACGGTGCGCTACCAGGCTGCGCTACATGCCGATGACTTTTCCTATACTACCGTTTTTTATTTTCAAAGCAAGCCCCTAACTTAATGAGTGCTTGATTTTTAAACGATTAATTCGCTAAAAAACGTTTTACTTCAGTTAATATCTGTAATAGTCGAGCTAGGTTTGGTTTGGTAGACTGAATTTCATTGCCATCCAAATCATATAGATGATATTCCCCATCCTTAGAAAGATAGATTGTGTTTGTAGCGGTTGTAACTATTAATGAGCCGTCATTACCAGTAATCAGCCATGGATTTTTTCTCTGAGCGTTGAAGAGATCTTCGCCTTGTGAATAATCTTCTGGAGAATTACTTACGTGCAGTAAGCGCTGCATTAGCGTTGTCATGATGTCCTGATGATTGGTTAGTTTATTTACTACTTGTGCTGGTGTGTTTGGCCAGTGAATTATCAGGGGAACATGGATTTTTTCGCGGTTGAATTTATCACCGGTAAACCATGATGCTGAGCGGTTTGTTGTTTCTTTGCTCTGCTTGGCTGTAATCACGATGATAGTTTTATCCAGGATGCCTTTATTGGCCAAAGTTTCTAAAACAGTATTGATTTCAGCATCCAGCGCTTTTTTATCAAAGTTACTTGATGGATATGTGAGGCCATTAATATCCAGGAATGAGAACCACGGTGTTGAATTATTACGTAGATCCAACCAATTACGCCATTGGGTCACAGTTAAGTTATCGTTCTGTTTATTGGTATTTGGCAATGAGTAATCGGTTAAAATAGCTTGACGGTAAAGTGGGGTTTCAAATCCATCTGAAGAAAAAAGACCAAATTGATACCTCTGATGCGTCAGTGCATCAATAAGTGCGGATGATTTTCTTGCATTGAGTATACCGTCCAGATAACCCGATGATATGCCATAGAATAAACCAAATAATGCAGTATCGTTCTTAACACCAGTACTGAAGTGTTGAGTAAACTGGATATTTTTCTTCGCAAAGTGTTTCAAGGTTGGCATATCCGTGAGGATATCTTGATTATCCAGCCCATCTACGACGAGCAAGAGCAAGTTATAGCCGCGTCCGGTATCATGGTAGGAGAGGTTATTCAGTGGATAATTGACGCTTAGTGCCGCCGGATTTCCTTGTTGGTTAATACGGCGTTGATATTCTTGTTGATCCAGTAGGCCATGCTTTTCAAGGAACTTACGGGCAGTCATTGGATAAGAAAGCGGTAAGTTTGAGCGCTGCATGGTAATTGGACGATAGAAATTAGCATCTGCCCAAATATACATAAGATGGGAAGCTACAAAAGTGGTAATAAATACGGCTGCCAATGGCTTGCCAAATCGTTGTCGGCTCAGGCTGCGTAGTTTTTGCCAGCTCCATGTACCAAAGAGCATCTGTATCAGAAAAATAATAGGTATACAGATGAACATTAGTTGCCATTCCCTTGCTAATTCGCCTTGTTCTGGATTAATCACTAAATCCCAAACCAGTGGGGTTAAGTGTAAATGAAAGCGAACATAGATGGAGGAATCGAATATTAACAGCGTTAATCCTGCTGTTGCTAATGCAGCTGAAAGAAACCTTAATAACCGCTGAGACATAACGATAAATGTTAGCGGGAATAAGAGAAGTAAGTAAATGGCAAAGACGATAAAGCTGAAGTGACCGAGCCAACTGACCAGCGCATAGACGCGCCCAAACAGTGAACCCGGCCAGTCAGATGCAAATAAATAGCGACTGCCCAGCACAAGACTGAACACGATGTTGAACAGTGCGAACCAGTGCCCCCAACTGATCATCTGAGAAACTTTTTCGCGGTAATGCTGACGGCTAGTCACCATATTTTCTTTACGTCAAGGTTTTAAGTAAATTAATGCGCTTTGTCTTCGTTAACTGAAGACTGTAACGCGCGTGCAAATGAGTCTGCGATGTGCTTGCGCTGCGCAGGAGCAATGCTCGTATTAATTAAATTCGTTACCATATTGCCCAAAACCATCAAGGTGAGGTCAGTCGGCGTATGATTTTTCTCGAAAACATTTACTAATTCAGTTAATAAATGTTCAACTTTTTCATCGCTATAGCGAGATGACTGTGGCATAAATCAAATATCCTGAATGTACAAAGCCCCATATCTTACCGTATAGAAGGGTGATTTTCTGCTTTTTTATAACAAATTAATTTCCTATTGTGGAAGTTGTTGCCATTCTTGAATCTGTTGCATCATTTTAGTCTTTGATATGTTGAATGTTGATAATTAATTTGTGAACGTTTTTCCATCATTTGGGTTTTTGGTTGCAGCAGAAAGATAACGATGTTTGAATACGTCGCTAACCGCAAGAGCCTATACGGTCAAAGCTGCAAAAGGAGTATAAATAATGAGTCTGGAAATTACCCAGATCGCGTTACACCGGTTGATTAAACGTGACGAACAAACGTTAGAAGTAATTTTGCGCGATTCTCTTCTGGATGCCAATCAAGTTGTCGAAGAGATGATGGCGGAATTACATCGTGTATATAGCGCGAAAAGCAAAGCTTACGGTTTGTTCAATGAAGAGAGTGAACTGGCAGAATCCCTTCGTCATTTGCGTAAAGGAGATGAGGATTTTCTTGGTTTTAGCCGAGCAGCAACCGTGCGTCTGAAAGATGAGTTGGCAAAGTATCCGTTTGCAGAAGGTGGAACGGTGTTGTTTTGTCAATATAGATACCTGACGGTGGAATATTTGCTCATAGCAACCCTTAATAGCTGTAATAGTATGTCCGTCAATGATGAACTTGATGTGAACACGACGCAGTACCTTGATATTCCTCATGCTGACATTGTTGCGAGAATCGATTTGACTGAGTGGGAAACTAATCCTGAATCCAGCCGTTATTTGACTTTCCTCAAAGGTAGGGTAGGGCGAAAAGTTTCTGATTTTTTTATGGACTTTCTGGCTGCCAGTGAAGGAATGAATGCGAAAGTACAGAATAAGGGACTGTTGCAGGCTGTGGATGATTATTGTGAATCGGTACAGTTGGATAAAAATGAACGTCAGGCTTATCGCCAGCAAGTTTATGGTTACTGTAATGAGCAATTGCAGGCAGGCGAAGAGATTAAGTTACAAGAACTATCCCAAGAATTACCAGCTCTGGGTGAGCAAAGTTTCCAGCAGTTTTCACAGGAACAGGGATATGAATTGGAAGAAAGTTTCCCTGCTGATCGTGGGACATTGCGCCAATTGACGAAATTCGCAGGGAGCGGCGGAGGGCTGACCATAAATTTTGATGCAATGTTAATGGGAGAACGGATTTTTTGGGACCCGGTCACGGATACGTTGACAATTAAAGGTACTCCACCGAATCTACGTGACCAATTACAACGTCGTGGCAGTGGTAATCGCTAATTTTGATAGTCAATGCGAATAATGAAATATATTAAGCTGTAGAAATAAATAACGCCGCAAATGCGGCGTTATTTACTCGGCGTCCCGATAAAAGCTCGACTGTGGCTAATTAAGCACGCAGGAAATCGATGTGCGTCAGTTTAGGTTTAAACGGATGACGCTGTACTGCCTGCACTTTAACTTTAGTTTCTTTACCATCAACAACCAGAGTCATAACTTCGTAGAATTCTGGTTTGCTTTCGTGGTTGATAACTGCATCGTGATCCAGTTCGATAGAAACTGGCTCTTGGTTACCGCCATAGATGATCGCTGGAAACTTGTTAGCTCTACGCAGGCGGCGGCTCGCACCCTTACCCTGCTCTTGACGTACTTTCGCATTAATAGTTAACATCATTTTTTCTCTATAAAAGAAGAAAATAAATCCTGCTACAGGCGACCCAGCAGCAGGCTCGATACTTGGCTTAACATTATGTATTACGCTAAGCGGACGGCATTCTAACGAAAATCCGATATGACAGCAAATAGAAATGTATTTTACGGCGGGTATTGGATACCCTTAATACAGATCATCAGCTCGTCTAAATCGTCCTTTATAGTCAAAAATTTTTTCCCGAATTTGCCAAAACTGGCCTTTTTTGCGTGCGACAATAAAATCAGGATGACGTAATAAAGAGAGTTGATGAATGATCTCTGTCGCTGTTTTCCACAGAAACGTTGTACCGGGTGCGCGTTGATGCTGGCGGAGGAACTGGAGTTCAAATACCTTCTTTTGAGCTGGAGTGGATAAACGGAACAGTTCTGATACATTTGCACCATCTTCGTCGTAATACGTAATTTTCAGCCATTCTCCTTTATTATCATGGCCCGGTGTCAATTGCATTCCACCACAGCGCAGAACCAGAGCATCTTTGAGTTTCAGGGCGGCTTTGAGCATATCATCAGGATCGACCAGTACTTCTTCGCAGCGGTGGCAACGTCGGGCCGCTATATCGTTTTCTTCGCCACAATGTGGACATGATTTGAAACGAAAACGGAAGTCACATTGCAGTCGTTTCCCATTTTCATCTTCTTCCCATCCTTGGCAGCGCCGTCCAAAGTGTTCAATGATCTTTCCCTCTACGGTACAAGTTCCCCAAAAAGTATTGGCGAACTGACAGATGGGGCAAAAAACCTGTACCGGTTGACTTTGTGAGTTAGGCTTACTGCTGCCAACTTCTGGCGTATAAAGATCATGGGGATTACCTGCGTAGTCCAGAATTAAACACTCTTTTTTATCAGGAGACAGACGTAATCCACGCCCGATGATCTGTTGGTAGAGGCTGACAGATTCTGTTGGCCGTAATATGGCAATTAAATCTACATGGGGAGCATCAAACCCGGTTGTGAGTACGGCAACATTGACCATATAGCGCAGTCGTTGTTCCTTGAACGCAGTAATTAAGAGATCTCGTTCTGATGCAGGAGTATCTGCGCTCACCAAAGCGGCTTGATCGGCAGGTAATAATTGGGAAATTTCTTTGGCGTGTTCGACCGTAGCAGCAAAAATCATCACTCCTTTCCGGTCTTGGGCATATTCAATGATCTGTTTGATGATATGCGGTGTAATACGTTTTTGGCGTTTTAACTCACGGTTTAGCTCAGCTTCGTTGAAAATACCTTCTTGACGGGTACGAACCTGACTGAAGTCATATTGTATTACCGGCATATCTAGTCTTTCTGGAGGAACCAGAAAGTGGTGTTTAATCATATAGCGCAGGGGAAGTTCATAAATACAATCACGGAAAAAACATCGTTCATCACCGCGCATCATGCCATGATAATGGTATTGGTATATCCAGCCAGAACCCAGACGGTAAGGTGTTGCAGTTAAACCTAAGATACGTATTTGAGGATTGTTTTTTTGTAGCTGCTGAATAATTTGTTGATATTGGCTATTTTCATCACCACTAATGCGATGGCATTCATCAATGATTAGTAATGAAAAGTGGTGGTCAAAGCGACCTAGATTGCGGACAATGGACTGAATACTGCCAAAAACCACTTTTCCCGCGCTTTGTTTTTGATTGAGTCCGGCTGAAAAAATATCTGCATTTAATCCATAAGTACAATATTTACTGTGATTCTGGGCCACAAGTTCTTTGACATGTGCCAGTACTAAAACACGGCCGTGAGCTAGTTTTGCCAATTCAGCGATGACAAGGCTTTTACCTGCTCCTGTTGGCAAAACAATAACAGCAGGATCTTCATGTTGGCGAAAATAACGGATGGTAGCATCTACCGCTTCTTGTTGATAAGGGCGTAAAGTAAAAGCCATTTTGTGTTACTGTCATGGTATCAGGTGAAAGATTATTGATGCAGATAATAACATTTTTCATTTAGCCTTGCTGACGAGAAAGCATTTGTTACTTCGTTTTCGTAGGGATTAGACGAGTGATGGCAATTGATTTATTATTGTTATAGTTTTATGGGTTATGATTATTTTAAAAATTATCTATGTAATCTAATATCCTAATAGTAGCCTTGAAGTTATTTGTAGTATCAAAGGCGTGTTCATGTTTTTATCAGGTAGATCTATTTCATGCGATTGGATAAATTTTTATCACAACAGTTAGGTATTAGTCGTAATGATGTGGGACGTGATTTACGGGCAGAATTAGTTACAGTCGATAATGAAGTTATCAAGACAGGTGCCTATAAATTGAAGCCCGATCAGCAAGTTGCTTATGATGGAACGATATTGCAACAATTAAATGGCCCCCGTTATTTTATGTTGAATAAACCTCAGGGATATGTGTGTTCAACAGATGATCCCTCAAACCCGACTATTTTATATTTTATTGATGAACCCGTTGCACATAAATTACATTCCGCAGGACGATTGGATATTGATACTACAGGGTTAGTTCTGCTGACTGATGATGGCCAATGGTCACACCGTATTACATCTCCCAAACATCATTGTGAAAAAACGTACCTTGTTACATTGGAACACCCGATATCGGGAGATATTGAGGATAAATTCCTTGCCGGAATCCAGTTGAATGGTGAAAAAACACTAACAAAACCAGCAAAATTAGAAATTATTGAACCTCAGATTGTACGTTTAACTATCAGTGAAGGGCGCTATCACCAAGTAAAACGCATGTTTGCAGCAGTAGGTAATTATGTTGTTGAACTCCATAGGGAACGAATTGGGGAAATTAATCTCGATCCAGCATTGGGAACGGGGGAATACCGAGCGCTGACTGATAGTGAAATAAATAGCATACAGATGCCAAGATTATAATTTTTTAACCTTCAATTTTTAGGAGTACCTACGTGCAACAACAGAGATTATCCTATTTGGGATTAGTCTTGATCCTTGGCTTGCTCTCTATGTTAATGCCATTGGCGATTGATATGTATCTACCGAGTATGCCAACGATCGCTGAAGATTTTGGTGTTAGTGATGGCTTGGTGCAAATGACGCAGAATAGCTATATTCTGGGGTTCGCCATTGGGCAAATAATATATGGGCCAATGTCAGATAGCTTAGGACGCAAACCTGTTATTTTAGGCGGTGTCATTGTTTTTGCCATATCTTCTGCGGCATGTGCTTTGGCACAAGATATTCATACTTTTATCTCTATGCGTTTCTTGCATGGTTTTTCTGCTGCTGCGGCTGGTGTTGTAATTAACGCATTGATGCGTGATATGTTCACGAAAGAGGAATTTTCCCGCAGTATGTCTTTTGTGACATTGGTGATGGTCATCGCACCACTATTGGCTCCCATGTTGGGTGGAATAGTGATGATATGGTTTAATTGGCATGCTATTTTCTGGTCAATCGCTATTGTTGCGGTAATTGCTGTCGCTTTGGTCGCTTTTTTCATCAGGGAAACGCTACCAAAAGAGAAAAGGCAGAGATTCCACTTAAGAACCACATTGAAACAGTTTGTTATGCTGTTTAGGCAGCGTCAGGTATTGTGCTATATATTAGCAAGCGGTTTTTCCTTTGCAGGAATGTTTTCTTTCCTTACAGTCGGCGCATTTGTTTACATCAAATTAAATGGCGTGTCTGCGCAGGATTTTGGTTACTATTTTGGATTGAACATTATTTTCCTATCCATCATGGCGACTATTAATAGCCAGTGTGTTCGCAAATATGGCCCATTGAAAATGCTGCATGTGGGGCTATTTGTGCAATTCATTATGGGATTATGGTTATTTTTTAGCACAATGTTCGATTTAGGGTTTATTTCGCTGGTAATTGGTGTTGCCATTTATATCAGCGGGATCTCCATGATCACATCGAATACCATGGCTGTTGTATTGGATGATTTTCCCCATATGGCGGGAACTGTTTCTTCATTAGCTGGGACTATCCGCTTTAGTATTGCTGCGTTAGTGGGAGCTATTTTGTCTTTATTGCCAGAGGAAAATGCTTGGCCAATGGTAGGATCAATGGTGTTATGTGTGATATTAGCAGTATCACTTATTATCTATGCACGTAAGGTGCAAAAATAAAATTCTCTGAAGGCTATCCTTTAATATTGGATAGCCTTGTTGTTTGCTCTATATCCTCCGTTGTTTTTGGGATTCGTTCCCTTTGCCACCCCACTGAATCTTGAAATCCATTGAGTATAGTTTTTAAAAATCCTCTTCTCAGACCGATAGTGGTTAAGTGAGTATTGTTTCCTAAAGTATCTTGAATACGCAAAGAAGCGATTAATTGTCTTAATAGACAGGAAATAGCGAATGATCATTGGACAAATGTGGAAATTTGTTAACTTATTTGTACTGGAAAGTACCGTGCTATTTGTTTTTTTGTTAACTTCTTGTTGCTCTTTAAGTGGGTGTAGATAATAATGGAACCATTATTGACTAATTGGTTGTAACTAAAGAAGATTATTCTTTTATTTGTATATGATAAAGCTTGAAAAAAACAAATATGTAAATAAGTATTGAATGAAAGGTTATTGCCTTGCATAAAAATAAGTTGAATTTTCTACCTAAACAGTATAAACATATATAAAATGCGAGGTTGATCGCATTTTTTTAAGGTGGAAAATGGTGGAAAATGAAAGAAGGGCGATAGTTTTATTTTTATTTTAACTTTTTATTTACTTTTTTGTTGGGTAGTTATTCGGTTTTGACGAATCGATAACTTACAGCTGGTGGTTAGATATATTAATGTTATTTCTAATAGGAATGATACGTGGATAATATCCAACTTTCGGTAGTATACAGACTGCCGCAAAGTTATCGGTGGTCATCTGGTTTTGTTGGTACGAAAGTTGAAATTTTGCCAACAGAAGATACAGATATGAAAAATAGCCTGACAGGGCTGAAATTGTTAAGCCATGAAGGCGAAAAAGCACGGGATATAATGCAAGTTATAAATCAGTCTATTGCTGATATGCAGATATTAAGTGCTGTGATTGAGTGGGAAGAAGAACCATGTTTATTTTTTGCGAAAGAAGATGAGAGCGCTGTGATGTGTCGTCTCAAGACATTAGGTGCTGCAATAGCCGAAAATATAACTGCTTTGTACCCGCTATAATTTTTACTCATCAATAAAAAACGCTTCCATTCAATAAGCGTTTTTTATTGTCTGCAAGGGAGTGTTCTGAGTCATGAGTGACTGCATTAGTTGGTATTGGTTATATTGAAACTTTCGTATTCTTTGCTAGTACTCGCCTTGCTCCATAGTAACGCTTACTCCAATAAGCATCTGTCAGCTTGGATACAATCACGCCACTACTGGTTGAAGCGTGCACGAACTGATTATTACCAAGGTAAATGCCGACATGACGCATCCGAATCCCTGTTTTGAACAGCACCAAGTCACCTACGCGTAATTTAGAACGGCTAACGGTTTGACCAATATTTTGTTGTTCTAACGTGGAACGAGGCAATGCCATGCCAAACTGATCATGAAATGTACGTTGGACAAAAGCTGAACAGTCAATACCACGCTTTGTGTTTCCACCAAGACGATAGGCAACACCTTTCCAGTCTGCATATTGGTTAAGTAGCTTAGATTTGGTATCTAAATTATTAACCAAAGTTTCAAATTCATCCTGAGATGATTGCAGTAAGAAATGCTTTTGAGAGTTTACTGCATGCATCTCAGTTTGTTTATTGCGGAGCTTGGAATCTGGTGAACTACATGCAGTTAGTACTACTGCCGCTAGAATTGCGGGAATCAGCCGCAATATGCATCTCAGTATTGATTGAGACTTGACCATCGTATTGATTTTCCCCTGCAGTCCTTAACGTGACTTATCGTCATCATAAAAAGCCAAACATTCTAAAGCCTAGTCATAATATGGCGAATTAACAAATTTTCTGTTCCTAAAGTGTGCGAAACAACACATTTTATTATTATCTTTACAAAACGTATTATTTTAATAAAAAGGACGTAGAAAAGAGTACTTAAATCATTAATAAAAAGCGAGAGATGAATGGAGTTATTTACAAAAAATTAGATTATTAACTAAGAGGTTAGAGAGGATTATTGTGGTTTTATACTGATTTGATAAATACTTTATAATATCGGGCAGATTTCTGCTATCTGCCCGATATTGCAGTATCAACTAGGTCGTCTAATGTTCGGTAATTTCTTATCTAGCCATTTTGCTATAATGTCACTTAATGGAGTCAATAATACCCAGCTCATGCCAATCAGTGTCAGAGATAAGGAGCCGACAGCAATGTCTGTAAACCAGTGAGCACCGGCCATAATGCGGGGAAGGGCGAAGGCAACCATAATCAACAGAGCAACAAAGAATGCGCTGCGAGAGACATAACGAAGGATAAAGCTACTGAAAATTAAAAGCATTAATCCGTGATCGCCAGGGAAGCTATCTTTGGAGGCATCTTTAGTATGCCAACTTGTCATTTCTCCTATGCGATTAACATTTTCAAATGTCAATGTTGGACTAGGGCGGCTGACAGGAATTTGGTGACCAATTTGGTTAATGATTACAGCTGAGATCAGCATCACTAGGCCAAGCATGAAAAGCCCACGTTTACCCGCATAATCCTGTTTGCGAAACGCGCTGTAATAAAGCAGTCCCATACATAAAAGTGAGATAACATCAAATGCTCTTACATTAGCGATAGCTACAAATAAGGAAAATTTAGAATTTGGCAGCAGTTTCTCATTAAAAAAATAAAAAATGCTGGAATCAATATGAAACCAAAAACCGTGGTTCTCTGGTAGGTACCATGAGAGAAACAAGGCGATACCAAGGATATTAAGCACAAGTATGGCTAGTGGGTGACTGCGAGTCATGGAATACCTATTTTAACGCGAAAATGGACTTTGGTAGTCAAATTAACAGGGATGGCACTATAACAAAATTTATAGGAAAGCGTAATAACTAAGGGAAGAGTATCGTTAAGGTGTGATTATATCAGTATATTTGGACATTTCATCGATGAATTATTTTATTGTTAATATAAAAATGATTTCCTGATATCAGAAAAATAGCTCAATCCACATGTCAGTACCGATAATATATATTTAGCGTAACATTGATGTCTGACTATTATTAAATAACTATATATGAATAACCTTATATCCAGATTTATTAGAATATTATGTTGAGTTGTGGTCGGGAAAAATAAAAAGTATAAAGAAATTGTTTCATTTTCCGTTATATAGATAGAAGAACGTTATACCATTATCTGATTTTCAGATTAGTGCGGTGCCAAAATAGATAATAGTGCTTGTTTTGGAGATTGAATACTTATGTTACGAAAAATGGCGATTTTTTTGTTTATGTCTTTCTCTTACCTGCAATGGCGTATTCTTCGCCCAATCTTAAGTTCTGTTATGTTCACTTTTATGATGCTATTGTTGACCTTCTATGATTACTTAATTGGGATGCCGGATATGCTGATGAGGGTGGGGGAAAGTAAAAATTTAGGCGTAATTACTATAAATTATCACTAGGTTTTATGGAGGGATTTGCTTAATTATTCTGTTTTTTTTATTTAATATACATAAATTATAATTATAACTTTTATTTGTGATTTGGTTCAAATAGTGAGTGTTAATGGCAATTGTTAAAATTATTTAATAAAAGTATTGTCATTATTTTTAGAAAAAAATCTACATTTGATATTTATCAATAAAAAGTGTTGATGTCGTATTTTTTCTACATGAAATAGTTATTATGGAAATGAAGGATAAAAGGTAACTGAGTTTTAGTTAATGGAAAAACGAAAGTGAGGTGACCATGCAAAATTATCTTAAATTATTCATTGGCGGTTTATTGATTTCATGGCTTTCTTATGGATATGCCGAATCAACAGGAGGAATAATTCGGTTTTCAGGTGCTATTGTTGACCCAGGATGTCAGGTTATCATATCAAACACTCAGGCCAATATTTCTTGCTATCGGTTGGGGAAAAATCTCACAGTTAGGCAAATCATTTCAACTCACAAAACAACAGGTAGAGTCATACTTCCTGGTAACATAGGTGTTTCCAGTGTGAAGTGGACAGATAACCAGAAACGTGTGGCAATTGTTAATGTGGATTATTTTTGACTTAATAGATAATGGGTTGCTCTTTTGATTGGATCTTATTTTCGTCAAAAGAGCAACTCATATTCAAGAATACGGAATTAATCACAACGTCCCATATAGCGACGCTCTGTAATATGAATGCGGATTTTTTCGCCGGAACTGAGATATTCGGGAACTTGGATAGTTAATCCTGTACTCATTTTAGCTGGTTTAGTGCGCGCGCTGGCAGAGGCTCCTTTAATGCCCGGTGATGTTTCGTCAATGACCATATCAACAGTCTGTGGCAATTCAAGAGCCAGTAATTGACCATCCATTGTCAGAACCTGCATTCCTGGTAAACCCTCTTCTGGAATAAACAGCAGTTCTTCTTCAATTTGATCTTTTTTGAAATGATAAGGGGTGAAGTCTTCATCATCCATGAAAATATATTCATCACCATCAATATAAGAAAAAATTACACTTCGGCGAGTCAATGTGATGGTTTCGATAATATCATCACCTTTGAAGCGCTCTTCCACCTTTTGGCCGGTACGAATATCAGTAAAACGCATTTTGTACAGAGTGCTGGCACCACGAGCGCTGGGTGACTGAATATCAATGTCTTTCACTAACAGTAACTTTCCATTATGGTTGATTGCAGCACCGCGTTTAATTTCATTGGCTTTAGCCATAGATACCTTCCGTAAGAACAAGAAAATAGTGGAATGAAGATTCAAGTGGCGACAAAATTACTCGCAGTCAACTTATTAGGCAAGAAATGAATGAATACCCCAGTTAAAAGACTGGGGCGAAGGGAAAACATTAACGATAAGTTGGTAACAAATTAAACAAGGAGAGGATATGCGCTATTGCATTTACCAACCCGAACAGGATAACAAAGGCTATCAAGAAATTCCCTCCCGGAGCACGGTAGTTAGATTCCGGATAACGCTGACGGCTGGCACGAACCATTAGTGCAGGAATAATAACTGCCCACATTGTTGCGGCAAGACCCGCAAAACCAATTGCATACAGGAAGCCGTTTGGAAAGAGCAATGCCAGTACAGTAGGTGGAGCAAATGTTATCAATGCGGTTTTAAAACGTCCTTTTCCGCTGTCATCGAATTTAAAAAAGTCTGCCAGATAATCAAATAATCCCAGTGATACCCCTAAAAATGAACTTGATAATGCCATATATGAAAAGGCATTTAAAAAGCGGGCCACGGCTGGATTGTCGGATGTATTATCCATCTGTTGCAGTAAGTTACCAATATTACCCCCATCGGCAATAATTTGTTTGAAAGCTTCACGGGGAATATTTCCCTGAATCGCGTACTGCCACAAAATATAGATGACCAAAGTTATTAATGCACCGTATAGCAAACTGCGAGTAACAGCTTTACTGTCTTTGTGATAATACTTAACCAGCCCAGGGACATTGCCGTGATAGCCAAATGATGTCAGCAGGTAAGGTAAAGCACCCAAAGCGTAAGGTAAATAACTTGTATCGGTGTTGTTCAAATCGAACAAAATGGTTGTTTTGACATCCGTAAACATACCCCCGACAGACATGATAAAGGTGATTACCATCCCGCCGATTAATATTGTGCTTAAACGATCGACTGCTTTAGTGGATATCCAAACAATAAAGGCAACTATAAAGGCGAATATCAAGCCAGCTACTGACTGTTTTATCGGAAGAATATGCTCAATATTGTGGAGGATGATTGAGCTTCCCGCTGAGATATAAGCATAGGTCAGGATATACAAAACGAAGGTGATGGATAAACCGGTCAGAATGCTCCAACCTTTACCTAGTAAGTCTTTGGTAACAGTATGGAAGCTGGAACCAATAGGATAATTCAAATTAGATTCAAGAATCATCAGACTGGAAAAATAAAGGCATACGCAGGTATACACCAGTAAAATAATTGATCCTGTAAACCATACGCCTGAGGTGACAATCGGAATGGAAAACATACCAGCGCCGATAGCAGTACCGGCAATGATCATAGCGCCACCGAATATGGAGGGGCGTTTCAAATTCTGCGTTACCTCAATGGTCATATAGACTCCCTGATGAATGGTGTTACCTTGTACTAGCGCAACGATACAGTAATGAGTAATATGTGTAAATAAATATTTATGGAAGTTAATTAAGTAGTTTTTGTCGTATTTTTCATACAAGGGCAGGGGGAGGAAAATTCTTTCGTGGAATATTTTTTACTTTCAGATAGTGATAATACAATGATCAATCTAGTAGTAATTTTAACTGAAACGATTCAATTTTGATGTTATAAATAACGGAGAAATCTTATATTTTACTTATGACTGTTTATTCAGGAGAAACTGGGCAAGATGAGCCGTCGAGTTGCCACAATTACTTTAAATCCAGCTTATGATTTAGTTGGCTTATGTCCAGATATTGTCAAGGGAACCGTTAACCGTGTACAGACAGCAGGGCTTCATGCTGCTGGCAAAGGGAATAATGTTGCGAAGGTTTTGTGTGACTTGGGTATCGATGTCACCGTCAGTGGTTTTCTGGGGCAGGATAATCAGGAAGGGTTTCAGCAATTTTTCAGCGAAAATAACATGGTGAATCGTTTCCATTTGGTCTCAGGACGAACGCGTATTAATGTGAAACTGACGGAAAAGTACGGTGAAGTGACGGATTTTAATTTTTCCGGTTTTTACGTGACAGAGGATGAGTGGAACAAATTTGTCAGTGATTCTCTTATGTGGATGAATCAATTTGATATGGTTGTGGTCAGTGGCAGTTTGCCAGAGGGGATCTCGCCAGAATTATTTGCGGATTGGATGATTCAATTACGCCACCATTGTCCTTGTATTATTTTTGATAGCAGCCGAGAAGCACTTGTTGCTGGCCTCAGGGCATCACCGTGGCTGGTAAAACCTAACCGTCATGAATTGGAAATTTGGGCGGGTAAACCACTACCGGATTTAGACAGCATTATTGATGTAGCTCATGAATTGCGCAATAGGGGGATTGCCCATGTTGTTATTTCATTAGCGGAACAGGGTGCATTGTGGGTTAATGCCTCTGGTACATGGTTGGCAAAACCGCCACATTGTGAGGTTATCAGTACAGTTGGTGCAGGGGATTCCATGGTCGGTGGATTGGTTTATGGTTTGCTGATGCGTGAATCCAGCGAACATACATTACGTCTGGCAACCGCAGTTTCCGCACTTACGGTTAGCCAGCCGAATGTTGGGATTAGAAGCCGTACTGAACTTGCTTCAATGATGTCAAGGATCGAACTGACTGCGGTTAGATGATTAATTTTGCTGAGATTTCAGCCAAGCAATTTCTTGATCCCAAATATCTGGATTGATCGTTTCAAGAACCAAAGGAATACCATTGAAGCGATCATCTTTCATAATATAACTGAAAGGTGTTTTACCGATATTACCTTCACCAAGGCTATGGTGTCGGTCAACTCGACTTGAGAATTCGCTTTTGGCATCGTTTAGGTGCATAGCTTTCAAGTAATTGAATCCAACAATTTCATCGAAAACTTTGAAGGTTTCGTCGCAGTCTTTTTCAGTCCGTAAGTCGTAACCTGCTGCGAAAGCGTGACAGGTATCAATACAGACACCAACGCGAGTTTTGTCTTCAACACCGTCAATAATCGCAGCCAGCTGTTCAAATTTAAAACCTAGGTTAGTTCCTTGTCCAGCCGTATTTTCGATGACTGCGATGACATTCTGTGTCTTGTCCAAAGTCATATTAATGGATTCTGCGATACGGGCTAGGCACTTATCAATATCGATTTTATTGAGATGACTTCCGGGATGAAAATTCAGTAAATCAATGCATAACTGCTCACAACGCTGCATTTCATCAATGAATGCGTTTGTATAATCATATGTATTCATAAATAATCATTTACAGTCATGAGTATTTATTTAATTAATTGATTTTTAAATTAATTACGTTTGATTTTTGTTTTGTGTAATCATCATTTGCCATAACTAAGCGCTCATTATAAAAACAAACTTCCACATTATTGGCCTTTACCCCCACTAATGAATGGCTTGTTTTATCAATATCTGTACACATCATACCATTTCTTTTTGGTTTGTTTTTAAGGGATTCGGTATAAATATCTTTATATGGTAGATCAAAATCTATGCCACCAATGGTATTGATAAACTCAACTTTATTTGGATATCCAGTAAACCTTAATAGCTTAATTTTGCCCGGTCGTCGATGATGCCTTCTCAGAGTAAGTTGAATACGTTTTCAAATACATCATCATAATAAGGCTGTTTGCCGTTCTCGTGCCGGATAATGAACTTGGCCAGCGCAATCAGCGTTGATTTGTTCACCGCGATAACTGGTTGAGGATCGACCACCAGAGACTGAGGAACACCCTTGATAACCGTTTCTCCCAAACGCATATCCCGTTATCTAATAAAAAGGTATAGCAATATCAACATACACAGATCAGAAAGCTTTTGGCGGAGAATGGATTAACACAAAGCATATCCAGAAAAGGAAATTGTCTGGATAATACGATGCCAGAAAATTTTTTCGCATTACTAAAAATGAAAATGTATCATCAACATGAGTTTGAAGATGTGGATAATTTAATCGCTTTTCTTGATGAATACATCAAATACTACAATACTAAACGGTTCAAGGTAAAACTGAAGGGCCTGAGTCCAGTGGAATATCGAAATCAGGCCAAGTTAGGGATTTAATAAAAGTATCCAACTTTATGGGGTCACTTCACGGAGCGCAGCCTTGAATATTATAATTGAATTTAGATTATCTTAAGCCAATAAACTCCGATCGCCATTATTAAGACGAATGCCGGGATCCATCATTACATAGCCCAATAAATTCCCTTCTCTATATATTCCGAAAACAAGGGAATAAAATAGTGTAACACTCGTTCCAGGTAAAGGCATTTTTTGAACTGTAGATTCCCAGTAATAACTTCTTACTTGTTGAGGTTTTACTTCTAATGGTTTTGCTGTCTCTACATCCATAATATAATCATGAAAATGATCCACAGTCATGACTGATAAATGCTCGTGCATTAAACCCTCATTATATATATTATGAGGAGGGAATGCCTCAAATTTTACTAATGCTGTTGAATATATAGAGTTCTTAGTTAAAGTAATATCTCTCCAACGAAGAACATCGCCTTTATTTGCACTAACAATTAAATCACCTGACCCTTGATGTAAATAAACATTATCTTCCTCAGTAAATAGATGGAAATAGTTATTATAATCATTAATTGGGGTAGGAGAATTCACATTAGAGCTAAATCTACCTTTATATCTGTTAATAAGATCTTCGGCTTGAATAGTAACCAATATATCTATTATTTTTTGGCTAAATCCTGTCATAATAGCAACCTTAATTAGTTAATTAAATTGATAATTATCATGCGATAAATTTAACAATAACCAACATGAACTCATAAGCCACTTACAGGATTTAATGTAATAAAAAAATATCAAATACTAAATATCAAAAAAAAACAGTCATGCAAGGATAAGTAAGTTACAAAAAAACCATTCATTACATTAATAACATTCTATATCAAATATTCTTTCTTTAATCTATTTAATAAAGTTCCAGATAACCATTTTTAATTTACCCAATATAAATATTCTGATAAATAAATTGTCTCTATGGTTTTTTGTTTATCTCCATTAGAAAACAAAAGGTATAAAGTGAATTTTTTGGTTATTATTTCATGATTTCACTTAGTTGCTTAACGAAATATATTTGTGAAAATATATCTGCACTCATTAGGCGAATCCAAGCAACATAATCTCTTTTTAAAATGGCCATTTAGGCTCGAAACAGAAGATCTAATTAATATTCTATTCAATGGAAATTCGTTAGTTCCATCACAGACACTTTACCTTTACACACCTATATTTAACAATTGTAAAAATTATTACAGCAGAATAAGTTATCGATGTGCAGTTTATGAACGTTTATTCATGAAATTATCAGGATGAAAAATAATGTCTGCTCATATCCCTACAGGGTATATCCCACAAACCAGTGAATCTTTACCACTCTATCTTGCTAAAAATTTACCAACAACAATTTCATTAGGTGGTGAACCTGAAACTTGGAAAATACAGGAGGTTGGCGATGGGAATCTCAACTTAGTATTTATTGTTTCTGGAAAGGAAAAGACAATTGTTGTGAAGCAAGCCTTGCCCTATGTTCGGGTAGCGGGTGAATCATGGCAGCTTTCTCTTGTTCGTTCGTATTTTGAATACCATGCTTTGATTGAAGAACGTAAAGTTGCCGGAAAGTATGTCCCCGAGGTTTATTTTTATGACGAAAAAATGTCTCTCTTCGCAATGGAGTATTTATCTCAGCATATCATCCTACGTAATCAACTAATTGCCAGGAAAAAACTCTCTCATCTTGCGGAAGATATTGGGATTTTTCTCGCCAATACACTCTTCCATACCTCAGATATTGGAATGCCCAGCAAGGAGAAGAAAGAGCTGATTGCCCGCTTCGCCAATAATCATGAACTTTGCAAAATCACCGAAGATTTGATTTTCACAGAGCCTTATTTCAACGCGGAACGAAATAACTGGACGTCCCCTCAACTTGATGACGAAGTTTATTCCATTTGGCAAGATCGCGCGTTAATTCAATCAGCCATGCAGTATAAGTATCAATTTATGACACAAGCACAAGCCTTGCTACATGGCGACCTCCATTCCGGTTCCATCATGGTGACACCAAATTCTACAAAAATGATTGACCCAGAATTTAGTTTCATGGGTCCAATGGCGTTTGATATCGGTAACTATATCGGTAATTTATTGATGGCCTATTTTGTCCAGCCCGCCCTGCGGGAAACTAATGCACAATGTGTCGATTACCAGATCTGGTTGCTGGAGCAAATAGAGACAACCTGGATAGTATTCGACCGTCACTTCCGTCAGTTATGGAATGAGAAAGAGATAGGGGATGCCTATCCCACCACGCTTTATCAACAAGGCACATTTGATGTCTCATTTTTGAAAACAGCACAAGACGATTTTTTATCCACCCTATTTAAAGATACCCTTGCTTATACTGGTTTCGAAATCAATCGCCGTATTATTGGCTTTGCCGGTGTTGCCGATTTCAAATTGATAGAAGATCAAAACCAGCGTGCTATTTATGAGAAAAGCGCGCTGAAATTAGCGCGAGAGTTGATTGTGAATAGAGAAAGATACCCTAATTTCTCTCTCATTCGACGCTATATAGCACAGTGTTAAAAGGAAAATATGAAATGGATAAATAACTTCAAGCAAGTGGCATTTTCATCTGTCTTGTTACCAAGCTCATTCTGAACTCAATGCTGTTATTCATAATTTCCAATGGAATAGAAAAGACAACTGATTGGTTAGATACTTTACTGAAAAAGTTATGCAAAACAGGATGTAGTAACGGAAATAGAATTTCAGGCTGGAAGTGTTTAGATGAAGTGGTGGGCAATACCAGATTCGAACTGATGACCCCCTCCTTGTAAGGGAGATGCTCTACCAACTGAGCTAATCGCCCACTTCATATTTCTGTACCTAAATGGTGGGTCGTGCAGGATTCGAACCTGCGACCAATTGATTAAAAGTCAACTGCTCTACCGACTGAGCTAACGACCCAATTAGGCAATTCTGATTTTGATATCTAAATGGTGGGTCGTGCAGGATTCGAACCTGCGACCAATTGATTAAAAGTCAACTGCTCTACCGACTGAGCTAACGACCCAATTAGATAATTTTGATTTTGATATTTGAATGGTGGGTCGTGCAGGATTCGAACCTGCGACCAATTGATTAAAAGTCAACTGCTCTACCGACTGAGCTAACGACCCATTCTAAATATCAGGTGTGATACTGCGAAACAATCTAATGAAGTGGTGGGCGATACCAGATTCGAACTGATGACCCCCTCCTTGTAAGGGAGATGCTCTACCAACTGAGCTAATCGCCCACTTCAGATGACTATAACGACATCAATACCACTGATTTATGATTGGTGGGCGATACCAGATTCGAACTGATGACCCCCTCCTTGTAAGGGAGATGCTCTACCAACTGAGCTAATCGCCCAATCATAAAATCATTTTTATCACAACGTTACCACTAACGTTGTTTATCACTACGAGAGTATGGTGGGCGATACCAGATTCGAACTGATGACCCCCTCCTTGTAAGGGAGATGCTCTACCAACTGAGCTAATCGCCCCGTCGTGATGGAGTCGCATTATAGGGATAGTTCGAGGTGAGTCAACGGTTTTTATTATTAAAATAATCGTTCGTCGTAAAATTAAACAGAATGAAACAATTATAATCACGCTGTGGTATCATCTAGTCAATGCATTTTGTCTTTTCTCAACAACCTACTGTTAACAGCATTGAGGAATTGAAGTGCGGTGATAAAATGATTCCCACTATTGTTACACCAATCATCCAAAACGTTCTCTAAACAAGAGAAACGTAATTAAGGCAATTCCTGATGAGTAAAATTAAAACCCGTTTTGCGCCAAGTCCAACTGGCTACCTTCACGTTGGTGGTGCGCGTACTGCCCTTTATTCCTGGTTATACAGCCACCACAATAAAGGTGAATTTGTTCTTCGTATTGAAGACACCGATCTGGAACGTTCCACTCAAGAAGCCATTGATGCAATTATGGACGGGATGAACTGGTTAAACCTAAATTGGGATGAAGGCCCTTATTATCAGACCAAACGTTTCGACCGTTATAACCAAGTTATTGATGAAATGCTGGAACAGAGTACAGCTTACCGCTGTTATTGTTCCAAAGAACGTTTGGAGCAACTGCGTGAAACACAAATGGCAAATGGTGAAAAGCCACGCTATGACGGGCTGTGCCGTGACAACGAGTGCCAACACAGCCATGATGAACCCCATGTTGTACGTTTCCGCAACCCGCAGGAAGGATCGGTCATTTTTAATGATAGCATCCGTGGCCCGATTGAATTCAGCAATCAGGAACTGGATGATTTGATTATTCGCCGTACCGACGGCTCGCCAACTTATAACTTCTGTGTTGTCATTGATGACTGGGATATGGAAATCACCCATGTTATTCGTGGAGAAGACCATATCAACAATACTCCGCGCCAAATCAATATCCTCAAAGCCCTCGGTGCTCCGGTTCCAGAATATGCCCACGTTTCCATGATCCTTGGAGATGATGGTAAAAAACTATCCAAACGTCATGGTGCAGTCAGTGTAATGCAGTACCGCGATGACGGTTATCTGCCAGAAGCTCTGTTGAACTATCTGGTTCGTCTGGGTTGGTCACATGGCGATCAGGAGATTTTCAGTGTTGACGAAATGACTGAATTATTCAGCCTGGATGCTATCAGCAAATCCGCCAGCGCGTTTAACACTGAAAAACTGCAATGGTTGAATCATCATTACATTAATACCCTGCCAGCAGAAAAAGTTGCTGTACATTTAGCGTGGCATATTGAACAGCAAGCTATCGATACACACACTGGCCCAGAATTAGTTGATTTGGTCAAGCTGTTGGGCGAACGCTGCAAGACTTTAAAAGAAATGGCAGGTTCTTGCCGCTATTTCTATGAAGAATTTACTGAATTCGATGCAGATGCTGCGAAGAAACATTTACGCCCTGTTGCTCGCCAGCCATTAGAAGTTGTCCGTGCAAAATTGGCAGCTATCACTGAATGGACAGCAGAAAATATCCATCATGCAATTCAGGCAACGGCTGATGAACTGGAAGTTGGCATGGGTAAAGTGGGTATGCCACTGCGTGTTGCTGTGACGGGTGCAGGCCAGTCTCCGAGTGTTGATGTCACGATTCATGCCATCAACCAACCCCGCTCTTTGTCTCGTATTGATAAGGCTTTATCTTATATTGCTCAGCGTGAAGCACAATAAATCACCATTTAATAATTTGATGTAAAAGTAAAAGATGAAGTAGATAAAGGCACTCAATCTATTGCAGTGTCTTTATTTTTACTGCCTGCATTACCTATTGATGGCTTTTTCAGCGCTTACACAGAGAATATTAATGAATCCATTGACAGAATTCTCTGGGTTTCATATGATTCGCCCCGTTCCACAGGATTTTGACTTGGGGCTATAGCTCAGCTGGGAGAGCGCTTGCATGGCATGCAAGAGGTCAGCGGTTCGATCCCGCTTAGCTCCACCAAATACTTGTAATCTCCAGTCAGTATTTGGCACTCAAAACCTGAACAACATTCGTGGGGCTATAGCTCAGCTGGGAGAGCGCTTGCATGGCATGCAAGAGGTCAGCGGTTCGATCCCGCTTAGCTCCACCAAAATTCTATAATCCCCTGAAAACGAAAGTTCTCAGGGGATTTTCTTTTAGACAAATATAATGAAATTAGTCTGTCACTTTCCTACGATCAAAAAATAGCATCACTGTACACATGGCCTAATTCATAGTTATTTATACCTGTCGTCTTTCAAGTTGCAGCTTTGCTGGCTGCGCTCACTCACCCCGGTCACATAGTTATCTATGCTCCAGGGGATTAATGAAAGGCTCCTGCCTTTCACCGGAGGCCAGCCTTTGGCTGGGCAAATTCGTTCCCGACGAATTTGTCATTCCCTTGCCGTCGCTCTGCATCTTGAAATTCAATGGGTATAAACATAGATGATATAAAATAAATGTGAGCATAATCTAAGTTAGAGATGATAAACAACTTGGATTCACATTAAAATTAGATTCCGATAACGTTTTATTAGAAATAACAGTCAATAACTAATTGTATCATTTGTTTTTTTATGATAGAAAAGTTATTGGGTTCAATAGTACCATATTTTGTTATACCCATTTTATTAAAAACAAAGCATTTACTCATTTTTAATAAAACTCAGCCTCGTTTTAGTGCCAATGTCTATCTTTTACTAATCTTAATAAGAAATAAATCAGAGATTGAACTCAACATCATGCAAAGGCGTTTTTATTTTTTAATCTAGATAAAATAATGTAATAAAAAATCCAATAAGGAAAAACATGCAAAAGGTAAGATTGTTGGGCGAAGTAAAATATCTTTTTTTATTATCAAGCCCGATTATAATAACGCAACTTGCCAGAACAGCTATGGGTGCAGTCGATGCTATCATGTCAGGCCATTATTCAACAAACGATTTAGCGGCGGTTTCTCTTGGAGGTAGCATTTGGTTTCCTATCTTTATATTGGGATACGGCGTTATTATTATGTTGGCTGCCGATGTAGCAAAATACAGATCTCATAATGATATTGATGAAATAAAAGAGTGCACAAACAATTACATAACTGCTTCACTCATTTTATCAATACCCATTATTATTTTCCTGTTCGTTGCTGTACAGATACTGTCTCTTATTGGTATTGATGAAAATGTAGTGAATATTACGGATGGTTATATTACAGCTATGGCATTTAGTGTACCCGGAGTGATGATATTCAACGTATTTCGCTCTCTACTGCAAGGACTCGAAGATACAAAAGTCGCTATGTATATTTCCTGTATTGCTCTTCTTATTAATATACCTCTCAATTATGCTTTCATATTTGGTAAATTTGGTATACCAGAGATGGGAGGAGTAGGTGCAGGCATAGCAACAGCAATTATCAATACTCTTAGTGCCATTGTTCTCGTTATTTATTTCTTATACAAAAAAGAGTATAAAAAATACCAGTTTAAATTCTCTTTAAAATTCAATAAAAATTTAAAGAGATTATTTTCAATCGGTATTCCAAGTGGAATGGCTCTTTTTATTGAATTGCTCTTTCTTGATATTATTTCATTTGGCATTGCTACTCTAGGCCCTGTTTACATCGCCGCCAATAATATATTGTTAATTATATCTTCCCTGATGTTTACCGTGAGTGGTGGATTTTCCACTGCCACAACAGTAAGAGTCAGTTATTTAAAAGCCAAAAGAGACATCCAATCAATATTACGCTTTAGTACTATAGCAACCGCTACCGGCTCATTAATATCCTTTGTATTATGTGCTATTTTCTATCTATATGCTGAATCCATTATTACTTTATATACAAAAGATATTCTTGTGATAAATACGGCTGTTAGCATTGTGATGTTCTTGTGCTTTTTCTATTTCTTTGATGCTTTTCAGTTCATATTATCGGGTGTTTTTCGAGGGTTACATGAAACAAAAGTTGTGTTCTATGCTCCTATTTTTGGTTATTGGGTTGTGGGAGTCCCTTTGGGTTTTACGTTAGGGCTAACAGATATCATTACAGAAAAAATGGGGTTGGTTGGTTTTTGGTATGGTCTGGTTTCAGGTTTAATTGTCAATGCGATAGTGCTTTCCGTTATATTGAACTCTAAGTTTAAAAAACTAGTAAAATAAACAACATTAAGAACGTATTTCTAATGGATTTCAAGTGCAGCGCAACGGTAAGAGAGCAACCGTTTCGCCACTTATTCTTTCGTTGTCATACGCTTCATTAGGGGCGTATTTACCATCCATTCTCTGACTTCAATAGGTAAAGTCTGCATATGCCCTTTATATTTGCCAAATGGCATAACTGTGTTAGCGATTTCCAGAAAATTTTCTTTTTTCATTGTATTCACCTCTTTAACCTGAATATATCCTGACGTTAAAACCACCTTCAAAGAAGGCGGTTTTAAATTGGGCATCCAATAATGGCTTCATTCATTCCTACCATATCAGCAAAATATCCTCTTGCCCAAAAGTGATTACCCCACAGTCTTTTTTATATATGAGGAAATAGCTTATAAAGCCTGATGTCCCTCCAACCTTTGAGGAGTCCCATCAATATTGATACCAATAATTTAGGGAGGAATGATGACGACTAGAAATATATGGTCTAGCTAGATATTTAACTCTAATACTTCACAATTTTTCATAATTGGGCTACCAGATACAAAAAATTTTGGTTTTAGTAAATTGGGAAACTCCTTGTGAAGTCATATTAAATCCAGTTGCTGTCCAATTTGGATTAAAATGTGAATGCTATAGTCCAACTCTTCTTTGCTCAGATTCGCGCTCAAATTCATCCGTATTCGTGTACGTGTTTTACTTACAGCAGGAAATGCCACAGGATTAACGTATATACCTTTCTCATGAAGCATACGAGCCATTGTATAGCAACGATGTTCATCACCTGTAATCAATGGCACAATGGCAGTTTCGCTGTTGAGTATATTAAATCCCGCATCACGTAATTTTTGGCGGAAATACTCTGCCTTAGCTTGCAACTCTAAGGTCAATTGTGATGAGGCATCAAGAATATCGATAGCACTCATGACTGCAGCTAACACGGCCGGAGGGAGTGAAGCAGAGTAAATATAAGGCGTTGCGGCAACGCGGAGGATTTTTCCTGTTTTCTTATTTGTGCCAATAAACCCGCCAATGCCTGGTAAGCCTTTGCTCAAGCTACCAGTGATAATATCAACTTGATCAGTTATTCCAAAGTGGGCACAGCTTCCTCGGCCGTTCGGGCCAACATGTGCAGTGCCATGCGCGTCATCAACAATGACAAAGGCATTGTATTTTCGTGCTAGCTCGACAATACCAGGCAATGGTGCTAAATCACCATCCATACTAAAAACACCATCGGTGATAATAAATTTGCGTGCTTGAAATGAAGTTTGACGCAATTTGTTCTCAAGACTTTTTAGAGAAGCATGTTGATAAATTCGAACTGTTGCACTGCTCAGTTTCAGGCCATCAACAATAGATTGATGGTTGAGCATGTCACTGAAAACTACGTCACCTTCACGGCATAGAGTCGAGAGGACAGCGAGATTAGCGCTGAATCCTGAGCTGAAAGTAATGACTTCCTCTACACCAAGGAATTTAGCCAGCCGTTGCTCCATTTCAAGATGTAAGTCACTAGTACCATTAAGAAGACGTACGCCACTGGATGTGGTTCCATAATGATGAATTGCATTGATGCTGGATTCAATGATGCTTTGATGGCCATTGAGTCCAGAGTAGTTATAGGAGCCTAAATGCAAAACATCACGTATAAGTGCGCTATCGGCACTGGTAGGACTGTAGCTAACGGAAGCATTCTTGCAAGGAATGCTATGAAATACTCTACCAATCATATCCATTTTGCCCTCAGAGACAAAATGGTCGTAACGCTCAGCTATACTCTGTAGATAATCGTTAGATCGCGCAATGTCACGATGATCGTCATCTATTCTTGAGTCAGTATGACTAAATTTATTCATAGTCCTGGTTCCTTGTATAAAAATAAGAATTAAAAATGATGATAAATATTCTCACTAAGATCTTAGTGAGTTGATTAGAATAAATAGGGAGTTTAGATTAAGACCTCTCGGTTATATATTTCAGCAGTAATACATGATAAGAATTGATATTTATCACTCCTTATAATTTTATATATATATTTTAAATAACCACGTTAATTTATAATTATTCTAAATTTATCTACATCAATAAAATAAATACATATTTTAATTTACGCAAATTAGCACTTAACCTTACTTTTTGTAAATAGATATTTTTTGAACTGTAACTAATATTATTTATATTATTCCGTATAACATGGAAGGCTATTCTTGGGAAATAGCAGATGATATTTCATCGTAACAATAGAACAAGGGTATAATACAAAGGAGTTTCATTCCTGATTCAAACTGTAACTATCACAAGCAATACATGATAAAATTCACATAATTAGAAAAACCACCATCCAATATATTTTCATTTATAGATAAATAACATTTTGCAATAGTGACATATTCATTTTTGCATTCTGAATTATTGCTGTAATGAAAACAATTTTATGAACGGTTCCATTCAGTTAAGTAACTACCATAAATACTGGTAACAATGATTTCATGTTGCCATTTCATATAACGATTGCCACAAACGTTAAATTTTTTAAAAGAAAAAGTGGCATCTGCCAAGATGCCACTTTTATTCATTTCATTATAAAGTTTAATTTATAGAAGGAGCTTAAATACTCATGATCAGCCCTGTAATTGCCGCAGACAGGAAGCTCACCAGAGTAGAGCCGAACAGCAGCTTCAGGCCAAAACGTGCAACCGTGTTACCCTGTTTTTCATTAAGTCCTTTAATGGCACCAGCAACAATCCCAATAGATGAGAAATTAGCGAAGGAAACTAAGAATACCGACAGAATGCCTTTTGAACGTTCGCTCAGTTCAGCCGAAATTTCTTGCAGGCCCTGCATTGCCACAAACTCATTGGAAACGAGTTTCGTCGCCATGATACTGCCTACTTTCAGCGCTTCATCGCCCGGAATACCAATGATCCACGCCAAAGGATAGAACACATACCCCAGACACTCTTGGAAAGTAATACCAAACACTAAGTCAAAAATGGCATTGATACCCGCAATCAGGGCGATAAAACCAATCAACATTGCAGAAACAATCAATGCGACTTTGAAACCAGCCAAAATATATTCGCCCAGCATTTCAAAAAAACTTTGTCCTTCGTGCAGGTTGCTCATATGGATTTCTTCTTCACTCTCAACAGAGTAAGGGTTAATGAGCGACAAGACGATAAAGGTGCTGAACATATTAAGTACCAGCGCTGCTACCACGTATCTTGCATCCAGCATCGTCATATAGGCACCCACAATAGACATGGATACTGTAGACATTGCCGTCGCCGCCATCGTATACATCCGGCGCTCAGACATCTTACCCAGTACATCTTTGTAAGCAATAAAGTTCTCTGATTGCCCCAGAATCAGTGAGCTAACCGCATTAAACGACTCCAGCTTGCCCATGCCGTTAATTTTAGACAACACTGTACCTATCGCGCGGATAATAATCGGCAATACTTTAATATGTTGTAAAATACCAATCAAAGCAGAAATGAAGATGATTGGGCACAATACATTCAGGAAGAAAAATGCCAGATTCGCTTCCATCATTCCGCCGAAAATAAAGCTGGTTCCTTTCGCCGCATAAGACAACAAATGGACGAACAGGTTGTCAAATGCCTTAACAATCCCCAAACCAGCATTAGAATTCAGGAAAAACCATGCCAAAAAAATCTCAATAATCAATAACTGAATAATATAACGAATCCGAATATCCTTTCGGTTATTACTCGCTAAAATCGACAGACCGCCAATCACGACCAATGCAAGGAAAAAATGAAAAACATGAGACATAAAAAAGAACTCCAAACATGATGCTGTGCAAATTTGTAACTATATTATATGTAACGGATAACAGTATATTTTTATAATCATCACATAAATCTATTAATTAAACGCTACAAATTTCTGTTTAGCCAATCCGGTCACACTTTCCTACATTTCACTTTTAAGTAAAAAATTATTAACCCAATAAGCGGATCATTTCTTCTTCACCAATAACAGGAATGCCTAATTCATTGGCTTTAATCAACTTGGAACCCGCTGCTTCCCCGGCAATAACCAGATCCGTTTTTTTGGAAACACTCCCCGTCACTTTTGCACCTAAAGCTGCCAGTTTATCTTTGGCCTCGTCTCTGGATAAAAGGCTTAATGAACCCGTCAATACGACAATTTTACCGGCAAATGGGCTATCAATTTCATCCAAACTCGGGCTTTCAACAGATTCCCAAAGGATTCCAACATTATTGACCAAATCATCAATTACAGCCTGATTATGTGGTTCGCTAAAGAAATTCACGACATGGCTGGCAACAATGCCTCCCACATCCTGCACTGCAACTAATGCATCCGTATCCGCTACACGCAATTTTTCCAATGTACCAAAGTGTGCAACCAGATTGGCGGCAGTCGCTTCCCCAACCTCACGAATTCCCAAGGAATAAATAAAACGAGCAAAAGTGGTTTTCTTGGATTTATCCAAAGCATTAATGACATTTTGTGCCGATTTAGGCCCCATTCGATCAAGACCCGTCAATTTTCCAGCGGTCAGACGGAAAAGATCAGCCGGTGTTTTGACATATTCTTTATCAACAAGCTGCTCAATAATTTTTTCGCCCATGCCATCAACATCCATCGCACGGCGGGAAACAAAATGTTTCAGCGCCTCTTTGCGTTGTGCCCCACAGAACAAGCCCCCCGTACAGCGGGCTACTGCTTCTCCTTCAACGCGTTCGATATCTGAACCACAAACAGGACAATGTTCTGGGAAAACTATTTCCTGACTTTCTGTTGGTCTATTCTCATGAATAACACCAACGACTTGCGGGATAACATCTCCAGCACGACGAATAACTACAGTATCACCAATACGCAGACCCAAACGTTCAATTTCATCGGCATTGTGCAATGTGGCATTACTGACAGTCACACCCGCGACCAATACAGGCTCCAAACGCGCCACTGGCGTAATCGCTCCGGTACGTCCGACTTGAAATTCAACATCACGCACAGTCGTCATCTGTTCTTGGGCAGGAAATTTGAAAGCCGTTGCCCAACGTGGTGCTCTGGCAACAAAACCCAGCGTTTCCTGTAATTCAAGGAAATCGACTTTAACAACAACACCATCAATATCAAAACCTAATGTCGGGCGCTGTTGCTCAATGTTATGGTAAAATTCCATCACTTGTTGAGTACCCTGACACAGTTTCACTTTGTCACTGACTGGCAATCCCCACTTTTTGAATTGCATCAAACGTTGATAGTGACTTGCAGGCAGTTCTCCGCCCTCCAGAACGCCAACACCATAGCAATAAAAGGTCAATGGACGTTTAGCGGTAATACGTGGATCAAGCTGACGTAATGATCCGGCCGCTGCATTACGGGGATTGGCGAAGACTTTATTACCTGTGCGGCGGGCTTCTTCGTTGAGTTTTTCAAACCCCGCCTGTTTCATAAACACTTCACCACGGATTTCAACACGGGCCGGAATATTCCCCCCTTTCAAACGCAAGGGAATAGCGTGGATAGTACGAACATTAGTGGTAATGTTTTCCCCTGTTGTTCCATCTCCGCGCGTTGCTGCCTGCACCAATTCTCCATTTTCATATAACAGGCTGACAGCCAAACCATCGAGTTTCAGTTCACAACAAAATACCAAATCCCGGCTATCTTTCAGACGGTCACGAACACGCTTATCAAATGCCAGATAACTTTCTTCATCAAATACGTTATCTAAAGACAGCATAGGGATCTCATGGCGCACCTGTTCGAAAACCGTCAATGGGGCTGCGCCTACACGTTGTGTGGGAGAGTCAGCCGTGATCAACGTTGGGTGTTGCTCTTCCAGCGCTTTTAATTCCCGCATTAAACGATCATATTCTGCATCAGGGATCTCTGGCGCATCCATAACATGATACAAATATTCATGATGACGCAATATTGTTCTTAATCCGTTGATTTTTTCGATAATAGTTTTCATGACTTCTCACCAGAGATGAAAAAACCCCCGACTTAGCGGGGGTTTAATACTAAAAAAGAGTTATTCACTGACGTTGAGCGTATTGCGGATACGCGCTTTATAGACTTCGATCATCTGCGGAGTAAGCATCTTACGCTCACCATCCAGAACTACGCCACCTACATCTGCTGCAATGCGCTGTGCCGCTTGTAGCATCAGCTTGAAATTCTGATTGGAATCACCGAATGAAGGCACCAGCATAAACATGGATATCCCGGGAGTCGTGAAATCTACCATTAGGTCTGGATCAAATGAACCCGGCTTTACCATATTAGCTAAACTGAACAACACAGCACCACTGCCCGATGGATTCAAGTGGCGATGGAAAATATTCATATCACCAAACCGGAAACCAGCCTGCAAAATGCTTTGAAGTAAGACGTCACCATTCAGTTCCTGACCATGATGAGCGGCAACATGTAACACCAGTACAGTTTCTTTTTGAATTTGCTCAGGCTCGGCCTGTGCTTCATTTTCCACCGCTTTTAGTTGCCCTTCAGCAATATCAGTGCTTTCTGCCCTTTTCAGTTCAGCTTGTTCTACGGAATCAAATAACCCGAGCTGAGGCTCTTCCTGCGATTCAGTGACAACTTTCGCTTCTGTAGCTGGTACGTCAGTCTGATCTCTTTCAAGTAAAGGGTCCGAACCATTATCATGCCCGGCCACTGATGATTCAGATGTTTGACGTTCAATAACTGGCTCTGCACGATGTTCAGTACGCCGTTTTACCGACTTCTGTACAGGTGCTTTTGGTGAATTATCAAACAATTCATCATTATTATCCTCTAACTCTTCCTGACGCCCCTGTTTATGACGTTTAACTGGGCGATCACGAAAGAGTGATGAACGCTCTTTACGGCTGGTCCACAACCCATGTAATAGCAAAGCTATTATGGCTATCGCACCAACAACGATTAATATCAGACGCAAATCCTGCATCATTGCTATCTCTGTTGTTTAAATTAATTGCCACCACGGCGGAAACTTCTTTAGATAAGAGTATTTGTCAAATAAGACAAGTGCAAGTCTCTACATACTTTTCTTACCATAAAGAGAGATATCCTCTGTTTTTTCGGATGTTTTTTAAACACAAAACTACTGGTCAGTAGAAAATCCTGCCTATATCATACCGTCTCAATCATCTAGGAGAGAATAAGAAAATATGACGAATTCGACAAAGTTGCCAAAACATTTAGGCGGATTTCATTATGTTGTGCAAGGTTGGCAGCTGATCACTCGCCCTGGCATTAAAAGATTCGTTTTATTGCCTTTACTGACTAATATTTTGTTGCTAGGTGGTTCATTTTGGTGGTTATACCAGAAATTGGATGGCTGGATACAATGGACACTCAATAAAATACCGGACTGGATGCAATGGTTAAGCTACCTGATATGGCCAATTGCGGTCATTTCCATCTTACTAATTTTCACCTATTTCTTCAGCGTATTAGCCAATTTCATTGCTTCACCGTTCAATGGGTTGTTGGCAGAAAAACTGGAGGCTGACCTGACGGGTATTCCTGCACCAGATACAGGTATTATCGACTTACTCAAAGATACGCCGCGCATTTTAAAACGTGAAATAGTGAAAATTCTTTACTACATCCCCCGTGCTATCGCCCTTTTATTGCTTTATTTTATTCCCGGAATTGGCCAAACCGTTGCCCCTGTCCTTTGGTTTATTTTCAGTGCCTGGATGCTGGCTATCCAATATTGTGATTATCCATTTGATAACCACAAAGTCAGTTTTGCCACCATGCGCAATACATTGAGACAAAACAAAATCGACAACCTTCAATTTGGTGCAACGGTAAGCGTATTAACCATGATCCCCGTAATAAACCTATTCATTATGCCGGTTGCGGTTTGCGGTGCTACCGCAATGTGGGTTGATCGCTATCGTGCAAAACATGCGCTGAATCACACAGTATAAAACTGCTTTAATTCTTTAAAACTACACATAGCCCCCCGACAAGCTATAAATGTATCAGGGGGTTTGTTTAATGATTTGCTGATATGTATCACATCAATCAGAAAATCGACACGATGGCCAAAAATAATACAAATAGTTATACCAATCATAAATAGCCTGAACAATATAAAATAACCATCCAATATTCTTTTATATAATAACAATAGATTGAAACCTTATTTCCATAAATAAGATGTTAGCGTATGTTTAACCAATATTTAACGGTATCTCAGGGGCAATCGAACAATGAGCAAAATTTATGAAGACAATTCGTTGACTGTTGGTCACACTCCGTTAGTACGCTTAAAAAACTTCGCCAATGGTCGTATCTTAGCGAAGGTTGAGTCACGCAATCCCAGCTTCAGTGTAAAATGCCGCATTGGCGCTAATATGATTTGGGATGCAGAAAAACGAGGCATCCTCACTAAAGATAAAGAACTTATTGAACCAACCAGTGGTAATACAGGCATTGCTCTTGCTTATGTTGCTGCTGCCCGTGGTTATAAACTGACATTGACTATGCCTGAAACCATGAGCCTTGAGCGCCGCAAGCTCCTGAAAGCACTGGGAGCTGATTTGGTATTGACTGAAGGCGCAAAAGGCATGAAAGGCGCTATTGAAAAAGCCAACGAAATTCATGATAGCAACCCTGACCGTTATGTACTTCTACAACAATTCAGCAACCCAGCCAACCCAGAAATTCACGAAAAAACGACTGGCCCTGAGATCTGGGAAGATACTGACGGTAATGTCGATGTTTTCGTGGCGGGTGTAGGCACTGGAGGAACGATCACTGGTGTTGCCCGTTACCTGAAAAATACCTGCGGTAAACAAGTAACTATCGTTGCGGTAGAGCCAGAAGATTCACCTGTTATCAGTCAAAAATTAGCAGGCGAAGAGCTTAAACCAGGCCCACATAAAATTCAGGGAATTGGAGCGGGTTTTATCCCTGATAACTTAGATTTAACATTAGTTGACCGTGTATTTAAAATCAGCAACGATGAAGCCATTCGAACAGCACGTGAAGTCACTGTAAAAGAAGGAATTCTTTCCGGTATTTCTTCAGGTGCAGCAATTGCGGCAGCAGTTAAATTATCGCAGGAAGATGGATATAAAGATAAGAATATCGTGGTGATTTTGCCTTCTTCTGCTGAGCGCTATCTGAGTACCGCCCTGTTTGCTGATTTGCAGAGTGATTAAAAATCATCCTGCACTATTTTTTACTACATTAACAAAAAAGCGCCTTAAGGGTGCTTTTTTGTGCATTAGATCAAACTTTAAAACTTTCCTGGATGATTTATTCAAGTAGCTTTAGTATTTAACCAGTAATTATTTTGATGCACGAAATTAATCTTCAAGCAGGCGTCTTTGAGGGTTAATTCATTCAGCCATTACTCGGATAGCGTGTATTAACACTAAATCAACAATTGAATGCATCAAGTATGTTAATTTTTTGATAATGACTATTATACCAAATGGATTTTGAGTTGCAGTTGCAGCAGTAACACAGCCTGAAATATGAAGTGTCTACACTTTACTTTCATTATCAATTTAACGGTTGTACAAGTCCGAGTGAATTCAACTACACTAGCTTTAGAATTCTCTTGACTTATTCAACGAATATTTAAGTTATTGAGGAAATACTATGTTCCAGCAAGAAGTTACCATTACTGCACCAAACGGCCTCCATACTCGCCCTGCGGCACAATTCGTCAAAGAAGCAAAAGGCTTCTCTTCTGACATTACCCTGACTTCTGGAGGCAAGTCTGCCAGTGCGAAAAGCCTGTTTAAGCTGCAAACGCTGGGATTGACTCAAGGTACAGTCGTAACAATTGCTGCTGAAGGCGAAGATGAGCAACAAGCTGTTGAGCACCTAGTTAAGCTGATGGGTGAGTTGGAATAACCTCCCACCCCGCTAATTAAGCCAATCTATTTCATTCAATTATCCCCGGAACCATAAAATTCGGGGATATTTAAAGCCTCCCCTCCTGAAGGCGCAATGAAAGGTAATCACCCGCAGTAAGGTCATATAGTATGATTTCAGGCATCTTAGTATCACCAGGTATTGCTTTCGGTAAAGCCCTATTGCTGAAAGAAGACCCCATAATTATTAATCAGAAAAAAATTACCCCTGAACAAGTCGAACAAGAAATCTCCCGCTTTAAGCAAGGCCGCGATAAATCCTCTGCACAATTAGAAATAATCAGAAAAACAGCCGAAAAAAATCTGGGTGCAGAAAAGGCCGAAATCTTTGAAGGCCATATCATGTTGCTGGAAGATGAAGAGCTAGAGCAGGAGATTATCAGCCTGATTAAGAAAAATCTGGTAACAGCAGATTCTGCCGTTTATTCCGTCATTGAAGATCAGGCCAAGGCTCTAGAAGAACTGGATGATGAATATTTGAAAGAACGTGCTGCCGATGTACGCGATATCGGTAAACGTTTACTGAGAAATATTCTGGATATGCCAATTATTGATTTAGGCTCAATTGACGAAGAAGTTATTCTGGTTGCCAGCGATCTGACCCCATCAGAAACCGCACAACTCAATCTGGATAAGGTACTGGGATTTATTACTGACTTGGGCGGTCGTACTTCCCACACTTCCATTATGGCCCGCTCTCTGGAACTACCTGCGATTGTTGGTACAACCAACGCAACCAGGCAAATCAAGAACGACAACTACCTGATTCTGGATGCGGTTAACAATCAGATTTACGTGAATCCTTCAGATGCTGAAATCGAGCAATTGAAAGCCACAAAAAGCGAGTATCTGACAGAAAAAACTGAACTGGCGAAATTGAAAGATTTACCCGCTATTACTCTGGATGGGCACCAAGTTGAAGTTTGTGCCAATATCGGTACGGTTCGTGATGTCATAGGGGCTGAGCGCAATGGCGCGGAAGGAGTCGGTTTATACCGTACGGAGTTCCTGTTTATGGATCGCGATGTCCTGCCAACTGAAGATGAACAGTTCGAAGCCTATAAAGCGGTTGCAGAAGCAGTTGGAAATCAAGCGGTTATTATTCGTACGATGGACATCGGCGGTGATAAAGATCTGCCTTATATGAATCTGCCGAAAGAAGAGAACCCATTCCTTGGCTGGCGTGCGATTCGTATTTGCCTTGATCGTAAAGAGATCTTACATTCTCAATTGCGTGCTATCCTGAGGGCTTCCGCATTTGGTAAACTTCGCATCATGTTCCCGATGATCATTTCAGTTGAAGAAATACGGGAATTAAAAACCGAAGTAGCATTGCTCAAAGCGCAGTTACGCAATGAAAACAAGGCATTTGATGAATTAATAGAAGTCGGCATTATGGTGGAAACACCTGCTGCTGCAACCATTGCTCATCATCTTGCAAAAGAAGTTGACTTTTTTAGTATTGGGACGAACGATCTAACCCAGTATACTCTTGCGGTAGACCGTGGTAATGAGCTGATTTCTCATCTTTACAACCCAATGTCACCCGCCGTGTTGAGTCTAATCAAGCAAGTGATTGACGCCTCACACACGGAAGGTAAATGGACAGGTATGTGTGGAGAACTTGCTGGTGATGAACGTGCTACACTGCTGCTTTTAGGCATGGGATTGGATGAATTCAGCATGAGTGCGATATCAATTCCACGTATTAAGAAAATCATTCGTAATACTAATTACAATGATGCAAAAGCCCTGGCAGAACAAGCTTTAACTCAGCCAACAGCACAGGAATTGATGGATTTGGTTGACACTTTTACCAGAGAAAAAACACTCTGCTAAACACATTAGCCAGAACACGGTCCCATTAAACAATTAGGAGAAGATTCATGGGTCTGCTTGATAAATTAAAATCTCTGGTTTCAGACGATAAAAAAAATAGCGGCAGTATTGAAATTATCGCCCCATTATCAGGTGAGATAGTCAGCATCGAAGATGTACCCGATGTTGTTTTTGCTGAAAAGATTGTGGGGGATGGTATTGCGATTAAACCAACAGGAAACAAAATTGTTGCTCCTGTTAATGGCACCATTGGTAAAATCTTCGAAACTAACCATGCTTTCTCTATCGAGTCCGATAGTGGCATAGAGCTATTCGTTCATTTTGGTATTGATACTGTTGAACTTAAAGGTGAAGGCTTCAAGCGCATCGCCGAAGAAGGTCAACGGGTACAGAGGGGCGATTTGGTTTTAGAGTTTGATTTGGCATTTCTGGAAGAAAGAGCTAAATCAACCCTGACTCCTGTTGTTATTTCTAACATGGATGAAATCAAAGAGTTATCTAAAGTAACCGGGTCTGTCGTCGTAGGTGAATCAGTCATCATGCGCATCAAAAAATAACAGAACTGTGAATTTGATGGTCTTATCTCCACATAAGAGGGAGATAAGACCATCGATTTATTAGCGGGACGAATACTTAATACGTATAGAATCCCTTACCGGTTTTACGTCCCAAGTGCCCTGCATCGACCATCGTCCGCATCATCGGACAGACCCGATATTTTGAATCCTGAAACATCAGGTAAAGCACATCAAGGGAATTAACGACCGTATCAATGCCGATCAAATCCGCCGTTTCCAATGGTCCCATTTTATGACCGAAACAGCCTTTAAATATCGCATCCACATCCGCAGGCAGGGCTACACCATCTTGCACGGTAAAAGCCGCCTCATTCATAAATAAATGGGAAATTCGGTTGGAGACAAAACCGGGGCCATCTTTCACCACAACAGCATTTTTGCCCAATATAGACAGAAATTCCAAACAGCGTTCCTGAGTTTGTCCGGAAGTGTTCAGGCCGATGATCACCTCAACAGTCGGTTTCAAATAAACCGGATTCATAAAATGCACCCCAATGACCTGAGCGGGAGTACTATGGAATGAACCCAGTTTAGTGATAGGAATACAAGATGTATTTGCTGCCAATACCGCATGGGGGGCGATAAATTCTGACATTTGCGCATATACTGCTTGTTTTAGCTCAATATTTTCAGTGATATTTTCCACTACCAATTCACAATCGGAAACGGCCTGTAAATCCTGCGCCCAAACGATGTTTTGCAGGATCATCTCAGAAGTTTTTCCCTTGGCGAGCGGACTGAACAACGGGGCATAATTAGCGATCTCCATGATACGCTCTTTGCTCTGTTCGCAGGAAAGCGCATCTTTTTCAATAACAACCACATCATGCCCCCGCAAAGCACAGTCGAAGGCAAGGCTGGAGCCAATATTGCCCCCACCAACTACAGCTATTTTAAGTTTTGACATAGTGACTATTTTCTTATCGATTTTTAACGATTGTTAATACCCGGCATCTTCCACGTCATTGCGTTATTGGCAGCAACGTGAATCTATCGGGTATATATCGGATGAATTGCCAGTTGTCACAGTTAACGCAACAACTGGCAAGATGAAAGGAATATTTCAGACTAATTGGTTCAAACTAATTGACTCAAACTAACTTAATTCAGTTCTTCGAGTCCGGTGAAACCAGTTCCCACTTACCAAACAGCGTTAACCCCGTGGCTTTCGCCAATGCTGAAGATGCTGCGTTATCGAGCTGGCATCGGTACTGAGGTTCATATCCCTGAGAATGAGCGAATTTACTGATCGTGCGCACTACTTTTCTGGCGTGACCTTTGCACCTAAAAGATGCTAATGTCAGTACACCGAGATCGGCAATTTTCGCATTATCCCAAGGATACATACTGGCAGCACAAACCAAGCGATCCCTATCAAAAGAGCCGAATACAGCCCAATGATCTAATTCCACATAAGCGTCATCCAGATCTTGTTCTGAAACAGAAGCCTGAAAATCAGAGAAAATGTCCTCATCCTCTTCTTCTTCCAGCTTACGCAGATCACCGCCCAGATTTTCTTCTAGCAATGCACTCTTTTCTACTTCTGAAAAGTAAAAAATATAATCAGCGCCATGCAGGGTAATATCTGCCTCATTCAATTTCTGGCGGAAGATCGACTCAGACATTATTGCTTGGTTATAAAGCCCCGCTTTTTCAGCCATTTCAGGAGTCATAACCGCCATCACCCGGCCATCAGTCGTTTCCAGAACCATCAGCCGATCTTCTTCTTCCAGATTGGCATTAGTGGCAATAGTAAAAACGTCATCACTATAGAGAACATCTCCATTCAACAATGGAGTTTGCCAAAAATCGGTTATCGTTTTTGAAAATAAAGACATACTTCTTACTCGCTTTAGGTGGAATCAGTAAGCGCATTTTGGCGCTCATTCAAAAAACTCCGGGAAAGTACTGCGGAAGTGGATTTATCCACTCTCAAACAGGTTTTTTCGTCCCATAAGATCAAGATCACTTCATCGCGTATAAACAGGTAAAAATGTCCTCCAGGAAAAAGATTGTGCCCCCAATACAGTCCGTATTATTTTCACGCATACTGCTTAAGAAATCGCAATATGTCATTATCCATCAATGCTTCATATTCAAATCGATGCATAAGGTATACAACAGGCTGATCCGTTCCTGTTCAGAAATCAGATAGCAGTTAAAAATTAAAGCGTAAAAGTTAAAAATCAGAGAATAGTAGAAATGGCATTGCGCTGATAAATACGTGCGAACTCAGGAACAGCGGCAATCGGAGCGTCCGCTATCCAACCGTGCCCCCGCTGGCTTTTGAAATTAAAATAATCCCGGTACTCCGCATTGGTGAGAAAATTGTAAGTTAAAGAGATACTGGGCGATAAAGTATGTACTTCATGGGACAATCCCTTAGGGATCAACATAATCTCACCCGGCAGTAGATCGAATTGCCAGATACGATCCTTATTCTGGTACTGATCAACCTGATTTGCCTCACCACTGGTTTGGTCTGTAGATTGATACACAGATCGCGATAAATCAGCGCGTCCTTCTGCGGTATTTCTGACCACATCTTCCAGTGACTCAGAAAAAATCCATCCCGCTTTTCTACCCACCACCTGGCACAACACCGCATTCGTTCTCATTCCGTCAACATGTAAACGGGTACACGCGCCCGGAGCAGAGAAATAAAGCCCCCAGTCCTGACACATTCGCTTATTAGGTTGAAGGGAGCCAGCCTGAACCCAAGGGATCTTATAGCCGCTTTCAGGCAGGAAATAAGGCCGCTGCCAATGCGCCTGAATGTGTTGAAACGCCCGGAAACTAAATGAATCCGTTTTTACCCGATGTCCCAATCCCCACGTGAATAACAGATGCTTAAAAAATGAATCATAGGTGTAACGGAGATAATCCAGATCACTTCCCATTTCACCCAATTCAACAGCAGGTAACGACGCAATTTCCTGTAAATAAGTACGCAGCTCAACATTACTTTTCGGTTGGAATCCGGCATCCTGTAACTGCACAGACATATCTCCGAATTCCTGAATAAAGTAATCTAAACTCCAAATTTGCTTCGCTTGCCAATCCCTCAGACCATCCGCCACAATCACAGGCACTTTTTTCATCAAATAGCGTTCACTGAACTCAGCAACCGAGATATCAGTGACTTTATCCACGTTATGGTATTCTGCTGATTCAAGGCGCATCAATGCATCATGGCTTTCTATTTCACGCTGTATTTTCTTACTGTGCCGATAAATGCTCATTTCTTCATGTGCCCACATCACAATATCACCCAGTGCATTCCGGGTGGTGCCGAAAAAACTCATGTTTTCCCCCTAAAAATTAAACTCTGCATCTACATCCCGATCATTTATCTGAACGGATGCCGTTGATGCATAGCCATAATTGAGACCAGTGAGTAGTTCCTGTATTTCCGCATCAGGATTGGCAATGACTTCATCTATCAGAGTAAAGAAGTAATCAAACACAACCATCACGGTATCTTTTCTGAACATGTGCTGACGGAACTGTATTGTGCAGTCAAAAGATTCACGGGTTTCAGACACATCCATCGCCAAATCGAACTTGACTGCCTCCAGTGTCATTTCAAGCCGGGAAAACTCATTTTCCCCATCAAACTTATCTGCCCCATTCAGGCTCAATGGCAGGTAACCGAACACCACATCAAACAGCGGATGTTTACCCTTACGATCCTGAAAATTACATTCAGCGCTGAGATCTTCCAACAACGCGCTCATCGGATAAGTTTGATAAGGCACACTTTCAGTCCACCGGGCATTAAGCTCCAACAAATAATCCGCCACTGTTACGTCTGCCTCCGGCTCAACTTTCAAGGCCAGCATATTGACCAGATAACCGACCAATGCCAGTTCTTCCGGTTGCATACGCCCAGTTACCGGAACACCAAGCAGGAAAGATTCAGTACGGGCAATTTTTGCCATCAAGACGCCAAACACCCCAAGAAAAAAGGTGAACGGAGAGAGACCAAGCTCATCACAAAGCTGTTTTATTTCCGCTCCGGTTTGCAATGGAAGGCTTTTATCCAGTGTGATCCCCCGATGATTTCCGGCATCGTTACGCCAATCCCAGCAATAATCATCCACCACCGGTAACGATAGCGGTGCAGGTAAAGGCAATAAATTGGCGAGCCAATAGGCTTTATTTTTCCGAACTTTATCTTCATTTTCGGACTCCAGTCTGTAGCGTTGGTAAGCGGCAAAGCTATACTCCGGTACAGGAAGGGATTGCCCTTGCAACAGGCATTGAAAATCATGAGTCAAAATGCCCAGAGAAATGGCATCACAGACAATATGATGAACAACAATCAACACGTGGTGGTATAGTGCCGAATCTGAGCCAGTGATCATCATTGCGCGAATGGGCAATTCGGTATGCAAATCGAAAGGCATATTGGCGAATTGTTCAAGACGGGCAAAATTCTCTTCCTCTGTTTCCCCCGCTTCAAGCACCGATAACCCGACTTTGGCGTCAAGCTGGGGCAACATCACTAAATTCGCATCCTCTCTTTTAAACAAGCATTTCAATACCGGATGTCTATCCGCCAGCTGCTCTATCGCCTCAGCGATAGATGTTGCACTGAACGAGCGTGGACATTGAAAGGCTACCGGCATGTTGTAGCTACCGTTAGCAAATGTGATCTGGTGTATGTACAGTAAGTCCTGATCCGCGCTGGCAATAATCGGCTCGGACGGATCAATGGACGGCAAGGCAGGATGAGAGATGTCCTGTTCACTGGAAAACTGCCTTTCAATCTCACGTATGGTCGGTTGGGAAAAAAAGTCCTGAATGGACACTCGCTTACCGAGTTTTTTATACACCTTTTCCGCCATAACGATAGTTTTCAGACTATCACCACCCAGTTCCATAAATTTGTCATCAATACCGATATTGTCAACGCCGAGGATGCTACTCCAAATGGCGATGATTTCCTTCTGCATCTCATTAACGGCTGGCTGATAAACGGAAGTCAACGTTTCTGGTCTGGGCTTTAATCTGATGCGGTTGACAGTTTGTAGTTGGTCATCACTATTGGTCGCCCGCCTTCCTCCCCACGTATACAATCTGTCCATAAACTGCCCTGCTGAGAAGATTTTCTGATTTTCACGATCGTATTCACGCAAGCTACGCTCGAACAGGGCAGGAAATTCAACGCCGGAAAGCGCGACTTCATTTGCTCCCCAAGTAATTTCATCACCCCGATGTTCCTCACCAAAATGAATCGTTTCCCAGTTCACCACAATCCAGCGAGGACTTTGTGGCCGCCGGTTCTGTCTTCGCGTCCAGCCATCCAGAAACAGATTCGCAGTAGCGTATGGCGCATGGGCAATCCCACCCAAAAATACCGACATAGAAGAGGTCACAAAGCAATATTCAACCGGAATATGTTCGAATACCTTAGCAAGCACTTCCGCCACTTGTGCTTTCGGCATGAGTTGCGCATGGTAATGATCGGCATTGAGTTGTGACAATGGAGAAAAAGAGTCGCCATCTGTAACTCCTGCGGCATGAATGACGGTGTTGATATCCCCCAAACGCTGACGGATAGACGCAAACAATGCCAACGCACCCGTTTCAGTTTCCAGCGCATACGGGAAAATTTCCACCGCGCCAGCGCCAGCTTCTTTCAATTCAGTCTGTAAACGCTGCATCGCCGGAGTCTCTGCGGCCTGACGACTGATCAGTGCCAACCGTCCCTGAAAACGCCGCGCAATCACATTCGCCATCGCCTTAGCCATTCTGCCGCCCGCACCGGTGATGACATAGGTTTTCCCCATGAAGTGGGATTCCTCTACCACCTCATTTTCTTCTGTATCGGGACAGCGGAAATCTTCTACAAATAACCCTTCGGCATTCAGTTTCAGGGGACCATGCAATGATGTTTGCAACAATCTGGTCAGTGAATCCGATAGCCCATTTTCACCGGGATTCAATAAGTTTAAATTCTGTAAATATAGAAACGCACAAGCGATACCGGGGATCTCTTGCGGCATTACCAGAGCCAAAGCCTTGAGTGCCGCTTCCGTCAGCGATGATTCCGCCAAATATCCGTTATCCATCGCCATCTCAGGCACAATCAAATAAATATGCACAGAAGAAAATGCAGAAAAATCAGTCTCCGCGAGCGCCTTGCCCAATTCAGATAATATTTGCAGTGAATCTGTCGCAAAAGAAAAACTATCCGGCGGAAACGTCAGTGATAACACCAGAGGCGGGTTCTTTGGCTGATGACCAGACAGCGTTGTCAGTGCATTTCGGATTTGCACCGGACACCGAATATCCAGACTGACCACCTCAAACTGATTTTTATCTACCCAATCATTTGATTGTGATGCCAGAGATTGATCAAGCAACAAAACAGCATGAGGCTTATTCTCCCCCTGTGACACTTTCGGTAAACGGACAGGCTTCCAGAATGGCAGTAATAACCCCGCTGAATTTTTAGACAAGTTCTTACTTTCAGGCGCAGCAATAATATTGGCGACTTGCGTCCAAATTTTGTCTGTAATATGCCCGGTGCCATGCTCTTCAGGCATAAAAGCATAACCGGGAACATCTGTAAGTGGCTGCCCTCGGTAGGAAGCCCAAAATATCTTTGGGGGTTCTCTGGTCTGACCGGATATCCAATTGGTGATGGCTTCCTGTTTTTCGGGGAGATGCTCCCGCGACACCGTGCTCTTTTGCAAAAAATTAAGGGTCAGTGTTAATACATCCCCTTCTTCCTCAAGTTCCAGATAGGCTTTAATTTGCTGCATCAGGGTAAATTTTGAATCTGCCACGAACATCACCCGACATGGAAAATTATGCCGTTTACTCAAGGTATGAGATAACGCGCTCAAATCCAGATCAGTTTGCAATACCAGCCATTGGGATACTGACTCCAGTTGCAGCACCAGTGAGACTTTATTTTTCGCGGAGAATGGAAAAAAACAGGTTTCAGGTACGTTATCACCACTATCTGAACCGGCGGAGATATATTCAGGAGGTATAAACTCTTGCAGTACCATATGTGCATTGGTTCCGCCAATACCAAAACTACTCACACCACCCGTTCTCAATTTTCCGGCTTTCGACAACCACGGTTCGGCTTGCGTATTGATATAGAATGGGGATTGCTCGAATTCCAACTGCGGATTAGGGCGCTGGAAATGCAGGGTCGGAGGGATAACACCATATCTGAGAGCCAGCACCATTTTGATAAAACCAGCAATACCGGCAGCCGAATCCAAATGGCCGATATTGGTTTTTACCGCCCCCAATGCACACTGGTTTAACGCCCCAGTCATTTTGCCGGCAGATTTTCCTTCATTGAAAACCTCACGCAACGCCATAAACTCAATGCTGTCCCCTAATGAGGTCGCTGTTCCATGACATTCAATAAAATCTAAATCTTCGGCACCCATTTCAGCCATTTGCAAAGCGGAGCGAATCACTTCCGCCTGTCCCTTAACACTCGGTGCCGTATAACCTACCTTGCGGGCACCATCATTGTTAATGGCGGAACCTTTCAAAATTGCCCAGATAGGATCATTATCGGCAATCGCATCCCCCGCCCGCCGCAATACCACCGCTCCCAAACCACTCCCGAACACACTGCCGGTGGCTTCCGCATCAAATGCCCTGGTTTTCCCATCTTTTGAAAACAGCATTCCATCCTGATAGAGATGTCCATTTAGTTGCGGCAGCAATAAACTGACACCACCCGCAACAGCAAAATCACATTCACCACTCAGCAAACTCTGCACAGCCTGATGCACACTCACCAAGCTGGTAGAACAGGCTGTCTGAAGAGTAAAACTGGGGCCTTCCAATCCCAGTTTCCAAGAGATCAGCGTACTCATGGCATCTTTATTGGCTAATTGTGAAGCCATAAAACCGCCGACATTTTCAACCTGTTCAGACAACATCGCCTGCATCGTCCATTGCACCGTACTGCGGGCTCCCAGAAACAGCCCGATATTGCGCCCGCGCTTGTCAGGATCAATACCGGCATTCTCCAACGCATGCCAGACGCACTGCATCATCAAACGGGTTTGTGGATCTAAAAGCGCCGCCTCTGCCTGACTGTAGCCAAAAAACTCTGCATCAAAATAATTCGCTCCTGCCAATACACCGTTGACCGGTACAAAGTCTTTATTGCGTATCTTGCTGATATCGTGTCCTGCCTGAATTAACTCCTCTTCCGTAAAGCGTGAGATTCCCTCCACGCCCATCAACAGATTTCGCCAGAATTCATTGCTGTTTTCTGCCCCCGGAAACCGACCTGACAACCCCACAACAGCGATATCCAAATCTTCTCTTATTTCTGCACTCATGATCCCTTACCTTGTCCTAAATCGATAAAATCATCAGGGGATAATTGCTTAATGAACTCAACGTGGCTGCCGCTGTAACGACGGACAGTACAAAGAGCAGAACGACGTTCTTCCAGTTGCTGCATCAGCCCGGCAATGCCTTTGCTGTCTGCTTCATCAGAGAAGAACATCTCAACGGGAATAGAATTCAATGACAGAGCCAGTATTCGCTCATGGAATGTCCTGCTTTCAAGGATTTGATGCTGTAACCAATAATGACGCCACTCTTGATAGAGAGCCGGGAATACCTGCCGTAATTTCCCGATATTAATATCAGCACTAATTTCGGTATTTTCTCCGGCCTGATGATTGATATCGCGGAATAGCTGAATAAAACCGGCATACAACCCGTCGCCATCAAATACATCGGTTTTCAGATTCGGATCGAAAAATACCAGTTTATCTACACGTTTCAATAAATCGCCTTGTGCTAAAAGCATTTGTTGCAGCAATGCCGCCAGCATCTCTGCACCGAGGGAATAACCACCCAACCAAAGTGGCCGTGAAAGAGGGTTTTCGCATGTTTTAACATATGACTTCAAGGTATTCAGCAACACCTCTTTAAATGCCGATTCAGACAGGTTTTCAGCCGTACTGGGCTGTATTGTCAGAACAGAGACAGTGATCCGGCCGGCCAAATTATTCGCCAGTGCCTGTAACTCCATCAATCCCCCTAACGCGGGCGGCAGTAATAACAGCCTGGGAAGCGCCGGATCATCCGTATTCAGGCAGCGTTCCCTTAAGACCGCCTCAGGATTTCCAACAGAATTTTGCCGTGATTGAATCAATGACCACTGTTCACCAATGGTGGCATTGCGAAATACATCGACAGGGCTGAATATCACATCAAACAGGGTTTCCAGCTGGCTGGCCAGACGAACAGCACTCAAGGATGAACCGGATATCAGGAAGAAATCAGAATTCAGTGTTAGTGCTCCTTTGTAACCCAGACATGTTTTCCAGCAATCCATCAGTTTTTGCAGGACTTCATCAGTTGCCGGATTTTGTTCCTCCTGTATTTTTTGCTCATTTTCGAACCAAATCTGGAACAACGTCACAATCTGCTGCCTGTCCATCTTACCGACATCCGTTCTGGGCAAACTCTCTACCGGAAATATCGCTGATGGCAGGTGAGAGCGAGGATAATGCCGGGCCAAATATTGTTGCAGCCCGGATTGGATATTTTCCTGCCCCGGGTTTTCTGCGCCTTCAACCGCCAGCACCAAACAAGCCTCAGGTGTTCCGGCAAATGCCACCGCAGCCCCCGCCGCAATAACACCCGGATACTGTCTGGCCCGATTTTCCAGTTCACCCAGACCAATAAAATTGCCGCGCACTTTACAGCTATCATCCATACGTCCTTTGAGATAAAACAGACCGTCTTTATCCGCCATCGCCAAATCACCCGTACGGAAGAAAGTGCCCCGTTGATCCTGACCGAATTTACTTACAGTCAGGATCGGATCTTCCAAATAGCCATGATGTTCAAAATCACCATAGATAACTAACTCTCCCCATTGACCGGCACGGAGCCGGGTGCCATTTGTATCAACAATGGCAAACGCGACATGCTCAAAGGGAATACCAATGGAAAGTGCCGTGTCAGATGTCAACTGTGCGCAATCTACCATCGAAACAGCAATACAGGTTTCTGTCGGGCCATAGCTGTTCCAGATCTGCGTTTTTCCGAGTAGTTGGTCGATATCTCCGGCTACCAGAAAATCACCACCGCTGATACAGACTCCGGGTAACGGAATCAGATCCGGCATACGGTTCCAGGCAGAGAAAAGCGCCGGAGCGGCAGAGATAACATCAGGACGGTAACGGCTCAAAAATGCTTTCGCTTTACGCTCATCCAATAAACTATAGCGATTGGCGACAACGCTTGTTCCCTGCAACGCCCAAGACAACAGAATTTCTTCAATATGGCCATCAAAGCTGGGTGAAAACTGCTGGACTATGCGCAATCCCTGCTCTGTTTCTGTCTGCAATGCGCTGTTCAGTCCTAACCTATTGACAAGGGAATCTACATACTGCGCCGCTGCATTTGCAGTGACACAAATGCCTTTCGGCCGACCGGTTGTGCCGGAACTGTACAATATCCACGCAATAGGATTGTCATCACGGGATTTCACACTGTGAAAATCACGCCAATCCACCGTAACAGTACCGATTCCGGTACCGATATCCATATTCACCACCAAATCCGGCTCCGCATGGCGAAGGACTTCTTTGATACGCTCTTCTGGAGTATCGATTTCCAATGCCAGATAAGTTGTGCGTGTCAGAAAACAAGCAGCCAAAAAAGCCTGCATATGACTTCCTGAGTGCCCGAGAATGAGTGCTTTCCGTATCGAGACCGTATTCAACACTTGTACATAAGACGCTGTTAGTTCCGCAAACCTTTCCCAAGTGACTATGTTTTCATCATCGTTTTCATCGTCAATAACAGCCGGACGGGTGCCCAAAGTCTGGAATGCTGTCAACAGCATGGTATCAACAGGAGTATACGATGCACGCCATTGTATCGGACGAAACGCTTTCTGATCTTGCCCGTCGGACGCAATCAATTCATTAACCGGCAAAGCAGCAGGATCTTGATGCAAAATCTGCTGCAAGATCGCCTGATAACTGTTTGCGATAGCCGCTAATTGTAAGTCAGTGAAGACGCCAAACTGGGATTCCAGAACCAACCGGCAACTTTGCCCGGAATGAATGACAGAAAGATTGAGCGGGCCATGTGCTTCTTTCGACAAATCTTCCTCATCCTGCGTCCCATATATTCCTTTTCCGATCTCATCCGCAACATCAATATAGACATAGGAGACATTCAGCAACGGGTTTCTGCCGAACACTCTTGGATCACTGCTGAGCAACGCAAAGGCTTCTTCAACGGGGAAAAAAAGGTAAGCAGCGGATTGCCACTGTTCATCCGCCAATTTCTTGACAAATTGCTCAAAAGAACCCACAGGATGATCAAAACGAAACGCACAAGGAGAGAGTGATACAAACATTCCCACCGTATCCAGTGCGTGTTTCGGACGCAATGCGTTGGCTACGGAGACAGAGAACTGATCGCTGTGTCCCTCACGGGCGACAGTAAGCCCCCATACCGACAGGAAGAACATGGCGGGGGTGATATTTAATGCTCGGCACAACCGTTGCACTTCTGCTTTATTCTCTGACGCCAACTCCCAAGACATCAACTCTAACTTCCCGCCCACTTCTATAGCTCCATGCCCGAATGGGTCAAATTCCAGACCAGACATATAGTCTTTCCAGAATGCCTCAGCCTGTCCCCAGATAGGACGTTGACGGGCTTCCATCAGCGTCGCGGCATAGTGCCTGTAACTCAGCGCGACAGAAGGGAGTGGAATCTGATTCAACACACATTCAAATTCTTTCTGGAGGATCTCCAGTGAAGGCTTATCCACTAAAATATGGTGGATTTGCAACTGCAAGCAGGCTTGTTGCGTGTTTATACCCTGCAAATACCCTCTCAGCAGCGGGCCGTCCTCCAAATCAAAAACCTGTCTCTGGACTTGCAGCCACTGGCTTTGATCATCAAACAGCACCTGCTCCACTTTCAGTGACGGTAATATTTCTGCATAGGGGATACCTTCATCATTGATGCGATACCGGCTGCGCAAAATATCGTGGCGATCCAATAACGTCTGCAATGCCTGTTTTGCCGCACCAGCAGAAATTCCGTCTGGCAAGGGAATTTCCAGCGGTAAAATACAAACCAGTGATTCAGTATCCAGACGATATTGTGCATACAGACGGGCTTCTTGTGCTGATAACACCCCAAGTCCGTCGGCCGAAATCACAGGGGGTGTTTCCAGCAAACGCCAGAAATCATCAGCAATTACTTTTTCATTACCGGAACTACGCAGATCGATAAATTCCGCCAGCATTTCGATCGTGTCGTTTTTGAAAAACTCCTGCAACGTCATCACCGGACCAAACTGTTGTTGGATATCCGCCAGTACCCGCACCGCCCGCAACGAATGCCCTCCCAGAGAAAAGAAACTTTTCTCCACCGACAGAGCTTCAATTTCCAGTTCCAGATGCTGCCCCCAACAGGCTGCCAGCCATTCTTGCGTGGCACCGATGGGGCGGGCATTCTCATTGGGCATCATTTTACCAAGCATCTGTTTCAGCGTTTGCCGATCCAACTTACCTGTATGCGTCAACGGTAATTCCGGCACCAGAACAATCTGGTTTGGCACCATATAAGTCGGCATCCGGTTTAATAATGCCTCCCTGATATCCTGCTCTGTCACCGACGGCTCCATCGCAACAATCAAGGCACCTAAAAGCGCGTGTCCCCGTTTGTCTTCCAGACTTATTACCGCCGCTTCGGACACCATCGGCAAATCCAGCACACTTTTTTCTACAGCATCCAGTTCGATGCGAAAACCGTTCACTTTCAGCTGGCGATCACGTCGTCCAAGAATTTCAATTTCACCCTGAGTATCCCAGCAGCAAAGATCTCCGCTGCGATAATATTTTCCTTTCAGCCATTGCGTATTCAGGCTGATAAAAGCCTGTTCAGTAAGATCGGGACGATTAAGGTAACCAATACCGACCCCGACACCGCCTATCAACAATTCACCCGGCACACCAATAGGACAAAGCTCCAGAGTATCGGGGAATACCACCGCACACTGGCAACCACCACATGGCCTGCCGATAGTTATTTTTTGATCATTGTGTTCAATGGGTAAATAAGTGGTAACAACGCCCGTTTCGCTGGGACCATAGAGGTTAAATAATTGGTAATTATTTTTTTGCAGCGTCCTTAGGCTCTCACCCCCAAAATAGAGCTGCTGCAATGTGGGAATATCGCCCTGTTCCATGATGTCTTCGGCAAAAACCGTAGTGGTAAATAACAGATCAATCTGTTTTTCCCGCAGGAATTCGACACATTTTTTAGCATCTATGCGCGCGTCTTCTGGGGCTATCACCAAGACAATGTTTTGCGTCAGAATCTGTACACACTCCAGAATGAAATAATCAAACGAGTGGTTGGATACGGACGCAACACGCGAACCTGCCGAACGATTCAGCGTGTGTTTTTCAGCACTGAGATTGAGCAATGCCTGGTGCGTATTGAGGCTGCCTTTCGGTTTACCTTCACTGCCGGAAGTCATCACGACACACAAAGCTTCATCGGGGCTGACGGATTCACCTTTGCTCAGCAACTCAGCCAATAAAGCCGAATCTGAAATCTGTGCCATTTGTGCCAAAGAAGCAGGATGATATTCAGGCAATATAACCACCCGACAATCCTGCTGGCGGAAAAGCGCTTCCATCGGGCTGCAATGTTCCTGCAACAGAACCGTTCTGGTCTGGTGCAACCCGATGATATCCAGCAACTGCCTTTCCGGGATGGTATCTGACTGTATGCAGAACGGCTTGCCGATACGAATACACGCCATTGCAGCAAGCATGGTTTCGATACCTTTAGAGCCAACAATCAACACACAATCCCCCAATGCTTCCCACTGGGGTAACTGAGGATCAGCCAGTAATCTCTCTGTATATTGTGCTAACTGCATAAAGTTAACGGTTTGATCGCCGACTTCCAGAAATGGCGTATCCGCTCTGTCACGGATAGATGCTGTGACCGCCTGCGCGACATTTTGATATTGCAGTGGTTGCATCGGTTGCAGTGCGGATAAAGTGAGCACACGTTCCCGCTCTTGCGATGTTATCCACGACATGGATGCAAGCGGGGCAACCGGCTCAGATATCATGCTGCCCAACAACAGAATCAAGCGTTCCATCAACAACGCAATTAACTCAGAATCCACCCTTTTCGGATCAAAACGCACATACAAATCGGTTTTTTCCGGGCGAACATGGCACCAGATACTCAATGAGCAGCCGGTGAATAAATCGTCCGTAAATGAATCGTGTGCTGCATCCATCTCCTCATTGATATTCTCATCAGAATCCCCCGCCGCAAAAGGTGGCAGGGTCTCCGAATACCCCACCATAATCTGCGGTAATTGAGGTATGACGGACGATACCATTTTGGGCGGCAAATCAGACAGTAGAGCAGCAACCTGCTTCCATTGAATAAGCTCCTCACCAAACAAGCGTTTTACCGGTTGCTCTGACCCTTTTTCTGTCAGGCTCCATTTGTTCGGAACGAGATAAGCCCCTGTAAACGTTGATAGGTTACCTGCCAACTCTTTCCCCCCAAGCGCCCAAATCAAACTGCCTTCAGGTTCATGGCAATGCAAAAATGCGAGATATTTAATGCAGGCGGAAAACAGCGACAGACGGTGCAACGGAGAAGCTGCTGCCATAGAGAAAATTCTGTTGTTAAGTTTTTCTGGCAGTGGGAATGAGGCCGTGACATCCTCCGTTCCCGATACGGATTGCGTTACCACAAAAAAGGGGCATCCCTGATATTCCGTATCCAATTGTTGCTGAACATACTCTTTTAATGCTTGTTTTTTTGCGTTCATCGCAATGGGATCATTAGTAAACATTTCTCGATTTCCTACTTGATTTGTTATTTCGCTCAACCGGATTTTTCATCTCACCCGACATTCAGTTCGCTTTGCAAAATCGAGTTAAACAGTGTTTCCCAATTCTCCGCATCGCTGACCCCCCTGAATGAGAGTGCTTCCAGATGTACATCAAAACCCGCAGCATGTTCGGCAATCTCACATGTCAGATTCCAATGCGACTGACCAGCTGAAATATTGGTCGTTTCCAACTGCCGACAGGGTATGCCGGCAATATCGCCGTCAAATCCCTCTTTTTGGAAGTAGCCGAAAAAGGCCGTGGGTAACAACGCTTGTCTGGATAGCCGGGGATACAGCGCTGACAACTCTTCTGCATCAAACAGATAGTGCCTGCAAGCCTCACGTACCGCCTCACTCACAATTTCAAAGTCATTTGTTTCAGAACGTTCCCTGTCACCCTGCAATTTCACCCGCACAGGAAGCACCGTCATCAGTGGTGCAATAACGGTTTGCTGCTCCGGCCTGTCCCGGCCATGAAATATCATTGAGGTAAGTTGATCCGGAGGATTGAGAGAAGATTCCAAACGAGCCTTAAACCGTAAAAATAGTGTCATAAAGAATTCAGGTACACTGATCTTCAAGCGCGATGTGAATGCTTCAATCTGTGCTTTATGTTCTGAGTTCAGCGTTATCAGCCGGGAACCTGTCACAGACCGAACGTCCCCAATGCCGGCGGGAGGCTGCCAATCCTGTAATTTCTCCCGCCAGAAATTCCCGTGCTGTTGCCTTAGCGTCACAAACTCGCTGCTGTAGAACAGCTCAGAATAAGCGGCCAAGCTAATACCCGGATAAATTGCGTGACTCCTGCTGTTTTCAGCCGCCAACTCACTGAGTATCTGCATTAATCCTGAGCCATCAATGCAGGCATGGGAAAAGTCCAGCAACAATACAGGATTTGGTTCAGCGACCACCCAGCGACTGCGCACATTCATTCCGTCCTCCAACGAGAACGGACGAATAAAATCACGCAAATCTTCTTCTGGCGAACCGAGGCTTTGACGCTTCTCCAAGCGGAATACAAAACGCTTGGCAGGTTGCAAATAAAGTTCACCATCGACCAGAGCAAATTGCGCACTGAGGCTTGCATGACGGGAAAATACTGACTGTAGCAAATTGCGCAATTGCTTAAGATCAGGTTCATTCCCGAAAGATAAAGCGACAAAGCTATTGTTGCTCAAATCCTGAGGATTGAGTTTCAGCGCCTTGTAAATCGCTTTCTGTGCCGGCAATGCCCGAATCAATCCCGAAGAAACAGAAACCGATTTGGCTGGCATTATGGGTTCCGCAGATGAAAGTGCATCAGCATTATTCAATTCCGCATCGATAAGCGCAGCCTGAGAAGCCAGACCCAAATGGCTGACAAGAGAATTCAGAAGTACTGAGACACCAAACTCCTGCTGTATCCGCATCATGAGTGTCACAGCCAGCAATGAATGCCCACCAGCTTCGAAAAAGTGAGACTGACGCCCGAATGAATTGACGTTCAACAGTTCAGTCCACAATTGAGCCAGTCTCGCTTCCGTTCCTGCCCGGGGCGGTTCAGCGGTCTCACTCTGCATTATGGATACATCAACAGGGGACGGTAATGCTTTACGATCCAGTTTGCCGTTGGCTGTCAGCGGAAACGCCTCTAACCAAATAATATGGGATGGGATCATAAACACGGGTAAGCATGTCTGTAGATGCGCTTTCAACACTTGATTCAGTGCTTCAAGGTGTTTCCCTGCTGAGATTGGGTCAGAGACCTGAGCAGGTGTGACATAAGCCACCAGACGGGCATCTCCCGGAGTATCTTCCCGTGCCAGCACGACACACTCTTTCACACTATCGTGTGATAACAATGCCGTTTCCACCTCTCCCAATTCGATGCGAAAACCCCGCAATTTAACCTGAAAATCGTTGCGTCCCAGATATTCAATATCACCATCAGGAAGATACCGGGCCAGATCTCCGGTGCAGTACATAACGCGATCCGGTTCCGGCCTAAAGGGGTCTTTAATGAACTTTTCCGCCGTCAGTTCAGGTTGATTGAGATAACCGCGGGCAACCCCCGCACCGGCAATATACAACTCTCCCGCGACACCTACCGGCGTTGGCTGCCCATGTACATCAAGAATATAGAGCTGAATATTGTCAATCGGTTTACCTATCGGAATAATACTTTTCTCGGTGATTGCCTCACCTAAACCGCTCATTTCTTTCAAACTGCAATTCCATGCACTGACATCAATCGCAGCTTCTGTCGGCCCATACAGGTTATGTAACTCAACATTGGCAAACTGTTGATGAAAACGCAGTACACTGCGTGCTGGCAACGCTTCTCCACTGCAAAACAGCCGCTTCATGCAATGATCTGAATCAGGGAAAGTATGATCCAAAAAGACCGACAACATGGATGGAACAAAATGGAGGGTTGTGATTTTCTGTTCCCTGATCAGGGTATTTAAGTAGAGGGGATCTTTATGCCCTTCCGGTTTCGCCACTACCAAACGAGCACCGTACATCAACGGCCAGAAAAACTCCCAAACGGAAACATCAAAACTGAACGGTGTTTTTTGCAGAACAGCATCATCCGCTCCGAGAGAATACGCCTTTTGCATCCACACCAGACGATTGACAACACCACGGTGCTCATTCATCACACCCTTAGGTCGTCCGGTCGATCCTGAGGTATAAATCACATAGGCCAGATGAGAAGAAGTCAGCCCAATCTCTTCGGCCGATAAATCATCAGCTTTTTGAGCAGACCACTTTGGATTATCTTCATTCAGGTCGATCACACTGGCACCTGTATTTGCAGCATAGTCAGCCAGCAACGTACGCACCGTATCGGATACCCCACGATGTGACAGCAATGCACGGGGAGCAGCATCATGCAGCATGTAATCGAGCCTTTCTGCCGGATAGTTCGGGTCAAGAGGAACATAAGCCCCGCCTGCTTTGAGCACCGCCAGCAATGCCACGACCATTTCGATACTGCGTTCCACACAAACACCCACCGGCACATCCGGGCCAACGCCCAGCTCAGCCCGAAGATAATGGGCCAATTGATTCGCTTGTTGATTCAATTGCCGATAATTCAGCATATTGCACACAGCGTTGCCATCAAGCGTCGTACCTTCAAATACCACGGCAACAGCGCCCGGTGCCCGTTTCACCTGTTCTTCAATCAAAGTATGGAGACAAGTCTGTTGCGGAAAATCTGATTCCGTCTGGTTCCACCGATGCAGCAGTTTGTTTCTTTCCCCTGCGGGCAATATATTAATGCGCCCGATCCTCCGCTCCGGCGCACTTGTCAGCGCAGTGACAATTTCCAGCAATGTTGTCTGCAAATAATCGCAAATCAGTTCAGGATCAAGCCCTTCCTCAACCTGAGCATTGATGACAAAATCTTTGCCAAAATCATCCACATTGATAGAAACAGGATAATTTGTCCGTTCCATGATGCCGGAATAGCGGATACCTGCCACGGCAGACGGATTAACTGCCTGAAAGGGATCTGCCGAAGGAACATTGCGCACTTTGCTATGGCGATAATTCAGCAATGAAGTGAACAGAGGTGTGGTTCCCGCGGTTTGTACCGATTTTTGTGCCAGCGCCAACGATGCCTGTTCATACCTGACCAGCTGCATCAGGATATCTTGCGTCTCCCAAAGACATTCAAGAACGGGCAGATTACTCAAACGCATACGGATCGGCAGTGTATTGATAAACTGCCCCATCACGTTGGTAGAAATCTCACCGGCAAACAATCGTCCCAATAGAACAGTGCCGAAAACAACATCATCCTGCCCCGTCAGGCAGGAAAGCACCTTGGCCCAGGCCAGATGAAAAACGGCAGCAACACTGACACCGTGTGTTTTAGCCTGTTGGCGGATTTGTTCATTCAACGGTTCCGGCAGTGATCGCCACGCTTCCGCGACTGCCGCATTACTTTCCAGATACTTATCAGCCCCCAAAGGTGCCGGAGCCGGCTCATAATCCCGCAGCAGATCAGCAAAGAACGTATATTGCCCTTCCAGATGAGCCATGTTGAAAAGATCGACCATGGTCTGCCGAAACGATAAGGGCGAAACCTCTGCCAGTGGCTGAGAAAGTAGTTGAGCTTCAATCTCAAGCTGCATCATTTCAACTGTCGCGTGATCTACCGTGATATGGTGCAGCAAATGCAGCAATACCCATTCACCCTGTCTGGCGTCATAGCAGTAAAGACAACGCTGCAAAGGCGCTTTGGTCATATCGAAACGCTGCATGGCAGGATCACAATATTGTTTCAGGGCGGTTAAAGGATCATCATGATTGGCTGCCAGTTGCAGTTCTTCCACCGCTAAAACGGCTTCCCGCCAGACCACCTGCACCGGTTGGGAAAGCCCTTCATAATGGATGCTGACGCGTAACGCATCATGGCGGGCAATTGTGTGGCGCAATGCATCAAGATAAGCGTGCAGCAGTTCCGCATTGCGAAAGCGGGTTACTTGCCAGAGTACGTAGGGATCGCCCTCTGAATCTGTCAGGGTGTGATAGATCATGCCTTGTTGCAACGGCCCAAGAGGATAAATATCTTTGATATTGGCCGCGCCACCGGGGATCACTGTAGATAACGTCTCCATTTCCACTTCGCTCAGCGATGTCCACGGCAAGACGTTTTCCGGTTGGGAATAATGCTGTAATTGTTCAGCCAGTTCAGACAACACCGGATATTGATACAAAGTCTGTGCATCCACCATAAATCCACGGCGACGCAATGCCAGCATCACATTGACAGTAAGAAGCGAGTGACCGCCCAAATTCAAGAAATGTGAATTACGACCAATCTTTTTGACACCGAGTAATTCGCTCCACACCTCAACGACAGTTTGTTCCAACGCAGTTTTCGGCGGTTCAACTTCTTGCTGTGCCAATTCATCAGTATCAATCAGTGGAAATGCCTTGCGGTCAATCTTACCGCTGGCGGATAACGGAAAGTGGTCAACGATAACCATTGCGGCGGGACACATGTAATCCGGTACAACACCCCTGATAAAACGCCGGATACTCTCTTTCACACCGTCCTGCGATTGGCGTTGTAAAGCCCGTTCAGAAACAATGACAAAGCCAACCAACCGTTTTTCCTCTGTGTTCTCCCCTTGTGCCACGACAACCGCATCCCGTACAACGGGATGCGTCATCAACAGAGCTTCAATTTCCCCCGGCTCTACCCGATGCCCGCGTATTTTGACCTGAAAGTCGATCCGTCCGAGCACATTCAGCAGGCCATCCGACCCCCATTGTGCTAAATCCCCTGTCCGGTACATACGTTTGGGGGTTTCTCCATCCACCGCAATACTGACAAACTTAGCTGCGGTTTCTTCTGGACGCTTGTGATAGCCGTATGCCAATGGCATTCCGGCAACACACAACTCTCCGGCAGAACCATCAACAATGATCTGATTCTGATCATCCAGCAAATAAATTTCCGCATTATCAATGGGTACCCCGACAGCAGGCAGTACTGGCCAATTATCCGCATTTTCCTCCAGAGTATAAGCCGTCACAACGTGGGTTTCTGACGGGCCATAATGGTTATGCAGGCGGCAATCGGGCAAGGTTCTGAAAAATTGCCTGATGGCGGCAGTAATAACCAGCTGTTCCCCTGCGGTGACGACATCGACAAGACTCTGTGGATAGCGATCTTCCGCCACGGCTGCCGATGCCAGACTGTTTAATGCAACATAGGGCAGAAATATCCGTTCAATCCGCTGCTCAGACAAGAACGACAACAATGCAAGCGGATCGAGCCGCAATGCATTGGGAATCAATACCAACTCCCCTCCGCCGGACAGCGTGGAAAATATCTCCTGAAATGACACATCGAAACTCAGCGGTGAGAACTGCAATGTTTTTTTATTAGTATAACTACCGCAAGAATCACCTCCCAAAGCATCACTTTGATTTTTATTCTGCCAAATCAGCAGATTTACCAGCGCCTTGTGCGGCATACAGACGCCTTTGGGCTTCCCTGTTGAACCCGAGGTATAGATAAAGTAAGCGAGGCTGTCGGGCGTACAGGTGGCCGTTAAATTTTCTTCACCAGAAGCCCCTTCATCGTTATGGGCAGAATGATGGGTAAAATTGTGCTGATCCAGATCGATATAGTGAATTGAACCGGGAAGCGAGGGAATGATATCGCCGCGGGTGATAACCACTGACACGTTAGAATCATGCAAAATATAGGCCTGACGCTCAGCGGGATAATTGAGGTCAACCGGTACATAAGCAGCACCCGCTTTTAAAACACCAATGACAGCAACAATCGTATCAATGCCCCGATCCAGACAAATGCCCACCGCAGAAATTTCACCATCAATGCTTTCATCATCAATGCGCCCAAGATAACGACGACGCAGATAGTACGCCAGCCTGTTCGCCCTGCGGTTTAATTGGTCATAAGATAACGCCTGATCGCCAAACCGAACTGCGGTAGCATCCGGTGTTTTTATGACTTGCTGTTCAAATAGTTTATGAACAGAATATTTATAGTGCTCTGATAACAACGACTTATTACTCATAACTCGTTTCCTTTAACGCTCAATAACCTGCTGTTGGATTTCACTAAGAGGAAAAAATACAGGATGAGGGTATTAACAAAGAAAATCAGTCCCACTGCCGCAACAGGCACGCTTAAAGGGCCCCAAACCAACAGATTTGACCAGCCCAGTCCCAATAAAAATCGGGGAACAATTGCAAGCAGAACGATTAGCGGCACATTCAGTACGATGAAATAGGTGAAAAGGTATTTGATCAAGAAGTCATTACCGAGATGCTTTCTCCCGATCTTGTAGATAACGGCCAGTAAAAATGGCACGCCACTTAACCAAAAAATAGCTGCCATCACTGAGAACACCCAGTCATTCATATCGATGGAAAAATTTTCTGGCAGGATCTGTGGAGAAACACCACGCAGATGTTTGAATATCGACTGCCCCAGTTCAATGACCTGAGGGCTGTTACTATTTCCCAGCAGGGCAATACCGACACCCGATTCAGGATCAAACGCGACATAGGCGGCTGAGTTGGGATTCTGTCCCGGATGGCTCCAGTGAGTACGCTTGTAGTCAAGTACGTTGTCAGTTTCCACATCCCAACCATAAGCGTATCCTTCACTGCCATTTTCCGCGTAAGGACATTTTGCTTGTTCCAGCGCCCCATATAACACAGACAATGATTTATCTTCCTGATTCACTGGCAGGCGGTGCAACAAAAACTGCAACCAAACTGCCATATCCTGCGGAGTACTGAGTACATAACCGGCGGGGGTATTTTGCCAATAACGGGGAGCATCATAGGATAGTGCAGCAGTGAAACTGATTTTATACCCCGGAATACGAGCCAATGAAGGCATTCTCATCAGAGCGTTTTCTATTGAGGAACTTCCTTCAACCATTGTGTGTTTCATACCCAAAGGCAGAAAAATTTTTTCCCGCAACAACGTTGCAAAAGACCTGCCCGTTGCCCGTTCAGCCGCCAAACCAAGCAAACTGTAATTCAGCGTGGCATATTCCTCATAAGTACCAACCGGATAGGCCAGAGGAACGTCTTTGAGTAATTCCGGCAGTTGTGATAACGCATTCGGGTTATTGTTTGGTTGTAGCAGATCAAGCGTATCTCTTGAAATACCGCTGTTATGGAACAACAGATTCTGTATTCGAATGGCGGAATAGCCCATTTCAGGATCTTCCGCCAGTTCCGGTATCCAATGAGTAATAGAGTCCAGCCGGTTGAGTACCCCTTCCTGTTCGAGTAACGCAATCAACAATCCCGTAAAAGCCTTAGAAGTGGAAGCCAGCTCAAACACACCCTCTTCCTGCTTACCCAAATGCAGGGTAGACACTTTATCGCCGACAACGATGCTTAACCCACCACTGGGAACCTGATCGGTATCCCAGCGCTGCTTTAACTCATCAACGATCTGCGTCAAATAAATCTGTGGTTTTGAATTAATCAGGTCTGAAATGCCGGAATTCAAATGAGTCGGGTTCGGGCTAACTTGTTCCGGGTTAAGTTGTTCCGGGCTAACTTGTATTGAATGCCCCTGTTCTGCTTTGCGTGGTTCTGAGTAACTTTCTATTGCATCGATAATCTCAGTAGAAGCATGTCCCGGCAATCCAAACCATATTGCAGCTATAAGAACACCGATTCGAATACGCCCGGAATTAGTCATTGGATTCATTCTCCTCCTGTTCAGATGCAGTACCCCGTAATTTGCGGCGAGCCTGTAACGAACGTCGTTTATCACCCAATCCTGACTGTGGCACCGGAGGATCATTATCTGCGGCTTGTGACGGAGCCAGTTCTTTGCTCAATTCACGCAAAGAAGCCGCTTTAAATAACAAGGCCACAGGTATATCGCGTTCCAGCCGTTGTTCGAGTCGTTTGGCGAATTGAATGAGATCCAGCGAAGTGGCTCCCAGAGTGAAGAAGCTGGCATCTACATCCAGGCCCTCAACGCCCAGAAAACCTTCCAACATAGAACGCATCGCCTGAAGCAATTCTTCTGCATTCGCTCCTTTCAGGGATTTTCCTGAATCCTCATTGGCGATATCCTGCGCATTCAGTGTTGAACCGTTGCTGAACAGCATTTGCTGGGTGTGGTGTTGCTTTTCCAGAACCGAACCGATGGGGAGTTTGGAAACCGCAACATAGGACAATGAACTTTGGCGAACCAGCGCTGCCATCGCCATTGCTATCTGAGTTCCTTCAGAGTTGGACAACCCTTCTGCCTGCAATTTTTCAACAAAACTGAGTTCCTTGTTGCGTTCCTCCATTGCAATGACAATCTTGCCGATATGTTTCCCCTGAGCCATATACTGAAATGCTTCAGAAATCTCTTTGGCGGGGTAAACTTTAGTCGGTAAAGGTTTAAGCGCTTCTTGTACCAATAATGCCGTCACTTCTGACCAAGCTTCCTGATAAGCAGGATGTTCCGCTCCGGCCTGTACCGCGTGGAAACTGCCCCCATCAGCAAAAATCGACAACCCTAATTGCCAGTTTTGCAAAATATCCCGCAATCCCAGCTCCAAGAACCGACCTTGTGGTGCCAGAAGCGAAACACTTTCTTCCAGCAGCTCTCCCGCCAATGCATTAAGGATCACATCAAACGGTCGTTCTCCCAGTTCACGACGGAAAACGTCCCCGAATTCCCGTGTTCTGGAATTTGCCACCCCTTTGGCGCCCATGCCCATCAGCAAACGGCGTTTTTCTTCACTGCCCGCGGTAACCCATACTTCCGCGCCCAAATAGAGGGCAATCTGCATTGCTGCCATGCCTACACCACCTGCCGCAGAATGAATCAGGACGCGCTGCCCTGCTTTCAGATTGGCAGCATGTTTCAGGGCAATCCAGGCGGTAGTGAAAACAACAGGAATACCCGCAGCCTGTTGGAAACCCAATATGGGCGGGATAGGTGCAACAACGTGTTGTGGCATTACAACGTGCTCAGCCAGACAGCTATGTCCTGCACACATCACGCGATCACCGACATGAATACCGGTGACGTCCCGCCCGATACGAGTAATAATCCCCGCCGCTTCCTGACCAAAAGTGATTGTTGGATCAACGGGTGCCGGCAAGACTCCAAGTGCAATCAGCACATCCTTAAAGTTAAGCCCCGCGGCCTTAACCTGAATTTCCACATCCTGAGGGCCGGGGTCTGTACGCGTCTCAAGTTGTGAGATAAAGGAAAAGTTAGCGCTGCCTGCTTCACTGTTATGCAAGCGCATAACGCGGTGCGTTGGTGCTGTTCTCTCTGTCGGGGACTGATCCTGTAAAACCACGGAAGCATCAACCAGCAGCAGATCACTTATTGCTACCAGCAACGTATCTGCCTGCGAGTAAATATTTACCTGCAACAATTTATTAGTACCGATATCCTGTATCTGCACATGGCTTTTCACATGGTCACACATGGGTGCAAATTGCGTAAATCCACCGATTGAAACAGGAGCGAACTGCACATCTTCATCTTCTGGAGAGGCAATCAAGGTCGCAGTATCCAATAGCGCAATATGAAGACCGTTGGTTCCGGCTTCCCCCTGATAGGCGAGCGGGAGTTGTAACTGGTTCAGGACTTCATTGGTGCCGGCTTGTTCAACTGCAATGACATTGTGCCAGCGGGGGCCGAAAGTCAGGGCAGCTTTCGGGCTGACACCGATGTTATCCGTGGCTCTGAACAGATTCAGGAGCGATGATTCAGGAAGCGGTTTAACAGAAGGTATAACCTGACTATCACGCGAGATAATTTTACCGCTGGCATGTTTGATCCATGCCTCACGGGAAAATTCACCAATACCCGAAAAAACTTCAAACATGTTCAAATCAGCCGCAAATACGATGGCTGCGTCAAGATCGGCATCCTCAGTCACCACCAGCGGCCTTTCAATGGTGATCCCCTGCAATGAAAAAGCTGACGTCACTTCGCCACGCAATTCGCTTGCTGCCCGATGTGCCAGAACTACCATTCCCATCGCCGGCATCACCGTGGTTGATTCATCAACCCGATGTTCATCAAGCCACCAGTCATTTTTAGCACTCAATTGATAACGCCAGACTGCAACATCAGCTACGTCACTCTTCACCGGATGTTTGAGTGACTGATCCAATTGCTGTGCGGAGCGGGTTGCCATGCCGGATTCTGCCCAATCATCCCACGCGATGGCCTGCGCTTTACCGCCTTTGCTGCGTACTTGTTCTGCGTAAGCCTCCAGACAGGCGTTTCCGGCAACATAGGCAATCTGCCCGATCTTTTCTTTTGGCAGTAAATTCCCCAGACTGGAAAACAGCAGCAGCACCGGATTACCTAATCGATTTAAATTATTGCAGAAGAAACGGGTTCCGCTGACTTTGGGAGCCAGTGTTGCAATGGATTCTGCCTCTGAGCGCATCTGCAACATAGCGCCTTCTCCCCGTCCGGCGGTATGGAATAGGTAGTCGATCCCCACCCCGCGTTTTGCCAGTCGGAATACCGGCTCAAAAGCCTTCTCCAGAGAATCACTCTGTCCCAAATCAGCGTACAAAAACTCAATCCGGCTCCCTTTGGCTTCAAGATCCAGCGCCCACTGCAACAGCGCAGCATGGGAAGTGTCATTTTCAATTTCAGTCAGCCAATCTCTTCTTTTCGGCAGTGGCTGACGTATCAGCAGTAACAAATTGCAGTGATAGACCCGTGCCAGATATTCGGCAATCGCTGAACCCATGCCGCCATTGGCACCAGTAATCAACACCCAGCTATTGCGGCTGATATTTGGCAAAGTGTGAGCCACTGGCTGTTTTTGTACACGGGAAGTGACCCGACGCCGCCAAAAACTCTTTTCTTCAGGATGACTTTTGCCGTCACCATTCCGGCGAAAACAGTAAAATTGACCTCCCTGCCAATCCCGTTCTCTCCATGGCTGCAATCCACGGGCGATATTCGTTGCATCAGGACTGTCCAAATCTACACAGAGTGTCGTGATATTGGGATACTCTTCCGGCAGGATCAGCAATGCACCCTGAATCTGATTTTTTTCAGCATTCAGTGTCTCTGTGCCATTCCACGCCACCATTTGTGTTGCGGGGAAAAACAGCCGCATGTCAGGAACAAGGCTTTGTTCTGCGCTCCATCTTGCTAAAACAGTAGGCAGCCAGAATGTCCAGAATTGTGACTGTTGTGCATTTAAGTCATCCAACAATCCTGTGATAATCACGTCCATTGCTACCGATGTTTGTAATCCTTGCGACATCAGCCACTCGGGCAATTCTGTGTAAATATTCGAAAAATCACCGCCGGAACCATTCATCTCAGCAAATAAATCAATTTCGATAAACCGCAGTCCGCTGCCATTCAGCCCCAATACTTCAGCCAGAGTGCGTTCTCGCTCAGTAACATGCCGGCAAATTATCCACGTTGTCGGTATTGGTTCCCGCTTGGCTGTGCTCTCTGAGGCGGCAACACTGACTTTTTCCCATTCAAATCCATAATAATGTGAACCGAAAAATAGCGATGAAAGAGTTGGTGTAGCGGTTACATTCGTTTGCGAACCCCGCTCTTGTGGTGAACAAATTACCCGTTCAAACACATGGCCGGGCAAGTGTGTCTTATGGTGAGACTGCGGGTAGAGTTGCCGATGGTTGTGCAGCCGTGACCATGCAATATTGCCGCCATGTGTCCAGACTTTGGCGATAAACTGCAATACCGAATTCACCTCCTGAGCCGCACTTCCTGCTCCCAGCGTCGGCATCATTCTTTCCGCATTCAGATGCAGCCATTTACGTGCATGTTGCAATAAATCCATGCCCGTGCCGATGTGTGTAAAAAGCAAAGCCGGATGATCTTGTGCCATCTGTTTTAATGCCGCGCCAAATTGCACAGGCATTAACATTTGGTTGATCCAGTATTGCGGATCACACATTTCGTCCGCTGAAATTTTCCGGCCCAATGTCGTTGAATAGACAGCGCACTGAGCGGGTTTCAGATGATAGTTTTTCAACAAATCACCAAACGCTTTCGCGGCAGGTTCAATCATTGGTGTGTGGAAAGCATGGGATACCAGTACTCGCTTGAAGGTAAATCCGTTCTGGGTTAACCAATTTTCTGCTTCAGCAGCTGATTCTCTTTCGGTTGCCAATGCCCAAGTTTTCGGACTGAGTTCTGATATGCACCAAAGGGTTTCAGGGAAATTTCCATCAAACTCTTTTTTAGCGGATCTCAGGCTGGCTGCAAAGACCGCACCTTTTGGCATGGCTTCCATCAGTTGTGCACGGGCGGTCATCAGTTCCATTCCCTCTTCAGGAGTGAATACGCCCGCAATAGTCGCCGCCGACAACTCTCCCATGCTGAATCCGCACAAAGCGGCAGGCTGACAGCCAATCCGCTGTAACCAAACCCCTAATGCCACCTGAGAGGCATATAAAATAGGCTGGAGATGATAAGTTGACAGTTGTTCAGGCGGCTGTTTAATCCATCCAATGACAGTTGCCTTATCCACCGATAAAAGCCCGGCCGCTTTATCCAGTAATCCCAGATAAATATCGCCAAACTCTGGATATTCAGCCGCAAGGTGCAGCCCCATTTCTGGCGATTGCGACCCTTGTCCCGGAAAGAGCCAAGCTTGCCCATCCAGCATTTCATAAGCTCCGTCCATCAGCTCCCAACGGTCAAGCTGTTGTTTCCACTCATCCCTGTTCTGAGCGACAAAAGCGGCCCGGCTTGCATACGCGACACGGTTTTCCTGCAATTGACGGGCGATAGAGACCAGATTTGACGTTTCCACTCCTGCCGGACTCATTTTGGTAACATCAAGATGGTTGGAATACCCTTTCACCAATGTTGCCAATGCCAGTGGCGATTTAGCTGAAAGAGGCAATATTTGCATTGTCACATTGTTTTCTATTGCGTTTTCTACTGCGTTTGACTCTTCACTGGCTGCTTCCGGTGGCTGTTCAAGCAATACATGAACATTGGTTCCGCCGATGCCGAATGAGCTGACACCGGCGCGACGGATTGGTTGTTGTGCCGGCCAATCAGTGGCCTGAGTGGGCACCCAAAAAGGCGTTTTATCCAGTTTCAGATGCGGGTTCGGTTGATTGAAATGCAGCGAAGGCGGAATTTTACCGAAACGAACACTCAAAGCGGCTTTGATAAGCCCGGCGATCCCCGCCGCAGCATCCAAATGCCCCATATTAGATTTGACGCTTCCTATCGCACAATGGAATTGATTGAGTTCATCCGGAAACAATAATTCCTGTGCCACTTTGTTCAGGGCCTGAATTTCAATCGGATCGCCCAGCACGGTTGCGGTGCCGTGTGCCTCGATCATTCCCAGACTTGAAAACGGAATATCTGCCAGCTGATAGACCTGCGAGATCACTTCTGCTTGCCCCTGAACGCTGGGGGCTTCAAAACTCACTTTTCTATCGCCGTCATTGTTCATGCCGGATTCAACAATCACGGCATGGATGGGATCGCCGTCCGCCAGCGCCTCCTCCAGAAGTTTGAGCAACACAACCGCGACACCGTTGCCATTCACGGTTCCTTGCCCATCATCGGAAAACGTTTTGCAGTGCCCGTCAGGTGACAGGATCATGCCATCCTGATGCAGATAGCCTCCCGCGACCGGATCAGTGATACAGGCTCCCCCCGCCAGCGCCATTTCACACTCTCCGGCCAGTAATGCCTTGCAAGCCAGATGTATAGCGGATAATGAGGTTGAACAAGCCGTTTGTACATGTACGGCCGGCCCGTTCAATTTCATGCGATAAGCAATTTGCGCCGCAAATGACGCGGGATCGTTATAATTGCTGACATCGAACATTTCCGCGATATCCTGACCGGCTCCCGTGAATTGCCCCAGCCTGCTCAGGTTCAACGTGGAACCGATAAACACACCGGCATTCAGCAATGATTCGCCGGGAGAGATTCCGGCATCCAGAAAAGCGTTGAAACTGACCTCGTGCAATACACGAAGTTGCGGGTCCATTTTGTTGGCTTCCCGTTGCGAATAACCGAAAAAGCCATAATCAAAACATTCGGTATCTTCAAGGGCAGCTTTGGCAGGAACGTAATTGGGTTGATCAATAATTTCCGGAATCGCTCCCGCGGCTAAAAGTTCTTCCCGGGAGAAGAAAGACACCAACTCCTGCCCTGCCAGCAGGTTGCGCCAAAAACTTTGCCAGTCGGGGCTTTGGGGAAATTTGCAGGAAATACCAATAATCGCAACTTCATTACCGGTATATTCACGTTTCATCATGCTGAACTTCCTTTTGCTTTACGCCGTCTGTCCGCCAGTCTGTTTTTACCGGAGCGGGCTGACGACAAAGTGGATTCTTGGGATGACTGGTTACCGGAATCTGCATATTCAGACGATAAACAGCTTTGCTTGAGCCAGCCCGCAAAGGCGGTAATGGTCGGATGTTCAAATAAGACGGCGACACCAATATCCAGATTGAATGTCTGTTGTATCTGGGATTGTAGTGCGATGATCTTGATAGAATCACCACCGGCATCAAAGAAATTCACGTTTGTGGCAATGGCCTGAGTTTCCAGAATTCCGCACCAAATCTTATGTATCTGAGCTTCAATAGGATCGGCCAGCGGTACTGGCTCTACGGCTGCCTGAGTTTGTCGCCATTCAACCGCGAGTGCTTGCAGCCATTTACGATCAACTTTGCCCGTTATCGTACGTTTAAAACCGTCCACAACCACAATAAGGGCAGGATTCCACGACTCAGGAAAATGTCGGCGGATATGTTCCCGCACACGGGGTTCCAGCATTCCGGCCGGTTCACCGCTATCGATAAAAAGGTGCCACTGGCGCTGTCCTGCCTGCGCTGCCGGCAGCAGATAACAGGACTTAACCGACTCTAACATTTCGACAGTGCGTTCCAGTTCACGTGGTTCAATGCGGACACCGTTCACTTTGACCTGATCGTCAATCCGCCCCAGATAGTTAAAGCCGGACTCATGAGAAAACGTGACTGCATCCCCTGTGCGATAGAAGTGCGGGGTCAGACTCTGGTATTCAGGAAACACGTAGGAATGGATGAAATATTTCGCGGATTCAACCGGATTAGTGGTGTAACCGTGGGCGACCGCCCGTCCACCCACCCAAAGCTCACCGCGAATACCGACAGGCAATGGCTTGCCGAATATATCCGCGCAGTAAGCAATAACATTTTGAATCGGCCGGCCAATGGAGACTGCCGATGCCAATGTCTGTCTGGCGGTAAGGCAATCTACCGTCGTTTCACTCGGGCCATAGTGATTGCTGACAGCGTATCCCTGCTGCAACAAATCATCTCTGAGACGTTTCGGCAGCTCTTCACCCCCGAATATCCACAACCGCATTGCGGGGAAGAAGGGAGCACCCTGAATGAGTTGTGCGATGGCACCCGGAATAAAGTTAATCAGTGTGATTGATTCATCCCGCAACCGATCGATAAATGTCTGTCTTTCCAGCAAGACGTTGGGCGATGGGTATACCAGCGTGGCACCGACAACAAGGCTGGCAAACAGATCTTCTACACTGGGGTCAAAATTCAGGTCAGTTAACCCAAGTACCCGATCGGCGGAGGTCAGGCTGGTCTCTTTGATAAACCAGTCCAGCAGATTCGCCACCGATTCGTTGCGAATGGCGATACCTTTAGGTGTGCCGGTGGTTCCGGACGTGAAGATGAAATAGAACTCATCTTCTGGCTGGCGATTTTGCCACAGTATTTTTCCGGCTTCGTAATTTAACGGTTCAATATCGAGTGATTTACTATCTGATAATTCAATATTTAACAATAAGCAACGCCCGATATCGGAACCCAGTTCCCTGTTCAAATCAGAGTTACCTAAAACCAGACGGCAATCAGCCAAATCCAGCAGGCGTTTTCTGCGTTGCAACGGATCTTTCGGGTTGAGATAAAAGTAACTCCCGCCACTGAACAAAACCGCCAATATTGCCTGTGTGGATAACAGCCCTTTCTCAAGATGAACAGCCACGCGGTCGCCCGGAATAAACCCCACTTCCCGTAACCGCGCTTGCAAAATACCGATGCCCGATAACAGTGTGTGATTGCTTATCCTGTGCTGGTTGTCGATCAGGCTGATTTCTTGAGGACAATCGCTGAGGCGCTGGTAAATACGCAGTAAAAACTGATTGATATCAGGATAGTCTTCCCTGATCTCTCCCGCGACCAGCGAACTTTCCATAGGCATCGCTGAATTAAATATTAAGGCCCGATCTTGAATTAATTGCTCTGCGGGTTGATTGAGCAACCCGGTTGCCAACGATTCAAATGCGTTAAATATCATGCTGACCGCGGCAGGATCACCTTCGTAAGTTTCCCCTGCGCTTAATTCAACATACCATCGCTCCACACCGGAAACCGTCAGGGTCAAACCAAAGTGAGTCGTCTCTTCACTGTGCAAATCCGTCAGAAATGCTCCGCAATGGGTGTCCTGTAATGTGGCATCAATGGGGTAATTATCGAAAACGACAATCGAGTCATAAAGTTCGTCACGGGTTCCGGCTTCTTTCCGAATAGTCAGGGGCGGCGTTTTTTCATGTTGTTGAGTCTGTTGCAATGTGTGGAAAACCGCACGCAATGCAGCTTCCAGATCCCATTGTCCATTGAGTTCCAGGATCAGCGGCACGGTATTGGTGAACAGACCCAATGGCTGGTACTCAGCATTTTGGCTTAATGCTGCCCCCCTTCCTGAAAAGGTACAGCCAAACGCTACGGTTTTTTGGAAGGTAAATTTAGATAGCGTTAATGCCCAGCACAAATAAATAAAACTGGCCGGTGTTACTCCCGCACGACGGCACCGTGTTTCTATCTCTGCTTTGCGTTCCCCGCTCCACAGGTTGTTCACCGCTATCTTTTTACCTGTTCTGTCTGTGTCAGTGATCTCTTGCCTAATCGCAGCATACCCTGACGATCGGAACAGAGGCTCATCCAGTAATTTTGTCGTGGCGGAATCTTCCCCGTCAGGCAGTTGCTGAAACAGGCTTTGCCAATATTCACGGCTGGCAATCAATTCTTCCTGACTTAACCCTTTCCAAAGTTGCTGTGCATATAACCGTGAAGACAGTGGAACGATTTTTTGCTTACGCAAGCCCTGCAACCATAAGGAAATCAGCAATGAACTGCTCCAGCCATCCATCAAAATATGGTGGAAGGAGAAAGCGATACTTAATGTTCCCGCATGAATATCGTGGAAACCCACGATACGGAATACTTCAGTGTTCAATGCAAATGGGACCGCTTTCGATTGTGCCAGCCAGTCAAGGCTGTGTTGCTTTACTGACAGTGCTGAGCCGGAGGAATTGACACGGACATATTCCAGTGAGATGCGCGGCAAAGCGTATACAAGCTGGTGCGGAGTCCGAATGCCGTTCCAGACAAACACCGATCTTAAAGCAGGTTGTGACTGCTGGATCTGGTGCCATACTTCACGGATCTCTTCTTCTTCAATATCCGCCGTTAGGCTGAATGCCACACCAATGTGATAGGTACTGTTTCCATCTTTTAAGGCGTGAAACAGTAAACCGTTCGCCTGTGGTGTTACCTGTAGCAATTCTTCAATGTAGTTATGATTATTAATATAGTTATGATCAATGTAGCTATGATTAATATGGCTGTGATTCACATCCGTCATCATTAACTCCCCACTGCATCAAAGAGACTCTGCAATTTCGCTTTTTCCATCAGCAGAGAGTGGTTCCCGTTCATCTCAATGATGTCCAGCCATTGCTGTGTTATTTGATGAAGAAAATGACACTCCTCAGCATTCAGACGTGGGTCTTTGATCTTCTGTTTGGCTTCTTCCCTGATGCGATGCAGGCGCACAATTGACGCCTGATCTGCCATATCCGGCACTCTTGCGCTATAAAGATGGAAATAGCAATATCGGAAGAACTGTTCCGCCCTGCTCTCTTTGCTGTCTAATGTCTGCGTGAAAGTGAATAATTCATCCGGTTCACACAGGGAGCGCATCGGCAATCCCGCGCGTTGGGTGAGGTAACTCAACACGTTCTTCGGTGAAATTTCTAAATAACGAGTAACGCCGTTTTGCGCCACATACTGCAAACCTGGCAACCATTGCACCGGAGAGATCAGGTGCTGCAAAATCGACGATTTCAAGTTTTCAACAGGTAATTCTGCCCCACTGACATTACAAACCAAGCGGGAAACCGGAGTATTTTGCGGGGTTCTATCCGGTAAGAAATCAATCAATGCGGCTAATTTCGCTTTTGCCTCTGCCATCAGGGACGAATGGAACGGACCACCGATTTTCAGTGGATAAACCAATCCTCCCAGCGCCTCCATGCGAGGAGCAAAACGCCGGATGTCAGCCATTTCACCGGAAATGGTGACCTGATCAAACGCATCAACGGCAGATATATAGATCTCTATGCCCTCATTGATACGGACTTTTTCCACTTCCTGCACCACAACGTCAGCAGGAATATGCAATACCCAACACATATCTCCCTGCTGGAAACGGCGCGCACAGGTTTCTACCACTTCAGAGCGAATATTGACGATTTTGGTCAAGGTCGCCAAATCAAGATATCCGGCGGAACAGAGTGCGGGATACTGTCCCAGACTGTGCCCCATCATAAATTCAGGAACCAGTCCCCCGTACTTTCGCAGAATACTGGCGACGGCGACAGTGGTCGCGGTCAGTGCCAGTTGAGCTATACGGACTTGCTTCAACGTGTCACGACGTTCACCGTGAATGGCGTCATACAAATTGACCTGAGATAGCTCTGACACTTCGTCCAAACAAGCCCGATACTCAGGATATATTTTAAATTCAGCAAACATATCCGGTTGCTGCACACCTACACCGGGAAATAAAAATACGGTCTTGGCTGAGTCGATAGCGATGCTCATGCTGAGGCTCCATGAATAATGAAATCGAGTTCCGATTGTGAGAGCTGACAAAGAGGGAAATCCGCAGGGATCAGTGAACGAGACAAACAGCACTCTGCCGGTCTGCCATGTTGTTGTTCAAGATGGGTATCGCTCCAGATCAAGAGCCTGTCATTCAATTGGGCTAAATAACATCGGGCTTCCTCTGCATGGTCACCAGCAATCCCCAGCCTCAGTTCAATAGCAACAGCGCCCGATTCGCGGCAATCCCGAATGAGGATGTCGAAATCAGCAATGCTTTTTTCGTCGGGGTGACGAAAACCGCCGGAAAGAGATTGTACTAACCTGACATTGCGCCATGTCCCGAGATCGTCCAAACCGAAACCAATATCATTGATACAAATAAGTGGTCGTCCGACGACCGCATTCAGCCCCAGTTGTTTTTCCCAATCTGAACTATCCGCATGTAAGTGAGATTTTAATATTTGCAACAGGCTGAATGCCTGATCTGAGGAAACATCAAGATTCAGATGGTGAAAACCGGTAAACCATCCCACCGCATTCGCCATCTCTGCGTTCCAGGCGGCAGGCATATTTGCTCTGGAAAAGAAACGCCCGTGATTTTCAAACAACACGTTGGGCTGCTCCGGCAACCGGCCGTTATCCTGTATCACAGCCAACAATGCAGCAGCAATTAACTGTGAACGATCAGCTTTGCTGCGTTGCCCCATGACGTTGAAATCGTTACCGGAAACGGACAGCACCAGTGTCACCGGAGGCGAAGCAGGCGGGCAGTCAGCACTATCTTCCCTCATCTCCGGCAGTGGCTCGACATAAGAAACGTGCTCTTTTCGCCATTTATTCCTGAGCCATTTCCCCCAGAGGAAAGCACCCTGCTCTGCATCCATTCTGGCAATACTGTCGCTTTGAATAACAGGTTCGCTTAATGCATGATCCAATTCATCCAACAAGAAAATCCATGAGTGCACATCGCAAATCAGGTGATGACAGACCCAGATCAGATAGTTTTTGTTTGCTATCGGATCAAATACGACTTCATGCACACTGGGCTGAAATTCAAGACTCACGCGGTTTTGTAATTGACTGAGCCGATCTTCAAGGTGTTCACCTTGCGCCAATATTTTTCCTTGCTGATTTTCTTCGCTATCGTGTAATACGTGCTTTGGAGGTAAAAAATAAAATTCGCTCAAATCCCGACTGGCTCTTAAGGCGAAAATCTGATGTCTTGTTTCGACGACAGTGAGTGCCGCACTGATATGTTCAGCAGAAAGAGAGGGGGCTAGCTCAAGCACAACCCCTTGCTGAAACCGATCCCTGTATTTAAAGCGATGGTGCCGGAACCAGCGCACGCTGGGTAAATATTTCAGCCAGTCAGCCGTTAATTCACCCAATGCAAGTGCATCGCCTACAACATCGTTTTGTTGCTCCGCACAGGCTTTTTCTAACACAACCCCTAACGCGGTTGAGCTAAGCAGCGTATGAGTCCCGATTCGGATGCCTTCTTTTGCTAACAACGCAACAAGACGGATCGCCTTGATCGAATCTCCGCCCTGTGCCAGAAATGAAGCACTCAGATCTACAGATTGCGGCCAAACCGGTCTGAGAAACTCAGTATTCAACCATGAAGGAAGCTTGTAAGATCCCGGCTCTCTCTGGTTTTTTTCGTCTCCCGTACCGGATTGAGTCTCTTCATTCTGTTGCCTGTTTGCTTTGGCAGCAGCGATAAGTACCGCCATATCAACCTTACCGTTGGAATTTATTGGCCAGGGTTGTACAGTGCAGTACAAACGCGGCAACCAAGCCTCAGGAATTCTGCTTTTTAAGCCGTTTTGAAACTTATGGTTGTCATATGGCACGGGATGACTGCTACACAGAGCAACAGTTTCATCACCCGCCATGCCATCCATCCCATCAATGACCAGTTTCAGTGCTTTCAATTGCCAACCGTGATCATTGCGGTATCCAAACTGAGCCAATACGTCTTCTATCGCTTTTTCAATTTCCGCAGGATGAATCCGGTAACCGCGCACTTTAAATTCATCGTCGATACGTCCGAGACAATGGAAAATGCCCCGTTCATCCTGCAATCCCAAATCCCCTGTACGGTACCAACGGCGTTGATCACTGCCACTGCACACAAATTTTGCGTCCGTCTGGGCGCTATTGTTGAGGTATCCATCCGCCAGCACAGGGCCGCCGATCCAAATTTCTCCCCGGAATCCTCTGGGTATACGTTGTCCCCAGCTATCCCTTATCGATATTTCGGCTTTGCCCAATGCTGTACCGATGGGCGTGATGGATGGTATGTCAGTGTGATCTGTGTCATTGGTGAACGGCTGATCCAATGGATAGATACAACACCCGACTGTTGCTTCCGTCGGCCCATACTCATTGATGATTTTGCTGCCCGATGGAAAGAACCCCAGAGTTTTATTCACCAAACTGGTGGATAAATTTTCTCCTCCGACAATAAAAGTCAGTGGATTTTGTCTTCCAGAGGTGTATTCAATGAATAAAGCAAGATGCGATGGCGTACATTTAACGCCTGTCAGCGATTCATCAGAGAAAATAGAGTGCAACAACTCAGGATTATCACGAATATCCTGTTCGTGAATTTGAATAAATCCCCCTGACAGAACAGGCATCAGAATAGCGGTCTGTGTTAAGTCAAAGCCAAAAGAGGTGAATAGGGGAGTATTGAACGGAGTTTCATCAGCATATGCTGCTCTGGCAGCCAGTGCATAGTTTGCCAATGCCGTTGGGGATATAGCAACGCCTTTAGGTTCTCCGGTTGAGCCGGAAGTATACAGAATGTAAGCAGGATTGCGGGAGATGGGTTTTGATTGCATCTCAGAAGATGATGCGACCTCAGGCCCGCACTGATCCATGCCTTCTTTTTCCAACGAAACCGATTGCATTGAGACACGAAACAGAGGTAAATCCAATGCCTGCGCCAAATCATGATCAGCTTCTGTATAAATGCACAAAGAAGCTCCCGAGTTACGGATGATCGTTAATAACCTTGTCATCGGCGTTGTGGCTGGACAAACAGGGATAACCGTCACATTGTCAATCAGGCAGGACAGGTAAGCCAATGTCGTTTCAGGCGTGCGCCTTCCCAGGATCAAAACAGGGGAAAACTCAGGAAACGGCTCTTTCATGTTCCGCAACCGGGCGCTGAATTGGCTGATCCACAGTAAGCCCTGACGATAAGTTAAACCGTCAGATCCCGAATTTGATTTAAATAATCTGTTGCCGGCATAACGTTCAAATGCCGCTGATAAATGCTCACCTATCGGCGCTGTAGGACTGTATTCGAAAGTATTGGCGCCATTGGTTTGACCTATAACGGGCGGATTTTCGTTTATGTTGTCTTGATTAAGTAATTCGCCAACCGCCGCGATTGCATGATCGAGTACAGATTGCAGAAATGCGTGGCACTGCTCAAGTGACCATATTTTGCGAAAATCTGCTTCAATCTCAAAACGATTATTATCAAAGCGGTCATGGATATGGATGGTGGCAAATAGCGCTTCAACGGCCTGAATGTGATCAATATGTATTTCCGCATCAGCAACAATGTTCTGAAACTCACCGGTTTGATAGGAAACACCAAAAGCCGGAATGATTTGTTTCCATTCTGGTGATGCCAATTCTCCCCAACGGGTAGCAGGTGCATAACGCGAATGCACAATCGCTTTTTGCAGTTGTTTTTTCAGTATCCGGTAACAATCCGCAAGCGTTTCACCCTCTTCACGGAACACAGGCAGCAAGACAGGCGCCACTGCCATTGATACTGTCCGTTTTGCATTCCCGCTCCAGCGATTCACAATAGGTGCCTGTAATAAAACACCATTGCTGTCTTCAATCACCATTTGCGTATAGGCAACCGCAGTGAAAAATAATCTGAAAACTGAGCCACCGCTGTTTTTAAACCGGGATAACATCATGTTCTGCGCGTCAGTCACTATCGCTTTTACACGTCTTGAGCGCGGTTCTGATCCGCGGTAATCACCTATCGGATGACGGCTGGAGATTTTACGGGCATTTGCTGACGCACTGTCGCCAAAAAGACTTTTCCAATACGCAGCATCTCTTCCGATACGTCGGGAGTGTTCGTACTGCTGTTCTTCTTCAATATTCAAAGAGAATAAAAAAGACTCCGGTTGTTCTGCTTCGGTTCCCGTTTGTTCCAGTGCTTTGATCAGGTAATCCAGCAAGATAGCCAACCCGACACCATCCACCAAAGCATGATGTGCTTTAATAAACCAGCCTAATTGCGCCTGCCGGAAACGAACCGCAAAAATTCGTATCGGTGTGAGTGATAAATCTTCCTCCATCAATAACTGGCGATCTGCCCAGTGTTCAAATGCCTGATCAGGATCGGGATATCTGCTGAAATCAATTTTTATCACTTCTGATTGCGGGGCATCATGCCGGGAGCCATACCAATGGATTCCTGAGGGTTCTGTTTCCAATGTCTCCGCTTTTATTTCTTGATTTACAAATCCTATGCGCAGGACATCTTGCGTATTGCGAACAATTTCAGTGGCACGGACAAGCTGTTCCAGTGAAATGTCACCATCCAGGCGGGCCACTCCTCCCAAGTAAAACCGATAACCAGACAGATAAAACGCGTCTATTTTGAAAACGGCCTGTTGCGACCGAGTTAATCCAAAAATCGGTTTATTCATGACTTGAACCACCATTTTGACAGAAAAACAGCTCCCGCAGGTTTCGGGCAATCACTTTTCTATCAAGTTTCCCGGAACTGGATCTCGGCAACTGCTGAGCCTGCCAATAGCGCATGGGCAACATGTAGGCTGGCATTTGTGTAGAAAGAAATTGTCTGATCTCCTGCTGTTCAAGTTCTTCTTTCCCTGCCACGATGGCAGCAACCAGCCATTGCTCTTGCTCATCATCTTCAACAACACAAACAACCGCTTCCGTAATGTCAGGATAATTGAGCAGGTGATGCTCTATCTCACCCAATTCGATCCGTAACCCTCGCAGCTTGATTTGTGTATCTTTGCGGCCCTGACAGAAAAAACCTTTTCCTGCTTCATACCATCCAAGGTCGCCTGTCAGATAAATGCGTTCCTGAAGTTCCCGATGGAAAACAAATACCCTATCGGTCAGATCCTGTCGGTTGTAATAGCCCTCAGCCAGACATATCCCGCCAATTGCAATTTCGCCTTTTTCTGAATCCGATTTTAAGGTCAGATTATCCGGATCTACGATGTATAGCTGACAGCCGGTAAGCGGCTGACCGATAGGTACCAGCGTTGATGACGTTTCCATGCAGTCATAAAAACTGACATCAATGGCCGCTTCTGTCGGGCCGTATAAATTGGTTAACAAGCAACGAGAAGCAAACATGTTCTGAAATTGCTCTGCCAGACTGGCAAGCAATGGCTCCCCACTGACATAGACCTGACGCAATGCTGGCAGTGGAGATGGCGAATCTGCATGACCGTTCTGAATGGCTTGATCCTGAAGTTCCTGAAGCACTGGCTTCAACAAGCTGGGGACAAAATGAACAACCGTAATGTTTTCGTTTGTCAGTGCCGCCACAATGCCTCTGGGAAAGGATTCCAGCCCCGGTTGCAGCAAATAGTTGCTCGCGCCGTTCAATGCGGGCAAAAAAAGCTCCCACAAAGAGACGTCAAAAGTCAGCGCCGTTCTTTGCAGGATGATGTCCGTGTCTGTCATCTCACTGTGTGTCTGATGCCATTCCAGCCGATTGACAAACGCACCATGATTAACCAGAACCCCTTTGGGAGTACCGGTCGTGCCAGATGTGAAGATTAAATATGCGGGGTCTGTCGCCCGCAATTGAGGCGTGTTTGTCCCAGATGTGTCTTGTAAGGTATGTTCTGAAAATGGCAACGTGGATATTTTGTCCAGATGTTCACCATTGATCAGTTCCAGTGCAACATGCGTCTGAATAAACAAATTTTCCTGTGCCATGTGACAAAAAGCGATACGGCATTGAGCCGTCGCAAGCATGGATGCCAAGCGGGCAGCCGGAGTTTTGGTGTCCACAGGGAAATATACGCCACCAGCCAGCAATACCGCATAGGCCGCCACCAGAAACTCAGGACTGCGTTCAAGCCCGATGGCAATACACTCACCCTGATGTACTCCGTGCTCGTTAATCAGGTAATGAGCCAGCCGTTGCGCCCGTTGGTATAATTCCTCCCAAGATAAAATACTTCCTTTTCCCCAGCGTATCGCTGGATTTTGGTTATCTCTCGCCGTACTTTCGAAATAATCAGTAATCAATCGTCCCGTTTTCATGACGCTGAAGTCCTCTGATTGCTGGCTTTTAGTTTTTATGGTTCTGAAATGGGTTTACAGCCCGATGTCATAGACGAACAACGGACAATAGAAATCCGTCAGCCAAACAATGTGTTTGACTTTTCAGGCAGTAAGTATGGGAATTAATTTATGGATGAATTGATGCAGCGCTGTTTGTCTTTTAGAAATCTATCGGATATAGCGATACCGATTACAGACTTCTTTACCGATCAGCATTTTTTGCAATTCATTACTTCCCTCAACGACTTGAAGGATTTTTGCGTCCCGATAAAGCCGGCTAATGCCATTAATCTCATCACAACCGTGACCACCGTGGATCTGAACCGCTTTCGCGGCGGCAATACCGGCTTCATGTGATGCGAAAAGCTTGGCCTGAAGGATTTGCACAAGGGCATCTTCATCCTTGGTTTCTTTGGCTTTTGTCGCTGATAAGCAAATGAGTTGAGAGGCAAGCAGACTACCGGACATTTCAGCTAAATAACCCCGGATAATGCCCTGATCTGCAAGCAATGTTCCGAAAGTGACGCGAGAGTTGGCTCTATAGGCTGATGCTGCCAGTGCCGCCTGCTGTATTCCCAGCGCCGCCCAGGCCACGCTGATACGACCATAGTCCAATGCGCTGTTAGAGATGAGGTTTTGCCCAAATCCGGGTTTCCCGACAATATTGGCCTTAGGAACCCGACAATCGTTAAAATCCAATATCGCCAGATAAGCACTCCTGAATCCCAACATATTTTTCTTGGCAGTGATTTTTAATCCTGGTGTGTCCTTGGGAACCAACACAGCAGTATCCAGCCCTTGGTATTTGCCGAAGACTAGAAACAGATCGGCGATCTGGGCGAATGTAATCCAGCTTTTTTGCCCGTTCACATTCAGTTCATCCCCGTATTCTTCAAACTGTGTCGATAAATTTTTAGAGTCGCCACCCGCGGAAATTTCCGTTTGCGCGAATGCACCGATGATTTCCCCTTTCACCAACAATGCCAAAAAGCGTTGTTTTTGCTCCTGAGTCCCCCAATCCTCAATGGTTTTCAACATCATCGAATGTACATTCAGCAACCCTGTCAGGGAACCGCTGCCTGCTCCGATAGCCATGTTCAGCAACCCGAATGTGGTTGCATCAAAGCCTGAACCCCCGTTTTCAGTTCTCGCCAACCCACCCAGCCAACCTTTCCGCGCAAGTTTTTGTACAACATGGGCAGGTGTTGCTTCGGCTAAATCCCATTTGTCAGCATAAGGCGCAACTTCTGTTGCTGAAAACTGCTCAAATTCTTGTAACCATTCCTGCTGTACTGCGGATAAAAAACGATTAAACATTTGCTGCCACCTTTCTGTCCAAAAAACTACAGACGGCCTGAATACTAGAAAAATTGGCATTATCAAGGTCATCAATCTCAACTTTAATTTTGAAATTTTTTTCTAGGAAGGAAATTAATTGGATGGCGGCAAGAGAGTTAACCAAGCCTGTTTCAAATATATTGACTGAATCACCTAAATCCTGCTTACCAGAAAGTTTGCACAAATATTCAGAGACTAACTTTTTATGTTCAGATACGTTCATTACGACTTTCCCTTTGCAAGCTTAATTTCATGAGTTTTTTCTTTGCAATATTCACTCAGACGGCTTATGGCCTACCCCAATAGCTACCGCACGGCGGAGTAATCCACCAAAAACAAGAAGGAATTAGAATATATACCTATTAAGGGTAGTGATTTACGCAGGTTAATAACAATTTATCTCTTTTTCCATAATATAAAATATTATGTAGAGTATTATTAGTGAGAAACTAACTATATAAAACTTAAAGAAACGTTTCGAGGAGTGAATTATCTTCACAAAAAGGTTTTCTATTTTTAATAAAAGTCATAAACAAAATTCAACTGATATATAAAATAACTTTTTGAACTATAGAGAGAATAATAAATACTATTTTAATGTTATTATTGTTCAATGTTATTCATTCAGTAATTTCAATTAAAATAATTAATGTATTTTTCAGATTGTGGTGTTGCTGTAAATGCTTATTTTATAGCCGCCGTCCTCCGGCCGAATAATCAGCTATATTTTTAGAGATACATTCACTTTATGGTATATTTTTTAATAGAGGGAGGATTCACATAATAAGTGAAATATTATTAATCTGGAAATCATTAAATTTAAATATATTATCAATCCGGGATATCAGGGCAATTAAACAGGAAAACACCGAACCCAATACGTTAAAAGCCGAAACTCTATGATTGATAACCCAAGTTTCGGCTCATACACATTATGATAAAAAGGGATTACTCAAATACTCCAGTCGATAAATACCTGTCACCACGATCACAAATAATCGCCACAATAACCGCACCCGGGTTTTCTGCTGCAATGCGCAATGCCCCCGAAACCGCGCCACCAGAGCTGACACCACAGAAAATACCTTCTTTCTGTGCCAGTAAACGCATGGTAGTTTCCGCTTCAGTTTGTGTGATATCCAGAACTTGATCCACCAGCTCTTTCTGATAAATTCCGGGCATATAAGCCGGAGACCAGCGGCGAATACCGGGAATGTGGCTATTTTCTGCGGGTTGTAATCCTGTGATGTGTACCTTGTCTGATTGGGATTTCAGATAACGGCTCACACCGGTAATCGTCCCTGTTGTTCCCATGCTGGAAACAAAGTGTGTAATTCTTCCCTGTGATTGCTGCCAGATTTCCGGCCCCGTAGTATGAAAGTGTGACAGAGAGTTATCCGCATTATTAAACTGATCGAGAACTTTTCCTTCTCCATTTTTTTCCATTTCTTGTGCCAAATCCCGCGCACCTTCCATTCCCAATTCTTTACTGACCAAGATTAATTCAGCACCATAAGCCCGCATTGATGCCTGTCTCTCAAGACTCATATTTTCAGGCATAAGTAACTTTAGACGATAACCTTTTACTGCCGCAATCATAGCCAGTGCAATGCCGGTATTACCACTCGTTGCTTCTACCAGAATATCACCCGGTGTAATATCTCCACGCAACTCCGCCTGCTGGATCATTGAAAATGCAGCTCTGTCTTTTACGGAGCCGGCAGGATTATTCCCTTCCAGTTTTACCCAAACTTCCGCATTAACACTTTCTGTTAATCGTTGTAATTTTACCAGCGGTGTATTACCTATAAATGTTTCCAAGCTTGCCACAGCATTACCTAATTCATATGAGAATGGATAACCAAATAATCATATTCAGAAAACTGTAGCAAGATTTTAAGAAAAAAAATCCCTATCCGCACTCTAACGGAAACAGGGATTTTAATAAAAAAATAATCAAATCAGGCAGATTCAGCTAATCGCATGACTTTTAATGGCACATCATCAGAATATAAGCGAGCGCTCGCACCACCAATAAAATAGTTATCGCCCCTAACGGGAATTAATGAATTATCCATCCAGACAACTGACAAATTACCGTCTCCCCAACCTATCGGATGAACGTAAACCAGAGAAAAATGTCCGCGGGGGCTAACCTCCACAATTTGGACAGGCAAAGGGCAAAAGGTAGTTTGCTGTAAACTGAGTCTCATATCCCACGGATGGAAAAAAACATCGACATGTCCTTCATGCAAAGGCTTTCCATTTAACGGAAAGATTTTCCCGCCAATCCAGAGATGGGAACCTTTAATCTCACCATTCAACTTATTAATATCACCCATGAACTCCAGCACAAAGCGGCTCTCCGGTTCACTCCATAGCTGTTGTGGCGTCGCAACCTGTTCAATCCGCCCCTGATTCATGAGCACCACTCTATCAGCAATTTCCATTGCCTCTTCCTGATCATGAGTGACGAATACACTGGTAAATTTCAGCTCTTCATGCAACTGACGCAGCCAGCGACGCAATTCCGTCCGTACCTGTGCATCCAGTGCGCCAAAAGGTTCATCCAACAAGAGGATCTGAGGCTCAACAGCCAATGCCCTTGCCAACGCCACACGCTGTTTTTGTCCGCCTGAAAGTTGTGATGGATAGCGCTCAGACAAATGAGACAATTGCACCATATCAAGCAGTGCCATGACTTTACGGCGCAATATTTCACCATTAGGTCGCTGACGGCGAGGAAGGACAGTCAAGCCAAAAGCCACATTATCAAACACCGTCATATGGCGAAACAAAGCATAGTGCTGAAATACAAACCCGACACGCCGATCTTTGGCATGTACCCGGCTGACATTCTGACCATGAAATTTCAACTCACCTGTACTTTGCTGCTCAAGGCCAGCAATTATTCTTAACAATGTCGTCTTACCAGAACCCGATGGGCCAAGCAGAGCGATCATTTCACCAGATTCAATATCCAGTGAGATATCATTCAGTATCTGCGTCCGGCCAAAAGATTTACTGATTTTACTGATTTCAATGCTCATATTCTGCTCCTGACCTATCCTTGCTGGCGACTTAAACGCCATTGCAACGCACTTTTGATAATCAGTGTAATAACCGCCATCACTGCTAACAAAGCTGCCGCTGTAAATGCACCAACCGTGTTGTAATCCTGATACAGCAACTCAACCTGCAAAGGCAGTGTATAGGTTTCTCCCCTAATCGCCCCCGATACCACAGAGACAGCACCAAATTCGCCAATCGCCCGCGCATTGGTCAAGACAACGCCATATAGTAATGCCCAGCGAATATTCGGCAGTGTCACACGCCAAAACATATTCCAACCGGAAGCCCCCAATAATATGGCAGCTTCATCTTCTTGGTTGCCCTGACTCAACATCACAGGTACCAATTCACGTACGACAAATGGACACGTTACAAAAACTGTCACCAGTACCATCCCCGGCCATGAAAACATCAATTGAATGTCATAAGCGTTCAACCAGCTACCTAACCAACCATTGGCACCGTAAAACAAGAGATAAAGCAGACCCGCAACAACCGGCGAAACCGCAAACGGAATATCAATTAATGTCAGTAATAATTGCCTGCCGGGGAATTGGAAACGTGTCACCAACCATGCTGTCATCACACCAAAAACCAGATTGATGGGTACGGTGATAAGCGCAATCATCACCGTCAACCAAATGGCATGCAGCATATCCGGGTCGAAAAGATTCTGAGCAACAATGTCCAGCCCTTTAGAAAAGGCTGTCAAGAAAATCCATGCTATTGGTAACACCAGCAATAAAACTGAAAAAAATATGCCTGTGCCGATCAGTAACCATTTTCCCCAGTTTATGGGCAAGCGCTGTGCTGCGGTGTATCCGGAAAATTCAGTCATCAGTGCCCCCCTATTCGTTTACCAAAGCGACTTTGTAATATATTGACGCTAAACAGCAGTAATAACGATGTAGCGAGGATAACCGAAGCAATCGCACTGGCTGCCGGATAATCAAACTCTTGCAGGCGGATGAAAATCATTAAAGAAACAACCTCAGTTTGCCACGCAATATTGCCCGCAATAAAAATTACCGCCCCAAATTCCCCTAAACTACGGGTAAAAGAGAGTACCGTTCCCGCCATCAATGCTGGTGATACTTCTGGCAAAATAACCCGCTGGAATGTTTGCCAACGCCCCGCTCCCAATGTCTGGGCCGCTTCCTCATACTCGGAACCCAATTCTTCAAGAACAGGCTGCACGGTACGGACAACAAAAGGCAGACTGGTAAAAGCCATTGCAACCGCAATACCCAGCCAAGTATTGGTGACTTTGATATCAAAATTGCCAAGCCAGGCACCATACCATCCGGTTGTAGAAAACAGGGTCGCCAGCGTTAAGCCCGCAACGGCCGTTGGCAAAGCGAATGGCAAATCCATCAAACCATCAAGTAAGCGGCGTCCCCAAAATTGATAGCGTGTTAATATCCATGCCATCAACATGCCAAAAACCATATTGAACAAGCTGGCAACGGCTGCTGCCAGTAATGTCACCTTATAAGCAGCAACAACCTGCGGGTTGGCGATCACCTGCCAATATTGCTCCCATGTCATGCTGGAAAGCTGCATCACCAAAGCACTTAATGGCAATAGCAGAATAAGGCAGGTATAAAACAGGCTACTCCCTAAACTAAGACCGAATCCGGGCAAGACGCGTTTGCTAGATCCCCACATTATTTACGCCCTTCCGCCAATATCTGATCAAATATACCGCCTGTGTTGAAATGGGTTTTCATCACTTGAGACCAGTTACCAAATTGTTCTTCGAGTCGAAACAGTCTGGTTGCAGGAAAACGGCCCTGCTGGGATTCCATGACATTTTTATCAAATACACGGTAATTGAAGCTGGCGATCATTTGCTGGGCAGCCGGGCTATACAGATAATCTAAATATGCTTTAGCCACAGATTCGGTGCCATTTTTCTGGATATTTTTATCCACCCAGGTCACGGGAAACTCAGCCAGAATATTCACGGGCGGCACAATGGCTTGGTAATCATCTTCACCGTACTGTTTGCGAATATTATTGACCTCAGACTCAAAACTAATCAAAACATCCCCCAGTCCACGCTCAATAAAAGAAGTCGTTGCTCCACGCCCTCCTGTATCAAACACCACAACATTCTGCAAAAGACGCTGCATCTGTTGGCGGACTTTCTCTGGCACTTGAGGATATTGCTGCTCAAAAGCCCCCCAAGCCGCCAGATAGGTATAACGCCCATTACCTGAAGTTTTCGGATTCGGAAAAACTAATTTCACGTCATGGCGTGATAAATCATCCCAATTATGAATATGCTTAGGATTATTTTTGCGTACTAAAAAAGCCATGGTGGAATAGTACGGAGAGCTATTATTCGGTAAACGCTGCTGCCAGTTGGCAGGGATAAGGTTGCCACGATCATGCAGAATCTGAACATCGGAAACTTGGTTATAAGTAACAATATCAGCCCGCAAGCCCTGCAAAATAGACAGCGCTTGTTTAGATGAACCACCATGGGATTGTTTGATAGTCAATATGTTCTGTGGATGTTGTGCATTCCACTGTTTCTCAAACTCAGGGTTCAGGTTCGAAAATAATTCGCGCCCGATATCATAAGAGCTATTCAGCAATTCGACAGCCACAGCGTTGGCACTATAAGCATTGAGGCCAACCAAAAGTGATAGGGTAGCCAATCCGCCCGATAAGTTATTTTTTATTGCCATTATATTCACCCAACACCTTACCTATCACGCAATTTGACAACAATTTCTTCTACTGTATCCAGAATATTTATAACAGGGTAGTTTACTTTCCCCTGTTTTATATACCGAATTTTCATTAGAAATGATGAAACGCGATAAGATGAAAGAAATCTGCTCCGACTAATTTAAATGAAAAATCACAGAAAAATACTAAGATGCTGGATGTGGATGTCAGGTACACAGAGCACACGTCCTTAGCTACCCTCTTCACACCGGTAACTGTACAGGTTTATTTCTACTATATACTCATAACATTGAACTAATACGTAGCTGCCATCCTTATCATTGCCTTCTGGGATCAATACTGCCAAAAACAGCCACGGTAGTTTGCGCCATAGAAACGTTAATGTCATGGCGCAATGACTGAATATGAATCAGGAAGAAGTCATTTTTGATGTTTTATCAATACGTCCAGATGATTTGCGAAACTTTCCAATCCTTCAGAACGTCATCAGAAGGCATTAATTCCTCAGGACCATCCCAAATTCCGCTAAAAACATAGCTGACATGCTGGCTTTGTGGGGCAGTACAGATAACTGTGGGCTGCGTAGTGAAATCATTAGACCGCTGGCAGGCTCCAAATGCCTTGTCATACACATCAGAGAAAAGTGTGCCTATTTTCGTCCCCCAAATTGTTTTGATATCTTCATCCCGCACATCAATACGATTAACCTTACCATTGACCGAACCATAAAATTCGAGTTTTACCTGATTATTTTCCATTCCCTGAATGATGCTGATTAACTTGCCATCTTTCGTTTCCATACCACTCCGCAGACGATATTTACCTTCCAATTCCTGCTCAATTGCAGATTGGGTCATATTCGTCTGTTGATTAATGTTTCCGACTCCCTGTTCAGAAACATTGAAGGAACGATCAAACCAGTTAAAAGGTGATAGGGAAGACCACGAAAACTCTGACGCTCCAGCACAAGCAGTTAACAATAGTGAGCACCCCACTAAACCACTGGACACAATAATTCGATGCTTGGAAAATTCATTGAAGATAAAAAATTTATTCATCACTGTTTCTTACCTTAGCTTCTAAGGGCTGTAATTTGAAATCAATGGGTCTATTTGTCTTTCAAGTTACAGCTTTGTTGACCGCGCTGCATCTTGAAATCCAATGGGTATAGAACTCCATAAAATAGATAAAAACCATGGCAATTATTGTAATAACATTACCAATTATTTTTCCAGTTATTATTTTGTATATTGCTATTGATTTTTTCTTGTTAATTATTATCCCCCATACATGAGTAGAAAAACATTCCATCAACAAAAACCAAAAAAATATATTAATGACGCAACATTGAAAAATTGTTTAAAAAAATACAGTTACAGTTAAGCAATATTTACATTACATTGAAATTTAAGATGATCACATTTATGTTCAATTCATTGATTGCAATTGTATTTATTATCATGCTCTCCCCCCATGGGACAGTAAAAATACCTGACCAAAGAGTGATTGAAAGAGTGATTGAGTCAATCACTTTTCATGATTCACTAATTCGTACTCTACGTAAGAAAAATAAGAGAAAAATAACCCATGCCTGCCATGAATATTACACTAACAGTCAATTACCTTATGATTGGATGGTATTAAAGGGAAAACCCGACTTTTCTGCCATTGAACATCATTATATATTTAAAGATATTAATGGAGACATTAAAATAAAAGTCGATCATCATAATGATGATAATAAAATCCCCTTGATGTCAAAAGATCTTCTTGTAATAAAAAATAACCATCTAATTAAACTAATTTATTTTATAAGGCATTCAATGAAAGCATATAGAAAATAGCTGAATAGTAAAAAACCGCTCAGCCATTTCCTATTATTTATATTTATTCAATAATTAAACTTTTCTTAAAAACAGAATTTTCCTGCCCTAAATAATCATATTCCATTTTTTCACACATACAAATAGTTGCATCATTTTCTTCTGGAACCATGATCAAAATACTTGGGCACCCTCTTGCCAATAATTTTTTTTCCAGACGAGAAACCAACGCATTCGCTATTCCTCGGCCCCGAAATTCAGGATGGACGCCCAGATAATAAGCATGACCACGATGCCCGTCATAGCCACCCATAACTGAACCAACCACTTCCCCAGCAACTTCAGCAACCAAAAATAAATCAGCATCATGGGTTATCTTACGCTCAATATCTAGTTCTGGATCATTACCAGAATTAATCAAATCACAGCGATCCCAAAGTGTAATAACGGCTTCAAAATCGTCTTGCCGAAACACCCGAATTTCCATAGTTAGTCAGCCTATTTAATAAGCAATTGAATCAGCGTTAATTATCACTGGTTTTATTTGGGAATCAATATGAAAATGCACTTACTGATACTAACAGGTATACTCCTGATAGCCATAAACTTACCAAAATGAAAGAAGAAATGAATACACCCAATACACTGCGTATAAACATTTGTATAAATATTCTCGGGTGATCAAGGCTGCCGAACTAAACAAGCTCAGTGATAAAAAACTTAAAACTCTACACGAAAAAGCAAGCGTGTATAGGGTGCATAGCTGAAGGGCGAAAAGGATTTTTCAGGAATGAAAAGCAATGATGTTACTGATATAATTTATTGTTTTTATTCATGACTCATCGAGCCAACGTAGCGCAACCTCAGCAAGACTAAGCCTTTTTTCTTCAATAGAGTTACTGTAGGTACGTTCCTTTTCGTTAATCGTACGGGTCACTTCATGACGCTTAAATCTGTCTATCAATGTCTCTCTTCCTCTTGGCTGTTTATTCGCTTTCATATCCTTATTTATTTCACCATAATGACTTTTGAAGTAACCATTATAAGTATTCATTAGGTTCATTGACTGTGTATGTTTAAAAAAATCAATAGGTAATAATTTTATTGCTTGATCGAAAAATACAACCCGAGCCTTCTTTAATGAAGCATCATCAAGTTCTGGAGCGTAAGGTGCATGATTTTCTCTAATAAATTCTATTTTATCATTAAAAAGATCTTGATGAAGCTTTACAAAGTGATCACTATATTTATGCATCTTTTTCAAAAAATGAAGTGAAAAAAGTAAGCAATCTGCATCGCTATTTTGTATTTGGTTATAAATATAAAGGGTTTTTATGTTGGAGACATTATTAAGTTTATTAAGCGTAAAATATAGTGTAAAAAGAATAAACTGATTTTTTCCACGACTTGAATCAACAAAAATGATGGAAATATTATTGTCCATATCTTTAAAAACATTAACTGCGGCAAAATGCGTTCTATCATCACCAGCGTTAATCACAAACCGCTTGTGTTCCCTGCAATTTAAATTATTTAACTTATTTAACTTATTTATAGAGTCAGCAAACTCATTTGCAGTCATAATAGTAGGATGAGCATTTATACTAGATGTTGCATTCAAATTCTTTAATATTATTTCACAATTAACTACATCCATCCGTATGTTATTGAATTGAATATTGTTTTGTTTATTTGATTGGATTTTATCTATATACGATTTTAACGAGTTTTTATCAGGCATTTTTAATACTCCAATTGGTTATCTGAAAAAACATAATTAGTTTATTTAACTTATTAAAAAGACTATCCCTCGCTCTGATTATTAGGGAATTTTTTATCTTGAGAGACACAGATAATCATGACAGTGTTACCTTGTCAAAAATTACATTTATTGTATTTTACTCAACTTTGTTTTCAAAGAAAGTACTTAATGCAATTATTTTGTTAAATAACAAACAATAATTCTTTGTATGCCAGAACATCATAGTTAGCTTTATTTCTTATTATTTTTCATGGTGTTAATGAGATTACCTGTCCACTAGGCAGGTGTTTCTACCAGTGCCCGCTATCACCCTTTCAATGGTGATTCAGACAGGGGAGGCTTCGGCCTTATCGGAACCTTAGCCCGGTAATGCGAACCTTGCTTGAATCGCCACCATCAATTTTTTCAATTAATGGCAGGGTAGCAGGAATGAATAACATCAGAACTGACTGGCATCAAGCTGATATTATTGCTGCATTATGTAAGCGCGGTACTACCAGTTTTCTGCCTCCTCCATTGCTGAATAGGTTCCGACGAAATGCGTTGCAACTTCTTCACGGGGTCGGAACGTTTGACGTGCTAACCTTTCTTTATTGAACACAAATTCACTCTTATTCTTTCTTTTTTTCCACATTGTTCTTATCTTATGTTTTGTTTATAGGTTTGTTCAGTGTTTTATATATAAACAATTATATAAACGAACAAAAAAATCCAGTTAAAAAATAACATCTATCCATTTAATATCAATCGGTTACACTTTAATTATGAAGACACCCAATATATCTCAAGTTAAACGTTTTTTCCTCTCATTACAGGATCAAGTCTGCAAGCAACTAGAACAAATTGATGGCCATTCAACCTTTATGGAAGATTATTGGCAGCGAGAAGAAGGTGGTAACGGGCGCAGCCGCGTATTAACAGCAGGCAATATTTTTGAACAAGCCGGCGTGAATTTTTCTCATGTTATGGGAACTTCAATGCCTGCATCTGCTACCGCTCATCGACCGGAATTAGCTGGCCGCAGCTATCAAGCCATGGGCGTATCTCTCGTTATTCATCCCCTAAATCCCTACGTCCCAACCAGTCATGCAAATGTGCGCTTTTTCATTGCTGAAAAAGAAGGCGAATCTCCTGTATGGTGGTTTGGCGGTGGTTTTGACCTCACACCTTATTATGGTTTCAAAGAAGACGTCATTCACTGGCACACTGTTGCCAAAACCTTATGCCAACCATTTGGCGATGATATTTATCCTAAATATAAAAAATGGTGTGATGACTACTTCTTTATTAAACATCGAAATGAACCTCGTGGTATTGGCGGATTATTTTATGACGACCTGAATACACCTGATTTTGATACCTGTTTTAATTTCACAAAAGCTGTCGGTAATGGGTTTTTATCTGCTTATCTACCCATTGTAGAGAAAAGAAAAGACATCACTTGGGGTGATCGTGAAAGACAATTCCAGTTATATCGTCGAGGCCGCTATGTTGAATTCAATTTAGTTTGGGATAGGGGAACTCTCTTTGGCCTGCAAAGTGGTGGCAGAACTGAATCTATATTAATGTCTATACCTCCTTTGGTGCGCTGGGAATATGGTTACTTTCCAGAACCTAACTCGCCAGAATCCGAATTATATTCCTCATTTCTGATAAAAAAAGATTGGGTATAACTAATAATAGGAATATAAAGTAATTTTTATATTCCTGTTTCAAATTCCCATTATGTCAGTCTTCCTTTTAAAATTCTTTGAAAATACATCAGAGTATTGACAAAAATATTTATCATTCCTCATTAGCAATACTCTGCCATAAAAAGTTAATACCTTCCCTAATGACTCGTTTATTAATTGTAGGTAATATTCAATCCGGGCCCAAAAATACAAACACAACATATAACAAAAAAACAGGGTATAACTATGAACAATAATAAAATTGAAAAATACAGCTTAATCCCACCATTTGTTTTGGAGTACATATCTGGTAATTGCGATGAGTGCACTAATCAATATGTATTAAAGACATTGGATCATGTTAATAATTTGATGAATACCTCTATCGAAGATGATACTTCTTTTCGGGAAGAAGAAGCCAAATCTTATGATAAATTAAACCGAATTATCTATGATGCTCAACATAAAGAGATATTCCCAGGAAAAAAATTGTCCCGAAGTGAAGGTATGGATGAACATTCTGATGTTGCTGTTAATGAGGCTTATGATCATCTGGGTAAAACATATGAGTTCTATAAAAAAGTTTTTAACCGGGACTCCCTCGACAACAAAGGGATGAAATTAATTGCCACCGTTCATTATGGTGAAAATTATCTGAATGCTTTTTGGTCTAGAAGACAGATAGTATTCGGTGATGGTGATGGTAAATATTTCAATCGCTTTAGCTCTTCTATCGATATTATAGCGCATGAACTAACCCATGGAGTTATTGAAAGCGAAGCTAATCTTTTTTACGCTTATCAATCTGGCGCGCTGAACGAATCTATCGCAGATGTATTTGGTATTATGGTTAAACAGTATGCCAACAACCAAAAAGCCGATGAATCAAATTGGTTATTAGGACAAGGGTTATTAGGTTATAAATTTAACCCAGATAATAAATCGAATATTGCTTTACGTAGTTTTATTAATCCAGGAGAAGCTTTTTTTGCAGATAAGCAAATAGGCCATATGGATCAATCTGAATATATGCCTTTCTCAAAGGATAATGGTGGTGTTCATATCTTATCAGGTATTCCTAATAGAGCGTTTTATTTAGCAGCAATTGCTCTAGGTGGATATGCCTGGGAAAAAGCGGGAAAAATCTGGTACGAAACGTTGCTGGACGAACGATTATATTCAGATGCAGATTTTGATGACTTTGCTGAACTGACAATCGAAAATGCTGAAAAATTATTTGATAAAAAAATCGCAACTATTATTAAAAATAGTTGGAAGGAAGTTGGTGTTCTAGTTTAAAAAATTTTTAGTTAATACAATATCAATTAAGGTTAATAACCGTAACTAAAAGATAAACCTAAAATAAGATAATAAAGGGTTAAGGATAGCCCTTTATTATATTTATAAATTAACATTTAAAATATAATCAAAAAATTTTCGAAAAGTAGAAAATACCACTATTTAGATTAATAATTAATAATGTTACCTATAAGTATATATACAAGATATCTAAAAGCGGGGTATTCTTATGCAAAACCATCAAACTAAATTAAACAAATCAGGTATAATACCGCCCTCTATATTGGAATATGTTGTTAAAATTTGTGGTCAAAGTGACAAAGGTTATATATTAAAAACATTAAATCATGTTTATCATTTAATGAAAAACTACCCCGAGATGGATACTCTAATACCTGGATACCAACCAGGATTTGATAATCATCTAAATCGAACTATTTACAATGCTAAATGTAAAGACGACTACCCAGGGAAAATATTAATTTTAAGTGAGGGAATGGCTACAAGCTCTGATACAGCAGCCAATAAAGCTTATATCTTTCTTGGTAAGACATATGAATTCTATAAGAAAATATTCGGACGCAACTCAATTGATAATCAAGGCATTAAGTTAGTAGCTACTGTACATTACCAGAAAAACTATATGAATGCATTTTGGGATAACAACCAAATGGTTTTTGGTGATGGTTATGCACCCTACTTTAATTGCTTTACCTCCTGCATTGATATTACCGCCCATGAGTTAACCCACGGGGTAACAGAAAGTGAAGCAAGCCTTGATTATGCTTATCAATCTGGTGCACTGAATGAATCTATCTCTGATATATTCGGTATTATGGTAAAACAGTATGCAAACAATCAAAAGGTCAACGAATCTGATTGGTTAATCGGACAAGGGATATTTGGACCTGCACTCAATCCAGACAATGACCCCAATATTGCTTTACGCTCATTCAAAAATCCTGGCAGTGCTAACCCCAAAGATAACCAAGTAGGTCATATGGATCAGTATCAAGATTTGCCTTTCAAGGATGACAACGGAGGTGTTCACAAATATTCTGGCATACCAAATAGAGCATTTTATTTATTGGCAATCGCGTTGGGAGGTTATGCATGGGAACAAGCAGGAAAAATCTGGTATGAAACCTTATTGGATAAACGTTTATCCCATAAAGCCAGCTTTAGTGATTTTGCAGTGTTAACTGCCGCCAATGCAGAAAAATTATTTGATAAGGAAATTTCAAAAATTGTAACTGATTCATGGAACCGAGTCGGCGTTTCACTGTGAAAATAATAATACCCCTCTGATAATCAAAGGCTAAGGAAAGTCTCTGATTATCTTTATATATTTTTTTCACATTGCTAATATTATCTTAACTCGAATTTCATCTTTCTCTAAGCCCGCCATTCATCAATAAAATCCCATCCCTTTGTCGCCTTAAATTTAGTTATTTTACTTATTAAGATCACATTATAAAAAATTTACATTTTTAGTAGTGACTAATATTGTTGATTTAGCTAATATTTGTATGGGTAGAAATAAATACAAATATTGCAACTTATAAATAGGGTATTATTATGTGTAAAAGTAAAGCATGTAAAAAAAGTATAATCCCTCCTAATTTGCTGGAATATATTTCGCAATCTTGTGATTCCAAAGATAAAAAATGCATATTGAATACATTAGATCATGTTAATAGTCTAATGAAAAAATCAGCAAAGGAAGATGCTATTCAATATAAAGATAACGCCTTAATTTATAATAAAAAAACCATTTCAGAAGTATGAAAAAACTATCCTCTCTCAGGGAAGTGAGTTTTTTAACGCTAGGGTGATTACAAAAAAATTTATCTGAGTAGTCATTACAGCGTTAATTTATATTCTTTCTCAAAGAGGACAAATGAAACAATTTATTAGATAAAATACAGGCATGTAAGCAAAAATTTAGTGATTATCTCACTATCGTTATTATAATCTATTGGTATATAAACCTTCTATATTCAATATGTTTCGAATTATTGCGTAACGGCAAGAGAATGAATTCTCAGGTGTCAGGTGCATGTACCTAATCAATTTCGAGTTGCAGCCAATAATAAGCTGTAGTTTGAAAGAGGAAATAATAAGAAATAGAAATGAATATGCTTTTATAATAAAGGGTTAAAAATAACCCTTTATTATTTAGTTAATTAAAGTAATTAACGCTTTTTCAAATGTTCTATCAAACGCTTACGCTTACGAAGCTGAGTTGCCGTCAACGCATTTTTCTTACCTGCGTAAGGGTTAGCTCCTTCTTTAAATTGGATGCGAATAGGTGTTCCCATCACTTTTAAAGAACGGCGGAAATAGTTCATCAAATAACGCTTATAAGAATCAGGTAAATCTGTCACCTGATTACCGTGGATAACAACGATAGGTGGATTGTAGCCCCCTGCATGAGCGTATTTCATTTTCACCCTACGACCACGGATCATCGGCGGTTGATGATCGTCTTCTGCCATACGCATAATGCGAGTCAGCAAAGATGTGTTCACACGACGGGTCGCACTTTCATAGGCTTCCAGAATTGATTCAAATAAATTACCGACGCCACTGCCATGCAGCGCAGAAATAAAGTGAACACGGGCAAAATCAACAAATCCCAGACGCAGATCCAGCATGTCCTTAACGTGATCTTTATCTTCCTGACTCATGCCATCCCATTTGTTGACAGCGATAACCAGTGAACGACCACTATTAAGAATAAAACCAAGCAGAGAAAGATCCTGATCTGAAATACCTTCGCGGGCATCAACTACCAATAATACGACATTGGCATCTTCAATCGCCTGAAGTGTTTTGATAACAGAAAATTTCTCTACAGTTTCAGTGACTTTTCCACGTTTACGAACACCTGCGGTATCAATCAGAATATATTCACGGCCATCACGCTCCATGGGAATATATATGCTGTCGCGGGTTGTACCGGGCATGTCATACACAACAACACGCTCTTCCCCCAGAATACGGTTGGTTAATGTAGATTTTCCCACATTTGGGCGACCAACAATCGCAAGCTTTAAAGGTAAAGTAGTAGGATCGAAGTCTTCCTCCGGCTCCTCTTCAACAGAAGCATCCAATTCAGCCTGTTCTATCTCTGCCCAATAAGCAGCATTGGCTTCTTCTTCAGTTAATTCGACTTCTTCTGTTTCCTCTTTATCGGAAAAAGGCAGTAATACCCGTTCAATCAGTTGCGTGACTCCACGACCGTGAGAAGCCGCGATGGAATAAATGTCGCCCAATCCCAGTGAATAAAATTCTGCAATAGATGTTTCAATATCAATGCCATCAGTCTTGTTCGCTACCAGAAAGGTTGCTTTTTCACGACTACGCAGATGCTTTGCAATCCCATGATCTGCTGGCATCAACCCTGATCTGGCGTCAACCATGAATAGAACGATATCGGCTTCTTCGATAGCCATCAAAGATTGCGTAGCCATATGGGTTTCTACACCCTCGTCCATACCATCAATACCTCCCGTATCAATGATAATGAACTCCTGCCCTTCAACCTCTGCCCGTCCATATTTACGATCACGGGTTAAGCCAGGGAAATCCGCTACCAGCGCATCTCTGGTCCGGGTTAATCGGTTAAATAAGGTGGACTTTCCAACATTGGGGCGCCCAACCAGCGCAATGACAGGTATCATTTTTGATGCCTCATGACTCAATTTAAATCTATATCCTGCTGAAAATGAAAGAACTCAACGTTGTTCACTACAAAATTAACCACAACAGCATTGTCCATTACAACATCGTCCACGACAACAGGATATTAAAAAGACGAAACGGCCCCTGTTACTGTCAGCACAGGAGCCGTGTAAAGTTTTGTGCCACTATCTATATTCCCTTTATCTTTCAAGCTACAGCGTTATTATTGGCTGCAACTCAAAATCCATTGGGATAGCCTTAACACATGTTTTGGAATTAGCGGGTATACAGGTAAACTGTCCCATCCTTCGCTTGTACCATCAGTTTATCACTAGCAACAACCGGGCGGCTCAACAGGCCAGAACCATCAACCTTATGCTGAGCTACAAATTTGCCATCAGCCATATTCAACCAATGCAAATAACCTTCGCTATCTCCTACAACCAGATAACCATTATACATTTCTGGTGCAGTCAGGTGACGATGCAAAAGATCACTTTGTGCCCATAATGTAACGCCATCACTTTTGCGCAGAGACAAAATACGGTCGTCCTGATCAACAATAAAAATATTGTCATCAGTTACAACCATATCATTCACAGAGCCTAAGTCACGTTTCCAGATAATTTGGCCTGAACGCATATCCATTGCAACTAAATTGCCGTTATAAGCAATGGCGTAAATAACATTGTCAGAAATGACGGGAGTCATATCAACATCATTCAGGCGATCAATTTCGGTAGAACCCGTTACCTGCGAAATACGCTGCTGCCAAATCAGCTCACCCTGAGAGAGCAAAACTGCACTGATACGACCATTATCACCGCCTACAACCGCTGCACCGTAAGCTACAGCAGGAGCCGATTCACCACGAACTGATAACGGAGGTGTATCCATATTGACTGACCACACAATACTGCCGTCTGTTTCTTTCAATGCCTGCAACATGCCGTTGCCAGTATGAATCAAGACAAGTCCACTCTCTACCACAGGACGTGACAAGGCTTCACCGGCAACCGTTGATTCCCATTCAACTTTGCCGTTTTCTGTATCCAGTGCGATGACTTTTGCCTTTTCTGTACCAACATAAAGGCGATCATCAAATACCGTCAAACCACCGGAAAGCAGTGCCGGCAAGTTGGATGACAAAAAACCTGTTTTCTCGGACAAATTAGTTGCCCACAATTCTTTGCCACTATCTATGTCCAGTGCTTTGACAACACCGTCGCGATCAGCAACATAAACTGTTGAACCCTGCCAAGCTGGTGATAGGCGAGAGTAATAGTGCCCGATGCCGTTCCCAACGGACTTATCCCAAACAACACGGGGATTGAATTGATTTTCAATCTTCGGTAACGGTGACATTGCTACCGTATCCTGTTCGCTCGAACAACCAGCCAGCAGAACAGAAGCAACCAGCCCAACCAAGAGTGTTTTTCGCAGTTGCATTAGAAGTTAGCTCCCTTAGTTGGATAAGTTATTAAATTTAATTTTAATGGAATCTTTCATTACCTGAGGGCCTTCTGATTCAAGCCCTTTGGAATATGCTGCACGCGCACCAGCAATATCGCCTTTTTTCGCCAGAATATCTCCACGGAGATCTTCCGTCGCAACCACCCAGCCTTTACCTTTGACCTGTTCCAGCGTTTTCAATGCAGCATCTGTTTTATCTTCCGCCAATTGAACTCTGGCTAAACGCAGGTTCGAAATAGCTCGCATGTCCTCATCTTTGGCTTTGCCAGATGCGGTTAGCAAATTTTTCTCAGCCTGGGCCAAATCATTTTTTTCAACAGCACGTTTTGCCAGTTCCAGATCAGCCATCACACCGTAGATGTTATCCGTTGTATTAGCGAATTTTTCTGCGGCTGCAATGCTTTCTTTCGACCCCGACGCCAGCGATGTGTTCAACGCCTCAAATTCCGCTGCTGTCTCATGTAATTGGTTTGTTTGATGAGTCTGCCAATAACGCCAGCCAATCAAAACCCCAATGCCCAGAACTAAACCAACAGCAATATATTTACCGTTGGTGGCGAAAAAACGCTTTATTGCGTCAACTTGTTCAGTTTCAGTGGTATAGACTTCCACAGAGTCTTTCTCCTTAGCCTAACAATTCGGTCAAACGCGCTGCGATCGTTTGTTGTGGCAACGTTTCTTGTTCACCGTTACGTAAATCTTTCACCGTGATATTGCCTGCCTGAATTTCGTCTTCTCCAAGGATCAGGGCAACTTTGGCTCCATGCTTACCTGCACGTACCAGCTGTTTTTTAAAGTTACCACCACCATGATTGGTCATCAGACGTAATTCTGGTAGTTGATCGCGGATCTTCTCTGCCAGTATCAATGCTGCCTGCTGGCTACCTTCACCAAAGGAAGAAAGATAAACATCAGCAACTGTCAGCTCTGCAACAAAGTCAGGATTGACTTCCTGAACTAACAGAACCATACGTTCCATTCCCATTGCAAAACCCACTGCCGGTGTTGCCTTTCCGCCTAATTGCTCAACCAGGCCATCGTAACGACCACCTGCACAGATTGTTCCCTGAGCACCCAATGCGGATGTTACCCATTCAAAAACAGTACGGTTGTAGTAATCAAGACCACGAACCAGACGCTGGTTGATACGATATTTGATACCTGCGCTATTAAGGATCTGGCACAGGCCATCAAAATGCTCTCTTGATTCGGCATCAAGATAATCAAACAGTTCCGGTGCATCGTTAAGAAGTTGCTGAATTTCAGGATTTTTGGAATCCAGAACACGTAGTGGATTGGTACACATACGGCGCTGGCAGTCTTCGTCCAGTTTCTCTTTATGCTGCTCCAAAAATGCCACCAGAGCTTCACGGTAATTTGCACGTGCTTCCAGTGAACCAATAGAGTTAAGTTCAAGCGTCACATGGTCAGCAATACCTAACTCACGCCACCAGCGGGCAGTCATTAAAATCATTTCAGCATCAATATCCGGCCCTTGCAGACCAAATACTTCAGCACCTAACTGATGGAATTGGCGATAGCGACCTTTTTGTGGACGCTCATAACGGAACATAGGCCCGATATACCATAAACGCTGTTCCTGATTGTACAGCAGACCATGCTGAATACCGGCGCGAACACACCCAGCAGTATTTTCTGGGCGTAGGGTCAAACTTTCCCCATTGCGGTCATCAAAGGTGTACATCTCTTTTTCGACAACATCGGTGACTTCCCCAATCGCACGTTTGAATAACGGGGTCTGCTCTACAATCGGTGTCCGAATTTCGCTAAAACCATAACCTGACAGCACACGTTTCACTGTAGATTCAATTCGTTGCCAAACGGCCGTTTCAACAGGGAGGCAATCGTTCATACCACGAATAGCTGGGATATTTTTTGTCACGTTTTATCTCTTATTAATATTTATACAATGGCGTCGATTATAAAAGCGAATACTCGCAAGGTTCAATCAGCAAGAAAAACTATAGCTATATCCAATCAGATACCCGGATAAAGTTATATACTGGCACATAATAATACGGGCCAGCATCAGGCATATCATCCATCAAGCTGGTTAACGCTAATCCGATTATTGGCATCAAGGATAGAAGCTTTCGCTCGGATCTTGGCTTCAAGTTGATCAATCAGATCTTTATTATCAAGGCGTTCTTTCTGGCGAATGCCATCTTCATAAAAGCCACTTCTGGTTTTCGCTCCTGTAACACCAAGCGTTGAAACCTCTGCCTCTCCCGGGCCATTTACGACACAGCCAATGATCGAAACATCCATCGGGGTGATTAAATCTTCGAGACGTTGTTCAAGCGCATTCACTGTACCGATAACGTCAAATTCCTGACGTGAACAAGTCGGACAAGCAATGAAATTAATGCCTCTGGAACGGACGCGCAATGCTTTCAAAATATCAAAGCCGACTTTAACTTCTTCTACCGGATCTGCGGCCAAAGAGATGCGCAACGTATCGCCGATCCCCTCTGACAACAACATTCCCAGACCAATTGAGGATTTAACCGCACCAGCCCGGGCACCCCCTGCTTCAGTAATTCCCAGATGCAGAGGTTGATCAATTTTTTGCGCCAGCAAACGATAAGCGCCAACGGCCAAAAAAACATCAGATGCTTTGACACTCACCTTGAACTGATCGAAGTTCAGGCGATCCAGAATATCTACATGGCGCATCGCTGATTCAACCAATGCCTCTGGTGTCGGTTCACCATATTTTTCCTGGAGATCTTTCTCCAGTGACCCACCATTAACTCCAATACGAATTGGAATGTTATGGTGGCTGGCGCAGTCCACAACCTGACGAATGCGTTCTTCGTTACCAATATTGCCGGGATTAATGCGTAGGCAATCCACACCATATTCTGCTACTTTCAACGCGATGCGGTAATCAAAGTGAATATCAGCCACAAGGGGGATATTGACCTGCTGTTTGATGGATTTGAAGGCTTCAGCCGCATCCATAGTTGGCACAGAAACACGAACAATATCCACACCTACACGTTCGAGCGCCCGGATCTGATTAACTGTCGCCCCGACATCAGTTGTCCGTGTATTGGTCATTGATTGCACTGCGATGGGGGCGCCATCCCCTATAGGTACATTACCGACATAAATACGTGTGGACTTACGTCTTTTTATCGGTGATTCATTATGCATTTTTACATTACTCCCCTACATCCCTGTATTTTGTTTATAAAAATTACAACTATGCTGTGGTGAATAATACACACTGAGCTAAATAATACACACAGGCGAACATGAATTCTTATTCTTCAATGTCCGCCCGAATCTTTGGCACAAGAAATTCGCCAGAGTTTATTTCAATGTCAGTTTGGCCGACACGCCCTTCTTAACAAAAGTACTGAGATCTACAGGTTTTCCCTGGAACTGAACCTTCACCTGAGCAGGTGCACCAATATTCAGTGAGTAGGATAATTCATCGGAAAACTTCAGACTTTCGCCTTTACTTTTGGTTCCGCTGAACAATATCTTACCTTTAGCGTTTTTGACTTCTAACCAGCATCTTCCATTAAAATTCATCATCAATTCGTTGTTGCTTACGGTCTTGATATTATTCACATCAGCCGATGATGTACTCACAGCAGAATTCGCTGAAGTTGTATTTGTTACCGGTGGATTTACGGGCAACGTTACGGTTTTTGGCTCTGTTGCAGTAGATGCCGGAGCACTGGAAACAGCTGAAGTACCATTGTTTACTAAAGCACTATTCTTTATTGAAGCACTATCATTTACTGAAGCATCATTGTTTGCTCCAGTATTTGTCTGTGCTGGAGAAGCTTTTTCTTGTGATACTGGCTCTTGAGAGGTCTCTACAGATTGGCTTCCTTTCGGCTGTACAGATAAATTATCTGCCGTAGTCGTTGAAGTGCCAAAATCATGTTCACCACTCCGCTCATGGGTACTAGATTGCTCTGCCATTGAAGTCAATTCTTTTTGCTGAGCTTTATAATTCTGCCACCACCATAGGCCTGTCATTCCCAATAACACAATGATGACAAACCATGTTATTTTCATTAACCAGCCATCACGTTTTTTACGTTTTTTCCCCGCCGAAAAACTTTGCATTGGAGAAACCTTCACGTTTTTGGTAGGCATTTGTTTGTCTAAAATGCTCAGGATTTCGGACTCAGGCACTTGGACAAGTTTTGCATAAGAACGAATATATCCACGCAAGAATGTCGAAGTTAGATTTGACGGGATCGTATCTTCTTCGATATCACGAACAGTCGACAGTTTAAGACACAAACGATCTGCCACAATTTGCTGAGAAAGTTCAAATTTTTCACGAGCCTGGCGCAGAATCTGACCTGCTGTCAGATTGGCTTCTTCTGGGTAAGTTTCAGTCTTCATTAGCTAAGGACACTGGTACTGTTCTGGGTTAAAGAATTTACGCAAATTAACTTAATAGAGCACATAACTTAATTTGAGTAGCGAAATCATCTTATTACTGCATCAAATGCAGTAAATCATTTATCACAAATGTAGCAGCTTATACCTTTGATCTTTCAAGTTAGCTTTAGCCGCGCTCATTCACCCTTATCACATAGCGAACTGTGTTCTGGGGAATCGATTTCATTGCTGCCGCGCTGCAACTTGAAATCTATTGGGTATATTTTGCTTTCCACACTTCCCGTGACCAATTTTTTAGCTTCTTCATACTGCTTTTGTTCACAGAGAAAAGCATGGTAATGACGTACTACAGTATCACTTCCTGGCACATACTGCATGGCCATTCTGTAATGCTGGCTGGCGGTTTCCGGCCGGCCTGCATATTGTTCATGCAGTGCCATACCTAAATGTGCCTCTGGATGACGCGGCTCCGCCAGCAAGACTTTCTGAAAATGATATTTGGCAGCCGGTAAATCCCGTTCCACCAAATAAGCCTTTCCTAGCTGTAATCGTGTCTCTATGGCAACGATCTTTTGGCCGCGACGGGCTGAATGTTCCGCACAGCTCGTCAATAAGCTAAAACAAACTATAGACCAAATTATTATTGATTTCCGTATCATACCATTTTCATTTATAAGGATATGTCAAACTTTGCCAGATTTTTAGCCTAAAAATCGATATTAAACAAAAAATCAGACTGTTTTTACCTGAATAGGTTCACCCGTCAGGCGTTTTTTCAACGTCCGTTTTGTTCTATCAATCACTTCACCTGCAAGCTGTCCACACGCAGCATCGATATCATCACCTCTCGTTTTACGCACGATGGTTGTAAAACCATATTCCATCAAAACTTTGGAAAAACGATCGATCCGGCTGTTGGAACTACGCCCGTAAGGTGCTCCTGGGAACGGGTTCCACGGGATAAGATTGATTTTACTTGGCGTATCTTTCAGGCATTCCGCCAACTGATGCGCCTGTTCAACACTATCATTGACGTGATCAAGCATAACGTATTCTACCGTGACACGCCCCTGATTAGCGTTGGATTTTGTCAGATAACGGCGTACACCTGCCAAGAACTCTTCAATGTTATATTTGCGGTTAATTGGCACGATTTCGTCACGAATATCATCGGTAGGTGCATGAAGGGAGATAGCCAGAGCAACGTCAATCATATCACCCAATTTGTCCAGTGCAGGAACGACACCAGACGTTGACAATGTTACACGACGTTTTGACAGGCCAAAACCGAAATCATCCATCATGATTTCCATTGCTGGCACGACATTGTTCAAATTAAGTAACGGCTCTCCCATTCCCATCATAACTACGTTAGTGATAGGACGACGGCCACTGGATTTCAGTGAACCGATGATTTTGGCAGCACGCCAAACCTGACCGATAATTTCAGATACCCGCAGGTTACGGTTAAAACCCTGCTGGGCAGTAGAACAGAATTTACACTCTAAAGCACATCCCACCTGAGATGAGACACACAGTGTCGCGCGATCATCCTCTGGGATATAAACCGTTTCAACCTGTTGATCGCCAACAGTAATCGCCCATTTAATAGTACCATCAGATGAGCGTTGTTCTTCTGCAACTTCCGGTGCCTTGATTTCAGCAACTTGTTGCAGTTTCGCTCTGAGTACTTTATTGATATCTGTCATTTGCTCAAAGTCGTCATAGCAATAATGGTACATCCATTTCATTACCTGATCGGCACGAAAAGGTTTTTCACCCATATCGAGGAAAAATTGACGCATTTGCTTACGGTTAAGGTCGAGCAAATTAATTTTACCGTTTTTCTTTTCAGGAGTGACAGATACGGCGGAGGTTGAAGATGGTACGGTTTCGTTAAGTTGGGACATTTTTTACATCGCCTCGTTGTTACACTTTCGGCTCTGTGCTGATTTTATTTCAGCACTATATTTCAGCACTAAGTTTTCATGCGGTGACTGCCAATTCAATGGTCATTCTATTCCAATGATATTGGATTCCGACATATATTTCCCTCATCTTGCCAATTGCCATTTGTTGGCGGCGATTTAAAACCTATTGAGCATAGAATGTCGGTAAAATCGAACGAACATTGAAATAAAATAATAAACGCCCCACTAAATAAAATCAGTGAGGCGCGACATTGTACAAACTTTACTGTTTAGATGCTACGGGTAACTGAAGTCTCAGTAGCGAGGGAAAATCTCATCATCACTGAAGAAGTAGGCAATTTCACGGTTTGCGGATTCGATAGAATCTGAACCATGGACAGCGTTTTCAGTAAAGCTGTCTGCATAGTCTGCACGCAGAGTGCCAGCCAAGGCGTTATCAGGATTAGTTGCACCCATCAGATCACGGTGACGCTGAACTGCGTTTTCGCCTTCCAGAACCTGTACCGTAATTGGACCTGAGGTCATGAATTCCACCAGACCATCAAAGAAAGGACGGCCTTTGTGTTCAGCGTAAAAACCTTCTGCTTGTTCGCGGGTCAAATGCAGCATTTTGGCCGCAATGATTTTAAACCCTGCACTTTCAAAACGGGCATAGATAGAACCGATAACATCTTTCTTTACTGCGTTAGGTTTAATAATGGAAAAAGTACGTTCAATCGTCATTCGATAACCTCTTTGGCACTTTCAGCGATGATTCATTTTAATTTTTACGCCCCTGAGGAAAACTGAGGAGCAAATCTACCCTGTATCTGACAGGAATAAAAATAGGTGTTGATTATAGGAGGAGACTTTCTGCTTGCCTACAAAAAACACAACATTTTATTAAAACTTTCTTAGCGAAAATTATCATTTTTTAGCATAAATCACATTTTTACTCAGTTATGCACAACAAGATAACTCGAGTTAAACGGATTTATAGATATCTCACCTGAATATAGCCGGTAATATTATTTTTTATGGATATTCATATGATACAGGAATTAAAATATAGCGAAGATAAAAGAACGAGTTTTGCCCTTCCTTTGCCCTATTTCTATATAAATCCATTACTGGCACTGATGATACTTGTTATTTTGCATAACTAAAGAACAGCAAAAATAACGAAATTTTCATCTGGAATAAAATTTATCTGACATTTTTGTCCCATGTTTTTCAAATTTTGGATACCTCTCGCAATATTGGTTTGCTCGTTGCAATCAAATTACAATAGGTCACAGGACAAACATTAATCGTTATATCTTCTTTGAGATGACAAGCAGATTGATTTTTATTGGTTGATCACAGGAATGGTATCCCGCAGCCAGCTACCTAATTTGCGCTGGTAGAAAGGTTGGGTATGCTGAATCAGATAATGGCTGATCCCCCTTTCTTTTTCATCAAGCAGACAAAAATCGACCGAGTCATCTTCGTCAAGGTACTCGCAAGCCAGCTCACCCGCTTCTTGAATCATTAAGTTAATTTCATTTCCTGCCGTGGCTTCACTGAATTCCAAGCCAATTAATAAATTGGGCTTTTCATCCACATTTTTATCTTGGGCCATGACCAGAAAAGCACGCCGAATAGGTTTATGCTGTTTGAATAAATCAATCAACGCCTCAATAAGCCGAGCAGGTTGTTCCTCGGGCTGGCTGAGAGTAATTCTGCTTCCACTTGGAACCTTTATTTCGGTAACGGCAGGCCCATTTGACAAACTCATGAAAATCTCCGAACAGTGCTGTTTGAACTGAAGTTAAGCATGTTGAAAGGTTAAATCATAGCCCCTCTTATAAGGAGCTATCAAAATAGATGAATGAAGAGTTACTTAATTTAAGCTTTATTCCGCTTTAGCTAGCAATAAATTGGCAATAGTACGTACACCATATCCCGTTGCACCGGCTGCCCATTGTTCTACAGCAGACTTACGATAGGTTGCTGAACAGTCAATATGTACCCAACCTTTTTTGTAGTTCTCTACAAAGTGGGACAGGAATGCTGCCGCAGTACTTGCTCCCGCTGAATGTGAAGGTGACGCAATGTTGTTCAGTTCAGCAAAATTGGATGGCAATTGGCTGCGATGGAATTCAGCCAGCGGTAAACGCCAGAATAATTCATTTTCGCTATCAGCCGCAGCCAGTAACTCGGAGACCAATTGATCATCAAAGCTGAGTACAGAATGGTAATCGTTTCCGACCGCTGTTTTTGCGGCTCCGGTCAAAGTTGCTGCATCAATAATCAGAGGTGCTTTTTCCGCACTGGCATCAATCAGGCCGTCAGCCAGAACCAAACGCCCTTCTGCATCGGTATTCATGACTTCAACGGTTTTGCCGTTGCGATAGTGAATGATGTCACCCAATTTGAAAGCGTTGCTGCTTACCATGTTGTCTGCAATACATAGGAACAGTTTTACACGATGCGTCAAGCCACGGCTGATTGCCAAAGCCAATGCACCTGTTAAAGTTGCCGAACCGCCCATATCCGATTTCATGGAATCCATAAAATTGGAAGGCTTGATGCTGTACCCACCGGAATCGAAAGTAATGCCTTTACCGACCAGACATGCAAAAACAGGTGCTTTTGCATCTTTTGTTGGATTGAAATCTAATGTCAGAAAAACAGGGTCACGGAAAGAACCACGACCGACAGTATGTACTCCCATGTATCCCTGTTCACGCAGATCATTTCCTTTGATGATTCGGTAACTGACTGCATCGCCCGCTACACCACTCAGTAAATCAATGGCACGCTTTGCAAGCTGTTCTGGCCCTAAATCTTCAGCTGGGAGGTTGACGGTATCGCGTACCCAATCAACAAATTTGATTCTTCTTTCCAATTCTTGTTTTTCCGTTACGGACAGTTGAGGCCACTCAATTGTACGCAGCCCCTTAGGAGAACGGAAACCTAACCAGAATGACCAACTTTTTTCCAGATCCCAATCTTCGCCCGCTAGAGCAACATTGCGGATTCCTTGCCCATCAATTTTACGTCCTGCGCGTTGGACTGCCCCTAACTTTCCATTGCCTTCCAGATGGATAGTCATCCCTTGCTCACTGGAACTGATTAGTGCTTTTTCGCCCCAGCAAGCGTTAGCTGGCTCATAAGACAGTGTTATCGGCATGATTTGCTTTGTCATTTTTTCTCGCTTCTTATCTTATTTGTTGACTGTGTTACATCGCTTACCGTTTCAGTTATACAGTAAGAGGGATTAATATAAAAAAACTGGCGTTTGCCAGTTTTTCATTAAATGCAGACTATGCCAAGCTATTGAGCAAGGATCAGTGAGGTTGCGCATTTTTTGTCTTAAGCAAATTTCACGCTACTCATATTCATCCAGCCATACCAACAAAATAGCTTCCAGTATTTTTTCGTTAGATTTCTGTGGATCATCCTCAAAACCATCCAGTTCACAAACCCATTCATGCATATCGGTGAACCGCACTGTTTTTGGATCCAAATCCGGAAATTTATCATACAGTGCTTCGCCAATATCACGGCTGTCAGACCATTTCATTTTCCGTTCTCCGTCAGTGCTCACGTGCATGGTTAATGGTGTATTTAGGGATTTCAACAATTAAATCCTCATCGGTCACTTTGGCCTGACAACTCAAACGACTTTCAGGCTCAAGCCCCCATGCTTTATCCAGCATGTCGTCTTCCAGTTCAGAGCTTTCCTCCAGTGAGTCAAACCCTTCTCTGACGATGCAGTGACAAGTGGTACACGCGCAAGATTTTTCACAAGCATGTTCAATCTCAATTCCATTACGCAGTGCAACATCCAGAATTGATTCGCCTTCCTGTGCGTCCAATACTGCACCTTCGGGGCAAAGTTCGTTATGAGGTAAAAATACAATTTTAGGCATAATTAAATTTCATCCACAGAGTGACCCGCCAAAGCCCGGCGGATTGATGTGTCCATACGACGCGCGGCAAATTCTTGCGTTTGCTTGTCCAATTGTTTAATTGCACTTTCAATCGCATCAGGGGACGTTCCCTGAGCACTGTCAATTAATATTTGCACAGCTGCATCAATGGCAACCTGCTCTTCTTCGCTCAGCAAATCAGCATCTTTTTCCAGCGCACTCGTTAAGCTTTCCAGAACCCGGGCTGCTTCAACTTTTTGCTCAGCCAATTTACGTGCCTCAAGATCGTCCTGCGCATTTGCCATAGAATCTTTCAGCATACGGGCAATTTCCTCATCCGATAAACCATAGGAAGGTTTTACCTGAATGGAAGCCTCAACACCGGTGGATTTTTCCAATGCGCTGACACTCAGCAAACCATCGGCATCGACCTGAAAAGTCACGCGGATGTGCGCACCACCAGCCGGTAACGGAGGAATACCGCGCAGTGTAAAACGCGCCAGTGAACGGCAATCATTGACCAATTCTCTTTCGCCTTGCACCACATGGATGCTCATGGCGCTTTGACCATCTTTGAATGTGGTGAATTCTTGCGCTTTTGCGACAGGAATAGTGGTATTGCGTGGAATGACTTTTTCAACCAATCCACCCATTGTTTCCAAGCCAAGTGACAGTGGAATCACGTCCAATAGCAGCATTTCACTGTCAGGTTTATTTCCGACCAGAATGTCTGCCTGAATTGCTGCACCCACAGCCACTACTTTATCCGGATCGATAGAGGTCAAAGGCTCTCGCTCAAAAAATTCACCCACCATGCTGCGCACGAGTGGCACTCGCGTTGAACCACCAACCATAACAACTTGCAGGACTTCATCTGCCGTTACGCCCGCGTCTTTCAGTGCCCGACGGCAAGAAAGCAGTGTGCGTTTAATAAGAGACGTAATCAGCTCATTGAATTCAGTACGAGTGATGCTGCCTTGCCAGCCAGCAATGCTGATTTCCGCGCTATCTGCTTCACTCAGAGTAATTTTGGCTTGAGTGGCAATATCCAATATTTGACGCTGCAATCCGTGATCGTTATCAATAATGCCAGCCTGCTCACGAATCCAATTTGCCAATAGCCAATCAAAATCATCACCGCCCAGCGCAGTATCGCCTCCTGTTGCCAACACTTCAAACACACCCCGGCTGAGGCGGAGAATAGAGACGTCGAAAGTTCCGCCGCCCAGATCATAAACAGCAATGATACCTTCCTGACCGGAATCAAGACCATAAGCAATGGCTGCGGCTGTCGGTTCATTCAAAAGGCGCAAAACATGCAATCCCGCCAAACGTGCGGCATCTTTGGTCCCTTGACGCTGTGCATCATCAAAATAAGCAGGAACTGTGATAACAACCCCATCAAGTTTACCCTCCAAGGTTTCTTCTGCCCGTTGTGTCAACGATTTGAGTATTTCAGAAGAAACCTGAATAGGATCGACCAAACCCGCTACAGTGTTGATCAACGGCAAGCCGTTTTCACTCGCTTGAAGCTGATATGGCAGATTGGGATAACGCTTCTGAATATCAGCCAAAGAGCGTCCCATCATACGCTTGACTGAACTCACAGTATTGACAGGATCTGATGCAGCCTGTTGGCGGGCCTGCCAACCAACCAGAATCTCTTCTTTGCAATATTGTACAACGGAAGGAAGCAAGTGACGGTTTTCACTATCTGCCAGGGTTTCCGCCTGACCACTGCGGACAGTTGCAACCAGAGAGTGAGTTGTGCCAAGATCAATCCCCGCAGCCAGACGACGCTGATGCGGTGCAGCAGATAAACCAGGTTCGCTGATTTGTAATAAAGCCATGTGTGCCTCTTTAAATCTATTCAGCCGAAACTTATTCAGCTGAAATTCATTCAGCCAAAAGCTATTCGAATTAATGCCATTTAGCTAAAAATCATCCAGCAACCGTTCTTCAAGTTGTTCAACCTGCTGTTGCAATTTATCTAAAAAGCGTAATTTACGGACTGTATCGGCTGCAATTGACCATTCGGCAGCATCTAACTGCTGTTCCATCTGCTCACTACGAGTTTTAATCATTTTATTCAGGCGAGATGAAAAGCCGGATAGCCCTGTTTCTGGATCTGAACTATGCTCAATGGCATCAAGCTCTTCGCGCAACTCCAGCTGCTGCATCAGGAAAACGGTATCCTGCATCGTGTGCTGTTCGTTGGATAGATCGAATCCTTGTTGAAACAGTATATATTCTGCGCGCTTCAGGGGATGTTTCAGCGTCTGGTAGCCAGCATTGATAGTTGCGGCTTGTTGAAGTGCCAGCGTTTTTTCACGTTCTGGCTGGGTGGCAAAACGATCAGGATGAAACTGACGTTGCAATTCCTGATAACGGGTTGCCAACAGTTCACGGTCGATCGCATAACACGCAGGCAGCCCAAATAAAGTAAAATAGTCCATAAGTTACTCTTGATTTCGCAAAGTACGTAGTTTCGCAAAGTGCGGAGTCAAAAAACGGGGTTAAACGTGGAAACTTTCCCCACAGCCGCATTCGCTGGAAACGTTGGGGTTGTTGAATTTAAAGCCTTCGTTCAGGCCTTCTTGAACAAAATCCAACTCCGTACCATCAAGATAAAGGATGCTTTTACCATCAATGATAACTTTCACACCCTTATCTTCGAAAATTTGATCTTCTTCATTAACCACATCAGCAAATTCAAGCACATATGCCATACCTGAGCAGCCGGATGTTCTCACTCCCAAACGCAACCCGACACCTTTTCCCCGATTGTCGAGGAAGGACAAAATACGTTGGGCTGCACTTTCTGTCAGGGAAATTGACATACAACACCTCACTTTAAAACTAGTAAAGGTGGATATTGAATCAATATCCACCAGAATTATTTTCTATTCTTTTTGCGAAAAGAGTTATTTGGCTTGGCGCTTGCTTTTGTAATCAGCAATAGCGGCTTTGATCGCGTCTTCTGCCAAAATAGAGCAATGAATTTTCACTGGTGGCAGTTCTAACTCGTCAGCAATCTGAGTGTTTTTAATTTCCTCAGCCTGTTCCAACGATTTGCCTTTCATCCATTCAGTGACCAAAGAGCTGGATGCAATCGCAGAGCCGCAGCCATAGGTTTTAAAGCGTGCATCTTCAATGATGCCTGCATCGTTGACCTTGATTTGCAGACGCATGACGTCACCACAAGCCGGTGCTCCTACCATGCCACTGCCAACTGAAGGGTCTTCACTATCGAATGAGCCAACATTACGTGGGTTTTCGTAGTGATCAATTACTTTGTCGCTGTAAGCCATTTCGTTACTCCTGAAACCGTCTGATTAATGATGAGACCATTCGATGGTGCTGATATCCACACCCTGTTTGAACATTTCCCACAATGGAGAAAGATCGCGCAAATGACCAATCGCGTCGTGAATCAACTTGATTGCGTAGTCTATTTCTTCTTCTGTGGTAAAACGCCCCAAAGAGAAACGAATAGAACTGTGTGCCAGTTCATCATTCATGCCCAATGCACGCAGGACATAAGAAGGTTCTAAGCTCGCGGAAGTACATGCTGAGCCAGAAGAAACTGCCAGATCTTTCAATGACATCATCAATGACTCACCTTCAACATAGTTGAAGCTGGCATTTAGAATGTGTGGTGCTCCCAGTTCCAAATCACCGTTCAGGTAAACTTCTTCAATATCTTTGATACCGTTCCACAAACGCAGACGCAGACCACGCAGGCGCTGCGCTTCTGATTCCAGTTCTTCTTTAGCAATACGGTAAGCTTCACCCATGCCAACAATCTGGTGAACAGGCAATGTCCCTGAACGCATTCCGCGCTCATGACCACCACCGTGTTGCTGGGCTTCAATACGAATACGGGGTTTACGGCGGACATACAACGCACCGATACCCATCGGGCCATAAAGCTTATGAGCTGAGAAAGACATCAGATCAACTTTCAGTTTGCTGAGGTCAACAGGCAATTTACCCACACTTTGGGTTGCATCGACATGGAAAATAATGCCACGGCTGCGGCACATTTCGCCAATGGTCATGATGTCCTGAACAATACCGATTTCATTGTTGATGTGCATGATGGAAACCAGAATTGTATCTTCACGCATGGTGGCTTCCAGCTCTTTCAGATCAATCAGGCCATTGCTCATTGGTGCAAGGTAAGTTATCTCAAAACCTTCACGCTCCAACTGGCGACAAGTATCTAAAACCGCTTTGTGTTCAGTTTTGCTGGTAATAATGTGCTTGCCTTTTTTCTGATAAAATTTTGCAGCACCTTTAATAGCAAGGTTATCTGATTCTGTAGCGCCTGAAGTGAACACAATTTCACGCGGGTCTGCACCAATCAAATCAGCAATTTGATTACGCGCAATATCAACCGCTTCTTCAGCCTGCCAGCCAAAACGGTGGGAACGGGAAGCTGGGTTACCAAAAATCCCGTCCATTGTCAGATAATTCATCATCTTTTCAGCAACACGCGGATCAACTGGTGTTGTTGCTGAATAGTCCAAATAAATGGGTAATTTCATTGCTCACATGCTCCGTAAGACACTTTTAATACTTTTATTTGCTACAACAAGTGTTTGCCACAAGATTACGCACGCAGGTTAACGTTAATCGTCTCTTGAGATCTGCCGTTAGGTGTACGTCGCTTATCGCTGTCTTGACGATCAGCTACGTCTAATACTTCTTGGTGCTTCACTAATTCGTCTAAACTGATGCTGCTCAGGAAACTCGTAATACGATCACTGAGATCACGCCATAAAGCATGAGTCAAACAACGATCACCGCCCTGACAACCTTCCTTGCCCTGACAACGAGTCGCATCAACTGATTCATCAACAGCTGAAATAACTTCGGCAACGAAAATCTTGCCTGCATCTCTGCCCAGCAAATAACCGCCACCCGGACCACGGACGCTAGAAACCAGACCATTTTTACGCAAGCGGGAGAATAACTGCTCCAGATAGGAAAGTGAAATTCCCTGACGCTCAGAAATGTCGGCTAATGGTACCGGCCCTTCTTGTGAATGCAACGCCACATCTAGCATGGCAGTTACCGCATAACGTCCTTTTGATGTCAGTCTCATAACAAAAACTCCATGGTGAAATATAGGTCAAATTGTGACATTCCTGAGTATTTTAGTCAACTATTTAACCTACTATTTTACTCAACTATTATTTGATTGATCTTCATCTTCTTCACCTGTGTTTCCCGGTTGTTTCTCGCGACACTAACCATCTGTATTTAAATTATTTTTTATCCCATTTCTCCATAGAAGTCAGTATACCACGCAGGATATTCAACTCCTGAGTTTCTGGCCGTGCTCGGGTATACAGTCGTCTCAGCCTGTTCATTATCTGACCGGGGTGCGCTTTGCGAATGAAGCCGGATTCACTCAATACCTGCTCAAGATGGTGGTAAAAACGCTCCATATCTTCGATAGGTGGATATTCAGTTTCATGCTCTGAAGAAGCGGCTTTGTCTGGCTGTTCCTGATCCTGAGATGCAAGGTGTGCCATGCGAATTTCATAGCTGACCAATTGTACAGCCATTGCCAGATTCAGAGAACCATATTCCGGGTTGGTTGGAATATAAAGGTGATAATGACATTTTTGCAGTTCTTCATTCGTCAGGCCAACACGTTCCCGGCCAAATACAATCGCAACCGGCGAGCGGCTGGACGCTTTGACACAGCGTTCACCACATTCACGTGGTTCGAGGATTGGCCAGGAAAGGGTGCGTGAACGGGCACTGGTTCCGATAACCAATTCACACCCTGCCAATGCTTCATCCAACGTATTTACAATCATTGCATTACCAATGACGTCACTTGCTCCGGCTGAAAGCGCGATGGCGTGAGAATCAGGTTGAATAAGCGGATTCACCAGATACAGATTGGATAATCCCATTGTTTTCATGGCCCTGGCGGCTGATCCCATGTTACCCGTGTGGGAAGTTTCTACCAGAATAATGCGGATATTCTCTAACATGACGGCTTTTAGATTCGGTAATAAGAGTCGAATATCTTAACACAGCATTAGTCATTTTGCCGAACTACTGCTATACTGCGCGCCGATTTGTTTCCCGTTCTTTAAAATCCTGGTGGAAGATACCCCATGCATCCGATGCTAACCATTGCTATACGCGCAGCGCGTAAAGCCGGCAACTATATTGCCAAGAGCTACGAAACCCCTGATGCCGTAGAGGCAAGCCAAAAAGGCAGTAACGATTTCGTCACCAATGTTGACCGTGAAGCAGAAGCGCTGATCATCGACATTATTCGCAAGTCTTACCCTAAACACACTATTATCACCGAAGAAAGCGGTGAGCATTTAGGTGAAGAAGACGATTTCCAATGGGTTATCGATCCACTGGATGGCACCACCAACTTTATTAAACGTCTCCCACATTTTGCTGTTTCTATTGCCGTGCGCATTAAAGGCCGCACTGAAGTGGCCGTGGTTTACGATCCAATGCGTAATGAACTGTTCAGCGCAACACGTGGTCAGGGTGCTCAGTTGAACGGTTATCGCCTGCGTGGTTCTAAGGCCCGCGATCTGGAAGGTACTGTTCTTGCTACTGGTTTCCCGTTCAAAGCAAAACAGCACACTATCCCTTACATGAATGTGCTGGGTAAATTATTTGACCGCTGTGCAGACTTCCGTCGTACAGGTTCTGCGGCACTGGATATGGCATATGTTGCTGCCGGACGTGTAGATGGTTTCTTCGAGATTGGTCTGAAACCATGGGATTTCATGGGCGGAGAATTGCTGGTACGTGAATCCGGCTGTATCGTCACTGATTTCGTCGGTGGTCATAACCATATCAACTCCGGCAACATCGTTGCAGGCAGTCCGCGTATTGTTAAAGACATTTTGTCTCACATGCGCGAAGAATTAACGGAAGCACTGAAACGTTAATTCGTTAATTATAAAATAAATATGATTTGAGTAATGTCGGTTTCAGGGCAGCAATTAAAGTGCCCTGAAATTTTTATGAGATTTTTATTTGCGGCAAATAGGAATATACAGACCGCCACCGTCGGAATTACTACTGCCACTATGCCCAGTAATATTATTAACTAAGTTTACAACGGCTATATTGGCTGGCGCCTGTGGAGCATATTCTGAAGTCCAGATAGGGTAATTGGCAGTATTATTAACTGGCCAGCCATATGCAGTATACAAATTATTTTGGGGAGTACTTAAATTATGTTCAGCCAATTCTCTTGCTATTGCAATAGTTGGCAGAGACGCATTAAAGGTCTTCTGGCAATAATTACTTGTCCTATTCCATCTTATTCTGCCCCATGATTCATGATTATTATACGTATTAGCTATTTCAGAATTATTTATTCCTCCAGCCCGCATCTCCGAACTCAAATGTGGCCGATAGAATGAATAATTACCAATCTTAATCGTTTCCTCCATATGTCCCCAATAGTTGGCCCTATCCGTATCTGGGCTGGTAATCACGGTAAAAATAACATCCCATGTTTTGGGTGGGAGATTGGCTCCGTCATTAACTTTTACTGAAAGCGTTGTCCTTGTTCCAATACCGTTAGGATCTGTCACATTGATAACGAGATTACCTTTTTCGTCTGTATAACCACTGTAAGCATTGTCTTTATCCTCCAGTTTTCCTTTTTGCGCATCCAATTTTACCGTGGCTTTGTCCGAAGCTTTTTGACGGTTCATGGCGGTCATCTTAATGGTCACAGGCACACCGCCAACGGATTTTCCATCTGCTCCTGTAGTATTGATGGTGAGCTTAATAGGATCAGAGTTAGTATTTTTCACTTTAACCGCTGGAGTGCCATCGGCATCCTCTTCAGTTTTATTTGAGGTTATCCCGAAATCACCCGCAACACCTTTTATGGTGCCATCCGAGTTACCGCCCGTGACAGTACCTTTTTGGGTTTCCTGTTTGGTATCCGTTGCAACTTGTTCACCGCGTATACCTAATATGTTACGGGGAACCATCGCGAGTTGAATAATCCGGCCACTGTCTTCGGGTTGCAGAGTATACTCAGGCACCGACTCACTCTTATCTGGTTTAATAACATGGCCCGGATCCTGACCTAAATCGGATACTGACTCTTCCGGTGACTTAGGGGCATTCGGATCAGCGGATGCCGAATATTTGATACCCCAGGCAAAAATCGAATTATCCTTGTCATCCCCACCATTAGATTTAAAGATATACGAACCGGTAAGGGTTTTCCCCATTTCCAACGTACCGTTAATGGTTAATCCTTCAATGATAGGTCCCAAGGTTGGGTTAATTATGCCACCTTGGCTGTCTCCGCCTTCAAGCACAGAATTATCCAGCCCTGTATTGATCACGACAGGTTCGCCAGTCCCATTAAGGCTGTTCTTCGGTGTAATGGTGAGTTCTAACAGTTTACCGATATCATCGTTCCCCAGAGTATAGGAAGTTATTTTTCCACTCGGGATTTTTTTCCCGTCTACAATTCCCTTGGCTTCTGGATCCAATACATCTTCCCGCTGAACTGATCCGGGTTTAAAACGTTTCCAGACATACTCAGAGTTATCTGTGATATCGCCATTTTGGGGGTTAAAGGTATAATTTGCGGTCAATACTTCATCAATGTACAGTTTACCACTCAGCATCAGATCCTCTATGGCGGGCTTAGCCGCAGGGTCAAGGATAGCCCCCGGTTTTCCCCCCTTGGATACGGTTTTATTAATGTCGGGATCATTGATGCCTGTATCCACCATTTTAAGCTCCCCGGTACCTTGCTTACCATTAATGGGCTTAACCGTAATGGCGATGGTTTTCCCGGCATCGTCCTGTACCAGATTTTTCGTCAGGATACCGGATGTGTCCGGTACTGGCTGAAAATCTTGTGGCGTTTCTTCCTTGTCATGCCAGACAAACTGGGAATTATCTGTCGCATCCCCGCCGTTATCATTAAAGGTATAGGTCGCTGTCAGGGGGTTATTGATTTCCAAATCACCGCTCAAGACAATCTTGTCGATGCTCGGTTTGGCGCTCGGATCAGCCACTCCCCCCTGATTATTGCCGCCCTTGACCTGATTACCGGGTTCTCCTTTACGTAATACCACCGTGTTGACGGTACTTTCCCCAATGTTTACCGCATTAGCCGCCAGTACTGACAATTCGAGTATCTTGCCGTTGGCCTCTGGCGGAATAGTATAAACAGGTACTTTGCCTCTTTTTGTCACATTGCCAAACTGCATTAATCCTTCTTGGGTGACTTGAATCCGGGACAGTTTTCCCTCTTTGATATCAGCAGCCTTGGCCAGCGACTTCGCCTTCTCCGCGGTAGTATTCTCTGCACCCCAGACAAAGAACGAATGGTCGTCATCATTCCCGCCATTAGGCTCAAACTGATAAGTCGCGTTTAGCTGCCCGCCCAATTCCATGTTGCCGATCACGATTAATTGACTGATCGAAGGAGCATTAAGCGTATCGAACTCAAGCACTGTCTCTTTCTTCATATCCGTGCCGTCCACGGTGGTAACCAGCGTCCAGTTACCAGTGTTATTACCCGCGGTAATAATAGTTTCATAAATTCCCTCAGAGACTTCCCTGATTTCACCTATTTGCGGATCTTTGCCCTCTCCTTTAAGCCCACCAATACCAGCTACCCTGATACTGTCTTTCGCACCAGTCAATGGATGGCCTTGCTTATCTTTCAGCTCAATGCGAATTTTTTTAGTGGAGATACCATCCGCAGGCAGGGCATTGCTGCCATCCGTCGGTGCAACGGTGGAACCTTGAGAATCCAGTGCTTCTGACAGTGTTTGCCCGAAGTCAACGGTAGCCGGACGTTTCATTTTCTTACCGAAGACCTCTGGTGTCAGAACCCATTGTCCCTGCTTTTCGCCGGCAGTGACGGGCACTTCATAGATCCCGCTGCCCGGCGGCACTTCTGTGGCCTTGCCATGAGTGGGCATTTCCCCCTTGCCGTACAGCTCATGGTTATCCGGTATCAGGTTGATATGGTCTTCCACGCCAGTGACCGGATGACCATTGATGTCTTTCAGGTTCAGCCGGATAACGGTGGTATCCCCCTGATTCGGCAATTTGCCTTTTTCCGGAATAAACTCAGATTTGTTAAGATCTATCAGATCCGCGATTGAGGTGCCGAAAGTGATTTCGGTCGGCGTCTCCAGTGGCTTACCGTCTATCTTAGTGATGACTTTCCACTGGCCTGTTTTGTCACCCGCCTTGACTTTCACCTTGTAAATTCCGCTGTTTTCCGGCTCTTCCCACACTTTATCGATAGTCGGCTTGTTTTTTCCGTCGCCCGTCAACTCGTCACCATTGTTTTCGAACGTAATACTGTCTTTGGCGTTCGGAATGGGTTTACCATCCTTGTCTTTCAGGTGCAGGGTCATGATGGTGCTGTCTTCATTGTTGGCAGTCAGCACGTTGGTGGCCGGGGTAAAGGCTGAGTATTGGGTATCCACAATGTCCGCCAGTGACTGTCCAAAAGTCATGTGGGTGCGTTTCAGCTCTTTGCCATCCACCACTGGGGTGAATGTCCAGATGCCTTTTTTCTTGCCCGCAGTCACTTTGGTCTTGTAGGTGCCGCTACCGGGCGGATCTTCGCGGATGTCACCCAATGTCGGGTTGGGTGCCTGACCGTACAACTCACTTTTGTCATCAGTCAGCCTGATTTTATCTGCCACACCCGTGATGGGGTTGCCATCCTTGCCTTTCAGATTGAGGATAATCTCAGTACTGTCTCCTTCCTGATTCAGTGTCCCGTTTGCCGGTTTAAATTCAGTTTTATCCGTATCAATCATCTCTGACAGCGACGTCCCAAAATCAACCACTGTCGGGGTCAGGGCATGTCCGTCCACTGTTGGTGTGAGGCTCCATTTACCGTTCTTGGTGCCCGCAGTGGCAGTGATTTCATAAATGCCGCTGCCTGCCGGCACTTCGCGGATTTCACTCCCCAGTACGGGATCTTTGTCCTTGCCGCTGCCAGTGAGCAGGCTTTTATCCTCGCCAAACGTGATATTGCCCGCCGCGCCGCTGACCGGCTTTCCGTCATTATCCGTCAGTTTCAGGCGGATAATGGTTTGGCTCTTGCCGTCAGCCACCATGGATTTGTTGGCGGGTTCAAAGCCGGAGCCACCCGGATTGACGGCGGATGCCACTACCATAATCTGGGCTTCCATCCGCTCAGACGCATTGCCCTGTGTGTCATAGGCAATACCGGACAGACTGTAGGTGTTGTTGCCTTTTTCCTGATACAGCGGCAGGGTCAGCAAGTAATGGGTGCCGCCACGCACGGATTCAGCCGCAAAACCGGCAGTACGGGCACTGGCATTTTCCAGCTTGCCGCCGGCGGCCACCAGCGCCGCAGTATCCCAGACAATCTCTTTCAGGCCGTGCTTGGCGCTGACATTGACATTCAGCGGTATCACGGCTCCGCCGCGCCCGCTTATCTGGTTTTCCATCATCAGGCGTATCAGTTGCTTTTTACGGTATTCCAGCACGATTTGGTTATTGCGCTCCACTAAATCATAGCGTCCGCCTTGCAGACTGCGCTTAAAGGCCATGGCATCGGGATCTACCTGTTTTGACCACGGGGTGCCGATTTCATAGTTCAGACCGAAATTAAACAGAGTTTCCCCGCCGCCGGAGGCACTCTGCCGGCGGTCAAGCCCTAACGTCACCAATGGAATGGGGGTATAATTGGCGCCCAGCGTAAAGGCGGCAGGGTTTTTCTGCCGGCGCTTTTCGCTCAGCAAACCAACTTCATCCCCGAAATACTGTTCATAGATAAGTTTGCCGCCCAATTGCGGATAGGACGGAATATAGCCTTCTGCCCGAACGTCAAACCCGTTGGCAGGGCGCTCTTCGTAATCGTGCAGTTTCTTGCCGTCTTTCCAGCCGCTGGCACGAAAATAGCCGTTCGCCCCGAATTTCATAAAGTCACGGGCGTATTCTGCCCCGACGCCAAAACGGGTATGGTCACGGGTAATGTCGTGGTCAAGAAACGCGTTGTAGCCTAACAGGGCGCCATCAAGAAAATGGCGCTGCCCCAGCCCGACGTTGGCAGTCGTGCGGCTGTCAATATGGCGCAGGCCAAACTGGGTAAAGGCCATCTGTTTTTCGGTGTCATAAAGCGGCAACAGCATATCAAACTGGCTTCCCTCCAGTCGCCCGCGGTCATCCACATTGGCCTGCACTTTGACCGTGCCGTAGCGTTGCAGCCAGTTCTGCACCGTCTGATTGGTCTCACTGAGTGCCATGCCGCGTAACTGGTTTTTGGTGCTGTCCACGATGTTGCCACTTTTCAGCATACCGGCGGCATGGGAAGCCGCTCCTGCCAGCCAGTGTTCGGTGTTGCCGTGTTCAGGCTGGCTGACGGCCGATGCACGTGTCAGGCTCTCCGACAGTAACTTATCCGTGCTGGTATGAGGCACTTCAATCTCATCGCCGGCCCCCAGCGCGGAGAACGGCTTGTTGAACGCCCGTTGCTGGTTCAGTTTTTTCAGCGCCGAAACAGTCATGCCGTGCCGCTTGGCAACGGTTTTGACACTTTCGCCAGCCATCAGACGGTAAGACCCGATTTGCTGATGATGCTGTATTTCTTGTGCAACATGTTCTGTTTTGGCTATCGCCAATGCGGGAGTAAACGCTCCCGCCACAGGAAAGGCCACTTGCGCAAAAATATTTATCCATGCCATTTGCTTGAGGCGATGCCGCTGTTTATCTGTCCACTGCTTATCTTGTTTCTTTAGCATGTTTATCAACCTTCTGAATCAACATTATCCTCGACGGACGTCTCAGACGTCAGTGCTATTGACTCATCCCAGAGCGGTGTTGCTATCCACATGTGTTGTTATCCACCAGATGAATTGACAATTAGTACCAAACTGTCAAGTCACCTAAAATGTCTCTTCTTAACTTTAGTTTATGTTTTTCTCCATCGGCAAAAATCAACTCAGCTTATTGATTCTTAACTAATAAATTTTCCTTGTTTTTTGTCTTTCCTGACGATGCCAGTCAATTTATTTCTGCTTGATTTTTCTATTTATTTTCCCCCCTTTACATAGTATTCGATATCGAAAGAGTAATTCCCTGCATTGATCAATCTTCAGTGGTCATTTTGTCTATCAATCTTGTTTTTTTGGATAAATCCTCCTTAGTTGACAGTTTGGTACTAATTGTCAAGTAAGCGCGTTTTCCTTTTTGATCCCATATCGTCTCGAAGCGACCCGCATTACTCGCAGTGTAACGGACAGTATGACGAATATTACGGTGGCCTAAATAGTCCTGAATCAAACGGGTATCGACACCATTGTCCGCCAGTGCATAACCACAGGCATGCCTCAACATGTGCGGATTCGCGCAAATCGACAATCTGGCCTTCTGGCTGGTCTGCCGGATGATTTTATACATCTGCTGCCGCGACATGCGCTGACCATTGCGGGAGAGAAACAACCAGTCTGCCTCTTCCCCGGATTGTTGGTGTGGCGGGGCTTTTGATAAATAATTCTGTCGATATACCAACCAGTGACGAATAAGCTGGACTTCACGTTGTACCATAGGATGAATGGTGGAAAAGCCGTTTTTCAGCCGCTGTACCCGCAGGCTTCTGCCATCCAAATCCACATCCGACAGTTTCAGACTCAACAGTTCAGAAACTCGAAATCCGTGAATAAAAGACATAAACATCATACATATATTACGTTCCGCATGGGCATGCTTGCCCAACTCCCTGAGCAGAATCTCTATCTCAGGCTGAGTCAGGTACTTACGTTTTAGCATGGTATTCACCTCCAGAAAGCGATAAAGAGCCAGTTCCATCCAGCTCTGGGGATAGAATAATAAAAACGGGTCATTTATTAGTGTTGTTGATTATTTGCAGAGTGCAAGGTGAGTGAGTGGATCTTCATCATCCACCATATTTTTAGACAATATTCTTATGATAAAAAACTCCGTTGTTTTAAACGGAGTTTGTCTGTGGCCTAAAAATCCCTGTTAATGCCCTTTTATCATTTTCGCATTTAATTAATGCGCATGGGCTTCTACTTTTGGCCGCAGAAAAAATGCCGGCAAAGCAACCAATGCCATAACCCAGAATATGCCACCGCCCATGCGTTCATACATGAAACCGGCAACTATACTCATGACTGCAATACCGCCTCCCATCGCCAAAGCGGAGTAGATTGCCTGCAACCGAATAATTTCGTTTTCTCTTCTGGCACCAATAAATCGCATTGCAGCCAGATGGCAAACAGTGAAAGTACCGCAATGCAAAATCTGAATAATGATTAAAGCATATAATTCGGTAGATATTCCCATCAATCCCCAACGAAACACGCCACAAATACAGGATAGTAACAATAGATTACGCGCACTCCAGCGGCGGAATAATTGATTACTGCATGTAAAAACGACAACTTCTGCAACCACTCCCAATGACCAAAGATAACCAATGGTTGATGAAGAATAACCCGCTTTCTCCCAATAAATGGAACCAAAACTGTAGTAACCTGCATGTGCCGCTTGTAATAAAGTCACGCACACTAAAAATTGCCATACAGATTTTTCAGACAGAAGCTCTTTAAAAGATACTGCATTGGTATTTGCTGTTTTAATTTTGCCGACAGGCATAATAGAAGGCTTTAGCATCATACCCAATAGCATTCCGGTGACGCTGAAAATCAAAAAAGCGAGAACAATATGATGTGTACCAAACAAATCACTACCAATCCAACCATTAAGTCTGTCAAATGACATACTCCAGCCAAAATCAAGGCTATCGATTGAGAAACTGACTCCATTGGCAGACATTAATATGCCCGTTAGCGAGGAACTAATAATAAACGCAATCGAACCCCAGACCCTTACCTTGCCATAATCAAAAGTAAATTGTTTGTGCCATGTTCCCGCCAGAGCATCCGATAAAGGCATTAAGGGGGAAAAAAATAAATTGAAACCTATCATGACAAAGAAAATCCATGCCCAGTGACTGCCAAATACAAAACCAATAGTAAAAAGTAACGATAATAATGAGAGGAAACGCAATGCGTTAATTAATTTGGATGGATCTTTTACCATAGGAGAGATGACCAGACTGCCGATAAAGCGGGCGATCAATCCAGCACCCAGCAATATTCCTATCATTGAAGGTTCAATACCTTCGCCTTTTAACCAAACAGACCAGAATGGCAGGAATATGCCGAAAGAAAAAAAATAAGTGAAATAACCCAACCCTAGCCAAAATGTCGATGGAACAGCCATCCAAATGCCTCCATTTTTCAAATGCAAAAAACCCGCTCAGGACTGACATCATGAGTCGGGTTTCCATTTTATCGATAGCACTTTTATCGATAGCACTACTTGATCACGCTGATATTATAACCTTCGTCTTTCAAGACGCCGCTTTGTTGGCTACACTCACTCACCCCAGTCACCGTTTTTATCAACATACGGTTCACTATGCTTTTGAAGGTTCGCTCTCTTGCCGTCGAAATACATCTTAAAATCCATTGGGTATATCTGACTAATAGCGCTGATACGTAAATGGTATTAACCAAACAGTGCTAACCGATATTTTATTTCAATTTACGCGTAAACCGGATACTTCGCACAGATTTCCAATACTTTCTGTCTAACGCTTTCAACCATCGCATCATCGTTGATGTTGTCTAACACATCACAGATCCAACCAGCTAATTCACGGGTTTCTTCTTCTCTAAAGCCACGTCGGGTAATAGCAGGCGTGCCGATACGAATACCAGAAGTTACAAACGGGCTACGGGGATCGTTAGGCACACTATTTTTGTTAACAGTAATATTGGCGCGCCCTAATGCTGCATCTGCTTCTTTACCGGTAATGTCTTTATCCACCAAATCCAACAAGAACAGATGGTTTTCAGTCTCACCAGAAACCACTTTATAGCCGCGTTGCAGGAACACTTCTACCATGACTTTCGCGTTTTTGGCGACTTGCTGCTGATAAATCTTAAATTCAGGCTCCATCGCTTCTTTCAGCGCAACAGCCTTACCGGCAATAACGTGCATCAGCGGGCCACCCTGAGAACCGGGGAAAACAGAAGAATTTATTTTCTTGTAAAACTCTTCATCACCACCTTTCGCTAAAATCAGGCCACCACGTGGACCAGCCAGTGTTTTGTGCGTTGTGGTTGTGACAACATGGGCATGAGGAACTGGATTTGGATAGACATCCGCAGCCACCAAACCAGCGACGTGAGCCATATCAACGAACAAATAAGCCCCGATTTCATCGGCAATTTCACGCATCTTCGCCCAATCAACAACACCGGAGTAAGCAGAGAAGCCGCCGATAATCATTTTTGGCTGGTGTTTTTGCGCTTGGGTACGGATATCGTCGTAATCGATTTTACCTCTGTCATCAATACCATAAGGCACGATGTTATACAGTTTACCGGAGAAGTTGACTGGAGAGCCGTGAGTCAAATGGCCGCCGTGAGCCAGATTCATCCCTAAAACAGTATCTCCGGGTTGCAGCAATGTCATATACACCGCAGCATTTGCCTGAGAACCAGAGTGTGGCTGGACGTTAGCATAATCTGCACCAAACAACTCTTTCGCACGGTCAATCGCAAGTTGTTCAACAACATCGACATACTCACAGCCGCCATAGTAGCGTTTACCCGGATAACCTTCCGCATACTTGTTAGTGAGCTGAGATCCTTGAGCCTGCATAACCCTTGGGCTGGTGTAGTTTTCAGAGGCAATCAATTCAATGTGTTCTTCTTGACGACAAACTTCCTGTTCCATCGCTTGCCACAGTTCGGGATCGTAATTCGCAATATTCATTTCACGCTTTAACATTTGGTTCTCCTGACTCAGCTACATCACTAAAAATTACCCCTGAGGGCCAGAATGTCACACAGTGTAAACTCTTTTTCTCTAATGAGATAGTCTTGACAAGATAATTTACGCAAACGTTTGCATTGTTTGTTGATGGCCTCTTTGCGGCTAAATAACTAGCTATAAAATCAACAATTTCAGATTTATCACTAATATTTGTGATCTTAATCAAAATTTATTCTCATAAAAAGACAAGATCCTTTCGAATTTTTGGTTTAAATCAACATGATCTTCTTTTTTTTATTTGGTGTATTCCCAAATGCCATAAGTTGCATTTAAAATACATCTTATAGATTTCGAGGTCATTTGAGGAAAACTCAGGAGATTCCCATGCTAGATAGTCACGTTATCACCACCATAAAATCCACCATTCCACTGATCGTTTCTACAGGCCCGAAACTGACTGCCCATTTTTATGAGCGTATGTTCAAACATAATCCTGAATTAAAAGATATTTTTAACATGAGCCATCAGATAAATGGTGCTCAGCATGAAGCCCTTTTCAACGCGCTTTGCGCTTATGCCTCGAATATTGATAACTTGTCGGCACTCTTGCCCGCCGTGGAAAAAATCGCCCATAAACATACCAGCCTGAACATTCAGGCTGAACATTACCAAATTGTGGGTACACATCTTCTGGCAACAATTGATGAAATGTTCCACCCCGGTGAGGAAGTTCTCAACGCTTGGGGAGAAGCCTACAATGTGTTAGCCAATGTCTTTATCCATCGGGAAGAAGAAATTTATCAGGATGGTGAAGATCAGGAAGGCGGTTGGCGTGGTCTACGTCAATTCCGTGTCAGCCGGAAACAGCCACAGAGTGATGTCATTACCAGCTTTGAATTTGTGCCCGTTGATGGCAGCAAAGTTATGGATTATAAGCCCGGGCAATATTTAGGGGTCTATCTGGAAAATCCTGCGTTTGAAAACCGCGAAATTCGCCAATATTCACTGACCACAGCGCCAAACGCAACCCATTACCAAATTGCAATTAAACGTGAACCTCAGGGCAAGGTTTCAAACTATATGCACAATCACTTACAAGAAGGTGATGTCGTGATGCTGGCAGCGCCGCACGGTGATTTCTTCCTTGATGTCCAGCATGATACGCCCGTTACACTGATTTCTGCCGGTGTTGGTTTGACACCAATGATGAGTATGCTGCAACACTTACATCATCAGCGTCATGCAGGTACAGTCAATTGGTTTCACGCAGCAGAGCATGGCGGTTATCACGCTTTCTCAGATAAGGTAAATGAAATTTCCCAGTCTATGCCTAATTTCCATTCTCAGGTTTGGTATCGTGAACCACGTGCTCTGGATCAGAAAGGCGTGGATTATCAATACACCGGATTTATGGATCTGTCCCTTGTAAGGGATTCGGTAACGGAAAAAGGGATGCAATTCTATTTCTGTGGGCCAATCGCTTTCATGCAATATATCGCCAAACAGCTTCTGGAAATGGGGGTTGATGAACAACATATTCACTATGAAAGTTTTGGCCCACATAAAGTGATTTAACACAGCCTCATATACAAATTAAGTGATAACGGTTACAAATTGGAAATACTTATATTCCTCTCCCATTTGAATATGGGTCATTACCCATGTTTCCGTTATCACTTTTTTCAGAATTTCAGTTAAATCGCTTCTTCGTCCTGCTCACCAGTGCGGATACGCACAACACGGGCAACATCAAAAACAAAAATTTTGCCATCACCGATTTTGCCGGTTTGTGCGGTCTGCATGATTGTTTCGACACAGGTATCAACAATATCATCCGGTACAATAATTTCTATTTTGACCTTTGGCAGAAAATCCACCATATATTCCGCACCGCGATAAAGCTCAGTATGTCCTTTCTGGCGACCAAACCCTTTTACTTCTGTCACGGTCATACCAGTGATACCCACTTCAGCCAGAGCCTCACGTACATCATCCAGCTTGAAAGGTTTGATAATTGCATCAATCTTTTTCATGAAGTTTTCCTGTTATTACCAGTTCTTACGCCCGAAACCAGAAGTAATCGGGTAGCGACGATCTTTACCAAAATCACGTTGGGTAATGCGTGGGCCGATAGGTGCCTGACGACGTTTATATTCGTTTATATCAACCAGTCGGATCACTTTGCGAACAATGGCTTCATCAAAACCTTCAGCAACTAAATCAGCTACTGTTTTGTCTTTTTCAACATATCCTTCAAGGATAGCGTCCAGCATGTCATATGGCGGCAAACTATCCTGATCCAGCTGATCCGGTGCCAGTTCCGCAGAAGGTGGACGATCTATTACCCGCTGAGGGATAGCCGGAGATACTGTATTACGGTATTCGGACAATGCAAATACCATCGTTTTTGGCACATCTTTCAACGCATTAAAGCCCCCCGCCATATCGCCATACAAAGTGGAGTATCCTACTGCTGATTCACTTTTGTTACTGGTCGTCAATACAAGGCGGCGGCGTTTGTTTGACATTGCCATCAAAATAACTGCACGACAGCGGGCCTGCAAATTCTCTTCTGTTGTATCTTTTTCTGTTCCCGCGAATATCGGTTCAAGTTGCGCCATAAACGCATCAAACATAGGTTCGATGGATACCACATCAAACTCAACACCCAGCATTTCTGCTTGTTCCCTGGCATCGTGGATGCTCATCTCTGAGGTATAGCGGAATGGCATCATAACCGCCTGCACGTGCTCTTTACCTAGCGCGTCTACAACAATCGCCAGTGTCAAACCAGAATCAATCCCGCCTGATAAGCCAAGCAAAGCGCCTTTGAAACCATTTTTCTGTACGTAGTCACGAACAGAGAGCACCAGTGCCTTGTAGATTTGTTCAAGCAGTGGCAGCTGAGGTGTAGGGTTCGCCATCGGTTCAATATTCATGTCATTGAAGCGGCATTGTTCAATCTGCTCTTCAAACGCTGCCATACGATGGGTAATTTCACCATTTGTATCAAAAACTTTTGAGCAACCATCAAAGATAAGCTGATCTTGTCCGCCAACCTGATTGAGATAGATGATCGGTAGTTGAGTGCGCTGGCAATGGGATTTAATTAAGGTACTGCGAATATTCGGTTTTTCACGATTATAAGGAGAAGCATTAATCGACAGAACAATTTCTGCACCAGCTTGTTTCAGGGCATCAATTGGCGCATCAAACCACAAGTCTTCGCAAATCAACAAACCAAGATTATAACCCTTAAATGGTATTACACAGCTTTGCTTACCCGCCTTGAAATAACGCTCTTCATCAAAAACGCCATAATTTGGCAGTAACTGCTTGAAATATCTGGCAACAACTTCACCCTTCCAAAACAGTGAAAGGGCATTGTAGAGTTTACCATCTTGTTGCCACGGATGCCCCACTAAAATAGCGACCTGAGAGCTTGCTTCCTGCAAACGTATCAATTGTTCACGGCAACGTTGATGCAAATCGGGACGGAACAGTAAATCTTCAGGAAAATAGCCAGACAGTGCCAGTTCTGAAAACATAACCAGATCAGCATTTTTTTCTTGCTGTTCCTTGACTGTTTGCAACATACGCTCGCAGTTGCCTTCGATGTCTCCCACCAGCCAATTTAACTGGGCAAGACCGATATTAAGAGTACGACTCATAGAATGCGGCTCTCCTGGGCCATAATTCATCTATCTATCTTACTTCGTCTTAGCAAGACAGTGCATCTATCCCTTCGTCTTTCAAATTTCAGCGTTGGTGCCGCGCTGCAATCTGAAATTCATTAGGTATATTAGATAGATACAATTTTTATTCAGTGTAAGAATTTTTGAAATGGTCGAAAAGTTATTCTTTAAAATCACTGGCATCCAACTGATGCCTGGCCAGCAATTTATAGAATTCAGTCCGGTTACGCCCTGCCATGCGAGCAGCATGTGTTACATTGCCTTTGGTTATTTGCAGTAATTTGCGCAGATAATTCAGTTCAAATTGCCCACGAGCTTCCACAAATGTCGGCAATGCCGTATTTTCCCCTTCCAGTGCCTGTATAACTAGCGCATCACTGATTACAGGAGCAGTTGTCAATGCAACACATTGCTCAATCACGTTAACCAATTGACGAACATTACCCGGCCAACTTGCCGCCATCAGACATTTCATCGCATTAGTGGAGAAGCTGCGAACAAAGGGTTTGTGACGTTTGGCTGATACCCGCAATAGATGATTGGCTAATAGGGGAATATCTTCCGCACGTTCATTCAGTGTAGGGATTTTCAGGTTAACGACGTTCAATCGATAGTAGAGATCTTCACGAAATTCACTTCGTTGCATCGCCTTTGGCAAATCACGGTGAGTAGCAGAAATAATTCTGACATCAATGTCTATGTCACGATTACTCCCTAACGGACGAACTTTGCGCTCCTGCAAAACTCTCAATAATTTCACTTGCAGCGCCAATGGCATATCACCGATCTCATCAAGGAACAATGTTCCTCCCTGAGCCGCCAGAAATAACCCTTCCCGGCTGCTGACCGCGCCAGTAAATGCGCCTTTGGCATGACCAAATAATTCAGATTCAAGCAGCTGTTCAGGTAAAGCGCCGCAGTTAATCGCAATAAAAGGCTTTTTCGCCCGGGGACTTGCCCGGTGAATAGCTTGAGCCACCACTTCTTTACCGGTTCCACTTTGCCCATTAATCAGGACACTGACATCCGATTGAGCCACCATCTTTGCCTGTTCCAACAGACGTAACATTAAAGGGCTGCGGGTTACAATCTGCTCGCTCCATTGTCCATCTACAGCGGGTGTTGATAGCTCCAGTGCTTCATCTATGGCTTTATAAAGAGCTTCACGATCAACGGGTTTGGTCAGAAAACTAAATACGCCTTGCTGAGTTGCCGCTACTGCATCAGGAATGGAACCATGTGCGGTCAAAATGATCACTGGCATGCCAGGATGTTGTTTCTGTATTTCAGCAAACAATGCCATTCCATCCATTTCATCCATGCGCAAGTCGCTGATCACTAAATCCACTTTTTCTTTCACCAACATTCGCAATGCTTCATGACCATTCTCAACGGTCGTGACACGGAAACCTTCGCTGGTCAGACGCATTCCCAATAGTTTTAACAAGCTAGGATCATCATCAACTAAGAGAAGATGGGCGGGATTGCGTACTGTCATTATTATTCAGCTCCTTTTTCTTCTGGAGAGTTAATTTCTGTTTTAAGCTCCGGATTTGTTGCCGATTTATCTTCCGATATCAATTTACTGGATGAGGAGTTTGTGTCACTCACGTTACCTATATCACCGGAAGTAGCAGCATTGTTCTGATCTTGTTTGCGGGAGGAAAGCTGGCGTTCGATATCTGTCAGATTTTCGAGTTTGCGGGATATTGAGCGAAGATCATATTCTAAGCGTGCCCGAACCTCTTTTAAGCGATCTATTTTGTTATCACTGTCGAGTTGGAGTCGCTGGAATTTAATTCTTTCTTCGGCAAGGTTAATTTTCAAGTATTGCTGTTCACGCCACAATTGTAATAATGGCCGCAAAGCGACAGGAAACTGGGCACTATACTGATTGAGGTTTTCGACAATTTTCCGGCGTTCAGCTAATGCAGGCGTAGCCCTGTTAATCAGGATACTCTGTTTAAATACCTGTTCCCAATCAGTCAGAGAGAAATTTTTTGCCATCTCACGAGCATCTGCTGAAGACAGCCGGTCCGTACAATCTGTAAATCTCAGCCAATAAAGCCCATTTTCCAGTGCCTTTGGTTTGGTCATATCCCAGATTACATCACACTCCTTAAAACGGTAATCCGTGACATGCTGCTCCGGTAGAATAGATTCCGCAATTGTTGCCAATTTATCTGTTCCGCTCGTTTTAGCACACCCAGCCAGTAAATAGGGAACGAGCAATAACAACACGGTACGGAAACGTAAAACCGGAACCCGGGCCAAAACCGGCTGAGTCACAATACCCTGCTGTTCCGTCTTCGTCATAAAGCGGTAAATAAATCTGTTATACATATTATTTAATCATTCTCTGCGGTTAATGGCAGTTCAATTCGAAAACATACGTCAGCAAATTCGGGTTCTATCAAATGAAGCTCTCCCCTCATCTGTTTAATACAATCTTGCGCAATACTCAAGCCAAGTCCACTTCCTTTCACTGCCCCTTTTCGCTGGAGCTTTCCTTGATAAAACGGCTCAAAAATCATACTCTTTTCTAATTCAGGGATAGGCGTTCCTGTATTGGCAATATCGATCTGAAGATTTTTTCCCACTTGCCGACTGGCAATCCAGATGTTACCGGATTCAGCGCCATAGTGCACTGCATTGGAGTAGAGATTATCAATCACTCTTGTCAATAAATTTGGTTCCGCCCAGCACATATCCATATCTAATTGAATTTCTGTATGAATATTTTTTGTGCGTGCCGGTAGCTGATGCGATAATACAACACCATCCACAATTTCTTTTAAAGACACAATCTGGTGTTCTGCGGCACCATCTGCCAATTTTCGATTATATTCGAGCAGTTGTTCAATGAGCTGCTGTAAATGCCTGCTACTGCTATCCAGAATGCTCACGATTTCTCTTTGGTCTTCTGTCAGTGACCCTGCTATTTCATCCGCCAATAACTCAGTACCTTCACGCATACTTGCCAGAGGTGTTTTCAATTCGTGGGAGATATGGCGTAAAAATTCATGCCGCTGAGATTCCAGCCAAGATAAACGTTCGCTCAGCCAAATAATACGCTGTGCCAGTGATCGCAATTCCCGCGGGCCTTTAAAGGACTCAATTTCTAATGACTGCCCTTCTCCCAACCGATTGATCATCCGTTCGATACGTTTCACTGGTCCGATGATCATGCGTGTAAATAGCGTTATCAAGAATGCACTTAGCAAGAATAAGATAAGGCTCTGCCAACCAAAGAATTGTCCTTTATCTGCAATATCTTTTTGTAATTGTTCACCCCGACTAAAAATGATCTTACGGATTTCCTGTACCAGAAGATTATTAGTGGTAGAAAATTCTTCAAGTAATTTGGATGAGGTAGGTTCTGGGACACCGTTGTTACAGGAAATTTTGGTCAAGCCTGCCAGTAATTCGTTAAACTTTTTTGTATATTCAGTATTACCCAGCATGGTTATCTGATTGCCGAGCATACTCGTATATTGACGATATTGGCGTTGATAAAGTTTCTCCAGCCTGGCATCACCCAATACACAATATTGGCGGTAACTGCGTTCCATCTCAAAGACAACGCCACTCATCGCTTCGCTACGACGGGCATCCGCCAGAGTAGAGCTATTGATTTCTGCGGCGTGAGTACTGAGCTGGTCAAGGCTCTGATAAGCCTGATAAGCCAACACCAATAATGGCAATAATACTAGCCAGAAAGCCATTACAACCAATTGGCGCAGTGAGCGCGGAAATAAACGCCATTTTTTCAAAGAAATCATCTTATAACCTGCAATTACATTGATGCCAATTGGCATAAAACGAAGAAGAACGTCTGCCAAATGATGAATTCTAAAGTTACTCTTTCTCTTCTTTTTTGAAAACGCTTGAAAATAATAATTGAAAATAGTGGATGATTTGAAGTGATGCGGGTACGTACATAAACACGATGGACAGGAGTCACCTGTAATAATGACGGCGGGATAGTAACTTTGTTTACTATCCCGCCAGTGAGGAACCTCATGCTACCTGATGAACCTATAGCATATAGGTGGTGCCTCACTCCACGTGTCGCCCTGTGTTTGATAAGGCCCGAAAGCGAGTATCATTAAGTTGGACGGTAGGCACCTTACTTCGGCATCATTCTGGGCTTATGTGGCATGTTTCCACCTAATTGCGGGCCGACATAAAAAATTGAATGAGCAACTGGCCTGTATTATGCACATTGCGTGCCAAATTGTAAAATATTTTTTAATGCATTGATTTTATTGTTAATTTAAAAATAAATATATTCATTTATTTTTCTAATTAAAATTTTCTGATGCCTGATCTGTATTTTTGTCGTCAATTTATGACACTTAGCCACATTTAGATATTTTATCATTAATATCATGCTATTAAATGTCTCCTATTTGAGACATCAGAGAGTCACATTGTCGCAATATGGAGACAATGATAATAACATTCATCAACAATGCCAAATCGACGACGAAATACCCTCTGCTCTTTCTTTTTTCTGATGTCACTTCAGCACATCTCAATACGAAATGGGTTTCCCTGGTTCAGTGAGATCCAGTGATAACAAAAGATTTGATCTCAGACCAATTAAGACCAATAAGGTCAAGTACACGTGAAGGATAGAAAATTAGCGTTGGAATAAATATATCGATTAAAAATAAAGGCTCTGATAAATTTTCAGAGCCTTTTCAGAAGAAGATATTATGAGAAATTACCCTAATTGTTTACGCGCATTGCGGAAAATACGCATCCACGGGCTATCTTCTCCCCACTCTTTAGGATGCCAAGAATTACTGACAGTACGGAATACCCTTTCAGGATGAGGCATCATCACTGTGGCTCGACCATCAAGGCTGGTAACTGAGGTAATGCCATTGACAGAGCCATTCGGGTTTACCGGATAATTTTCAGTCACCGAACCGTAGTTATCCACAAAGCGCAGTGCTACCTGTTGGTGTTTTTCAAGTTCCTGCAAACTTTGACTGTTTCTGAATTCCACCTGACCTTCACCGTGGGCAACGGCAATTGGTAAACGAGAACCTACCATCTCTGTCAAGAACAATGAAGGGCTGTCTGCCACTTCCACTAAGCTGAAACGTGCTTCATAGCGTTCTGAACGGTTACGGACAAAACGAGGCCAGTGCTCTGTACCCGGAATCAGTTCGTGCAGGTTCGACATCATCTGACAACCGTTGCACACCCCAAGAGCCAAAGTATCCGGCCTTGCAAAGAAATTCGCAAAATCATCGCGTACCCGTGAATTAAACAGAATGGATTTCGCCCATCCTTCACCCGCACCAAGTACATCTCCATATGAAAAGCCACCACAAGCGACTAATGTTTGGAATTGCTCAAGCGTGATCCGGCCACTCAACAAATCACTCATGTGAACATCTACGGCCTCAAAACCGGCGCGGTGGAATGCAGCCGCCATCTCAACATGAGAGTTAACGCCCTGTTCACGCAGCACGGCAACGCGTGGTCGTATTTGTTTCGAAATGTAACAGGCTGCAATATCTTCGCTAGGATCAAAAGATAACTTCACATTCAAACCGGGATCGTTCACATCCTGTTTCATCTGATGTTCTTGGTCAGCACATTCAGGATTATCGCGTAAACTTTGCATCTGCCATGTTGTTTCTGCCCACCATAAACGCAAAGTGCTGCGATTTTGACGGTAAACTTCCATATTTTTACTGGAAATGACAAAATCATCGCCTGTTTGAGCTTTACCTAAATAGTGTACGTTTTCACTCAAACCATAATCTGCCAGTAGATTCTCAACCCGCTCCCTGTCCGTTTCCCGAATCTGAATCACTGCCCCTAATTCTTCGCTAAACAGAGCAGCCAAAACATCTTCATCAAAAGCACTGATATCAGCATGCAGCCCACAATGTCCGGCAAAAGCCATTTCTGCTAATGTTACCAGCAGGCCGCCATCAGAGCGGTCGTGATAAGCCAACAGTTTTTGTTCTGCAATCAATTGCTGAATTGCATTGAAGAAGCCTTTTAGTTGCTCAATATCACGAACATCTGCGGTTTTATCACCAAGCTGGCGATAAACCTGAGCCAATGCGGTTCCTCCCAAGGCATTCTGTCCTTGCCCCAGATCGATTAGCAGCAATGCGTTATCATCTTCCGCAGATAGTTCTGGCGTCACTGTGCAACGTACATCTTCCACACGAGCAAATGCACTGATAACCAATGAAAGTGGCGAAGTCATTTCACGCTCTTCTCCATCCTGATTCCAACGGGTTTTCATTGACATAGAGTCTTTGCCTACCGGAATGGTCAGGCCGAGCGCAGGACACAATTCTTCTCCCACAGCTTTTACCGCAGCATACAGGCCCGCATCTTCACCTGCATGGCCTGATGCTGACATCCAGTTAGCGGATAACTTCACTCGTTTCAGATCCTGCACATAGGCAGAAGCGATATTAGTCAACGCTTCCCCGACAGCCACGCGTGCCGATGCAGCAAAATCCAGTAATGCAACTGGCGCGCGCTCACCTATTGACATGGCTTCACCATAATAGCTATCAAGACTGGCTGTAGTCACAGCGCAATCCGCAACAGGAATTTGCCACGGGCCAACCATTTGATCGCGGGCAACCATGCCTGTTATAGAACGATCTCCAATTGTAATCAGGAATGTTTTCTCGGCAACAGCAGGTAAATGCAGGACTCGTTTTACCGCTTCCGCGAGGTCAATGCCCTTACGCTCAAGACTTTTTCCATGAGCTTGCAAAACCTGTACATTTTTCAACATCTTTGGTGTCTTGCCGAGTAAAACATCCAGAGGCATATCAATTGGCTGGTTCTCGAAATGTCTATCATTCAGCAACAGATGTCGTTCTTCTGTAGCCTCTCCAATCACAGCATAAGGAGCACGCTCACGACGGCACAATTCTTCAAATAGTGTAAGTTGTTCTGGTGCCACGGCCAGAACATAACGTTCCTGAGATTCATTGCACCATACCTGCAATGGACTCATTCCTGGCTCATCATTCAGAATATCACGTAGCTCAAAACGACCGCCTCGACCGCCATCATTGACTAACTCAGGCATGGCATTTGATAATCCACCAGCACCTACATCATGGATAAACAGAATTGGGTTTTTGTCTCCCAGCTGCCAGCAACTATCGATGACTTCCTGACAACGGCGCTCCATCTCTGCATTATCACGTTGCACAGACGCAAAATCCAAATCAGCATCGGATTGACCTGATGTCATTGACGATGCTGCGCCGCCCCCTAAGCCGATATTCATGCTTGGCCCGCCCAGCACAATGAGTTTTGCTCCGACCGGGATATCTCCTTTCCGAACGTGCTCTTCACGAATGTTTCCAATACCCCCCGCAAGCATGATGGGTTTGTGATAACCACGCAGCTCTGTGCCATTATGGGAATATACGTTTTCTTCATAGGTTCTGAAATATCCCAGCAACGCTGGACGCCCGAATTCGTTGTTGAAAGCCGCGCCACCCAACGGACCTTCCAGCATAATGTCCAAGGCACTGACAATTCTCTCAGGCTTACCGAAATTCTCTTCCCACGGCTGTTCAAATCCAGGGATTTTCAAATTTGATACTGAAAAACCGACCAATCCAGCTTTGGGTTTAGCACCCCGTCCTGTCGCTCCTTCATCCCGGATCTCCCCTCCTGAACCTGTCGCAGCACCCGGCCACGGTGATATCGCAGTCGGATGGTTATGAGTTTCAACTTTCATCAAGATATGGACGGGTTCTTGGTGGTAATCATAGATCCCGGTTTCAAGGGCAGGGAAAAAGCGACCAACATGGGAGCCTTCCATTACAGCCGCATTATCTTTATAAGCAGAAAGCACATAATCTGGTGTCTGTTCAAATGTGTTCTTTATCATCTTGAACAGTGATTTAGGTTGGGCCTGTCCATCAATAACCCAATCTGCATTGAAAATTTTGTGGCGGCAATGTTCAGAATTCGCCTGCGCAAACATATAAAGCTCAATGTCTGTCGGATTACGTTCCAATATCTGAAAAGCCTTCACCAAATAATCAATTTCATCTGCCGCCAAAGCCAATCCCAATTCAATATTGGCAGATTCTAGTGCTGCCCGCCCCAATTGCAAAACATCAATTTGCTTCAATGGGGTAGGCTCTTGGTGAGAAAATAACACTTCAGCCTGTTGAAACTGAGTGAATACACTCTCCATCATGCGATCATGCAGTAACGCGGATAAGGTTTGCCACTGAGTATCATTCATTTCAATACATTGGATATAATAAGCAATTCCTCTCTCTAAACGGACAATCGTATTCAGCCCACAATTATGAGCGATATCTGTCGCTTTCGATGACCACGGAGAGATAGTGCCCGGGCGAGGTGTGACTAACAGTAGTTGACCTTTAGGCTCACGCACGGCTAAAGCGGGACCATATTTTAATAATTGATTTAATTTTTCCCGTTCATCTCCGGTGATAGGACGATTAACCTCTGCAAAATGCACATATTCTGCATAGATTTCTGTAACGGGAAGGCACTGATCTTGACACTGGGAAAGGAGCTTAGTAATACGAAACGCTGATAAAGCGGGCGAGCCACGCAGAATTTCCATAATAATAGGTTCTCTCATCTTAGAAGCAAAGCCTGACTGATGCCTCAGGGGAAACTGAAGACATTATAGAGGAATGTTCTCCCCGACGAAACCGTTTGCGTGGTTATTTAACATCCTCTTAATACACGTAATGAAGTTCTAAAATTGGTTTAATAGAGTTGCATTACGCTATTTTGTTCAGCAAAATTCTCGATTACTGGAAATTTAACCATGCTATTATCTTACATTTCATACGGAGCCTAACCACACTGGATAGAGATAACTGTTTGAGTAATATAAAGATAAATTATTTTGTTATCGTTATTATCGCGCTCCTTTCCGCTGCTATCATTGGTCTCAACATTAATTGGCCCAATAAACAGCAGGAGCAGATAAACAAAATTCTGGCACGAGGAGAACTTCGGGTTAGTACCATCTCTTCTCCTCTGATTTCTCTTAACAGCAAAAATGAGCCAACAGGATTTGACTATGAATTGACCAAACGGTTTGCTGATTATCTGGGTGTGAAACTTGTTATTCAGTTTCGCGCCAACATTAATCAGCTTTTTGACGATTTGGAAAACGATAAAGCCGATTTCTTGGCTGCGGGCCTTATCTACAATGAAGAAAGGTTAGATCAGACACGCACTGGCCCAGCCTATTATTTAGTCTTACAACAACTGGTTTATCGCAAAGGGACAACGCGTCCGCGTTCGTTTAATGATTTAAGAGGTAAGTTCATTGTCACAGCGGGTTCAGCCCATGTAAGCGAGCTGAAAAAATGGAAAGAGAAATCTTATCCTGATTTAACCTGGGAAGAGACATCACGCGAAAATACACAACAATTACTCGAACAAGTGTCCGAAGGAAAAATCGACTATACAATCAGCGATTCAATCAGTCTGGCCCTGCAACAACGTGTTCATCCCAATCTGGCAGTTGCTTTTGATGTCAGTGAAGAACGTCCCCTGACCTGGTATTTAAAACGCAATGATGATTATAGTCTTTACTCCGCCATGCTTGATTTTTTCAGCATGCTGGCTGAAGACAGCATTATGTCGCGGCTACAGGAAAAGTATTTCAGCCATGTCAATTCATTCGACTATTTTGATACCATCTCTTTTATCCGTGCTATCAATAATATTTTGCCTACATATCAGCCCATTTTTGAGAAATATGCGGGATCACTGGATTGGCAATTAGTGGCAGCTATTGCATGGCAAGAATCGCATTGGGACCCGCAAGCAACCTCCCCTACTGGCGTCCGTGGTATGATGATGCTGACTCGTCCAACAGCAGAATGGGCGGGGATCCACGATCGGCTGGACCCAGAAGAAAGTGTGAAAGGCGGTATGGCTTATCTGCACTACTTAATGGATCGCTTGCCAAAAACCATTCCTGAAGATGAACGTATCTGGTTCGCTCTCGCCGCCTATAACATGGGATACGGGCATATTCTTGATGTTCGTAAGTTAACGGCGGCGCAAAAAGGTAATCCTGATAGTTGGCTGGATGTTAAAGCGCGCCTTCCCCTGCTCAGCAAGAAAAAATACTACACCAATACGACTTACGGTTATGCCCGCGGCTATGAGGCCTATCGCTATGTTGAAAATATCCGGCGTTACTATCTGAGTTTGGAAGGATATCTACAGGCAAAAGCCAACCGTGAGAAAATAGCAGGAGAAGTGCCAGCGGACACAACCAGTGACTCCCAACCTGAAAGTGATAAAACAACAGGTGATAAAGCGGAAGGCACTAAAACCGATTCCAATGAAAAAGCACCGGAAGAGACAACACCGGCGAAAACTGCAACAACACGTCAATCGTAATTGGTTTTTTGATTGTAACTGATTATGACATTTCCTGTTGTTGAGCTTTCAACATCTTCTTCAGTGCCTTATGTTGCTCCCTACGTTGTTTAAAAAAAGAACTCAACATAGTGGAGCACTCTTCTGCCAAAATCCCACCGGTAATTTCAATTTGGTGATTCATTCCGGGATGACGCAATATATCAATCAATGATCCCGCTGCACCCGTTTTCATATCACTGGCTCCATAAACAAGCCGCTGTATCCGGCTGTGTACCATTGCTCCTGCACACATGATACAAGGTTCCAAAGTGACATACAGTGTCGTATTCAGTAAACGGTAATTCTGCAATTGGATGCCACCACGTCGCAAGGCAATAATTTCAGCATGAGCGGTAGGATCATGCTCGGTAATCGGAAGGTTAAACCCTTGCGAAATAATTTTGTTATCTGCCACCAATACAGCGCCGACTGGGATTTCACCTTGTGCCTGTGCTTGCATAGCCAACTCCATTGCCCGACGCATCCAATATTCATCACTATAAATCTCGGTTACTGTATATATTTTTGTCACTGCATATTCTCTTGCTTATGAAAATCCCGCTTATTATAACGAACCATCATTAATATTGTTTAGTCATCTCAATTTGCTGATTCAATCTGAATTTCGTCAAAAAAAGCATCAAGAAACAGCTTCATGCGCTTTGTTCTTTAAGAAGCCATTCTTCTGCCCGATTCAGCCTGAAAACCATCTTCTATTTTAAATAACTTAGTATAAAAATGATCGACAGTATAAGCTCTATCATTATATTCACGTTGCTTTGCCAGAGGATCATGGAAGTCATATAGCGCAGCACCCATGCGACCTGAGGGCTTGATTTCCGGCCTACTTATCTTAAGCTCGCATATCACCCTGAATTACGATAGCATCTGTGCCCTTTTTTTAAAATTTCCATAATTGAAGATGGGGGAGTCTATGTTCATCGGTTTTGACTATGGCACATCGAATTGCGCGGTAGCAGAGATTATCGGGGATACCCCCCAGTTGATTGCTATCGAAAATGATAATTTCTATATGCCTTCCGCGCTGGCTGCACCAACCCGAGAATCAGTTTCTGAGCACTTATTTCGTCATTGGAATATCAGCCCAAGCAACTCAGTAGGTGAACAGCTATTTTCATCACAGGAATATTATTATTTTCTAACATAGTTAGAAGAATTAGCAGAAAGTGATCTATATAAGAATAAAATCAATAATCATTTTTCATTAAAAATAAACCTCTCATTCAGCAATTATTATCATGTCCCAATACTGGCAGTTATATAATATCTCCCTGTACCAAATAGATTGGATATGATGACTATGATTAAACAACGATTGGATGCACTTCTTCGTTATATTGAAGAAAATATCGACACTGATATGGATGGAGAACGTTTGAGCTGTGTTGCAGCTTATTCTAAATATCACTTTCACAGATTATTTTCGGCAAATTATGGTATCGGCGTTTCCGCATATATCAGGCAGCTCCGGTTGAAAAAAGCTATTTATGCTCTGATGTATAGTGATAGTTCAGTGATAGATATTGCTCTTACATGTGGTTATCAGAGTCCAGAAGCCTTCTCAAGAGCATTCAAAAGTGCTGTTGGTCAGAGTCCTATTGAGTTCAGAAAAAAACCTGATTGGTCTATTTGGCATAGTCGATACCAAAACATCAATAATATTAGGACTAAGGTTATGAATGAGAAACTTTCCTCAATTAAAGTAGAAATCATTACTTTCCCAGAGATCTCAGTGGCAGTAATGGAACATAAAGGTGCTCCATCAAATATTGGTAACACCATTAGAGAGTTCAAAGAGTGGAGAATAAGCAATAAATTACCCCCAGAACGGCATAGAACTTTCAACTTTGCTTATGCAGATCCTACAAAAGTTGATCCCAATGAATATCAATTTGATTTATGTGTTGAAATCGCTTCAACCTTTGAGGTTAAACACCCTAAAGTTACTAAAAAAACTATTTCATCAGGAAAATGTGCTTATATAAGGCATATCGGTTCTGATGATGAAATAACCTCTATAATCAATTATTTGTATGCAAATTGGTTATCGGAACATAATCAAGAAGTCCGAGATTCTCCAGCATTCTTTGAGCGTATAAAAATATTTCCAACAGTTCCAGAAGCCGAGGCAGTGACTGATATTTATCTTCCTCTGATGTGAAACGGTTTAAGCTAAGACATCATATACCCGTTGTCTTTTAAATTGTGGGGTGCTAGCCAGTCTAATGAAATAAGTTCTTAACCCCCGCAGCTTGAAACCCATTGGGTGTATAATAATCAGTCAGCTAATCAGAGTTTCTGGTTAGCTGACTGATTATTATAAGTACAAAAAACAAACTAATATTACCCTGGTGTTGGGCGAATAAAAATTATCTATTCAAAATAATGAAAATAATTTGCCTGTACAAAGGAAGAAGTACCTCCCTTGATCTAACGCCCAGACAAACTATCAGTTCTAAATTATATTAATAGTGAAATTAATACACCAGGCAAATGTTAAAATCAACATATAAAGATACAAATGTGATTTTAATGGTTAATCTTTATCCCTATTTGGTGGTTTTCAGATGAAAAATTCAACAGAAAATATTCAACAAAATGATATTAAAGGAAAAATATTCTTAATGCTAAAAAACAGGAATTTGTCATATCTTTCAATGCATACAATATATAAGAATTGACGAGTTCCGAAACTAAAAATGGATTGTTGATTGACTAAGGCCCACGGGATTCGGGCATTCAAATGGTCGAGGCGTTTATCCAGCACTTTCAGATGCAGCTGCTGTTCTTTGAGTTCAAGCAAGAATTCCTGAAATAATTCACGGCTCAACAGGGGTTGGATACTTTACGTAAAGCACCCTATCAGAGATTAGTATGGTATTGACCCTTCGTTATCAATATCCACTACTGGATTGCTGCCTCCATAAATGTGCTCCCACCAGAGCCTTCCATGGAGAAAAATTGACCAACCATTTTTCGGTCTGTTCAGCACTAACTTTATCTTCCTGTCTGAGCAAAAACTGAAGATTGCGTCTTACAGCAACATCACCATGCAGAGAACCATTCAGGTAATTGAACCCTCTTAGCAAAGTATAATTAATCGTCCACATACCAATGCCTTTAATTGAGAGCAAACTATCAATCAGTCGTTGCACTTCATTTTCTCCCTTAGGGATCACTAACTCCAACTCACCAGCATCAATTAATCGACAAACATTCAGCAACGCATTAGCTTTACCAACAGAGAAGCCACACTGACGCAATGCCTGTTCTGAACCCAAATACTGTATGACCTGTTTATGAGCCGGATGACATAATAACCCAGAGGAATGCCGGACACCGATTGCCTGAATAAAGCGCCGCCGAATGGAAATTGCTGCATTCACGCTGATTTGTTGACCAATAATCGCCCAACTTAATGCTTCAAAAGGTGTCGCTGACTGATAAATACGTAAGCCTGCCTGTCTGGTAACCAAGTCGCCAATAACAGGATGAGCTCGATATCTCGATTCAAATCTTTCGATAGGTTGCTTCATACCTAACATATGTAAGGCGAGATCCGATAATTCTTCATGTGAAAAAAAATCCCCATCATCATCAATATAAAGTTGTATTTGTGCCTTGTTATTTTCAATTGCTATCGTCAAAAGAGTTGGCTTTCCGTGCAAAATAATGCCTTTTTCAATTTGATTATTTTGTACGCTTTCAGAAATTCCCATTTCATCTCTTTGATGAAAAGAAAAAAAATCATTAGTGTGATAATTTACAGGTAGGATTATTTCTGTTGAATAGCTTGTTTTCACTATGAAAACTCCAGAAGAACAGATAATTGAGGCAATTGTACGCTCAAAAGCCTATCGTATTAAACTGCAAAACACCAGAATCAAATTTATATTTTGTTAATACATTATTGAGTTCTTTAATCTGGTATTTGGATGGACTTAACATTAATAAATAGATACCGATGCCCATGAATAAAATCACACTTAAGATAACCAGCAAAAAATCTTCTGGCATCTGGATACGGACGTCCAGGCAAATGACTGTACTGACAACAATGAAATGTTTTTATCGTAATGCTACCACCAGCCCTTGTGCGTTGAGTACGCGATAAAGGCGGGGTGATGGTATGAGTTATTGCTTTAACTACTCAAGGGAATGGGTAAAGGAATATTGACTTTAATTTCATAAAGTGACTAATTATTAAGAATCATTCACTTTTAATTGAGTTGAAATGGAGTTATTAAACTCTGTGGTATTGTAAGCAACATATAGAGAATAAAATGGCACTATTAATTACCAAGCGCTGCATCAATTGTGATATGTGTGAACCCGAGTGCCCTAATCAGGCCATCACAATGGGAGCGGAAATCTACGAAATTGAACCTGAATGCTGTACCGAATGTGTCGGGCATTACGAAAAACCAACTTGCCAGTCTGTCTGCCCGATCACTAATACCATTATTCTCGATCCTAACCATAAGGAAACGGAAGAACAATTGTGGGATAAGTTTGTACTCTTACATCATGCAGATAAGATCTGAATTTAGCTTTCTAATATCACCGTTGCACAAGCATAACGACGCTCGTCCGCCAAAGTGACATGCATGGATCTTACATTCAATTTGTTAGCCAATATATCAGCCTCTCCATGAAGTTTTAATGTGGGTTTTCCCAGTGGATCATTAATCACTTCAAATTGATTAAAGGCCAGACCATTGCGAATGCCTGTACCAAGCGCTTTAGCTGCCGCTTCCTTGACGGCAAACCGTTTTGCAAGGAAGCGGATTGGCTGGTTATGCTGTTGATATTGCAACCATTCCCCATCGCTCAAAATTCGTTTTGCCAGACGTTCTCCAGAACGCCCGACAATCTCCTCAATACGGGATATTTCAACAATATCAGTACCTAATCCAATAATAGCCATTAACGGTGTGCTTCCCGCAGCAACGTTTTCATGTCAGCTACAGCAGCAGATAAGCCGCTGAATACAGCACGGCCTATGATGGCATGACCAATATTCAATTCATAAATCTCAGGCAAAGCGGCGATACGCTGTACATTATGATAGGTTAAACCGTGACCTGCATTGACCTTAAGGCCTTTTTCTGCCGCGTACGTTACCGCCTCTTTAATGCGCTGGAACTCTTTTTCCTGCTGTATCTCATCCTCAGCATCGGCATATGCACCAGTATGGATTTCAATAAATGGTGCACCGACTTCAACAGCAGCATCAATTTGCTGCGGATCTGCATCAATAAACAAAGAAACCAGAATGCCTGCTTCTGATAAGATCTTCACTGCCTCAATAATGTGCTCTTTTTGTCCAAGCACGTCCAATCCTCCTTCTGTTGTTACTTCCTGACGTTTTTCAGGAACCAAGCAACAAAAAGCAGGTTTGATTTGAGTCGCAATACCAACCATCTCGTCGGTTACTGCCATTTCGAGATTCATGCGAGTTTGAATCGTTCTTTTTAATAATTGAACATCTCTATCAGTAATATGGCGGCGATCTTCGCGCAGGTGAATCGTTATACCATCAGCTCCCGCCTGTTCTGCTACAAATGCAGCCTGAACAGGATCGGGATATTTTGTCCCACGGGCATTACGTAAGGTCGCAATGTGATCAATGTTGATACCTAACAATACCTCAGCCATTTTTATCTCCTGCAATAGTATAAGATTAAGTAAAGTCTATACTTTTCATTACCGAGAAGTGACTTACTTTAATTTTCATTTTTCTTGTTGGGATTATCAGTTTTTTTACGCACGAATCGACGAAATAGTTCACGGCTTTTTAACGGTTTTCCCCCCAAATAAGGCTTCAATGCAATGCGGGTAAAACGTTTAGCCGATTTCAATGTGGCGTAGTCAGGAAACTCACCGACTGACAACGCTTTTAGCTCATAACCAGTAAAGCTGTAGTTATCAATAATCAGACTAGCGATAAACCCTTTTTCTTCACGGTAACGATAAGTCATAGTATCTGTTACAGGCTCACCACTGCCTGCGCAGTGAAGATAATCAACACCGTATCCCATATTGGCGAGTAAAGCTAATTCAAAGCGGCGCAAAGCATACTCTGGCGTGTATTCACTCGCCGCGAGCACTTGTAAGCATTGGAGATAATCGAAAAAAAGCGCAGGATACGCCGTTCCTTGTTCAAGAACTCTGGACAAAAGTTCATTCACGTACAATCCGCTGTAAAGCACGTTTCCCGTCAAGGGAAGAGCCAGCGAAATAGGCTCTGCGTCTCTTAGCGTTTTGACTTCACCCCGTCCGCTCCAACGGATGAGTAACGGGGTAAAAGGTTGTAAACAACCTTTTAGGTGGGAACGACGGCTGCGTGCCCCTTTTGCTAAGACACATATCCGACCCTCGTTTTCAGTAAAAAAATCCAACAGCAAACTGGTTTCACTGTAAGGGCGTCCATGAAGTACAAAGGCTCTCTGCCAGCCGTCCACAAATCAGCCTTATAAGTCGTCAATGTAACCGAGGCTGCGAAGCGCTCGTTCATCATCAGCCCAACCAGCTTTAACTTTTACCCACAATTCCAAATGGACTTTAGCATCAAACAGCTTTTCCATATCTTGACGGGCTTCTGTTCCAATCGTCTTGATTTTACTACCTTTATTACCAATGACCATTTTCTTCTGGCCATCGCGTTCTACCAGAATCAAACCGTTGATCGTATAACCACCACGTTCATTGGCAGCAAATTGTTCAATTTCCACAGTCACGGAATATGGCAGCTCCTCACCCAAAAAACGCATCAGTTTTTCACGGATAATTTCTGACGCCATGAAACGCTGTGAGCGATCAGTGATATAGTCTTCGGGAAAATGGTGTTCTGCCTGCGGTATATAATCACGCACGATTTTGGCAATCGTATCAACATTCATGCCTTTTTCTGCGCTGATTGGTACAACATCAATAAAATTCATCTGCTGGCTAAGAAAGCCAATGTGTGGCAGAAGAATAGTTTTATCTGTCACGTTGTCCACTTTATTGATGGCAAGCAAAACAGGGCAACGCAAATGACGCAACTTATTCACCACCATTTCATCATCTGGTGTCCAGTGCGTACCTTCCACAACAAAAATAACCAGTTCGACATCACCAATAGAGCTGCTCGCCGCACGGTTCATTAAACGGTTAATCGCTCGTTTTTCTTCAATATGAAGACCCGGTGTATCTACATAGATAATTTGGTAAGCCCCTTCCGTATGAATCCCCATGATGCGATGCCGCGTCGTTTGAGGTTTACGGGAGGTAATGGATACTTTCTGGCCCAATAATTGATTCAATAAAGTCGATTTACCAACGTTAGGGCGCCCGACTATTGCAACAAATCCGCAATAGTTTTTTTCTTCGCTCATTCAAGCTCCAGTTGTTTTAATGCTTGTTCCGCTGCCGCCTGTTCTGCCTTGCGGCGGCTGGAACCTACTCCTCTGACTGGTTGTTCAAATCCACTGACCTGACAGTGAATTGTAAATTCCTGATCGTGTGCTTCCCCACGAACTTGAACAACCAGATATGTTGGCAACGGCAAATGACGCCCTTGCAAATATTCTTGTAAACGTGTTTTGGGATCTTTTTGCTTATCACCAGGGCTAATTTCATTCAAACGAGTTTCATACCAATTCAAGATAATTTGCTCGATTGTCTGAATATCACTATCAAGGAAGATAGCGCCAATTAAAGCCTCAACACTATCCGCTAAAATGGATTCTCGGCGGTGTCCGCCACTTTTTAACTCCCCTGGCCCCAGACGTAGGCATTCACCTAACTCAAATTCTCTGGCCAATTCCGCTAGTGTATTACCACGAACCAATGTTGCACGCATACGGCTCATATCCCCTTCATCAACACGGGGGAAACGGTGGTAAAGCGCATTTGCAATGACAAAACTCAGAATAGAGTCGCCAAGAAATTCCAGACGTTCATTATGCTTACTGCTGGCACTGCGGTGAGTCAACGCTTGGAGCAATAAATCGTGCTGTGTAAAGGTGTACCCGAGTTTATGTTGTAACCGGTGCGTTAGTATGGCGTTCATGTGCTACCAATTCAGTTAGAATTTATCAAATAAAAGCACACGCAACAGACCTGTGAAGCTAATCCTAGATTGTGAAACTATCTCAGATTATATGCCTTACAAAACTGTTGCGTTTGCACTAGCTCCCTAAAATATTATCATCATTAGGGAGCCAGTCATCTCGTTTGAAAGAATATTCTACACTGTGAGATAAATTAATGCTTCGCTAATATATAAATATTAGTGAATTCCACCAATTCGCTCCAAACGAACACCAGTAGGCCACTCACCTTCCTGCTTTTCAAAACTCATCCAAATAGCAGTGGCGCGGCCTACCAGATTTTTCTCCGGCACAAATCCCCATTCACGGCTATCTGCACTATTATCACGATTATCACCCATCATAAAATATTGGCCTTCAGGAACAACCCAAGTACCGAGCGGCAAACCTTCTTGGCGAAAATGTGGTGTAGATATAAACGGAGGTATGGTCAAAATATGATGTGACACATTACCTAAATTTTCTATCCGCTCGCCTTGACGAATAGTATATGGTCCCAACAGTTCATCAAGAGGAACTTGGTAAACACCTTTTAAACGAATTCCCTCTGGTGTTACATCTTCTTTAATGGACCATTCACTTGGGAATATATCCCGATAAACGACGGGTAAATCGCCTTTACATTCTGTGTTCCAACCACAGCCAGGAAAAACCTGAAGCTCTTTTTGGGTATAATCGTAAACAATCTTATCCCCGGGTAAGCCAATAACCCGTTTTACAAAATCCAGGCTTGTATCAAGCGGATATTTGAAAACAGCAATCTCACCACGCTTAGGCTCACCTGTTTTAATTAAAGTTGTTTGCGTGATCGGGTCTTTCAAGCCATAGGCAAATTTTTCTACCAGAATGAAATCCCCAATCAACAATGTTGGCATCATTGAGCCGGAAGGGATCTGAAAAGGTTCATAAATAAAAGAACGTAAGACCAAGACAATGGCTAACACCGGGAAAACAGATGCAAGTGTATCAACCCATACCCATGAAGGTTTGTTAATTTCTTTAGCCACAGCTTCTTGAGCTTCTGTACCTGTTACCTGTTCCTGAATTTGAGCAAGTTTTTTCTTGCGTTCAGGAGCGAGTTTGAACCGATCTACACACCAAAGAATACCGGTGATTAACGTTGCTAACGTTAAGATCAAGGCAAAAGTGTTAGCCATTTAAACTCCTTACAACCTTGTTAGTTATCTTTTCCAACATGCAGAATTGCTAAGAAAGCTTCCTGCGGCAGTTCAACATTTCCTACCTGCTTCATGCGTTTTTTACCTTCTTTCTGCTTCTGCAATAGCTTTTTCTTACGGCTGACGTCACCACCATAACATTTTGCCAGTACATTTTTACGTAACTGTTTTATGGTAGAACGAGCAATAATGTGAGTTCCTATAGCTGCCTGAATTGCAATATCGAATTGCTGACGCGGGATCAAATCTTTCATTTTTTCCACCAGCTCACGCCCACGATATTGTGAATTTTCACGATGAGTAATCAATGCCAATGCATCCACACGTTCACCATTAATCAAAACATCCACACGTACCATGTCTGAATTTTGGAAGCGGGTAAAATTATAATCCAGAGACGCATAACCACGAGAGGTTGATTTCAAGCGGTCAAAGAAATCCAGAACAACTTCAGCCATCGGAATTTCGTAAGTCAGTGCAACCTGATTACCGTGATAAATCATATTAGTCTGTACGCCACGTTTTTCCACGCAGAGTGTAATGACATTGCCAAGGTACTCCTTAGGCAACAACATATGACATTCCGCAATAGGTTCACGCAATTCCTGTATATTATTTAATGCCGGCAGCTTGGATGGGCTATCGACGTAAATAATATCACCATCAGTTGTCTCAACTTCATAAACAACTGTGGGTGCCGTTGTAATTAAATCGAGATCATACTCACGCTTCAGACGTTCCTGAATAATTTCCATATGCAGCAAGCCAAGGAAACCACAACGGAAACCAAAACCCAATGCAGTAGAACTTTCTGGTTCATAGAATAATGAAGCATCATTTAGGCTCAATTTACCCAACGCATCACGGAATGCTTCATAGTCATCAGAACTGATCGGGAACAGACCCGCATAGACCTGTGGTTTAACCTTTTTAAAACCCGGTAATGCTTTTTCTGCTGGTTGACGCGCAGTTGTCAGGGTATCCCCTACTGGTGCTCCCAAAATATCTTTGATAGCACAAACCAACCAACCCACTTCACCGCAATTCAGCACATCACGATCGATACGCTTAGGTGTGAAAATGCCCAGACGGTCAGCGTTATATACCTGCCCTGTGCTCATTACTTTGACTTTATCACCCTTACGCAATGTACCGTTTTTAATACGGACAAGTGAAACAACGCCGAGGTAATTGTCAAACCATGAGTCAATAATCAAAGCCTGTAATGGTGCATTAGGATCACCTTTCGGTGGCGGGATCTCTTTCACCAGACGCTCAATGACATCCTGTACACCTACACCAGTTTTTGCTGAGCAACGAACAGCGTCTGTTGCATCAATGCCAACAATGTCTTCAATTTCTTCTGCGACACGTTCTGGTTCGGCAGCAGGAAGGTCAATTTTGTTGAGAACTGGAACGACTTCCAGATCCATTTCGATAGCGGTATAGCAGTTAGCCAATGTCTGTGCTTCAACACCCTGACCTGCATCAACAACCAACAAAGCACCTTCACAAGCAGCCAACGAGCGGGAAACTTCATAAGAGAAGTCAACATGCCCCGGGGTATCGATAAAGTTTAATTGATAGACTTGCCCGTCATACGACTTGTAATCAAGAGTCACACTTTGTGCCTTGATAGTGATACCACGTTCACGCTCAAGATCCATTGAATCCAGTACTTGCGCCGCCATTTCGCGATCTGACAGTCCCCCACAAATTTGAATAATTCGGTCAGATAGTGTGGACTTACCGTGGTCAATGTGGGCGATAATGGAGAAATTTCGTATTTGCTTCATTATTAAATCTTTTTTGCCTTAATATTTCTGAATCATTCGCCTATGGACACACTGATGGACATAAAGCGACAGTTTATTAGTTCGGCCACTGGCCTGAGGAGTCGTATTCTACATGCCAAACCTATGAAAACCTAGTCATGCCTGTGGTTTTAGGTACGACTCGATAGTTTTCAGTATGAAAAATAACGTCGGAGCACGTATGGTAAAACAGATTATTCTTACTGTAGAACCTTAATCGTATCAGGAGGTAAACCAATTTGTAACACAACTGGCTGATAAGCCTGTAAGGCATCCCAGTATACAGCAATTTTGCGGGCTATTAAGAAACCAGCAAGCCCACCGCCAATTCCGCCTAAACATACCCATAATTGGTCAGATGTCCAAAATTGGAAGAGGGCACTTCCTAAAAATAATCCCAATAATGGTGTTAAATAAACCAACATTGCTGAACGTAACAAACTGCTCTCAGGAATGCCCACTTCAACTTTTTGACCCGGCTGAAGAGGCTGGGAAATTTCCAATTCCAACTGATGGATGCTTTCGGGTCCTATTTTCTCCAGCAAATAAGAACCACACGTAGCTTTAGCCTGACAGCTACCACAACCTGAAGATGAGCCATAGCGCAGTAACGCGCGGCCTTTTTGCCAGCGGACAACCGTTGCCCATTCCTTAACCATCATTTTTCTCCTGTAAACATCACGCTTGCCGCAATTCGCTTGGCTGTTGCGAAAGGCAGCTCACCAATGACAGTGATACTATTTTTACTTCTGGCTAAAGTATAAACCGTTCGTCGGCCTTGTCGAAATGGTTGTTCATCAACAGCCTTTTTGCCTGAGTTCACGACATTTACAGAAAAATTAAATAGACCATCGCTGTACATAATGGATTCTAACCACTCCATTTCTGACAACTTACGACTGTTACGGGAGATTTCTTGAAAACCTTCAGGCATCGTGCCAACCTGCCAATTAAACTTCAATTTTTCAGAAGGAGGAATTAGCAGCATAGGCGGTAATTTTAAATCAGTAATGGCTCGTAGCTCTTCCTTAACATAATCACCAACAATTAATGTTACAATTCGGGATTGCTCAATTACTGTAATATTATCTCTGTCCAATAATTCAATCAGCAGTGGGAGATGGGTTTTCTCATCGATCAAAAGGTTATAGTTATAGCGGGATTCATCCTTCGATATGATACGTACAAAGCTCGTTGGATGATCACCTACATGGGTGCTTCCTACATAAATAAAGCGATAGAATTTCTGTAATTGAGTAAAATCTGCAAAAATGATCGGTGGAAAATAATCTACAATATGGTTGCCATGTAAACTGAATGAATCTAAGCCTGGCTCATAATAACTGATCTGATCACCGCGCTGAATAATTTCTCGGCGTGAACCATCCATTTGTATAATTTGAGCAATCGGTTGACCATCAATAATGGCATGGCGGTAACGTAGCGGAATGAGGAATTGCTGCGCTAAATTAATGAAACCAAGCTCATAATTGAGCGTTTGCACAGCACTGTTCATATCTTGCAACAAAGCTTCGACACTGCTTTGCTGTGCCGAAGCTTTGAAAGGGTTTAACAGACTACCCACCAATAAGAAAATGAAAAACCAAATACGTTTCATTACTGTTGTTGTGCCTGCACTCCAAGAGGCTGATTGATCTGAGTAGCTTTATGATTTTTTTCAGAGTGAATACGTCGCTCAAGCTCATACTGCTGTAACATCGCATCAATTCGTTTATTACTTTCGCGAACTTGCATACCCAAATCCCCCCCGAAGGCTTCGTCATCAACTTGGGCTGCTAAACCAACAGGTGAGGCTGAACCCATAACAGGCAATGTATTGAAAGCCGGGACATCAGATTGAGTATCTGCTTCAACACTATTCCCGCCATTGTATTGTTGGACACCAATAATGACGGCCAGAGATACGCATGCAGCTATGCCGACTTGTGTAATCTGACTCGCCCATGGCCGAATTTTCCCCCAAAACGGCATCTTTTCCCATATTTCAGGTTTTGGCTGAGGTTCTAAAACAACCTCTGGCTTAATATGAACAGGCTCGTTCTCAATTGCCCGTGCCACTTGACTCGCGATGTCCAAATGTAGCACTTCTCCTACATCACCACGCAGAACATCACGGACAAGGTGGTATCTTTCCCACTGTTTCTGCATGGTTGCATCTTCAGAGACCAAATGAACTACTTCACTATCAAGAGCTTCTCCATCCATTAATGCGGAAAGTTTCTCTCTTTGCATGCCAAAGTACCCTTAAATAATTGTTTTGTCCCACTACTGCTGGATTAGCGGTTGAACTTTATTATCAATGGCTTCCCTTGCCCGGAAAATTCTTGAACGCACCGTACCTACAGGACATTCCATGATGTCGGCTATCTCCTCATAGCTCAACCCATCCAACTCCCTGAGTGTAATTGCTACCCTCAAATCTTCCGGAAGCGATTCAATTGTTCGGAAAACCACTTCCTTCAATTCTTCAGACAACATTAAGTTCTCAGGGTTCGAAATTTCTTTTAATGAACTTGATGAATCATAAATTTCCGCATCATTAGCATCCAAATCGTTGGATGGCGGTCGGCGTCCCTGAGCAACTAAATAATTTTTCGCAGTATTAACAGCGATACGATACAACCACGTATAAAAAGCACTATCACCCCGGAAAGAAGAAAGCGCACGATAAGTCTTAATGAAAACCTCTTGGGCAACATCAGGAACATCGCTTTGAGGTACATAACGAGCAATCAAGCTCGCCACTTTATGCTGATATCTTATTACCAGCAAATTAAATGCCTTTTGGTCGCCTTTCTGGACCTGCTCGACCAGCATTTGATCCGTTAACTGCTCGCTCATCCGAGGTTCACTCTCCTGAGATAAAACTCTACATTCATACTAATTTAAACCAAAATGATGTCCTGCTTTCTCGAACAAGCATGACTTTGATTATCAATTTACTGTGAAGTTCAATTTTGGCTATAATTTTATATTATACCCATCTGTCATTTCGCATCAAAGATGCTATATCCAATTGATATTAAAAATTATTTATATTTATGGCATTCACATATCACTACGCAGAAATTAAAAATTTATCGAGTGAATATAATACAAATCATAGCCTCTATTTCATAGGACACGAGATTTTAATCCAAGAAAAAAGAAAGCCCTGTTCTATTAATTGCTAACTGTGCAGGGAAATTAATTTTATTGACTCAATAGTACTAACATTATCAATAATAAAGATAAAAATCTGTTATTAGCTGACGAAACTCATCTGAATATGTACCATCCAAGGCACGAATCGTTAACTCAGATAATTCGGTTTCCTGCTGTTGTAGGGATAATCCCAATAACAGACGGTGCAACGGTTTATTCTGTCTGTCACGAATATTGACACGATGATGGGTAAACCATCCCAACTCTGACGCCATTTTTTCAAAACATTCACCAATGTCATAAGGTAACACAACACAAAATAACCCTGTTGATGAGATCAACTTTTGCACACAAGCCAATAATCCCTGATGGGTCAATGATTCCGTATAACGGGCCTGATTGCGCGCTTCATTCCGGCATGCGATGGCAGGCTCAAAATACGGCGGATTACTGACAATTAAATCATACTGGGTACTGCTTTTCCGTAATTCATTTTGTTGCACATTCTGCTGTGTAAAGTCATTAATATCCTGCTGGTGTACCTTAATTCGGGAGGGCCATGGCGATTGTTGCACATTGTCAGCCGCCTGCATTGCTGCAAGAGCATCCAGTTCGACTGCATCAATAACCGTATTCTCCTTTGTACGTTGAGCAATCATCAAGGAAATCAACCCACTGCCACATCCAATGTCCAGACATCTCTTCCTGTTATATACTGGTGCCCAGGCTCCCAATAGCACACCATCCGTCCCGACTTTCATCGCACATTTATCATGCCCAACAAAAAACTGTTTAAATGTAAAGCCGCCGTGGCGAAAAGCGGGTTTATGTATCAATGCCATAAGTCATATCGCTGAGATAAAATTTGTCATAGCATAAATCTTATGGCCCGTGGATAAAAGCAACCTGCTCATTAGATGCTTTTATAGGATGAAGAATGTTCCCAACCTGTTTATAATCGGCGGCCCAAACAGAGGTATATGATGACTGCTACAAACTTTTCCGAATTCGAACTTGATGAATCCCTGCTTGATGCATTGAATGACAAAGGCTACGAACGCCCGACAGCAATTCAGGCAGCAGCAATTCCTGCTGCTATGGATGGGCGCGATGTACTTGGTTCAGCACCGACCGGTACAGGCAAAACCGCTGCTTACCTGTTGCCAGTGCTACAACACCTGCTAGACTTTCCTCGTAAAAAATCGGGGCCGCCGCGAATCCTGATTTTAACACCCACTCGTGAGCTGGCTATGCAGGTTGCAGAACAAGCAAAAGAGTTAGCGGCTCACACTCATCTGGATATCACCACTATTACCGGTGGTGTTGCCTACATGAATCACGCAGAAGTATTCAGTGAGAATCAGGATATTGTTGTCGCAACGACCGGGCGTTTGCTGCAATACATTAAAGAAGAAAATTTCGATTGCCGTGCAGTGGAAACGTTGATCCTTGATGAAGCTGACCGCATGCTGGATATGGGATTCGCTAATGATGTCGAAACCATTGCAGGTGAAACTCGTTGGCGCAAACAGACACTGTTATTTTCCGCAACGCTGGAAGGCGAATCCATTCGTGATTTTGCCGAGCGTTTGTTAACCGATCCTGTTGAGATCGATGCTGAACCTTCTCGCCGTGAACGTAAAAAAATTCAGCAGTTTTATTATCGTGCCGATACGTTAGAACATAAAACAGCCTTGCTGTGTAATCTTCTTCAGCAACCTGACGTGACAAAATCCATTGTTTTCGTACGTAAGCGTGAGCGCGTACGTGAAGTTGTTGATTGGTTGAGCCAAGCCGGAATCCGGGCAGGTTTCCTTGAAGGCGAAATGGCTCAGGCCAAGCGTACAGATGCCGTGAAACGCCTTAATGAAGGTAAAGTTAAAGTTCTGGTTGCGACAGACGTTGCTTCCCGTGGGTTGGATATCGAAAACGTCAGCCACGTCTTCAACTTCGATTTACCTCGTACTGCCGATGTTTACCTGCACCGGATTGGTCGCACTGCCCGCGCAGGCCGCAAAGGAACAGCTATTGCTCTGGTTGAATCCCACGATCATCCTCTGCTGGGTAAAATTAGCCGTTATCTCAACGAGCCTCTAAAAATTCGGATTGTTGATGAACTCCGTCCACAAACGAAAGCACCAAGTGAGAAAAAGAGCTATAAACCTTCCAAGAAAGTATTGGAAAAGCGTAAAGAGAAGAGAAAAACAGAAGATACGAAGACAAAACGGGTGAAAGTACGTCATCGCGATAGCAAAAACATCGGTAAACGCCGCACCCCTTCTGGTAACCCTAAACCGGAAATCACTGAATCTAACAACGATTAATGATCAGGATTTAATCAGAAAAATAGAGGCGAAGCCATTAAATGACTTCGCTTCACTCATCATTTCTCACTCAATAATCACTTCACTCCAGACACCGTACTGTCTGGTACTGTTCACTCCTTTGCGATGTAATTTGCTGATAGATTTCCGTAAGTTCCTCTCTAACAGCAAGGTCATCCATATCCATTACTAATGCTTACAAAGAGGAGTTTCACAAAGGAAACATGTCCTCATTCATCACATCAGTTGACACCAGCATTGTTTCACGATTATTCAGCCAAGGCTGTTGCTCCGTCATCAACTCCAGAACAGCTTCCAGAAAATGAGCTTTAAATGAGTGCAATCCATATCGATGGGGCAAAATATCCCAAATGCTGTTCCATTCATACTCATATTCAAGATCTATTGTGTTTCCCATAGGTTGAGGGATTGGCAATTTTTTTTGCAGGTTCCCCAACCAATCGTGCTGGACGGAATAGTGACGAATCAAACCACTATCAGCCATTTCACGGGCGACTTGAGGTGATACACCCATACGCTCTAATGTAGCATCTGAGATACCAACGGAATTATAAGTAACGGCGGGTTTTCCTGTTGTGAATGCAGCTACAGTCGCCAAGCCTCCCCCCAATGAATGACCAGTAAAAATGATATTTTCACCAAATATCTTTAACGCTTTATGCGCCAATTCCACAGCTTGGTTATATTGTTTTGCATTGTAACCAAAGCTCTGACGAATGCTTACCATAAAATCCTGCCATTCATTCGAGCCAGTGAAAGAAACAATATATAACCCGTTATGTTTATACACTCCAGCTTGAAATCCTGTTGAATAATCATTCAATGTATCAGGATCAATACCTGCCTTTGATAGCTCATCATCAGACATCCGCTCATAACTGGGAATTCCTAAACTTTGCTCCCGATAAACATCGCGGGTAACCAATGTTAGCTCGTAGTCAATTCGCTTAGATTGTTTTCCTGCAATATCATTGGCATTCAATCCGGGAGAGACCATTTCACTGGCATTAAGATTATTGATCAGTGATTGGTAAACTGCATTGGCTTGCTTAGTACTTTCTGAAAGGGAAATGTTTGAAGCGGTAATGCTATCAACTTTATCTGACTGTGATGAAACTTGAGAACTAGCTTGAGGTTGTAGAGAATTTCCTTGTAACGAATACATCCCTAATTCACTAAAAATATTGGTATTTATTGATAAAGTCATAAAATTCTCCTACAGATTATTCAGGTTAGGCATAACTAAAAAACCCAAATTATCTATCGGCAAAATTATTAACACCATTAATACAAATTTAATTTTTAATTAACAAATTTAATATCCATAAGTCATGCAAGGATTTAAAGTCCCTTATTTTATGCAAATAAAAAAGGGAGTATTTACTCTCCCCTTTTAAAGTTTCTGTCTTAAATAAAGATTACAGGCTTTCTGTAAAAGTACGGGCAATCACATCACGCTGCTGTTCTGGAGTCAATGAGTTAAAACGCACTGCATAACCTGATACACGAATGGTAAGCTGTGGGTATTTTTCAGGATGTTTCACTGCCTCTTCCAGCGTTTCACGGCGCAGGACATTAACATTCAGATGCTGTCCCCCTTCTACACGCACAGTCGGTTTGACTTCCAACGGAACTTCGCGATATTCAAATTGTCCCAATTCATCTTTGGCAACAATCTGGCCTTCATCATAATCCGCCTTGGCGCAGATACAACGTGCTTCGTTTTTTTCATCATCCAACAGCCAGAAAGAATTTATCAATGCAGCGTTGTCAGATTGGGTAATTTGAATCCCAGTAATCATTTATACCTCCAACATCATCTTGGTTATTTAGTCAAACCGCTATTTCATCAACCATCATTCTTGATTTCCTGTATACCAGTACGAATGGGACAATTCTTTGATTAAAATCAACTAATTTTTTAAGGGTATTATTAATGAAATTGTAATATGTTGTTTTTAAATGTCTTTCTAAAAAGAACAATAAAATTATTTTTATAAATTTTAAAAAAAATTTATAAAATCAATTTTTCATTCTATAAATTAAACTTGGATTAAGATCAGAGGGTTCCCCTATTCACTTGGAATCGGTAAGCTTAAGTCCATCTGATAATCATCTAGAAAGGGATTGGCTATGTCCGCACCTCTCACATGGCACGATGTCATCGGCAATGAAAAGAAGCAGCCATATTTTGTTGATACATTGGCTTATGTTGCTAATGAACGTAACGCTGGCAAAACCATTTATCCGCCACAACCGGATGTTTTCAACGCATTCCGCTATACCGAATTAGCCGATGTAAAAGTAGTGATTTTGGGGCAAGATCCTTACCACGGCCCGAACCAAGCCCATGGGCTGGCATTCTCTGTACAACCGGGCATTCCTGCTCCACCTTCTCTGGTCAATATGTATAAAGAATTGGAGTCGGATATTACTGGATTTACCCGCCCCAATCACGGTTGTTTGATTAGTTGGGCAAAGCAGGGAGTATTATTACTCAATACCGTGCTAACCGTTGAACGAGGCAATGCTCATTCCCACGCTAATTTGGGATGGGAAACCTTTACTGATAAGGTCATCGCATCAATCAATGAACATCGCAGCGGGGTTATTTTCCTGCTTTGGGGTTCTCACGCCCAGAAAAAAGGCCGTTTTATTGATACCCAACGCCATCATGTGTTGAAAGCACCTCATCCGTCACCTCTATCAGCTCATCGAGGTTTTTTAGGCTGTAAGCATTTTTCTCAAGCTAATACACTGCTGGAAAAGCAAGGATTATCATCAATAGATTGGACACCTCAATTACCTCAGTAACTAATCGCTGACCACAAAAATGCCGCCCTCTGAACGGCGGCATTACAATCACGAGATACGTATTTTATTTAGAAACAGCAACCATTGCAGGACGCAATAAACGACCATTCAAGGTATAACCTTTCTGCATTACCAACATAACATGATTAGGTTCATGCTGCTCAGACTCCATCATAGTTACTGCTTGGTGCACCTCAGGATTGAAAGGCACACTAGTGTCACCCACAACTTCAATGCCAAATTTACCTACTGCATCGATAAAGGATTTCAGGGTTAATTCAATACCTTCAATCATCGGTTGCAGGGATTCATTAGTACGATCTGCCGCCTCTAATGCCCGTTCCAAATTATCGATAACAGGCAAGAGTTCATTGGCAAATTTTTCCAATGCAAATTTATGGGCCTTTTCTATATCCTGCTCAGTACGACGACGAATGTTTTCTATTTCAGCACGGGCACGCAATATAGCATCACGTTCGTTAGTTTGAGCCTGTTTCAGTTGTTCTTTCAGCTCAGCAACACGCGGATCGACAACATTTTCAGTCTCTGCCGCGTCTGCCTTTTCTGCATCCATTTGTTGCTCTAATACATCTGCTGTATTTTTTGAGACTTGCTCGTCAGGTACTTTTTGGTCTTTACTACTCATGAATATCTCCGCGTATTTTGTATTATCTTCGCCATTCTCGCTTATTATGGGGATCAAAACGCGGGATTCAAGGGAACACATCATATTGTGAGGGCAAAACCATATGCTAAAGGAAATAACAGCAATGAATAATGAGTTCAAATGCATCGGTATTGTCGGTCGTCCACGTCACCCTGAGGCACTGGCCACCCATGAAATGCTTTACTATTGGCTGGTATCTAAAGGTTATTGCGTCATTGTGGATAGACAGGTTGCGAAAGACATTGATTTAAAAGATGCCCAAACCGGAGGGTTGACTGAAATCGGTAAAATTGCCGATCTCGTCATTGTTGTAGGTGGGGATGGCAATATGCTCGGTGCCGCCAGAGTATTATCCCGCTATGATATCAAAGTCATTGGTATCAACCGCGGTAATTTAGGCTTTCTGACTGATTTAGATCCCGATAACGCCTTACAGCAACTCTCCGAAGTTCTGGATGGTGAATATCGGGACGAAAAACGTTTTCTGCTCGAAGCCCAAGTCACGAAAAAAGGGCAAAAATCGCGACGGAGTACCGCTTTGAACGAAGTAGTGCTACATCCAGGTAAAGTTGCCCATATGATCGAATTCGAGGTTTATATTGATGAACGTTTTGCTTTTTCCCAGCGTTCAGATGGTCTAATCATAGCAACCCCTACGGGTTCCACAGCCTATTCTCTATCTGCCGGCGGGCCAATATTAACACCAAACTTAAATGCCATCGTGCTGGTACCGATGTTTCCACACACTCTCTCTGCCCGTCCTCTCGTTATCAGCAGCGAAAGCAGTATTTGCCTAAAGTTTTCCCGAAACAGCAGTGACTATGAAGTAAGCTGCGATAGCCAAATCGTCCTGCCAATACAGGATGGTGAAGAAGTGATTATCAAGCGTAGTGAATATAATCTGCATTTGATTCATCCGAAAGATTATAATTACTTCAACACACTGAGTACAAAATTAGGCTGGTCGAAAAAAATGTTCTAAAAACAAGCCCGCCTACTTTACTGTATAAAAAACCAGTTTATACTGTATGAAAGCACAGACGTGTTTTTATACACAGCGACATGTCTTTATACACAGTAAAAAGCAGGAGGAGCATGATGCTGACTCAGTTAACCATCAATAATTTTGCTATTGTTCGCGAACTTGAAATTGATTTCCGCTCAGGAATGACAGCAATAACCGGCGAAACCGGAGCCGGTAAATCTATCGCGATTGATGCATTGGGTTTATGCCTTGGCAATCGCGGCGAAGCTAATATGGTTCGAGCAGATGCTTCACGTACTGATCTTTGTGCCCGTTTTTCATTGGCTGATGCCCCTTCTGCACGTAAATGGCTCGAAGTTCACCAGCTTGATGGCAATTTTGATGATGATAATGAGTGCCTATTGCGCCGAACAATTACCGCTGATGGGCGCTCTCGCGGCTTTATCAATGGCACAGCCGTACCTCTTTCTCAACTGCGTGAATTAGGTTCACATCTGATTCAAATCCACGGGCAACATGCCCATCAATTGTTGCTGGAAAATCGTCACCAAAGGCGCTTACTGGATATCTACACGGGCGATTTTGAACTCCAACATGAAATGAAGCTGGCTTACCAACAATGGCGACAAAGTTGTCAGGCTCTTTCTCAATTTCAACAACAAGCCCTCGAACGTCGTTCGCGCCAGCAATTATTGGAATATCACCTGAAAGAACTCAATGAATTGTCACCACAATTAGGCGATTACCAGGAACAGGATAGCGAATATAAACGTCTGGCAAATTGTGGGCAATTCTTGTCCATCAGCCAAAACGTTCTCCAAATCCTAAACGATAACGATGAGCAGAACATCGTCAGCCTTCTCAACTATGCGCGAAGTGAATTAACAGAACTTGCCAGCATGGATCATAAGCTCAGCAATTTACTGAATATGTTGGAAGAAGCGGCTATTCAGATCAATGAAGTCAGTGATGAATTGCGTCACTACAGTGATCAACTGGAATTAGACCCTAATCGGTTATTCGAGCTGGAACAAAAAATATCCCAACAGGTAGGCATTGCACGCAAACATCACGTGGCCCCAGAAGAGCTGCCAGCTCTGCATCAACAATTGCTGGAAGAACAACACCAATTATCCCAGCAAGAAGATGATTGCGCCCATCTCAGCGAACTTGTCAGCCAACACTACCAACAAGCCCTGAATGTGGCAGAAAGGCTGCACCATATTCGTCAGAAATATGCGGTGGAATTAAGCCAGCTGATAACAAACAGCATGCACCAACTTTCCATGCCACATGGTCGCTTTACCATTGATATTACTTTTGAGCCAGAACATCTAAATATTGATGGTGCCAGTAAAGTCGAATTCAATGTAACAACCAACCCCGGTCAGCCTCACCAATCACTGGCAAAAGTAGCATCAGGTGGGGAACTTTCCCGTATTGCTTTAGCAATTCAGGTGATTACAGCTAAGAAAATGGAAACACCTGCACTCATCTTCGATGAAGTTGATGTAGGCATCAGTGGCCCGACAGCAGCGATTGTTGGACGTTTATTGCGTGAATTGGGAGAATCAACTCAAGTCATGTGTGTCACTCATTTACCTCAAGTCGCCGGATGTGGTCACCAACACTTTTATGTCAGTAAGCAAACTGATGGAGAAAAAACTGAGACCCAAATGCAACTGTTGGACAAAAAAGCACGACTTCAAGAGCTTGCAAGGCTTCTGGCAGGCAACGAAGTAACAAAAAACACACTAGCTAATGCAAAAGAACTGTTAGCGGCATAAATTAATACAACTTTTTTGTATACTTGAAGTCATAGGTAAACGCGTAGAGGTTTTCAATCTCTTCAATGTTTATTATTATCGACGGCTTAACTCCTAAAGGAATGTAATTACTATGCGCTGTAAATTGTTGACTGCCGCTACTGTATCACTTGTTATGCTAACTGCGGGTTGCTCCATGTTTGAGCGAATTGTTTATCGTCCTGATATTAATCAAGGGAATTACTTGACGCCGGCTGCGGTATCAAAAATCCAGAAGGGAATGACCCAACAGCAAGTTGCTTACACTTTGGGAACACCAATGCTGACCGATCCGTTCGGAAGCCAAACTTGGTATTACGTATTCCGCCAGCAACCTGGGCATGAAAAAGCCTCTCAGGAAACCCTGACACTTACCTTTGATAACTCAGGTATACTGACTGACATCAAAAATGAAAAATCACTGCCAGAGAAGCAGTAATGTTTGGGTTTTATTTATACCCAATGGATTTCAAGATGCAGCGCAACGACAATGGAACAAATCCCCGGGAGTATAGTTACTATGTGACTGGGGTGAGTAAACGTAGCCAACAAAGCCGCAACTTGAAATACGACGGGTATATTCGCCAGTAAAAACTCTGGCGAATAATTACATATTATTGAGCATTATTTTTAGCGCGTTCTGCTCGCTTACGCCGCATTTCTTTTGGATCAGCAATCAGAGGGCGATAAATTTCTACACGATCCCCCTCTTCTAACATATCAGTCAATTTGGCAGGGCGGCTATAAATGCCGATTTTATTCTTCGTCAAATCGATATCATGACGTAATGTCAAAAGACCAGATGCAACAATTGCCTGCTCGACAGTTACTCCCTGAGGTAATTTCACATTACACAGATATTGCCGTTCAGGCAGAGCATAAACGACTTCGATATTGATCTTAGACACGGTAAACCTCACGTGCACGTTGAGTAAACGCCTGGACCATATTTCCTGCCAATTCCTTAAATACTTTACCAAAAGCCAACTCAATCAACTTATTAGTAAATTCAAAATCAAGATGTAATTCAACCTTGCAGGCATCCTCACTCAGCGGAGTAAAATGCCACCCGCCCATCAACTTACGGAAAGGCCCATCAACAAGCTGCATGTTGATGCTTTTATTATCGAATAACGTATTACGCGTCACGAAAGTCTTACTTATCCCAGCTTTGGAGACCTCAACAGAAGCAGTTATTTCATTATTACTGCTGCTTATTACCTGGCTCCCCACACATCCCGGCAAAAAGTCCGGATAAGACGTCACATCATTGACCAATTTATACATTTGTTCCACGCTGTAAGGCACTAGCGCAGAGCGATTAATCTGTGGCATATCATTTCCTGTTAAACGTAACAGCGCTGAATAGTATCACTTAAATGTGGTTAAATAAAAACCTGATGACATTTGAAACAATAAATGCACACTTGTCGCTAAATATCATACAGAAGAGATTTCTTTCATCAACGCATACAGTATAATACAACGCATTATGACAAAGAAAAAAGCACACAAATCCGGTTCGGCAACAATTGCCATGAATAAGCGAGCCCGCCACGAATATTTCATCGAAGAAGAATTCGAAGCTGGCTTATCCTTACAAGGTTGGGAAGTCAAATCACTGCGCGCTGGCAAGGCAAATATCAGTGAGAGTTATGTTTTGCTCAAAGATGGTGATGCTTATCTTTTTGGTGCAACAATCACACCATTGAATGTTGCTTCTTCCCATGTAGTTTGTGACCCAACACGGTTACGCAAACTACTACTTAACAAACGTGAACTTGATTCACTGTACGGTCGGGTCAATCGCGAAGGTTATACCATCGTTGCGCTTTCCATGTATTGGAAAAATGCTTGGAGCAAAGTCAAAATTGGCGTTGCAAAAGGTAAAAAAGCGCATGATAAACGTTCAGATATCAAAGAACGTGAATGGAAATTAGACAAAGCGAGAATTATGAAGAATTCAGGGCGTTAATCACTGGCATTATCTCCCAATATTCTGATATACTCACGCTTAACATACTTGGGGCTGATTCTGGATTCGACGGGATTCGCGAAACCCAAGGTGCATGCCGAGGGGCGGTTGGCCTCGTTAAAAGCCGCAAAATAATAGTCGCAAACGACGAAAACTACGCACTGGCAGCTTAATAACCTGCGCAGAGCCCTCTCTCCCTAGCCTCAGCTCTTAGGACGGGGATCAAGAGAGGTCAAACCCAAAAGAGATCGCGTGGATACCCTGCCTGGGGTTGAAGCGTTAAATCCAATCAGGCTAGTTTGTTAGTGGCGTGTCTGTCCGCAGCTGGCAAGCGAATGTAAAGACTAGACTAAGCATGTAGTACCGAGGATGTAGGAATTTCGGACGCGGGTTCAACTCCCGCCAGCTCCACCAAATAAAACAAGGGGTTACACGAAAGTGTAGCCCTTTTTGTTTGCCCAATGTCCACTTTGCGTCCACCCATTTTATTTTTATGGGCACAAATGGACACTACCTAGATGCTAAGGCATTCACCAGTTTTAGCTTCTGAATAGAAGTCATTCCATTGATTAACTGCCTTGTATCGCAATACATTCCTATTTTCATCCTCAACTTGCAAGTAGTGACAGAATGAAAGATCTACTTTAAATGGCAAGCTTGGGCATTGAGAGTTATTACACAAAGCAACAATCTCTGATTTCTCCCGATGGTAATATTTGACACTCACAATATTGGCGGGCTTTTCACAGCATGGACAAATGATGTCCTGCCCCAGAGAAGCAGTATTCTTTTTTCTTATATAACTACCAGTCTTTCTAATTGCTGGTAAAACCTCACTAGTAACCCACTTACGAAAACGATGAGGTAGCGTTCCTCTTCTCACAGCATCACGACAACGGATTACCAAAAAATACATTCCTGATTCATTGATGATGTTTACTTTTTGCTTTCCGCTAAGGGTGTCGGTTAAAGCGACACCCTTTTCATCGTCATCAAGTTTTGCGATGGCATCCCTGCTATTTTTGATTTTCAATGCATCACATATATCTTGAGCAACAAACCAAGGGTTGCCATTTTTAGTCAATGTGCGTACTTGCTGATTTTCAAACATGAATGGGGTTACTGAGAGATTAGTCATTTCTGACTCCTTACTTTTCTTCGAAGTTACCACTATCGTAGTGGTGCCGGGAGGTTCGAAACGGCAGTAAGAGCCGCGGACTTATTCCCCTTGCGGGTGTTGTATTAGTCGCCCTCCCGACTTTGATCGGGGAAGTGATAGCTAGAAGGCTACCACCAAAAATCAGGCATAAAAAATCCAACACTGACGGGGTTGGTTCTGACCGCTTACTTGAGGTTTCGACGCCTCATGTAAAAACGATAATGAATTGTCTTCAGAAGGTCAACTACATTTTTCTTTGCTTATTAAATTTTCGTACCATGTACTATTTTACTTTGACATTCGTACATGGTACGAATATAATATTTTCCATAGACGGACAAGGATGTGTTTTATGGAATACCTACTTTTTATCGAAACCCCCGTGTTTAGTAGAGAACGGGCAGAATTGTTAACTGATGATGAATTTAGACAACTACAGGAGCATTTACTAAAGAATCATGAACAAGGCAGTACCATTAGTGCTACTGGAGGGTGTAAAAAGATTCGCTGGCAGCGAGAAGGAATGGGGAAACGTGGCGGTGTCAGAATCATCTACTACACCATCACTAAAACTGGAAAACTCTATCTCCTTTTGATTTACCCTAAAAATAAAAAAGATGATTTAACTCCAAAAGAAAAAGAAGTACTTAAAGCCATCAGTAGTAAATTGCAATAATCAACGCCGCGTAGATACGCGGCAATGTTCATACAACGGAGACACTATGGACAAAAAACTTTTTGATGATCTGGTTGAAAGCATGAATCAGATGGTAGCGATTGAAAAAGGGGAACTTTCTGTTCCTGCTGAAAATATTCATCGCCATCGTCTGCCTGATGTAAAAAACCTACGCGAAACCTTTGGGTTAAAGCAAAGTGAATTTGCTGAAGCTGTTGGTGTTTCTGCTTCTCTCATTCAAAGCTGGGAGCAACACCGCCGTATTCCTTCTGGTTCATCACTTAAATTACTTAAAATGCTTGAACGCAATCCTGCGCTGATTAATGAATTAAGCGCACTTTAACACTTTCTCTTTCTTCATCATCATCTTTCAAAAGAGAAAATAATTTCAGTTCTGCATACCCAGTAAAGCCGCGCTCTGGCTCAACTTCATAAGTTAGCGCGGCTTTGCCTTTTGATCCATTCACCCACGTAAAATATAATTTTTCCTTTAATATCAATGCACTGATATTTTCCCCGCGATCCGTTCTAGATCCAAAAACTGAAATCCCCTGAAAATCTTTTCACACGTTTCATTTTGCGATTCTTCCCACACCGCCAGTGCTGGCGCGGTCTGGCGGTTCATCTTGTAGGATTTTAAAACTGAAATAATTTTTTGATCCAAAACGTGCAGGCGGGTGCGGTGTAGTGCGTTTTACGTCAGGTTTACGTTTATTTTGTGGGGATTGTGCGACGTGAGAGTATCACCTCTATTACAGTGACCAAAATTAGTGTGCCACTTCAGTTCGATTAATAATGGCGCTGCGTGCGTCTGGTTACGTTTGGTGGGAAATAAAAAATTGAAAAAGAATAAAGAAATTTGGCAAACATCATAAATGTTAAAGGCCACCGAGTAGTTAACCCGGTGGCCTTATCTACGTTTCCGTTATCTCTTACAGAAATGCACGGATCAATTCTAAAAGCGCAACTAACGCCTTGAGAACGATGATAGCAATGTCAATAAAGGCTTTGAATGCTTTCATCCGCTGACTCCTATTTAAGGAGCGCGACTTCCCCAACCTTCGCCTTTACACTGCCTGTCCGGTTGGTTCTCATCAGTGTTAGTTGAAGAGTAACGCGCTCTGACCGAGGCACTGAACCAGCACCACCTGTATTCAGTCAGGGCTTTGAGAAGTCCTGTAAAACTTACAAGACACCGAATTCCATTTCCTTACTCTTTTAAGGTTAAGGTCATTACGCTTATTCAACTAACAGCCGTAGATTATAGGATGATTTTCAGATGATTCAATCAATTAAAATAATGACTCAGTAAATACAAAAAAACCAACGGGTGAGGTTGGCTTTTTTGTATTTCCCTTAAGAAGGGATATCTGTTTTGTGCTAACCAAGGTTGGTAGCCTCGGTCAGAGCGCGTTACTCTTCAACTAACATCATCAGTCTAATACCTATAGCATAAAATATCAACCTATGGTATGGCGTAGAGGATCTCACACAAATAAACGATATTCACCCAATCACAGGCGAATACTTCCGTTTCAGCCCATCCGATTTATACGCCGTATTGCGTATCGCGCTGGCGTTCTCCGGGGGACTGGTATTGTGATGCGTATGCGCGGCGGTCAGTTCCGCCAGTTCCTTCACCACGTCCAGCGTGTCTAACATCAGGGTCATGACATTGAGCTGCTGGCTGCCGACCCACACCACTGGGGCGACGATCTCCTGCTTAACGCCGGCAATGCTCTGCTTAAGCTGCCCAATTTTTTCAATCAGTTTCTGGCCGACGTCAATAGTCGCCTCTTTCCCCACACTGGCGACGAAATTCGATGAAGTTGCCAGACTATAATCGCCGTCTGCCACCTGCTGAATAGCGCCCGCCAGTAGCGTAGCCGTGCCCAGTACCGTGATGTTATCCGTGGCCTGTACCGTGGTGTCCCGCGCAACCACCGTGCGGGTTTCGGTGTCTGCCCTGATTTCGCGGTGCATAGACGATTCCTGAATGCTCTGGTCAGTCTGGCGTACCCAACTACCCTCCTGCGTCACCCGCTGCGAGACTTCCGCCCGCTGCTGCTGTAATTGTTCACCCGGCTTAATATTCGGCAGGGTATTGCCCTGACTCAACGTCTGACGAATAAACGGTTTGTCCGGTCGCCCGCCCTCGAACGCGATTTCAACTATCGTCCCGACAGGCGGGTACTGGAACATACCCGACTCACCCCCCGCCATCGGCAAAGGCAGCGGTACAGCGCGGTAAACCGGCGCGGCGGCATCTTTGCCGTTATCATCCAGCAATTGCACATCCACCGCATAACGCGGCCGGAATGGATCAGAGATATCGCCGCTGGCCGTGTTTTCGGTGTGAGCTTCAATACGGGCAAACTTGGGCAAATGCAGCCCGGCCGATAATTCGGGGTAAGCGGCATCAATCTGGCGCTGCATTGGTGTCTTGCTGCCCGGCTGGCCGGTCAGTTTGTTGAGGGCGTCCCAGGTAATGACCATATTTTCATTGTTCAGATTGACCCTGGTCAGCCGCTGCTGATTGACCACCACGCCGGGGCGCAGGGATTGGATCATCGGGATCGTCATCATATTGCCAGCAGACTGCTGCTGACTAAATTCATTCGGGATAGCGACGGGCTTTCCGGCAAACAGGGAATGCGCCCAACTGCCGACATACACCGAACCATCCGGCCACTGATGCCAGATATAATCTTTAATGGCAAACACCTGTCCCAGACTCGCCAATAGCTGATAGCCCGTGCCATTATGCGTGTAATGCGGGATCGGTTTATCGGTGTAAGGCGCATCCGGCAAGATAAAGGTCAGCCCGCTATGCGCCTGCAACCAGTCCGTAATCTGGCGCAAGGTCGGATGCTGAAACGAGCACGGCCACGCTTTATCAAACACCCCGACCAGCTCACGCACAAATAACCGCTGATAGCCGTTCTGGGCAGGCTGCGCGCGTTCCACATAGCCCGTAAACCAGCGCAACACCAAATCGGTATAGCCCACATCCAGCCGCACCAGTTTCCCGGTGTAATCGGTAGTTGTCTCGGCGGTGATAAAGCCCCGGCCACAGGCTGACAGCTCCAGCATCAGGTTTGCATCAACCAGATGCACTACATCACCGGATAAGCTGAGTCGTTGGATCGGTTTCATTCGGCGGCGCCTCCGATACTGTCGTTAATCGGTTTCAAAACCGTTTGTTCAAACCAGCTTAACTGTTCCGGCTCTTCTTTGGCGTCACGGCTCCCCTTGCCCGGCGCTGTCTGTTTTTTGGTCTCCGTCGTCCCGGTGGCACGCGCCTCGCGTTTTTCCGCCACCGATAAATGTTCCCTTAAGGTAAAAGTGACCTGCCATGCCTGCTTACCGTCCACCTTGCTGGCATCAATCGTACCCGTAAAGGTGCCGATACGAAAATTAATGGCCTGCGCGGTCAGATTAGCCACCCGGTAGCGTTTCAGGTTGCCATTGTCTTTGGCTTCCGCCAGTGCAAACAGGCGCGACAGGGTTTTCTGTTCGGTAAAGGGAATAATGCCCGTGATACGCAGCTCTTTCGGCTTGATGCCCTGTTCGGCGACTGCCGTACTGGAAGACTGGCCGCTTTGGTCTTGATCCTGAAACATCACGGAGGGCGTGACGGTCAGGCTTTTTAACGGGATGGCCTCGCCATCAAGGGCGAGGGTGATAATCTGGCTCATGCGATAGCATCCTTTCTAATGGGCTAATGTCATCCGCGACAAATAGCGTGGCTAAGGTATAAACAGCATCCTGCTCCGGGATGCCCTTGCGTATCTTTTCGGCCAACAATACGCCGTTCCCTTTCCCGGAGAACGTCCAGACGCTGGCCGACTTATCCTTGATCCCGTTCAGGGTATCGCTGACTTGCTGCAAGGCGTTTTGTCTTGCCGTGGCAAATCCGCTTAACTGTGATTTCAATCCTGCCAAGCTGCTGCTCACGCTGGCCTGTGCCTTGGCCTGCTCTATTAGTTGTGCATTGACGGCCAAGCGGCTGGTCGATGTTGACAGCGGCTGAGGCAGCGGTAACCCGCCGCCTTGTTTGCCCGGCAATTGCATTTTGGTGATGGCCAGACTTTCGGCTGTTTTTGCCATACGCGTGACCTGAGAAAAAACGGGCAACGGTAACCTGATTAACCTGAACATGTGGCCACATTGTTTCGTTCCTTTTTCTCATCGGTAGATTATCGTTGTCCACCGTAGTTAATCCCTTGTAATACTCGCTCTAATGCCTGAGTAAAATCGGCTTGGTTAATACCCAAAAATTCACGGGCGGGAAGATCCACAGTCCATGTACTTTTTTGCATTTCCCCACTTAAAGAACGGATGAGCAGCCCGGCTTGCCAAAAACTCATTACGCCTGTGATATTTTTTTGTGCGGGTGCTTTCCAGCCTTTCTTTTTGCCTTTTCTGACTTTGTAACCCAAGGAAAGGAGTTTTTTCGCCTGCGTTTTCGTCGCTTTTTTGTCAGGATCACGGGGCGCTTTAAAGTCCGACCTCCTGATAGTGAAGCGGTATCCATTTTGTTGGGTGTACCCCACCGCTCCGGCCTTAATCGGCTTTGTGCCACTGTGATAGCCCCCGCCTTTGAGATAAAGGCGCACCCCCTGAATTTCCGGCATCGGTTTGATAAGCAATAACTTCGGCAACTTGGTTAACATCTTCGCCTTACGCTTTCCCTTTCGGGCAGGCCAAGCCTGTCCTTCCGGGGTTTGTTGCCGTTCGGTATAACGTTTTGAGGCGGCAATGGTTTGTTGCGCCAGCCTTATCATGAAGGTTCGTTTCCGGTTTGGCGTTAAATCAAGTTGTGCCAGTGCTTCTTTTAACTGTTTAAGCTGTTTCCGGTTAATCTGTCCCTGTATCATGTTAGCTGCTTCCCAATCCTTGCCCCAGTTTCATCCACGCTATGCACCGCGCCTTGTTCAGCGAACCACACTTCGGGTTCGGCCAGTGACCAGCGCTTGCCATCAAGGGGGAGCATGCCTTTCGGGTCTTCCCTAATCACCACTGGCTCGGCCAGTGACAGCGACACCACCACAACCGCCGTGTCGCCATCCACTTCAACCGTTAATGATGGCCGTTCCTGTTCGACATTGGCATCACCCAAACTTTCACCTTGCTCAGTCAGCCAGATATCTATCAGCAGGGGGATATTTCGCGGATCACACTCCCGATAAGGAAAACGCCCCCACGCAATCACCACCTCATATTGCTGGACAAACATCTGGTATTGCCCCAGACCTAAATCCCGTTGTGCCGGAATAAAGCGAATTTCATCCATTTCACTGGTAAATTCCGTCTCGCAAAGGCGTTCCGGCAGATTTTCCCGTAAAAATGCGGTTAGCTTCTGTAACTTGCTCATATCAGGCGTACCGTTGTGCGTCCGTGCCCTTTCATGTTGCGCAGCACGAAGGCGGCTTCGGCCAGCAGTCGGTTGCGCACTTCCGGGCTTTCCTGTCCCGGATTGGGGGCACGGCTGACCAGTGTCGTGTACTCCCCCAGTAAATCGGCCTTTGCCCGCGCATAGACCGCTTTTTTATACTGGCTGACCAGTGCGTTATTGCCATTGATGGAAATGCCCAGCACATCAGCCGCACATGGGTAGCCTTTGGCCTGCAAGCGCGATTTCAGGCGCTGCAAGTCCAGATTGATCTCAGCCACCGTTGCCAGCAACGCATTGGCGAGCATGTCATTGTCCAAATCAGCGGGCAGTTTGCGATTGACCTGAAACTCTTTCAGGTTCAAGTCCGGCCAAAAGCCGTCATTGGTCAGCGGTGCATCCCGATAATCGACGGTGTTGCCATTAAACATCGTGCCTCTCTCCCTGAATAAAAAGCGGGCTGTCCGGTTTCCACGGCCATTAACATTGCTGTTATGCCTCCACCGCGCCCACTCCGGCTTGCGGTAGTCGTTGCGTTTCGGTTGCCAGTGCCCGTACGCGGGCGGCAATCCGTTGCCGATAAGTTTTTACCCCGGATTTCGGGTTGCAATGATGGGCTTTCGCCAGCCAACTATCGGCCTGCTCCAGCACATCCAGCCTATCCACCGAACTGGCCTTAATGTCGGGGTTATCCCCTTTCAGCAGGTTCAGGGCGGCAAATTTGTAGTACTTGGCCTTAATCTTCTCGTGTACCTTCCATTTTTCAGTGACATTCTGAAATGTCCTTGAAAAATAGGGTTCCACAGGGTTTCCCGCTTCGGCTTCCGCCTGTGACCAGAGTAAAACTGTGTCGGCCACAAACGCCGGAAAGCCACTTTTAAAATAGTCCGGGGTGAGCTGTCCTTGCTCAATGGCGATATCCGCCCAGTCCAGTCCCTTATCAAAATCCCCGATATCAAATAACCAGATGATGCAATGGGCAAAAATCGGGTTGCGGTACACCTCGCCCTCAGTTAAATAGCGCTCTGCTGTAGGCTGATAATTGGGCAGCAATTCCCGCTTTTTCATCTCGACCCGTTCTGCGGTCAACGCCAACTGACGCAACCGCTTCACGTCCTGCTCAAGGGCACGGGCTTGCAGGTGCATACTCGCGCCATCGGCAATGGCGACGGCTTGTTGCCGTGTCAGTTTCTGGCGAAGTTCAACCGCTGCCCGGTGTCGTTGAGCAGGTGACAGCATTAGTCTGTACCCGTTTTTTCAGCAGGTTCGGCCACTTTGCCAATCGTCACGGCGCTCTCATCATAGGCCGCGTACAACTCCGGCGTTTCAAGCGCATAGCCCTCATTACGCAGGTACTTGTTTTCGAACTGCTTGCGGTCGTCCACAAATTCCGCCTTGCGCTGACGGGTATTGCGCTGCGTCAGAATTTGCAGGTTAGGCAACATGGTAACGACCATACGTTTGCCCGGCATAAACGGCGGCACCATCGCCGGACGGCCAGCAATAGAGCTGCCCAACATCTGCGCGGCAATTTTTTCCGTTGGCCTGTCGGCTGACTGGTAAAGTCGGTATTGCTCGGCCGCCACCAAATCCGCCCCGACCAAGACCACCAAACGCGGATCATGAATAAATTGCGGCGGAATACAGGTGTTAATCAGGTCAGAAGCCATCGAATCCAGTGACTTATGGTCGCCATGTTCATCCAGTGTGATTGGTGTGGTAATGACCTGTTTGCCTTTTTCCCAATCTTTGGCAATCTGATGCCAGCCTTTGTTGACATCTTCCCCATTCGGGTTCTCGTCCGGGTTGGTTGTCTCGGCGATACGCTGGCCGTTAAAGCCCACGCGCAGCATATCCAGTGCAAATGACTCATTGGTAAAGGCCTGCATACGCAGGAAGAATTCTTCTTCACTGCCGGAGTTCGCCCAGATGGACAGCAAGTCCCATTTCAGCGCTGCGCCGGAATCGGTTTCCACCAATTTATATTCATTGCCATCAATGCCCGTCGCACGCATAAAGCGGCCATCTTTCTTGCGTCCCGTAAAGAGTCCCGGATTGCCCACAGACACCACCTGACCGGACAGATGATCCACATCCGCACAAGTGATCATGTTGAGGAATTCGACGGATTCCAGCAGGGCGGCGCGCAAGGCGGTTTCTTTCGGGTCACTCAGCGCGAAGTAACGTGAGGTATCCGTAACCCCATAGGCTTTTGCCAATCCCACAGAGTAATTCTGCAAAAATGCGTGTGCCCGTTGATTTAATTGCATAGCTCTTCCCTTTGCCTTTTCCCATTAGGGGATCACAGATAATTAAAACTCTTGTTCTTGTTGCCTTTTGGATTTTTAGACGGCAAGTGGGTCGCAATCCCATCCAGTTTGCCAAACTTTTTCAGAATATCCGGCAGACTGTCACGCAAGCGGGCAAACTCTTCGGTATCAACCACCTCTTTGACGGCTTCGATATCGCCCTGTACTTCTTCCACTTCCTGCTCAGTGGATTTCAGCTTGCTTTCGACGGCAGCCATTCGCTTATCCATTTCTGCCAATGCTTCAGCGATAGCCTGCAACACATCGTCACCCGTGGTTTCGGCTGAGGTTTCTTCCGGCTCTTCAATACCGAAGCGACTACGCCATGTCTTTTTAGTGCTTTTAGCCATTTTTGTTCCCTTTTGTTTAAATTCCCTGACTTCGTCAATCACCAGCGGCTTATACGTGCCTGACCGATGAGATTTTTTCTTTTTACTAAACTGTAAGCGTGTCGTGCCTACACTGGCTGGCGAACTGGTGACAGCCAGCCCTTCCAGATATGATTTGCCTGTCCCGCGCCAGTTACCGTCTATCGTAAATTCTACCGAGGTAAACAACAGTTGGCCGTCCCGGTTGGCGTCCAACAAACGGTGATTGGGTCGCAATTGCGCATAAAGACGCAAAGCCCCGTCCTCCCCGCGTTCGGCCTTAACCGCGAGCACTTCGCCCATCGTTCCTGTCCAGCGTTCATGCTCCGGCCAAATCAGGGCGGTATACAATTGAGGGTCATAAAGTTCTGCCGCATCCAGAATCCATTGCGGCTCCATCACCCGGCCATCGACGGTGTCGCCTTCCATGGCAATACATATCCAGTTCGTCATTAACTGAGACATATCGCATTCCTTTCGTTTGCTTCCAATACAGTATTGCGGATTCAATCGGCGGCGGCGAGGGGTTCAATGCGGTTGAATTCGGATATGACACATAACCGAATTCAACCGAAGTTGGCCGGACGTAAGGAGAAAATTAGCCCTGCATAATGAGGGCATGAAAGGACAAGGATGCTTAAGGATATGGCTAAATACTCGGACGAATTAATCAAAGTGGCAAAGTCGCTTTACCTGCGCCGCTCGACTCCGGCTGAAATTGCCGAAGAGTTAAATCTGCCCAATCGGCGGATCGTTTACTACTGGGCAGAAAAATGGAATTGGGCGGATATGCTCAGTCATGAAAGTGTGCATGAAGCGATTAATCGCCGTGCGGCTCTGCTCAGTGAACGCAATCATAAAACTGCGCTGGAACTGGACGAACTCGACCGCCTGATTGCCCATCATGTGAAACTGACCATTCAGGAAAATAAGCACACAGAAAAACTGACCGAAATTAAAGTGAGGGCGCAAGCAAGTAACGATAGTGATTATGCGCCATCGGGTGACGGTGAGCCGAAGAAAAAGAAACGCTATCGCAAAAATGATATTTCGACACTGACAGCGGAAGATTTCCAGACCTTTATTGATAGTAATTTGTTTGGATATCAGAAACATTTGCGTGACAACAAGCATAAGCAAGTACGCAATATCTTAAAATCGCGCCAAATCGGGGCAACTTGGTACTTTGCGTTTGAAGCCTTTGAAGATGCAGTCTTAACAGGGAAGCCCCAAGTGTTCTTGTCGGCTTCCAAACCACAGGCGCAAGTTTTTCGCTCCTATATCGTTAACTTTGCTGAACAACTTTTCGGGATCACCTTATCCGGTGAACACATTCGCCTGAGCAATGGCGCAGAACTACGCTTTCTTTCGACCAACAAGAACACCGCCCAATCTTACAGCGGGCACTTATATTGCGATGAATACTTCTGGATACCGAATTTTAAGCGGTTCAACGAAGTGGCTTCGGCAATGGCCACCCATGATCATTGGCGCACGACTTATTTTTCAACGCCCAGCGCGAAAACCCATCCCGCCTACTCTCTTTGGACAGGTGACGAATGGCGCGGCAATGATCCCAAGCGTAAGAACGTGGCTTTCCCTGCCTTTGATGAACTGCGGGACGGCGGGCGCGATTGTCCCGATGGTCAGTGGCGCTATGTCATTACCTTGGAAGATGCTATTAAGGGCGGCTTTAACCTCGCCAGCATCGACCGACTGCGCAACAAGTATAACCCGGACTCATTTAACATGCTGTTTATGTGCGTGTTTGTTGACAGCGGCGCCTCTGTCTTTACCTACAGTCAAGTTGATAAATGCGGTGTCGATATCAACCTGTGGGAAGATCACAACCCCAACGTTTCACGCCCGTTTGGTGAACGTGAAGTCTGGGGCGGCTTCGACCCTGCCCGCTCCGGTGATACGTCCACTTTTGTGATTGTCGCCCCACCGATGATGGCAAACGAAGCCTTTCGGGTACTGGCGACGTTCTACTGGCAGGGCATGAACTGGAAGCATCAGGCAAAGCTGATTGAAGAACTGTTCAAGCGTTATCGCTTTAGACTCAAAGCTAATTGCACCAACTGAATAGGGTTATCCGACCAAGCCCACTCTGACACATAAACATCGCCACAAAGGGCTGCAACATGGCTGTTTTCATGCACAAAGCGGATTTCAGCACCATTACTGAGCGTCAATAACCGGATTTCTTCAGCATTTTCGGTTAACGTTGCTTGCTGTTTCGGGAAATACTGTGCAACGTAGTGAACAAAGTTCGGCAATAACTCCTTATTGGACATAAAAAACTTATTTCGCCCCGTCAGGCAGGCATCGCTTAATGCTTCCAGCACGAAATAATAATCAGCACCCGCCTGCCTGCATTTATGCAAAAAGCGATTGCGGTGATGTTGATTGGCTTTCCAGCGTTTCTGCCAGACAAATAAATCCAGCACAAATTTACGGTTAATGTTGTAAACGATATCGGTATCTAACTGTAATGTGATGTTATCCATTTTATTTATCCTCTCAGCCACTGATCGCCAAAATCATCAAACACCCAACGGTCAGACGCTTCTTGTTTCAGTTGTTCGGCTGCGCCATCCAGCATGGTTGCGATATCCCGCACCTCAGATTCTGGTTTATCAATGAACCCTCTGATATGGGACGCAATCAGCAGATCACGGGCATATTTAATCCCTTTAACCTGTTGTGCTTTGATATCGATATCAATATCGAATTCAGCAACATCAATTGTCATCCAATGATTATCAACTGCGGACATAACCTCCGAATGAGATAAAAACACACCGATTATCTCCGTACTCTCTCTGTGATGCTTGGTACCATAAGTTCTCCGACTTAACACAAAAACTTTCATTGTTCCTGCCTCATCTGCCCCAGATTATTAATCCGCGCCCGCAACCTATCACGGCGCGCCTCTTGTTGCCGTTCCGACTCCACCGGAATAAAACTGCCATTCATCCATAACTTAAATGGCTGTTCATCTATACTAATTTTTCCACCCATGATTAATGACTTCGCCATAAATCGGCTAAAGTTCATACCAACTGAATCCGCATAATCGATAATTTTTTCTATTAACTGATTATTGCTGTTGACCGTACCAGAACCCCCCGTACAGTTATTGACAGAACTCCTAGGCGGCGCGGACGCACCGCTAAAACCCGCCTCCGCTGACGCTTCGGCCAACTTCGGCACAATCTGCCAAGTCTTCAGACGCGTTAAGATGGGGGTATCCATGCCCACCAAAGGCGAGAAAACCCCTTTGATACGGATCACGTCTTCCCCGTGGGCGTTGGTTTCCTGACTGGTTTCATACCACAGACGCGCGACCAAATCCTCACGGCGAACAAAGGGGCCACCCTGCGCATTGATATAATTTGCCCAGTCGCCGTTATCAGCCGCATCATGCACTTCGGCAAACTCAACACTTAAACCCATCGCCGTCTCGTGATCCGCCATGCGACGCAATTCACGGTAAACCGTCACCGGGGCACCGCCCACAAATTGAAACTGACGGATACGCCAACGTGCAGCCCAGCTACTTGCAGCAATGGCCGCATCTTTAACAGGTCGGCCACTTTCATCATCCAGTTCGTCGTCCATGGCATAGCCATCAATATTTTTAGAAATGTACTTCGCAACATACCCGGTCGCTGATCCTTTTTGCGGGTCAATCACCTCAGCATGGAATCTGGCCTTACGGGCTTTTTCAGTCCGTAATTCAGCCCTGTCTTCTTGAAAGGCATAATGGCGTAAGATTTCGCGTACCTGCCCGGCTTGTTCAGGACGCATAAAAAACAGCATATGCCAGTGGGGAGTGCCATCATGATGCGGTTCAGCAACACGAATGCCAAAGATGCGCAGGTTGTCACGGTGTAATTTGGCTCTGACTTTTGCCCAGACGCCACTTAAATATTTCTGCGTATCGGCCGGACTGCTGCCGCACCATTTGCGGTTACGGTGTCCGTGCCGGGTTGTGGCATGATATTTAGACAGGGCGGTCAGCGTGTAGAATTCAGCCACATAGCCCAATTCATTGCAGATATTTTCAAAACCCCGAATGCGTACCATCATTTCAGTACGGCGGATCGCGGGGTTAGCCACACTGCCATAGTATTTATCGATCAAGCTGACGCGGTTGCCCTCTTCATCTTCCAGCTCCATCGACTTGATAAATTCTTTCGTGCGATGCTTCTGCTCTTTCCATTCGGAAATAGTCATTTTGCTGGCGTAGAGACTGGCTTGTTTGCTGACGCGGTTAATTGAAATCTGCAAATGTTCGCGCCATTCTGCCGCCAGACGGCGCAACCGACCCAGCCACCATTTATCTGAGGTCATGCGAGAAATGGCACCGATAGCTTCCGTTTCAGCAAAAAAGCGGCCAGTCAGCTTATCCCAGTAAGGCGCAGCCTGACGGTAAGCTTGAGTGATAGATGCAGCACGTATATATAAAACATGCGCCCGTTTCAGATCACTTTCTTCTGGCCTGTCATCCGCAACTGTTTGCAGCTTCTGAAGAACAAATTGAGCAATGTCATTCGCCAGTAATTCGATATCTTCCCGTGATAGATCAGGAATGCGGTTAAACCGGGCCATATAAAGCGCGTTATCGGCCTCGACTTCTTGAATCTGGTAACGTTCAGTCACCAAATTAACGCGGGGTAAGATACGGTCAACGAATGTTTTAGACAAAAAAGCCTCGGCACGTTGTGTCCCCTGCTCCTTTTCTAAAACATCAGCTTTGTACTGAACATCAAGGCGGACAATGGAAGGCTGCTTGCGTAGTAATTGCTGAACACGAGCACGTGCCTTGATCGCTTTTGCAATCGTACGGCTCTCTTCTTCCTTCTGGTATTGCTCGGCATAAGTTGGGAACGGCCTTGCTATCGGCTGGATAGGTTTATTCCACGGCAGAGAAACGCACGCAGCCAGAGCTGCGTTGTGGGGCATCTCTGGCTGGAATTTACTGAATTGACGGCGCGGTTGGGGTTGTACGCCGTTGGTTATAGATCCGGGTTTCACCCACAAACCCCAGTAGACACTGGACTACAGGCGTGCTGTGAATTTTCATCAGTTTTTTCATTAAAAAAATATTTAGGTGTTAGCAATAAATATTCCAATGAATATTCATAAAATGAAAATTTAACTTCACAGAGGGAATCCAGTTTCCTCTGAAAATGATAAAACCCATTAATTCTGATAAGGATTCGTGAAGAAGTGTTATCAACCCGTTCATTTTCTCCAACCAGAAAAAGCCAAATAAAATCACCGTTACGAGCGCCAGTCGGGAATGCTCGATTACTAAAAATATTTTCAATACCAACACTTTTAATAATAAAAAATTGGCTTATTCTTTCTAAATCTTTTAAATCAAAGATTTTGTCACAACCAATGTCAACACCAATACGGTGATTTTTATTATCTTTAATGACATCAAATCCTACTTTATCAATTTTAACACAATGAATTTTTCCCATCTTACACACTCCGGCAATGCTTCTGTTGCAATTCAAAATAGCTCTGGCAATCCACACAACGAGAACAACCGATAGCCTGAATACGTCGAATTTCTGGGATAACTTCGCCGCACTCTTCACATTCAAACGCTGAAACACCCACAGGGCGATTGACATGTTCTGAAATTCTGCGTTCCAGTGTTTCTTCTGCGTGTTGGCAAGCGCGGTCTATAACATCAAACATAGTTCCACTCCTGTGCTTGACGGTCGATGTTTTCAGACTCACTTTTCAAAAGAGCAGCACTGGCCGAGTGATCCATTTTGTTTTTTAAAACATGAATGGATAAACTTTCCAAACGGTAGGAAAACTTTTCGGCATAATGCTTGCGTTCATCCTCCCGCACTTTTTTTATTAATTGTTCAATACTTATATTTTCCATTTATTTATTCCCTATTTTTAGATAAAAGAATTCCCTGACGTGTTGACGCCATTAAAATAAAATCAGTATTTATTATTATTTAATTAGGCAGTGATAAATCTTTCGGCAATATTGCGCTCGCTGCTTTAATTAAATTCATAGCCTTAGTTAAATTAATTCTTTCCTCATGGGAAAATTGATTTAATTCCAAGCCGTGCCGTTCTTTAGGAATACGGGCAAGAAAGAGAATCGCCGCCAGTACGCGAATATTATCAGCATAGTGCTCATTACGTTTATCACGCATATCATCCATAAAGGCAACCAACTGCTCATTGGCAGATTTAAAATGCTCCGCTCTCAGTTGAGCAAGTTTATTTAAACCATTAGCCCGTATTTCAAATGGCATCGGGAAAGCCCGCTGTTCTGTTGATTCCATTTGGTATTCCTTGTTCATTTAAACCTCACCGCATTAGAAACAAAATAAAATAAGCAACGGAACACAAAACTACAGGGAAAATAAATCCGTCACTTTTCTTTGCATGAAACGACTCACTGGTTAGTTTGTATTGGTGTTGCTGCTGCTTTAATGCGTTCATGCTGACCCCAGACTAACGATGCGTATAACCAAAGATAGATTGTTTGGAAATCCATCAACCAAACATTGTTACTTACCTTTAAATTCACATAGTGTGAATGAAAAACCAAATATAAACTATTGAAGAACACCTTAATCATTATTCCACGCCCACCAGTCGATAAAAACTCGCTCGCCGGGCTTCTTCTTTGGCTTGATCTTCAGCTTGCCTACAGACACATAATACTTAGCTGTTCTGTGGCAAACTCCTGATAATTCACTAAACTGTTTGTATGTAACCCAGCGAGAAGGGACTGTTGTTGTATTAGTTGTTTGCATAGTGCAAAATTCTCCTTTCGTGATCAGTGCTCTAGATTGTTTAACCTTGCTCTACATTGTTCGTCACTGTTCTTAAGTGTACTTATATGTAGTGAAGTTGATGTTTATACTATTCACTACAAATAAGTGTGTCAACTAAATTATTCACTTAAATGAAGAAAATGAAATCGTATACAAACGCCAGAGAAGCTATAGATAGGATATGTAAGGCATATGAATTTACTTCATATAATCAACTGGCCACTTATTTGTCGATCAGTAGTGGGTCACTAGGAAACAGGATGACGAGAGATAATTTTCCCTACGATCTTGTATTGCGCTGTGCTTTAGAAACAGGCGCCTCTATTGAATGGCTCTCTTTTGGGACAGGAAGTGTTCACAGCACAATTCAGACTGATACAGTTAAGCTAAAGACATTCAAATTAGCTGATGAAAAACTAGTCCTTTCTAGCTCCCTCATTTTTGACAAAGTCATCCTTCCCAAGAACTATAATGAACTTGATGCAATTAGAGATGATAAGAACATCTACTTTGTCGATAAGAGCAATAAAGATGCTGATGACGGAAAATGGTTAGTTGAGTTTTCAGACAGATATTCATTTAAGGATTTAATATTACTTCCCGGTAATAAAATTCGTATGGACGGCGGCAAATACCCCATTGATTGTGATATCAGTGAGATCAACGTATTGGGAAAAGTTGTTTCCATTTATACGGTTCTATAAATGACTATTAGAAAAATTGATTCTGGTGAATGGCTCTGTGACCTACGCCCCAACGGGGTTAAAGGTAAGCGTATTCGTAAGAAATTCGCCACTAAAGGTGAAGCTATTGCCTACGAACGCTACATATTGGACGAAATGGAAAATAAACCTTGGATAGCAGAGAAAGAAGATAACAGAAAGCTATCCGAGTTAATCACACTCTGGCATTCACTTTATGGCCGAACATTAGCAGACCCTGCCAGAATGTTATCTAAGCTGACAGCCATCTGTAGTGGATTAGGTGATCCTATTGCGAATCAGCTTACTGCTGCTGACTTTAGTAAGTACAGAGAACAAAGGTTGGCGGGATTATTGCCTGATGCTAAAGGCAGAATCATGGCGGTAAAGCCTATCACGGTAAACCTTGAGCAACGTAACTTATCGTCTGTTTTCGGGACACTCAAAAAACTAGGGCATGTTAACTACTCTAATCCATTGTCAGGTTTACCAACTTTTAAGATTCAAGAAAACGAATTAGCTTTTTTATACCCTGATGAAATTATTAATGTATTAGATGCTTGTAAGGAATCTAATAGCAAAGACCTACTTTTAATCACTAAAATATGTTTAGCCACTGGCGCGCGATGGAGCGAAGCCGAGGAATTAGAAGGTCATCAAGTTACTCCTCATAGAATTACATTTACCAAAACTAAAGGAAAACGTAATAGAACCGTCCCTATTTCAGAAGCACTGTATAATTTGATTCCTAAAAAAAGAGGTCAGTTATTTACTCCTTGCCGTAAGTCCTTTGAGCGAGCAATAAAGCGCACAGGAATTGAATTACCAGAGGGCCAATGTACCCATGTTCTAAGGCACACATTCGCCAGCCATTTTATGATGAACGGCGGGAACATCTTAGTATTGCAACGAATCCTGGGACATACTGATATCAAGATGACAATGGTTTATGCGCACTTTGCCCCAGATCATTTAGAAGACGCTATAACAAAAAACCCGCTTTCACAATTAGCCTTAGAGAACCAGTAAGATCCACATTGTGTCCATCCAGTTCAGAAACCAGTGTTCCGCCTTGCCCTCCACTGTACGGCAAGGATTTGAAATGTAACACAATTTATTGTTTTATATACCCCTCTAGGAAAATGTAGGAATTTCGGACGCGGGTTCAACTCCCGCCAGCTCCACCATTTTTGTATTCGGAAATCATCGGAATACACCGAAAACCCAAGAAAAAGCCCTAAATCATAATGAGTTAGGGCTTTTTTATTGCCCGTTAGTATTCGTTTAGTATCGTTATAACTCGGTAGTTTTGGTAGTATGTTTAGTAGTAAGTCGGCTACACTGCAAAAATACTTACTACCAAAGGCGCACTACTTTTCTCCCCGTCGGAATAGCCTCATCGAATATCATTGTGCTATAGCTGGTGGCTTTTGTCCAAATTCCGATTGTTCTGAAATGGAACAATTAAACATTATCAACAAGCTATAACATATTGGCGATAACCTATTGATAATTTCGGTAACCTCAAATGGAGTAAGCCGGGCAAAGTGAACGCAATAACGGAGTTAACTTATCAATATTACACAAAAAAAATGTATTACATGCTTTTGGGAAAGTATGGCAGAGGATGAGGTAACTTGCTGAATTAAGGAATTACGCCTAATCCCTTGATATTTTTGGAAACCCCCATTGGGGGAAGCAGGACGATAACTAAACCTCTTAAAGAGGTGCAGTTAACTGATTGATCGTCTTCGTAAAGCACATTTGTGCCACTGTTAACTTGCTGATTTAATTTGTAGACCAAATTTGGTCTACGGTTAAAAGCTCAATATTTAAACTTTGATTCCCCCATTTTGGGGAACCAAACGTAACCCCTTGATATTCTAGGTAATCGCCATTGCCGCAAGTCGGCAATTAGTCAACGGAATTACAAATAACAAATTGATTATTCTTAATTTACCCCAATGGGGAAAGTTGAAAACGTGCATTTATCCAAACTCTGCGTTTCACCGTATTTGATACTTATCAATGGGTTGCATCCCCTGCGATCTAGACCCGAAAAAAGGCTTCGTATTGCCCGTAATACCTGAGATTTGACCTTGTGAACTGATGACGTTTGACGAACTGACCGGATTGATCAAAGGCGGAATTCTGCCTTAGCTTTCTGGGCAAATTAGGCCAGTTAACTCTGTGCCGTTCGCGTAGGTAGTCAGGCAATGGATAGGCTACTACAGGGCGTTTAATGCTGAACTGGACAGATTCGCCCTGTTACCGTGGAAGCCATATATCAGGTCTATTTCTAATGGTTCATCCAGGATCTCAGGACAAACCCGAGAAAATGATCAGTCAGATACCGAGTGTATACTTAATGAGGCGACCTCCATGTTGATTTGAGTATCATAGAAGTCGCCCCCGTCCACGATAATTTTCAGAGTAAAGCACACATCCATGCTGGAGCCCACCAATTATCTGATGCGCACTTGCCTATACAAGCAAAATACTCTGCATCTGTTTGCTGAGGACTACAAACAAGAGCAGTTGCCTGAACAGGAACAAGTAGAAAATACGATGCACATAACGCGCCAACCAAGTATTTTTTCATCTTCTTCGCCCTCTGTTATTACTAATATTATTTTCCATAACAGTGACAAATTAACTTAACTTATTGATAAAATCATAAATTCATTTTTTACGCGATAGATACATAAACATTTATGTCTTTGTCAGTTAGAGAAAATAACCACAACAATAAATACTACCTAATAGTAATCATTTCAATAATTATTATTATAATAAAAAGTAATAATGGAAGATTATTTATGAATTTTAAGATGCAACGCAGTGGCAATGAGAGGGCTTTCGATTATTAAACTCTCAATGCTGAACTGGACGGATCCGCCCTGTTACCGTGGAAGCCATAGATTAGGTCAATTTCTAAAGGTTCGTCTAGAACCCCCAGACACCCTAAGTAAAACTTTCGGCCACCAGCATTCGCTTTCTGACTTCGCTTTGACTTATCTTGAACTTGCGACCAATTGCTCGCTTGGATATGCCTTTAACATAGTGGTCTTCAATAAAGTCACATTCCTGAGACATACCGACATTACGCAGCTTGGCAACACAGCCATCAATGATCATGCCGTCCTCGTCACTGCACGATAGTTTATTACTGCTGGTGTAAGTCCCTGCATTTTCAAACCCCGCAGCAACGGACTTCCAGCCAATGTTAACCTTGCCTTGCACTACCCATCCGCCCCAATGCGACAGTATTTTTTGCATGTCTCTGTGCATGGTTTTTTATCCGCCTCAAATGTACCAGTTAACAAATACATAATATCATCGCTGGTGGATAAGGAGAAATGGGGGAAAAATAGATGCCTCAAATCTGAGTCATCATAAAAATCAAGGCGTTGGGTACATAGTCCAGATAATGATTTTAAAAGATTTTCCAATTCTCGCGAATCGCGATAGTTAATTCTTATCAATAAGTTACGGGGAGTTTCTCAGTCGTGTGGTGGACGGGCAATAGATGGTTGCTTTTTCAACCATGAATAGAATAGAGATTATAATCTATTGATTATGTTTAATTATACCGATTAGGTAGAATCAAAATAGCATCCTTTTAACTGCCGATATCTCAGTAGTTGGGGGTATTTTCTCAATTGCTTATGGTATTTCCCCCTCAAAGCTGAGCCTGATAAACTAAATGCTCACCCTCCTATAAACTAAATAATATCGATACAAAGGTCATGACTCTATTTTATTGATAGTGATGAATGTTCAGATAATATCCTATAATTCTGTTATGCATTTCTATGGATTTTGAAAAAGACAATGTTTTGCGAGTCAGTCTTGCCAAATGTTGACGAAGATTCAGGTTATGCCTCTCTATGCGTTGGGTATAACGCTTGCTGGCCACATGGCGTTTCCCTGCGAGTGCTTTTTCGTAACTTTTCCAGCCATTTGTCATATCAATAATAATGTTGAAAGGAGCCAGTAAAGCTAATAGGCGCATTAATGTCTTTTTTGTTCTTGGACCAAAAACATGCTCGTGTCTTACCATGGATTTTAAGTCCGCATGACAGCAAATCGCGTATGAACTGAGCCACTCATCTGAAACCCGAACAGTTGTCCGAGTTCATTTCGTATTGTAAGGATGGGTAATATGAGTCAGCCAAATCCGCTTTGTGTTGGTATTGATGTTTCTAAAGCTTTTCTGAATGTTTCTGCCGGAACGGTGATGCCGCCGTTCACGGTCAGTAACGACATTGATGGTTTTGATTCCATCTTAACTGTGCTGAAGAAGCACAACATATCTCTGATACTGATGGAAGCCACGGGTGGACTGGAAGCTGCTGTAGCCTGTTCTCTTCAGGCAGACGGTTTTGACGTGGCCGTCCTTAACCCCAGGAAGACCCGAGATTTTGCACGTGCCATGGGCTATCTGGCGAAAACAGACCGTATCCACGCAGGAATGTTGGCACAGATGGCTGAAGTCATTACCCGACATCCGGAACGGGAACGTTTTATTCGTCCTCTGCCTGATACAGAACGGCAGGTTCTCACCGCCATGGTGGTTCGCAGACGTCAGCTGATTACCATGCTTGTGGCAGAGCGTAACCGACTTCATCCCTCCCATCCTCAGAGTCGTAAAAGCATCAAAACCATTATGGAGGCGTTGGAAAATGAACTGGATCGTATTGACCGGGATATGGATAAATACATAAGAACGCATTTTGGGGCTTTATCCGATATGCTCAGCAGTGTAAAAGGGATCGGCACTGCAACCACTGCCTCCTTGCTGGCCGAAGTACCTGAACTGGGCAAACTCTCGCGTCGGGAAATCAGCGCACTCATAGGCGTCGCGCCTATTAATCGGGACTCGGGGAAAATGCGTGGACGACGAACCATCTTCGGTGGCAGAGCCAGTGTCCGTTCAGCACTGTACATGGCCACGCTTGTAGCGACCCGTTTTAATCCAGTAATCAAAACTTTTTATAACCGTCTTGTGTCTGCGGGAAAACCCAAAAAAGTGGCATTGGTTGCCTGTATGCACAAGCTTCTGACGATCCTGAATGCGATGATCAGGAAGGGACAGATGTGGGATGAGTCTTATCATCAGGTGACCCAGTGAAATTAGTGTTTAAGACAGTTGCTGTCGTAGGCATAAAAGAGCCAACGAGGCTGCTTCTTTGACTTTACGTAAGACCATTGTTCATCCATTTCGCAGCAGACAATCACTTCGGTGCCAGGTTTAATCGCTTCTGTTACCGATTGGGGTTTGAGTTTTTTAAATGCCGAAGGACGGTATTCAGGCCAATCCCCATCACTCGTGCTGTCGCCCGACATCCCATTCCATTCATAGCCATATCAACGATTTGCTTTTGGGTACCGAGACGACAAGCGGCATAAGTGAACTCCAGTTGCCAGGAGTGACGGCAGGATTGGCAAAGATAACGTTGGTGACCAGAACGCGAGCGCCCATTGCGATGGATCCCTTTCACTGCGGAACAAGAGGGGCAAGTTACATCAATCTTTGCCATTTGAATGTTTTCCAAATAGACAGACTATACATGATTCAATAAATTGATGTCACGACCCGTAAACGCTATGGAAGTTATGAGCGCAGAGGACAGATTAAAAACAGAGTGAGTATTGATAAGCGCCCCAAACTTGTTGATAAAGCGCCCCAAACTTGTTGATAAAAAGCAGCGTATTGGTGATTGGGAAGGAGATACTATCGTGGGTAAAGATCATAAAAGTGCATTATTGACATTAGTTGAACGAAAATCGTTATTTACTATCATAATTAAACTTGAAGATAAAACAGCAAAAGGGGTCGCAAAAGCGGCAACAAGACATTTATCACTGATAAAACATAAAATTAAAACAATAACCTTTGATAACGGCCTCGAATTTGCCGAACACGAACTGATCAGTAAAAATTTAGAGACAAAAATTTATTTTGCTCACCCGTATTCCCCCTGGGAAAGAGGGATAAATGAGAACACGAATGGATTAATCCGAGATTACTTCCCAAAAGGAACCGATTTTAATCAGGTATCAGAGCGGGAGGTTAACCTTGTGGCAAACCGATTAAATAATCGTCCTCGTAAAACACGAGATTACAAAACACCGAATGAGTTATTTAAAGGTATCCCCACTCATTTACTTCGTTCATTACGATGTTGCGCTTAATATGTGAATCCAAGTGTCACAATTTATTATGGAGGCTCTCTTGGGTCAGCAGAGCCTCCGTAAAATGCAATCTGCTGACATTATGCTTAACTAACTGTGCCATAAGATTTTATCTTACTGGTGGAGGCGTCCAAAATGTCTGGACACTTAGTATTGCCAGTTGCATCGGCTGAGAAAATTGTGTAATTGCCTGTATATTCCAATAATTATTTTTAAATATCTCAATACGTTGTAGATTACGCGTTTTCCCCCCTAAATAACGTAATGTATCTTGATAAGTATAGCCGAGATGCAAATGAGGCCATGCATTTGCTGGATTGATACAGTGGGGATCTGGTGAAAAATACAGGTCAGAGTCACTCCAATTTGGCCCTTGTTTCCACATTCTTCCAAATCTGGCTTCTTGTCCAACAAAAATTAAAACTCTTTCAGGAAGATGCATACCCATTCCCATAGCCATAAAAATCTCTCTATATTTTAAGTGTTTCCCAACAGAGCGGACCGTGCCATTATATTGCACCAGAAAAACGTATTTTGTGCGTCAATCCGCATAATCACACCCCGCTAAGCGCCAGTATTGATGTTTCTAGAACGCTTTCTTACCGGTGCATTTGTTAGGATGGCATGAGGTAAAATTGTGATGGTGTGACATGTCACGAATTTGTAATTTTTCCTACCTTTGATGTGTGGGAAGAAGATCGTATCTATATTGAGAAACTTATTGTAAATCCCAATAATTTGTAAATCCCAATAATTGCGAACACTCTCAACAGCAGCGCTTATTTCTTTGTAGTATGGCTCTGTTGCCTTGATTTCATAACTCAGAGGATTCCATACATTAGGATAAAATAATGTTGCTACATCATTAGGGCTAGGGCCAGAACTGTAGGTTAATAAGAGTAGTGTATCAGCTCTAAATTTAAGCAGTAGCGTGGGTATTTATAGCCATCTGCTGAACGAACAGTAGTATTTGGGGAATAAACAATTTCATTACCAGTAAACCCAGTCCAAATTCTTCCAAGGGTATTTTCTTTTCGCATAAAATCACGGTGAGGATTTTCTTCATCAGATGATCTAAGCATAAAATCGCCCATTCCCCGCACCAATCCGCAAGATCAAACAAGGATCACCTGCCCCGACAAGCGCCAGTGCGGGCGCACTTCCGGCTAGCCCGTGCAGGTGCATAAAAAGCACTGTATTTAGTGGGCAGGCGCGGCGGGGTCACGACTGCGCGCGCCGGTGTTTATTGACCGTGCTGGTTTCAAAAAATCACTCTCGCAAAACGCCAGAACGGAGCAACACCGGTGGCATGACTTAAGGTGTTTTTAGGGTGAGGGTCGGTTGACATCGCAACCGGGCATCTGCATGTTAAGTTTTACCATACGGAAACACGGCAGGAAATGACGGTCGCTTATATCGGAGCCCTGAAACCGGCGCATACCCTGCAAGCGCCTGACACGGCGTTTGATCAATGGAATGATCAGCAATGGGTCACCGATACCGTGTCACTGCGTCAGCATATCGTCCAACAAGCAGAGAGCCAGCGGCAATCCTTGCTGCATGAAGCGGAAGAACATATCCGGCAGCTTGAACGCAAAAAACGCTTAGCGATGGCATCAGAACAGGACATAGTATTATTGAATGCGTGGAAAGTTTACAGTGTCAGGCTCGCCGATTTAGATTGCACCACCGAGCCCGCTATCGACTGGCCCGAACAACCGAAATCATAACCACCCGCATAGCGGGTGGTTTGCTCTAAACACCCCGATTTTACTGACCGATGTCCTTACTGCCAGCGGCAAAGCGGGCACCACCGGCACGCTGGCCCATGCGTTGCGTGCCATTGCGGACCAAGCCAAACCCGTGACCGTTGTCGTGCGGGTGGCGCAGAGCAAAACCGAAGCCGAAACCACCACCAACCTAATTGGCGGCGTCACCGACGAAGGCAGGAAAACCAGCATGAAAGCCTTGCTGGCCGCCCAAAGCCAGCTGGGGGTTAAACCGCGCATTCTCGGCGTGCCGGGGCATGATAATTTGCAGGTGACCGCACAAGATGGCCGTCCGTATTCCGGCTGTTATGTTAACGCCACTATTAGCATTTACCCCTATGACAATACCTACATAGAAATTAATTTAGCCGGTTGTTCAGTTATCGCGTATTTCAACGGGGCACGACAGAGATATCACTATGCAAAGGATTACATATACAAAATAACACCGAAAAACACCACGTTATTAGCGGATAACCTAGGGCAAACGGTTCTAAATTGACCAGTGTGATTAGCGGAGTACATCCAGTACAGAGAAATAGAATTGCCCCCTGTTTGTGATTTATACTCAGCACCCTGTCAATAATAACCCTAGAAATTGCCATGCAAACAACGACTATCAGCAATGCTTTCGGGCATCTCACCGATCCGCGTGTTAACCGAACTAAACAGTATGCGCTCATCGATATTCTGACTCTCTCGATTTGTGCCGTGCTGTGTGGTTGTGAAGGCTTCAATGAGATTGAAGAATACGCTAAATCCAAAGAAGATTGGTTTCGGCAATTTCTGGATCTTTCCAATGGCATCCCCAGCCATGATACCTTTAACGATGTGATAAACCGGCTTGATCCCCAAGAATTTGAGCGCGCTTTTACTCAATGGGTGAACAGCTTAGCCAAAATATCCGATGATATTATCGCGTTGGAGGGCAAAACATTGCGGGGAACGTTCGATAAAGCCAATGGCGCACCGGCTCTCCATTTGGTCAGCGCCTGGTCCATGGCGAATCAACTCTGCTTTGGTCAGGTGAAAGTGTCGGATAAATCGAACGAAATTACCGCGATCCCTAAATTGCTGGCGTTGCTGGGTATTGGCGGTTCGACGGTCACGATTGACGCGATGGGTTGCCAGTACAAAATTGCTGACCAGATTGTGGAGAACAAGGGAAATTATGTGTTGGCGTTAAAAGGCAATCAGGGCGAGTTTCATGACGATATCAAACTCTTTTTAGAGAGCCAGTTGGCCAACAATTTTACCGGAACGGCATCCTAAGTGGCACACATTAGGCGGCATTGCGGTAATCGAGTCGTGGCGTGCAGAGCAAGGAAAATTAGGGAGCTATGAACGACGTTATTATATTACCAGTCACAGTGATAAGTCGGCTGACTTTATCGCCTATGCGATACGCAGCCATTGGCATATTGAAAATAAACTGCACTGGCAATTGGAGGTGAGTTTTGATGAAGACAGCCTGCGTCTGAGAAGTGGTCACGCGGCTGAAAATATAGCACTAATGAATAAAATAGCGCTTAACCTGCTGAAAAATGAGAAAACAGTTAAAGTGGGGGTAAAAACTAAGCGTCGGAAAGCTGGCTGGGATAATAGCTATCTGTGGAAAGTCCTTACGACAGGATTTACGTCAGTATAATTTAGACCCTTTTGCCCTGATCTTTGCCATTTGAATGTTTTCCAAATAGGCAGACTATACATGATTCAATAAATTGATGTCACGACCCGATACAAACCATGCAAAACGGACTTGTTAAACTGGCTACTGATATCCGAAGAATATTCGAAATAGAACACCAGAAAATAAACGATATGCGTATCCCTTTCTTCTATAGTTTCCCCAAAAACTCCTGCCAAGGGGCTTCTCTGTTCCTCGGTATGGCATGGGTTATTGCTTTAACTACTCAAGGGAATGGGTAAAGGGATATTGGTTTTAGTTTCATAGAGTAACTAATTGTTAAGTATTATTCGCTTTTATTTAAGATGAAATGGAGTTATTAGATTCTGTGGTACCGTAAGTAACACATGGAGAATAAAATGAAAAAATACATTCTTATTGGTTTGGTAACATTCATAACAACTTTAGCTTCAATGCAAACCTATGCTTCAATTTGTTCGAATCAGAGTGATTATGACAAATGGAAAGCTTGTATGGATTGGTGCGTAGCTATGGGTCATGACGGAGGAGCTGTTGTAACTTGTTTATGATTATAATCGAGCAGGATGGTTATTCCTACCATCCTCTCATTACTTACTGACATTGCGTCCTAACTTACTCCTGCAACCCCAAGATCATTTGTTCAGAGGTGGCGATACGCTCTCTGAGTAGCCAATAATTCCGGATAACGGCGTCTGTAGGTCGGGCGGTGGCTGCATCATCTAAGCCGGAGGGGGTAATGGTTTTAGACATGTGGCACTTAGCTTGGGTATACACCCGCTCAGGATGAGCATGAGCAGCATTCCGCAGCTTATCGATTTCAGTCTTGGCATTGGCGAGTTCCTGAGTGTGTTTGGTATCCAGTTCTGAAAGATGCTGGATGCGTGCTTCTTGGTTGGTTATGAGAGCAGCTTGTTCTGATAACTGTGTAGTCAATGACTGATTGTCACCAGCAAGCCGTCCATTTTTTGTATACACTGCATAAATGGAATGGACAGCCTTCCCAAACAAAACAACGCAAACTATCACCACGATAGCTTTCGCTTTCCACTTCATAGCCGCAACACCAATTTAATGAAAGATAGCAGCCCTCCAGTGACCAAAAACCACTCCCAACCATCCAGACCTAAAATAGACAAAATGAAGGCGGACAGAAACAGCATCACCGGTAGATAATGATTATTCATAGGAGTTCATATGCCCGTGTAAAAACATCATCAGAATAAGGCTGTTTGCCGTTCTCGTGGTAGATAATAGATTTAGCCAGCGCAATCAGCGTCGTTTTGTTCACTGCAATATCGTTATCATTTGTTTGTATTTCAGCTTGTTGTTTAAGCTTACCTTATGAATGTAAAAACGCCCTGTCAGCTTAACCAGACAGGGCGTTTGTTAATTTTAATCAGAAAATGATTATTTATTCGGACGCATTGCTGGGAACAGGATAACGTCACGGATAGTGTGGCTGTTAGTGAACAGCATTACCATACGGTCGATACCAATACCTAAGCCTGCTGTTGGTGGCAAGCCGTGTTCCAATGCAGTAATGTAATCTTCGTCGTAGAACATTGCTTCGTCGTCGCCTTCGTCTTTTTGACGAACTTGCTCCGCAAAACGTTCAGCCTGATCTTCTGCGTCATTCAGCTCTGAGAAACCGTTACCAATTTCACGACCCCCAATGAAGAACTCAAAACGATCAGTAATGAATGGGTTGTTGTCGTTACGGCGTGCCAGAGGAGAAACTTCTGCCGGATATTCTGTTATGAATGTCGGCTGGATCAGATGGCTTTCTGCGGTTTCTTCAAAGATCTCACACTGAACACGGCCCAAGCCCCAACCTTTTTCAACTTCAATACCCAGAGATTCAGCGATAACAACTGCTTTATCCATATCATCCAGATCCGCCATATTGGTTTCTGGGCGATATTTGCAGATTGCTTCTTTCATGGTCATTTTGGTGAAAGGTTTACCAAAATCAAACTCTTGTTCACCGTATTGCACCAATGTTGTTCCCAGAACTTCCTGAGTTAAAGTGCGGAACAAATCTTCGGTCAGTATAATCAGATCTTGGTAATCTGCGTAAGCCATATAGAGTTCCATCATGGTGAACTCTGGGTTATGGCGTGGTGAAACACCTTCGTTACGGAAATTGCGGTTAATTTCGAAAACACGTTCAAAACCACCCACTACCAGACGTTTCAAATACAGCTCCGGTGCAATGCGCAGATACATATCGATATCCAGCGCATTGTGATGCGTGATAAATGGACGTGCACTTGCACCACCCGGGATCGCCTGCATCATTGGGGTTTCAACTTCCATGAAATCTTTTTTGGTCATGAAGTTACGTAATGCAGACATCACACGGGAACGGATCTGAAATGTCTTGCGTGATTCATCATTCGAGATCAAGTCCAGATAACGCTGGCGATAGCGGGTTTCTTGATCCGCCAGACCGTGGAATTTATCCGGCAGTGGACGCAGTGCTTTAGTCAGCAAACGCAGTTCAGTACAGTGAATCGAAAGTTCACCCGTTTGAGTTTTGAACAGTTTTCCACGTGCACCTAAAATATCACCCAAATCCCATTTCTTGAACTGAGTGTTGTAAATGCCTTCTGGCAGGTCATCACGGGAAACGTAGATCTGGATTCGACCACCCACGTCTTGCAAAGTTGCAAAGGATGCCTTGCCCATGATACGACGAGTCATCATACGACCCGCAACGGTCACTTCAATGCCCAGCTCGTCCAACTCTTCCTTGGTCTTGTCATCGTATTTTGTATGCAGATCTTCGGAAATATTTTCACGACGAAAATCATTTGGGAAGGCAATGCTGTCGCTACGCAAAGTAGCCAGTTTTTCACGGCGAGTTTTCAGTTCGTTATTTAAGTCAGGAGCCTGTTCTGCTCCCTGCTGTTGTTGTGACATTTTAGTTCCTCATAGACCAGCTTTTAAGCTTGCTTCAATGAATTTGTCCAAATCACCATCCAGCACAGATTGCGTATTGCGGGTTTCAACACCAGTACGCAGGTCTTTAATGCGGGAATCGTCCAGAACGTAAGAGCGGATTTGGCTACCCCAACCAATATCCGATTTATTCTCTTCCATTGCTTGTTTATCAGCATTTTTCTTCTGCATTTCCAGTTCATACAGTTTTGCTTTCAACTGCTTCATTGCCTGGTCTTTGTTTTTATGCTGAGAACGGTCGTTCTGACATTGAGTTACGATGCCAGTCGGTACGTGGGTGATACGTACCGCAGATTCGGTTTTGTTGACGTGCTGACCACCAGCACCAGAGGCGCGGTATACATCAATACGTAAATCAGCGGGGTTGATTTCGATATCAATATCATCATCCACTTCAGGGTAGATAAAAGCTGAACTGAACGATGTATGACGGCGACCGCCTGAGTCAAACGGGCTTTTACGTACTAAGCGATGAACACCCGTTTCGGTACGCAACCAACCGTACGCATATTCACCTATGATCTTGATGGTTGACGATTTCAGCCCAGCAACATCACCATCAGATTCTTCGATGATTTCAGTCTTGAAGCCCTTGGATTCCGCCCAGCGCAGATACATACGCATCAACATGCTGGCCCAGTCCTGTGCTTCTGTACCGCCAGAGCCTGCCTGAAGATCAAGATAACAATTCGCGCTATCATATTCACCAGAAAACATACGACGGAATTCTAGTTGACCAAGTTTTTCTTCTAGATGCTCCAGTTCATCAACTGCTTCATTGAAAGTTTCTTCGTCATCCGCTTCAACTGCCAGTTCCAGCAGACCATTCACGTCTTCCAATCCCTGAACAAGCTGGTCAATCGTTTCTACGATACCTTCCAGTGATGAACGCTCTTTGCCCAATGCTTGTGCCCGTTCCGGCTCATTCCAGACATCAGGCTGTTCCAGTTCAGCATTAACTTCTTCTAAGCGTTCTTTCTTGGCATCATAGTCAAAGATACCCCCTCAGAACTGCTGTCCGCTCAGACAGGTTCTGAATGTGATTTTTTACCGGATTAATTTCAAACATATTTCGTGTCTTATACGTTGTGTATTATGAGTAAATGATGGCCGCATAGATCTTTTCGAACCGCGTATTGTAACGGATCTGCCAAAGGGTTTATAGCATTTCTGAGATTTGCTACACAATCAAACAGCCAAAGGCCAAATGTGCTGGATCAGAAGCTGGACATCACGATTACCGCGAAACTCGTTAATCTCCAATTTATAGGCCAATTCTACTGTTTTGATGCTATTATCCGGCCAGATATTAGCATCAATATTAAATGCGATACCATCTAACATTGGCCCACCATTTAATGGCTCAAGCATCACTTTGAGATGTTTTTCTCCAACGATGCGTTGTTGCAGGAGTTTAAATTTGCCGTCAAAAATCGGTTCTGCAAATGCTTGCCCCCAAGGGCCTCCATCACGCAGGATTTCAGCCATTTCTAGCGATAATTCCCCTAATGCCAATTCACCATCGCTCCAGACCACACCTTCAAGTTGTGCAATATCAAGCCAATCCGCCATCAGCTCGGAAAAATAACGCTGAAATAGGTCAAATTTATCTTCTTCAATCAATAACCCTGCCGCCATAGCATGACCACCAAATTTCAGTATCAATCCCGGATGCAAAGTATCAAGACGCTCAAGCGCATCTCGCATATGCAAGCCACTCACGGAACGACCAGAGCCTTTTAATGTCCCGTCTCCAGCAGGAGCAAAGGCAATGACTGGGCGGTGGAAGCGTTCTTTAATGCGCGAGGCTAAAATCCCCACTACGCCCTGGTGCCATTCTGGATGGTAAATCGCCAGGCCATATGGTAATTGGGTATGGGTTCGCTCGATTTTATCGCAAATTTGCAAGGCTTCTTGCTGCATGCCCTGTTCAATTTCCCGACGGGTTTGGTTCAAACCATCCAGCTCACAGGCAATCTGACGGGCTTGCAGCATATCGTCTGTCAACAATAATGCCACGCCGACAGACATATCATCCAGACGCCCCGCAGCGTTTAACCGTGGTCCCAATGCAAAACCTAAATCACTGGCAACCAATTTAGTCGGTTCCCGTTTGGAAACCTCGAGCAGCGCCCGTATTCCCGCACAGCAACGCCCTGCCCGAATACGGTTTAATCCTTGATATACAAAGATGCGATTATTGGTATCAAGGGGAACCACATCAGCTACGGTACCCAATGCGACTAAATCCAGCAATTCCGCCAGATTGGGCAATGGAAGACCTCGTTGTTCAAACCAAGCCAATTTACGCAATTCCGCCCTGAGCGCGGACATCAGGTAAAATGCAACGCCAACACCCGCCAATGCCTTGGAAGGAAAAGAGCAATCAACTAAATTGGGATTGATGATAGCGTCTGCGGCTGGCAATGTTTCACCTGGTAAATGGTGGTCAGTGACAATGACTTTGATGTCGTGTTGATGTGCCGCAGCCACGCCATCATGGGAGGAGATTCCATTATCCACAGTGATAATCAGATCAGTGCCTTTTTTGATGACTTCATCGACAACCTGAACGCTTAACCCATAACCGTCATCAAAACGATTCGGAACAAGATAATCAAGATTACGATATCCCATTGTCCGCAAAGCACGAATGCATAACGCGGTACTGGTCGCGCCATCCGCATCAAAGTCACCGACAATGACAATGCGCCAATGTTCATGCAATGCGGTTATAAGCAATGAAACAGCTTGTTCAATGCCATTAAGGGACTGGTAATTGAGTAACCCCTTTGCACCTCGTTCTAACTCATCAGCCTGACATATACCACGCGTGGCGTATAAGCGGCGCAATAATGGATGAATAGTGCTGGGAAGATGGTCGGAATCCGCCACCAATCGGCGACGGAGTTGTGTTTCTCTATTCACTGGTTTTTATTCTGCTTACTTTTATGCACTGAAATGAAAGGAATTATCGGTTATTCACCATGTTTTTCCAGCATTGCCAACAAATCTTTTGACGGCAGATAACCACCGATTACACTGCCATCATTGAGAACAATCGCAGGTGTGCCCTGAACACCAAATTGCAAGCCTAACTGATATTGTTTCGCTATATCAATTTTGCATTCTTTGATAGGAGAAACCTTTTCACCTTTGAAAACAGCATTCAGTGACTTGTTTGGTGTCGCACTGCACCAAATGGATTGCATGTCTTTGGCTGATTGATGTTGTAAGCCATGACGAGGATACGCCAGATAACGGACAGTGATCCCCATGTCGTTATATTCCTGCATATTTTCATGCAACTTTCGGCAATAACCACAGGTAATATCAGTAAAAACAGTCACAACATGTTTTTCTTTCGGTGCTTTGTAAATGATCATTTGATTTTTCAGGGCATCCAGCTTTTTAACCAGAATCTGATTACTGACATTTTTCGGTGTATTTCCACTAATATCATAAAGTGGTCCTTGCAGCAGATACTTACCATCATTAGACATATAAATAATGCCATGCTCAGTTAAAATTGTACTGATGTCAGAAAGTTGTGATGGTGTGATACTTTCTGCTTTTAGTCCCATTTTGGACAGTGATTTGTTGATGGCGCTTTCATCAGCAAAAGCATTAGTGGCAAAAGCAGTCAATAGTAAGGAAAGGCAAAATGCAATTTTATTCATTAGTTGTTCCTTTATTTCCATCTTTCTTCGCAGTTACCCGCGAGGATGATGTTGTTGATGCAGCATCTTAAGACGTTCAGTCGCTACATGAGTATAAATCTGAGTAGTGGAAAGGTCGCTATGACCCAATAACATTTGCACAACACGTAAGTCAGCACCATGATTAAGTAAATGTGTCGCAAAAGCATGGCGCAGAACATGAGGTGATAAACGTTCAGCATCGATTCCTGCCAATATGGCATAGTGTTTTATCCGATGCCAGAAAGTCTGGCGTGTCATCTGAGTTCCCCGTTTGCTGGGAAAAAAAACATCGGATACGGAGCCATTCAATAACCACGAGCGCCCATATTCCAGATATTTTTCCAGCCAGTAAACGGCCTCTTCTCCTAAAGGTACTAATCTTTCCTTATTTCCCTTACCTATTACCCTGACAACACCCTGGCGCAAGTTCACATCTGATAATGTCAGACCAACCAGCTCTGAGACTCGCAATCCACAAGCATAAAGCACTTCAAACATCGCTTTATCCCGCAGTTCAATCGGTTGGTCAGTCAAAGGGGTGTTGAGCAAATCCTCAACTTGTTTTTCGCTTAAATCCTTGGGGAGTCGTTTAGGCAATTTAGGCGCAGATAATAACGCAGTTGGATCATCTTCCCGTATTTTTTCCCGATAAAGATACTGGAACAACCGCCGCATTGCACTCAACAATCGCGCTGAACTACTTGCTTTATAGCCGCCATCTACCCGTTCAGCCAAAAATGCTTGTAGTTCTATAGACTGAACAGAAAATACATCATGACCATAATTCACCAACCAGTTATTCAAGGCTTGTAAATCGAGCCGATAAGAAGCTAAGGTATTTTCAGCCAGATCTTTTTCCAGCCAAATGGTATCCAGAAATTGTTCTATCAGGGGATTTGCCAAAGGGTGCTGTTCCAATGTGTGGTTTTCTGACAGGGAATTTTCTGATAGATCATTTTCTGATATATGGTGTTTTTGTGGCACAACCCCTCCTTTCTGTCTGCGCCTTCCGATCGGCTATTATGCCTGAAAAAGCGATTATTCTGTTACAATACAGCCACTGATATTCGACACTCCTGATAAATAATGATGAAAATTGGTCTCTTTTACGGCTCCAGTACATGCTATACAGAGATGGTAGCAGAAAAAATACGCGATATACTCGGTGAAGATTTGATCGACTTACATAATGTCAAAGATTGTGATCCTCAATTGATGGAAGAATATTCTGTCCTGATCCTCGGTATTCCCACTTGGGATTTTGGAGAGTTGCAGGAAGATTGGCTGGCCATTTGGGATCAACTTCCATCACTGAATTTGACAGGGAAAATTGTTGCCATGTATGGCATGGGCGATCAAATTGATTACAGCGAATGGTTTCTGGATGCCCTGGGAATGCTGTATCACCTTTTACTTCCTACAGGCGTGCAGTTTATCGGCTTCTGGCCGATTGAAGGTTATGAATTCACCAGTCCAAAGCCACTGACCGAAGATGGCAAACAGTTTGTCGGCCTTGCCCTGGATGATGTGAACCAGTTTGAAGAGACTGATGAGCGTTTGAATCAATGGTGTATGCAGATATTGTCAGAGATGGAAGCACTATTTTAACATCACTTAAGCTTTTTTAAGCGTTCAGCGCGAGCCTGAAAGTCTAATCCAGATAAAGCAGCCAAAAAGGCTGCTTTATCTGGTTACTTGCAATCGGCAGAAATTTTAATAAGAGCGGCTTTATGAACTACGTCATTTTCAGAAGCAAGCACAGCAATACCTCTGACGGACTTACCCGCTTTCAGCGTGCCCTGATTCAGGTCTTCATCAACCGTATCCAGCCTAAATTCTTTTTTGTCAGGAGAGTAAGCTTTCAGACAAAGCTTGGACAAATCAATATCCTTATCGGATAAGTTCGCTACTGCAACTTCAAAGGATTTAGTGTAAGCATTTTTGCCACCCACTGACATAGAGCCGTTAGATTTCTCCGTAGAATAAACAGCAACCCTATCAAGAGTAGAAGCGTTTGCAACAAAGCAAAAGCCAGCCAAAGCAATTGATGCAACAAATGTGGAAACCTTCATATAAGTCCCTTCTTTAAAGGTTGAAATCATCGTAGTAACTGTACGTATGCAAGATACAGTCTCAATTATAATACTACCTTTAAGTAACTAATCCATCAGTAAAGTGATATCTCAATATTATTGCAGGATTGAGGAACATGTTTAAATTGCAATAATACAAATAATTCAAACTCTTATCACTTATAACATCCTGAAAAACGGCTCAAAAAAGAAAAAATCTTGGGGAAATCTTTTCTAAAAACCCTGATTGCTTTAAAGTTAATTATTATTGAACTAATTTTCTTCATCAAACGTCAACACGCTCTAATGATAAATTACCAAGTTATTATTAGAAACATATTATTCACAAATATATTGGCATTAATTTACAAATAATAAATATATAAGAAAATGTAAATCCTATTTACAAAATTAATTCACTACCATAAAAAATTGAGGAATATGTGCTAATGCTTAAATTATTTATCAATTAAAACCAACAACAATTTTAAAAAAATTTAACAACATGTATACCAACATATTTGTTAGAAATTCCATACAATATGGATGGGGAAAATTTAATATCAAAACCACATCACGTAATTTTATCTTTTTTGCTTTCTTTTTCATTATCATTAGAGGGATCACTAAAACAAAATATATAGAGCTAGTGCGGTTTCATTCGCTACAGTTGCCTCTAAAAGAGTCCTGATAAACTGGCTCAGGCTACAGAGATTTAATTAAAATCTAATCACTCATGTCTATAATATAATCAAAATCAAGTCATTTAGCAGTGCTTGACATCATAAAAGTGCTATGTTATCTATATATCTAGCAGTCACATAAACAAATGTTTTTATATTTAGTCATAATCATAGAAAATGATTATATAGCTACTTATTATTAAGATATTAGCACCTCAATTTTCCGGGGTGTTTATAAGGATATTATCCAGAGTAAATAAACTTGATAATTTAATTAAAGCAGTTAAGAAACCGTAACAGCGGAAATCAACGCTGCAATTTATATTAGTAGTCATTTCAATAAACGCCAACATAATGGGAAAGTACAATGGTTGAAAATACAGTGGTTGAAAATACAATGGTTATTAAACCCGTAACAACTCCGAGTGTAATACAATTAACGCCTGATGATAGAGGTGAATATCAACCCGTTGAAAAGCAAATAGCGGGAGATATAATACGTGTACTAAACTTCAGGCAAACAGATGAAGGTCATACAGCAGCACATGGAATTGAATATCGAGCTAAGAAAGTAATAATAGCATATGCTTTAGCGGTAAGTGATATTCATAATGTCTCTCAACTTCCAGAGGACTATTATAAGAATAAGGATACCACAGGTAGAATTTATCAAGAATACATGTCCAATCTTTCATCTGCACTATTGGGTGAGAATGGTGATCAACTTTCTAAAACTATGGCAAATGATTTTATCCAGAACGAACTGAATTTTGGAGGTCAATATCTTAAAAATACCTGGGATATTCCTGATCTTGAGAATAAACCATTGGAAGATTATTCAGATGAAGATAAATTATTAGCACTATATTTCTTTGCTTCACAGGAAATTCCACTGGAGGAAAATCAACAATCAAATGCAGCAAAATTTTTTAAATTAATTGATTTTTTACTTATCTTATCTTCTGTAACATCACTGGGAAAAAGGATTTTTTCAAAAAAATTTTACAATGGTCTAGAAACTAAATCATTAGAGAATTATATTGAGAGAAAAAAACTTTCTAAACCTTTCTTTCGACCACCGCAGAAGTTACCTGATGGCAGAACAGGCTACTTGGCCGGTCCAACAAAAGCACCTAAATTGCCAACAACGTCTTCTACAGCAACAACGTCTACAGCAGCTCCATCTAATTGGAGAGTTAGTTTGCAAAAACTTAGAGATAACAAATCCAGAAATGCATTTAATAAAATGGATGATGCTGCAAAACAAAAATATAGTTCATTTATAAAAGAGGTGCAAAAGGGTCATGATCCACGTACAGCAGCAACAAGTATTGGTACAAAAAGTGGCAGTAACTTCGAAAAACTGCAAGGTAGAGATTTATATAGTATAAGACTAAGCCAAGAACACAGGGTAACATTCTCCATGAATAATACTGACCAAATAATAGAGATCCAAAGTGTTGGAACTCATTACCAAAATATATAACCTGATTTATAGTGGCAATAAGACATAAGATAAATATGGGAGGTTGTAATTCTATTGCACCTCCTCAGAGGTGACCGCCCAGGCGGTCACCTAATTCGCTAATAAAACAGCTTATTGTCATTCGCCAGTCCAGCAGTTATCCCCACACAGAAATAATACTGTCAGATTCTCATGATCTTTCTGCCTTTTCTTTCCACAATTCTGTACTACGCATAATCTGGCTAAAACTACGCCAATCTTCAACCGATATACTATCCGATGCCACCCATAATCGAATATCAGGCGGGAGGAAAAAACTTTCCGCTTGTTTAAAGGGACGCAGTGTGAGCATTATTCCATAACGGCTAAGCCACGGTGGCTGAGTAATTTTCCATCTTTCTTTTTGCCAGTGCACCTTATTGCCAAGAAACAGTATAAGTTTCCCCTGGCACTGCATGATATTTCTCTGGCTCCTTATCCAACTCGCCACTGTGGAGATAATGATCAGCGGCAGAAGCCAGACATAAAAATCATTGGAAAACCAGGGCGTTAATAGAGCAGCCAAGGCAATCACTCCATGCACGCCAGAGGAAAACAGACGGGTTCGGAGAGATACTCTCAGTTCACTGTTCCACAGGGCCACGAGCTTGGTTTCTGCTTTGAATCAATTGCACCATACGGAAAAGCTCATCATCTTCCGGACGGCCATGATTCATCAGCCAATTGAAAAGATCAGGATCAGGACATTCCAGCAAACGAACAAAAATGCACTTTTCATCATCACTCAATGAGTCATATTCATATTCAAAAAATGGCATGATAGAAATATCCAGTTCACGCATCCCGCGACGACATGCCCAGTGAATACGTGCTTTATTACCAATATCCATGTTTAAAAAGCCTCTTTATCATTTTCATCAGGCAGGATTATCAACGATTCTGTCTTGTTTTTCATTAATTGCTACGCTTGAATCACTGGATATATCGACAAGATGCGAAGCATATCGCAACAACTCAACAAGACTGCAATTTGATAGATAGCGAGTATAAATAACGGGAATAACCTCTTTGCATAAGTCTACTTCTCTTTTACCATTAGACTTATTTCTCAGATAGTTTACTGGCAGGAGTTGTTATGGCTTACCAAATTCCGTTTTCTGCACAATCACCATCCCCTTCTGCAATACTTCCCTTGACTTTAATTTCCCTTGATGATTGGGGAATAGTGACTGCCATTGGTGCTGACACACAAAAATATCTGCAAAGCCAAATTACAGCAGATATTAACTCCCTGAATGAGAGCCAACACGTGTTGGCTGCACATTGTGATGCGAAAGGAAAGATGTGGAGTAATTTTCGGCTGTTCCAACGTGGTGAAGGTTTTGCCTATATTGAGCGCTGTTCATTATTGGAAACGCAATTAACTGAATTGAAAAAGTATGCCGTGTTTTCCAAAGTAACCTTTACCAAAGATGAAGAAAGCATCTTGCTCGGCGTAGCCGGAACAAGTAGCCGGGAAGCGCTTTCTGCACTCTTTCCAATTCTGCCCGATGCTGAATCCCCTGTTATTCAACATGAAACCACAACGCTTCTCCACTTGGCACTTCCTGCCGAACGTTTCCTTGTCATCACAAACAAAACAACTGCGACCCAATTAGCCGAAATATTAGTCGAGAAGTTTCAGTCACAATTAAATGACAGTCAGCAATGGCTGGCGCTGGAGATTGAAGCAGGGTTTCCTGTGATTGATGCTGTCAATAGCGCACAATTTATTCCGCAAGCAACAAATCTTCAGGCAATCGAAAACAGTATCAGCTTTAAGAAAGGCTGTTATACCGGTCAGGAAATGGTCGCCCGAGCCAAATATCGCGGAGCAAATAAACGAGCCATGTACTGGCTGGCGGGTAGTGCTTCTTCGCTACCCATTGCAGGTGATGATTTGGAATGGCAATTGGGCGATAAATGGCGTCGGACAGGTTCTGTGCTAGTGGCGGTTAAACTGGCTGATGATTCAGTCTGGATACAAGTTGTCATGAACAATGATATGGAAGCAGGCAGTGTATTCAGAATCCGTGAAGATGAAGGTAATACTCTGACGATCCAAGCATTGCCTTATTCATTAAATGAAGAAAAATAATTATTGAGGTTTTTGTATGTCATTAACTGTACCTCCCGTTGATTTCGGTCCTTTTACCGATGTTATTGCGTTTATCATGGAACTGGACAAATTAAAATATGTCCATCGCAAAACGAAATTACTGAACAATGAGCGCCACGAAAATTCTGCTGAGCATAGCTGGCATTTTGCTCTTGCAGTTATCGGCTTTGCGCCTTATGCCGGAGATGTGAATATCAGCCGTGTCGTGCAGATGGCTCTAATTCATGACATTGTTGAAATCGATGCTGGAGATGTCATTGTTTTCGATCTGGCCGCCCGTGAAGCTATCCAAGAACAAGAAATAAAAGCAGCCAATCGTATTTTTGGTATGCTTCCTGACGCCCAAAAAGAGTATTTTCTGGAACTCTGGCACGAATACGAAGACGCTATCACTCCTGAGGCGCTGTTTGCCAAAACTCTCGACAGGATAATGCCTATGTTTATGAATCTGTATAACCACGGTCAGAGTTGGGTTGAGAATGACATTCGTTTTGAACAAGTTTACAACCTGCTGCATTTTGTTTCCGAAAGTTATCCTGAACTCTGGAAGTACCTGCTACCACAATTGGAAGCAGCAAAAGAAAAAGGCTGGCTAAAATAATTCTCCCATCTTTATCTTCTAATTAAGCTGTCAGATATCATCTCTGACAGCTTCAATTTATAGTGTTTTTATTCTATTAAATTACCTGTTTACAGCCCGGATTTGAATCCCATCGAACCCAAATGGGCTGAAGCAAAATAATTTATTTATTATTAACGATAGTCATCAATCGGTGCGCACGAACAATGTAAATTGCGGTCACCATAAACATCATCAAGACGTTTAACTGTCGGCCAATATTTATTGGCTTTGGTTTCTACTGTCGGGAAAACAGCAATTTCACGGCTGTATGCGTGGTTCCAGTCAGAAACCAGTTCAGTCTGAATGTGTGGTGCATTAACCAATGGATTGTCCTCCAAAGGCCATTCCCCTTTCGCCACTTTGCTGATTTCTTCCCTAATTGCCAACATAGCATCAATAAAGCGGTCGATTTCCACTTTGCTTTCTGATTCTGTTGGTTCAACCATCAAGGTACCCGCTACAGGGAATGACATGGTTGGTGCATGGAAACCATAGTCAATCAAACGCTTGGCGATATCCATCTCACTGATGCCGAACTCTTCTTTCAACGGACGGATGTCCAGAATACATTCGTGGGCAACATAACCACCGCGTCCGGTATAGAGGATCTCGTAAGCCCCTTTCAGGCGAGTAGCAATGTAATTTGCATTCAAGATCGCAACTTGGCTGGCTTTTTTCAGCCCTTTTGCCCCCATCATGCGAATATACATCCAGCTAATTGGCAAAATGGAAGCACTACCAAATGGTGCGGCGGATACTGCACCCAATGTGGATATGCCATCCATTTCTACTACTGAATGCCCCGGTACAAATGGCGCAAGGTGTTTTTTCATGCCAATCGGTCCCATACCCGGGCCACCGCCGCCATGGGGAATGCAGAAGGTTTTATGCAGGTTAAGGTGTGAAATGTCCGCGCCAATAAAACCCGGTGTAGTAATACCCACTTGGGCATTCATGTTCGCACCATCAAGATAAACCTGACCACCGTGTTGGTGAATGACATTACAAATTTCACGGATGGTTTCTTCATATACGCCATGAGTTGATGGGTAAGTCACCATGATACAAGCAAGGTCATCACGATGTTTTTCTGCTTTTTCACATAAATCAGTCAGGTCAATGTTGCCTTCATTATCGCAATTCACGACAACAACGGTCATACCCGCCATATGTGCGGAAGCCGGGTTTGTACCATGAGCTGAACTTGGGATTAAGCAAATATGGCGATGTTGTTCACCACGGCTGGCGTAATATCGGCGGATCGCCAGTAAACCAGCATATTCTCCTTGCGCGCCCGAATTTGGCTGCATGCAAAATGCATCATATCCGGTTAACAGCACTAACCAGTGGGAAAGTTGACTGATCAGCTGATGATAACCCTGCGCCTGATCTTGTGGGCAGAATGGGTGCATGTCGGTGAATTCCGGCCATGTGATCGGCGTGATTTCCGCAGCCGCATTCAGTTTCATGGTGCATGAACCTAATGGGATCATTGCCTGATTCAAAGCCAGATCTTTACGTTCCAGACTGTGCATATAACGCATCATGTCAGTTTCGCTGTGATAACGGAGGAAGTTATCGTGCGTTAGGATCTTATCATGACGCAGCATGGAGGCGGGAATGGATTGGCTGCCTGCCGCTATTTCACTATCGAGTGTCTCGATATTCAATATCGAATCAGTACCCGTCAAGACTTGGAATAAGGTTACCAAATCATCGCGGCTGGTTCTTTCACTCAATGACACACCAACGGCACCCAGAAGATCGGTACGCAGGTTGATTTGCGCTTTCTCCGCTCTAGCCAATACCTGAGCCTTATCTGCAACTTCAACGGTCAGAGTGTCAAACCATGTTTGGTGACGCAGTGTAATGCCTGCTTTTTGCAAACCAGCAGCCAGAATATCAGTCAGGCGGTGAATGCGGTTAGCAATACGTTTCAGGCCTTCAGCCCCGTGATAAACCGCGTACATACCCGCAATATTTGCCAACAATACCTGAGAGGTACAAATATTGGAGTTCGCTTTTTCACGACGGATGTGCTGCTCGCGTGTCTGCATTGCCATGCGCAGTGCTCTGTTACCGGCTGCATCACGGGAAACACCGATAATACGTCCCGGCATGGAACGCTTGAATTCATCACGGCAGGCAAAGAAAGCAGCATGAGGACCGCCATATCCCATCGGAACCCCGAAACGTTGAGCAGAACCAAATGCAATATCAGCACCTTGTTTGCCCGGTGCTGTCAGCATAACTAATGCCATGAAATCTGTTGCAACGCTGACTATGATTTTGCGGTCTTTCAATTCCGCGATCAGATCACTGTAGTCGTGAACTTCACCCGTTGTACCAATTTGTTGCAACAGAACACCAAAAATGCCTTCCAGTTCCAGCACTTTTTCCGCTTTATCAACAATGACCTCAAATCCAAATGTTTCAGCACGGGTACGTACAACATCCAATGTTTGTGGATGAATGTCATCTGCCACAAAAAAACGCTCAGCTCTTTTCAATTTGCTGATTCGTTTTGCCATTGCCATGGCTTCCGCCGCTGCAGTTGCTTCATCCAAAAGAGATGCTGAAGCGAGATCCAAACCTGTCAGGTCAATCGTCACTTGCTGGAAGTTCAGCAGGGCCTCCAATCGACCTTGAGAAACCTCCGGCTGGTAAGGCGTATATGCGGTATACCAGCCTGGATTCTCCAGTAAGTTACGCAAAATAACCGGCGGGAGTATTGATGGTGCATATCCCATACCGATATAAGATTGATAACGCTGGTTCTGGCTCGCTATCGCTTTCAGTTCAGCCAGTGCTTGTTGTTCTGTCGCACTTTCACCGATTGCTGGTGGCTCTGACAATGCAATATTGCAGGGAACAATTTTATTTGTCAGATCATCAAGAGAATTTGCACCAACTGCCGCCAACATGTCTGTTTGCTGTTCAGCAGAAGAACCAATGTGGCGACGAATGAATTCACCTTGATTTTCAAGTTGGATTAGTGTCTGAGTCATTGATAATAATTTCCTGAAACTAGCTAAAAAATGGCTAACAAAAAAACGCCCCATTCACACAACTTGATATGGGGCGGTAAAAAATAATTACTCGTCTTTCAAGAGTGATTGATAGCTTTCAGCATCAAGCAAATTAGTCAGTTCACTCTCATCAGTAATTTTGATGCGGAACAACCAACCTTCGTTATAGGGTTCACTGTTCACTAACTCAGGGGAACCTTCCAAGTCGGGGTTAACTGCGATAACTTTACCGCTTAACGGTGCATAAATGTCAGAAGCGGCTTTCACTGATTCCACAACTGCACAATCATCACCATTGGTTACTTCTGTACCGATTTCAGGCAAGTCAACAAAAACCATATCACCCAATAGTTGTTGGGCATGTTCAGTAATGCCTACTGTGTATTCACCATTGCCTTCCGAACGAATCCATTCATGTGATTCTGTATATTTTAATTCTGCTGGTACATGACTCATCGCTGCCATCTCCTTGTTCTTTATTGATTAATAAAAAAATTACAACAATCAAGACATTAGTTGAAAAATCACTCTACGAGAGATTTTCCCATTCGCACAAAACCGGGTTTAACAACCTTAACGGGCATTTCACGATTACGAATTTGGACAATCGCCTGTTCGCCAATACCTTGCGGTACGCGTGCAAGAGCGATGCTGAATCCTAAGGTCGGGGAAAATGTCCCGCTGGTAATAACCCCAGAACGCTCTTCTCCGGAATCATTTGTGAAGCTGACGGTTAATCCACCACGCAATACCCCTTTTTCACGCATAACCAGCCCAACTAATTGTTCAGTACCTGTTTCACGCAGCCTTTCCAGCGCTTCCCGACCGATAAATTGGCGATCTTCCGGTTTCCAGGCAATCGTCCATCCCATGTTAGCCGCCAGAGGTGAAATAGTTTCGTCCATTTCCTGACCATAAAGGTTCATGCCCGCTTCAAGGCGCAATGTGTCACGCGCACCTAATCCCGCTGGTTTCACACCGACTGCCAGCAACTGTTGCCAGAAATCTTCGGACTGCTCTTTCGGTAATGCGATTTCATACCCCGCCTCGCCGGTATAACCTGTAGTCGCAAGGAATAAATCCCCCGACTGGACACCGAAGAAAGGTTTCATTCCTGTTACAGCCTGCTTTTGTCCATCACTTAACAATAATTGAACTTTGGGTTGTGCATTTGGCCCTTGAACAGCAATCAGAGCTAAATCATCACGCACAATGATTTCAACATCATATTTCGCTACATGTTGTTGAACCCATGCTAAATCTTTCTCGCGGGTTGATGAATTAACAACCATGCGATAGAAATTATTAGTGAAGAAATAGACAATCAAATCATCAATGACACAACCAGAAGCATTCAGCATTCCGGTATAAAGCGCTTTACCCTGTTCGGTCAGTTTAGCGATGTCATTTGCCAGAAGGTAACGGAGAAAGTCATGGCAGCCAGTACCATGCAGATCCACAATTGTCATGTGGGAAACATCGAACATACCAGCATCAGTACGTACAGTATGGTGTTCGTCGATCTGTGAACCGTAATGCAGAGGCATCATCCAGCCATGAAAATCCACCATGCGTGCTCCGCATGCCAAATGTTGATCATATAGTGGGGTGTATTTTGACATTATTTCCCTCTTTCCATTCTTGACATGAAAACATTCGTGATCTGAAAAAACATACAGCGTATTAACCGACAGATGTTGGATCATGAAGCAAAGAAGCGGTTAACCACGCAAACGATACCTTGGAACCAGAAGTTATCACTGAAAATAGAAATGAACCATAAAATAAATTAGCTACGCTGAAGTGATAACTTAAAAAACGTTCATTATGATGCAGAATTTTTGGCTGATTTACTGTATCAGCACACACAAAATTTGTAATAAATGGCAGGAATTTATTTTTTTAATCAGAAAATGACTAAAGTGTGAAGCAAATCTACTGAACACACCTTAGCCTAATATTAGGAAAAGTAATCCCAAATGAACTACTAAATTAGATTTTTTCAACCGAAGAGGTCTGAGAAATTAGCCAATCAGGGAGATCATTAAATCCCATTGCATGGCGAAGTAACTGAGGTTTCACCCCTGGTAAATGATCAGCCAATGCTATTCCGATATCACGCAGTAACTTTTTAGCGGGATTATTACCATCAAATAGCTGACGGAAACCCTGCATACCTGCCAGCATAATCGCAGCACTGTGTTTGCGGCGACGTTCATAGCGCCCAAGGTAGAGATACTGACCAATATCTTTGCCTTGCCGGTTCAAACGATTCAATTCACCAATCAGTTCTGCCACATCCATAAATCCTAAATTGACGCCCTGACCAGCCAAAGGGTGGATAGTATGTGCCGCATCTCCCAAAAGTGCTAACCGATGTGCGGCAAAGTTACGGGCGTAACGCCCCATCAATGGTATGGTTTGTCGATCACTTATCAGCTCACATTGACCAAGTCGCATATCAAAGGTCACGCTCAATTGCCGATTAAATCGTTCTGGTTCCATTATATTAAGCTGCTGCGCGGATTCGGCCGGCAGCGACCAGACAATCGAACATAGATGAGGATCTGACAATGGCAGGAAAGCTAATATTCCATCACCATGAAACACCTGACGCGCAACACTTTCATGCGGTTCCGCAGTCCTAATGGTTGCTACCAACGCGTGATGCTCATAATCCCAGAAAGTCAGCGGAATATCTGCATGATGACGCAGCCAAGAGTGTGCACCATCAGCCCCTACGACTAACCGTGAAGTCAGCATTCGCCCATCAGATAAAGTAATGAAGGCTTCATTTTCCCCCCAGGCAACATTATTGAGAGACGACGGGGTAAAAATTGTCACTTCTGGTAGATTTTTGGCATGTTGCCAGAGTGCCTGTCTGATCACATGGTTTTCAATGATATGCCCGAGGTGTGTCAGGCCATGTTCCGACGTATTAAATTGGATTCGACCGAAACTGTCTTGATCCCAAACTTCCATCCCCTGATAAGGACTGGCTCGCATTTCAAGAATACTCTGCCAAACACCAAGATAGGTTAGTAATCGTTCACTGGCTGCATTGATGGCTGAAACACGCAGCGCATGTTCATCATTGGCATCAAATATTTTTGCCGGTGGATATTCTTCTACAACCGCGATGCGTAAACCGCTGCCTTGCAAACCACAGGCCAGCGCAAGGCCAACCATCCCACCCCCTGCGATCACCACATCAAATGATTGCATGTTTTTCTTTCCTCTTAATCTGCCAGTGATGATTGAGCAACCCAACCCAATGTCTGCCGGGCAAATAGATCCCGCATCAGTGGTAATGTTTCCATCGTCATCAGGCCAAAACTACGTCCAATCTTTAACGGCAAATAGTCATTGGCAAATAGCCTAACCAATCCGTCTGTAATACCAATAGTCGCTTCACGATCTGCATTGTGCTGCTGTTGATATTGGGCCAAAACCTTATAGCTGCCAATATCCATCCCTGAAACCGCCGCCTCTGAAATAACCTTTGCCAACGCCATAACATCACGCATTCCCAAGTTAAAGCCCTGTCCTGCAATCGGGTGTAAAGTTTGGGACGCATTGCCTACCAATGCCAAACGGTGGCTGACCTGCTTGCTGGATGTTGATAAAGCCAATGGATAACTGTGTTGCTGACCTGTTTCCAACATTTTACCCAAACGCCAGCCAAACGCTTTTTGTAAGTGTTGGAGAAACTCACGCTGATTCCAACTATTGATCTCCACCTGTTTTTCCAGCGGGTGACACCATACCAGTGAACTACGCCCTTCAGGCATCGGCAATAGTGCCAATGGCCCATGTTCCGTAAAGCGCTCAAATGCCCTTCCCTGAGGATGTTCAGATGTCAAAACATTAGCGATAATTGCCACCTGACCATAAGATTGCCGCTGATATGGAATATGGCACGCTTGAGCTATCGTGGAATGGCTACCATCCGCAGCTACCAGTAATTCTCCCGTCAGTTTTTCACCATTATGCAGGGTGACAGTGACTGAATTTTCTAAACGTTCAACGGAATTTACTTTCGCCGGACAATAAAGTTTGATATTCGGTGACTGTTTTAATAAATCAAAGAGATGAATTCCAGCGTCATGTAATTCAATTACATTTCCCAAAGCCGGAATATCATAATCATCAGCGCGGATGTTAACGAAACCGCAATGACCACGATCGCTAACATGAACGTGAGTTATTGGAGTAACACTATGTTTTAGCGCAGGCCATACATCTATCTGATTCAAGCTCTGGCATGTACCATAGGCTAAGGCAATGGCTCTCGCATCAAAACCTGGATGTTCCTGAGCAGGTTCTGCTGTTTCAATCAAGGAGACTTGCAATTGCCCCCGGCTCAAGGAAGAAATAGCCAGAGCTAAAGTGGCTCCTGTCATTCCCCCACCCACAATAATCACGTTCATTATAATTTCCTGATTGCTGAAATATTAACTCTGTCTTGCCTGCACCATCAGCGCTTCTATTTCATCCGGATCTTTCACTACATATTCAGTCAGGTTTTCATTACCCGCTTCTGTGATCACGATATCGTCTTCAATGCGGATGCCGATGCCTCGATATTCCATCGGAACATCTGCATCCGGCGCAATGTAAAGACCCGGCTCCACAGTCAACACCATGCCCGGTTCCAGAATGCGATCACGATCGATGCCGTAATGACCCACATCATGTACGTCCAGCCCTAACCAATGACTCAAACCATGCATGAAAAACTGGCGATAAGCATTGGTCTCAATCAATTGCTCGACTTCACCGTGCATAATTCCGAGTTTCACCAACCCTTCAACCATAATTCGCACAACCTGCTCAGTGACTTTACTCATGCTGATGCCCGGTTTATACAGGTCAAGGGCAACATTGATGGCTTCCAGAACAATGTCATAAATTTCACGTTGAGGACGCGTAAACTTGCCATTAACAGGGAACGTCCGCGTAATGTCACCGGCATATCCTTCATATTCGCATCCCGCATCAATCAACACTAAATCACCGTCTTTCATTCGACGTTCATTTTCCGTGTAATGAAGAATACAGGAATTTTCTCCTGCTCCAACTATGGTGTTATAAGCAGGATAACGGGCGCCCTGATAAGTAAATTCATGATGAATTTCCGCTTCAAGTTGATATTCAAACATGTCTGGACGACAAACCTGCATCGCTCTTGTATGCGCTTGCGCACTGATTCGCCCAGCCCGACGCATGATTTCCAGCTCAGCTTCGGATTTGAACAGTCGCATTTCATGCAACCAAGGACGCCAATCCGCTATGACAGACGGGGCTTTGAGATTACGGCGACTATTTTTACGTAATTTATCCAAGGCACTGAATACAATATTATCAGCGTATTCAAGCTCTCCTTGGGCGTGATAGATCACTTCCAGACCATTTAACAGTAGATAGAGCTGTTCGTTGAGATCATCAAATGGCAGGGCGCGATCCACACCTAACTTTTCCAATGCCGCTTCTTGACCAAGACGGCGGCCAAACCAAATTTCCGCCGTCAAATCACGAACACGATTAAACAACACGCTATGATTATGAGTTTCATCGCTTTTGATCAGTACCAGAACTGATTCCGGCTCACTGAACCCTGTCAGGTACAGAAAATCACTGTGCTGGCGATAAGGATATTCGCAATCTGAATTACGTGTCGCAGGCGGGGCAGAAAAAATGATGGCCGCGCTGGCCGGTGCCATTTTTGACAATAATGCCTGACGACGAGATAAATATTCTTGTTTAATCATACCCTCTCCTGCGATTTAATTATTATTTAGTTGGTATATTGCCAATTAGTGCAACGTTGGCTTGTCATTTTTGGTAGTGCCTGATTTTTTTGGCGTTGCCAAAGCGATGTAACAAAGCTGAACTGCAACACGAATATATTCCAATACTTCCTCAAGAGCCTGAGCCAGTTCTTCCTGATCTTCGTTCTCATCATATCCCAGCATGCCGATGTTACGTAAATCAGTGACGATTTCCTGAATTTCGGGTTTTTCTGTCAATTTAGGATTTGCCACGCCTAATCCCAGCAAGAAGTGATTCACCCATCCTGCCAATGCATCCGCGCATTCAAAAATGCCGGCATCTTCATCAGGAAGCAGTAAATTAAACGCAAAATTACTGTCATCCAGTGATTCAAATGTCGTTTCATATAATTCTCTGAGCGGCAGAGATAAAGTCTGAGAAAATGCCAGACCATCATTAGCAAGATCATGCACCAATGTTTGCCAACTACTATCATGATTTCCACCACATAGTAATCCACTGATTAAGCCGTGCATTTCTGCTGCTGTCAGCGCAACGGACTGTTGATGCAAAATTTCATCAAATGATTGATAATTAGGTAATGAGTTTTGTATAGACATGTATATTGATCATCGTTGGCGATATAAGTTCATGCTATGCTACCATCAAGGGGAGTCGCTATACCAGACAGCACACATCGATATAAGAGGGGGCTTTTGGTATTGTACAGTAATGATTGGTGTCGGCCTTGTTTTTATACCAAAATTAACTTTGTGCCCAATAGATTTTAAATTGTAATTCAACCAACTATATCCAATGGATTTCGGGTTACAGCCGACAAAGCTGCAACTTGAAAGATACAGGGTATAAACTGCAATTTGAAAGATGAAGGGTATATGTCAAAATCAAGGTATCGGCGCAGTAATAAATCAGGAAGGTGTCATGTCTGCACAACCAGTAGATATTCAGATTTTTGGGCGGTCATTACGTGTCAATTGTCCACCAGAGCAGATAGAAGCATTGCAAGCTGCTGCGGAGGAACTTGATCAGCGTTTACATAACCTCAAAGAACGCACCAGAGTCACTAATACTGAGCAACTGGTTTTTATTGTGGCACTGAATGTCTGTCACGAGTTGGCACAGGAGAAAGTGAAAACCTGTGATTATGCTTACAATATGGAACAAAAAATAAAAATGCTCCAGCAGACCATTGAGAATGCATTGTTAGAACAAGGTAAAATTACCTGATACTCCTTACCCGTCAATGGATTAGGTTTTGTTGATAAATCAGGCAGTAGTTACTCTAGATTAATATAAGCAGTTGCTTTCTTCATTCAGTTCCATACAATAGGTTTCATAGCGCTGCTTAGAGTCTATTTAGTTGGTTTAAGCAGCAAAAAATTTTCTCTGAGGTGTTCGTCAGCAGGTAAGTCCCCTGAGCCGATATTTCATCTCTATAGAATGTGGTGCTCTGTCTCTTGTGAGCATGCTTGGCTAGACCAAGAAGCCTAATAGGGGCGACACTACGTTCACCTTGAACCAAGGGTTCAAGGGTTACCACCTGCAACGGCATCTTGGAGAAACCCAATTTTTTATCTGTTTTGTGTCCTTTTCTGCGTCAATAGGCAGGTATTATGCAATCAGATTCCTTTACGTCTCCCCATTCTTTGTCTTTACGAAACTCCATCAGAAAAAAGATCCGGCAATTACGTCAAAGTGTCTCCCCTGAAAAACAGTTACAATTAGCTCAGCAAGCAACCGAACGAGTCATTGCTCATCCTAAAGTTCAGCAGGCTAACAAAATTGCGCTGTATCTCTCCTTTGATGGAGAATTAGATACTCGTCCATTAATTCAACAACTTTGGCAACAAAATAAACAGGTCTACTTGCCAATATTGCATCCTTTCAGCCAACATCATTTGCTGTTCCTTCGTTACCAAGCTGATACTCCCCTTATTAAAAACCGTTTTAACATAGAAGAGCCTTCTTTGGATGTCCGACAGGTTCTACCCATCCCTGAGCTTGATCTTATGTTTATTCCACTCGTTGCTTTCGATTGCACGGGACAACGTTTAGGAATGGGGGGCGGGTTCTACGATAGAACGCTCGCAAAATGGCAACAACAAAATTTCTACCCCATCGGGTTGGCACATGATTTTCAATTGGTTGAAACATTACCCAGCGCAAGCTGGGATATTCCTCTGCCAGAGATCATTACACCAGAAAAAACATGGCAATGGATATAAATTTTTAACTTATTGAGAGGGAGTATTGAAGAAGACAATACTCCCTGTTTTTAATCAGCTCAGTTTCTTTTATCAATAAAGCAAGCGAGAACGGATCGTGCCAGGCACGGCTTTCAATTGTTGTAATACCAATTCAGCTTGAGCCGTATTTTGCGTCGTGATATCGATTACCACATAACCAATATCGCCTTCAGTCCGCAAATATTGCGCTTCAATATTGATTTCCTGATCAGTGAAGACTTGGTTGATGTTGGTTAAGATGCCCGGACGGTTTTCATGGATATGCAGTAATCGGTTAGTATCCTTAGCATGGATAGGCAATGAAACTTCCGGGAAATTAACCGCTGACAATGTAGAGCCGTTATCAGAATATTTGACTAACTTACCTGCGACTTCATAACCGATGTTCTGTTGGGCTTCCTGTGTTGATCCCCCGATATGTGGTGTCAGCAGTACGTTGTCAAATTTACTTAATGGCGAAGTGAAAAGCTCGCTGTTTGTTGCAGGCTCCACTGGAAATACATCAAGTGCAGCGCCAGCAAGGTGCCCAATCTCCAACGCTTCACTTAAGGCAGGAATATCCACAACGGTACCGCGCGATGCATTGATCAGAATTGAACCTGGTTTCATCAGTTCCAACTCTGTTGCACCAATCATATTTCTGGTTGAGTTTGTTTCGGGAACGTGCAGACTCACAACATCGCTCATATTCAACAATTCAGATAGATGATGGACTTGCTGTGCATTGCCCAATGGTAATTTGTGTTCTATATCATAGAAATAAACATTCAGGCCGATATTTTCAGCCAAGATACCCAACTGTGTACCGATATGACCGTAACCAATAATACCGAGTTTTTTTCCGCGAGCTTCATAACAACCCGTTGCCTGCTTATCCCAAACGCCTCTGTGAGCTTTCGCATTTGCTTCAGGAATACGACGCAACAGCAACAGCAACTCACCCAACACCATTTCAGCTACAGAACGAGTATTGGAAAATGGTGCATTAAAGACTGGAATACCGCGTTTTGCCGCGGCCTTCAGATCCACTTGATTGGTACCAATACAGAAACATCCCACTGCAACCAATTTTTCTGCTGCGGCGAAAATTTCTTCAGTCAACTGAGTACGCGAACGAATTCCCACAAAGCGTGCATCACGAATCGCATCTTTTAATGCTTCCGGCTCCAATGCACCTTTGTGATATTCTATATTGCTGTATCCAGCCGCTTTCAAATTGTCTACTGTGCTTTGATGAACGCCTTCCAGTAGCAGAAATTTAATTTTGTCCTTTTCTAAAGATACCTTAACCATTTGCCCACCCTAGTTGTACTTATACCCTTCATCTTTCAAACTGCCGTTTTGTCGGCTGTAACCCGAAATCCACTGGGTATAATTTTCTTAACACCGATAGATTCCACCAAAATAACAAAAAAAACGACAACAGCAAGACAACCGATTGCTTATATCACAGAATAAGCAACAGTAAATAAGTTGTTATGCAAAGTAAAATAATTCGTTACAGGACAAAAACAGGGTTTTGAGGTTTTTTTAGGCAGAAAAGTGATATATATAACCAAATTTTCTTTTTTTGAATAAATACTAAAATATTTTGAGGACAGACTATTCTGCCCTCTAATAAATGGTTACTCTGTGAGAATTTTAACGCCGTTCTCAGTTCCTACCAGAACGACATTAGCGCCACGATTGGCAAAAAGGCCAACGGTTACCACACCCGCAATACCATTAATTTGGTTCTCTAACTCAATCGGATCAACGATAGAAAAATTATGGACATCCAGAATGTCATTGCCATTATCCGTCACCACGTTTTCACGATAGACCGGGGTTCCTCCCAATTTCACCAGTTCACGAGCAACATGGGCACGTGCCATTGGGATAACTTCAACCGGGAGTGGGAATTTACCCAATACGTCTACTTGCTTAGAGGTATCAATAATACAGATAAATTTCTTTGCAACAGCGGCAATGATTTTTTCTCGGGTCAATGCTGCGCCACCACCTTTGATCATTTGCATCTGACCATTGATTTCATCAGCGCCATCAACATAAATATCCAAAGCATCAACATCATTGCAATCAAATATAGGAATGCCGAGACTTTTCAATTTTTCAGTCGATGCTTCTGAACTGGACACCGTGCCTTTAATTTTATCTTTGATTGTTCCTAACGCATCAATAAAATGCGCTGCCGTTGAACCCGTACCAACACCTACGATTGTATCTGGTTTGACGTATTCCAATGCCGCCCAGCCCACTGCTTTTTTCAGTTCATCCTGAGTCATATCAATCACAGCCTATAATCAGTTACAAGGAAAAATCTGACTACTAGTATAAACAATATTGCCTCATCCCACGAAAAAATATGGCATAGTGCTACCCAGTCCACATAATGTTATTCAGAATTCAATGGTTATTTAAACCAGGATTTCAGATGCAGCGCGACGACAAGGAACAAATCTCAGGGAGTATAGATAGCTGTATGTTTATAAAAATGGAGAGTCTTATTTTCAATGAAACGTCCTGATTACCGATCCCTGCAAGCACTGGATGCAGTGATCCGAGAGCGTGGTTTCGAGCGGGCGGCACAAAAACTTTGCATCACCCAATCTGCGGTATCCCAACGAATCAAACAATTAGAAAATTTGTTTGGTCAGCCTCTGTTGGTGCGTACCGTTCCCCCCCTCCCCACAGAGCAAGGGCAAAAACTGCTCGCACTATTACATCAGGTAGAATTGCTGGAGGCACAATGGCTCGGCGATGAAAATGGTAACGACATTCCGCTATTGCTCTCTCTCGCCGTTAACGCAGATAGTTTAGCTACATGGCTTTTACCGGCTCTTCATCCAGTTTTGTCCGATTTGCCCATACGGTTAAATATTCAGGTGGAAGATGAAACCCGAACTCAAGAACGCTTGCGGCGCGGGGAAGTCGTTGGGGCAATCAGTATCCAATCCCAACCTCTGCCAAGCTGTCTGGTTGATAAGTTAGGTGCCCTTGATTATCTGTTTGTTGCCTCACCGACATTTGCAGAACGCTTTTTTCCCAACGGAGTCACTCGTCCAGCATTGCTGAAAGCACCTGCTGTTGCATTTGACCATTTGGATGATATGCACCAAGCATTTTTACAACAGAATTTTGACCTATCACCGGGCAGTGTTCCCTGCCATATCGTGAATTCTTCTGAGGCTTTTGTTCAATTGGCAAAACAAGGCTCAACTTGTTGCATGATCCCTCACTTACAAATCTGCAAGGAGCTGAAAGCCGGGGAACTAATTGATTTAACACCTGGTCTATACCAGCGTCGTATGCTTTATTGGCATCGTTTTGCCCCAGAAAGCGGAGTAATGAAAAAAGTCACTGACACCCTGTTAAAACTAGGGCGTCAGATGTTACGTCAAGAAGATGAAATTAATTAACGTTGTAACTCAAAAACGGCGTCAACGTGATCTGAGAATTCAATGCTCTGTGGTTCATAAGTTTCATTGACTGAATCTGAAACGGGTGCTGCCATCAGAGCTGCTTGGTATTTCAGGCGGCTCATTGGAGCAGCTACGGCTTCTGGGGCACGGTAATTGATGCTATATACAGGCCCTAGTTTACCATTGAACCCTTTTGCCAGTGCAGTCGCCTGCTGAATAGCACTCTCTATCGCTTTTTGTCTGGCTTCATCACGATAACGTTGTGGGTTATCAACACTGAACTGAACGGAACTAATTTCATTCAGTCCTGCTTTCAACGCGCCATCCAGCAATGTATTCAACTGATCTAGTTTATGAACTTTGACTTCAACTGAACGTGATGCTTTATAGCCTGTAATCGTTGATTTACCAGTTCTTTGTTCATATTGATATTCTGGTTGAGTGCGCAAATTAGCAGCATCAATATCTTTCTTTTCGATGCCACTATTTTTCAGAAAATCAAAATATTTCGCGACGCGTTCATCCACTTTTTTCTTTGCATCTGCCGCGTTTTTCTGAGTCTCACTCACATTGATCATTAACGTGGCCATATCTGGTGTTGCTTTGATTATCGCGTTACCAGAGGTAGAAATATGTGGAACAGATGGCAATTCAGCAGCGGAAGCAGCCATACTGGGCAATCCTCCCAAAGCCATCATTGCGGCCAATACCAGTGATTTATATTTCACAAAACCTCCTTCAAATATAGCAAATATACATACATTAGTAAGGTACTTTCAGAAACATTAGCACAATATTCTACAGTAAGTATTGATATCAGTAAAAAATCTGCAATCCTTGTTTAATTAATCCCCAAGCGATATACCACATCACACAACCGATAAAGAGATTAATGATCTTTTGCGATCTGGGTTGATTAAGAACAGGTGAGAACCACGCCGACAAAAATGATAATGCGAAAAACCAACTGATTGATGCCAGCACTGCTCCGATGGTAAACCACGGTCGGAGATCCATTGATAATTGCCCCCCTATGCTACCCAATACCACAAAAGTATCCAGATAAACATGAGGATTCAGCCATGTTACTGCAAATAGCGTCACTATGACCCGCCAGCGGCTCTGAGCAATATTTTCAACATAGGAAAGTTCAGCTTCCGCCGATAATGCCGACCGGAAAGCGCCCCATCCATACCACAGTAAAAAAGCAACACCACCCCATGTCACTGCTTGCAGCAAAAATATCGACTGACCAAGCAATGCACTGCCACCAAATATCCCGGCTACCATAAGGAGAACATCACTGGCAGAACATAATGTCGCACTCATTACATGAAACTGTTTTCTGCTTCCCTGCTGCATTACAAAAACATTTTGCGGGCCAAGCGGCAGGATCATTGCAGCACTGAGGAAAAAACCCTGAACAAATGTCGATAACATGCAAATAGTCCTAATAATCATTCAATTAGTTACAATACAAATGCATATTAGGCAATATTCTGTATTAGGGAAAATGAATCATTCTTATCCATCATTAGAAAAAATGATGGCGATGTTATGTAAACCGGGATTCAAATTTGGTGTGAGCCAAAAGATCCTCACACCAATCTGTTTTTCTAATTATTCGCCCGTATTCTTCTGTAAGGCGACCTGTTGTTGGTGTAAGTAAACATCCATTTGTGGGAATGGAATGCCAATATTGTGCTTATCTAAGGTACGCTTAAAGTTTTCCATCAAATCCCAGTACACATTCCAGGCCTCACCATTGGTAGTCCATATACGCACAATAAAATTCAGTGATGAAGGAGCCATTTCATGCAGGCGAATGGTAACACCCCTTTCATGTTGGATGCGTTTATCTTCTTTAATCACATCGCCCAACACTCTTTTTACTTCATCAATATCCGCATTATATGCAACTCCTACCATAATTTGGGTACGGCGGTTAGGTTCACGGCTAGTATTGATAATATTATCCGCAATAATCTTACCATTGGGGATCACAATGATGCGATCATCTGCCGTACGTAATGTAGTAGAGAAAATCTGCACTTGTACGACGGTTCCCTCTACAGCACCGATACTGACATATTCACCTGTACGGAGCGGGCGGAAGATCACCAATAAAACACCTGCGGCAAAATTAGACAGTGACCCCTGTAATGCCAGACCGACAGCCAAACCTGCGGCACCGATTACTGCAATCACAGACGCTGTCTGTATACCCAACTTCCCAAGAACAGCGATAACTGTAAACGCAATGACGGCATAACGAATAATTGCAGACAAAAAATCAGAAATAGTGATATCAATACCACGCAATGACATCACACGTTTGACTGCTTTACTGCCAAGCTTGGCAATAAATAAACCAACGATAAGAATTAAGATGGCAGATACAATATTTACCGCATACTGGATAAGTAAATCCTGATTGCTGGCAAACCAGCCTGCCGCTTTATCAATCTGAGTTGATAGATTGATCTCTTCCATACAAAGCCCACCGTTATTGTTGGAACCTATCTCACTCAGTGCTATTACTGGATATGAACACCACCGATTGACACAGGCTCCTGTTCAAAAAATAGAAAAACCACGATCAAAACACAAAAATAATGGAATATCGATTATGGCAGAAAACTATCACATATTGAACGTTAATACTTATGTTTGATTTTTCTGCAAAACAAACTCTTTGTAATCAGCCAACATGACAACAAAATCGTCTGTTCCACAAAACGCTAAGCTCTCGTTATCGTAGTAGCTCATTCCCTCTTCCAGCATCTCCGTATCAAACTGAAGTTGATTGGCCCTAATCATGATTTCATCTTCGCTCATTACTAGCGTATATTCATGACCTGCCAACTGCCACTGACGTTCACTACCTTTAATGTCTTTCAATGCTGCTATTATTTTATCCAATACGCTAAAATCACCTTTCACTTCCTCATTCATCCAATAACCAATTGCTTCATGATCCATTGAAAAAGACGTTGTTACCTGGCCAGTAAGATCCTGTATAAATTCATATTCCATCACATACCTCCACAATTTTTTTACTTATCTACTTCTATTTCAAAGCCGTCGCTTGAAATCTACTGGGATATGCCAAAACAATAGATTCGGATTTTAAACATTTCTGATAATCCCACCTCAGAGGTAGTCCACAAACTGATACAAAATTGCCATAAAAGCAGACATAAAAAAAGTGTAGTGGCTTAATGATCCCGGACACCTCACAAGCCTGCTAATCTGATTAATAGTGAAAAAGCGGCAAAAACAGGTGCACAGCAAATTGTGATTACCGATAGTCAAAGTAGTCCGCTGGCCAGTTTTAGTGATGTCTGTTTTGTGGTAAGGGAAGCACAAGTTAGTTCATTCCGTTTTCAGTCAACGGCTTTGTATTTGGTGCAGCCATGAACCATGGCACTGGCTTATCAGCAAGGAAATGCAGTTGATGATGCTTTTTAGTAGCTAATCATATACAGGATCTTAATCGATAACCCTTTATTTAAGATAGAAAAAAGGCTTCATTTATGATCTGATAATCGTCACCAAACTCATATCAAAACCACGGATGAAGCCTATGACAATTATCACTATAAAACACCAGTTAATGCAATTTTTCAGTGACATTTCTTTGAAAAAGATAGCCTTTCGATGTGGATTTATTCAACGCGTGAGAAATATCGAGCCTCATATGTTCATCCTCAGTCTTATCGCCGCGCTGAGTTCAGGGAAAATCACGTCTAACGTTTCTGTCTCTGGCTGACCAACTTATCAATGGAGAAATTTACAGCCCACGACATCATGGATATTTATCGTTGCCGTTGGAAAATTGAGTTGCGGTTCAAAGAGTTAAAATCGCACACGATTTTTAAAAATCAGTAAGATAAATTGTGGTTTATCATGCATCTTCAGGTTTATTGCGTATATGATTTATAATTAACGTTTACATTAGTTATATAATTTTATTATTATAAAATTATATTTAATCAGGTTGGTTAATGATTTTTACGTATATGAATACATACTAATCAATATAACCAATAATAAGTAATTTCCTTATGGTGAAATCTGTTCCCTATAGAATTCAGTTAGGCCCATTTTGCAGAGAATTATCAAAGTAAACCTAATATTAATTAATGATCAGGAGGTTGATTTCTCTACGTAACTATTTAATTTTTAAATTAAATAGTTTACATACAACATTAATTCCATATGGACAAAATACAGCAGGGATATGGAATATCTTCCTCCAGTTCACTGTGTTAATTGTTTATTCCATTTTCAGAAAAATAATTATCTAAGAATTGTTAATTATGCGGCTATTAACAGGGCTATTACATCAGCACCCAATAAAAAGTGTTGTCTGAGGATCTTAATTGATACTTGGCGCGCCCCCTATTTCTTTGCAGAAAGAAATAGGGGAAAAGCATTTGTTGTGACTGTTGAGAGTGAAATTTTTCAAATAACTAAGAGATTCGTTGAGGTAATAAGTAGATGAAAGATAGCATGGCTAAAAAGGGAATTATCTTTGACACGGGATTAGTACGAATACAGCCAGAAAAGGTCAGTGACGACATATCTGTTCAGAAACTTAATTTGTCGCCAGAAGCTGAACGTACACTGCTGTTGGAAACCTGGAATGCCACTGAGACCGTCTATCCTGATCAGTTAGGTATCCATCAGTTGTTTGAACGACAAGTAGAGAAAACCCCGACAGCGACGGCATTAATAGCAGGGGATAAGACCCTGAGTTATGCGGAATTGAATGCTCGTGCTAATCGACTGACTCATCAACTGATTAAACAAGGGATTGGCCCGAATGATCATGTAGCAATCCTGTTAGAACGATCTATTGAGTTAGTGGTGGCTCAATTGGCTATTCTCAAGGCAGGGGCAGTTTATATTCCTATCGACCCCAATGTACCGGACAAGAGAAAAAACTGGCTGATAAGAGATTGTTTAGCCAAATTGTTGCTCACTGATACGCAAACGGCTATTCCGACTGACTTGGATGTTTCGCTAATTCGCCTTTCTGATGAGGCAGACGTGAGCAAGGAAGAGGAAAGCCTTAATCCTGATTTACTTTGTTCCAGTACTGCGCCAGCGTATATCATGTACACCTCCGGCTCAACTGGCACCCCAAAAGGGGTGATCGTGCCTCACCGCGCCGTGGCCCGACTCGTTATTAATAATGGCTATCTTGAAATTGAAACCAATGACCGGGTTGCTTTCGCGGCTAATCCTGCGTTCGATGCCAGCACCTTTGAAGTGTGGGCTCCTTTGCTCAATGGCGGGGCACTGGTGGTGATCGACCACACCACTTTGTTGACGCCCCCGGAATTTGTACAGGAATTAGACAGTTATCAAATTAATACGCTATGGTTAAGCGCCGGCCTGTTTAACCGGCTGGCGACGGAGTTGCTCCCGGTTATGCCACAGTTGAAAAACTTAATTATCGGCGGTGATATCCTTGACCCTCATGTGATTACCCAAGTTTTACGCAATAATCCACCCCAGCAGTTATTGAATGGCTATGGGCCGACTGAAGGCACCACCTTTACCACCACGTACCGGATTAAGGCTTTAACCACAGGAACAACCAGTATTCCGATTGGCCGGCCCATTGCCAACACACGGGTTTACTTACTGGATGAGCAGGGCCAGCCAGTGCCATTGGGAATGATTGGCGAGATTTATGTGGGTGGCGACGGAGTGGCCTGTGGTTATCTCAATCGCCCTGAATTGACCGCTGAACGCTTTCTGTCTGATCCATTCAGTAACGTCCCGAATGCACGGATGTATCGGACGGGTGATTTAGCCCGCTACTTGCCTGATGGTAATTTGGAGTTTCTGGGGCGCAACGATCAGCAGGTTAAAATCCGTGGTTTCCGTATTGAACCGGGGGAAATTGAAACCCGACTGGCGGAATATCCGGCAGTGCGTGAAGCCGTGGTATTAGCGTCAGGCGAAGGGCAAGACAAGCAGTTAGTAGCTTATGTACTGGCAGAGCCGGATAACGAATTACCTGCCCACTTGCGTGAACACCTCAGTGCGCGGTTACCTGATTATATGGTGCCGGTGGCTTTTGTACGGTTGGATGTATTCCCGCTGACTGCCAATGGCAAACTGGATCGCCGGGCGTTGCCGGTACCGGGTGAAGAGGCCTTTGCCCGTCAGGTTTACGCTGCACCGCAAGGGGAGCGGGAAATTACATTAGCGACTCTCTGGCGTGAATTACTGGGTATTGAGCAGATAAGCCGACATGACAGCTTTTTTGCCCTGGGCGGTCATTCGTTGCTCGGCATACGCATGATTGAACAGCTACGTCATTTAGGTCTGACGCTGGCTGCCCGCGACCTGTTCCAGTCTCCAATACTGGCAGAGCTGGCCCAAACTCTGCGGCAACATCAGGTTGTGACAGTGCCGCCGAATCTCATTACCGCGGCGACCACGGCACTGACACCGGCGATATTACCGTTGATTGATTTGACTCAACCTGACATTGATCACATCGTCAGGCAAGTGCCCGGTGGGGCAGCTAATATTCAGGATATCTATGCGCTGTCACCGTTGCAGGACGGTATCTTGTTTCACCATTTGCTGGCGAAAGGAGGTGATCCTTACTTGCTGGCTTATCCGATGATCTTTGCTGACCGTGATTTGCTGGATCGCTATTTACTCGCGGTACAACAGGTAGTTGACCGCCATGATATTTTGCGTACCGCTTTTATCTGGCAGGGATTGTCTGTTCCGGCGCAAGTGGTCTGGCGTCAGGCTCCATTGTCAGTCACTGAACTCATGTTGAACCCGGCTGACGGGTCGGTGAGTGATCAACTGGCACAACGGTTTGATCCGCGCCAATATCGTCTCGATCTCAGTCAAGCGCCGTTATTACGCTTTGTAATAGCACAGGAAACGGATGGCCGCTGGTATGTACTGCAATTGCAACATCATCTGATTGGTGACCACACCACGCTGGAAGTCATGAACCGCGAAGTTCGGGATTATCTTGACGGACAGGGCAATGATTTACCGGCACCAGTGCCTTTCCGTAATCTGGTCGCTCAGGCCTACCAAGGGGTGAGTCAGGAAGAGTACACGCGCTTCTTTACCGACATGCTGGCGGAGGTGGATGAACCGACGTTACCGTTTGGGCTGACTGAAGTACATCGAGATGGTTCGCAGGTCATACAAGCGCACCGGACGCTGCCTCCTGTGCTGAATAACCGTCTGCGTGCGCAGGCGAGACGTCTGGGCGTCAGTCTGGCAACCCTGTGTCATTTAGCTTGGGCACAAGTATTGTCGCATACCAGCGGACAAGAGAAAGTGGTATTCGGCACGGTGCTGTTTGGACGCATGGCGGCGGGGGAAGGTGCTGACAGCGGTATGGGGCTGTTTATCAATACATTACCCCTGAGGCTGGATATAGATGGTACCTCGGTACATGATAGCGTCAGGATGGCACATGCCGGATTAGCCGGATTGCTGGATTATGAACATGCCTCACTGGCATTGGCCCAGCGTTGCAGTGGTGTACAGAGCGGCACACCGCTTTTTAGTGCCCTGTTGAATTACCGGCATCATGAACAACCAATGACACTGCATGAAATGGTGCCGGATATTGAATTTCTTGGTGAACAGGAGAGTACTAACTACCCGTTTGTTCTGTCGGTTGAGGATGGTATCGACACATTGGGTCTGACTGCTCAGGTGGTGGAACCGTTTGATTCAGAAAGAATATGCGGTTATATGCAGCAGGCGCTGGAAAGTCTGGCGGATGCCCTTGAACTGGCGCCGGAAACGCCGGTACGGGCACTCAATATTTTGCCTGCATCAGAACGCACGTTATTGCTGGAAACCTGGAGCACGGCTGAAACTCCTTATCCTGAACAACTGTGCATCCATCAGTTAATTGAGCAACAGGCGGAGAAAGCCCCGGATGCCACGGCACTGGTGTTTGAAAATCAGACACTCAGCCACGGACAATTGAATGCCAGTGCTAACCAGCTTGCCCACCAACTGATTGCCTTGGGTGTCGTGCCAGATCAACGGGTGGCGATTTGCATGACAAGTTCACCCGCGCGGGTAATAGCGGTGTTGGCAGTGCTGAAAGCGGGTGGGGCCTATGTGCCGTTAGATCCGGCTTATCCGGGAGAACGACTGTCACATATCCTGACCGATGCAGCCCCAGAGATATTGCTGGCGGACAGTACCGGACGAGCCGCATTGGGTGAACAGGCACTTGCAAGACTGACAATACTGGACCCAACTATCTTACCTGATCAGCCAGACCGCAATCCACAAGTTGCTGCCTTGACCTCCCGCCATCTCGCCTACGTGATTTACACGTCTGGATCGACCGGGATACCCAAAGGGGTGATGATTGAACATCGTGGGTTGATCAATCTTATTCAGGATAAAATCACCCGATTCGGCATTCATCCCGCCAGCCGAATGTTGCAGTTTGCTTCATTTGGCTTTGATGCCGGTGTCTGGGAAATCATGATGGCATTAGGCAGCGGAGCCTGTCTGGTTATTCCGGCCGAGACCGTTCGTCAAGACTCGCGTCGCCTTTGGCATTATCTGGAAGAACAATCGGTGACACATGCCTGCCTGACTCCTGCTCTGTTGCGGGATGGGGCTGATTTGCCAGCGATAACGATAAAACCGACATTGATATTGGGTGGTGAAGCCCCCAGCCCTGTGCTAATACGGTCACTAAGTCGTCAGGCAACCCTGTTTAATGCCTATGGCCCGACAGAAATTACGGTCTGTGCGACCAGTTGGCATTGCCCGTCACACTATACTGATATGCTGGTTCCCATCGGACGCCCAACGGCGAACACACGCATTTACCTGCTGGATAACGACGGCCAGCCAGTCCCATTAGGGGTGGTGGGAGAATTGTATATTGGTGGGGATGGTGTCGCTCGTGGCTATCTCAATCGTCCGGATCTGACTGACGAGCGCTTTCTGGCTGATCCATTCAGTGATGTGCCTGATTCCCGGATGTACCGGACCGGGGATTTAGTGCGCTACCTGCCGGACGGCAATCTGGTGTTTGTTGGCCGTAACGACCAGCAGATTAAAATCCGTGGTTTCCGCATTGAGCCGGGTGAAATTGAAACCCGGTTGGCAGAACATCCTATGGTGCATGAAGCGCGGGTAGTGACTTTGGGGGATGGTCAAGATAAGCGTTTGGTTGCCTATATTGTGGCCGAAGCGGATAGCGGATTAGCGGCCATTTTGCACGCCTATTTGAGCGCGGTATTACCTGAATATATGGTGCCGGCCGCTTTTGTGTGCCTGGAGGCCTTCCCGCTGACACCAAACGGTAAATTGGATCATCAGGCATTGCCCGCGCCGGGGGAAGATGCTTTCGCCCGCCAGATTTATGTTGCGCCACAAGGAGAAATGGAAATCGCAGTAGCGGCTATCTGGCGTGAATTACTGGGTGTTGAACAGATCGGCCGGTATGATAATTTCTTTTCCTTGGGCGGACATTCTCTGTCAGCGGTACGGATGATGAACCGGATAACCGCTTTCGGTGTCGATCTGCCGTTGGCCACGTTGTTTATGTCTCCGTCACTGGTGGCATTTACCGAAAAGATCTGCGCACAACGTCATGCGAACAATGATCAATTGCCTGAAATCAGGCCAATATCCCGTGATCGTGTTTTGCCTTTATCGTTTGGTCAACAGCGTTTGTGGTTTCTGGCGCAATTTGAGGGGATCAGTGACACCTATCATATTCCGACAGCCCTGCGCTTACGTGGACGGCTTGACCTTTCTGCCTGGCAACAGGCCCTGAATCGCCTGTTTGCCCGCCACGAAGCACTGCGTTCGGTTTTTATCACTGTAGAGGGTCAGCCTCAGGTTGAATTGTTGCCGGCGGAATTTGCTCTGCCGATGCAAAAATACGATTTGCGTAAAGCCTCTGACGTTGATGAACAGCTTGCGCATTTGTGCGCACAGGAAGCCAAAACACCGTTTGACCTTGCCCGTGGGCCTTTAATTCGTTGCGCACTGATCCAACTGGCCGAAGAGGAGCATTTATTCCTGCTGACTCAGCATCATATCATCTCTGATGGTTGGTCTTTAGGGATACTGGAATCAGAACTGGCGGCACTTTATGTTACTTGTCTGAATCAACAACCTGATCCGCTGCCGCCATTAACCATTCAATATCCTGATTATGCTGTCTGGCAGCGGCAGGTATTCTCTGATGAAGGCGTACAGGCGCAGAGTGATTACTGGCGTCGTACACTGGCAGATGCTCCGGTATTACTTGAATTGCCGCTGGACAGACCGCGACCCTCGCAGCAATCATTTGCCGGCGGTCAGGTAGCCGTACACTTTGATGCCACACTGGTACAGGCCCTGAAACTTCTGGGGCAACAGCACGGTACTACACTGTTTATGACACTGTTGACCGCTTGGGCTACGTTGTTATCGCGCCTGTCTGGTCAGGATGATGTGGTGATTGGTATACCGAGTGCCAACCGTAACCGGCGGGAAATTGAGTCACTGCTTGGTTTCTTTGTCAACACACTGGCGTTGCGTATTGATTTATCCGGTATGCCGGATGTGGTCACATTGCTACAGCGTGTACGGCAGACGACACTAGGGGCACAGGAACATCAGGACTTGCCTTTTGAGCAAGTGGTAGAAATTGTTCAGCCACCGCGCAGACCAGAGCATACGCCACTGTTTCAGGTGATGTTTGCCTGGCAAGAAAGTGAAACAAAGGAGTGGCAATTACCGGAACTGACGGTAACCCCCTTTGAGCTGGGATACGACATAGCGAAATTCGACCTGCAACTGGAATTAACGGAGAAGGCGGGCGAAATTGTCGGAGTGCTGAATTATTCTTCTGCCCTGTTCGACCATGAAACCATCGAAAGGCAGATGGGTTATTTGCAGGCTATATTGCGGGCAATGGTGAACCAGCCTCAACAACCTGTTGCGGTTATTGATATTTTGTCGTCCACGGAACGCACATTGTTGTTAAAAACCTGGAATGCCACTGAAACCGTGTATCCTGAATCGTTATGTATTCATCAACTTTTTGAACAGCAAGTGGAAAAAACTCCGCAGGCAACAGCCCTGATCGCAGGAGAAAAACACCTGAGCTACAGTGAACTGAATGTATGGGCAAACCGGCTGGCTCGTCAGTTAATTGGGCAAGGTGTTGGCTCCGGCGATCATATTGCGCTGTTGTTTGAGCGCTCCATCAAGCTGGTGGTGGCGCAACTGGCAGTACTTAAAGCTGGTGCAGTTTATCTCCCTCTGGACCCTGATATGCCGGATGGGCGGAAAAACTGGCTGATCAATGACTGTGCCGCCAAATTGTTACTTACCGATACACAGACAGCAATTCCGACTGACTTGATTGTCCCGTTGTTGCGTCTTTCCGATGAAAGCGAGGCGGTGAGTGAACAAGCCAGCGGACAAAAAAATAGTACTAACCTTGATTTACCGCGTATCAGCACGGAACTGGCCTATATTATGTACACCTCTGGCTCAACCGGCACTCCGAAAGGCGTTCTGGTACCGCACCGTGCCGTGGCTCGGTTGGTCATCAATAACGGTTACGTAGCCATCGAACCGGATGATCGGGTGGCCTTTACCGCGAATCCGGCTTTTGATGCCAGCACCTTTGACGTCTGGGCACCGTTGCTTAATGGGGGCGCGTTGGTCGTGATTGATCGTGCCATGTTATTGACACCGGTGGAACTCGTCCGGGCTGTACAAAACCATGGCATTACAGTGATGTGGCTGACTGTCGGGTTGTTTAACCGGTTGTTCACTGAGCTATCTCCGGCTCTGCCGCAGATAAAAACCCTGATTGTCGGGGGTGATGTTCTTGATCCTCATGTTATCAGTCAGGTATTGAATACCAGCCCACCACAACAACTCTTAAATGGCTATGGACCCAGTGAAGGCACCACTTTTACGACAACATACTGCATCAAGACATTAGAACAGGGTGCGACAAACATCCCTATTGGCCGACCCATTGCCAATACGCGGGTTTATCTGCTGGACAATCATGGTCAGCCAGTTCCGTTGGGAGCAATCGGTGAGATTTATATTGGGGGTGACGGGGTGGCCTGTGGCTATCTGAACCGTCCTGAATTAACCTCTGACCGTTTCCTGATTGATCCGTTCAGTGATATTCCGGGCGCGCGCCTGTACCGCACCGGAGATTTGGCCCGTTATTTGCCGGACGGCAATCTGGAATTTCTCGGCCGTAATGACCAGCAGGTCAAAATCCGGGGTTTCCGTATTGAACTGGGGGAAATTGAAGCCCGGTTAGCAGAACATCCGGCGGTGCGTGAAGCCACCGTGCTGGTGTTAGGGGATGGGCAGGACAAAAGCCTGGTGGCCTATATCGTGGCCGATGTAAATGAAGAATTGGTCAATAACCTGCGTAGCCATCTGAGTAAGGTGTTGCCGGATTATATGGTGCCGGCGGCGTTTATGCGTCTGGATGCCTTTCCGCTGACGCCTAACGGCAAGCTGGATCGTCGGGCGTTGCCGGTACCGGACAATGAGGCGTTTGCCCGGCAGGTCTATGCGGCTCCGCAGGGGGAAACCGAAATGGCATTGGCGGCGATTTGGTGTGAATTACTGGGCGTTGAGCGAATTGGCCGACATGACAGTTTCTTTGCTTTGGGCGGGCATTCGCTGCTGGCGGTCAAGATGATTGAACGTTTACGGCGTATTGGTTTAGGCCTGTCAGTACAAACGCTGTTCCAGCATCCGACATTAAGTGTATTAGCCCAATCTTTGGCTCAGCATTGTGAAATGAGTGTGCCTGACAACGTTATTACCCCGGATGCGACGATGCTAACACCAGCCATGTTGCCGCTGATTGATCTCACTCAATCTGACATTGATTGTATTGTTGAGCAAGTGTCGGGCGGGATAGCCAATATTCAGGATATCTATGCGCTGTCACCGTTACAGGATGGCATTTTATTCCACCATTTGTTGGCAAATGAGGGCGATCCCTATCTGCTGATCACGCAACAGGCTTTTGCCGATCGACGTTTACTCGACCGTTATCTGGCTGCGGTTCAACAGGTGGTTGACCGTCATGATATCTTGCGTACTGCTTTTATCTGGCAAGGTTTATCTGTGCCGGCACAGGTCGTTTGCCGTCAGGTACCTTTGTTAGTGACGGAATTGACGCTCGATCCGGCTGACGGGCTGATCAGTGACCAACTGGCCCGACGTTTCGATCCGCGTCAACATCGTATTGACCTGAATCAGGCACCATTATTACGTTTTGTTGTGGCACAAGAGAGCGATGGCCGTTGGATTGTGTTGCAATTGCTGCATCATCTCATTGGCGACCATACCACACTGGAAGTGATGAACAATGAAGTTCAGGCCTTTCTCACCGGACGAACAGACAGCTTGTCTGCGCCGGTGCCGTTCCGTCATCTGGTCGCACAGGCTCGGCAGGGTGTCAGTCAGGCAGAACATACCCGTTTCTTTACCGATATGTTGGCTGAGGTAGATGAGCCAACGCTGTCCTTTGGATTGTCGGAAGTGCACTATGATGGTTCACTGGTAACGGAATCTCACCGGATGCTGCCCGCGGAACTGAATGATCGCTTGCGTAATCAGGCGCGGCGCTTGGGTGTCAGTGTAGCGGCACTGTGCCATCTGGCCTGGGCACAGGTGCTGTCACGCACCAGCGGGCAGGATCGCGTGGTGTTCGGCACCGTGCTGTTTGGCCGTATGCAGGCAGGTGAAGGATCGGACAGCGGCATGGGGCTATTTATTAATACCTTGCCGTTGCGATTGGATATCGATCATACCTCGGTGCGGGACAGTGTACGCGCAGCACATGGCCGACTGGCAGGGTTGCTGGAACATGAACACGCTTCACTGGCGCTGGCGCAGCGCTGTAGTGGCGTAGCCCGTGGAACGCCGCTTTTTAATGCGCTGTTGAACTACCGACATAATACGCAGCCGGTAACGCCGAATGACATCGTGAGCGGCGTCGAATTCCTTGGCGCACAGGAGCGAACCAACTATCCGTTTGTGTTGTCGGTCGAGGATGGCGGCTCTGATCTGGGGCTGACGGCTCAAGTCGTGCAGCCATTTGATCCGGAACGGATATGCGGCTATATGCAGCAAGCGTTAGAAAGTCTGGCAGAAGCACTTGAGCAGGCACCTGATATGTCGGTACAGCAGTTAGAAATTCTGCCGGAAACTGAACGCACATTGTTGTTAAAAACCTGGAATGCCACTGAAACCGTGTATCCTGAATCGTTATGTATTCATCAACTTTTTGAACAGCAAGTGGAAAAAACTCCGCAGGCAACAGCCCTGATCGCAGGAGAAAAACACCTGAGCTACAGTGAACTGAATGTATGGGCAAACCGGCTGGCTCGTCAGTTAATTAGGCAAGGTGTTGGCTCCGGCGATCATATTGTGCTGTTGTTTGAGCGCTCCATCAAGCTGGTGGTGGCGCAACTGGCAGTACTTAAAGCTGGTGCAGTTTATCTCCCTCTGGACCCTGATATGCCGGATGGGCGGAAAAACTGGCTGATCAATGACTGTGCCGCCAAATTGTTACTTACCGATACACAGACAGCAATTCCGACTGACTTGATTGTCCCGTTGTTGCGTCTTTCCGATGAAAGCGAGGCGGTGAGTGAACAAGCCAGCGGACAAAAAAATAGTACTAACCTTGATTTACCGCGTATCAGCACGGAACTGGCCTATATTATGTACACCTCTGGCTCAACCGGCACTCCGAAAGGCGTTCTGGTACCGCACCGTGCCGTGGCTCGGTTGGTCATCAATAACGGTTACGCAGCCATCGAACCGGATGATCGGGTGGCCTTTACCGCGAATCCGGCTTTTGATGCCAGCACCTTTGACGTCTGGGCACCGTTGCTTAATGGGGGCGCGTTGGTCGTGATTGATCGTGCCATGTTATTGACACCGGTGGAACTCGTCCGGGCTGTACAAAACCATGGCATTACAGTGATGTGGCTGACTGTCGGGTTGTTTAACCGGTTGTTCACTGAGCTATCTCCGGCTCTGCCGCAGATAAAAACCCTGATTGTCGGGGGTGATGTTCTTGATCCTCATGTTATCAGTCAGGTATTGAATACCAGCCCACCACAACAACTCTTAAATGGCTATGGACCCAGTGAAGGCACCACTTTTACGACAACATACTGCATCAAGGCATTAGAACAGGGTGCGACAAACATCCCTATTGGCCGACCCATTGCCAATACGCGGGTTTATCTGCTGGACAATCATGGTCAGCCAGTTCCGTTGGGAGCAATCGGTGAGATTTATATTGGGGGTGACGGGGTGGCCTGTGGCTATCTGAACCGTCCTGAATTAACCTCTGACCGTTTCCTGATTGATCCGTTCAGTGATATTCCGGGCGCGCGCCTGTACCGCACCGGAGATTTGGCCCGTTATTTGCCGGACGGCAATCTGGAATTTCTCGGCCGTAATGACCAGCAGGTAAAAATCCGGGGTTTCCGTATTGAACTGGGGGAAATTGAAGCCCGGTTAGCAGAGCATCCGGCGGTGCGTGAAGCCACTGTGTTGGTGTTGGGGGATGGGCAGGATAAACGTCTGGTGGCTTATTATGTAGTGGCGCAAGCTAATAATATAGCGGCGTCTGCGGATAACGGATTGGCGACCCAATTACATCGTCATTTGAGAACCTTGTTGCCTGACTACATGATTCCGGCTGCTTTTGTGCAGTTGGATGCCTTTCCGTTGACCCCGAACGGCAAACTGGATCATCGGGCGTTGCCTGTGCCTGAGCAGCACACCTTTGCCCGCCAAATCTATGAAGCGCCGCAAGGGGAAACGGAAATCGTTATGGCAACTATCTGGCGTGAATTACTGGGCGTTGAGCGGATTGGCCGGCAAGACAACTTCTTTACCTTGGGAGGACACTCTCTGCTTGCCATGCGGATGATCAGTCTGGCCGCAGAGAGAGGGTTGATTTGTTCATTGAATAATCTGTTCCAATTTCCGGTGCTGGCGGAACTGGTGGCAGAGATCACACTAGATCCGCTATCTCAATCACAAAGCAGCGCCGTACCAATACGACCCGCTGGCACCGAACCGCCACTATTCTTTATACCTAGCGGCATGGAGGACTATTCCTATGTTTTCGGGCTGGCTCAGCATATTCAGGCGGATTACCCGATTTATGCGCTACCTTGGCCATTCATCAATGAAGCACTGCCGACCATTGAAGCCCTGGCAGTCAGAATGATTACCTTTATGAAAGCGGTGCGACCGGAAGGACCGTACCGGATATACGGCTATTCTTCTGGTGGTGTACTGGCTTATGCCATTGCTCAGCAACTCTTGAATGCTGGAGAGACAGTTGACTTTTTAGGCCTGATTGATACACCGGCTCCTCACCATCTCAAGGCACTGGTCATTCAACCTAAACTTCATTTTCTGGCTGATTTGGCAAGGCGGTCAGTAGATGAACATCCTCAGGAAATTGCGTCATTATATCAGAAAATGGATGAGCTGAATTTGGTGCAATTTATTGCCGCTGCACAGGAGTTGGCATTATACCCATCTAATTTGCGCCCTGATTTAATTGCAAGACGCTGGGAGCAGATAGGGAATTATGTTGAAATGGTCAAAGATTATAAGCCGAAAGCCCTTGCAATAACCTTGCATCAATTCTATGCCATGGAATCTTATCCGCAGATCCCGTTTGTTACGGATATTGAGCTACAGTCCGTAACAATGAAACCGTCGTTAGGTTGGGAGCAGATAATTCCCGACTCTTCGCTACAATTAACTCCTGTTCCTGGAGATCATTTTAGCCTGATGGAAGATAGCGAAAATAAAACGATTCTGGCTAAGATCTTAAGCACGGCATTGGCAATGAATTGTGAAGTGGAGGCGCTGTAATATCGGTGATATTGCGGGATGAGAAGCGATAATTAAAGATAGGGTTATCTGGTTAAAGATTCTTATAACAGCCGGATAATTTCGCAGAATATAGGCACCGGATGTTAATGACTCCGGTGCCTTATTTTTGTGGTGGACGTTTCTTTCTCAACGTTTCAACGGTTGATATAAGACTGAGTAACTGGATACGGTAAAGTCAATGGTCATCGGGTTGAACTGGGGGAAATTGAAAATACGCTGATGGCAATCGAAGGTATACGCCAGTGTGCGTTGGTCAAAGCCAGTGGTTCATCTGATAGCCTGGCTGCTTATTACGTCAGTGATGTACCCCTTGATGAAACTGATTTGCGCCAGCGTCTTGCCCAAACGCTACCGTCATTATGGTGCCGGCTGTATGTTCCTAAATAATTATTTAGGCTTCACAATGTCAACTCAGGAGGCAGGTAAAACCTACCCCCTATCACAACTAAAAAAAGAAAATGAACTACAACTTAATGATAAAAGCGAGAATATAATATGGGGGTACCACATTAACACTATGAGAATGGCTGTCTTGAGTTGCTGAGGCTCCATGGCTATGCGATCTTCCCCCTCCTTCTGACCCTGAAAAACTCCATTTATAACTAGGACTCCTCCCACTCCTCTCATATATAGCTTGCCCGTCCCCCCCTTCATTCCCCGCACTTTTAATAGAGTGACTGTGCGATGGGATCTCAGAAAGTGTTAGGGTATGCCCGTTAACATTAACTCTAATGCTGGGGGTTTTTGTATCTGAAGTTACATTAAAAGACTTGGCATTATTATTCCCCTGTACCTTTTGATTATTGGTTTGATTAACATTGGTAAATCCGGTAGAGCCAAGTACAAATCTATCCCGTAAATCCGGCCTTCCACTTTGGCCATCACATAATGCCCACCCTTTTGGCATTTCAGACGCAGTTCCGGCAAACATCATCACCATCCCTTTCTGGAAGGTTTGCTCAGGAGTAAGGCCAATACCATTTCCATTTACTTGAATACCATTGCTGACAACAACTTTTAAACCATTATTTTCATCCGCACTTAATCCACTATTGGCTGCGAGTTTAACACTCATCCCTTTGGCATTAATTTGAATACCATTGCTGACAACGGCTTTTAAACCATTACTCTCATCTGCACTTAATCCACTGTTGGTCGCAAGTTTAACGCTCACCCCTTTGCCATTAATTTGAATACCGTCCCCGGCATCAACAGATAACCCGCTATTGCTTAACGCCAAACCTCCGGCACTACCGGAAGTTTGCCCATCAGTACCTTGACCACCGCCACCATTGACTTGTGAGCCTTTCGCCAGTTTTAACGACACATTATTAGTGCCGACAGCAAGGCCGTTCCCCTCACCAACGCAGATACCATTTATTTTATACACCAACCCGGAACCAAGGTCGGTTGCTAGCATGTCCTTCACGCTAATTAACGGTGCATAGTCAGTGGCGGTACTGCCTGGATTTAATTTAAGTTGCAGTGTTCCGCTATCATCCAGTTTGAATCCATCACCAGAACCTTCTTGATCTGAGGCTTGCCCTGTGGCACGTAGCCCGACATTTGCCATATCAATTAAATCAGAAAAATCAGTTTGCAATGGAATACTGCCCGATTTAAAACGTTCTTTTAGTGCATCTGCTAGCGGTATTGCGTTTATTTTAGCTGTAAACAAACTTTCCGAATTACGATTGTTATCAGTCATTTTATTCTCCAAATTGATGAACATTTATAACATTGTCGGAATATTTTTCAGGACACAGAAGGACTCTTCTTGTATATAAATACATTTATCATCTTTTTTATTTGAATGTTTTTTTGTTCCTATTTTCCAAGGTAAGAATCATCACATAACAACCACGCAAAGTTCCGATATTTCCGGTCATAATAAAATAGAAACCTCATTGAATATTTTGGCATTTTTATAAAGTGATCTTTGGTGCGTTAGTCCTGAATGATCATATCTTCATCATTATATAACTTTATGAAAATGCTCTATTAATTCATATTTAATTCACCGCATCAGGTATAAAAAATAACAAGTTTTAACAGACAAGACATAATATCTTCATCTTTATTTACATGTAAATAAAGATGCATAAAAAGCAAATTGCATTATTGGCAATGTACTCATTATCGCTTTTTCGGCACGATGACTATCGATGTAATCATGATATTGCCAAAAAAATTCAGAATGATATTTCCTGTCATTTTGTGGCGGTAGCTTTATCTGAATATATTTTCTTTCATCCTATCTTAATTGAAATCAATCATAACCATTTCTTAAAAGAGGCTATTATGTCTACAAGTACATCTCAAATTGCAGTTGAATATCCTATTCCCTCTTATCGTTTCATTGTTTCTGTTGGGGATGAACAAATTCCATTTAATAGTGTTTCAGGACTGGATATTAGCTATGAAACCATTGAGTACCGTGATGGTGTAGGTAATTGGTTAAAAATGCCCGGCCAACGTCAACCGATCAATATTACTCTGCGTAAAGGTGTTTTCCCCGGCAAAACTGAACTGTTTGATTGGATTAATTCTATCCAACTTAATCAAGTTGAGAAAAAAGATATTACCATCAGCTTAACCAATGATGCAGGCACCGAATTATTGATGACCTGGAATGTTGCTAATGCTTTCCCTACCTCGTTGACTTCCCCTTCCTTTGATGCCACCAGCAATGATATCGCCATTCAGGAAATTAGCCTGATAGCTGATCGCGTAACCATGCAAGCTGTTTAAGGCATTACATAGTTAATCATTTTGTATAAAGGAATTTTTATGACAACCGTTACCAGTTATCCCGGCGTTTATATTGAAGAATTAAATAGCCTGGCTTTATCTGTATCAAATAGTGCCACAGCCGTTCCTGTTTTTGCCGTGAATAAAGAAAACAAACATTTTAACGGAGATACTGCATTCCGGATTAATTCCTGGATGGATTATCTAAATTTGGTTGGTGACTTTGACAACAAAGATAAGTTGTCAGTTTCTCTGCGGGCTTATTTTACCAATGGCGGAGGCTACTGCTATCTCATCCAGACTCAGAATTTAGAAAAACTAATTCCAACCTTAGATGATGTCACTTTGCTGGTTGCGGCGGGTGAAGATATTCAAGAAGCCGCAACAAATTTATGCAAGCCAGGAAAGGGGTTATTTGCCATTTTTGATGGCCCTGAAGAAGCATTGACTATCGATGGTGCAGAAACGGCCAAAGAAAAGTATGACGCCACAGCATTTGCCGCAGTTTACTACCCGTGGTTGAAAGCAGATTGGGCAAATATTGCCATTCCACCGAGTGCTGTTATGGCAGGGGTTTATTCCTCCGTCGATTTATCCCGCGGAGTGTGGAAGGCTCCTGCCAATATCGCTCTGAAAGGCGGTCTGGAGCCTGAATTTTTGGTCACGGATGAATTGCAGGGCGCATACAACTCCGGCCGTGCCATCAATATGATCCGAAATTTCAGCAATACCGGTGCCACCGTTTGGGGGGCAAGAACACTGGAAGACACTGACAACTGGCGTTATGTCCCTGTGCGCCGACTGTTTAATACCGTCGAGCGGGATGTTAAGCGCGCCATGAGTTTTGCCATGTTTGAACCTAACAGCCAGCCGACCTGGGAACGCGTCAGGGCGGCAATCAGCAATTATCTTCATAGCCTGTGGCAACAAGGGGGACTGGCGGGTAGCAAAGAAGAAGAAGCTTATTTCGTACAGATTGGCAAGGGCATTACGATGACGCCAGAACAGATTAATCAAGGGCAGATGATTGTAAAAGTCGGCTTGGCTGCTGTTCGACCTGCGGAGTTTATCATTCTCCAGTTTACGCAAGATGTAGAACAGCGTTAATCATATTGATTGATGAGGAATTATCATGTCAGCTAATCTAAAAGCGCCCGGCGTTTATATTGAAGAAGATGCTTCCCTTGCATTGTCTGTCAGTAATAGCGCAACTGCCGTGCCTGTTTTTATCGGTAAATTTACCCCGAAAGTAGCGGATTCAGCCCAGGTCTGTACCCGTATCAACAATTGGCTTGAATTTACTTCTGCTTTTTCTCTGGCACCAGTAACCGAGATTACCATTAAATCGGATATTGAGCTTTCTTCCGGCGATGAAGTAAAAGAAGAAGTTGAAAAAAAAGAGACTGAAGCCCAAGAGACTCCCGAAGCCAAAGCTGTCCCTGCCACCGAAGATCCCAAAAAATGGATCCACAATATTGAGAGAATCAATCAATCTCCAGCCGTAGAAGCCTTGAAGCTCTATTTTCAGAATGGTGGCGGGGCTTGTTATATCTACTTATTGGACGATATTAATGACGATTTGGCTTTGGCTGCCATTCCCGAATTGATTGAGCAAAAAGGGGATATTACTCTTCTGGTTTGTCCAGAAGAAGATCAGGGTTATAAAAACAGAGTCTACAACGCAGTCAGCTCCTTGTTGAATAGTGATAACAAAAAAGTGGGCTATTTCCTGATTGCAGATAGCCTTGATGGTAAATCGGTGTCTGGCATGGCAAATAGCACCAAGATCGCCGCCTATTATCCTCAGTTGGAAACAAACCTGAAACTCTCCACCTTGCCCGACGATCAGAGCATTGTTATCAGTGGTTATGAGAATGAATCAGGCAAGAACAAGCTGAAAACTTTGGATAAACTTAGGGAAACAGATAAAGAGCTGGCACAAGAAATTGATATCAGGTTGCAAGAAATACAACAAGATAATCTCACCCTTTCACCCAGTGCTGCCATAGCAGGAATTTATTGCCAAACTGATAGCCAGCGTGGCGTCTGGAAAGCCCCCGCCAACGTGGCACTCAGCGGAATCAAGGGCCTGACTGATAAAGTCGATGACGAACGGCAAGGCACCATGAATGATAATGGCATCAATGTTATCCGTTCATTTACCGGCCGTGGCTTGATAGTTTGGGGGGCGCGTACTTATGCTCAGGACGGTGAAATTAATTGGCGTTACATTCCTGTCCGTCGCCTGTTCAATTCCGTTGAACGCGATATCCGCCAGGCACTGCGGGCTGTGTTATTTGAAACCAATAATCAACCGACCTGGATGCGTGCCAAGGCCGCCGTTGACCAATATCTTTATTCCCTTTGGCAAAAAAATGCCCTGATGGGGAACAGCCCGGAAGAAGCCTACTTTGTCCATATTGGTCAGGATATCACTATGTCTGATGCTGATATCAAACAAGGCAAAATGATCATGAAAGTAGGTCTGGCCGCAGTACGGCCGGCTGAATTTATCGTTCTGCAATTTACGCAGGATGTCGCTCAGTAATCTCCATGATTAAATACAGGCACTGTATTAACAGTGCCTATCTAACCATTTTGGAGGAGATGATGATGGAAAGAATTCAACCGGGCGTGACCTTAACAGAAAGTATCATTACCACAGGCCAGCAAGAGATACCCAGCGCAGTGCCCGTATTTATTGGCTATACCGCCCATAAACCACAGCAATTGAAACTACAGCAAGCAGTAACCGCAGTGCGTATCGACAATCTGGCGGAATATCACCAGCTATTTGGTGACGATCATCTGATGGCGTTGGCAGTCAGGCACTATTTCGATAATGGCGGGCAACGGGCTTTTATTTTACCGCTGCAAGGCAATATCCCCTCAGCAAATATCACCCAAGCGGAAGCCGAAACCCTGATGACAGCATTAAGCTCTGATGCGGTAACCGAAGCCATTGGCGGTGAAACACAAATTACCCTGATTTTGGCACCGGATATCGCCCGGCTGAATGACAGTGTGATTGAGGATCAAAACACCTTAGTCAATCTGTGGTCTGAAAGTTGGACGACACTGCTGCAACTGAGCCAAATCCGTTCCAACCTTTTTCTGCTGCTGGATGCGCCGGATGAAGTTGAACAAGCTCACCAATGTCTGAAAGATTTATCATCAGAGTATCGTCAATGGGGAGCGGCCTATTGGCCTCGTCTGGAAACCACTTATCAGGACGTATCCAGCAAAGATACAGCCAACAAAAAAGATATCGTGCTCTCTCCCACCGCCGCCATCGCAGCACTTATTCAGCGCACAGATAGCAACGTCGGTGTGTGGAAGGCTCCGGCCAATATTGCCCTGTCTCAGGTTATCCGGCCGGTTAAATCCTATCTTCAGGGGAGTGTGCTGTTTAACGCCAATGGCACTTCGCTCAATGTGATCCGCAGTTTCCCCGGCAAAGGCATACGCGTATGGGGATGCCACACGCTGGAAAACACAGACAGCACGCCATGGCGTTACCTGCAAACCCGGCGTCTGGTTTCTTATGTCACCGTGCATTTGGCGCAATTGGCCCGTATGTACCTCTTTGAACCCAATAACGAACTGACATGGATGAAATGCAAGGGACAAAGTTACAACTGGTTACGGCAATTGTGGTTACAGGGCGGCTTGTACGGCTCACGGGAAGATGAAGCATTTACTGTGCTGCTAGGAGTCAATGAGACGATGACCGAAGAGGATATCCGTGCCGGAAAAATGGTCATGAAAGTCGCCCTGGCCGTATTGTCTCCCGCTGAATTTATCGAGATCAGTTTGGTTTTTGATACCCAGACGGGAGCGCTTTTGTCTTAAGAAGGAAAGAGCACAATGAACGATTATTACACCCCCGTGGTATCCCACCGTTTTATGGCGAGTTTTATTTTCAATGGCATTCCCAATCCGCTGGATATCCGCTTTCAGCGCATTTCCGGCCTGAGTCGGGAGCTTCAGGTGACCCAGCATAGTCAAGGTGGCGAAAACGCCCGCAATAACTATCTGGCCGAGAAGATCCAACACGGCACATTAACGCTGGAACGTGGCGTGATGACGGTTTCTCCTTTGACCTGGATGTTTGACCGCGTATTACGCGGAGAAAAAATCGCCTATGCGGATGTGGTGATTATGCTGTTAAACGAAAATTTACTGCCCGTATCCAGTTGGACACTGAGCAATGCCTTGCCGGTACGCTGGCAAACCGGCGACTTTGACGCGAACAGCAACGCCATTTTGGTGAATACCCTTGAACTGCGCTATCAGGATATGTGCTGGTTGGGAGTCAAAGTATGACAGTAGAAATCAGAGAGTTAATCATTCAAGCAAAAGTGGTGTCATCAGCGAAACAGACTGAATCAGACCGACAAGGCCATTCGTTGATTCAGGAAAGCCTGGATGAAGCAATCCTGATTGAAAAAATTAAACGCGAAGTGTTGGCCGCATTACGCGATGAGGAAGGGTGGCGTCCATGAGTCTGATTGAACGTGGTTTAGCAAAGCTGACCATTAATGCTTATAAAGACAGGGAAGGGAAAATACAGGCAGGCACCGTACAAGCCATGTATAACCCCGATTCCCTGCAACTGGATTACCAAACGGATTATCAACAATCTCAGGCTATTAATAACGAGAAACAAAGTAGTATTTATGTACAGGCCAAGCCCGCAGGGTTATCCCTTGAGTTGATTTTTGATGCCACGATGCCGGGTAGCAAAACCCCCGTTGAAGCTCAGCTAATGCAGCTCAAACAACTGTGCAGTGTGGATGCCACCAGTAATGAAACGCGATTCCTGCAAATTAAATGGGGAAAAATGCGTTGGGAAAACCGCGGTTATTTTTCTGGCAGGGCGAAAGGTCTGTCTGTGAATTACACCTTGTTTGATCGTGATGCCACTCCCTTGCGGGCGCGGGTCATTCTGACACTGGTGGCGGATGAAAGTCTGGTTTTGCAGGAGACAGAACAAAACCTGAAATCGCCGGCAAAAATCGCCTTACGGGTACAAGATGGCGTATCGCTGGCGCTGATAGCAGCCGGTACGGCATCAACTCTATCCGGCGGCGTCGATTATTTGACACTGGCCTGGCAAAACGGTCTGGATAACCTCAACGGGTTCGTACCGGGTGAAATATTACAGGCCACCAAAGGAGAAGACGCACCATGAGCCATCAACTGAAAATTATTGCAGATGGCAAGGTATTGTCTCTTTTGGCTGCCGTCGATGTGGATACCTATTACCGTGTTAACAGCATTCCTTCGGCAACACTGAAACTCAGCCTGCCGGACAGGCCATTTTCCTCTTTCAGCCAGACAGACGTACAGGCAGAACTGGCCCATTGTCAGGTAGGTAAAACCCTGCGTCTGGAAGTGACTGATGGCAGCCGGAAATCGGTGTTGTTTAACGGCCTGATTACCCGTAACACATTGAAGATAAAAAATAAGCAATTAATGCTCACGTTGCTCGTCAAGCATCGCTTGCAACTGATGGTGGATACCCAACATTCACAACTGTTTAAAGACAGCAACGAAAAATCCGTCTTAAACACCCTGTTGAATCAGGCTGGCATCAATGCTCACTTTGAACGGATAGCCGCATTGGATCAAAAGCATGAGCAGATGGTGCAATTTCGCTGTTCAGACTGGCGTTTTCTGCTGTGCCGGCTATCAGCCACTGGCGTATGGCTGTTACCCACGACAGAAGGCGTTCGGCTTGCCCAGCCTGAATCCCTGAAATCGAATTCAACCTATACCCTGAAAAGCCGGGGGGATAAGAAAAAAGATATCGTCGTCAAAGATGCAAGCTGGCAGTTTGACAATCATCTTAACCCCGCTTCATTGGAAGTCAGTGGCTGGAATATCAGTAAACAACAGGAATTATCCGGCGGCCGCTACGGCAGTGTTGCCGTGGGAAAAGCAGCACTCTCCCCTGACAGGCTGGCGTCTTTGAATAAAACAAGTTGGGACATTCGCTACAGCAGCCCGTTAACCACCCAAGAAAGTGGCTATCTGGCACAGGGGCTATTGTTGAACCAGCGCGTATCTGGCGTCACAGGCGAATTCCTGCTTAAAGGCGATGGACGTTATCAGTTAGGGGACAACATTCAATTGACGGGATTTGGTTCACAATTGGATGGTACAGCCAGCATTACCGCGGTTCGCCATCGTTTTAACCGGCGAATTGATTGGGAAACCACCCTGAGCATGGGCTTACAGCAGGAATATCTGCCCGTGTTGCCCGATGCCCCCGAACTGCATATTGCGACGGTAGCAAAGTATCAGCAGGACAAGGCAGCCTTGAACCGCATTCCGATTATTCTGCCGGTGCTGAATCGCCCGAATGAATTTCTGTGGGCAAGGCTGGGAAAACCTTACGCCAGTCACGAAAGCGGTTTCTGTTTCTATCCAGAACCCGGTGACGAAGTGATTGTCGGATTCTTTGAAAATGATCCACGTTATCCGGTAATTCTGGGAGCAATGCACAACCCCAAAAATAAAGCACCTTTAGAACCCACCCAAGATAATCAGGAAAAAGTTTTGGTGGTTAAGCAAGGTGAAAACCAACAACAAATTGTCATCAATGGCAAAGAAAAAATTATCCGAATCAATGCGGGAGATAATCAAATAGCGCTCCAACAGGATAAAGATATTTCGCTGTCAACGAAAAAAGAATTAACACTGAAAGCGCAGACAATGAATGCCCAAATGGATAAATCGCTCAATCTGTCCGGCAAAAACAGTGTTGAAATCAAAGGTGCCAAAATTAATCTTACCCAGTGAAAGGTGAACAATGGAAAACCAAATACTGACACAACTCTATGGTCGTGGTTGGGCGTTCCCTCCCGCGTTTTCCCTTGAAAAGGGGGTGGAAATGGCTGAGGGGGCGGAAGATGTGCGCCAGAGTTTGCACATTCTGTTCAGCACTGAGCCGGGGGAACGCCTGATGCGCGAAAATTATGGCTGCGGATTAAATGATTTTATGTTTGAAAATATCCGTAACGAACTGTTTGCTGAAATTGAATCCCATATCCATGACAGCGTATTGCGTTATGAATCACGGGCGGATATTACGGATATCCAGGTCCTTCAGTCGCCAAACAGCAAAAATACCCTGCAAGTGCAGGTCATGTATCGCCTGCGGGGAAGCGATATCAATCAGCAAATTCAGGGAACACTGGCATTGAGTGAAGGTCGGGTGATGGAGGTGGTATGAGTGAGGCCATTGTGACAGATGGAGACATGCTCCAGTTTGATTTCAACTTTGGGAATCGACAGGTGACACCTTCCAGTCCAGCCAAGATCAGTGGCACAGGACATGCACAGGTAAACAGCAAAAAAACCTGTATTCTGGGGGATGAGAAACAAGTCAGGGTTTCTGCAACCTATATCACTGCAACACACACTACGCCGGGAACCGGCACCATTACCATAGACACACTGGACGCCAGCCAGCATGCTCTTCACTGTACCAGTGGCGCGGCTTTAATTATCAAGGGGCAAAAGTTTACAGCAAGATTTACGCCTCAATCACCCGCCATGAATAATACCGTGAACCCGCCGCAACCGGATGTTACAACGGCTTCATTGGGCAAAGGAAGTTTTATCACTCAGCAAAACTTTGCCACCGTGAATTAAGGTTTTGACTGAAACAAATCGAAATTAAACAGTGTGAATAATCCTTTATTCACAGAGAAATCTCTGTGCCACACAGGTGATATTATGGAATTAACTGAGTTAAATAATAAATTGTCAGACTTGGTGCCGATGAACGATTTTAAATTAGATAATCGAACCAGTTTGCAATTACTCCAATATATTGAAGAGTACACAGAAATAATTCCCTTCAATCAGGGTAATAACAAATGGAATGACTTTTTCTTTATGGCGAATAATACGCCAGAGAAACTTGCCGAATTATATCAAGGGGAAATCGAAGCCAATGGGGCATTATTACCTCATCAAGCTTTTCTATTAGCCGTATTACGATTATTGGAAACACCAATATCCTTATTGAATACTTTACCTGCGGCTCATCGCAATCTCTATTATCGGGCACTTTTAGGGCTGTCTCCCCGTCCGGCGCAACCCGATCAGGTTGCCTTGTCGGTGGAACTGAATTCAACAGTGACAGAACAACTGCTCACTAAAGGCACCTTGTTTGAAGCGGGACAAGATGAACAAGGCAATGCCTTACAATATGCACTGGATGCCAGTTTGCTGGCAAACCGTGGCTATATCAGTGATTTGTACTGGTTACGGAATAAAGAACAGCAGCAATGGGTTAGCGCGACCCCCTGGGATTTACAGGCACAGATAGCATTGTCATCTGATGGAATACGGTTATTCAGTGAAACGGATAGGGATAAATCTGTGCTGGGTGGCGTGTTGATCACTTCCGCACAGTTGGCGATGGAAGAAGGGACAAGAAAGATAACGGTTACCTTTGAGAAAGACATTGATAGCCAAAGTTTGCTGGCACAAATCAGCAGTGGCAACCAATGGCTGGCATTAACTTTAACTGCCGGGGGAAATAAAAAAGAAGTCATCCTGACGCTTTCAGATAAAGAGCCGGCAATCAGTGCCCCAGAGGATCTGGATAACCTTGTTTTCACCCAGCCAGTACTCCGGCTACAGGGAAAAGACAGTCAGGCATTGCCCGCGGTGACAGAACTCAAAGTGCAAGAAAAGACCATAAATGAAAACTCGTTCGAGACGTATCACATCACCCCCTTTGGCTATAGTCATGAGATTGAGCCATTGGAAGCAAACCCCGCTTTATATCTTGGTATCACGGATGTAGAACCGGGGCAAACCTTGTCGTTATATTGGAAATTAAAATCGCCGCAGCAACCCAAAACAGTTTTTTGGTATTACCTGAACCCAAAGAGTCAATGGGTTGCATTGGATGCGTGGGTCAATGATGAAACCAAACGTCTGTATCAGGATGGCACATGGCAAGTTGTTCTGCCCGCTGACGCCTCCAAACAGGCAACAAAAATGCCAGCGGGACGTTATTGGTTAAAGGCAATCGTGGTTATCCCCACACATGAAGGCTCATGGGGGAAAAATCCTTGGTTATGCGGCCTGAGCTATAACGCCCTGACAGCAACATTGGTAAATGCCGATAGCATCAGCAACAACCATTTCTTGACACCATTACCGGCAGGCAGCATTCAGCGTCCGGTTGAACCCATCATTGTCGTGGCATCAGTCAACCAACCTTGGGCGTCATGGAATGGACGTGTACCGGAAATCGACAGCGCTTTTTTTGAACGGGGAGCCCAACACCTGTCCCACCGTAACCGAGCCTTAACCTGGGGCAATATGGCAACATTGTTAAAAGAACGCTACGTCAGCATTTTTGATGTTAAATACCCAGGCAATGATGAACTCACCCGAGTACCGACATTGGAAGAACAGAAACTGACAATCATTCCCGCCAACCAATACAACGACAGCGATGACCCTTTGCGTCCGGTACTAAACCCGGCACGTCTGCAAGAAATGGCCGAGTGGTTACAGCAAAAAGCCTCTCCCTGGGCTGAGATTAAGATCAACAATCCCCGATACATTGAGGTGAACATCAATTACACAGTGGCTTTTAAGCCGGAGGTTAACAAAGATTTTGGCTATCGCCAGCTACGGCAGCAACTCAGTGAAGCATATATGCCCTGGAGCGTCGATAAGCAGCGACCTGTCATGTTGAATAACAGCATTAACTATTACCAGTTACTGGCGACCATTCAACAACAACCGCTGGTTGAGCGGGTCACCTGTCTGACGCTGTATCGGGCGGATGCAGCTAAAGGCAGTGATATCACTGCATCGGTGGAAGCCAAAGATAATGAGGTGCTGATTTTAGTCTGGGACGCAGACGATAAGCTGCAATGCCGAGGAAATAACGATGAATAATCAAGATGCACTGTTTCATGAAGTGAAAGACGATATTCACTTTGATACCTTGCTGGAACAAGCCCATCAGGTGGTTGACCAACAGGCCGGAAAACTGTGGAGCGACACGGCGGAACACGATCCCGGCATCACTTTTCTGGAAGGACTCAGTTACGGTGTGTCAGATTTGGCTTACCGTCATACCCTTCCCCTGGCAGATTTACTGACTCCTGTACCAGAAAAACAGAATAAAGAAGGGGGAATTTTCTCCAAGGACTTTGGCCCTCATAAAACGCTGACTTGCGGGCCAATCACTACCGATGATTATCGGAAAGCGTTGCTGGACATGCATAGCAGCGACTGTGACAAAAAAACTATTGACTGTGAAAAGAAAACGACTCTACAGGATAAAGAAGATTTTCTGTTCCGTAACGTACAACTGGTACGTGAACCGGAAAAACAGCGCTATACCTATTGGTACGATGCAACCAAAAGGGAATATAGCTTTGTCAGTAGTGAAGGGGCAAAAGAGTTTACGCTGAGAGGCAATTACTGGCTCTATCTGGAACCCACCCGTTGTACGCAGGAGAACCTGACAGCAGCTACCCAGCAATTGACAGACTTTTTGACCCAAAACCGCAATGTTGGGGAGTCAGTCAGTCAGGTTATCTGGTCACAACCGGTTGATTTTCCGCTATTACTGGATATAGAACTGGATGACGATGTACAGGATATCGCCGGTATTTTTGCTGCCGTCTATAGTACCGCAGAACAGTATCTGATGCCTGAGGCACAGCGTTACCGCACTGAAACGCTGCAAGATACCGGAATGCACAATGATGAAATCTTTGAAGGGCCACAATTAAAACATGGCTGGATCCCTGAATTGCCGACAGCCCGTGACTATACGAAACGGATCACCCTCAATCTTAGCCGGCTGGTTAATAAACTGCTTGAGATTAAGGGCATTCAGAATGTGAATCGCCTTCAGTTGGACGATAGCTTTGACAAGACCCTGATTGAACCGATCAAAGAGGATAGCTGGTCATGGTCAATTAAAGAAGGCTACTATCCTCGCCTGTGGGGTAAAGATCCGCTTTATCAACTGGCACAACATGATGGCCCGTTGAGGGTGATCGCCAAAGGCGGGATCAGTGTTACGGTTAGTGAAGACGAGATTCGGGACAGTTTACCCAATCTCCCCCTGATTCAGAGTAAACCAGTAATATTACCTTATGGTCGACATCGCGATGTGGGTCGTTATTACCCCGTCAGCGATATGCTGCCCGCTTGCTATGAATTACAGCAGCCTTTATCTGAAAGTGAACATGCCCAACGCTTGTTGTCACTTCATCAGTTTATGCTGCCATTTGAACAAATGCTGGCTTGCGGTTGTCAGCAAGTTGCCATGCTGCCACAATTGTTAGCTTTTCAGCGCGAGGGATATGAAGTCTGGGGTGATCAGTGGCCGTTTAAGCCGGGTTCTGTCAATGATGAAGCCCATCAGGATTACGCCCCCGCATTAAAGGCACTGTTAAAACAGATCGCGCTCGATAGCGATCACGAACTGGATATCGTCAATTACCTGCTCGGCTATTTTGGCACTGAACGGGCACCGAGTACCTTTACCACCCCCATCGATGATTTTCGCGCCGTGCAACAGGGCTATTTGGCTCAACAACCAACATTAACTTATCACCGTGCCAATATTCGGATTGATCAGGTTTCTTCGCTGCAAAAACGCATTGCCGCTCGTATGGGGTTAGGCGGTGAGCTGTTTGAACCGGAGCCTGACCTGAGCAAACTGCCTTTTTACCTGGTGGAGCATCGAGCATTGCTGCCAATCAAGCCCAATAGCCAGTTTGATAAAGAGCAGAAACCAGATTCAGTAACAGAAGAGAAAGAGAGCCAGACTGATCAGCATTATTTGGTGATTAAGCAAGCCGGTATTAATGGCAAGCTGAGACAGGGGCAAGTGATCAATTTAATCCTCTATGAAGGCGAACAGGGCAAAACCCAATTTACAGTGCGTGGTCAGATGATAGTCAAAACCGAGGGAGATCAATTTTGGCTGGACATAGGTAATAGCGCTCAACTGGAATACAATCTGGAACGGGTAATGACCGCCGCCAAAGCAAAAAAACTGTTCTGGCAAAACGGCGTAGTCTGGATGGAAGATATGAACTACCGTCTGGCCTACGATAGCGACCAATCCCAGAATGGCAAGCCATTGCCTGACAACCAACGGCGTCTGACCCGCACAGCACAAACCCCCTTTCCGTCCCTGATTGCGGTAGGTAATGAAATTACTCTGACCAAACATTTAGGGATAGTCGGAGTCACACAGGAATATGCTGATGAATCAGAAAAGTTACATGCAAAAGTCGTCAGCTTTGATCGCATCAAGGGCACCTTGATTATTGAACGTCAGGATAATTCGGCATTGGCGTTCCCGGCTCCGGAAGAAGCATGGCGATACAATTGGCATTTTTCAGGTGAGGAGTATGAAAAAACCGATCGTTTCTCATTTGTTATCAGCGTGGTGGTAAACAGTGATTTAATTAAAGTTCCCGGTGTTGATCCCTATAAATTAGAAGAGTGGGTTAAAGAAACCATTCTTACCGAGTTCCCTGCCCATATTTCTATGATTATTCACTGGATGGATCGGGAAGCATTTTCAAATTTCGGCACTACATACCAACGTTGGCAAAATAATGGTGCACCTTTGGGTGATTCTGCCTATTCCATTCTGGAAAGCCTGACATTAGGTAAATTACCTTCCTCTTTAAAAGGAATAGGGACAATGCGTGTTGCTACTCCACACCAAAGAGAGGAAGTTGTCGGTAAAAATAATGATCAGTGGAATACCGATAAGATAATTCAGAATGAATTATTCTATGTTCCGAAAGAGAACGAATAAGAAAACAAACACCTACCAGTCACAATTTTATATTAAAAATAGTTTATGGAATTAACCATGAAAGAGATTCGCTATTCTGCAAAAAGACAAGGTCAACAAACTTTATCTAATGAAAAAGGTGTTGGGCCTGAGACTGATAAATTAAAAGATAAATTTAAAGACGGTAGTATTCCTTTACAAACTGACTTCAACCAATTAATTGATATTGCAGATGTTGGTCGCAAAGCTTGTGGTCAGTCGCCACAACAAAATGGCCCGGGAACAGGGTTAAAGCTGGGTGATGACGGTACGCTTAATTTAAAAATAGGCTCTATTGACAATCAGGACTTTTCTCCATTAATCCTAGAGAAAGATATTTTATCTGTTGATTTGGGCAGTGGCCTGATTAATAAAACCAATGGAATATGTGTTGGTCAGGGCAATGGAATTACTGTAAATAGTAATGATGTGACAGTAAAAGCAAAAAACTCAACCATTAAAGTTGAACCTGCGGGAATATCTGTAGGAATAGGTTGGGGAGTCACTGTAGGCGGTGATGGATTAGATATTGTAGGCAGTGATGGCATTACTGTTAGTGCTAAAGGGGTTGCGGTTAAAGCCGGTAATGGTATTACTGTTAATACAAGCGGTGTTAGTATTGATACTAATAAGGTACTTCCCAGAGGAATGATTGTAATGTTCTCTGGCAACAGCGCTCCTACTGGATGGGCTTTTTGTGACGGTAATGATGGAACGCCAGATTTAAGAAACCGATTTATTGCCTGTGGTAATACAATGAATGATACAGGGGGAAAAAGTTCTAATTCATTGAATGGTTCAAAAGACAACAAAACCTATAGCGTAACGACAAGTAGCGGAAAATCTAATATCAGTGTGACTGTTAATGAAACTAAATTGACCATAGACCAATTACCTGAACACTCTCATCTTAATGGTATGCGATATAACTCTCATCAAGGTAATTTATATGGTTTGGAACAGGGACGTAATCAAATAACAGATGATAAGCTTATGAATGACAATACAACTGTAGTTAAAAGTGTAGCGGGTTATATACGTGAATTCAAAACTTCATTAGTAGGCTCAGGACAGGGACATAAACATACGGCCTCAGCATCTGATTCAGGACATACACATTCTGCAACTATTTCCACCCCTTATTATCTTTTAGCTTTCATTATGAAAATATAATTAAATTATCCCGATTTTAATTAATAGCAATGGGCACTAACAAATGCTCATTGCCCCCTAAAAAAGGCTTATTTCCAGGAAAATCTAACAGATGGATTTATCAGATCACTCAACGAGAAACGTTATATATAAGATAGTTTTTTCTATTGAGGTATCGAATTCCCATAGTAAAGAAATAATGGAAAGGTGTTCATCCCACTTCCATAAAAAACTAAGTAACATCATCAAATATAATATTAATGCGCTATTTTTATCAAAAAAATTAAATTTAAAAAAGATAATAATAAATTTAGGTCAAATTGAGATTAATTCATTTGAATCGGTAATATCTAAAAATCTAGAAATTGAATTCAAAAAATTATTTAGGGAATATTATCATCCCTCTGAATATACGCCTCTGATAGAGAAAAAATCTTACCATCAACCAATACGGGAGTTGGCATCTCTACGCTTATCTAATATTAATGGTGAAAAATCCCTGTTTGGGGATGCTGTCAATCTTCAACCCGCAATAGAGACCAAAAACAGCTTTTTTACAGAAACGAAAACTCAACTGATAGAAAAAGTGGATCATTACTTACGCAAGGGAAACTGGTCATTTGATGACAATAAGCATCATGCAACAAATAATTTGAATATTGATAGAGAACACTGGCAACAGATTAATCACTATCCACAACAATGGCTACCTATGTTAGCCAAACACTGCTTAAAACCTGCGGGGCTAAGTCGTTTAATTAAAATCTGCCAGCCAGATATTCTTAGTATGCTTTGCCAGTTATTTACTAAAACAATAACTTCCGAATTTGTTAATTATCCAGCGCAGGTAATCACAGATAAAAAAGTGACACCAGAAAAATTGAGTTTGGCGGCGGAATATTACCTGCAACATCAGATGAAACATACCCATGCCACACAACAAGCACTTGGATTGCAAACTCAAAATAAGCCAACACCGAGGACAAATATTACTCAGAATGATAGCCATCTATTACAACAGAATCACAATAAAACTGACATGCCAATGGATGCAGTACAGCCATTTGCACGCCAGCCCATACAAGCCCCCCCTCAATCAGCCGCCACACAACAGCGTCATGGTTTGATAAAGGAGATGGCAAAACAAAACCCTGCAACTTTACAAAACAGGCAGCAACACAAGGAATTACCGGAATCAGCTTTATCAGCGCAGATATCATCCATACAACCTGATCATGGAATTCAAACTCCATCAGCACAATCGGTTTTACCTATCAGCAATGCCGGTTGCATAATTTTATGGCCGTTATTGCCAACATTGTTCCGTAGCTTTGATTTATTGGATAAAAACCGATTTATCAGCCTTGAAGCGCAAAGAGAGGCTGTCTGTTTACTTGACTGGTTGATTTGGGCCGAAGAGGAAGTACCTGAATGGCGGCTGGCACTAAACAAAGTGCTCTGTGGACTCCCCATAAATGACAACTCGCTATCACGTTCACCAAAACCAGAACAGCGAGCGGCCATCAACCAATGGCTGGAAAAAACCCTCATGCAGCTTCCGGCCTGGAAAAAAATGGGCGCAAGCGATGTACGACACTTATTTCTGCAACGTTCGGGGGAATTGTGTGAATTGAACGGTGTAACAAACATCCATATTCAACCCGAAGTTTACGATGCACTGATAAGCGAATGGCCGTGGCCAATGAATATAGCGAGTTTTAGCTGGTTGAAAAAAACCATCACTATCACATGGTTATAACCCTCGATCACAATCATTTAGTTTGAGTAGAAATTTATGAATACAGCGTCCGTTTTCTCTGATTTATTTAAGCAAAACAATGACCCTAATCTGGCATTTTTATTTAGCCAACTGGAACGTATCGATCTTGTTCTTCAATACCATTTCCATTGCAGATCAGATCAGAGAGTTGACCTCCTTGATGAGTTCCTGCTAAGCGAAGAAGATGTTATAGCCAGACTGGATAATCCTCTGGGTAAACCTCATTGGCTCAACGATGATTGTCTGGCAATACCGCAAACCATCACACCCGTGGCGTCCCGATTAACTGACCTGATTGCACGTTTTGAACTGACTGATTTTGAAAGAGATGTTTTGCTGCTAGGTTTACTGCCCCATTTCGATAGTCGCTATTATCAACTGTTTGCACTGATTCAGGGAGAACAACAGCCCCGGCTTCCCTCTTTTGCGCTGACGCTGGAATTGTTTTGCCGCTCAGTGCCGGAGAAACGGGCACAGCAGGCCAGTTTCCTGCACCGATCCCCCTTGATTGGCTGCCAGCTATTATTCATTGATAGCCATCCAAAAACATTATCCTGGCTCCAGACATCCTTTATCACTGACAGCAGCGTATATCATTTTTTACTTGGACATCACTATATTACGCCAGCTTTAGAACATTGTGCTGAATGGATAACGCCCACAGAAATTGGCTGTTATCCCATAGGCTTAAAACAAGCATTGAATCATGTTCTGTTATCTGAGCGTGATGATATTCGACCTATTATTTTGTTACGGGGAATAGCTGGCAGTGCCAGAGCCTATGCGGTTGCCAATATGATGGCATCAGAACAGCGACAAACGCTGTTGGTGGATATGGCTAAATTGGTTGATAACGATGATAAAAATCTACTCTTCCACATAAAGCCTATTTTGCGAGAAACCCGCATACGTGGTGCCTGTTTATTGTTGCGAAACTTTTGCTTATTCGCAGAACAGAATAAACAGCTACTGGATTCTCTGTCAGCCTTATTGAATCAACCAGAATTAAGGGTTATTTGTCTGGTCGAACCCTATTCACCGTTAGTATGGCTGAAAAATATATCAACACTACTGATTGAGATGCCCATTTTTTCCTCGGTGGAAAAAGCCAGACTATTGACTGCACGCTTACCCAATAACTGTTCAAATGACATTGATGTCATCGCCTTAAGCCAACGATACGCGTTTAACCCCGAAACTCTGCCATTGATTTTACAAGAGGCGCGACTTTACCAACAACAGAGAGATCCTTCGGGTATCTTGCAGCAATGCGATATCCGCAAGGCCCTCAATTTACGGGCCCAGCAAAATTTCGGTCAATTGGCACAGAGAGTGATCCCTAAACGCTCGTTAAAAGATTTGTTGGTCTCCGACGAAATTGCCCGGCAGATACAAGAAATACTCACGGCAATTAAGTATCGGGAACAAATTTTGGCAGGAGGGTTTAAAGATAAGATTGGTTATGGCACCGGTATCAGCGCCCTGTTTTATGGTGATTCCGGCACCGGAAAAACGATGGCGGCAGAAGTGATTGCCAACCATATTGGCGTTGATTTAATTAAAGTGGATTTATCCACCGTCGTGAATAAATATATCGGCGAAACAGAGAAAAACTTATCCCGTATTTTCGATTTGGCAGAGCAGGATGCTGGTGTTTTATTCTTTGATGAAGCGGATGCCCTGTTTGGCAAACGTAGCGAAACCAAAGATGCGCAAGACAGACATGCCAATATTGAAGTCTCTTATTTACTGCAACGGCTGGAAAATTTTCCGGGGTTGGTCATTTTATCCACCAATAACCGCAGCCATTTAGACAGTGCTTTTAATCGGCGTTTTACTTTTATTACTCGCTTTACTTATCCGGATGAAACCATTCGCAAGAAAATGTGGCAGACAATCTGGCCTAAAAATATAAAAATCGCCCAAGATGTGGATTTCGATAAATTAGCCCAACAAACCAGCGTGACAGGTGCGAATATTCGCAATATTGCTTTACTATCTTCATTTTTTGCCGCAGAAAATAATCATAACGAAGTCAGCAATGAAAATATCAAAACGGCATTGGAACGCGAATTAGCCAAAGTAGGACGGTTAACTTTTTAAAATTCATATCATGGATATTAAATGCACTGATAATTTAATCGTTATCGCAATAATAAATTAAGAGGATTATTTATGTTAAAAACGCAAACCATTATTGATGTCAATAACGCAATGAAAACTATACTGGAAAAATATTTGGGTGACAAAATTGCGATTCGTTTTGATTTACCTGAATTGGATACAGTGCAATCTGATGCGATGGTGAGTGTCTTTCTTTATGATATTCATGAAGATTTACATCTCAGAACAACAGAATCCAGAATGTTTAATGCCTCTTCGGGGAGATTATTGCCGGGTTGGGTCAATATTAAATGCAATTACCTGATTACCTACTGGGAATCAACCAAACCCGCAATCGATCCCAGCAGTCCTGACAGCCAACCTGATAATCAGGCAATAAAAGTCATGTCGCAAGTCTTGAACGCCTTGATTAATAACCGCCAATTAACGGGAATTCCCGGTGCTTATACGCAAGTTGTGCCACCGAAAGAAAGCTTAAACAGCTTAGGGAATTTCTGGCAGTCACTGGGGAATCGCCCACGACTCTCTCTGAATTACTCAGTGACAGTCCCAATTAGCCTCACCGATGATGAAGATAATACAACTCCGGTACGCACCGTTTTTTCTACCGTGGAACAAACCGCTTCACTCAGTCAGGAAACGGTTAGCCATGCCTTGCGAGAATCACTTATTACAGAATTAGGTGGCGGGGAAAATATTCGATTAGCACTAAGCAAAGTAGAAGTATTCACGTCACCAACCAATATAGCTCAAAATAGTCAGACAAAAATGAGTATTTTGCTGTCTATATCAGGGATCACCCGACAAGAACATCTAACAGAAATAAACAATATTATTGATCATTGGATGACCAGCAAGAAAGTTATTATCGCTATTGATGGTTGCAGTGTCAGTGTTGAAAATATAGATAAAAATAATCTTATTGGAATTTGAATCATTTTTATCAAAGATAAGCATTAGGTATGACATAGTTGTTAAATCAACATCTAAATATTTATATTTATATTTATATTTATATTTATATTTATATTTAAATAATGAAAACGAACCTAGTTTTATCGCAAACAAAAATGATTACCCAATGCATCGTAAATTCTATAGTGGTAAAGACTCTATTTGTGAAATATTCATAGTATCCTCAGATTTTATCTGAGGCCATAATTAAGGATATGATAAACATGCCAATACATTCTGATTACCAGAGAAAACCTCAACAGAGAAATCACAATATCCATGAATCTCATTTCTCTGATGAAACGATTACACTTCCACATCATTCGGTTAATGACTCTATTATTCGTCAACAAGTTAAGAGAGAATTCATTTGGCAAGGCCATATGGAAGCAATTGAAAAAGCATCTAAAAATGGTAATTTTGCCGTCAGCTTTCGGGCAGCAGGTGCACCAACACTCAGAGCCTTAAGTAAAGGTGCCGCAGCCAAAGGGCATGATATTCTGGAAAAAACCATCAAACCCGGTTCTATCAACAAAGCATATCCCAAAGATCAAGCCCCTGATGTGATAAGGAAAGTACAGGAAGCGGGTATTGAAGGCTATGTCGGCCACTGGAATAAAGAAACCGGGCAGCTTCAAGGTGTCTATATGAGTCGCGATCACGGGTTATCAGATGGTCAGGTCAATGGAAAAATTTATCCCATAAATTTAGACAATCTCGAAGACAGCCTTTCAGCCTTGAAAGAAAAAGAGAACTGGGCCGCACTCCCTTTCACCGGTGACTATGATATGCATGACATGATTAGTTTCGCAGGGCAGCCTCATTCCGTACCATCCAACTCGCAAGACGAAAAAAGAATCATTGATCGCATTAACCTATATATCGCCGAATCTGACACAAACAGGCCATTTAACAAGATAGAACATAATGTTATCAGACATGGGCCTCAGGTAAGTTACCCTGCTTTTGCGATGGATCAAGAAAAAGAAGAGATAAAAAAGCACGGAGGTATTGTTAAAGCCGTTGCTGAACCCGGTGAATTTCCGGTTGCCATTGTCAGCAAAGGAAAATGGACAATTGTCAACAACAATAATGAACTCAATCAATTTTATAATAGTATTGGTGCAAAAATGAAAGTCAGCTGGAAACCAGGTGCAGAAAATCCCGGATTCGTTTCCAATTCACAAAAACCGGGAATGGCCAATTTTAAGCGGAAAAGATAAAATTAACTTCCGTGTGATCAAAGCCATATTCAAAACACAGATTTGCACAAAATATTTTACGGACTCTATTCAATTATCAGGCCGGCTTTCAAAATAAATTATTAATTGGGGCAATGTCAAATAACATGTTTAGAGAGACATTGTCCATTTTATTTGAGCATTATTAATATTCTATACTCGTCGCTTTCCATAATTTCAGCCTTACTGACTTACAACTGGAATATATTATAAATATATCAATATTAGTAAGAGATAAAAATAAACCCACAATTAACCCAGAGAGTTATTTATTACTATAACTCATTAACACATCATTAACCAAAAATAAAAACAACCCCATATATATTTAAGTTTAACTTATAGTTAATTCCTTGCATTCATTATGTATATTTAACATTTTATTATTATTCCATTAATTTTTGTTATTTGAATTTCCATTTTTATTTGTATATTAATTCATATAGACTATTATTGACAAATATCAACGTTTATATATGATTATTGCATAATTAGCTATTTCAATATGATGAGTTACTACATCAAATTAGGCATTTAAAATAAAAAATGTAACAGCTTTATTAATAAACTTATAAACCAGTGAATAAACTCTATTGCATTTTAAAAAAGGAACTCAAGTGTTTATTTCAAAAGAATTAGCAAATTTTATCATTGTAGCTAAAAACAAATCAATAAATAAGGCAACAAAGGAGCTTTTTATCACACAGTCGCCAATTAGCCGAAGCTTAAAAAAACTGGAGTTTTCATTGGGAGTAAAACTCTTTGTCAGAAAGAGTCAAGGATTAGCCTTAACGGAAGAAGGGGAGTATCTATACAATAAAGTCTTTTCAATTTATGAGCAGCTAAAGAATATAGAAAATGACTATAAAAGTCATAAATCCTATTCTAATAAACTTTATCAAAAAGACATATAACACTACTAAAAAGACATATAATTCCTTATGAAATTTTTATTTAACATTATATTACCACTAATTAGATGGTGATAAAAAAAATAAAAAAATACAAATAGGAATAAAAACATTTCATTCTGTTGAATTTAATTTCTTTTCCAACTCTATCAATTTTACAAGAGATAGATATCAATCGAATTCATTGTCAAACAGAATGAGTTATTTAATTACACATCACAGAATAACAAATAGCAGGGAAAAAACATGCCAAATGTTACGCTCTTTGATAAAGAAACCAATGCAAGAAAACAATCTCCTTATAAAAACGACTCAAAAATAGGAATACATTCGAATAATTTTAAGGTTCATTCAATCAAACAAGAGGGCAGAAATACCTATGTCTTGCTGAGTGATATTTCCTCTGATGCCGCCATAGATACAGATATAAAAGATATATTTTCAGGAAAAAATATGACATACAGTTATGACAACAAAAATGTGATTACAAGAACAATTGACAGTGCGGGCAGCAATTTTTCTGCTCAAGTCGCGAAACGTCATCGCTCTCAGTCACTGAGTAAATAAATGACTCTCTATTAGGTCATTAGTACTTTATAAATATGGTATTGTTAAAAATAATATTTATCGAATATCTCTACAAGGCATTGTAATGCACAAATTATTTTATCGCCCAAGAATAAAATTAATTTCAATCATTACTGGAAACATCTTCATTGCCTCTATTAATAAAGAATAACTTTTACCGAGCACCATTAATAATAAATCATCATTTTTGATTAAGTATGAATTGATCAAATAATCCTATTTAAGACATAAGGAATAATTATGCCTGTATATAAAAGCAAAGAAAAAGTAAAATATTCAAAAAAAAATTCATATAATACTCCCCCTGATAATCAACTTATTGTTCAAGATTTAATGCCTATCTCACTGCAAGAAACAGCAACACCACTCCTTACTCATGAATTTAAACAAGGTGATATTCTATATGGTTTAGATACACCAAGAGCTAGTGCTTTATCAAAGCTAGACAAAATGGGGTTTAAACGTAAAAGCACAGCCACAGCATCTTCAAATACATTACTTTCCAGATTCGGAAAATTATTCGGGAAAAAAGGAAAGATAAAAAATAATATATTGATACAAAATGACATAACAAATGCTGTCTGGGACGCCAGTAAACCAACAGAATACGCTAACGATAAAAACATCAGAAAAGAGTTGCATGATTACAACCGTGCAATTGGATTTAGAGAATTTTTATCTAGCCATCCTAAATATAATGTTAAAAATGGTGAACCATTTATAACAGCATTAATGACTAATCCGTCACCAAATGCAGCAGTACCACTTTGGAAAAAAACCAGTAAGGCCGGATTGGAGTATCAGTTAATGCACAGAAAAGCTCCTGTCCATTTTTTAGTTGATACTATTGGTGATGATATTAGTACGGTGATATCAAAACAGGGTCACGGCGCAAGTATAACATCCAGTGAATTACGCTGGCTATATCGCCATAAAGACACCGAAGAAGTTAAACAGAATTTAAAATTTTGGCGAAATGGGAAAGCCGTTCCCCACAGTGAAGTGTTTTCTGAAGAAAAATGGGATAGTTATTATCCTAAAAACAGATATCCCAAAATTCATAACCCATAAATAAATCAGTGTAACTACATTGAGCTGGCTAATTCAAAAAGAATTTAGCCAGCTATTACACTATACCCATTGGATTTCAAGATGCAGCGCGACGGCAAGGGAATGACAAATTCGTCGGGAACGAATTTGCCCAGCCAAAGGCTGGCCTCCGGTGAAAGGCAGGAGCCTTTCATTAATCCCCTGGAGCATAGATAATTATGTGACCGGGGTGAGTGAGCGCAGCCAACAAAGCTGCAACTTGAAAGACGACAGGTATATATAAATAATAATATGTTACAGCATACCAATCATATTCAATTCCGTAATGGACTTAACCGCTCCAATTATCAGAAAAAGCAAATGGATAATTGTCAACAATATTGATATATTTGAGCAGTTTTATAATAGTATTAGTGCAAAAATACCATTTACTTACTCAAAATCCTGAAAAGTCGGCCCTTGGAAATAAACCGCTTTAATATGGCAACTACGGGGTTGGGTAACAACAAATCGCAGGGTTTCCCACACAGAACGGCCGTTCAGCATTTGCTCCCCCATTTTTTTGTGATCATCCAACTCCTCATCAAAGCCATTAAGTTGAAAATCAGGAGGATAAAGCCCGGTCACGCGAATATTTTCTTTGCTTAAGTGATGAGCTAAATTCTGACTGAAACCGCTCATGGCATGTTTAGCGGCGAAGAATGCCGGATGAGCGGCGGATTCAGTAAATTGGGGAATGCCACAAACCGACACCATGGCGACAATATCGGCACCTTGTGATTGACGCAAGCTCGGTAATAACGCTTTAGTCAGCAGAATAGAGCCTGTTATACCCGAATTTACCGTACTGACGATATCGGCATCACTGTCATCTTCACCCAAATGCCCTTCCAGCCATTGGGCGGCACTTAAAATCAGGATATCAATGGGCTGCGTGTCTCGCAGTAACTGATCGGCAAAATGATTAACTGATTGAGCATTACTCATATCACATTGATAGCCTCGCGCTACGCCATCTTCATTGCGAATAATCTCACATGTCGCTTCAGCACTGGTTAATTGACGGGCACAGAGATCAACATGTGCACCTTCACGAGCCAACCAAACAGAAACTGCTTGTCCAAAATCGCGGCCTCCACCTGTTACCACGACTCGTTTACCTTTTAACTTACTCGATCCGTTAACTTCATTGAACATCATGCTGGCTTTCCTTATTTCAGTTATAAAGCTGGATGAAGAACAATCGTCCCTTTTGGGAAAGCCAATAATACTTAAAAACACCTACTTATTTTTGTCTTTTTTGGTCAAATCGGTGATGGCCATGTAAGCGCTATATTAATACCCAAATTCTGGATTTTATACTGAAATGACTATCAATTACAGTATCTATCTTGTTGATCAAAGAGTTCATTATGTGTGTCCATTTCCCAAATGATTTACGCCACCAATGGCTTCAATATTAAAATAAATATTTAAAAAATGACTTTAACATAGTGTCATAGCTCCATTTCTATTTTCTGAGCGATGGAAAAAGAGACCTAATTTATTTTTATTATTGAGATAAATTCAGATCATAATATGCAATTAAGTATCCCCCTTAAACACAAAATCTCTCAGAATATCTATTTATAACCAATTTTAAATACTTTAATTTTTCTACTAATAATACTTTATTTATTTAGATTATTTTAAACCCCCAATTCTTATGCCGGAATAGAAAAACCGCCGAAATATACTGCATAATTACCATATGCAATTCATTACGGCGGTCTTTATACTACTATCGATTAATTGACTGGTTAATACATTAATAAAATCCTGAATTGACTACTCGTCTTCTTCACTTATATGTTCTTGAGAATGGTTTCCAATAGCAATAAATTCATCCAGTAATTCCAAGAATTGAGCCATTCTTTCTGGAGAAAAAGCTGCCTCAATCGTCTGATAACCCTCTTCAATCTCTCCTTTTGCCTGTTCGTAAAGCTCCTGGCCTCCCGGAGTCAAAGAAACATACAGCTTACGCTGGTCGTTCATCGGTTTCAGGCGAAAAATAAGACCATCACGTTCCATGCGCGTCAAAATACCCGTCAGGCTTGGGCGCAAAATACAAGTAAGACAAGCCAAATCATGAAAATCAATCGAACGGCTATTCGCAAGTACACGAATAATACGCCATTGCTGCTCAGTTAAATTATAACTCTTCAAAATAGGGCGAAAAAAACCCATTGCGGTTTCCCGCGCTTGAAGTAATGCAATAGTCAGGGATTCATGCATAAGTAAGGGTGACTCTTTAGTTAATTGTTAGTCATTCTCTATAAGTTTAACGCGCACGCTATTTATTATAGATAACATAAATATTAAAAAGACTAACACGCACATATTTATCCACAAAGGGAAAAGACTTCAATGTTAACAAATAAATAAAATTATCTCGTTAAAAAAAGTTAACATAAAGTTAAAATCAATATCAAATGACCCTAATTAAAATATAACAGGCTGATCTTTATGTGTTAAAAACAAGTGTAAATAGGGTGCTGTTACATAGATCACAATTAAAATTAACAATCAGATTAACATATTGAAGATTCCCGATATATAGTTTATTAATATATTAATAAGCTCTCTGATAAGCATCGTCCAGATTTAAAGGAGTTGTCAATGATAGGTACTGTTTTTGCCGTCGCCCTCAATCATCGTAGCCAGATAGATTTCTGGCAGGGGGAGTTTCAAGAAGCACCTTATAAAGCACCACCAGAAACTCCAATTTGGTTTATCAAACCCCGTAATACAGTGATCGGATCTGGTGATGTGATCCCTCATCCCATCGGGGAAACCGTACAAAGCGGCGCAACTCTGGCTTTGTTCATTGGGCAGACGTCACGCAACATTTCTGTACAGAATGCCAATCAGCACATTGCAGGTTACGCATTGGCAAATGAAATCAGCTTACCAGAAACCTCATTTTACCGTCCGGCCATTAAAGCAAAGTGTCGTGATGGTTTTTGTCCAATAGGTCAAATGATTAAATCAAGCACAGTGAAACCACTCGATATCGTGACAGAAATCAATGGTCAGGAAGTTGATCGCTGGTCAACCCAAGATCTTGTCCGTTCAGCACCGGAGTTACTGGCAGCATTGAGCGAATTCGCCACATTAAAAGCCGGAGATATTATTCTGCTGGGTACTCCCCACCAGCGCGTAACCCTCCAGCCTGCCGACAAAATTATAGTCAAGGCCGAAGGCTTCCCTAGCTTAGAAAATACTGTCGCATTGGCTGGAGGCCTGGTATGAAACACGCGAACATTCGTTATCAGGGCCAAGATCTGAGTGTCTCCGTTGATGAGTATGAAAATATTCTTTTGCCTGATGGAAATACAGTAAGCGGGAATGATGTTTTGTGGCTTCCTCCGGCTAACGGGACTCTGTTTGCATTGGGGCTAAATTATGCCGACCACGCAACAGAGCTGGAGTTTAAACCGCCGGAGGAACCTCTGGTATTTATCAAAGCTGCCAACAGCTTAACCGGGCACCGTCAGGTTTCCGTCCGTCCCGATAATGTGGAGTATATGCATTACGAAGCGGAATTGGTTGTTGTCATTGGCAAACCTGCCCACAAAGTCGCCAAAGAAAATGCCATGGACTATGTTGCAGGCTATACCGTTTGCAATGATTACGCCATCCGCGATTATCTGGAGAATTACTATCGTCCCAATCTGCGTGTAAAAAGTCGCGATACACTGACACCTATTGGTCCGTGGATCGTGGATAAAAACCACATCGCCGATCCCCATAATCTGATCTTGAAAACCTGGGTGAATGGTGAATTACGTCAACAGGGCACAACCGCTGATTTGATCTTCGATATTCCTTTCCTGATCGCCTATCTCAGTGATTTTATGACATTGCAGCCAGGAGACATGATCGCCACAGGTACGCCAAAAGGATTGTCCAATGTTGTTCCGGGTGATGAAGTTATCGTAGAAGTCGAAGGCGTGGGACGTCTGGTGAATCACATTGTCAGCCAGCAAGATTATGAGGGACGTTTATCATGAGTACGATTAATCATTGGATCAATGGTAAAAGCATTGGCAGTAAAACCTATTTCGAAACTACGAATCCCGCAACAGGTGAAGTACTGGCTGAAGTTGCTTCAGGAGGACAGGAAGAGATCGATCAGGCTGTTGCTGCCGCCAAAGACGCCTTTCCAAAGTGGGCAAATACACCAATGAATGAGCGCGCCCGCCTGATGCGCCGTTTGGGTGAATTAATTGACCAGAATGTTCCCGATATTTCTGCGATGGAAACCAAAGATACGGGTCTGCCCATCCACCAGACACAGAATGTGTTGATCCCACGGGCTTCGCAGAATTTCAATTTCTTCGCTGAAATTTGCCAGCAGATGAACGGGCGCACCTATCCTGTTGATGACAAGATGCTCAATTATACGCTGATCCAGCCTGTCGGGGTTTGTGCGCTTATCTCGCCGTGGAATGTGCCTTTCATGACAGCAACGTGGAAAGTCGCGCCTTGTCTGGCTCTGGGAAATACTGCTGTTTTGAAAATGTCTGAATTTTCCCCGCTCACGGCCAATCGGCTGGGAGAGCTTGCACTTGAAGCAGGTATTCCGGCAGGCGTGCTGAATGTGGTACAGGGTTATGGCAATACTGCCGGCGATGCGCTGGTGAAACACCATGATGTGCGCGCTATTTCTTTTACCGGTGGAACAGCAACCGGACGGCTAATTATGCAGAATGCCGGGCTGAAAAAATATTCAATGGAACTGGGAGGGAAGTCTCCTGTTCTTATCTTTGAAGATGCAGATATTGAACGTGCACTGGATGCCGCTCTGTTCACTATTTTCTCCCTCAATGGCGAGCGTTGTACGGCGGGTTCCCGTATTTTCATTCAGGAAAGCATCTATCCCGAATTCGTCAAACGCTTCGCTGAACGGGCCAATCGCCTGCGTGTCGGTGATCCCCAGGATCCGAATACTCAGGTTGGCAGCCTGATCAGCCAGCAACACTGGGAAAAAGTCTCCGGCTATATTCGCTTAGGAGTCGAAGAAGGTGCAACTCTGCTGGCAGGTGGCCCTGATAAACCCAGTGATCTTCCCGATCATCTGAAAAATGGCAATTTCCTGCGTCCAACTGTTTTAGCTGATGTCGATAACCGTATGCGTGTAGCGCAAGAAGAGATTTTCGGCCCTGTTGCCTGCTTGCTGCCGTTCAAAAGCGAAGAGGATGGGCTGCGCATGGCCAATGAAGTGGAGTACGGTCTGGCATCTTATATCTGGACACAAGATGTCAGCAAAGTGCTGCGTCTGGCTCGTAGCATTGAAGCGGGCATGGTGTTCGTCAATTCTCAGAATGTCCGCGACCTGCGTCAGCCATTCGGCGGCATAAAAGCCTCCGGTGTAGGGCGTGAAGGCGGGGAATACAGTTTCGACGTATTTGCAGAAGTGAAGAATGTCTGTATTTCAATGGGAGAACATTCAATTCCTCGTTGGGGCGTTTGAGCGGCAAATAAATCATAAATTTCAGCGTTGACCACGGATTACCATCCTGATATCGAGTGAGGATTTATGGGAAAGTTAGCGTTAGCAGCAAAGATTACACACGTGCCTTCAATGTACCTGTCCGAATTACCGGGCAAGCATCACGGTTGCCGACAAGGAGCCATTGACGGGCACAAAGAAATCAGCCGCCGTTGCCGTGAAATAGGGGTTGATACAATTATCGTATTTGACACTCACTGGCTGGTGAACAGCGCCTATCACATTAACTGTTCTGACCATTTTTCCGGTATCTATACCAGTAATGAACTGCCACACTTCATCCGTGATATGACCTACGAATTTGACGGAAATCCTGAGCTGGGCCGGATGATTGCGGAAGAAGCGCGCCAGATGGGTGTCAGAGCGCAGTCACACGAGATCCCGAGCCTGACACTGGAATATGGCACTCTGGTGCCGATGCGTTATATGAACAGCGACCGCCACTTCAAAGTGATTTCAATTTCTGCCTTTTGTACTGTCCATGCATTTGAAGACAGCCGTAAATTGGGAGAAGCCATTTTACGGGCGATTGAGAAATACGATGGCACCGTTGCCGTACTGGCAAGCGGCTCAATGTCACACAGTTTCATTGAGGATCAACGCGCCGAAACCGGCATGAACAGTTACACCCGCGAATTTGATGAACAGATGGATCGCCGGGTCGTGCAACTTTGGAAGGAAGGCAAATTTAAAGAGTTCTGCAAGATGTTGCCGGAATATGCGCAATATTGCCGCGGTGAAGGCAATATGCACGATACGGTGATGCTGCTTGGTCTGCTCGGCTGGGATAGTTATGACGGCAAAGTGGAATTCTTGACAGAACTGTTTGCCAGTTCAGGAACAGGGCAAGTTAATGCAGTTTTTCCATTGCCGAACTAAACAGCCAAGAAAATTTGCTGTTAATACACTTTCTATTTATTAACCACATATCTGGCAGGAGCAAACCGTGCCACATTTTTACGCTGAATGTACCGAAAATATCCGTGAAGCTGCCAATTTGCCGGAATTGTTTGCCAAGGTGAACCAAATGTTGGCAGATACGGGAATTTTCCCGCTGGGTGGCATTCGTAGCCGTGCTATTTGGTTAGATACGTGGCAAATGGCGGATGGTAAGCAAGATTACGCATTTGTTCACATGACTCTGAAAATTGGTGCAGGGCGCAGCCTTGAAGAGCGGCAAAAAGTCGGGGAGGGGCTGTTTGCCTTAATCAAAACCCATTTTGCCGATCTGGCGGCACAACGTTATTTGGGTCTCTCTTTCACGATGGAAGAACTCGATCCTGTGCTGAATTATAAATCCAATAACGTTCATAACCTGTTTAAAGTAAAAGAATAACGACAAAATCCCCGTCGTGCTGCAACTCGAAATCCATTGAGTATAAATGGCATAATTAAGCACACTAAGTTCACCTTTTGTTAAGTAAAGAGGAAATTATGACAGGTCACCTGGATACATCATTGCTGCGCCAACAGGCTTATATCAACGGTCAGTGGATTGATGCGGACAATAAAGCGACATTTAAAGTCACCAATCCTGCCAATGGGGAAGTGATTGTCAATGTCAGTGATATGAGCGTTACAGAGACACAATCTGCCATTGAAGCTGCCAAGAATGCACTCCCTGCATGGCAGGCACTGACTGCAAAGCAGCGCAGCCAAAAACTCAAGCAATGGTTCCATCTGATAATGGAAAGCCAAACTGACTTGGCTGAAATACTGAGCATGGAGCAAGGTAAATCCCATGCCGAAGCAATGGGTGAAATTGCTTACGGTGCCAGTTTTATCGAATGGTTTGCTGAAGAAGGTAAGCGCATTTACGGTGAAACAATCCCTTCTCCGATGCCGGGGCGTCGTCTTGCCACTATCAAACAGCCGATTGGCGTTGTTGCTGCGATTACACCGTGGAACTTTCCCAATGCGATGATCACCCGTAAAGTTGGCCCGGCACTGGCTGCTGGCTGTACTGTGGTACTGAAACCTGCGGCTGAAACGCCTCTCTCTGCCCTTGCACTAGCAGTTTTGTCAGAGCGGGCGGGTATTCCGGCAGGGGTTTTGAATATCGTGACAGGAATGGATGCCAAAGCCATTGGCGAAGTCCTGACCTCAAGCCCTATTGTGCGCAAACTCTCATTTACGGGTTCCACCCGTGTCGGAAAATTACTGATGGCACAAAGCGCCGACACGGTGAAAAAACTCTCTCTCGAATTGGGAGGCAATGCGCCATTTATCGTCTTTGATGATGCAGACCTTGATGCCGCTGTAGAGGGTGCATTGGCAGCAAAATTCCGTAACAGTGGGCAAACCTGCGTCTGTGCTAACCGTATTTTGGTACAAGAAGGCATTTACGATGCTTTTGCAGAACGTCTGGCACATGCAGTAAAACAACTTAATGTCGGGCCGGCTACTGACAGAACATCACAACAAGGTCCACTGATTAATCAGGCGGCAGTAGAAAAAGTACAGGCGCATATCAGCGATGCCGTTTCCAGTGGCGCACGCATTCTGGCTGGAGGTAAATCCCACGTTTTGGGTGGACTGTTCTTTGAACCAACGGTACTGGCAGATGTTACTGAATCCATGCAGGTCGCTCACGAAGAAACTTTCGGCCCATTGGCTCCCCTGTTTAAATTCCGGGGCGAAGATGAAGCTATCCGCATGGCCAACGATACAGAATTTGGTTTGGCTGCTTATTTTTATTCCCGCGATATTGGGCGGATTTACCGCGTGGCAGAAGCACTTGAGAGTGGCATGGTGGGTATCAATGAGGGCCTGATTTCTAACGAAACTGCACCATTTGGTGGTGTCAAGCAATCAGGATTGGGCCGTGAAGGTTCACGTTACGGTATCGAAGATTATCTGGAAGTGAAATACCTCTGTTTTGGAGGATTAGAAGCCAAAGGAGCTTAATACTCTATGCTACAGCAAGAAGTCGTATCACAGATTGCCCGCCGTTTACATCAGGCAGAAAAAGATCGTGAGCAGATCCGTCAAATCTCACTGGACTATCCAGAAATGACGATTGAGGACGCTTACGCCATTCAGCGCGAATGGGTAGATTTGAAAATCATGGAAGGCCGGACTCTCAAAGGACATAAAATTGGCCTGACTTCCAAGGCCATGCAAGCCAGTTCACAAATTGATGAACCGGATTACGGTGCCTTGCTGAACGATATGTTTTTTCAAGACGGCAGTGACATTCCCTGCGAACGTTTTATTGTGCCACGCATTGAGGTTGAACTGGCATTTGTGCTGGCCAAACCGTTGAGCGGCCCAAACTGTACGTTATTTGATGTTTATAACGCGACAGATTACGTTATTCCGGCACTGGAGCTGATTGATGCCCGCTGTCACAACATCGATCCTGTAACTCAGCGCCCGCGTAAGGTGTTCGATACGATTTCTGACAATGCCGCCAATGGCGGTGTCATCATGGGAGGGCGTCCGATCAGGCCGGATGAGCTGGATTTGCGCTGGGTCAGTGCCCTGCTCTATCGCAATGGTGTGATTGAAGAATCCGGCGTGGCAGCGGCAGTTCTCAATCACCCCGCCAATGGTGTGGCATGGCTTGCCAATAAACTGGCTCCACATGGTGTGCAACTGGAAACGGGCCAGATCATTCTTTCTGGCTCCTTTACCCGGCCTATTCCAGCCCGTAAAGGCGATACCTTTCATGTGGATTATGGTGTGTTAGGCTCAATTGGCTGTCATTTTGTTTAACGTTTCCTGTTTTAAGATCTTCAGAGGTGAAATCATGGATCAGCTAACAAATAGGTTTAAACAAGCCCTAAAAGCAGGGCATCCACAAATTGGATTGTGGCTTGGCTTATGCAGTGGATATAGCGCAGAAATTCTGGCAGGAACGGGATTCGATTGGTTGCTGATTGATGGTGAACATGCCCCCAATAATATTTCTACAATTCTTTCGCAATTACAGAGTATTGCCCCTTATTCCAGCCAGCCTGTTGTTCGTCCACCGTGGAATGATCTGGTGATCATCAAGCAATTATTGGATATCGGTGCTCAGACGCTATTGATTCCGATGATCCAGAATGCCGAGCAAGCGCGCCAAGCGGTTCAGGCTACTCGCTATCCACCTGCGGGTATCCGTGGTGTCGGCAGTGCGCTGGCACGGGCTTCGCGCTGGAACCGTATTCCTGGCTATCTTTCCCGTGCGGATGACGAAATATGTGTGCTGGTGCAGATAGAAACTCGTGATGCTCTGAGAAATATACCGGAAATAGCAGCTATCGAAGGTATCGACGGTATATTTATCGGCCCGGCAGATCTCAGTGCAGATATGGGACACATCAACAACCCGCAACATCCTGAAGTCAAAGCCGCGATTGAACAAGCCATTATGCAAATCAAAGCGTCAGGTAAGGCAGCTGGTATTTTGATGACTCATGTCGATACAGCTAAACATTATCTTGATCTCGGTGCTCTTTTCGTCGCCGTAGGCGTTGATACAACTTTACTGGCAGGCGCAGCCAACGCTCTGGCGGAACGTTTTAACAAAAATCAGGAAAAACAAAATATACCATCATCTAACGTTTATTAAACCTCCGGCCCTAACAAAGCTGTAATTTGAAAGATGATGGAGCTTGAAAGATGATAGAAATAGGCAGATGTTGATCACAGCATCTGCCATTGCAATTGAAGTTCCTGATAACAATTGGCTAAGAACAATTGACTAAGAACAATAAGAAAGGAAACGGCAATGAGCATTTCACCCCGCGCCACGCCAAAAGCAGATAGCTCTCTCCATCAACAGAAAAAGCTCACTACCCAACAACAAAACGTTATTAATAAATTACTTCGGCGTCTGATCCTTTTTCTCTTTGTTCTGTTCGTGTTCTCTTTTCTGGATCGCATCAATATTGGCTTTGCTGGTTTGACGATGGGAAAAGATCTGGGTCTGACATCCACAATGTTTGGGCTGGCAGCTACACTGTTTTACGCCACTTATGTCATTTTCGGCATTCCCAGTAATGTGATGTTGGGTATTATTGGTGCCCGCCGCTGGATTGCCACCATTATGGTGTTATGGGGAATTGCCTCTACCGCCACAATGTTTGCCACCGGCCCGACGAGCCTGTATATCCTGCGTATGCTGGTAGGCATTGCAGAAGCGGGTTTTTTACCGGGTATTTTAGTCTATCTGACTTATTGGTTTCCCGCCTACTATCGCGCCCGAGCCAATGCGCTGTTTATGATAGCCATGCCTGTAACAATGGCATTTGGATCACTGATTTCCGGCTATATTCTGGAAATGGACGGCATCTGGAATCTGCGTGGCTGGCAGTGGTTATTTTTGCTGGAAGGTTTTCCTTCTGTTTTGCTTGGTGTTGTTGTCTGGTTTTATCTGGATGATTCACCAGAAAAAGCCAAATGGCTCACCCGTGAAGATAAACAATGCCTTCAAGAGATGATAGAGAACGATAAGCTTTCACCGGAAAAATCCAATGAACATCCCCCGCCAGACCCCCAAAAAGGAAACATAAGCTTATGGCGTGAGATTTTTACTCCGATTGTCCTGATGTATACCTTCGCTTACTTCTGCCTGACCAATACCCTGAGCGCCATTAATATCTGGACGCCGCAAATCATGCAGAGTTTCAATCAAAGCAGCAGCCATGTAGTCATCGGCGTTCTGACAGCGATTCCACAATTTTGCACAATCTTGGGCATGATTTACTGGAGCCGCCGTTCAGACCGCCTGCAAGAACGCAAAATGCACACCGCCCTGCCCTTCCTGTTCGCTGCGGCTGGCTGGCTTTTAACGTCATTGACAGAGAACAGCATGGTGCAATTGTTGGGGATTGTCATGGCCTCAACCGGCTCGTTCACCGCCATGGCAGTGTTCTGGACAACGCCGGATCAATCAATCAGCTTACGTGCCAGAGCTATTGGGATCGCAGTGATCAACGCGACCGGTAATGTGGGCTCAGCGGTAAGCCCGCTATTGATCGGCTGGCTGAAAGATCAAACCGGCAGTTTCAACGCAGGGCTGTATTTTGTCGCAGGATTACTGCTTCTCGGTGCTCTCATTGTTTTCATGATCCCAATGAAACCTTCAAGTTCACGAATCACCACATGAATAACGCATAAAATATTTTAATAAGCCGCAAAATAGGGGAGAGAAAAAGCAATGTCTGCATCTAATTTGACCAAACCCATCATTACCAATATTGATATCAGCAAGGATTATGATGAAACACAGGGATCAGATGATGTTCACTATCAAACTTTTGGTCGCATGGCTGCATTTTTTGGTCGTGATATGCAGGCGCATCGTCATGATAGTTTTTTCCAACTGCATTATCTGGTGACAGGACGGATTGAACTGCAATTGGAAGAACAACGTTATTCTGTACAAGCTCCACTGTTTATCCTGACTCCGCCTTCTGTCCCCCATGCCTTTTTTACTCAGGAAGATACTGACGGTTATGTACTGACCGTCCGTCAGGAATTGATCACCCCGTTGCTTAGTTCGCTTTATCCCACTCATCGGGAGGTGGTGGATATTCCAGCTATCTGTCTTTCTGTTGCAGATAAATACGATGAATTGGAAACATTCAACCATTATTGGGCACTGATAGGACGTGAATCTGCCAATCAATTTGCTGGGCGAGAACAATCGTTGGCATTTCTGGCTCAATCTCTGTTTACCTTTCTGCTACGCAGTATTTCCCTTGATGATCACCGCCCTAGTGGTGTTAGAGGAGAATTAAAACTGTTTCAGCGCTTTAACCAGTTGGTGGATCATTATTATCATGAGCATATTGCCGTACCGGAATATGCGGAAAAGCTGGGGATTACAGAATCACGTCTGAAAGATATGTGTCGCCGATTTGCCAATCGCCCACCCAAGAGGTTAATCTTTGATCGACAATTGCGGGAGGCAAAACGGCTATTGCTGTTTAGTGATAGTCCGGTGTTTGAAATAGCCTATCAACTCGGATTCAAAGACCCTGCTTACTTTGCCCGATTTTTTAATCGATTGGTGGGATGTTCACCGAGTGCCTGGAGGGAAAAAAATTGATAAAGCCTATTAAGTACAAAACTATAACGCGAATACTCATTTTCAAGGAGCTTTAGTTTTAGAATATCTTTATGAGTAATTTACAGGAACCCCAACTCATTTACTTCGTTCATTACGGTGTTGCATTTAATATGTGAATCCAAGCATTACCATTATAAAAACAATTAAGCTGATACATTAATTATAACGTTACAGATTCTTTATCTTCAAAACACCAAGACGATCACATTTATACCATAATCTATCGATTTCCAACGAAAAGTACCCACAAATCCTCCTAAAGTCTCTTCAATAAAAGACCTTTAACCGCTTCAATCAACCAAGACAAATTAAACATAAATTTAACATTTATTCCCCATATAAACAACAAGGTCAAATAAGGGAATTGTGCCAATAATGAGGTAGCCATGAGACTTGAAGATTTTCGTGCCGATCATAAACGTCCGTTTACTAGCGAAGAATATCTGAATTCCCTTCAGGATAACCGTGAAATTTATATTTACGGGGAACGTGTTAAGGATGTGACAACACATCCGGCTTTCCGTAATGCGGCTGCCTCTATTGGACAGTTATATGATGCCCTGCACTCCCCCGAAACCCATGATGCTCTGTGTTGGAATACCGATACCGGAACTGGAGGCTATACACACAAATTTTTCCGTTTTGCCACCAGCTCTGATGATATCCGCCAACAACGCGATGCCATTGCTGAATGGTCACGTCTGAATTATGGCTGGATGGGACGCTCACCCGATTATAAAGCCGCGTTTTGCTGTTCATTAGGTGCTTACCCTGAATATTATGGGCCATTCGCTGATAACGCCCGTCTCTGGTATAAACGCATTCAGGAAAGTTGCATCTATTTTAACCATGCGATTGTGAACCCGCCGATTGATCGCCATAAACCCGCGGATCAGGTCAAAGATGTTTTTATCCAGATAGAAAAAGAAACGGATGCCGGAATTATCGTCAGTGGTGCTAAAGTTGTCGCAACCAATTCTGCACTGACTCACTATAATTTTATCGGTTTTGGTTCTGCGCAGGTTATCGGGGATAACCCTGATTTTGCCCTGATGTTTGTTGCGCCAATGGATGCCGATGGTGTGAAATTAATCTCTCGTGCCTCTTATGAATTAGTGGCTGGCGCAACAGGTACGCCGTTTGATTATCCTCTCTCCAGCCGGTTTGATGAAAATGACGCGATTTTAGTCATGGATAAGGTATTAATTCCGTGGGAAAACGTGTTAATTTATCGCGATTTTGATCGTGCCCGTAATTGGGCGGTACAAAGTGGATTTGCCCGCCTGTTTCCCATTCAGGCCTGTGTGCGTTTTGCTGTGAAACTGGATTTCATCACTGCACTTCTGCAAAAGAGCCTTGAATGCACAGGTGTGGTGGATTTTCGTGGTGTTCAGGCCGATTTGGGTGAAGTCGTTGCATGGCGAAATCTGTTCTGGTCACTGACAGATGCTATGTGGGCAGAAGCGAAACCATGGGAAAATGGTGCTTATCTGCCAGATACCCAGGCAATTCAAACTTATCGCGTAATGGCCCCAATGGCCTATACCAAAATCAAGAATATTATTGAAAGCAATGTCACCAGTGGTTTGATTTATTTACCATCCAGCGTACGTGATATAAATAATCCTGAAATCAATAAGTATCTTGAAAAATATGTTCGTGGCTCGAATGGAATTGATCATGTAGAACGAATTAAAATTTTGAAATTAATGTGGGATGCCATTGGCAGTGAATTCGGCGGTCGTCATGAATTATACGAAATCAATTATGCTGGTAGCCAAGATGAAATTCGCCTGCAATGTCTGCGTCATGCCTATGGTTCCGGCAACATGAATAAAATGATGGAATTGGTAGATCGCTGCCTCTCTGATTATGATTTGAATGGTTGGACCAAACCCCATTTACACAATAATTGTGATATTAACCTGCTAGATAAGCTACTGAAATAAATCGGTAGCAGGAGGCCTATTATGTCTATAGAAAATGAACATCGTCTGCGTTTCAGGGATGCGATGGCAAGCCTTTCCGCTGCGGTGAATATCATCACCACTGATGGTCCCGCCGGACGCCGGGGAATAACTGCGACAGCGGTATGCTCTGTAACTGATACACCTCCAACTCTGATGGTATGTATTAATCGCAATAGCACCATGAATCCTGCACTTCAGGAAAATGGGCATATGTGTGTCAATATCCTGAATCATGAACAGGAGTTGATAGCGCGTCACTTCGCAGGCATGACCAAAATTAGTATGGAAGAACGCTTTAATTGGGACATTTGGCAAACCGGTATGCTGGGGCAACCCCTGCTAAAAGAAACACTCGCCAATTTGGAAGGAAGTATTGAGAAAATACAGGAAGTCGGAACTCACTATGTATATCTAATCGAGATAAAGCAAATTATTGTGCGTCAAGAAGGCCATGGATTACTCTACTTTAAACGTGATTTTCATCCTGTGATGGATAAAAGTATGGAGGCAGTTGTTTAAGTTAAACAACACCATATTTGAAACAGTATTGCACTCAACATAATCTCTCTCAAAACTCATTCCTGTAGTTTCTGAATATGAAGGTTCTTTCTCCAAGAGCCTTCATAAAAAACCCCGATTTCAATTTCAAAATTAGAAAAATAGCCAATATATAATAAAAATTTAATATATATATTAGTAATTCATATCTGTACTATCGTACTTTCATCTGTCATTTTTTCGATAATTAATAAACAACAAAGGTCAAATCACACTCACATTGATTCATTTACGAACACATAAGCTCCATATTAATAATTTTTAATAGTAATTTAGTGAATATTCTGCCAGATCTGGCATTACTCTTTTACGTTAGTGTGATCTACCGTTGAGAAGATATCATATCAGTATATTAACCTCCCCTCTTCACGATCACCCTGAATAAATAAACGAAATCACAACCCGTGCGATACATTACGTTACAAATATGTTAACGGCAGTATAATAATCTGGATGTATTGCCCATGGAATGGTAGCTAACAGAGGCATTCACTATGAGTAAAACCACCCCGGTCGGTTTATGGGATCAACCGAAGCCCTTTTTCATGATCTTTTTTGTGGAACTATGGGAACGATTTGGTTACTACGGCGTTCAAGGAATTCTTGCCGTATACTTCGTCCAACAACTCGGATTTTCCGAAGCACAAGCGTTTATTACCTTTGGTGCATTTACTGCACTGGTTTACGGCCTGATTTCTCTTGGTGGTTATGTTGGCGATCACATACTCGGGACTAAACGAACCATCGTTTTGGGCGCGATTATCATGGCAATCGGCTATTTTATGATTGGCCTGTCTATCATGAAGCCAGAACTGATTTTTTATGCATTGGGTACGGTTGCCGTCGGTAACGGTCTTTTCAAGGCCAATCCTGCCAGCCTGCTGGCTAAATGTTACCAACCACAAGATCCTCGTCTGGATGGCGCATTTACACTGTTTTATATGTCGATCAATATCGGTTCCCTGGTATCCCTTTCCCTCGCCCCTGTGATTGCTGAAAAATATGGCTATACCGTCACTTACAATATCTGCGGTATCGGCCTGATTATCGCTCTGCTGGTGTATTTCGCCTGCCGCCGTATAGTCCATAACGTCGGCTCGAAGCCAGATCATCAGCCGCTCAAACCACTCAACTTGCTGGTCGTTCTGGTGGGTAGTGTAGCCACGATTGGCGCTTGCGCATGGCTATTGCACAACATCGAAATTGCCAATCTTGCCTTGTTCGCCATTACTACTATTGTAATAATTATTTTCTTCTGGCAAGCGTTCAAGCAGAATAAAGTAAGCCGTAATAAAATGTTTGTGGCTTTTATTCTGATGCTTCAGGCGGTTGTATTCTTCATCCTGTATAACCAAATGCCCACTTCTCTTAATTTCTTCGCCATCAATAACGTTCATCACCAGATCCTTGGTTTTAATATCAATCCCATCAGTTTCCAGGCATTAAATCCATTTTGGATCATCATCATCAGTCCAATACTGGCCGTGGTATACACCAAGCTAGGTACCAAAAGCAAAGATTTTTCGATGCCAACAAAATTTACCTTCGGTATGTTCCTATGTTCTCTGGGCTTTCTGACAGCCGCCGCTTCGGGTTTGTTTGCTGATGCCCAAGGCATTACTTCCCCGTGGTTTATCGTGCTGGTGTATCTGTTCCAGAGCGTGGGAGAATTGATGATTAGCGCCTTAGGTCTGGCAATGGTGGCGGCATTTGTTCCCAGTTATCTGACTGGCTTTATTCTGGGGATGTGGTTCCTGTCACAAGCGGTGGCATCAATGTTAGCAAGCCATGTGGCGGCATTGACTGCTACACCAATCGGCGTAACTGATCCCCTGCAAACCCTGCCAATTTATATGGGTGTGTTTGGTAAAATCGGGGTCGTCACACTGATTATCGCCATGATTATGGCCTTTATGGTGCCATGGCTGAACCGTATTATGAAAGAGGAAATGAAGGCATAATTGACCTAATTCTGCTTGCCTGAACACATTAGCAACAAGATACGATAAATTAGAGCGAAATTATGCCAGTATGATAGCACTGGCATTTATCATTGTCTGGCTACCCATGTGGGTTGATTGATTTATGAACACAGAACATCAACAGGCCCTAGTAAAAAGAGGAATTAGCCCGCAAATTTATTGACCTGATTAAGCCCCAGATCAGATTGCACTCCATAACGGAGTGCAATCTAAGAATCTGCTATCTACGCAATTAATTATCGCAATTACAGCACATCAACCGCATTCAGTTCTTTAAAAGCCTGCTCCAGACGAACAATCATGGAGGATTGACCAGCACGCAGCCAAACACGTGGATCATAATATTTCTTATTAGGCTTATCCGCGCCTTCTGGGTTACCCAGTTGGCCTTGCAGGTAGCCTTCATTCTTTTTGTAGTAGTTCAGAATACCTTCCCAAGCCGCCCACTGGGTATCGGTATCGATATTCATTTTAACTACGCCGTAACTAACTGCTTCCTGAATTTCTTCTGCGGTAGACCCGGAACCACCGTGGAAAACAAAGTCCAGGCTGTTGTGCGGCAGGTTGAATTTCTCAGAAACGTAGTCCTGTGAATTACGCAGAATTTTTGGCGTCAGTTTAACGTTACCCGGTTTGTATACACCGTGAACATTACCGAAAGACGCCGCGATGGTGAAACGTGGGCTGATCGCGTTCAGTTTTTCATATGCATAAGCCACATCTTCTGGCTGAGTATACAGGGAAGAACTGTCCAGATGGCTGTTATCAACGCCGTCTTCTTCACCACCAGTACAACCCAGTTCTATTTCCAGAGTCATGTCGAGTTTTGCCATGCGTGCAAGATATTGGCTGCAAATCTCAATGTTTTCTTCCAGAGATTCCTCTGACAGGTCAATCATGTGGGAAGAGAACAGTGGCTTGCCGGTTTGCGCGTAGTATTTTTCACCTGCATTCAGAAGGCCGTCTATCCATGGCAATAGTTTGCGTGCGCAGTGGTCAGTATGCAGGATCACAGGAACTCCGTAATGTTCTGCCATCTGATGAACGTGGTGGGCGCCAGAAATAGCACCGATAATCGCTGCCTGCTGGCCTTCTGCTTTCAAGCCCTTACCAGCAACGAAAGATGCACCGCCGTTAGAAAACTGGATAATAACCGGAGCACGTACTTTTGCCGCCGTTTCCAACACTGCGTTGATGGAATCAGTACCGACGCAGTTAACCGCTGGTAACGCGAAGTTGTTTTCTTTAGCGACAGCAAAGACTTTTTGAACATCATCACCAGTGATGACACCCGGTTTTACGAAATCAAAAATTTTAGACATGTTACGTGGTCCTGTATTGACATTGAACAGGCAGTCAATGCTGCCTGTTATCACAAAACTTAATTACTGTTAGCACGTTCTTCCAGCATCACAACGGCTGGCAGTTTTTTACCTTCAACGAACTCAAGGAAAGCACCACCACCGGTAGAGATATAAGAGATCTTGTCAGCAATTTCGAACAAGTCGATTGCCGCTAAGGTATCACCACCACCTGCGATAGAGAAAGCATCACTTTCAGCAATCGCGCGGGCAACAATTTCGGTTCCTTTACGGAAGTTAGGGAATTCAAAAACACCCACTGGCCCATTCCACAGAATGGTTTTTGCGTGTTTCAGGATTTCAGCCAGACGCTCAGCAGAAGCATCACCCAAATCAAGGATCTGCTCTTCATCTTTAATTTCGCTGGTGGATTTCAGCGTTGCTTCCGCAGTTTCAGAAAATTCAGTCGCAACACGAACATCAGTCGGAACCGGGATATCACAACTTTCCAGCAATTTTTTCGCTTCTGGAATCAAATCGTCTTCGTACAAGGAGCGACCAACATTATGCCCTTCTGCCGCAACAAAAGTATTGGCAATCCCACCCCCGACGATAAGCTGATCGGCAATTTTGGACAGTGAATCAAGAACTGTCAGTTTAGTTGAGACTTTAGAACCGCCGACAATCGCCACCATTGGACGAGCCGGGTTGCGCAACGCTTTACCCAGAGCTTCCAGTTCACCTGACAGTAGCGGACCCGCACACGCAATTGTTGCAAATTTGGCAACGCCATGAGTTGATGCCTGAGCACGGTGTGCTGTACCAAAAGCATCCATTACATACACATCACACAGTGCTGCATATTGCTTCGATAACGTTTCATCGTCTTTTTTCTCACCTTTGTTGAAGCGGACATTCTCCAGTACAACTAACTCGCCTTCCGCCACTTCAACACCATCCAGATAGTTTTTTTCCAGACGAACAGGAGAAGACAGTTTTCCTTTCAGGTAATCAACGACAGGTTTCAATGAGAACTCTTCGTTGTATTCTCCCTCAGTCGGGCGCCCCAGGTGAGAAGTAACCATGACTTTGGCTCCCTGATTCAACGCGGCCTCGATCGTCGGCAAAGACGCACGGATACGTGCATCAGAGGTAACTTTGCCATCTTTTACAGGCACATTCAGATCAGCACGGATTAATACACGTTTACCCGCCAGATCTAAATCAGTCATCTTAATTACAGACATGGTGAATCCTCTCATTGATTCTCTATAAAATTACTCAATCTTCTGCTGTGTGCTGTTTGTCAATGCGTTCAATACAACACAACAGATGATTATTTAAAACCAGTTGCAGCCATTGCCAACGTTGTATCAAGCATCCGGTTGGCAAAGCCCCACTCATTATCACACCACACGAGAGTTTTGATCAGATGGTGTCCGCTGACCCTCGTTTGTGTGCCATCCACAATGGCACTGTGGGGATCGTGGTTAAAATCCGTAGAAACTAACGGCAAATCAGTATAATCCACTATACCACGAAACTCTCTGGTCGCTGATTTTTGCAGGAGTTGGTTCACATCTTCAACATCCACTGCGGCGTGAACTGTTACGCTTAAATCAATCGCGGTCACATTGATGGTGGGCACCCGCACAGAAATTGCTTCAAACCGATCACTGAATTTGGGGAAGATACGAGTGATCCCCGCCGCCAGTTTTGTATCGACAGGAATAATAGATTGACTAGCTGCCCGGGTTCGGCGCAAATCAGGGTGATAAGCATCAATCACCGGCTGATCATTCATAGATGCATGAATGGTTGTCACCGTACCAGATTCAATATTGAATTCATCATCCAATACTTTGATGATTGGAATGATACAGTTTGTCGTACAGGAGGCATTGGAAACAATTCGATCTTCTGCAACTAATGAATGGTGGTTGACACCATATACCACCGTTGCATCCAGATTATTTCCTCCCGGATGCGCAAACAGAACTTTTTTGGCGCCACTTGCAATATGGGATTCCCCATCCACCCGTTCACCATACTTGCCCGTACAATCAAGTACGATATCAATACCCAGCTCTTTCCACGGTAAAGCTGAGATATCCGGCTGATGAAACAGCCGGATACTGTCATCTCCTACTTGCAATAAATCATTATTCAGGCGTATATCCCATGCAAAACGCCCATGACTGGAATCGTATTTCAATAAGTGAGCAACACCTTCCGAATCTGCCAGCTCATTGATAGCGATAACCGAAATTTCAGCCCGACGCCCGGATTCGTAGAGAGCACGCAAGATACTCCGCCCTATTCTGCCAAACCCGTTAATCGCAACCCTGATTGTCATGTTACTCCCTGAATTTCTCTGTTGTCATGCAACCGCTTAGGATAACTGAGCAACTGCGCCTTGTACGGATGATTCATCACAAAATTAGTTAGACTGTGACGGACAAGACATTTTACACATCGATTTATATACTTGACTGAAACGGTTCAGCTAATAAAAGAGCAGATTACGAGAAAAAAAGCGTGATGGCAAGCACCATCAATCACATCATGAAGTAAAAATTGAATAAAAAAAGAGCGCATTCACACAAAATTTGATGCGAATGCGCTTACTGTCTCGTTTGCTAATTATTTAAGCAGGGATGTCGCTTTGGCTACTACGTTTTCAACGGTAAAACCAAACTCTTTAAACAGGGCATCAGCAGGGGCAGATTCACCGAAGGTATTCATGCCGACGATAGCACCGTTAATACCAACATATTTGTACCAGTAGTCAGCAATACCCGCTTCTACAGCGACACGGGCAGACACTGCGGCCGGCAGCACCGCTTCACGGTATGCCGCATCTTGCTTGTCGAAAGCATCTGTGGATGGCATGGATACCACGCGAACCTGACGACCTTCTGCACTTAATTGCTCAGCCGCTTTCACTGCCAGTTCAACTTCAGAGCCAGTCGAGATCAGAATCAATTCAGGCTGACCCGCGCAATCTTTCAGGATATAAGCACCTTTCTCAATATTCGCCAATTGTTCAGCAGTACGCGCCTGCTGTGCCAGATTTTGACGGGAGAAGATCAGAGCAGTCGGGCCATCTTTGCGCTCAATTGCATATTTCCACGCAATTGCAGATTCAACCTGATCACATGGACGCCATGTGCTCATATTCGGGGTTACACGCAGGCTAGCGATTTGCTCAACTGGCTGGTGAGTCGGGCCATCTTCACCCAAGCCGATAGAATCGTGGGTATATACGAAGATGCTGCGAATTTTCATCAACGCCGCCATGCGTACAGCATTACGGGCATATTCGACAAACATCAGGAATGTTGCGCCATAAGGCACAAAACCGCCATGTAGGGCAATACCATTCATGATGGCAGACATACCGAATTCACGTACACCGTAGTGGATGTAATTACCATCCTGAACTTCATTCAAAGGTTTGGAACCAGACCACATGGTCAGGTTACTTGGTGCTAAATCAGCGGAACCACCCATAAATTCTGGCAGAATTTTACCAAAGGCTTCCAGCGCATTTTGTGATGCCTTACGACTGGCAATGGAAGCAGGATTCTGTTGCAGGTTCTCAATGAATGCGTTAGCTTCTGCTTCCCAATTTTCTGGCAGTTCACCACTGACACGGCGGGTAAACTCTGCTGCCAGCTCTGGATGTGCTTTTGCGTAAGCTGCAAATTTTTCGTCCCAGACGGCTTCTTTGGCTTTACCTGCATCTTGTGCATTCCAACCAGCGTAAATATCCTGAGGAATTTCGAATGCAGGATGCTCCCAGCCCAGCGCCTTACGGGTGGCTTCGATTTCTGCATCGCCCAATGGGGCACCGTGGCACTCTTCTTTACCTGCTTTGTTTGGTGAACCAAAACCGATAATGGTTTTACACATCAACAGAGATGGTTTACCGGTCTCTTTGCGTGCTGATTCAATGGCTGCTGCAATAGCGGCTGAATCATGTCCGTCGATACCACGGATAACATGCCAGCCATAGGCTTCAAAGCGTGCTGCGGTATCATCAGTGAACCAACCTTCTACTTCACCATCAATAGAAATACCGTTGTCATCATAGAAAGCGACCAGTTTGCCCAGTTTCAGAGTACCTGCCAAAGAGCACACTTCGTGGGAGATACCTTCCATCATGCAGCCGTCACCCATAAATACATAAGTATAGTGATCGACAATGTCATGACCAGAACGGTTAAACTGTGCTGCCAGCGTCCGTTCTGCAATCGCAAAGCCTACTGCGTTGGCGATACCTTGCCCCAGTGGGCCGGTAGTCGTTTCAACGCCTGAAGTATAGCCATATTCTGGATGGCCCGGAGTTTTGGAATGCAGTTGACGGAAATTCTTTAAATCGTCGATGGAAACATCATAACCCGTCAGGTGCAGTAAGCTATAAATCAGCATAGAACCGTGGCCGTTGGATAACACAAAGCGATCACGATCAGCCCAATTAGGGTTAGTAGGGTTATGATTAAGATAGTCGCGCCACAGCACTTCAGCAATGTCAGCCATTCCCATCGGTGCACCAGGATGCCCTGATTTTGCTTTCTGCACAGCATCCATGCTCAAAAAACGGACAGCATTAGCAAGGGTTTTACGAGTGGTCATTCTTTACTCCAAGTCGGATAAAAGCGTTAGTGAACTAAGAACTAATTTTCGCAGTGCAGCATACAAACCGCAATCATTAATGCCAGATAATGAAAACTATCTTAATTTCCAATTTGCATCAATTCTTTGATTTACCCCGTTGTTTTGCCGAGTTTTCAGGCTGACACAGACAACCGGAGGCGACATTGCGCAAATAAGGAAATAATTTCCCCTGATATTTGCGCAATAGAAAACCACGTATTAAACACGATACTCAATAGTTTAATCAAGGCTAAAAACGCAAGTGTTTCTGCCATATTAGAATCATGATCTGAACACGCGAACGACCTCTAACTTAAAAAAGTTACCGATTTCAAGAACGGTAACTTTCATCATCAAAACAAACAAAATTCACTTGTAATGTATTTTGATTACTAGACAAACTAGAATGAATAATATCCAGAACGATTTCAGCCGCCAGTTTTTTGGAAAATAGTAAAGATATTTATTCAGGAAGAAATAATATCTTTAACGGACTATATATTCCCTGCCATTCAATTATATTTCTATTAAAAATATTTTCTCGATATTTATTCATATATATTATCAGAACGGTCATTTACCTTAATTGGAATTAAATATGACAAAATTAAATATTATAGCCACTCCAAGATCGACACAAACCATCATGCTACTAATATATGCCAATGTGGAAAAACTGATGGTACACACTGCTTACCGCCAGCTCGGAATAGATAATATATTAATGAAATAACTCGATAGGTTGGCAGCGCTGTATCGAAAATGTGATTTTATTGAGGCTGGGAATATTCCAAATTTCGCCATTAATTTCAATGGGAAATTTTCAGGAACAACGTATTTTTATAAATTGATTTGAGATTGTATTCACGTATTCAAGATATTGCTCTTTACGTACCATTATGATTTTTTTTGATAAATATGAAAAACGTGGCAGGATGGTCAAAACTTTTGAGGATTATAATAAACTATTTTATTGACCTGAAATTAAAAATCCCCGAGTTAAAAACTCAGGGATTCTAAATTCTGGCGGTGCGGACGGGACTCGAACCCGCGACCCCCGGCGTGACAGGCCGGTATTCTAACCAACTGAACTACCGCACCGCATGGCGTTCTGGTTAAGAACGGAATGAATGATACGGGCTATGATAAAATCCGTCAATTGCTTTTTATGGCAAAATGGTTCACTTGCACAGTTTTTAGCCTTAACAATATATTTCCTTCCATTTTGCACTATTTTGTCAATGTGTCTGTTCGGATTTTGACCGCCAGAGACAACTTCCCCCTTTCTTTTCCACCAAGTCTAAGCGGGATTCATGCTGAATTAATTCTTCATCAGATGCATGAATAACTTTTAATCCAGACTGAGGGCGAGTAACTTTCTGAATTTCTGCAATCAAAGCATTGCTTGAAATTTCTCCTTCCATAGAAAAAGCCAGTGATGTTTGACCACCAGTCATCGCTAAATAGACGTCAGCCAGAATCTCGGCATCGAGCAATGCCCCGTGGAGAGTACGTTTCGAATTATCAAGTTGATAACGGTCACATAATGCATCAAGGTTATTGCGCTTGCCGGGGAAAAGTTTCCTTGCCAGCATCAGGCTGTCTGTAATGGTACAAAAATCCGCCGTTGGCGGAATATCACGATTCAGCTTACTAAACTCATAATCCATAAAGCCAATATCGAACGTCGCGTTATGGATAATTAATTCAGCGCCGCGAATAAACTCAATGAATTCATCGGCTATATCAGCAAATAACGGTTTGTCCTGCAAAAATTCATCGCTTATGCCGTGAACTTCAAATGCCTCTGGATCAACCAGACGTTTAGGTTTTACGTAAATATGAAAATGGCGCCCCGTCAAACGACGGTTGATAACTTCCACTGCACCAATTTCAATGATGTTGTGTCCCTCATAGTGAACACCTAACTTGTTCATACCGGTTGTTTCGGTATCAAGGACGATTTGGCGGGTAATTGCAGTGCTCATAGTGTTTTTTTGTGTCAGACTTAGAGTTTTGATTAAAGATGATATAGGAAGAGTCTACCAAAGATGAACAAACAGGTAGAAATTTTCACCGATGGTTCTTGCCTCGGCAATCCCGGCCCTGGCGGATATGGCATTTTACTCCGTTACCAACAGCATGAAAGAAAAATGAGCGGAGGTTATTTTCGCACGACCAACAATCGCATGGAGTTAATGGCTGCGATTATCGGGTTGGAGACGCTGAAACACCCTTGCACCGTGATCCTGACAACTGACAGCCAATATGTCCGCCAAGGAATTACTCAATGGATCCACAATTGGAAAAAACGCGGCTGGAAAAAAGCAGACAAATCTCCCGTGATTAATGTTGATCTCTGGCAACGGCTTGATAACGCCATTTCACGACATGATATTGACTGGCGCTGGGTCAAGGGCCATACCGGACACAGGGAAAACGAAATATGTGATGAACTGGCCCGCGCAGCCGCCAATAACCCTGCTCAATTAGATGATGGTTATATCGAAAGTGAAAATTAGCCTGTAATTATCGCTTTTATCTTTCAAAGTTGTGGCAGTGAAAACATTAACGACGGTGGAAATTTTTCACTGCCCCCAACACATTACTGAACTTTGGTTTTAACAATGTTGCCCGCATGGAGTTCAGTGTCAAAGGTATTGTCCGCTTGCGGGCAATAATCACATTCAGGCAACCAAATATTGATGCACCAGCGTTATAACAACTATCCCCGCTTTGCCACGGTAAAACATGGAAGTTCGTATGATGAATCACCTCATAGTTTAGCAGGCGGAGCCAATCCAATTGCCGAAGCATAGAAAACATTTGTGCCCGACAATCCAGTCGGCGATATATCGGTGAAATCGCTTTCCTTAATCCCAATACACTTAATGGATTAAAACCACTGATAATCAACCAGCCATCATCAATGATTATTCTATCTACCTCTCTTAACAACCAATGAGGATCAATGCTATAAGTCAACATATGCGCCAACAGGCAAGCATCGGCAGATTTAGTGGCAAAAGGAAGATAGTGGGGATCAGCCATTACATCCATATTCTGCCCTTGCAAACCTATGTTGACTTGATGTCTGACCAGACAAGAACGGCTATTAATTTCTGTACTTAAGCTACCGATTTTCAATAAATGAAAACCAAAAATCTTTGGCCACCAAGATTCCAATTGACGTTCCAGAGCGGCGCGGTAATATTCTCCCCACGGTAGCTCAGCCCAAGAAACGGGAGGGGTTATTTGCTTAACTGAACGTGCTGTTTGCATGTCATCTTCCTTTCAACCTACTATAAATCTACTACGAAAATGAGGCATATGATGGAGCTTATCAGGATCTCAGCCCTTTTAGATAATTACATTTGGTTACTTTGTGATGAAGACAAGCGTTGTGTCATTATTGATCCCTCAGAATCTCAGCCTGTCATTGACATTTTAGCAGCAAATCAACTTATTCCTGTGGCAATCTTCCTGACACACCACCATCACGATCATGTTGGCGGTGTACCCGGATTACTCATAAAACACCCGGGATTACCAGTGTATGGCCCTGAAGAGACCCGAAAAAAAGGCGCAACCCAAATTGTCCACGAACATGAAACCATTGAAATCGCGCACTTCTCTTTCCGTGTCATAGAATTGCCGGGCCATACACTCGGCCACATCGCGTTCTATCAAGCTCCCCACTTATTTTGCGGAGACACGTTATTTTCTGGCGGCTGTGGGCGATTATTTGAAGGCACCGCTGAACAAATGTTCTCTTCTCTTGGAAAAATTTCATCACTACCTGATGACACATTAATTTGCTGTGCACATGAATATACAGCGGCAAATATGGCATTTGCAAAAGCAGTATTGCCTGATAATCAAACCATTCACAATTATTACCAAAAAATTATTGAGCGGCGTGGAAATAGACAAGCAACAGTACCCACAACTTTACAGACAGAGAAAAAAATTAATGTTTTCTTAAACTGTCACGATATTGATTTACAAAAAAATATCGGTATCAAACCTAATTCAATATCACTTTCTTCTGTTTTTCAGCAATTAAGGGCTTATAAAGATCGATTTTGATTTTGTTGGGTTGTCTTCTGCGTAATAGGTCAGTATGATCGCTCACCTTTTAGACAAACATCAAAAGAGAACATGAAGACAAAAGCGATCTTATTCGCTTCTGTTTTGCTTGCTGGGTGTCAATCGAGTCTGCAACCAAAGGCTCCATCTCAGCAGCATACACAGAAGATGTCTTCGACGAATCAGAAAATAGACAGTATTGCAGGGCAAGAAGATTCTGCAAACTGGAAGGAGAGTCCGACAACCCAACAAGATTTATGGGGACATATCCGTGATAAGTTGAAGATGGAAATTCCTAGTAATAGCAGAGTGCTAAAGCAACAAAATTACTACATGAAACACAAGAGCTATCTCCAAAATGTGACGTTGCGGGCAGGCCCGTACATCTATTGGATAGTTGAGCAGCTTGATAAACGAAAAATGCCAATGGAATTGGTGTTGCTGCCCATAGTGGAGAGTGCTTTTAACCCCCATGCTACCTCTTACGCTAAGGCCGCAGGTTTATGGCAGATTATCCCAAGTACAGGCCGCCATTATGGTTTGACACAAGACAAGTGGTACGATGCCCGGCGTGATGTTGCGGCATCAACGACTGCCGCACTGGATATGTTTGAGCAGCTGAACAAGAGGTTCAATGGAGATTGGTTATTAACCATCGCCGCTTACAATAGCGGTGAAGGCCGGGTAATGCGTGCAATCAGAGACAATGCAGCGAAAGGAAAGCCGACAGATTTCTGGTCGTTATCTCTGCCACGGGAAACGATGCATTATGTTCCCAAGATATTGGCATTAAGCAACATTATTCGCCATAACAAAGAGTTCGGTTTCAAGCTACCAGAATCCAACAATCAACAAGCGTTGACCAAAGTTGAGGTGGGACAACCAATCATGTTATCCCAAGCGGCTAAATTATCTGGACTATCGTTAACATCTGTCAGAGCATATAATCCGGGTTATAAACAAGGTATGACTTCCCCTCATGGACCGCATTACATCATGCTGCCAAAACAGAACGTCAGCCAGTTTAAAACCTCATTGACTGATGAAAACGTTCTGAAGGATATCCGCCTGTCTGTGACGCATAACGCCCGTAAACTACAACAACAAGGCCAATATACAGTTCGTGCCGGAGATACATTGTCAGCGATAGCCAAGCGCTTCAATACCACCCATAGGGATTTACAGCGATTTAATAGCCTGAAAACAGCGGATCGGCTTAAAATCGGGCAAGTGCTGAAAATCGATAATAGTGGCCCTGTCACTTATCGGGTACGTAGAGGCGACTCTTTTTCCAGCATCGCCAAACGCCATAATGTCAATCTCAATGATCTGATAAACTGGAATAAAAACATTAAAATCAAAGAAATGAAACCCGGTATAGCACTGACGCTTTATCTTAATTAAGTTGTTTTATCGTTTCCGATCTATGCTCCCTGTCTTTTTAGACAGGGAGCATAGATAAACGTATTATACCCATCGTCTTTCAAGTTCCAGCTTTGTTAGCTGTACTCACTCACCCCAGTCACATAGCCTGCTACGCTCCTGAGAACTCAACTCCTTTACCGCCACGCTGCAACTTGAAATCCATTGGATATATAAAACAGTGACTGAGGTAATATTATTTATATCAATAATATAATCTACATAAATTCTAATAAATTATTCATTATTAAAAATAATCTAAAAAATATTTTGCATTTTAAGTAACAAGCTAAAATCCCACCTCCAGTTATCACACAATAAAAACCGACGATTACGCTTCATTAATCGTTAATGAGATACATTAATTAAAAATTCATTTAATTGAATAAGGTTTTTTATGAAAAACATCAGATTAACCAAAAGTCAAACCTCAAATTAATTTGCCTTTTTATTATTATCCATACTATCAACTTCATCTTTTTCTTCAGCCGATCATCCTATAACTATTAACAACGAAACAAAATACACAATAATAGCCTATTCATCACCATCATATAGACGTTGTACATATAAACCAATTGAAACCAAAGTTGATGTTATAACTGTTAAACCCGGAAAAAAAGGAGTATTTATTTGGGAAGATAAAGATAGATTTGGACCTTGTTTCTTCCAAATGAAATTCACTTCATTTAAATTAATCACACAGGATAATAAATTATTATGGTCTGGCCGTATTGGTATGATAGAACAAAAATATGGTTATATTGACCCAGATTATTTTTATGGGATATTTTACTCCAAACAATATTGTCCGGCCCGCATGGATGAAGTAAATATCATATCTGATGGCCCAACACCTCCATATTTTATCCAAGCCAGCTTTAACTCTACACCGATACCTCTAGTATCTCTTTATTATATGTATAATTACAGAGTAAGTACCATGCACAAATCTAACAATAGCTGGGCTATGACTATTACTCAACCACCTGAAGGAACAATCCTTCAAGATGCAGGAAATCCTGAATATTGGACATGTTACGATTAAATTATTTTTCTCAAATCGGGATTTACTTCATTATGTACAATTTCTGTATTTGATATCATCAATTTATACCCATTGGATTTCAAGATGCAGCGCGACGGCAAGGGAATGACAAATTCGTCGGGAACGAATTTGCCCAGCCAAAGGCTGGCCTCCGGTGAAAGGCAGGAGCCTTTCATTAATCCCCTGGAGCATAGATAACTATGTGACCGGTGTGAGTGAGCGCAGCCAACAAAGCTGCAACTTGAAAGACGACAGGTATATAATTATTTTTTTAACTTACTGAATAAAAATAGAGGTGTGAATTGACATCATTGAAATCAGATAACTTACCTTCTACTTTTTCCGAAATTAAGGATTATCTTTTACTTCATTTTAGGTTCCAATTAAGTAGCATTCCTTATTTCGAAGCAGAAAGCCGTGACTACAACGCCATGTGTTTTAAGCTGAATGGAAAATCGATCGTTTTTCGTCAGGCTAAAACTACACCTAACAAACAGGGACAATTCGTCACTCTTTGGAAAAGGCCCACACCAGATTCAAAAATCATGCCTTTTGAACACAGTGATAATATTGATTTCTGCTTAATCGCCACTTTTTCAGGGAATCAAAAAGGTATTTTTCTGCTCGATACACATACCCTAATAGCGAAAGGTGTTTTTTCGACATCATCGAAAAAAGGTAAAAGGGCTATTCGAGTTTACCCGACTTGGGAATCCCCTACTTCAAAACAGTCTATTCAAACACAAAAATGGCAATCTTTACACTTTATAGATTTCAATAATCAGGAAGATGCCATTGCGAGATTTAAATATCTATTTGAAAACAATAATAACCTCAGTTAATGATGATCGCTAAATAGTTCAATTCTTCTTTAAATAGCTTAGGGATTAATTACACTCAAATATAAGAATTACTGAATGTAGACTCTCAAGATATTTTATTTTAAGATATAAACTCTATAGTTATGAACATTCTAATAACATCACCTAATGTTTCTTGAATTTTAAAAATATTACAATATTAACCTTATCCCATCTCATAGGTATTTTATGAAAAAAATTGCGATTTTTATGGCATTAATTTCAGGTGCAACATTCCATTCTGCAATAGCAGCAGAAAAAATCGTTGAACTTCAGAAAGTCACTGGTGTTAACGCACAAAAAGGTATTAATCTGACGATCAAATGCGCTGCTAATCCGTCCTTAAAAATCAAAGGACTACAATCCGCTATCGATAAACTCGATATTAATCACGATGAAAACATGCTTAGCTTAATTAACAATGCTAACAACAAAGACAATGTTTTCTCTCAAGGCCTTGATATTACTTTATATACTAATCAACCATTGAATAATCTCACAACTAAACAAGGGGTGAAAGTGAAAGTGGCAGCTTGTGCCGTCAATAGTGAAAGATTGGAAGTAACCGGTGAAATGGGTAGTAAAATTGATGTTGAAGGCCACACCAAACACTTAGATTTAGGGCTGGATATGGGAGCTGTATTTAATAATTCATCTCAAAAATTTAGTGCTGATTCCGCCCAAGTAAACTTAAGTATGGGTGCCAAAGCCTCTCTTTGCCATATTCCTGAGATTACAGGTAATCTGACAGCCGGAACCAGTATCTCTGTGGATAAAAATACAGTAGTCAAAACCAGAAATAATTTAGCCAGCGAGATTTCCACAGATTCTTGTTCTTAAAAAAACGCAATTATTTCGATAAGTGAAGAAAACAGTTCCCATATTCTTCATCACTTATAGGAACTGTTACCAATCACACGTTTTTATTTCAAATAACGTTCAATTGATTTGTTTATGATTTTATCAGCCTCTGCTAAATGCAGTGTGGCGAAATCAGTCACAGCTTGGGCGAGTCGTTGCGTATACGCCAATTTCAGCAAATAGGTGGTGTTTCGGTTTGGCGTGAATTACGCCGTCTAAAAGAAATAAATTTACCTGATGACAAAATCAAGGCGGTTTTGCAGGCGGCTTATACTCAAGCACAGGGTGAGCCATGGGTTACACGCTGTGACCTGATCATTCTCTTATCGTATAAATATATACCATTTGGCAGCCCTTATGGCGAGGATATTCACTCCATACAAGGCGTCACATCGCCACTTTTATCCCGGGATGAATTTATCTGCACACGCCTTCATCAGTGGTCTATTGTGCCGAAATCTGATGCCTCTGTACCTGAATGTGGTGTTCATAAAAACAACGCAATATTTTCCTCTTGGAGTTCTGTCAATAACTGTACGGATGATCAGATAAATCACTCTAGAGATGAAAGGAGTGGTATAACAAAAAGTAGCATGGTGTCATTAGTAAATATTTCCATAAAAGTAATAAGTGATAGTTACTAACTATTAAATTTTATCATTATAAAAGGAAAAAACCACTTTAACTTTTTTCCAATCAGGTGTACTGTATATATATACAGTTTTATATGGAGGCGAATATATCAGTGGAATCTCTTATGGAATCATTGGTAGCGCAACGTATTAATTTTATTGCCAGAATGGCAACAAGTTGCGAATGCAATCATGCGGAAGACAAAGAACTGGCTTTGGTTTGGATAGCGGAATTATCTGCACCTTATGAAAAAAGACTCGATAGTTATCAAAATTCGTCAAAAAACAACTTATTAGATAACGATATGTCGGGAAGTTCGGGTTCAATAGAAGAATAGATTTGGCGGAAGAACAGGATGCGAGTGGAGATACTTTTCTATAGGCAAGCTAATGTTTCTGAAGTAACCATGTCTGCACTTGAAAGTGAACTAAAAAAAGAATACTACCGCAGTATCCTGATACGCATTTTAGAATTGCAATCAGTAGCAATACCTCCGTAAGAGTGACAGAAACCCAAAATAGTAGTGAACATAACCAAATGATGGAACTTATTCAAAATGTCTGGGAGGATGATAGTTGGCTGTCGGATTAGACCCGACAGAATAGGGATATCCTCCAACAGATGTCAAGGTATTATAATAAGATAAGACAGCATAAAGGCAGGAAATTGTTTCCTGCCTTTATGCTATTTAGAGCAAGTAAACGAAACTGTTGTTCATTTTTGTGCCGCCAGCCTAACAAATTCCTCTTATTGAGGCATATTCCTGATTATCCGATCATAACTCTTCGATTTACAGACTGTTTTCTGCAAAGAAAAAGGAGAGTGTATGCAAGTTATCGCACAACAAAATGAAACGGTTGATTCCATATGCTGGCGTCATTATGGACGTACGCTGGGAATGACAGAACGCGTGTTACAGGCAAACCCAGGATTGGCTGATTTTGGCGCGGTATTGCCTCATGGAACAAAAGTTAAAATGCCGGAGTTCATGCCTGCAGCCAGCAAGCCCATTATCCAGCTTTGGGATTAAGAGGCATGTATGGATAAATACAGCCACGCTACTTATACCTGCGCCAGTATCACAGCCATTTTTTCCGGCCTGTCTTTATATGAATGGAGCTTTATTCTTGGGGCGTTCGCCAGTATCACCCTCGGTATTCTGACCTATCTACTCAATCGTAGGGAACAGATGAAACGAACCCTAATTTTGAAAAATATTCTGGAAAATTTGGAATTAGAACCCGCATCTAAATCGACCAAGATTGTCAGCGAGCTGATCAAACAAGCGCCGAAAGATTTGTAGTATGCAGGTGAACTGGCTTGTAGGAATTGGCACGATGAAAAAAACGCCTTTAATTGTCAGTCTGGTGATTGGTGGAATTCTTGGTTGGTGGGGACATCGTTCCTTATTTCTCAGTGAATTGGCAGGATTGAAACAACAGCATGCTGCACAGCTTGTTGCTATCAACCAACAAGCGCGTTCAGAAACGCTGGCTGCTATCCAACAAATGAAAGAAGCACAAAATCGGGCTGCGAAACTGGATGAATACTATTCAGGAAAATTAGCTCATGTTACCGAAGAAAATGCTGCTTTGCGAACTGACATTGCTGCTGGTTATCGGAGGGTGCAAATCGCCGCCGCCAACCTTGCTACCTGTCAACATCCCCAAAACCGAGATACCGGCTCCCGCAGCGTGGGCGATGGAACCCAAATCGAACTCACTGCAGAAGCTGGACGCGCTATTTACGATATCCGAACCGGAATTATCCGCGATCAAACCAAATTAGACTACCTACAACAATACGTACGTGAAGTTGTTCGGCAATGTAAAGCAGAGTGATTGTGTCTCATCAAGAAAGCCTTCTTTCATTATGGAAGAAGGCTTTCATTTTGTTGATTTCAAAATATTTTATTGCTGAGTTTGTATGTTGTTTCCTACAAATCCGGCTTAATGTCCGACCTGCTTTTTCATGGCATTCTTACACCATGAACACACAACTCACTGAACTGATGCGCTTATTGCGCAACCTGATCCGAACAGGCGTCATTACCCAAGTGGACACCACAAAGGGAATGTGCCGGGTCGCGACAGGCAATCTTGAAACCAACTGGCTGCACTGGTTGACATCCAGAGCGGGAAACTCCCGCACATGGTGGGCGCCCAGTGTCGGTGAGCAGGTTTTATTACTGTCCATAGGCGGAGAATTGACTACTGCCTTTGTATTGCCTGCGATTTTTTCAGATGATTTTCCGGCACCATCAACCTCTCCTGAAGCGACACATATTACGTTTCCGGATGGTGCAGTGATGGAGTATGAACCGCAATCCGGCGCATTGACTGTGACTGGCATCAAAACCGCGACAGTGACTGCATTGGATTCCGCCCATATTACCGCGCCGGAAATTACCTGTGTCGCCAGCACCCGAATCACGCTGGATACACCGGAAGTCATCTGTACGCAGCTAATGAGCACAGGCAATTTGATTGTGCGCAACGGCGGCAAAATGACGGGCAATATTGAACACACCGGAGGCACATTCAGTTCCAACGGCGTGGTCGTGGATTCCCATAAACACACCGGCATCAGGTCAGGCGGTGACACATCAGGAGGCCCAGTATGATGTATCTGGGAATGAATCGGCAGACAGGCCGGGAGTTGGCAGATCTGGCACACGTCCGGCAATCCGTCAGCGATATTTTATTAACCCCCATAGGCAGCCGTATCGCGCGTCGTACTTATGGCTCTTTACTGCCTGAGCTGATCGACTGGCCACAGAACCCGGCGCTCCGGCTTCAGGTCATGGCGGCCAGCTATACCGCAATCAGTCGTTGGGAACCCCGTGTGACGCTAACGTCCATCACGATGGAAACCGGACAGGACGGCAAAATGGTGGTGGATATCACGGGTACTTATCATCAATCCGCCAAGGAATTTTCACTTTCTATTCCGGTGAGGTAAAGCATGCCAACAATCGATTTAAGCCAGTTGCCACCACCGGATGTGGTTGAGCCACTGGATTACGAACAACTGCTGGAAGAGCGCAAAAAGGGATTGATATCGCTCTATCCAGAAGATCAGCAAGACGCTATCGCCCGTACCTTGCAATTGGAATCTGAACCTTTGGTCAAATTGCTGGAAGAGAACGTTTATCGCGAGTTGCTTTTGCGTCAACGGGTTAACGAAGCTGCCAGAGCGGTGATGGTAGCCTATTCGACAGGCAGGGATTTAGATCAACTGGGCGCGAACAATAACGTATCCCGCATGGTTCTCAGCCCTGCGGACAACTCAACCATACCACCCACTCCGGCAGTGATGGAATCTGACAACGACTACCGCATACGCATTCCGCAAGCTTTTGAGGGCTTGAGTGTTGCTGGCCCAGTCGGTTCTTATGAATACCATGCCCGCAGTGCGGATGGTCGTGTCGCGGATGCCTCGGCAATCAGTCCGTCGCCGGCTAACGTCACCGTGACCATTATGTCGCGTGAAGATAAGGGAATCGCTTCCAAAGAGCTGCTGGATAAAGTTGAAAAAGCACTGAACGACGAAAACGTACGTCCGGTGGCGGATCGCCTGAAAGTCCAGTCAGCGAACATTGTGGAATATGAAATTGATGCGGTGCTGTACATCTTCCCGACACCGGAATCAGAACCTATCCGCAAGGCCGCTGAGCAGAAATTGAAACACTATGTTGAAGCGCAGCATCGTCTGGGGCGTGACATTCGCTTGTCGGCTATTTATGCGGCACTGCATGTAGAAGGTGTCCAGCGCGTGGAACTTAAAACACCGCTGAAAGACGTCGTGCTGGATAAAACTCAGGCGTCTTACTGTACCAAAACCACACTGACGATGGGAGGCTCGGATGAGTGATCGCCTTCTGCCTATGGGCTCGACTCAGCTAGAACTTGCGGCGGCCAAAGCCTGCGCAGAATTGCAGAATATCAAAGTCCCGCTCCGCGAACTGTGGAATCCGGATACTTGTCCTGCATCGTTGTTGCCCTATCTGGCATGGGCTTGGTCGGTAGATCGCTGGGACGAAAATTGGCCTGAGAGCACCAAAAGGGAAGTAATCAAAAACTCGCTGTTCCTGCATAAACATAAAGGGACGATTGGTGCGATTAGGCGGGTGGTTGAACCGTTGGGTTATCTTATCCGCGTCAAAGAGTGGTGGCAGACCAACGATGCTCCCGGCACTTTCCGACTGGATATTGGAGTACTGGAGAGCGGCATTACTCAGGAAACATTTAATGAACTGGAAAACCTGATTTTTGATGCCAAGCCAGTGAGCCGACATCTGATTGGGTTGGATATCAACTTAGATACACGCGGTGAATATCACTACTCGGCAGCGACATACAGTGGCGACGAGCTGACAGTTTACCCCTATTTCCCGGAACAAATCACGGTATCCGGCTCAGAAATCGTGGGCGCGGGCATACATATTATTGACGATGAGTTGATCGTTTATCCCTATTTCCTAGAAGAAGTGACTGTAACTGGCTCAGATTTTATGGGCACAGGGATACATATTATTGACGACATGAGGATTAGACCATGAGTACCAAATATTTTGCGCTGTTGACACAGTTAGGCGTGGATAAATTGGCAAATGCTGCGGCACTGGGGACTAAAATTGAAATTACCCATATGGCTGTTGGTGATGGTGGCGGCAGTTTGCCGACACCGGATACCAAACAAAACAAACTGATTAACGAAAAACGTCGTGCAGCGATTAATACGTTGAGTATTGATCCGAAAAATACCAACCAGATTATTGCTGAGCAGGTTATCCCTGAAAACGAAGGCGGCTGGTGGATCCGTGAAATCGGCCTTTATGATAAAGACGGCATTCTGATCGCGGTGGGTAATTGTGCAGAAACCTACAAACCCCAATTGCAGGAAGGCTCCGGTCGTACCCAGACTATCCGCATGATCCTGATTGTCAGTAGCGCTAATTCGGTGACATTGAAAGTTGACCCATCGGTGGTTCTGGCGACGCGTGAGTATGTGGATGACTCTATCCAGAAACACGCGAACAGCCGTAACCATCCTGATGCGACGCTGAAAGAAAAAGGATTTGTGATCCTGAGCAGCGCAGTAGACAGCAATAGCGAAACTTATGCAGCAACACCGAAAGCGGTGAAAACAGCTTATGATTTTGCTAATGCAGCGAATAATAATGCGAATGGCCGCGTTCCGTCTGGCCGTAAAGTGAATGGTAAAGCGCTGAATTCGGATATTTCGCTGAATGCAGGGGATGTTGGTGCGTATAACAAAGGTGAAACTGATGCGCGGGTAAATGAAGCAAAAAATTTGGCAAATGCTCGTCTGGAGAAAAGTCAAAATGGTGCTGACATTCCAAACAAAGATGAGTTTGTGAAAAACCTCGGTTTAACAGAAACCAAAAAACAAGCCCAGAATGCGGTGCCAAATACGAGAAAGATAAATGGAAAATCGTTGGTAGAGGATGTGACCCTGAGTGCCGAGGATATAAAAGGGGAACCGCGTTTTAACACCACAATTGACCTGACTGGATTGAGCAGTGACCGCTATTACCCTGTGTGGTGGCAGTTTCCAGCAAATAATGGAGCTAACTCATGGTTGACTATTCATCGCTGGTATTCGGAAGATCAGAAAAAAGAACCCTTTGGTAAAGGGATAACCCATCTGGCTGGATTATCATTGCAGATTGAAGGGGGGGATGTTCCTTGGGGTGGGGATGCTCAATACCTGAATATTAAGCGTATCAGTCAAACTTACCGTAAGACGGTCAAAAATATTCGTCATGGTATGATGAGTATTGCTAGGCCTATTGATGGGAAATATCCGCTTTATCAGGGTGCTAAGTCTGGTAATATTGTCGAATGTAAAAGGTATAGTGGTTGTTATTTACGGGGCGGTTTGACTTACCATGTGACGAGCAATTTTTCCGATATTCGTTATTCCCGTAAAGATGGTGAAGTTGAAATTTCTCGTGCTCTGGCATCCGATAATAGTTTTGAAATTAAGTGGACAGCTAAATCCTATTCCATTGATGATCCTATATTAGAAAAGGATTATGATGATATGGTAACACCTTACGCATATGATCTTTCAGATATACTGTATCCAGTAGGAATAGTCGTATGGTTTGCTCAGAATAAAAATCCCAATACTCTTTTTCCTAAAACACAATGGAAATATATTGGTGAAAATAAAACAATCCGTTTAGCTAATCAAAACGGTACCAATGTGCTCTCTGCTGGTGGGAATGATTCATTAACACTCACAGGATCACAAATTCCATCACATAATCACTCTTTTAGTGCAACTACCAATAGTTTTGATTATGGGACTAAAACTACTGATTCTAATGGAAATCACTTCCATGATAGTGGATGGGGGGAAGCTTCTGGTGCCCGATATGGAATTTATGATAACACAAAAAATAATATAGGCTCTGGGGATACTGATAAGGATAATTATAAGTTTACAACCAGTACTGATGGTGCTCATACTCACACAGTACGTCTTGGTGCACATACTCACTCAGTGTCAGGTACAACGGGAAATGCCGGCAGTAATTCAACGATAAATATTACCAATTCGTATGTCATGTTAATGGGATGGTATAGGACTGCATAAAAATACAATTCTATTGATTTCTGTGCATTTCAATATTAATAACAATCAGGGGCATTATGCCCCTGTAGTTATTTTATTTTGGGTTGTTTTGGCCATTTGATATTTGGTGCAAAAGAACAATCAACTCTATTAATCATTACTCTATAACGCTTCCATTCTGTCAGAACTGCAATTTCTTGATCTGTTGCTATATCAAGTTCTATAGCATCTTGCAGAGGATAAATTATAATATTAGATTTAGTTAATAATTCTTTTTTTTGCTTTTTAGCTTGAAATATTAACTCATTTCTTGTGTATTCACGTGGAATAATTTTACCATTAATATATTGCCAGTTCCCTAAAATATCTACACCTTCAGGTAATGATTCCACCTCAACAATACTTCCGTCTTCTGGACAGATAGCAGAGGCTTGTTTATTTATTGCGCAAATAATATTATTGGAATTATATTTTACTTTGTAGGTGTTTTCATTAAATTTTGATATGCTCTTATACCAATCAGCACCATTCTCACTACGATAGAAAATAGCTCTAAATTCACGTTCAATTCTTTTTTCTTCATCAGTATCAGGTGAATATTTTTTGAAGTTTTTTAAATTCAACATTATAAGGCTCCTATATTATGCCAAATTCCATTAATTAGTTTTTGAAGTGGTCTGCGATAAACAGCATCAGGAACATCATCTGAATTATGATTTAAAATACCAGTAATAATATATGGTGGAGTATCATTATATCCTGGCCCTTGCCAAAGTTTTGCATATTCTACTGCCCCAAATTGAATGTCTTGAATATATCTTGAATTTGCATTGTCAATAGTTAATAATTCAGTCCAATTCTCTTCGAAACCGTAACTATCACGCGCAGAGCGATAATACAAGCCCCCATTTTTATAATTTGCTAACAATTGTAGTGTAGGACAACTCCCTACTCCCATATTAAAATTTACTATCATTTTAGAATGAGTAGAAAAATCGGCATTATATAAGCCACTATTTGCATTCCAAGGCACATTATTTTCAGATACAGATTGAGTCAAACCTAACATTTGGTATTTAGTATCAGATTCAGATTTCGTATAACTGTCATCAGTGAATGCCAATTTTTTAATGGGCGAGTTAACACTGCCTGAATTATTTCCTGCAACCACTTTTACTCGCGCAGTAGAATAATCGACAGAAAATGATGCATATGTATCGGCAGATTTTAATAGAAGGCTTGCACCATATATATGTGTATAATCTGAAGGTGTTGAATTTCTGAAAAACTCAGGACTGGCGTTACTTCTGCGTATCCAAGCCAGAAATTCACTATTATTCTTATTAAAGACAGTGCCACCGTTTCCACCAAATCCGAAGCTACCTTTCAATTGAAATTTACTATCAGCTTCCGATTTTGTAATCCGTTCACTAATCAGGGATGTTACGACTTTCTGACTCATCACTTGTTCAGCTGAACTCCCTGAGAACTGAACAACCGATGATTTCGGCACCGCATTCTGGGCTTGTTTTTTGGTTTCTGTTAAACCGAGGTTTTATAGAACCCCATATGAATATATATTAAAGCTGATAACGATAAACAAAAGGCAATAAACAGAAGAGTAATAAGCAAAGAAACAACTATCTTATGGTTCAATTAATACCCAATATCTCAATTTATAGAAACCTCAGATAAAAAGGATGAAATACAAACAAAAATTGGCTATTTTTAGTGCTTTTCTTTCACCCTACACCGTATATGAGCGAAAAATTCTCATATGTATTAAATCCAGCAATAGCACATTTTTTAGTCTTGTTATGTGACTACGATAGGACTACAATTCATATCTACTATGTAAAGAAAGGGGGGCTTTAATGGCTAATGAAACTTATGTCAGAGCGAAAATTGATCCTAAAACTAAAGAACTTGCAACCATAGCACTTCAGTCTATGGGGTTGACTGTAAGCGATGCTATTCGCATGTTGATGGTGCAGGTAGCGGAAAAAAATACACTGCCTTTTAAAGTAAAAGGAACTAATTATCGGAATGCTTCCCGCACAAAAGCGGCTATTAAACAGCTTGAAAGCGGTAAGGGTAAAACGTTTGACAGTGTTTCTGCTTTCATGGATGACCTGAACAATGATGAGGAAGATTAGTCGTTCTTCTGAGTTCAAGAAGGATTATAAGCGTGTGAAAAAAGGAAGATATCGCGCAACTATCGATGAAAGTTTAGTTGAAATATTGGATATTTTGGTAAACGATAAACCAATTCCGACAAGATACGTCGATCACCCACTAAAAGATGATTGGCGGGGTTTCCGAGATTGCCATCTTCACCCAGATCTACTGCTGATTTACAAAAAAGTTGGCAATATCATTTTGGAACTTGCCCGATTAGGCTCTCATAGCGAGCTATTCTGATAACTCTTGTCTAAACCGTCCGCTGGGGCGGATTTTTTTATCTGTTGGAATTACTAAAACATCAACCAATTGATTATTAACAAAAATTTTATTACACATTTGTACCTTCCCCTACACATCCCCAATTGAATGATTTCCCCCGTCCAATCCGCCAATATATCGGCACACCTTAACAGGAGAACCGCTAATATGGCACAAGATTATCATCACGGCGTCCGTGTACAGGAAATTAACGAAGGTACTCGTACCATCACTACCGTTAGCACTGCTATCGTAGGTATGGTATGTACTGCTCCTGACGCAGACGAAAAAACATTTCCATTAAACACTCCAGTTCTGATTACTGACGTTATGAGCGCCAGTGGTAAGGCTGGGAAGAAAGGGACTTTGTCCGCATCACTGAAAGCAATCGCAGCTCAGGCTCAACCTGTCACTGTTGTTGTCCGTGTTGCTGAAGGCGAGTCTGAAGAAGCAACCATTTCTAACATCATCGGTGGCGTCACTGATGCAGGTAAGAAAACCGGTATGCAGGCACTATTGGCGGCGCAAAGCCAACTCGGTGTTAAGCCTCGTATTCTGGGTGTTCCGGGTCTGGATTCAAAAGCAGTTGCTGTTGAACTGGCAAGTATCGCTCAGAAGCTGAAAGCAATTGCCTATATCAGCGCTTATGGCTGCAAAAATATCTCAGAAGTGATCAAGTATCGCGACAACTTCAATCAGCGTGAGCTGATGCTGATTTGGCCTGATTTCTTGAGCTGGGATACTGTTACCAATAGCGAAGCTACCGCTTATGCGACTGCCCGTGCTCTGGGTCTGCGCGCTAAGATCGACCAAGAAACTGGCTGGCATAAAACGCTGTCCAACGTTGGCGTCAACGGTGTGACTGGCCTGTCTGCTGATGTTTTCTGGGATCTGCAAGATACCGCAACTGACGCTAATCTGCTGAACAAAAACGGCATCACCACGCTGATCCGCAAAAACGGCTTCCGTTTCTGGGGTTCCCGCACTTGTGCTGATGATCCACTGTTTCAGTTTGAAAGCTACACCCGTACCGCCCAGGTTCTGGCTGACACTATGGCTGAATCCCACATGTGGGCTATCGATAAACCGCTGACTCCATCACTGGTGCGCGACATTATCGAAGGCATTAATGCCAAGTTCCGTGAACTGAAAGCCGGTGGTTATATCATTGATGGCCGTTGCTGGTACGACGATAAAGCCAACGACAAAGACACCCTGAAAGCAGGCAAACTGACCATTGATTACGACTATACACCTGTACCGCCACTGGAAAACATGATGTTACGCCAGCGCATTACAGATAGTTACCTGATGGATTTCGCTAAAAGTATCAACAAATAAGGGGCTAACTGATGGCATTACCTCGCAAACTTAAATACCTGAACTTATTCAATGACGGCAACAACTATCAGGGCATCGTGGAAGAACTGACCCTTCCTAAGTTAAGCCGCAAGCTGGAAGCCTATCGCGGAGCCGGCATGAACGGCAGCGCAATGGTGGATCTGGGGCTGGATGAAGGCGCACTGGATGCGGAATTCACTCTGGGCGGCGTAGAAGCTCAACTGTACAAACAATGGGGCATCGCAAAAGCCGATAGCATCATGCTGCGCTTCGCAGGTTCTTTTGAACGTGATGACACTGGTGACGTCGTTGCAGTTGAAGTTGTGATGCGTGGTCGCTTCCAGGAATTCGATCACGGCACTTATAAACAAGGTGATAACACTCAGACCAAAATCACCGCTAAAAACACTTATTTCAAACTGACATGGGATGGAGAAGAACTGATTGAAATCGACACCATCAATATGGTTGAGAAAGTAGGTGGTGAAGATCGTCTGGAACAGCACCGTCGCGCTATCGGTCTTTTTTAATCACTTCTTTTAGCAATTAGCTTTTTTAAAACTTATTTCCTGTCTCTTCATATTTGTTGAGACAGGTTATCTATCGGATAAACAAGGTTGAACCATGACAGAAACACTGAACACTCAAAATGATGATCTGCGCATTATCAAACTGGAAGCTCCACTGGCTCGGGGCAACGGCGAAATCACGGAAGTGATGATCCGTAAACCTAACAGTGGTGCACTACGCGGGGCACGTTTACAGGCACTGCTGGAAATGGATGTGGATTCTATGCTGCTTGTCCTGCCGCGTGTTACCACCCCCGCATTGACCAAAAGTGACCTGATGATGATGTCACCGGGTGATCTGATTAATATCAGTGTGGAGGTGGTCAATTTTTTGTTGCCGAAGTCGGTCAAGTCCGATTCCCAGAACGATTAACCGTTGATGAATTGGTGGCAGATATCGCCACCGTTTTTCACTGGTCTCCGGCAGTCACAGATGAAATGTCACTGCCGGAACTATTGGACTGGCGACATCGGGCCATTTTAAGAAGTGGTGCAGAAAATGAGTAATATACAGTCACAGCTTGATAGGGTACTTAGTGCCGTTGGAAAACTGACCAGTTCATCTAAATCTTTTCAACGCTATCAGAAGAAACTGTCGGATACCGTAGACAAAATCCATAACCAATTTAAAAAACTTAATAAAACCGCAGAGCTTTTAAAGCCTATCGTCGGATATGCGCAGGAAACTGCGCGTATGCGTTCTGATTTCAAAACCTATTATCAATCTATCAAACAATATCTGTTTGCCCGAAATAACGCTCCCCAAATAATACAATCAGAGGCGGTTTCTCAAGCCGGTAGCATTGTTTATGCCACTCAGAATGTGATACAGGAAAATATCTCGAACAAGAAATTCGAATTGAATATCAGTTTTGGCGGTGGTGGTGACGGTGGTGAGGATGATGCACTGGATCTTAAAGGAATATGGGATGCGCTCAAGACGATATTTAAGGGAATTAAATTACTTTTAAGAGGCCTTGGTACAGTCTTTATGTGGCTTTTACGGACCGTGGGAAAAGTTCTTTTGGCCATTGGTCGCTTATTCTTAAGGGTGCCTATTCTGGCACTTATTGCTGCCATTGCTATTGCTGCCATTTATATTTGGAAAAACTGGGATTCATTGAAAGAAAAGTTTCTTACCCTTTGGGAAAATATAAAAACTATATTCAGTAATGCATGGCAGGGAATAAAAGAACGTGTTGGGAAGGCATGGGAAAGTATTAAACAGTTTTTTATGGGCGGTGGGTTATTCGGGGTTATTTACCGTAACTGGGATACGATTAAACAGTATGCCTCTTCTGTTTGGGAATGGATCTCCAACAAAATAGGTGGTGTCTGGGAAAGTATTAAACAGAATACCCTTGGCCTCTGGGAAAGTATCAAGTCAGGGTTGTCCCAGAAATGGCAGGCAATGAGCCAATATGTTTCCACGGTCTGGGAAGGAATTAAGGCCAGGCTCAGCGGTGTTTTCGAACCCGTGAAGCAGCGCTTTTTGGGGATCTGGGACAGTATCAAGTCTGATTTGTCGCAAAGATGGCAGGCGGTCAGCCAGTATGTTTCCACGGTCTGGGAAGGAATTAAGGCCAGGCTCAGCGGTGTTTTCGAACCCGTGAAGCAGCGCTTTTTGGGGATCTGGGACAGTATCAAGTCTGATTTGTCGCAAAGATGGCAGGCGGTCAGCCAGTATGTTTCCACGGTCTGGGAAGGAATTAAGGCCAGGCTCAGTGGTGTTTTCGAACCCGTGAAGCAGCGTTTTTTGGGGATCTGGGACAGTATCAAGTCTGATTTGTCGCAAAGATGGCAGGCGGTCAGCCAGTATGTTTCCACGGTCTGGGAAGGAATTAAGGCCAGGCTCAGCGGTGTTTTCGAACCCGTGAAGCAGCGCTTTTTGGGGATCTGGGACAGTATCAAGTCTGATTTGTCGCAAAGATGGCAGGCGGTCAGCCAGTATGTTTCCACGGTCTGGGAAGGAATTAAGGCCAGGCTCAGTGGTGTTTTCGAACCCGTGAAGCAGCGTTTTTTGGGGATCTGGGACAGTATCAAGTCTGATTTGTCGCAAAGATGGCAGGCGGTCAGCCAGTATGTTTCCACGGTCTGGGAAGGAATTAAGGCCAGGCTCAGCGGTGTTTTCGAACCCGTGAAGCAGCGCTTTTTGGGGATCTGGGACAGTATCAAGTCAGGACTGTCCCAGAAATGGCAGGCGATGAGCCAATATATTTCTACCGTTTGGGGGGGGATTAAAACTTCACTAAGCAACATCTGGGAACCGGTAAAACAGCATGCATTGGAAGCATGGGAGAATATTAAAACTTACCTCTCTGAAAAATGGGAAAGTATTAAGCAGAACGTTCTTCTTGTATGGGAAGGAATAAAAAATATAATCAGCGGTGTTTGGGAATCAGTAAAACTTAGTGCAATGGAATATTGGGAGAGTATTAAAACTTCCTTGTTGGAAAAGTGGGAATTACTTAAACAAAGTGTTGTTGAAAAATGGGAAAGTATAAAGACAATAATCAGTGGCGCCTGGGATACTGTTTCTAAAAACACCTTGGAAGTTTGGGAGAATATTAAAAAATCAATTTCAGATAAGTGGGATGAAATTGTCAAAAATATCAGTGAAATTCCAGAGAAATTAAAAAATTCCGGTTCTGATATGATTGAATCCTTACTGAATGGTATTAATGAAAAATGGGAAAATCTGAAAGGTAAGTTTTCTAAAATTACTGATCTGTTTAAATTCTGGAACTCAGATAATGAGGAAATAAAACAGAAAATAACAGTAGCTCAGGAAATAACAACCAATAATGGAACGGGGATTAAACAATCAGTTGATCTTAAGCCTATTAATCCCCTACTTCGCGATAAAGGTGGTCCGGTTTCTGCTGGGAAATTTGCTATTGTCGGTGAACGGGGTCCTGAAATTATCAGTGGGTCAACAAATGTGACCAGTAGAGTAAAAACGGCACAGCTTGCGGCTTTGGGGTTTGCTGTCAGCTCAATGTCATTGCCCGTTGCGGCTCAGGATGCACCGTTGCACGCACAAAGTTTGCCAGCTTACGCTTATGAAGAAGTTCAGGCAAAACAGATGCGGAACCAACCACAGAAGCAAACCAGCGCGGCACCACAATATAACATCTATGTCTACGGCTCTCAGGGGCAGTCTGCACAGGATATCGCCCGTATGGTCAGACAGGAACTGGAACAACGGGAACGTATGCAGCAAGCCCGTATGCGTAGCTCACTTTCTGACAGAGGAGAAGATTTCTTATGATGGCCGCACTTGGTTTATTTGTTTTTATGTTGAAAACCACGCCGTATCAAAGTTTTCAATATAAACAAAGCTGGAGACATGCTTTCAATAGCCGTGTGGGAGCACGGCCTGCATGGCAATTTATTGGTCCGGATAACGATACAGTAACGTTGTCGGGGGATCTTTATCCTGAACTGACTGGTGGTTCGCTTTCACTGGCGGCATTGAAATTGATGGCGGACAGTGGCAAAGCATGGTCTTTGATTGATGGCAGTGGTGCGATCTACGGCATGTTTGTCATTGAAAGCATTGATGAGACGAAAACGGAATTTATGTCAGGCGGCGCGGCAAGAAAAATCAGTTTTACACTGACTTTGCGGCGTGTTGATAACAATTTGTTTGAAATGTTGGGCGATTTACAGGATCAACTTTCTGACATGAAGAACAAATTGCCTAAATCTCTGGATGATCTTTCCAAACTGAAGGATGAGGGCATGAAAAAAATTAAAGGATTCCTCCCATGATGGATTTTAAACAATTTATGCCAAAAACGGATTGGGTTCCCCAATTTGATTTAGTCACTGGTACAGAAGGAGCACCAGCTTTTCGTCTGGAGACTAATAACAAGGATATCACAGGAAAAATCCAATCACGTTTGATGTCTTTGACACTGACAGATAACCGTGGTTTTGAAGCAGACCAGCTCGATCTCGAGCTGGATGATTCAGATGGCAAACTTGATCTGCCTTCCAGAGGGAATATTCTGACATTGGAATTAGGTTGGTACGGGCAGGCTCTGACACCGAAAGGTAAATTTGTAGTTGATGAAATCGAACATAGCGGTGCGCCTGATAAGCTCACCGTTCGTGCTCGTAGTGCGGATTTACGTGGTAAGCTGAACACTAAGCACGATAAGTCTTACCATAAGCAGACGATAGAGAACGTTGTCAGTACGATGGCGGTAAAAAATAAATTGAGATTTCTAGTCGGGAAGGAATTGAAAGATATTATTGTGCATATCGATCAGACCAATGAATCTGACTTGAGTTTTCTGACTCGTCTTGCACAGCAAGAAGGAGCAATTGCCTCCATTAAAAATGGAGTATTACTGTTTATTCTCCAAGGGCAAAATAAATCATCAAGTGGTGAAAAGCTTCCGGTGGTTGAGATTACCCGTCAAGTTGGTGATAGTCATCGGTTCTCACTCTCTGATCGTGATGCTTATACTGGTGTTGTGGCAAAATGGTGGGATATTCGTACTGCCTCTGAACAGACAATTGAGTATCAGAGAGAGGAATCGAAGAGTCTGAAAGTTGAAGTATCCGTTAGTTATAGCGGCGGGAACGAGTCTTCGGATGAAGGTTCACGGAAGGAAGATAACAAACAAGATAAACCAAAAGGAAGAGGAAAACTTGATGCCTTGAAGGATGCAGCAAAAGCAGGGAGTACTGTTTTAAACCTTCCAGGTTCAATGGGTTTACTGAACGCGAAAAGTGGTGGTGGGGGTTTGAGTTTCGATGGCAGTCTTTCTTATGAGTCAGAAGAATCATCATCACTTAAATCCCATCAAACAACCACAACCCAGCAGACAGCACAAAAATATATGTCAGGCACAAAGGGAAATGTTTTAACGCTTTCCCGCATATACCACAACAAGGAAGACGCAACGCGTGCTGCTGAGGCTGCCTGGCTAAAAATGCAGAGAAGGGCTGCACAGTTTTCAATCACTTTAGCTAAGGGACGGGCAGACCTTTATCCTGAAATGCTGGTTAAAATTGATGGATTCAAGGAAAAAATCGATGGCATGGACTGGACGATAGTGAAAGTGACTCACAATCTCAATGATAGCGGGTTTACCACCACATTGGAGCTTGAAATTAAGATTGATGGGGTCGTGGCTGAAAAACCGGAAGATCCCGAAATAAAAACTTGATCTCAATATGAGATCTTTGATATATTGTTCACCAGACGAGATGGTGTTATTTCAAGAAAGGTGAACAATATGATTAAGTGTCCTCTGTGTGGTCAGTCAGCGCATACTCGTAGCAGCTTCGAGCATTCAAGCGAAACAAAGGAGCGCTATAACCAATGTCAGAACATCAATTGTGGAGCAACGTTCGTCAGCCATGAAACCTTTGTACGTTTCATTTCTAAGCCAGGTGAAGTCCAAAATGTCACGCCTCATCCAAAGGCAAGCACTAAGAGACAACCTCGTCAGAAAGCCGCTGTCGCGCAGTAATTAATGTAAAAACATAAATAACGAAAAAACATTGCTCCAATTTTTGCCACCGTTATGGTGGCTTTTTTGTGGGTGTTTGGTTGGATTTGGTTCTCTAAATGAGAACCTCATATGACGCCCACTTGTTGACAAAGTAGGCGTTAAAACCATTGGCAGGGTTACTTCAGAGATTCCGTCTGCAAAATCCTTTGCATTTCATCTTTGATGTGTAGTTTTTCTTTTTTCAGACGTACAACTTTATCGTTGTAGCCAGTGCCATTTGGCCCTTCCAGTTGGACTATCTCTTGGTCAAGTCGGTTATGTTTTTCAAACAAAGATTGGAAACGGGGATGTGATTCTTTTAGATTGGATACTAAATCGCGATATTCTGGAAACATGAGACCTCCTAGACGAAATTTACTACTACACCGTAAGTGTAGCAGCCCATTGTAATCTCAGATTTGAGAGATATCACATAAAAAAAATGTGGTACCACCTGTTCACTTGATCAATGATTAAAAAAAATCAATATTCATTCTAAATGAACAATTTTGTTTTTTACATAATTTATTTAAAAATCAGTGTATTGATAAAAAAACATAATTTCCCTCAGTATTTTTGTTGTTATGATTCAATCTCCTTTTTAAATACAACCAGAGGTGATATATGAAAAAATATCTATTTCCTTTAGCTGCTTTGATGGTATCGACTTCTGTTTTAGCTGACAAAAAACTTGAAGATATCGCTCCTTATCCTGCTCCTGCTGAAGGCATGGTACGTAGTGTGATTGACCTTCCCAAGCATGAAAATGAAAGAAACTACAAGGTTGAATTGATTATTGGCAAGAACATACTGGTGGATTGTAACAATCACTGGTTTGGCGGCAATCTGGAGACAAAAGTACTGGATGGATGGGGATATAATTATTACGAACTGGATAAAGTCTCCGGCCCATTCTCAACAATGATGGCATGTCCAAATCAAGAAAAAACAAGGAGTTTTGTTCAGGTTTACTTAGGTAAAGATGCGTTGATAGACTATAACAGCAAATTACCTATTGTAGTGTATACACCAAAATCAGTTAAAGTAAAATATCGTATTTGGCAAACTTCAGATGAAGTCAATACAGCTGTAATTAAATAAGTCATTGAGCAGATATACCCGATAGATTTCAGGTCGTGGCCAACAAAGCTACAGCTTGAAAGATTAGGGGTATAAATCAACAACCTGAGTTTTTGTTATATTAAACTCAGGTTGTTTTATTTGTGGCATAAATATTCTTTTTCGATATTTATTTTTCATGGGGAAAAATAAAAAATTAAATAGTATACCGAAATTGTAGAATACTTTTTTACCCCTGGCTTTGTTCCTCCCTTTATTTCTGTCTGTGATTCCTTGCCCATATCTAAAAATAGTAACTAAACTGTTTTTGGATTCTATTGCATTCATGCAAATATCATTGAGGAATCGTAGAATGTTTAAAAAATTATCAGCAGAGTTTTTGGGTACTTTTTGGTTGGTGTTTGGTGGATGTGGTAGCGCTGTTTTAGCTGCGGCATTTCCACAGGTGGGGATTGGCTTTATGGGGGTATCTCTGGCTTTTGGTTTAACTGTGGTTACGATGGCCTATGCTGTGGGACATATATCAGGAGGTCATTTTAATCCGGCAGTTACATTGGGATTATTTGCGGGGGGACGTATTTCTGCAAAAGATGTGATTCCTTATATTATTGCCCAAGTGATTGGAGGGATTGTCGCCGCCGCGGTGCTTTATCTTATTGCTAGCGGTAAAAGTGGTTTTGATGCAACGACAAGTGGTTTCGCCTCTAATGGTTATGGCTCTCACTCTCCTGGTGGTTTTTCATTGCAGGCAGCAATTATTATTGAATTAGTATTAACCGCCTTTTTCTTGATTGTCATTCTTGGATCAACGGATAAAAATGCACCCACAGGATTTGCACCATTGGCGATTGGTTTAGCATTGACACTGATTCATTTAATCAGCATTCCAGTCACAAATACATCAGTTAATCCCGCAAGAAGTACCGCAGTTGCTATTTTTCAGGGAACCTGGGCGCTGGAGCAACTTTGGGTATTCTGGCTGATTCCATTAATTGGTGGTGCTGTAGGTGGATTGTTATATCGGACACTATTACAGAAAGGTGAGTGATTCATCAATTAATGTGACTTAATGTTTAAAGGCCATGTTATTGCATGACTTTATTTATATTTTTTATGGTGGATTTTGTTCACTTATTGATGGATATCAGAATAAAGGGTTGGGGCGTTAGCTGGTGGAGTGTATTTTACAGCATCCAGTGATTCCCCATGTGCAACATGTTGCATTGGTAACATCTACGGCGGGTTGGCTTTATAAGAAACTCGGTTTTTAACCTGCTGAAGATAAAAGCCATTTGTGGATGTTAAATAAAAAGAAACTACCTACTGTATCTATACCCATTGGATTTCAAGATGCAACGCGACGGCAAGGGAATGACAAATTCGTCGGGAACGAATTTGCCCAGCCAAAGGCTGGCCTCCGGTGAAAGGCAGGAGCCTTTCATTAATCCCCTGGAGCATAGATAACTATGTGACCGGGGTGAGTGAGCGCAGCCAACAAAGCGGCAACTTGAAAGACGACAGGTATATACCCAATAAGTGAGGAAAACACTGACGGATCATCGGGTAATGCGGATTATCCGTCAATGTACACTATATAACACTTTCATTATCAAATAGTTGGATCGTGTCGGTGTTACTCATCATTTCTTGAAATCAATTAGGTTAATGCGCGGGCAGCCCGGATCAAGCTTTGTCCGATATAACCATTTTTTGATGTTATTCCGGGCAATACCAGATAGTAACCTCCGCCGAATGGTTTGATATAGCGCTCTAATGGTTCACCGTTTAACCGATTTTGTGTGTCGATAAAACCTTTTTTCAGATCATTTTGGAATGAAACAAAAACTAATCCCATATCCAGCTGCCCAGTTGATGTTAATCCTATTGAGTAACTATAACTACGGCGACGTAGTTTGGAAACATGGCGTTGCGGATTGCGCGGTTCTGCCCGGCGCATATGTGAATCGAACAAAACTCTGTCACCGTGCGGATCGTGATTAAACGCAGGATCGTCATGTTCATGCTGTTTGCCTATCGGTGCTCCGCTATCTTTATAACGACCAAAGTCATTTTCCTGATCTTCGAGCGGTGTCCGATCCCAGAAGTTAAGTGCGAAACGGATCAGGCGGACGGCTTGATAACTGCCATTTTCTATCCATGATGGCTCTTTCTGGTTGATCCAGACCAGATCATTCATCAGAGCATCATCCTTGGCATCTGCATTGCCTGTGCCGTCTTTAAAACCGAATAAGTTGATGGGAGTTGTCCGGCATTCGATATCCCGTGCCGGTAAAAAACCGTCAATTTTCCATTGTGGTGCCACCACACCGGAAAGATGGCGTAACATATCCCGAAGCGCATAAATCACTGTTTCCCGACTATTGGCACAGAACTGCAATAGAATATCCCCGCCGCACCATGCTGCTTCTAGCTGATCATTCGGGAAAGCCGTCATTGCAACGAATTTTTTGGGCTTCAACGACGTTAATCCGAAACGGCTATCAAACAATGAATACCCTAATGATACGGTAATGGTCAGTTCATCCGCGTACAAATAGGTGCCGAGGATCCCGGATTCTGCGGGCGGCATACGATCATTGGTCATTTTTCCAGCCTGACGGTTTTGTGTTAGCCGGGCAATACAGTCAGTTAATCGTTTAAATACCGTTTCCACTTCATCCAATGTTGATACTGTCAGATTGAGCGAAAGAAATATCGCTTCTTTTTGTTCCGGTGTGATGACACCGGCCTGATGTTTTCCCTGATAAGGAATCGCATGTGCACGGGTGCGGTTATCACAAGCCGCTTTCTCCGATGTAGCCACCGCAGGCAGGCTCAGTGCACCACCGGATAAGAGTACACCTCCCGCTCCCAGCAATTTCAGCGTTGCTCGTTTGCTGACACAAATCGGCTCATCATGGCCTGATTCTTTTGTTTTTCCCTGTTTCATAGTTTATTCCGGTACTTGTAGTACACATCAATGTTCAGTTCTGCACGCAGTTGAGATAACGATTCCGCCAGTTGAGATGCCATGGCAGAAAGCTGTTGTTTGTCCTGATGCTGAAATCGCTCGTAAGTCAGATAGTTTCCCTGCGGATTGCGGAAATGGGCCATCAGTGCATCAATAGCAGCAAACTGCGTGTTCAGTGATGACACGGTTTCTGTCGATAAAAAAGGTGCCAGACCATCAACAACCCGGCGTGAACCCTGTAGATTTGCCACTATGTCAGAAAGATCACTGCGGCTATACCGATTTTCATCCCCACCCAGTTTGGTGGCTAAAATCAGTTCAATGCTGTCATCCGCGGATTGAACCAGTTTTGCAATCGGCAAGGTTTCAATGGCGACACGCTGCTTCAGATCCTGAATATTACGCCGTAATACCTGCACCGACTCCAGTGCATCTGCCCGATTTTTGGTTGAGAACAACGCGTATTCAACACGATGAAATCCGATAAATTTCGGATCTTGCTCTTGTTTGAGAAAATAGCTTGCGTGCGGATTGATGACCCGATCCGCATGACCGAAAGCCACCACGGCTGTACGGATGGTTTCGTAGTCATAGTGCGCTTGTATATAGGCCCTCTGAGCGGCTTGCCAGTCATCGGCTTCCAGTGCATGCTGCAATGCCATTAACTGGGTTTCAATGGCCGCAACCTGTCCGGTCATCGTTTTCATATACGCGGCGATAACAGGTTGATATTGAACAGGTGTCGGGATGTCACCTTTTGCAATAATGACTTCATTGCCCACATTTGGTATTCCCGCCCGATATTTGTCAGCCAGCGCGGGTGCAATCAGCAGTAAGCTCAATCCTATGGCGGCCATTATTTTACGTAGCATGGCGACGTCCCTGACGGCTGAACAGAGCGATAACTACCAGCCAATAAGTAACAAATGTAATGATACTCAGCCCGATAGGTTGTGCACGATAACCAAACAGTGTTGCCATAAAGTTTCCGGCCAAACCGGAATCATCTAACCAGTTACTGGTGTCCCACACTGGGTAAATCAGAAAGTCATTCAGTTCAATATCCTGTTCTAACAGAATATTGGAAATTTCTTCTACGCCTTTCAGTAACAGAGAGCAAGCCAAAAAAAGAAGCACAATGCCGGTCACTCGGAAAAACCATTTCCATGCGATTTTCCGGTAACTTAATAAGAAAAGATAAAGCGTCAGTGCCGCAATCACGATCCCCAGAACCACCTCTCCGGTGAATGACCATAGAGTTTCATGGGTTAATCCCATGATGATGCTGGAGAGGAAAACAACAATTTCACTGCCTTCACGGGCGATTGCGATCGCCACAATAAATAACGCGCCCCACCAAGAATGGTGTTCAGCACTGTGCTTAATTTCCTGTTCAATACCCGATTTTAGTGATGAGCTGTGCTGGCTCATCCAGTACACCATTTGTACAATAAGTGCACAGGCAAAAAGCGACATCCCTATCATAAAATAAGTCTGGCTGCGATCATCAAGCACATTGAATACGCCATAAATCAGCAGTGCTAAAAAGATGGATAATGCTACACCCAGAGCCACTCCACCCCATAAATAGCATCGTCCCGTAGCTGAGTCAGGATGCTGTTTAATCCACGCATAGATAATGCCGACCAAGAGCAGTGCTTCAAAACTTTCACGCCATACAACAAAAAGAACCTGTCCCATATTTTATTCCTGCGATCTGGCCATTAATTGGCGATAATTTCACCGACCGGATGAGAGAGATGAAAATCATCAAAAAAGGTATATTTTCCCGGTTTCAGCGGTGCAATCACCACCACCGAACTTGCACCGGGTGCCAGCACTTTTTCTTTACGCAGTTGCGTACTTTCAAATTCAACCGGTTCCGTACCGGTATTACGGATCTTGATGCGGATAGACGTTTTGGCGGGGACTTCCAGTACTTGTGGTGTGATCTTGCCGTTATTCATTTCTACTTCAACAGTAAATTTTTCGGTGGCCGCGATTAGCGGCGCACAGAATACTGACGCAACTGCTATACACAGTGCGACAACGATAGATTTCATGACAGACCTCGAAGGGAACGCGTGACATCCGATGTCTAAAATAACAACGATCGCATTAATGCCAATCGCTGTTATTTCCTGTTTAATTAATAACTACCTTTACGACCGGTTCCGGCGTAATCAAAATCCCAGGAGGTATTAAATGGTTCAAACCACGGTGCAACACCGGTTTCTTTATCAATGTGACGGCCAAACGCGACATCATCATTCATGCTGGGGGGAGAAATACGGTATTCCACATGGTATTTACCATAGCCATCCAGTTTCAGATTTTTGCCATAGTGAGGGCCATCGCTGGCCACCATCGCCATGAATGTACCGGATTGTGTTTTTTTCGATTCATCCAGCTTGGTGACTTTATAATCCACTTTCAGGTAAGGAATCCAATCCCCTTCTGCAAAGCCATTCGGATTTTCTTCTATTGCGTGAATATCCGCTTCCAGATGGATATCCGCTTTATCTGCCGCCAGATGATGCATCTGATGCTTTCCTTCAACCTCCATAGTGATCGGTTGCAGATATACGCCCTGAATTTCCATGCCATTTTTAATTACCGGTTGTCCCAGAGGATATTCCAGCGCTATAGCCGATGTTGATACTACACCCAGTAACGCTGCCGCGACATTCATCCTGATACGCATTTTTATACCCCATTTTCATCATGCAATTAATAACGCCAATAATAATCATTATCACTTAAATTGTTCAAGAAAAAATTATGGCCCGCTCCCGTTGGGTTCTCATGATTGTCCTCGTGGACTCTTTCAGCACTCGTGCAGTGTCGCGGATGCCGGAGTTATTTATCTCCATATTCATAAGCACGTCCCTGAATACCACCTAATGGCTGATAGATCATAAAACGGGTATTTGGCAGTGAATAACGGTTTTCTTTGCTGACCGCAAGGAAGATGGCTATACCTGTGCTTGCAACCCAACCGAAGCCAATCATTATTACTTTGGGGTTAATAAATTTAATCATGTTATGCAAAGTGTCGCCTGCTTCAACATGCCCCCTGACCATTGATAAATATCTTTATTGGTTCGTCACTGATTTTTGTAAAATTAAGAGCTGCATCATGACTTTTTCAGTGAGTTGCTGACTATGAGTATAAGGTGTCGTGGTAAAATGTTTTTCTGGTCAATTTGTAAATTCGCCATACATTCTTTTGCCTTTTATAATGAAAAATACCGACTATTTAATATGGCGTTATAAAAATACTTACCCTAATATTTTTTGTAATTGTTTTATTTTTTTTACAAAATCAAAAAAGTTGAATCATTTAATTAAATTTTTTAATTGTTTGAATGTATTGAAATAATATATATTGCTTCTCATCATTTTCGCCAGTATATGAATGGCTTAATAAAAAAAGGTATCTGAATCAGAAATTGTCTTTATGTAATATGCGTAGGTAAAATAAGATATTATTTCTTTAAAATTAACTAGTTACAGTTTTTTTGGATTATCTGGAGAAATGAGATAAACAAACGTATTTTATTTATATTTGTTATAACTTATTTCTTTTTGTTCTGTCTTAATTAAAAATTTTTATTAGGTCATATACCTAAGGGATTTCGAGATGCGGAGGCCAGCAATGGCTCGAATCCGGGAGTATAGATAACCATATGTTTATAAAAACGGTAACTGGGTTGAGTGAATACAGTCAACAAAGCTGCCATTTGAAAGACGATGGGTATATCTAACAGAATAATAATCAACAACTTATACGTAATAACCTTTACGTTCTGACTATATAAATGGATTGTCAGTAATCTAAAGGCAATGAATTAGGAATAAATTATGGAACTTTTTGACATAGAAAAGGTATCGAGCAAAATTTTATATGAATTATTGCAATATCGACGCCGTTTTCCAGAATCTGAACATACAATTCAATATGAAGAAGAAAGAATTTTTGAGGTTCAGCTCCCGCGTATTCGTGCCTTTGTTGAGCAAGGAAAAACTGTAGAATGTATTTTACCTGCATTTCCAACAAAATCGCCAAATCCTCGCAAAGTATTAGGTAATATGCCTGATATGGCAGAAAAATTATCACTAATTTTCTTAAACTCTCTTTGCCAGCGTATTCAGCTTTATTACCCACCCGGGGCAAAAATTATTATTTGCTCCGATGGACACGTATTCAGTGATCTTATCCGTGTTGATGATAGCACGATTACCTATTACCAATTGGAAATTGAAAAACTGTTGCATGAGTTAGGAGCAACTCATCTTTCGGTCTTCAATCTCAGTAACGTGGAATCACTCACGCAACATACGCATGATTATGATCATCTGCGTAAGTTGTTGGTGAGTCGTTATGCCTCCTCAATCGAGGAAATTAAAGAGACACTCAAAGAAAACGAAGAAGGTTTGCTGTTGTATCGGGCAATCACTCGTTTTCTTTATGAAGATAGTTTATTACCAGAATATACCGGTTCAAAAAATGCACTGCAAAAAGATGCACGTCAGCGCTCTGTTGGGGTTATTCAACGTAGTTGGGCATGGGGGAATTTATTGGCAGAACAGTTCCCGCTAGCGCTTCGCCTTTCAATACATCCACAACCTGTGGATAGTCTCAAATTAGGTATTCATATGATGCCGACTCGGGATGATTGGCTGACACCGTGGCATGGTGTCGCTGCCAATATCAACGGCCAGTTTGTGCTGATGAAAAGTGATGAAGTGAAAAAGATGAAAGGAAAACTGATCGAAATTCGGGGAGTTCCAAGCCATTACGTGATTGAAACAGAACCGGACAAGCATCAGGAAACAGAACCCGAAATTGCGGCTGTGCATGCAGATTAACTAATTAATATAACGGATTATTTAAGAGCGAATCATGAATACATATGAACTTGACTGTCATATTGAGTTAGTGAAACCTTTTGGACTGTTTATTACCCCTAATTACCCTGATCAGGATATTACTACGTTACCGGTTGATGCTTTGCGCGAGTTGGCGCGAACTCATCTTTTGGTAGTATTGCGCGGCTTTCAGTCCGGCTTCACGGACAACAATAAGCTGACAGAATATACCAGCCGTTGGGGGGAGTTAATGACATGGTCGTTTGGGGTGATATTGGATGTGATGGAACGGCCTGAACCATCAGATCATGTTTTGGATAGTTCATATATTCCACTGCATTGGGATGGAATGTATAGGCAGACAATCCCTGAATTTCAGGTTTTTCATTGTGTTTCTGCGCCTGAGGCAGCTCAAGGAGGGCGTACTACGTTTGTTAACACTGAGCAATTGATTTCTGAGGCCAGTGAAGATGAGCTTAATACGTGGAAGAGCATCACAATTACTTATAGTACAAGCAAGGTGACACACTATGGTGGCGAAGTTGTTTCACCGTTGATTTGTCTTCATCCCGAAGGAAACAAATGGGTGATGCGTTATAACGAACCGATGCAACAAGAGGATAAATATGCCGATCATCACTCTGTAATAATGCATGGGTTGTCATCAGAAAAACAAAAAGAAGTCGAGGAAACACTGTATAACAGATTGTATGATCCGCGTTATTTATACACACATCAATGGCAATCTGGAGATATTGTGATAAGCGATAATTTTACCCTATTGCATGGTCGTGAAGCCTTTATTTCGCGATCTCCACGTCATCTCCAGCGGGTACACATACATGGAACACCTGTGTGTGAAAATGACAGCTTTAGAACTATTCCCGATTCAGATTCAGTAGATCTTAGCTTGAAAGAGGCTTAATTAATGGCTCGTATTGTTTTAGCTGCTGTCGCAACTCCCGGCCATGTTTTTCCAATGTTCACTATTGCGGAACATTTAATCGGACAGGGGCATGATGTCACAATATTCAGTGGAACTTTGTTTCAACAGCAAACGGCAGCATTAGGAGCCACTTTTGTCCCCTTTGATGGGCAGGTGGATGTTGATTACCGCTATCTGGAAAAATATTTCCCTGAACGGGCAGAATATCCACCGGGGAATGTTCAGATGGCGTTAGCATTAAGGACATTTTTCGCCGCGCCTATTCCTGTGTTGTCGAAGCAATTAATGCAAGTGATTGCAGAGGGACACGCTGACTTGTTGATTATCGACAACACCTTTTATGCCGCGTTGCCATTATTGCAACAACCGTCTGACGAACGTATTCCTGTCATTGCTATTGGTGTGACTCCGTTGCCGTGGTCATCAAAGGATGCCGTATTCTGGGGGGCCAGGATACCACCTGAATTATTACCTGCTGATTTAACACGCGATCAATTAGTGGATGGGGAAACGCACCAATTAATTGAGCAGGTTGGGGAAGCCTTTAATCAGTCGCTTGTTGCCGTTGATTGCCTCCCACTGACAGAGAATTATAATGATGTTTTGATGACCGGAGTTGATCGTTACTTGCAACTGGCAACTCAGTCATTTGAATTTACCCGTAATGATTTACCTGCGACGGTGGATTTTATCGGCGCACTGCCGGTGAAAGTGGAAGATGATAAAACGCAAATCAGTTGGCCGGATGAAAGCCTGCCACTGATTTTGGTAACTCAGGGAACACTGGCTAATATTGATTTCAGCCAATTGATATTACCTACATTGCGTGCATTGTCCGCTTTACCTGTTCGGATATTGGCGATTACAGGCGGGCGTTCTGTCGATGTCTTGGGTGAAACTATTCCAGAAAATGCCAGAGTCGTAGAATATCTTAATTTTGAACACTGGTTGCCAAAATCATCAATTTTTATTACCAATGGTGGTTATGGTTCACTGAATTCAGCCATTCGTCACGGTGTTCCTTTGGTGGTAGCGGGAATAGGGGATGGTAAGCTGGAGGCTGTTGCCCGTGTTATCTGGTCACGTTGTGGCATCAGCCTGCATACTGATGCTCCAAGTGAGCAGCAATTATATCAGGCGGTGACCAGGATATTATCTTCCCCGATATGGCGCCAGCAGGCACAAATCATTAAGGCAGATTATGCTTACCATGATGCCTTGGCATCAATAACGCGTCATGTTAATGAACTGATCGCACAATAAATAAACCATAAAATAGAACGCGGTAGGTTTTTCATACCGCGTTCTTTTATGGGCAATTCTTTTATAGGCAGTTCTTTTATAGGTAGTTCTTTTATAGGTAGTTCTTTTATAGGTAAATGTGATCAGGCTTTTTCTTTTACACCTTCAACAGAAATGATCAACTCGACTTCCTGAGATTTTGGCCCCAGATCGCTTTTGATATTAAAATCTTTCAATTTGATTTTCCCATTGGCTTCAAAGCCTGCACGGTATCCCCCCCATGGGTCATTACCTTCACCCACCAGTTTGGCACTTAATGTCACCGGTTTGGTGACGCCATTTAGTGTCAGATCACCGACGACAGTGTAATTCTCACCCGTTTTTTTCACTTCGGTTGATGTGAATTTGGCTTCTGGATATTTTGCAACATTTAAAAAATCGGCACCGCGGAGATGCTTATCACGTTCAGCATGATTGGTATCAACACTATTTGTTTTAATAATGACATTGACCTTATCTGTAGCGGGATTTTGCGCATCGAACGTAAACCTGCCGTCGAATTTCCTGAAGTTACCGTAAAGCCAGCTGATACCTAAATGTTGGATACGGAATTCAATAAAAGCATGTTGACCAGCCGTATCAATTTTATAGTCAGCAGCTATTGCAGAGCTGGTGCCCATTAATAAAACACCTGTTGTCAGCCCGATTAATGTTTTTTTAAGCATCGTTTTTTTAAACATATAAAGATTCTCCAGAAATTACTTTTTATCAGAATTAAAACCAAACATACGTTTCAGGGTAGGGTCGCGGTCAATAAAGTGATGCTTGAATGCCGCAAGCACGTGCAATAACGAGAGCACTACAACAATCCAAGCGAGGTAAAGATGAATAACACCAGCAGTATCAGCCTGTATTCCTTGTGCTGTTAGAGTTGCGGGAACTTCAAACCATCCAAAAATACTGATGGAATCACCCTCTGCGGTAGAAATCAGGTATCCGCTGGCTAAAATGCCAAACAGAACAACATAGAGAGTGTGATGCATCAATTTTGAACCGATGCGCGTGAGGGGGCTGTAATTTGCCAGAGGTTTCGGTGGTGGCGAGATAAATAGCCATATGACACGGATAACCATGACAATAAACAAACATATTCCGATACTTTTATGAAGTTCCGGTGCGCGATGATACCAAGTATCGTAGTAGCTTAATGTCACCATCCATAATCCAAGGGCAAACATCCCGTAAACGGCAAGGGCGACCAGCCAATGGATTAACACAGAAATATGACCAAAGCGTGTGGAAGTATTTTTTAATAGCATACTGTTTCCTTATTTTTGATCATCTATACCCCTCGTCCTCCAATTTGCTGCTTTTTTATCTGCGCAACTTGAAATTGACTGGGCATAACACCCAAAAATGCATTATGAAATTCAATGAAAAACTTAAGGTATTATAGTAGATAAAAATATTATTTTATTTTAGTAAATCTTAAACAAATTACTTGTCTAAGAATATCAAAATTTATCAACAATAAAATAAAAACATGTCTTTTGAGAGATAATTAGAGTAAATCTTATGTTTTTTAGGTCATTTACTTATTGCCAATTAATTGCATTTAGGCTGTTTTTTTATAAATTGAATCCGATCTTTTATTTTAGAAGGTTTTTGTAAACAATTTTTTATTATAGATGTATTATTAAATAAGTTTGTACATCTAATAAATTCAAAAAGCAGAATTTATATCTTGAAAACTAATCCTCAGGAGTATTGCTAGCCGTGTATTTATAGCAATAGTGACTAAGTGCGGCCAGAAAACTGAAACTTAAAAGATAAAAGCGATAAATCTAATTAATAAATGAATTAATAATTAATTCATAGTGAAATTATGAATTTTATTCTTTTCCTGTTTTTTCTTATTCTAAAACGTTGTAATATTTTTAAATAGTTAATTATTTCATCACAATAGCGAGAAAAAAGATGTATATACTGTGGATAGCCAATAAAACTTATTCTTCTTGTGAAGGGTTGACTAAATTTGGCGGTGAATGGTTGGCGGGAGATCAATTTACGGCTGTTGATACGTTTTATGCGCCAGTGGTTTTCCGTGCTCAAACTTATGGATTGAAATTTTCTCCTGTTAGTCAAAGGTGGATTGATCGTATGTTGAAACTTCCGGCAATGGTGGAATGGATGGAAGCGGGGGCACAAGAACCCAAAATAACGCATTGATTCACGTTACCATGATTCACGTTACTATGATTCACGTTACCATAGTTCATGGAGTTCAAAATGCGGCCAATAAAGCTGCAACTTGAAAGGCGACGGGTATATATTAAATAATACATTTATCTTGAGAATATATTGCCATTTAATATTTAATTAAATTATAAATTAAGTGATTATTTAATTATGGTTGAAAATAATTTGATTAAAAAAGTGATTATTTATCTATTTTTATAGATAATGCATTCTTCATTTTATGGAACCTAAAGGATAGCAGATGTATTGGAATCACGTTGTTTCTGGTGTTGTTTTTAGTGCTATTTTCAGTGGAGTTATCGGCGGGATTCTTTGGGTTATACAAAATAAAAAGAAAATAAGTAAGAAATCTGCTGCTGTTATTTTCATTGTTGCAACCATTAGCTGGAACTTATTTTATTTTAAAATTCTTAGGGAAAACAATGGATTAATTGTTAATAACCCTGATTTTTCAATGTTAATAGAGCAGGATTCTATTTTTTTAACTATTAAAAACAAAGATCCAAAACTTTATAATGAATTTAAACAGATAGTCTCAACATTGCAGAAAAAAAGTAAAAGCAAAGAGGAAATCCAAAATGAGATTACTAAGAAGTTAATTTCATTAACTAATAATCGTATTTTGTTTGCCCCGGATAAAAATGTTATTTCTCATATACAAATGGTTATAAAGCAAATGGATTTTTTGCAGAAAGAAAGCGCTGAGAAATGTCTTAAATTTATTTTTCCAGATACAGGGGAGGACTTTTCTGAACTTATAAAAATATCGACATTGTTTCCACCAGAGTTATATGCTCAGCGCGTAAAAACGGATAAAGAGATGATTATCGCTTCTTATAGTGAAAAACAGCATCAATTCTCGGTTGAAAGCAGTAGCCTTGCTTTACAAGATATAGAGCACATAATGACTGATATGGTGCATAAATATGGTGAAGATATCGCGTTGTTAGAATCGCCTCATCGTGCTAATACTAATAAAGAGAAAAGCTGTAAATTACTTATTGATCTGAACAAACGAGTTGTTGAATTACCACCGGAGAAATCTGCTCGCATATATCGTTATTTTATGAGTCAGTTGCAATAAAGGCGTTTTCTTTCAGAAATAATTGTAATAAGGGCAAAAAAAAAAGCTCCGTGTAGGAACGGAGCGATAATGGGTAAAAGTAGCTGGGAAAATATAGTACATTCACAGAGTAACGCTATGCTATTAAATGCCGGCTAAACAACAGGGTCATTGTACAAAAATGATGTCATATTAGCTTTTAAAGGAAAGGTGTTAAGGTATGATTTCAATATCGGCTTTGAATGCCATTTAACTGTATGATTTATAAGTTATTTTTTCAAATTCTTGACATAGCCCATGATCCATGAATTCTCAATTCATTAACAAAGATACAATTTGAAAGAAGACAGGTATAAATCCTTTGTCTGTTTTTTTAATGAAAAATTGCATCCCGAATAATTTCCAGTGACACGGGGTTTTCAACCAGAGCAATATCACTGGGTTCGCGTCCTTCACAGATTGCCTGCATGGTGCGGCGCAACATTTTTCCTGAACGAGTTTTGGGTAATTGGCTTACAAAATAGATACGTGCCGGGCGCCCAACACTGCCGATTTTTGTATCCACAAGTAGCATCAGTGCTCTTTCCAAAGTAGCAAAATGCTCGGCACTTTGGATTTCCCGTCCTTCCTTAAGGACAGTAAAAGCAACCGCCGCTTGTCCTTTTACATCATCCTTGATGCCAATCACAGCAACTTCGGCCACATCTTCATGGCTGGAGATACACTCTTCTATCTCCCGTGTTCCTAAACGATGACCAGAAACATTAATCACATCATCCGAACGCCCCAGAATAAAATAGTATCCATCGCTGTCACGAATTCCCCAGTCAAATGTTGAATATACTGGTTGGTTAAAGCGCTTCCAGTAAGTATTGATAAAACGAGTATCGTCACCATAAATAGTTTGGATACAGCCTGGTGGCAGAGGGCCTTTAATGACCAGCATTCCTTTTTCATTAGCACCACATTCTTGAGCGGTCAGTTCATTGATCAATTTGACGTTAAAGCCATACATAGGGAATCCCGTGCTACCAAAACGACTGGATCTGTCGTCCAGACTCCGCGCAATTGCCATAATCGGCCAACCTGTTTCGGTTTGCCAGAAATTATCAATTACAGGCACATTTATGGTTTCAGCAATCCAACGGGCAGTATGTTCATCAAGAGGTTCTCCTGCTAAATACAGTGTTTCAAGCGATGAAATATCATAATTGGCAATACAATCCGTCGGGTATTTTTTCAGGACGCGGATTGCCGTAGGAGCAGAAAACATTCTGGTAACCTGATATTTTTCGACAAGTTGCCACCAAATGCCGGCATCCGGGCGTACCGGTAGCCCTTCATACATGATGGTTGCCATACCGGCGATCAGAGGAGCGTAAATAATATAAGAGTGTCCGACAACCCAGCCTATATCTGATGTACAAAAGAAAACACCGCCTGCTTTACCACCAAAAATAACGTCCATGGACGTTGCCAGTGCTACAGCGTAACCGCCGACATCTCGTTGTACTCCTTTGGGCGTTCCTGTTGTGCCTGATGTATAGAGCACACAGGAAATTTCATTGGATTCAAGCCATGTGACAGGTACTTCAGCATCAAAATATTCTTGCCTCAATGTGGAGAAATCCACATCTCTGCCTTTGACCCAATTGATATCAGCCAGTCCACGATTCACCATCAATACATGGCGTGGTGTGTGGTTAGCTGACTCAATGGCTTCGTCCAGCAATGGTTTATAGGGAATGATTTTACCTCCGCGTGCCCCCGCATCTGCGGAGACAACCAGAACAGGTTCAGCATTATCTAGCCGGGTAGCCAGGCTGTGCGAAGCAAAACCGCCAAATACCACTGAATGGATTGCCCCGATACGGGCGCAGGCCAGTAAAATAAACAGGGCTTCAGCTACCATTGGCATATAGACAACCACACGATCACCTTTTGTGACACCGAGTGAAAGCATTATGGCAGCGGCTCTATTGACTTCCTGATGTAATTCTTTGTAAGTAAATACTTTTTCACTGTTGATTTCAGTTGAAATAGCAATCAGTGCCTTTGAATCAGGTTGGCTCTCCAGCCAGCGATCTAATGCGTTATAGCAAAGATTGGTTTTTCCTCCGCAGAACCAGCGGGCAAAGGGAGGATTGCTGTGATCCAATACCTGATCGAAAGGCTGCTGCCAATATATTCGCCTGGCTTGTTCTGCCCAAAAAGCATTAGGATCATCAATCGAATGCTGATAGAAGTCTTGGAATGACATAACCTCTCCTAGTACTGTACAGATGAGAAGCGGCTCCAGAAACCAGAACCGCCATCTTTCATCTTTAAGCCATAGTTTGAAATCTATTGGTTACAGGTTATAAACGTACAAATCGAGATATTCGTTTACAGGGATGTCTCTCAATGAGATGAGGTTGAGGGAGACAGCCTGAATTTTTTGTTGTTGCTCTTCTGAAAAACGGCGCGACAGATTGATTTTGAATTTTTCCTCTAACAAAGGAATACCATCTTTGCGGCGGCGGGCATGTCCAATTGGGAATTCAACCTTCACTTCATCCAGTTGAGAGCCATCGGTAAATTCCAGAGTCAGTGCATTGGCAATGGAGCGTTTTTCTGGATGGTGATAATCATGGGTGAAATCGGGATCTTCGACGCAGCTTATTTTTTTCCGTAAAGCATCAATACGGGGATCGATGGCGATATTGTCCTCATAATCCGCAGCGGTCAGGCGACCAAAAATCAGCGGTATGGCAACCATATATTGAATGCAGTGATCCCTGTCTGCCGGATTATTCAGTGGGCCTTGTTTATCGATAATCCTGATACAAGCCTCATGGGTTCGGATAGTAATCCGGGCGATATCTTCAACTTGTTTACCCCGTTCTTTCAGTTGCTGATGCAGGATCATTGCTGCTTCTACGGCAGTTTGTGAATGGAACTCTGCCGGGAAAGAGATTTTGAACAGCACATTCTCCATCACATAAGAGCCATAGGGACGCTGGAATTTGAATGGCTGACCATTGAATAAAACATCATAAAACCCCCACGTTTTTTCTGTTAATACGGAGGGGTATCCCATTTCGCCTTTTTGAGCAATCAGAGCAAGGCGTACTGCGCGGGAAGTTGCATCTCCTGCCGCCCAGGATTTGCGGGAACCGGTATTGGGCGCATGGCGATAGGTTCTTAAGGATTGTCCATCGACCCAGGCCAGTGAAACTGCACTTAACATTTCCTCACGCGACAAGCCCAGCATATGGGCAACAACTGCTGTGGAAGCCACTTTGACTAAGACCACATGATCCAATCCGACTTTATTGAAAGCATTTTCCAACGCCAGACAGCCTTGAATTTCATGGGCTTTAATCATGGCTGTCAGTACGTCCCACATGGTTAGAGGTGTTTTCCCCCGAGACACGGCATTTCTTGATATCCAATCAGCAGTGGCGAGTATTCCCCCAAGATTATCAGACGGATGTCCCCATTCAGCCGCTAACCAAGTGTCGTTAAAATCTAGCCAGCGGATCATTGTACCAATATTGAATGCAGCCTGAACGGGATCAAGTTCAAATTGAGTTCCCGGTACGCGCGCTCCGTTAGGCACAATCGTCCCCGGAACAATAGGTCCCAATAATTTTGTGCAGGCGGGGTATTCTAATGCTTCTAAGCCACAGCCCAGTGTATCGATAAGGCAATGATGGGCAGTCGCGTAAGCAATTGGGGATACGACAATGTAGTCCATGACATAATCCACAATATCCACAATCACATGATCATAGTCAGGGCGGTTACTCACAACAGAGGCAGACATAATCAATCCTTAAATTGTTATTTATAAATTGCGCTATTTACGTTTATCAATGGGTATAAATTGTAAATTTTCAGGGCCGGTATAGTTAGCTGAAGGACGGATAATTTTATTATCAATACGTTGTTCCATAATGTGTGCCGCCCAGCCTGAAGTGCGGGCAATGACAAACAGTGGCGTAAACATAGCAGTAGGAATGCCCATCATGTGATAAGACACCGCAGAGAACCAATCGAGGTTTGGAAACATTTTCTTGTTATCCCACATCACAGATTCAATTCGATTCGCAATGTCATACATTTGGGTTGTACCTGCTTCTTGAGATAGTTGCAGGGCGATTTCTTTAATCACTTTATGGCGTGGATCGGAAACGGTATAAACCGGATGACCAAAGCCGATGATGACTTCTTTTCGCTCCAAACGGGCAAGAATATCGGCCTCAGCTTGATCAGATGAGTCATAGCGCTGCTGGATTTCGAACGAAACTTCATTGGCCCCGCCATGTTTCGGCCCTCTCAGCGCACCAATACCGCCGATAATGGCAGAATAAGTATCTGATCCTGTACCTGCAATCACGCGGCTGGTGAAAGTCGAGGCATTGAATTCATGCTCGGCATACAGGATAAGGGAGATATGCATTGCTTTTTCCCAAGATTCAGGCGGCTTCTGGCCATGCAGGAGATGGAGGAAATGCCCGCCGATGGAATCATCATCAGTTTCAACTTCAATGCGTCGCCCGTTATGGCTGTAGTGATACCAATAAAGCAATATTGAACCAAGGGAAGCCAACAGACGATCGGCGATATCACGTGCGCCAGCAAGGTTATGATCTTCTTTTTCCGGCAGGGTACAGCCCAGAACAGAAACACCCGTGCGCATGACATCCATTGGATGCGCCACTGCTGGCAGGGCTTCCAATGCCGATTTAACGCTACTGGGCAGACCGCGTAAGGCTTTCAATTTGGCTTTATAGGAAATGAGTTCTGCGCGGGAAGGAAGCTTATCGTGAATAAGTAGATAAGCTATTTCTTCAAATTCACAATGGGCGGCTAAATCGAGAATATCATAACCACGATAATGTAATTCGCTACCGTTTTTTCCCACGGTACAGAGTGCTGTATTGCCCGCAATAATGCCGGACAAGGCAACGGATTTTTTGGGTTTGAATTGAATTGATTCAGAAGATCCCGTTGTCTTATTCTGTATATTCATGAATATCCCCTCTGCTGTTTTTCTGCGAAAACAGGGCATCCAGTTTTCGCTCAAAAGCGTAGTAGTTGATGCTTTCATACAGTTCATTGCGGGTTTGCATCATATCAATGACATTTTTCTGTGTGCCGTCGTGACGCAAAGCGGTATAGACTTGTTCGGCGGCTTTATTCATCGCTCGAAACGCCGATAGCGGGTAAAGGGCGATAGCGACATCCACGCTCCTTAATTCTTCAATAGTAAAGAGCGGGGTAGCGCCAAACTCAGTAATGTTCGCCAAAATGGGAACCTGTATTCTGGATGCGAATTCCTTATACATATGCAGTTCTGTAATAGCTTCAGGGAACAGCATATCCGCGCCAGCTTCAATGTAGGCAGCGGCTCTGTCCAGAGCGGCATCCAACCCTTCCACAGCCAATGCATCAGTACGTGCCATAATGACAAAGTTTGCATCGGTGCGGGCGTCAACGGCAGCCTTGATGCGATCTACCATCTCTCCTTTGGAGACAATTTCTTTATTTGGACGATGCCCGCAACGTTTAGCACCGACCTGATCTTCAATATGGATGCCCGCAGCGCCTGCTTTGATAATAGAACGAACAGTGCGGGCAACATTAAATGCTGAGGAACCAAAACCAATATCAGCATCAACGAGAAGCGGTAAATCGCATACATCTGTAATACGGCGGATATCAGTCAATACATCATCCAGTGTCGAAATGCCTAAATCCGGCAAACCGAGCGAACCAGCAGATACGCCACCACCTGAAAGATAAATAGCCTTGTAGCCTGCTCGTTTTGCCAGTAACGCATGATTTGCGTTGATGGTTCCGACTACCTGTAACGGAGATTCGGCCTCTATTGCCTGACGAAAAGCCAAACCTGCAGAATAAAATGCCATATATAACCTCATTGTTACTAAAATGAAACTTACTTGTACTGTGTTGTTATTTAAGCAAAGTGTATGCCAAAAATCAAAAACAAGAGCAAAAATTAGACATCATTCAAATTATGGAATATATTTTTATTTTTAAATCAACAGCATGATGGGTTTTGGTGGAATAGAGTGGTGACCAAATAGTTATTGGTTATAATGTATACTTGTTTCATTCTGAATCAATTATGTTTCATTTTTGTTTTACTGATAACAAATGAAACATTGAATGAAATTATTGAAAGGGAAGCAGGGGAGAAATATGGTATCAACACATGCAGAAGAGCGTGATAACAACAAACCGGTGATTTGGACAGTCTCCGTTTCCCGGCTTTTCGATCTTTTTCGTGATATTACGCCAGAATTTGATCATCAGGCAGAAATCACCCCTATCCAGTTGGGTTTCGAGTATGCAATTCAACATATTCGTAAGCGTCTGGAAACAGAGCATTGTGATGCCGTAATTTGTGCCGGTTCTAATGGCGCTTATTTGAAAAGCCGCTTATCCGTGCCAGTGATTATTGCCAAGGCCAGTGGATTTGATGTCATGCAAGCATTGGCTCGTGCCCGGCAAATCAGTTCCCGAATTGGTGTCATTAATTACCAGAATACTTTTCCTGTATTGGAGGAGTTTCAGCAGAGCCTCAACCTACGGATTGAACAGCGTAGCTATGTGACGGAAGAAGATGCCAGAACACAAGTCAATGCCTTGAAATCGATGGGCATCAAAGTGATTGTCGGCGCAGGGTTAATTACCGATCTTGCTTATGAAGCGGATCTGGTGGGTGTTTTTATCTATTCCGCTGATTCTATCCGGCAGGCATTTCAGGATGCGCTGGATATGGCCAAAATGACCAAACTCAATCAGTCAATAATTTCTCCTTTCCCAACGGAAGATAAATTACGCATTCGCCATACGATCAGCGACATTAGGGGAAATTCTGCTGCAATGGAACATGTTCGCAATACTATTATGCTGTATTCCCGTTCGGTGGCCACGGTCTTGATTCAGGGCGAAAGCGGTACAGGGAAAGAGCTGGTGGCACAGGCCATTCATTACGAATATACATTGCGTTACGGACAATTGGTGGGCAAACATCCACGACCCTTTGTAGCCGTTAATTGTGGTGCTATTGCGGAGTCTTTGCTGGAAGCTGAACTATTTGGTTATGAAGAAGGTGCTTTCACGGGTTCGAGGCGAGGTGGACGGGCAGGTTTGTTTGAAGTCGCTCACAGAGGAACGTTGTTTCTGGATGAAATCGGTGAAATGCCGCTACCTCTGCAAACACGGTTATTGCGGGTATTGGAGGAAAAATCTGTTGTCAGAGTCGGAGGATATCGCCCGATTGCTGTTGATGTCCGTATCATCTGTGCAACTCATTGTGATTTGGATACATGGGTGCGAGAAGGGCGTTTTCGTGCAGATTTGTTCTATCGTTTATGTGTATTGCGGATCAATATACCGGCCTTGCGGGAAAGGGAAAATGATATTGGTTTATTGGCAATGGAATACCTGCAACGAGCATTTGCAGCGCAAAATTTATCTGTTTCATCATCGAAAAGAAAAGAATTTGTTGCTTGCCATGAAGTCTTGAAATCCTATCACTGGCCGGGAAATGTACGTGAATTACGTAACTTGATGGAACGGATAGCGCTTTATTTAAGTGCCAATCCTGAACAGTCCCTGACTCCTGAATTGATATTATCTCTCTCACCTGAGCGTCAGATTGATATTAATGATGCCGATAATTGTATAAAAGCAGCCAAGTTTATTGAATCACCTTTATTTATTGAAAGTATTCCTTCAGCGCATGAAGTTATGGCACGATTTTCAGGTAATCGTCGTGCGGCGGCGGAATATCTGGGAATTAGCCGCACGACATTATGGCGGAGATTAAAGTGGGAACAGGATAAAATTAAATAGAAAAATTAATCATTATGCCTGTTGTTTATAATATGAATCTAAATAGCGTTCCAAAATTGTAGATCATTTTCTACTCCTCGCCACATGAGGAATAAGGGAATCTCATAACTTGAGTGTATCACTATTATAAAAACCCATTTAGTATTTTAATTGATAAACGATCAGGGTTAGACACCGAAAACACGGCATCCAGATTGCCGAATTCTTCAAACAATTCTTTGGTGGCAGTGCCCTGACCGGCAATTACGGGAATGGGCTTCAGAAATATCATTATAATCGGGAGTAAACTTCATTATGTTAGTCTCATTAGCTTGATAGCATATCTTGGTTGATATTATTCCATTTTTCTAGCTAACATAATCCCAATATTGTTATTAATACATTAATACTGGGATGATTATCACCATTGTTATCATTTAAATCGTCAGGCATCCCTGCGGAACCCAACCAATTTCGCCTGAATTTTTATGAGCCCAATACCAGCCATTCAACAATCGCTCCAGAAACAGACATTCCCCCACTTTTACTGTCAATTCATGAGATGTGTAATTTTCGTTACATACTGCTTTATTTATCGAGATGAAACGTAAAATTTGTTGGGGAACCCAACCACTGATATTTAAAGTATTAGTTGTCCATATCCAGTGGGGATATTCAATGTCACTATAACTAATTAAAACTATCTCTCCGGTTTTCAATTTTATTGGATTTGGATACTCACTAACATGATCATGAATGACAGTGCCTTTTCTCAGCATTTCTACTCCTTAATTTTTTTGATAATAGAAAACTGTGTTCAGGTAATTATTTTTTAATTAATTGATCTTCATACATTATCGAAACCAGGTGATTTTTGATTGTTTTTTGGGATAACTAGAAATAGCTATAAGCGAGTTTAATTTGGTGATCATCCCTAAACCCTGTATCCCAAATAGTGAATCTGACAAATCAAAATATGTCGGTAGCGCCAATATGCCTTGAAACCAGTCGGTAAGCTCCAGTTCAATCACATTGGCCAGAGTTAAAGCACCATATTTCAAGAATATATCCATTTATTAGCCCAAGTTAATTTGGTTGATTTTATGAAAATAAGGAAATAAAAAACATTCTGCAATCCATTGATAACAGATATTAAAGATGCTTTAAAGATTTTTTTTCATTAATTGGGATGATGAACAATTATTATAAAAGGATTCTTCATTGTTTTTTGTATGAACTGAGTAATATTAAATAGCATTCTCATAATTTGAGCGTATCACTATTATGAAAACCCATTTAAAAAATAATATCTATTTAATTATTTTAATTGGAAATAAATTGGTGTGATTATCTATTAAATTCGGCACAACGAAACTTTTCATCTGGTAGTAAGCGTCTGACATAAGGCGTCATCAAGTACCGCAGCCCTTGAGGAGGTCGATAATGCCCACTGGCATTTGACCAGGTCAATAAATCACCTGAACTAAATGATAAGGTTCCTGCATAATGCACGGGTTTTCTATAACCGATTGATGTATGTCCATCAACTGCATTATGCCAATGGTAATTAGAATCTCTTATACTTCTAGCGCAGCATATAGTATGAGGATCGTCGATAGAAATGATAAAGATATATTGCCCATCAGCCAGATTAGATTCTTTAGTTATATAATTTGTTAAAAAGTATTTTTCAGTTTTTTCCAGATAATAAAGTGATTCAAGTTTGGCTGGGTGCTGTAATAACCTATTTTTCTGTACTGCAATTAAATTCTCTGATCTTATCATATTAAATTTATTTGATAGAAAAATATCAAACAGTTCTTTAATTAACAATTCATCATCTTCATCACTCATAATGAACTCCTTAAATAGACTTATCGCTTCGGTGACCCTACCCATTTAATGGATATATCTAAGGATACGAACATAAGCAGCGATAAAAAATATATTGGCGAATATATCTATATATTCATATAGCAGCCTTTATGTCAATGCCTACAAGGTAATTTTAAAAAATAAATAAGGTTGAAATCCTAATAATCGTAACTACTTTATTTGACTAAGAATATGGGATTATCTTTTTAGTCTTTAGTTATTCTTAGCAAGCCGGGTAATAAACTGTCCGGCTTCTCTAGCGACACTAATCGCCGTTGATATCCTTGGATTATCTCATTCCGTCGCCATAATCCCGGCAAACGTGACAGATCGCAAAGGCATTCTTACGGCACTGGGTCCTGTTGCAGCCCAGATGATCGGCATTCAAAGTATCCTCGCGGACTCTGGCTATATGGGCCAGCCTTTTGCCAATTCCATCAAGTAATGTTTAGGTCAGATAGTGACCGTGCAAATAGCCAAGTGCCATATGAGGGAAAACATATCCCGACAGCCATCGACAATAACGGGGTGTAGGACTATCGACGCCTCGTCGGGAATGTAGTAGCGTACCATCATCTTTTCCAGTATTAAAATTCATCAGATGATAATACTATCAACGTATATTAAGGGACACAGCCTAGAGGTTAATTTCCATCTGTTGCGTGTCACGCTGAACAGTCAGTTTAAGTTTTCCCTCCGGTGTCAGCATAAGCCATTTTCTCACTTCATCAATCTGTGCCGGAGAATAGGCGACACCGTTTACCTTTAGCAAGATATCACCATTACGCAGCCCAGTATTCCGAAGAACTGCATCATTGTTATAAAACACCTCAATATGCTGATGGGCATAACGTACGCTGATGGAACGTTTCGAAGCCAGATCATGCCGCTCGATGGATTGCGTATCATAGCAAAACATCATCCGTGAGGGGATAAAGGCATAGCGTTTAAAACGCGACAGGAACTCCATGCCCACAGCGAACTGCTGATTTTGACTTTCACTGACTTTGGTTTCACCAAGTGACATGTTGTTGAAAGTTAATCCTTTCAGGATGTAAATTGGGGCGTTCATCATACCGCTTGCATCGACGCCAGGCGAATTCACGGAATCCAGTGTCACTGAACCCTTATGCTCTTTTGCAAAACGGATGAAGTCGTTGGTAACGTAACTTCCGTCCGCACCGGTATCAATGCGGAAAGGTACATGATTGTCACCATAATTAAACCAAAGCTGTGGCATTCGGTTATAACTGTCTTCATAACCTGTACATTGCTGATACGCGAGAGCGGAAGGCCCGTCTTTTAAAAGAACCAAGCGTTTCTTTTCATTATCGACCTGCCAGTTTATTTTTCTAAAAGTATCGATACCGATAATACCGCTGATATCCACACCCAGTGACTGAACAAACAGTGATAAATCCATCGATAACCAAATATCATTATCCCGAATTTCTTGTGAGCCAATGGAGAAAGGCATCGGTTTCAGAATAGTGAAATTCTGGTTTTCCAAACTCCCTGAGACGGTTTTGACATGAGAGAATTCCTGACGATAATTTGCAGGAAGCTCAGATAATAGCCAAGGCTGTGTAATCTCAGCCGCAATATTTTTATCAATAACAGTTATGCTCGCGCCAGTATCAACCAGAAAGCGCCACGTCTTATGGTTTATGGTAACCGGAACTATCAGATTATTTTCAAAATGCGTGTCCAATATCGACTCTGGTGTCGCAGGGTTTTTTACCTGAACTTTGTTAGCCAGCGTATTAGTACATCCCGCCAAACCAGTCATGCACAATAGAAGCGGTACTATTTTTCTTGCTTTTCCAAATATCAATTTCATTGAATGTTTTTTATCCCAATGTGTGTTCCAGAGTAATTACAAATCCGGATCAAAAAAGGCTCCTAAAGGAGCCTTTTTTGAGAAATCTTCTTCACACTCCAACCACTACTATGAGCAGGGGAGGGCGCTTACACAAGTAGAGTTTCCCTCTTCTTAAGAGCGGTTTATAAGTGATTCAACAAAATATGTCAATCGGTATACAGCAACAAATAACCCATATCTTGTTGCCAGAATAGTGTTTTATCCCGCTTATAAATAAGTCCCATCGTTTTTCATTTAACACAGTCAGATTTATCCCCAATCAACATAGGCAGTGCAAACAGTGCACATATATAAGGAGGAGGTCTCACGCTCTGCTTTTATTCACATTACTCATGATAGTTAACTTCATGCTCATGATGAATAAAAAACAACTAAAACATAACTTATAGTTATTATTATTTGTAAATTATTTTAGTGGGGTTATTTTTCCGTTGTGTTTTTTCGGAATTTATATATATTACGATGCGATTTATAAAATAAAGAGACACATATAATGAAAAAAGCTCTATTAGTCTCAGCAATAATTGCTGGATTATCTATTTCTTCATTTACTGCAAACGCAAATGACAAACACACCATCTCACTCGGCTACGCTCAAACCAGTACGAAGCTGAAAATTATAGCAAACAATGAAAAGCCCTCTAAAGATCCAAGAGGTCTCAATCTGAAATACCGTTATGAGATTAATGATCATTGGGGTGTTATCAGTTCGATTACGCAAACTAAGTTAAATGTTTACTACGCGCCTAACCCTGTAAATAAAAAAGGCCGTAACGCTGATGAGAGTATTACTTATAGATCATTGATGGTAGGTTCAACATACCGCTTTAATGATTATATCAGCGCCTATACCTTGCTTGGTGTCGCTAATATTAAAGATCAACAGAAAACAAATTCAAACACGATCGAAAAGAAAACAGCTCTTGCTTATGGGACTGGCTTACAATTTAACCCAATATCAAATGTAGCTGTTGATGTTGCCTACGAATATTCACATTTGAAACAGGCTAAAGCAGGAACATGGACGGTTGGCATTGGTTACCGTTTCTAATTTGTTCTACTAAATAGCTATAGATGGACACCGACTCAATTCAAGTGAGTGAGTAGACTTTTCTGACAACGTAGCCGCAAACATATATTCGGCTTCAATGAGCGATGAGTCATAATCGGCCTCAGTGTATTGTCTGAGGCCGATTTTTTTATGTCTGAGTTTTCTCGTGAGCTAAGGCATTAGCCCCCTTTTTATGCAATATACTTTTTTACACAGCGGTTTGGAAAATCACACCATCCGCTTTTTCTGTATACTGGCTCAATTGATCAAAATTGAGGTAACGATAAGTATCTGCTGCGGTTTCACCGACTTTATCCATGAATTGCAAATACTCTTCTGGAGTTGGTAAGCGTCCCAACAGTGAAGCCACAGCTGCCAACTCAGCAGAAGCCAGATAAACATTTGCACCTGTACCAAGACGGTTCGGGAAGTTACGGGTAGAAGTGGATACTACAGTTGCTCCATCTGCCACACGCGCCTGATTTCCCATACACAATGAACAACCGGGGATCTCAATACGCGCCCCACTCTTACCGAAGACGCTGTAATAGCCTTCTTCTGTTAATTGAGCTGCGTCCATCTTAGTTGGAGGTGCAACCCACAAACGGGTCGGTAATTGGCCTTTATGCTGATCCAGTAACTTGCCCGCAGCACGGAAATGACCAATGTTGGTCATACAAGAGCCGATAAACACTTCGTCAATCTTGCTGTTTGCGACTTCTGATAATAAACGTGCATCATCTGGATCGTTAGGCGCACACAAAATAGGCTGTTTAATTTCCGCCAGATCAATTTCAATCACCGCTGCGTATTCAGCATCTGCATCTGCTTCCAGCAATTGAGGATCTTCCAACCAGTTCTCCATGCCAATAATACGGCGCTCAAGCGTTCGGCGATCACCATAACCTTCTGCAATCATCCACTTCAACAGTATGATATTCGATTGCAAATACTCAATGATCGGCGCTTCATCCAACTTAATAGTACAGCCTGCCGCAGAACGTTCCGCAGAAGCATCGGCTAATTCGAATGCTTGCTCAACTTTGAGTTCAGGCAAACCTTCAATCTCAAGAATGCGGCCAGAGAAAATATTTTTCTTGCCTTTCTTCTCAACAGTCAGCAAACCTTGCTGAATCGCATAGTAAGGAATGGCATGAACCAAATCACGCAGGGTAATGCCGGGTTGCATTTTTCCTTTAAAACGCACCAATACTGATTCAGGCATATCCAGCGGCATGACACCTGTAGCGGCAGCAAATGCCACCAAACCTGAACCCGCAGGGAAAGAGATCCCAATCGGGAAACGGGTATGGGAATCACCGCCTGTACCTACCGTATCCGGCAGTAACATACGGTTCAGCCATGAGTGGATAATGCCATCTCCCGGACGTAGCGATACCCCGCCGCGGTTCATGATGAAATCAGGTAGTGTATGATGCGTCGTCACATCGACAGGTTTTGGATAAGCCGCTGTATGACAGAATGACTGCATAACCAAATCCGCAGAGAAGCCAAGACATGCCAAATCTTTCAACTCATCACGCGTCATTGGCCCAGTGGTATCCTGAGAACCCACTGAAGTCATCTTAGGTTCACAATATTCTCCCGGGCGGATACCGCCAGTTCCACAGGCGCGACCTACCATTTTCTGTGCCAATGAGAAACCACGATCACTTTTCTCAACAGCTTTTGCCTGACGGAAAACATCGCTGTGTGGCAACCCTAATGATTCACGGGCTTTCCCAGTCAGACCACGACCGATAATCAATGGAATACGGCCACCAGCACGAACTTCGTCGATCAATACGTCAGTTTTCAATTCAAAATTAGAGAACAATTCATTCGTTTCATGATGACGAACTTCACCTTTATACGGGTAGATATCAATCACATCACCCATATTGAGTTTAGAAACATCTACTTCGATTGGTAACGCCCCCGCATCTTCCATGGTATTAAAGAAGATTGGCGCGATTTTTCCGCCCAGTACCACGCCAGCACCCCGTTTATTCGGCACAAACGGAATATCTTCACCCATAAACCACAACACGGAGTTAGTTGCTGATTTACGGGAAGAACCTGTACCGACAACATCACCAACATAGGCCAACGGATAGCCTTTTTTATTCAATGCTTCTATTTGCTTAATTGGGCCAACGGCACCCGCTTGATCAGGTTCGATACCTTCACGGACATTTTTGAGCATTGCCAAAGCATGTAAAGGAATATCAGGACGTGACCACGCATCAGGTGCAGGAGAGAGATCATCGGTGTTGGTTTCACCTGTGACCTTAAAAACTGTAACAGTAATTTTTTCCGCTAATTCAGGGCGTTCGAGGAACCATTGTCCATCGGCCCATGACTGAATAATCTGTTTGGCATGGACATTGCCTGCTTTTGCTTTTCCTTCTACATCATAGAAACTATCAAACATCAGCAAAGTATGAGAAAGCGCTTTAGCCGCTACCGGAGCCAATTTTTCATCATCAAGAGCATCAATTAAAGCATGGATATTATACCCACCCTGCATAGTTCCCAATAATTCAATAGATTTTTCCTGTGTGACCAAAGGAGAAGCTGCTTCTCCTTTGGTTATGGCAGCAAGAAAACCCGCTTTAACATAAGCGGCTTCATCTACACCAGGAGGAATACGATTGGTCAGTAGATCTAATAAGAAATCTTCTTCACCTTTAGGTGGGTTCTTCAGTAATTCTACCAGCGCTGCTACTTGAGCTGCGTCTAACGGTTTAGGGACGATGCCTTGAGCTGCACGCTCGGCTACGTGCTTGCGGTATTCTTCTAGCACGACTTTCTCCTCACTCTCATTGTCATTTTATATACCCGGCTGTCTGCACCCGGTAACGATTATCGAAAAACAATCTTCTAAAACAATCATCAAGGGTGCCAGGTCAGAGGATTTTGCTCACATAACATCAGAATTATGCTCAGCTTCGGGTACTTAGCATACCAAAATTTGAATACCATGTTAATTCATTCACATAAAATCAACATTGAACAGTGATAACATTCTGCATAAATGTTATTTAAAGGGGTATATCAGACAAATATGCTATTTTTTCCTGATCTGGCTCGAAAATGCTTGAGTTTTATCCCTCTTTTTATACAAATACTCAGAACTTCCAGAGACTCACTCTCTTGTCGTCTTACCACAAATCGAAATTAATTCAGTATAAACAGATGATTAGATAACTTAACCATAAAGAAATAATTACATTCGGTGAAAATGCACAAGATATTTGATATCTGCGTCGGAAAATTCAATTTATTAAAAACGATGATATTGATAACGAAACTTAGATATTAATAGTAGAAAATGATGATAGCTTCTTTTCCTAAAATATTAAGACCTAATTAGTGGCTTATCCTGCTTTGATTATTGATATAATGTGTCTTTACAACCAGCTATACATTTATCCAGCAGTAGATACCACATATAGGAAATCAAGATAGCACGAAATGTTTTGACCTATTAACGGGCAATATGAATAATGGTCATTATAACATCGCCATTTAGAAAAATAATAATAACAACAATTGATATTTTATGATCTTAAATCAACAGACTAAAAACACTTAAGAAGCGAAAAATAATAATTTAACACGTCATAATTTGACGTTAATCATTATTTTTTAGAATCACCTCCAAATTTAAGTAACGAATCATTTTTATATAGTTACGATATTATCGTACATCAATAAAAATATTGACAATAAATAAATTAGTTGGCAATAAGGAATATTTATGGAATCAGAAAGATAATAATAGAATATAGCTGAAATTATAAATCTGATAAGTCGTCATCCACTCATTCGGTAATAATTTAAATTCTATCGATTCAATATATCAAAGGAATATTAAATGAATTTTGAACTATTTAATTCACAAGATAGTATGCCAGATACAGAAAAATCCTTTACTCTGTTTCCCGAATTGAAAAAAATTTATAATACATTGGGGAATACCACTTTAATTCCTGTACCATCACCAGAAGGGAAAGCATCAATTCTTGCTAAACTCGAATTTGAAAACCCATTTGGCTCAGTGAAAGACCGGGTGGCCTTTGGTTTGTTCTGTGATGCCATCAATCAACATGATTTTTCCCAAGGAGAATTAAAGTTACTTGATGCCTCTGGTGGCAACATGGCAAAGGCACTGGCAAAACTGGGCAATATGTGTGGTATCCCTGTACATGTTGTCGTTCCTGATTCCGCACCAGAGGAACTAATTGACATATTCAAAACAGAAAACGCCACCATCACTTGTGTAGATCACAACTTTTTCCTTCTCGGTTTGATCACTCGAGCTCGACAAATTGCAGAAGAAGATAGTAGCTGGACGTTACTCGCCCAACATATCAATAGGGTGAACACGGCCATTCATGAATACCAGACCGGCACCGAAATTCGCGAGCAATTGAATGGTACTTATGCCAATGGCTGGGTTGCGGCTGTGGGAACTGGTGGCACTTTAGCTGGTGTGGCTACAGCCTTGCGTCGAGATAATCCTCAACTGAAAGTGTGGGGGACGACAACGAAAGAATTGCCTTACGGTTCACTGGCTGCTCCTAACGGTAAGAAAAAGTTTGCGGGTGCTGGTGGGTTTGGCTGGGGTTTCCGTCAACCTTTTATTAATCAACTCATGCCTGAAGAACCACATTTTAATCAAGTATCCTACAGAGAAGCCATCAGCGCCATGTATGAATTTTTCCAATTAACGGGAATGAAAATTGGCTCTTCATCGGCAGCAAACTGGAAAACCGCATGGAAACTTGCTGAAACGATGACACCTGATCAGCAAATTGTGACACTGTTTGCCGATGCCGGAAGCGATGCAGACAGAGAACTGGGTCGCGAGTGGTTTAACCATCCCAACTAACAGACTACGACCGTCAAAGTACACCAAATAAAAACGGCTTCCCGATGAGAAAGCCGTTTAAATTTTTGCTTAATCCACTGCAAGATTTAAAGAATTATTTCTTTTTCTTTGCTTTAGGGTTTGGCAAGTCAGTAATGCTACCTTCGTAAATTTCCGCAGCCATACCGATTGATTCATACAGAGTTGGGTGAGCATGGATAGTCAGAGCGATATCTTCTGCGTCACAGCCCATTTCGATAGCCAGACCGATTTCACCCAGCAACTCGCCACCGTTAGTACCAACAATAGCGCCACCGATAATGCGATTAGTCTCTTTATCGAAAATCAGCTTAGTCATACCATCTGAACAGTCGGACGCAATTGCACGACCAGATGCTGCCCATGGGAAAGTTGCGGTTTCATAGCTGATGCCTTTTTCTTTCGCTTCTTTCTCAGTCAGACCAACCCATGCCACTTCTGGTTCAGTATAAGCAATGGATGGAATCACTTTTGGATCGAAGTAATGTTTCTTGCCAGAAATAACTTCAGCAGCAACGTGACCTTCATGGACACCTTTGTGCGCCAGCATTGGCTGACCAACGATATCACCGATAGCGAAGATGTGAGGCACATTAGTACGCATTTGCTTATCAACATGGATAAAGCCACGCTCATCAACTTCAACGCCCGCTTTACCTGCATCCAGCGATTTACCGTTTGGTACACGACCGATAGCAACCAGAACTGCGTCATAACGCTGTGGTTCCGCTGGGGCTTTCTTACCTTCCATTGTTACGTAGATGCCATCTTCTTTAGCTTCTACCGCTGTCACTTTAGTTTCCAGCATCAGGTTGAATTTCTTGCTGACGCGCTTAGTGAACACTTTAACAATGTCTTTGTCTGCAGCAGGAATAACCTGATCGAACATTTCTACCACGTCGATCTGAGAACCCAGAGCATGGTAAACAGTACCCATTTCCAGACCAATAATACCACCGCCCATTACCAGCAGGCGTCCCGGAACAGTTTTCAGTTCCAGTGCATCGGTAGAATCCCATACGCGAGGATCTTCATGTGGAATGAATGGTAGCTGAATAGGGCGTGAACCCGCTGCGATAATGGCATTATCAAAATTAATCGTTGTTGCGCCGTTTTCGCCTTCTACTATCAGAGTGTTAGCACCTGTAAATTTACCAATACCGTTAACAACGTTAACTTTACGGCCCTTAGCCATGCCGCCCAAACCACCTGTCAGCTGGGAAATTACTTTTTCTTTCCAGAGACGGATCTTATCGATATCAGTTTGTGGCTCACCGAACACGATACCGTGTTGTGCCAGTGCTTTTGCTTCTTCAATGACTTTTGCAACATGAAGCAGCGCCTTGGATGGAATACAACCAACGTTAAGGCAAACACCACCCAAAGTAGAGTAACGCTCAACCAAAACGGTATCCAAACCTAAGTCTGCACAACGGAAAGCAGCAGAATACCCAGCAGGGCCTGCTCCAAGCACCACTACCTGGGCTTTAATTTCAGTACTCATCATGACCTCTTAATTGTTTGTCCGGCGGGTCAGACGAAAAAAACATATTCCACCGGGACGTACACACCGCGAGCAGTTTACAGAATTGTAAATAACCTGAAAAGCGCGTTAACGTGACAGAAATCCCAACCTGCCAGATGCAAGGCGAAAATATCTGTCACGGCAGTAATCATTAGGCCGGTATATTTACCGGCCTTTGCATTACATCACCAAACGGCGGATGTCGCTCATCAATTGATTAATATAAGTGATGAAGCGCGCACCATCTGCCCCATCAATAACTCGGTGGTCAAAGGACAGAGACATAGGCAGAATCAGACGAGGAACGAATTCCTTACCATTCCATACTGGTTTCATGGAAGAACGAGACAGACCCATGATTGCCACTTCTGGCGCATTCACAATTGGTGCAAAACCGGTAGTACCAATACCACCCAGGCTGGAAATGGTGAAACAACCACCCTGCATGTCAGAAGCAGTCAGCTTACCAGCACGCGCTTTCTTGGAAACTTCAGCCAATTCTCTGGACAGTTCCATGATGCCTTTTTTGTTGACATCCTTGAATACAGGAACAACCAGACCATTAGGTGTATCAACCGCAATACCGATGTTGACATATTTTTTCAGGATCAGCTTCTGGCCATCTTCAGAAATGGAGCTGTTGAAGCGAGGCATTGCTTCCAGTGCTTTCGCGGCAGCTTTCATCACGAATACCAGCGGAGTGATCTTCACGCCCAGTTGTTTCTTCTCAGCTTCTTTGTTCTGCTGTTTACGGAACTCTTCAACTTCAGTGATATCCGCTTCATCGAACAGGTTAACGTGAGGGATCATGACCCAGTTACGGCTCAGGTTAGCACCGGAGATTTTCTGGATACGGCTCATTTCAACTTCTTCGATTTCACCGAACTTGCTGAAATCAATTTTCGGCCAAGGCAGCATACCCGGCAAGCCGCCGCCCGCAGCAGGTGCTGCTTCTGCACGTTTAACCGCATCTTTCACGTAAGCCTGAACATCTTCACGCAGGATGCGACCTTTACGACCAGTGCCTTTCACTTTAGCCAGATTTACGCCAAATTCACGCGCCAGACGACGGATCACCGGAGTTGCATGAATATAAGCATCATTTTCTGCAAATTCATTTTTGCCTTCTGCTGGCTTGTTTGCTGCCGGAGCGGATGCTGTTTTAGCAGGTTCAGCCGCAGGAGCTGGAGCTGCTGCTGGCGCTGCCGTAGGCGCTGCACCTGCAACTTCGAATACCATGATCAGAGAACCAGTTTTAACTTTGTCGCCAGCAGCGATTTTGATCTCTTTCACAGTACCCGCGAACGGTGCAGGGACTTCCATAGACGCCTTGTCACCTTCAACGGTGATCAGAGACTGTTCTTCAGCGATAGTGTCACCCACTTTTACCATGATTTCGGTAACTTCAACTTCGTCACCACCGATATCAGGTACATTAACTTCTTTGCTTTCAGCTGGTGCTGCTGCTGCCGGAGCTGCTGCCTGCTGAGCAGGTGCAACTTCTGCTGCACCGTTTGCGGATTCAAAGACCATGATCAGTTTGCCAGTTTCAACTTTATCGCCAACCGCAATTTTGATCTCTTTAACCACACCCGCCTGTGGAGATGGGACTTCCATAGAAGCTTTATCACCTTCAACAGTGATCAGGGACTGTTCTGCTTCTACAGTGTCACCGACTTTCACCATGATTTCGGTAACTTCAACTTCATCTGCACCAATATCAGGTACGTTAATTTCAATAGACATTACTCTTTACCTCTTATGCCAGACGTGGGTTAGCTTTTTCTGGGTTGATGTTGTATTTCTTGATGGCTTCTTCAACCAATTTCACATCAACTTCGCCACGTTTAGCCAATTCACCCAGAGCTGCAACAACCACATAAGAAGCATCAACTTCGAAGTGGTGACGCAGATTCTCACGGCTGTCAGAACGACCGAAACCGTCAGTACCCAGTACACGATAATCGCTTGCAGGTACAAAGTTACGTACTTGTTCTGCGAACAGTTTCATGTAATCAGTAGAAGCAACAGCTGGCGCTTCATTCATGATCTGAGCAATGTAAGGAACGCGAGGTTCTTCTGATGGATGCAGCATGTTCCAACGCTCACAATCCTGACCATCACGAGCCAGTTCAGTGAAGGAAGTTACGCTGTATACGTCAGAACCGATACCGTATTCGTCAGACAGGATCTTCGCTGCTTCACGAACATGACGCAGGATAGAACCGGAGCCCAGCAATTGAATTTTACCTTTCGTGCCTTCCAAGTTTTCCAGCTTGTAGATACCTTTACGGATACCTTCTTCAGCACCCGCAGGCATTGACGGCATATGGTAGTTTTCGTTCAGGGTAGTAATGTAGTAATAGATGTTCTCTTGTTTCTCACCATACATACGCTCCAAACCATCATGCATGATGACAGCAACTTCATAAGCGAACGCTGGGTCATAAGAGACACAGTTAGGAATCGTCAGAGACTGAATGTGGCTGTGACCATCTTCATGCTGCAAACCTTCACCGTTCAGAGTCGTACGACCTGAAGTACCACCTACCAGGAAGCCACGGGCTTGCTGGTCACCTGCCGCCCAGCACAGATCACCGATACGCTGGAATCCGAACATGGAGTAGTAGATGTAGAACGGAATCATTGGTAGGTTGTTGGTGCTGTAAGAAGTTGCAGCAGCCAGCCAAGATGAAGCAGCACCCAGTTCATTGATACCTTCTTGCAGGATCTGACCTTTGGCGTCTTCTTTATAGTATGCAACCTGCTCACGGTCTTGCGGAGTATACTGTTGACCATTCGGGCTGTAGATACCGATTTGACGGAACAGACCTTCCATACCGAAAGTACGTGCTTCGTCAGCAATGATTGGAACCAGACGATCTTTGATCGACTTGTTCTTCAGCATAATGTTCAATGCACGAACAAAAGCGATAGTAGTAGAAATTTCTTTGGATTGCTCTTCCAGCAGAGAACTGAAATCTGCCAGTGCAGGGATTTCCAGTTTTTCGTCGAAGTTAACACGACGACTTGGCAGGTAACCATTCAGAGCATTACGACGCTCATGCAGATATTTAGATTCTTCAGAATCTTTGTCGAAAGTAACATATGGCAGTTTTTCGATCTGCTCATCAGCTACAGGCACATTGAAACGATCACGGAACTGGCGAACGCCTTCCATGTTCATTTTCTTAACCTGATGGGCAATGTTTTTACCTTCAGCTGTGTCACCCATACCATAACCTTTAATGGTCTGAGCCAAGATCACAGTTGGTTTACCAGTGGTATTCTGTGCTTTTTGCAGTGCAGCAAATACTTTCTTAGGATCGTGACCACCACGGTTAAGCGCCCAGATTTCCTCATCAGTCATATCTTTGACCAATGCAGCGGTTTCTGGGTAACGACCGAAGAAGTACTCACGAACATAAGCGCCATCTTTAGACTTGAATGTCTGATAGTCGCCGTCCAGAGTTTCGTTCATCAACTGAACCAGTTTACCGCTGGTATCTTTACGCAGCAGCTCATCCCAACGCTCGCCCCACAGGACTTTCAGTACCTGCCAGCCAGCACCGTCGAAGATACCTTCCAGTTCGTTAACGATTTTGCCGTTACCAGTTACCGGGCCATCCAGACGCTGTAAGTTACAGTTGATGATGAATACCAAGTTATCCAGTTTTTCACGAGTTGCGATAGTGATCGCACCCTTGGATTCTGGCTCATCCATTTCACCGTCGCCCAAGAAAGCATAAACGGTTTGTTTAGAGGTATCTTTCAGACCACGATTTCCCAAATATTTTAGGAATTTAGCCTGATAAATAGCGGAGATTGGCCCCAGACCCATAGAAACAGTTGGGAACTGCCAGAAGTCAGGCATCAGTTTTGGATGCGGGTAAGAAGACAGGCCATTACCACCAATTTCCTGACGGAAGTTGTTCATCTTCTCTTCAGTCAGACGACCTTCAAGGAATGCACGAGCGTAAACACCCGGAGAAATGTGGCCCTGGAAGTAAACCAAGTCACCACCATCATTTTCGTTACGAGCGCGGAAGAAGTGGTTAAAACAAACTTCATAAACAGTCGCGGAAGACTGAAATGAAGCCATGTGACCACCCAGTTCCAGATCTTTTTTGGATGCACGCAGAACAGTCATCACTGCGTTCCAGCGAATAGCGGAACGGATACGGCGCTCCAAATCCAGGTTGCCAGGGTAAGCAGGCTCATCCTCAACAGGAATAGTGTTGATGTAATCACGGCTTGCAGCACCTGCGGCAACGTTAACGCCACCTTTACGAGCTTCACTTAAAACCTGATCAATCAGGAACTGAGCACGCTCAACACCTTCTTCACGGATGACCGATTCGATCGCCTGTAACCAATCGCGAGTTTCGATCGGATCCACGTCATTTTTCAACATATCTGACATGGTGTATTCCTTATCTGTTATCTATTTCTAATGGTTGTTGGAGCCTATCTTCCGGTCATACCCTTTGACGAACTGCATGTTATGACCGGAAGATAGGCCCTGCTATATATTGCCGCTAAAACTCTTGGATAAAGAGTTGACGAACTGTACAAACGCAGCAGTCAGGATCTGTACAGTCAAGTTTAGAACCTACCCATTCGGGAATTTGATTTATCAACGATGCCCCAAGGGATAGGCTCTTATTCCTGATTTTGCTGGAGCCGCCTCAATGAACGCTCACGACGAGTATGCTCACGAGTCAGATCCAATAAAACTTCTTCGATAAAGGCCAAATGGCGATGGGAAGCCTCGCGGGCTTTTTCCGGTTCTCTCGCCATAATAGAGCGAAAAATTTCAGCCCTATGGTCACTAACGGCTGCCAACATCTCTTTACGGGTATAAATGAACTCAAAATTACGTCTGATATTTTGTTCTAATATCGGGATCATACAGCGTAATAAATGCAGTAATACCACGTTATGAGCAGCTTCCGTGACAACAAGCTGATATTGCAAGACAGCATCAGATTCCGCATTTACATCACCACTTTTCTGGGCTTCCTGAATAGCAAGATGGCTTTTTTCAATACGTTTAAAATCTTCATTGGTTCCCCTAAGGGCTGCGTAATAGGCCGCAATCCCTTCCAACGCATGTCGCGTTTCAAGGAGATCGAATTGAGATTCTTGATTCTCTGCAATAAGTTGAGCAAGAGGGTCACTGAAACTTTGCCACAGGTTGTTCTGCACGAAAGTTCCTCCCCCCTGACGACGGAACAGAAAGCCTTTGGCTTCCAGTTTTTGAATGGCTTCGCGTAATGAAGGGCGTGATACTTCAAACTGCTTCGCTAGCTCACGTTCAGGCAGCAGCTTCTCTCCCGGGCGTAGCGAGCCTTCGAGAATGAGCTGCTCAAGACGTTGCTCAATCACATCTGATAACTTTGGTTGGCGAATCTTGCTATAGGCCATATCTGCTGTAAGCCATTCAATGAGTAAATGTTGCTTTGGACCATGCCCTAGTTACCTGAATCTTACCTGAATCTTCTTGAACAAATTTCAGCTAAAGAAACCTCACTAACGGGGCTGTAGTCAATTGGTAATACCAATTTAGAGTACAGTGTCTTAAAGTAACAAAGTATTCACTAGCTGTCTATAAAGACCTTTAGGCAAATCATAAAAATCTGCAAATTTTAACAAATTATTTTAAATTTTATCAGAAAATTATAACCAAAAGAGATTTTAAAGTAGGATTCCAAAATCGATAATATAGAGAGTGAACCATGGCAATAACACCGGATTACCAGTAAACGCTATATCAGCTATGAATAAAAAGATAATAAAAACAGGTTTAGTATTGTTGAGTGTTCAGACCAAAAGCCAGAGAGATAGTTATCAGACCACTCTCTCTAGCTTTCTATTATTAAATTAACGCGCCATAAATCGTCAGCAATGCAACAATAATCACAATAGTAAATGTAGCTTTTTTAGCTAATGTTACGGCAGCAACTGGCGTTTCTACCGGATTGAGATGTGGTTCTTTACTTAATGCAAATTGAGCCAATTGACTGACGACTTTATATTGCGATGTCCGTAAGTCGCTCAGCGACGCAATCCAAGCTGGCAAGGCTTTCTCACCATGCCCCAACAAAGCATAAGCAACACCGGCCAAACGTGCGGGAAGCCAATCTAACCAATGTAATATGCCATCAACACCCGATTGTGCTCGCTGTACCGCTGTTGCGTTTTGCGCCAGCCATCCCTGATAGGCCCGGAGGCAACCATATCCCATCAGAATAGCTGGACCAAATTCTCCCAGCACAATCAACCAAAAAATCGGTGCCAGATAATAGCGAAAATTTATCCAGATTAAGGCATTCTGCGTTTCACGTAACCGTTCTTCCTTCGTCACATCAGAAAGTGTCGTATCGGGTAACGTTCCTTGAATCATGGTCAAACGTGCAAGATAACTAGTTTGCTGTTCAGAATCATCATTTCGCACGGCCTGAAGATACCTGCGGTAATCACGACGCAGTTCTCCAGCGCCAATACATAACAAGCTGATAATAATACTGAATAAAATTGCTGGAATGCCAAAAACAACAGAACTAGAAACTTCAATAAGTTTCCATGTCAAGAAAGCAACCAAGACACTCATGCCTAAACTGCCCCACAACGAATAAAATTTTATTCTGGCAAACAATGGAGCTAAATAACGTTCCAACTGCCAATGGTCTCCCATCTTGAAGACCCGTTCCCATGCCAGTATTAACAATAGAATAAAGAGAGTCATCCAACTCACTCCTTCAATAGTTGTTGATAATGTTCCCAATAAAAATAAGGCCCTGGATCGGTCTTTCTATCCGGTGCGATATCACTGTGTCCCGTGATATTACTACGGATATCAGAATACTGACTGATAAGCAGTTCGGTAACTTCGGTCAGCTTAATGTATTGAATTTCAGTAAACTCCTCATAATCCGTGCCTTCCAATTCAATGCCTATAGAAAAATCATTACATTTCTCACGGTCACAGTAACAGGAAACACCAGCATGCCAAGCTCTTTTATCGAAAGGAACATACTGTACAACTTCTCCATCGCGCCGGATCAAACAATGAGCAGAAACGCACAAATGTTTTATCTCATCAAAGAAAGGATCTTCATTCGGATTCAGTGTTCCCATAAATAATTGGTCGATATAGGGACCGCCAAACTTACCAGGGGGTAAACTGATATTATGGATGACCAGCAATGATGGAGTTTCACCTTCCGGACGCAAATCACAATGCGGAGAAATGACCTTTCTTGCAATATCAATCCACCCTTCATGCAGTTTCACTCTTTTACTCCCCCCTTAATTCACCATAGCCATTCCAGCCAACACAGCTGGCTCTACTGAGGAAACACCGCCTATTAAAATGTAACAGGTTAGCATGTTAGCACTTTCAAGCGTCCTATATTTCTGCGGATCTTTTATTTTCAAACAGGCTCGAAATTTTTTTTGCAAAAAATGTAACACATGATTATTTCTTCGAACCAATTCGATAAATATCATGAAGGCTATTTTATTTTTCTCCTTTTAATTCATGCTTATTCTTATCCGAATTTATTCCCAATAGATTTCAAATTGCAGCATCACGGCACAATATTATAGCAACGTAATTATTTGAAAGGTTATAGCCACATGCAATCGGATATGTCACCAAACTACAAAAAAGGAAAAAAAATGAATCAGCAAGGGTTTACATTGATTGAAGTGATGGTTGTTATGGCTATCGTGTCAATTCTCGGCGCAATTGCCATTCCCAGTTATCAAAGATATATCCAAAAAGCAGCATTAACCGATATGCTACAAGCTATTGTACCTTATAGATCCGGCATAGAGCTTTGTCGTTTTGAAACTGAGAATTATAAAGAATGTAATTCAGGCCAGGTTTCCATTCCATCCGGCCATAATAGTCGATATATCAGCGCCATCTCAGTAAAAGAAGGAGAAATAATCGTTACAGGTCAACAAAACCTCAGTGGCTTGAATGCTATTTTAAAACCAACTCAGGATATTAAAACAGGATTCACTCAATGGAAAACTATTTGTGAATCTAAGAATGAATCATTGAAAATAAAATGTCAGGAAACATTGAAATTTTAAATATCAAAGAGTTTTATATCAAATAAACAAATTCATTAACCACTTTCAAACAAAAAAACACAACCAATTAATTGAAATTTTCGACAAATAGAACTGTAATTTTAAAAATGAAGGATATTATTAATGAAAAATAAGGAAAACGTATTAATGGAAAGAGAAATAAAAGATCTGTGCCAACAGTATCAGGCTATTGTTATACAAAAAGATCACCATACTATTACCATAGCTTGTAGTAAATCACCTAACGAAGATTTCATCGCTGCATTACGTTTTGTTTCTGGCCTGATTGTGAATATAAATATTTGGCCTCAAGCAAAAATAGAATCTATGCTGACACAGGAAAAACCTCTGATATCAGAAGAAATTTATTGCTCAGAAAATGATGATATGGAGTCTTATCGTATAGAAAAATTGAACACCAACTATTCCAATCATCATACAATACAAACTAATAATATCCGAGATGAAGATATAGATGCCCCAGTTATTCAATTAATTAATCAGACGTTATTAACTGCAATACAAAAAAGAGCCTCAGATATTCATTTTGAGCCTTTTAAAAATAATTATCAAATACGCATTCGAGTGGATGGAATATTACATACAATGAAAACGCCGCCACCTCAAATGAATGCGAGTATTCCTGCCCGCTTGAAAATTATCGCAAAACTCAACATCGCTGAAAAACGTCATCCACAAGATGGGCAATTTGACTGGAACGACAATAAGAATAACTATGCGATACGTATATCTACGCTGCCGACACTACATGGAGAAAAAATAGTCCTGCGAATTCTAAATACCATACACCAATTGTCATTGGAACAACTTGGCCTGCCTGAGTCACAGTTACAACTTTTAAGGCAGAAGATCCATTTACCACAAGGCATGATTTTAGTGACAGGCCCAACCGGCAGCGGAAAAACTGTCACTCTCTATAGTTGCCTGCAATATTTAAATCAAGCTAAAAAGAATATCTGTAGTGTTGAAGATCCCGTAGAAATCCCTTTGAATGGCATTAATCAAACACCTGTAAATAACAAAATTGGGCTAGATTTTGCCAAAGTTCTCAGGGCGTTATTGCGGCAAGACCCCGATATCATCATGGTTGGTGAAATCCGTGATAATGAAACTGCCGAAATATCAATGAAAGCTGCACAAACAGGCCACTTAGTTTTATCGACACTACACACTAACTCGACTATCGATACCTTATCCCGCCTGCAAAATCTGGGAATTTCTGGCTATACCACAGCTTCATGCGTAAAATTGATTATTGCCCAACGGTTAGTTCGCAAACTTTGCCCCCACTGTCGCCAACAAGATAGCACTCCGACTATTATTCCCAACATAACTAATAAAGAAGAAAGCCCATCGGCCTTAACACTAAAAAAATGGCATGCGGTTGGCTGTGACCACTGTTTTTCTGGTTATTATGGCAGGACAGCCATTTATGAATTTCTCGAAATTAAATCAGAATTCCTGCAAACCCTGTCTGAACATTTAACTGACAATCTCTCACATTTACTCACCCAGCAGCAGGGTTCAACACTGTTTTCGTCAGGCATCACATTAGTAGAAAAAGGGATAACTACTCTTGAAGAAATTTACCAGATTACAGGCCATGAAACTGTATGAAAATAGAGTATATCTACCAATGGCAAGCCATTAATAATAAAGGAAAGATTATAGCGGGGGAGAGCATCGGTTACAGTAAAAAAAGTGTCTTCCGGTACTTAGGCCATCTCGATCTGCAACCTTATTCCATTAAATGCAAAAGGGTGATTCACTACGGTGAAAAAGAAGTTGCTTACCGACTACATTTCATTCATCAATTAAGTACGCTACTAACATCAGGCATCCCCCTTTTACGGGGGTTAGTTATCTTATTGCAAGATTGCAAATTTGCTCTCTGGCGATGTGTATTAACGGATATGATCCAGAAAATTAGTCAAGGAGAATCATTTTCAACAACATTAGCTCATTATCCGAAGCTATTCTCCCCTTTATTCTGCCAAATTATTGCAGTCGGAGAACAAACAGGCCAGCTTGAAAATTGCTGCCAATTAATCATCAATCAGTTAGAGCAACAGGATGCATTACTGAAAAAAATGCAAAAAGCTTATCGCTACCCTTTGATAGTCGCTTTTGTAACACTGTTAGTTATTATTTTGATGTTGATCTTTGTTCTGCCGGAATTTCGACAAGTTTACTCTTCGTTTAATGCTACCTTGCCTCTATTAACACGGTGGGTTTTGTCGGGATCTGATTTTTTGATCCAGTATGGCCTATTACTATTAATAATAATATTTATATTGCTAACTGGTTACCTATGGTTACGTAAGCGTTTTTCAATATTGCAAACAAAAGAAAAAATGCTCATGCTGAAGCTCCCTCTTTTTAAAAAATTGATAATTTATCAACAAATAAACCAGATATTCCATATTTTATTTATGACACAGAAAGCAGGATTAACACTAACAACAGGGCTAGAATGTGCTATCAATGCCACTCGTCATCCAATTTTTATTGCTGGAGTAAAAAGCTTACATAAACAGATCCAACAGGGAATTCCTATGAGTGATGCATTAAAAAAAGCAGCATTTTTCCCTTCGTTATGCCAGCAATTTGTCATGATAGGTGAAGAATCAGGTGAGTTAGAATTATTCTTGTTTAATATTGCAAAATGGTATCAAGAAAAATCCATCAATCTTGCTGATAGTTTAGTTCAATTACTTGAACCTCTATTGATGTTGATAATGGCATTGATTATTGGTTTATTATTGTTGGCCATGTATCTGCCTATTTTTCAATTAGGAACAATATTGGATTAACAAAATATTTACATATTTCATTATGCTTCCTCAAGGACACAAAAGCTGGGAATATATTCGTTTGTTTATAGCTCATTAGCGTTCCTTAGGTTACAATTTAATTATACTATCAGAAATATTTTAAGGGATAGGATGACTTATATTGTTGCACTCACAGGTGGAATTGGTAGCGGTAAAACGACTATCTCTAATGTATTTTCATCCCTTGGTGTTCCTCTTGTTGATGCCGATATTATTGCCAGAGAAGTAGTTGCTCCTGGTACTCCCGCATTGCTGGCAATTTCACAGCACTTTGGATCTGACATATTATTATCCGATGGCAGTCTAAACCGCGCATTGCTACGCCAAAAAATTTTTGCATCTCCGGAAGAAAAACAGTGGCTGAATGCGCTGTTGCATCCGCTGATACACTCAGAAACTCAGCGACAATTAAACCAAGTGACTGCCACCTACGTCATTTGGGTGGTTCCTCTGTTAATTGAAAATAATTTAATGCATCTGGCAGACCGTATTTTAGTTGTTGACATCTCACCAGAAACACAAATTGCTCGGACAATGGCGCGTGATGGCGTAAACCGTAAACAAGTGGAAAATATTCTGGCTGCACAAGCCAGCCGTCATGACAGACTGGATAAAGCAGATGATGTCATCTTTAATCACCATGGCGAACAAGACATTGTCTCCCGTGTGGTTGAATTACATCAACAGTATTTAAAACAAGCAAAATCAGTCAGACAGGAAAACCGTAATGAGTGATGCAACCTCTACTATTATTTTTGAACATCCACTCAATGAAAAAATGCGTTCATGGTTGAGAATTGAATCTTCACTGCAACAGTTGGAAAAACAACGCCACTTAGATTCTCTGGCAAGCAGCCTGTCGTTTTTTCGTACAATCTCAGAACTAATTGAGATCCTAGATCGTGGTGAAGTCCGTTCTGAATTATTAAAAGAGTTGGATCGCCAGCAAGTTAAGTTAAAACTGTGGCTCGGCGCTCCAAATGCAGATACTGGCATGATCCAGAATTTAGCGAAGCAGCTGAAAGAATGCAGTATTGCCTTGAATCAAGGCCCCCGACTCAGCCAGCATATCAAAGAAGATCGCATTATCAATATGGTTCGCCAAAGACTAAGCATTCCGGGGGGATGTTGTAGTTTTGATTTGCCAACATTGCACTTGTGGCTGTATTTGCCACAATCAGTCAGAGATGAATCGGTCAAAGCCTGGCTAGGCAGCCTCCTCCCATTAAAGCAAGCATTGGAAAGTATTCTGGAACTCATACGCCAATCGGCAGTATTTACGCCTAAAATCAGTCACAATGGTTTTTATCAAGACAATGCTGACGAAGCAGACCTCCTGAGGCTGAAATTGGACGTCGTACCGAATGCATTAATTTACCCACAAGTCTCCGGCTATAAGACACGTTTCGCCATCCGTTTCTTGCCCATTGATAGTGAGCGTATCGTTCCTGCCCATTTGTCTTTTGAATTAGCCTGCTGTTAACATGGCTCCGAAATCAAGCAGGGGAAAGGAAAGTAAGATGTCTGAAGTATTGACAGTCGAATGTCCAACATGTGGCAACACAGTAATATGGGGTGAAATCAGCCCACACCGCCCATTTTGCAGTAAACGTTGCCAATTAATCGACTTGGGAGAGTGGGCCAGCGAAGAAAAGAAAATACCGAGTCAAAGCGATAGTGCAGAAAATGATAGCTGGAGCGAAGAGCCAGAACGGTGATATCACTTAGATGACATCGCGAGGGCACTGATTTTATTTAGTACTATCGCGATGTCATTCTCTAAAGCAAATGATTTTAAAAAAGTAATCCCTGTTTTTAATAGGAGTCATTTTTTGTCAAAAAAGCGACAATACTACGATTTGCGGGTGGAAATTCATCAGCAATCAATTCTGACCGTAATACCCAGCGGGAAGGCTGTCCTTCTCTACCAAATGGTTCATTTTTCCATTCATCAACCAGAAAAAAGTAGAGTGTGATATTTCGGTCAGGAAAATCATGTGTAATAGTATCTACCAATTTACAATGAGTCACAGTGATCCCGACTTCTTCCTTTAATTCTCTAATCAATGCTTGCTCAGGTGTTTCTCCTTGTTCAAGTTTCCCTCCGGGAAACTCCCAAAAACCGCCCATATGTGAATCAGCACTACGCTGTGTGATAAATATTTCATCAGTGCTATTTTTAATGATGCCTGCGGCAATATGCAGATATTTTTTTTCCATAATTGTTTTTTCTTGCTATTGATTATTTAACCTAGGTGATTATATCTTGCAGACTACAATAAAATTAGCTTAAATCGCAAACTTGTCTTTCATTTAATCGTTAATCACTTTTACCTTTCACAAAAACATATCATGTAAAAACAAACAGCAAGCGGTATAAAACTCTGTCTAAAAATGGATTCAGGTTTAAGCCATTATTTCAAAGAATAAGGAAAAACCGTTTATGCAAAATGACGCTCAACAATTAATTGAAGCAAGACAAATCGCCTATCAGTTTTCTGATGAAGCAACCCCTTTATTTTCTGGTATTGATATATTTTTGAATGCAGAACAACATGCGTTAATCGGACGTAATGGTATTGGTAAATCCTGGTTGGCATCTATATTGACACGGCAGATATCTCCCACCGAAGGCAGTGTAAAACATTTTTGTAATGTAGGTTATTTATCACAAAGCCTATCATCTTTTGTTGGTAATGCTGCCGATATGCTGGGATTAACTAAAATTATGAGAGCCAATGAACGGGTTCTGGCAGGTATTGGTGATACAGATGATTTCGATGTGATGGAAGGTAATTGGGATTGGAAATTTCAGGTCGAATCCCTGCTAGCAGAAGGTGAACTCAATCCAAAAATACTAAACCAACCTTTTGATTCCCTAAGTGGTGGGGAGCAAACACGGATTAGGTTATTAACACTAAAGAGACAAGATGTAGGTTTTATGATCTTGGATGAACCAAGTAATCATCTTGATCGACAAGGGCGTCTTTGGTTAGCCCGATGGCTGGAAGCTTTCAATGGTGGTATTTTGCTGGTTACTCACAATACTCAACTGTTACAACATACCTCAATTGTATATGAACTCAGTGGATTAGGATTATCGCGTAGTATCGGTGGATGGGAAACGTGGTTGGAAAGCAAGGAGCAACTCCGGCTTGGTATTCAACGCGAAGTCGAACAAACTCAAAAAAACCGGAAACAAGCACTACAAGATAAGCAAAAAGATCATGAAAAAGTAAGTAAAAGGCTGAGTCAAGGCAAGCAACGGCGAGAAAATGCTAATCAAACTAAACTTATTCTTGACCGTGAACTAGAGCGATCAGGAGCCACTTTGGCACGGCAAGCAAAACTGCATGAAGAACGAATACAAAGGAATAACTCTCTGGCGACAGATGCCAGAACGAAATTAGAAATTATTGATCCGTTGTCCATTGCTGTGGCTACCCCACAAACTGCTACCCCACCGTTACTTTACTTACAGGATGTTATTTTACCCTTTGGCTCAAACACTCCTATTAGTCTGACAATTCATAATAATGAACGCCTTGCTGTTGTCGGCAATAATGGCAGTGGGAAATCGACCTTATTGAAAGTCATGACAGGTGTTCTGCCCCTCAAACAAGGTACTTGCCGAATAACACCGTCATATCGTCTGATGGATCAACATTTTTCGTTTCTGGATAAAAATCAATCCGCACTACATAATTTTCAATTACAGTCTCCGGGCTGGACTGAAGATCGCTACCGTACTCGACTCGCTCAATTACGTATTCGTGGAGAAGAAGCTTTAAAACCTGTCGGCTATCTGAGTGGTGGGGAGCAACTTAAAGTTGCACTGGCTTGTCTGTTTTGTGGTCCATATGCTCCTGCCCTATTGTTGTTGGATGAGCCAGACAATCATCTGGATATAGAATCACGTGAACTGCTCCAGAAAGCATTACATGACTATACCGGAGCTATGGTATTGATTTCCCATGATGAGATGTTCATTCAAAATGTGGGGAATATGCAAAAATTAGAGATGAGCTGAATCTGACAATCTCAGTCGTGATAGCTTTCCGTTACTGTGATTATATAAGCATGAAATATGGAGCGAGTGGCAACCTGCCACTCGCTCCATTCACTTGGTTTTAATTATAATCGCCCGTGACAATGCTTATATTTTTTGCCGGAACCACATGGGCAGGTGTCGTTACGTCCAACTTTACGTTCCCCACTTGCCATCTGTGCTTCCTCTTCTGACATTAATGCGCCTTGTTCAACTTCATGGCTCAGGTGCTGCTTTCTTGCCAAACGTTCAGCTTCCTCACGGCGTTGCTGTTCAAGTGCTTCAACTTCTTCCGGCATTCTGACCTGAACTTTGCTCAAGGTACTGATCACTTCATATTTCAATGATTCCAGCATATTGGCAAACATGGCGAAGGATTCACGTTTGTATTCCTGTTTTGGATCTTTCTGAGCATAGCCACGCAGATGAATACCTTGACGCAGGTAATCCATCGCAGCTAAATGTTCTTTCCACAGTGTATCCAAAGTTTGCAGCATAATGCCTTTTTCAAAGTTACGCATCATCTCTGCATTGACGATCTCTTCTTTCTGTTTATAGACTTCAATCGCCTTATCAAGAATCCGATCGCGCAATGTTTCTTCATGCAGCTCAGGTTCTTTATCCAACCATTCTTTTATTGGCAGATCCAGATCGAAATCGTTGACTAAACGTTCTTGTAAACCTTCAACATCCCACATTTCTTCCAGAGATTGTGGTGGAATATACGTATCAATCGTTATTTTGAAGACATCTTCACGAATGCTGGAAATGGTTTCGCTGACATCACTCACATCAAGTAAGTCGTTACGCTGAGCATAGATTGCACGACGCTGATCATTGGCAACATCATCATATTCCAGTAGTTGCTTACGGATATCAAAGTTACGGCTCTCAACTTTACGCTGCGCATTAGCAATCGCTTTAGTCACCCATGGATGCTCGATCGCTTCACCCGGTTTCATACCCAACTTGCGCATCATGCCTGTAACACGCTCAGACGCAAAAATACGCATCAGAGAATCTTCCATTGAGAGATAGAAGCGTGAAGAACCCGCATCACCCTGACGTCCGGCACGGCCACGTAGCTGGTTATCGATACGGCGTGATTCGTGACGCTCTGTACCAACAATATGCAAACCACCCGCTGCCAATACCGCATCATGACGCACTTGCCATGCTGCTTTAATGTTCTCAATTTGTTCTTCGGTTGGCTCTTTCAGTTTGGCAATTTCTGCCTGCCAACTTCCTCCCAACATGATATCTGTACCACGTCCCGCCATGTTGGTTGCAATAGTTACCGCACCGGCTTGGCCTGCCTGAGAGATAATATCGGCTTCCATAGCATGGAATTTTGCGTTCAGGACATTGTGTACAATGCCAACTTCAGTCAATGCATTAGAAATAACCTCAGACTTCTCAATCGAAATGGTTCCCACCAACACAGGTTGACCTTTGCTTGTACGCTCCCTGATATCCTCAATGATCGCTTCAATTTTTTCCGCTTCCGTCATGTAAACCAAATCCGGTAAATCTTGACGGACCATTGGGCGGTTTGTCGGAACAACAATAGTATCCAGCTTATAAATAGAGCTGAATTCAAAAGCTTCAGTATCGGCTGTTCCCGTCATCCCCGCTAATTTTTCATATATACGGAAATAGTTCTGAAAGGTGATTGAAGCCAGTGTCTGGTTTTCATTTTGGATTTCGACACCTTCTTTAGCTTCTACTGCCTGATGCAATCCATCAGACCAGCGACGTCCCTGCATGGTACGCCCAGTATGTTCGTCAACAATGATAACTTCACCATCTTTGACAATATAATCTACATCGCGGGTAAACAGGGCATGGGCACGTAAAGCTGCTGTTACATGGTGCATCAGCATGATATTGGTCGGCGAGTACAGAGATTCACCTTCATTCATCAATTTGGCATCCACAAGCAATTCTTCAATCAACACTAAACCGCGTTCTGTCAGGTTGACTTGACGTGTTTTTTCATCAACTGAGAAGTGACCTTCGCCCTGGAAAGTATCTGAATCCTCTTTTTCCTGACGGATCAGTTTTGGTATCAGTTTGTCCACTTTGAGATAAAGTTCAGAGCTATCTTCCGCAGGCCCTGAGATGATCAGAGGTGTACGAGCCTCATCGATAAGAATGGAGTCCACCTCATCCACCAAGGCATAATGCAATTTACGCTGAACTCGTTCTTCCGGGCTAAATGCCATGTTGTCACGCAGATAATCGAAACCATATTCATTATTAGTTCCGTAAGTAATATCTGCACTATAGGCTTCACGTTTTGCTGGCGCTGGCATGTTCGGCAGGTTAATACCGACTGTCATGCCAAGAAACTCAAATAGTGGGCGGTTGTTTTCAGCATCACGCTGTGCCAGATAGTCGTTTACGGTAACAACATGGACACCTCGGCCACTCAGGGCATTAAGATATGCAGGCAACGTTGCTGTCAGTGTTTTACCTTCACCGGTACGCATTTCTGCTATACAACGTTCATTCAGTACCATCCCGCCCAACAGCTGCACATCAAAGTGACGCATACCAAAGACACGTTTACTGGCTTCACGTACAGTAGCAAAAGCTTCCGGGAGAACTTTTTCCAGTGACTCCCCTTCCTTCAGACGAGTACGGAACTGATCTGTTTTTGCTTTCAGTTCTTCATCAGAAAGTTTTTCAAAATCCGGTTCCATGTGGTTGATCACATCAACTACTTTACTCAAACGACGCAGGGTACGGTCATTACGGCTACCAAAAATTTTAGTCAGTAATTTAATCAGCATAATTTAGTACATCTCAGATAAGGCTACTCTTGCAGCCAATCAATCATTTCTTGAAAAAAGTCTTATTGAATAAGAATAAAATAATACAAAAGTATTAAAGCAAAAATAAATGATTGGACAATGGCCCTGCTCTGATCCCTTGAATTTGGGCTACCCAGAGCGCTGGTGTGTACGTATCAGGAAAAACAGTCACTAGTATCGCAACATCAGATATGGTGTCATCAAATGGCTTTGATACTTGTGTCAACATAGCATGCAAAGTGTCCAGCATAAGCTGTTGCATTGATGGAGAAGAACTCCGAGCACTTTCTTTTGCTTCTTCGCATCTAACCGGCTCTGTGACCGAAAAAGCAAAAGAAAGTTGACGGATCACGTTACGAACAGCGTGTTGCTGCCAGTAGTTTAAATAATTGGAGGGTTGACGCTGAGCACTTTTTAGTTCAAACAGGTGTAATTGAAATAAATGCTCAAACGAAGAAAATGATTGATTTTGGTTTTCTTGAGTGGAAGAAGTATTAGTATGGGGAAGGTTTTCTGCCACTTTAGCAAAAACAGTAGGAACACCAATTCCCGTGGCAACTATGCCCAGTAAAAGGTGAGACCAAAAATAACGCCTACCAAATTGTCGCCAAAGATTTAAAATACTCATTAATCCTTCATTAATAAATACTGGAACTGCCCTTATTATGCGAGATAGCCGCCCACAATCACTGGATACTCTATTTGAAGACGAGGCGACTGTTGGGAAGAACCCACTTCAAGTAATTCAAAAACATGCCATCGCATTATTGAAGCTCAACCGTGCTGTTCTCAGCTTACTTCCTGCACAGTTGCACCCATGGTGCAGGGTTGCCAATTATCGCAAACAAATTCTGGTACTGGAAGCAGGAAATGCCAGTTGGATGACCCGGCTTCGTTATGAAATTCCTACGTTGCGTTCTACTCTGAGGAGCGAAATTCTACCATCTTTATCCTCAATCGACATCAGGATTAATCCATCATTAATGGTCAAGTATGATAATAATGCACAGAACATCGCAAAATCCTCAGTTGAAGTATCCAATAATGATAATCAGGATTTACCAAAGCGCCAACTGACTCATGAAAGTGCAGAAACAATAATGATGTTGGCTGAACGCAGCCCGGAGAAATTGAAAAAGAAATTAGAACGATTGGCTGCACTGGCCGGAGAGGGTACCAGCACAGCCAAGAATAAGCGCTAACGCTGAATGAAAAACATCAGCGAAAGGAGTGTGATAGATAACATAACCCACTGGTGCATCATAGGAATGTTCTCAACACTCTTTTAGTTAATATACATGTTGGAAACACACACATTAGCCATTATGCCAACACTAATGAAGGGGCACGGAAAGCCAGCGGCATTTCAGCCTCATCTTCAAATGTGACAAATTCCCAAGCACTTTCTTGCGCCAAAACGGTTTGCAGTAGCTTGTTGTTCAGTGCATGACCCGATTTGAACGCGGTAAAGGCGCCAATAATGTTGTAACCACACATAAACAGATCGCCGATGGCATCCAACATTTTATGACGAACAAATTCATCATGAAAACGCAAACCATCTTCATTGAGTACACGGTAATCATCTACCACAATCGCACAATCGAAGCTGCCACCAAGGCACAGACCTTGAGATTGTAAGTACTCAATATCACGCATAAATCCAAAAGTACGGGCACGGCTAATCTGACGAACGAATGAATCCGCTGAAAAGTCCATACTATAACGCTGTGAACCGGAATCAATCGCCGGATGGTTAAAGTCGATGGTAAAATCCAGACTGAAACCGTGATATGGTGCTAATTCAGCCCATTTATCACCATCTTCCACGCGAACAGTTTCTTTCACACGTACGAATTTCTTCGCAACATTCAGTTCTTCAATACCTGCATCCAATAACAGGAAAACGAACGGGCTGGCACTACCATCCATAATCGGGATTTCTGGTGCATCGACGTCAATAACAATGTTGTCGATTCCCAAACCTGCCAATGCTGCATTCAAATGCTCAACAGTTGAAATCCGCACATTATGCTCATTCACCAAGCAAGTACAGAGCATAGTATCACGCACAGATTTGGCATCAGCCGGAAAATCAACCGGAGGATTCAAGTCAGTACGACGATAGATGACCCCGGTATTAGCCGGTGCTGGACGCATTGTCAGCGTGACTTTCTTACCGGTATGTAAACCAACGCCAGTCGCTTGAACAATACGTTTTAATGTCCTTTGTTTGATCATCGTTTATATCTCGCAGTGTTACTTATCCCGCCAACCATTATAAAGTATGATTGGCAGGATATTTTAGCACAAAAAGCGGAGAAACCAATTTTTTAGCTATTAGTCAGCCTGCTTACGCAAAAATGCTGGAATATCAAGATAATCAGGCTCTTTGCTTGTATGTGTATTTTGGTCATTAACTACTTTTGCTGCTGGTTTGCTTTCATCAGACAATGAAGAGATTCCGCCAGGCATCTGCTGGTAACGGCGATCCATTGTGTTTGTCTGAGGAGCTTTGTTATTGGTCACCAGAGTAATTTCCGGACGCTTGTCCATCCCTATACCCGTTGCAACAACAGTAACACGCAGTTCATCGTTCATGTCCGGATCCAATGATGTGCCGATAACCACGGTTGCATTATCAGAAGCAAATGCACGGATTGTGTTACCAACTGTTTCGAATTCGTCCAGACGCAGGTCAAAACCCGCGGTGATGTTAACCAGAACACCACGCGCACCAGATAGGTCGATATCTTCCAACAGCGGGCTGGAGATAGCCATTTCTGCAGCTTCTTCCGCACGATCTTCACCTTGTGCAATACCTGAACCCATCATGGCATAACCCATTTCAGACATCACGGTACGAACGTCAGCGAAGTCAACGTTCATCAGCCCCGGGCGAGTGATCAGCTCAGCAATACCCTGAACCGCTCCTTTCAGAACATCATTTGCCGCACCAAACGCATCCAGCAGGGAAATTCCGCGCCCCAAAACTTTCAACAATTTGTCATTTGGAATAGTAATCAATGAGTCCACATGTTTGGACAGTTCAGTGATTCCTTGTTCCGCGAAGGCCATACGCTTTTTGCCTTCGAAGTTAAATGGCTTAGTCACGACAGCCACGGTCAGAATGCCAAGTTCTTTGGCAATTTCAGCTACAACGGGCGCTGCACCTGTTCCTGTACCACCACCCATACCCGCAGCGATGAATACCATGTCAGCCCCTTCCAATGCGGTACGCAATGATTCGCGATCTTCTTCCGCAGCAGTACGGCCAACTTCAGGGTTTGCACCAGCGCCCAATCCTTTCGTAATGCCGTTGCCAATCTGGATAGTCTGACCAACAGCTGTCTTACGTAATGCCTGAGCATCCGTGTTAATCGCAAAGAAGTCTACTCCTTCAATGCGTTCACGCACCATGTGCTCAACAGCATTACCGCCGCCACCGCCGACGCCGATGACCTTAATCACCGCGTCATTGGTTAATTCCAGTGGTTCAAACATAATTTCTCTCCGTTTTGTGCCTTTATATCGAGGCAGGCGACATTGTCTTAGCCTCTGTATAAAAAATCAAAATTCTTTTTTCAGCCAGTTGCTGATTTTATTAAACCAGCCGCTCACTGACGTTCTTTTATCGGCATCAGAATCTCCGCCAAGGTGGGATTCTTTGCCATAATGCAGAAGCCCAACTGCTGTTGAGTAGCAAGGCTCCTGCACATAATCTGTCAGCCCAGTGATGTTCAGAGGACGGCCAATACGAACTTGGGTATGGAATACCCGCTGGGCACAATCGGCCAATCCATCAATCTGGGCGCCTCCCCCTGTCAGGACAATCCCTGCTGCCAAGTGGTGCTTTACTCCCTGCTGACGCAACTGTTCCTGCAATCGCAAAATTTCATCATTCACTAAATTCAGCAGTTCGGTATAACGGGGTTCTATTACTTCCGCCAGTGTCTGACGCTGCAAGCTACGGGGAGGCCGTCCTCCCACACTTGGGACTTCCACGCTCTCATCTTTGCTCACTATTGAACCCAATGCGCATCCATGACGAACCTTGATGGTTTCAGCATCACTTGGGGGGGTACCAAACGCATAGGCGATATCACTGGTAACAACATTTCCTGCATAAGGAATAACCTTGGTATGACGCAATGCACCGCCGGTATATACAGCGATATCCATCGTTCCACCGCCGATATCAACAACACATACCCCAAGTTCTTTTTCGTCTTCCGTTAATACAGCATAACTTGCTGCCAGTCCGGCAAAAATAAGTTGGTCAACTTTCAGCCCACAACGTTCAACAGCTTTTACAATATTTTTTGCCATGTCGTTATGACAGGTAATCAAGTGAACTTTCGCCTGCATACGCACACCAGAAAGCCCAACTGGATTTTTAATCCCTTCCTGATAGTCGATCGCGTATTCCTGTGGGATTACATGCAAAATACGGTGCTCATCACGAACACGAACCGATTTGGCTGTATGGACAACACTGTCCACATCATCTTGTGTCACTTCTTCTTCCGAAATCGGCACCATACCAATTTCGTTCTGACAACTAATATGCTTGCCGGAAAGCGCCAAATAGACCGACGAGATCTGGCAATCTGCCATCAGTTCAGCCTGATCTATTGCACGTTGGACGCACTTAACAACCGATTCAAGATCGTTGACACCACCTTTATCCATGCCACGGGATGGGCAACTTCCTACTCCGATAATATTAACCATACCATCGGGCAGAATTTCACCAACCAGGGCAGATACTTTTGCTGTCCCGATTTCAAGACCAACTACCAATTTTCTGTCCGTTGATTTGATCATCGTTATTCTGCCTGTCTCTGTATTATTACCAGTCACTGTTTGTTTTCTTGCCCGTTCATTGAAACTGGCGTATCAGTTAATAAAGGAGCCCAACCAACCGCAGCACCGCTGTCATAACGTAAATCGATATAAGTCACGCGTTTTTCCGTGTTTTTCAACAACACAGGATAAAGTTCAATAAAACGTTTTATTCGCTCCATATTATCTCGATTTCCTAACTCTAACCGGATATCGTTATCCAGTATCAATTGCCAGGAATTACGCGCTGTCATGATCACCGTTTTCAATTTTATTTGATGCGTTGAAAGGAAAGCTGTCATTGTGCTATATCCTTCCAATACATCTTTTTCTTTGCTTTCAGGACCATACAGCATCGGGTATTGCCCATTAATACTGCGTTCCATGGGCAAACTAAACACCCGACCTTCTGCATCCAGCATTTGCGTATCGTTCCAGCGCGCATAAGGCACGTATTCTACCAGATGTATTTTCAGTTCATCAGGCCATTGTTTACGCACAGTAACTTGCCGAATCCATGGCAGTTGTTCAATATTTTCCTGAATGACATTGACATCCTGTGTCATAAATGTTCCTGGGGTTCCCAGAGACAAAATAGCCTGCCTGACATCATCATTCGTGGTGTAATGGCGTTCACCGGTTAACACCAGTTTTGAAAGCGGTAATCGACTAGAGTCTTTCATCCAGTCCAGTGTCATCCAACCCCCCCATATGATGGTGCCGATTACCATCAGGAAGAAGATAATCCCTATCAGATGATAACCATTACTGGGGCGTATCCCCTGAGCTTCGATCTCCCGCTCCCGGATATTCCGGGCTGCCTGTGACATATCAATCAGCCAATTCCAAAATTCTCGCTACAAGTTGGGAAAAACTGAGTCCGGCCTGACGCGCAGCAATTGGTACCAAACTATGACTGGTCATGCCCGGAGAGGTATTTGCCTCTAACAGATAGAAATTACCCTTGCCATCATCCATGATATCAACGCGTCCCCAGCCACTGCATCCCAGCGCTTTATATGCCCTTGATGCGATATCTATCAATTCCTGCTCTTTTTCGATACTCAAGCCACTTGGACAAAAGTATTGTGTTTCGTTGGAAATATATTTCGCATCGTAGTCATAAAACACATCCGGAGCCTGAATCCGGATAGAAGGAAGAGCTTCATCACCCAAAAAACCCACGGTATATTCAGGGCCAAACAACCATTCCTCAATCAATATATTGCTGTCATATTTGAATGCCAGTTCTAATGCATCACGCAGCTCGGAATAGTCATTCACTTTGGTCATGCCCACACTGGAACCTTCCAGATTTGGTTTGACCATTAACGGTAGACCTAATTCTCGGACATAATCTTTGAGTTGAAAATCACTAAGTTGTTTAAAATTTTGAAAATTAATCGCAACATAAGAAGAAATAGGCAGTTTTGCTCCCTGCCATAGCTGTTTTGTACGCAATTTGTCCATTGACAAAGCTGATGCCATCACACCACTGCCTGTGTAAGGAAGCTGTAAAAACTCCAGTAAACCTTGCAGAGTACCATCTTCACCACCACGGCCATGCAAAGCGATAAAAACTTTACTGAACCCCTCTTCTTTGAGTTTAGTCACATCAAAGTCTTTTGTATCGACTGAATAAGCATTAATGCCCGCTTCTTTCAGCCCAGCCAAAACTGACTGCCCTGATTGCAGTGAAACTTCACGTTCAGCAGACGTTCCGCCCAACAAAACTGCGACTTTATCAACCATGATGCTCTCCCTCATTAAAAGATGGCTGCAATTTTGTTTCAGCCAGATTGCGCGCTATTTTACCGATATTACCGGCACCCTGAACCAAAACTAAGTCATTGTTTTCCATCACCCGTGACAGTATGGATGAAATTTGCTCTGAATCTGACACAAAAATTGGTTCCAATTTCCCACGGCTACGGATAGTCCGGCATAAAGAACGACTATCTGCCCCTGGGATCGGGGTTTCACCTGCGGTATATACATCCAGCATCAATAGAACATCTACCTGACTTAAAACATTAGCGAAATCATCATATAAATCACGGGTTCTCGTATAACGATGTGGCTGAAATACCATCACAATACGTTTATCCGTCCAGCCAGCCCGTGCAGCTTTGATCGTGGCATCAACTTCGGTTGGGTGATGGCCATAATCATCAACCAACATCACGCCACCTTCTTTGTTATTGATATGTTTGAGGGCAAATTCCCCCAGAAAATCAAATCGGCGTCCCGTTCCCTGAAACTCTGCCAGCGCTGTCAGAATTGCGGCATCATTAATGCCTTCTTCTGTTGCTACTGCTACCGCTGCCGTCGCATTCAATGCGTTGTGGCGTCCCGGGGCATTTAACACTACATGCAGGTCTGGCAGGTCGTTACGGCTGATAGTGAAAAATCCCTGAGCGCCTTTCTGTTCATAATGGGTAATACGGACATCCGCTTCTTCACTGAACCCGTAAGTCGTAATATAACGCCCAATACGGGGAATCAATTCCTTCACGACAGGATCATCAATGCACATCACTGCACGACCATAAAACGGCAGGTTATGCAGAAAATTAACGAACGTCTGTTTCAGATTTTCGAAATTTCCCTGATAGGTGTCCATGTGATCAGCTTCAATATTGGTGACAACCGCCATCATAGGCTGCAAATGCAGGAATGAAGCGTCGCTTTCATCTGCTTCCGCTATCAGGTAACGGCTGCTGCCTAAACGTGCATGTGTACCCGCCGCTTTTACCAAACCGCCATTGACGAATGTCGGATCAAGACCCGCCTGTGCATAGATGCCCGCAATCATTGCGGTTGTCGTGGTTTTTCCATGTGTTCCCGCGATAGCAATACCGTGGCGGTAACGCATCAGCTCTGCCAGCATTTCTGCGCGGCGGATTACCGGAATGCGGGCTTCACGAGCCGCCATAATCTCAGGGTTATCCGCAGGAATGGCAGTGGATGCAACCACAACACTGGCACCCCGTACATTTTCCGGACGGTGATTAAAATAAATGTTTGCACCCAGTGCAATCAGCTGTTGTGTGACTGGGTTGGGTGCCAGATCAGAACCGCTTATCTGATAACCTTCATTAGCCAACACCTCGGCGATGCCACCCATGCCAGCACCACCAATGCCGACAAAGTGGATATGCCTGACTTTTCTCATCTCAGGCACTGAAGCTCTTAATTTCGCCAACTGTTGTGTATTCACGTTTTAATCTTCACTCGTTATGTTTACGTCACCGTTCTACTTTCTACTTACTAGAACGCTATTTAGAACTAGAACGGCTTGAATGATTTTCAACAGCATCAATCAGCGCTGCTGCCACACGCTCAGTTGCATTGATAATGGCGACTGAGCGTGACTTTTCTGCCATCTCCAGTAATTGCGGGCGTTGCCACTGCATTAACAGTTCTGCTACGGCATCTGCCGTAAATGTAGGCTGCTCGAGTATCTTCGCGGCTCCCACTTTTTCCAATGGCAAAGCATTCCAATACTGCTGGCGATCTTTATGTTGAAATGGAACAAAGATCGCGGGTAAACCCGCAGCAGAAATTTCGCTGACCGTCAGAGCGCCAGAACGGCACACCACAATATCTGCCCACGCATAAGCCTGCGCCATATCATCAATAAATTCAGTCACTTTGAATTCAGATTTAACTGAATTTTCATATTTTTTCTGTGTTTCTTCCTGAGCACCTTTTCCGGCCTGATGCCATAGTGTGATTTTATTCCCCAAACGAGCTGCTACTTCTGGCATGATTTGGTTCAAAATCCTTGCACCCTGACTTCCCCCGACAACCAGAACCCGCACAGGGCCTTCACGTCCGGTCAAACGCTGCTCAGGTACGGGTAGAGCCAGTACATCTTCCCGTACAGGGTTACCGACAACCGGTGCGTTAGGAAATGCGCCCGGAAAGGCCTGTAAAACCGTTTTTGCGATTTTAGCCAACCAGCGATTGGTCAGCCCCGCAATACCATTTTGTTCATGTAATACAACCGGAATGCCACATAACCATGCGGCTATTCCACCCGGCCCAGAAACATATCCGCCCATTCCCAGTACAACATCCGGCTGGTAACGTTGCATAATGGCTTTTGCCTGCCGGATTGCCTTAAAAATTCTTATAGGAGCGGCCAGCAATGCTTTGATTCCTTTGCCCCTCAATCCTGAAATTTGAATAAATTCGATATCAATACCATGTTTCGGCACTAAATCGGCTTCCATGCGATCAGAGGTTCCCAACCAGCGGATTTCCCACCCCTGCTCTTTTAAATGATGGGCAACCGCCAGTCCCGGAAACACATGACCGCCCGTACCACCTGCCATCACCATTAATCGCCGGTTTTTGCCACTCATTTAGGGCTCCTTACGAACGCCTGTGCTTTCGCCAGACGTACTTCATAATCAATTCGCAATAACAACACGATAGCCGTTGACATCACAATCAGACTCGAACCACCGTAACTCACCAGAGGCAAAGTCAGACCTTTTGTTGGCAATATACCCGCCGCTGCCCCTACATTGATGAATGCCTGAAAGCTGAACCAGATACCGATTGCACAAGCCAGAAAACCAGAAAACCGTTGATCAAGCTGTAATGCCCGGTGACCAATCATCATTGCGCGGAAAGCGACGAAGAATACCATTGCCAACACTAAAACCACACCGAAATAACCTAATTCCTCAGCAATAATTGAGAAAATAAAATCAGTATGCGCTTCAGGCAGATACTCCAATTTCTGAACTGAATTTCCCAAGCCTTGCCCGAAGAAATCTCCGCGACCAAATGCCATTAATGACTGGGTTAACTGATAACCGCTACCGAACGGATCCTCCCACGGATTCAGAAAAGAGGTCACCCTGCGTATACGGTAAGGCTCAGCGATAATCAGTACGCAAACGGCAAATATTCCGCAACCAATGATGGCAAGGAATTGCCACAACTTCGCACCCGCCAGAAACAGTAATGTCAGTGTTGTGACAAACAATACAATCACGGTTCCCAAATCAGGCTGAGCCAGCAGTAAAATAGCCAATGCAATCATGACCCCCATCGGCTTGCAGAATCCCCAGAAATTGTTTCTCACTTCCTCTACTTTTCTGACCAGATAGCTGGAAAGGTAACAAAAAAGCGATAATTTCGATAATTCAGCAGGCTGAATACGCAATGGGCCTATCGCTACCCAACGTGATGCGCCATTAACTGAGCTACCGACAAAGAGCACCACAACTAACATCATGATTGTGCCGAACAACATGACATAGCTGTAACGTTGCCAGAACGCCATTGGAATGCGCAGTGTGATCAAAGACAAGAAAAAGCACAGCCCCAAGTAAATCGCATCACGTTGCGCAAAGATAAACGGATCTTTAGCAAGACGTTGACCAACAGGCATTGAGGCTGATGTCACCATGATAAAACCGATCACAGTCAACCCCAATATCATCCAGACCAGGGTACGATCATACATGACGATATCTGTGGTATCGGCTTCCACATTTCCCGCCAGCCAATTTTTAAATTTACCGAAGCCTGGAGTGGTCATCAGCCTAGCTCCTCTGCCAAACGGGCAAATTCATGGCCACGATGTTCGAACCCACTGAATTGATCAAAACTCGCACAGGCGGGAGACAGCAGTACCATATCGCCAGCGACCAGCCTGGATGCGATTTCTCTCATTGCCTGTTCCATCGTTTCTATCAGTGTTGCGATTTCAGGACGCAGTTGCGCCAGCTGCATCCCATCACGGCCGAAACAGTAAAGACGAATATTATTCGCCGATATGTAGGGCTTAAGCGGAGCAAAATCAGCCGCTTTTCCATCTCCACCGACTAAAAGATAGAGCGTACCTTCTACTTTCAATCCACTGAGAGCGGCTTGTGTGCTACCGACATTGGTTGCCTTGGAGTCATTGACCCAGCGAACGCCATTTCTCATATGGACGACCTGAAAACGGTGTTCCAGACCTGAAAATGCACGCAATGCCTGAATACTGGCTTCACGAGGAATACCTACAGCATCTGCCAGTACCAATGCCGCCAGCCCGTTAGCATAATTATGTTGCCCGGCCAACTGCATTTCACGGGTTACCAGAACGGGACATTGATTGACCACCAATTGTTGATGCTCACTATCAAGCTGATAATCACCGCTATCCACACCAAAGCTGATATAGCCGCTACTCTTGCTTTCTATCGGCCAGGTCAGTTCATCCAGCGCATTCACTACGCATACTTTTGCTTGATCATAGATACGCAGTTTCGCCGCACGGTATTGTGATACCCCTTTAGGGTAACGAACCATATGGTCTTCAGTCACATTCAGCACGGTTGCGGCTGCGGCTTTGAGACTGTAAGTGGTTTCGAGCTGAAAACTGGAAAGCTCCAATACATACAATTGGCAAGGTTTTTTCAGTAATTCCAGTGCAGGAACCCCGATATTTCCGCCCACACCAACTTGCCATCCGGCTTCTTTTGCCATCGCACCCACTAACATGGTCACGGTGCTTTTACCGTTTGAACCCGTTATGGCAACAATCGGTGCCGTTGCCACACGACAAAACAGCTCAATATCACCGATAATTTCAACACCAGCATCCGCCGCTGCTTGTAATTCAGGGGTTGCCAACGCAATCCCCGGGCTGATAACAATTAAATCAGCATTCATCAGCCATTGGGCATTTAAACTTCCAGTGTGACACTCAACGTCATCAGGCAGCCTATCGCTGCCCGGGGGTACTATACGGGTATCCATCACGCGCGGAATCACACCACGTGTGATGAAAAAATCAACGCAGGAAAGGCCCGTAAGGCCCAACCCGACGATAACGATTTTTTTATCCCCGTATTTAGTCATGAATAACTCAGCCATGATTAACGTACCTTCAGCGTTGCCAGACCAATCAGTACCAGCATCAAAGAAATAATCCAAAAGCGCACAATAACACGTGGTTCCGGCCAGCCTTTCAATTCATAATGATGGTGAATAGGTGCCATGCGGAAAATCCGTTGTCCACGCAGTTTGAACGATCCAACCTGCAAAATGACAGACAGTGTTTCTACCACAAACACTCCGCCCATGATGACCAGCAGGAATTCCTGACGCAGCAAAACTGCGATGGTTCCCAACGCACCGCCAAGAGCCAATGAGCCAACATCACCCATGAAGACTTGGGCTGGATAGGTGTTGAACCATAAGAAGCCCAATCCAGCACCAACAATTGCAGTACAGACAATTACCAACTCACCCGCATGATTCAGGTAAGGAATATGCAAATAGTTGGCAAAATTCACATTGCCTGTTGCCCATGCCACTAATGCAAAACCCGCTGCGACCAAGACAGTAGGCATGATAGCCAGACCATCCAGACCATCGGTCAAATTCACTGCATTACTGGTTCCCACTATCACGAAATAGGCCAGCAAAATGTAAAGCAATCCGAGTTGTGGCATGACTTCTTTGAAGAACGGCACGACTAATTGTGTCGCTGGAGTACCTTTGCCAATGCTGTACATTACAAACGCCACACCCAATGCCAATACGGATTGCCAGAAATACTTCCAACGGGCAATCAGCCCCTTGGTATCTTTGCGAACAACTTTCCGATAGTCGTCCACAAACCCCACAATGCCGTAACCTACCAACACCACTAGTACGCACCAAACATATGGGTTATCCAGACGTGCCCACAACAAAATAGAAATGGTGATGGAAAACAGGATCAGCAATCCTCCCATCGTTGGCGTTCCACGCTTGCTGAAGTGGGATTCTGGGCCGTTGTCACGTACAACCTGGCCTATCTGCAATTTTTGCAGATAAGAAATCAAGGTTGGCCCCATCCACAATGCGATAAACAGTGCTGTAAGCAAGCCGACGATAGCTCTGAACGTCAGATAGGAAAAGACGTTAAAACCGGTATGATACTGAACCAGATACTCGGCTAGCCAAACTAACATTGGAAGTTCTCCTTCAGTGTGTTCACTACCTCTTCCATTGCGGTACTGCGTGAACCTTTGATTAGTATTGAAATCATTTCGTGTTGTTCCAGTAAAGAGAGCAACGTTGCAATTAATTCAGCCTTACTTGCGAAATGCTGCCCTCGACCACTTGAGGCGCTAATATGGGAGCTGAGAGTACCGACGCTAAATACCTTATCGATATCTGTCGATGCCACCGCTTCTCCCACCTCACGGTGACATTCAATTGCCTGCTCCCCAAGCTCTCCCATATCGCCAACAACCATGACGCGGTAACCGGACATCTGTGATAACACATTCGCAGCGGCAATCATGGAGCCTGTATTGGCGTTATAGGTATCATCCAGCACCACTTTTCCCGCTGCAAGATGGGTGGGGAATAAACGCCCCGAAACAGCCTTAAGCTCCGATAACCCGACACGAATATCCTCCAGCGATGCACCAACAGAAATTGCCAGAGCACTGGCAGCCAGCGCATTGGCAATATTATGCCTTCCCGGCAATGGCAATATCAGGTTGATATTTCCGACTGGGGTATGGAGACAAAAATGCGTTGCCAGTGGTTGTTCCGAAATTTCTGTCGCGTAAAAATCAGCGTCAGCTGTAGGGGCAACGGAGAAACACCACACTCTCTGCTGTTTATTGATGCTGTGCTGCCAATTATCCCAATCATTACTCTCCAGATTGATTATGGCTGTCCCGCCTGGATCAAGGCCTTCAAAAATCTCGCCTTTTGCTTTTGCAACGCCAGAAAGAGAACCGAATCCCTCAAGATGAGCAGAAAACAGATTATTGACCAACGCACTTTCAGGACGAGTCATTTCAGTGGTATAAGCAATCTCACCAATATGGTTGGCACCTAGCTCAATGACGGCAAATTGGTGGTCGTCAGTGAGTCTGAACAGCGTCAATGGCACGCCAATATCATTATTGAAGTTACCAGAGGTATAAAGCGTATTACCGCATTGACGCAGAATAGCCGCTGTCATCTCTTTTACGGATGTTTTTCCTGATGATCCAGTCAAAGCCACAACTCGTGCCTTACTTTGCTGACGAACCCAACCCGCCAGTTTTCCCATCGCCAGACGAGTGTCTTTCACCACCACCTGCGGGCAGCCAATATCAAGACGACGACTGACTAATAAGGCTCCTGCGCCCTGCTTAACTACATCGGCAGCGAAATCATGGGCATCAAATTTTTCGCCTTTTAAGGCAATAAACAAACCTCCACTTACGATTTTGCGGCTATCAGTTTCTACTGTATTAATTCGGAGAACAGCAGATTGTTGTTCAGTTACGTGGTGTAAAGTGCCATCAGTTAATTGTGCCAGTTGCTGGAGTGTCAGTGGGATCATGCGATTACCCCCAGCAAACGAGATACGGTCAGGCGATCTGAGTAATCCAAACGGCGATTGCCGATCAGTTGGTAATCTTCATGGCCTTTACCTGCAACCAGAACAACATCGTCTTCGGTTGCCTGCATAATGGCACTGGTAACAGCCTCAACACGCCCATAAATTGCCATCGCCCGTCCCGGATCGATAAATCCAGCCAGAATATCCGCTACAATTGCTTGTGGTTCCTCACTGCGGGGATTGTCATCAGTAACAACCACACGATCCGCCCCCTGTTCTGCAACCCCTCCCATCAGCGGACGCTTGCCTTTGTCACGATCACCGCCACAACCAAATACGCACCAGAGTTGCCCTTTACAGTGCAGCCGAGCAGCAGACAATGCTTTTTCCAAAGCATCCGGTGTATGGGCGTAATCGACAACAACAGTAGGGCGACCCGCAGCAGTAAAAACTTCCATGCGACCACAAACGGGTTCCAGACAAGATGCGGTTGCCAGTAATTTGTCCAAGGGATATTCCAATGACAGCAAAGTAGCCAGTGCCAATAACAAATTACTGACATTGAATGCGCCCATTAAAGGACTACTCAGCGTTCCATTTCCCCAACTTGAGCTAAACGCAATGGATGCGCCTTTGTCGTGATAATTCACCTCTTCGGCTGATAACCAACGCCCAAGCCAATTTTCAGGCAAACGGTTTTCCATCGTAACGGCAACAGCCTCAGGTAAGCGAGACAACCACTTCTGCCCTACCCCATCATCAGCATTGATGATTTTCTGTTTCACATCATAGCGGCTAAACAGCATCCATTTAGCATTTTCGTAATTTTCCATATCACCATGATAATCAAGGTGATCTCGGCTTAAATTAGTGAAAATGGCAGCTTGAAATGGCAATGCAGCCACCCTTCCCTGAATCAGTCCATGTGAAGAAACTTCCATCGCGGCAAAAGTTGCGTTTTGATTAACGAGTTGCTGTAAATCAAGCTGAATATCAACAGCAGAACCGGTAGTATTTTCGCTTAGCACAACCATGCCCAGCAGGCCATTTCCCACCGTCCCCATCACAGCGCTGGTTTCTCCAAGCCCCTGGCTCCATTGCGCCAGCAATTGTGTTGTTGTCGTTTTCCCGTTGGTTCCGGTAACACCCACCAATTTTAGTTTATTACCAGGATGTTGATAAAATTCACCAGCCAGTTTTGACAATTTATTATTTAAATCATTCAAATAGATAACAGGCACACCATGCATTTTCTGTATCGTGCCGTTATCCATTTTTCCTTTCGCTTCTGCAATCACCGCAGCAACACCTTGAGCGATGGCTTGAGGAATATATTTTCGACCATCTGTCTGATGCCCCTGAACGGCAACAAACAGATCTCCGGCAGCCGCCTTACGGCTGTCTAATGTCATTTCGCGCAGCGGAAGCCCCGGTGTATCAACACCCCATGGAGCCAGTAAATCGCGTAAATTACGATCTGCCACTTTTATCCTCTTTATTTATTAATCACAAATTCGTTTTTATCACCTACAGGCAATGCATCTGGTTCAACATTCATCGTACGCAGAACACTACTCATGATGGAGCCGAAGATAGGCGCTGCAACCGCACCGCCATAATATTTACCTGCTTGTGGCTCATTAATAATCACAACCAGTGAAAACCGTGGATTACTCGCAGGTGCAACCCCCGCAGTATAAGAAATATGTTTATTATTTAGATAATTGCCATCCGGCCCGACTTTTCTTGCCGTACCGGTTTTAATTGCAATGCGATAGCCTTTTATTGCCGCCCGTACACCACCGCCGCCTGGTAATGCGACGCTTTCCATCATGTGCACTACTGTTCGCATAATGTGCTCAGGAAATACCCGGATTCCCGGTACAGGAGGATCAACTTTGGTAATTGACAATGGGCGATAAACGCCCAAGCTACCTATCGTTGCATAGACACGCGCTAACTGTAACGGAGTTACCATTAGCCCATAGCCGAAAGAAAAGGTGGCCCTATCAAGATCAGACCACCGTTGTTTATTTATTGGAAATAAGCCACTACTTTCTCCGACCAGCCCCAAATTGGTCGGCTTTCCCATTCCAAAGCGTGAATAGACATCTACCAGCTCTGAAGCGGGCATCGCTAACGCCAGTTTAGAGACACCAACGTTACTCGATTTCTGTAGAATTCCGGTGATGGTTAATTCAGAACGTGGGGCAACGTCTTTAATCTCGTGTCCTCTAGAACCATACGTTAATCGATAGGGTCTGGTATCCAACACCGTATTTTCTTTGACAATTCCACTATTCAGTGCACTCATCACCACCAGAGGTTTGATCGTGGAGCCCGGCTCAAAAGTATCGGTGATAGCGCGATTACGCATCGCATCTTTCGGTGTTCCGGCTAAATTATTCGGGTTATAAGAAGGGCTGTTTGCCATCGCCAATACTTCACCCGTATTAACATCAACCAGCACGGCCGTACCAGATTCAGCTTTGTTCAATGCAACAGCCTTAGTCAGCTCACGATAGACCAAAGTCTGAAGGCGTTCGTCAATGCTAAGCATCAGATCATGAGCCGCCCTGCTATCTGTAGATGCAATATCTTCAATCACCCGCCCCGTACGATCTTTACGAACAGTCCGGCTTCCCGGCATACCTGTCAGCCAGCTATCAAAGCTTTTTTCAATCCCCTCAATTCCCTTCCCGTCAATGTTAGTTACCCCAATAATATGCGCCGTGACCTGACCTGCCGGATAATAACGGCGAGATTCCTGACGCAAATAGATACCGGATAATTTCAATTTCTGAATATAATCACCGATGGAGGGGTTAACTTGTCGGGCAAGATAAACAAAGCGCCCATTGGGATAGTCACTGATTTTTCGGGTTAATTGTTCCAAAGGAATAGAAAGTGCATCAGCCAGTGCCTTCCAGCGGGAATCGTCTGTAATTCCGCCTTTTTCAAACACCTCTTTGGGATCTGCCCAGATAGCATCAACGGGTACACTGACAGCCAGTGGACGCCCATTGCGATCGTTTATCATGCCCCGGGCGGTCGGAATAGATTGGACTCGCAAAGAACGCGAGTCACCTTCTTTTACCAAACGATCTGGATTGATGATCTGCAAATAAGCAACACGAATCAAAAGCCCGATTAAAGCAAACCCAATGCCCCAACACAGCAAGGCAAAACGCCAGCTTACAAAACTTGCTTTATCTTCTTGCTTTTTCGACTTTAAAGAGCGTGCAGCTTTCATCGCCTACCTTTTGGTTGTCAACTGGACTCAATGAGTAATCACAATGTTTTCTTTTGCTGGATCAACGTGTTGCATCTGCAAATTTTGAGTTGCAATTCTTTCAACCCGACTGTGATCACCCAGAGCATTCTCTTCAAGGAGCAGGTTACGCCATTCAATATCCTGAGCATCAAGCTGAATTACCTGACGCTCCTTTTCCGCAGTCAATAAACGGGTTTCATGTGCGACCGTCACAACACCAATGGCTGAAACTACAACAGACACCAGTAAAACTAGTGGGAGCTTGGCATTACGAAGTAAATCTTTGCCAATAACCCCGACTAGGCCATGACGTTCACCAACCATTATTCACCCGCCTTTTCAGCAAACCGCAAAACCGAGCTTCGCGCTCTTGGATTTGCAGCCACTTCATCCTCTGAAGGCTTCATTTTGCCAATCGATTTCAAGCTTCGTCCTCCCAGCGCTTTTAATTGTGCATCAGTGAGAGGCAAACCGACTGGAACTTGTGGTCCTTGACTGTTTTGCCGGATAAAACGCTTCACCATGCGATCTTCCAACGAGTGGAAACTGATGACAGATAATCGCCCCTGTGGTGCCAGAACGCGCAATGCACCATCCAATGCACGTTCAATCTCTTCCAGTTCACTGTTTATGTAAATCCTAATAGCCTGAAAGCTGCGTGTTGCCGGATGTTTGTGCTTTTCCTTAACAGGGCTTGCCTGAGCGATAAGTTCTGCCAGTTCCCGTGTTCGCGTAATCGGTTGTTCCTGATTGCGTGTCACGATAGCCTTTGCAATACGCTTGGCAAAACGTTCTTCACCAAATGTTTTCAGCACCCAAGCGATGTCTTCTGCTTCCGCTTTCATCAGCCACTCTGAGGCAGATAGCCCGCGTGTAGGGTCCATTCGCATATCCAATGGCCCATCACGCATAAATGAAAAGCCGCGCTCAGGATCATCCAGTTGTGGGGAAGAAACCCCTAAATCCAACAATACGCCATTAATTTTTCCAACCAAACCTGCGTTTTCCACATAAGTTGCCAATTCAGAAAATGGCCCGTGTGTGATAGAAAAGCGTTCGTCTGTAATGGTCTTTGAAGCTTCAATGGCTTGTGGGTCACGATCAATCGCCATTAAACGCCCATTTGGTCCCAAGTTAGATAAAATCAGACGAGAATGTCCCCCCCGCCCGAATGTTCCATCTATATAAATTCCATCTTCTTGAATATTCAGTCCATTGACAGCTTCATCCAGTAATACACTGGTATGCTTAAAATGACTATTTGCCATGTTTATAGTGATAAATCCTGTAGCCTTGCAGATAAAGGTTCTTGTGTGGACTGCTCAGCCGCAATATCACTTTGTATTTGCTGATACCAAACTTGCTCATCCCACAATTCAAATTTATTAAATTGCCCAACCAGCATGACTTCTTTTGTTAGCCTTGCATGCTGACGCAATGTATTAGCTAATAAAAGACGCCCTGCATTGTCCATTTGACATTCACTGGCATGTCCCAATAACAAACGTTGAACACGACGTTCGGTTGGATTCATGCTGGATAAGCGAGATAATTTTTCTTCGATGATTTCCCATTCGGGTAATGTATAAAGCAACAAGCACGGCTGATGGAGATCAATGGTACAAACCATTTGACCTACAGACTCCTCATTCAGCGTTTCTCTATATCGGGCAGGTACAGTGAGCCGCCCTTTATTATCGAGATTAACCAGCGTTGCTCCACGAAACATACTCAGGTTACCCCTTGATGGCCGAAATCTCCACATTATCCCACAAATCACCACTATTAAGAGTTTACGGATGGTATGAAAACCTTGTCAAGCCAGAGCCGGTGCGCTTTAGCTAGATTTACAGAAAGATTCAGGAGAAAAAAAGAAGGATTTTTCGGTTATAACTATATTAAGAATGTATAACACCATGATAATTTTGAATAATTTAATAAGCCTGAAGAAAGCCTTCTTAGACTGTGAGCTTAGAACAAAAAATTACCACTTAAATTAATTTATGCAAGTCACATCTCATCGATGATCAATTGTTAACCGCATAAAATCTATCAATAACAGAGATATATTTAGATAATAATAACATTAAAAATAATAATAATATGAAACTTAATGCTCGAAATTGGATTAAAAGCCATTAAATATCAAACGAATAATGAGAAACACTAAAATAAAAAGTAAACCACATAAATGGAATGGTATTTAGTGAGCAATTTTTCGCTTTGTTAATTTTAATAATGTGTTATCAGTTATAGTGGTCACTATACTCTATTTAGGAAAATTTTAGTCAGAATAGTCTCAAAATTACATCAACACATGTATTTTAGTAATTTAGATAGAGCAAATAGTACCCTCATCTTCAATGAGGGTACTCAATCAGGCTTTACGGCTCAACTTACCACGACGGCATAAATGACGGCGCATTCTGGTTATTCCGGGAGTTGGGCGTTGTTTTTCATCCAAACTGGCCAATACCAATTCAAGGGCACGCTCAGCCACGTCACGATGACGCTGTGCCACAGACAAGACCGGACATTCAAGAAAATCGAGCAGCTCATGATCACCAAATGTAGCAATAACCAACTGGCTCGGTAAGCGACCGCTGCGCTTGAGAATGGTATCCATGACTCCCTGAAGCAACGCAAACGAAGTAGTATACAGCGCCTGAGGAACCGGGTTGGCTTCCAGCCATAAAGCAAAGGCTTCAGCCGCCGCTTCACGCTCATAACTATTCGCATACAAATAATTTACTTCACGTGGGTCATGCTGCCATGATTCACGAAAACCCTGTTCACGCAAAAAACTGACTGATAATTCAGGCAATGCCCCCAAATAAAGTACAGATTCTGCCGGAAATTGTCGCAATTCCTGTGCCAGCATTTTTGCATCTTCAAGATCATCCCCAACAACACTGATAAAATGCTCACTGTCCAATGCACGGTCAAGCGCGATGATAGGCAATGAACGGTTTGCCCAGCGCTGGTAGAAAGGATGTTCGGGGGGCAAGGCCGTGGAAACAATAATAGCATCAACCTGACGTTGCAGAAGGTGCTCAACGCAGCGCATTTCATTATCAGATTGGTCTTCAGAACATGCAATCAAGAGCTGATATCCACGCTGGCGCGCCTGACGTTCAAGATAATTGGCAATCCGAGTGTAACTCGTATTTTCCAAATCGGGTATGACTAAACCAATTGAACGGGTGCGCCCTGCCCTAAGACCAGCTGCTACAGCATTAGGATGATAATTGTGCTCTCTGACCACCACCATCACTTTTTCTACTGTTTTATCACTGACCCGATACTGCTTGGCTTTGCCATTTATAACATAACTGGCCGTAGTACGTGAAACACCTGCTAAGCGGGCGATCTCATCCAGTTTCACATTAACCCCTCAGTAATATGATGAAAAAGCCCTACTTTACAGTAGGGCTCAGTAAATATCTGTATTTTAACCCGCAGATTACGATTTTTCATCGCATAATTTTATCTCCACGGGAGACACCAACAATACCTGAACGCGCAACTTCCACAATTTCAGCCACATCCCTCACCGAATCAAGGAATGCATCCAATTTCTCACTCGTGCCAACTAATTGGACGGTATATAGCGTTGATGTGACATCAACAATCTGCCCGCGAAAAATGTCCGTACTGCGCTTAACCTCTTCCCGACCATATCCGCTGGCTTGTAGCTTCACCAGCATAATTTCACGCTCAACATGAGGCCCTGCCGTTAATTCATTAACTCGCAGCACATCCACCAATTTATGCAGTTGCTTCTCAATTTGTTCCAGTACCTTAGCATCACCTTTGGTCTGGATCGTCATACGTGACAATGTTGGGTCTTCAGTCGGCGCGACTGTCAGACTTTCGATATTATAACCCCGCTGAGAAAACAAACCAATCACGCGGGATAATGCTCCCGATTCGTTTTCAAGTAATACAGACAAAATCCGGCGCATGATCAGGTCCTCTCTGTTTTGCTTAACCACATTTCATCCATCGCTCCTCCACGGATTTGCATTGGATAAACGTGCTCTGTTTCATCAACGGTCACATCCACAAAGACCAGACGCTGGTTTGCCGTGACTTCAGTTAGTGCTTCGGCTAGTTTCGTTTCTAACTCGTCGTAAGTTTGGATAGCAATGCCAATATGACCGTAAGCTTCCGCCAATTTGACGAAATCCGGCAAAGATTCCATATAAGATTGAGAATGACGACCCGCATATATTATATCCTGCCACTGTTTTACCATTCCCAAGAAACGGTTATTCAGGTTCAGCACCAAAACAGGCAGGCCATATTGCAAAGCGGTGGACAATTCCTGAATATTCATCTGGATACTGCCATCACCAGTCACACATACCACTGTAGCATCAGGTTTTGCCAACTTCACACCGAGCGCGGCAGGCAGGCCAAATCCCATGGTTCCCAAACCACCGGAATTGATCCACTGTCTCGGTTTGTCAAATGGATAATGCAGGGCTGCAAACATCTGGTGCTGACCAACATCTGACGCGATATATGCTTTCCCGTCAGTTAGGCGGTAAAGCGTTTGAATTACAGCTTGCGGTTTGATCTTCACAGTAGTGCGATCATAATCAAGACACTTGCGGGTACGCCACTGATCGATGGAAAGCCACCAGTCTTTCAGAGCATCCGGATCCTGGGTATCTTCTGTGGAATCCAGTAACTCCAACATTTGGCCGAGTACCTGTTTGGCATCCCCGACGATAGGGATATCCGCCCTCACCGTTTTCGAAATTGAAGTCGGGTCGATATCAATGTGTAACACAGTGGCCTCTGGGCAATATTTGTCCAGATTATTGGTTGTACGATCATCGAAACGTACTCCCACCGCAAAAATCACATCGGAATTGTGCATGGCTTTATTCGCTTCAAAAGTACCGTGCATTCCCAACATTCCCAGATTTTGCCGATGAGTTGCGGGAAATGCCCCCAATCCCATTAATGAACTAACGACGGGAATATGAAAATGCTCAGCCAGCTTCATCAATTCCGCTGAACATTCCGAATTGATGGCGCCTCCCCCCACATAAATCACGGGTTTCTTCGCATCCAACAAGGTTTTCAATACACGCTTAATCTGTCTTTTATGCCCCTGTACAGTGGGATTGTAAGAGCGCATTTTGATTTTTTCAGGGTACACATACGGGAATTTCAATGCAGGATTAACGGTATCTTTGGGAAAGTCGATAACAACAGGCCCGGGTCGGCCAGTCGCAGCCAGATAGAAAGCTTTTTTAATTGTGCTTGGGATATCTTCTGCTTTTTTCACCAGAAAACTGTGTTTTACAATCGGGCGGGAAATTCCCACCATATCGCATTCCTGAAAAGCATCATTGCCTATCAGGGAACTGGCAACCTGACCAGACAGAACCACCATGGGAATTGAATCCATGTATGCCGTTGCGATTCCCGTGATGGCATTTGTTGCTCCTGGCCCGGATGTTACCAAAACAACCCCGACTTTTCCGGTAGAACGAGTATACCCATCCGCCATATGGACAGCACCCTGTTCATGGCGAACCAGAATATGCTCGATTCCTCCAACCGTATGCAGGGCATCGTAGATATCCAAGACCGCCCCGCCCGGATAACCGAACACATGTTCGACACCCTGATCGATTAACGATCTGACGACCATTTCGGCTCCTGACAACATCTCCATTGAGTTTGCCTCCAGGCTCTGTTTGCAAGTTAATTGTCGGAATTTCATAAAGTTATTACTAAAAGTAGCCTTACTTATTCCATTTCTATTTATATGAGTTTCTAACGCTATCCTATAACGTTAAGTCAACTAACATAACGTTAGATACAAACCTTAGCAAACATGAATTCACATACTGAAAACATTTTTTTAATGGAAAGCCGGTTTTTTTATCTGTCTTCAACTCCGATACATAGACTCAATTTCGCGCTGATAACGTTGTGAAATAACCTTGCGACGTAATTTCAATGTCGGCGTTAATTCCCCTTTCTCCATAGAAAAAGCTTCTGGCAAAAGAATGAATTGTTTAACTTGATGGAACTTAGCGATATTTTTCTGTTTTTCCTTCAAACGCTTTTCAAACAGTTCAATAATTTGATGATTACGCAATAATTCCAGCCGATCCCGATAATGGAGATGAATAGATTTTGCGTACTCTTCCAGCGTTTCATAGCTGGGGACAATCAGTGCAGAAACAAATTGGCGGGCATCGGCAATAACTGCAATATGCTCAATAAAGCGATCTTGTCCCAACATTCCTTCAATCATTTGTGGGGCGATATATTTACCTGTTGATGTCTTCATTAAATCTTTCAGACGTTCAGTGATAAACAGATTGCCGTCCTCATCTAATCCGCCGGCATCGCCTGTACGCAACCAGCCATCTTCAGTAAAAGTATGGACAGTCTCTTCGGGACGATTGAAATAGCCTTTCATCACAATAGGGCCGCGTACCTGAATTTCTCCTCCGGTACTGATACGGACATCAACACCGGGTAATGGGGTGCCAATTGAGCCTAAAAAATAAGATTTTTCTTCCCAGCAAGACACCGTGGCGCAGGTTTCGGTCATGCCATAGCCATATTTAATGTTAAGTCCAAGGGACAGAAAGAAACGGGCAATTTCATCGTCGAGGCGAGCACCCGCCACAGGCAGAAAACGTATTCGTCCGCCCAACAAATTACGCAGTTTGTTCAACACCAGTCTGTCAGCTAATTGGTAACTACAACGAGTGAATGGACACCCTTTTTTATTCTGCTGTTGACGCATCCAGCGGCTTTCTCCCCGTTTCAAAGCCCAATTGAAAATCATCCTGCTTATAAAAGGTGCTCGGGAGACTTTCTCCGAGATAGCGCTGTACACTTTTTCATAAAAACGGGGAACAGAGCACATGACCGTTGGACGCACATCAGTCATTGCCTCACGCACAAAATTTGTATCAGTCAAATAGACATTCAGGGCACCAGTGTGCATGACATAGTAACTCCATGCACGTTCAAAGATATGAGATAAAGGCAGAAAACAGAGTGACACATCCTGTTTGGTTAATGTCAATCTTTGGTCATGCAGGTAAAGTTGTGCGGCAATATTGTGATAGTCCAGCATCACTCCCTTTGGCTCTCCCGTTGTACCGGAGGTATAGATCAAAGTGAAAAGATCATTGAGGTTTTGATCTTTAATACGGCGCTCAAGCTCTGGCTGAAATTGTGCATTATCATTGGCTATAAAGGTAGATAAATACTGTGCCTGCGGACACGCTTTCAAATCCACAGATTCATCCATAACAATAAGATGAGTGAGTTTGGGACACAGTTCTATCAGTGTCACTGCGATATCATATTGCTCTTGCCCACCAATAAATAGTACACGTGCTTCCGCATCATTAAGAATGAATGCTGCCTGTTCTCGGGTACTGGTTGAGTAAAGCGGAACTGTCACAGCCCGAAGCTTGAGGATGGCTAAATCACTCAATGACCACGCCATACAATTATTCGCAAATATACCGACTTTTCCCTGTACTTCCACATCCAGAAATAATAATGCTTTTGCTATAGCTTCAGTGGTATGTTTGACCTCCCGCCAACTCATTTCAAGTTGTTTCGATGGAGACCATTGCTGAAAAGCAATTTTTTCCGGATATTCATTGGCTTGCTGCTGCAATCGATTAACCAAATGATAGGAATGCAGAGAATCTGTTATCACAATATATTCCTGTATAAATATTTCAGTTCAGCATATTCAGCAAGCATACCGCCTACTTTTCAGCTTACAGATGTTAGCTATTTCTGCGCAGTCTACCCATTCCCAGTAAAAGGGGAAAGCGTATTTTCAATATCTTCTCCCTCAGAAGGGGAAAATATTTACAGAATTTACCGAACAAGTATGGATAATCAGAGATAAATATTGCGGCAAAGGCGCAACTTGGAAGAGGACAGATATATTCCACCAAAGAAAATGTTGGCCAAGAGCCCTACCCCGACAACATCTTGGGATAGGCTCTAGCGTGTTTTATTTTATTCTCGTTCACCAAGATGGCTCAGTAGCGATTTCATCCACTGATGACCTTTATCCCGATCTGTTGAGCTATGCCAAATCAAATAGCAAGGACGAGAAATTTGACCATTAGGTAAAGGAACCGAACAAATATTTAACTGTTCGGAATAATGTTCAACCATCCATTTTGGCACGATAGCCACTAAATAAGTCTGAGAGACAATATTCAATACACTATTTAAGTCCGTTCCTTGATAAGAAACAGAACGCAATAATTCATTACCTTCATAGTAAGGTTTACTGAATGAATCTACATTATCCAATGCAACAATGGCATGTCTTTCTTCCAACAATTGTTGCTGAGTAATTAGCTTCCCAATTCTTGGGTGATGTTTAGAAACTGCCAGAACCAATTCATCATTAAACAACGGATAATTATTGAAATCAGACTGTTCTAATTGGGTATAACTGAGAACGAATTCTATTTCCTGATATTTTAATTGTTTCTCTATATCATCACTAATTTGTGTTCTAATGACAACTTCGATATTTGAAGAATGTTTTTTAATTTTCCCGACGATTTGAGCAGCCAAGCGAATATCAAGAGGGCTACAAATAGAAAGATTAAACACCCTTGTACTGTTATTGGGATCAAATCCTACCCCGGGCAATTCATTATGAACGATTTGAAGTGCCTGTCTGAGTGGCCCGAAAAGCTGTTTTGCTCTAGCAGTTGGCTGAATGCCCCGACCGTAACGGACAAATAATTCATCATCAAACATCGTCTTCAAACGTGCCACAGCATTACTGACAGCCGGCTGTGACATTCCCAACACCTGAGCTGCGCGCGTGATATTCTGCATCTGCATTACAGCATCAAAAACAGTAAGCAAATTAAGATCAACACTACGCAGTTGAACATCGCATGATTCTTTTCTTCCTGTAGTTACTAAATTGTATTCAGTCATTATTTCACTCCACTAAACTTATAGCAGTGATCTCATTAAATAATGGCAGATTGACCGTTCGAAAACGCAACATTTTGACATCAAAAACAGTCCTACCAATTAATAAGATCAATTACCTCAATTCTTGTAAATTAAATTGAGATTCATCCTTGTACAAAAAAATAAATATGTATAACCAATGTTTTATTATTTACGTATTCGTAATATTTTTAGAAGCATGAATATCAATGCGTTATATATGAATAGAAATAACTCATCTTACATTAACAACTTACGTTCAAAACGTTCAGTCAATAATGACAAAATGAGTGTCAGAAAAAAATTCATAATAAAATTACTGTATTACAACTATTTATCAGAACTTTCTATTAATATTATCTATTGGGAAAATGCTCTGAAGTATTAATCAGAAATTCGCTTTTCCAATATATTGATATACGACTTATTAATATTCTATATAGTTATGATTTCTTAATCTAGACACACTATGGTGAACATTCATCTTATCCTTGTTCCTTAGAACCTCGTATCTGCATTTAGACAATCATATTTAATCAATTGATTTAAACTCTAGGTTTAAAAGCGATCAGATTAAAAACGGCAATCGCATAAAAATCACATAAAAACGACTGTACAAAACAACAGATACTACATTTAGTATCCATCAGAGCCGGATTTTACTCCATATATAGATATGAAAAATAGATAAAAACATCGCTAAAAATGTAAAAAATAGTCACCAAGCCCAAAATATACCCAATTAGGAATCAACAACGAACAGGATTCACACTAAATCTCTACTCATATAGCTTGACATTATTTTTAAAATAAAGTATCTATAAAAAATGCACTGATAATTAAAAGTCAATTAACAAATTTATAAAGGTTAGCTTACATGATTCACTTAATTCGCCTACTCAGCCTACTACTAATCGCCTTTAATGTGCGCGGTGTGCTGGTAGGTGAAAAACAAAGTTAAGTTAACCTCCATCAGAAAGCAAAAAACCCGCGCACCGCGCGGGTTTTTTTTACCTGCTCGGCGCCTGAAAAAACAAAACATCATCGCTTAACCTATTTGACAGGAGCACAACAACATGAGCCAGCAAGTTATCATCTTCGATACCACATTGCGTGATGGAGAACAGGCATTACAAGCCAGCCTGAGTGTAAAAGAGAAACTTCAAATCGCTTATGCGTTGGAAAGGTTGGGAGTCGATATTATTGAAGCTGGTTTTCCTGTTTCTTCTCCGGGAGATTTTCAATCCGTTCAAACAATCGCACGTGAAATTAAAAATAGCCGTATCTGTGCTTTATCCCGTTGTGTTGACAATGATATTGATGTCGCCGCCGAAGCCTTGAAAGTCGCCGAAGCCTTTCGTCTGCACATGGTATTGGCTACCTCCAGTCTGCATGTTGAACATAAATTAAAAAGAACTTTTGATGATGTTGTTGAAATGGCAGTTCGCTCCATCAAACGGGCACGTAATTACACCGATGACGTCGAATTTTCCTGTGAAGATGCTGGTCGCACAAATATCGACAACTTATGCAGAATTGTCGAACAGGCAATCAAGGCAGGTGCAACCACAGTCAATATTCCCGACACCGTGGGTTACACCACGCCTTATCAATTCGGCGGGATTATCCGTACCTTATTTGAGCGTGTACCCAATATTGATAAAGCGATTATTTCTGTTCATTGCCATGATGATTTGGGCATGTCCGCAGCTAACTCAATTACCGCAGTTCAGGCTGGTGCCCGACAGATCGAAGGCACGATCAATGGGTTGGGGGAACGCGCCGGTAACTGTTCGCTGGAAGAGGTGATCATGACGATCAAAACACGCCAGCAAATGTTAGGAGTTCATACCAATATCAACCATCAAGAAATCTACCGTACCAGCCAATTGGTTAGCCAAATTTGCAATACCCCTATCCCTGCCCATAAAGCCGTTGTTGGTAGTAATGCGTTTGCCCACTCTTCTGGCATCCATCAGGATGGTGTTCTGAAAAATCGTGAAACTTATGAGATCATGACACCAGAATCCATCGGACTGAAAGATACTCAATTAAATCTGACCTCACGTTCTGGACGGGCGGCAGTGAAACACCGCATGTCAGAAATGGGCTATCTGGAAAATGATTATGATCTGGACTCCTTGTATCAAGCGTTCTTAAAATTGGCAGACAAAAAAGGACAAGTGTTTGATTACGATTTGGAAGCATTGGTGTTCATCAATCAACAACAGCAAACACATGAACATTACCGACTGGATTATTTCAGCATCCAGTCCGGAACCAATGTCGTACCTACGGCAACCGTACGCCTGGCCTGCGGTGATAAAGTCAAATCTGAAGCCTCTACGGGTAACGGTACTGTTGATGCTATTTATCAGGCCATCGGCCGCATTACGGATTATCCGTTTAAATTAATCTCCTACCAATTATCCGGCAAGGGGCATGGGAAAGATGCCCTCGGTCAAGTTGATATTATCGTGGAATGTTTTGGGCGTCGCTTCCACGGAATGGGGCTGGAAACAGATATCATTGAATCTTCAGCCAGAGCCATGATCCACGTCTTGAACAGCATCTGGCAGGCAGAACAAGTAGAAAAAGAGAAGCTGCGTATATCTCAGTGTAATACTCAAAATAACAACTCTAACGATACTCAAGACAACTCTAAGGAAACTGCATAATCATGTCTTCAAGCCAATCTATTTCAAATAATGTTATGTCAAACAAGCAAGATACAAATCACTATCATATTGCTGTTTTGCCCGGTGATGGCATTGGCCCCGAAGTCATGAAGCAAGCCTATAAGGTGTTGGATGCAATCCGCCATCGCTTCAATATTCGCATTACAACCAGTGAATATGATGTAGGAGGGATCGCCATTGATCGCCATGGCACTCCCTTACCTCAAGAAACTATCGATGGTTGTGAAAAATCTGATTCCATCCTGTTTGGTTCTGTGGGAGGCCCGAAATGGGAGCATTTACCGCCCTCAAAACAACCTGAACGTGGTGCATTATTGTCATTACGCAAGCATTTTAAATTGTTCAGTAACTTACGCCCGGCGCGTTTATACACTGGGTTAGAATCATTTTGCCCGCTTCGTCAGGATATCGCCGCAAAAGGCTTTGATATTTTATGCGTCCGAGAATTGACTGGCGGCATTTACTTCGGTCAACCCAAAGGACGTGAAGGCGAAGGAAAATATGAGCGCGCTTTTGATACTGAGATCTACCATCGTTTTGAAATAGAGCGAATCGCACGCATTGCGTTTGAATCTGCTCGTAAACGCCGCCATAAAATCACGTCAATTGATAAAGCGAATGTTCTGCAAAGTTCTGTGTTATGGCGTGAAATCGTCAGTGAAATCGCTAAAAATTATCCCGATGTTGAGATCAATCATATGTATATTGATAACGCTACCATGCAATTGATCAAAGATCCGGCACAGTTTGATGTCTTGCTATGCTCCAATATATTTGGCGATATTTTATCCGATGAATGCGCCATGATCACGGGTTCAATGGGAATGCTGCCCTCTGCCAGCCTGAATGAAAAAGGCTTCGGCTTATATGAGCCAGCAGGTGGATCAGCGCCTGATATTGCGGGTAAAAATATTGCTAACCCGATAGCCCAAATTTTATCTCTGGCACTTTTGCTGCGTTATAGTTTTGGGCGCAATGATGCCGCAGATACCATTGAACAAGCTATCAATCAGGCTTTGGAACAGAATTATCGCACCGCAGATTTAGCGGGTAATGACAAAACCATTGGTACCGATGAAATGGGCGATATCATTGCAAATTTGATTGCAGAGAAAATGTAAAGACATGCCACTTTTTCTTCGCTAACGTAGCCTCCCTTCTCTGTATAATACACCCATTAAAAAAGGCCAGTAAGACAACTTACTGGCTGGCAAAATACCATTATTCAAAAAATCGGGAGTCAGGAAGAGAAGTTCGCTCTTCTGAACTACTTTAATTCCTATTCATTATCCGTTTAATATAAGAAAACAACATTTGATGAAAAAATCAGCAGAGTTCCTCTTTTATGTCGAACACTTGCTTACAACAACCATTCATTCGGCTATGGCGTCACTACCAAGGCAAAAAGAGCGAAACGACCTTTCAATCTCTGGCAGAAATTCTGCATTACCCACGTCAACGAAGAATGAGAGAGGTGAAAATGAATGCCTTTGGGTGGTTTGATTTCAAATCTGCCTGGTTTAGGCTTTCGGAAGGATAATTCACAGAAAAAACTAAAGTTATAAACATTATTTGTCTGGCAACAACCATTTTATTCACTTTTTCTGTGGATATGTATGTGAAAAAGTGAGGGGTAAAACGGGTATACTTTTATTGAGTGTTTTATCACCCTTCTTAAGGGTAAATAAATAACTATTATTTTTCATTATGTTAATAGATTTTACGCCCCTTTTTACAATACATATCATTCATCAGAAATTTCAATCTTTCTCACACTGAGTAAATTTCAACCAATGATGATTTTATCCACAGGATATGCCTTTTAGTTAAACAAAAATCGACTATTTTTGTAGAAAAAGCCATTCATTAGAGCTGTAAATCAAACCAGTGATCTCACTTTTTATCACTTATCCCATAAATCTGTGGATAACATGGTGTAAGATCCTGTTTATTATCACTGGGAATAGGTGAACAATCATAACAAGCTTATTTTTAATACTGAGAACATAAATGAAAAGATCTTTTATATCATGCTATTATCAAAAACATTAGTGTAATGATAAATTAATAATGATTTACAATAATCCTCATGGACATTTTTTAACCAGAAAAAAATATACTCAATAACATGTACTTTACATCCCCGATACCACCTGAAAACGAACAGCAATTACTCGAACGGGCTCACGCTTTGGCAGGTTTATCCATGGGTGAACTGGCTGAATTCGCTAAACTGCCTATACCTCCTAATTTAAAGCGTGATAAAGGTTGGGTAGGTATGTTACTTGAATATTATTTAGGCGCAAATGCAGGCAGCAGGCCCGAACAGGATTTTCAACATATTGGTATTGAATTGAAAACGATCCCTGTGGACAGCAAAGGTACTCCATTGGAAACAACCTTTGTCTGTATCGCCCCTTTAACGGGTAACAGTGGTATTACATGGGAAAATTGTCATGTCAGACGCAAACTATCCCGCGTCTTATGGATACCTGTTGAGGGAGAAAGAAGTATCCCGCTTTCTGAACGCCATGTAGGTTCACCCCTGCTTTGGAACCCAAGTGCCATAGAAGAAGAGTTGCTGCGAAACGATTGGGAAGAGCTGATGGATCTTATTGTATTGGGCAAAGTCGAGAGCATTACAGCCCGTCATGGTGAAGTATTGCAATTACGCCCCAAAGCGGCTAACAGCCGGGTACTGACCGAAGCAATTGGAGAATATGGTCAACCAATAATGACACTGCCCAGAGGCTTTTATCTGAAGAAAAATTTTACAGCACCATTATTGGCTCGCCATTTTTTCTTGTAGCACAGTATAAAATTCCAGCCCTAACGATCTGGTTTTTTGATAGAAATAACCATAAATCTAACCATGCTGGAACACTTACTCAGTCAGGTGCAACTCCCGGTTATTTGGAAACTACCCATAATCCGTTTGGCCTTATTCGGTGGCCAACCAAGTGGCCACCTTACTCACTTTGATGCGGGTAACTAATTGCTCTGTTTTGTTTTCAGTTTAAAATCAAATTTAGTACTATTAACTCTATCTATAGCAAGGTCTAACTGAGATTCAGGAGAGACTTTCATTGAAGTAATGTCAACAAACCCAGATGACGGATGGTAACTAAGATAAATAGTGCCAACCAGTGGATAACTGCGATTGCCCCTGTTTTTGATATAAAAGGCACAGGCAATCTCATTACTGCTGGCAGTTGATGGAATATTGACATATTCCATTTTGCTGCCAATTTTAACTGAGGAAATTTCAGCGTCTCTGATCCCCTCCGCATCCAATATCATCAAATAAGTACCTGTTTCAGCATCAGTCGTATCTATCAGGTTCAAATCTATGGAAAAATTAGGTAGTTGGTAATATGTAATATCACTTTTTAAGATCACAATAATTCCCCTGATTATATGATGACTATCAAATTATTCAAATTCCATCAGATATACTTTTTAACTTTAAAACTCACTATTGTATTCAAAATGGAATTTTAAACTTTATTATTCATATTTATCATTAATAATTTAAATAACAGCAATATATAAAATCACAATTTCTAATCATGTGACAATTTCGTTATGAAATCATCACACCTTTTCAATACCATTATCCACTAATTCTTTCTGCTAATTATATATTTTTTCACTTTTTTCAGTGCCATTTGTCTCTTTAATGGCGACAAATAATCAGTAAAAATAATGCCATGCAAATGATCGATTTCATGCTGCATAACAATTGCTAAAAAATCCCCGCTTTCTATCGTAATCGTTTTACCGTGTCGGTCGAATGCTTCTACCTTCACTTTTTCAAAACGCTCAACATCTGCGTAATACCCCGGTATCGATAAGCAGCCCTCTTGATTCACCACGCGACGCTCTTTTTCAACAATCTTGGGATTAACCAAAACCATCGGCTGATCTCGGTTTGGAGAGAGATCAATGATCAATACTGCTTCTTTTCGTCCAACCTGCGGTGCCGCCAAGCCAATTCCATTGTCCGTGTTATACATAGTCTCCAACATGTCATCGATCAGTGTTTGAACACTATCAAAATCAGTGACATCAACACATTTTTGCCTCAGCCTTTCATCTGGGATTGTGAGTATATCTAGAATTGCCATAACTTATTATCCTCTTCTGACACCTTTGCTCATCTATACTCCATGAATTTCAAAATACAGCACGACGATAAGGGAACAAATCCCCAGAAACATAGTCTAACTATCGTGGCTGAGATGAGTAGGCACAGCCAACAAAGCTGCAATTTGAAAAACGAAGTGTATAGACATATACATCTGGTTGATTCAAATATATCTGATCCTCAATAAGATATCATCAATTATTTAAATAGCTTTCCCCAAAAAACAAAATAAACAAATACAATATTTTATCTATAGCCCTAAATATATTTATTCTTTATCATAATCAATTTACTTCATCACCTTACTTTAAGATAAAAGAAACCCTAACTTATTCTAAACATTAGAGGGAACTTATTTTTAAGGGAATCTATCCGTAATAAAATAATAAAAAATGCCAACTGATAAAAATCGGCTGGCACACTGTTTTTGATTACGCTCGTGGTTATTTATTTGGTTTTTAATCAGTTGGATATTATAAATCTGCTTTTTCAAACGCCTGAACTAAATCAGCAATCAAATCATCAACATTCTCAATGCCTACAGAAATGCGGATCAACTGAGGTGTAATACCTGATGCCAGACGTCTTTCCAGTGGAATGGATGCATGAGTCATATTAAACGGCTGACCTATAAGGCTTTCCACGCCCCCCAAACTTTCTGCCAGTGTGAATAGCTGTAATTCTTTAATAACTCGGCGTGTATAATCTTCATCGCCTCTCAGAACAACAGAGATCATGCCGCCAAAGCCTCGCATCTGGCGTTTTGCCAGCTCATGCTGAGGATGAGAAGTCAGGCCGGGATAGTACACTTTCTCGATTTGCGGCTGCTGCTCCAGCCAATGTGCTATTTTCTCTGCGCTGGAAATATGACGTTCCATGCGCAATGCCAATGTCCGAATGCCACGCAGGACAAGAAAGCTACTGAACGGATCAAGAATGCCACCAATGGAATTTTGCAAAAACGCGACCTGTTCTGCCAATTCAGCATTGTTGCCCACGACAGCCAGACCAGCGACTACATCGGAATGACCATTCAGATATTTAGTTGCAGAGTGAACAACAATATCAAAACCCAAATCAAGTGGGCGCTGGATATAAGGGGATGCAAAGGTATTATCCGCAACACTGATAATATTATGGCGCTGTGCAATCTGCGCAATGGCTGCCAAATCCGCTAATTTCAACAACGGATTGGTCGGAGTTTCTACCCAAATCATTTTAGTATCAGGCTGGATCGCGGCTTCCAGAGCGGCGGTATCCCCTGCCTGAACATAAGTGACACGCAAGCCGGCCGTGCGGCAGCGCACTTTCTCCAATAATCGGTAAGTTCCGCCATAGAGATCATCCACGGCAATCATATGGCTATCTTTATCAAGTAACTCCAGAATGGTTGAACTGGCGGCAAGACCAGAACCAAACGCATAACCACGAGTCCCATTCTCTAATTCAGCAATCGCACTTTCCAGCGCATCACGTGTCGGGTTTCCACTGCGGGAATATTCATACCCTGTATGCTGCCCCGGTGCAGGTTGGGCATAAGTGGATGTGGCATAGATTGCAGGCATGACAGCTCCCGTATGGTCAGGAGAATAACCTACGTGAACGCTTTTTGTATCAAATTTAATCTTATTAAACTTAGTCCTATCAAACTTAGTCATTAATTTATTCCTGAAAAGAGATTAATTGAGTTGTTGACGCCATGCGTTCAGCACATCGGTACGAGTAACAAGACCAAGGAATTGACTATTATCATCAACAATCAAAGCGACATGGCCTGCATCAAAGGTTGCGATCAATTGATCCAATGGTGCTTTTTTATTAAGTGTATGAATCTGACTGGTCATCGCTTGAGTGACAGGCAGTGAGAAATTGTGAGAGTCAGCTTGAATAGTGTGCATGAGATCCCATTCATCAATAATTCCAACAACCTGGTCATTTTCAATCACTGGCAACTGTGAAATATCATATAAACGCATACGACCATAAGTGACTTGCAAAGTATCTTGTGGTGAAACTGAAACTGTTGCCCCTTCCCGATAACGATAAGTGATGTAATCACTCAAATCATTTTCTTGTGGCTGTGAACGCAGTCCTTGTTCTAATAACCAGTAATCATTGAACATTTTCGACAGATATTTGTTGCCACTGTCACAGGCAAGCGTTACTACACGTTTCGGTGTTGTCTGTGCCCGGCAGTAGCGCAGTGCGGCAGCAAGCAGAGTTCCTGAAGAGGAGCCTGCCAAAATCCCTTCGGTCAGTAACAAATCACGGGCGCTGGAAAAAGCTTCTGAATCGCTAATACGATAGGCATGATGGATTTGGGAAAAATCGCCAAGCGGTGGAACAAAATCCTCTCCGATACCTTCGACAAACCAGCTACCCGCTTCGTCATAATGACCGTGCTCAACATAATCGGCAAGAATAGAACCTTTAGGATCGGCGAGGACAAATTCGGTCTGGGGAGAAATTTCTTTAAAATACTGACTTAACCCTCCCAGAGTACCGCCGGAGCCGACACCAACGACCACAGCATCCACATTCTGTTCCATTTGTTGCCAAATTTCTGGGCCGGTACTCATGACATGAGCAGCGGAATTGGCAGGATTGTTGAATTGGTCAATATAATACGCACCACTAATTTCTTTCGACAGACGCAGCGCGTAATCCTGATAATACTCTGGATGCCCTTTTCCCACATCAGAGCGTGTCAGGCGAACATCGGTTCCCAGTGCTCGCAGATGATAAATTTTCTCCCTGCTCATTTTATCGGGCACGACCAGAATCAGTTTATAGCCTTTCATCGCAGCAACCAGTGCCAACCCAATGCCTGTATTACCCGCCGTAGCTTCAATGATAGTCCCTCCCGGCTTCAACACTCCTTGTTTTTCAGCTTGCTCAATCATTGAAAGCGCAACACGATCTTTAATCGATCCCCCCGGATTTTGATTCTCTAACTTAATAAATAACTGGCATGGTCCCGTATCCAGATGAGTGAGTTCCAGTAATGGAGTATTCCCTATAAGTTCAAGAACCGAACGTGATGCTGCCATATTAGCCTCTTGAGAATCGGTAAAATTTACAAATAAAACGTTCAGATTGGGAGAGAATACCGCTGCATAGCAATTGATTTGAAAGAACAAATAAAAACTACATATAATAAAAAGTAATTAGTTAATTCAATATTGATAGATCAAACATGAACTACAGATTATTTTTCTGATCATCTGATAATATTCAGTGTCTGAAAAATACGGCTGACGAAATTCACATCACTGTCATTTCAATCAATTATTTAAAAACATAATCTCAATAACTTCCTCTTCAGCCTATGTGTCCCCTTTATTTTAGCAAACCCATAAAAATGACATACAATCAGATCAAATAATGCAAACAATTTATTAACAACAAGAATAAACAAAAGAGGCGATTATGTATACATATCGGGAAGCCGCCAATCTTGCAGCATTAGTGTTATATGCTGCTGAAATGAATGATCAATATTACAATAATCCTGTACCACCAGCCGACCCGCGCATTAAAGAAGACGGATGGAAAGTGATAGCGTATATTTCGGCCGATGATACTTCATTCTCAGTAAAGACCCGCCAAGGGATGTTACCGAAGCATGTCTGCTACGGTTACGTTGCAAAAAAAAATAAATTCCTGAATGAATATGTTGTTGCCATACGCGGGACAGACCCCACCATTTTGCTGGAAGATATTCATGACGGACTGATTGACCACACTTCTCCGTGGGCCAAGTTTCCGACAATAGAAGTAAGCAGAGGATTTTTCAGCATTTACGACTCAATGAAATTGATAACTGTTGATCCTGAGTTTCCCGGTGATTACAGCAATCTCAATCTGGCAAAGGCAATGACACAATTGGTAGGAATCAATGGCCGATTTACAATAACAGCTCACAGTCTTGGCTCCGCTATAGCATCCTATCTCATGTATGAGATTGGCTCCAGCATCCCCAATCATTCAGCCTGTTTATTCGCCTGCCCAAGGCCCGGAAATAGTGAGTTTTCCCAGCATATTACCAGGAATTTCAGCAAGTTTGATGTATTCAACTATGTAGACGATGTTATTCCTCATTTACCCCCTGAAATATTAGGATATTCATCACTGGCGCACATTCAGGAGTTTAACACCCAAACCAATATAGATATTTCCGATGGCCCATTATGCAGCCACTATTTAATCAATTACATTGCCAGACTGGATTTTGATGTATTCAAAAGAGTCATAAAAAACGGTGATATTGATTCTTGTATCAACCTATAACTACCGTTCTGGCTAAGTCAGAGAACTTGATTTTTTTGCCAACCACTGCAATACCTATCCCAGTTAGGAAATATCAGCAACTGATAATAGGAGCATAAAGATGAAGTGGTATGGTAATACATTGCGTAGACATACATTGCGTAGTTATGCATATGGTGCAATGTTAGTAGCAGGCAGCCTGTTCACACCGGCATTATGGGCAAAAGGGGAAGTGCATCTGTTGTTTCATATGGGATTGGGGGCCAATGGCAAATCCTTTGTGGGCGGTACACTGCAAAACAAAGGTGATCAACCTGTGGCAGGCGGGTATATCAACGTGTTGTTCTATAAAGAGAAATGCGAACCAGATACACCAATATTGTATTCATTTGAGTCATTGGCTCCGGGAGAAAAAAAAGAGTTTCGCATCCCAATGAATAGCCCGCTGAGTGGCTATCGTGTAATTGGTTTTGGCGCTTATGATGATATGGGATTTCCTCTTCCTGCCGTAGATGAAACAGCAAAAATCATTCAAGAACGTGAACCCAGCGAGCGGAAGGCATGCCAGACAGCACGAAAAAACATACCTGATCCTAACAACGACACCAGCAAATAAGGCAGAAACCCCAAAATCATAATATTGGCTTTTTTGGACGCTCATCAGGATGGTTTATTTTTATAAACCATCCTTTTTGTTAACTCATATTTCTGCGATTTAAAAATTTATTGGTTAAATTTTCTTTCCGTATTTATGCGTAAAAATGCAAATCCATCCCTGCCTTTATGTGGAAAATTAACAGGATTGAATTGCATCTTTGGCATAATGGGATTCTTTCTATTTTCACCATATCCATCAAAGGATTAAAAAGTGCTTATTATTTCACTTGATAACCATTTTATTTCACTTGATAACCATTGGGATTCTGAGATTGCCAGCGCCACGCATCGGTGGTCATTTCCACTACCGTGCGATTTGCCTTCCAGCCCAATTCACGCTCTGCCTTTTCTGGGCTTGACCAACATTCGGCAATATCTCCCGGACGGCGGGGACATATTTCATAAGGAATAAGTTTGCCACAAGCATGACTGAAAGCGTTCACCATTTCTAATACACTTGTGCCTTTCCCTGTACCCAAATTGTAAATATGCAGACCTGATTTTTTGCCAACGGCATTCAATGCAGCAATATGCCCGTCGGCTAAATCCATAACATGGATATAATCACGTACCCCCGTCCCATCAGGTGTCGGATAATCATTACCATAAACTGACAGTTTTTCCCGGCGGCCCACCGCAACCTGAGCAATATAAGGCATCAGATTGTTGGGAATACCTTGTGGATCTTCCCCCAGAGAGCCTGAAGGGTGAGCGCCAACCGGATTGAAATAACGCAGCAGCACAACAGACCAATCACTTTCTGCATGATGGAGATCAGACAAGCAGCGCTCAACCATATATTTACTGGTGCCATAAGGGTTGGTGGTATTACCTACCATCGACTGTTCGGTAATGGGTACTACTTCCGGATCGCCATATACTGTCGCAGAAGAACTAAAAATGATACTTTTTACACCCGCTTTATGCATGCTGCGTACTAACACCAATGTACCGTTGACATTGTTGTCATAATATTCGATAGGTTTGTCGACAGATTCTCCGACCGCTTTTAAACCAGCGAAATGAATAACTGACTGAATTTGATGGCGGGAGAAAATCGCATCAAGGAATGATTCATCACGAATGTCCCCTTCATAAAACAGTGGCTTCACGCCAGTTAATGCCTCAATGCGAGCCAACACTTCACGATTGGCATTACACAGGTTATCAATGATAATCGGTGTCATTCCTGCTTCAATCATTTGAACACAAGTATGACTACCAATATACCCCATGCCACCTGTCACTAATATTTCCACATTAACCTCTTTTTAAAAATGATTACAACTGAGAGTATAAAAAGAGTCAGCACATTAGTGAACTAAAACTAAAATATGGCAGAATCAGGCAATAATCGTTTTTGAATAGCTCGCTACCCAATAATCACAATCAGTAATAAAATACCGATAATGAAAACAATCAACTTTACCTCTACTCAAGCCACTGCCGAAAATATGCGTTTTTTCAAAGAGCTAAAAATAGGTTCACTGCCTGAGCATCCTAAAACTCATGTTATGCTGGCCTATTTTGATCAAGCTTCCTATCAAGATACATTATTTGACGAACATAACATCACGTTCCCGGATCAATTACAAAATGCTGTTAATAAACGACGGGCAGAATATCTGGCGGCGCGGTACTGTACACAGCAATTATTGAATAACTTAGGCTACTTTGGCTTTCAGGTAACAAATGCCAAAGATCGTTCCCCAATCTGGCCTGACAATATTTGCGGCTCTATTTCCCATTCAGTTAACTGTGCCATTGCCTTCATCGCTTTTTATGATGATTATCAGATAATTGGCGTGGATATTGAGCAAGAGATCAAATCAGATACTGTCGAAAGTGTTTCAGCCAGCATCATCAATAATGCCGAAGTTGCATTATTGAAAAATTGTGCATTAACTTTCGAGCAGGCATTCACTCTTGCCTTTTCCATCAAAGAGAGCTTGTTCAAAGCACTTTATCCCCATGTAAAATGCTTTTTTGATTTTCATGCGGCTGAAATTACATCAATTGATTGCAATACTCACACGATGAGCATCAAACTGCTGCAAACATTATCCGATAAGTATCGAAACGGCTCGCAATTTAACGGACAGTTCGTTCTCATGCCGCAACAGCAAGTTCTGACGTATATTGTGGAGTAACAGATTTCGCTTGCAAAAAAGAGGGCCTTTTAAATAAAGGCTCACCTTTAGATGAGCCTTTAAAAAAACATTTACAAAATTAGTGCATTAGAAATCTTTCTTAGAAGCCTGCAAATACAGCAATTCCAATCCAATTGTCGCCGCTGCCAGCGCCGTGATCTCAGATTGATCATACGCAGGAGCCACTTCCACTACGTCCATTCCGACAATATTCAACGGTTGTAAGGCTCGTACTATTTTCAATGCACGATCTGAAGTCAATCCCCCAATGACTGGCGTCCCTGTGCCCGGTGCAAATGCCGGATCAAGGCAATCAATATCGAAAGTCAGGTAAATCGGCAAATCACCAACCACAGCTTTAATCTGCTCAACAATGTCATTAACACCGCGATCATTGACCTGCCCGGCATCCAGTACAGTGAAACCATTATCAGTATCGTGTTCAGTGCGGATACCTATTTGTACTGAATGATGAGGATCTATCAACCCTTCATTTGGTGCATGATGAAACATCGTACCATGATCAAATTTGCTGCCATTTGGATAAGTATCCGTATGGGCATCAAAATGGATCAGCGCCATTTTGCCGAAATGTTTCGCATGGGCACGCAACAATGGCAACGTGACAAAATGATCACCGCCAAAAGACAGCATACGCTTGCCCGATGCCAGTACCTTTTCAGCATGTGCCTGCAACTTATCGCTCATATCCTCGGCATCACCGAAGTTAAATACCAGATCACCGCAATCCACCACTTTCAGGCGTTTACGTAAGCTAAAGTTCCATGGCCAACGGCTGCTTTCCCATGCCAGATTAGTCGATACCTGACGAATGGCAGCTGGCCCGTGGCGGCTACCCGCGCGTCCCGATGTTGCCATATCGAAAGGTACTCCAGTAATTACCCATTCAGCATCACTGGAATAAGGTTGAAAATTCAATGGGAAACGTAAGAAACCGAAAGCATTTGAAACCAAAGAGTTATCAACTTGGTTTCCTAAGGAGCTAATACTCATGACATATCCTCAAAAGTCCCATACTGACTTATTACCAACATCCAATATTGACAATACTCAATGATTGGCAGTAACCAGTGACACAAAGCTTATTTATACTAGAAGATCAATCTTCCAAATACGCTAGCATTTTAAATTTAAAATAAAATGTTAGCAATCAACCCGAAACTGAAGAAACGAATGGATACACACTCTTATACAAACAAGGATAAGTCTCCAAAGAATCTCAGTTCAGCAAATTATCATAGATTAATCATATAGTATTAGACATGTTTTCTTCTTACCAGAACTTTAAGAAAGTTTATTTCAAGAAAATAGCAAATAAATAGGTAAACCATCTGTGAAGATGACCAATTATTTTAAGATGAAGAATGAACAACAAACTTAACCAGGATAATAATTATCACAAAAAACAGAAAGAAAGTTGGCAAATATTATTATTAATTGTGTCAAACTTTATCGGTAGTCAGAAATAGATTTTAATAATGTTCAACCCATCATTTTATGCCATCCTAACGTTGGAGTAAGCAACTCACTCAGTTTAATAAAATAATTAAATGTATTTTACTAATGCATAATCTCAATTATTGATGAATCTATTTTATTGATATTCACAAACAGAAAGTAATACCACATTTATATTACTAAGGAAATTTTCAGTTCGATTTCCTTCACCAAACTCGCAATGTGCATTGTTGATAAAATGAGGGATTAATTATGAATTCTCAAAATAATAAGCCTGATATAATATCTTCAGAAGAAGATGAATTTGTGATAGTACCGACACGTAAGTATATTGAAGCATCAATTGAAGAACATGCCAAAAGCAGAAATCATCCAGATGCAACACTGACAGCAAAAGGATTTGTTATCCTGAGTAGTGCCGTGGATAGCGATAATGAAATTTATGCCGCAACCCCCAAGGCAATAAAAACAGCTTATGATCAAGCAAATATTGCCAATCAGAACGCTATCAATGCAAATAACAACGTTAATACCCGATTAGAAAAAAGTCAGAATGGCGCAGACATTCCTGATAAAACGGAATTCGTAAAAAATATTGGGTTAACAGAAACAGTAGGGCGGGCAAAAAATGCCGCCACTATTGACACAATATATCCTGTCGGCATTGTTTTATGGTTTGCCCAAAATCAAGATCCAAATAAACTATTTTCTGGTACAACATGGAAATATATTGGTGAAAACAAAACGATCAGATTAGCCTCTCCAGATGGTTCCAATATCTTATCAACCGGAGGAAATGATTCTATCACTCTGACTGCGGCACAAATACCCGCTCATAGCCATACATTCTCTGCAACAACCAGTTCATTTGATTATGGAACTAAAGTCACGAATATTGCCGGTGATCATGACCATGATAGTGGATGGGGAGAATCAAAAAACAGTCGTTATGGACATTATGACAGCACCAATGATAATTACGGTTCCGGTGACTCAGACTGGGATAATTACAAATTTAACACCAGTACAAATGGTGCTCACCAGCACAAAATTCATATTGGCAGCCATGCTCATACGGTATCAGGCACAACATCAAGCGTGGGCAATGGGGAAGTTATCAATATTACCAACTCCTATGTCATGTTGATGGGATGGTATAGAACAGCATAAAAACCTACATGAACAAGGATGTTCAGTAAACATAGTCTCAATACGTCTATATTCCCTATCAATATAAAAAATAGTCATTCTAAATCAAATAACTATCTTGACTCAGAATGACTATTAATGAAGGTCAATGACTAATCAGGGCTATATCTTCTAAATAAGTGTAACCATAAAGGCCACTTTCAAACTCTTGCAGGAATTGCGCTTGCAAACCTTCATCCAAGTCAGTTGATTTCACCTGATCACGGAAGCGGGTCAGCAATACCTGCGGCTCCAATTTGACATATTGGAGCATATTGGCAACAGAATCACCCTCTTCGCTCTGCTGATAAGTCACTTCACCATTTTCTGAAACGTAAACATCAATGGCTGCTGTATCACCAAACAGATTGTGCATATTGCCCAGAATTTCCTGATATGCGCCTACCATAAAGAAGCCAATCAATGGCGGATTATCCGGATCATAAGCCGGCATTGGCATTGTTGTTGCCACACCATCTCCATCGACATAATGATCAATAGTACCATCTGAATCACAGGTGATATCCAACAGAACAGCGCGACGATCCAGCGGCTTATCCAGCCCTTCAATTGGCAGGACAGGGAATAGCTGATCAATCCCCCACGCATCGGGCATAGACTGGAACAACGAGAAATTCACGTAGAGTTTATCCGCCATACGTTCCTGCAATTCATCAATGATAGGACGATGAGCACGGTTGCTTGGGTCAAGATTCTGCTGAATGTGGCGACAGATATTTAAGTACAGTTCTTCTGCCCATGCCCGTTCTGACAGATTCAGTATGCCATGGGAATATTGGGTATGAACATCATGCAGATCAAACTGGCTGTCATGGAGCCATTCACGCAGTGAGCGGCGGCTACCGTCAGACTGCATTTCCAGCCATGTATTCCATAAACTGGTCAATGGACGTGGAGCATCTTTTGCCGGCGGTGTTGTTTCGGTGAACTCGTTACGTTCCACCCCAATGACATTGGAAACCAGAACCGTATGATGAGCTGTCAATGCACGACCGGATTCAGTAATAACCGTTGGATGGGGAAGTCCGTGCTCTTCACAAGCATCGCCAATACCCCATATAACGTTATTTGCGTACTCATTCAAACCATAGTTAACTGAGCATTCTGACTGGGAGCGTGTACCTTCATAATCAACACCCAATCCGCCACCAACGTCAAAACACTGAATATTGACACCCAATTTAGACAGCTCGACATAAAAATGGGCAGACTCACGTACCCCTGTTGCTATATCTCGGATATTTGCCAACTGGGAACCCAAATGGAAATGTAACAATTGCAGGCTGTCCAACCGACCCGAAGAGCGCAGAATTTCAATCAATTGCAATACTTGTGACGCAGCCAGACCAAACTTGGATTTTTCACCACCGCTGGCCTGCCATTTGCCTGAACCCTGACATGCCAGACGCGCCCGTACCCCTAAACGTGGGATCACGTTGAGTCGTTTGGCTTCTTCCAACACTAGCTCAATTTCAGACATTTTCTCGATAACCAGATACACTTTATGTCCCAGTTTTTCACCGATCAGAGCCAGACGAATATATTCACGATCTTTGTAGCCGTTACAGACAATTACAGTACCTGTCATGCCAGCATGAGCCAACACCGCCATAAGCTCTGCCTTAGAGCCTGCTTCCAACCCAACGGGTTCATCAGCATTTGCCAGTGTTTCAATAACACGACGCTGCTGATTAACCTTAATTGGATAAACCAGAAAATAATCCCCTTTATAGCCATAAGATTCACGGGCACGCTTAAACGCCGCATTGATAGAACGTAGGCGGTGCTGCAAGATCTGGGGAAAACAAAACAGTGCAGGTAAACGCAATTGTTCTTTTTCTTCCTGAACTTTCTTCACCAGATCGGCAAGTTCAACTTGGGTTTCCGGTAAATCAGGATTTGGACAAACACTGACATTACCCAGATCATTGACATAGTAATAGTTGCCGCCCCAGTATGCGATGTTGTAAGTCTGTCGCATTTTGCGTGCGATATTATCTTTCATGGCAGTCTCCTTTATGGAGTCGAGGTTTGCCTTCACCTGTAGTCAATAACCCAAGGCACTATTTTATCGTGCGTATCTTGCGCATTAAAAAATGTCAGGGAACAGCATTCTCTTAAATTATAGAAACGTTTAGAGGGAACTAAACAATATATTTACTGTGTGAAAATATGATTGCCAACTCGATATTGCCTGCTTATCTATATGCGACGGGTAACATCGAAATGATTTCATATTTGAAAGAAAGGAACAGGATGTGGATACATCAATGGCATAATGTGGCTGTTGGCCGTTAACAATCAGCAGATAATGGTTCATAACCCCATTCACCCCACATGGTTTACTTATCGCAAACCGTTTCTCAATTGAGAAGCAGGACATAGGCTCATATCCTGCAAATGCCTGTAACCTGAAATGAATAAACTGATTCAGTTACGCGCGCAGTTTATACCTGTAATCCAATCAAATTGCAAAATGAAATTTATCTATGTTCTTCATCTTTTAAGCAGCGGCTTTATTGACTCTGTTCCCGATTCCAGTCACATACAAGGATAGTATAAGGATAGTTATACCCATCACCTTTCAAATTGCAGCTTTGTTGGCTGCATTCACCCCCATTTTCAGAAAAGAAAATTAAGATGTCACATAATGAAAGACATTTAAAACTAAAAAGACTGGTAACCTTAGTAAGAGTGCCTTAAAATAGCCATCTAGATGGTAAAACATCCGCCCTTAAACCAAAATTATATTTAAGGTATAAAATATAATGACTACACATCTTTTCACTTCTGAGTCTGTTTCAGAAGGACATCCAGATAAAATTGCCGATCAAATTTCCGATGCCGTCCTTGATGCGATTTTAGAACAAGATCCCAAGGCTCGTGTTGCCTGTGAAACTTATGTTAAAACTGGCATGGTCATGGTTGGTGGCGAAATCACTACTAGTGCATGGGTTGATATTGAAGAAATTACTCGTCGTACAGTCCGCGAAATAGGCTATACCAGTTCTGATATGGGCTTTGATGCCAGCTCATGTGCGGTTATAAGCGCGATTGGTAAACAATCACCTGATATTAACCAAGGTGTTGACCGGGCCGATCCACTGGAGCAAGGCGCAGGTGATCAGGGCTTGATGTTTGGTTATGCCACTAACGAAACTGATGTTTTAATGCCAGCACCTATTACATATGCACACCGTTTGGTTGAACGTCAGGCTGAAGTCCGTAAAAACGGCACCCTGCCGTGGTTGCGTCCTGATGCGAAAAGTCAGGTTACATTCCAGTATGATAACGGTAAAATTGTTGGTATTGATGCTGTCGTGCTTTCTACCCAGCACTCCGAAGACATCAATCAAAAAGCACTGCAAGAAGCCGTGATGGATGAAATCATCAAGCCGGTACTGCCGACTGAATGGCTCACTCCGATGACCAAATACTTCATAAACCCAACAGGCCGTTTCGTCATTGGTGGCCCGATGGGTGACTGTGGTCTGACTGGGCGTAAAATCATCGTAGATACCTACGGTGGTATGGCCCGTCATGGTGGTGGGGCATTCTCAGGTAAAGATCCATCTAAAGTTGACCGTTCTGCTGCCTATGCTGCTCGTTACGTTGCCAAAAACATCGTTGCAGCAGGTTTGGCTGATCGCTGTGAAATCCAAGTTTCTTACGCCATCGGAGTGGCAGAGCCAACCTCTATCATGGTGGAAACATTCGGCACTGAGAAAGTTCCAACGTCAACACTGATTCAATTAGTGCGTGAGTTCTTTGATCTACGTCCTTACGGCCTGATCAAGATGCTGGATCTGCTGCATCCGATCTATCGCGATACTGCGGCATACGGTCATTTTGGTCGTGAGCAGTTCCCGTGGGAAGCAACAGATAAAGCTGAAATTTTACGCTCATCAGCAGGTTTGAAATAATCCTTTGCTAATCAATGAAGCCCGCTTCATCCTTGCGGGCTTTGTTATTATCAATCAGCTCATTATGAAAGTTTGAAATATAATCATCCTCTTTTAAGTTGCAAAACAGCAAGTTGAAAGATAAGAGATAAATCCTGAAAAGTAAGATAAAAAATTAAAAATACAATATGCAGCCGTGATGAAACCTGTCAGAGTTCCCCTCTTCTTACAGCAAGCCGTTATGCGCACCATACGACAAAAACTGGCACAGGCAAGCAATTTTTTTCAAGAAACCTTTCCTGAGCCTAGCGTCACCTACCGCCAGCGAGGCACGATAGCGGGCTGTGCCCGATTACAAGATTGGGAAATCCGCCTGAATCCGATTTTGCTGATCGAAAACCAGCAAGCATTCATTGATGAAGTTCTCCCTCATGAACTTGCTCATTTGTTGGCTTATCATCAGTTTGGTCAAGTAGCTCCACACGGGAAAGAGTGGCGTTTTATCATGGAAACAGTGCTTAAAGTATCAGCTAATCGGACACATCAGTTCTCTGTTAATTCTGTGCGCAGCCAAATATTCACTTATTATTGTCGCTGTCGGCAACATGAGCTAACAATCAGACAACACAATAAAATCCTCAGAGGAAAAAGTTGCTATATTTGTCGCCAATGTGGAGAAAAATTAAAACTCCCCAAATAATAAAATCAGTAAGATGCTCCAGCATCAGGGCATCTTATTTATATCCAATCAATTTCAAAATGCTGCTTTATTGATTGCACTGCAACTTGCAATCCATTGGATATAACTTTCTAATTCATTCAGTAGCAATGTTCGTTACTTTGAGTTCTTCAGCTTCCGCTATAATTTGATCTGCTGATTTCCCATGAAGTGATCGGTAGAATTTTTGTTCTAAATTTTCAATATCACTATGATGAATATTTCCGCTCTTATCATTCTTAAATAATTCATCAAAATCAATACTGTTAATCATAGTAATATTCAATGAATCATCAAATTTTAGTTTTTTATCTTCTGATAAAGTATCTCTGATTTTTTCAATCGATGTCTTTACCGCTATTTCGTTCGAACCGTCAATCTTAGGATGATTATCACACCCCGTTAATGCAAAACCCAGTAAACAAGTTAACAACAATTTTTTCATGATCACCCCCACCTGATACGAATAAGACAATCATAGCAGAAGATGACTATATACGCTTCCCTAATAAAAACTTATCTTATATAAACAGTTTAATTTATAATTTTATTATTTATTTATTGAATTACCTCTGCATTATTAACGAATTAAATTTATTAATTTGTTAGGTTGATATATTTCTAATTTTTAATTTAACTTATATTCCCAATAGATTTCGATATAACAATAAGTTAAGATTTGTAAACCTCATTTATTGATAAGCCTCTTTTACATTTAGATTCATTTTTGTTAGAAAATTAAGACTTAATCCGATAATCACTTTTGAATATATGTCCTAGCATATAAGAAACAAAGTACCCGGAGAATATAATGAAAAAGTTACATGATATCGCAAAAGAACTGTTACCCGCTAAATCTTACAAGATGTTGATTAACGGTCAGTGGGTTGATAGCCTTTCGAAAAATACGATGAAAAGCTATAATCCGGCAACAGGTGAATTACTGACAGAATATGCAGCGGGTAATGCCGATGATATTGAACTTGCCGTTAAAGCTGCCCAAAAAGCCTTACCTGAATGGAGCAAAATCTCTCCCGTAGAAAGGCAATCTCTGTTACTGAAAATTGCTGATCTGCTGGAAGCTGAAGCCGAACGCTTTATTGCTCTTGAAACACTGGATGGCGGTAAAACACAAGCGTTATGTCGTAATTTTGATATTCCTTTCTCTATTGATCATTTCCGCTATTTTGCAGGCGTGATCCGAGCGCATTCTGATGCCTCCGATATTATCGATAAAGATACTCTTAGCCTGGTGATTAGAGAACCCATTGGGGTCGTCGGGCAAATTATTCCATGGAACTTCCCATTATTAATGGCAGCCTGGAAAATTGCCCCTGCTCTTGCCGCAGGTAATACTATTATCATCAATCCCGCAAGCCTAACTCCAATCACTCTGCTTGAACTGGGACGTATCCTGAATGAAGTTCTGCCTGCGGGCGTTGTCAATATCGTCACAGGACGTGGCTCAGTCGTCGGCCAAGCAATCCTAGACCATGAAGGCATTAGCAAAGTAGCCTTTACCGGATCAACAGAAGTCGGATACAACGTTGCTGCCGCAGCGGCAAAAAAACTTATTCCTGCGACTCTAGAATTAGGGGGTAAGTCTGCCAATATCGTCTTCCCTGATGCCAATATGAAAAAAGCAGTTAAATATGCTGCTAACGCGATTTTGCTCAATCAAGGGCAAGCCTGTGAATCCGGTGCTCGCCTGTTCTTGCATAAAGATATTCACGATGAATTCCTGAAATCACTGAAAACAGTGTTCGAATCAGTCAATGTGGGTGATCCCATGCTGTTAGAAACTGAAATGGGTAGCCAAGTCAGTGAAGAACAGATGAACACTATTTTAGCTTACATCGACCTTGCAAAACAGGAAGGTGCAACCGTTCTGACTGGTGGAAAGCGCATAACAGGTGAAGGATATGATGATGGCTTTTTTATCCAGCCAACGATCCTCACTAATGTGACCAATAATATGCGGGTTGCGCAGGAAGAAATTTTCGGGCCTGTGCTGTGTGTTATGCCATTCAGTGATGAAGAGGAAGTCATCGACATGGCCAATGACTCCGAATATGGTCTGGCGGGAGCTGTATGGACACAGGATATTAACCGCGCCCTGCGTGTTGCTAAGGCAGTGAAAACGGGTCGTATGTGGATTAATACCTATCACGAGCTGCCCGCCCATACTCCGTTTGGGGGTTATAAAAAATCAGGGCTTGGGCGTGAAACTCACAAAATGATATTGGATGCTTACACTGAAGTGAAAAATATCTATATCAGCACAAAAGAAGAGTAATGGGCTAACAATAAGAATAACTGAAAAAAATCGCCATCTGTGAAGATGGCGATTCAATATCACTAATTTATTAATTAAAATATAGAGAACAACTAAAACCTCTTTGATATTATTTACATTACTTATTGAGTGATTAAACCCAGAAGAACCAGGCAACCACAGAAATAATGGCAATACATGCCACGTTCAGCACCATGCCCACTTTGACCATTTCCACTTGCTTGATATAACCAGAGCCGTAAACAATCGCGTTAGGCGGTGTCGCTACAGGCAGCATAAATGCACAGGATGCACCGATACCAATAATCATGGTCAAGACCATGACTGGCATTCCCAATGCTTCTGCAACCGTGGCAAAAATAGGTACAAGTAATGCAGCACTCGCCGTATTACTGGAAAATTCTGTCAGAATGATAATAAACGTAGTAACGGCAACGATGATCACAAACCATGGGCTTGCACCGAAAGTCGTCGCTATGCTATTCGCCATCACTTCACTGGCTCCAGAGTCTTTCAAGACAGCACTCAACGTCAAACCGCCACCGAACAGCATCAACACGCCCCATTCAGTATTGTTTTGAATCTGTGACCACGTTGAGACACCGGTGATACCAATCAGGATAGCCGCGCTTACTGCAATAATTGTATCCAGCTCTTTCACACCACCAAGTGCGTCGCTGATAAATGAACTGAAAATCCAGCACACAACGGTCAGCAGGAAAATGATCATGGCGATAATACGCTTACCTTTCCATTCCAACTGTTCCAGTTCCAGATCAAATTTGTGGTTCAGATTTGGGCGCAACATGATGTACATCACCCCAACCATAACAGGCATCAGAATAATGACCATTGGCACACCGTATTTCATCCACGTGATGAAATCCATGCCCAATTGTGCAGCAGCGATAGCATTGGGTGGGCTACCTACCAATGTACCCAATCCACCGATACTAGCACTATATGCCACTCCTAACAGTACAAACACAAAGGTATTACGCTCAGAGCGTACATCCAGATTTGCCAGAATACCGAGAACCAGTGGCAGCATCATCGCAGCAGTTGCAGTATTACTGATCCACATTGAAAGTAGTGCTGTAATACCAAATATCAGCATTACCGCCACAGACAAACGTCCACGGGCAATCATCAGCAGGCGGTTAGCAATCAATCTGTCCAGACCTTGGATATGTAGCGCCGTTGCTAATGCAAAACCACCGAAAAACAAAAAGATAATCGGGTTTGCAAAAGATTTCAGCGCGTCATTGGTCCCCATCAACCCCATACCAACGGCCAGAATTGGAATACACAATGCAGTAATCGTGACGTGAATGGCTTCAGTCAGCCATAACACACCAACAAATGCCATCAATGCCAGACCTGCGTTTGCTTTCTCTCCATAAGGCAAAAACTTAAGCAGCACTACAAGCAAGATGATATCCAGCGCAAGTATAATTAAACCTCTTTTATTTAAAGGGGTAGGCCCAACCGCTGGGGTTAAAGATTCAGAAGCGTCCATGAAGACTCCATAAAACAATGAAACATTACTCAGTAATGTAAAAAGATAATTGATGAATCATTGCCATAAATGTTAAAGAATTACATTACATGTGAAATAATAAGGAGTATCAACAAGGAATAAAATACGAGTTGTGTGATTTTGGGATCTATTACGCGGGATTTGTCTAATTACCGAATGGATGATCAAAAAATAAACTTAATTTTTGCTTTTATGTTAATTTTTTATATCTTAATTGTGCATAAAATCCTATTTTAAATAAAATTTTCTTTCTTTAAAAAGGCGAAAGGGTTTTAACCTCTTTCGCCGAAATATAAATAATATTTAACTTTATTGGACTAAGCTGGCAATTATGCTTGACCTTTTACTTCTTTCAGACCGTTGAAAGGTGCACGGTTACCCAGAGCTTCTTCAATCCGGATCAGCTGATTATATTTAGCAACACGGTCAGAGCGGCTCATAGAACCTGTTTTAATTTGACCTGCTGCGGTACCTACTGCCAAGTCAGCAATAGTTGCATCTTCAGTTTCACCAGAGCGGTGAGAGATGACCGCAGTATAACCAGCATTTTTTGCCATCTTGATTGCAGCCAGAGTTTCAGTCAGAGAACCGATCTGGTTGAATTTGATCAGGATAGAGTTTGCAATGCCTTTTTCGATACCTTCTTTCAGGATCTTGGTGTTGGTTACAAACAGATCGTCACCGACCAACTGGATTTTGTCGCCCAGTATTTTAGTTTGGTAAGCAAAACCCTCCCAATCAGATTCATTCAGACCATCTTCGATGGAAACGATTGGGTATTCTTTAGTCAAACCTTCCAGATAATGGGTAAATTCCTGAGAAGTGAACGTCTTGCCTTCGCCCTTCAGTTCATAGTTACCTGTTTCTTCGTTATAGAATTCAGAAGCGGCGCAATCCATTGCCAGAGTAATGTCTTTACCCAGCACATAACCTGCTTTCTCAACTGCTTCTTTAATCGCTGCCAGCGCTGCTGCGTTAGATTCCAGGTTTGGCGCATAGCCACCTTCATCACCCACCGCAGTGTTCATGCCTTTCGCTTTCAATACTTTTGCCAGATTGTGGAATACTTCAGAACCTATACGTACAGCTTCTTTCAGAGAGCTTGCACCAACTGGCTGAATCATGAATTCCTGGATATCGACATTGTTGTCAGCATGCTCACCACCGTTGATGATATTCATCATTGGCAGAGGCATAGAGAATTTCCCCGGAGTACCGTTCAGCTCGGCAATGTGCTCGTACAGAGGCATACCTTTCGCTGCTGCTGCTGCTTTGGCGTTCGCGAGAGAAACAGCCAAAATCGCGTTAGCACCGAAGTTAGATTTATTTTCAGTACCATCCAGCTCAATCATGATCTTGTCGATGTTAGCCTGATCTTTCGCATCTTGACCAACCAGAGCCTGTGCAATTGGACCGTTGACCGCAGAGATAGCTTTCAAGACACCTTTACCCATGAAGCGAGATTTATCGCCATCACGCAGTTCCAACGCTTCGCGCGAACCTGTTGATGCACCTGATGGCGCAGCAGCCAGACCAACAAAACCACCTTCCAGATGCACTTCTGCTTCTACAGTTGGGTTACCACGGGAGTCGATAATTTCACGGCCAAGCACTTTAACGATTTTGGACATTAGGTTTTCCTCAAGTCACAAGTTAAATTCCGGGCAACAGATTGAAACCAAAAAGCCATTAACCTACAGCATTCGATTTAAAACCAACCAATTGCCCCATATCTTATTTCAACAGGCCTTTCTGATATTTGCCTGCGGCTTCAACAAAACCAGCAAATAACGGATGGCCATCGCGAGGCGTTGAAGTGAATTCTGGGTGGAACTGGCACGCTACAAACCACGGGTGCGCTGGGTTCTCAATAATTTCTACCAGTTTGTTGTCAATTGAACGGCCAGCCACACGCAAGCCTGCATCTTCAATACGTTTCAACAACAAATTGTTCACTTCATAGCGATGACGGTGACGTTCAATGATGTCATCCTGACCATAAAGTTTACGTACCAGACTACCTTCAGTCAGATGGCACAACTGACCACCAACACGCATCGTCCCACCGAGATCGCCCTCTTCACTACGTAATTCTAGATTGCCGTTCTCATCACGCCATTCGGTGATCAGACCAACAACAGGTAACTTACATTCAGGCTCGAATTCAGTCGAGTTAGCGCCTGCCAATCCCGCAACATTGCGAGAAAACTCAATCAGGGCAACCTGCATTCCCAGACAAATTCCCAAATATGGAACCTTGTTTTCACGGGCATAACGTGCAGTCATGATCTTGCCTTCGATACCACGACCACCGAATCCGCCTGGTACCAGAATCGCATCCAAGCCTTTCAGAATATCAACACCACGAGTTTCAACATCCTGTGAATCGATCAACTTGATGTTGACGGTCAGGCGGTTTTTCAGCCCGCCATGTTTCAGTGCTTCAATCACTGATTTATAAGCATCTGGCAATTCAACGTATTTACCTACCATCCCAATGGTTACTTCGCCCGATGGATTGGCTTCCTCATAAATGACCTGTTCCCATTCGGACAGATCAGCTTCCGGGCGTTCGAGGCTGAATCGTTTACAAATATAATCATCTAAGCCCTGAGATTTCAAGAGGGCTGGGATTTTATAAATGGAATCAACATCTTTTAAAGAGATAACCGCTTTCTCCGGGACGTTACAGAAAAGCGCAATTTTTGCACGCTCATTGGCAGGGATAACGCGGTCTGAACGGCAGATCAGCACGTCTGGCTGAATACCAATGGACAGCAATTCCTTAACGGAATGCTGGGTCGGCTTAGTTTTCACTTCACCCGCTGCCGCCATGTAAGGCACCAGAGTCAGATGCATGAATAGGGTATTTTCGCGGCCTACTTCCACTGCCATCTGGCGAATAGCTTCAAGGAATGGCAGAGATTCGATATCACCAACAGTACCGCCGATTTCCACCAGCACAACGTCATGACCTTCTGCGCCACGGATGATGCGGTCTTTGATTTCATTGGTAATGTGAGGGATAACCTGGATGGTTGCACCCAGATAATCGCCGCGGCGTTCTTTGCGCAGAACTTCGGAATAGACACGGCCAGTCGTGAAGTTATTGCGGCGTGTCATTTTGGTTCGGATGAAACGTTCGTAATGACCTAAATCGAGATCAGTTTCAGCGCCATCTTCGGTTACGAAAACTTCCCCGTGTTGGGTTGGACTCATTGTACCCGGATCAACGTTGATGTACGGGTCCAGTTTCATAATGGTGACATTGAGTCCACGGGCTTCGAGTATAGCCGCCAAAGAGGCTGCGGCAATGCCTTTACCCAGAGAGGATACGACCCCGCCGGTCACAAAAATATAATTAGTTTTCATGCTGAACCTGAAAGTTTAGGTTTAAAAGGATGATGAATATAACAGGACGGGAAAGCAGTATACCCTAACCTTAAATGCGCTACAAACCATCTGAACAGGCTAAAGTGCCCCGAAATGAGTAACACCACAAAACGAATGCACTACTTTCTATTTAAATTCAGCAAGTTATTAGTATGAAATTTTTTCACCCGACTCAGGTTATTCAGCTATTCATTCGACATCCTTTTCGCTTTTCACTCGTTATTTGCCGTTATCGCTGCCTTATGACTGCTGCTTTTTGACTCGTTGCCACATTTCTTCCATCTCATCCAGTGTCGCTGTTTCCAGTGACAATCCTTTGTCTAGGATCAGTTTTTCGACGTTGCGGAAACGATTTTCAAATTTATGGCAGGCTTTTTGTAGTGCCATTTCCGGCTTATGCCCCAAATGACGGGATAAATTGACCACTGAAAACAGCAAATCTCCCAGCTCTTCTTCCAGTCGGGATTCATCAACCACGACCTGTTTCGCTTCATCCATGACTTCATCAATTTCTTCATAGACTTTGCCCAGTACCGGGCCAAGGGTATCCCAATCAAAACCGACCGAAGCACAGCGTTTCTGAATTTTATAGGCTTTCATTAACGCCGGCAGACTGGCGGGAATATCATCCAGCACCGAATGCTGATTTTTCTCCGACCTTTCTGCGGTTTTGCGCTGTTCCCAGCTTCCTATCGCTTCTTCGCTGCTGATCCCCGTTTGTTGATGGAAAATATGGGGATGGCGGCGCTCCAGTTTGTCACATACTGCCTCGCAGAGATCATCGAAATCAAACTGTTGCTGTTCTTGAGCCATCTGAGCATAAAATACAATATGGAACAGCAAATCCCCCAACTCTTCTTTTAGGGCATTACTGTCATTGCGCTCAATCGCATCAAGCACTTCATACGTTTCTTCCAGCGTATAAGGGGCAATCGTCGCAGAAGTTTGCGCTTTGTCCCAAGGGCAGCCATTCTGGGGATGGCGCAATTGCGCCATAATCCCCTTAAGTCGTTCTATAGTTTCTGTTTTCATGTTGTCCATATCATCAATTACCGTGTAAACGTCTGGCTTCAATCACATCAGGCAATTGATTAAGTTTCGCCAATACCCGCCCGAGTACTTGTAAGTTATAAATTTCAATGTTCATATCAATGGTGGCAAGCTGCTGCTTAACATCACTACGGCTGCTGACACCCAATACATTGACTTTTTCATTGGCAAGGATAGTTGTGATATCACGCAATAATCCGCTGCGATCATTGGCAAGCACCCGAACCACAAGGGAATAGCCACTGGAGTAACTTTCTCCCCATACCGCATCAACAATCCGCTCTGGTGAACTGGCTTCCAATTCTGTCAGTTGGTCACAATCAGAACGATGGATGGAAATCCCGCGCCCACGGGTGATAAACCCGATGATCTCATCACCGGGGATAGGCTGGCAGCAACGGGCAATGTGATGCATTAAGTTACCCACCCCTTCTACGACAATACGGCCATTGTCTCTGGTTGTATTGTGCGGTGTATAGGATTTGTTTTCCAGATTGCGAAGCGCTTCGCGATCCTCTTCTTCCGCCGTGATTTTATTGAATTTACTTTGCAGAAAATTCATCAACTGGTGGATACGGATGTCACCAACACCAATGCCTGCCAGCACTTCTTCCAACGAATGGACGTTATAACGGGCAATCAGTTCTTTCTCAGCTTCCTTAACCGTGATCCCTAAATGCGCCAGCTCATTGTCCAGCATTTGCCTACCGGCAATAATATTCTTATCGCGATCCTGCTTACGGAACCAGTTATGGATTTTCGCCCGACCACGGCTGGTAGTGACATAGCCAAGGTTAGGATTAAGCCAATCACGGCTTGGGTTAGGCTGTTTCTGGGTGATGATTTCTATCTGATCGCCCATCTGGAGCTGATAACTGAACGGTACAATGCGTCCCCCGATTTTCGCCCCGATACAACGATGCCCGACATCACTGTGGATATGGTAGGCAAAATCCAACGGCGTAGAGCCGATTGGCAGGTCAATCACATCACCTTTTGGCGTAAAGACATAAACGCGATCATCAAATACCTGACTGCGCACTTCATCCAGCATCTCGCCGGTATCCGCCATTTCTTCCTGCCATGCGATCAGTTTACGCAACCACGCAATGCGGCTTTCATAACTGCCAGATTTGCCACCGCCAATCGCAGCGCCTTCTTTGTATTTCCAATGGGCAGCTACCCCAAGTTCAGAATCGTCATGCATCTGACGGGTTCGGATTTGGATTTCAAGGGTTTTTCCATTTGGCCCCAAGACGACAGTATGAATGGACTGATAACCATTCGGTTTCGGGTTAGCAACGTAATCGTCAAATTCATCCGGCAAATGACGGTAGTGAGTATGTACTATCCCCAAAGCCGCGTAGCAATCTTGCAAACGTTCGACAACAATCCGAACAGCACGTACATCAAACAGCTCATCAAAAGAGAGGGATTTCTTCTGCATTTTTCTCCAGATGCTGTAAATATGCTTGGGACGGCCATATATCTCACCGCGGACTCCCTCTTTCAGCATGTACTTACGCAGAGTTGTAATGAATTTCTCGATATATTGTTCGCGATCAATCCGGCGTTCATGCAGCAGTTTGGCAATTTTTTTATATTCATCAGGATGCAAATAACGGAAACAAAAATCTTCCAGCTCCCATTTCAACTGCCCAATCCCCAGACGATTGGCGAGAGGTGCATAGATATTGGAACACTCTTTAGCCGCCAGTACTCTCTCATCTTCACTGGCATCCTTTACCTCCCGCAAATGGGCAATGCGTTCTGCCAGCTTGATAATGACACAGCGAAAATCTTCTACCATTGCCAACAGCATCCGGCGAACATTATCGACCTGTGCTGAACAAGTAGAGTCAGTATGTGTCGCTTTTAGCTGACGAATGGCGTCCATTTCCAGTACACCATTGACCAGATTCGTAATGGACTTACCAAAAGTCTCCGTCACTGTTTCGCTATCGATCAGCTTAGAATTAAGGATGGGAAAAAGTAGCGCGGCGCGCATACTGTCATTGTCCATACTCAATGTGGACAAAATTTCCACCATTTCCACACCGCGCCACAACAGCAATTCCGCATCGGGGTGATTTTGGACTTTTTCGTGACAGTAATGCCATGTTTCAGCCAATTTTTCACTGGATTGTGGGTTAGTAATATTTAAACTTGCGATCCACTTATCGACAGCAAATTCACCTGCCGGTGTGAGATGCGCACTTCTTACCGCAACCATAATTTCTCCCTACTCGATAGCCCTTGGCTCACGACTGACAATTAGCTCACAACTAACTCAACTAAGACTAACGCGACTAATGACTAATAAAACTAATAATTAATAAATAGCGCCATGGACTCCAAATGACCGGTGTGCGGAAACATATCCAGCATCCGCACACTGACAAGCTGATAACCCGCCTCCAACATAACCTTGCTGTCCCGCGCCAGTGTTGTGGGGTTACAGGAAACGTAAACCACTTTTTCGGGAGCCAGTTTTACAATATGTGACATGACGCCAGCGGCACCTGCGCGGGCTGGGTCTAACAACACTTTATTGAATCCCAGCGCTGCCCAAGGCTGCTGGTGAATATCTGACTCCAGATTTTCATGAAAAAAATCGACATTGTTAAGTTCATTAAGCTGAGCATTATATTGCCCACTCGAAACCAGAGCAGCAACACCTTCTACACCAACCACAGCCTGTACTTTAGTAGCCATTGGCAGGGTAAAGTTCCCCATACCACAAAACAGATCCAATACTCTGTCCGTTGGCTGCAAATCCAGCCACGCCAATGCCTGCGCTACCATTTGTTGATTAACTTCATCATTAACCTGAATAAAGTCCCGCGGGCTGAACACCAATTTCAGTCCATCGACCTGATACCACGGCTCAGCCTGCTCTGCTATCAATGGTTCAAGCTGCTTTTCATCACCTGCCAAATAGACTTTTACATTATTCTGCACCGAAAAAGTGCGCAGGGCGTCCTTATCTTCGTACTTTAGGGGATCAAGATGACGCAATACAATTAATGGGCCGTTATCCGCCAGCACCAACTCAACGTGTCCCAACCGCTTAACTGCGTTCAGGCTATTCAGGCATTGAGATAAAGGCAGCAATAATTGTTCCAATTCAGGGCGCATGACAGGGCAGTGGTTAATATTCACTAAATCATTGGTCTGATTTTGGCGAAATCCCATCAATAAAGTGCGTTGTTTGACGTTATATTGCAGGCCGAGCCGGGCACGGCGCCGATAACCATATTCAGGGCTGTGGATGATGGGATGTGCACTGATATTAATACCCGTCTCCCGCCGGATAAGGTGTTCCAACACACTGGCCTTGGTACTGGCTTGCAGTTCTGTGGCAATATGTTGCTGCTGGCATCCGCCACACACTTTAAAATGCGGGCAGTGAGGTGCCACACGATACGGGCTGTCTGATATCCGTTTCACTACTTTAGCTTTGGCAAACTGGCGTTTTTCCTCTGTCAGTTGGATCTGAGCCTGCTCACCCGGCAATAACCCTGAAATAAAAATAGTTTTTCCCTGATGATGGGCAATGCCTTGCCCTTGAGCATCAAGGTTATCTGCGGCAACGGAGATAATGCCTCGGTTTACGGAACGACGATTTGGGGAGTAAAATTGCACCATGATTCTGACTGACGTTGAAAAATTGAGTTATGATTTTCCCACAATGGACGCCTATGACCAAATATAGCCTACGCACCCGTATGATGAGCCTGATATTGGTTCCTGTTTTACTGGTCGGAACGCTTGTGAGTATATCATTTATCTCATACCGCTATTACGAGTTGAAGATCCTGATAGTCCGAAGTGGGATCAGCATTATTGAACCCCTATCTATCGCCAGCGAAGTTGGCATTAATCTGGACAATCACAGGCGCGTCAAGTCATTGATAAACAGCCTGCACCGCCGTAACTCTGAAATTGTCAGGGCAATTGCGATTTTCGATGAACACCATAAATTATTTGATATTTCGAATAACAAATATAATGTCAATTACCTGAGACTCACACCCGATGAACTGATCCCAACGACATTATCCAAGACAGAGTATGGCAATAGCATCATCCTGAAGATGCCGATTATCTCAGAAATACAGCCTTCTAATCAGCAGGACAATCCCTCCAGCAATACTCAGCCCATCGGTTATATCGCGATTGATTTGGATTTACGCGTCGCCCAGCTTCAGCAATACAAAGAGATTGCCACCGCCATTATCCTGTTGATTCTGTGTCTGGGAGGAACAGCCCTGTTTGCTCATGTTCTGGTGCGCAAAGTAACCCAACCCCTGAACTGCATGGTCAAAGCCGTGGATCGCATTCGACAAGGGCAGTTGAACAGCCGTGTGACAGGTGCTATGCCGGGAGAATTGGCCGCGCTTCAAAATGGTATCAATACCGTGGCTGAATCGCTTTCGAAGTATAAAAACGAGATGCAGCTCCATATTGATCAAGCTACTTCTGATCTGCAAATCACAATGGAACAGTTGGAAATCCAGAATGTGGAACTGACCATCGCCAAAAAGCGGGCACAAGAGGCCGTCAGGATCAAAACCGAATTTTTGGCCAATATGTCCCATGAATTGCGCACACCACTCAACGGTGTCATTGGCTTTACCCGCCAAATGTTAAAGACCCCCATAACCTCCCGACAGATGGAATATCTGTATGTTATTGATCGTTCAGCAAACAACCTGCTGAAAATCATCAATGACATTTTGGATTTCTCACGGCTGGAATCCAATAAATTGGTGCTGGATCAAGTCCCTTTTCTGCTGCGCGATACCGTCAATGAAGTTATTGAATTACTTACTCCCGCTGCCAGTGTGAAAAATTTGCTATTGAATCATCATATTGATGAAAAACTGCCTAATCTGATGATTGGCGATCCCATTCGCCTACAACAAATACTCACAAATCTTATTGGCAATGCGATTAAATTTACCGATAAAGGCTACGTAGCACTGAATATCAAATTACGCCAGCAACAGCACCACCTTGTACAGATTGATTTTTCCATAGCGGACACAGGTATCGGCATAAAACCGGAATACCGTCCGATTTTGTTCCAAGCCTTCAATCAGGCAGATGCCAGTATTACCCGCCATTATGGAGGAACGGGACTAGGCCTGAGCATTACCAAGAAACTCGTCAATGAGATGAAGGGTGAGATTGATTTCACCAGTGAAATTGCCAAAGGCACAGTGTTCTATTTTGATATCTGGTTGGAAAAAGAAGAATGCTTATTCGGATCACTACCGAAGCTTGTGCCCGTTCCTTCAATAGTAACGCGTTTACCGATAACTGTAATGGCTGTGGATGACAATCCCGCAAACTTAAAATTGATTGGCACTCTATTAAATGAGCAAGTTGAGAATACCCTACTGTGCAGCAGTGGCATGGAAGCGTTGGAAACAGCAAAAAAACACGCTCTGGATCTGATTTTGATGGATATTCAAATGGCTGATATGGACGGTATTCAAGCTTCTGAACAGATCCATCAATTGCCTCAGCATAGAGAAACACCGATTATCGCCGTCACCGCCTTTGCTTGTAGTGAGGCAAAAAATGCGCCGTTTATTGACTGCCTTTCTAAGCCGTTGGATGAAAACCGTCTGAAAGCCTTGCTGAATCAACACAGCCAGCAGAAAAAGCCACCCGTCATTGATTGGGGTATAGCGTTACAACAAGCCGCCGGCAAGGAATCATTGGCACGAGAGATGCTGGAAATACTGGTACAATCTTTGCCTGAGATGAAAAGCATGATTGAACGGGCTTTATCTAACGATGGCGAATTGCCTCGCAAACACTTTCAGCACTGCGTTCATCAATTACACGGTAGCTGTTGCTATAACGGTGTCCCAAAACTAAAAGCGATTTGCGAATTCGTCGAAAAGCAACTTCAACAAGATATTGCTTTGGCCGATCTTGAGCCGGAATTGCTGGAGTTTATGGATGAAATTAATCACGTAATTGCCGCAGCCCCTGATATATTCAGAGCCACCAAACCCCTTATTTAGTTACCATAAACTTGCGGTATTCTTCGTAGGCATAATGGTCTGTCATACCACTGATATAATCTTGAATCAGACGCGCCCGATAATAAAATTCGAGTATATCTTTTTCAGTTTCATCAGTGGCAACAATTCCTTCTACCGATTCGCTATAAGCCAGACGATGCTTCGCAGAAAGTTTGTGCAACAAGCGCGTTTCAATAAAATATTTTTTGTGGAAATTATTCTGATTCAGTTCGATAAAGTCTTGCCGGGACAGCTCCAGCAAAGGGCTATATACATCCAGTAATCCGTTAATAATCCGGTAACCCTGCAATTCCAGCTCTTCCACTTCAGGATGATTGAAAACCCGTTTACGCGTAACATTTTTCAAGGTTTTCAACAAACGGTGTTCATCTCCCTTCCCTTCCAACAAGGCGTGGTTAAATGTACCTGCATAAATTTCGGGTAAATTTTCAATAAACAATCTGGCAGTATAAGGAACCAGTTTCCCCGTGATAAATACCCGCAGGTACATAAAAAACTGTTCGTGAATATTGCGACGAGCTTCGTTATTGGTTGTTTTTTTGTGGGCTTGCATTACCGTGGCTTCGAATAAGTCACCTTTCCTGTGTCCCCCCTGTTCATCCCACTCTTTTTTCAGGTATTCCAGTAATTGATCAACGTTAAAGATGCCCTTTTCAACAGCATCATCTAAATCCGCAATGCAATAGGAGATATCATCTGCGGCTTCCATAATGTATGTCAGGGGAAAGCGGCAAAAATCCCCCATTTGCAGCTCTTTTCTCAGCTCACGAATAAAACTATCTTCCGACCAGTAATAACCCGGTTTCTTCATGAGGTAACTGAATTCAAGAGGGTTCCTTTCCAGACTGTATGCCGGGCCGGTATATTTCAGGATACAGCCTATTTGGGCATAAGTGAGATTCATCCGGAGCAGATTATGCGCCAGACGGATAGCCTGAGCATTGCCTTCAAACTGGCATAAGTCTTTGCGCAATTGCCGACGGAATAAGTCTTTTTTCTCGTCACCGCTCAGGAGCAATGCCGCGACGTTACAACCATCCTGCCGATCTTTCATTTTGAGTGAATAATCAGGGTCTAATCGGCGGGAAAACCAATCTTTAATCGCCGCTTCACCAAAATGGCCGAATGGGGGATTACCAATATCGTGCATCAGGCAGGCCATTTCTATCAGACTTTCAAAGGCAAGTAACCGCTCACTCAACCCATATTTTTTCAGCAAATTTTGTTTTGTCAGCTCCGAAATAATCGTTTTTGAGATATAACGTCCTATTTGCTGAACTTCGAGAGAATGCGTCAACCGACTACGCACGGCAGCATTACGCTCAAGTGGAAATACCTGCGTTTTCTGCTGCAATCGCCGAATAGCGGCTGAGTTGATAATCCGCCCCCGATCACTTTCAAATTGGCGAGTTACATGTTCCTCATCATCAGGGTGGATAGAAGCGTTGCTGAACTTACGCTGGTAATTCAGCTTCTGTTTGAAATCAATCTTAGACATTAATCCCCCCATGCCGAATGAAACGATTATTTAGAATAGGAATCTCCGGTAAATCACTATTCAATGATACACTTCCCGACTCAAATCAGCCCATTAATAAGCGAGTATGACACAATGAAAGTAGGCGTAATAGGTGCAATGGAACAAGAAGTGACTCTATTGCGTGACCAGATTGAAGGTCTGCAAATATTGTCACGAGGCGGTTGTGAAATCTATACCGGCAAACTGAATGGCGTTGATATCGCCTTACTGAAATCCGGTATCGGTAAAGTCTCAGCGGCACTTGGAACCACTTTGTTGATTGAACATTGCCAGCCAGATATCGTGATCAACACAGGTTCAGCAGGCGGCCTTGACCCTAAGTTGAAAGTGGGGGATATCGTAATTTCCGAAGAAGTCCGCTACCACGATGCTGATCTTACCGCTTTTGGTTATGAATCAGGACAGATGGCACAATGTCCACCCGCTTTTATTGCTGATAAACAATTAATCACTCTGGCAGAAAAGTGTATCCAATCCCTTGAGCTGAATGCCATTCGTGGTCTGGTTTGCAGCGGTGATGCCTTTATCAATGGCTCAGAACCACTGGCACGTATTCGAGCAACTTTCCCGAAAGTCGCTGCGGTTGAAATGGAGGCAGCAGCGATTGGTCATGTTTGCCACCAATATAAAGTCCCGTTTGTTGTCGTCCGTGCCATCTCTGATGTTGCCGATCAAGAATCCCATATCAGCTTTGATGAGTTTTTGGCTATCGCCGCCCGTGAATCCACACGGATGGTCAACGCCATGCTGTCCGAACTCAGCAAGCAGTAAATCATCATTTAAAGTGGAGCATGAATAATGAAATCATTTTTGAACATTGCCCCTCACCGATCTATTTGGCTGGCCTTTTCATTTCTTCTATATGGTTTTTTATATAGCTTTTTATATGGTTTCAGTGCTCCACTTTATGCCGCCGCTTCCCGCGTTATCAGCCTTGCGCCATCAACAACAGAGCTTGCTTACGCGGCAGGGCTGGGCGATCAGCTTATTGCAGTCAGTGCTTACTCCGATTATCCCGAAGCAGCCAAAAACCTGGAACAAGTCGCGGATTGGCAAGGCATTAATGTAGAACGGATTATCGCACTGAAACCTGACCTGATTCTGGCATGGCGTGGTGGCAATCCCCAGCGTCCGCTGGAACAACTGGCCGCTTTGGGTATTCCGATTTTTTATTCTGATGTGAAAAAAGTAGAAGATGTCGCGGCAGAGCTGGAGCGTCTTGCTGACTATAGCCCAAGTCCCGATATAGCCAAGAAATCCGCTTCAGATATTCGTCAGGCGTTCAATCAATTAAAACAGGATTATGCCAACCAGTCCCCTAAACGGGTATTTTTACAGTTTGGCATGAATCCTATTTTTACGTCATCTGATCACACTATTCAAAGTGAGATTGTCTCCACATGCGGTGGCAAAAATATTTTTGCTGACAGCCCTGTTCCGTGGCCACAGGTTAATCGTGAGCAAGTACTTACCCGCAAACCGGAAGTAATAGTAATGGGCGGTACGGAAGAGCATAAACAACGGATCGCAGATTTCTGGCAACCACAAATGAATATCAAAATCATCGCACTCAATGATGACTGGTTTAGCCGTGCAGGGCCAAGGGTTATTCTAGCCACAGAGCAACTTTGTAAGCAGTTAAGTTATTCCAACAATCAAGCAAAATAGGACAATATTCGGTTGTCCTGCTTCTTATTTGGATGGACTCAAAAATATGAATAACGCTTTTTACCAGAGGGCTGAATTTTATGCTCTCACTGCCGCTGCGCTTAATGGCACTATCGGCGTGCTGACTCATTTCGGCCTGAATTCAGGGATCAGCCACCATCAGGTCGCATTCTGGAAATGTTTTATTGCCTTCCTGATCCTGCTGGTATACTGCTTAATTAAGCCCTCTGAACGACGTACATTTTTTGCTTTACGCCATAAGAGCCTGCAATTTGCCATCCTCGCCTTCTTTGGCATTTTTTGCCTGTATTTTTTCGAAACCTGGGCGTTTAAAGAAGCACCCGTTCCATTAGTCTCTTTTCTGGTCTATGCGGCCGGTGGTATTACACTCATTCTTTCATCTCTGTTTTTAGGTGAAAAAATTGGACTCAATAAATGTTTATCATTTGTGTTCATCATCATCGGTGTTTACTGCCTGTTTAATTTCGCGGAACAAACTTCCAGTAGTTATCTCGGCATTGTGCTGGCCCTGTTGGGTGGATTGGGATACGCCCTCTTCATTTTTCTCTCAAAACTGATGAACATCGGCAGCGGGATATCAGTACTGCTCTGGCTGTTTGGTTTCGGTACTGTCTTCCTTGCTATTCCTGCAATATATGAAGGATTGCAAATTCCTTCGGGTATTGCTCTGCTGATGATTTTGGGGCTGGTATTTTTGCCATCAATTGGCGGATTTTACTTTACAACCAAAGCAGTAGAGAAAGGAGAAGCGAGTAGCGTACAGATTACGGAAACCAGCGAGCCGCTGTTTTCAACCCTGTTCGCATTTGTATTCATTGGGGAAACATTAGGATGGATGGGCACACTAGGGGCGTTTTTCATTATGTCCGGTTTAGTGGTCAGTATTCTTAAAAAATCCCACCAACCACAATTGCTTTCGTCGTAGATATACACGACAAATTTCGAATTATGGATCGAAAAAAAGAATAGGTATCAAGATACTGAAAATACTTTGCAAAATAGCCGCCTGTAAAGGAGGCTATTTATTGCAATGGAAAACAATTTCAATTAGACACTGAAAGAGGAGCCACAGCCACAAGTTGTTTTTGCATTTGGATTAGTGACGATAAAACGAGAACCTTCCAGCCCTTCCGTATAATCCACACAACCGCCTACCAGGTATTGCAGGCTCATCGGGTCAATCACCAGTTCAACCCCTTGTTTCTGAATTGTCATATCACCTTCGTTAATTTGGTCATCGAAAGTGAAACCATACTGGAAACCACTACAGCCCCCACCTGTAATATAGACCCGCAGGCGCAGATTCGGGTTATCTTCATCGGCAACCAGTACTTTGACTTTATTGGCTGCAGCATCAGTAAACTGCAAAGGCAATCCAGCATCATCGCTCATATTTTTGCTCCAGTCCGGTTTTCCGGTAAAAATTCTCGAAAGTTCATTTTACACTTTCTGATCAATTGTCGGCAATTATCCAATACCTGACTCATTCGTTCAAGTTTTGCCACACGAATGCAACAAGGTAAATCCTTCTCATTATTTGGCTTCCCCATTAGGGTGCTTTAGAATGGCATACCCCTATCTGTACCGTTATCTTTCAGGAGCTTTAATTAATGAGCCAGTCCGAAACACTTTACTCTCAGGCAAAACATGTGATCCCCGGCGGTGTCAATTCACCTGTACGTGCTTTTAATGGTGTTGGCGGTACGCCTGTCTTTATTGAGCGTGCCGATGGTGCCTACCTTTATGATGTCGATAACAACGCTTATATCGATTATGTCGGTTCATGGGGACCGATGGTGCTCGGACATAACCATCCGGCTATCCGCAATGCTGTCATTGAAGCCGCTGAACATGGATTAAGTTTTGGCGCGCCAACCGCTGCCGAAGTAGAAATGGCAAAACGGGTAACAGAACTTGTACCTTCCATGGATATGGTTCGCATGGTGAACTCAGGTACAGAAGCCACCATGAGTGCCATCCGTCTGGCTCGCGGTTATACCCAACGTGATAAAATCATTAAATTTGAAGGTTGTTACCATGGTCACGCTGATTGTCTGCTGGTAAAAGCAGGATCTGGCGCCCTGACTATTGGTCAGCCTAACTCTCCGGGCGTTCCTGCTGATTTTGCTAAGCATACCCTGACTTGTGTCTACAATGACCTGAATTCCGTCCGCGAAGCCTTCGAAAAATATCCAGAAGAAATTGCGTGTATCATCGTAGAACCTGTCGCAGGTAACATGAATTGTATTCCACCAATGCCGGAATTTCTGCCGGGTCTGCGTAAGCTGTGTGATGAGTTCGGTGCCCTGCTGATTATTGATGAAGTCATGACAGGCTTCCGTGTCGCTCTGGGCGGGGCACAAGAATATTACGATGTTAAGCCGGATCTCACTTCTCTTGGTAAAATCATTGGTGGCGGGATGCCTGTCGGTGCTTTTGGTGGTCGTCTGGCGATCATGGAAAAGCTGGCACCAACCGGCCCTGTTTATCAGGCAGGAACCCTTTCTGGTAACCCAATCGCAATGGCTGCGGGTCTGGCTTGCCTGAAAGAAGTTGCTCAAGCGGGCGTTCATCAGCGTTTGAGCGAACTGACCGGAAAATTGGCTTCTGGATTTAAAAACACAGCATCAGAAGCCGGCATTCCACTGGTTGTTAATCACGTTGGTGGCATGTTCGGTATTTTCTTTACCGATGCGGAGAGTGTCACCTGCTACCAGGATGTCATGAAATGTGATGTTGAACGCTTTAAGCAGTTCTTCCACCTAATGCTGGATGAGGGGGTTTATCTGGCTCCTTCCGCGTTTGAAGCAGGCTTTATGTCCATCGCTCATTCCGATGAAGATATCCAGAGTACCATTGACGCGGCAGCACGCTGCTTTGCTAAATTGAAGTAAATTATCCTATTGTTCATATAGTTAAAATCTGAATAAGATTTCAGGACAATAGAGCACCTAAAGAGAACTCAGTCCGATTTTTGCGATCTGATCAATTGCCAAATCCAAACAGATCACTAACCGGACTGAGTAATCAAACATTTTATTTCTTGTCTGCTACGATACGCTCACGAATGTGTTTAGCACGTTCCTGTGAAGGTGGGTGTGAATCAAACATGCTGCTTTTACCACTGCCCAGTTTAGCCAGTTTCTCGAAGCCGGTTGCTAAACCTTCAGTTTTGACACCGCGTTTTTTCATCAGATCATAAGAGAAGTCATCAGCCTGACTTTCCTGATGCTGTGAGAACTGCGAGTTGATCAGTTTTTGACCCATGGCGGCAAATTGAGAGTTGCTCAGCTGCCCTGCCACACCACCGGCTGATGCAGCTGCGGTACGTGCTGCAACTGCTGCATAAGCAACCTGCATTGCTTTACGAGAGTGGCCCAGTGCAACGTGACCCATTTCATGACCCAGAACGCCTTCGACTTCGTTGTCATTCATCATGTCCATCAGGCCGCTGTATACACGCACACAACCGTTAGCCATTGCCCAAGCGTTCACATCCTTAGTCAGATAAACTTTATAGTTAACCGGTGTACCGCCAACTTCGTTACCTAATGCTTTGGCAATTTTGTTCAGACGTTTAGTATACTGGCTGGATGCTGGTGCAATTTTATTCTGTGCATCCATTTCTTTACATGTTTGGTTAGTTAACTGTTTGACATCTGAATCACTCAGCGTCGCAGCCTGGAATAATTGCATTCCAGATTTAGCCAGCATTCCCTGATCAATATTCTTACAACCCGTCAGAATTACAGCAGAAACTGCTACTGCAACAAGAGTTTTAATTTTCATAAAATTGTTTTTTCCTTTGCAATACATGCAACTATTATATGTAAAAGCATTAAATAGTCTTCCAAAATTGTAGATGACTTCCTTACTCCCCGCATCGAGATGAGTAAGAATCTTCATAAATTGAGTGTATAACTATTATGACAATTTATTTAAAAGACTATAAATTTTGCTAAAAATAATAACAAAAATAAACCCTAATATTTATAATTATGTGAATTTGATAACATTTTAAATAAAAAAATCAATGAATGAATCGAGTGATTCAATCTAAATTTACTTAACCAAATAATTTTTCGTCTGTCTGATTAATTATTTTGACATTATTCTGTACGATCGACTAAGAACCTATCCCAAAAGGAATTGTCAGTCTGTAATGGGCTGTTTCTGAAAAGACAGGCATATAGCAAGCAATAAATGGTTCCATTTTCTTTGTGTTCAGTCATCGCTGTGAACCGAACATTCAGTCGTGCAAAAAAGAAGAGATAATAGATGAATATACAATTCAAAGTTTATCGCTCGGTTGTGAAAAAGATGTATAGCGGGATGTACCGATTCCAACTACTTGTACAGATTCGTTGGGAGAAAAAAGTTGAAAACCATGAAGAAATGTTGCATCTGGTATGAAACATTATTGTCTTTCTAAAAGTCTATTTAAATAGACTTTTAGAAAGACAATAACAATTACTTCAAAGAAAAACACCTTACAAAATATCTATAGTCCAAAATTGAAAATGTAAATAGAAAATTAATTACAACCAATCATCAACAAACTCATTATAACCAAAAAGAATAAAAGAAATCTACCCATAAAAAAATTGTTAACAATCATATGAATATATTTTATTTATTATAAAATCCACGTTCACTAAGACTATTTAACACTTAATACTTATTCGACATGTAAAAATAATTAAATTAATTTAGCGTTGTCTATTTTGCACACTATTTTATTGGCGTTTATTACTTTTGCAATTCATTGAAAGTTCATTTTTTACGCATCACACAAGTTAAAGTTAATCAAAGTTAATAATTCTCGTCTTTCCAAACCGAATATCGGACTGGGTTTAAACTATTACACAGGAGAAATGAGTATGTTACCCAATAACAACAATAACCATCCTCTGAAAATTTCCCCAACGATTGATAACGATAACTCTTTTCCTTTGAATGCATTGGGGGAGATTGAGTCTTGCCTCACCCTCTGCCCCGATATGCGTGAAGCTATGGTGCTGATTCGTACAGACGAAGAGGATCAAAAATGTCTCATCGCCTATCAACTACTGACTCGTATGCAGGAGCAAAATATGGAAACTCCATTGGCAACATTGTTAACTTATTCAACACTGATTGAACCAGCCTTAGCCGTGGGTGAGCGGACATCCTCGCCAAGCGACATTTTTGATGCTAATCCTGTGCCATTAAGCCCTAAAGGGAATTTACTGCCACTATTTTTCGTACACGAGTCATCCGGTGATCCGCTGGTCTATTCACCTTTGGCAACTTTGCTTCCTCCTGAACTTCCTGTTTACGCCTTGCAGGCGCTTGGTCTCCACACACTTTCCAATCCGCCAACATCTATTGAAGCGCTGGCTAGCTGCCATATTCAAGCTATTCGCCGTGTTCAGCCCCATGGCCCTTATCACCTCGCAGGATGGTCAATGGGAGGCGTCATCGCCTATGAAATCGCTCAACAGTTAATCAACAGCAAGGAAGACGTGGCATTTATCGGCATAATCGATGCAGTCAATCCCGCCCAGCAAAAAACAGCCCTTGATGACACAATGGATAAAACCCAAAAACGCATTCATATAATGGCAGAGTTCCTGCACAAACTTATGGCACCGACCGATGCATTAGAATCAGAGGAACTTCGCCATCTCGAGGATATCGAACAATTTTTTGAACTGTGCGTTGAACGAAAATGGCTACCTGCTGGTATTACACGAGAAGATTTCTTCCTACGTGTATACACAACCGAGCTGCTAATGCAGCTTAAAACAGCTTATGTTCCATCAGCATCACCGTTGCCCATTCATCTCTATACAACTGACAGCACGGTTAATGGAGATAAATGGCGAGGTTGGAAGGGTATTGTGAGTAATACATCGGTCATTCATCCTATCGGGGGTACACATTACACGATCATGCAATTTCCTTTGCGCAATCAAATAGCTGATTCGATCACCGGAATTCTGTTGCCGGCTCTCACTTACGATCCCCTCGTGATCATCCAAGGTGATAAAAATGATACTCAAATATATTCACCGCTGTTCTGTCTTCCTGGTGCCGGCGCCAGCGCTTCCTGCTTCCTTGAGCTAGCGCTATCATTCCCGTCATCCCTGCCCGTCTATGCCTTACAGGCGCGCGGACTGACTACTCCCGAACTGCCGCCTTATACCAGCATTGAAGGGGCTGCCAATGATTACATTAAGAAGATCCGACAAACACAGCCAACAGGCCCTTATCACCTATTAGGCCACTCTTTTGGGGGCTGGATTGCCTTTGAAATCGCGTTACAACTACAGGCTCAAGGGGAACAGGTCGCTAATTTGATTCTTCTCGATACCAATGCACCTGCTCCACAAAACTGCCATTTCAGGTCATACAATCGTATTGAAACATTGATAAAGTTAATTAAACTCTACAACATGATGATAAGCCAACCACTGCCGCTTACGAAGCAGGATTTAGAAGGGTTAACTCATAATGAACAGATTCTCTGTCTGCACCAAGCTCTGGTACATGCTCGGTTATTCACGACCAACTCTCCCGTTTCATTGCTAGAGGGGGTTGTTCAGGTTATGCAAGCCAATCTGAATACATGTTATACACCTCGTGCCCAATATGATGGCTGTGTTCATTTCATCAACGCAAAAGAGAAAAACATAGATGAAATTCAAGACAGTGTGAGCCAGTGGGAAAATTATGCCTCTCAGTTAGATACAATGCTGGCATCCGGTAACCATATGACCATGTTGTCTATGCCACACGTCAGACAGCTTGCCCCAGAACTATGGCAAAATTTAAATGGCATGGAAGACTGAAATGTTATTTCTATGACCAGAAAAGCAAAGCATTTTATCTGGCAGACGATTAATGTCCTTGCTGACTACTTTCGAAATTGTCTACTGCATGACCGAAGGTATAAGTTCCCCACCAAAAATTAGGAGGGGAACTTATTTTCTTACGGATTCAATGATTACTGACTAAACATTTCCCGCAACCAACCCGGAGCTTCTTCTCCATTCTCCTCTATCGGCTGTTGCACCGACTGCTGGCATAAGCCCTCTGGATTGTCTGTCCAAACCGGCAATATCCTGATGCCATTACCAGCGCAGTTGAAACTTCCATCTTCATTGACCGACATATCCACAATACCTTCCGGTGGACGGTTGTTCAGCATCAGTGGCGTTTCATTTTCCAAGTAACGGCGGTAAATCGTCATCGCCCCCGTCGCGCCCGTCAAATTGGTTGGGCCATTGTTATCGCGCCCTGTCCAGACAATTGTGACTTCTTTGCCATCAATTCCCGTAAACCAACTGTCACGAAGATCATTGGTAGTACCGGTTTTCCCCGCCAAATTATATTTGCCGTATTTTCCGGTCAGTGAACGGCCTGTACCCCGAGCCACGACTTGCTGCATACCATATAGTGTCAGATAAGCAGCCTGTGGCGGCACAGCTCGCTCAGCCTGTGGATAGCTCTGGTAAACCACGGTACCGTCTTCAGTAATGATAGAACGCAGTGCAGAGAGTTTAGCCCGATTACCGCCACTGCCAATGGTCTGGAACTCTTGCGCCATTTCCATTGGCGTCAGGTTAATCGCGCCCAGCAACATGGCAGGAACCTGCTGGATCTCTTTCGCCGGAATACCCAGTGAAATTAAGGTGCTGGTAATGCGATCCAATCCAACATCCAGCCCCAGATTCACTGTTGAGATATTTATCGAACGTGCCAACGCATCAACCAACATCACCCGTCCGCTGAAGGTACGGCTAAAGTTCCTTGGTTCCCAGGATTTCCCCCCCGTCAGAGGGACAGAAATGGGTTCATCCGCCAGCCAGGTATTCAGGCGATATTTATCTGGCTGGCTCAATGCTGCCAGATAAGTCGCAGGCTTAGCTAAAGAACCAATCAAGCGGCGGGCATCCAACGCCCGGTTAAATCCTGCATATTGGGGTTGGGAACCACCAACCATCGCGCGAACTTCGCCGCTGAAGCGATCCACAACAACCATCGCACCTTCAAGGTCTTTGATCTTTCGCGTTTTTCGCAGAGCGGCGACACCTTCTTCCACCGATTTTTCTGCCGCATCCTGTGAAACAGGGTCTAAGGTAGTAAAAATTTTTACACCTGATAAATCATTAATTTTATCACCTAACTTTTCCTGCAATTCCTGACGAACTAACTGCATAAAAGCAGGTTGTGGTGTAAGCCCCTCATTTTTCGGTTTTACCCCGAGTGGGCGGGCACTCAAAAGATCATACAATTCCTGATCGATAATATTTCGATTCTGGAGTATTTTCAGAACAATATTGCGGCGTTCCAGTGCTCTTTTCGGATTGCGCCACGGATTATATACCGATGCTCCTTTCACCATACCCACCAGCAATGCCAGCTGATCCAAACCTAGTTCATCAATCGGGCGCCCGAAATAGTACTGACTCGCTAAAGGGAAACCACGGATCTGTTCATCACCGCTTTGCCCCAAATAGATTTCGTTCAAGTACAATTCAAGAATGCGATCCTTGTTATAACGTGCATCCATCAGTAAAGCCATAAGCGCTTCATTCGCTTTTCGAGTCAGAGTTCGCTCATTGGAAAGGAACAGGTTTTTTACCAATTGCTGCGTCAGAGTACTCCCCCCCTGTACCGCACGTCCCGCTGTCAGGTTAGCCAATATAGCGCGAGCGATGGAAAGTGGTCTGACTCCATCGTGTTCATAAAAATAACGATCTTCTGTTTCCAATAAAGTCTGAACCAGTAAATCGGGAAAGCCTGAACGCGGGACAAACAGACGTTGTTCACCGTTCGGCGATTGCATCATTGTAATTAATTTTGGATCAAGGCGGAAAAAACCAAACTGACGCTGGTTTTCCATATTTTCAATACTGGTAAGATGGTTATTATCAAAGGATAACCGAGCCTGAATCTGTCCCTCTTTACCATCAGGGAAATCAAATGGCCGACGCAACATTTCAATGCTGTTTCCCGTGACAACAAACTCACCGGCACGGGTCGCTTTTGTTACTTTCCGGTACTGCATACCTTCCAGCAAATGAATCATTTCGTCCCTGCTGTAATTCATACCCGGTTCAAGATTGACCATCCGACCATATACTGCTGCGGGTAAATCCCAGACTTTACCATCAATGCGCTGGCGAATTTTGTTATCCAGATAGAAGCCATAAATAACAATAATTACCGCCAGCACAATAAAAACTTTTAGCAGAAACCACAAAATCCAGTTTCCCCGATTCTTGGAAGGCCGGCTCTTCGGTGGGCGGGTATTCCTCCCTTTTTTCGTCATGACTTCATCCTCATCGTCGTCAAAATCATCATTTTCATAATCATCATAGTTATCCCGCCGATTGCGCTTTTTTGATGTTCGCCCACGACGAAGTCCTGATTTTTTACCCTTGCGTCCGATTGGCTGACGATCATCATCAGACATACCGAATTCTCCACATATTTATTTAAGGCAGTTGTATGAATAAAAATTCGATTACATATATTTTTTCACGCGCCTTGTTGGCGCAGTATTGGCAGGATCATCTGGCCATAAGTGTTTAGGATAGCGCCCTTTCATCTCTTTTTGCACTTCACGGTAGGCTCCCCGCCAAAATGCAGCAAGATCTTGTGTTATCTGCAATGGCCGATGGGCAGGGGACAACAACTCAATGACAACCAGAATTCGTCCTTTCGCCAATACTGGATTTTGCTGCTCCCCATACATTTCCTGCATCCTGACGGACAAAACAGGCGGCTTATCACTAAAATACTGGATAGTGATCCTGCTTCCAGTTGGCACAGTGTAATTAGTAGGCAATTCATTATCCAGCATTTGCCGTTGCTGCCAGTCAAGTAACCCCATCAGACAAGTTGATAATTCAATCTGACGTAATCCTTTCAAGTCAATAACGCCTCCCAGAGCAGGAAGCAGCCACTGTTCGAGGGAATTCAGCAAAGCGGTGTCATCAACCGCAGGCCATTCTACTTCTGGCAGCCATTCTGTTGCCCTTTGTAAGCGTGTGCGCAACTGTAATGCTTCTGATGACCAATTCAATGCCGACACACCTTCCTGCCGAATCCAATTCAGCAAAGCATCATGTAATTCTGCTTCCGACGGTTTTGCCAAAGGCTGTGCTCTGACGATTAAACGTCCGCACTGCAAACGCCGCCATGCACGCAGCGAACCTTTACTATCATCCCACTCGACGGCTGTATGTTCAGTAAACAGAGACGGCGATTGCCGTACAATCTGTTCGATATTTAATGAACAGGCAAGTAAAACTCGGGCATCGGGGCTTTTACTGCCCTGCTGTAATAAAGGAGCAATCAACCAAGCCTCTCCCGAAAGGAGTTCTTCACGTTCCAGTGCGATCCCCAATCCATTGGCTAACTGAAAACGCCCAAGATTATCACGGTTTTTGGCTATCCGATCTGGAAATCCCTGCACCAATAATTCAGGTACCAGCCTGAGGTTAATATTTTCATCACAACCATCAAAGCGCGGCTTTTCATCTTTGTCCGCAACATTTCTGATCAGTTGGTTAGCCCGTTGCCGCCAGTGACGCTGGTTTGATGTCATCCAATAAATAAGATCAGGTTGCCCGTGACGCGGCGGTTCTTCCAAAATAGCAACCAATTTTGCTGCGGTTGCCAGCACTGCGCTGTTCTGTTCTTTATCCGCATACTCTTTACCAGCAGACAGAATAGCCGCCAAACGCGGCTCACTGCCGGATTCCGCCATTTGCCGACCACGGGCAGTCAATTGTTGTTTCTCATCCAATGCCCCCAATTTTAGCAGCAAGGATTGCGCAACGGCCAAAGCCGGTTGCGGCGGATTATCCAGCCAATGAAGCTGAGAACTGTCACGGCATCCCCATTGCAATAAAGAAAGCAACAGACTGCTCAGATCTGAATGCAGGATCTCCGGCTCGCTGTATTCTGTAGCTCTTTCCGCCTGCTCCTGACTAAATAAATGCCAGCAGATACCAGACTCTAATCGGCCGGCCCGCCCTGCCCGCTGAACCATTGATGCCTGGCTGATTCTCTGGGTAATCAAACGAGTCAGGCCATGTTTTGGTTCAAATCGGCTGGTACGCTCAAGACCGCTATCGACCACCAGACGAATGCCTTCAATCGTTAAACTGGTTTCAGCAATGTTGGTTGCCAGCACAACTTTACGCATTCCCGCTGGAGCCGGAGCTATTGCCTTGTGTTGGTCTGATAACGATAGCGCGCCGTATAGCGGACACAATAACGTATCGTCATTGATCTTACCTTCCAAGTGTGAAAAAACACGCTGAATCTCCCCAACACCAGGCAAAAACAGCAACAATGAACCCGCCTCTTGCTGCAATAAACGTAATACCACCGACGCAACAGATTGCTCAAAAGACTGATGGGCAGAAATCGGATGATATGATCTCTCGACCGGGTAACTGCGTCCTTCTGACACAATCACTGGTGCGTCCGGCAATAAAGAAGAAAGACGCTGATTATCCAATGTCGCTGACATCACTAAGATACGCAGATCGTCGCGCAATCCTTCCTGCACATCCAGCAACAACGCCAGTGCCAGATCGGCCTGTAAACTGCGTTCATGAAATTCATCAAGGATCACGAGAGAGACATCACTCAATTCGGGATCTTGCTGAAGCATTCGCGTTAAAATCCCCTCCGTCACAACTTCAAGCCGTGTAGAAGCACTGACTTTAGTGTCTGAACGCATCCGATAACCCACAGTCATCCCAACAGGTTCATTCAGTTGTTCAGCAAGGCGTTCAGCGACACTGCGTGCGGCAATGCGCCGTGGTTCCAACATAATAATACGACCGGGCAATTGTGCCTGATTTAAAATCGCCAGTGGCAATCCTGTCGATTTTCCGGCTCCTGTTGGCGCATGTAACAGCACCTGTTTCGACGTTTGCAATTCATCAATAACTGATTCCACTACATCATAAACGGGTAATGAGTTATAAGTTGGTAATAACAAAGAATCACCATAATGGATTAACTTTCAATAAGTGCCATTGTAGCATTGGCACATTTGATTTCATTTCATTGAATTTCAGCTCATTGAAGTTATCGACTCTTTATAATGTCGGCCACTGGTTATGAAGGAAGGTTTATGGAATTTTCACCCGCTCTAAAGTCCGCTATTTTAATTCGCCGTTATAAACGCTTTCTTGCGGATGTCCTTACGCCAGAAGGAGAAACGCTCACTATACATTGTGCCAATACTGGCGCAATGACAGGCTGTGCTACACCGGGAGATACCGTGTGGTATTCCACATCGGACAATCCCAAACGCAAATATCCGAATAGCTGGGAGCTGACTCAGACTCAAACTGGACACTGGATCTGTGTCAATACGCTCAGAGCCAATGAGTTGGCCTATCAGGCCATTGAAAATAATGTAATTTCGGAATTATCCGGTTATGAGCACATCAATCGTGAAGTGGGCTATGGAAAAGAGAAAAGCCGCATAGATTTATTGTTACAGTCAAAACAAAGAGTTAATTGTTATATTGAAGTAAAGTCAGTGACATTATTAGAGGGGAATTATGGTTTTTTCCCCGATACCGTAACAATTCGAGGGCAAAAACATTTACGTGAGCTATCATTGATAGCACAACAAGGTCAGCGTGCTGTCCTGTTATTTGTCGTTTTACACTCTGGAGTCAGTCAGGTTACGGTAGCAAAACATATTGACCATGATTATGCTTTTCTTTTGGAACAAGCGTGTAATTCTGGAGTCGAAATAATTTGTTATAAGGCCAATATGACAGAAAACAGGATGGTTATAAGTGACAAATTACCTTTTTTATCAATAGGATAATTTGTAAACAGATCATACTGGCGAGAGTGGTTTTGCAATATATTTAAGCAGTAAACATGTCTGTCTTCACACCATTGCAAAACTAATGGCAGGAACAATTGCCAACCTCGCAGTCATCTGTTATTTATAGCGGCCTATTTTTTTCCCCCCTGCTGTTGGGGGGGCCGTTTGATAGTGCGTGTGTAAGGAGAAGCATTATGCAAGAAGGGCAAAAACGCAAAACCTCGTCCTTGAGCATTCTCGCCATCGCTGGGGTAGAACCTTACCAGGAAAAGCCAGGCGAAGAATACATGAACGATGCCCAGTTAGAGCATTTCAAGCTGATTCTGGAAGCATGGCGCAATCAACTCAGGGATGAAGTAGACCGTACTGTATCTCATATGCAAGATGAGGCAGCGAACTTCCCTGATCCAGTTGACCGTGCAGCGCAAGAAGAAGAGTTCAGTCTTGAATTACGTAATCGGGATCGTGAGCGTAAATTGATCAAAAAGATCGAGAAAACGCTGAAAAAAGTTGAAGAAGACGACTTCGGCTATTGTGAATCCTGTGGGGTTGAAATCGGCATCCGCCGTTTAGAAGCTCGCCCAACAGCCGATTTATGTATTGACTGTAAAACGTTAGCCGAAATTCGCGAAAAGCAAATGGCTGGCTAACCAATAGGGCTAAATACGGCGCCCAATGGCGCCGTATGCTCCCTATAATGATCCTGATATGACTCAATCTGAACATTCTTCGTTATATGTTGGGCGATTCGCCCCATCTCCTTCAGGTGATCTTCATTTCGGTTCCCTCGTCACAGCTTTGGGCAGTTATCTGCAAGCCCGTGCCTGTCACGGAAAATGGCTGATGCGTATTGATGATATCGATCCTCCCAGAGAAATTTCCGGAGCAGCCTGTCGGATATTGAAATCCCTTGAACATTATGGGTTCTGCTGGGATGGGGATGTTCTTTATCAATCCCAACGCCATGAAGCCTACCGTGCCATCCTTAATCAATTAAAACAGCAGCAAAAGAGCTATTGCTGTGCTTGTAGCCGCCAGCGCATTCAGCAATTGGGCGGTTTTTATGATGGTCACTGCCAACATTTGCATCTATCCGAGCACCATGCCGCAATCCGCCTGAAGCAGCACCATCCGGTATATGGTTTTCGCGATAAATTACAGGGTTACATCACCGTTCCCGCAGCGATGGCGAAAGAAGATTTCATCATTCATCGCAAAGATAGTTTATTCGCCTATAATCTTGTCGTTGTTATTGATGATAACTATCAGGGCATCACTGAAATTGTCAGGGGAGCCGATTTAATTGAACCAACAGTCCGCCAGCTTTCTCTGTATCAGCATTTGAATTTTAAAACGCCAGATTATGTACATTTGCCTCTCGTACTTAATAAAGAGGGAATTAAACTCTCTAAGCAAAATCATGCCCAACCGATTCCTTTGGGTGATCCAAGGCCATTGCTTATTGATGCGCTATCATTTTTAAATCAACCCATTATCGCGGGCTGGCAAGACCTCACCACATATCAATTGCTACAGCAGGCTATCGTTGGTTGGAATATAAATGTGGTTCCGCCTAAAAACATAACCAATCGCTAATTTAAATAAAGTGTTTCTATTGGCATTGTAAGCATTCTCAAAAAATGTCCAGTAAGTTATGATTGGCGGCTGTTTTTTGTTTTAATTGATTAGTCACTATCGAGGTGTACCATTTTTAACCGAGTAGCAACTTTCTGCCGTAATCTGTTGATCCGTGATAACGGGGTAAAAAGCAACACACAGGTAGTCAGTGAAAGGCCAGTCACCGTATCTGACCGTTCTGCTCAAACAGAGAGCAGTTCTCCGCGCAAACGCCGCAGAGAAAATAATTCATCTTCATCACATGCCTATAAAGACAAAATGAAGAAAAAATCCGTAAAGGCAAAGCCTTCGGACTCCCCGATCACTGTGATCCCGCGGGAGCAGCATCCAATCTCACGCAAGGATATCAGTGATAATGCACTGAAGGTTCTGTATCGCCTGAATAAATCAGGTTTTCAAGCTTATCTGGTCGGTGGCGGGGTTCGTGACTTACTGCTGCATAAAAAGCCCAAAGATTTCGATATAGCGACCAATGCTACGCCAGAGCAAGTTCGTAAGCTATTCCGTAACTGCCGCCTTGTCGGACGGCGCTTTCGACTTGCCCATATCATGTTTGGGCCTGATGTGATTGAAGTAGCCACCTTCCGCGGGCCTCACGATCAAGTTGAAAGCAACGACCGGAATCAATCACATAAAGCACAGAGCGGCATGTTACTACGCGATAATATCTTCGGTTCAGTCGAAGAGGATGCCGTTCGTCGCGATTTTACGATCAATAGTCTCTACTATGGCATTGAAGATTTCGCCCTGCGGGATTATGTCGGCGGGATAGCAGATATGGAAGCAGGCATCATTCGCCTTATTGGTGATCCTGAAACACGGTATCGGGAAGATCCTGTCCGTATGCTGCGTGCCGTCCGTTTCGCCAGCAAGCTGAACATGACTATCGAGCCGGCGACTGCTGAACCGATCTCTCGCCTTGCGTTCCTGTTGAGCGATATTCCATCAGCGCGCCTGTTCGAAGAGTCTCTTAAGTTATTACAGTCAGGGCAAGGCTACAGCACCTATAAACTGCTTTGTGAATATCATTTGTTCCAACCATTGTTTCCTTTGATTCAACGTGGTTTCAGCCACGGTGGTCATTCACCAATGGAAAAATTGCTGGTGCAGGTGCTGAAAAATACTGACCACCGCATCCAGAACGATCAACGAGTTAATCCCGCTTTCTTATTCGCAGCCATGCTGTGGTATCCGTTGATTGAGCATGCAGAGAAACTGTCACAGGAAGGCGGCTTACAGTATTATGATGCTTTTGCGCTAGCAATGAATGACATACTTGATGAACAGTGTCGCTCGATTGCTATTCCAAAACGCTATACCACAACCATGCGCGATATTTGGTTACTCCAGCTTCGCCTGCCGCGTCGTCAAGGAAAGCGGGCAAATAAACTAATGGAACATCCAAAATTCCGTGCTGCATATGATTTACTGGAATTGCGTGCCAGCATTGAGCCGCGCTATGAACTGAAAGAACTGGTACATTGGTGGGCAGAATTTCAACAGTCAACGCCTCCCCAACAACGCTCAATGATCTCAGCGCTGGGCAGTGAACTCATTCGCCGCAAAACACGTCCCCGCCGTGTTGGACGCATTCGCCAGAATAGGAACAATAGCTAATATGACGCGTGTTTATATCGCTATTGGCAGCAATCTGTCCTCTCCTTTGCAGCAAGTCGATAACGCTCTTGCTGCTCTGGCAATGATCCCTGACACTACTTTTGTTGCCCGATCATCTTATTATCGAACCAAACCAATGGGACCACAGGATCAACCAGATTTCCTCAACCTTGCCGTCGCACTGGATACTCAATTGCCAGCAGAAACATTGCTTGATCACATGCAGGCAATCGAACTGGCACAGGGCCGGGTTCGCAAAGATGAGCGTTGGGGACCAAGAACTCTCGATCTGGATATCATGTTGTTTGGTGACCATATAATCAACACTGAACGCCTGATTATTCCCCATTATGGTTTAAAACAGCGCGAATTTATGCTTTATCCACTCGCAGAAATTGCTCCAGACCTTGTATTCCCCGATGGAGAAATATTGGCAGAACGATTAAAGCAAGTTCCAGAAAATGACCTGACTTTTTGGTTGGATACCCAATAAATTTCGAATAGCAGCACAACCAACAACAAAGCAACAACTTGAAAAATAATGGGGATAACTATTCAGGGGATAACAACTCAGGAGAATATAATGAAACCAACAACTCTGGCTGACCTGCGCCAGCTAAAAAAAGAAAAACACAAGTTTGCGACTATCACCGCTTACGATGCCAGTTTCGCCCAGCTTTTCGCCGAACAGGGCATTAATGTCATGCTCATTGGTGATTCACTCGGTATGACTGTACAAGGATTTGACTCTACCTTGCCTGTCACCGTTGAAGATATCTCTTACCACACCCGAAGCGTTCGCACTGGTGTCTCTCACGCTTTTCTTATCGCAGATATGCCCTTCATGAGTTATGCCACCCCAGAACAAAGTTTTGACAATGCAGCAGTATTAATGCGGGCAGGAGCCAATATGGTCAAAATTGAGGGTGGAGACTGGCTGTGTGATACCGTTAAGATGCTGACCGAGCGTGCCGTTCCAGTCTGTGGACACTTGGGGCTGACACCACAATCGGTCAATGTACTTGGTGGTTATAAAGTTCAGGGACGTAGTGAAGATTCTGCCCAGAAATTACTTAATGATGCCATTGCATTGGAAAAAGCGGGTATGCAGTTACTCGTACTGGAATGCGTTCCAATCGAATTGGCAAGACGTGTTACCGAAGCGCTGGAAATTCCGGTCATTGGCATTGGAGCCGGTAACCTGACTGACGGACAAATTTTAGTTATGCACGATGCTCTGGGTATCACTGCAAGAGCACCTAAATTTGCCAAAGATTTCCTCAAAGAAACAGGTAATATACGGGATGCCATCCGTCTGTATATCGAACAGGTAGAAAGCGGTATCTATCCCAGCGAAGAACACTCATTCAAGTAATTATTCCCAGCATGACTGCTAATTAAAGGAGTACAGCAATGCTGATTATAGAAACCATCCCTCTTTTGCGTCGTGAAATCCGCCGTTGGCATCAGGCAGGCAAACGCATAGCCTTTGTTCCTACTATGGGTAATCTGCATGATGGCCACATGGCACTGGTTGATACCGCCAAAGCACAAGCCGATGTCGTTATTGTCAGTATCTTCGTCAATCCGATGCAATTTGAGCGAAAAGACGATCTGGTCAATTACCCACGAACTTTACAGGAAGATTGCGAAAAATTGAACCTTCGCAAGGTTGAACTTGTTTTCGCTCCCGGTGCCAGTGAAATGTATCCCAATGACTTAAATGACAACCAGACTTTTGTCGAAGTGCCGGAGCTTTCTTATATGCTCGAAGGCACCAACCGCCCGGGTCATTTCCGCGGTGTCACCACGGTTGTCAGTAAATTGTTTAATCTGATCCAACCTGATCTCGTTTATTTCGGTGAAAAAGACTTTCAGCAATTAAAAATTATCCGCCAAATGATTGCAGATATGGCTTACGACATTACGCTGGTTCCCGTGCCTATTGTCCGTGATAAAAACGGATTGGCATTGAGTTCACGTAATAATCTCCTGTCTGATGAGGAGAAAAAAATTGCACCTTTGCTGAATAAAATTATGCAGTCTATCGCAGAAAAATTGCAGCATGGTGAACAAAATACAGAACAATTAATTGAATTGGCATCTGCACACCTGCGGGAAGCAGGTTTTATGCCGGATGAGTTGTTTATCCGCGATGCAGAAAATCTGGCTCCACTGACAACACAAAGCAAAAAAGCCGTGATCCTGATGGCCGCATGGTTAGGGCAAACACGATTGATTGATAATCAGCAAGTTGATTTGGCTATCTGATTTTTCATTGTGGAATATGTGTATACCCAATGTGTTTCGAGATACAACGCAACGGTAAGAGAGCGACAAATTCGTCGGGAACGAATTTGCCCAGCCAAAGGCTGGTCTCTGGTAAGAGGCAGGAGCCTCTCATTAATCCCCAGTCAAATAGCTAACTATGTGACTGGGGTGGATCGGAATATTACATTTTTATTGTTAAGTTCTCAAACCCCGGCCTGATTCAATTAAATACCAAGCCAACCCATAGAATCCGATAATAAATGCGCCCAACATTCCTAACGTCATCCCCAGTGAAACATCAGCAATACCGAGAAAACCATAACGAAAGCCACTGACCATATAGACTATCGGGTTCAGCTTCGATACAACCTGCCAAAAGGCAGGCAACAGGGTAAGCGAATAAAATACACCACCCAAGTAAGTCAGAGGGGTCAGAACAAAGGTAGGGATAATGCTGATATCATCGAAAGTCTTCGCAAAAATAGCATTTAACAACCCAGCCAACGAAAATAGAATGGATGTTGCCAACAAGGTAATGACAATCATTCCCCATGAATGCATCTGTAGCGGTATAAACAATAAGGAAACCAGTGTCACCAGTATTCCAACACAAATACCACGCGCTACTCCGCCGCCAACAAACCCAGCAATAATAATATGGGTTGGAACCGGCGCAACCAGCAGTTCTTCAATACTGCGCTGGAACTTAGCACCAAAGAACGAAGAAGAGACATTTGAGTAGGAGTTGGTGATCACTGACATCATAATCAACCCCGGCACAATAAACTGCATATAATCAACTCCACCCATTTCACCAATACGGGAACCAACCAAATTACCGAAGATGACAAAATAAAGGGACATGGTGATCACAGGCGGCAGTAATGTCTGTACCCAGATACGCCCAAAGCGAGTAATTTCTTTAATCCAGATGGTTTTCAGAGCCACCCAATACAGTTGGATCATGCTCTCTCTCCTTGATTATTATTGGTCAAACCAACAAACAGTTCTTCAAGGCGATTCGCCTTATTACGCATACTGCTGATTTGAATACCCTGCGTATTCAGTTGGGAGAAAATATCATTCAATCCCTGCCCACATTTTACATCCACTTCCAGTGTTTCGGTATCGACCAAACGATAATCGTAACCTTCAATGACAGGCATTGTTCCTTTCTCTGCTAAATCAAACAAGAACGTCTCCACTTCGAGTTGGCTGAGCAGATCTTTCATGCTGGTATTCTCGACCAATTCACCATGCTGAATAATGCCGATATTTCGGCACAGCATTTCGGCTTCTTCCAGATAATGAGTCGTCAGAATGATAGTGGTTCCCTGCGCATTCAGATCTTTCAAATACTCCCACATAGATCTGCGCAGTTCGATATCGACCCCCGCCGTAGGTTCATCAAGGATCAGCAACTTCGGTTGGTGCATAAGAGCACGGGCAATCATCAGGCGCCGTTTCATGCCGCCAGACAAACGGATGGCCCGTACGTTACGCTTCTCCCATAAATCCAGTTGAGTAAGGTAAGTTTTAGCCCGATCCTGTGCCACATGACGCGGAACACCATAATATCCCGCCTGATTCAGTACAATTTGAATCACTGTCTCGAATGGATTGAAATTAAATTCTTGTGGAACAAGACCAAGTTGCCGTTTGGCATTAACGAGATTTGCATCAATATCGTAGCCAAATACTTTGGCCTGACCGCTGCTCTTATTAACCAATGAACTGATAATACCAATTGTGGTGGATTTCCCAGCGCCATTTGGCCCCAAGAGCGCGTAGAAATCTCCCGCTTCGACATGCAAATCAATTCCCCGCAGTGCTTTCACCCCCCCTTCATAGGTCTTCGTGAGCTGCGTTAATTCCAGTGCATAAACCATAAGTAAAAGACACCTTTATTCTTTACTATTTTTGAGTGTAAGATGGAAATTATGCCATTATTTTTCCTGTATTTCTTTGCAATGACAGGGATCAAATAAAAAACATTCTTCAATTAAATATTAAATTCTCAATTAATGTTGTATATGATTCTATCTCAAAACCGTTGCCAGGCTATTAATTATGATGAGAAAAATTGAAGAGCTTTTTGCCAGGAACAAACAGTGGTCACAATCCGTAAATGAAGAAAACCCTCATTTTTTCAAGGAATTATCAAAAGCACAAAAACCTCATTTTCTATGGATAGGCTGTTCTGATAGCCGAGTTCCTGCTGAAAAATTGATAGATGCCGCACCTGGTGATCTTTTTGTTCACCGAAATGTCGCTAATCTGGTTATCCATACCGATTTAAACTGTTTATCAGTTGTACAATATGCTGTTGATGCTTTGCAGGTTGAACACATCATCATTTGTGGCCACTACGGCTGCGGTGGGATTGAAGCTGCTGTGAATGGCACTGAATTAGGTTTAATCAATAACTGGCTGCTCCACATTCGCGATTTATGGTACAAGCATAGCTCTATGCTTGGTGAACTACCACCCAACGAACGATTGAATCGCTTGTGCGAATTAAATGTGATTGAACAAGTTTATAACCTCGGTCACTCAACCATTATGCAATCTGCGTGGAAACGTGGGCAGAAAGTAATGATTCACGGGTGGGTATATGGTTTAAAAGATGGCGAGCTGCATGATCTGGATATTACAGCTGACAGCCGTGAAAAACTGGAACTCAATTATCGTCAGGCTATTTCCAAACTTTCTCAAATCAAATGACAACCTATACCCATTGGATTTCAAGATGCAGCGCGACGGCAAGGAACGAATCCCCTGGAGCATAGATAACTATGTGACCGGGGTGAGTGAGCGCAGCCAACAAAGCTGCAACTTGAAAGATGTAAGGTATATACCCTTCATCTTTCAGGTTGTAATTCAAAATCCCTTGGTTATGGAATAGTAGGTTAGTTTAAAAAAACAAATGGCAGCTCTCCGCTGCCATTTGCTCACCACTTTAAAAATGATTTCTGCTTACTACAAAATCAATCTTCCAGCAGAGTAACGTGCCCAATATAAGGCAGATGACGGTAATGCTGTGCATAATCAATACCGTAACCGATTACAAACTTATCTTCAATCGAATAACCAACCCACTCAACTGGAACATCGACTTCACGACGAGATGGTTTATTCAGCAAAGTACAAATTGCCAGTGAGTTTGGCCCACGCAGTTCCAAAATCTCACGGATTTTTTTCAGTGTATTGCCTGAATCGATAATGTCTTCAACAATCAACACATCTTTACCACGAATATCTTCATCCAAATCTTTGAGGATTTTCACATCGCGGGTAGAACTCATCTCATTGCCATAGCTGGATGCAGTCATAAAATCCACTTCATGAGGAACCTGTATTTCACGGCATAAATCTGCCATAAAGATAAACGATCCTCTCAACAGACCAACCAGCACGAGTTCACGATCGCTATTGCGATAGTGTTCTGTAATTTGTTGTCCCAGCTCAGCAATACGCTGCTTAATCTCCTGTTCGGAGATCATAACTTCTACAATATGTTTTAGTTCACTCATAACTATTTATTTTTAAACAAAAATTAAAATAAAATCATGTGTCTTTTTACGAAAAGTGATACACCGATTGATATACCTTTCATCACACAAAGACGCACATACACAAAAACATGAGAACAAAATATTTGCAAAGCATATCAGAATTTACCACCTACAGTAAAAGAGGGGTTGAATCTATGACGACCTACAAATATTGTTGCCAATGAGTAGATCAGAACACTAAACGTTCTGGCCTTGTGATAGGAAGTTGCGATGAATTTCGTCGGAAGGTATTAAAGATTGCGGTTACAGATAGCCAATTGTGCCACCTCATCAAACAAATAACACAGTAGGTAATTAGATGAGATGACTATTTCCCTGATGTTTTCCGGTATTAGAATAATTATTTTGATGATTTATCGCGAACTTTACGCTCAATAAGATTACCGTCCATATCAAAATAACGGCCAGGACAGATTTCAGATGGATGAATGTTGAGATAATTAGCGATAATCCATTCGCCTTTAGGCCAAGGACGTAACAACGTGCTGGCTAATGTGGAAGAACTCAGTCCTATTTCACGGGATACTGCCGCTAAGGTTGTATCACGTTTACGTAATGCAGCAATAGGTAGAAAAATCCTACCAGTGGGTAGCTATATACAAGGCTGCGAAACCTTACCATCGGATTTTGCCAATGGCGGGGCTACTTTAATGAATTGGTTTATCAAATTCAATAAGTGAACCAGTAAAACAGCTTAACTTTTTCGTTATCTTCCGTTAAATGTGTTAAGGTGCTGCTGCTATTGTGCACTTAAAATAAATGCAAACTCTTCATTCTCAATCTGCTATGTGCCAAAACGCATCAGGAATTTTTGATATTTCCGAAAGGTATCGGTTAGACATCCATGTCCAGATTGGCATGAGTTCATCAGTAATGATGTCTGAGGTTAAATATTCTGTCATCAGGTGGCTCCGGCCAGATGACATCAGGAGCAGTGGAACAGTCGACCCGGTTGAGCAACACTCGGTATTTACGCCATGCAATGAGTGCAGATTTTTCGGCATTAGTGGCAATACCTAAATAAACGGCATCCTGTAGTGGAGCAATTCGATGGAACACCTCAATTAGCAATTGCCGTTTCTGAGATTCTGTCTGTTGTATTTCGTGCTGATTTTGTGCTTCAACATCCGTCACCCATTGTGTTCCATTCCATTTATCAAAAGGAGTTTTCGGCTCCAGTAGCGTTAGTTCTGTGGGAATATCCCCAATTTCTGTTATCACAATGTGCTTACGCGTCTGAGTATAGTATGCTGTTTTACCCCGGTAATCTGGCACATACTCCCATGATTTGTGGGCAATTGTTCGACAAATCACCTTATTCGGAATTTTGAGCAGTTTGGGTTCATCCAGATACGATCCTGCAGATAAAGTAACACCAACAAAGGTTCGTTCCAGTTTTGTTCCAATATATTCCCAGTTTACCATACTCGAGCAATAAACCTGTATCCAGCCGTAGAACAAAGCAAATCCATTTTTATCAAATTGTATCGGTGGTTCTGTAAGATGAACCATTACCTTCCCCTTACTAAAAATAGTACCGCAACGTTTTTCATCCTATTTTCAGCCGATGTCGGAACAACATAAGATGCACGAAATTCCCGATCCTCATAAATGTAGCCGTTATCCCCAAATGCATCAGAGTAAACGTGGCTTCCCCGACCTTCCTCAATGGTGGAGAATACTCCGGTTGTATTATCGGAAACCTCATCTGTTTTGCGACCACCTGTTCTAATTACTCCTGTAATATCTCTGATAGCATCGGCCTGAAATGATCCCAACGCCCTCCCCGCTTCCGAATCAACTCCTCCGGTTTTATCCCAGCCACGAGGCACATAACCCCGCCAGTCTGGCAGACAGCCCGAAGGATAGTGTTTGAGTAATTCAGGATATTTATCAGGGTCAATTTGTCCGCCTTCCATCGGTAAGAAGTTATTCGGATGTGGTAGGTCACTGCACCACATTAAAATGCCACCGATGGGAACTGCCAATAACTCAGCATCTTCTTTTTTGATGTGCTGACTAATCAGCATAGTTGTCACATTTTGGCTCATCACAACGTCATTAGATGATCCTACTTGTTGAACAATAGCTGATTTTTGCAAGGCATTTTCCGCCTGATTAACTGTATTTCGTAATCCGAGATTGTTTACAAAAGCATCTTTGCTCGGGATGTCTGCTCCATTCTGCTTTTTCTCCAAATAGTGATTGGAATTATTATTGAGGGCATTTTGATTGGCAGTATTAGCTAGATCATATGCCACTTTCACTGCTTTTGGTGTTGCCGCCATAGTTTCACTATCACTACCTACCTCATTGCTCAGGATAACAAATCCTTTATCTTGTAGTGTTGCATCTGGATGGTTTCGGCTCTGAGCGTGCTCTTCTATTACTTCTTTGGTATATGCCGGTGTTGTAACGAGCACAAGGCTGTTATCGTCTAATACCTTTGGTTCAGATTTTTTATCTTGCATAGTTATTCCCTCATTTAATCAACAATAAATATTGCTAAATAATATGAAGACGATGGGATACTTCTCCGACTGTGAACATCAATAAAATAGGCTCATCAATACCGGAAAATACAGCTTGACTAAATTCAGCTGGTGAATTGCATGTTTTGATGACAGGATGGCATAAAATAACAGATGATAAATTAATTAAATTTATAAATTGGATGATAAGGCTTGGTGTATTCAAAAGTGAAATACTTCACATTGAAAATGGTTGAAATATCAACCATTATAATTCCTTAGAGTATTAATAATGCTCAATATTTCACCATCAGCAATCATAGTCGGAGAATCCTTTTTAACGCTCTATCCTATCAGAACAAATCACATTCATTAATGCACCGTTAAATTTTTTAATGATATAAAAAATGGTAATTTTCCCAACTTTAAGGAAATAAAGTTTGGCTAACTGAGATATTAATATGTTAATTTAGGCAAAACGGTAGAAAATCAGTATAATAGAAATTATGCAAAAAATTGCCTTACTCACATACATTCTGGTTTTGTTTGGTTTTGCGCAACCCGCACACGCCCTGACCGAAAATGAAGCTGAAGATCTAGCAGATCTGACAGCGGTCTATATGTACCTGAAATATGACTGTGGCTATAGCCAAATCCCAGATCGTGAGATCAGACGCACAATTATCTATTTTGCCCAACGTAAAAAGCTGGATCTCAGTAATTATGATGGTCAGTTAATGGAAAAACTGAATCAATTAGGATACAACGATTTGAAGGGAATAAACCTGCCCCATGAGGTTAAATGTCGTTCGCTTGCACGGCACTCTCTCAGTCTACTCGCCTATGTAAAATAGCTCCCTTTTAAGGGCATTTCAGATAAATTCTGCGATGCAACTAAATTAATATAGCTGGCTATTATGTATTCCCAATCCCGGTGAACGTCATAATGGAGGAAAATCGTAACATGCCACAGAAAGAAATTTGGTATGAAACATTGCATTCCAATTTCGGCCAGTATTTCCAAGATATACCCAATAAATTTCAAATACAGGGCTATCTCCTTCATCTTTCAAGAGTAGTTTTTGATCGACACCCCTGCTACACACTTAAACATGTTCCCGAGGATTCGTTTCCTTACCTTCGTGCTACATCTTGCCATCCATCAGGTACAGCACTTTTTATTCTGACGGGACACCCAATACCGTACTCGTGATGATTTCAGCATCATAAATAGTTTTCAAATAATCAAGAGCGGCTTCTTCGTCGACTCCCGAGAAGGCACAAACAGCATCGGACAAAATTTTGATGTCATAACCCCGAATAAATGCACTATAGGCCGTATGCCGGACACAGCAATGGGTATGTTGCCCCGTCAGAACAACTTCTGTAACACCATATTTATCAAAAATCTCTTCCAGATCAGTTCCGTCAAAAGCGCTATAAAAACGCTTGGGAGAAATAATTTCACGCTCTAAACCAATGGGTGCCAGTGCTTCGACAACTTCAGCACCCCACGTTCCCTCTAAGGCATGTTTTCCCCAAATATCTATTTCCCGATCACCCACATGATGTGCATCATTGGAGTAGACTATCAACCAATCGGGTCTATTTCTGACATATTCGAGCGTCCGCTGGATCACAGGAATAATTTTCATGACCTTCTCTTCATTGGCGATAACTCCTGTTACAAAATCATTTAACATGTCAATTATGATAAGCCCTTTCATTTGTAAAACCTTCTTTATTTCTATATTAGGATTTTTTGACAAACACAATAAAAAAGAACAATACCTATGTTAGATTAAATACAAATCACTAAAATATAAAAACATTTGTTATACTTTCATTCAAGTAAAAAAAGAGCGAACATTAAATTCGTCAAATAAGTTATAAATATAATAATTTATTTCCAATAATTCCTATAAAGACGTTGACTAGGGTGAGTAAACATAGTCAACAAATCCACAACTTGAAAGATAACGGGTATAACTACTAATCATTATTGAATGTTATTCAGCAATATCCTTTATATAAATAACCGCCATGGCTAGGTGAAAATAGCCATAAGTGACTTTCGCTAGGTTTCAATTTCATATCAACAGCTTGATCATTAGTAAATTTAGTGAATCCCATCCTCGCATAAACATTATCGGAAAGTATTTTACTATTATTTTTCACTGGGACTCTCAGGTTTCCTGAACATCCAAATTCATAAGATTTATTAACTGCTTGTTCTACTAATAAAGAAGCACAATTCTGGATCCCCGGATGAGTAACCAATAAATGTATTTCAGGATATAGCGGCTCATTCTCTTGAAAAGTATCATCTTTATCATAATAAAAGAGGGTTAATAGTAACATACCGATAGGTACACTGCCTATATAGCATACAAAATAATTATATCTATCAGGATGATTCATGATCATTGGCGATTTCTTTAATGTCACAGCCATACCCGATGCAACCTCCTTTGTAAAATTGCATCGTATTTCCCATAATTTTTGTTTATCCATTTCTTCTGTTTTATTTTTTTCTCTCTGTTCTTCTTCTGTTTTCTCATATAGTACATCTTCTTCCTCATACATTACTTCCTTAGATTTAGATGTATTACAAAACCACCCTTCAGTCTGAAGTGAACACATGAAATTATCAATACATTGTAACGCTTGTTGTTTACTAACTTCTTTAACAACAGGAATATATCCATTAATCAATCTAGGATTCTGGTAAGCTACATTCGTATTCAATACCTCTTCTGGAGGTAAGGTACTAAATGATCTCCGACGAGATAATTTTTTGTGCGAAACAAAAGGCATGTAGCTATTGAATGAATTATTTCTCTTTAACATAACTTCCTCTCCCAAAAAACATTTTGAAAACACTAACTTTATAAATAAGATAATTATAATAACCCCCTCCTATAAATAAAATGTAATTTAACTTATTAAAACCAAAAAACTCAATTAAAAAAATTAAAATAATTTTAACAAGATCATTAAAATACATTGATAAATTTAAACAAAATAAATTCATTCACACTCACATCTATACAGATAACTAAAAACAATTAAAATCAATATAATTTAGCCACTTTACAATTAAATTTGTTATCTGACCAACAAATTTAATTGATTTATTTGAATAGATTTTATTTTGTGAACATTATGATATATAACTTAACTTATAATAATCACTCTACAATATATAATAAAAATGAAGATAAAAATTGCTCTCATTGATGATCATGTTGTGGTTCGTTCAGGCTTTGCACAATTATTGACACTTGAAGACGATATTTCAATCGTCGGTCAATACAGTAGTACCAGTGAAGCTTGGCCCGACTTGTTAAAAAAGAGGATCGATATCGTCATCATGGATATCTCTATGCCGGATGAAAGTGGCTTACAACTCCTCGCCCGGCTGCGCCCAAAGTATCCGGAGTTTCGCACAATTATGCTCAGTATTTATGACACTGCCGCTCTTGTACAAAGTGCGTTAGATTCAGGTGCTCGTGGTTATCTGACAAAATGCTGTGGACCAGAAGAATTAATCGAAGCAGTACGAACAGTTCATAAAGGCGAAATTTACCTCTGCGCCGATGCAATGAAAGCATTACGCCAAAAACCTCAAGAGACGAGGGTATTACAAACGCTAACATCACGGGAACGGGAAATTTTTAACCTATTGATCAATGGTATTAGCGTAAAAAAAATTGCCGAACAACTTGAACTGAGTCCCAAAACAGTGCATGTTCACCGTGCTAATATTCTTGGCAAACTACGGTGTGATTCTACTATTGAACTTGTCCATTATGCATTACAACATCAAATCATTACAGGTTAATAGATGAATTGGAAAACACGTTTCGGTTTGCAGTCTCTATTTTTATTTATTTTTTACTCACTTGCTTGGATTTCTCTATGGGCCATTAGTTTTTATTTGCACGAGGACGGACAACAAGCAGTGCTTTTGTTGCCACAAGGATTGAGACTGGTGCTTATGATCCTGCTATGGCGGCGTTACTTACCATTCCTTATTATCAGTGAAACCTGTATATTGTCATGGTTAAATAACGAACAGTTAATTACAAACTCAGTTATACTATTTTCACCCATCATTAGTTTAATCACTGTTTTTATGATTCAACAAATATGGAAACGTTATTCTCTTTATTGGCAACAACTTTCTATCCTGCTAATTGGCGTTATTATTAATAGTTTGCTACAAACTTTCTTCCTGAGTTTTTCACTATCATCTAAAGTAAATCTTTTTTTTCTCGCTTCAATCACTGGAGGAGTTCTCTTATCCCCATTTGTTTATCTGATTTATATCTACCTGTATGAACAAAGTTTAGAAAACAATCAATTCACGGATAATTCACTCTATCCACAACTGCAATCTTCTTTTTTTATGTGGTGTTTTTTATTTAGCTTACTAGGGATCAGTGGACACTTTTTTTTGTCACCGAAAATTGAAGGACTTTTATCAATTCTGGTCTTTATTCCTAATGTTTTCATGGCCTATCGCTATGGCTGGCAAGGAGGTGTCTTTTCTGCATTATTAGGCAGTTTGATAGTTACCTTTGCTCGTCAATCCAGTGGCTCATTTAGTGAACTTCAAGAATTGGAAATATTTTTGACTACTCAAGCATTATTAGGAATCGGACTTGGCATCGCTATCAGTCGTCAGCAACAGCTGGCAAGTAATCTGAATCACTATCGTGGACGATTGGAAAAAGAATTAATAGCACGCTATACCTTAATGCAAAATTTAGTACATATTGAAGAAGATATCCGTAAAAATATTGCCAGAGAATTACATGATGAAATAGGGCAAAATATTACTGCAATTCAGATTCAATCAACTTTAGTAAAACGTACAGCCACCTCACCACTGATAATAAAATCAGCGGAACAAATCAAATACCTATCTCAACAAATTCATCAAGCCACCCGTCAACTGCTACGTGAACTACGCCCACCAGCTTTAGATGAAATGTCATTTGAACAAGCTATTCGCCATCTGGTAAACGAATTTGCTTTTGAGGAACAAAACATTATTTGCCAATTTGATTATCAACTTTCACAAGAGCCGAAAAACAGTACCATCACTTTAACTCTTTATCGACTTGTTCAAGAACTACTGAACAATATCAGCAAACATGCCAATGCCAGTGCCATTACGATCACATTAAGGCAAAAAGAAAACTTAATTCAACTCCAGATTAGTGATAATGGAATTGGTATCATAGATGATAAGAAAAATACAGGGTTTGGCTTGAAAGGTATTGAAGAACGAGTTCGCGTATTTGGTGGAAATTGGAGCTTAGATACTCAACAAGGAACGCATATTATTGTTAATCTTCCCATAAACTCAGATGAGTGCATTCAATCATCAAGAATTATTTCTAACGTACTAAAACTATAGCCTAAGTCTTTTATTACCATTTATTTATTTTCATGGAGATTTATTATGCAATCCAATAGCAATGACCAGATTTCTCATAATTATAGCTATTGGAGAAACTATCTATTGATATCAATGATTGTTGGTTATGCTGCGTTTCAACTAACACGTAAAAGTTTGAATATTGCTATGCCTGAAATGCAAGTAGAGCTAACTCTAAATAAGGATGATATCGGTTGGATAGCAAGTCTATTTTATCTTGCTTATGGTTGTTCAAAATTTGTATCAGGCGTTTTTCATGACCATACTGGCTATCGCTGGTTCATGGGGGCAGGATTATTGATTACGGGAATACTTAATATCATTTTTACATTTTGCTCATCATTAACAGCTTTGTTAATTGTCTGGACACTAAATGGCTTTTTTCAGGGATGGGGTTGGCCTCCTTGCGCCCGATTACTGACTCACTGGTATTCACACAATGAACGAGGATTTTGGTGGGGGTGTTGGAACATATCTATAAATATAAGCGGAATTCTTCTGACACTGTTATCAACATTCTTAACAGATTATAGCTGGAGAGTTGCATTACTGCTACCAGGGATTATTAGCATTATATTAGGAATCTGGTTATGCCAACAGTTACTAGGAATACCACAGGAGCATAATTTACCAAGTATTGGAACCTGGCGCCAAGATAAAATGGAACTGAGACAAGAACGATTATCTCCGCCAATGCCAATGATGAAAATTCTACAAAAAACTATTCTATTTAATCGCACTATTTGGCTTCTGGGATGCTCCTACATTTTGGTCTATTTCATTAGAATCGCAATACATGATTGGGGAAATCTTTGGTTATCAGAAAAACATGGTGCTAATTTGTTCAATACTAATATTACCCTTTCACTATTTGAACTAGGTGGACTGTTAGGAGCATTTTGTTCAGGGTGGGGATCTGATATATTCTTTCGGAGCCGACGAGTACCAATGATTTTGCTGTTTTCTATTGGATTATTTTTTTCAGTAACCGCACTTTGGCTTATTCCTATACAAAATTACATCTTACTATCTACTTGTATTTTCAGTATTGGTTTTTTTGTTTTCGGCCCACAAATGCTAATTGGACTAGCAGCAACAGAACATTGTCACAAGAAAGCTGCTGGCACGGTTACTGGGTATTTAGGCCTATATGCCTATCTTAGTGCAGCCATTGCAGGTTGGCCATTGAGCCAGATAATTAACCACTATGACTGGTCTGGAATGTTTGCTTTGCTTACTCTTGCCGCTGCATTAATGGGTTTATTGCTAATGCCGATTTTAATAACAGATATTAATAAATATGATAATATACCTTGACAAGAACACTATCTTACAGGTTATTACTCACATCTGACGAATTTGGTATAGAGTTAAAAATAGAAGTCATGAGTGTCGATCCCTTTGCATCTTATGCGCTTCTATTATCAAATAAAGGCTAAAAACCACTTTAGCATGACAAATAAAACCATCTTGTCATAAACAGGTTTTCATAATAGTGATACCCTCACCTCACCATACGAAGCGTAAGGAAGTGATATACAATTTTGGAATGCTATTTCTTCAAATTTCACTTTATATTTCCCTTTGTATGATTTAAATTTTGCCTTTACTTAGTTGATGTTTTTTTCCACAGAGAAGTATTACTATAAATTGAAGAGTATTTTGCAACCACCTAAACATTAAATATTACATCAAGCATAGATATTTTAAAATAATTTTTAATTTCAATACCTATTACTAGGTGATTAGCATAAAAATAAGGCATCAAATAGTCTTACTTATACATAAAATTTAAAATAATATTTTTTAACACATCCTTTCTTTCCAAAATGGATAGACATTCTAAAACCAAACCCAAAACTAATTACACCCATTAAAAAAACAACAAAAATCAAAATAAAATCCTATTAATCAATAAATTATAAAAAATTAAATTAACATTTAATATTCAAAAATCCTTTTAAAATAAAACTCTACTCAGTGAAGACCATTAAAAATGTTATCTGGTTTGCAAATTCACTCTATTCATTTGCATAAAATGATTAACCTCATCATGATACTATACGAATGAATTAGCAGGACTCTATTTTTAAATCAAATTAACAGTAAGAATTTCGTTTATTAATATTCAATTAATTCACCCTAAGTAGATATACTGAACATAAGGACATTGTTAATGAAACTCAATTATCTGACTGCACTCATCGCAGTAGGATTAGCAGCCATCACCCTAACCAGTAATGCCCAAGCAGCAGGTCGGTTAATTGTTTATTGCAGTGGTACCAATGCACTATGTGAAATAGAAACACGTGCATTTGGAGAGAAATATAATGTCAAAACCACTTTTATTCGCAACGGAACAGGTAGCACACTAGCCAAAATCGAAGCAGAAAAACGTAACCCACAAGCAGATGTATGGTATGGCGGTACACTCGACCCTCACTCTCAATCAGGTGAGCTAGATCTTCTTCAACCTTATCAGTCACCCAATCTATCTCAAATAATGCCTCAGTTCCGCGATCCCGCAAAACGCAAAGGTAATTACACTTCTGCGGTTTATATGGGGATTTTAGGTTTTGGTGTGAATACAGAGCGCTTGAAAGAAAAAAATTTGCCTATACCAACCTGCTGGAAAGATCTGACCAAACCTGAATATAAAGGTGAAATCCAAATTGCTGATCCGCAAAGTTCCGGTACTTCTTATACTGCACTTGCAACATTCATCCAATTATGGGGAGAAAACGAAGCTTTTGATTACTTAAAAAAAATAAATAGCAATATTTCCCAATACACTAAATCAGGTATTGCTCCCGCCCGTAATACTGCACGTGGTGAAACAGCTATTGGGATTGGATTCCTGCATGATTACTCACTGGAAGTTGAAAATGGCGCCCCTATGAAACTGATTGCCCCCTGTGAAGGCACTGGCTATGAAATCGGTGGTGTCAGCATCATCAAAAATGCTCGCAATATGGATAACGCCAAATTGTTTGTTGATTGGGTACTTTCCAAAGAAGCTCAAGAACTAAGTTGGAAAAAAGGTCAGTCTTACCAGATCCTCACCAATATTACGGCTGAGTCCTCCCCTATGACACTGAACCCCGCTGAATTGAACCTTATCAATTATGATATAGATAAATATGGTTCCAATGAAATACGTAAGAGTCTGATCAATAAATGGCTCACTGAAGTCAAAATGAGAAAATAACCCCAAATAATCAATAAAATCTATTCGGGCAACGAACCATAAACATATGTTCGCTGCCTGAGCATGTAATTTATGTACTTTCTTTATAAAATTTATTGGGGGAATTATGTCTCATACCCTTACTTTGCTACACAAGCAGGTTCGGGATTCTGTTTTCTGGTGGGTTATGCTGGCATGGCTGTCATTTGCCTTGCTGCCATCATGGAGCCTGGATTACGGCCTTTTTGATTCTACACAAGAAGAATTATTGTCAGCTTACGGCTGGTACAGTATCAATATCAGCATATTATGGTTTCTGCTACCATCAATATTGTTATTTCGCCCACGTTTTTCCACCACATGTGACACACAGCAGCGCCACTATTTTAATGCAGGATATACCCTATTATGTATATTGTTCATTATCATTAGTGCAACATTAAGTGATCGTGGGCTTGGTTATGCCACAGTTGGTCTGTTTATCGCTTTGGGTGCAATCATTACTCTCTCCCTTTCCCGACTGGAATGGCTTGGTGGTGATAATTTCGTCATCGGTTCTCTGGTGTCTATCATTGCATTGATTGGCGTATTTATTCTTTTTCCCAGCATTGCCATCTTCATCCCCATGTTTACGGATGAGTCCGGTAATTTCGCACCACTTGAATTTCTATCAATACTTGGGCAACCCCATATCCTGAAAATTATCGCCAACTCTGTACTGCTTTCCGTTGCTGTGGGGCTGGGTTGTACGTTTTTTGGATTGGTACTGGCAATTTACACTGCCAGAATTGCTAAACGCTCAGCTATCATTGGGCGAGTATTCTCTATCTTACCGATTGTGACACCACCATTTGTTGTCGGATTAGGTGTAACACTAATGATGGGACGTTCCGGTTATATCACGGAATTTCTTTCTACATGGTTTGGTTTAACTAATACTAACTGGTTATATGGTTTTACCGGAATCTGGATTGCCCAAGTACTGGCATTTACACCAATGGCATTTATGATCTTGGATGGTGCCATCAAGACAATCCATCCTTCTCTGGAAGAGGCTTCCTATACTCTGCGAGCTAACCGCTACCAAACTTTCTTACATGTTTTTATACCCCTGCTGAAACCTGCCCTCGCTAATGCTTTCTTGATTGTCATTGTTCAATCTTTGGCTGATTTCAGTAATCCATTAGTTTTGGGTGGTAACTTTGATGTACTCGCCACTCAGATTTACTTCTACATTACAGGTTCACAGCTTGATTATCATGCTGCCAGTACATTAGGTGCATCACTACTGGTTTTCTCGCTTTTAGTTTTCTGTGTCCAATATATGTGGATAGGTAAACGTTCCTATGTCACCGTTTCCGGTAAATCCTACCGTGGAGATATACAGCCTTTGCCATCCTCACTGACTTGGATCGTTTGTACTACCCTGTTTATCTGGGTAACGTTTAATATCCTGCTATATGGCAGCATTTTCTATGGTAGTTTTACCGTAAACTGGGGAGTGGATTACACACTTACACTGGATAATTTCATCAAATTATTTGGTCAGGGAATGAGTGACGGTGCATGGCCCTCTCTACTGGATACATTACTGTATGCGGGTATTGCTGCACCAATTACCGCTATTTTTGGGCTATTAATCGCTTATATTGTGGTGCGCCAACAATTCCGAGGCAAGAAAGTCATTGAGTTTACTACTATGCTCTGTTTTGCTGTTCCTGGTACGGTGGCAGGGATATCTTATCTTCTGGCATTCAATAATGCGCCATTCTATCTGACAGGTACTGCATTTATAATCATCATCTCCATGACTATGCGAAACGTTCCCGTCGGCATTCGTGCAGGTATTGCCGGACTTGGGCAAATCGATAAATCACTGGACGAAGCCTCTCTCAGCTTACGGGCTGGCTCAATGAGAACCATTCTTTATATTCTATTGCCACTTTTACGTCCGGCTATCTTATCTGCGCTGATTTATAGCTTTGTCCGTGCTATTACCACGGTCAGTGCCATCATATTTTTGGTAACCCCCGATACGCGTGTAGCAACAGCTTATATTTTGAATCGAGTTGAAGATGGCGAGTATGGTTTAGCTATCGCATATGGCTCCATTCTTATTGTAGTCATGCTGGCGGTCATTTTCTTATTTGACTATTTAGTTGGCGAAACGCGTGTTTCTCGCTCAAAAGCCCAAAATACCCAATAATCACGGAGTGATAATATGACTCAGCAACATTTTGTCGAATTAAAAAATGTGATCAAACGTTTCGGTGATAACACCGTCATTGATTCACTAGATTTATCTATTTCTCAAGGGAGTATGGTCACTTTATTAGGACCATCAGGGTGTGGTAAAACGACCGTGCTCAGATTAGTGGCAGGATTAGAGAAACCGACTGAAGGTAACATTTTCATCGATGGAGAAGATGTTACTGACCGTTCTATCCAACAAAGGGATATTTGCATGGTATTCCAGTCATATGCCCTTTTTCCACATATGTCATTGGGAGAAAATATTGGTTTCGGATTGAAAATGCTGGGGCGACCAAAAGCAGAGATCCGCGAACGAGTCCAAGAAGCCTTGGAATTGGTGGATTTGAGCGGGTTTGAACATCGTTATGTTGATCAGATCTCCGGAGGGCAACAACAGCGTATTGCTTTGGCACGTGCACTTATCCTGAAACCCAAGGTTCTGTTATTCGATGAACCTCTCAGCAATCTTGATGCTAACCTGCGCCGCAGTATGCGTGAGAAAATCCGTGAATTACAGCAACAATTCAACATTACCTCACTCTATGTTACGCATGACCAAACTGAAGCTTTTGCAGTTTCTGATACCGTGCTGGTTATGAATAAGGGAAAGATCATACAAATTGGCTCACCACAAGAGCTTTACCGCCAACCTGCATCAAAATTTATGGCCAATTTTATGGGAGATGCCAATATCTTCCCTGCGATACAAGGTTCTGACTACATAGATATTTTTCAAAATCGTCTACCACGTCCCGCTAATTTCACAACAACACAAACATCAATTACTGTTGGTGTTCGCCCTGAAGCAATTACACTGAATCAGCAGGGATGTGAAAGCCAACGTTGCAAAGTTAATCACGTCGCGTATATGGGATCACAATATGAGGTGACGGTTGATTGGAACGGACAAACACTATTGTTGCAAGTCAATGCCACACAATTGCAACCAAGGGTGGGCGAAGATTATTATCTGGAAATCCATCCAATCGGAATGTTTATGTTGGAAGGAGAAAAATAAGGGTAGGTTAAAGTAAAAAACATATCTTCCCTTATTTCTGAAAAAGGATTTTCAACATTAGATTTCAAAGATAATCTCTTCTGGGATCCTGAAGCAATCCAAGAGATTATTGATGTTTTTGCAGTTAACTTTATTGAAACTGAAAACAGGAGACTAATCAAGAGTCCTCACTATATTAATTCACCCGAATTTTTCCATCAAGTTATTAATTTATATAAGGAAATAATCACAATAATTTAATAGGACAAATATCCTAATTAAAGAAAATTCAATTGCCAAACATGGTTGTACTAACCTAAAAAAGCATAGATAGTTTAATTAAACTGTAATATCAGGAAACATCAGAACTTCCCATTAATAGCAAAAATATTAACACTGAAATTAACAAACTGGTTAAATGATAAAACAACAATAATTAGCCATTCGTTAGATTATCTTTAGATAATCTCTCCACAATACCAAACTCCTGCGGCAATTAGCACAGGAGTTTTTTTCCTAACTAAATTTTTCGCAATTCACAATGATAAATCATCTATTCTGCCTATCAACTCATCACTAAACCCTGTAGAATCATCTACACTTTCTGGGTATGTCACACCGCAAAAAGACCATTAATTTCACTTCTAATAATAGGTTTTCACAATGCATCAGTCTGATGTTGTTGATCGCTCGCTTTTTTCATTAAGCTGGCCAATTTTCATTGATATCTTTCTGCATATGGCGACGTTATTGATCAATACATATATGGTCAGCCATATTTCTTCTTCTTATCTCGCTGCAATGGGTGTAGGTAATCATGTTTTTGATCTCTTTATTACTATTTTCAACTTTATTAGCGTGGGTTGCAGTGTTGTCATTGCACAATATCTGGGTTCAGGAAAACGTGATAAAGCCAGTCAGGCAATTCATATTTCCATTGCGTTTAATTTTGTGCTGGGTTTCAGTTGTGCGCTGATCACGGTTTTTTTCGGTTATAAGATCCTGCATATCATGAATCTGCCGGAAAATCTGAGGGAAGATGGATTCGCGTATTTGCATATTCTCGGTATTTGCCTGATACCTGAAGCTATTTCGATTATTCTGGCGGCCTGTTTACGGGTTTATGGCAAGTCAAAAACAGCCATGTATGTCACGTTAATTGCCAACTTGCTCACTATTGTCGGCAATATGATTGTTCTATACGGATTCTTCGGATTACCTCAATATGGGCTGGAAGGCGTGGCATGGTCTACGGTATTTGGTCGTACTGTTGCGGTTATTTTACTTTGCGGGTTACTGTTCTACGGCCTGAGAATCAAACTAGAGTTCAAATTGCTTATACACTGGTCTAGAAATATGCTGAACAAAATTCTGCATATCGGTTTGCCTGCCGCTGGTGAAAACCTGGTGTGGATACTGCAATATATGACTGCGCAAGCATTTATTGGTTTGATGGGAGAAACTTCTCTGGCAGCGCAAACGCTATATTTTCAGTTATCGCTGTTCATTATGCTGTTTGGTATTTCAACCAGTATCGGCAATGAAATTATGGTCGGTCACCTTGTCGGAGCAAAACGCTTCGAGGATGCTTATATTAGAGGGCTAAAAAGCCTGCGGATAGGTGTTATTGTTACCGTCGGTGTTGTTTTGGCGTTCTGGATTTTCAGGGAGCCTCTCCTTGAGATCATGACGGAAGACAGGAAGATTATTGAGCTGCTGCTTCCACTGTTCCTGCTTTCCGTCTTTCTGGAGCCGGGACGTACTTTCAATATTGTGATGGTCAATGCTTTGCGTGCTTCTGGCGATGCCCGTTTCCCACTCTATACCGCGATGATTTTTATGTGGGGTATCTCTATTCCTGTCGGTTATTTTCTCGGAATTACGATGGGCATGGGAATTTTGGGGATCTGGATCGGATTTTTCTGCGATGAATGGATTCGAGGGTTAGTTAACGCCTGGCGCTGGAAATCTAAAAAATGGCAAACCAAGCGATTGGATGTCTGATTTAAACACCATAATAAAAAAATGCCGCAAATATATCTGCGGCATTTTTTTATTCAGTAAAAATTTATAACTGTTCTTTACCATAGAACTCTGAACGAGGTCCATACAGCAAACGACCATTCCCTCCTGCACCTAACAGACGATTACTGGTAATACCTGCGATATTATGACCTTTGTCCGTGACAGTATTCGCAATCTGGGCGATAGCCGCCGATATCAGCATTCCAACCAAACCACCGCTGGAATAATTATCGTTCTCTGTGGAAGACGCCGTCGCAACACCACTCCACAGTGATTGGCCTGTACGCAAATCAACCAAACGGGCTGTCGCACTGACACGAGTATCGCTGTTTATAATTAGGTATTGTGTACCGTAGTCAGTGATAGTCAGATAAAGAGCGGAGTCTGCACCAAAAATATCATGCAGTTTCTTATAGCTGAGGTTATGGATATCCTGCGCTTCATTCATCCCATTTTGACGGAATGTTTCTTCAACTACCGCAACGGGGTAAACATAATAGCCTGATTCCGCCAATGGATAAGTGACCTGAGAGATTAAGCTGCCAGAAGCCTGCACCTCTACCGATTTATTCACGGCAGGCAGAACCAAAATGGATTTAGGTTTACTTTCTCTCAGTGCTGAATAATCATACGGTTTATGTTGGACACATCCAGTCAGTACCAATAATAATAAGGCACCGATTGCCCCCAAAAAACGGTTCATTATTTAGCTCCTTTATTCTTGCTCAACAGAAAATCCATGTAAGGTGCTGACTCTGGAAACAGTTTTTTCTCTATATCAAACTGCTGGAAAGCATCCTCAATATTACCCGTTGTGCTATAAAGCAGCCCCATTTGAGCATGTAACCCAGGTGGAACAGGCTTATCTTTAGCCTTGGCTTGTTCGATAACTTTCTGCAATGCCTGAAGCTGTTCTTGTGGCCCTGTTTTATCCTGCTGATAATATTGATACAGAGTTGGCTGATAATCACCCCATACATACAGGGTTTTAGGTGCTTTGACACATCCTGCCAACAATAGTATTCCCAACAACATTCCCGTCTTTTTCATCGAAGACATGTAACTCGCTTCCCCATACAAAATTAGTTAGCCGGCTTCCATGCACCATTTTCGATGCCAGCCACCAGATCATTGATTGCTTCGCGGATCGCTAAATCCAATACCTTGCCGTTCAGGGTAGAATCGTAGCTGGAAGTACCGCCAAACCCAATGATTTCACGGCTGGACAGTTTATACTCTCCTGCTCCCGCGGAAGAGAACACAACTTCAGAAGTCTCTACATTCACTACGTTCAGCATCACTTTTGCATAAGCAACCTGGGATTTACCGCGTCCTAAAATGCCCCATAATTGATGGTCGCCCACTTCTTTACGACCAAACTCGGTTACCGAACCCGTAATAATGTAATTAGCCCCTTTTAATTTCTGAGTTTTGCCTTGTAAACCCGCTTCCGCTTTCAATTCAGCCATATTGGTACGTTCCAGTACATTAAAACGGCTAGTTTGTTGTAAGTGGGTTACGAGTATCGTTTTTGACTGATTTCCTAAACGATCAATACCATCAGAAAAAATACCGTTCTGGTAGCTTGAGCGGTTTTCAAATTTACCTACCGCAATTGGGCTACGAATTCCGGTATAGGTAGTTTTATAAGAAGAAACTTTTTGTACTTGTAGTGTTGACGAAGATTCTGTCGCACACCCAGCCAACATAAGAGAAGCCAGGCAAAGTGAGGCTAATGTGAGTTTGCTTTTCATTATTATGTCTTCCTGAATGAATGATCAAATAAGCCTGTCCGATTTCTTATCTACCCCTTGGCTTTCACATTGCTGCATAATCAACAAAGCAGCAATGTGAAAGCCAAGGGGTATACAGGCGTATACCGATAGCATAAAACCACAGAATAATAAATATTGTTATAGGAAAAGTCTATTTAATTAAATACAAATGTATACTTTCCATTCACCGTGCCAATATATCATTGGCATTAATCCCATTGCTTTGTAAAGGAATTATCCGTTTAACACTGTTTTGAATATTCGCTGAAGGATTATCTGGAGAGTTAATTCCAATTTTCGTTATTCAATAAAACAATGAAAAGATCACCAAGAACAATCCACTTTAATTGTCAATAACAGACTAATTAACATACAAAACTTATCGCTTGTCACTTAAATACCCATCATCCTATTGAAAAATAGCATAAAAATTAAATTGACATTTCTCTCCTAACGATAAAAATATAGACATCATCGATATCATAGTTACGACAGACAAACCCCATACTCTTGATAGAAATATCACATAAACCCCAATAATCTTCATAAGTAAATAGCAAAAAATAAAACTGATGCTATTTGTAGAACAATAAAATCCTATGGATTATCATTTATTCCACAAAGAGTCATTTAATTACTTTTCAAAATAATCATTGTGAAACATTAAAAATCTTCCATAAGAATATGCATGAGTAAATGAGAAAACTATTAAGTCCATTTTTTTAAAACAAATACCTATTCCAATGTGTTAAACATCTCAGCAGATAACAAAACCCACAATAGTAGAATGGCATATTGATTGAATATGCGCTCTTATTTCTAATTAATATACTCAATTATAATCACGTATTGCTCAATTTCACTGATAAAAAATTCTAGATTAATATGCTGAATTACAGCATAATATTAAAAATAAAAAGGATTTTATACTGATGGGATGTATTGAACAGATGCATGCATGATAAAGTACACAACTTTTTTGCACAGTTTCCCTTTGTGATTTCTCATTGAAAACAATAAATAGCGATTTTTTCATTATTGAAGAGGTTGTTCTCTCAAAAGTCGTATCAGATGGAATGGTGAGGGAAATTTCTTCTCCTCAGAATATTTCCTATCAACACACGATAATTTCATTACTAAAAAAGTGGTTATTTAGTGTTTACGTGCTGTATTTCTCCCTGTACCTGTTCAATACCTATTACAACACCAAAGATGTAAGCAAGAGCTATTATGAAAACAGCAATAAAAAACAATGATGTCACACCCCACTTATCTCTGGCTGCCAAACGAGCCAATTTGACAGAAGACGAATGGAGAAAAGCGATACTATTCGATCGTACCGATATGGGCTGGGTCATCATGAGTATTGGCATGGCTATCGGGGCTGGAATTGTTTTCCTGCCTGTTCAGGTTGGGCTGATGGGATTGTGGGTTTTCCTGCTTTCTTCCGTTATTGGTTACCCCGCCATGTATCTTTTTCAGCGACTTTTCATCAACACCCTCGCAGAGTCACCGGAATGCAAGGATTATCCCAGTGTTATCAGTGGGTATCTCGGTAAAAACTGGGGCATTTTATTGGGAGTGCTCTATTTTATTATGCTGGTGATCTGGATGTTTGTTTATTCCATCGCCATAACTAATGATAGTGCGTCTTATCTGCAAACATTTGGCGTTACCGATGAATTAATGTCTAAAAATCCATTTTATGGGTTGGTGTTAATCTGTGTTTTAGTCGCTATTTCCTCTCGAGGTGAACAATTACTGTTCAAGATATCCAGCCTGATGGTAATGACAAAATTATTTGTTGTCGCATCCTTGGGGTTATCCATGATAGGCATGTGGCATTTGTATAATATCGGGGCATTACCCCCTATCGGGCTATTGATCAAACAAGCCATTATTACATTACCTTTTACACTTACCTCTATTCTGTTCATTCAAACGTTAAGTCCGATGGTGATTTCTTATCGCAATCGTGAACAAAATCGCGAAGTTGCCCGCCACAAGGCACTGAGGGCGATGAATATCTCCTTTGGTGTGCTATTTTGTACCGTGTTTTTCTATGCAGTCTCTTTTACGCTGGCAATGGGACATGATGAAGCTCTCAAAGCCTATGAACAAAATATTTCTGCGCTGGCGATTGCCGCTCAATTCTTTCCTGGTGGCTGGGTCATTGGCGTTAGTGTCATGCTTAATATCTTCGCTGTGATGACCGCTTTCTTTGGTGTTTATCTCGGTTTCCGTGAGGCCAGTCAGGGCATTGCCATGAATATTCTTAGCCGCCTGATACCTAGCGAAAAAATCAATGAAAAATGGGTGCAAAAAGGCATCATGATTTTTGCCATCTTGTTGGCATGGTGTGCCATTATCCTGAATGCGCCAGTGTTGAGCTTTACTTCCATTTGTAGCCCAATATTTGGCATCGTTGGCTGCCTAATCCCTACCTATTTGGTCTACAAAGTCCCTAGCCTTAATCACTATAAAGGGGTATCACTCATCTTGATCATCTTTACTGGGATCTTATTATGCATCTCCCCTTTTCTGGCCTTCTCCTGATATAGGACAGGTTCATATAATAAGAAGGTAAGTGCCTGAAAAAACCAATTACGATCAGTTTTTTATTAAGTTTTGTTTATGTGATTCAAAAACAGAACACACGGTTGTGGAGTCATTTTATCCATGCAATAAACTGATATACAAATCATCGAAATTACGGCGCATAAGGTAAGTTTTACTGAAGTAATCTGATGAGGCCAAAATTTTCTATTTGTGGATTTTTTGGTCTTATCCCTGCCATATTCTGCGACACTTAATTCAGCAAATAATCATTATAATAATGAAATTATATTTAATTAATCATTACAGTAATCTATTGACCTAAACTTGGCTAATTGAATAAAAAACAATTATCTTATCAAATTTTGACCACAATAATATACAATGTAAATAATAAAAAACGATACAAATTTAACTTAAATTAAGCACATTACGATAATCCATTTTCCAGCATCTCTCTTAAATTAGCTAAGACTCTTTCTTTGATTATGTGTTCACCTCATGGTGATTAGAATAAAAACCCAGTTAATGATTGAAAACCAAAATATTACACTAAAAATAATATGGGAAAGGTATATTTCAATCAAATATAGCGCGTTATCTAAACAACTTAGATAAATCATTTACTTTTTTAGCTAAATGCAGTAAAAATACACACTCAATACACCTAAAAGGAACTTTGGAAGAATAAAAAACTAAAAACAAAATCGACCTGAACAATTAGTTGTAAAGTTCAATAGATAAGTTTTTTTATGTGGAATTATATTTATGATTGTCCCATTCTGTACACCAAGGATTACATATCACACGTTTATACAAACTTAATTAGTATTTTCATTAAAATAAGACAAACAGAAGCAGCAAATTTTTTATTTGCAGTATTCCAATTAAATTAATCTGGTATTTTGCCAATCATATTCAAAAAACACTGATGGATTATTGTATTCAGTTGGTTTAAATACCTTGCTATTTACAATTAATCTAATTTGATGTCATAGGAATGATAATTTCATGAAGCAACGTAAATTTTTAACCCGATACGAAATAGACGCAATTTTGGCAGAAACAAAACAAGGACGTCACGCAGAAAGGGATTACTGCATGCTATTAATGTGTTTTATTCATGGGTTTAGGGTAAGTGAGCTGTGCAATCTGCGTTTATCTGATCTTGATCTAAACTCAGCGATTATTCATATCAGACGGTTAAAAGGTGGTCTTTCAACCACACATCCTTTGATTCCAGAAGAAATTGAAGCATTAAAGAAATGGCTTAATATTCGCCAAAAATGGCGGGAAGCGGATTCTCCTTGGGTATTCCTCTCCCAAAAATCCGGGCCAGTTTCACGGCAGCAAGTTTATGGATTGCTAAAACGTTATGGAAAAAAGGCTTCAGTCAGTGTCTCTCCACATCCTCATATGTTAAGACATGCTTGTGGCTATGCATTAGCTGATCTCGGTCGGGATACACGTTTGATTCAGGATTATCTTGGACATCGCAACATTTCACATACTGTGATTTACACCGCCAGTAATGTGAAGCGTTTTTCCAGAATTTGGGAGACTCAATCTAAATAAATATTTATTTTTCTCTACTTCTTTTACTAACATGACTTGTTATTGCAACAATCTCCACTTATTACTCTGTGGAGATTGCAGGTGGATACAATAGGCTATTTCACCATGACCTAACGTGAGTCAGTATTTTATACTTATGATAAATTCAGTTTATGAATAGGTTTTATTTTTATTGTTTTATATTTGTTAAAATAACCGTTGGATTTTTACATAAAATTAAACCTAATAACTAGAATATATAATATAAGTTTCTATTTAAACACGAGCAGCGAATTTATACAGGCTATTTCACTGCTCAATAATGAATAAAAAATGAGCAGTTATAATTTGGTAATCAATTGCTCCACACATCATTATTCTACAAACAACTCCACAAATTTTTCACGAATTTTCTGTTCAGGCAGCTCCATGCCAATAAAAACCAACATACTCTCACGGACTTCTTCAGTACACCATTCCCTGTCCCAATCAGCACTATACAGGCGTTGTACCCCTTGAAACAGTAATCGGCGAGACTCACCTTTGATGGCAAGTATGCCTTTGTAACGCAGTAAATTGTCCGCGAAGCTCAGTAACAACTCTTCCATCAAGTCCGAAATGTCGGATAACTCAACTGGGTTAGGCAAATTAACAATAATTGACCGAATAATGTTTTGTTGTTCAGGTACAAATCGGTATATCGGTGTCGAAACAGTCAGCTTATCATTCAGTATGAAGCCTTCAATATCGAACAATATGTTTAGATCTGCATCACCTTGAATGACTTTATGAATAGGTGCTCTGGCGTTGATTCTCTGCAAACGTTCAATTAAGGCATCATGGGCTGGAGCAATATCTGTTTTCGTCAGAATAACCCTATCGGCGTATCCCACCTGAGCTTGCGTAATGGAGAAACGATCTAATTGTTGTTCTGCATGGACTGCATCCACCAATGTGATAACTCCATCCAATAAAAAACGCTGGCACAGTACTTCATGGGAAAAAAAAGTTTGGGTAATCGGGCCGGGATCAGCCATACCGGTACATTCAATAATCAGACGGTCAAAGTAGATTTGCCCTTTATCCATGCTATCCAGTAAATCCAGCAGGGCATCTTCCAATTCACTTGAACGGCTACAACAAATGCACCCATTGCTTAATGTTTTGATCTGGGTTGCTCGATTGCCAATCAACTCATTATCGATAGGAACTTCACCAAATTCATTTTCAATGACGGCGATTTTATAACCATGATTGGCATTGAGAATATGACGCAGTAGCGTCGTTTTGCCTGAACCCAAAAAACCGGTCAGGATTGTAACTGATATTGGTTGCATTGTAGTTTCCCACTGGTTATTCGTTTTTCTTTCTGTTCATGGCACTATCCGTGTTTATTAACAACAGCGCATACCCCCCTTTCCATCACCGCCATAGCGGGCATTCTGACGTTCACGGAAAAATTCCTCATAGGTCATATAAGGTTTATCAGGATGATTTTCCTTCATATGCTGTACATAAGTGTCGTAATCAGGGACGCCCACCAACATGCGGGCAGCCTGCCCCAAATATTTGCCAGCCCGGCCAAGATTACCAAACATAATCGCTCTCCAAAAAAATACCCCACATAATACAAAGCTGATTATGCGGGGTACATACCCTTCGTCTTTCAAACTGTAGCTTTGTTGGCTGCAACCCGAAACTCATTAGGTATAACTATTACTGATTCACTTGGTCTACATCAACTTAAGTATCAAATCAGTGCGTAGAAGAAACTTTTACCCCACCTTCCGGAACTGGAATATAAGAAGTTTCGTTATCAGTGCGCTCTGGGTTTTTACTCGCTTTTATCGCAGTTTTGATACCATAAATAATGATGCTATACACTACCACAAAGAACACGATACTTAAGCCCGCATTAGTATAGTTGTTCACAACAATATGGTTCATGTTACTAATTTGCTGAGCAGTCAATTCTGCACCACCTTCTGCAATCCGTTGCTTATACTCTTTCGCCAGGAATAAGAAACCTTCGAGCCGTGGATCATCACTGAATAATTTCAGTCCCAATGCCCATGTTGTACAAATCAGCAGCCAGACCGCAGGGATCACCGTTACCCAAATGTATTTGGTGCGTTTCATCTTGATCAGTACAACAGTTCCCAACACCAGCGCAACGGCTGCCAACATCTGGTTAGAGATACCAAACAGAGGCCACAGACTCTTAACGCCGCCCAATGGATCAACGACACCTTGATACAGCAAATATCCCCAAAGCCCCACACAACCTGCAGTACCGATAATACCGGCAATCAGGGAATCAGTTTTTTTCAGGAATGGTACAAAGTTACCCAAAAGATCCTGCAACATGAAACGACCAGAACGTGTACCTGCATCCAGAGCCGTCAGAATAAACAGTGCTTCAAACAGAATACCAAAGTGATACCAGAATCCCATATCCGCTGTCGGGATAATCTGGTGGAAGACGTGTGCGATACCCACCGCCAAAGTTGGTGCGCCTCCTGCACGGTTCAGAACAGAGGGTTCACCAATGTCTTTTGCCGTTTGCAGAATTTGCTCAGGTGAAATCACAAAACCCCAAGAACTTACAGTCGCTGCCGCATGGGTTGTTACTTCTTTCAAAGATTCCATGATCATCGGAGCTTCTGCCGTGCCCAAATTATGCAAATCAGGCATGGTAATACCCAACGCTGCCGGAGGTGTATTCATGGCAAAGTACAGACCCGGCTCGATGATAGATGCAGCAATCAATGCCATGATCGCAACAAATGATTCCATCAACATCGCACCATAACCAATGAAACGTGCATCTTTTTCGTTTGCCAGCAATTTAGGCGTCGTTCCCGAAGAAATCAGAGCATGGAAACCAGATACCGCACCGCAGGCAATGGTAATGAACAGGTATGGGAACAATGTGCCTTTCCAGACTGGCCCTGTACCATCAATGTATTGTGTTACGGCAGGCATTTTCAGCTCAGGGTTCAGGATAACAATCCCGATCGCAAGGCCAACAATCACCCCAATTTTCAGGAACGTCGCCAGATAGTCACGCGGTGCCAGAATTAACCATACTGGCAGCAATGCGGAGATAAATGCATAACCAATCAACGCATAAGTAATGGTAGTATCTTTGAAAGTCAGCGCTGGTCCCCAATAAGGGTCAGCCGCAACAACACCACCAAACCAAATAGCAGCAACCAGCATGATAATGCCAATCACGGAGACTTCACCTACACTCCCCGGACGGATATATCGCATGTAGATCCCCATGAAAAGCGCGATCGGTACCGTTGAGCAAACGGTAAATACGCCCCATGGGCTTTCCGCCAATGCTTTCACGACAATCAAGGCCAGCACTGCCAGAATGATGATCATAATTAAGAAGCAACCAAACAAGGCTATTGTACCCGGTACACGCCCCATTTCTTCTTTGATGATCTCACCCAATGATGCACCATTGCGGCGGGAAGAGATAAACAGCACCATAAAGTCCTGTACCGCACCGGCAAGCACCACTCCGGCCAAGAGCCACAAGGTTCCCGGCAGATATCCCACCTGTGCCGCCAATACAGGCCCCACCAACGGCCCCGCACCTGCAATGGCTGCAAAGTGATGACCAAACAAGACATTTTTATTGGTAGGAACGTAGTTCAACCCATCATTATTAACGACAGCAGGCGTTGCCCGTGTGGCATCCAGCTTCATCACTTTGGTTGCGATATAAAGGCTGTAATACCGATAAGCAACCAAATAAACCGCTACGGAAGCAACAATAATCCATAAGGCACTAACGTGCTCTCCCCGGCGGAGCGCAACAACGCCAAGACAAAATGCACCAATTATCCCCAATATCATCCAGGGGATATGTTTTAACAATTTATTATTGTTCATAATACTTCCTTTCCAAGGTAAGACGAACAGCAAGTCATCATTTAATTTTTACTTCCTTTTCCATAAACCGACTATCTGATAGCCGGAAGGAAGCCATCCCCATGAAGGGCATATACTCCTCGCCACACTGCACTATGATATAAAACTCTCCCTGCAATATAGGAAGGATCTGAGCCAGCGGTTGAATACCCTATTAAGCGGTCAGAATCCTTCTATCAGTGGTTCTTGCTGAGGAAAAACGAATCAGATTTTGTGAGATCACTCACTGCTTATAAAACGGGGTCAATAGTGTCGTCTTTTAATTGATTAAAGCCTTTATATTCGCCATCAAATGAAATTATTGTATGCTGGTTCTGGCATTCTTGGTTAGAAAACCAATTACATTCGGATACCAAACGAGGTTCTTTTATCCCCAGCCATGTGGATAACATAGATAAAAGATACAAACCGCTGCGATGTGCATCTATCGTATTTTTAGCAGAATAATCGTAACCGGTGATGATAAATGGAACTTGATAGTTTTGCTGATTATCATCACTATGCGTCAGATTCTCGTCATTCGTGTTCTTTTGCACAAATGACAATCCATGATCCGCAAAATAGAGCATCGTCCACTGTAATTGGTTCTGTTTGGCAATATTTTCAATTTGAGCCAGCAGGCTATCCGTATTGTAGATACTCTGGATATAACATGAAATATTTTTCGAATGGAAATAGGTCGTGTACTGCTCATCGGTTCTGGCACAAGGTTGTGGATGCGATCCCATTAAGTGAATGACAATCAACTTCCTCTGTTTATCTTTCGTCAATGCGTTACGAATGGCAGGCAACAGATTTTCATCCGGCATATAGCTACGATCATCTGAACTGCCTTCCTTTAAAAAAGTATAATGATTAGCCTGCTGCCCAATCATCGCTACGGGAGAATCAAACCCACCTTTCATACCTTGGTTAGAAAGCCAGTAAGTTTCAAATCCCGCTTTTCTCGCCAGTGAAATGATACTGTTATTCAATTGAGTTTCATTTACTGTACTGATTGCCAAAGAATTCGTCAGTGACAACTGTGTCGATGGTGCGGCAGAAATATAATGGGTTAATATTGTTGCATTCGCATTATTTAACCATGGCGTGTTTTTATCAGGAAAACCATAGGCATTCAGGAAATCTTTTCGGACACTTTCCCCAATCACCATAATGTATGTATCGTATTTTTCTTCCTTAATAACAGGTTGCCAGTCATCTTTATTCTTAATAATCTTGGCAAATCGGCTATTTTCTGACATGACTTTTGTGTAGCTATGATAAGCATCACTGAAAAAACGAACTTCAGGTAAACTGGTGTTCAAAAGCTCCGAGTCATTTTCAAAGCCCGATTTAATATACCCTTTAACTGGTGACCAAAAAGCCGGAATGAAGAACAGTGCAAATAACCATTTTTTCCCTTTCCCCGATAATGTGATGTTTAATTTGAAGGCAAATATCATCAGGATAAAAATAGTGATAGTGGTCAAGTAAGTTGAAGCCGAAAGCCCACTAATATATTCCAAAGTTTCATACTGATTGGTATAGATTAATGATCCTACTGCGTTGATATCCGGATAACCGTAATTGAGACCAATTGGAGTATAAATCATTCCTACAATGGAAAAAAAAGCTATCAGGAAGATATAGGCTCTTTTACTGACAACAGACATAAATAAAAAGAATGCGAAGGCACTGAAAACATATATCAACTTTAATTGATAACCTAAGCATTTATGCATTAAAAAAATCAGGAAGAAAAGAGCTATAAAGCAATAAGAGTTCTTATTTTTATACAATAAAGACATAGTAACCCTGTAATTTTATATAAGATTAGATAAACTTCTTTAAATCTATTTTACTGAATAAGATCAAATTTTGGATATTAACTAAAGTTCAACATAATTCAAATTTAACCAAAGGCAAAGATAAAGATAGATCTACCCAAATCCGTTAAACCAAAACCAATTTATTTCAAGTTGCAGCGCGAGGAAAAAGAAACACTTCCCCCAACCATCTGACTATTTAACCGGGGGGAAGAGTGTAACCAACAAGGCAGCAACTTAAAAGATAAAGGAGTCCCTACTCACTAGATTTCAAAAAATGCACGCTCGTCATCCCGTAGGGTCAGCACCTTAAAACCGTCACGAGTGACCAAGATTGTATGTTCAAACTGAGCCGATAGCCGGCGATCTTTGGTCGTTACTGTCCAGCCATCTTTATGCAGCTTCACGTCTTTTTTACCTTGGTTAATCATGGGTTCAATCGTGAAAGTCATTCCTTCTTCCAACACGATCCCTTCACCCCTTTTGCCATAATGTAAAACTTGTGGCTCCTCATGCATCGAACAGCCAATACCATGACCACAATATTCACGTACTACAGAGTAATTATTCGCTTCAGCATGCTTCTGTATCTCATGACCGATATCGCCCAAAGTGATACCCGGCTTCACAAGCTTAATCGCCTTATACAGACATTCCTGAGTCACATCGACCAAGCGTTGGGCATGGGAAGATACATCGCCGACACAGAATGTAATACTACTGTCACCGTAGTATCCCTCTTTTTTAACGGTCACATCGACATTAACAATATCCCCATTCTTTAGTTTCTTTTCAGAAGGCCAGCCATGACAAACAACATGATTTACAGAAGTATTTACCGTATAGGGAAAGCCATATTGCCCCAGATTACCCGGTATCGCATCAAGGGTATTGATAATGTAATCATGGCAAAATGAATCAATTTCAAGGGTCGTTATACCTGGCACAATAAGCGAACGAACCGCTTCAAGTACCTGTCCTGTCATGCGCCCCGCGATTTCCATTTTCTTTATTTCATCGGATTCTTTTATCAATATGCCGTTACTTCTTGTCATGTATTTTTCTCTTTATGCAAGTTATACCTTACATCTTTCAAGTCGCAGCTTTGTTGGCTGCATCCTGAAATCCATTAGATATGTGTAGGTTCCTTTTTAATAATGCACTTACATTAGTACGCAACTCAAGCCAACATTTATTGCAGATTTTTCTAAAAAAATTTGAATTAAAATCTATCTAATCTGCCAACAACCCCCTTTAATTGGCTCCAACGCGAATCAAATATCCAGTATCTTGTAATACTTTAATATTACGTTCTGTGGTAATGGAAGATTGAGTCGCTTCGCAATCCTGCTGAATAGTCAAAAAATCTGATACATTCCTGCGAGTAATCCTGATAACCTACCGACCACATCGTCTTAATCTAATCCACAGATGAATCACACAGATTATCAGTGATAAGATAGTGTTTTCGCCTAGGATGAGATTCATTAGTGTGCCATCCTTAGCTGATTATATTTAGGTTTTATCATTTAGATGGGTTGACTGAGCATCAATGGCCCAACTGAGTCAACAGGAATAGTAAAATTGAATCAAATCAATATGAAAGAATCACCAGCAAAGGATTTAGATAGCCATACCCCCATGATGCAGCAGTATCTGCGCCTGAAAGCACAGCACCCGGATATCCTGCTGCTTTATCGGATGGGGGATTTTTATGAGTTATTCTATGACGATGCCAAAAAGGCCGCGAAGTTATTGGATATTTCCCTAACCAAACGTGGGCAATCGGCAGGTCAGCCCATTCCTATGGCGGGTGTTCCTTATCATGCGATTGAAAACTATTTGGCAAAGTTGGTACAGCTGGGTGAATCGGCAGCGATCTGTGAACAGGTCGGAGATCCTGCCAGCAGTAAAGGCCCTGTTGAACGTAAAGTTGTCCGTATTGTGACACCCGGCACAGTAACTGATGAAGCCTTGCTACAAGAGAGACAGGATAATCTTCTGGCTGCTATCTGGCATGATAATCAAGGTTTCGGTTATGCGACTCTGGATATTACTTCTGGTCGCTTCCAGATTTCCGAAATGGCTGACCAAGATACTATTGCCGCAGAATTGCAACGTACCCGTCCCGCAGAACTGCTCTATCCCGAAACGTTTGGTCATATAACACTGATTGAACGCTGTCATGGGCTGCGTCGACGCCCAATGTGGGAATTTGAACTGGATACGGCAAGACAGCAACTGAATTTACAGTTTGGTACTCGTGACCTGATTGGCTTTGGCGTGGAAAAAGCGGCGCTCGCCCTGCGTGCAGCTGGCTGTTTACTGCAATATGTAAAAGACACCCAGCGCACCAGCCTGCCCCATATCCGCAGTATTACGATGGAGCGTCCGCAGGAAACAGTCATTATGGATGCCGCAACCCGCCGTAATCTGGAATTGACGCAAAATCTATCAGGCGGTATCGAAAATACTCTGGCATCTGTACTCGATCAGTGTGTGACCCCGATGGGCAGCCGTATGCTAAAACGTTGGTTGCATACGCCAATTCGTAATAAAGATATACTGGAAAATCGCCAGCAAGCCATTTCTGCATTACAAGATATTGGTTATGAATTGCAGCCGTTTTTGCGTCAAGTCGGTGACTTAGAGCGTGTACTCGCCCGTCTTGCACTCCGTTCGGCTCGTCCCCGTGATCTGGCCAGAATGCGCCACTCTTTCCAGCAATTGCCAGATATTCACCAAATCATGGAGTCCTCTGAGTCCCCTTATATTCAGGCGCTACAGCAACGTGTGGGGAATTTTGATGAGTTACAGGTGCTATTGGAAAATGCAGTTGTCGAAACACCGCCTGTTCTGGTGCGTGACGGTGGCGTGATTGCTACTGGCTATAATGCTGAGCTGGATGAGTGGCGGGCACTGGCAGATGGTGCCACCGATTATCTGGATCGACTGGAGATCCGCGAGCGTGAAAAACTTGGCATTGATACTTTGAAAGTCGGCTTCAATGCCATACATGGTTACTATATCCAAGTCAGCCGTGGACAAAGCCATTTAGTGCCAATTCATTATGTCCGCCGTCAAACACTGAAAAATGCAGAGCGCTATATTATTCCTGAGTTAAAGGAATATGAAGATAAGGTTCTGACCTCCAAAGGCAAAGCGCTTGCTATTGAGAAAGCCCTGTATGAAGAACTGTTTGATTTGTTACTGCCGCATCTGGCCGAATTACAAACCAGTGCTGAAGCGCTGGCAGAACTGGATGTGCTGTCAAATCTTGCCGAACGCGCAGAAACCCTGAATTACACCTGCCCAACCCTGACGGATAAAGTTGGTATTCAAATCACTGGCGGTCGTCATCCCGTTGTTGAGCAAGTGTTGAGTGAACCCTTTATTTCTAACCCATTGATGCTCGCGTCACAACGTCGCTTGCTTATCATCACGGGGCCGAATATGGGGGGGAAAAGTACTTATATGCGTCAGGCAGCTTTAATTACGTTGCTGACATATATCGGGAGTTTTGTACCAGCTGAGAAAGCGGTTATTGGCCCGGTAGATCGCATCTTCACCCGTGTGGGCGCTTCCGATGATCTGGCATCAGGCCGCTCTACGTTTATGGTGGAAATGACTGAAACCGCCAATATTCTGCACAACGCCACCGAATACAGTCTGGTTTTGATGGATGAGATCGGGCGCGGTACTTCAACTTATGATGGCTTATCGCTTGCTTGGGCTTGTGCCGAAAGTCTGTCTAACCGCATCAAGGCAATGACTCTGTTTGCAACCCACTATTTTGAACTGACAACGTTGCCGGAAAAACTGGAAGGCGTCGTCAATATTCATCTGGATGCCGTTGAGCATGGTGACACAATTGCTTTCATGCACAGTGTACAAGAAGGTGCTGCCAGCAAAAGTTATGGACTGGCAGTAGCTTCTTTGGCAGGTGTCCCCCGTGATGTGATTAAGCGCGCACGGCAGAAACTAAAAGAGCTGGAATCACTCTCCAATCATGCAACGGCAAGCCATGTCGATACACCGCAATTAACCTTGCTGGCAGAAGATACACCTCCGGCAGTTGAAGCGTTGGAAAACCTGAATCCAGATACGCTGACCCCACGTCAGGCACTGGAGTGGATTTATCGTCTGAAGGATATGGTGTAGTCATGGAAGGCGCAGCTATGGAAGACATAGCAAGATGGGGTAACGCTAAAGTTTGATAACAGCCTGTTAGCGCCCATTTATCAGTTTCTACAGTGTGAGACGCCCGATCAGTGGGTAAAAAAAGCCCGGCAGCCGGAAAGCCTGCCGGTTTTACTGAGTGATCATATGTTGTGCGAATTGAAAGCTGCCCAAAGTGCCAAGTTTTTAATTCGCAAATATGCTGCCGATCCTGAGAGTGCCGATGCACTGCTGACATGGTTTCGACCCTGCGAAAATTTTGCCTATAAAAAATTAGGGATATACATTCACTAAAGGGAAAAAATCAAGTCACCAAACAAATTACCGCCTGTAAAAAATCACCGTATGGTAATGATTTAATTTACAAAATGGTGCTGTTAATTAAGGAAGAGTTACACCACTTTTATCAAATACTGGAAATAATAGATGCCTGAGGGATAGGCTATGACAATATCAGCGCCAGCCGCTACGCTAAGTCACTGTTTCAGCATCTCCAGGGGATTAATGAAAGGCTCCTGCCTTTCACCGGAGGCCAACCTTTGGCTGGGCAAATTCGTTCCCGACGAATTTGTCATTCCCTTGCCGTCGGGCTGCATCTTGAAACCCAATAGGTATAAAAGATAAAGTTATAATGAAAATATAAGTAACTTAATAAATAAAAGGTGGGCCTAATTAGCCCACCTTCAGATTACCACCTAAATATACCGTGTTTTTTCGAACCGGGTATAAATAATTAAGTACGGAATAATGATTCTAAATTCAGGCCTTGGGTATGCAATATATCTCTAAGGCGACGCAACCCTTCAACTTGAATTTGACGAACTCTCTCCCTTGTTAATCCTATTTCTCGCCCAACATCTTCTAATGTTTCTGCTTCGTATCCAAGTAAACCGAAACGACGTGCCAAAACTTCACGCTGTTTTGCGTTCAGTTCAAACAACCATTTCACGATGCTCCTTTTCATATCATCATCTTGAATGGTTGTTTCAGGTCCTGAGTCGTTTTCATCAGATAAAATATCTAATAATGCTTTATCTGAATCGCCACTAATTGGTGTATCGACAGAAGTAATGCGTTCGTTAAGCCGCATCATACGACTTACATCTTCAACTGGTTTATCCAGTTTTTCCGCAATTTCTTCAACACTGGGTTCATGATCCAATTTGTGTGCCAGTTCTCTTGCAGTACGTAAATAGACATTTAATTCTTTGACTATGTGAATAGGAAGACGAATTGTGCGGGTTTGATTCATGATGGCACGTTCAATAGTTTGACGTATCCACCATGTTGCATAAGTGGAAAAACGAAATCCCCTTTCAGGATCAAATTTTTCTACCGCACGAATAAGCCCAAGGTTCCCTTCTTCAATCAGATCTAGCAGAGCTAATCCACGATTACTATATCGACGGGATATTTTGACGACCAAACGCAAATTACTTTCAATCATACGCTGGCGCGCCGCAATATCTCCACGCAGTGCTCTTCTAGAGAAAAGAACCTCTTCCTCTGCTGTCAGCAGAGGGGAAAAACCTATCTCTCCGAGATAAAGTTGTGTTGCATCAAGAACTCTTTGGTTTACACCTTGCAACAAATCCAAATCTTCATCAAGATTGGTTACATCATCCCCATCTTTCAGCAACGCTTCATCAAAGTCATCGGCTTCCATGCCACTTTCGTCTAAATCCGCATCATCATACAACTTATTAACTTTAAGCGTACTTTGGCTCATCAGCTGCTCCTACCCATGATAATGCGGGCAGGAATTTCAGATCCTGCCCCGGTTTATCGCTGCGAAAGATAACGCAGCGGGTTTACGGATTTTCCCTTGTAGCGAATTTCAAAATGTAATCTCACGGAACTTGTTCCGGTACTACCCATGGTGGCAATTTTTTGCCCCGCTTGGACATCCTGCTGCTCACGTACCAACATAGTGTCGTTGTGAGCATAGGCGCTCAGGTAGTCATCGTTATGTTTTATAATTATTAAATTTCCATATCCGCGTAACGCATTCCCAGCATAAACTACTTTGCCACTGGCAGTTGAAAATACGGGCTGGCCACGACTCCCCGCAATATCAATGCCTTTATTTCCTCCCTGAGAATCAGAGAAGCCTTCAAGAATCTTTCCTTCCGCAGGCCATCTCCAGCTACTACTACTAATAGTGCCAAGATTGTCAGCACCATTTATACCCGTATTAGTTGCTGTAGGTGCTTTTAATGCGGCACTGTCACTATCAGAAATAGTTGCTCTTGGCAACATTTTTCTTGTGCTAGGTCTATCAACGTTTGCAGGATACGCATTAATTTTTTGAAAATCAACCTGCTTAATTTTAGATTGGGTACTATTTGATGCTATTAATACACCATTCTTGGAGTTTATATTATCCATTCTCAGGACTTGACCAACATTTAAACTATAAGGCTCTGAAATATTGTTTTTGAGAGATAAGTCACGATAATCATGACCCGTAATCCAAGCTATGTAAAATAGTGTATCGCCATGTTTGACTGTATAGGTATTGCCGTTATAGCTGCCTTTCGGGATGTTTTCGTAGTTACGGCTATAGGTAATTCTTCCTTGATGTGAACTCACATTAGCAGCAGGATTCACTGGCTGGCGGTTTTCTACAGCACGATTCTCTGGCGTACTATTTTTTGAAATGATTGCAGGAGAAGACGGCATAGGAGTCGAAATTGATGACGGTCTGGAGGATATTCCTCCGTTTTTTTCCCTATTATCAATATTCACTATTGGAGCCGGACGATTTGGTGTATTGCTACAACCAACCAATATACTCCCTATAAATATATTGATGATTATCCACTTTATTTTTTTCATTGGGTTTCCTAAATTCATACCTTATTCCCCCACAAAGGCAAATATAAGTACTAATAATGATGATTTATAAAGAAATTTAGAATTACAAAAGATTTAAAGCGAGATATTTTGCTCAGCTTAAAACAAAATGACAGCCAATTTTAAAATTACGCCTCAAATAAATCAGCTGATTATGCTAGCTCGCCTTGAATTAGAGGTACAAAACGGACAGATTCGACAACTTCGCTATGAAAATCATTTCCATAACGATGCACCACTTTCAATGACTGAGAACTCTCGCCAACAGGTAAAACCATGACACCACCATCAGCAAGCTGATGAAGCAAAGCTTGTGGAATTTCTGGTGGTGCTGCTGTAACAATTATGGCATCGAATGGGCCTTTTGACGGCCATCCATTCCAACCATCGCTGTGACGAGTTGAGATATTGTGTAGGTCGAGTTGCTTCAACCTCCGCTTTGCCTGCCATTGCAATCCCTTGATACGCTCCACGGAGAAAACATGTTTAGCCAGATGAGCAAGTATCGCTGTCTGATAGCCAGACCCTGTCCCAATTTCCAACACATTGGATTCAGGCGTTAAATTCAGCAATTCTGTCATGCGGGCAACAATATAAGGCTGAGATATAGTTTGCCCATGTCCAATGGGCAAAGCTGTATTTTCATAGGCTTTGTGTGCAAGAGCTTCATCAACAAAACATTCCCGAGGAACGCTGGCCATGATTTCCAGCAAGTGCTCGTCATGTATACCTTGCTGGCGTAATTGAACCAGCAAATTTTTCACTGCCCGGCTCAGCATTCCCCAATATCCCCGACCTTTGCCAACCAATCGTTTATCAGTTCATATGCTTTGTAAGCCGTCAAATCCACCTGCAAAGGAGTTATAGATACAAATCCTTCTTCTACCGCAGCAAAATCTGTTTCAGGCCCTGCATCATTTTTTTCACCCGGAGGACCTATCCAATAGAGCATATTGCCTTTGGGATCTTGTAAAGTATGGACTTCTTCCGCAGCACAGCGGCTGCCGCATCGCGTTACCCGAAAGCCTTTGATTTGTTCAAACGGAATATCAGGCACATTGATATTCAAAATATTACCCGCTCTCAATGGGAATTGTTGCAGCAAAGTCAATAACTTTACTGTCACCTCTGCTGCGGTTTCATAATGTCTGTCACCATTTAGAGATACCGCGAGTGCGGGTAACCCTAAATGACGACCTTCCATCGCAGCCGCAACTGTGCCGGAATAAATCACGTCATCACCAAGATTAGGGCCACAGTTGATCCCTGAAACGACGATATCAGGGCGGGGACGAACTAATTTATTTACACCCAAATAGACACAATCAGTCGGTGTACCTTCCTGGACAGAAATATCACCATTATTCAGTGTATTAATACGCAAGGAACGATCCAGCGTTAAAGAATTAGACGCACCGCTACGGTTACGATCAGGTGCAACCACCTGAACATGATAGTGTTTACGTAATGTTGCCGCTAAAGTTTGAATTCCCGGAGCGGTGACACCATCATCGTTACTCAGCAATATCCGCAGCATTGAATTATCTCGTTGATTTTATTGATACAAATGTAAGTATGCACTATATATTGTCCTGCATGTTGTCCTATTTGATTGAAGTAACCAATAATTAGGCAATGCAATGCTTGACTGTTAAGAAATCGATTGATCTTAGCAGAGGATGCTTACCTATATAAAGGAAAGAATCTAATGAAATGAGTTGCAATTACAAGCAGCATAGGTTAGCACACCCACCCCACCAATGATGCAGTGGTTGGGAGGGATATCAATTTAACATATGGGATAATCCGTATGTACTGGACGGCTTAAACTCAAGCTCTCTACTGTGGTGATTTCCCCTATAGTTGATTAACTCTTTGGTTCTTTCGAGGTCCTCACTTTGACCACCCGAGACATCTCTTCCGTAAATTCGTCTTTATTTCAACTGTTGGGAAAATCCCAATGGCTACTTTATGTGCTGGACAAAAAGAATAAATTCATTGTGTTTCAATGTATTACTTGGACATAACGGGCTGGACAAAAAGAGTTAACTTATTGTTTTTAAGGTTTGTTTTTGAGCGCAAGGGGTCTGGACAAAACAACTTAACCCTTTGTTTCTGGCTCATTCTTTTGTGCGCACCTCTTGATGAGTGAGTGAAAGGGGAGAATTGTCCTTTTTAACGTAACCTGTTGATTTTGCTTATTCTGTCACAGGAACGGAAATAAAAGATATCCGGGATAATTGCCATTACGACTTTAGGCAGGAGTTAGAAAAAATAAAACAGTTAAAATTATCTCGTACAGCCATATTATTAAGCCAGAAAGTATTCTGGCTTTTAGTTTTTCTGTTCTTGATAAAATAAATCTTATATTAATAACCTATAGCAAACCAATAAGCTTCTTTCTCTGCCGAATAGCCTTGATATGTAAATCCTGACGTTGATAAACTTTGAGCAACAATATTTATTTGGCTCGACCCATTAGTACTTGCTAAAGTTAATTGCACATTAAAACAGGCAGTAGAGAATAGAGTGGGAAAATCAACATTAGTTTGATCTGTTGCCCTATTTATAGTTCCCCATTGGTAAGTTATACCTGTCGAGCCACATTTCCACCAACCATTTTTACTTTTTAATGCGATATTATTATTCATAATTTCCTCTCAATATGTATAATTATAATATAATCCATTGAAAACCTCTCAATACAATATGTATAACATCATAAGAAATAATATATTTCAATATATATTTTTTATGGGACTTTAAGGAAAAATGTAATGTATTTATTAGTTTACATCTCTAAATAGGAAAACATAAAATCCAATCTCATGAAATATCCAGACATTATTCATACATACTATTTTTATCAGCTTTCTGAAAAAATATTAAATTACCACATCAATAATATAAGTTATTGAAACAGTATTAATTTGAAACAATATTTTTTATTGCATCCTGTGTGAATTAATTACGCCGTTATCTCACAGATTAGGGAGTTTCTGATCAACAGATTATTGAGAGTGATAATATATTTGTCGCTATGTTCTATTGAAATCAATTAACTATAGGGAATTCTGCATGAGTGCCGATCAACGCTTTAGTCTGGTAGTCTTTCAAAAAGAAAATGAGCTAATTGATTTCAAGATACATCGGGATACGCAAGAAATATGGGCTACAACTAAAGAAATAGCACAGCTATATGATGTTGATAAAGACACTATTTCTTACCACATTCGCAATATTTTTCAAGATGGTGAGTTAGAGGAAAAAGCAACTACCGAAGATTTTCAGGTAGTTCAAAATGAAAAAAATAGGCAAGTCCGCAGAATTTTAACCCACTATAATTTAGATATCATTATTTCCGTCGGTTATAGGGTGAGTGCCAAAAGAGCAATACATTTTCGTCAATGGGCAACTCAAACACTGAGAACTTATCTTGAACAAGGTTATATCCTTAACGAAAAAGCTCTCAGTGAATCACCGGAAAAAGTCAACAAATTAGCAGCAAAAGTTCGCGAAATAAGATCTGGAGAAAAGCAGGTTTACGCTAAGGTACGTGAATGCTTTAAGATTAGCGCTTCTGACTACAATCCCTCATCTCAAGAAGTCAGAACTTTTTACGCTCTCCTGCAAGACAAATTTCATCATGCTGTGACAGGAATGACTAGCTCAAAGTTAATTCTTGATAGGGCAAATCATCGTGAAGATAACATGGGTCTTTACTCCATAATCGGAACTTTTCCCACTAAAAAAGAAATTGAAGTTGGTAAAAATTATCTCAGGCCTGATGAGTTATATCGCTTACATCTACTTTCTGAGCAATTTCTGCTTTACGCAGAATCTACAGCCCTTCAAGGGAAGGCGATGACAATGCACTCACTTCACGCTCAACTAGACAGGTTGCTAACTTTAAATGACTACGATGTTTTCCCTGGGTATCGAGATTACCTAAAAGACACAGCATTAGATCATGCAAGACAAGAATTTGAAAGATATAAGAAAAAGAAAATAATTGAAGATGCTGGCTATATATATGATGAAGAGCTTGTAGAGTTAGGCGAATATAATTTTCTTTTTGAAGAATAACCCCCAGCCCTCCCACGAGGGCTTTTCTCTATCACGAACCTCAATCATCCCCAGCCTTACACCCCACTACCCGCTAATCTCCCCTATGGGCTATTTGGCACTATGCTCCTGCGGAGGATCAGATGCCAATACCTGTTTCTGATTCCACACCGAATCTTCCGGCATCTGGACACGGACAGAAATAGACCTGCCAGCCGGAATATCACAGGATTCGCCATCGTGAAAGGGGCACTTAGCCCCATGCTTACTTCGGCTGTTCCGGCCATGCGATATCGGGGGAGGTTGAGCAATCCACCCGATTGAGCAGTACCCGATATTTACGCCAGTCGGTGAGTGTGGATTTTTCGGCATCGGTTGCCATGTCCAAATCAACGGCATCCTGCAGTGGAGTGATCACCGTTGAGGCCTGCGCCATTAAATGACGTTTTTCTCGTTCGGCTTGTTGCTGGCATTCTTCCAGTGTCGGAGGGGGAATGTCACCCCATGTTGGTAACCCATTCGGGCCAGCAATACGTATTTTTCCTGCGGGCGGCATATTTCCTGCAAATTCGTTAAAAACAGTCTCACTGACCGTAACGCCGTCATCCGGCCACGTCCCCATCTCCAGATAACGAGGTTTTAGCTCATTCAAACAAAATACATTGGCTTTCGCACTGTATGTGTACATTTCAATACCCCACGGCAATCCAGTTAAACCGAACTTGTGTCCCTACACGCGCATAGCTAAACGACTCATTAGACAACTGGTTATGATCCAGTTGCATTATCGTCGCGTCACTATAAATATTCGAACCCGATAACGTCATTTGCACAAAAGCGGTTGTTTCGGGAAAACGCATTGGCAGGACAACACGCCCTTCTGACGGTGTATCTATCACTCTCCCCCATTGCAGGATGATACCGGTATCCCCGCATTTCCACCAGCCGGAGGACGATTTATTCGCCGTGTTTCGGCGAAGGTTACCAATATTGCTAAGAATGTCACTAATGGTAGCCAGCTGGCCGTCTTTCTCAGGGAAATCCAGTGTATATCGTCGCTGTTTGTTGGGGGTATCTGCGTAAATCGTCAGACGCTTTCCCTGAGTCGCTTCAAAACCAATGAGGTGCGCATCATTAGAAATAAATCGCATTCCCGGTAATTGATCCCCGCTGATGAGCGTCAGATAACCAATAGAGGCATGTTTTGCACTGGAAACCGGCAGGGCATTTTTCGCCTGATTAACCGTATCCCGTAATTCAAGATTGTTGATAAAAGCCGCCTTATCCTGAATGTCTGTGCCGTTCTGGTTTTTCTCCAGACGAGAATTAGCATTGTCATACGCTTCCTTAACCGCTTTCGGGGTCGCTGCCTGTGTTTCGTTGTTGCTGTCTACCGCGTTATCGAGCTGGACAATGCCGCGCTGGGTGAGTGAGGCATCAGGGAGTTTATCCAGCGTCGAAATAGCCCCTAATCCCAAGTTACTACGCGCAGTCGCTTTATTGATAACATCTGCTAGGTTGTTGGATTTCTGCAAAAACAACCCTTCAGGATCGGTGAGCATGCTTTTCCAACCTGCGGCGGCTGCGCTGTCTGGGTCCGTCATATTCCCATCAACAGTATTCCACCAAATTTTTTTACCATCTGCACCGAGCACTACAGCACCCGCACTATATCCTCGAATAGCCTGACAGAACTCCGCATTGAATGTGTATAGCCCACCTGATTGCAAATAACGCAGCGCTGCCGTGATATCGTTCAAGAGGCCATTAAAATCCTGACCGTGCGGTGGTACTCCACCAGCGGAAATCGGCGTCATTGTGGATGGAGGAAATCCACTGTCATACGCTGCATTGCCGTTAGATTTAGTATGCTCTGTCGCTGCATTCGGAATCACGTTTTTATCGCCAGCACTGGCAAATGGAACTAAAATCTGACGTGGTTTATCATTTAATTTCATTATTGTTGTACCTTTTGGATAATTGAGACACTGACCCCAGCAGGGTATGGCAACGCATCTGATGATTGGACTATTCCTAGTTCAGCTATAGATAACTCAAACTCAAATATGTAGCTCATTCGCAGACCTCCATCATTTTTTACATACGCCCGTCCGCTATTACCAAACATATAAACCAACATGCGATTAATGTTCGGGATGGTGCAATCGGTAATGTTTGACATTGCTTTCATCATGATGAGTTTTCGATACATTGCGTCTGTTAGTTCGACTGTTTTTGTCGATGCTCCGCCCCCGTAAAACGGCGCCTGATTAAATGGAAGTGGATCAGAACGTTCCGGCACCGAATGACGCGCCTCGTTGAATCCCAGATATTGAAAATCATCCCGAACAGTCAATAGACGATTGACGCCCACAATACGCCCCCACACATCTAACCCGTAGGTTTCTGCGGTTTCGATATTCCAAATCAAGTCATAAAAATTATCGATAAACTTATCGGGGGATACTGCGGAATTGAAACTATTAATGATGGAATTCAATTTAGGACTGGCGGCGTATTGGGCGAGTATAGTCTCGGCCACATTTTTCACATTAGACCTCCACCATATTAACCGTAATATTGGAACTATCTAGCGTAGGAATTTCATCAATGCCAAAACTTACAGCGGCATCATAATGGGTGGCATTCCTGCTTAGGGTAATGCTGACAATATCAATGTTTGCCTGATCAATATTATAGACGCCGGAGTAATAGCGTCCGGCATATAATGTTGTTCCTATTCGTGCTCGCGTCCCGCCATCAATACCATTAAACGCGTCTTGAACTGCATTCACGACCAATTCATTAATATTCGATGACAGGAATTCATTTTTCCGCAAATCAATCCGCACAGAGACTCCAATTGGCTTGACTGTTTCCCATTTGATTGTGTACTCAGGATATGGATGCGTATAACCATCTTTATCTACTATCGTGTGTTCAGTGTTGCCACACATATCAATGCCCGGAGGACCGCTGTTCCAAATTGCATTAGCAATGTCATCCGCTTTCCCTCCGTATACCCCTACATAAATTGAATGTGGTAATAATGGATAGTTGGATGTCCCCATGTTTTTTGTAAAGCCACTATTATTAGAAATGACATACGCGTCAACCAAGCCAGCGACTTCCAGTACTGCGGCGCGGATGGCTCCTAACGTATTTCTGGCGTTACGGGCAACAGACTGTCGGCGACGATATTCAAAATTAGCTCGGCTTTCCTCATTTGCCCCCAGCACACCAGCAGCCTCATTACGAATTCCAGACCAACCGGGTACAGAACTGTATATCGTATCCAGATCCCCAATTTGGCATGGTATTGGGCCAGTAGAGGAATTCTGAAAAACAACATCCACGGAACCTGTGGCGGGAATAGTTGCACTGTTTAGCGCATGATACAGGTAGCCTGTTTTATCACGCGCGATACTGCCTGCCGGAATTACCGTTCCGACCATACCGGTGCATTTTGCCGTTACCGTTGTTCCTGATGCCGGGATTCTGTCCAGAAAATAAATCCGTCCGATAGCATCCTGAAAACGACCAGAGGCGTAATCTGGGTTTATCTGGTTCACGATAGCCAGCAACTGGTCGTTTTTATCAGCAATAATAGCCGAGTCACTCACCGCAATTTGCCCCTGTGGTGACGTCAGGCTGGTACTCATTTGCCCGCCCAGAGCCGTAGATAGGTCACTAAGACGCCCGTTCAATATGTCAATTTCATCAGGCACCAGCAAACCCGTTTTGGTAAATGTTACTGACGGGACACTGGTTGATAAATTTACTGTTTTCGTCATAGATTCACCGTCAATTGGTCAAAATTACTGTCTGTGATAGTCATCACACCATTAATACTTCGATGTGCATCACTCACCGCTGTACATGACGCAGACTGAACGTAAGGCAATTTGAGAGCCTCTTGTTCCATCTTGGCATTGATAAGCTGCGTACCCGGCCAATGCCCAAGGATGCGCTGATAATATGTAATACCCAGAGTTGTGTCATACCAGCACTCACCTAAGAATGTACTGCATGCACACGCAGCGTCTTGCGCCACAGCATAAGGATTTTGGGTGATAGCCAGATTTCCTAAATCATCCAGCATGACATCCCACTCATCCGCATTAAGAAGCAAAGAGCATGTCTGCATTCAATCCTCCACCCCATCAAAGGGGATATTGAGACGTAAAAAAACCGCACGAGGCGGCCTTAGATGTGAAAAAGGCTACGCAATGCGCAGCCTTGAATTCATGGGGTTATTTATTGCAGAGTATATATTCTAACAATAGAGACTCTTGTTACAGCGCCATTATCCGACCCAAATACCCTTTGTTTTGATGTTAAAGGCTGGCCTGAATTTTCAGGCACAAACTGCGTTAAAAATGGCAAGAGCGCTAAATGGACTGGTCTTGTTATCGTTTCTGAAGATGGTGAATCGTATGGGCGAGACTCTACTAATTTCCGCGTCATGAACCCAATCATCACGGATGAGAGAATAGAATACCAGATAGAATGGTCTCGTGGGAACGAATGGCGCACTATGCAGAACGTAGTCATCAACCGACTTACTGGTGGCGCCGTGAGCCACTTTGTCACTGAACATGGTGGAGACAGTTACCAGTGCCGGATTGCAAAAAAATCAATTTAAATCAATAAAATATGTAATTTATTTATCTTTAGCAATCAATGTAAACCATCCTTGATAGTAACTACAAAATAAGCCCCATCACGGGGCTTTTTTTATGGATTGCTTTCTTATAATGCTCTAATATATAAAAGTTTTTACTTAAAACATTATGGATAAAAAATGAAAAATAAGAAGCAGACAATTATAATTGCAGTTGTTGCATTCGTGGTTATGTTCTTCTATCTCTTATCAAAAAATCTAGCTTCAATGTAATCATAAAGCCCCGTGATGGGGCTACCAGTTCATATTTTATGACTTGTATCTAATCTTTTTAGATATAGTGATTAAAGTTAAAACTAATAATAATTGAGATAAAAAGAATGTCTTTTAGCTCGAAATTTAATCACCACACTTTGCAACTTAACTTTACTCATATTTATAATTAGATGGATCTCTAGTGTTTGGAACATTAAGTTCCTCACTAAAAAACATTAATTCAAGCCCTTTCCTTTTTTTTTGAACACTATAATTCAGTTCATAATTTAATGCCTTGCATTTCGTATACATTTTTTGTATTTCAGGTACGTCATCATAAGAAACTACCCACGGAGACTTTATTTCATTAATAATCTTATCAGCAATGGACACATGATCATCATGTATATAGTGATTTTCATACAACCCCTCCCCTTTCACATAGTAAGGAGGGTCTATATATGTAAGCGAGTTTTCAGGCAGCTTTTTTACAACTTCATCGATAAAATCTATGGCGTCTAAATTGTATACTGATACCTTGTTGCTATTATCACCTATTGCTTTGATTCTTTTAATCAAATTATCTTTGTTAAATCTTGCATCTAACTTCCAGTTACCTTCTTGTTTTTTGCCACCAATGACACCACCAAGTAAAATACCTGAACGGTTAGTACGGTTAAGAAAGAAGGCGGAAAAACCCAATGTAAGCAAATCGCTTGAGTCTAACTTACTCATTACATCTCTTTGCTTGTACCATTCATCTATGGTGATATTAGTACTCTCTATCAGCGAGCATAACTTATCATTGTTATATAACACTGAGTACCAGAAAGCATACACAGCTGGATTAATATCATTTAAATAAATATGGTTAACATATTTATGAGCTAATAAGTTCAAAGCCAGACCAGCTCCACCTGCGAATGGCTCTGCATAATGGCATTCCTTAAGCTCATTTTTATCTATGATCCCCTTGAAATACTGAGTAAGCTTTCCCTTTCCTCCAGGGTACCTTAGTGGGGTATTAAAACGCATATCATTTCCCTCTATTTTTTCCATAGCTTACCAGTAAAAGAATTTTATGGCCACAAAATTAAAACCTTATTTTTCAATGAAATAAGAGTCAATGGTAACACTACTAACATGATGCCCATTTAACAGCGCTGACTTCAATGACTTCGTTATTTTTTCGGCAAAAATTGCAGCATCCTTTTTGTTTCTTCTAGCCCAAACTGCATATGGATTAAACTCTATCTTTCCTGAAATCAATTTTTCAACTTTGTCATGGGTATTGAAACCCTTAAAAAGATCACGAAGTTTATTTTTTTCTTCTTTATCATTTTTATGCATGCTTATGTAATCAAGTAGATTTATTTGTTCACCTTCGATTCTAAGTCTGCTAATGATGTCATTACATATCGACTTAAAGTAAGGCTTAGTAAATCGTATTGGATTATTTTTCCAAAAAACATCATCAGCAGGTAAGTTGTATAAAAACTCAAATAACAACTGATCTGGCGCTAAGTTAGTCGGCAAAAAAACAAGGTTATTGTTTCCTAATATCTTTTCTAGTTTTTTACTTTCTTGCTCAGTTACATCACCATCTAAGATAATGATACTTTTAGATGTGAACTCAGGAACTTTACAGTAAATTAAATCAATATATTTACTGCAGCTCATTGATATTTCTTTTAATGGCCGAGTAATTTTATTTATTAACCTATTTCTTATTAATGCTGAATACATCTGATATGCTTGCTTATCTTCAAAATAAACATTTATTTTTGGTAATGATAAATCATCATCTATTTCAATAGTTTCAACATGTAAGTCAGAGTTTATATCTAGCCAAGTACAATTTTCCTTTGCTTCTAATTTACCATAAGTATCAGTTAGATAAATTACTTTGTAATTCCCTTCTCTATCCTCTTGAGACAACGTATGCAATGTTTCTATCAATGTTGGAGAATGAGTCGTAAATACAACCTGTAAATTATATTTTCTACATTCTTGTTCTAGTACTTCAATCAATCTTCTTTGTGCGGCAGGGAACAGACCAGCATCTGCCTCATCAATTAGAAGGAGGCCTCCATGATAATCACTATATTCGGCCTTTAATTTTCTAAATGATAATAATGACTGAATTATTTGACCTATATTATCTTCACCTACAGATACTGACTCATGGTCATACAAATCAGAATGCATAACCATGGAATTAATAGTGCCTGTGGTTCCAGTTAAGATACTTACATCATCCTTTCCGGTTAGATACTGATACAATCTTTTTATTTCATTCTTATTTTCATCTAGAAATGAAGTGTTAGTAGCATCATATTCATCTCTTGAAGTTATAGGTAGAAGCCTTTTAAGGCTTAAAAAAATAACTGGATGAGTAATGTTTCTACTGCTATCGCGCCATTCAACTGTAGTATTATTTCTAACAACAGGTCTAGCTTGAGCTCTATCAGAGTAATTATAAATTTTTAGCTCCAGTTTTGGCGGGGTAACACCTGTATATGCATCATATACTGATAGTTTTACATGCATATCTCCGCCTCTATCATGCTTTTCTGAAAACCGAAAGTGCTCAGAAAAATCAGACTTGAAACTCTTTCCAGCCAAAGATTTATAACTACTTAATTTTATGCTTGGTTCTACAGAAACATCTTCTCTAAAACTAAATATTTGAGCCAAGATACCTAAAATGGTGGATTTGGATGTTCCATTCTTACCGCAAATTGCAGTAATTCTTTTGCCAAAATTTATTTTTACATCTTCCAACCCTCTGAACTTAACTACCTCAATAGAGTTTACTCTGGTTGGATTTTTAGCCTTCTTCATTAATTCTCCTTGCCATAGATTATTATTCAATGAGAGAGCATCAAGTAATTATTATTTCTTTTCTTCATACATCTTCTTGACGGTTTCCATAAACAACTCTTTGAATTTGTCTGATTCAATCTGCGCGAGTTCATCTATGCTCTTTGGGTTCTCATCTTCATCTACGGCAGCCTGTAAAATCATGACCATTTCAGAGTTGAGAGAGCGCCCGTGTTTCTTGGCTCTTTCGGTCAGTTTTTCCTTTAATTCGTCAGGCATTCTGATGCTGTATGGGCTTATGTCTCTAACTCTTTTCATTGAATCCAACCATTAATTATATTGATATCAAATTGTATTCACTTTCCTCTTGACAAGGTAGATTCACAATAATATCTTTGTGATATCAAAAAGAATCACAAAAGAGGTAATCATGAAAGAGGATAAGGCAGCATACACATTAAGAATGTCCGTAGATCTAAAGAATCTACTTCAAAAAATTGCTAAACAAGAAGGACGGTCGTTCAATTCAGAGGTTGTACAACGAGTAATCAAAACGTTAAAAGACGAAGGACTTATCAATGCCTAAAACAGTGAAGCCCCAACTACGGCAAATAGTCAGGGCTTCAATAAATCGTCTAATACCATTCCAAGGAAAATAGACATGTTAAGTATAGCAATTAGTGAAACACATAACACCAATCAGTTAACTTTCCGTGACACAGCTTTTAATACAGTGTCTCATGCTAATGATATTTGGCTTACTGCTCCTGAGTTAGCTAAAGCGTTACAGTACAAGAAAACAGACGCAGTAACACAGATTTATGATCGCAATTCCGATGAGTTTACACCTGCTATGACAATGACCCTCAAATTGAGTGTCAACGGAATAAACAATAGCTTACGTAAAAAACTGGTTAGAGTCTTCTCTCTCAGAGGCGCTCATTTGATAGCTATGTTTTCCAAGACAGATGTAGCCAAAGAGTTTCGAAAATGGGTTCTGGATATTCTTGATCGTGAGGTTGGGAAAGAGTCACAAGTGATAAAGCCCAAAACCCGCCGCTCAACAGCGAGTCAGTTAACACCGTTGCGCCAAACCGCCGAGCGTTTAATCACGACTGGCCTTGGTAGGATTTACCCTGATATCTGGAAGCTGGTTCATGAGCATTTCGAGATCAAGCATATTACCCAGCTTGAACCAACGCAGATAGCCGAAGCCATAGAGTTCTTAAATGTGCTGGAGGGTGAATATCTTGGCAAAGAAGAACTACCATCACCCCAATCTACAAAAATGGACTTGTCGCTTGAACTAAACAACATCGGAGTGATTTACGCGCAACTCAAAAAAATGACTGATATATGGAAAGAGTCGATATATCCAGCATTAGAGTTAGTGAACTCACCGATCGCTTCTAAGTTCCACACTTATTTATGGGATGTTTCTGGAGCCGCTTATTCGACGAAGTGTGCAATTGAGCGAAAGGCTAAGAAGTTACTGAACTAACCCCAAGCCACGGATGGCTAAACCTCGATACAGTGACTACAATTTACCGTTATCTATCAGCCTATGATAAGTGGTCAAATCCGCCCCTCCCGAATCCATGCAAGAAATAATTTGTCTTGTTCTACCTTCATAGTCACTATTCGAGTAAATTATTCTGGCGGCTATTGGATTAACTTTATAGTACTGAACAACAGCTCCAATTTCTTTGTCTGTCAGAAGTAACTCTTCCCCAAGCCGGACGTATTCATAACCTTTCCCTGTTTTTGAGTTCAGCATCATATTGCGCCCAGTTGAGGCTATAGAGGAAAAAAACATGAACTTCGCTTGAATCTCGCAAAGATTCCTTAGCTTCTTCATATCTACATACGAATTATCTTTACTTGGTGATTCAATTCTTTTCTTCCACCTATCATCATCTGTTTTTTTCCTTGCCTCAGTCGCAGAAACTGTTTCGGTCTGGTAAAACTCATATGTGCATTCAGCGTTAACTTTGATGGTATTTTCGAGACTAAAACACTTAGACACCAAGCTTTTCTTGAACGAGTCCGGCTCAGAAGCTTCCTTTATTTCACGTAAGTAATCATCTTTTCTTTTTGAAAACTGCTTAATTTCACGGCCATGCAAATAAACATTTTTTTCTGCCTGTGCAGCACGAGTGAGATAATTAAACCGTTGTTCGTCAGTCGTTACGCTATTTCGTTCTTTTCCTAATGCTGTATTCTCCTCAGAGATAGAGCATCCAGATAGGAGCAATACTGTGGAGATTGCAACCAATAGTTTTCTTTCCATTACCTCTACTCCGGCTTGTTGGTTTTTGAACCGCCTGATTCTACACCACCATGCACATGTGACGAAAGTTTAACCCCATTACCTGTGATCTCACCCTTGGCATCAATAGAGCCACCGAACTTAGCATCACCACCGTGACTACCACCGCCCTGTGTTACAGCGCCGTTCAGCGTGATAACGGGGGCATTTACAGTATAGGAGGTGTTTGCTGTTACTTCGACTTGAGGTGCGTTAACGTTAATCTTATTTGGTGAAACGATATTTATCTGATTGTCAGCGAACTCAACATACTGTGTTGGCTCAGAGTTCAGTACGCCGCCAAGATAGATAGCATTAGACATATTGTGAAACCTTTTTGCGCCCGGCATTGCTGGTTTTCTAGTGACCTTTACCACACTGATATCTCTATCACATATGGCAATCACGCCAATATCACCTACTACTGGATTCATAATCACAGCACTACCACCACGCTGTAGTCGCCAGAAAGGAACTCCGTAAACAATCCCTTTGTTTACTGGCTCACCATCACCTGTCACTTCATAAACCATTGGCTCCACATCTACAGTATCCTTATCGACATTAATGACGCGAGACAAAGTTATAAAATGGTGGCGACCAAGAAATTGACGCATGATGAAATCTTGAACATTTGCATCAGTATTCATGTCGGTTGGATCGATATTCAGCTTACCCATTATTTATTCTCCTTTCCCATAGGTTTTAATATACATGAGGTGTTCCACTGTCCACCCTCAATCCAAGACGTTAAATGATGTTCGGCTTGCGTAGCTATATAGACAGCATTGGCATCAGGTAACGATGTTTCTAGTTCTACTTTTCGCCCAATGACAAGCTCTGGTTCAAACATAGTGGTAATGCTCAACCCCCGCCCCGTAAAAACCGGATACCCAAATATGACGACAAAGCAGTTACCGCAATTCTCGATAAATACACCCTCAAATTTAAACCACTCATGACAGAGTACCAGCAGAGAAAATCAACAGCCAAGAATTGGCTGCGTCAATATATAGTGGATTTGCAGAAGGAGATTAGAAATGGATAAGTTATTAAACAGAAAGCAAGTTTGTGATGTTCTGTCACTCAGTAGGGCGACCCTATACAGAAAAATTGAGAGTGGACTAATACCAAAGCCGCTAAAAGATGGCCGCAGTTCAAAATGGAAAGAGAGTGATTTACAACCTTATATCGACTCTCTTAATCGTGGATTTAGCACTAGGGTATCAAGAAAAAGCACCCCCACTTGCAATACTTAACAGATGCTCCTCCCATGCTTCCATCATTTCCCGCCTTTCATTTAGATACTCGGCATGGTTGTATGCAGCAACGGATCTGTTTTGTTCAGCATGTGCTAATTGCTTTTCTATGACTTCGCGCCTGAAACCCATTTCATATAGAGTGGTTGATGCAGTGGCGCGAAAGTCGTGGCATGTTATATATTTGGAGCCAAATCCCATATACTCAATAGCTCTATTTAACGTACTCTCACCGAGAGGTTTATTTGGGGTATTAATACCGGGGAAAATTAATCTTTGCTCGTTATTGCCAAACAAAATCTCAAGTTTCCTAAAGGTCGATAGCATTCGATCAGTTAGAGGGACACTATGAGAACGCTTCATCTTCATTCGTTCGGCCTTTATGATCCAGAGCTTATTATCAAAATCAATTTCATCCCAAGTTGACTTTCGTAGTTCTGCTTGACGAACGAACACAAACGGCAATATGCTCAATGCCAGTCTTGTCTGGGGATAAACTCTGGCTTGTTCCAATCTTTCAAAATAAAGCTTAATCTCTTCATTGGAAAGGCAACGCGAGTGACTGGTTTTGGGGCGAATAATTGCACCTTTCAAGGCTGCTGCTGGATCATATTCAGCTCTAAGTGTTGACACTGCATAACAGAAAATAGCGGAACACCATTGTCTAATTTTTAACGCTGATGAAGCTGAACCTCTCTCCTCCATTGATTTTAAAACTTTCAGAATGTCGTGGGCGTTAACTTCTTTGATGGGTTTATCGCCAAATGCTGGATAGCAGTTTTTATCCAAGAACGTTTTTACTTGCTCGAGCGTTCCTCCTTCCCAGTTAACCTCTTTTTTTTCCATCCATTCTAAGGCAATGATCTTGAAAGTATTCCCCTTTTCAATTTCAACTAGGTGCTTTTCTTTCCTCCTAATCTCTGTAGGGTTGAGTCCTTTTTTTACCTGTTCTTTTGCCCAATCACGTTCTTTTCTGGCATCAGCCAAACCAATATAAGGGTACTCCCCAATAGTGTATCGATTGTCTTTAGTTGGAGTTAACCAAAAACGATACCTCCAGAACTTACCACCGGTGGGACGAACTTCAAGGTATAACCCATTACCATCAGGCAATTTATAAGGCTTGTCTTTAGGCTTGGCATTTTTGATTTTAGTATCTGTTAATGGCATGACAGGACAACTCCGGACAAGATAATGTTGTCCTGTAAGTTGTCCTGTTTTTTGTGAGCTGTCAAGATATGAGTTGAGATGTATTGAGACTAGCAAGCCTTATCTATCTTGGTATTATAGCAATACCTGAGATGTAGTGAGATTGCATGATATGCTAGTGCAGATTACTCCGCAATATCCACAACGTTATTTTGGTCCTGATTGATCAATTCTCTGACAACGCTGGTTGCAAAGCTACCGGATGGCAGTGAAAAATGGAGAGTAACAGTGTGTTCATCCAACCATTCCCAATTCAGGTTTTGCGGTTTTACCAGAATTGCCCTGCGGGTACTCTCTACACGTTCACGTTTAACCAGCGCCCAAAATGACTCATAGCCCAATAAACACTGCTGTTCAAAACCCAGAGCCTGATCCTGTGTTCCCAACACCTTGTCACCCGGTAAAGGTGCAGTTATTTGTAATTCTCCATCCATAACCCGCTGCTGTAATACCGCCAATTCAGGCTCATCAGCCACAAACCAGCTACCACGTCCGGTTAGTTGCAAAGCGTCACCATTTTTTACCTGTCGGTGTTCATCCAATTCGATACGTGTACTGGCAATGGCATTAAACATAGCGCTGCGGCAGGCAGAGAGGTAAAAACTACGCCGATTACGTTCTTTGACCTGAATTTCATTAGCAGCCCAGCGCTGAGCCTGTACGAGATTTTGTCCATCACGTCCAAAACGCTGCTCGCCAAAATAATTTGGAACACCACCCTGTGATATTTGCTGCAAACGTTTTTCCACAGATTGCCGGTCTGAAATTGCTCTTAACACCAGAGTAAAATCATTACCTTTCAATGCGCCAATCCGTAATTTTCGTTTCTGGCGGGAAGTAGCCAGTACTTCACAACCTTCAAGCTGGAATGCAGTTAAATCCGGATCTTGTTTTCCCGGTAAGTGCAGACAGAACCACTGTTCTGTAACCGCATTGCGATCTTTTAATCCTGCATAACTCACAGAACGAGCCGGAATTTTTGCAAAGCGGGCAAGGTGATCAGCTACAAACTGAGTGTTACATCCCGTCTTGCGGATATGTACTATCAAGTGTTCACCTTCTCCATCAGGAGAAAATCCCAGATCTTCACGAACAATAAAATCTTCTGGTAAGGCTTTGACAACGCCAGTCGCTTCCGGTTGGCCATAAAGCCAATGTAATTCACTTAATGTCATGCTTATTCCTTTACCAGCAAAGCCACTGCTTCACAGGCAATACCTTCTTTACGACCAATAAATCCCAGTTTTTCTGTGGTTGTTGCTTTAACGTTAATATCATCCATATGGCATTCAAGATCTTCTGCCAGATTGACTCGCATCTGGGGAATATGAGGTAGCATTTTCGGGGCCTGTGCAATAATGGTGATATCCAGATTCCCAATCCGGTAACCTTTTGCACGGATACGGCGGTAGGCTTCTTTCAGCAGTTCACGGCTATCTGCCCCTTTAAAGGCAGGGTCGGTATCAGGAAACAATTTACCAATATCACCCAGTGCGGCCGCGCCCAACAGGGCGTCAGTGGCAGCATGTAAAGCAACGTCACCGTCTGAATGGGCAATGAGTCCTTGCTCATAAGGAATACGAACACCCCCAATAACCAACGGTCCTTCTCCGCCAAATTTATGCACATCAAAACCGTGTCCAATTCTCATACGATAGATTCCTTAAATTTTCGGGATAGGTAAAACTCAGCCAATGCCAAATCTTCAGGTTGAGTGACTTTAATATTGTCTGCTCGTCCATTAATTAATACAGGATGATAACCGCAATACTCCAGTGCCGAAGATTCATCGGTGATACAGGCATTTTCTGCAAGTGATTTGATCAGGCAATCACGTAATAGCTGCAAAGGGAATAGCTGTGGGGTCAGGGCATGCCAAAGCCCATTGCGGTCAACGGTATGGTCAATGGCAGAATGGTAATTTGTGGGTAATTCTTCTTCTGATGGCGGCATCATACGTTTCATGGTATCCCTCACCGGTGATGCCAGAAGGCCACCACACACATCAGGAAACTCTTCGCTTTGATCAATCAACCGTAGCAAATTATCAAGGTCACTTCCATGAAGGCAGGGACGGGCTGCATCGTGTACTAAAACCCAGATCTGTCTGTCTGTCGGCAAACCAGATAAGTAATCCAACCCAGACAATACGGAATCTGCCCGTTCCTCTCCGCCCTTCACTGTGGTAATGCGTGGATCTGAAGCGATACTCAGTTGTTCGAATTGTGTATCAGCAGGATTCAGAGCAACAATGATGCTCTGAATACGGGGATGTTCAAGCAATGCAGCTAAAGTATGTTCAAGGATAGTTTTGCCGGCAACCTTGAGATACTGTTTTGGGCAATCTGATTTCATCCGGCTACCAATGCCCGCAGCCGGGATCAATGCAACTATTTCAGAAAAAGCATTGTCGGCAAGAGAACTATCAGCAAGAGAGCTATCAGTAGGAGAATGATACGTTGAATTATTCATTTCAATTAATTTGTTTTTCTGATTCAAAGACTATTGTGCACTTTGTTTCGAGGTATCCGGCACCATACGGTAAAAGGATTCTCCCGGCTTAATCATGCCTAATTCATTACGGGCACGCTCTTCAATCGCTTCTTGCCCCCCTTTAAGATCTTTGATTTCAGCAAATAGCTGATCATTGCGTGTCTTAAGCTTAAGGTTATCGACCTCTTGCTTATCAACCTCAGACTTAACCCGCACATAATCGTGAATGCCATTTTTGCCGAACCACAGCGAATACTGTAACCAACCAAGTATAAGCAGCAATAGTAGCGTTAGTTTGCCCATCTCCCCCCCTGAAAACCCGCTAATCATCCCACAACTGAAAGCATGACGCCACTCACTCTCCAAAACTGCTTATAAAACATGCTCGAAAGACATGGTAATAAGATGTAATGGAAACCAAGGGAATTAAATGTCTGTGTACCCTTTGTCTTCCAATTAATAACTGTGTTGCTGAAACTCGAAATTCATTGGGTATATACACAATGGATTTCAAGTTGCATCGCGACGGCAAGAGAGCAAATCCCCGGGAGCATAGATAACTATGTGACCGGGGTGAGCGAGCGCAGCCAACAAAGAGGCAGCTTGAAAGACGAAGTGTATAGAAACACATTATTCCACTCTCAATAATAATGTGTTTCATGATGATTTGTTCAGGGGAGAGAATTAAGCAGGCAAAATACCATCGCTTTTCAGTATAAAAAGCAATTTTCCGATCAATGCTTCCACTGGCTGTGAACCATCCAAATAAATATCAGGCTGTTCAGGTGTTTCATAAACAGCATCAATGCCCGTGAAATTACGCAGTTCTCCTGCTCGTGCTTTTTTATATAGCCCTTTGGGATCACGGGCTTCGCACACTTCTAATGGTGTATCGACATACACTTCAATAAATTGCCCCTCTTGCATGAGTTCACGTACTTTTTGCCTTTCTGCTCTATTGGGGGAAATAAATGCTGTCAATACAACCAATCCAGCATCAACCATCAATTTAGAGACTTCTCCGACACGTCGGATATTCTCCCATCTATCCGCTTCGGAAAACCCCAAATCACTACACAGGCCATGACGTACATTGTCACCATCCAGCAGGTAAGTTTTGATCCCCTGCAAAAACAAGGTCTGTTCCAGTGCTCCCGCAAGGGTGGATTTCCCAGAACCGGATAGCCCGGTGAACCAAATTACAAATGCTGGATGCCCATTCGCAGTTTCCCGTTGTTTCCTATCCAAGGCATGTGAATGCCAGACAATATCAAGGGAAACGATATCCGAAGCAACAGATGAAACGGGTGTTTTATCCTGAGACACTTATTTTCCCCCCAGTAAGTCACGAGCGCCCCAATGTGGAAAATGGCGGCGGACTAATCGGTTGAACTCCAGTTCAAATTCACTGTATTCCCTGGATTCTTCGTAAACATCGGTTTGAACTTCACGTACTAATCCGGCTCCGACAGTGACGTTAGTCAAGCGGTCAATAAGTATAATTCCGCCGATATCCTCATTTTGTGCATAGCTGTCAAGCAATAGTGGTTCATCAAATGAGAATTCCACCAGCCCAATCGCATTCAGCGGCAATTCAACTGCAACTTTCTGCGTCAAGTTGTTAATATCTACCTGATATTGGACATTATCGACTTTTCCTCGGCTCTTTCTGCCTGCGACTTTGATATCCAAACTTTGCCCCTGAATCAATGGCTGCTCTGACATCCATACAACATCAACCAAAGCATGACGGCTGGTCTTCATTTGATCTTCAAAGGCAATCAACAGATCTCCACGACTGATATCAATTTCATCTTTTAATACAACAGTGATCGCTTCCCCAGGTACAGCAAATGGCAGATCACCACTAAAAGTGACTATTCTTTCCACCGTAGAAACTGAACCTGATGGCATAACTTTGATTTTTTGGCCTTGGCGTAAAACTCCTGATGATAAAGTACCGCTGTATCCACGAAAATCGAGATCCGGACGGTTAACATATTGCACAGGAAAACGCAGGGGTTGTTCTGCCAATTTTGTCTGTACATCCACTCTCTCAAGAATATTCAGTAAAGTTTCCCCGGTATGCCATGCCATTTTTTCGCTACGAGTAACAATGTTATCTCCTTCCAATGCCGAAATTGGAACGAAATAAATACTTAGGTTGGCGGGTAATTGAGCGGCAAAATTCAAGTAATCCTGTTTGATCTGCTCAAATATCTCTTGTCGATAGCCCAGCAAATCCATTTTATTCACCGCCACAACCAGATGGCGGATACCCAGCAAGGTGCTGATAAAACTGTGGCGGCGAGTTTGTTCTTGAACACCTTTTCGCGCATCAATCAGCAAAATAGAGAGATCACTGGTTGAAGCACCTGTCGCCATATTACGGGTATATTGTTCATGCCCCGGTGTATCCGCAATGATGAATTTACGTGTTTCCGTGGAGAAATAACGGTATGCCACGTCAATGGTGATGCCTTGTTCCCGCTCAGCGGCTAACCCATCAACCAATAATGCCAAATCCAGTTTTTCGCCCTGAGTTCCGATCCGCTTGCTGTCACTTTGTAGCGTCGCAAGCTGATCTTCATAAATTTGGCGGGTGTCATGCAGCAAACGGCCAATCAATGTGCTTTTCCCATCATCAACGCTACCGCAGGTTAAAAAGCGCAGCAATCCTTTATCCTGCTGTGCATGCAGGTAAGCTTCAACACCACCTTGCTGTTTAATCTGGCTGGCGATGATTTCGTTGTGTGCAACTGCTGGCATATTTGAACTCCTTAAAAATAACCCTGACGCTTTTTCAGCTCCATCGATCCGGACTGATCACTGTCAATCAATCGCCCCTGTCGTTCACTGGTTGTCGATATCAACATTTCTTCTATGATTTCTGGCAATGTTTCTGCTTCCGATTCCACAGCGCCTGTCAGCGGCCAACAGCCAAGTGTTCTGAAACGTACTTTACGCTGGCTGATGACTTCTCCAGATTTTAAATCTATGCGATCATCATCAACCATAATCAACGTTCCTTCGCGCTGTACAACCGGGCGAGGTTTGGCGAAATAAAGGGGAACGATATCTATCTGTTCCAGATAGATATATTGCCAGATATCCAGCTCAGTCCAGTTGGATAGCGGGAATACGCGAATGCTTTCCCCTTTGTTGATCTGACCGTTATAGTTACGCCAAAGCTCCGGACGCTGGTTTTTGGGATCCCAGCGGTGGGAACGGTCACGGAATGAATAAATACGTTCTTTAGCCCGCGATTTTTCTTCATCTCGCCGTGCTCCACCGAATGCGGCATCAAATCCATATTTATCCAGTGCCTGTTTCAGCCCTTCTGTTTTCATAATGTCAGTATGTTTTGCACTGCCATGAATAAAAGGGTTAATCCCCAGCGATTCTCCTTGCGGATTACGGTAAGCCAGTAATTCAAAACCATATTTTTCCGCAGTGCGATCGCGGAAGTCATACATATCCCGAAATTTCCAGCCGGTATCCACGTGCAATAAAGGAAAAGGCAATTTTCCCGGATAGAATGCCTTGCGCGCGAGATGCAACATCACTGAGGAATCTTTTCCAATCGAATATAGCATCACAGGATTAGCAAATTCAGCCGCCACTTCCCGAATGATATGAATGCTTTCAGCTTCAAGTTGCTGTAGATGTGTCAATCTTTTTTCGTCCATTGACTGTTCCTTATGCGAAATCAATAACAGCTGGGCGACTTACTTGAACTCCAGCGTTTTCTTGATCAATCAGTTGAATTTGATCAACGGACTGCTGCCTAAACCATGCTATCTGGTGGTGGAGTTGAACCACCTCTCCTACCACAAGCAAAGCAGGCGATGGTGCTTTCTGCGCCAACCGTTCCAGTTCAGATAACGTTCCGGTCAACACTTGCTGTTCAGGGCGGGTACCACAACCAATCACGGCAACGGGAGTATTGGGATCTCGACCATGTAAAATCAATTTCTGGCTGATCAAAGCAGATTTCATGATGCCCATGTAAATTGCCAGAGTTTGGTTGCCCCGCGCGAGTGCAGGCCAATCCAGTTCATTGCCATTTTCACGGCAATGTCCTGTAATAAAAGTGACGCTTTGTGAATGCTCCCTGTGGGTCAATGGAATGCCGGCATAAGCCGAAGCACCTACCGCCGCAGTAATTCCGGGAACAACATGAAAAGGTATCTCTGCCTCTGCTGCAACAAGTAGCTCTTCTCCTCCTCGACCAAAAATAAACGGATCACCACCTTTCAGGCGAACCACTTTTTTCCCCTGATTCGCTAATTTGATGATCAGGGCATTAGTTTCTTCTTGTGGAACGGAATGGTTTCCTGCTCTTTTGCCAACACAGATTTTGTCTGCATCGCGGCGCACTAACTCCAGAATTTCTGCACTCACCAGATGGTCATAAAGTACAACGTCAGCTTGCTGGATGACTTGCAGACCTTTTAACGTCAGTAACCCCGGGTCTCCCGGCCCTGCGCCGACCAAAGCCAGTTCTCCTTGTGTCTGAATCTGAGTTTGCACCAATTGTTGTTCGAGTTGCTCTTCTGCTTGTTGTAATTGCCCATTGGCTATCAGTGTGGAAAAGCGTCCATTAAAGGCCTTTTCCCAAAAGTGGCGCCGCTGACGGATGGAAGCCAGCCGCTGTTTCACCCGTTTACGCCAGTTTCCTGCAATTTTTGCCATTGTGCCAAGATGAAATGGCAGTAAGGTTTCCAGTTTTTCTCGCAGTAATTTTGTCAATACCGGGGATTTTCCTGCCGATGAAATTGCTACGATTACCGGAGAGCGATCGATGATTGATGGAAAGATTGCTGAACAAAGAGGTTGATTATCAACAACATTGACTAAAATAGCGTGACTGTTGGCTTCCGCAAAAATATGCTGGTTGAGTTCGTGATCATCAGTGGCTGCAATCACTAAAAACACCCCATCAAGATATTCTGTTTTAAATGTTCCTTCCCGCCACTCAAATTCCCCCTTTTGATAACGTTTCTGGAGTTCAACATGTAATTCAGGGGCAACAATCGTTAATGCTGCCCCTGTACTCAACAATAAGCCCGCCTTGCGGGAAGCGATTTCTCCTCCCCCCACCAGCAGTACAGATCGGGATTTAAGCTCAACAAATAAGGGTAAATAGTCCACAATGAGATCATCCAGTATTAGAGCTAATATCATACATAAGCTCTTAATTATTATGATTGCTAGATAATAAATATATGGGGCTGCGATCAGGTTATGAAATGTCAAAAAGGAATTATTTGTTCCTGAATCGCATAAGGTAAATTTTCTAACTCGTCATAAAGTCAATTAAGTAAGATATTCACGATAATATTAAGAAAAGACAGCGCTTTTTTATAAAGCCGCTGCCCAATAAAATTCATTACAAAGCGTAATATTAATTTAGTTTTTTAGCTTTCGTGCAAGCCACATTCACGTTTTAAACCCAAAAACCGGGTTTGTTCTTCGCTCATGCCCAATTCCCATTTTTGGGTTGTATGAGTATCTCCTACAGAAAGGTAACCTTGCTCCCATAGTGGATGGTATTCAAGGCCATGTTGTGTCAGGTATTGATGCACTCGCTGGTTATTCCAGTCAATAATTGGCAGAATTTTGAAAACCCCTCGCTGGATTGCCAATACTGGCAAATTAGCGCGGCTTTCTGATTGCTGACGTCGCAAACCAGAGAACCAACTTTGTGCTTGCAGCGTGTTCAATGCACGGTTCATCGGTTCGACTTTGTTGATCTGGTTATAACGTTCAATGCCTTCTATTCCTTGCTCCCATAATTTGCCATAACGTGCTTCTTGCCAGATAGGAGAATGTTCTGCACGAAAAATCTTTAAGTTCAATTTAAGCTTTTCGGTTAGTTTATCGATAAATTGATAGGTTTCAGGGAATAAATACCCTGTATCAGTGAGGATCACAGGAATATCAGGATATTCCTGTGTCACGAGATGCAAGCAAACTGCCGCCTGAATACCAAAGCTGGAAGAAAGTACAAATTCGCCGGATATATGCTCCAATGCCCAACGAACACGCTCACGGGCATTCAGAAATTCCAGTTGTTGATTAGTTTCAGCCAGCAATGAGGTTTGCTGCTCCTTTGTCAACAGTATCAGCTCTGATAGATTTAAACGACTCATACGGCCTCCTGCCAATCGTAAAAATCGACCGCTGAATTCAGTACCGGCTTGATAACATCAGTGCGGATCAGGAAATCACCAAAACATTCATCGACACTACGTTCTTGTGCCCAGCGACCAATTAATTCATCCAGTATCTCCATGATCTCTAATGATGTGATATTTTCCTTGTACATACGAGGGATTCTGCTGCCAATTCGGTTTCCACCCAAATGCAAGTTGTAGCGGTCAACGGCTTTACCCACCAGACCAACTTCTGCCAGCATCGCTCTGCCACATCCATTCGGACAACCTGTCACACGTAATATGATCTCTTCGTCACCAACACCATGTTTTTCCATTAACGCATCAACATGGTCAATAAAAGCCGGCAAGAAACGTTCTGCTTCAGCCATTGCCAATGGGCAAGTAGGAAACGAGACGCAAGCCATGGAATGATGCCGTAAGGTTGTCACGCTATCATCAACCAGGCCATGAGCGCGGGCTATTTCTTCAATCCGCGTTTTTTCGCTTTCCGGTATCCCCGCTACAATCAGGTTTTGGTTGGCGGTTAGTCGAAAATCTCCTTGATGGATTTTCGCAATTTCTGCGATCCCCGTTTTCAACGGATTACCGGGATAATCCAATAAACGGCCATTCTCAATAAACAGGGTTAAATGCCATTGATCGTCAATACCTTTTAACCAACCAATTTGATCACCCCGGCCAGTGAATTTATACGGTCGGACTGTTTCAAATTTCACGCCAGCACGCTTTTCAACTTCTTGTCTGAAAGTTTCAACGCCTACGCGCTCAAGGGTATATTTGGTTTTGGCGTTTTTGCGGTCAGTTCGATTACCCCAATCACGTTGAGTTGTGACTATTGCCTCCGCAATTGCCAATGTGTGTTCCAATGCAATGAAGCCAAATTCACTCGCCAACCGCGGAAAGGTTTTTTTGTCACCATGAGTCATGGCTAACCCCCCGCCCACCAGCACGTTAAAACCAATTAATTGGTCATTTTCCGCGATGGCGACAAAGTTCATATCATTAGCATGCAAATCCACATCATTTTGCGGCGGAATAACTACCGATGTCTTGAATTTACGTGGCAAATAGGTTGCACCAAGAATAGGCTCTTCGTCAGTTGTTACGATTTTTTCTTTATCCAGCCAGATTTCAGCATATGCGCTGGTGCGCGGTAACAGATGTTCTGATATCTTTTTCGCCCATTCATAAGCCTGTTGGTGTAAGACAGATTGCACCGGATTGGATGTGCACAGTACGTTACGGTTGACATCATTGGCAGTTGCCAATGAATCCAGCCCTATTTGTGCCAATAATTGATGCGCAGGTTTCAGATTGTCCTTCAAAATACCATGAAACTGAAACGTCTGTCGGTTGGTCAATCGAATGCTTCCGTATAACGTATTTTCTGTCGCAAATCGATCAATGCCCAGCCACTGGCTCGGGGTAATAATGCCTCCCGGCAAGCGGCACCGCAGCATCATTGCATGGCGTGGTTCAAGTTTTTGTTCTGCGCGCTCAGCCCTGATGTCACGATCATCTTGCTGATACATACCGTGAAAGCGGATGAGGAGAAAATTATCCCCCTCAAACCCGCCTGTCAGCCCATTCTTCAAATCTTCACTGATAGTTCCCCGCAGATAATTACTCTCTAATTTCATACGTTCACTGTCTGCGAGTTTACCTTCAACGATCAAAGGAACTATCTTTTCATTGTTTTCATTATTCACATTGCTCATATTAGTAAACATCCCTCTGATAGCGGCGCTCAAGGCGCAACTCACTCAAGAATTCATCAGCCTGCTCAGCATCCATACCACCTTGTTGTGAAATAATCTCCAAGAGTGTTTGCTCTACGTCTTTTGCCATTCGATTCGCATCACCACAAACATACAGATGTGCACCATCTTTGAGCCAGCGCCAAATTTCTGCGCCCTGTTCATGCAGTTTGTCTTGTACATACACTTTATGTTGCTGATCTCGTGACCATGCCAGATCAATGCGAGTCAGCAAGCCATCTTTCACGTAGCGCTGGAATTCAACCTGATAAAGAAAATCTTCAACAAAATGTGGATTACCAAAAAACAGCCAGTTCTTACCTTCAGCGCCCTGACTGTCACGCTGTTGCAGGAATGCACGGAAAGGAGCAATTCCCGTCCCCGGACCAATCATGATGACGGGTGTATTAGGATTGGGGGGTAAGCGAAAATTGTTATTCTGCTCGATAAAAATTCTGATATTGTCGTCTTCCTGCAACCGATCAGCCAGATAACCTGATGCACCGCCAGTACGAACCCGCCCTTCAATATCATAGCAAACAACCCCCACAGTAATGTGGACTTCGTTTTCAACTTCAGCTTGTGAAGAAGAGATGGAATAGAGGCGTGGTGTCAGTGGACGCAACAAATCAATAAATTGCTGTGCTTCTGGGTGTGAAGCAAATTCCCTGACCATATCCACGATGGGTTTTTGCTGGGCATATTGCTGTAATGCCTGTTTGTCAGCCACTAATCCCAGTAATTTTTCATCTTTTGCTAATGCTGCGTATTTCTCAACAATCACTCCTGTATTTTGAGTCAGTTCTACACGACCGATCAGTGCTTCACGCAATGTGAATAACTGGTTATGTATATTGACCTGTTCTGAACCGTCTAACCAAAGTAATGCAATTAATTCATTCACCAAGATAGGATCGTTTTCATACCAAACACCAAGGGCATCCCCCGCCTGATAACTCAGACCAGAATCTCCCAGATCAATTTCAATATGACGCACATCTTTGTCAGATCCGCATCCTGTGATTTTTTGGTTGGTCAGCAGTGATGCTATCAGGGGTTTTTCTTTGGTATATGTCTCCTTCAATGCGCTTTCATTCACTGAGTTCAATTGCTCAGTTGAAACAACGGGTTGACCAGAAACAGGAGATTTCACGTGTACTGATAAGCGTTGTTTCAAAATATCCGTAATTTTCTGGCACCATTGCTCAGCTTGCTCTTGATATTCCACATCAGCATCAACACGATCCAGTAAGCGTTGCGCACCTAGTTCATTCAGTTTGTTGTCAAAATCTTTTCCTGCCTGACAGAAATTTTCATACGAAGTATCTCCCAGACCAAATACAGCATAAACAGTCTCTTTCATTGATGGAGCTTTTTTAGAATAGAGATATTTATAGAGTGCTACCGCTTCTTCGGCTGGTTCACCTTCACCTTGTGTTGAAGCAATAATAATCAATACCCGTTCTTGGGAAATTTGCTTAAACTTATAATCACCTGCATTCACCAAATTTACACTGAGATTCGCAGCCTTTAGCGAATCTCTAAGTTGTTCAGCTAAACGACGGGCATTACCTGTTTGTGATGCAGAAAGCAAAGTCACTGTTTCCTGCACAGGAACGGCAGATGTAGTTATCTCAGTTTGCGGCTGGTGGTTTACCATTCCCCAAAAATAACCAGATAACCAAGCTAATTGGTGTGGAGAAAAATCACTGATTGCGGTTTGCAGACGTGATAATTCTTCTGAAGAAACAGGTAAAAATGGAGTTAAAGGTGGTTTTGCGGTCATTGTCCAGTACCCTATGCTATAGCCAGTTTCCATGCTGTAAAAATTTATTAAAAAGTGTAGAAATCATAAACATGGAGTGTTTATCAGGTTATCCCAGATCAGGGTGAGTATTTAAAGAAAGGATTGCAATATCTCATAACCAAAACGCCTAACTTTATTTACAGATTTAATATATCGATAAAGTCGTTAAGTGTTGTGTCTTATTCCTCCAGAAAAATCGCGTTAAGCTGACAAAGTTCATGTAGAATAGCCGGCCTTTTGAATTCAGGGAAAAGCATCATGAGTACAACTATCTTTAAAGATTTTCAATTTGAAGCAGCTCACCACCTGCCACATGTTCCTGAAGGACATAAGTGTGGGCGTCTGCACGGACATTCATTTATGGTACGCCTGGAAATCACTGGGGAAGTCGACCCTTTTACTGGCTGGATCATGGATTTCGCCGATGTAAAAGCTGCATTTAAACCTATTTGGGAACAGCTCGATCACCACTATCTCAATGAAATTCATGGACTTGAAAATCCAACCAGCGAAGTCTTGGCCAAGTGGATATGGGGGCAGTTAAAACCAACATTATCCCAACTCAGTGCTGTGATGGTCAAAGAAACATGTAGCGCGGGTTGCATTTATCGTGGTGAGTAAGAATTCAGCACCAAAACTTGGTGCTGAATGAGTTTTAAGCGATATTCAAATATTTATGGGTCTGCATAGAAAAGCGCCAATTACGGGCAATACAAGTTTCTATGCACAGGCGGGTCGCTTCTTCTTTCTGGCTGATGGGTTGCAAAGCAATAATCGGAACAGGATTTCCATCAAGCATCGTTAGTAATTCATCCAAGGCTTCGATATCGCGTTCCCGTCCAACAGGATGTTTGATTTCATCTGCTCGCTTCATGGCTTCAGGCAAGACCTGACATCCACCACGCATTTTCACTTTTGGTGAAACGGTTACCCATGTTTTGTCAGAACACTGGATGGTATGTGTACCACTTGTTTCTATTTGACATTGATAACCTTCACTTTCTAATGTTTCGGTTAAAGGACGCAAATCATATAAACACGGTTCTCCCCCGGTAATGACAATATGGCGCGCACTGTAGCCTTGACGAGTGAAAATGTTAATTAGCTGTCTTGCTGTAGCCACTCCCCACAGATCACTGTCTTGCGTTTTCAGCAAAATGTTTTGCATCGGCTGCTGTTTATCAGCTTCTTTTTCCCACGTATGTTTGGTATCGCACCAACTACACCCTACCGGACATCCCTGTAAGCGAATGAAAACCGAAGGAACACCGGTAAACACTCCTTCTCCCTGTAAAGTTTGAAAGATTTCATTTATTGGGTAAATCATAAAAAAACTCTGGTTTTACTAAACTACCCGTTATTATTACAGATATCTATCCCGCGAACATCCTTCTTTATGGTAAGGTACGAGGTTGCTTTTACTGGCATCTGACGCCAGACAGAGCTTCGTATGCCTGAAATACTCTCTGGCATGAAAGGATAGATGGGAATAACGAATGCAAAATAATGAAAATCAGCTTAAACAGGGCCTAAGCGTGCGGCATATCCGCTTTATGGCTTTAGGCTCTGCGATAGGCACGGGGCTGTTTTATGGCTCAGCAGCAGCAATTCAGCAAGCTGGTCCCGCTGTATTGCTAGCCTATTTAATCGGCGGTGCTGCCGTATTTATTGTGATGAGAGCACTTGGCGAAATGGCTGTTCACCATCCCGTTTCCGGTTCTTTTTCACAATATGCCAGTCATTATCTGGGGCCTTTAGCTGGTTTCTTGACTGGTTGGATCTATGTTCTTGAAATGCTGTTTGTTTGCTTAGCTGATATTACTGCATTCGGCATGTATATGAAACTTTGGTTCCCTCATGTTGATCAATGGATTTGGGTTCTGGGTATTGTATGCCTTATTGGTGCCCTGAATTTATGCCACGTAAAAATTTTCGGCGAAATGGAGTTCTGGCTTTCTATCATTAAAGTTACTGCCATCATTGCCATGATTATCGGCGGGCTTGCCATTATGTTTTATGGTTTCGGACAATCCACTGAACATACTACTGGTCTGTCCAATTTATGGGAACATGGCGGTTTCATGCCAAATGGCATCAGTGGAGTAATAGCTTCGCTCGCTATTGTTATGTTCGCTTTTGGTGGTATAGAAGTTATTGGTATTACTGCCAGTGAAGCTAAAAATCCAGAAAAAACGATCCCTCAGGCAATCAATGCTGTCCCATTTCGTATCTTGATTTTCTATGTCATGACGCTGTGTATCCTGATGTGTATCTATCCATGGAATCAAATTGGTCAGGATGGAAGCCCATTCGTACAGATTTTCTCCAACCTGGGAATTAACTTCGCCGCGAATATCCTGAATGTCGTGGTGATTACAGCGGCTATTTCCGCTATTAACAGTGATATTTTTGGTGCTGGTAGAATGATGTATGGCATGGCTCAGGAAAGGCAGGCACCTGAGTCATTTAAAAAACTAACCCACAATGGTGTGCCGTGGATGACTGTCCTCGTCATGATTATAGTTTTGCTGTTTGGCGTGGTTTTAAATTACTTGATCCCTAAGGAAATATTTATCCTTATTGCATCTGTCGCTACATTTGCAACTGTCTGGGTATGGTTGATGATCTTAGTTTCCCACGTTGCTATGCGCCGCCAAATAAGTGCTGAAGAAACCAAGAAATTGAAGTTCCCTGTACCGATGTGGCCAATAGCTCCTACAATGACGATCTTCTTTATGATCAGTGTCATCGTATTGCTGGGTTATTTTGAACAAACAAGAGATGCATTATATGTCGGTCTAGGTTGGGTATTCGTTCTAGCCCTAGCTTATTTCTGTAGTGTGAAGAGAAAACTATCAATAGATCGCGGCTCTAATCAGTAAATGACTCATGTTTCGAAAAGCGTCGGAACTCACTGGCGCTTTTTTTATTTTTTACCGCAAGATCAATGAATCTCTTTGTCTATGAGGTAGTATCACAAAGAAAAATTCACCATCAGCGGGTTATGATCAGAAGCTCCCGTCATTACAACTGTCGCCCGCAACACTTTTAATTCCCGATAAAAAACAAAATCCAACGGTTTGCCAAAGACAATCGTTCTATGATCGTCATTAAAATACACTTCTTTTAATTGCATACGATGTGCAAAATGCTCCAATATTTTTAATCTCTGTCGGCTCCACGCATTAAAATCCCCAGCAAAAATCACAGGGCCATGATGTAAGCTTATATGAATACCGATGTTATTCAATTGTCGGCTATACACATCAACACCGAGGCTAAAGTTAATGGCATGCACGTTGATTACCATTAACTGGCGTTTATCTGGTAATGAATAAATAGTGATTAATGATGATTTAGATAACCTGAGTATCGGCTCTTTTTCACGAAGTGGGCAACAGTAAATCGGTGCAGATGACGCTAATGTCATTACGCCTGATGGATGCTGAGGTATGGCAAATGCAGGTACCTGATCAGCAACCAAACCACTAGCTATGACGAATTTTAATAGTTCAGGGGTTGTCTGAGCCTCTTGCAGTAAGATAAGGTTGCTCTTCTCAGTTAAAGAAGCCAAAACACTTTGCCATGATGGACGTTGTTGTTTATAGATATTCCAAATAGCAATAGAAATCTCATTATTGCTGGCAAGAAGCGGCTCTCCACATGGCAATGTAGCCTCTTCCAATAAATGTTTAGAGGTAGGAAAGACATGCTCCACAGGCTTCCCAGCTATATATCGCATGGTGTAATTTTTTTGTGTATAGCCTTTTTTGGCACGAATTTTTCTTACATAACTGTAACTATTTCTAATCAAGCTAACCCCCAACCTACTTTAATGTCATCTCCTCCGTTAATATGACATCTTAATAATCTATTTCAACCTATAAAACTCAAAAAAATTAACTTCATAATATAACAAAGTATTAGTTAATAAATTACTTTTAAAAACAAATATAAAAAGAATATTAATATGAAATTAAAAAGATAAACACCCATATATTTTATGGGAAATTTAGGTAAGCTAGTTAGTGACGTTGATTTTTCAAAATATAGAAAGCAATTCCACTGCATAAACAAAACTCATCTGAATTAAAAGAATCACCAGTTTTCGATTGATTTATTAAGTTTTTAATATAGTTATTTTGACTAAATTTAAAAAATTCTTCTATAATTATTCAACCCTTAACAATAGGTTGAATTTATAAGAAAAAAATGAATAGGCCAATGAGGTTTATCAAACACGAATGATATAACAAGTGATTCGAGCTTCTTTCAATCTGTTGGCTTTTGTTGCTTCGTGAAAAAAGAAAAACCCCCTGAGATTTCTCTCAGGGGGTTTTCTTGAAATACGGTGGCGGTGCGGACGGGACTCGAACCCGCGACCCCCGGCGTGACAGGCCGGTATTCTAACCAACTGAACTACCGCACCACCGAATTTCTTTAGCCTCGCTGCCTTTTGTGCCGGCAACGGCTGTTAACTAATTGTCTGGCAGTGCCCTACTCTCACATGGGGAGACCCCACACTACCATCGGCGCAACGGCGTTTCACTGCTGAGTTCGGCATGGGATCAGGTGGGACCACCGCGCTCTTGCCGCCAGACAAATCCTGTTTTCAATCCCGAACAAGCTGCTTCTTGTCATCTGAACCCCGTCTTCTCTCTCAACAACCCGCCAAAACACCTTCGGTGTTGTCAGGTTAAGCCGCACGGTTCATTAGTACCGGTTAGCTCAACGTATCACTACGCTTACACACCCGGCCTATCCACGTCCTCGTCTCGAACGTTCCTTCAGTGTCCTCAAGGGACAAGGGAAGACTCATCTCAAGGCAAGTTTCCCGCTTAGATGCTTTCAGCGGTTATCTTTTCCGCACGTAGCTACCGGGCAATGCCATTGGCATGACAACCCGAACACCAGTGGTGCGTCCACTCCGGTCCTCTCGTACTAGGAGCAGCCCCTTTCAATCTTCCAACGCCCACGGCAGATAGGGACCGAACTGTCTCACGACGTTCTAAACCCAGCTCGCGTACCACTTTAAACGGCGAACAGCCGTACCCTTGGGACCTACTTCAGCCCCAGGATGTGATGAGCCGACATCGAGGTGCCAAACACCGCCGTCGATATGAACTCTTGGGCGGTATCAGCCTGTTATCCCCGGAGTACCTTTTATCCGTTGAGCGATGGCCCTTCCATACAGAACCACCGGATCACTAAGACCTACTTTCGTACCTGCTCGAGCTGTCACTCTCGCAGTCAAGCTAGCTTATGCCTTTGCACTAACCTCACGATGTCCGACCGTGATTAGCTAACCTTCGTGCTCCTCCGTTACGCTTTGGGAGGAGACCGCCCCAGTCAAACTACCCACCAGACACTGTCCGCGACCCGGATAACGGGCCGGCGTTAGAACATCAAACATTCAAGGGTGGTATTTCAAGGATGGCTCCGTGCAGACTGGCGTCCGCACTTCACAGCCTCCCACCTATCCTACACATCAAGGCTCAAGGTTCAGTGTCAAGCTATAGTAAAGGTTCACGGGGTCTTTCCGTCTTGCCGCGGGTACACTGCATCTTCACAGCGAGTTCAATTTCACTGAGTCTCGGGTGGAGACAGCCTGGCCATCATTACGCCATTCGTGCAGGTCGGAACTTACCCGACAAGGAATTTCGCTACCTTAGGACCGTTATAGTTACGGCCGCCGTTTACTGGGGCTTCGATCAAGAGCGTCTCCCGGAGGATAACCCCATCAATTAACCTTCCAGCACCGGGCAGGCGTCACACCGTATACGTCCACTTTCGTGTTTGCACAGTGCTGTGTTTTTATTAAACAGTTGCAGCCAGCTGGTATCTGCGACTGGCCTCGGCTCCGGGCGCGTGTCCCTTCACCTACCGCCAGCGTGCCTTCTCCCGAAGTTACGGCACCATTTTGCCTAGTTCCTTCACCCGAGTTCTCTCAAGCGCCTGAGTATTCTCTACCTGACCACCTGTGTCGGTTTGGGGTACGATTCTGTGTGACCTGATGCTTAGAGGCTTTTCCTGGAAGCAGGGCATCAACCACTTCGGCACCGTAGTGCCTCGTTATCACGCCTCAGTGTTATCAGCGGTCCGGATTTACCAAAACCGCCCACCTACACGCTTTCACCGGGACGACCGTCGCCCGGCTGGCCTAGCCTTCTCCGTCCCCCCTTCGCAGTCACACCGAGTACAGGAATATTAACCTGTTTCCCATCGACTACGCCTGTCGGCCTCGCCTTAGGGGTCGACTCACCCTGCCCCGATTAACGTTGGACAGGAACCCTTGGTCTTCCGGCGAGCGGGTTTTTCACCCGCTTTATCGTTACTTATGTCAGCATTCGCACTTCTGATACCTCCAGCAAACCTCACGGTTCACCTTCGACGGCTTACAGAACGCTCCCCTACCCAACAACATTGACATGTTGCTGCCGCAGCTTCGGTGCATGGTTTAGCCCCGTTACATCTTCCGCGCAGGCCGACTCGACCAGTGAGCTATTACGCTTTCTTTAAATGGTGGCTGCTTCTAAGCCAACATCCTGGCTGTCTGAGCCTTCCCACTTCGTTTCCCACTTAACCATGACTTGGGGACCTTAGCTGGCGGTCTGGGTTGTTTCCCTCTTCACGACGGACGTTAGCACCCGCCGTGTGTCTCCCGTGATAACATTCTTCGGTATTCGCAGTTTGCATCGGGTTGGTAAGTCGGGATGACCCCCTAGCCGAAACAGTGCTCTACCCCCGAAGATGAGTTCACGAGGCGCTACCTAAATAGCTTTCGGGGAGAACCAGCTATCTCCCGGTTTGATTGGCCTTTCACCCCCAGCCACAAGTCATCCGCTAATTTTTCAACATTAGTCGGTTCGGTCCTCCAGTTAGTGTTACCCAACCTTCAACCTGCCCATGGCTAGCTCACCGGGTTTCGGGTCTATACCCTGCAACTTAACGCCCAGTTAAGACTCGGTTTCCCTGCGGCTCCCCTAAACGGTTAACCTTGCTACAGAATATAAGTCGCTGACCCATTATACAAAAGGTACGCAGTCACCCTGATAAATCAAGGCTCCCACTGCTTGTACGTACACGGTTTCAGGTTCTGTTTCACTCCCCTCGCCGGGGTTCTTTTCGCCTTTCCCTCACGGTACTGGTTCACTATCGGTCAGTCAGGAGTATTTAGCCTTGGAGGATGGTCCCCCCATGTTCAGACAGGATACCACGTGTCCCGCCCTACTCATCGAACTCACGGCCTGGGCATCTTCGTGTACGGGGCTATCACCCTTTACTGCGCGCCTTTCCAGGCGCTTCCACTGATGCACGGGCCGATGCTGGTTCTGGGCTGTTCCCCGTTCGCTCGCCGCTACTGGGGGAATCTCGGTTGATTTCTTTTCCTCGGGGTACTGAGATGTTTCAGTTCCCCCGGTTCGCTTCCTGCCCCTATGAATTCAGGGCAGGATAGTGCAACGGATTGCACTGGGTTTCCCCATTCGGACATCGCCGGCTATAACGGGTCATATCCCCTTACCGGCGCTTTTCGCAGATTAGCACGTCCTTCATCGCCTCTGACTGCCTAGGCATCCACCGTGTACGCTTATTCGCTTAACCTCACAACCCGAAGGTGTCTTCGGATGGAGTTTTTGAGAGATTCACCCGTGATTTCATGTAAAATCACGGGCCGTTTCAAATTTTCAGCTTGTTCCAGATTGTTAAAGAGCAAAGATTTCACAACACACTCAAACAATGTGTTCTGAAATCAGACAATTCGTGCGAAGAGATATGGTGGAGCTAAGCGGGATCGAACCGCTGACCTCCTGCGTGCAAGGCAGGCGCTCTCCCAGCTGAGCTATAGCCCCATTTGGATATCGTGATGCACAGTCATCTTGCGTAGCCAAGGCATAAACAGGCGAAGCTTATTGCAATAAGCGAGTCTGGTTATAATGCGGGATAAGCAAGATTTTGGTAGGCCTGAGTGGACTTGAACCACCGACCTCACCCTTATCAGGGGTGCGCTCTAACCACCTGAGCTACAAGCCTATGCCGATACCGTCTCTTCTTTCATCAGACAATCTGTGTGAGCACTTCACAATACTGCGCTCGTTTGGTAAGGAGGTGATCCAACCGCAGGTTCCCCTACGGTTACCTTGTTACGACTTCACCCCAGTCATGAATCACAAAGTGGTCAGCGCCCTCCCGAAGGTTAAGCTACCGACTTCTTTTGCAACCCACTCCCATGGTGTGACGGGCGGTGTGTACAAGGCCCGGGAACGTATTCACCGTAGCATTCTGATCTACGATTACTAGCGATTCCGACTTCATGGAGTCGAGTTGCAGACTCCAATCCGGACTACGACAGACTTTATGAGTTCCGCTTGCTCTCGCGAGGTCGCTTCTCTTTGTATCTGCCATTGTAGCACGTGTGTAGCCCTACTCGTAAGGGCCATGATGACTTGACGTCATCCCCACCTTCCTCCGGTTTATCACCGGCAGTCTCCCTTGAGTTCCCACCATCACGTGCTGGCAACAAAGGATAAGGGTTGCGCTCGTTGCGGGACTTAACCCAACATTTCACAACACGAGCTGACGACAGCCATGCAGCACCTGTCTCAGCGTTCCCGAAGGCACTCCTCTATCTCTAAAGGATTCGCTGGATGTCAAGAGTAGGTAAGGTTCTTCGCGTTGCATCGAATTAAACCACATGCTCCACCGCTTGTGCGGGCCCCCGTCAATTCATTTGAGTTTTAACCTTGCGGCCGTACTCCCCAGGCGGTCGATTTAACGCGTTAGCTCCGGAAGCCACGCCTCAAGGGCACAACCTCCAAATCGACATCGTTTACAGCGTGGACTACCAGGGTATCTAATCCTGTTTGCTCCCCACGCTTTCGCACCTGAGCGTCAGTCTTCGTCCAGGGGGCCGCCTTCGCCACCGGTATTCCTCCACATCTCTACGCATTTCACCGCTACACGTGGAATTCTACCCCCCTCTACGAGACTCTAGCCAACCAGTCTTAGATGCCGTTCCCGGGTTAAGCCCGGGGATTTCACATCTAACTTAATTGACCGCCTGCGTGCGCTTTACGCCCAGTAATTCCGATTAACGCTTGCACCCTCCGTATTACCGCGGCTGCTGGCACGGAGTTAGCCGGTGCTTCTTCTGCGGGTAACGTCAATCGTAAGCCGTATTAACGCTTACGCCTTCCTCCCCGCTGAAAGTACTTTACAACCCGAAGGCCTTCTTCATACACGCGGCATGGCTGCATCAGGCTTGCGCCCATTGTGCAATATTCCCCACTGCTGCCTCCCGTAGGAGTCTGGGCCGTGTCTCAGTCCCAGTGTGGCTGGTCATCCTCTCAGACCAGCTAGGGATCGTCGCCTAGGTGGGCCATTACCCCGCCTACTAGCTAATCCCATCTGGGTTCATCCGATGGCGTGAGGCCCGAAGGTCCCCCACTTTGCTCAAAAGAGGTCATGCGGTATTAGCCACCGTTTCCAGTGGTTATCCCCCTCCATCGGGCAGATCCCCAGACATTACTCACCCGTCCGCCGCTCGCCGGCAAAGAAGCACGCTTCTTCCCGCTGCCGCTCGACTTGCATGTGTTAGGCCTGCCGCCAGCGTTCAATCTGAGCCATGATCAAACTCTTCAATTAAAGTGTTTGATGCTCAAAGAATCATCCTGTTAGTTCGTAATGAATTAACTGTTGTTCACTCTTCAAGACTTGGTAATCTTTTTCGCCTTGCGGCGTGAGATACAGTCCTGCGAGTGCCCACACAGATTGTCTGATTAACTTGTTAAAGAGCGGGGCAACCGGGAAGTGGCTTCCGGGTTGCGAGGCTGCGTATCTTACGCTTTCCTCTGTCAGTGTCAAGCCTTATTTTTCAAGGCTTTTCACTTTGTCATCCCGACAGATTTGTGTGTTTGTCGTGACAACGGATGCGCATTATAGGGAGTTTTACGCCGCTGACAATAGTTTTTTTTCGATTTTTTTCCGTTCGCGTTTTTTTTATTCAAAACGCTGGAACAGCCATCAAAAAGGCTGTTTTTAAGGCGTCACATCACGCTATATTTGCAAAAATTCATCAGAAAAACGATCCACCTGTGCCCAGTCGGTATATTCGATTTCTTTTGTTGTGTCTGTTTCTCCCCCACTCATGCGCATGATGAATTGAATCATGATGCGATCTAACCACCGATAACGCGGATAAAGTAACGCTCCCGCAAAGACATTACATAAATCAGGTTGCCACGGACTTTTCATCAAAAACTTGCGTACATAAGCATTCGTTTCTGCGGTTCTTTTTTCTGGTTTTCTCGCCGTTAAGTTGACACCAAAGAAAGCAGTTTTCTTTTGGTTCAACTGTTTTTGGTGGCAAATAACAAATTGATGTAATGCAGAATTGAAATGCCCATAGCGTATTGATGCCCCTACCATGACTTTTTGATAAGGAGCCAGACTAATCTGTTTTACTGTCGCAAGATCTCTTAAGTCGCATTCGACCCCAGAACGACGGAGATTCTCTGCAATACGCGTAATAATTTTTTTGGTTTGTCCATCCTGAGTGGAATAGAGCAATAAACAACTCATAAGATACGCCCTTATTAAGTAGCGTTTCACCTATCAATTCTGTGAATCGCTACTTATACCCTTTACTTCTCAAGCGGCTTTAGTTGCTTCCTTACCTTGCCCCTGCTACTTGAAACCTAACGGGTATATAGAAATAGATAATTATTCACGCCAGAAAGTCGGTGTAAACAAGACTAATAATGTAAATACTTCTAAACGCCCAAATAACATGGTGACGACCAATATCCATTTAGCCATCGTATTCATAGTTGTGAAGTTGTCCGCAACAGCCCCTAACCCTGGTCCTAAGTTATTCAATGTTGCGGCTATGGCAGAAAAGGCAGAAAACTCATCCACGCCAGTTGCAATCAGTAACAGCATACTAATGATAAAAACTAACGCATAAGCAGAAAAGAATCCCCATACTGCTTCAATAATTCGTTCTGGTAATGCCCGATGCCCTAATTTAATGGTATACACCGCATTAGGATGCACCAATCGTTTTAACTCACGGGAACCTTGCAAAAATAGCAACAGGATACGAATCACTTTCAGACCTCCGCCCGTTGAGCCAGCACATCCTCCGATAAATGCAGAACATAGCAGCAAGAAAGGTAAGAATAGAGGCCAATTAGCGAAGCTATCCGTTGTGAATCCCGCGGTGGTTGCCATGGAGACAACCTGAAAGACAGCGTGATTAAGCGCTCCCAGCGCTGATTCGTAAACGGAATACTGCCACAATATCAGTATACAGATACTCAGTAATGACAACTGAATAGTAATGAACATGCGAAATTCTGGATCGCGCCAATACACTTTCAAACTTCGCCCAGAAAGAACGGCAAAATGCAGGCCAAAATTACAACCCGATATCAATAAGAAGATGGCAATAATAGTATTAATAACCGGGCTATTGAAAAAACCGATACTAGCATCATGCGTGGAGAATCCACCGATAGCAATTGTGGAAAAGCTATGGGAAATCGCATCAAATACTGACATTCCCGCAGCCCACAAAGCTATCGCACAGGCGATGGTCAGTAAAACATAAATCAGCCAAAGTGTTTTTGCTGTTTCTGCAATTCGAGGACGCATTTTATTATCTTTCAATGGCCCTGGCATTTCAGCTCGATAAAGCTGCATTCCTCCAACACCAAGTAAAGGCAATATCGCCACAGCCAACACGATGATCCCCATCCCACCCAACCATTGCAACATTTGGCGGTAAAACAGGATGGCTTTGGGAAGAGAATCAAGGCCAACAAGTGTTGTTGCCCCTGTCGTCGTCAAACCAGAGAATGATTCAAAAAAAGCATCGGTGACTGAAAGGTTAGGTTTTTCAGAAAAGATAAACGGTAATGCCCCAACACTACCCAGCACAGTCCAGAATAGAACGACTATCAAAAAGCCTTCTTTTGGCTTGAGGTCTCGTTTTTGATCTCGATTAGGTACCCATAATATTAAACCTATAACGAGAGCAAAAATGAATGTCTGGCTGAATGCCCTACCGGCACCATCACGGTAAATCAGTGCCACTAACCCTGGTATAATCATTGTGACAGAGAAAAGAATGACAAGTAGTCCAACAATGCGGGTTATGGCGCGAAAATGCATTCGGCTAGTTCCTTAGAAATCCGGTATAACAAAAAATTATGGTTTTGGTATTAAAGACAGGGCACCACGGCTTAGGTCCCGTAATTTATCACCTATCTTGCCAACAAGGGTAGCTGGCAGTGAAACTTGCAATGTAACATTTTCAGCATAATCACTGGCAATTACTTGCCCGGAGAATTGCTGTAACACTTGTTCCACCATTGAGATATGCGAATACTCACACTGTAATTGGTACAGTTTCTGGGGAACTTTATATTCCGTTTCCAGCAATTTCAGTGCTTGCTGCACACCATTTCCATAGGCTTTTACCAATCCACCCGTACCGAGTTTGATACCACCGAAATAGCGAACAGACACGGCAGTAATTTCTCCTAAATCACTCCCTATTAGCTGAGATATCATTGGTTTACCTGCGGTTCCTGTTGGTTCTCCATCATCGGAAAAACCCAGCTGTTGGGAATCATCCGGCGCACCAGCCACAAAAGCCCAGCAATGATGCCGGGCATCAGGATATTGTTCTTTGATACTTTGGATAAATAACTTCGCCTCATCCACCCCATTGGTATGTTCCAACAGGGTAATGAAACGACTCTTTTTTATCTCTTCAGTAAAGCTGACTGAAGCCGCAGGGATCAAATAAGGCTTCATTATGGCAATTGTAAATCTCTGGTCATATTTTCAATTTTTCCAGCGTGAATCACGATGTTATCTTCAATACGAATACCGCCATACGGTTTGAGCATATCAATTTTTTTCCAATCGAAATGCTGGCGATACTCACTTTCACGCCACGGTGCCAACAGGGTTTCAATGAAATAGAGACCCGGTTCGATGGTTAAAACCATCTTTGGCTCCAAGATACGGGTACAGCGCAGGTAAGGGTGCATTTCTGGAGCAGCCAAATGGACGCCGTTATCATCTTGCATAAACCCAGCAGTATCATGCACCTGCAAACCAAGTAAGTGACCAAGCCCGTGTGGAAAAAATGGTGTTGTCAGCCCTTTTTCGACCATACTCTCTTCACTGACCCCATGAATAATATCATGTTTTTTAAGCAATTTGGCTATACGATGATGCATATTAATATGGTACTCGGTATATCGGACACCTGTTTTAATTGTGCCGATAATCGCCTGCTGTTCTTCATTCAGATCTTTAATCAATGAGGCGAAATCGTTATTGGATTTTGCTGCATAGGTTCTGGTGATATCCGCGGCATAACCATTATATTCTGCTCCTGCATCAATCAAGAAGCTGCGAATCTCAGAAGGTACAGTCTGGCGTAATTTAGTGTAATGTAAAACTGACGCATTCTCATTCAAGGCAATAATATTATCATAAGGAACATCAGTATCACGGTGCCCTGTTGCCATCAAATAGAACATATTAATTTCGAATTCGCTAATGCCGGACAAAAATGCGTCATAAGCCGCCTGATGACCATTTACGGCAGTTTTTTGAGCTTCACGCATACAAGCTAGTTCATAATCTGTTTTATATGAGCGATGGTAACTCAAATAATTCAAGACTGCTTTTGGGTTGATATTCTTTTCAAGAATTCCCAAAGAATTAGCACGCTCAGTTTGTTCGCCAATATAGGCGACATTCTGTTTTGATAATCCACTCAATTGCGCATCGATATCATCAGCTTTTGCCAAATGAATCAGTTCCACGTCTTCAGTCCAGTAACTATTGGGTAACGAATCTACGCTATGCCAATAATCTACCGGAGAATAAAACCACAGTTTAGGTTTATTGATTCCATCAATCCATAACCAGCAGTTCGGAACTTTAGTCACAGGAACCCAAGCCTTAAAGTATGCATTCGCCTTGAAAGGATAATGGCTATCATCAAGAAAAACTCGTAATGATATACCAGAGTGAATAAGTAGGGCGTCAAGCTGGGTTCGTGCCAATATTTCACGGGCACGATTTTGTAATATTTTAATGTGTTCGTGGTACAGAGGTGCCAACTTTTCCATCTCAATAGCCTTTTTGGTTTTCTGGCAGGGGCTTAATATTACCACAATTCATTATATTGAGTGCCATCACATGAAAAGTTGCTTTCCCAGAAATTGATGACAATATTTATATTTTTCAAAACACTAATAAAAAATCTTACCTCCTGTCATAAATCTTACCTGTGATCTGTCCGACAAAAAATTAATCATTGGTTTGCATTAAATTAACACACTAATCACAATCAACACATCTGGTCATACCAGATGGTATGCACTCATTGAGGAGAATGACATGCTCTACCTAAGTGACACTATTCAAGTAAAATGGCTGAAAGATGGCATTGCAGAACTGATCTTCAATGCACCAGCTGCAATTAATAAATTAGATACAAAAACTGTTACTTCACTGGATAAAGCCGTTGCCACCCTTGAGCAACAAACAGAACTAAAAGGTCTGTTATTACGTTCTGAAAAACAAGCTTTTATTGTTGGTGCAGACATCACAGAATTTTTATCATTATTCAACGCACCAGCAAAAAAACTTCACGACCTACTGAATCTCGCCAATAGTATTTTTAACCGTATTGAAGATCTTCCTGTTCCTACCGTTTCTGCTATTAACGGTTATGCTCTTGGCGGTGGTTGTGAAACTGTGCTCTCAACTGATTTTCGTGTCGCAACCCCCGATGTCCGTATCGGGTTACCAGAAACTAAATTAGGCATTATGCCGGGCTTCGGTGGTTCTGTCCGTCTGCCACGTTTAATTGGTACAGATAATGCCCTCGAAATTATTACCGCAGGTAAAGATATCAGTGCTGAAGAAGCGCTGAAAAATGGTTTGGTTGATGCTATCGTTCCTGCCGAAAAGCTGGTTGACTCCGCCATTTCAATTCTGGAACAAGCTATTAAAGGAGATTTGGATTGGAAAGCCGTTCGTCAACCTAAACTAATGCCACTGAATCTCAATGAAATCGAACGTACCATGAGCTTTAACGTGGCAAAAGGCATGGTAATGAAAATTGCCGGTCCTCATTACCCAGCGCCAATCACTGCAGTTAAAACCATTGAAAAAGCCGCTACGCTAGGCCGTGATGAAGCTCTGAAATTAGAATCCGACAGTTTTGTTGCATTGGCTCACACCTCTGTTGCCCGTGCTTTAGTCGGTATTTTCCTGAATGACCAATATGTCAAAGGGCTGGCGAAAAAACACTTACAAACAGTCACAACACCTCAACATGCGGCCGTACTAGGCGCAGGGATCATGGGTGGCGGTATTGCCTATCAATCCGCTCGTAAGGGCATTCCTGTCCTGATGAAAGATATCAATCAAAAAGCGCTGGATTTAGGTATCAATGAAGCAGCCAAGTTACTGAATAAGCAATTTGAGCGCGGGCGTTTGGACGCCATGAAGATGGCTAAAATTTTGTCATCCATTCAACCAACCCTTAGTTATGCTGGTATTGAACAATCCCAGATTGTTGTCGAAGCCGTAGTTGAAAATCCTAAAGTTAAGTCTGCTGTTCTGGTAGAAGCAGAATCTCATATCAGCGATGAGTGTATTCTGGCTTCTAATACCTCCACAATTCCAATCACTGAATTGGCAAGGTCACTGAAGCGCCCGGAAAATTTCTGTGGAATGCATTTTTTCAATCCGGTGCATCGTATGCCACTGGTTGAAATCATTCGTGGAGAAAAAACATCGGATAAAACTATTTCAACGGTTATGGCTTACGCCAGCAAAATGGGCAAGACACCGATTGTCGTCAACGATTGCCCGGGCTTTTTTGTAAACCGCGTATTGTTCCCTTATTTGGCTGGTTTTGGCATGTTATTGCGGGATGGCGGTGATTTTCGTCAAATTGACAAAATCATGGAAAAAGAATTTGGCTGGCCAATGGGTCCTGCGTATCTCATCGATGTTGTCGGTATTGATACTGCTCACCATGCACAGGTTGTCATGGCACAAGGTTTCCCTGAGCGCATGAGCCGTAATTATCAAGATGCAATCGATGTATTGTTCGAAAATCAGCGTTATGGTCAGAAAAACGGCGTTGGTTTCTATAAATATACCCAGGATAAAAAAGGCAAACTGAAAAAAGGGCAAGATGAAGCTGTCGATCAGCTACTGGCAGGCATCAACCAACCAAAACATACTTTCTCCGGCGAAGAGATCATTGCTCGTACTATGATCCCAATGATTAACGAAGTCGTTCGCTGTTTGGAAGAAGGTATCATTTCTAGCCCAGCGGAAGCAGATATGGCACTGGTTTATGGTTTAGGCTTCCCTCCATTCCACGGTGGCGTTTTCCGCTATCTGGATACTATGGGAACCGCAGCCTACGTGAAAATGGCTGAAGGCTATGTCCACTTGGGCGCTCTCTATCACGTACCTGCTGGCCTGAAAGCAAAATCCGAAAGCAATGAAAGTTACTACCCTGCCCCAGCAGAACTTGCTGTTAATCCAGGTGAAAAAGTGTGAGGTCTGAAAACATGGAAAACATAGTTATTATTGATGGTATCCGTACCCCAATGGGGCGCTCAAAAGGTGGTGTATTCCGTCAGGTCCGTGCAGAAGATCTCTCCGCACATCTGATGAAGTCGTTACTTAAGCGCAATCCAGCCCTTCAGCCTGAACATATCGACGATATCTCTTGGGGATGTGTGCAACAGACTCTGGAGCAGGGGTTCAATATCGCCCGTAATGCCGCATTGCTGGCAGGCATTCCCCATTCAGTTCCCGCAGTGACCGTTAACCGCCTGTGTGGTTCTTCTATGCAGGCACTGCATGACGGTGCCCGCATGATCATGACTGGTGATGCCAGTATTGCAATGGTCGGCGGTGTTGAACACATGGGACATGTCCCCATGACACATGGTGTCGATTTTCATCCTAAATTAAGCCGCAACGTTGCAAAAGCAGCCGGTGTTATGGGTCTGACCGCAGAAATGCTGGCAAAAATGTACAGTATTAGCCGTGAAATGCAGGATGAATTCGCACTGCGTTCTCATCAACGCGCAGCACAAGCGACAAAATCCAAGGCTTTCGAGGGCGAAATCGCCGCCATGTACGGGCATGATGCCGACGGTAATATGAAACTCATCAATTTTGATGAAGTCATCCGCCCCGAGACTAATCTCAAAGATCTATCGGCTCTGCGACCTGTCTTTGATCCTATCACCGGGAGCGTCACCGCAGGTAACTCCTCTGCACTTTCCGATGGTGCATCAGCGATGCTGATAATGAGTGAAAGCAAAGCCAAAGAGTTAGGGCTAAAGCCTCGTGCCCGTATCCGCTCAATGGCAGTTGTTGGCTGCGATCCTTCTATCATGGGTTACGGCCCCGTACCTGCTACAAAAATGGCATTAAAAAAAGCCGGCTTAAGCCTTTCTGATATTGGCCTAATGGAATTGAACGAAGCATTTGCCGCGCAATCCTTAGCTTGTATTAAGGGGCTGAATCTGTTGGATAGTATGGATGACAGAATCAACCTGAATGGTGGTGCAATTGCTCTCGGTCATCCATTAGGATGCTCTGGTACTCGAATCACAACGACCCTGCTTAACCTGATGGAGCGCAAAGATGTTCAATTCGGGCTAGCAACCATGTGTATTGGGCTAGGCCAAGGCATTGCCACAATTATTGAAAGAGTATAGTTATCAAAAGTATCTGACGATTGAAATTTATTACTATTTTTCCCTTGTTTGTCTTATCTATTGCATCACTCTAATAAGTTTTTGCCGTAGTTTCCCGCCTGTCAGGGGCGGGTTTTATTTTTATCATTTTATTTTTTACAGGGAGAGTAAGTCAGATGAACTCAAACGCATCTCCATACATGCGATCAATAGACGCGTCACGTTCGCTACAGAACCGCTCACGGGCAATTTTGGTCATTTCAAAGCGACCAGCGATATAAATATCATGGTTTGCTAAACTACCAAAATCGTCTAAAACCGCACTCAGAACGGTGCCGGTTCTGCCTCTCCAGTGCTCATCAATCTGCTCAACGACAGGAACAACCGACAAATTGGGATAATTCTCACTCAATGCCTGCAATTCCCTTAAATCATAAAGGTGTTGCAGCTCACGACCTCCCCAATAGATTGAGATCTCACGGTTAGGATTTTTTTCCAATGCAGCCAGTAAGATAGAACGGGTATAAGAAAATCCGGTTCCTCCGGCAATCAACAACATAGGGTTTTCACTATCTTCACGAAACCATGCCTGACCATGGGGAATATCAATAGCAATCGTTCTTTGATCCAGTATTCTGTCCATTACCGCCATTGCATAGAGATTTAACTCAGAAGCCCCGATGTGCAGTTCAATCGTCTGTTTTTCTGATGGCGGTGATGCCATGGAAAAAGGACGCTTATCCCTTTCATCCATAACTACCATCAAATATTGCCCTGCGCGGAAAGAAAAAGGCGAATCAGGTAATAAACGAACCCGGTAAACTGTATCTGTAATGGAGTCAACCGATGTTACTTTACAGCTTAGTATTGTCATGCGTTCCCTCTTATCGCTTCAAAATATCTAATTGATCCCAAATTTCATCGACACGGCCCCGAATTTCATCGCTCATTACAATCGGACGCCCCCATTCCCTTTGTGTCTCTCCTGGCCACTTATTTGTTGCATCTAATCCCATTTTTGAGCCTAACCCAGAAATAGGGGAAGCAAAATCGAGATAGTCAATTGGTGTATTTTCCATTAAGACAGTATCTCTTTGCGGATCCATTCGCGTCGTTATTGCCCAGATAACATCATTCCAATCACGAGCATTGATGTCATCATCACAAACAATAACAAATTTTGTATACATAAACTGCCGCAGATAAGACCAAACCCCCATCATGACTCGCTTGGCATGACCTGTATATTGTTTTTTAATCGTAACGATAGCGAGCCGATAAGAACAACCTTCTGGCGGCAGGTAAAAATCCACAATTTCAGGAAATTGTTTTTGTAATATTGGCACCAGTACTTCATTTAACGCTACACCCAATACAGCGGGTTCATCCGGTGGACGTCCGGTATAAGTTGAATGATAAATGGCATCACTGCGCTGGGTAATATGAGTTATCGTAACTACCGGAAACATATCCACTTCATTGTAATAACCGGTATGATCACCATACGGCCCTTCCGGTGCCATTTCGCCGGGTTCAATGTAGCCTTCAAGGATAATTTCAGCACTTGCTGGTACTTCAAGATCATTAGAGATACATTTAACGACTTCTGTTTTATGCCCACGCAATAATCCAGCAAAAGCATATTCAGATAAAGTATCAGGGACTGGCGTAACCGCACCCAATATCGTGGCAGGATCTGCGCCCAATGCAACAGACACAGGGAAACGCTCTCCCGGATGAGCCTGACACCATTCCTGAAAATCGAGTGCTCCACCACGGTGAGATAACCAACGCATAATAAGTTTATTTTTACCCAATACTTGCTGGCGGTAGATACCCAAATTCTGACGCTCTTTATTAGGTCCTTTAGTTACCGTAAGCCCCCACGTAATCAATGGTGCAACATCTTCTGGCCAACAATGCATAACTGGAATCCGGGTAAGATCCACCTTATCATCTGCCCAAATCTGCTCCTGACAAGGCGCAGAATTGAGGCGCTTGGTCGGCATATTCAGAACCTGTTTGAATTTGGGCAATTTATCCACCAGATCACGAAACCCTTTTGGCGGCTCTGGCTCCTTAAGGAAAGCTAATAACTTACCAACATCGTGCAATGCCTTGACATCATCTTGCCCCATACCCATAGCAACCCGCTTAGGCGTTCCAAATAAATTGCACAGCACAGGCATCGAATATCCCTTAGGATTTTCAAATAACAAGGCAGGGCCGCCAGCACGAAGAGTACGATCTGCGATTTCAGTCATTTCCAGATAGGGATCAACTTCCATACGAATTCGTTTTAATTCACCAGATTGTTCCAATAAGGAAAGAAAGTCTCTTAGATCGCGGTATTTCATATTGTTCATTTGTGCCGATATTTAAGGAGGGAAGGACATTATAAGCCCTCCCATGAGGGTTACAAGGTAAACTCATAACTTGCCAAAAATCAATGAATTCAATGTAATCTTGTGGGGTAAACTCCTTAGATACAGCAGCATGGTACCCAATCAGCTAATGTCTGTGTATCAAATTGCTCAGGAATCGTTTTATTATGCTGGAAAACCTTAAAATCTTCGTTTTTTCACTAAAATAATGCGATTTTTCTCCTTTAATATGCAATCTGCTGTCTTCACGTAACATAGGTAATAAAAACTATCTACCTGTCACCTTTCAAGTTACAACTTTGTTGGCTGCTGTCGCTCTGCATCTCGAAATACATTGGATATTGAACGGGGATTAGGTTCCAAGAACATGGATTACAACCGATCTTTTGGGTAACTTAATCATTGGACATTATCAAGGAGTTTACCGTTACCTGAGGGGAATATTTTCATATTTTCTTTTCATTTACGAAATATTAGATAAAATTATCAATATCATCGTAATTGGCGATTTTTACACCTTAAGTAATACACAAATTTTTACTGGAGATAAATACCACTGGTTATAAAAACATAACTTATTCCTTCACATAACTTTTTAGCTTTATTGATGATCCACCAACACTGGTTTTGTTATGCTAGGCATTCTAAGCAATGGAGTGGAAATATTATGGGGAATTGGTATCTTCTTTACTGTAAACGAGGGCAAATCTCTCGAGCGATAGATAATTTGGAAAGGCAAAATGTTATCTGCCTGACACCTATAGCTAAAATCGAAAAAGTCATTCGGGGTAAACGAACAACCGTTAGTGAACCATTGTTTCCCAATTATCTTTTTGTACATTTTGATCCTGAAGTCATTCACACCACAACAGTTAATTCAACACGTGGAGTAAATCATTTCATACGGTTCAGTACTTATCCTGCCATTGTACCTCAGGCATTGATTGATGAATTGATGTCTATCACTGAACAGGATTATATTGCGCCTGAAACTCCAATAGCAGGAGATACTGTTCTGATTACTGAAGGAATTTTCGAGGGCATTCAAGCAATTTATAACGAACCGGATGGAGAAACCCGTTCAATTCTCCTCCTTAATATCCTCAATAAAGAAGTTTCTAAGGTTTTAGATAATAAGCAGTTCATCAAGATTTAATCAAAAAAACGGGCAGAATTGCCCGTTTTTATTTTTAGGGTACTCTAATACACAATCTTTACGGCCAAATAAACTCAGGCAATCAATATTTCTGCTCTTGCAGCCACCGCGCAACACGTTTGGCAAAATAAGTCAGAATACCATCTGCTCCCGCCCGTTTAAAACACAACAGTGACTCCATAATCGCAGGCTGTTCCTTCAACCAACCGTTTTGAATGGCAGCCATGTGCATCGCATACTCACCAGAAACTTGATAAGCAAATGTTGGTACACCAAAAGTATCTTTTACCCGACGAATTACATCCAAATATGGCATACCTGGTTTCACCATGACGCTATCTGCACCTTCCTGCAAATCTTGTGCGATTTCCTGCAATGCTTCATCACTGTTTGCAGGGTCCATTTGATAGGTCATTTTATTTCCACCTTTCAGATTAGAGCCAGAACCAATTGCATCTCTGAACGGGCCATAATAACAAGAAGCGTATTTAGCAGAATAAGCCATAATCTGGGTATTGATATAACCATCTATCTCAAGTTGATCACGAACAGCACCGATACGGCCATCCATCATATCACTTGGTGCAACAATTTCGGCTCCTGCTTCTGCATGGGATAATGCCTGCTTGACCAGAATATCTTTGGTAATGTCATTAATAACATAACCATCTTGATCAATGATGCCATCCTGCCCGTGAGTGGTGAATGGATCGAGCGCCACATCAGTCAGAAGCCCTAATTCAGGCACCGCATCTTTCAAAGCGCGAACAGAGCGCTGAATCAAACCATCTGGATTATAAGCTTCTTTCGCATCCAATGATTTTTTGTCTGCTTCAATGACCGGAAACAGAGACAAAACAGGAATACCCAGTCGGGCAATCTCTTCAGCTTCTTTCAGCAAAAGATCTATTGTCAGACGATACACTCCTGGCATGGAAGGTACTTCCTGGCGCTGATTAGTGCCTTCCATAACAAAAACAGGATAGATCAGGTCATTGACGGTAAGTTGATTCTCAGCAACCAAGCGGCGGGAAAAATCATGGCGGCGCACACGGCGCATACGACGACTAGGGAATGCCCCTGGAAATACATAGCTCATACTGCTCTCCTAATATAAAACTCAGCAACAATACACTGAGTTAATAGCCATCGCCCTTTACTAATGATATCAATATCATCAATCAGTTAGCGATAAACACAAATAGCCTAAACCGGATTATTTTTTTAGATCATCACTGATCTCATGCTCTGGTTCATCGTCCAGGTTGACTGATTTACATTTACCTGATTTACCAATATAGAATTGAGAAAGCAATATCCCTAATTCAAATAACAAATACATAGGAATAGCCAGCAAAGTTTGCGAGAAAACATCGGGTGGGGTTAACAACATACCAACCACGAACGCTCCTACCAAGATATAAGGGCGTTTTCTTTTCAGTGATTCTGGTGTTACTGCCCCACTCCAGCACAACAAAATAATGGCAATCGGTACTTCAAATGAAATACCAAAAGCCATAAATAACGCCATGACAAAGCTCAGGTAATTACTGATATCTGTCGAGATCACAACACCGATTGGCACTGTTTTAATAAAGAAACCAAACGCAATGGGAAAAACCACAAAATAAGCGAATGCCATTCCTATATAAAACAATAAACTGCTGGAAAATAGTAAAGGCATAATCAGACGACGCTCATGCTTATACAACGCCGGTGCAACAAATGCCCATACTTGATAAAGGATCATCGGTGCCGAAACAAAAATAGACACCATAATGGTCAGTTTTATTGGTATAAAGAAAGGTGAAGCAACATCCGTCGCAATCATATTTGCACCTTCAGGCAATTGTTCCATCAAAGGTGCAGCAATAAGACGATAAATGTCATTGGAAAAGTAAACCAATGCCAAAAAAACCACCAGCACAGTAATTAAGCTATTTAAAATCCGCTTACGTAGCTCAATCAGGTGGCTGATAAGAGGTTGTGTATTATCCACAGACATGTTTTAGTGTTTGCCCTTTGCTTGTTCAGGAGATCCATTTTGTTGCTGCTTTAGCGTTGGCACTGATTGCTCAGAATCCAACGGTTCTGGAAGCGGAAGTTTTACAGTCGGCGGAGAAACAGAAGAGTGAAAATGTGTTTCATCTTCCTCCAGTTCCCTAACTTCATCCGGTTTTAGCTGATAAGTGTTTCTCAACGATTCAGCCGCTTCTCTCAGTTCCTCCATTGATGCCTTCAATTCTGGGGACAACGACTGCATATCTGCTTTTTCTTCCATTTTTTTTAGGCTATCCTGAAGCTCTTGCAATTTCAGTTCTTGGGCTAGTTCATTCTGGACATTGGCCGCCAAAGAGCGCAATGCCCGTATCCACCCAACCACTGTTTTAACTGCAATAGGCAAACGTTCTGGCCCCAGAACAACCAAGCCAATAATCATCACCAGCAGTAGTTCACTAAAACCAATGTCAAACACAGTTTATACCTGCTCTTTATTCTTGCTCTCTGATTTTTCAGATTGTGCAGCAGTAGGCTTTTCAGCGATATTTTTGGTTTCGAAATCGGCATCATGGCTATTTTTTTCAGCCTGATTCAGTTTTTCACTTTTCTCATCATCATCGCTAATTGCCTTTTTGAAGCCTTTGATTGCAGCTCCCAAATCTGAACCCAAAGTACGCAGCTTATTAGTACCGAACAGCAATACGACAATGACAGCAATAATGAGCAATTGCCAAATACTTATACCACCCATACTGATTTACCTCTATTCATCGAAACACCACTAATAATTTCATTATCAACGACAAACTTTATGTTCAAAAATAATGCAATCATACCAAATGTAGTGATAAAGAAACCTTATACGTACTTTTAACCTTTGATGAGGTTTAGGTTTCATTTATATTTTAATTATTACTGACGTTTGCTTAACTTACGCCACCCTAATATCCACGATACAATTCCGGTACCCATCAATCCCCATGACAAATGTTCCTGCCCTGTGATAAAAAACAGGCTGCCACAAATAAACAATGTTGCCCCAATCCCCAGTAAATAAAGCGATTTACGCTGTTTAACCTGCTGATTTTTGAACTGTTGTGATATTTGGTCAATACTCACCTGTAAACGTCGGTGTTGCTGAAGTGTGCCATACACCAATTCAGGAAGTTCCGGTAATTTCTCCACCCAATAGGGGGCTTTTTCTTTAAAAGCACGAAAAATGGCTGGCATTCCGACCCGACTATGCACCCAATCTTCCAAAAACGGTTTTGCTGTTTTCCATAAATCAAGTTGGGGATAAAGCTGGCGTCCCAACCCTTCAACATACAATAGTGTTTTTTGCAGCAAAACCAATTGAGGCTGAATAGCCATATTAAAACGGCGGGCGGTATTAAAGAGATTCAATAAAACATGCCCAAATGAGATCTCAGCCAGCGGCTTTTCAAAAATCGGCTCACAAACAGTACGAATAGCGAATTCGAAATCTTCCACATTAGTATCAGCAGGAATCCAACCGGAATCAACATGCAGCTCAGCCACCCGACGATAATCACGATTGAAGAAAGCAATGAAGTTTTCCGCTAGATAGCGTTTATCGTCTTTATTCAAAGAACCCACTATACCGTAATCAATACCGATATAAGTCGGATCTTCCGGATTTTCATAACTGACAAAGATATTACCCGGGTGCATATCAGCATGAAAAAAGCTATCGCGAAATACTTGGGTGAAAAATACCTGAACACCGCGCTCAGCCAATAATTTCATATTCGTGTTCTGTGCCTTCAAAGCCGTAACATCAGACACAGGAATGCCGTAAATTCGCTCCATGACCAATACATTTTCCCGACAATAATCAGGATAAACTTCCGGCACATAAAGCATCGAGCTATCTTCAAAGTTCCGACGCAATTGAATCGCATTTGCGGCTTCACGCAACAAATTCAACTCATCAAGCAAAGTTTTCTCGTATTCACGCACGACTTCACGTGGCCGAAGACGACGACCATCAGGTAACAAAGGCACTAAGTTTGCCAAACGATACATTAGCCGTATATCCGCTTTGATAACAGGCAGGATATCTGGGCGAATGACTTTCAGAACGACTTCTTTGCCATTCTCTTTCAAACGGGCGGTATGTACCTGAGCAATGGATGCTGAAGCCAATGGTTTCGAGTCAAAATTCTCAAACCACGTTTCCAGAGAACCTTCTAATGCAGTTTCAATTGATTTTCGTGCCACCTCACCATCAAAGGAAACTACCCGATCTTGCAACATTGATAGTTGATCAGCAATCGCGGTAGGAAACAAATCCCGGCGAGTAGAGAGCATTTGACCAAACTTGATCCATACTGGGCCTAGTTCTTGCAATGCCAAACGCAGACGCTCACCAAGTGGTTTGTCCTTGTGCTGATTGGATATCCAAAACAGGAAATAGCGCCCGAAACGCAAAGGCCATGTCAGACGAATATTAGGAATAAGTTCGTCCAGACCATAAGAAAGAAAAACCCTGATGATAAAGTAAAGCCGTTTGATTTCACTGGGAGTCATATTTTCCCTCCAGTGCTGCCAACCGTTTTTCCATTTGAGTCAACTCATTGGCAACAGCATTGACCTCTTCACTGAAATAAGCCATTTCCAACGCACTTGGGGACATTTTCCATTCTTCTGTCAATGATTCAGTGAAATAAGCCTTCTTCCTTACAACTGTATTACTGGCAAACTTAATACCTTTCTTCATCATCCGGCTGATCCCTTCTGAGACAATATCACCAAGATAGGGAGAAAGGTAATGGGCGGGGTCCCACTCAGACATATCCAACAATGCTGCCCATTGTTGAATAACCTGCATATCTCCCTCAATGACAATTTCTCCACTGTTAATCAGCACTGAAAGACATTGGCGATCCCGCAATTTAAGTATTGCCGGTATTGTCGCTTTCATTGAGCAATCCGTAGGTTCCGGCCACTGACTCAAAACATCCACTTGTTTTTCACTAAATATCAGCACTAATGGTGCTTCAATTTCTTTCAATTCGATAGACAGTGTTTTTCCCACCAATCTCAAACGGGCGGGCCTTAATACGGCTTCACGGTACAATAGATGATTTAGGGTCGTTTCCAGAAAGGCTGTCAGAATCGGAAACAACACCTTATCCTTCGATACCATTGAGTTGGGTACCGTAGAATTCACACTATGGCTTGATGAAGGTGTTTCCATTTCAGAATTTGAATCCTTTATGCAGTGCAACGATCCCTCCTGTCATATTGCTATAAGAAACTTGATCAAAACCCGCTTCTTCCATCATGCTTTTTAACGTTTCCTGATCAGGGTGCATACGAATAGATTCAGTCAGATAACGGTAGCTATCCGCATCTTTGACAATCAATTGACCAATTCGAGGTAAAATATGGAATGAATACGCATCATAAACCTTGCTCAATGGCGCCAGCACAGGTTTGGAGAATTCCAGAACCAATAAGCGTCCGCCTGGTTTAAGCACTCGATACATTGAACACAGCGCTTTTTCTTTATCTGTGACATTACGCAAACCAAAAGAGATGGTAATACAGTCAAAATAATTATCCGGGAAAGGTAATACTTCTGCATTGGCCTGAACATAATTGACATTGCCGACGATGCCGATATCACGTAATTTTTCGCGCCCGACTTTCAACATTGAGTCGTTAATGTCTGCTAAAACGATCTGGCCTTGCTCACCTACAATACGGGAAAATTTTGCCGTCAGATCGCCAGTACCGCCAGCTAGATCAAGAACCTTATGACCTCGGCGGACACCACTTGCTTCAATAGTGAAACGCTTCCAGATACGATGAATACCAAATGACATCAAATCATTCATCAAGTCATATTTTACGGCTACAGAATGAAATACCTCTGCCACCATCTCTTTTTTTTCTTCTTTGGCTACGGTGCGGAAACCAAAATCAGTGGTTTCTTTTGATTGATCTGCCATGTTAATTGTCCGCTTTTTATTCAAAAAAATTTATAGCAAGTGTATCAGCCTTTCGGATAAAACCCTATCCAGACTTCACTCATTAACCTGCAATGATTGGAAAGATTTCTCAATCAACTGCGAATCAATAGGACGCTTCACATCTACACCTAAATCACGAAATCCTTCGGCTTGGCTAACCAGATTACCTCGTCCCTCGACCAGTTTTTTCATTGCAAAATTGTAACTTGCTTGTGCTTTATTGAGGCTCTGCCCCAGCCCTTGCATATCATCCACAAACAACCGCATTTTGTCATACATTCTGGCGGCTTTATCAGCTATCTGGCGCGCATTTTGGCTTTGGTATTCATAACGCCAAAGATTATTGATAGTACGAACCGCCACCAGCAAAGTAGATGGACTAACCAGCATAATATTATGTTTCAAGGCTTCATCCAGCAATTCAGGCGCCTGATTAAGTGCCACCAAATAAGCAGGTTCTACAGGAATAAACATCAGAACGTAATCCAGTGATCGCAAGCCAGGCAATTGCTGATAATCTTTCCGACTCAGATCTCGAATATGCCCTTTTATCGAATTGATATGTTCCTGTAATGCCTGCATCTGCTGCTGTTCATCATCACTGTTGAAATAGCGTTCATAAGCAACCAGTGACATTTTGGCATCAATAATGACATCTTTTCCTTGTGGCAAATGTACAATCACATCAGGCTGAAAACGCTCATTGTTTTCAGTTTTAATATTAACCTGAGTCTGAAATTCATACCCTTCACGCAAACCGGAAGCTTCAAGAATACGAGCCAGCACCATTTCCCCCCAATTACCCTGTATTTTGTTATCACCTTTCAGGGCCTTGGTAAGATTAATCGCCTCTTTTGCCATTTGTGCATTAAGCTGCTGAAGATTACGAATTTCATGAGTGAGAGTATGACGTTCACGGGCTTCTTGCCCAAAGCTGTCTTGCACCTGACGACGAAATCCTTCAAGTTGTTCACGAAATGGTGTCAGGAGATGAGTGAGATTTTGACGACTATATTCGTCGGTACGGCGCAGATTTTGTTCAAAAATACGATTAGCAAGATTTTCAAATTGGGTATTCAGGCGCTGTTCACTGTTGATCAGTAAACGTTGTTTTTCCTCTGCTGCCAATCTGCTCTCTTCAAGCCGAGTGCTTAATTCTCGTAATTCAGCTTCCTGGGCACTATTAATCTCACGCTGAGCTAACAATTCTTGGTTTAATTGATCACATTCAGTACGCCAATAGAGGGATTGTTCCGACTTTTCATGGCTAACAGCTAATTGGCTATATAATTCGCGAAGTTCCCGCTCTTTTTGTTGGATTCGCTGATGAACGGAAAGCCAGACGAAAACTCCCCCGCCCAGCAATCCGCTCAAACTGCCAATCAGCATATATAACCACTGGATTCCCACCTATACACCCTCGCTAACTTCATTGTCGCTATACCTGTCATCTTTCAAGTCGCAGCCAATAATAAAGCTACAACTTGAAATCTATCGGGTATAAATTCTGGTTAACTCTTTTGATTCAAAGCTGGTTTTTGATTCAAAGCTGGTTCAAGAACTTCAATGTAAGTTAAATAGATGCTGTATAGATGTCCAGAGTATTTACTGAGTTTATTTCAATTTGCAAAGCGGCTCGCAATTACTCCATCTGCTTTATCCCATCCATTCGGTCAGCCAGTGCAGACCAAATGCTCCCGGTGCTAAAATACCGAATGCCCAGATTAATGCAGATGTAAAATTAGCAAGCTGAAAATGACGTTGAGGCATGGCACAAATACCCGCTACCAACGGCACCGCTGCCCTTAGAGGGCCAAAGAACCGCCCAATGAACACTCCCCAAACGCCCCAACGTTCAAAAAATTGATGGCCGCGATCCAACGTTTGAGGGTGACGAGAAAGTGGCCACATTTTGCCGACATTTTCTTTATAGCGGAAACCAAACCAGTAAGAAAGCCAATCACCAAAAAAGGCTCCCGCTGCTGCGGCTATCCATATTGGCCAGAAATTCAATCCACTTTCACCAATCAAAGCCCCCAATCCCAACAAAATAATTGTTGCTGGCAACAGTAAGGAAATAAATGCGAGTGATTCACCAAATGCAAGAACGAAAATAATGGGAATCGCCCAAATTTCATGGGCTTTTACAAAGTTGGTGATCAATTCAATGATTTCATGCAGGTTCACATTAGTCTTTCCTGTGTTATCAGTGTCTGCCATAGGTTAGCCCTGTACTACCAAACCAATGCTAACCTAGCATTTTTATTCAAGAAAATAGGCCTGTAGCTTTTCACGGGCAGCAATATCAAGCCCGATATCTTTTTCCAGCCAAATATCCACACTGCCATAATGTTGATTAATACTATTCAGGGCTTTCAGCAAAAACTCTTCTCTGACCGAATAAACATAAGCAAATTTTTCAACTGTATTTTCACTCATGCTTTTTGCGTGTTCATTCAATAAATAGTCTCGGTATGGAGCCAGCGTGACATTAGTCAGCAAATAATCCTCCATCACCGTATCCAAATCGGCACCCAATGCCAATAAGACCAACGCAGAGCCAACCCCCGTTCTATCCTTACCGACCGCACAGTGTTGTACAATCCCGCCTTTTTCTGGTTGCAGCAATAATGTGGCTAGTGTTTTATAAGCTGGGTTGTTGAGCGGTAGTAATTCATACAGACGTGACATAAATACTTTCGCATCGAATTGTTCCAGTATCTCCTTATCCAGTTTATCCAGATTAGCATCTACTTCTTTAGAAAGCGGATTAGCCGGAGCGTGATGGTAATGTGCGCCATGCCATACCTGATCAGGTTTATCCATAATCTCACTGCTATCACGATAATCAATGATCTGAAAAAGGTTTTGATCCACTAAAATAGCCTGATCGTTTTCTGTCAGTCTGTCCAATGAACCGGAACGAAATAATAGCCCTGACTTGATCTTAGCGCCATTATTCAGAGTCTTGTTGCCTAAATCACGAAAGTTAATGCCGCCATTCAACGGAAGAAGTGAAGGATGGAGTAGAAATGTTGTGGTCATAATTACTCTTGTCAATGTAATAAATAATGATTTAAAAACAGATGGTTATTGATATTACTGGATTAGATTAATAGTTATTGGCGCACAACAGCCATTACGCAAATAATCATTAATGCAAAACGTTATGACATTATCAGATTTTAGAATGAAAGAAAGAGAAGATCGCACAAACGGCAGGGCCGGAATATTCCGGCCCTTAACAGAATCACTTGATAAAAGTATTACAGCAAGCGGCGAGCAGCTTCGACAACAATCCCCAAGGCATTGCTTTCTGTTTTCTTCAATAATTCAGCATCCGGTATTTCTTGTTGAGTACGATTAACAATAACACCTGCTACCATACCAGCACGCAGCCCTTGGCTTGCACACATTGTCAGCAATGTTGCTGATTCCATCTCAAAGTTCATTACACCCATTTCCTGCCACTCTTTCATGGAACCCTGGAAGCGACGGACAATACGGCCTGAATAAGTATCGTAACGCTCCTGCCCTGGGTAGAAGGTATCAGAAGAAGCCGTCACACCAACATGAGTTGTAGTACCGGATGATTTTGCTGCTTCATACAGAGCATTTGTACACTCAAAATCAGCCACGGCTGGGAATTCCATTGGAGCAAAGTGCAAGCTGGCACCATCTAAACGGACTGCGGCAGTTGTCACCAATACATCCCCTACATTGATGTGTGACTGGATTGCACCAGTCGTACCGATACGCAAGAAAGTACGTACGCCCAACTGGGCAAGTTCTTCCACCGCAATCGACGTTGAAGGGCCGCCGATACCCGTAGAGCAGACAATAACGGCTTTTCCGTCTATTTCTGCACGCCATGTTGTAAATTCACGATGAGAGGCCAGATGTACTGGGTTACCCATCAATCGTGCTATTTTTTCAACACGGTTAGGATCGCCTGGCACAATTGCCAGAGTCGCACCTTGCAGATCGCTTTTAGTGATACCTAAGTGAAATACATCAGACATATCGGACTCCTCAACGGACATGATTCAAAATATGGATACCTAAATTTAGTCAATACTCTGACATTTTTTAGTGATTAAAATCACTTTTAATTGATACAGACAAGAAACACATACATATATTTGTGATAAAAGTCACAAATAAAAAAGAAAATAATGTGGTGAGTATAATGCGGCAATGAAAACAATGTTCGAAGAACAATCACAAAGTCAGAAAACAGAAAAAACGCCCTTTACAGAGCGCTATTGCATGGATTACATCACAAGATTGAGAAGCAATACACCACACAGCCCAATCCCCCACGCAATTGTGGTAGGAATTGACCAGACGATAATCTGTTGCCTCACATTTTTAATGCCCATCATCCGGTTAACCACCCAGAAAAAACAATCATTGAAGTAGCTGAAAAACAGTGTTCCCATCACCGCAGCCTGAGCCGCTACCAACATATTAATGTCCGGTATCTGCTTGATAACCGGTGCTGAAATAGAAGCTGCGGTAATCATTGCTACCGTGCCAGAACCTTGGATTATGCGGATTAGTGTCGCAATGATAAATGGAATCAAGACTGGTGTTATTGGCAGGCCGGCAATATATTGCGCCAATATCGTCCCCGTCGAACTTTCATTTAACACAGCCCCCAATGAGCCTCCAGCCCCTGACACCAACAAAATAATACCTACAGTCTTTAATCCTTCCTCTAAATGTTCAATCACTTCGTGTTTGCTGGCTTTTGGAATGAGCGTATAAATAGCCAATAAGACACTGATTGCCAGCGCGATAATTGGTGAACCAAGGAACCCAAAAATCTGAAAATAGAAATCGTTTTCTTTCCCGGCAAAGACATCGGTTTTCAATAGCAAGCCATTAATTACACCGGCCAAAATAAGAACAATAGGCACAACAATAGGCAAAAGAGACAAAAATAAGCTCGGTAGTGATTTGTTAGATTTTTCTTCCATATAACGTTGATGAACTTGTTGCAAATTTTCTGCATTTTCTTCTGCATCATCAAGCTGGTATTCAGGATATTTAGTCTCCAACCACTTTGCATAGCAGGTAATACCTATAACACATGGAACGGCCAGTATCATACCTGCCAACATCATTGAGCCTATACTCACTCCGAATATCCCTGCCACACCAAGCGGTCCCGGGGTCGGGGGAACAATGTGGTGAGTCACTACCAGCCCTCCCGCCAGTGATACCCCCAGCGTCAATACATTGCGTTTACCTTTCTTTGCTAATGCTTTCACCAGCGGATAGAGGATCACAAAAGCCGAATTAACAAATATAGGGATACTGACAATATAACCGGTGATCGCCAGTGCCCATTCTTCACGCCGTTTACCCAACCATTTTATCAAGCTATAAGCGATCCGTTCAGTTGCGCCGGACACTTCCAATATCCGGCCCATCATGCTCCCTAATCCAATTACAATGCCGATACTACCTAATGTTGAACCAAATCCTTTGGCGATCACTTCTACAGCATTGCTCATAGTTAAGCCGCCAGAAGTCCCAGCAATTATCGCAGCAATCAACATGGCAAGCAGTACATGAATACGAGTGCGCAAGACCAAAAAAATCAGCGTAAATACCGCCACTCCCAATCCAATAATTGGAATGTAAAACTCCATCATAAAACCCCATTTCAATCTGTATTATTGGCGATAAATGCACGAATGACATCGCTGAAAGGATAACTGCTGGCCTAGAAGATTTAAACCACCAGTAATGATAATTCTCATCTAAAATCTCTTTTATTAATCCCTGAGAATTATTTTTTATTGTTCTTATTCATTAACAATTTTTTCAGTCTGATTTCTGAAAACACTACTTTTCTCCAAAAAATTTCCGTTCAAATCTATATTGGAAACGATTTTTCATCATGGAACGTTTACCGAGGTTTTCACAGAAAGTTATTCTCAAATAACAGGAAATAAAAGAGGTAATCAAGGTATGAGACTACAATCAATTAAAACCAAATTGACAGAGGACAAAATAATCGAGCCGTTGAAATAATTCAAAAGAACCAGAGACCATAATTGTTAATTGCCCCTGTGCAGCTTTCAATGCTCCTCCAGAAATCGGAGCATCAAGTACTTTGATATGGTATTTATTCGAACGATTGGCAAAACCTTGAGCCTGTTCAGCAAAGACAGTACTATGTAAAACAACTACTGTACCTGCCTTCAGTTGATTAACTAATGGTTTTTCTCCACCAAATAGTATTTGCTCGATTTGCGCACCATTGACCACAACCAATAAAAGTACATCTAGCTCCTTCCTCCATAGAACAGCATTCTTTGCGACATTTATTGCTCCCATCTGTTTAAGTTGCTCATAAGCTTGACATTCAGGTCAAAACCATAAGTTGGAATACCTTCCCTAATTAAGGACTGTGCGATTCCCATTCCCATCGCACCCAGCCCTATAACCCCTATTTTTTGTATTGAATTATTCATGAGGTTCCCTGGTGTTGTGTGACAATTTGTTACCTTTTTGATCTTCACATATATAATTTCACAAAAAAACGATAGATATCACATTCAAGGCTTATCTCCCTAAAGAATAAAAACATTCAATAAGTTGATTTTAAATAGATGATAGAAAAAACATTTCACATATTATTGTGATTAACATAAATAAAATTACTTTATTTCCGAATGCCCCCAATATCTAAAACTAGGCGTTTCTAAAATACTGTGCAACTGCAATAGTTAAATCTGAAATTCATCTTTATTTCATAGTATTCCCACTGCATTATTCCTGTAAATGCACATAATTAAGTGTTTTATCTGGTTAAACCGATAAGTCTCAACAAAAGGGGAGCTATGATGGGATTTTTTGATCAAATCACCAATATGCTGAGTGGCGGGAAAAACCAGCAACTCCAGCATATAATGGACTGGGTTGAAGGTAAGGGAGGAATAAGTGGACTAATTGAAAAATTTTCTCAGCAAAGACTGGATTGTACGATCCATTCGTGGATTAGTTCAAAAAATAAACTATTGGGTCAGTAATCCTTTGCGCCCGCCACATTTCATACTCTGTGGCGGGCAGTTTAATGGATCGTTTTTAAGTTAGTTATTCAGTGTAGAACGCAGGCGTTTTGCTGCTTCTACCATGTTCGACAATGATTGTCGAGTTTCTAACCAACCCCGGGTTTTCAGTCCACAGTCTGGGTTTACCCACAAACGTTCAACCGGGATACGGTCAGCCGCTTTACGCAGTAGCGCTTCAATCCATTCAACACTTGGTACGTTTGGTGAGTGAATGTCATACACACCAGGTCCAATTTCATTCGGATATGAGAAGTTCTCAAATGAATCCAATAACTCCATATCCGAGCGAGAGGTTTCAATGGTAATTACATCTGCATCCAGCGCTGCTATGGAAGGCATGATGTCATTGAACTCGCAATAACACATATGGGTGTGAATTTGTGTATCATCTTGCGCGATTGCGGCACTCAGTTTGAAAGCATCCACTGCCCACTCCAGATAAGCCTGCCACTCTTCTCTGCGTAGAGGTAACCCTTCACGCAATGCAGGTTCATCAATCTGAATGATACCAATACCTGCTTTCTGCAAATCATTAACTTCATCACGCAAGGCCAATGCGATCTGTTTAGCAATGGTTTCTCGGCTGACATCTTCCCTTGGGAATGACCAACAGAGAATCGTTACTGGCCCCGTTAACATTCCTTTCACTGGCTTATCTGTCAAGGATTGTGCATACGTTGCCCAATCTACCGTAATCGCTTCTGGGCGGCTGATATCACCAATGATTACAGGTGGTTTCACACAACGGGAACCGTAGCTTTGTACCCAACCATTTTGAGTGAAGACATAGCCATCAAAATGCTCACCGAAATATTCCACCATGTCATTACGCTCAGCTTCACCATGTACCAGCACATCCAGCCCCAGACTTTCCTGCTCTTGAATCGCCTGTTGGATATGTTCACTGATATTGGTCCGATAATACTGACCATCCACTCGGCCTTTTTTGAAATCGAGGCGCAGACTGCGAATTTCCGTTGTTTGTGGGAATGAGCCAATAGTGGTCGTTGGCCACAATGGTAAGTTATAACGTTGACGCTGAAGTTTAGCACGTTCTGAATATGTCTGATTACGTTCACTGTCTTGCGGCTTGATTGCAGCAAGGCGCTCAGCAACAGCCAGATTGTTTACTCTGGTGGAATTTTTCCGGGCACGAATGGGAGCGCTATAGGCATCCAGTTCAACCTGTTTACCACCTTCTGTCTCATTCAGTGCCTGTGACAGTAAAGACAGTTCCTCACATTTCTGTGATGCAAAAGCAAACCAACTTTTTACTTCTTCATCAAGCCCTGTTTCATCATTTAAATCAATCGGACTATGCAGTAATGAGCAAGAAGTACCAATCCACACATTTCTCTTACCTACCAATGGTGCGACAATCTGATATTTTTCACTCAAATCTGCGCGCCAGACATTACGACCGTTAATCACACCCAATGAAAGCAACCAATTTTCTGGCAAGAATTTATCCAGATTTTCAGGGGAATCTTTTCCTGCCACTAAATCAACATGCAAACCTTGTACTGGCAGTGATTTGATCGTTTCAATATTATGACCGATGCTATCGAAATAGGTCGTCAGCAGTAATTTCACCTGCCCCTCAAGCGCCTGATAAGCTGTTGGGAAAGCAGCGAGCCACTCTTCTGGTAATTCTAACACCAGCGCAGGCTCATCAATCTGTACCCATTCAACGCCGCGTTTTGCCAATTCAGCCAACACTTGTTGGTACACAGGAAGAATATCCGTTAATAAGGAGAGGCGATCGAAAACTTTGCCTTTCACTTTACCCAGCCATAAATAGGTTACAGGTCCCAAAAGAACAGGTTTTATTTTATGCCCCAACGCCAATGCTTCATCGACTTCATCCAGCAGTTGAGTCCAACCGAGTTTAAACTCCTGTCCTTCCTGAAATTCAGGAACGATATAGTGATAATTCGTGTTAAACCATTTAGTCATTTCTGAAGCGGCGGCTGGTGTACCTGTTGGTGCCCTGCCACGGGCTATGCGGAATAGAGTATCCAGATCAATGGAATCATCTTCTTCATTTCGATGACGTGGTGGAACATTGCCCAATAATAGACTTGTGGTCAATACTTGGTCATACCACGCAAAATCTCCAACAGGGACTAAATCAACACCCGCTTCTTTTTGTTGTTGCCAGTGACGTGCACGTAATTCACGACCCGTCTCCAGCAATTCTTGTCGAGAAATTTTGCCTGCCCAATAATTCTCTTGCGCCTTTTTTAGCTCTCTTTTCAAGCCGATACGTGGAAAGCCTAATGTATGATTCAAAACCGTCATGTCGTCACCCGTGAAATTTTAGCCGTCTAGATGTTTACACTTCTATAATCAACAGGTAGTGTATAAACCACAAGCGCAAATTATTCATCATTAACTTGAAGGTTTTTCATGATCGAAATAAAACATTTAAAAACGTTACAGGCATTGAATCATTGTGGGTCATTGGCCGCTGCTGCGAATTACCTGCATCAAACTCAATCCGCTCTTTCTCACCAATTCAGTGAGTTAGAACACCGTTTGGGATTCAAGCTGTTCATTCGTAAGAGCCAACCTCTTCAGCTAACACCTCAGGGTGAAGTGTTATTAAGGCTTGCGGATCAAGTATTGCCTTTGGTCACTGCTTCCCTGCGTGAATGCTATGAGCCAGAAAAGACTAACCTACGCATCGCTATTGAATGTCATAGCTGTATTCAATGGCTAACGCCTGCACTTAAGCATTTTCGTGAAAGTTGGCCGCAGGTTAATGTAGATTTTAAATCCGGTGTAACATTTGATCCTCAGCCAGCACTACAGCAACGGGAACTGGATATTGTCCTGACATCAGACATTATTGCAGACAGCAATCTGCACTATACACCACTGTTTGACTATGAAGTGAAACTAGTGGTTGCACCGGATCATCCATTGGCAAATAAACGCGATATTCACCCACAGGATCTTGCTTCTGAAACTCTGCTGATCTATCCCGTCCAACGGCAACGGTTTGACATCTGGCGGCGTTTTCTCCAACCCGCAGGGGTGACGCCGACATTGAAAACTGTCGATAATACCTTATTGTTGATCCAAATGGTGGCAGCTCGTCTGGGTATTGCTGCATTACCACACTGGGCAGTAGAAACATTCGAAAGGCAAGGGTTAGTTGTAACCCAGACACTGGGAGAAGGATTATGGAGCAGATTGTACGCTGCCAACCGAGAAGGAGAACAACGCCAACCTGCCATTGATACATTTATTCGTTCTGCGCGCCAGCACGCGGTGGGCAATCTGCCATTTGTGAAACAGGTTTCAGTATCCAGCGATGATGCACCCAAAGTGAGGCAACAATCAGGCTGCCTCCAATGCTAAAGCTCAGCCAATCAGGGTGCTGCTGCCAAATTGCGAAATTAACCAACAACCCTGCCGGAACCAGCATATTATTCATAATAGCCAGTGTTCCGGCATCTACTTGGGTCGCACCATAGTTCCACATAAAGTAGCCAATACCAGATGCACCAACGCCTAACCAAATCAGGACGCCCCATTGTAACTGTGTTGTCGGTAGTTTTTGCGGATCGCCAAACAACAACCAACCAATGATAGCGACAACACACGCTCCCAGATAGAACCATGAGAAAGCGATTCGCTGCGGGATCGGATGGACTTCCATCAAACGCTTATAACCAACCTGACCAATGGCAAAGAAAATATTTGCCAATTGTACCAATATCAAACCAATCCAGAAGGATTCGCTTAGTCGGTCATATCGAATAATTGCAGCTCCCGCCACAGCCAGCAAAGAACTCAGAGCATAGCCCCAACGCAGCCGATTACGCCCCATCAAATCATAAATCAGTGTGACATAGAGCGGTGTCATGATGGTAAACAGCAAAAATTCTGCCACAGTTAAATAGTGATAGGCATGAAATACAAACAAATACATCACGCCAAGCTGACAAGCGCCGATTGCCATATATAGTGTAATGACTTTCAACGATAACCCACGCCAACGCAAAAATGGCAAGAATACCATTGCAGCCAGGACTACCCTGACAAGCACAGAAAACCAGCTATCAACCTGACCAGAAAGATAAACCCCGATCAGGCTAAATGAAGCGGCCCATAAAAATGTTGTGATCGTTAACAGCCACATGATTTATTGATTTTTACCTACTTTTATTGTTCTTTTCCCACTAAAAGCGCTTCCAGCAAATCAAGATCATGCAGCAGCGTTTGTAGTGTCTCATTACTAACTTTACGAGTTGCACGCAGATGATACAGTTCACCGCGTTCAGCCCTTAATGCTGTTAAGCGGAAGCGTTGTTCCAACTCCTCAACCATCAGATTATGCTCGGCTTCATCCGTGCCGGCTGTGCGACGCCGCAAATAACCGGTAACACGGGAAGCAACCTCGCTAATAACCTCCGCATCCAGTTTTTCTTCCGTGTTGACAGACAAACGCTCTTCCATTTTATTCATACTGACAATCGCAACTTTAGCCATTGCGGCTTTTGCCATTCTGATTTCATTGAGATCAGCCATCTTATCGCCGACTTTCATACCACGCAGCAGCAAAGGTAATGCGATAACGCCCACAAACAGGGAAAGCAAAATCACACCGGCGGAAATGAAAATCAACTGATAACGTGCCGGGAACGGATCACCATCTGGCAAGAACAAAGGAACAGATAGCGCACCTGCCAGCGTAATTGCTCCACGAACACCAGCAAATGAAGCTAACCACAATTCACGGATAGTGTAAGAAGCAAATTCCAGTGGTTTCTTTTTCATAAACACTTTGCTGGTATTTTTCATCAGCCATAACCAGACAAATCGAAGTAATACCAGCGCACCATAAATGATGCCCACAGCGGAGAATAGCATCCAGGTTTCAACATTCGGATCAAGATCAGCCTGAGCCACAGAAGTTTCCCAAATGTCTGGTAACTGTAACCCCAACATGACGAATACAAGGCCGTTAAAGACGAAAGCCAGCATCCCCCATACGTTATCGGCACGTAAACGCATATCCAATGGCGCATTGCGGATCACGCCCGCTTTACTGATTGTCATACCAGCAGCAACCGCAGCCAGAATACCTGAAAAACCGATATGCTCAGCAATCATATAAGAGGCAAATGGCAACAACATCATGAACATGATTTGCGTTGCCGGATCATCTCCACTCCAGCGGCTCATCAATCTCAGTGATTTACTGTACACCAATGTAACACCAATACCAGAAAGCAACCCACCAACCGCAACTTTGAAAAACTCCAATGTTGCGCCAGTGACGGTAAAGGCCATCGTTCCCATGGCAATCGCCACCGCAAATTTAAGAGCTACCAGGCCAGAAGCATCATTCATCAATGCTTCTCCTTCCAGTACACTCATCATATTTTTGGGGATGCTTCCTCTTCCAACAATTGATGACAGTGCCACCGCATCAGTTGGTGATAAGACTGCCGCCAGTGCAAAAGCAGCAATAAGTGAGATACTCGGCAGCAACATATGAATCAAATAGCCAATGCCAACAACCGTCACCAATACCAGTACTAAAACTAAAATGAATATTTCACGCCCATGCTGAAAGAATTCTCTGGTTGGAGTTTTCCAGCCATCAACAAACAACAAAGGAGGGATAAGTAAAACGAGGAATAATTCGGGATCGAAAGTAACGTGTAAACCAAAATGAGGCCAGGCCAGCAGTGCTCCCATTGCTATTTGCACTATCGGCAAGGGGACACGGAACGGAATCATTTTAGTAAGAACACCAGAAACTGACACCACCAAAATCAAGATCAAGATAGTAAAGAATATTTCCATGTTACCCTTACAAATTGCCAAAAATCCGTCAGTGAAGAGATTGTGACTTTTTTTTCCCCCTAATAATAGCGCTATTAACCATAATCATTGCAGTTATTAAAGAAAATCAAAAAACAATCACATTATGAATCAATGACCAGTGAATCATTTGTCTATTTTATACTTATCGGCGGGGTCATGTTGAAAAATTAGGAAATTTTGATGGGTATATCCAATAAACTTCAAGTTGCAACACATAAATCAGCAAATTGAAAAATAGAAGGCATTTTTATCGTGAGGACAATGCGCAAACGTTGACTGTTTGCGCACAATTTTTTAATTAATTTTAATTAAATAGCCCAATCCGCCGCATAAAAAACAACCAGCGCAATAGCAAGAATCACAGTTCCAATATTCAGCTTACGCCATTCACCTGAGAAAATACGCCCGGCAACCAACGTACTAAAGCCCAACATAATGCCTGTCACAATGTTGCAAGTCAGTACAATAAACACTGCACACAGCAAGCCGGACATCGCACTGACAAAATCATTGAAGTCCAGTTTCCGTACATTACTCAACATCAATAACCCGACATACATCAAAGCAGGAGCCGTGGCATATGCAGGAACTAAATACGATAATGGTGACAGGAATAAAATCAATAGAAATAAAATACCAACGACAGAAGCAGTTAAACCCGTTCTGCCACCAACAGCCGTTCCAGCGGCAGATTCAATGTAAACCCCAGCCGGAGAAGAGCCTATAGCTCCCGCGAAAATACTACAGGCAGAATCAGCGGTCAGAGCTTTACCACCACTGATAATCTGGCCTCTCTTATCCAACAGGTTCGCCTGACTGGCTACTGCCTGGATGGTTCCTGTGGCATCAAATATCGCCGTCATTACCAACGCCAGAAGGCTCGGTAACACAGCCGGCTGTAACGCGCCGATAATATCCATACTGAACATCAGGGACAAACCGTCTTCCCCTAAAGTGGGAACTTTAAAAAATCCTTGATATTTTACGGCCGGGTCAAAAATCAAACCGATAATTGAAATCGTGATAATCACCAATACAATACCGCCCGGTACTTTTCTCCGCTCCAATCCAATAGTTGCTGCTAACCCCAAGAGCGTCATAATCACGGGAAAAGTCGTCAATGAACCGAACGCAACAGGCAAACCTTCATGGGGATTCTTAATCACCAACCCAACACCATTGGCTGCAATCAGCAGTAAAAATAACCCGATACCAATCCCTGTTCCATGTGCAATATCCATGGGGATATTACGTAAAATCCACGCTCTTACACCCGTCACCGAAATCAGTGTAAACAGGCATCCCATTAAGAAAACTGCGCCAAGCGCCACAGGAATACTTACCTGTTGTCCTAAAACCAAACTGAATGCAGTAAATGTACACAATGAAAGCGCACAACCAATTGCCATTGGCAGATTAACCCACAATCCCATCAATAATGAGCCAACACCGGTTACCAGACAGACAGAAATAAATACGGCAGCATGAGGGAATCCGGCTTGTCCAAGCATGCCCGGCACCACAATAACGGAATAAACCATCGCCAAAAATGTCGTCAACCCAGCAAGAATTTCCTGACGCACAGTCGATCCACGTTCAGTAATCTTAAAATACTTATCGAGCTTGCATTGAGTTGGTACCTGCATACCAGACATGTGTTTCCCCTGCTTTATGTTGAATATTTTGCATTGAAAATGTATCACTATCTTCCCCCGTACTCATCCAACGAAAACGATTACGTCACTAAATAATAAAGATCAGTGCTGTACTAGTTGGTTCAGGCATTCACTTGCGCAATCGTTTGGCTTTTCAGGTAAAAAAATAGTGAGGAAATTTGAGGCGGATGATTATCCAGTGAATCGGGGAGGAGAATCAAGCGGTAATCACAAAAAGCTGAAGATTTTCCTATTCCACTACCCGACAAAGCAGGTTTTGATTTTGTTGAAAGCAATAACACCAACGTTCTCTCATAAAGGGCAATAATCTTCTTAAGCAGACTGCGTCTATTAAAATTCTTTCTTCACCTTTAAATAAAAAAATATAGTGTCACAAAAAATCAAAAAACATCATCCTTTCTGGAAGAATTTTATTTTCTAAAACTCCAATTTATATCCACAGTAAATATAAATTTTCATAATATTTTATATCCTTTGTCTTTCAATTTACCGCTTTGCTTGTCGGAAACATTGCAATTGTTTATATTTTGTGCGAACCTGCGATATAATTGATATAAACCATATCAACAATCTCTATACCCCATCGATTTCAAGTGTCAACACGGGGAACAAGCCCCAAGCGCATAACCAAACTAATTATGCAGCTAATTTATTGATTTAAATTAAAAATAACCGACGATAGAAAAGATGACGGGTATACGTTATATGCAAATACCAATAAGGGGTCTAGAGTGAATGCCAAGGTAACAAGAAAAAGCAGAGCAAAGGAGAAAACGCTCAGCTTAGGTTACGTTTCCCTTCTTGATGTTCTTTCGTATCAGCAAGAACACATTGAGCATATTCATGTCACAGAAATACCGCCTAACGAAGCAGATCGTTTTTTAATTGTTGAATTACCGGAAGAAACCGCCGGAGAACTTGATGTCAGGGATCTACGTATTGCCCTGCTAAGTGCGTTAAATACCGCTACTTCCATAAAACGCAGATCTTTCCCTGACAAATCGCCTTCTCGGATGATCAAGTCCGAATTTTATGTTCATTCAGATGATATTAGTGGGGAAAATTCAAAAGACTCCTGGAGAACATCAAACCGAAAAGATCGGATTGAAGCACTGAAAAATTCAATTCTTGAAGAGTCAAAATGGCTTCCAGCCTATGAACTCAGTCAATCTGCGGGTTTTTCTCTGCTCAACCCCAGTGCAACTCCCAACCGCTGGAAAAAAACTAAAAAAATCTTTGCGGTTTCAGTCAAGGGAAAGGATTTATACCCGCAATATGCACTGGATGAAGGAGGGCTACCGATCCCCATCATCAAAAATATTATTGAAGTTTTTGATGGAAAAAAAACATCTTGGGGCATGGCAATTTGGTTTAGTACTCCTAATTCGTGGTTAGGAAAAGAAAAGCCAAAAGACGTTTTGGCAAACCGCCCGAATGATGTATTAAATGCGGCAAGGCAGGAAGCTGATGGGCCATTGCACGGTTAGTTCCCTGAATCAAAGAACTGTCAAAACGGGAATCTGGAAAGCCCGGTGTCCGATTGAACGTATTCATCATCAGGCATACAAAGGCACTGAGTTTAACCCAGGAAAAGGAAACGCCAGATTCAGCCCCTGCCAAAATGCGCAAGGTGAACCTATTCCCACTATCTATGGTGGTGAGAATATTGCCGTTGCTGTGATGGAAACCATCTATCATGACGTGCCGGCAGGATGCAATAATCTGCCTTTTGATCTGGGTAAGTTGGATACGCTTGTCTACAGCCAACTAATGCCTGATGTCGATCTCATCATTGTAGATATCAATGTAAGAGTATTGCGGAAGTGGGGCTACGAGCCAAAAGATATTTTATTTTCCGAAGCTGAAAATTATACCCACACTCAAGAAATCGCGGGCCGGATCTACCAAGATAATCCCACGGCTCAGGCAATAATTTGGGCATCAAAACAACATGGTGATAAGGCGATAATGCTATTTGGCGATCGGCTTAAAGAAAACGAGCTGACAGTATCCGTTGAATCACAGCCACTCTGGTCATCTAACCAAGTGATAAAAGCTATAGATCTGCTGGCAGATGAAATGGGGCTGATAACTTATAATAGTCAAGATATTATTTGATCTCAGTATCAAAACAAAAAGAAGTTGTAACCACAGTTTGAGTCTACTACATCCCAAAACACATCAGTCATGATGAACATAATAGGATCTGCTATGGACACATCTTTTATCTCTTCTCTCTTCCCTGATAACTACCACCAGAATATTCGTCATATGAAACAAACCATGCGCAAGCAAATTGGTGATGTCGAAGGTTTGTTCAAACAGGTTTGTGACAAAATAGACCAAGCGCTGGCTGCCGCTCAGGAAGATGAAAAAAATATCGGTAGTGCTTGGCCAGAGATTCACTGGCAGGACTTAATAGAAAATCGAATTACGGCAGAGACCATACAAAAAATTAAACGCCGTGGATGTTTGGTTGTCAGACAGAATTTCCCCCGTCAGACCGCACTTGCATGGGATAAATCCATGCTTGAGTATCTTGAGATAAATAATTTTGATGGTGTTTATCATGGCACAGGTGATAACTACTTCAGCAACCTTGAAGCATCCCGTCCGGAAATTTATCCCATTTATTGGTCTCAGGCACAGATGCAGGCCCGGCAAAGTGAAGAAATTGCGCAAGTACAATCTTTTCTCAATCGTCTGTGGAAATTTGAATCGAATGGCGCACGCTGGTTTGAACCAGATATCAGCATGATTTACCCTGATCGCATTCGCCGTCGGCCACCAGGAACTACATCCAAAGGGCTTGATGCACATACTGATTCCGGGGCTTTGGAACGTTGGCTACATCCTGCTTATCAAAAAGTGTTCAGGCATATTTTCAATAACCAATTCACAAAATACGATCCTTGGGATGCAGCATACCGCCCAGAAATGAATGAATACGAACTGGATAACGTAACCCGATGTTCGATTTTTCGCACTTTTCAGGGCTGGACGGCACTATCGGATATGGCTCTCAATCAGGGGCTTTTGCATGTTGTTCCTGTACCAGAAGCGATGGCCTATTTATTGTTACGTCCTTTGCTAAATGATGTGCCTGATGACGAGCTTTGCGGTGTTGCCTCCGGTAAAGCCCTGCCAGCTTCCGAAAAATGGCACCCCCACCTCGTCCGCGGGCTATACAGCATTCCATCTCTGCAAGCCGGTGATTCTGTCTGGTGGCACTGTGATCTTATCCATTCCGTTGCACCAGTGGTAAATCAGCAAGGCTGGGGGAATGTGATGTATATTCCCGCCGCTCCTCTGTGTGAAAGGAATCTGGCTTATGCGCATAAGGTAGCCATATCACTTAAAAATGGCACATCTCCGGCTGATTTTCCTCACGAAGATTATGAAAAGAACTGGAAAAACCGCTTTACTCCTGCTGAGTTAAACCCTATCGGACTACGCGGGCTTGGTTTGAATTAAACCGTTAACCTGACACCGACTCGCGGGTTGATTGTTGAGCATAATAGTGAATCATGGGCCGCCAGCCTATTGAAAAAAGAGCAATTCAGGCTAAATAATGGCTTTTACCAGACTAATAATACATTTTATACGCCTTTACGCCTGACCTTGTGTAAAATCCCCTCAATTCGGCTTTTGACTGGTTCATTAGGATATAGACCATTTCTATAAGACTTAAGGAGATAAAACATGACAACTTATGCTCTGGTAGGCGATATCGGCGGTACAAATGCACGGCTGGCATTATGTGATGTAGATACTGGGCAACTGAGCGCAGTCGAATTCTATCCCTGTGCGCATTATGCATCGCTTGAAATTGTTATCCGCCAGTATCTGAAACAGCAAAACTGTGCCGTCAAATATGGCTGCATCGCAATTGCTTGTCCGGTGACAGAGGATGTTATCAGCATGACCAATCACAGTTGGCGTTTTTCGGTCAGCCAAATGAAAACATCTCTGGGATGGGAACGTTTTGAGGTCATTAATGATTTTACCGCTGTCTCCCTTGCAATTCCGGTTCTGGGTGCAGATGACATGATAAAGATTGGCGGAAAACAACCTCAGTCCAAGCGACCAATCGCAGTTTATGGTGCGGGTACAGGGTTGGGAGTCGCACATCTTGTTCATACGGGAAACCAATGGATGAGCCTGCCCGGTGAAGGTGGTCATGTCGATTTTGCGCCCGATAGTGTGGACGAAGATCATATGCTGAATGTATTGCGGGAAGAATATGGTCATGTCTCAGCAGAGCGTGTCCTTTCAGGGCCTGGATTAGTCAATATCTATCGTTCTCTGATGAAACTGAACGGTCAGCCAGTAGAAGAAATTACCCCTCGTGATATTTCAGATCGCGCTCTGAGTAGCAACTGTCCTATCTGCAAGCGTACACTGGAAATTTTCTGTGCCGCATTAGGGCGTTTTGGCGGGAATTTAGCACTGAATATGGGTGCATTTGGTGGTGTCTACATTGCAGGTGGAATTGTCCCGCGCTTCCTTGATTTCTTCCAAAAATCGGGGTTTCGCAAGGGATTTGAGAGCAAAGGCCGATTTACAAATTATTTACAAGATATTCCTGTCTATCTGATTACCCATGATAAACCGGGATTATTGGGCGCGGGTTCTTATATCCGCCAATCGCTGGGAAAATCGATTGGGTAAATAAGTTCATTTTATACTTGCTCATGCTATTTAAATGAAAGTGGAAAGCCTCACAACAGTGGGGCTTCAAGAGAAAAAGTCAATCCGGTTTACCGGCAAATTTCGATGTTAAAAGTATCCGAATAAAAAGTAATGCAATAGTCAGCAACGTCATCACTGTTACAACAAAAACTAACCCTTTCCAACCCAGTGATTCGTAAATTCCCCCAGATGCAAGCGCAAACACCATTGATGCAGCAGCCAAAAGCGTTTCACTTGCCCCTTGAACACGAACTTTATTGATACCATCAGACATGCTGTTGATAAGATGAGTTCCGCCCAAAAACATGAAGTTCCACCCTATTCCAGCAAAGATCAACGGCGCTCCGAGAATAACTATTTTTGTTTCATTGGTCAGCCCAATCAGAAAACCGACAAGATTCAAAAAAGCTCCCAAGAGAATAATATTATTCGCTCCCATTTTTGATATAAGCATACCGGTGATGACACCGGGCGCGAACATAGCGACAAGATGGACACCAACTAGCATACCTGTTTCTGAATCGTCCATACCATAGCCTACCGAGGCAATTGAGGCAGGTGACATGACTATCATCATAATTGCATGACCCAGTACCATCGCCGTAATGCCAAACAATAAAGGCCGATTTTTGGCAATAAAAGAGAATCCTGATGATTTACCGGCATTATCTTCTGTTGAACTGACTGAATATCCAAGACCCGCTTCAAGTGCTGCAAATGCAAGAACCGCGACCCCTCCAATAACGGACACAATCACATATATTCCGATAAACGGAAGATCAAAACCCAGCCCATCTCCTTTCCCGTAAAGTTCGCTACCAATAACAACACCAATTATCCCTGAAGCCAGCAATAAAGAACTTGCTGTTGCAGCCCGGTTCTTGGGAACACTTTCTGCTGCGGCATATCGTAGAAAATTAATGCCAATCATCGCGATGCCAATCAAGAAATGCCCTCCGAGCAGAAGCAGGAAGCTGTTTAAATAAATCGAAACCGCGGAAGCTCCTCCACCAAATACCATTGCTATACTGGCCAGAATAAATCCGCTTCTCCGCCCATAACGTGCCATGAAGTTCGAAAATGGAATTGAACAAACACTTCCGGCTGCCATTTGTATAGCAATAGGCAAAGTCGCAAGCCAGGCCAATGGAGCAAGATGCAGGCCAGCCAACCCTCCTACAGTGAAAAGTAGCGGTACCGCACTCTCTAATGCGATATTTCCCAAAATAATTAAGATAAGATTATGCATGAATAATCCTCTGGAGATACTAATAAGTACAACACATATATCTCTAATGACCTGAACTGCTTTTACCGTGACGGAAGATTTTCTTATAAAGCCTCATTATTTGATTATCTTCCGTATTGATATGTCAGGTCATAGAGTAACAATCTTATCCTGATTTTTATTAAGAGTTCGATTCCTGCAATAAAGTCGTCATATTCTCCAACGTATCAGCATCTACATAAAAATCACTTACCCCCCGATGATTAATAATTCTCATTCTCTTACCATGTTGGTGGATTTCTTGTTCAATACTCATTCGCCAAATATTTTTCCGGTGTTCAATAACGGCAATACCGTGATAAGGAAGATAAGGTGAATGACTCTTATAATCAGGATATATCCTGACACCAATTAATGGTAACGTCTTGTGATGAATAGTGGCTCGGATTGCATTAGGAAACAAAAGCTTTTCCCATCGAATACTCGCCATTGCTTCTTTCATCGCTCTATAATGAATGAAAGCAGTATGAACTCTATTCATAACTTCATTCTTTGTTTCCAAATCAGGAAAAATGAAATCACAAAACATATCCTTCTTTTGATTATATGTCAGAGATAAATCTGATATGTTAACAGTACTCCCAACACTTGCGTGGAAACGAATTGCCTCCTCATGACTAATTCCAAAAGATGGATTTGATGTGAATGTTTTCAAATGGTTTGATAAAGCACTGTCATAATCATCCTGAAGTAATGCGACTATATTAGATATATCAAAAATGTTAACTATCTCATTTATCTTTCTTATTTTAGTGAATTCTTTTAGATCCCTGATATATTTTTCTGCTGCAACCATTGGGTCACCAAAAATCCCCGCATAAAATGTAGCATCCGAAAGAATGGTAAAACGTATTTTTATTCCTGTATTTTCTTCAAGATACGTTGAAACTTTCGCAAGGTGCAATAAAGACACCTCTTCAGCCATAGTCAAAGAAGTAATATCATGTCTTTTCTGCCAGTTACTAATAACACAAAAGACAGGAAGGATGATATCAATTTCTCCTCTCTCATTTATACTAGACTTGATTTTCGATAATGTCTCCAGACAGGATGAAAAAATAGTTTTCGAATTAAACTGGATAACCGGATGATTGAGATAATCCCGAACCAGAACGTGCAAAGGGGTATCTTTTTTTCTTTTCTCTTTCCACCACTGATCAGAGGGTAACTCTTTAGAAATAGAACACTTATTAAGTAATGCCTCACGTAAATCTGCTGAAATTAAATTACCATTAGACATCATATCAGGTTCAGACTCCGGCCATCCAAATTGACCAAACATAAGTGAATCTTCAATGATTGAACCATTTGTGCTAACAGATACATTTTTCAATTTATCCTCCTAAATAATTATAGGTACATCCCGTAAAATGTATGGATTCTTGAATAACTCTGTATTTAGCTTCTAGAGCGCTTTTATCATCTGTAAAGGCGTGTTATCCCCAATATAGATTGGAGTATTTCTGATTAGATAGTCAGACACATCTGCACAATGCTTTCTCAGATTCTTCTCTTCTCCCTGATAGGAATGATGGCTCCTAAGCTAAGAAGCAGAATAGAGAAGCAAAAGAAGAATAACGAACAATAACTAAGGAGGGCTATATCATTATCTGAAAAGTGACGATTATCATTTGTGTGCTTTCTTGGCTCATTAATATATTTTATTATTTTCATGATAATTGAAAATTAAAACACACAAAAACAATATTTATTTAAAAATAAAATAATATTGAAAAATAATAGCACTTCGAAGGGAACTTAATGCTGTTTTTATAATATAATAAATTCCTCCGAACGTAGCTTTGCAAGTGATTTACTTCAGGAATTTTTACGCCAGACTTGTTAACTAACTTACCTTTTCGTTATATTATGACATTATCAGTGGATTAAATTATTTGCTATTTCATTCATTATCTGTAAAAAAATCAAGGTAATTAATAAAAACTTTATATAACCAATGGATTTCAAGATGCAGCGTGACGGCAAGGGAATGAACCCCCAAGAGCATAGCTAACTATGTGACTGGGGTGAGTGAGTGCAGCCAACAAAGCTGCAACTTGAAAGACGACAGGTGACGGCAGGTATAGTTACATAAAATAAAAACCCCGTATAAACGGGGTGTTAGATTCAATTATTTACCGAATTTCCGAAATCAAATTTAAAATGGAATATCATCATCGAAATCCATTGGTGGCTCATTACTCTGTGGTGCAGAAGACTGAGACTGAGCCGGACGAGATGGCGCACCGCCACCACTGAATTGCTGAGATGCCTGTGGCTGTTGTGGCTGTTGTGGCTGCCCCCAACCGCTTTGTGCCGGAGCAGCTTCTTGCCCTGCACCACCACGGCCGCCCAGCATTTGCATTGTACCACCAACATTTACCACAATTTCAGTGGTGTAACGATCCTGACCGCTCTGATCCTGCCACTTACGGGTCTGCAAAGAACCTTCGATATAGACCTGAGAACCTTTGCGCAGATATTCACCTGCAACTTCTGCCAGTTTACCGAAGAGCACTACACGGTGCCATTCGGTTTTTTCCCTCATCTCACCGGTTTGCTTGTCACGCCAGCTCTCAGACGTTGCCAGAGTAATGTTGGCGACTGCACCTCCGTTCGGCATATAGCGAACTTCCGGGTCCTGCCCCAAATTACCCACTAAAATAACTTTGTTTACGCCTCTGCTGGCCATTGGGAATACTCCTGATGAAATGAATTTTGCTAAAAACGGACTTCTCTAATTATAAGCAAAGTAGTTTACCATGCGAGGGCTAAGTTTAAAGATATACCCGTTATATTATACTTTGCGAAGCGCATCGTACTTTACATTGTAATGGTTACAGCATGATTTCCCATCTAATACTGTATATCCATTCAGCAACGTTTGTGCAATAATAACGCGTTTACGTATTTTGCTCTATCAATAATCTGAGAAGTGGTATATGGATAACATCGAAGTTCGGGGCGCCCGCACCCATAATCTCAAGAATATCAATTTGGTAATTCCCCGTGACAAGCTAATCGTCATTACTGGGCTATCCGGCTCCGGTAAATCATCCCTGGCTTTCGATACTCTTTATGCCGAGGGTCAGCGGCGCTATGTGGAATCGCTCTCTGCATATGCCCGCCAGTTTTTATCACTGATGGAAAAACCGGATGTCGATCATATCGAAGGGCTGTCTCCGGCGATTTCCATTGAGCAAAAGTCTACTTCCCATAACCCGCGTTCTACGGTCGGGACAATTACTGAAATTCACGATTATCTTCGCCTGCTGTTTGCGCGCGTGGGTGAACCGCGCTGCCCCGAGCACGATATCACTCTGGCGGCGCAAACGATAAGCCAGATGGTGGATAATGTACTGGCATTGCCGGAAAGCCAACGCCTGATGTTGCTGGCCCCTGTCGTCAAGGAGCGCAAGGGTGAGCACACCAAACTGCTGGATAACCTCGCTGCACAAGGCTATATCCGCGCCCGTATTGATGGTGAAGTCTGTGACCTTTCTGATCCACCTAAACTTGAATTGCAGAAAAAACATACCATTGAAGTGGTTATAGATCGTTTCAAGGTACGAGCCGATCTCTCCCAACGGCTGGCAGAATCATTCGAAACCGCACTGGAGCTTTCCGGCGGTACGGCAGTCATTGCTAATATGGATGATGAACAGGCCGAAGAACTGATCTTCTCCGCCAATTTTGCCTGTTCAATCTGTGGCTATAGTATGAGCGAACTGGAACCACGCCTGTTTTCCTTCAACAATCCTGCCGGTGCCTGCCCGACTTGTGACGGTTTAGGCGTTCAGCAATTTTTCGATCCTGTACGTGTTGTTCAGAATGGTGATATATCCCTTGCTGGTGGCGCAATACGTGGCTGGGATCGCCGTAATTTTTACTACTTCCAGATGCTGAGATCACTGGCAGAACATTATAAATTCGATATCGAAGTGCCATTTAATCAGTTAAGTTCTGTGATTAGGAAAGTGGTTTTATATGGCTCAGGAAAAGAATCCGTCGAATTTAAATATACCAATGATCGCGGCGATGTGACCGTTCGTAACCACCCGTTCGAAGGTGTCCTGCACAATATGGAGCGCCGCTATAAAGAAACGGAATCTACTGCGGTACGGGAAGAGCTGGCAAAATATATCAGCAATCGTTCCTGCGTCTCTTGTGACGGAACCCGACTGCGCAAAGAAGCCCGCTATGTCTTTATTGAAAGCACCACGCTGCCCCAGATTTCTGATTTCAGCATCGGTCATGCGATGGAATTTTTCCAAAATATTAAACTGAGTGGGCAACGCGCCAAAATTGCTGAAAAAGTTTTGAAAGAGATCCGTGATCGCCTGAAATTTCTGGTTAATGTTGGATTGAATTACCTGACGCTCTCCCGTTCAGCAGAAACACTTTCAGGCGGTGAAGCCCAGCGTATTCGTTTAGCCAGCCAAATTGGTGCAGGTCTTGTCGGCGTAATGTATGTGCTGGATGAACCCTCCATCGGCCTGCATCAGCGGGATAATGAACGTTTGTTGGAAACGTTGCTGCATCTGCGCAATCTGGGTAATACCGTTATTGTGGTCGAACACGATGAAGATGCCATCCGTGCAGCTGATCATATTATCGATATCGGGCCTGGCGCGGGTGTGCATGGAGGTGAGATTGTTGCCGAAGGGACTCTTTCCAATATTATGGAAAGTGAAAAATCTCTCACCGGAAAATTCCTGAGTGGTGAACGCAAAATTGCCATTCCAGAGCAGCGTGTGCCTACCAATCCTGACAAGATACTAAAATTGATTGGAGCAAAAGGCAATAATCTGAAAAAGGTAACACTAAAACTGCCAGTCGGCTTGTTTACCTGTATCACCGGCGTTTCTGGTTCCGGTAAATCAACGCTGATCAACGATACACTCTTCCCTATAGCACAGCGCCAGCTAAACGGGGCAACAAACATTAATCCTGCCTCTTATATCGATGTTGAAGGGCTGGAGCATTTTGATAAGGTCATTGATATAGACCAAAGCCCTATTGGCAGAACCCCTCGTTCAAACCCCGCTACTTATACTGGTATATTTACGCCTGTGAGAGAATTATTTTCAGGTGTTCCTGAATCTCGTGCCCGTGGCTATACACCGGGACGTTTCAGTTTCAACGTAAAAGGCGGACGCTGTGAAGCCTGCCAGGGCGATGGTGTGATTAAGGTTGAAATGCACTTTCTGCCTGATGTTTATGTACCTTGCGATCAGTGTAAGAGCAAACGCTATAACCGTGAAACGCTGGAAATCAAATATAAAGGCAAGAATATTAATGAAGTTCTGAATATGACCATTGAAGAGGCACGGGAATTTTTCGATGCTGTCCCTGCTCTCTCCCGTAAACTGCAAACCTTGATAGATGTCGGTCTTTCCTATATTCGTCTGGGGCAATCGGCAACAACACTGTCAGGCGGGGAAGCACAACGGGTAAAACTGGCACGGGAACTCTCTAAGAGAGGTACAGGCCAGACACTGTATATCCTTGATGAACCGACGACCGGTTTGCATTTTGCGGATATTCAGCAGTTACTGTCTGTCCTGCATCAACTTCGGGATCAGGGAAACACAATTGTTGTGATTGAGCATAATCTGGATGTGATTAAAACGGCTGACTGGATTGTCGATCTCGGCCCTGAAGGAGGGAGCGGTGGTGGTGAAATACTGGTATCGGGAACACCAGAAGAAGTGGCCCAATGTCAGGAATCGCATACGGCTCGTTTTTTGAAACCGATACTTGAGCGTGACTAACCTACTGTAGTCACTAAACGTGTCCTATCTATATTATCCTCCCCCACACAATGGGGGGGATTTCACCTATTTGTTAACCAATTACTGACCAAATGCATTTTTATGCGTACAAAAAAGCATTTTCTTGCAGCCATTTTTAATGAAATAACCTTTCGTAAATCAGTATGGTATTGTTGATCTAATATTAATACTGATCACATTTTTCATGCACAAATGACATAATGGCATATCATATGCCTAAAACTTATAATGGAGATTAAATATGTATATGTTTTTACCTTTTTTAATTGCGTTACTTATAATTGCCTCGGTAATTACACGCAAGAAAAAGCTGACATACTCACTTTGGTTTGCTTTATTAATCATCACGGTATTTTGGTTTCAATATCATGCCACTGATGCACTGAATCTTTCCTTTTGATCGGAGGCTGTAATGAATAATACAATATCAACACAACGTGATATTAATCTCGCGACGAGCTTAAATATTCTCGGTCTATTCGGTATCAGTGTTATTTTGATAGTCGCATTTTATTATCAATTAGCACGTTTTGAACTTCCCTGCCCATTATGTTTATTGCAACGTGCCGGCATTATAATGATTGGTTTCGGATTTTTGTTTAATATTTACTTCGGTATAAAAAATACCCATTACAGTCTTTCAATTATTGGCTGTATTGTAACTGGCTTCGTTGCCATGCGTCAGGTTTCTCTTCATATCCTGCCAGGTGATACAGGATATGGTTCAACTTTCTTCGGGTTACACTTTTATACTTGGGCTGCAATCGTATCAATTCTGACCATTATTGCCATCGCGGTAATTATGCCTCTGAAAACAGGCAATACCGACTCTGCAAGATACACTCCACCAATGTTGGGCAAAATTGCCATGGGGTTATTCGCATTTTTGATCGCTGCCAATTTGATTTCTACCATTCTGGAATGTGGCGGTGGGCAGTGTGATGATAACCCAACGTTCTATGAGTTGTTGAAAAAGTAACACTTCATATTATTAATAATAGAGCAGGAAGGCTAATGCATTTCCTCAGCCTTCCACTTTCAACAAAAACCACAGAATGATATTCCGTCATTATCGATTCAATAATACCGAATCAATGAAATAACAAACTTCATGTGCTTCTTCAGGTGTCGGAATTTCCAATTTAGCAAGCATCCGATCCAATACCTTATCCGGTACAACATACTGACGATGACTATTTTGTTGCCGCCAGCGTTTATAGTCTGTCTCAATATAAACAATCCTGACTTTGGCGTTATAGCTCACGTAAGCGTCAACTAAACCCCACCTTGCTTTTTCCATGGCAGCAGTTTTTCCAGATCCGGGGCGGGCTGGCATAACTCATCCAAACAGGTCATGACATAATCGAAGGGGATCAGGCCATTGGCTTTGGCCGTTTCAATGACACTGTAGAGGATCGCACTCGCCTGCGCACCGCGCGGGGTATGGCTGAACAGCCACGCCTTTCGCCCGATGACAAACGGTTTGATCGCCCTTTCTGCCCGGTTATTGTCGATCGACAAACGACCATCCTCCCGATAGCGGATCAGTTTGGGCCATTGATTACTCAGGTAAGTCACGGCCTCACCCAGCTTGCTTTTGGGGATCACCTGAGATTGGGTTTTAACCAGCCAGGCCGATAACTTATCCCAGATAGGAAGCGCTTTTTCCTGGCGGATCCGGTATTTTTCGGCCGGGCTTAACCCCTTGATCTGATGCTCAACCCGGTACAGTGACTGGATCAGGCTCAGCGCGATATCGGCTTTGCCCGTTTTGTTTTTTCCCTGCGCCTGCTTCGCTTCCATAAATTTACGACGGGCATGGGCCATGCAACCGACCAGCCGGGCACCGGTCTGCTCATAGCCTTGATAGCCATCCACCTGCAGATAACCTTGAAAACCGGCGAGATAGTCAGCAGCGCAGGTGCCTGAACGGCTGGCCTGGTGGTCATACAGCACAATATTCGGTGTGAGCGCCGCCGGTTCGGGGGTATCCAGGGGTTACGCATGAAAATATTTAGTGGATAATTCCCTCATTTTTAGAGGGAATGCAGATGAAAAAATTAGTGGATGTCTTTTCTGATTTTCCAGACCCGCGTTGTCAGGGAAAGATCAGGCACCGTTTTATTGATATCTTAGTGATTGCGGTATGTGCTGTCATTGCCGGCGCTAACGCCTGGACCGATATTGAACAGTATGGTCAACTAAAAAAGGATTGGCTGGGTTCATTTCTTCCGCTCAAAGGCGGTATTCCGTCACATGATACTTTCCGGCGCTGTTTCAGTTTATTAAATCCCCGCCTCTTTGAACGCCATTTTTATCAGTGGGTTTCTCATGATGTTTCTTCAGAAAAGCGGGCGATCATTGCGATTGATGGTAAAAGTTTACGCCATTCGTTTGACAAGAAAATTGAACAAAGCCCATTACATGTGGTAAGTGCATTCTCCGTTGAGAAAGGGCTTAGCTTATGTCAGTGTGCTGTAGACGGAAAATCAAACGAAATTAAGGCCATCCCCACATTATTATCGATGCTTTCCTTGAAAGGCCATCTCGTGACGCTTGATGCGATGGGCTGTCAACGCACGATTGCCCAGCAATTACGCGAGAGCGGAGCCGATTATATTTTGTCCCTTAAAGGCAATCAGGGAAAAACCTTTTCGGAAGCGGTTAACTATTTTCAACAACAACGGGCAACACAAAAACCTTATCTGAAACCTGACCATGATGAATTTGAAGATAGCCATGGGCGTACCGTCAGACGACGCGGATGGGTTCTACCGCTGACACCAGAAACAAAACACTTAGGCTCCTGGCCAGATATTCAGGCTCTTCTGGTCACAGAAACAATACGGCAAGAACAATATTCTGAAACAGTCACCTCTTATTTTCGTTATTATTTAAGTAGTTGTCAGGACGCTCCTGCCTTTCAGTTAGCAGCCATTCGGAAACATTGGGCTATTGAAAATAGCTTACACTGGGTGCTGGATGTCACTTTTCGGGAAGATGATTCACGGATGAGAGAGCAGATCGCCACAAGAATATTTGCCCAATTACGTAAAATGGCGCTCAATATCGTTAAACGGGATACCAACAATAAGTTGAGTTTGAGTGCCCGAAGGAAATCAGCCGGGTGGGATAATGGCTACATGGAAGCCCTGTTATTTAATCAATTTTAGCCTACCAAAATTTCATGCGTAACCCCTGGGGGGTATCAGTGCCCACACAATAGACCCACATGTAATGGGTCGTTTTTTCAGACGTCACCCCCTTCACCGGGGTTTCATCCGCATGGAGAACCGGTTGTTGCAACAGCGTTTCCCTGAACCTGGTCACCAAAGGCGCAAACAACTGCGCGGATTTTACTATCCAGTCACTCTGGGTCTGGCGGCTGAGGTCAATGCCATACTGTTTGAACACACTTTCCTGACGGTACAGCGGTAACCCATACTGATATTTACTGGTGATAAGCTGGCTGAGCAGGCTGCTGGTCGCCATGCCTTTCTTGATGGGCATCGCTGGCAGGGAGGCTTGTTTGACAGGCGTCTGAATGCCGGATTTTTCACATTCACGGCAGGCGTATTTGGGGCGGACATGCTCAACCACCCTGATTTGAGCGGGAATGAACAACAGTTTTTCACTGCGATCTGCCCCCATCTGATGCAACCTGCCGCCACAGCACGCACACTGTTTTTCTTCCTCGGCGATATCATGGAACACGGTTTCGCGCGGTAAATCTTTGGGCAGGGGGTTGCGTGTCGGCTTACGGCGGGGAGGTGTGAGGGTTTCCTGTGCGGCGGCCGTTTCAGCCGGCAGCGCAATTTCTTCCGCTTCGTTAAACAACTCCCCCTGGCCGGGGAACGCTTCCGAGGAAGCCCCAAACCGTTTTTGTTGGGCTAAACGGAACGGCTCTTCCAAAAAGGCCAGCCGCTGCGACTGCTTAATCAGCAGCCGTTTCAGTTCAGCGGGGTCATTGGGCAGGGCATCAATATCAATTTTCATGGGGACATTTTATGCCATCCCCGGCGAAAAAGCGTAATTAATGCCCGTTGGTTTGATGATCATCAAGGGATCAGGCGACATGGCAATCCTGGACGGAGAAGGGCTGGTGCCCGATGACCTCATAACCCGATAACAACCCGTGCAGTTGCTGCTCTGTCAGGGTCAGGGAGGCACTGTTGACGGCGGTGGGCCATTTGAATTTCGCGTTCTCCAGCCGTTTGTACCAGAGCGCAAACCCGGTTTTATCCCAGTAGAGGATTTTGAGTTTATCCCGCTTCTTGTTGCAAAAGAGGAATAACGCGGTTTGCGTCGGCGACAGTTGCATTTCCAGCTCTACCCAGACCGCCAGCCCGTTGATGGATTTTCGGAAGTCGATAAATGAGCGGCACAAATACACCTCCGGCACATCCACAAACATTTTCATGCGGCGAGCCCCCGAATAATCGCAATGATAACATGCTTATCCGTGCCGGCAGGAAAACGCAGTGTGCCCTGTGGTGTCTCAAATAAGATGGGGAGTGGGCTGGATGAGGCGGATTTTTTCTGAGCGGTGCTGACGTTAATAAAAGCAGACGGTGAAGCCAGCCCAGACGGCTTTTCCGGTGGATGGGAGGTGCGTTGGCGGTGGTGATAGAACCGGGTGGTCGACACACCGATTTTTTGGCAAAACTGCGGGACCGTCAGTTCGGATTTTTTCTGCTGTTCAAACAGGTCCCGCCACTCGGCTTGAGTAAACCTGGATTGGCTCATGTGAGTTTTTTCCATCATCAGAATAGGTGAAACTATTTTAATCAATGGATTTATCCTGGCTAGGTGGGGTTCCCCGTACGCTTACTAGCTCACGAACAGTTTAATCAGTTGCTGACGCATTTGTGCTGTCAGATTAGTCGCATTCCAGATGAAATTTTGTCTTGTTATGCGGGATATTCTGTATTTGTTAACTCCGCAAATTTCATATAATCTCTGTGTCTAAATGGTAATATGCCCCTGCCCATCATTAGAACAGGGGAATTTTTAATTCTATAGGTGATAATCCACTAATTTACCCCAGCAAATGCCTCTGCAATGCGTAGCACGTTATGATGATTCACGCCAGCCATACAAACACGGCCAGAACCGACCAGATAGACACCAAACTCTTCACGCAATCGATCGACCTGTTCCTGACTGAATCCGGTATAGCTGAACATACCACGCTGTTTCAGTAGGTAGTCAAAATTTTTCTCTGGCAAGGATTTTTTCAGGGCATTGACTAAAACTGTCCGCATTTCCCGAATGCGTAAACGCATTTGTTCAACTTCTTCCAGCCACTGTTTTTTTAATTCTGGATGACTCAATATTCTGGCAACAACCTGAGCACCAAAATTAGGTGGGCTAGAATAAATTCGACGCACACTCGCTTTCAATTGTCCCAAGACACATTCCGCTACTTTTGCGTCATCACAGACAACGGATAACCCACCAACACGCTCACCATACAGTGAAAAAATTTTCGAAAATGAATTACTAATCAGACAAGGCAGCTCTGCATCTGCCATCGCACGGATTGCATAGGCATCATCTTCCATACCATCTGCAAATCCCTGATAGGCGATATCAAGGAAAGGGATCAATTCCCGCTCTTGAGCAATCTGAATCACCTGATCCCATTGGTCATTAGTTAGATCTGAGCCTGTTGGGTTATGGCAGCAAGGGTGCATCAAAATAATACTTTTTGCTGGTAGTTGTTTGAATGTAGACAGCATTTCGTCAAATTTTACCCCTTTGGTTTTGTCATCAAAATAGGGATAATAATTTACCTTTGTTCCTGCTCCAGCAAAAATGGAAGCATGGTTTTCCCAGGTTGGATCACTGCACCATACTTCAGAATCCGGGAAATAACGGTGTAAGAAATCTGCACCCACTTTCAATGCTCCTGATCCCCCTACTGTTTGAATGGTTGCGATGTGTTTCTGATTTAACAATGGATGATCTTTGCCAAATAGCAATTCCTGAATTGCCACGCGATAGGCAAATAATCCTTCCATCGGAAGATAAAGAGAAGCAGACTGAGGCAGAACGCTCATTTGTTTTTCAGCAATTGCAACAGCCTGCAATTGGGGGGTTATACCTTGTTCATCGTAATAAAGACCGACGCTCAAATTAATTTTTTCTTCTCTAGGATCGTTATTAAATGCTTCCAATAACGATAGGATAGGATCACCTGCGTATGTATCAATATTCTGGAACACTACGTTATACTCCCTGCTGCTGAATTATGTGAAAAACGCATTAGCAGACAATATAACTTAGTGCATTACTCGTCTAGATATTCCATTGCAACACGTGAAGTCAATTTAGTCATTAACTCGTAAGCACTAACTCCAGAGTGCTCCGCAATTTTTTCTACAGGCAGGAGTCTGCCCCAAAGAATTACTTCATCCCCGACTTTTTCCAGACAATCAGGCCCTAAATCTACAGTAACCATATCCATGGAAACACGACCAACAATCGGTACTTTCCGGCCGTTGATAAATACTGGCGTGCCGGCTGGCGCACTGCGGGGATAGCCATCACCGTATCCCATAGCCACTACGCCAAGACAGGTATCACGCTCGCTGCTCCATGTACCGCCATATCCCACCGATTCTCCCGCTTTATGCTTACGTACCGCGATTAAGCTGGATTTTAACGTCATAGCTGGGATCAAGTTGAAGTCAGCCGCAGTTTTATCCGCCATTGGCGAGGCTCCGTACATCATGATGCCAGGGCGAACCCAATCTAAATGAGCTTGTGACCACAGCAAAATCCCCCCTGATGCAGCAATGGATTTCTCACCGGCTTTATCCGCAGCGAATGCCATAAAGCGATCGATTTGTTGTTGGGTTGTCTCTACGGTAGGTTCATCCGCCCGGCTAAAATGGCTGATGATATTAATAGGTTGTTCAACGTTATGACAACGGCTCAGGCGTTGATAAAAAGCTTCCGCTTCATCAATTCTGATGCCCAGCCGATGCATACCTGTATCCAGTTTCATCCATACTTTAACCGGATGGGACAAATCCGCCTGCTCCAATGCTTCGAGCTGCTCAATACTATGCACCACAGTTTCAATATGATTGACGACCAACACAGGTAAATCAGTCGCCTCAAAAAAACCTTCTAATAGTAAAATTGGCTTGACGACCCCGCCGCTTCGCAAGGCAAGCGCTTCCCCAATCCGGGCAACACCGAAACAGTTAGCGTCTTCCATTGTGTGCGCAATTTCTAATAAACCATGTCCATAGGCGTTTGCTTTCACAACTGCAATCACGTTACTGTCAGGAGCTTGTACCCTGACTTGTTGCAGATTATGTCGCAGAGCGCGGCGGTCTATAACAGCAGTTGCCGCTTTCATTTTGTCCCCTTCTTTTATGATGTTCCTGTCCGGTTTAATCAATAACTGCCTACCCTCATAGACACCGATGATTACAAATCATTGGAATATGGGAAATAGGCGCTAGGTTTATTCATCACTGTAGCTCGGACCTGCATAGTTATCGAAGCGTGACCATTGACCATTAAAAGTCAACCTTACCGTACCGATAGGGCCATTACGCTGTTTACCAAGGATAATTTCTGCCACACCTTTCAATTCACTATTGTCGTGATATACCTCGTCACGATAGATAAACATGATCAAATCGGCATCCTGCTCAATGGAGCCTGATTCACGCAGGTCGGAGTTAACCGGACGCTTATCGGCCCGCTGTTCCAAACTACGGTTAAGCTGAGATAATGCAACAACCGGAACTTGAAGCTCTTTTGCCAACGCTTTCAAAGAACGGGATATTTCGGCAATTTCCAGTGTTCGGTTATCAGATAACGAAGGTACCCGCATCAATTGCAGGTAGTCGATCATAATCAAGCTAAGTCCGCCATGTTCGCGGAAAACTCGTCTCGCACGGGAACGCACTTCTGTTGGAGTCAAACCAGATGAATCATCAATATACATATTACGTTTTTCCAGCAATATCCCCATGGTGCTGGAAATACGAGCCCAATCTTCATCATCAAGCTGACCGGTACGAATACGCGTTTGATCCACTCGGGAAAGGGATGCCAGCATACGCATCATGATCTGATTGCCAGGCATCTCAAGACTGAAAATCAGAACAGGTTTATCCTGCATCATCGCTGCGTTTTCACACAGGTTCATCGCAAAAGTGGTTTTCCCCATTGAGGGACGTGCAGCGACAATGATTAAGTCTGATTTTTGCAACCCTGCGGTCTTTTTATCCAGATTTTGATACCCTGTAGAAACGCCTGTAACACCATCGTGCGGACGCTGATAGAGCAGTTCAATTCGCTCAACGGTTTCTTCAAGGATCTGCTCAATACCTTTCGGACCTTCATCTTTGTTTGCCCGATTTTCTGCAATCTGGAATACCCGTGATTCTGCCAGATCCAACAGCTCTTCACTGGTTCTCCCTTGCGGATCATACCCCGCATCCGCAATTTCATTTGCCACGGCTATCATGTCACGAACGACGGCTCGCTCACGGACAATATCAGCATACGCATTGATATTCGCGGCACTTGGTGTGTTTTTTGACAGTTCAGCCAGATAGGAAAACCCGCCGACATTATCGAGTTCACCATTCAGTTCAAGAGATTCCGATAATGTAATCAAGTCAATGGGTTTACCCGTTTCGAGTAAACGCTGCATTTCGGAGAAAATACGTCTGTGTGGTCGGCTGAAAAAATCATTGCTGGTGACCCGCTCGGAAACATTATCCCAACGTTCGTTATCCAGCATCAAACCGCCCAACACGGATTGCTCTGCTTCCAAAGAGTGTGGTGGAAGTTTCAGCCCTTCCACTTGGCGATCTTTTGGTTCAGCCATACTGTTGTTAGTTGGTTTTTTTCCAGCCATGTATACCGCATCAATCCACTAAACAAGAACAAAATAGGGAATCAGTATACGCCATGAAAACAGCCTTGAGTAATTATATATAGTCTGTAATGATTTCGGGCACATTTACGTCTGTTTGCACTATTTTCATTGCAAACATGCGAAGCTCTTCCCAGTATTTATAACATGATGAGAGAGTTACCATGGCAAAACGTATTGAATTTTCCACTACTGGCAGCCCAGAAGTACTCCGATATTGTGACTTTGTACCTGTAGCCCCTGCACCTGATGAAGTACAAGTCCAAAATAAAGCCATTGGTATTAATTATATTGATACCTATGTTCGCGGTGGGTTATATCCTACCACCAGCTTACCATCCGGCCTTGGTATGGAAGCTGCGGGTATTGCCACCAAAGTTGGCGCGAATGTAACATCAATTAAAGTGGGTGATCGCGTAGCTTATGCGCAATCTGCCGTTGGTGCTTACAGTGAAGTGCATAACGTGCAGGAACACAGGCTCGCTCTCCTGCCTGATTCGATTTCATTTGAGCAAGCGGCAGCATCACTTTTGAAAGGCCTAACGGTTTACTATTTATTTCACCAAACCTATCAAATTCAAAAAGATGAAACTTTCTTGTTCCATGCCGCAGCTGGTGGTGTCGGGCTGATTGCGTGCCAGTGGGCAAAAGCGTTGGGGGCAAAGTTGATTGGAACTGTGGGTTCTAATGAAAAAGCCGAACTTGCAAAAGCCGCGGGTGCATGGCAAATCATCAATTACAACCATGAGAATATCGTCGAACGCGTTTTAGAGATCACTGGAGGAGGAAAAGTCAGTGTCGTTTATGATTCTGTAGGTAAAGCTACATGGTTAGATTCACTGGACTGTCTCAAACGGCGTGGTTTGATGGTTAGCTTTGGTAATGCTTCCGGGCCAGTGACCGGCGTCGATTTAGGTCTGCTCAATCAAAAAGGCTCTTTGTTCGTCACTCGCCCCTCAGTTAACGGCTATATCACAACCCGTGAGGAATTGAACGAAGCCAGCAATGCCCTGTTTGATTTGATCGCCACTGGCAAAATCAAAATCGATACACCAGAAAGCCAAAAGTTTTCATTGAGCGAAGCTGCAACCGCACATCAAGCATTGGAAAGCCGCTTAACTCACGGCTCCAGCTTACTGATCCCTTGATAACTTTAATGAAGAGCGGACTACATCCGCTCTGTTACCATTTCTAGCGCTTTTTCAACGACCATAATACCGGAGCCGGGTTTATGGGCATTCTCACTCAAATAACGACGCCATTGACGCGCACCAGGAATTCCCTGAAAAATCCCCAAGATATGACGAGTGATATGTCCTAAATAAGTACCATTAGACAATTCTTGTTCTATATAAGGATAAAGCGCCTTAACCACATTAATCGTATTCGTGACTGGTGCTGTTTGATCAAATAATTCACGATCCACATGTGCCAGAATAGATGGATTCTGGTAAGCCTCTCGTCCAATCATCACACCATCCACGTATTGCAAATGCTGTTTCGCTTCTTCCAATGACTTAATACCGCCGTTAATGGAAAACGTCAATTGAGGGAAATCTTTCTTTAATTGATAGACCCGTGGATAATCCAATGGTGGAATTTCGCGGTTTTCTTTTGGACTGAGACCAGATAACCACGCCTTGCGCGCATGGATAACAAAATTATCGCAATCGCTGTTTTCTACGACAGTATCAATAAAATCACACAAAAACTCGTAGCTATCTTGCTCATCAATCCCAATGCGGGTTTTAATGGTAACGGGAATATCCACTACATCCTGCATGGCTTTAACGCAATCAGCCACCAGCGCCGCATCTCCCATCAGACAGGCACCAAAACGACCATTCTGCACACGGTCAGAGGGACAACCAACATTCAAATTGATTTCATCATAACCCCGTTCCTGCGCAATCTTGGCACACTGTGCCAATGCCTGAGGCTCACTGCCACCCAATTGCAAGGCCAACGGATTCTCCTGCTCGTTATAAGCCAGATAATCCCCTTTTCCATGAATAATCGCCCCCGTTGTCACCATTTCCGTGTAAAGCAGCGCTTCTTTACTTAATAAGCGGTGGAAATAACGACAATGACGGTCTGTCCAGTCTAACATGGGGGCAACGGAGAAGCGGGAAGGCTTGAATTTCCCGTTACCCGTTGGTATGCAATTGAATTTACTATGTTTTTTAGTTTGTATATTTTCGTGCATTTAAGGTCATTTTAGGCAATTTTTTTATTACCAGCACCCCAAACAGCGCCCCATTAATATGGGGACATGAATAGGAGGGCATCAAAGATGGCCTACTATAGCATAGAAAAACGTCCCCGCGCAGATAGCACAGTTCGTTACCGTTGCACCGTTGGTGTTAAGTCTGGTGGTAAATATATTTACAGAGAGAACCGCACATTTGGAAAACAGTCCCATGCCAAAACATGGGGTGCCATGCGGGTAGCTAAACTGGAACAAAACGGAGTCCCCGCGCAAAATGATACCGAAGATTTAACAGTTGGTGATCTACTGCATAAATATATCAACGACCCTGATTTGGGTGGAAAGGCAGGAAGAACTAAAAAATATGTGCTAAATATGCTCTTAGATAGTGACTTAGCAAAATTAGTTCTTTCTGAATTATCAGTGAGTCATGTTATTGAGTATTGCAAGCAAAGATACTCTACGGGCATTACTCCCTCAACCATTAATCATGATGTCAGTTACTTAACATCGGTATTAAAATCAGCCAAACCAATCTATAACATAGATTACGTCTCAAATCCCGCATATGAAGCGCGACCTTTATTGCTTCAAATGGGATTAATAGGTAAATCTAAACGCCGCAGCAGAAGGCCTATGCTGGATGAAATTGACAGGCTTATTGAAGGCTTACGTAAACGCAGTAACCATAGGGAAGGGAAAATCCCCTATGAAGAAATTTTGAATTTTTCAATCCTGAGCTGCATGCGTATCGGAGAGGTATGTAAAATTAGATGGGATAATATAGATGAAAAACAAAAATCAGTTATTGTAAGGGACAGGAAAGACCCTAGAAAAAAACTGGCAATCACATGACCGTTCCATTACTGGGGGAAGCATGGGAAATAGTTCAACGCCAACCCAAAAAAAGCGAGTTGATTTTCCCCTATAACTCAAGAAGCGTCACGGCTGGATTTCAGAGGGTTCGCAATAAGCTGGGTATTGGCGATCTCCGTTACCATGACATGCGCAGAGAAGGAGCAAGCCGCTTGTTCGAAGCGGGGTTCTCAATTGAAGAGGTAGCCCAAGTTACAGGGCATCGCTCATTAAATGTATTGTGGCAGGTATACACAGAATTGTACCCGCAATCACTGCATGAAAAATTCAATAAGCTTATGAAACAAAAAGAAGAGTAATCACCACAGGGCAGAACCCTGCCCTTTAACATATGGGATAATTCCGTATGTACTGGACGGCTTAAACTCAAGCTCTCATCGTGCAGTAAGCACAGCAAAGTCCGATGATCGAATAGCAGTTCTTGCCTCAGCCAATGAAGTAACCGATTGATTTTGCCGAGGCCGTCACTTTGGCTTCATCAGGTTGCTTAATACTTAATCACTCCGTTTGAAACGGAAGCATGATCTGCACCATGCAGGAAATAAGATATATCAAGGAGTTTAAAGGGGAGAATTGTCCTTTTTAACGTAACCTGTTGATTTTTCTTATTTCCGTCACAGGAACGGAAATAAAAGATATCCGCGAGAATTGCCATTACGATTTTAGGCAGGAGTTGGAAAAAATAAAACAGTTAAAATTATCTCGTACAGCCATATTATTAAGCCAGAAAGTATTCTGGCTTTTAGTTTTTCTGTTCTTGATAAAATAAATCTTATATTAATAACCTATAGCAAACCAATAAGATTTTACTTCTCCAAAATTGGCGTGGTATGTAAATCCTGATGTAGATATATCCCGAGCAACTATATTTTCTCTACTTATTCCATCAATTTCTGATAGGGTTAATTGCACATTAAAACAAACATTAGTAAATAAAACAGGGAAATAAACACGGGTTTCTTTGGTTTCATTAGCTACTCTATCTACAACTCCCCATTGATGGATTATCCCCGTAGAGCCACATTTCCACCAACCATTTTGAAGTTTTAACGCTGTATTATACATAATTCCTCTCAACATGTGTAATTAGAATATAATAAAAGCCATTAAAAACCTCTCAATACGATATGTATAACATCATAGGAAATAGTATATTTAAATATATATTTTTTATAAGTCCTTACGGAAAAATTAAATATTTTTATTGAAATAAACACCTTACGAAGAAATATAAACAATCATATTTTAATAATCCAAAAAAAAATAGTGCGAACATTATGCATTAGCAATTCCATGCATAACAATTAATTAAATAGAATTATTATAAATTTCTATTCAATAACTCTAAACATAAAACCAAATCACACTAAATATTTAGATATTAGTCATGATTACTATTTTTATTAGCTTTCTGAAAAAAAATGTAAAATTACCATATCAATAACATAAACTATCTGAACAGTATTGAATTGAAACAATATTTTTTATTGCATCCTGTGTGAATTAATTACGCCGCTATCTCACAGATTAGGCAATTTCTGAAAGCATTCGCGGGGGGGGGGGGGGTTTATACCAATCTCCTTTGAAGATGCTTGATTTCTTATCCAAACCCGATCATGCTTGCAACCATGAAAATTCATCTGACACCAGAACAAAAACATGCCCTCGAATTGATGCATGATACAACGCGCGACAGTCGAGTTTGTGATCGCATCAAGGCGGTGCTTTTGGCGTCAGAGGGCTGGACTGCTCAGATGATTGCACAGGCCTTGCGTATTCATGAAAGTACGGTAAGCCGTCACCTAAAAGATTTTATCGCTCAGGAAAAGCTCACCCCGGAAAATGGCGGTTCTGAAAGCCATCTCTCTGCCGAACAAACCGCCGACTTGATTGATTATTTGACGACAAATTTGATGCATACCACCGCCCAAATTGTGGCTTACGTCCGAGCACGTTGGCAGGTGTCTTTCAGCGTGGGCGGAATGACGAAATGGCTTCACCGCCAGGGTTTCAGCTACAAAAAGCCAAAGGGAGTGCCTCATAAATTCGATGCGGATCAACAGCAACAATTTATTGATGACTACCAGTCTCTTAAAGACCGGGCGGGTCAAAATGAACCTATCCTATTTATTGAGGCGGTGCATCCTTCACAGTCCGCAAAGCTCAGCTATGGTTGGATGAAAGCAGGGAAAAATCAGGTAAAAGTGGTCGAAACCACCGGCAGCCGTACCCGTCTCAATATTCTGGGTGCCCTCAATTTACAACGAATTGAAGACACCGTGATCCGTGAATATCCAAGTATCAATGCTGAAAACATCGCGTATTTCTTCGGGGCGCTCCGGGAAACTTACCCGCTTTCGCAAAAAATCCATATTATTCTGGATGGGGCGGGTTACCACCGAGCAGAATTAGTGAAAGAGATGGCGTATGTCCTTAATATTGAATTGCATTACCTACCGCCTTACAGCCCGAATCTCAATCCGATAGAGCGATTGTGGAAGTATATGAATGAGCAAGTACGTAACAATGTTTATTTTCCGGATGCGAAGACATTCCGTGAAACCCTTCGTCACTTTTTTCATGTCACGTTGCCAGAAAAAGCGAAAGAACTCACGACTCGACTTACTGACAACTTTCAGATTTTAAAACCCGCACCTTCAAGTTAGATTGGTATAGAACGCTTATAACCGTCAGCATTGATGAAAACATCACTCACCGAACCATGAATTTCCGCCCCCAGCTGCAAAGCCAGTTCATCATCCATCAACACGATATACTGGCTGGATTCGGCCACCACAAAACCACAGCTGTTGCCAAACGGTCGGCTGCTATTACGCCAGTTTGCCATATCTGTTTCATCGACACGGCAAAGCTTGCTTTCCGTCGCCAGTGCGCTCATAGCTTCAAAACCTTCGATCACTTCCGAGGTAATTGGTGCTTCCGCGCTCCCGACAATCGCAACACGGACTCTGCCAGCCTGAATGTCTTCAATCGTCTGTGAGTTCAATTGATGGATAGCGTTGCATCGACCAGTTGAACTCACAGCACATTCAGGTTATACAGAAATGTAGCGCAGGCTCCCAGAGTAGCACTGGTATGACCAACATTCCCCAAGACATATAGCAGAATCATAATACTGTGTCATAATACCTAAATCCCAATGACAAGGTAGAATTGAGATGGGTTACAGTCTAGATTTTCGAAGAAGAGTACTGGCATACAAAGACAAGCATGCATTGACATTCGAGCAAACCTGCGACCACTTTGAGGTCTCTATCCGCACTCTGTTCCGGTGGTGCAATAAAATAGAACCCTGTATGACACGTGATAAGCCGCCCACGAAAATCAGTGATGAAACACTTATCGCCGATGTCAAAAATTATCCCGATGATTATCAATGGGAAAGAGCAAAACGTCTGGGTGTCTCACAATCGGCTATCCATTACGCCCTGAAACGACTCAAAATAACCGTCAAAAAAAACGCACAAACACCCCGCCGCTGACGAACACGCGCGTCAGGTATTTGGCGAGCGTATCCGCCATCATGAGCAGGCGGGCAAACAGATTGTTTATCTGGATGAAAGCGGCTTTGAGCAGTCCATGCCACGTACGCATGGCTATTCGTTAAAAGGGTCCCGCTGTTTTGGTTTACATGACTGGCAGCACAAAGGCCGCCTTAATGCCATTAGTGCTATCATTAAAAATACCTTTGTGACCTTAAGTTTGTTTGCCGGAACCCTTAATGCGAATGTGTTTCATGCCTGGATGACACAAGATTTGTTGCCGAAGCTCCCTAAGGGGACAGTGATTGTGATGGATAATGCCCCTTTCCATAAACGCGGTGACACGCGACAAGCGATAACCGATCACGGATGCCAGTTAGAATGGATTCCGCCTTACAGCCCAGATTTAAATCCTATCGAAAACAAATGGGCTGAAACAAAAGCAACAAGAAGACGAGAAAGATGCTCTATTGATGAGCTGTTTACAGAGCATGTGACTTATGTCTTATTATATTGATTCTGCTATATGACCTCGTTTCGCACGGTTTATCCCCGTACTTACGGGGAACACGCCCCTTTGCTCTCATCTGGGCAATAATGTTACGGTTTATCCCCGTACTTACCTGTCTCTTGGTCACATCTTAGAGATCAAGAGACTTGGCCAGTAAATAACCTTCAGCGAGGGTCTGTAGCATAAACCAGCCTTCCCATAGCCTTTCCCACCCAACGCGACCGTTACGTTTCGAATCATTCCAGCCGGCGAGTTTACCCAGACTGATATAGGCCCAGTGGACGCTTGGGGCGGTTTTAGGTGGCTTTGTCTTCGCCTGCTTCGACCACAGTAACTTCCACGCAAGCGGACTCAGAAGCGTTTCACAGCTTTGCTGTTCCGCTTCTTTTCTGTTCAGGCCCAGATAGCGCAGTTGATGCACCCGTACGGCGATAAAGGCCAGGATGACAACCATTTTTTCCAGGTTGTCCTTGCTTTGCATTCGCAACCCTTCAACCTGCGTTCCGCCGCTTTTCCACGCCTTGTGGAACTCCTCAATCAGCCCGCGTTTTTCATAGTAATCCAGTACCCGTTTGGCCTCTTCCTGATTGTGCACGGGTTCTGACGTCAACAGGTGCCAGCAAAGCGCTTTGTCATGGTTGATTTCCTGACAGGACACATAGTACAGCGCGACCGACTCGCCGGGTTTTTTAACCGGCATTTTGACCGTCACGGGGGCATAACGGATTTCACAAATAGCCTCACGCGCCTTGCGAGCACCGCGCTGGGCAACGTGAACCCTTCTTTCTCCCGCAGGCTGTAAAGCCCCGTTAAAGGTGTACAGCGTTTCTTCGCTTTCTTCCAGACGGCGGTCTTGCATTGAGCGGAGGACAAAACGGTGTTGGTTCGTGACCTTATAGGTCAGGTATTCAATGACATCCGATTCACGATCACAGACGCTAATGACCTTCGCCATATCGGGGCCCAAGCGAGCTGCCATTGCCCGTGAAGCTGCTTCCCACTTATGGCTTTCTTTTTCCTCATAAGCGCGGCTATGGCGGTGTTTTTTCTTGCCATAATCCCTGATGTCTCTCACCCAGCGTTTTTGCTCAATCAACCCCACAACTTGTTGTTGACGAGGCGAAAAAAGCAGCACCGAGTGCGCCAGCATACCCGTGGGTTTTTGGCTGGAAGAGGTATACCCCATTTCATCCCTGACGGTCTCGTGCGTGAAACTCAGTGTGGTGGTATCTTCCAGTGCGAGCAGGCAGTCATAGGATTTGGCCTGCTCCGCCGTGGCAGCAAAGCCCGCCTCGGCTATCGCCCCGGCTTCAATATTCTCATTACGGATAAAGCGGTAAGCGGCCTCAATATCGGCCGGGGTTTTTAACGATTGCACAATCGATTGTCCTATATGATTAGCGAGCGATGACGTGAACTTAACCAAGCGTTTTGTCCGTCGGTGATCGCCCAGATTTGCCCGGGAGAATGTGTCTTTTGCCCATTGTTCCGCCTCCGTTAAAAACAGGCCAGCTTACCTCAATTTATGGTTTTATCCTGAGATCTATTATTGAGGCAAACGTTCAAAAAAATCCCTCAATTTTTATTGAGGGATTTGTGTATAAGAGACAGGAGTACAGAGGGGGATCATGGTCGTATCGAACAGCGTCAGGTGTGGCTGATCAACGATGTCAATTGGTTGAAGGAACGGTATCCTCAGTGGCAGACGTTGGGCGGGATAGCGGTGGTGGAGTCCTGGCGGGAAGCACAGGGAAAACCCGAAAGTTACGAGAGACGTTACTACATCACCAGTCATAGCGATAAGCCAGCCGACTTTATCGCGTATGCGATACGCAGTCACTGGCATATTGAAACGAAGTTGCACTGGCAGCTGGAGTCAGTTTTGGTGAAGACAGACAGCGCCTGAGAAGTGGTCATGCCGCTGAAAACATTGCTTTAATGAATAAAATAGCGCTTAACCTGTTGAAAAATGAGAAAACGGTTAAAGTGGGTGTGAAAACCAAGCGCCAGAAAGCGGGATGGGATAATGACTATATGTTGAAAGTGCTTACGATGGGTTTTACGTCAGTCTAATTTAGACCCGTTTGCCCTGCGACGGGCAGGAAGCCATCGTGCTGACCGCGATTGTTGAAGATATACTGAGGTTACCGGTTGAAAATCAGGCCATCATCTGGCATACCGACAACGGCGTCCTGTCATCAGCAGAGACCCGAACCGACTCGCAGGGATTGGCACAAGTTCAACTGACCAGCACCGTTGCCGGTGAGCACCGGGTATGGATCCAGGTTGATGATAAGACGGTGACCACCCCCGACGCTCTGGTTTGATGACGTGCTGACCTCCACCCTGCATGCAGATAAAACCCGCATTATTGCCAATGGTCAGGATAGCATCACATTGACCGTGATGGTGAAAAACCTGACCGGACAGCCCGCCGTCGGTATTCCTGTCTGGTGGCGTTCGGACAACGGTCACTTTACAGACGCTCAGATTGAAACCGATGAAAACGGCGAAGCCCGCGCGACACTGATCAGCCAGAAGGCAGACACCGCTTCAGTGACGGCCATTATTGATGACCAGGCGGTTATTCCACCCACAGTCGACTTTATCCCGCCATTACATATTGCCGATACCGTTGCCGTTGACAGTCAGGGCGGTAATGCTAACCAGAAATCCTTTGGTACCCGTGGGCCTTCAGTTTTCTGGCGCGGCGCGAAATTCCGCATCATCATCGCCGATAATACAGGCCGGGTGAACTGGCAGAGTGATGATTCTCCGGCGGTCACAGTATCCGGTGATACGGTGGTCGTACAGCAACGTCCTGATGGTGTGAGACTGACAGGTACCGATGAAGCAGGGCAGCAGGTGGTACTGACCTTAACAAGCGATACCTGGTTCGAGCGTTCAGGCATAACGAAAGATTTTTATTTTAATGCAACGCAAATTTGTCAATCTCTCAGCAGCCAGATTGCGCCCAAATATGCACTTGAACGGCTTTATGAAGAGTGGGGGAATTTTTATCACTATGAGGGCTGGGTGAGGGAGTTTTATGTGGTCTCCACAGATTATCTTTCTGCCAGTTCCGGTTCTATGGATGCGCAGACAAAATGGGCATTCTGGGCAGAATCGGATAGCTGGACGCGTAATGCCTGGCATCGGCTGGCATTTGCGTGTGGAAGCTAAGGCGGTTCTGTGTTTACGTGATTTTGCTTGATTTGCCAGCGTTGTCTGATCTTGCCAAATTGATCCATGAAGTTGCTCTTTCCTCCTGTCAGGGGATAGACTCCGTTTGAGGTAATGGCGGAGTCTGTTTGGCAGGTGGAATATGCAATGTCATTGGTTTGATCTTTCTATAGCAACAGGCCAGACCAGAAGATAAATATTCTTCTGACGCTTTATCACATGAGTTTCTCATCCTGAATATGGCTCATATTCATAAAAACTTCGCATAAACTCACATTTTTAGGCACAATAGCGCTGATATCATATTTTTTTGGACTAAAAAGAAAGGGAAAAAGATCCCGGCCATCCTCCAGATAGCGGATCAGTTTGGGCCATTGGTTGCCCAGGTAAGTGACGGCCTCACCCAGCTTGCTTTTGGGGAGCATCTGAGATTGGGTCTTGATCAGCCAGGCCGATAATTTATCCAGAATGGGGAGCGCTTTTTCCTGTCGGAGCCGGTATTTTTCGGCCGGGCTTAACCCCTTGATTTGCTGCTCTACCCGGTAAAGTGACTGGATCAGACTCAGCGCGAGATCAGCTTTGCCCGTTTTGTTTTTTCCCTGCACCTGCTTCGCCGACATAAATTTTCGGCGGGCATGAGCCATGCAGCCGACCAGCCGGGCGCCGGTCTGCTCATAGCCCTGATAGCCATCCACGTGCAAGTACCCCTGAAAACCCGCCAGATAGCCAGCGGCGCAGGTCCCTGAGCGGCTGGTCTGGTGGTCATACAGCACGATATTCGGCGTATTCGACTGGCGGTCGGGGGCATCGGTGCCCGCGCAATAGACCCACATGTAATGGGTCGTTTTTTCAGACGTCACCCCCTTCACCGGGGTTTCATCCGCATGGAGAACCGGTTGTTGCAACAGCGTTTCCCTGAACCTGGTCACCAAAGGCGCAAACAACTGCGCGGATTTTACTATCCAGTCACTCTGGGTCTGGCGGCTGAGGTCAATGCCATACTGTTTGAACACACTTTCCTGACGGTACAGCGGTAACCCATACTGATATTTACTGGTGATAAGCTGGCTGAGCAGGCTGCTGGTCGCCATGCCTTTCTTGATGGGCATCGCTGGCAGGGAGGCTTGTTTGACAGGCGTCTGAATGCCGGATTTTTCACATTCACGGCAGGCGTATTTGGGGCGGACATGCTCAACCACCCTGATTTGAGCGGGAATGAACAACAGTTTTTCACTGCGATCTGCCCCCATCTGATGCAACCTGCCGCCACAGCACGCACACTGTTTTTCTTCCTCGGCGATATCATGGAACACGGTTTCGCGCGGTAAATCTTTGGGCAGGGGGTTGCGTGTCGGCTTACGGCGGGGAGGTGTGAGGGTTTCCTGTGCGGCGGCCGTTTCAGCCGGCAGCGCAATTTCTTCCGCTTCGTTAAACAACTCCCCCTGGCCGGGGAACGCTTCCGAGGAAGCCCCAAACCGTTTTTGTTGGGCTAAACGGAACTGCTCTTCCAAAAAGGCCAGCCGCTGCGACTGCTTAATCAGCAGCCGTTTCAGTTCAGCGGGGTCATTGGGCAGGGCATCAATATCAATTTTCATGGGGACATTTTATGCCATCCCCGGCGAAAAAGCGTAATTAATGCCCGTTGGTTTGATGATCATCAAGGGATCAGGCGACATGGCAATCCTGGACGGAGAAGGGCTGGTGCCCGATGACCTCATAACCCGATAACAACCCGTGCAGTTGCTGCTCTGTCAGGGTCAGGGAGGCACTGTTGACGGCGGTGGGCCATTTGAATTTCGCGTTCTCCAGCCGTTTGTACCAGAGCGCAAACCCGGTTTTATCCCAGTAGAGGATTTTGAGTTTATCCCGCTTCTTGTTGCAAAAGAGGAATAACGCGGTTTGCGTCGGCGACAGTTGCATTTCCAGCTCTACCCAGACCGCCAGCCCGTTGATGGATTTTCGGAAGTCGATAAATGAGCGGCACAAATACACCTCCGGCACATCCACAAACATTTTCATGCGGCGAGCCCCCGAATAATCGCAATGATAACATGCTTATCCGTGCCGGCAGGAAAACGCAGTGTGCCCTGTGGTGTCTCAAATAAGATGGGGAGTGGGCTGGATGAGGCGGATTTTTTCTGAGCGGTGCTGACGTTAATAAAAGCAGACGGTGAAGCCAGCCCAGACGGCTTTTCCGGTGGATGGGAGGTGCGTTGGCGGTGGTGATAGAACCGGGTGGTCGACACACCGATTTTTTGGCAAAACTGCGGGACCGTCAGTTCGGATTTTTTCTGCTGTTCAAACAGGTCCCGCCACTCGGCTTGAGTAAACCTGGATTGGCTCATGTGAGTTTTTTCCATCATCAGAATAGGTGAAACTATTTTAATCAATGGATTTATCCTGGCTAGGTGGGGTTCCCCGTACGCTTACGGTCAATGGCTTATTTCGAGCGGTTTCATTGAGTAATTCGGAGTTCAAATGGGTTGTAAAGGCAGGCCGGACGTGCTCTGGACGTTGGCCGCTTAGCGGCGTCACTTGGTAATAGCGCAGCTCATACTCAAGTGGCGCCGCACAGTATTCGGAACGTTATCGTGAGTTAATCAAAGTGTGGATTAAGATCGTGCAAGGTTAAATTGTGATGGTAAACGTGGCAGGGGACTGCTCTAAGTGTGGTAAGCCGGTGAATCCAAAAACCGGATAACTTTCATCGCCAGACGATGGGTTATTGTCCAACGATATCTGCTTCCAAAAGTGCGCAGATGTACCGCAATCTTGCTCTCCCTTGCAGGCTACGGGAGTTTTGTTTTGCCACTTAATGCTGATTCTTACAGGCAATGGATCATAGATAACAATTAAATATTCTATCGATTGAGTTGAGTGGGGTCAAATTTTTGCTTGATAATAAGAGATAAGGGGCTAAATAAGTGTCCAATACTTCTTGATTTCTAAAATAAAAAAGCGCGAAATAATATTAACCATTGCGATCATATAGATATCTTTTATAAAACAAATTATTAATATTGATGCAGATTGGCGGAGCACAACAAAAAGTTAATCAACCACACTTTCACACCAATACTGCTTGCTTAAGAAAGATAGAAGTACTAACTATCATTTTCTCTATTTGAAGTAATGACGGGCTCTCCAAATTTCCTTTTTCAGCATTTTTTTGAATAGTTATTCAAAAAAATGCTGAAAAAGTAGGTAATATACATTCGTGTAGACTTTCTCCGTAACCCTAAAAGATCTCTTTATAATAAATTACCGTACCATCATAGTTGCCGTTTGAACTTAACGCAAAACCAGGAATAACTCCTACGCGTGTGAAACCACGTTTCGCGTATAATTTTTCAGAGACATCGCCCTCTCTGGTATCCAGTACTAATAGCCTTAAACCGATATTTGTTGATACTTCCTCGGCTTTTAACATAAGTAATGCTCCAATTCCCGCGGAACGACAGGCTTTTTTTACCATGAGTTTCTCGATTTCCCCCCGGTGTTTACCGTTATCTTTTTTTGTTAGCCCAATTTGAACACTCCCAACAATTTCAGTGTCTTTCAGCGCAATCAGGAGTCGGCAATTTTCATCTTTAAGCTGAGCATCTACACCATTCCAATATCCAACTGCACTCTCTCTTTTCAGCGGAGCAATAAAACCGATAGAGGCACCATTATCAACGCAGTCAGTCAATAGTGTAATCAGTTTATTTGTATAATTTTTGCTCGATTTAATTTCTTTAATTTCAATATCACTCATATTTTTTTCTCTTATAGTTAAATTAGTGTAATTTGACACTATAGTTATTCTTCGTTACTTGGATTTATACTTTATGTCATATTATGTTGTTTTTGTTATATATTTACTTGAGGATATTACTCAGCCAATACAACCTTTATTCAATAGTATTGCGGAAACTATACAATTAATATGTCCAGCAACGCTGTTAGGATTACTGTGAATATAGAAATGTCCGCCTTCCACACGCTTAACATCAATAGGTGAACAGAAATATTTTTGCCAGGCATAAACCGCCTCCAGCGGTGTCCGTTCATCACGGGTTCCGTACAAAATGGTGGCAGGGAAATTAAAGCGGGTGTTCTGATTCACCGTATGAGCATAAGAAAGCCCGAAGTCTGCTCTCAGCATCGGAATCAGCAAATTCATCAGCCCTCTGTTCTCGATAATAGCCTGAGGCGTTCCCCCCATCTGACCAAGTTTCTCAACAAAATCCTCATCCGGCAATTCATGAATCGGATCGGCGTGATTACGCAGATGGAGCGCTCTGGCACCGGAGCAGATCATATGGCACGGCGGATTATCCTGCCGCGTTTGGTGTAACGCGCTCTCAAACGCCAGCCGTGTGCCGAAGCTGTGGCCAAACAGGATATAAGGCTTGGTACAAACCTCGGACAGCACCTGATAAATAAAAGACTTCATTGAGGGCCAGTCCTTTATCGGCGGGTCGCTGAATTGTGTTCCTCTGCCGGGAAGCTGAACAGAAATAATTTCTGCATCAGGATGAACCAGCTTATCGTAGGGCCGGTAAACCGAAGCACTGCCCCCTGCATAGCTAAAGCAGATCAATCTGAGGCGTGCAGCATGATGCGGACGTATATAACAAATCGCGTTATTCTCTGCGGACACAGTAACTCTCCTGCGTTTAGCGCTTATCGCAATGCTGATGCTGAAACCAGGCAACAACCTCACTAAAAGGTTTCTGATTGGGTTGCTGCCAAAACTGATTATGCCGGTATAGCCCTTTAATCAGCACTGGCTCAACCTGTTCATTCCTGATTGCCGCCAGCCGCTGAAAATGTCCGGCGTCAATCTCTTCGTCATTTTCGATATGAAGAAGAAAAATAGGTACCTGAATATCCTTCAGTCGTTTCTTTGAGTCAAAATAATTAGGTAACAAAAAAGGCATATACGCCAGAACAGGATATTTCTCGTACACCACTTCTTTCAACGATGAAAAAGTTGAAACCAGCCCAATGGCGCAAATGTAAGGTTGTACCTGCGCAAGACTATCCAGCAGTACCGCTCCGCCCATCGAAAAACCCAGCAGAAACTTCTCACCGGTTGCCTTACGGGAAAACAGATCGCTGATGGCCGACACATCATGCGGCCAGCCGTCAATGTCGTCAGCAGGCGCACTCAAACCATAGCCGGAATAGTCAAAAATCATGACATTAAATCCGCTACCGGTTAATACGCTAATCGCCTTAATCCAGTCATCGAGCGTTTCATCCTGTCCGTGAAAGATAAGAACACTCTTATCTTTCACGGCTTTTTGTGACCCCGGCACAGCCGGAATCCACCAGTAACTGATGGATTTACCCGCACCGGACAGAACATTCCCCTGTTCATAGGGGAGTCCTGATGCTGAAGGATAGGCTGAAAGTGTTTTTTTATTTTTCAGCAGTTTTGCCGTAAGTACCTCCGTCAGTTCAGCTCTGACGAACCAGGCGGCAAAAATACCCGCTAAACACAGCAACAGTACGATATAACGCTTTTTCTTCAGAATCTGCATAACCGTTATTCCAGGGAAGACCCGGCCTCGGCATTCATGCCACGTCTGCGCCCCAGCATCTGCTTACGCCGGTCAGCCCGTATTCTGGCACTTTGAACCACATTCTCGCCCGGCTCAGAGTTGTCTCCAATAGCCATTGCCAGCGTTTCAATGGTGGGATATTTAAACAGCGTGACGAGCTCCAGCGTCTTATCAAACTCACGCGTAATATCACTTCTGACCTGCATCAGCAGCAGAGAATGACCGCCAATATCGAAAAAGCGGTCACGCCGCCCAAATCCATCGTGCCCCAATGCCTGACGCCAGATAGCATGAAGACGTTTTTCCAGTTCATTCTGCGGCGGGACGATGTTTCTCTGACTCGCCGGTTGCAGGCTGATGTTCGCATCGGGCAGCGCTTTACGATCTACCTTACCGTTAACCGTCAGCGGGAGGCGCTCAATGGCAATAACGACTGCGGGCACCATGACTGAGTCCAGCCGCGTGCGCACATAATCCAAAACTTTTCCACCAATAGCTGAATCAGCAGAAACAACGTAAGCGGCAAGGGCTTTTTCACCATTAGTCCGGACAAAAGGTAAAACCACTGCATCGGTGACAGAAGGTGCTTCCCTCACTGCCAGCTGTACTTCCGACAGCTCAATGCGTACCCCGCAAATTTTAACCTGATCGTCTTTACGCCCTGCGAGATGCAGTACGCCATTGGCATTGAGGTAACCCAGATCGCCGGTATGATAGCCAATCAGCCTGTTTTGCCCAGATGAAAGATCCCTGAAAGGATAGACATAGCCACTGACAAGATAACCCTTTGAGGCATAGGGCGTTTTAATTACCACTTCACCTATTTCCCCGATACCGCAAGGTTCTCCCTGTGGCGTAATGAGATCAAAACTTGCGCCGTCAATGGGCCTGCCAACGGGAAGTACCGTAGAAACAGCAGTTGTCATATCAGCGTCAAAGAAGAACTTCGCCATTGTGGTTTCTGTCGGGCCATACAGATTGGTTACTACCGAGGCCGGGTTAACCCTTTGCTGCCACTGTTTCACCGTTGCCTGAGTTAACGGTTCTCCGGCAAAAAAGACGCGGCGTAAAGAAGGCAGAGAAATATCGGTTTCTTTCTGATTCAGCCAAAAACCTGCAATACTCGGCACAGTATGAAAATAGCTGATGGATTCCTGCCGCATCCAGGCGAACAACGGTTGCGGAGACAACTCAGTATTTGCCGGAGGAATGCAGAGTGTCGCGCCGGAACACAACGGCAGGAATACATCACGCAGTACAACGTCAAAACCGTAGCTGGTAAGGTGTGCCCCTCTTTCTCCTGGCGCAATCTGATAATGCTGACGTTGCCACATCAAAAAGCCCGCCAGCCCGCCCTGATGACCAAGAATGCCTTTGGGTTTACCGGTAGTGCCTGATGTGAAGAAAATATAGGCCGCATCATTAGCGTCAATGTTTACTGACGTAAACAGATCTGCCGCAGACAATGTCCCCCTGGTTATTCCGTCAGCCACAATAGCAATCCGGCAGGTAATCGCCTTAAGCGCTGATGGAATTTGCTCATCACCTATCCACAGCAACAGCCGTGGTTCAGCCTGTTGCAAAATCTGTTCAAAACGCTGCGATGAAGCTGATTTATCCAGCGTCAGTAAAACGCCTCCTCCAAGGACAACCGCCAGCATCGACGAAATAAATCCCACGCTTCTGTCACCAGCAATTGCCACAACGTCACCCTGTGAGAAACCATTTTGCGCCATTAACTCCGCAACGCGCGCTGCATTCGCAAACAAGTCATGATAAGAGCATGCAACACGATTGCAGCTCACCGCCGTTAGCTGCGGATAATGATGCAATGAAGAGAGCAAGAGTTCTGCCAATACCGGAGATTCAGAAGGCGTATTCAGTTCGCAGTGATAACACTGAGATGCCAAAGCCGTCACCAGACTAAAATCGCCCAGTTTGCGCTGCTGTTGCTCTATCACCTGCGCAAGTAATTCACTTAACTGGTGGGACATCTCCTGAATAAGCTGACCGTCCAGCACATCAGCCTGGTAATGCCAGCGCAGCGTAAGCCCTTCCGGTGTTTCAACGGCATATAGCGTCAGAGGATATTTCGCTTTAGCTAAAAGATTCGGCTCTTCCCTGAGCGTTAAATCACCAATAACCATCTCTTGTGAGAGACCTTCATTCCAGTTAAGCATGACATCAAACAGAGGGCTACGGTGCATATGCCGTTCTGGATTAACCAGTTCAACAATGCGTTCAAACGACATATCCTGATGCTCAAATGCCTCCAGGCAAAGGGTTCTGACCTGCCGGAGAAATTCAGAAAACGGCACTGCCGCACCCGGCGTCAGACGCACCGGAAGCACATTGATAAAGCAGCCAAGCATGGATTCTGTTTGCCGTTGCTGACGTCCGGCGATAGGCATACCAATAATTAAATCTTCCTGCGAAGAGTGGCGGTGCAGCAATAACGCATACAATCCCAGCACCAGCATAAACGGCGTCACCTGATGCGCGGCGGCAAACCTAAGCACATTCTGATAAAACGCGCTGTCAACCTGCTGCTCAAACATTTCGCTGCGTTCACTGATGCACTGGCCAATTTTAGCGGCTGGTAAGGTCAGCGGCGTTATTTCTCCCTGTAACTGTTTCTGCCAGTATTCAGATAACGTCTTGTAACGTTCACTGCTAAGCTGTTCGCCCTGCCACTGCGCAAAATCACAGTAATCAATAGCAAAGTGCGGCTGACGTCTGAATGCCTCCGGCTGTTCATAAGCCTGTTTTAACTGTTCAACAAACAGCCTTAACGACCAGCCATCGCTGATAATATGATGGATATTCACCAGCAGATATTTGCTGTGCTGAGCAGTTTCTATTAGCGTGACGCGCAACAAAGGCTCATCATTAAGCTGAAATGCGTGCCCTTGTTCCGCAGCCTTAAGGCGTTCAAGCTCACGTAAGTTCTGTTGCGCATCTTCGGAAGTAAGACGCAGAGTAGTTAGCTGTATTTCCTGCCCCTGATCGAAATACTGCTGCGGCCAGTCGCCACGAATAAAACGTGTACGCAAAACGGCGTTTCGCGCCACTACGGCAGCCATTGCCGCGTTCAACCGCCCACTGTCCAGAGGGCCCTGAATCTGATAGCAGCCAAAAATATTGAAGGAGACATCATCTGGATTGAGCTGCGACAGAAACCAGATACGCTTCTGAGCATCCGAAAGCGGGAAATCTGAGGGCTGTTTTCTTTTCACAATCACCTGCGGGTGATGCTCTTCGTCCTGCCGGCAGGCATTGCCGTCAATGATTTTGGCCATCCGGTTCAGCGACTGCACATCAAAAATCTGCGCCAGGGTGATAACCTCTCCCCAACGGTTGCGAATACGGGTTAACAACTGGGTGGTAAGAATCGAGTTACCGCCGAGAGCAAAGAATCGGGCATTAAGGCTAATCCGGTCACATTCAATGCCCAGCAAGCCAGACCATATTTCGGCCAGCACCTGCTCTGTCGCCGTTTGCGGAGTCTGATAACCCTCCTGCTTTGCCAGCAAATCAACATCAGGTAAGGCGCTGCGGTTCACTTTACCGTTAGGAGAAAGCGGCAGTGCTTCCATCCATTTATAGCCTGCGGGTAACATAAATTTAGGCAGCACTGTTTGTAAATACGCATGTAGTTGTGCCGTGGCAACACTGATGTCTACAGGTTTCTCTTCCGTAGTGAAATAAGCATGAAGCTGAGTCTGTCTCTGTTCATCATCACGGGCAACCACGGCAGCTCCGGTGACGCAGGTAAACTGTGTGATGTGCTGTTCAATTTCACCCAGCTCGATACGGAATCCTCTGATCTTGATTTGGCTGTCCGTCCGGCCGTGATACGCCAGATTACCGTCCGGCAGATAGCTCACCAGATCGCCAGTGCGGTAAAGTATATCATCCCTGTCCGGACCAAAAGGATTAGGAATAAACTTTTCAGCCGTCAGCTCCGGCCGTCCCAGATATCCCAGCCCTACGCCGGTACCACCAATATAAAGTTCGCCAATGCTACCGGGCGGTAACAGCTGCTGATGCGCATTCAGGACATAAAATTGTGTATTGGGAAGCGGGCGTCCGATTGGCGGAGCGGTTTCATCAGCAGCAATCACATGATAAGACACCACGTCAGTACATTCCGTTGGGCCATAGGAGTTTACCAGCTCGCAATCCGTCTGGTTCAGCCAGGGGTGTAGTCGTTTCATGGTGATGCTTTCACCGCCGAGATACACTTGTTTCAGGCTGACCAGCAGCGTAAAGGCGTCATCTCCTTCCACCAAAGGATAAAACGCACTCGGCGCACAGTTAATGCGTGTTACCCGGTGCTGAAAAACCAGTTGCTTAAGGGCGTCAGCATCATAATAAGGGCTATCGTTCAATACTAACCTGCCACCAGTCATTAACGTTGACCAGATGTTTTTCTGGGTTAAATCGAACGAAATTGAACTCATCAGCAGCGTACAATCTTCTGCGGGCTGAGCAATCCTACCGGTATACCAGCGCAGCAAGTTCTGTACCCCGCGGTGAACCACCTGTGCTGCTTTGGGTTTCCCGGTAGAACCGGAAGTATAGATGGTGTACAGTCGCTGTTTCTTCGCACTGAGTGGCGGAAGCTGCGGATTTTTTCCGCTGAAATGCCGCCAAGACTCAGGATCAGAAACATTGATGAGGATAATCGATAATGTCTCCGCCTGCGGTGCAATCATCTCTGCCGTAGCATCATCCACAAACAGGAAACGAATTCTACTGTCCTGAATCAGGTACTGGATACGATCCTGCGGATAACACGGATCGATGGGCACATAAGCAGCCTGCGCCTTAACAATCCCCAGAACGCAGCAAATCAGGGCGGAAGAAGGTCTCACACACAAACCAATTAATTCATTGGCGTTTACCCCCGCATTAATCAAACAGTGCGCCAGCTGGTTAGCTTGTGTATTCAGCACCCGGTAGCTCAGCGACTCGTCCCCGCAGATTACCGCCGTTGCTTTACCCTGAAGCTGAGTCTGGTATTCAATCCGGCTCAAGATATCTCCGTCATCCGGAAGCGCCTGCGCGGTTGCGTTTAAGGTATGAATCTGGCGGTATGCTTCGTCCACCGGCAAAATTTCCAGCGCGCCTAACGCACTTTCCGGTTTGGTAACCGCCTCTTCCAGTAATCTGACAAAGCAATGACTCATCAGCTCAATGGTCTCCGCCGAAAAAAGATCCCGGTTATATTCGAGCGTGAAGTTAATACCCTGTGCATGTTCAGCGGCGTTCAGCTGCAACTCAAATTTGGCAAACCGGCCCGGCTGACGCATAAGTTCAAAGGTCACGCCGGATTGTGAATGCACCGAAAAATCTTGTGGATCCATGCTGAACATAATCTGGAAAATTGGAGAATGCTGTACCGAACGTTCTGGGTTTAACGTCTCAACCAGCAGCTCAAAGGGCACTTCCTGGTTTGAGAAAGCATCAATATTAACTTTGCGTACCTGAGCCAGCAGATCCAGAAAGCTCGCATTCTCATTACACTGTACCCGCAGCGCTAGACTATTGACGAAAAACCCTACCAGCGTTTCCAGCTCTTTCTGGGAACGGTTGGCTACCGGTGTGCCAATCACAATATCCGATTGCCCGCTGTAACGCTCAAGCAACGCCACAAAAGCTGCGTGCAAAACCATAAACAGCGTTGCCAGTTGCTGCTGACCCATCTGCCGCAAACGTGCCACTAATGCAGCATCAATAGAGAAGCGTTTTTCCGCACCGGAAAAGCCTTGAATGGCTGGACGTTCAAAATCCAGCGGCAAACCATGTACTCTTGGGCTGTCATGCAGCTGTTGCTTCCAGTAAGCGAGTTGGGGTTTAAGTTTATCCGCCGTCAGCCACTCACGCTGCCAGCAGGAATAATCCGCATAAGTGACACTTAACGGAGCTAAATCAACCAGTAAGCCTTGCGCTCCGGCATCATACAGCCTGACAAACTCATCCAGCAAAATCCCCATTGACCAGCCATCGGAAGCGATATGATGAACGTTGAACAGCAACCAGCCCTCATATTCTGCGGTGTGAATATATGAAACTCGAAGCATAGGAGTTTGCTCAAGGCTGAAAGGCGTGACGGCATCGCGCTCAATATGAGCAGACAGCATCGCCTGTTTTTGTTCCTGCGGGGATACCGTCCAGTTTTCAATACTGACCTGAAATTCAACTGGGTTAACAATACGCTGGTTAACATCACCCCCGGCGCTAAAAAACTGAGTTCTGAGCGGTTCATGCCTGTCTACCAGCTTTTGCAGCACCTGTTCAGCTAACCGGACATCAAACGGCCCGCCAACGCGGAGAACAGCGGGCAGATTATAGTGTGCATTACCGCTTTCGAGCTGGTCCAGCAACCATAAACGCCGCTGAGAAAATGAGGCCGGATATTCATAATATTCTGCCTGCTCTCTTTTATGATGCACTACTGCCGGGCGTACAATCTGGTGGGAGAAGCTGTCAATGCGCGCCGCTAAATCCCGCAATACCGGATATGTGAAAGTCTCTATCAGATTCAGTTCTATACCCAGACGGGCACGTACTTCATTTTGCACCTGCATCAGCAACAGAGAATGCCCACCAAGCTCAAAGAAATGGCTGTTAAGGCCAATACGTTGTTTATCCAGATTAAGTAATCCCGACCAAATTTCACATAACTGCTTTTGGGTTACGGTAACCGGCGCTTCAAACGCCTGCCCGGTCACCATCAGATCGATACCAGGTAGCGCTTTACGGTTTACTTTACCGTTGGGCGAAAGCGGAATCACTGCCAGCACTTTATATCCCGCAGGCTGCATATAATCGGGTAAGACCTGCTGCAAATGCTGTTTTACCCTTTCGGTCACTGCCGCTTCACCGCTCTCGCTCAGGTTTTCGGTAACCGTGAAATAGGCTAATAGGATTTTTTGTCCCCGCTGATCGTCTTTGGCGATCACCACTGCATTATTCACTGCGGGATCGCACGCAATTTGTTCTTCAATCTCGCCAAGCTCAATTCTCAGGCCACGAATTTTAACCTGATCGTCTATTCTGCCCAAATAATCAATATTGCCATCTTTTTCATAACGCACCAAATCACCAGTGCGGTAAAGCCGGTTCACACCATCAGCTTTAATAAAGTCGGCAATAAACTTTTCACTGCTCAGTTCTGGTTTACCCAGATAGCCTTGAGCCAGCTGAACGCCGCCGAGATACAGCTCTCCTGCAAACCCCATGGGCAGGCGTTTTTGACGGATATTAAGAATGTGGCACTGTGTATTATCAATCGGTGTACCGATAGGGATACGGGCATAGTGCTGCTGCGGCAATCCCTGCCAGCAGGTAACGTCAATTGAGGCTTCCGTTGGCCCGTAAAGATTGGTAACGGTGGCAAAAGGCAAAATCTGCCTTGTCTGCTCATAGGTTCCGGCTTTTAACGTTTCACCGCTGCATACGATATTCTTCAGGCTGGTTGCCGTGTTTGCCTCACCACACTCCAGAAAAAGCTGAAGCATAGAGGGCACAAAATGAACAATGGTCACCTTATGCTGACTGATTAGCTGCGTCAGATAGTTAGGATCTTTATGGCCTCCGGCTTTAGCAAACAGGATACGCGCACCGCATATTACGCCCCAGAACAGTTCCCAGACGGACACATCAAAACCAAACGGCGTTTTTTGCAAAATGGTATCGCTGGCATCCAGTTGAAAATAGTCCTGCATCCACGCCAGACGGTTTACCACTCCGTGATGTTCGAGCATGACACCTTTGGGATTCCCCGTTGAACCGGAGGTATAAATAATGTAGGCAACATGACGTGAGTTTTGACGTTTTTTAAGCCCAGCGGTATCCGCCACAATATTATTGAGATGTAACCGGGTTTCTTCATCATCAAGCACAATCAGATTTTCAGCGCTGACACAGCTCCAGCTTTCCGCCTTCATCCGGTTTTTGCCATCTACGATCAGCCTGTCTACCGCGGCATCCGAAATGATATATTGCAGACGGCTGTCGGGGTAGTCAGTGTCTAGTGGTACATAGGCCGCTCCAGCTTTCACAATCCCAAGAATACCAGTCAGCATATACACTGAACGATCCAGAAAGATGCCTACACGGTCGCCCTGCTTTACTCCCTTTTCACATAAATAAGTGGCAAACGCGTTAACCTGTTGATGAAGCTGCGCAAAGGTAAGCTGTGTGTTCTGGTCAATGGCGGCTATCTGATGCGGTGTTTTTTCGGCCTGACGGTCAAAAAGATCGCTCAGCGTACTGATTTCGTCAAAGACCCTGTCTGTGTTATTCAGCTCATCTAATGCCGCCCTCTGTTGCTCACTCAATAATAAAATAGCATTCACAGGCTGATACAAATTTTCAATCAGCTGTTCGAAAACACCATTCACGGTACGGGCGATGTGCTGGGCATACTCTGTTCCCCTCGGATGAGAGCATAAAATATGCAACGTATGCACATCACTGCGGTAGAGGTAAAACTGGATAGCAAACGGATTCTCACTGGTGAAGGAGGAAATAAACTCAACCGCTTTATTCGTCATGATATGCTGAGAGTAACCGTGATAATTATAAATAGCGCGGTATCCCTCTTTATTCAGCCCCAGCTGTGAAGCTTTGAACTGAGAGAGCTTTTCCATCCCTTTTCTGGATTTTTGTCCTTTTACGGCGGCGGCGAACCATTGTGACAGCGTTTCGTTTCGCCCAACAGCAGGTAAAATGAATGGCGTAATGGCACAAAAGCTCCCCAAAACGCCTCTGGCTCCCTCAGTACGATAATTCACCACCTCATCCATCAAAAGCTGGCCATCAAGGTTATAAAGCTCAATCAGCGCAAAACCGAATAAGCATTTAAATAAAAATGATTCAGTAACTTTGAGCTGACGACATATCGCTTTAATCCGGTCACTGTGCAAAACCTCAGACTTTACCAATTCTGTATTGCCCAACTTCACCTGATCGGCTTCATCAATGACGGGCTGAACACTGGCGGTTAGTAATGTCCAGTAGTCAACCACTGCCTGCGTGTCAAAACCGTCTAAATACGGATGTTGAGAACTAATGAGTAGCTCCAGCTTATCTCGATGATCATATTCTTCCCCCCGATGGTGCCGGAGAGCAATATCCATCAACATGTTGGTTAGTGATACTACTGCCTCACCGTCAAACAGAATATGGTGGCTGGCTACCAGCAATTCGTATCCCTGAGTTTTGTGAATTAAATAAACGCGTACCAGCGGTGCCGAAAAAGAAAATGAGGCTTTGACCCAGTTGGTGATGTGCTGTGAGGTCACTGCGCTGCTGTGCCGCTTTATAAAGTGATACTCAATACTGGTTTCAGGCACCATATCCCTGTTTTCAGTTAACCAAACCGGCTGGCTTAATTTACGCACCACCGGCTCCAGCGTTGCCAGCGCAAATTCAATGTCTTTCGGAGTGATTCCAGCTTTAATACGGCAATGAAGGCCAATACCATAGTTTTGTTTTGTGGCTGATTTATCATCAAGATAGATATCTTGTTGCACAGGAGACAGCATAGACAGTTCGTTCATCATTAACGGATACTCATAAGATCGAAGCAACGCGGCGAAAGTAGGATCACCGCGGTCATTTGTTATACATTTTTTCTTGGATTTTAGGCTGCGCCACATCAGACGCCCGGATATGCTTCAGGGCCAGCCAGGTCGCACAGGCGGCGCATATCACTCCGCACAAAAGGCTCCATACATAGCCCAGGTGGTCGTAAACCAGACCAAACAGCATGGGCCCCAGCGTACTGCCGATGAGTACGATGGTGGACATCAGCCCCAGTACAGCGCCGACATTGCCATAGCTCAGTTTGCTGATGGTTGAGGGAACGGTGATATTCACCACCGCTGAACTTAACCCGATAAAACAACTGAGCAGAATCAGCGAAACGGCGTTAGAAGCAAAAATCACCAAACCAAAAGCAGGCAGCACAATAAAACAAGCCAGTGCCAGAGAAGGCATACTGTTGAGCCATTTGGCTTTACCCATGGCGATAAAGATCTGCACTGAAAGCAGAGAGAGTCCAAAGGTCAGCATCAGGTTAGACACATCCGTTGATGTCCATCCCAGTGCGCTTTCCGACCATACGGGAATAATCCCCATGAGCAGCCCGAAGCTCATAGCAATCAGCATTTTAATCAGCGCAAAATCCCGCACTTTTGCGTTGGTACGAAAGGTTTTAAACACCTCTTTATAAGGTGAGCGTTTCTTATGGGAAAGATGGTACTCGGTGATTTTACCTTTAAAGGTAAAAGCAATAATCACCGGAATCAGGCTGCTGACAACCGCCGCCACAATCAGCATATCCGTCCTGGGATTGGCGAATTCCAGATGCCCCGCCAAAGCCGCAAAGGCGGGGCCAAGAATCAATCCCAGCGTAGAGCCAATTCTGAGTCTGGCAAGCCCGGTACTTCTGTCGGACTCAGAAGACATTTCTGAAATGATCGACTCAAAAATCACCAGATTTGAACTCATAAACCCCACAACAGCGCGTATGACAAACAAGGCCGCTAATGATGATGCCCACAGCAGCGCCCAGTTTCCCAGCGCTATGGCCGTCAGGCTGATTAACAGCAACACCACGCGGGGTATATTATCAGCCAGTTTACCCAGCACCGGAGAACCCAAAGCGCCGCCAATAAACTGGATACTTAACAGGGCACCAACCCAAAAAGCATTGGCGCCAAGATCCATCACAATAAAAGGAAGAACGGGTAACAAAATACCAATGGCAAAAGAATCCAGCATGGTAGCCGTCATAATGCCAAAATAGACAGAGCGGTGATTGTTCGGCACAGCTTACTCTCCAGATAGTACGTAGCAGGTTTCATTTATGGGCATTTAAGCCTGAAGTATTGTGCTTTGTCTTTTTTTAAACAGGGATTTCAGTTCTGCCAGATCGGTCAGTCCGTTAATGATCTCTCGCTGAGAAAGCCCGAAATCTACTAGGCAGGCAATCTCATCGATGCCAAGCCTGTAGAGTTTTTCAACCATCATCACGCATTTCTGCTTTGACCCCATCAGTGAGGTCTGGGAAAAATGCTTTTCAAACGCGTAATTGATCAGCGTTTCTCGGTCGTTATCAATAACATCCCGCACCGTCTGGTTGTTGTTTTTAAACGGATTCAGAGTATCATTCTGGTTGATGTATTCATTAAGAAAACCTTTTAGCGGCTCCCTGACTTTTTGTTTCACCTCTTCATCTGTTTCACCGACGAACGTATGTACCATTACAGAGACGATCCCACTTGCAGCATCATATCCGCCAGCTTCCAGCGTATTGCGGTACAGCATGATGTTTTCTTTCAGGCTTTCAAAGCTGTGGTTAGTTAATGAACACAACACATTCAGCCCCATTTCACCGGCTTTGCGCCAGGTTTCCGGGTTACCGCTGGAGGTCAAAAACATGGGCAACACCGGCTGAACGGGTCTTGGCAGGGTTAAAATTTCTACCGGTTTACCAGTGACATCGGTACGGGTGATTTTTTCGCCCTGCCACAGGTGTTTGATCAGCTCAACGTTTTCAAATAGTTGCTGCCTGCGTTTTTCATACAGTTCCGGCGCTAAAACATAATCTGCCGGATGCCAACCGGTAGCGAGAGAAATGGCGGCCCGTCCGTTTGACAGGTTATCCACCACGGCCCACTCTTCCGCCACCCGGATCGGATTATGCAACGGAATAATCACGCTTCCGGCACGCAGTTGAATCTGTTCGGTCACCATTGCTAACGCAGCGCTCAAAATAGACGGATTGGGAAACAATCCGCCAACGGGCTGTAAATGACGCTCCGGAGTGACTATCGCGCTGAATCCACTCTTATCCGCATATTTTGCCGCTTCAATCAGCAGATCATATTTTCCCGGTTCATTGGTTGAACCGTTTCCTGAGAAAAATATCAGGGAGAAATCCATTCCCCTTTCCTGGAGACCTTGTGATATCGCAAAGGGCTCAGCCTGATTAGCACTGATTTTCATCATCCTGGCTTTTTGCAGTAACTTCTCTTTTTGCTCCGGGGTAAGGCTTTTCACTTTATCTTCAATACTCGACATCACCGTAGCTCCAACAAGATGCATTTTTTGGTTTCACTCAATCGTTAACCGAGGCTTTTGAATTGCTCAGGCGGCGCATTTGGCGCTTTTCCTGAACGGTTTTTTCATCCGTGTTAAACAGGTAATCCCACAGCGTAATAAAAAAGGAGTAGTTACATTTCAGGTTACGGTGGTGTTTCAGGTGGAATTTGCCAATCGGGATAAATTTGGTAATTTTTCCAGTAATTTTGGGGTTATGATCCAGAACATTGCGGCTCAGGAATACTTCATACACATAGTGAAATGCGAGCAAAATCGAGCCCGGCACCGGATCAAAAATAGTGATGACAACCAGCGGTAAGGTGAAGCAAATATAAACATCCATTGATGAACGCAAATCGCCAAACCAAAAGAAATAATCGTGCCACGGTGGCCAAAAACTATCATCGTACTTATAGGCATGATGTTTGAGATGAAAATGCGCCAGAAAATTGTACTTAAAGCGCTTATGCGCAAGTACATGAATCGTGTAAGAATAAAGCGTCCATAGCAAGAAATATCCTGACAGCTTAAGTAGTAGTTCCACTTTTATCTCCGATTTAATTATTCGGTCATTTCCATGTCTGACATCATCCCAATCTGGCTGATAATTTCTGCCACCTTCGGATGGTGAACAATGCCGAAATGGTCTGCGTCTACACGGTGTAAATTCACGTTATTCACCAGCGTTGGCCAGATTCCCAGCTCTTCATGCGAATCGCGTGCTCTGAACAGCACAACATTCTCGATGCTGATGGGACTGGCAGGCTTAGGATCATAATATTTGAAGGTTTCAACGGTGGACAGGTACACATCAAACAGATGACGGATGTGCTCATTGGGTGTTTCCTCCGGGATTAACGTCAGGCGGCGCAGCTCATCGCATACATCATCAAATGTGAAGGTTTTATCTTTCCAGGCAAGCATCTCTTCTTGACTGACGGATTTACCCGGTAATGCCGCTAACTGGAGCACAAAGTTAAACAGCACGGTTTTTTCATCCTTGACCCGCGTCTTGGTCAGATAGGTATCAACCATCGACAGCTCAATCACTTCTTCGCCCTGCTCCTGGAGTTTTCTGGCAATTTCATAGGCAATAAACCCCCCCATTGACCAGCCGCCAAGGCGATAAGGCCCGTGTTTGCGGACGCGCTGAATCTCCTGCAAATAGAGCTGCGCCATCTCTTCAACGGTTTTCATTGCATACTCTTTATGCGTCATGGCATACGCCTGTAGCGCATAAAAAGGTTGCTCGCTTCCCAGACGGCGGCTAAGGCTAAAGTAACAGCTGACGGTGCCGCCTACCGGATGGATATAAAACAGTGGAATGCCTTCACCCTTAGGCTGGAGCTTTATCAGACACTCATCGCTATCAGCCGGCAGAATCCCGTGTTTAAGCTGATCGAGTGCCACAGCCAGATCGCACAACTTTGGCATTTCAAATAGCAGACGCAGCGAAATCTGGATGTCCATGGCGCTTTTTATCCGGCTTACCAGCGTTGTGGCGATAAGGGAATTTCCGCCAATATCAAAGAAGGAGGCATCTGCACTTACACGCCCCGTGTTCAGCAATTCACACCATATCGCGGCAAGCTGTGTCTCATAACCGGCCCAGGGTTCAATGAACGTTTGACGGTGATGCGCCTGTACTTCCGGCAACGGCAACTGTTTCTGGTCGACTTTACCGTTGGTGGTCAGCGGAAAGTCATCCATCGGGATGAAAAATGCGGGAATCATATAATCCGGCAGTGTCTGCTTTAACTGCGAGCGCAGCAGACTTATGTCCTGCCCGTTATTTAACACTACATACGCAGCGATGGCATTGTCCTGCGCATTTTCCGGTTTATACACGCGGAGAAAGACCTTTCTTACGTCCTTGCAGACAAGAAGGTGTTTTTCCACTTCCCCTAACTCAACGCGGTTGCCGCGGATCTTCACCTGCTGATCGTCTCGGCTGTCAAACTCCAGCGTGCCGTCAAAGCGGATGCGGCCAATATCACCGGTTTTAAACAGCCTGCCTGGTTGAAAAGGATTAGGAATAAAATGGGCTTTAGTCAGTTCAGGATTGTTATAATACCCAAGCGCTACGCCGCGTCCGGCGATAAAGATGTTGCCATAAACTCCTTTGGGCGCAGGATTCATCTGGTCATCAAGGATATAGATTGTCACATTGTTTAGCGGTGAACCGATGGGCACGGTCTTACCTTCAAAATCGCTTTCGCTGTGGGAATACATTGACGCAGTACAGGTGGTTTCCGTCAGACCGTAATCATTAATCCAGCGTATTTTGCCTTGCGTCAGGTGTGACCAGTCACGCAGCGTGGTGGCTGAAACCTTTTCACCACCCACGATCACCAGCCTTAATGATTCCGGCAGCGACAGGCCATCATGGCGGCAGTCGGCAATAATATTGTTCCAGTGCGCGGTGGTTAAATTAAGGATGGAGATAGCGCGTTGCGCTAACCAGGCAATAAACGCTCTGGTTTCTTCGATACCATCATAATCCCAAAGAACCAGCGTGGCGCCCTGCATCAGGGTTGGAAAAATTTCTTGTACTGAGACATCAAAAGAAGGTGAAGTAAACTGCAACACCTTATCTTCAGGCACCAGCTCGAAGCGCTCGGCCATGTTTTCACAGTGGTTCACCAGGCTGTCATGACTGATCATAACCCCTTTAGGCTGCCCGGTAGAACCGGATGTAAAGATCACATACGCCAGATCAAGAGGATGCATCTGAGGGAAAGCCGGAGCCTCACTGGCTACAATGCCCTGTACTTTAAGCAGCGTTAAAACGTTCAGCACCCTAACCTCAGAGCCGAGCGGACAGACACTCGTTTCAGGCAACGTTGACAGCACCGCGCTAGTACGGCACTGTTCAACAATCCCATTCAGTCTTTCAGCAGGATGCGTTGGGTTTATCGGCACATACGCCGCACCGCAGCGTAAAATCGCCAGAAAAGCCACAATCATCTCAATATTACGGGCCGCCAGTACCGGCACCAGTGTCCCTGCCTTCACTCCTTCCTCCATCAGCTTTTGCGCTAAGTCATGAATCTGACAATCCAGTTCAGAGTAAGTCCGCGACTGCGTTCCGCTAATAAGTGCCACAGACTGCGGTGAGCGGGCAACGCGTTCTGCCCAGACTTCATTGAAGGTTTTCTTGCCCAGTTTCTCAAGCTGAGGCCCGACATAGGTTGCCAGCATGGCTTTTTCTTCTTCCGGAGACAGTAGGCTCAGTGACTTAACCGCCTTTTCTGGCTGAGCAACCAGTTTTTCCAGCAAAATTTTGAAGCGTTCAAGCAGATAGGCAATTGTCTCTTCGTTATATAAATCCGTGTTGAAATCCACCAGCAGCGTTAACGCGCTTCCGATATAAGAAAACGACAGAGTGAGTTCAAACGTGGTGGTTTTCTTATCAATTGTGAAAGGTGAAATGATCACGTTGGGGACAATTTCATTGCTGTTTTGTTCCGGTTCAAGAAACATCACCATGGTCTGAAAGAACAGATTGTGGTTTAAGTTTCTGTCGGGATTCAATTCAGCAACCAGTTTTTCATAGGGGATCTCCTGTCTGGCAAACGCACCAAAGGCAATCTTTCTGTTGCGTTGCAGCAAAGTCAGGAAGTCCGGATCGCCGGACAAATCAGACTTAAGCACCAGCGTATTGATAAACAGGCCAATCAAATCTTTCAGCTCAGGCTGATTGCGGGTAGTAATCGGCGTACCGATGTTGATATCTTCCTGATTGGTATATTTATGCAATAACACCTGATAAGCAGACACCAGCGTGATAAACAGGGTTACGGAATGCTGTTTGCTTAGCTCTGTCAGCTTATCCGTAAGCTGCTGAGAAAAGGTGATACGTTTGGTTGCGCCGTTATTGGTGACGTCCTGCCCGCGTGGCCGATCCATAGGCATTCTGAGTACAGGGATATCACCGGTGAGCTGCGCTTTCCAGTATTCAAGCTGCTTATCCAGTTCTCCCGTACGCAGCCTTTCATTTTGCCAGCAGGCGTAATCAGAAAACTGTACGGTCAGCGCCGGCAGCGTATTTTCCGCCCCTTCAACGCGTACGCGGTAAAAATGAAACAGCTCCTTCATTAACAGTTTCAGAGAGTCGAAGTCTGCAATGATGTGATGAATGGTGAACAGCATACGGAACTGTGTATCCGCAAGCTGATAAATTTCCATACGGAACATCGGCCCTTCATCCAACATGAACGGCACTTTTCCTGCTTTATTCATCTGCTCGCGGATGTACCCATTAACATCCTCCGCAACAGCGGGATCAACCTGATGCAGAGGAATTAGCAAATTCAGGTTTTCAGCAATATTCAGAAAAGGAACACCATCTTTGGCTTTAAATGATGTTCTCATGATTTCATGCCGCTGAACGATATCGGTTAATGCCAGCCGTAATCCGTTAACGTCTAAAGGTCCATTGATTTCAAAGGCAAAGTTGATATTAAAATGATTCAACGATTTATTGAGCTGGTGTAAAAACCAAATGCGGTACTGATCGGTTGATAAAGGCAACTGGCCGGGCCTTTCAATGCAGGATAAACGTAATTCAGGCATGATGATTTCTATATCCAATTAATAATGATAAGGATAATTCAAGTAAAACGGTGTTAAATGCGTTCAAGATCGATCTCTTCAGATTCCAGTAGTGCCTTGAGCAACGCCTCTTCGTCATCCTCTCCCTGAATACGTCGGATCTGCGCCGCGATACCGTTAATCGTTGGCTCATTGAACAGATCTTCGACGTTGAGCTCAATGCTGAACTGGTTTCGAACCTGTGAGATCAGTTGAATTGCCACCAGTGATGTGCCCCCAAGAGCAAAGAAATCGTCGTCGGCTGATAGGGTTTCCAGGCCAAACAAACCGTGCCAGATAATCATCAAACGCCCTTCGATATCCTCAGGCTGCACATTGTGATGATTTCCGGGGGATTGTGCGTTGCCGGAAATCTGCGAGAATGGAGAAACTGTCTGACCTCCATGTTCAGACGATATCTGATCGGCGTGCTGCGCCACCGGCGCGTCAAACGGCGTGGCATTGGCTCTGTCAATCCAATAGCGGTTGCGGTCAAACTGATAAGTGGGAAGAGGGACGCGTTTAACGCTGCCTTCTCCGCGAAGCGCGTTTAGATCCACATTTACGCCGCTGGTCCATAGCGTACCAGCGGCCCACAGCAGTTTGCTGTTTTCGGTGCTTTTATCTTTGGGATGTTTATGCAGGGTGACCACTTGAACCATTTTTGCCAGCAGCGGATTAGCGGCGACAAATCCCGTGATGTTTGTTCCCGGCCCCATATCCACGATCCGGGCATTTTGAAACTGCATTGCCCCCAAAAGACATTTATCAAACAGCACCGGAGAAACAATGTGGCTGGCCCAATAGGCAGGGCTGACGGCTTGTTGAGGTGTTAATACGTTACCGCTAAGATTGCTGAACAACGGCAGCGCTGGCTCATTCATACTGACCTGGGACAGGAAGTGCTCAAACTGCGCGGCAGCCTCGTTCATCATGGATGAATGGAAGGCATGTGAGGTGTGCAGTTCGCGTGTTTCCATGCCCTGGAGCTGGCAGATGCGGTTAAAACTTTGTACGGACGCCCGCGGGCCTGAAACCACACAGCTGTCCGGTGAATTTACGGCCGCAATGGAAAGATCCGAATAGGTTTCACTCAGCATCTCCACCGTACTGCGCTCAGCCGACACGGCGAGCATGTCCCCTTCCGGCATAGACTGCATCAGCTCAGCCCGTGTAATGACGACCCTGATTGCCGTGTGTAAATCAAAGACACCGGCAACAGTAGCCGCCACCAACTCACCGATGGAATGTCCCATTACGGCTGAAGGTTTGATATTCAGATGTTGCAGAAGCTGTACCTGAGCGTAACCAAATATAAAGATAGCCAGCTGAGCCAGTTCAGTCCGGGTGGTATCGATATCCTGTGTATCACTGGTGAACAACTCACGCAGCGGCAAATCACAACAGGTTTCTGCTATCTCAAGACAGCGCTCTGCCGCATCCTGAAATACGCCATTGTTTTTATATAATTCACGCCCCATCGACAGGAACTGACTGCCCTGACCGGGAAATGCAAAGATAACGGACGTATTCTCTGCGGCTTTATTTTCCACCGGACGTTGGGCTGAACTACGCTGCAAAATCCGCAGACTCTCATCGGCATCTGAAGCAACCCATGCTGCGCGATGAGTAAACGCATCACGTCCCTGAGACAGGGTGAACGCGACATCATCAAGGGAACTGACAAACTGCCCTGAAAAGTAGTCTTTTAACGCAACAAGCTGTGCCGACAGCGCGGTCTCTGTTTTTGCCGATGCCACCAGTAACTGCGGCTGCACGGAGGTCTTCTGTGTTTCAGGAGAGCGGTACTCTTCCAGTATCAGATGAGCGTTAGTGCCTCCCATGCCAAAGCTGCTAACGGCAGCCCGGCGTATACCTGCTTTGCTTAATGCCCAGGATTTGCATTCTGTACTTACCCGGAACGGCGTGTCTTCAAAAGCTATATTGGGATTGGGTTGGGAGAAATTAATGGTGGGCGGGAGGGTTTGGTTATACAGGGAGAGGCTGGCTTTAATCAGCCCCGCCACCCCAGAGGCTGCCCCTAAATGGCCGATGTTAGATTTCACCGAGCCGATGGCACAATACTGTTTTTTATCGGTATGGTCACTGTAGACGCTGGTCAGGGCGCTAATCTCAATCGGATCTCCCAGCGGAGTACCGGTGCCGTGCGCTTCAACCAGTTCGATTGTTTCCGCGCTGACGCCGGACATCTCAAGCGCCTCAGCAATCACCGCTGATTGACCTGCCGCCGATGGCGCTGTAAATCCGATTTTATCTGCGCCGTCATTGTTAATAGCGCTTCCCAGAATCACCGAATAGATGGTGTCGTTGTCCGCAATCGCATCTTCCAGCCTCTTGAGAATCACCACACCCAACCCATTACCAAAAACGGTGCCTTTGGTATCTGCATCAAAAGGCCGGCAATGTCCGTCTTTCGCTGTTAAACCGCCTTCCTGATATAGATACCCGACATTTTGCTCTGCCAGAACGGAAACACCTCCGGCAATAGCTATATCTGTCTCGCCCATAATCAGCGACTGGGCAGCGACATGCACAGAAACCAGGGAAGAAGAACAAGACGTTTGAATGGATAAACAAGGTCCGGTCAGATTAAGCTTATAGGCCAGCCGAGTTGCCAGATAATCCTTTTCATTACCGTGCCGGACTGCCATCTCCCCAACGGATGCCATTAATGCGGGGTTACTGTAAATATTCATCAAATAAGAGCTGGAAAATACACCAGCAAAAGCGCCAATACGTCCGTCATATTTAGCCGGTGTATAGCCTGCGTGTTCCATCCCTTTCCAGCACAGCTCCAAAAATAAACGCTGCTGCGGATCGAGGATTTCCGCCTCCCTCGTGGTCATTGAAAAAAACGGGGCATCAAATTTATCAATGTCCGGCACCACAAAAGCTTTTTTTACGTAATTATTATCCTTAATCTGCGCATCCGGTATATTTGCTCCCTTTAGTTTGTCATCCGTTAATACTGTTATAGGCTCTTCTTTATCCGTAATGAGCTGCCAAAAAGAGGCTATATCGTTTGCTCCTGGTACATTGATAGCAAAACCCACGATTGCCACGTCATTACCATTTCTTTCTATCTCTTCCATTGAAAATAACCTTAAGTGCTACATGTATAAATAAGGTAAATTAACAAATGTTAATTAACTGTGATGTATGTAACAAAAAAAAGGCTTTTAATAAAAATAATTACTAAATTAATTAACAATTATATATTCAGAATACGACTATACTAAATGGATTTCTATGGTCACTATATGAACGTACCCCGTTTGCAAGATAAAAGCATAGCGCCCAGTTTCTTGACAGAAAGTAAACGATTCTTCTGCTTGTGGTGTGGCTGCTGTAACTATAGTCTATATTGATATTGATCTTCTTATGTAGTGCAGTATCGCAGCTAAAGCTGATGGACTAAAGTCGGTGTTTTTAACTTTTTGAAATAATAAAACTAATTAATTAAATAAATAAGTTAATATTCATATAACACAGCAGATTAAAACTTCGCTAACGCGCTACGCTTGTCTTCTCCAATTTACCGGGCTAATGAATTAACCCGGTAAATTGGAGAGCTGAAAAACATCCGCCAGAAAAACTATTTTCATTAACCCCTCCCTATTAAAGAATTAGGAATAAAACTGTTCACCTGTAAATATTTTTATTTAAATTCATATTGTTAAAGGATGATGACTTGAAATTAAACTCATCACCACTCTTCACTCACCCCTTCACCTATAAATCATAAAAAGGTGAACAGAGGTGAAGACTTGTGAACAGTTTAAAAATAACTGTTCACTCTGCAATATGTTGATATATATAGTTTAAATTGCAGAGTGAACAGTGGTGAACACTTTTTACTATTTTTTAGGAAATCTTTATCGGTGTGAAAAAAACTATTCTTCTGGCAGGTTATCCCTTGTCAGTTTCGGCAGCCATTCGATGGCAGTGTCGATATTCAGATCCAGATTGCTGCGAATGCCCTGTTTGCTTTTCTTGCGCAGGTAATGCTGGTTGTATTCAGCCAGTGCGCCGGGCATATCCATACCGAATCGGGTCACGGAAACCGGTTTGTTCAGGTTGTTGCCTTTCATATAGGCAAGGTAGGCGTGATAGAGGTATTTACGGGGATTAAATGGCACGATTTCCGCATTGCCGATTAACAAACCATCAGCTTCATGAGAAGCCACCAGATAACCGCAAAAATCAACCAGTGGATCTGTACCGCGTTTGATATCCAAAGCCTCTTCGGATTTTTGTTGTTCCGCCAGTAAGCGCCTTGCAGTTTGTGGATCTGCAAACCGATGAAGCAGTTGCCGGATAATGACTGGCAGTTCTGCCGCGATTTTGTCCCGCAGAAGCGGATCGCGTTCGTTTTCCGGCACGACTTCGGAGAAATTGAAAATCACCCGACGCCGAGACACCCCGCCACTGCGATCACTGAAACTCATGGCGTTATTGTTCACCGCCAGCACCACAGCCGGAATACGAGTTGAATAGGGCTGTTTATGCTTTGGGTCAATAGCGACTTCATCCCCGCCTGTAATGGCCTTGATACCGGAGCCATCTCCCACATAGCGGGTCTGGTCGGGCAGGATAATCAGCGAATACCCGACAATCAGCGCCCGCTCCCGTGGGTTTCCCAGTGCGGCCATACTGGCAGAAACGGTATTGCCTTTGCCTGCCAGCATCGTGCAGATTTCAGCAAAAATGCTTTTGCCACTTCCTCCGGCACCGGTGACTTCCAGAAATAACTGCCAGTCGTAACGGTTCGCCAGCACCATAAACAGAGCGGCCAGCACTCTTTCTGCTTTATTTTCACAGTGGGCAGTTGCCCGATTAAGCCAGCTCCAGAACTGAGGCGCATGGCTATGCAGGGTTTCTCCCGAAACGGGGGAGTTGAATTCAACGTCGTTAGCAAGCAGCAGCCAGTCATGTTTGTGATGAGGCCGGAACTGACCGATTTTCAGGTCAAACACGCCATTACGGAACCCGATTAAATGGCGCTCTGGCGAGTTCATCATGGGAAGCTGTAATTTCAGTGCATCCACAGCAGCGCTGATACCGTGCGGTGAGTACGGCATTTTTTCTTCCATAAAAGCCGCCACCATTTCCCGCTGTAAATCGCGGTTACTGACCGGACACCAGACAATACCATCATAGTGATGAACGGTTTCCGAAGCGCCATCCAGTGCCAAATTACCGTCATAACGTGCCAGTAACACTTCTCCGCGCTGACTGGCGCCCATCTGACATAATGTTAGTTTTGACGATTCGGTATCATTGGGCTGAATCGCAGCTTTTTTCGTTATGGGTGCCGGTTGATAAAGCCCCTGAGCAAACGCCAGCTTTGCCATTTCTACACCGTGTTGTTGGCGGTAGTCGTCCCAATCGGCTTTATGCTCTGTTGGCGGTAACGTGATCCAACCATTCACTGCAAGAGCCGTTTTTTCTGCCGAGATTTTGCCGGTATTCACTTTCGGTTTACCGTGTTTATCCAGTTCGCCGGGGTGATGCCAGTCATTATCGGCGGCAATAATGATTTTCGTGTCCGGCCAGCGTTCTCTGATTGATTGGGCAACAGAGAGCAAATTGCCCGCATCCAGCGCGGCCAGAACAACACCTTCGTATAGCTGGTTAACCGTGAGTGCCGTGGCGTAACCTTCGGTAATGATGACGGTATCAGGGTTCTCTTACAGCGTTGATAAAGGAATAAACGCACCTTTTTTCTGGCTGCCGGTGAGGAGTTTTTTCTCGCCATTCGGTTTGATGATCTGCGCGCCTGTGACTATATTTTCCAGTGTTGCGAGTCGCAACACAGTTGAATTATCAGGCAATAACCGCTGATTAGGATAATGCAGCCCCTTTGCGGCCAGATAGGGCGATTGCCCGGCAACAGTTTGCGCCATCAGTACCGCCACTCTGTCAGCAATCGGCTGTATTGGGTAAAGGTTTTCTTTGGCTGGCTTGGGTTCGGGCAAAGGCAATGCCAACGCACCCGCAATGATTTTCGCCGCCTCAGTAATCGAAATCTTTTGGGTTCTTGCCACCAAATCCAGCCCATCACCGTAGTTTGGGATATCACACTGGCGGCAATGCCAGTTGCCATGATGGTGATCGTCAATGAAGTGGAAACGGTCGGTACCGCCGCAGACAGGGCAGGCGCCATGTTTACCCTTGGCCGGAACTTCAATACCACAGGCGGGTAGCAGATTTGCCCATGAATACATGGCTGATGTTTTCACGGTTTGGATCAGATCGCGCGTTTTTTGATGAGCGGATTTTTTTTGAACTGTAAATTCAGGGCGAGTTTGGGTATGCTGTGTCTCAGCCATCGTTTTTACCTCAATTAACGGTTGTTGGTCAGACGCCTCAGATGTGTAGCAGCACACTGGGGCGTTGTGTTTTTATACACTTCGTCTTTCAAGCTGCCTCTTTGTTGGCTGCGCTCATTCACCCCGGTCACATAGTGATCTATGTTCCCGGATTCATTCCCTTGCCGCCGCGATGCAACTCGAAATCCATTGTGTATATGTCAGGTTTCTTATGTCATATTCTTTTGTATACCTTATGCCGCGCGTGATCCCGCGATGCGTTGGGCAATCCAGTTATCTATTTCTGATTCAATAAACGCGATGGAGCGAGGGCCGATTTTAACCTGCTTCGGGAATTTCCCCTCGCTAATTAATTTGTAGATCCACGCCTTGCTGTAACCCGTTCGGCGCTGAACTTCCGGCAAACGGATAAGATTTTCCTTCAATGCTGTCACTGCCATATTCATTCTCCTGTTACCGAGTCCCTGAGCGCTCGTCGTGGACGTTATTGGATGACAGGCGAATTATTGAAAAAGCCCCCTTAAATGAACAGCGTTAATTGTTTATCTTACAATGAGAATTAATGGGTTAAATAATGCACTATCAGTTTTTGCTGTCGCGCAACGGTTTGGCAAAGTCATACGGTGTGATTGGCTTTTCCCTGTTCGCATTCAGATAATCCGCCCACCATTGCACCATCAGCCGCCGTTCGTCCAGATATTTGGAGGTGTGAATATACGCCGCTCTAACGTTGTTTCGTTCGATATGGCTTAACTGGCGCTCGATCGCGTCATCACTCCACAGGCCGGATTCACCCATTGCCCCACGCGCCATTGTGCGGAACCCGTGTCCGCAGACGTCGGTCTGGGTATCGTAGCCCATCGCCCGTAATGCCTTATTGACGGTGTTTTCACTCATGACTTTCGCGGAGTTATGATCGCTGGGGAATATCACGTCACAATTGCCACTGAGTGTGTGCAGGGTTGTGAACAGTGAAACCGCCTGATGACTCAGTGGCACGATATGATCGGTTTTCATTTTCATACCGCGTTCAGAAAAGCGAACGCCTTTAATGGGTTGGCGTGTGGCGGGAATTTTCCATACGGCATTTTCAAAGTCGATTTCCTGCCAGCGGGCAAACCGCAGCTCACTGGAACGGACAAACGTCAGCAATGCCAGCTCTACCGCGATTTTAGTCAGCAAGCGCCCGCGATAAGCCGATAAGCGGTTCAGAAAATCAGGCAAGGATTCATGAGGCAGGGCAGGGTGATGGCGGGATTTTGTGGTGGTGAGTGCTCCGGCCATATCGTTAGCCGGGTTGGATGCCAGAATATCGTTCTGAACGGCATAACGCATGATTGCGGTGATACGCTGGCGCAGCCGCTGTGCGATATTGTGCTTGCCCTGCTCATCAATGGCTTTAGCCGGTGCTAAAAGCTGGCTGGTACGTAATGTAGTGATATCACGGGCACCAATAGGGGGGAAAATATACTGTTCAAGGCTGCGCAATACTTTCTGGCGGTGGCTGTCGCTCCAGCGTTTGTTGCTGGCGTGCCATGCACGGGCGACCTGTTCAAAGGTGTTCACTTTGGCAGGCGAAGGAGCCCCTCTTTTTTCAGCCTTGGGATCGAGACCCTGCGCCATCAGCTTTTTGGCTTCATCGCGTTTAGCCCGTGCATCAGCTAAAGACACGGCCGGATAAACACCAAACGCCAGGCGGTCTTCTTTTTTATCGGCCGGGCGGTAATACTTCATTCGCCAGTATTTCGAGCCGCGTGACGAGACTTCTAAATAGAGACCGCCGCCATCGGCGAGTTTGTAGGTTTTTTCTTTGGGTTTTGCAGTTTCGATTTGTCGTGCATTAAGTTTCATTGTTAAGGGCATTCTCATAATCGAACGGTAAGTGCCCCGAATTATGCCCTTCGCTGCATCTTGATTGCAACAGATGAAACTGGACGTAAAAATAAGAATTGGTATTGATTTTACTGGATTTAGTATGAAATGTTTGACTGGGCTGGACTTCACTGGAAGTTGAAGTGGTGCCCGGACTCGGAATCGAACCAAGGACACGGGGATTTTCAATCCCCTGCCAGACTGATGAAAAATAAAACGTAATTTTTTTTAGCCTGCATACTTAACTGACTGAGTATGCAACATGATAATTCTTCCCATAATTTCCCCCAAAGGGGGCGAAGGTAAATCGACTCACGCCGCCAATCTGGCCGGCTTTTTTGCCGATGCCGGTTTACGCGTTCTCCTGATTGATGCGGATTACTCGCAACCCACGTCCAGCAGTATTTTTCCCCTGAGCTATGAAGCGCCCGCCGGACTGTATGAGTTGCTGATGCAAACGGTGGATCTGAACCAGTCTGAGCAGATCATTTCCCATTCGGTTATCAAAAACCTCGATATTCTGATCTCCAACGATCCGGATGAACTCCTGCCAACGGCGATGCTGCACGCGCCCGACGGGCGTTTGCGTCTGCGCAATGTCCTGCAACATCCCCTCTTCAGCCAGTACGATATTATTTTCATTGATTCCAAAGGGGCGACAGGCGTGATGAGTGAGCTGGTTGTACTGGCTGCCACGCAGGGCGTTCTGGGGGTTATCAAGCCTATTTTACCCGACGTCCGCGAGTTCCTGCGCGGCACCCTGCGGATGCTGACCCGGCTCCGGCCTTTTGAAAACTACGGTATCCGCCTGCCGGCTATCCAGATACTGGTCAACGGGATTGAAGGAACGAATCTCGACCGGGATACGCTGAGTGAACTGGCCGACATTATCAATAATCAACGCTATGACGCTTCCGCACTGGGCGGCAGGCAGGTTTATCAGTTGCTGGAAACCCGGATAGATCTGCTGGATATCTACAAACTGGGGCATGTCCGTGCCCAGCCCGTTCATCGCCTTGAGTATAAAACCACCCGAAAAAGCCCGGCTGCCGCGCAAACCATGCACCGCCTTGCCTGTGAGCTGGTGCCCTTATGGGCGGAAAAATTCGACGCGGTATTGACTGCGCAACCGACGGGAGACGCGCAATGAATGTTATCTGGCGGGCGGTTTGTTTTCGTTATGAGCGTGTTGAATTGCTGTTCAGTGATGATGAGTGGTTTGTGTTTGTGGATGCGCCGGATCGTGAAACCGCGCAGGCGAAACTTCAGGTTCTGTTGCCGGCTGTTCTCGACGTGTCTCCGGACGAGGTCGAACACTTTTATCCCCGCAATGAAGCGGAGCTGCGCAGGCAGGCCATGCGCCCCGATGCCTCTCCGGATTTGGCGTTGCTGGAATGTGGCTGGGAAAATGACCCGCCGCAGTATCTGACCCGTGAAGAGGTGCTGTTCTGGGTCTCTGCGCCTCATCTGCAACAGCGTTTAATCGCTGCCCTGAATGCGATCAGCAGGGAGGTCGCCGATGAATCTGCCGCATGAACATTTACAGATCATCAGTGAAGAGGCGCCCAGCTATGCGTATGCTGAAGTGGGGGTGTTGGGGGGGCTGATACTGGAGAATGAGCGTTGGGATAGCGTTGTCCAGCTATTGGCTGCCGACGATTTTTATTTCCCGGCACACCGGATAATATTTCAGGCCATCGCTGAACTGAGCGAAAAAAACTGTCCGTTCGACCTGATTACCCTGACCGATATGCTGACCCAGCGCGGGCAAATTGATCGGGCATGCGGTTTTGCTTATGTAGCGGAAGTATGCCAAAACACGCCGAGCGCCGCCAATATTGAGGAGTATGCCCGTATTGTGGCGGAAAAAAGCCGGTTACGTCAGTTACTGGCACTGGGAAAATCCCTCAGTGCTGACGTTTTTCAGCCGAATATTCAGTCTGATGCCCTGATAGAGCAGGCAGAAAGTCAGTTGTTTAATCTGGCTGAAAAAGGTTCGACCCGCCAACATCAGGAAATGACCCTGTTGCAGGGCGCAGACAGCCTGATTGCCCATCTGGAACGAATACAAGGCTCACAGGGAATAACCGGCACACCGACCGGATTTCAGGATCTTGATGAAAAAACCTGCGGCTTGCAGGCCGGTGATCTCATTTTGCTGGCTGCCCGCCCTTCGATGGGAAAAACCGCACTGGGGCTGGCGTTTTGTCTTGGTGCCCTGCGACACCGGGATGATGCGGTGGTACAGATTTTCAGTCTGGAAATGCCAGCGGCACAACTGATGCTGCGTCTCACTGCTATGGAAGGCGGGGTTTCTCTGAGTGCCCTGCGTAGCGGGATGCTGGATGATGAGCAGTGGGGGCGCATCAGCCAGAGCCTGGATCAGTTTGCCCGCTGGGATCATCGTCTGGTGATTGATGATTGCAGTCACCAGACGCCCGCATTATTACGTGCCCGTGCCCGCCGCTATACCCGCAAATACGGTAAACCCGCCCTGATTATGGTTGACTACCTCCAGCTGATGTGCGCGCCCGGACAGGAAAACCGGACACAGGAAATTGCCGATATCTCCCGTAACCTGAAAGCGTTAGGCAAAGAACTGGGCTGCCCGGTACTGGCGCTGTCCCAGCTTAACCGGCAGGTCGAAAACCGTTCCGATAAACGTCCTAACAATGGTGACCTGCGTGATTCCGGTTCACTGGAGCAGGATGCCGACCTGATATTGCACCTTTACCGCGATGAAGTTTATCACCCGGACACACCCGATACGGGTATCGCTGAAATCATTATTGGTAAGCAGCGTCAAGGTCCGACGGGCGTGGTTCGTGTGGGATTTGACGGCCAATATACGCGGTTTTCGGACTTATCAGCAGACCGTGATGGTTACGGGGGGTAAATGATGGCACGGCAACATCTTAATATGGGCAATGCCCTGTTACAACAAGGGCGCCAGGCCGCGGCGACACTCAGTGAACAACCCCCTGTGTCGGAAATGCCGATGGTACTGACACTGGACCAACTCCGCCCCAATCCGGATAACCCCCGCACCAGTCGGAATCCGCGTTACGACGATATCAAAGCCTCCATCAAAGCGCGCGGGCTGGATACGGTGCCGAAGGTCACCCGCGATCCGGAAGGTGATGATGTTTATATCTTCAGTGATGGCGGTAACACCCGTTATCAGGTTCTGTCTGAATTGTGGCAGGAAACCGGCGATGAGCGTTTTTACCGTGTTCACTGCCTGTTTAAACCGTGGCCGGGCAGATTGCAGTGTGTCATCGGGCATCTGGCGGAAAATGAACTGCGCGGTGAACTCAGTTTTATTGAAAAAGCATTAGGGATCAGCAAGGCCAGAGCCATTTACGAAGAGCAAAAGCAAAAAAGAATCACCTTGCGTGAATTGTCCGCGCAGCTGAATGCGGCCGGTTTTCCCGTCAGTGCCAGCCATATCAGCCGGATGGAAGATACCGTGCAATACCTGTATCCGTGGATACCTAATTTGCTGGCATCCGGGCTGGGAACCCCCCAGATACGTCCTTTATTGGTGCTGCGTCAGAATGCCGAGGCTGTCTGGCAGCAATATATCTTCAGTATAAACCCGGAACCTGCCGTCACCTTTGATGAAGTCTTTGGTACCTGTTGCCGCAAATTTGATGCACTGGAAGACTGGGCACCGGAGATGTTCCTTGATGAACTGATCGGTGATTTATTGCAGGTACTGCCGCATACGCAGCTGAATTATGACCGCTGGGTACTGGAACTCGATCCGAAGGAAAATAACCGCCGGCAGCTCTTTGGCGAACAGGCCACCCAGGTTGACGCTGTGCCAGTGCCGGAAAAGCCAACGCCTAAAGCGGATCGGGTTCGGGCGCCAGACAGGGAATTGAACCCGCGCCTAATGTCTCAACCCGTCACGGATGCGGTGCAGGCACCGGAGACAACATGTGCTCCGGTCGATAAGACACCCGTGCCTGCTCCGTCTTCCCGAAACACTCCGGTGATCCCGCCTTATCAGCCGGATAGTCCGCCTGAACCGGCGCTGTCTGAGCCTGAAGCTGACGATCTCCACTTTGCCCGGACCGGGCTGGAGCCGGTCAGTTCAGTCTGGCACATTTCCCCGATGCAGGACGATATCGAGCATCTGCAAAATATGGCGTTTCGCCTGGCGTTTGAACTGGCCGAAGTGATGGGCTGTGACCGTGATTTGCTGCCGGTATCGGATGAGCGGTCGGCGGGATTTTGCCTGATTGACGGGCCGGATGTTCATCCTTTTTCGTGTTTATTGCACTCCCTGACCGGGGAAATCTCGACTGACCGTCATGAACTGACGCTGACTGCCGTTCTGCTCGGCACCGCCGGACGGGAGGCGGTGCCATTACTGGATGACAGCCAGACCGTGAAGTTTCTGCGGCTGCTGCGAATTATCCGCCGCCTGCGTGAACTTCAGCGCGAAATTACACCGGAGATGTTGACGATGTAGCGATGCCGGTCCGGGGTGCCTGCTTTTCAGTGTGTTGTTCATTCATTGTGTTTTGACCGGCCTGATAATGGAGGAAGTGTATGAATCATTTATCGCAAGCGACCAACAGCCTGTTGTTGCAGTTGGTGATGGATTTGAAGAACGGCTATATCCGCCGTTGCGAAGCACTGGGGCTGGCCCCCTCGGAGATGCTGATGTTACAGAGCCTGACGATTGAGGATTTGCATTATCTGGGCAACAGCCCGGTATCGGTGCTGAGTGTACAGATTCATCACGCCAATCTGGCCCGCATCCTACATCAGGCGCGTATCGAACAGCAGCGGATACAACGCATTGACCGGGCACTGGAACTCAGCGGATCGATTGACCTGATGCACTATTTTTTTGGCCTGTCCAGTCTGGAGGTAGCGGCGCGCCGGCGTATTGCCGGTATTGCCGTGAAGTCGGGGCGGGTTTCAGTGCTGACGGAAGTGGAAAACAGTGACCTGTGGCAGCGCTGGCAGGCGGCAAAGATGAGGGATGCGGACAGTGCCGAAGGGCTGGATATCATGATGGACATGGCGGAGCATCATGATATTTCGCTGACGTCCGTCTGGAATGCCGTCAAAGAATGGCAGCAACAGGGTGCATCCGGATCGGTCTCTGTGAAAAAACAGGGATAAAACAAGTCATACAGGAAACGATGTCAGGAAAATTAACCGAAATCATGCCCGGCCTGCATGTGCCGGTAACGGCACCGCTGTCCTTTCGCCGTAAGGCGCAATATCAGGTGAAATGTTACCGGCGGGGTCAGCGTAATTACGTCCGGCTGAAGGAAAAAGGCACCGGGTATCTGAAAATTAACGTGGGGCTGTTCTGGCGGCTGTTAAGCCGTGACAGCGGGCAATCGTGGGAGCTGATGCACCACGAACGCTACAACAATGAAATTCGTAAATCGTAAATGTGACTGAAGTCGTGTCATTCTGCGCCTTGTGCAACGCCACAGGGTGCAGCCCTGACATTATTTTCACAGATTAACACCGGAGAGAAGGGATCATGATAACCCTGTCAGCAGACAGTTTAATTGCCCACACCATGGCCAAAATGAAAAGCCGTCTGGAACAACGTAACGGCGATGACGTTTCACAGCTGCGCAGTGGTCTGCTGTTTATGGGGAATATTCAGGATGCCTATCCCCGTCGCCTGTTACTGGATGATCGTCTGTCACCGCTGGATAAAACGGGCTGGATGATGATCCGTTTGTATGCGCAACAAAATGAAGGGGCGGTTTTCCCCAGCTACGATGAATTGCAGGTGCTGCTGGCCTCACCCTATAAAGGCAAAGCCTCCCGTGAAACCGTCAGCCGGGTATTACTGATGCTGCGAATAACCGGCTGGCTGAGTTTATGCAAGCGTATCCGCGATGAGCACGGGCGGGTGCGGGGCAATATCTATGCGCAACACGATGAACCGCTGACCTGCCGTGATGCCGAAATTCTCGATCCTCACTGGCTGGATACCGTGGCAGAAGCCTGTCGCAGCAAAAACCGCACTATCAGCCAGACGGCACGGGAGGTACTGACTGACATTAAAGAAGATCCACTGATGCGTCATCGTCACAGTCATATCCGTTTGCTGGAAGCGCGGCTGAATGCGGTGCAGACGCCACAGCAAAAGGTTATGAGGCAGGCGCTTCAACAGGGAAAACAGCAAACCGAACTCAGGGAAATGAAACCGGGTTCGGAAACCGAATCCGGTCAGTTAAAAGGGCAGAATAAGCTGGATTCGGAAACCGAACTCAGCATGAAATCAACGGTTTATCGTCAAACAACTAAACCGAACCGTTATGTACGTTCTTTCACACAGAGTGTGAATAAAAAAACATACGTCGATCCCCCGTCCGCTATTTTTCTGCCGGAAACGTTATGCAGGCAACTGGAGCCGGAAGATGGGGGGATGCTGAACAGCCAGTTGCAGGCACTGCCTGCTGAACAGGCGCAGACTGTGTTGATTTGTCTGGATAAGGCGTTACAGGCAGGCAAAATCGGTAATCCGGTCGGCTGGCTGCTGGCGATGATGAAACGGGCACGGGAGGGAAAACTGTATGTGCAGGCCGAACCGGCTGTCACGACGACAGCGGCTGCGAAGAAACCCGTTGAATTCACACGGGAAACGGCGCGTTCTGTTCCCCCCTCTTCACAAGCCCATGTCCGCAGTGTGGTGAAAGACATTCGTCAGCGGCTGGCGCAGGCAAAATATCACAGTGATGACAGGGGGTAAAACCGGGTTGTGTTGCCCGGAACAGCAATGATTAAAAATTATACGGGTGTGCCCGGGGCACAGGCGACTAAAAATTGTGCTGCCTTGTTTGAGGCAGGCAAGTCTGAAAATCTACCGTATTGTCTGAGATATCCGTGATTAAAAATTATACGGGTGTGCCCGGGGCACAGGCGACTAAAAATTGTACTGCCTTGTTTGAGGCAGGCAAGTCTGAAAATCTACCGTATTGCCTGAGATAGCCATGGTTAAAAATCATACTGGTGTGCCCGGGGCACAGGCGGCTAAAAATTGTACTGTCTTGTTTAAGGCAGGCAAGTCTGAAAATCTACCGTATTGCCTGAGATAGCAGTGGTTAAAAATCATACGGGTGTGCCCGGGGCACAGACGGCTAAAAATTGTACTGCCTTGCTTGAGGCAGGCAAATCTGAAAATCTATCATATTGGCTGAGATAGCAGTGGTTAAAAATCATACGGGTGTGCCCGGGGCACAGGCGGCTAAAAATTGTACTTTATTAGCCGGGTAACAAAGACGATAAAAAATAATCTTTTCTACGATCCCGAAAAGGGATCGTTTTTTCCTTTTTCCATAACTGATTATCCATTGAGTCGCAGACGTCTTTCCCCTGATAGTCCCACAGACATAAACCGACCAAACAGGAGTTGCTCTTTATGTCTGAACCTGATGAAAAAACCGCACCGTCGCCACCCCGTCGTGTCGGTGCACTGAAATCCGCATTAACCATTGAACTGCACACCCACTACGCGATCCGCCTCTGGGAAGGACGTAAAAAAGAAGACGTTACCGGCCGTCGTCAATACCCGGACATTATCGGCATGCCGCAGGTGATTAAACGCGCCGGCACCATCAGTGTGGATGCCGCTGCCGATAACCCGTATGCCGACAGCTGGCTGATTAAACTGGAACAGGCACTGGTGACGGCGTCGGCCAGTCTTCAGCAGAGTATTGCCACCTTGCAGGAGATCCTGAATGCCCTGCCGGCACAGATTACGTTATCCTCCGTCTCTTCCGTCGAACCGCTGAATATCGGCGTCTACAGTCATTCTCCGCTGGGTTACCGCTGTGTCTGGCTGCTGGTAGGTTTCGACCAGCTGGCGATGAAAACCTTTCAGGCCTTTCATTACGGTTTTATTTCCCGTTCAGAGCGGGATACGTTGCTGCATAACGGCAGCCGGGTGATCCGCCAGATTTATGGCCTGGTGCGCTCTTATCGTCCCCTGAAGGTGACCCGCGCAGATATTGAGGAAAAAACGCCGGCAGGTCTTGAAGCCATTAAATGGCTGGGCGAACCGGATCCCGATATTCTGTCGGGCCGGCTGCGTTCTGATTTTTCACCGCCCCTGCGCACGGTGGCTCAGGATGCGGGGAGGGGGTGATATGCCACTGTATTTATGTGAAAAGCCCTCTCAGGCCAGAGATATCGCCCGGGTGCTGGGCGTGAAGCAGCGCGGACAGGGCTATCTTTTTGGCGGCAGTATTACTGTCACCTGGGCTATCGGGCATTTGCTGGAAATGGCTGCACCCGAGCACTATGGCGAACAATTCGGCCCGCCGTGGCGCATGGAACCCCTGCCGGTGCTGCCTGCACAATGGCAGTGGACGGTGAAGAAAGAGACCGCCGATCAGTTTGCGGTGATCAGACAATTACTGAAACAGGCCGACGAAGTGATTATCGCCACCGATGCTGACCGTGAAGGGGAAGTGATTGCCCGGGAACTGCTGGAGTTCTGCTGTTTTACCGGTCCCGTCAGGCGGCTGTGGCTGTCCGCGCTGGATGAAACCAGTATCCGGCAGGCACTGGCCGCAATATTACCGGGGGAGCAAACCGAACCACTCTGGCAGGCCGGACTGGGGCGGGCACGGGCTGACTGGCTGATGGGGATCAATCTGACCCGCCTGTATACCCTGAAAGCGCAGGCACAGGGATTTGGTGAGGTGCTGTCCATCGGGCGGGTACAGACGCCGACACTGGCACTGGTCGTGAACCGCGACAACGATATTGCCCGGTTTGAGCCAAAACCCTACTGGCAGGTGATTGCCGCATTGCAAAAAAATGACATTGGCTTTCGGGTTAAATGGCTGCCTGCGCCCGACGACTGCGATGAAGAAAAACGCTGTATTAAGGAAGATATCGCTCAGAGTGTGGTTCAGTGCTGTCAGCAGGCACAAGATGCTGTGGTGACTGAACTCACGCAGAAACGGGAGAAAACCCCGCCGCCGCTCTGTTTTGATTTGGGGACGCTCCAGCAGGTGGCCTCCCGTCAGTGGGGAATGGGGGCTGGTCAGGTGCTGACGATTGCCCAGTCGTTGTATGAAACCCATAAAGCGACCACCTATCCGCGCACAGATTGCGGTTACCTGCCTGTCTCGATGCGGGAGGGCATTCCGGCCGTGTTCACTGCGCTGACCCGTACCGATCCTGCGATGAACGCCATTATCAGCCAGCTGGATGCCAGCACTCTCTCCCGAGTCTGGAATGACAGCCAAATCACGGCGCACCATGCCATTATTCCGACCCGCCATCCCTTTGATATGACGAAACTGACCGCGGATGAATTAAAGGTCTATCAGTTGATCCGCCAGTATTATCTGGCGCAGTTTCTGCCCGCGCAGGAAACGGATGTGACTGATGTGACATTCACTATCGGCGGGCAGGTATTTCAGGCGAAAGGGCGGGTCAGTGTGGTGACGGGCTGGAAGGCACTGTTTGCCGATGAAAAACAGGCACAGGATCAGGATGGCAATACCGCCCTGCCGGTACTGAAAAAAGCGGAAACCTGCCCGGTGATCCGTGCGGAAATACAGCCCCGGCAAACCCGGCCGCCTGCGCCTTTTACCGAAGGTACACTGATTGCAGCCATGAAAAATGCCGCTGCGTTTATCCACGATCCGCAGCTTAAAAAAGTGCTGCGGGAAAATGCCGGGCTGGGCACGGAGGCCACCCGGGCAGGTATCATTGAAGCCCTGTTTAAACGTCAGCTGCTGGCGCGAAAAAAGAAAAACCTGCATGCAACGCAGCTGGCGCAGGAGCTGATTGCCGGGCTGCCGGACGTCCTGACCCATCCGGGGATGACGGCACTCTGGGAACAGTCACTGGACGACATTGCCCGGGGCCGGGCCACACTGGATGACTTTATGCAGAAACAGGCGCAATGGCTGGCGCATTTAGTGGAAAAGGGCAAAACACAGCCGATCCGGTTTACCCTGCCGAAAACCCCGGCGTGCCCGCGCTGTGGCGGCCCGATGCAAAAACGGGCGGGAAAAACAACCCCGTTCTGGGGCTGCACTCGCTATCCGGCATGCAAAGGGATGCTGAACGCTAATGCGGTGACCGGCTCGCGAAAAAACCGGCGGGGAAATTCGCCGGACTGAAAATGGGATTAAGGATTGACCGCACGGACTGGTGCTTTAAAAATCATGCTGTTTTAGCCGAAAACTCCCGTAGCCTGAAAGGGAGCGCATGATTGCGGTACATCTGCCCACCTTTGAAAGCAGATATTGTCAGTCCAGTGGCAGTGAAGGTTTTTTATTCTTTATGAGTACGTCAGTAACGTCTATACACTTTGTCTTTCAAACTGCCTCTTTGTTGGCTGCGCTCGCTCACCCCGGTCACATAGTTATCTATGCTCCCGGGGATTATGAAAGGCTCCTGCCTTTCACCGGAGGTCAGCCTTTGGCTGGGCAAATTCGTTCCCGACGAATTTTTCATTCCCTTGCCGCCGCGATGCAACCTGAAATCCATTGTGTCGTCGTCTGACGCCCGACGGGAAAAATCATTCCCGTCAGGGAACCGGATTTTCTCCGTCACCCCTTATTTTTTTACCTCCGTGGAGAACATCGCATGTCTGAGAACACCACAGCCTTAACCAAAAATGACTATTTCAACCTGAATATTAAAGGACTGGGCTATCTGAATAACATCCGCCATGTCAGCACTGCCAGCGGGACGTTCCTGAGCTGTGTGATCAATGCGCTGAACGGGCCAAGTGATAACCCGGTTTATGTGCGTTTTGATATCACCGTGGTCGGCAAGGAAGCGACCAGTCTGATCGGTCGTTGCCAGAAATCCGTAGACGAGGACAAAAAAGTGTTGTTAGGCTTCACGTTAAGTAATCCCTCAACCGATATTTTTACCCTGAAACGCGGAGATCATGCCGGTGAACAGCGCGTCAGCCTGAAAGCCCGTCTGATCAAGGTCGACTGGATTAAAATCGGTCAGGAGAAAGTGTATCAGGCCGAACAATCCGACTCGATGCCGCCTCATAACGGCATCACGCAAAAAGAATATGCAGAGAACTCTTTCTGATATTCCGCTGAGCTGCCCTGAACGTTCAGGGCAGCTCTTTATTAATGACCAAAAATAAAAGGATATCGTGATGAATGCTGCACCGATTGGGTTTCTGGCCCAGGGGTTACGCATGAAAATATTTAGTGGATAATTCCCTCATTTTTAGAGGGAATGCAGATGAAAAAATTAGTGGATGTCTTTTCTGATTTTCCAGACCCGCGTTGTCAGGGAAAGATCAGGCACCGTTTTATTGATATCTTAGTGATTGCGGTATGTGCTGTCATTGCCGGCGCTAACGCCTGGACCGATATTGAACAGTATGGTCAACTAAAAAAGGATTGGCTGGGTTCATTTCTTCCGCTCAAAGGCGGTATTCCGTCACATGATACTTTCCGGCGCTGTTTCAGTTTATTAAATCCCCGCCTCTTTGAACGCCATTTTTATCAGTGGGTTTCTCATGATGTTTCTTCAGAAAAGCGGGCGATCATTGCGATTGATGGTAAAAGTTTACGCCATTCGTTTGACAAGAAAATTGAACAAAGCCCATTACATGTGGTAAGTGCATTCTCCGTTGAGAAAGGGCTTAGCTTATGTCAGTGTGCTGTAGACGGAAAATCAAACGAAATTAAGGCCATCCCCACATTATTATCGATGCTTTCCTTGAAAGGCCATCTCGTGACGCTTGATGCGATGGGCTGTCAACGCACGATTGCCCAGCAATTACGCGAGAGCGGAGCCGATTATATTTTGTCCCTTAAAGGCAATCAGGGAAAAACCTTTTCGGAAGCGGTTAACTATTTTCAACAACAACGGGCAACACAAAAACCTTATCTGAAACCTGACCATGATGAATTTGAAGATAGCCATGGGCGTACCGTCAGACGACGCGGATGGGTTCTACCGCTGACACCAGAAACAAAACACTTAGGCTCCTGGCCAGATATTCAGGCTCTTCTGGTCACAGAAACAATACGGCAAGAACAATATTCTGAAACAGTCACCTCTTATTTTCGTTATTATTTAAGTAGTTGTCAGGACGCTCCTGCCTTTCAGTTAGCAGCCATTCGGAAACATTGGGCTATTGAAAATAGCTTACACTGGGTGCTGGATGTCACTTTTCGGGAAGATGATTCACGGATGAGAGAGCAGATCGCCACAAGAATATTTGCCCAATTACGTAAAATGGCGCTCAATATCGTTAAACGGGATACCAACAATAAGTTGAGTTTGAGTGCCCGAAGGAAATCAGCCGGGTGGGATAATGGCTACATGGAAGCCCTGTTATTTAATCAATTTTAGCCTACCAAAATTTCATGCGTAACCCCTGGTTTCTGGCCCTGCAATATTGCCATAAACAACTGCCGTTAATCGTTTTGCGCCGCCGTGCGGGGTTTTATATCGGCACGATGGATGAAGGCATTCCCTGCTCTCGTGAGTCAGTGGAGTATTTTGCCCGGCGTGAACAGGCGGAGTTTGCCCTGAAACAGGGGCAATGGACACAACGTCAGTCAGTTTAACCGATAAGGAAATGGGTATGTCTTCACGCGGGATTAACAAAGTAATTTTAGTGGGTTATCTGGGGCAGGATCCGGAAATCCGTTACCTACCCGCCGGGGGTACCGTGGCAATGCTTTCAATGGCCACCTCAGATAACTGGCGGGATAAACAAACCGGTGAAATACGGGAGAAAACCGAATGGCACCGGGTGGTGATCTTCGGCAAGTTAGCAGAAATTGCCGAGGAATATTTGCAGAAAGGGACTCAGGTTTACATTGAAGGGCAACTGCAAACGCGTAAATGGCAGGATAATCAGGGTCAGGATCGCTATTCAACCGAAGTGGTGGTGAATGTGAATGGGTCAATGCAGATGCTGGGAAGTCGTGGAGATTCGAAGAGTGCAACAGCTCAGCAGGCGGAACATAAGCCAGCACAGCAGCAACTACCGTCTCAAGGCGCTAATCAGGAAAGCAAAAATACACGTGCGTTACAACCTTTAGCGTTACCGGAAAAAGAGGAAGCCGACTGGGATTCGGAGATCCCGTTCTGAGTGGAGTTTTTATCATTAACGTATTGCCCTGTTAAAACAGGGCCTATTTTTGTCATTAAGTAATTAATTTTCGCTATAGCTATATGGATGAAGTTTATGTGATATTTTTTTGGTTTTTTTAACTAACTCATAAGTTATTTTTCGATATATCAATGTGATGAATATTTCTTTCTTTTATTTAGCGGAGATTTACATTTATTTAACAAGAGTGGAAGGCCACATAGTTATAGGTTTGGCTCCTTTCGAAATTGCTGCCGAATTAATCAACCTTTGAAGTGCAATTTACACCTTGATGATTTTTTTTGCATTTGGATAGTGTACAGTGCTTGATTCCGGATAATATTTTACTAAATCATGTTCTTGATATACTCCTATATCACCATGAAGTTCTTCTTTATTTCCAAAAAATATGGCCTTATCTTTTTTGCTTTTTATTAAAATATGATTATCAGAAACATGAATGACCTCTCCTATATGAGACGTATCTAAAAATATGCGCTTTCCCCATTCTGGATTAATCGGTAGTGACTGTATTCCTCCGGGAAGCTGTTTATTTTTCCAGAGCGAATGGATATTGCATAATTTTGCCATTTTCTGATTGTTTTCGATGATATCCAGTAGTTTTAGATTAGAGGGATTTATCCAATAAATTACTTTTAAACAGCGTTCATAGTGCTCAATGACTTTGTTTATAACATCTTCAATTTGATAGGCTTTTTTATCACGCCATAGGGGTTCATGATGAGAAAGTCGGTTACGGATTTTATTAATTTCTTTTAGCTCATTACCGATGCTATTAATGGATAATGGGCGTTCTGTCTGGGTATTCAGTGCATTTGGGAAAACCAAACCTCGTAAACGTGGCCACAGTACCAAATACGTGTTCTTCTGGATATCAAAATCATTTCTAACCATAGAAACCCAGAAACCAAAGGTAAGTTTGGCAATAATATTTTCAGGTGTGTGAGGTTTTTTTTCTTTATTGAGTTGATTTATAGCCGTTTGAATACCTTTATAAGCGGTAGGATTATTTTGTTGTGTGAATGCAGTCACGAACCAACGGAGATCTATCTGGGATTTTTTCTCTTCCCAAACATGGCTGGCAAACTGGCGTTCAATGCGTTCTTCTTCATATTGAATATAGGATTGATAGATGGCATTGCGTAATGAAATTTCAATGATTTGTAATGCAGGTAAGAACACACTGGCCAGTTGTTTGTTCCACAGATAAATACCTAAGCACTGTTCAGGAGATGCTCCACCAAGGATTGGTAACTGATAGGTAGCAAATCTGGAGGCGGAGAGCGATTTAGTGATTGCTTCAATAGTCATTGTGTTGCGATGCTTATTTTTTATGAATTTGGTGTAGTATACTGTTGTTTTGTCTGAGTTTGTATGGCGAAAGTGCATGCGTTGACGCATTTTATTGAATGTTATATAATCTGTAACCAGAGGCAACTCTATTTGTGTAAGCACCCGCCCCTACTCATTTTTATTGATGGTCGGAGTGTGAAGAATATTTTTCGAAAAAAGCTCCTTCAGGAGCTTTTTTTGATCCGGGTTTGGAATATCTCCATGAACCATTAATAGATATTTTATTCTTCTTCATATTGAATATCAGGACAATATGGTAAATTTATCTGATTGATATTTAATGTTATTTTTGTGAATTGATTGGTTTTTACACCTAATTTACTTGTTAAACTTACACATTCGATTATTGAATTAGATAACGTAATTCGTTAAAGTAAAAAAGCTATCGGCAAAATCCGATAGTCGGGGATTAGCAACCCTGAAAGGTCAATCCACTGGTAGGTAGTTTCTACCAGTGTGCCTGCTATCATCCTTTCAATGGTGGTTCAGGCAGGGGAGGCTTCGGCCTCGCCGGATCGATTGACCTCCGGTATTGCTAACCCTGTCTGAACTACCACCAATAATCAAAAGAAGGGGAAGCAGGTATGACTATGACTCACACTCAGAAAGACTGGCACCCAGCCGAAATTATTTGTGCATTACGCAAACGAGGTACAACACTCGCCGCCGTCTCCCGCGAAGCCGGATTAAGCTCTTCAACTCTCGCTAACACCCTGTCACGCGCCTGGCCAAAAGGGGAATGGATCATTGCAAATTACCTCGACGTTCATCCCTCTGAAATTTGGCCGAGCCGTTATTTTGACCAATATGGTCAGTTGATTGAGCGTACCGTGCGCAAAGCGGTTTCAGCAGAATCTTTAGAACAATAAGCGGTAACGTTTTTATTTCCTAAAAGGCAGTTTCAGTTGTTGATTGAATAAATCCTGTTATTTCCTGCACATTGGCGCTTTGATTGCCGGGCAGGAATAACAGGAATGAAAATAACAGTATTCATTGGCGTCTTGGCCATTATCCTGACGGGTTGTCATGCCCCGTCAAAACCATCGCAATCTCAGCGTACTCCCGAAAACACGGTGTCAGTCATGCCGATCACACGTAATATTCAGCCCGTCTTACCTGATATTTATCAACATACGCGGGAAATCGTCCGCTATGGACGTTATCTGCTGGTCAGCACCGACCCGACAGAGGCACAGCGTGACCCGCTTTCACAGTTTATTGAAGTTCATATTCCGGCTTCTCAGCATCCCACCGTGGCGGATGCCCTGCGTGACGTGTTGCGCCAGTCGGGTTACTCGCTATGTGCGCCTGAAAAAACCAATGACATTTTATATCGCCAGCCGCTGCCGTTGGTGCATTATCAGTTAGCTCCCATCCGGCTGCGCACCGCTTTGCAGCTTATGGCAGGCCCGGCCTGGCAACTGGAGGTGGATGAAGTACAGCGTGTGGTTTGTCACCATCTGCGACAGGGGTATCAACTCCCGCAAGCTCAGCTGGAAGGGCGTTTATGAAACTGAACCGAATTGGTCTGATGGCGTGGATAGTGCTCAGCAGTCCGGCATGGGCAGAAACACTGGCACCCTTAACCTCGCAGCAAACGCATGTTGTGGAAAGCCAGAAGCAAACATTGAAAACACAGGCTGAGCAATGGGGATTGAATACGGAGGAATACCAGCGTTATCAGCAATTATTGAATGGGCCAAGGGGGATTCAGTCGCCGGGGCTTGACCCGTTGACAGCATTGGGTATTGAAGCGGAAAGTGAGGCTGACCGCCGCCGTTATGCTGAGCAGTGGGTCAAGGTGGAGTTTGCCCGTACTGAAAAAGAATTGCGCTTTCAGCGGGAAGTGGATGCCGCCTGGCAACGGTTATTTCCGGATGTGTTGCCGGTCAATATGGCGAAATCCGGTGAGGCCAAGGGGCGTTTGGCGTTGTTTGTCAAAATCAACGATTGCCCGCTGTGTGACGCCCGTTTAGCGGAAGCTCTGGCGTTGATGCAACCGGTTGACATCTATCTGGTCGACAGCAAGGGCAATGACGACACACTGCGACAATGGGCTAAAAATCATCGTATCCCCGTTGAACGGGTACGCAACCAGCAAATCACCCTGAATCATGATGCAGGATACTGGTTCCGGTTTGGGCAGGGTGTTATGCCGGTCTTATTGCGGCAGGGAGAACAAGGATGGCAGATCTCATCATTATGAAACGGCTGAGTGTATTTCCCGTTATCGGGATGCTCTGGCTCAATACCAGCCATGCGGAGCTGAACGTCATTGCCGATTTAGGCGGCAAAGATGCCTCGCCTTTTTATGAAAGCATTAATGCCCAGCAAAGCGATGACCCTGTGTCATCGGTGCAGTATTTCTCCTCCGAGATGGCAGGTGAAGCCGCTGTGTTGCCTGTCAGAACACCGGAACTGACGCCGGGAAAAGTCGCAAGCAGACCACTGCAACTGCCGGGAATTGGTGCCCTGTTTTTGATTGGGGATGATCCGGATTCACGCCAGTGGTTAAGCCAGAATGCGGCCATATTGATAAAACGGCATGCCGTGGGTCTGGTGGTGAATGTCAGGGACAGGGCGGGTTTGCAGTCACTGCGGGCATCAGCGCCGGATTTATTGTTATCGCCCGCCTCCGGCACCGAGCTGGCTCGCCGTCTGCAACTGCAACATTATCCGGTGTTGATCACCGACACCCAACTTTCCCAGCAGTTGTCACCATGAGCCGCCGTTATGTGGTTGAAGCCCTGCTGCGTCCTGCCATCGAGCTGAATACGGCGCTGGTCTCCGCCGTGGCCGCGTTTGTCTGTATCAGGGCACCCTGGGCCATCGCACTGGCACCTTCCGTCAGCTATGTCATGGCAGGCGGTTTTGCCGTACTGGCAATGATACGTACATGGCAGGGTATTCAGGTCATCCGTTATCGCAGAAACCTGCGTCGCCTGCCACGTTACCAGATGAGCACCAGGCAAATTCCCGTCAGTCACCGGCAGTTGTTTCTGGGCAGGGGATTTCGCTGGCAACAGAAGCATACCCAGCGTTTGCAGGATACGCGACGACCGGAGGTCGAACGATTTGTGCAACCGTCTCAGGCTTATCAGCTTGCCCGCGCACTGGAGCGTCGAACTGAATACCGTTGGCCGGCATTATCTGCGCTATTACGCAAAGACTCGCCATTTAATCCGGTACGTCCGCTGCCACCAGTGGGCGGTAATCCGGCACTCCACGGTATTGAACCACAGGAGACTGATGTTTTTATGGATCTGCGCGAACGGGTCGGGCATACGCTGGTGATGGGGACTACCCGTGTGGGAAAAACCCGGCTGGCTGAACTGCTTATCACGCAGGATATCCGGCGCGGTGAAGTGGTGATCGTCTTTGATCCCAAAGGCGACGCTGATCTGTTAAGGCGCATTTGGGCAGAAGCGCACCGCGCGGGTCGCGGCAATGAACTGTCCCTCTTTCATCTGGGCTGGCCGGAGATTTCGGCGCGTTATAACGCCGTCGGGCGGTTTGGCCGGGTGTCCGAAGTCGCTTCCCGTCTGGCCGGTCAGCTCAGCGGCGAAGGCAACAGCGCCGCGTTCCGTGAATTTGCCTGGCGGTTTGTCAATATTGTCGCCCGGGCTTTGGTGGCTCTGGGGCACCGGCCGGATTACCAGCTTATCACCCGCTACGTCAATAATATCAGCGAACTGTATCAGCGCTATGCCACCCGAATGATGGAGGAAAGACAGCCGGATCTGCTGGCGCAAATCAATCATTCCCTCAGCAAACTGAAAGAAAAAGACATTCCGCGCAATATGCAGGGGCAACCCGATGCCCTCCGGCTCTGGGCGATGGAAATGACGCTGAGTTCTGACGCAGGCAAGCAACTCTATGACCCGATTCTGGATGGTCTGCGTTCTGCCGTGCGTTATGACCGTACCTATTTTGATAAAATTGTCGCGTCCTTATTGCCGCTGCTGGAAAAACTGACCACAGGCAAAATTGCCGAACTGTTATCGCCGGATTACCTCAATATGACGGATCTACGGCCCATCTTTGACTGGGAGCAGGTGATCCGCAAAAACGGGATTGTTTATATCGGTCTGGATGCACTGTCTGACAGTGATGTGGCCTCAGCCGTGGGCAACAGTATGTTTGCGGATCTGGTCAGTGTCGCCGGGCAGATTTACAAATATGGGATGAATGCCGGATTGCCGGTTCGCCATGACGGGAAACTGGCGATTAATCTGCATTGTGATGAATTCAATGAACTGATGGGTGATGAATTTATTCCGCTGATCAACAAAGGTGGCGGCGCGGGGATGCAGGTCACGGCGTATACCCAGACCTCTTCTGATATCGAAGCCCGTATCGGCAGTCCGGCCAAAACCGCGCAGGTGGTGGGTAACTTCAATACCCTGATTATGCTGCGGGTGCGGGATAACCGGACGGCAGAACTGCTCACCAGCCAGCTTCCTGAAGTGGAAATCTACAGCAAGACGCTGGTATCGGGACATTCAGATATTGCTGATGTGGAACAGGGTCAGGATTTTACCTCTTCCACGCAGGACAGGGTAGGCACCGTCAAAACACCACTGATTACTCCCGCCGAAATGATTAACCTGCCAAAAGGGCAGGCATTCGCGTTACTGGAAGGCGGGCAATTGTGGAAAATCCGCATGCCTTTGCCAACGAGGGATGAGGATGATGCCCTGATGCCGGCCAGTTTGCAGAACATTGCCGAACAGATGCGCAGGCACTACCGCACCAGTGAAAACTGGTGGGAAGAGAAGGGATAGTTTCCGGTCATGGCACAGTCAGAAAATCAGTCCCGCCCATCTTCCCAACCGCCCCGCAAGCATGGCCTGTTGTATCGTCTGTTATGGGAATGCCCGTGGCAGCTCATTGGCTTTGTGGTGATGTCCTGGCTATTCAGCCTGTTACTGGAATATCTCGGTATGGCTTTTTTCTGGCCGGAACAGGGTGCCGCTCACAGTCAGACTATGATGAAGGCAGAGCTTAATTATCTCTCCTCGGAATTTACCCGAAGTCTGTTATTGACAGAACCTTCACAAACCGTTTTGGCATGGCTGGCACAGGTTTATCAGTGGCTGTTTGTGGACAGTGGTTTTATGAACTGGGTTCAAGGGCAGAGGCAATATCAGCTCCATAACAACAATGATTTTATGCGTGAATTCAATACGGTATTACATGGCATATCGGCGCATTTGCAAGAATATTGGCTGACCACGGTATTTATCACGATGGTGACGCTGATCCGGCTGGGGATCCTGCTGTTATCCGTGCCCCTGTTTGTAATGGTGGTGTTAGTGGCACTGGTCGACGGGCTGGGACGACGGGATTTGCGTCGCTACGGAGCCGGGTATGAATCCAGTTTTGTCTATCACCATGCCAAGCGAGGGATAAAACCGGCCTGCACGGTTCCCTGTGTACTGTATTTATCGTGGCCGGAGGTGGTGTATCCCACGGTAATCTTGTTGCCTGCGGCGATAGTGCTGGGCATAGCGATTGTGATAACAACATCCATGTTTAAGAAATATATTTAGACGCTGGATGCTGATGTGCAAAACGTTTTTTGTTTTGCACACCAGCGCCAGCAGACAAGCCGCTCAGCGGCGCGTCAGTCTTTCAAACTAATGCCGATACGTTGACGGCACATTCACCACCTGCGTCATCCATTCAAACCCGTCACACGCTTTACAAATACGGTTATCCTGCTTCGGGTCAAAATGGTAGTGATGATGCGAGATATCTTCACAATACCCCACAAACGGCTGATCGATACGATGCAGCTGAATAGCCGCCGCCTGCTCTTTGGCAGCAGGGAAAAACGCGCCGCCGACTTCGGCAAACAATTCGGTATCATCCTGTTGTGCGCCACAGTGTTCGCAATGGTTTATCCAGTGCTGCCGGCGCAGCCGTTGGCTGACGGCTTTGCGCAGAGTGTGATGAAAGCCGGGCAGTACGCTACGCACGAGAGAGGGAATATCAGCGATATAAAACAAAAATGCCGGGCTGTCCTGCTCGGTATAATCAACTTCTGTGCCGGGTTCATCGCCGTTATCCGCTTCCAGCAGTTGGTGCCCGGCTGGCAGCATAAACGCGGTCACCGTGGTGTGTTCATGACAGTGCGGGCAGGTCGTCCGGGTCTGGGCGAGATACCAGTATTCAGCGTGCACATTGTAGAACGGCAACCAGTTCATAAACGGCGTCGGGTCAACACTGTTATCGATATACCAGATTTGGGCGGCGGCATCCCAGCGTGCACCCAGCTTCCGTGCCTTTTCATATTCATCATCGGGGACGTTTAAATCAATCCGCAGCATGTGCTTTCCTTCATTCTTAAATCGTTAACCATACCCTTCATCTTTCAGGTTGCCTCTTTGTTGGCTGCGTTCACTCACCCCGGTCACATAGTAAACTATGCTCCCGGGGACTCACTCTCTTGCCGCCGCGATCCAACTTGAAATCTATTGGGTAAAATAAATTAGTCAGACTATTTAGCTAATTTTTACCAAAGCATAAAGAGTTTATTGCTGATTTGACCTAAAAAACCCCGCATCCTCGGCTTCCTGAAATCCATGATGAGGTGTGTGTTGATGCGTGGTGACTTTTCTTTGTCCCGTTCTGTCTGTCTGCTGGGGTTGACTGTGCTGTGTATGCCGCTTGCGCAGGCGGCCGAGAAAGACGAACTGGCGAGTGCAAAAAATCTGATTGAGCAGGTGCAGATGGCGCTGGAGCGTGCAAACCTCGCCGAAAAGCAGGCTGACACCCCAACCCGCCCTCGCTATGACTTTGATTACCTCCGTATCAAAGCGGATCTCAACACCATCAAAGCCGGTATCGATCACTATCTGACCCCTTCCCGCGCCCAGCAGCAGGCGTCAGGCACGCTATCCGGTCATTACCGTCAGGAACATCCGCAATGACGGAGGCACAACGCACTGCCTTTACCGTGGCCTCGGGGCATTTTGATATCACTTTTCTGTATCTGGTCTGCGTCGGATTTTTCCTGGCCACCCTGTTTCTCTGGGCGGCCTGGGCCGCAGTGGATGTCTGGCACGGCTGGGCGAATGAAAAAATACGTAACCAGACCATCAGCCAGTTTGCCCTGCGAACCGCCCTCTTACTGGTGGTCGCGGTCTGGATGTTTGCCAGCTGATGCAACGAACATAATGAACAAGGAATGGATTGAACATGAAGCCAATTTTTACCGTTTGCCGTCGTATCAGTATGCACCTGATAACCAGAATAAGTACCTTTCTTTTGCTGTCGGGTCTTTCCTGTCAATCAGCCCGGGCCGATTTGCCGGCTATCGAACCGCCAAAAAGTGGCGGCGGGGGCGGATTACTGGGACAGGTGAAAGGCTATGCGCAGGATGGCATTGTGATTGGCGGGCTGATCCTTTCGGCCGTCGCGTTCTTTAAGGTCGCGTCGGCGGCGGTTGAAACCTTCTCCGAAGTGCGGGACGGCAAAGCCACCTGGACACAATTCGGTTCTATCATCGTAGTCGGTGTGGTGCTGTTGGTTGCGGTGATTTGGCTGCTGGCGAAATCGGCTGGCATTATTTTTTAAGGTGCAATTTATGCAGACGATCCCTTTCCTGCCTGATCGCTTAAATGCCGAACCGATCGTATTCCGGGGATTCACCACACCGGAAATGGGGCTGGCCGCTTTGCTGGGGCTGGTGTTCGGGCTGATGGTGAGCCTTCCTTTTATCCCGTTAGCCGGCTGGGTCATGATACCGACGGGTATGCTGTTCATGCCCTTGTTATTGATTAGTTTTGGTGGGCGCTGGCTCGCGCAGCTTAAGCGCGGCAAACCGGAAAATTATCTCTGGCTGAAGCTGGAAGAGAAAAAACGCCGGCTGGGTATCGGTGATCCGGCATTGATTATTGCGGCTCAGGGCTGGTCGTTGCGCCGAAGCAGGCTGACTCATCGTAACGGGAGCCTGCGATGAGCCGGTTTCGTCATGCGCTGAAAAACCGTGACCAGCATATCCTGACCCTGCGGCTTGCCTGCGGGGTGCTGGTACTGGTCTTGCTGATCACGCTCACGGGCTGGATGGCCTCACCGCGCAATCTTACTATCCATAATCCGCCGGACTTACGCAGCGGCAGCACCCGCCCGTGGTGGGAAGTGCCGGCGCCGAGTGTCTACAGTTTTGCCTTTTATCTTTTCCAGCAACTGAATGCCTGGCCGAAAAACGGGGCACAGGACTACCCGGCCAAAATTGCGGCCTTATCGTCTTATCTGACCCCCGCCTGTCAGGATTTTTTGCAGGCGGATGCCAAAACCCGGGCCGACAGTGGTGAACTGCTCGACCGGGTGCGGGTGGTGTATGAAATTCCCGGCCGGGGCTACGGGGCGAAAAGTGTGACGGTGCATAACCGGGATCACTGGGTGGTGCGGCTGGATTTGGTGGCCGATGAATATTATCACGCCGAACCGGTCAAACGGGCGCTGGTGCGCTATCCCCTGAAAGTGGTGCGCTGGGAGGGGGATGCGGAGCGTAACCCCTTCGGGCTGGCGCTGGATTGTTACGACGGGATGCCACAGCGACTGAAAGCCATGCCACAACCTGTGGAAGAGAAAAAGGGGGTGTTCCAATGAAAAGATATCCATCTTGCTCTTCTGCCTGTTTCTGGCCGGGACTGGTCAGCCTTTTGTTGTTCAGCCTCGGTGCAAAGGCTGATGAACTGATGAAATGGGAACGCATTCCGTTACCGGTGACGCTGAAAGTGGGTCAGGAGCGAATTATTTTTGCTGACCGGAATGTCCGTGTTGGTTTGTCCCCGTCACTCAGCGATAAATTGCGCGTGCAGAGCGCAGGCGGCGCGGTTTACCTGAAAGCCAGTCATGCCTTTTCGCCAACCCGCCTGCAATTGCAGGACAGTGAAAACGGCGAAATTATCTTACTGGATATCACCGCTACCAAAACGGGGTCAACGGAACCCGTCCGCATTCTTTATCCGGATGAAAAAAGTTCTGCCCCAAAAGAGGGTGCACAGCTTCAGAGAAAATCAGTACCTTCGGCTCCCGTGCCTGTGGTATTAACCCGCTATGCCGCGCAGCAGCTGTATGCCCCGCTGCGTACCGTTGAGCCGGTTACGGGTATCCATCCGGTCAGTCTGCATTTACCCGGATCCATCACGACACTCTATCCTTCAGAACCGATTGCGGTTTCCCCGCTGGCTGGCTGGGGCGTGCAAAATTACGCGGTGGTAGCCCTGAAACTGCGTAATACGGTCAAACGCAACATCACGCTCGACCCACGGGCTTTGCAGGGACAGTTTGTGGCAGCGACGTTTCAGCATCGCTGGCTGGGCGAAGCAGGGACACCGGAAGATACCACAGTGCTGTATCTTGTGACCCGAGGACAGCCGGATAATGCCTTTATCCTTGAGCCGGTAACGGTGAAACCGGGAGGCCGTCATGCAGGTTAAATCCAACAGTCTGGTGAAAATCCTGGTGCCGGTGGTGCTGATGGTCGGCGGGTTTATCGGCATCAAAAGTTGCAGCTCAACAGACAGTACCGCACCCAACACACCCCAGAATAATGTTCTGTCCACGTTGTCACCGGAGGAGTTACAGGCGCTGGGTGTCGGCGGTGATACGCCGGAAGATACCTTGCGTACGCTGGTGGGAACACTCAATAAAGTGCGGTCAGAGCAGCAACGCTTAGGTCAGCAGAATGCCGATATCCTGAAAGAAAATGACCAGTTAAAAAATCAGCGTCAGGATGTCGCCGGTCAGATAGACGCGGCGGTAGCAGCTATCCGGCAGGACGATGAACAGCGCCGGCGTGAATTACAGGATGAACAGCAGGGATTGCTGGCACAGATTGATTTACTGACAGAACGGCTGAATTCAACGCCTTTGTCTGCGCCGGACAGTCCGATACCACTTGGGTCGGGAAGTATTCCGTATTCTGCCAATTCAGGCACAGGGCAGAATGAACTTATCTGGATAGCACCCGCCGATGAAAAACCGACAGACATGCAAATCCCCGGCAATGGAAAAGCCAAGGCACAATTTCCGGCCTCGTTTTTAAGTGAGCAGTCAGCCACAGGGCAAAATAAACCCCAAAGCCTATCGCTTCAAAACCCATCAAAGGAAGAAAATGACAAACCAGTCTATACCCTGCCTGAAAATGCCACGTTAGTGGGCAGTCAGGCCATGACGGCGTTATTAGGTCGGGTGCCAGTTAATGGCACAGTCACCGACCCCTATCCGTTTAAAATCCTTATCGGCAAAGATAACCTGACGGCCAACGGCATTGAACTGCCGGCGGTGGAAGGGGCGGTGGTGTCCGGCTCGGCCAGTGGTGACTGGACGCTTTCCTGCGTGCGCGGTCAGGTTAATTCCATCACGGTTGTCTTTCAGGACGGCACGGTGCGTACCCTGCCGGGCGCAGGGCAAAACACCCACAGCAGTGCGGACGGCATCGGCTGGCTGTCCGATGAAAACGGCATTCCCTGTATCAGCGGTGAACGCAAATCCAATGCCAGCACTTATCTGCCGACCCTGTTTGCCCTCTCGGCCATGAATTCGGCCGGCGATGCCCTGAGTGAAAGTCAGCGTACCGCCCAGACCAACGGCACAGGCGGTATCACGACCGCGTTAACGGGCAATGCCGGACAGGCGGCATTAGGCAAAGCGATGTCAGGTGGCATGAATGACCTGAGTGAATGGCTCAAACAGCGCTACAGCCAGACGTTTGATGCGGTTTACGTCCCGCCCGGTGCCCGTGTTGTGGTGCATATCACACAACGCCTGGCGATTGATTATGAAACGAAAGGACGTAAGGTGCGCTACGGCGTGAGTGAGACCGCCGAACGTGATAATCAGGAAGCATTAGATTAATGGAAAAGATCCCTTCTCAGTGGATATTCAGTGCGGGTTCCCCGTATTGCCTGCAAGTGCCGGTGACGTCACTGGCTGAACCGACACGGGTGCAGCTTTACTGGCGTGCGGTGCGTAAAAAAGAGAGTCGGTTGTACCTTTCAACCGGCAGAGAATGTCAGCCGTTGAGTGACGGAGATTTTACTGTCTTTCGCCTGACGGAAACCCAGTGGCAGGCGGTGGTAGAAGGCAAAGCCAGCATGGCGCCTGAACAATGGGTGCCTTTGCCCTTTACCTTATCAGAATTGGCAGTACATCCGGAATTTGCCATGTTTACTGCTCTTGGTATCCCGGAGGCCGCCGTATGCGGAAAATAAAATATTATTGGCTGTTGGGGTTGGCAGGGCTATTAGTCGGATGTACCACTTCGAAAGACGCCTTACTCCCTGCCGGAAAGCAGACAGTACTGGCAATGTGGCAGGGGAATAAGGCAGGTCATGCCACCGAATCGGCAAGGGAAACACTGCGCCGTTCTTTAACTGTATCTGAACGGCTCAGGGCTCTGGAAGAACCTTATCATTACAGCCGTTCAGCCGCGCAGGAAATCAGCCAGCAGTTTCCCCGCTTACCGAATCCCGATATGGTGATGTATATCTTCCCACATCTGGTTGCCGGCAATACGCCGATACCGGGCTACAGTACGGTATTTCCGTTTTACAGCCAAGTACAGTATGCCCTGCCGGGTGAACGCACGGAGGCACTGTAATGGAAAAACTCAAGGCACTGAACCGCCCCGGCAAACTGCGTGAAGCGGATGAAGCCGCCATTTATCAGGCCAATCCTTCTATTATTGATTACCTGCCCTGGGTGGAATATCTGGAAAAAGAACAATGCCTGCTGCTGGATGACGGGATTTCCGTCGGCGCGGTTTATCAAATTGAACCCATCGCCACCGAAGGCCGTCCTGCTGAGCGGTTGACTGAAATCCGGGATCAACTGGAAGATGCGATCCAGGACAGTCTGGAAGAGGACGATATTTCGCCATGGGTGGTGCAGTTTTTTTGTCAGGATGACGATGACCCTGCTGACTATCTCAACACCTTGCGGGGCTATGTGAAACCCTGGGCACAGGGAACACTGTTTACTGACGCCTTTCTGGCGGAATCTGAGCATCACCTGAACAGCATTGCCCGGCCTGACGGGATATTTCAGGACAGCTTAATCACCGGGCAGCCGTGGCGGGGCCAGCAGCGCCAGACCCGTATGGTGGTTTACCGCTGGCTGCCTGACGGGCGCAGATCCCCTGTCAACCATCTGACCTTATCGGCGGTGGCTGCGCTCAATCAGGTCTGCGAGCGGCTGGTTTCATCACTGGCTGCTGCCGGTGTGATTGCCCGCCGACAACATGGCGGGCAGATCCACCGTTGGTTGCTGCGTCATTTTAATCCGGCGCCGGATTGGGGGATGGCAAAAGCCGATTTTTACCGTACCGTCAGTTATGAAGCCCCTACACAATCGGATCTCCCCGTCAGTAATGACTTTGCCGAAAGCCTGTGGTTCACCCCGCCAGTGTCTGATCCCGACGCGGGCGTCTGGTGGTTTGACGGGTTGCCGCATAAAGCGGTGCTGGTTGAGCGTCTGCGCCGTCCGCCGGAACCGGGAACACTGACAGGCGAAGTGAAACGGGGCGACAATATCAATGCCCTGATGGACATGATGCCGGCAGGGACGGTGGTTTCGCTGACCATTGTGGCGCAGGCACAGGACCGACTGGAAGAGGACTTTACCCGGCTGTCGAAAAATGCGGTGGGAGAAAATACCGAATCATTGCGCGTCCGGCAAGATGTGCAGGAAGTGAAGAAACTTCTGGGGCGGCGGCATAAATTGTACCGCAGTGCGCTCACCTTTCTGGTGCGGGGCAGTGATCTGGATGATATCAACCACCGGGTGCATCAGTTATCCTCCACCCTGCTGACAGCGGGATTACAGCCCGTCCGGCCGGAATTCAGTGTGTCACCGCTGAATGCCTGGTTACGGGCACTGCCGATGTGCTTTAACCCGCAGAAAGACAAAAAACACGGGTACAGCCGCCTGACCTGGGTACAGCATCTGGCCGGGTTATTGCCGGTGACAGGCCGTTCGACCGGCACCGGGCATCCGGGGTTCAGTTTCTTTAACCGGGGCGGGGCACCGCTGACCTTTGATCCGATGAACAAACAGGATCGCACCCAGAATGCCCATTTACTGCTGTTTGGTCCGACCGGCGCGGGGAAATCCGCCACCCTGTGCGCCTCGCTCATCCAGTTAATGGCAGTACACCGGCCGCGTCTGTTTATTGTGGAGGCGGGAAACAGTTTTGGCTTGCTGGCCGATTACTATGAAAGTCTGGGGCTGACGGTCAATAAAATCGGTATCAGACCGGGTTGTGGCGTCAGTTTGGCGCTGTTTGCCGATGCACATCAACTGTTGCAACTGAATCTTGGGCAATTGCGCATTAATGAAGCCGATATCCCCGATACCGATGAACAACAAGAAGAGGAGGGGGATGAACAGCGCGATATCCTGGGCGAGATGGAAATTGCCGCCCGACTGATGATCACCGGTGGTGAGAAAAGAGAAGAAGAACGCCTGACCCGTTCTGATCGGGGTCTGATCCGTGAGGCCATTATGATGGCGGCGCAGACCAGCTTTGACGAAGCGCGTCAGATGGTGGCCTCGGATTTACAGAATGCCCTTTATGCCATCGCACGCAATCATCGGCAGGATGAACACGGGCAGCCGTTAATCACCGCATACCGACGGGCACGGGCGGATGAAATGGCCAGCGCTATGTCAATGTTTACACAAGGCTTTGAGGGTGAACTGTTTAACCGCCCCGGTACGCCGTGGCCGGAAGTGGATGTCACCCTGATTGATTTGGGGACACTGGCACGGGAGAATTACTCGGCGCAGATGGCGCTGGCGATGGTCTCGCTGATTAACAAAGTTAATAATCTGGCTGAACGGGATCAATATCAGGATCGCGAACTGCAACTGGTGATTGATGAAGGGCATATCACCACCACTAACCCGTTGTTATCACCCTATATGACTAAAGTGGTCAAAATGTGGCGTAAACTGGGGGCCTGGTTGTGGCTCGCCACCCAAAACTTGGCCGACTACCCCGACACCGCCGAAAAGATGCTGAATATGGCCGAATGGTGGTTATGTCTGACCATGCCACCGGATGAAGTGGAACAAATTGCCCGCTTTAAGAAGCTGACGGAAGAGCAAAAAGCGGTGCTGCTTTCTGCCAGTAAACTGCCCCGCTGTTATACCGAAGGGGTGGTGCTGGCGAAAAAAATTGAAGCCTTGTTTCGGGTGGTGCCACCGAGCCTCTATCTGGCGCTGGGGATGACGGAAAAAGAAGAAAAAGCCGAGCGACGGGCGTTAATGCGTGAGCATCAGTGCAGTGAACTGGAAGCCGCTGTTTTGGTGGCCAGAAAAATGGATATCGCACGGGGGTTAAAGGTTGCTTCCAGTTCTGTATGAACAAACAAGTCATTGATTATATTTTGAGATGGAATGTATCTAATGCCTTCATTTTTCACTACCTTGTTTATAATATCAAAAATTGAGATGAGTGCCTAAATGAGAGACCATCAATCAAATCGAGGAAAAAAGAAACTCTACCGTCGGGTAAATACAACAACACATCATGTTTATCATCATGGTGGTGAATACCGATGGGAACGTACCAAACAAAAATTGATCAGGGAAGATATGCCGCACTTCCTTCCCATGAAAAGTAAACACAGACGGGGCTTGGATTATACACCGTTGTTTATGTTTCTATTGAGTAAAGTTGGTGAACAATGGGATGTGATCTATAGTAAAGCCATTCAGAGATTAGATCGGGTAGATCCTGTATTTTGGATAGTCGCTCTACATGAAAATGATCAACGGGATTATATTCGCTGCGGTGAATCAAGTTATTATAACGGGCTGTTTGTCGATAAATCCGGTTTTTTAAGAAAGGTCAATCCCCACTTATCCGCAAAGGATATTCCTGTTCTGTGTCAATGTTGTACTCATACCTTTAATGGGGTTCAGATAAGCCGCTAATGCTTGTAATTTCTCCGATAAAAAAAAGAATTAAACGCAGTATTTGAGTCCTGTTTTCGGCATGTTACCGCTTTCACCATTAATGAAAAGGGTAACATGCCAGTGCACCAAAAAAGTCATTTCTTTCTGCTCAGTAAAGCAAAGTCCTTTGTTATCAGCCTATTGTGCCTGTTACTTAGCCTTAATAGTTATGCAGCTTCAGAACCTAACAATCGGAACGATACTACAATCCAGCTTGCGGAGATCACCTCCCAATGGGGGCAACTGACCCGCTCACACTCGTCCGGTGAAGCCGCAAAAACACTGGCAGCTCAGCAGTTCTCGTCCGCAGTGACATCAACACTGACTCCGTGGCTTAACCAATACGGCAATGCCCGCTTTACCTTACCTTTCGACAGCCGTTTTTCGTTAAAAGGCATTTCATTTGATTGGTTGTTACCCTGGTATAACGTTACTTCTGGCACGGCCTTCAGCCAGTTCGGGGTAAAAACCGATCACAGACAGACGACAACCTCGGTGGGTTTCGGTTATCGCTATCTAACCGATAACTGGTTATGGGGTGCTAATGCGTTCTGGGATGCACTATGGCCGGAGCAGCATCACCGTTACGGTATCGGGACAGAAGCCTGGCATGATAACGTCAAACTGTCTGCCAACCTTTACCAGCGCTTATCCGGCTGGAAAACATCCCGGCAAGTCACCGATTATGATGCACGACCCGCCAATGGCTGGGATATCCGGGTAGAAGGCGGGTTACCCGCGTTGCCGCACTGGGGCGGGCAGGTGATGTTTGAACAATACTACGGACAGCAAGTGGGTTTATTCGGTGACAACAAACGTCAGCACAATCCTTACAGCCTGACGGCCGGGCTGACATACACGCCAGTGCCGTTAGTTACATTGGGCGCGGATGTCCGGCAGGGAAAACAGGATCACCGGGATAACCGTTTTACGCTGGCACTCAATTATCAGCTGGGCGTCCCGCTGACACAACAGCTTGATCCCAGCGCCGTCGCGCCATTACGCAGCCTGACATTCAGACGGACAGATTTTGTCAACCGGAATCATAATATGGTGCTGGACTACCGCAAGCAGACGCTGATAACACTGGAATTTCCCGCTCAGCTTAAAGGCAATGCAGGCAAAATCATCACTTTTACGCCACGAATTATCTCCAAATATCCCCTTGCGCGTTTAGAAATCCGGGCCGATGAATTACAGCAAGCGGGCGGCAAAATTATTCACCAGACGCCTGATAAGGTTATGCTGCTTTTACCGAAAGCCACCGACAAAGTGATCCGGCTTTCCGGTATTGCCATTGACAGGCACGGCAATCGTTCCCGGCCATCGGAAACCATCATTTTTATCCAGCCGACGGAAACCCATGTGCAGGTCACCGCAAACCGGACGCAGGCAAGAGCGGACGGTCAGGACAGTGTGATGTATACCGTGATGGTGAAAGATCGCAACGGTGAGCCTGTTCCCGATCAAACAGTGAATTGGTCAAGTGATAAAGGCAAACTTTCACAAATCACACAGAAAACTGATGCACAGGGGCAGGCGGCAGTGTTGCTGCGCAGTCATCATCACGGTAAGCATAGCGTACAGGTCTCGGTCGGTGATAATGTCACTGTGGCTTTGCCGGTGCACTTCAGTGCGGTATTGAAACCTGTTATCACCGCAGACAAAACACAGGCCAGAGCCGATGGTAAAGATGCCGTGACGTTTACCGTTACCGTAAAGGATGCTGCTGGTATCCCCGTTCCTCACCTGTCCGTTAAGTGGCAAACCAGCCGGGGCAAATTCCTGACCTCGTCGTCAACAACCAATAATCACGGGCAGGCCACCGCCGCATTAGTCAGTTTACCCTCCGGTATTGCAGAAGTGTCGGTGATGGTGGGCGAAGAGACGATCACGGCATCATCGGTTGAATTTTTACCCGTACTTACCCATACGTTGACCTGTGACAAAAGTACAGCCATTGCCGATGGACAGGATAGTGTGCTTTGCACGGTTGACGCGCGTGATGCGGTTGACCAGCCGATGGCGGGGAGGGAAATCGTGTGGTCAACGGAACATGGCCAGATTGCCGATGAACAGGTTATCACCGACAGCAGGGGGAAAGCCCATGCTCGGGTTATCAGCCGGAAAGCCGGTGTCGCCCGTGTCCGCGCTGACATGTCAGGTACCATCATCACGGCGGGCGGGGTCACGTTTGAACGTCAGTTGCATTCCGTTATCATAGCGGATAAAACCCACGCCAGCGGAAATGGGCAGGATGCCATCGGGCTGACTGCGATTGTCGAAGATGCACAGGGGCTACCGATTGAAAATCAGGCTGTCATCTGGCACACCGACAACGGCGTCTTGTCATCGGCAGAGACCCGAACCGACTCACAGGGATTGACACAAATTCAACTGACCAGCACCGTTGCCGGGGAGCACCGGGTATGGATCCAGATTGATGATAAGACGGTGACCGCTCCGATGCTCTGGTTTGATGATGTGCTGACATCCACCCTGCGTGCAGATAAAACCCGCATTATTGCCAATGGTCAGGATAGCGTCACATTGACCGTGGCAGTGAAAAACCTGACCGGACAGCCCGCCGTCGGTATTCCTGTCTGGTGGCGTTCGGACAACGGCCACTTTACCGATGTTCAGATTGAAACCGATGAAAACGGCGAAGCCCGTGCGACACTGAGCAGCCAGAAGGCAGGCACCGCTTCAGTAACGGCCATTATTGATGACGAGGAGGTTATTTCACCCACAGTCGACTTTATCCCGCCATTACGTATTGCCGATACCGTCGCCGTTGACAGTCAGGGCGGTAATGCTAACCAGAAAGCCTTTGGTACCCGTGGGCCTTCAGTTTTCTGGAGTGGTGCGAAATTTCGCATTATCACCGCCGGTAATACAGGCCGGGTGAACTGGCAGAGTGATTCTCCGGCAGTCACGGTATCCGGTGATACGGTAGTCGTACAGCAACGCCCTGACGGCGTGAGACTGACAGGCACCGATGAAGCAGGGCAGCAGGTGGTACTGACCTTAACGAGCGATACCTGGTTTGAGCGCTCAGGCCTGACACAAGATTTTTATTTTAATGCCACGCAAATTTGTCAATCACTCGGCAGCCAGATTGCGCCCAAATATGCACTTGAACGGCTTTATGAAGAATGGGGAAACTTTTATCACTATGATGGCTGGGTGAGGGAATTTTATGTGGTCTCCACGGATTATCTTTCTGCCAGTTCCGGTTCAATGGATGTGCAGACAAAATGGGCATTCTGGGCAGAATCGGATAGCTGGATGCGAAATGCCTGGCATCGGCTGGCATTTGCGTGTGGAGGCTAAGGCGGTTCTGTGTTTACGTTATTTTGCTTGATCTGCCAGCGTTGTCTGATCTTGCCAATTTGATTCATGAACTTGTTCTTTCCTCCTGCCAGGGAATAGACTCCGTTTGAGGTAATGGCGGAGTCTGTTTGGCGGGTGGAATATGCAATATCATTGGTTTGATCTTTCTATAGCAACAGGCCAAACCAGAAGATAAATATTCTTCTGACGTTTTATCACATGATTTTCTCATCCTGAATATGGATCATATTCATAAAAACTTCGCATAAACTCACATTTTTAGGCACAATGGTGCTGATATCATATTTTTTTGGACTAAAAAGAAAGGGAAAAAGATCCCGGCCATTCTCAAGTTTTCTTGTTTTATCGAGCGATTCAAAGTAGTTGTAGATCTCCGATACCACTGTTTTATGTATTTCACTTTTAACTAAATCATCTCTCTGATATGGGCTTTCATAGTGTCCATAGTACAGTTTACGAAGATAAGGAATATTTTCCTCTTCGTCTTCATCCATGGGAGACCTGATGAAAGCCATAATTTCATCTGTGCGATCTTGCTTGACGCTGGTAAAAAAATCATTAATGCACTGTTGTAACTGAGGTGTGCATTTTCCCTGTGGTTTAGGTCGTTTTACTTCTTCAAACGTGGACTGTTCCGCCGACATGTTCAGCATATCCGTCATGATATTTTTAAATTCTTCCGGACACTGGGTTTGTTTCACTTCCGCATAAACACAGCGACCAAAATAACCGGAGTTGTGGGTGTAATTGTATTTTCTGATGGTCAGAACATAGGTTCCCGGCGGCGGTTCATACCCTCTGATTTCGGAGGATTCATAGGCGAATTTGAAGTAAATCCCGTTTTTTTTGTTATAACCGATCAGGTTTCTCGCAGCAGCAAAATCGGCGACAGTACACCCATGATCGCAATAGAAGGGGATTTCGCCATTAATGAAAAGAAACCAGCCTTCCGGAAAGGTGATTTCGTTTTGGATTGGGTTTCTCATGTATTGTCTTCTTTTTCAAAAATTATGATTGTTGTTATGAAGAGTATGTAATGTACTTGTTATATGAATCCAGTGATCACCGCAGAGCTAACATGACTTGGATATTTTTCAGGGTAAGAAAACCGGAAGATCACAAGGATTTTCCGGTTTTTTTGTTTATATACCTTCTTTATCAACTGATTTTTAATCTCTGTGGATTAAAAGCGACTATTTTTTTATCCTTAGTCATCCCACATGGATAAAAGCCTTCTTTATATATATTGAACATTTTTTCTAATAATGATTCATTTTTATTTCCTAATATATATCTTTGTATAGATAGCATTTTTAACTGATAGTATATATCATCTAAAATTTCAAAATAAAAATCGTCATACTCTGTGTTTATCTTTTTTATCTTGGATTTTCTATAAGATAATATTTTTTCTTCTTGTAAATCACCATATTCTTCGTCAATATCTTCTAAGTAATCTTCGGCTTCAGAATAGTTATCTTCTAAGGAAAACTCACCAACGTTATTTTCTATAAGATCTTGCCATACTAAGTATCCATCTGGAAGGTCTTGACTAAATGATAATTTTAGAGATTTATCTTTATCCTCCAATAAAATAACATCAGAAGATAACTGGCCCTTTCCTGATAAAAGGTCATCTAAAAATAAAAAACGCATTGGTTCAGTTACAAACTTCTTATTCAAGCCTTTCATCATTACACTCCTAAAATTTTATTCCACATGTCTAAAGCTATTTTATTACCTATCTTAGATTTTCCTTTCCAAATATCCTTAGCTCTGATCGGTGTTCCATTCATCATCCCTTTTTTAGCCAAGTTTTGTATATTAGCAACCTGTTTCGATATCTCCGTAACAGACTGATTTAGATCTATTTTGTCTAATGCATTTTTAATCGCTTTAGAGTAACCATTATGGTTACCTTGATGCCTTGCCATTGCACTAACACCTTTATCCACCTCTCTTAAAAAAATTCCATTTGCTGCATTGTCGATATCATACTTAATTTTTTTCAAGGCAGGATGACTAGCGTATTGTTTGGGAATAACATGATGAGCCTGATAACCACTCCATTTAGTTGAACGTGGTAACCCCATATCCGTCATCATATTTTTACCTAACTTGGTCGAGCATCCAGCCAAACCGAGTGGGTCAATCCAAGAAAGAGGATTTTCAACATACGCATATAAATTTTCACCACCCTGAATTCCCAGCGGATCTGGCGTCAGATACACACTCGCCTCTGGCAAGAAATATCTGAACCGATTATAGACTAAACCGCTCTCTGCATCGAGCCACTGGCCTGCAAACTGCATTTCCGGATTCAGTTCAGCATTTTCGCCAGCGGCTTTCAATTGCACTCCGTACAGGCTCTGTTGTGGCTGACGCCAGACGCGGTGGCCCTGCGGGTCAAACAGTGCCAGCGGTTCTCCGGTCGGGGCACAGACAGCATATTGCGTCTGCACCTCACCGGCAATCAGTTCACTGCGGTTTTCCGGGTTGGGGGTGAAGAATTGGATTTGTTGCGCCAGCAGCTGCCAGCCGTCAAACACCAGATGGCGAATGCTGTACAAACGATGATGGCGGTATTCACGGATTTCCGCTGGCTGGTCGCCGTCCCACAGGTATGTCGTCCGACTGCCAGATTGTTCGCAGACTTTCTCCGTGCGCCGCCCAAAGGCATCGTAGCGATAATCCCACTGCTGGCCACCCGGTGTCAGCACACCGATAAGCTGATTCTGGCTGTTCCAGCGAAATTTGGTCAGTTGCGCGCGATGACCTTCCTGCCACAGCTGCATCGCTGTCATCCGGCCTGCTTCGTCGTATTCGAACAGATGCTGCCCCGCCTGCCGCAACCGGTGTCCCTTCTGGTAGAGCCGTTCGTTGTCAATTTCCTGCCGACCGTCAAAACGGCGGGCAGGGTAACCGCAGGTATCATACTGATAATGCTCCCGCAGCCGCTCGCCGTCACTGACTGACGTGACCTGGCCGTTGCTGTTGACCACATAACGCAGCCACTGCCGTTCATCGTTGGCGGCCACCAGATTGAGGGCGGTGTCATAGTGATATTCACGGTCTAAACCTGAGAGCGTCGGTTGTGGGATGTCTGCCAGATCACCGGTGTCGAAGAACTCTGGGCTGGTATTGCGGCCTGCGCGCTGCCAGCTCAGTTGCCCCATCAGGGTATGTTCCTGACGCAGAATGAAGCCTTTGTCCGACTGGCGGTAGCATTCGTGTCCGTCTTCGTTCCGTTCAAACGAGAGCCGGTGCCCGCCATGGATGTTGAGCAGACTCAGTTCGCCTGTTTTGTTTGCCTGCGTGGTGGTGGTCCACTGGCCGCCATCCGGCATGAGCAGGGTGCGCGTTACCTGCGTATTGTCCGGGTAATCGCGTGTGATATTGCCGTATGCCTGAGTTTCGCGGACAAGGCGGTCTTTATCATCGTATTCAAAGGTCAGTGGTTCAGCATCCGGCGCGGTCACTTCAAGTAAGCGCCCCAGAATATCGTAAGCGTAAATGGTGGTGCCTTCCGGCGTGTGCATCGCGGTCATCTGCCCGGCGGCATCATAGTCATAGCGGGTGACCTGATTCAGTGCATCCCGCTTTTCAATGCAGTTGCCATTGCCGTCATAGGCATAATGCCATTGCGTCCCGGCGTAGTCGGTCTCCGTGGTCACCCGCCCGTCGGCATCCAGCTGATAACGGTAGCTTTCCCCCTGGGGGTTAATGACTTCCAGCAGTTGCAGGCTGTCAGGGTCATAGCGGTACTGCCAGCGGTGGCCTTCACCGTCAAGGCGGCTAACCGGCAGGTCAAACGGCCCGTATTCAATCTGCCATTCCACGCCCTGGGCATCTGTCCATCGGGTCAGGTTGCCGTGGCGGTCATGGCGGAAGCGCTCCAGACTATTGTTGGGGCGGTCACTTAAGGCGATGCGGTGATGGCGGTCATATTCCCACGACCATAAGGCCCCGCCGCCCGATGACAGCCGCTGCAACCGGTCATGGCTGTCGTAACCCAGCCGCAGGCTGCGGTTTTCCTCATCAAACAGCCGGCTCAGCCGCTGATGGTCATCGTATTCCCAGGTCCGCTGATTGCCTTCTTCATCTTCGGCTTTCGTTACCAGTCCGAATGCATTGCGGTTCAGGGTGGTTTTGCTGCCGTCAGGGGCAATAAAGCACTCGGCATGACCTTTATCATCGTATTGCTGCCACCAGACCCGCCCCAGCGGGTCGGTCATGCTGGCCAGCCGGTCATCCTCATCGTAGTGATACTGCCACACGGCACCGCCGGCATCGGTAAATGCCGTGACCAGCCCGGTATCCGCCAGATAATCCAGTTGCAGAACCTGCCCTTCAGGCAAAATCTGCCGCCGCAGGTTGCCCCATTCATCGTATTCATACCGGGTGACATGACCGCACGGCGTTTCGACCTGAGTGACCTGTTGCTCCATGTTATAATGCCAGGTAGTAGTATGGCCCTGTGGCGTGGCGGAGCGGGTAATACCGGGTTCATAGGTCAGCCGGACGGGGTAATAGCCCCCGCTGCCGACGCTTTCAATGCAGCGCCCCTGTGCATCATACACATAGTCCACCGCGGTCTGGTCACCGTCTGACCAGCGTTTAATCCATCCCTGTGCATTGTATTCATAGAACAGGTGAAATTGCTGGGTACTGTCCGCTTCCGCCAGCCAGCCATTGTCGTGATAGTCATAGCGCACCAGCACGTCATTGAGACCACTGTCGCAGCGGCGGATGTCGGCCAGCCATCCGTCTTCACGATACAGTAATACCAGCTCAGGACCGTCGCTGTGAGTGACTCGGTTTAGCTGATACTGTTCGTCATAATGAAACTCAATGGTGTTACCGTTGCGGTCACGCAGAGCAGCCAGTTGCCAGCGCTGTGTGTCGGTGGTTGCTGAAATGCCTGGCTGGGTAAAATATTTTCTGACCGGCTGATTACGTTCGGTCAATACGAAGCCCTGTTGTTGCCGGCTCAGGGTAAATTCCGGGTGCTCCGGATTGATACTGTGGTCTACGCTTTGGGGCAGGGCGAAGTGCAGGGAGGCGCCTTCCAGCGTCAGAACTTCTATCCGGTCGCCGGTGACGATGACGGCTTCGGAGAAGCTGTCCAGCCAGTTTTCACCCAGTAAGCCCCGTAATCCCGGTGACCAGCTGCGGGTGAAGGTCAGCGGTATCGTTTGTCCCAGTTCAAGCTCGGTGCGCTGGTCAGACAGGCTGCCGGTGGTCACGTCTATCGGGTCGCCCGAGAAGAATTTTTTAGTTGCCTGGGTGTAACGCTTGACTCCTTTGTTGGCTTTAAACGCTGTTTTGGCACACACCAGCGTTTTGCCCTTCAGGACATTGCTGGCTTTTTTGGCACCCAGTTTCGCCCCGGCCAGCACCGCCTGCCGGCCGGTTTTGGTCAGCAGTTTGCCGACGCCTTTTATCAGCCCGCGTGTCGGGGGTACCAGAAATTCCACCGCCACCAGTAATGCCCGCTGCCAGCCGGAGAATTCTTCTTCAATTTCGAGGTAAGTCCCCTGACCGGAGCCGATAAAAACCTTGCTTGCACCCCCTTTGATGGCGGCACCACACACCAGTTTGTCGCCGACCCGCGCCGCCGGCTGGCCGTTGATAAACACCGACTCACTGCCCTGCGCTATCAACGGTGGCGCAGGGTGTTTGCTGCACTTGGCCATGTCTACCGTCGCACGCGCGGCCGGTTTCCCTTCAATCATGACGTTACCGGAGCCACTGTCCAGCATCCCGTCCGGCGAGCCGAAGCTGTCAACGAAGTTCGTGACAGCAGAACTGGCCGCCGCGATGGCATCGCTGGCCAGATAGGTTAACCCGCTGCCGGCGGCCGCCACAATGAGAGTGGCCCCCAGTCCGCCAGTGCCCGCAACCAGCAATCCCACCGCCCCGAAAATAGCTGCCCCAATCAGGGCACCGGCCACCGCCCCCATCAGGGCACCAAAGAAGCTCTTATGCTGGATGGGGTCGCCTTTGCGTGCGGCTGCCGGTCCTCTGGCACCACCCGCAGGCGGCAGTGGCGGCCGGGCATGGGTGGCCCCGACCCGGGCAATCCGGGTAATAATTTCATCACCTAATCCCATATCGGCCTCTCCTTATGCCGCCTGGAAACTGCTTACCACCGCCAGTAAAGCCTCCCGCTGCCCGGTATTAAAGAGCTGTGGGGAAGTCAGGTTAAACGCCAGCAGCTGGCTGCCCCGGATTTGCAGGACCACCGTCTGGTGCATTTCCCCTTCCGGGCTTTGCCACTGGTAATCCAGCCGCCACGCCATATCGCCACTGAGTTCGGTTTGCAGCCGCTGGTGCTCCTGATACCCCGGCAGGTGGGTCACAAACTGCGTCAGTGTCTGTTCATAATAAGTATTGCTGTCGGTGCCTGCCGGCACCGGGGTGCGGTTAATCACCAGATTGACGCCGCTGTCATCCGGCAGCACAAACACGTGCATCGATTCGTCACGCCAGCCGGCGGGAATGTTCAGGGTGCCTTCGTTCATCTGGTAGGGTTGTGTGCTCATGGGTTTTCCTTTTCACTCTTTTTGTATAATCAATATTCAGCCCGCCGCAGAAAAATTCTGTGGCGTGGATTTCAGTCTTGTTGCCGGACTGCCCGGTATCAGTTCAGGGTGATGACTTCTTTTCCGTTAATAATGACGGTGTTACCGGTAATATGGATATTGCCATCGGTATCAATCGAGATGCTCCCTTTAGTGTTGCCGATGGTGATGCCGCTTTCAGTGGACTGAATGGTGATTTGCCCTTTGACACTGAGTACGCTGGTTTTTTCCACGGTGACCTGCCGTGTCCCGATACTGCTCACTTCCATGCCGACCACTTCCTTATGACGGTCAGCCCGTACACTGATGGCCTGGTTGTGTCCGACGCTTTCGGTATGGTCGTGCATTACGCGGGTGCTGCGGTCATTGAGCACGGTGGTGTCCATGTCCTTCTGTGCGTGCAGTGACAGCTTTTCACTGCCTTTGGCATCCTCAAACAGCAGCTCGTTATATCCCTCGCCTTTGTGGGTTTTTGAGCGGAAGGCCATCTGGGTTTTGCTGCCCGGCAGCCCGCCCGGCGGGATGTTACTCGCATGGTAGGTTCTGCCGGTGACAATAGGTTGATCCGGATCGCCGTGCAGAAAATCCACGACCACTTCCTGACCGATACGTGGGATAGCGAGCATGCCCCAGCCCTGTCCCGCCCACGGCTGGGTCACCCGGATCCAGCAGGAACTCTGGTCATCAGATTTGCCGTAGCGATCCCACGGGAACTGGAGGCGGATACGCCCGTACTGGTCACAGAAGATTTCTTCCCCGGCCGGTCCCACCACTTTGGCAATCTGTGGGCCGTCAATACCCGGTTTCGGCAGCGGCGTCGGCCGCCAGTGCTGGTTATGGCGGATGAAGCTGAACTGGCTGTGCAATGTGGTGCCGCTGTCACCGGTGGCCGTTTCCAGGGCGCCCGGCTGGTTGCCAGTGTGACTCGCACTCACCACCTGCCACGGCTGATTCAGGTCGTCACGCGGGTGGTTGGTCAGAATGAACAGTTTCCCCGGCTGGATGGCAATCGCGTGACCGTGCCCTTGTCCGGTGATCGCATCGTTACGCAACGCTTCCAGCCGGTAGCGGGTGAAGGCTTTGCCATGGGCTTCGTCCTTGAACCGGCCGGGGTAGTCATAGTGCTCGTAATACTGCTCCTGTAGCTGTTCGTCCTTCATCTGTTCACGAAATTCGGCCGGCCATGCCGGATTTTTGAAGGTGTAGTCCTTCAGCTCAACCCTGGCCGGGCGTACCTGCGCACTGCTGGTGAAGCTGGTCACCGACGGCTCGCCGGTGGTACTGATGTCACCCGGCTGATAAGGCAGCATAATGCCCGGCGGCACTGAACCGGCGTCGTCGGCGAACACCAGCGTGTTGCGACCGTTGCCGCATTCAAAGAAGTAGAAGATGCCTTCTTCCGCCGTCAGCCGTTGCAGGAAGTCAAAGTCGCTTTCCTGATACTGGACACAGAATTCCCGTGCCGGGTGCGGCTGGCGCAGGCTGAAGACCACATCACGAATGCCGTGCTCTTTAAGCAGGGTGGTGAGAATGGTCACGATATCCTGCTGCTGGAAGATGCGTGAGTTCTGCCGCAGGGAAGTGCGCCATAAATCCGGGCAAATCGTCATCTGGTAGGTGGTCTGGTGCAGCCCGGTGTTGCCCTGTTCAAAGCGGGCGACGCAGCCACTGAGACTGCGCTGTTCTTTGCCATTCTGCGTAATGGTGAGCGTTGCACTGCGATCGAGGACAGACGGGAAGTCAATTGCCGGATCAGCGCTCGCCAGCCTCACGTTGAGGGTAAAGAGCCGGGAGAATCCTTCGTTCAGCGTAAAATCGGTGACAACGAACGTCTGCGGCGGCAGGCTGGCTGCCGTCAGGGTAAATTGCAGGCCGCTCGGTGCTGAGCTTCCACCGCCGCCCGCCTGTTGCAGCGCCCTGGCTGCCCCGCTGTGTCCGGCCGCTGCTTGCTGCGCCAGACTCTGACCGCCGCTGAGCGGGCCGGCAAAACCACCGGGTTTCATCAGGCCACTTTTATCCGTCAGGCCAGCGGTACCGGCACCACCCAGCAGGCCTGATGCCTGTTTCGCCAGACCTGTCGCCTGCTTGCCTTTTTCCAGCAGGGGCAGTCCCTGCTGCAACTTCGTGAGGTGTTTCTTCATTGACATGGTGTCGTTTTCCTTATTTTTTGCTTGTTATCCTCAATGCTGTTTTCTGCGGGGGGTTCTTTTACTTACGCAGTCTGATGTCCGGACCAGCATTCACTGCGTTCAGGCAGAAAAATCCTGTTATTCATAACCATTTTTTTCTTATTATGATGAGGGGGAGATTGTTTTATCGGCATATTTTTCATTTAATTCATGACAAATTATGTCAGGGGATAAATTCGGACTGTTATTTTACCGATATAACGATGAATTTTATGAATGTGATACCCGTTTTATCGACATTTGGGAAAAATCTTAGCGGGTCGGTGCGTTTATTTTTCATTGTCAGAAAATCAATTAAGCGCTGACTTTTGCCGCGGCTTTCTTCAGGCTGGCCTGATGTTTTGCCATAGGGACGACGATGATGAAAAAACCGGGTTTACTGCTCCTGATGGGATGGATGGTGTCACTGTCCACCGGGGCCAAAACGGTGATCTATACCGACCGTCAGCACCCGCCGGTAAATCTGGCGTCGGGCAGCCACGTTGTCTGGCTGGATGCACCTGAACAACTTCAGCAGCAGCACTTTGCCCGGCTGCCTGCTGACCCAGGGCAGGCGATGGAACAGGCAAAAACGATGCTGCAATCACCCCAGTGGCGTGAGCAGGAACAGCAACTTATCAACGCTTATCGTGCTGTTGTCCATGCCTGGCAATTCGGTGTGTGCAAATACCCGGCGGTGGTGTTTGATGATCGTGATGTGGTGTATGGTACGGCCGATGTCGCCAAAGCGACGGCGCTCAGGGAGCAGTATCAGCCATGAATTCGTCACGCTTGGCTTTTCCGGTGGTTATCACGCTGGCCGCGGCGTTTACGCCTTTTTCACAAGCCACCCTCAATACCGCCCAAATCGTGGCCGGCAGTGTCTCGCCCGCCTGTATTCAGTGGCGGGTCAGCGGTATTTGTTACTGGCTGTTTTGTTCCTGGCATGGCTGCACGGTAAAAACCTCGGTCAAAGTGACCCATTTCCTGCCGCAGGCGGTGGTCTCCACCTATCATGCACCCGGTGGCAACCCGTGGTCTGAAATGGCGCAAATCAGCCCCTTATCCGGCGGGCTGGAAAATGCGTTATCCGGCCTGACCACCGGTGGGGGCAATCACACGGTTCAGGTTGCCGGGAAGCAGAGTACCCATCTGCGTTTCAAATACGCCGATGCCATCGGGCATCCCGCGACCACTCTGATTGGCGGACAAATCCCGGGGTATTCCTGTCGCAGTGCGGCCACACCGCTGATGCCCTATTTTCTCAGCACACTGGATACTGTCGCGTGGCGCAGCGGGTTGCCGGAGTCGCTTTATCCTGAAGCGCTTATCCCCGGTCTGCGAGAACTGGGCAGCCAGCTGGCAGGCAATATGTGGGGCAATCTCTATCCCCGTTCCGGTTTTGTCACGCAGACCGATGAAGATAAAGCCGCGGCGGTGGTGGCGCAGCGGGTGGCGGACATTATCACCCGTACCGGGCAGCCCCATGTTTATCAGCCACTGGCCGGGCAACGGCGTGACGGCTATTGGCCGCCGTCCCCGGTCACCGAAAATACCGGCACGAAAAACCACCAATGGCAACGGTTGTCACCAAAGTTAAGTCAGTCCTGTGCGGTGTTCCCGGATGGCCGCCACACAGCGGCGGCAGACAGCCATCAGGCGTATGCCCTGTGGCAGCCCTACAGCTGTTGCCAGCGGCGCGGGCAACGTTTTCTCGGCAGTACGGACCTATAAGGAAAAAACAGGATGATAAGAAAACCGGGACTGCTGATCGCGGGCGGGCTGGCACTCGTTACCGCTCAGGTTCAGGCATCAGAACGGTCGGTTTCCTTACCGGCCGTCAGTCACAGTGCACTGGGCTATGGTGCACAGAGCAGCGGGGCAGTCTCCGATACGCTGTTCTATACCCTCGGTGGCGGCTCGGTGATTTCTGAGCCGGCCAGCCGTGGAGGTTCAACCAGGCTGGCCGGGCTGGAGCTGGGCTGGCGTTCGGATTTGATGTGCGGCAATTTTGACCTGAAAACCACGGTCAGTAATCAGCTCAACGGTATCACGGCGGGCATGAAAAACCTGATGAGTGAAGTCATCCAGGGCGCCACCGGGGCGGTGGCCAGTCTCCCCGCCATGATAATCCAGCGGGCCAATCCGGGGCTGTATGACATGCTGACCAACGGGGTATTGCAGGCCAATGTGGCGTTCGACAAGGCGCAGTTCAATTGTCAGAACATGGCCAGACGGATGGGGGATTTTGCACAAAACAATAAATGGATGCAGTCTGCGGCGATGCAGGAATACAAGGCACAGGTTAACAGCGGGGATGCTGACGCGGTACGGGTCAATAATGCCGGCACCAAAGCCACCGGGACGGGCGGGCATCCGTGGATTGGCGGCCGGAAGCAGGGAGGAAAAGGGCAGAGTGCCATTCGACCGACCCGTGATTTAGCCAGCGCCGGGTTTAATATGATGAACCATCAGCCGGTACTGAGCACGGCCACCCTCCGACGTCAGGATTGCAGCGGCAGTAGTTGCAGCAAATTCAGCAGTGCGCGTGAGGCAGCAGAAGCGGTCGTCAACGTGCTGGGTGACCGTGCAATCCGTACTTGTGCCAATGCGGCGGAGTGCATCAGCGGCGGGGAGGCGCACCAGCCGGGGACAACGGTCGCGGGAACGGGGTTTGCCCCGATGCTGGAAGCCCATACCAAAACGAACGCCGAACAACTGGTGAAACTGATCAGCGGCACGGAGAAACCCACGCGGGTGAATTTCACCAAACTGAAAACCGGCAGTCTGGCCGTGACGCAAGGTGTCATTCAGGCGTTGCAGCGTGACCCCGATAAGGCCGCCCTGACTGCGCGTCTGGCGGGGGAGCTGGCGATGAGCGAGACCATTGAAACCGCGTTACTGATGCGCCGAATGCTGATCACCGGCATGTCCGAACCCAATGCGGCAGCACAATCGGAAGCGCTGGCAGAAGGCGACCGCCGGATTGCCGCACTGGACAGGGAAATTAATGCCCTGAAAAATGAAATGGAGCTGAAGCAGGCTCTTTCCCGTAATTCCATTCTGACCATTATTGAGCGTGATACGCAGCGTATTCACGCTCATCCGCAAAAACAGGTCGCGGACAGTCAGGATGCCCGTTTTTATCAGTTGGAAGCCCCCAACCGTGAGCGAAGGTAAGTTCGACGATGGCAAAAAAACGTGCAAGATTAAAACGAGGCATCGGATTATTACTGATTATCGCTTTGGCGATGGCTGTGACGTTAGCTACCGGCTGGGCAGGGATGAATTATCCCGAAACCCTGTCTGCCTTGAATCGCTGGCTGGTAAGGTATCAATCGCTTTGGCTGTTATGGCGATTAAGCCTTTACGGATGGCTGCTCTGGGGCGGTTGGAAAATCGGGCAAAGAGTGAAACATCAGGCGGAATATCGCACAACGCTGAGGCGGATGATGGTGGTCAGCCTGTTGTTTATCCTGCTGGGTGAATACGCCCTGTCAGCCAGTCAGGGAAGTGTGTCATGACCACGAACAGTTATCTGGAATATTTCCTGACCCTGCTCGGCTGGGTGGTGAATAATGGCCTGTGGCATATTCTGATTGCCACGGGGTTGTTTACCCTGCCGTTAGTGGTCAAAGTGATTGCCATTTGGCTGAAAGTGCGGGAGTGCGGGGAGGAAGAAGGCCCCAATGGATTGCAGTCACTGGCCCGGATTGAAAATACGCTCTACAGTGCGTTTTTCGTCATGGTTTTCTGCTGCGTGCCGTTGGTGAATGTCAGCTTCAGCACCCTCCAGTATGATACCGCCCGGGCCAAAAGCTGTGGCACCTGGACACCCGGTGCACCGGAGAACAGTGGTTATGCGGCGGTGATATCCAGTCTGAATAATCAAACGGCGGCAGTGCCGATTTGGTGGGCTATGGTGCATCGGTTATCCAAAGGGCTGACGCAGGCGGCGGTGGCCGCCATTCCCTGTCGGCCGGATTTACGGCAACTGCGTTTTGACGTGCAACATACCCGTATCAAGAGCCCGGCACTGGCGGCCGAGTTGCAGGATTTTACCCACGATTGTTATGCGTTGGCATTGTACCAGTGGCAACAACGCGATCCGGAACACACCAGCGACCCGATTATCCTGAATGATATCGGCTGGCTGGGCAGCCGTACATTTTTAGCCGGCGATTACCGGACGCTGCAATCGCGCACGCCCCGGGCTGATTTCCCATGGCAGGAGAGTCGAGACAACGGCCGGCCGTATACCGGGCAGGGCGGCTATCCGAGCTGTCAGGTCTGGTGGTCAGCCGCCAACATCGGCCTGAAAGATCGGGTACTGGCGCAGGCCGACCCGGGGTTGTGGCTGCGTCTGTCTGCGACACTGAAAATGTTGGGTAAAAACACGCCCGCTTATCAGGAAGCGGTGATCCGCCGTCTGGTCAGCCCGGTGAACCTGACGGTATCTCAAGCCGGCCAGGTGTATGCCGGTTATGGGGGTAATGCCGATCCCACGTTGTGGGATGGATCGACCCGGATAGGGGCCTCTGCTGGCGCACTGTTGGGGGGCTTACTGGCATATCCAATGTTCGATGCGGTACGCCAGGCCCTGCCGATGATGCAGGCGGTGATTTTGATGGCGTTGTATATCTTAATCCCGTTGCTGCTGTTGGTGGCCGCGTATGAGTTTAAGACCGTGTTTACCCTGACCTGTGTGATTTTTGCGTTGAATTTCCTGACCTTCTGGTGGGAACTGGCGCGCTGGCTGGACAGCCATTTGCTGGACGCCCTGTACGGCTCAGACACCCACAGCCTGTTTAATCTGGCGGGCATGCAGAACACCTCGGATGATTTAATCATGGGGCTGGTGATGGGGACGTTGTTTATTGTGCTGCCGATGATCTGGCTGGGGGCGCTGGCCTGGGCCGGCGTGCGGATGGGCGACGTCGGCGGCCTGATGAGTCAGGGCGTGGGACAGGTCAGGCAATCCGCTGGGATGTTTGGGCAGATGGTGATGCAGAAGATGATGTCGAAAGGAAAGTAGACAAACCCGTGTTTACAACGTCAGGGATACGCAGTTATCCCTGAATTGTCGTTTGGGTTTTAGGTCAATTTTCTATTTTTTTGCCTGTTTGATTTATTTATTATTGCCTCGTTCATGAAAAATAAAATAAAGATGTTTAACAAGATAGATAAATGAATCATTTAACGCCAATGCGTTATTGATTTAATTTATTCTATTTTATGATGCAGGTCGGTTTTATATTGGTTTTTGTGTCGTTATATTTCATATTGGGATTTTAATACGCAATATTCATGAGGTGACTCACAAAAAAGAGAATAAACCCATGCCATTTTATTTCATGTGACTTACACTGTAAACGCTGTAATACTTAACATGTTCTATATCAATAATGTCGTTTTAATGATAGTAGACGATTTATAGAAGCCTCAGTGGTTGAAGCCATTGAGGCTTCGCCGTTTAGTGTCATTAAATAAATGCGGGGGAAATTCGACTTACCGATTTAATTTAATTTTTTCGCTATTGAATTCAATATAAAAAGGATTAAATTGGAACGCCTTAAATATCGTCTGAAAATGTTCAGGGAAAGTCATGCGTGATATTGATAAAAATCATAAAAATAAGAAAGTTAAAAAACAATCCGATCATTTTATTCCTTACAAAACGACGTATGATTTGCGGTTAACAAAAAGAGAACCCAATTTAATCAACATACTGATGCAAGTTCAGGGGTATGAATATGGTTTTTTTACGGTGTTAGGTGTCCGCCCTTTATCACAACGCGGTAACCCGAAAAGCACATCCATTTATGTCGTGCGGTGCCGATGTGGTAAATACGCCGTCAGATCACTCAGGGCCATCAGAAACCCGGCGAATATGAATGATATGTGTGAGCATTGTCGTCACCTGTACAACCTGAGACGCAGAAACCACTTTCTTACTGAAGGGAAGGATGTTGATTTGTCAGAATTAACCGGCATTACCGATAAAAAGCCCCTGGACATTAAAGAATAAAGGAAGGGTATTACACTTGAGTATAAGTCTCTGGGCGCGTGAAAATCGTAGGGCAGAGATAATCGCACTGACATTGACCCGGTTTGATGCACACGCTACCATCGAAATGTAATTATCAGTGATCTGTTCGCCTGTGAGGATCACCCATGCGATGGCGAAACAAAGCTCCCGTAGCCTGCAAGGGAGCGCATTACCCTGTGGTACATCTGCGCACTTTTGGAAGCAGATATCGTCAGACAATAACCCGTCGTCCGACGATGAAAGTTATCCGGTGTGATTCACGACCGGCTTATCATGCAATACGAACAGCGCAGGCTTTGCGTTGTCCCGAATACCGACGATAAACGTCCTGAATGTTGTGCGGCGTCACTTGCGTAAAAGCAGCGCGATTACCAAGTGACGCCGTCAGGCGACCCACGTCCAGAGCACGTCTGGTCTGGCTTTACAACCAATTTGATCCACGCATTACTCAGGGAAGCCCGTTTCCACGAGTGCTTTTCTGCTTCTGAATTACTTTATTCCGTTTATTTTTTAACCCCGATGCCTTGCAACAGGCTGATGCCGTAAAAAAGGAGAGATTATCCACGTCAAGATAATGAGGCGTTCATCCTGATTGAATCAGGTACTGAACGGGGAGCATGTATCGCTGTGCTGAGCACGTCGCGAGCTCCTGCAAAAACTCAACACAATCTTCGCTCTGCTACACATTATCTGACGCACCACGGAACGGTGAACCTGAACCGACACGCAGGGACTGGTTTTTAAAATGAATAAAAAAACGAATGAAAAATGAATAAAAACAGAGGCAAAGTGACAGGAGATGCGGAGATGGCGCAGAAATCATCACGTTCAAAAGTTGAGCGGTTCAGGAAAGAATTTATCACTCACACCCGAAAAGCCGGCGGGAGTTTTGCCACGGTCGCTGACCGGGAGCGCATTGCCCGGCAGTTCCTCGACTATTTGAAAAACAACGGCATTAAACTCAGGCAAATGGATAGCCTCAAGGCGAAATATATTGAGCGCTATATTGCTCAGCGTAAGACTGACCATATCAGTCACCGGACACTGCAAAATGAGATGTCAGCACTGAGAGCGATTTTAGCGCAGGCCGGAAAGCTTAAGTTGGCTGCACCGGATAATCCGCATCTGAGCAACCGGGCACTCGGTATTGCGGATATGAGCCGCAAGGGCACGAAGGTTGCGCTGACACCGACAGCGTTCAGAGAAATTTTTCAGCAGGTCGAGCAAAAAGACCGGGGCGTGGCATCAGTGATGCAACTGGCCTATGTGCTGGGGTTGCGTACCAAAGAAGCCGTGGAAGCCGGTAAATCCTTAGCCACCTGGAAAAAAGCGCTGGAGAACGGTCATACGTCCGTGCGGGTGGTGTTTGGCACCAAAGGCGGGCGGCCGAGGCAGACGGTTATTCTGGATCGGGAAGCGCTGCAACACGCTATTGCCTATGCCGAGCGCGAACAGGCAGGGCGCAGCGGCAGATTAATTGATAAGCCCACGATCCATCAGGCGATAGATCGTTACCGTTACGTGGTCAGACGTGCCGGACTGGTGGGTAAGCAAGCGCCGCACAGCATGCGCTACCATTTTGCCCGGCAATCTGGTGAGTATTATAAAGTACAGGGTTTCAGTGAGCGGGAAGCGCTGGCACTGGTGTCAATGGATTTGGGACATGGTGATGGGCGGGGACGCTATATCCGGCAGGTGTATTACCAGAATATTGAGGGCGAATAACGGTATTGGCTGATACACGATTGGATGATTTTCTCATTAGAACATAAGAAATCAATCTTGGCACTTAGCCGGTTATTCATATGTCATATCTAACTCATTTCTGGGCAAAAATGAGTTATCCATAAGTTAACCCAGCAGCTGCTTTTGGTACAAGATTACCTGTCAAATTCGGTCATGTTCTACAACTAAAAGTGATTAAATCTAAATAATTTTGGATGCCAATTTGAATTCAGTCGATGCTCATATAAGTAATAACTCTACTGCTTATATCGGTTTATAAAGCACCATAATGAACTGCCCAAAAAGTTGGAGTTCAACTTTTTGGGGGAGTCATGAAATAAAAATATACTCTATATAATAAAATTAACAGAATTTTTCTTTTTTCTGTACAAATTCATAGAAAGAACTATCTGTTTTTATTTTTGGGCTGAATGATGGAGATAATAGTGCATCTAATTTATGGCAAAATGGTTTTATGCGGCCATTGGTATTAATATTAAAGTATGGACGGAAAATATTGTTGAATTTTAGTGTTAAATTGCATCCATGTATATGGTAACCAGCCCAGTCATGAAAATCGTATCCTACTAATATTGGTTTGTCTCTATCATAGAGTGATATAACAAGTATTCTTCCATTTTCTTTGTCAATGCCAATATATTTACCAATTGCCAAATCAAAGTATTCTAACTCTGTATGAGGAGAGAATATTTTATCATCAAAGGATTCTTTTAACTTATTTAGTTGTGATTTTGTTCTTGAAAAAACCAAACGATTAGATAAGAAAAAAGCAGCTATTACCATTGCGGAAAAGTAAGGCGTGGAACTAAAAAAATCCATGTGAAATAAATAATTTCCAATAATCGTTATGCATATTGGAACAATTATTATCTGTAAAATAAATACTACAGGAACGTATAATTTCCTTATGCTATTTATAAGCAGCATAGCTGATCTCCTTTATGAACAATGATATTTTGTATTTCCTATCATAATGTTCTTTATTGTTTTTTGTATTTTACATATTGATGGCGTTCAAGTCCATGGCCGAAACTAGCAAAAATATTTTTTGTGGCTCCCTACACGAATCCGAATTAGCTTATTTAGTTTGAAAATTACTTGGATAAAGTTTTGTTATTTGCTTATACGTTAGTTTAAATAATGCAAATTCAAGTGAGTAATGGGCTAACGAATCATTATTCTGCCTCAAATTGGGCATAAATAAGGTAGAGTAAATAACCAAAACGGGGTACATCGTGAAATGAGAATTGACTGAGTGGGCTCTGACTCACCCAAAAAGCCATTACGTTCCAGATATTATTTTCTGCCCCAGAAAATGAATTACCCATTGACCTTATGATTTCCGTTTATTAGCGTGGAAAAGTTTGTGAATGATCCCGTCGCTTGTGAGGATCACCTTCGGGCAGCGACAACAACACTCCTGTAGCCTGCAAGGGAGTACACCGATGTGTGGTACATCTGCGCCCCTTTGGAAGCAGATATCGTCAGTTATCTGGCGATGAAGGTCTCTTATCCATCATGGCCAACCGGCCAGTCACCCGGAGGCGGAATCGAAAGTCATTATAACTCGTTGAATACATAAAGTCTATTTTCTTATCTTCCGTTTATGCCCCTTTTAATGCCCCCGGATTATTTTGCTTGCTTTAGTTTTCCTATCTAACTGATTTAACTTATTTATATTGCTTGTTGTGTGCTTTTTCATCATGTTAAAGCAAAAAAGCCGTGAGGGTTAAAAATGGTCAAATTTGGCGGCCATTTCATACTCAGGGCTTCATATTAAAATTTATCATTTTTACGGGTTCGATCACAAATTAAAGCGGTTATTCCTGTGGTTTATTACGAACCTTGCGTTCAATAGGCTGACCATAGGGATCAAAATAACGGCTGGGCCAGATTTCCGAAGGATGGATACCAAGATAATCCGCTATGATCCATTCGCCTTTAGGCCACTGTCTGCTGAGTGCATTCGCTAGTGTTGATGAACTGAGTCCCGCTTCACGAGAAACCGCCGCTAAGGTTGTACCACGCTTACGCAATGCGGCAATAATATCGGCCTGATGCCAGTCATTTCTAACGTTGTTATTCATTCCCGCTACCCCTTCCATTCATTAATATTGATGGTGATGATTCAGACAGGGTTTGCACTACCGGGAACGATCGTCCGGCGAGGCCGAAGCCTCCCCTGCCTGAACCACCATTGAATAGGTGCGAGCAGGCACACTGGCAGAAACTTCCTACCAGTGGATCGTTCTAACAGGGGTGCAAATCCCTGACCATTAGATTTTGCTAATGGCGGGGATACTTTAACGGATTGTTTTATCTAACTCAATAACCGAACTGCTAAGTTGAACGGGTATAAACCCGCTTAGCATAATACCGGTGTATTTCAAGCTCAGTTGCCCCCTGCGCGACCAAACTGAGAGTTAAATCATTTGGTTGGTTAAGGCTCAGTGAATCCTGTCCTCAGTGATTGCACAAACTCAGAGGAGAATACGGACGGCTAAACCAATCTTTGTTGTTTATTCTCGTTCGTGATCGCTTCGCTATCCGTATTTCCCCTGTGTTTTTCAGACTTATTTTTACTCATTTTGAAACATTTCCTGCGTGTCGGTTAGGTTCACCGTTCCGTGTTGCGTCAGATAATGTGTAGCAGGGCGCGGGTTGTGTTGAGTTTTTGCAGGAGTTCGCTACGTGCTGAGCACGGCGATGGAGTACTCCCCGTTCAGAAGCCTGATAGCTCAGGCTGAACGCCTCATTAATCGTGACGTGGTGTGATGTCTCCTTTTTTACTGCATCGGCCTGTTGCAAGGCAGTGGGTGAAAAATAAACGGAATAAGTCGGTAAGAGGTGAAAAAGTGCCTGTGAAAGCGCTGTCACCCAGTAATACAGGGTTCAAATCGGTCGAAAAGCCAGTCTGGTTGTGCTCTGGACGTTTGCCGCCCGGCGGCGTCACTTGGTAATCACTCCGCTCATGCGCAAGTGACGCCGCGCAGTGTTCGGAACGTTTATCGTGCGTTAATCAAAACGTAGATTAAGATCGTGCAGGGTAAAGTTGTGATGGTAAACGTGGCAGGGATACTGCTCTGCGTGAATGATAAGCCGGTTAATTAAGAAACCGGATAACTTTCATCGCCGGACGGAGGTTTGTTGTCCAGTGATATCTGCTTCCAAAAGTGCGCAGATGTACCGCAATGTTTGCTCTCCCTTGCAGGCTACGGGAGTTTCATTTCGCCACCCGAAGGCGATCCTGACAGGCGATGGATCATTGTTGTAGAAAAAGATATTAACGGTCAGGTCGGATAGAGTCAAACTGTGGCTATTCTGCCATCTTTATTTTTGCCTGAATTCCCGTGCAAATTCCGCTGACAAGCCGATATTCCGCCAAAATCAGACGAAAATTAGATTTAATTGGTTAATTAATTTTATTGATTATTATATACAATTATAGACCAGACACCTCTGTTAATTCAGCATAATACCGATACCTGATGGATAAAACATAAGTTAAATTCAATGATAAACAACAAAGAATCTCTGTACCTGCAAGAGCGTGCCTACCTGCGGGAACTGGCTCAGCGCGTGGCAAAAGAATCACCCCATTTAACGGACTTTCTGGCAACGGCCCATGATCCCGATATTCAACGCCTTTTCGAAGCGTTTGCCCTGCTGATTGCCCGGTTACGGGATAAACTGGAGGATGATTTCCCCGAAATTACCCACGGTATTCTGTCCCGTGTCTGGCCGTTAGTCCTGTGCCCTGTCCCGCCCACCACGGTCATGCAATTTTGCCCTGCCGATGGCGAGCATCAGGGAGCCGCTGATATTCCCAAGAGCACTGCTGTTTCGGCGCAGTTGGACGGGCAGTTACTCAGCTTCAAAACCTGCCGACCTTTGCATATCGAACCCTTAACGGTGCGGGATCGCACGGTGAAAAAAACCGGCACCCTCAGCGAAATCATCCTGACCCTCTGTCAGACGGGACAGTCTTCACCGGTCTGGAAAAGTGGGGCACTCTCTTTTTTCCTCGGCACGGACATCGGGCGGGCGGCACAGCTCAGCCTGTGGCTTGATCAGCATATCTGTGAAATGAGTCTGAGAACACAGGGCGAACAACGCAGGCTGAACTGTTTTCCTTATGGCTGGCATGACCTGCTGGATAAGCCCATTCTACCGATGAAAAAGAGCACCTATACCGGCTTGCAAACGCTGGTTGAATATTATGCGCTGCCGCATCTGTATAACTTTGTCACGCTTGATATCAGCCGTGACTGTGCGGAAGTCCCGCTCAATGCGGATGGCACCTTTGAGCTGATTTTTCGTTTTGAAGGCGAACTGCCGCTGGATGATGTCAGTGATGCCTTTATGCTGGGCTGTGTTCCGGCCATTCATCTGGAAAACCGGATCAGTCCGCCCATTGCACTGAGTGCCGAAAATAACCGCTATCCCCTGCCATTGGGGGATTCTGTAAAATTGTTCCGGTTACGTGATATTCAGGTGCTCCAGCAACCCGATGATGATTCGCAACGGGGCTCGCCTTACCGCTATCTGCCGATAGAACAGTTTACGCCCGCAGCGGAACTGCTTGTCGGGGAAGAGCCGGATTATTTTTACTATCAGCTTCGTACCGAACGTGATTTGCTGGATCGCATTCAACACTGGTTGCATTTTTTTGACCTGACGGGCAAACCGGCTAATCATCTACCTGAACTCGCGGTTGCCTGCGATTTTACGGGCTACCATGGATCCGCAATGGCACTGGAAAAAGGCACTATCACGGTGATGCAGGAAGGTTCGCCTTCTCATCTCAGTGTGCACAATATCACGCCGGTCACCACGGATTACCCGCCGATGTTGCAGGACAATTCCGGCTGGCCGCTGCTTTCCTGCCTCGCCAGCCCGCCCGTTTTGTTGTTTACCACGGAAGGAATGCAGCATTTTCTCCGTCTGTTTGACTATTATGCCGAATTTAACCGCCCCCTGAGCCGCCATATCCAGCGGCATATCGACGGCATTATGCAGGTGGAAGAGAGCCTGACCGACCGAATGAAGATGGGCCGCCCCGTCCGGGGACATCTGTTGTCACTCACCCTGAATCCTGACTGCTACGCCAGTCCGGGGGAGATGTACCGTTTCTGTCGGTTAATTAATGACGCTATGGCGTGTTTTGTCAGCCAGTCCACCTTCGTCAAACTGGATGTATTTACCCCAAACCAAAAAGTTTTATGGCAATTCAAAGAAGTCTATGGGGCACGGATGGAGATGTAATTTATCAAGCAATCACAACAAGGAGCAAAAAACATGAATATAATGAACGGGCTGACGGCTGCCAAAAGTGGATTACGCTTTACTTTTCAGATAGCCGGCCTGCCTGAATCCACCTTTGCTGTGGGCGAGTTTTCCCTTCAGGAAGGGTTATCTGAACTGTTTACCCTCAACCTGACACTGGTTCAGTCCCTGCCCGACAACCCTTTTCGGCCAAAGCCGGAAATCGATTTAACCACGCTGTTGATGCAGGAAGCGGTGTTGCAGGTGTTTAACGGGGAAACGCTGCAACGCAAAATTACCGGCATTATCTCCCATGCCGACTGGGCGGGCACCGATGGTAATAAAACACTTTATACCGTGACGGTTCGGCCTGCGCTCTGGCGTCTGACGCTCAATCAGGACAGCCGGATTTTCCATCAGCGAAATGTCCCCGCCATCCTGAATGGCCTGCTGAAAAAGCATAAAGTGCGCGCCGATTCGAAGCTCTACGATACCCATCAGGACAGAGAATACGTGACCCAGAAACGGGAATCTGACTTTGGGTTTTTCAGCCGGCTGGCGGCGGAAGAAGGCATCAGTTTCTGGTTTGAGGATGAAACGCTGTTTTTCAGCGACAGCCATCTGGGGATGACGGCGGGACTGCCCCTACTTTACCAGCCCCAGCCGGAAACCGCGCACGGGACAGAGACGATTTATCAGGTGCGGCTAGGTGTCGGAATGAGTCCGCAGCGCAGTTTCCATAAAGATTTCAACCCGGAAAACCCGCGCTATCACCTCTCCCATATGCAAAGCAGCGAAGGCTTCTGCAACTTCGGCAGCAAAACCCCCTATACCGTGTTTGAAAGTTACGGGCGTTTTCAGAAAGATGCCGCCGCTAAACCGTTTCTCAAATACCGCCATGAAGCGCTGGATAACCAGAAAAAAACTGGCAGCGGCAACAGTAACTGTATCAAACTGATGCCGGGTAAGATTTTTGAGATAAAAAGTCACCCACATAAGTCACTGAATGCTCGCTGGCAGGTAGTTGGCATCAGCCATCACGGGCGCTGCCCGCAGGCACTGGGTGATAACAGCGGAGAAGGAACCACGCTCAGTAATCATTTCAGTTTTATTGATGGCCTTGCCGACTGGCGTCCGCCGTTCCACTACAAACCGCTCGCCGATGGCGATGAAACCGCGATGGTGGTCGGGCCGGAAGGGGAAGAGATTTTCGTCAATAAAGACGGCGCGATTAAAGTCCATTTTCACTGGAACCGCTACGACCAGCCCGATGATGGCGCGTCTTGTTGGGTGCGCGTCGCACAGGGCTGGAACGGTAACGGCTTCGGTTTTATGGCCATCCCGCGTATCGGTCAGGAAGTGATTATTTCCTATCTCAATGGTGATATTGATCGGCCCATCGTCACCGGCTGTGTTTACAATGGCCTGAACCGCCCGCCGTTGGATTTACCCGCCCAGAAAACCCGCACAACTTTCAAGACCAAAACCCATAAAGGCAAAGGCTTTAACGAACTGCGTTTTGAGGATGCCAAAGACAGCGAAGAAATTTATCTTCACGGTCAGAAAGATTTTACCGCGCATATTGAAAATGATGCCCGCTGGCATATCAAACACGACCAGAAACAACGTATCGATAACAACCGTTATCACGAAATCCTCGCCGATGACCACCATCAGGTCGCCGGTTCGCGCAAAATCACCACCGAAGGCGATGTCTCCCACCGGATTGCGGGCAGCCAGCATATTCAGACGGGGGATGCCACGGTGATTGACAGCGGGCAGGAAATCCACCTGAAAAGCGGCGGTAAGGTGGTGCTGGAAGCGGCTTCGGAAATCACGCTGAAAGTGGGTGGCAGCTTTCTCAAAGTCACACCGGGCGGGATTTTGTCTTCACCGATTAATGTCGGGCAGGGTTCAGGCGGCAGTGGTCGCAGGCTGGCACTGCAATTACCGGAGGGCGTGGCACCATTGCCGGAAGTGGAATTCCTCGCCAAACCGGCCTGTGCCATTCTCGCACAGCAAGAGGAAAACTGGATTATCACGGGAGCAGAAGAAGCATGATGAAATCGACCGATTGGAAAAACTGGCTGTCACATCAGGACCGAGGGGAGTGTTATTTTCTGGTCAACAGTCTGGCGGAACCGAACCCCGTCCAGACCTTTTACCTCAATGGCTGGGCAGAGCAGGCTTTTCCGCTCTACAGCGGCACGCCGATGAATGCCATGCTGGCACAAAGCCCGTGGCTGATTCAACCCAAAACAAAATGCCTGCCGGAATTGGCTGTATTGCTGGATAAACACGCATTCAGTGATGTCAGTTGGGGCTGGGGCTATCGCAGCACATTGCCGTGGTCATTTCAGTTAGAACACTGGCGTTTACATCAACAGGTTTTACTGCGCGGGCAAGAGGTGGTTTTACGTCTGATGGATAACCGTATTTTCACGCCTTTGCTGCCCGCCCTGCAACCGGGTGACTGGCGTGAACTCTTAACCCCGGTCAATGAACTGATGATCGATACTCCTGAGCCAGTTTGCTATTACCGACCCGAAAATTGTGCTCAGGAATTAAACACGAATTTATTTGTGCTGGGCGAGCACCTGATTGAAGCGCGTTACTCAACCGATACAGCCCTCAAGAATTTGGCCTACTCCTTAAGTTGCCAGCTTTGGGAGGAAAACCCCGAATTGGCGCTGACACTGGATGAACCGGAAGGGCAATTGCAAAACAGTCTTGTAGCGTGGCTGAAGCAGGCGAGAGATGAAAAACAAAACCTGAACAAACTTACCGTTGGACACTTTATTACCGATAACCCACAGGTTGCGTTTAGCAAGGAAATTAAGATTAATTTAGGATGAAAAGAATGAGCCAGTTAGAACAAACGGATTGCATTGATTGCCAAAAGATACTGAAACAGTGGGTTGAATTTCAGCTTGTAGATGAAGAAGGCAAACCACTGGTTGGAATGCCTTATAAATTGAAAAGCCGAGGGAATAAAAGCATAGTGCGAACGGGGACTACAGATGGAAATGGAATATTACGGGAAGCAGATCTTCCCCCCATGCCTGTGACTCTATCTGTTACAGCACAGCCTCTTGCCGATGAAATAGTTACACGAACACCTCGTCAGCAAACTGGCGAAGTCAATTCTCCTGTAAAGCCAACGGCTATATTGGACGGGAATGAATACCAATATATTACGTTGGGTATGCTCAGTGACGCATACCCGAAGATTAAAGGCTGGCAGGAGCAGGAATTAAAAAATTCTGAACATTTTTGCGGTTCAACGTTACAGGGACTGTCAACCCACCAGCTCAAGAGACGGCATGTGCTGGAAATAAGGGGAATTGAACGTGGTATTACCTTAACAATAGGTGTCTTTTTTGATGGTACAGGGAATAATACCGAAAATATTAATGAACGTCTTTTTTGTGTTCCGGAAACAGCGGGAATAAAGCAACAGGTTGCAAGTTGTTCTTTCAATCAATTTGGCTTACCTGGTGATACCTCACGGATCAGTTATGATGGTTACTATACCAATGTACATTTTTTGCATGAATTATATAAAAATGATGAGATAGATGAAAATTCACGCCAAATCAAAGTGTATATCGAAGGTATCGGTACACAGGCGGGAGAATCAGACAGTGTGGTGGGTTATGGCTTAGGGATAGGGGAAACCGGTGTTCATGCTAAAACTGAAATGGCCATTCAGAAAATTAAAACTGAAATGACTAAACAACTTGTTGCTATACAATCTAATGTTAAATGTCTTCAGTTCGATATTATTGGCTTTAGCCGGGGAGCAGCAGCTGCGCGCCATTTTGCTAACCGGGTCTTTCATCATGATCCTGTTCTGGAAAATGCCTTAACTGAATGTTTTAATCAACGGCGTTATCTGAATAAGTCCTCTTATCCCACAGGGAAAAACCGCTTTTTGGGTATTTTTGATACCGTTGCGGCAATTGGTACATTAAGCAATGGACTTAATCCTCATACTGCCGATACGGGCGAAGTTGATATCCGCTTGCCCGCAGGCATTGCAGAGCATATTTTCCATATTACGGCTATGAATGAATGCCGTTATAACTTTTCTTCAAATAGCGTTAAACCGGATTATCCGGAACTCATATTTCCGGGGGCGCATTCAGATATTGGTGGTGGATATAATCCCACTGAAACAGAACATCTATTTATTACCCGACCACGCAGCATAAAGGTAGATGAAAGTACTCCTGAGCACACTACCTGGATTTATAAAAAAGCGCAGGATGAATTATCTCAAATGGCCGATTATCCGGCGATTGCCCCGCTACTTATCGGCAACAATGAAAATATAAAAGTGGAAGCATGGAAAAACAACCAATTTTACCCCCGTAATGATCTGGAACGTTTCCAAAAGCAAGTAGCCGCAGCGGTAGTGTTGCACCGTGAGATTACCAATGACTGGTCTAAAGTGGTTATGCGGGTAATGCAGGATGCCGCCCAAGAGGCAAAAGTGGTCTTCACTACTCCCGAAAGTAATGATGAAAATTACAAGCTCCCGCCGGAACTGGATTCACTGGCAGAAAAGGCTATTGAACAGGGGCGAGCGGTTCGACAAGAAAAGCCATTAACTCCTTTTAGTGTTGAAGAATTGGCGTTGATCCAGACTAAATATGTCCACTGTTCATCACACTGGAATTCGGTGGTGATAAAAGACGAAAATATTCAAGGAGGTGTTAATGCTATAGAATTAATCAGCTTTGTTAACCGTCCTTGTGAAAAATGGCACCGAGCCATTTTTGATATTACCGGTAAGGAAATTTTATAATGGAAAGAAAATATTTAATAGCATTGCTTAGTCTTGGAATAATATGTGGATTAACTGCTTGTGGATCTTTCTCATCTAGAGCACCATCAGTATCTTTTCAACCAATTATGTATAGCAATGCCCCACTGACTGATGAAAAATGGAACTTTAGATTTACCACACCTAGGTATTCTCCAATTTATGTTAGCTCGGTTCATTTTCTGAACGAAAATAATAGTGTTATACGAACATTTATGCCTGTTCAACCCCATTCAGATCAGGATACTCTAAGAGTAAATAACGCTGTCAATAATAACCAACATGAGGTTTTACCCTATGGATTAGTCGTCTGTTGGAATCCGATAGTCAAGAAACAAACTACCCAAACCATCCAAACAAATTTCATTGTTAGGCAACAAACTCATCAAGGTACTCATAAACCTATTAAGTATTCCAATGATGAAAAAGAATTATTCTATTATAAAAACCTTTTTAATATAAAACTGTCATCTTGGGAAAACCTCCTTATGGAGTTCTACAGTTTCGATAAAAATAACGGAAATATTATGCTACTAGCCAGTGGCAAAGGTGAATCGGTTTCTGGTGATAACATGACGATTTGCCGGGATAAAACAAACCACCCTGATGGTTAAGGTGAATATTCTGAACGTATCAAAAACTTTATCAAAGGGAAAAAGTACCCTTACGGAGAGTGGTAAAGCGGTCACTTTGAGTTTTTCGCTTGATAGTTAGACGCTAATTTTTAGGGTATCACTGACGCGCTGCGCTTGTCTTCTCCATGTTACCGGGCTAATACATTAACCCGGCAACATGGAGAGCTGAAAAATACCTGCCAGAAAAGAGGATAACTCCTCATCATTCCTCATTTTTCGCCTCACTTTTTAATTTCCTCACTGCAAAAACAGGTGAGGAATTTGGATTTTTTTATCCTTAAAAATCAATATCTTTTGTATTCCTCACTTTTTCCGTATATATACGAGAAAAGTGAGGAATATGGCGAGGTGAAAAATTCCGTTCCTCACCGCTCCTCACTTTCTGACTCACTTTTTAATCTTCATTGTTCTGGTTAACAAGGGCGAGTTCCTGCCCATTCCGGGTAATCAGTCCGTCATGCTCTAACTTGGTTAACCAACGGCTGAAATTTTTCACATTCACTCCCATCGCCTTTAAATCATCACGCACAAGGGCAATGGAACAGGGTTCTTTCAGGACAGTGCGTGAACGTATACACTGCCATAATGCCGTGTGGTTATCGGTTTTATTGGCGATGAGTCCGATCTCTTCTTCTTCAACCGGATCGCGCGGCCTGTCAATCAGAGCCAGTGATGTAATATCTTCACCGTCTTTATCGGTAAAGAGTTCAACCACGCGCAGGTCATAGGCTTGGGTTTCCGGCTCTTCGGCGTCTTTCATTTTGGTGCAGGTGATAACCAGTGCGCCGCCTTTTTTTTCCTCCCGGTTGATCCGGTATTCAACATCCAGCGCAGCCCGAAACGCACTGGAACCCCTTGCGCCTTTGCTTTCATCTTTGCCGGAATGGTGCACAACCAGAATGCTGGCTCCTGTTTTGGCTTTCAGTTCGTCACAGCCCCGGACGAATGCGCCCATGTCTTTGGAATCATTCTCATCAGCTCCGCCAAAACAGCGGGCAAGGGTATCCAGAATTATCAGACGCACAGGCTGACCCGTTTCAGATTCAACCTGCTGGGCAGCAATCACCAGTTCATGCACTTCGGCGGGCGAGGCCGGAAAGACGGGCGTATTGATCAGGTACATATTTTCAACAGCCTGACCATTAACGATTTCCCATGCTTTGATGCGCCGTGGCACGCCGATCCCGCCTTCACCAACAACATACAGCACGGAACCCTGAGCAACCTGTTTACCTGCCCATGCCTTGCCTGTGGCAATATGACAGCCCCAGGCTCCCGCCAGAAAACTTTTATATGAACCGCTCGCCCCGTAAATGCTGCACAGGGAATGTGCCGGGATAATGCCTTTAACCACGTAGTCTAACTGAGCATCAAATCCTGCCGAACCCACTGACAACGGTAATTTTGTTTTGCGCTTTGGATAAATGCTTTCGACATTATCATAATGACAATTTTCTATTGTATGGCGATTCATGGGTTCTCCTGCCCGATATAACCCGTTACTGAATACCTGCTTTGCTGCTTCAAGGCCGTATTGCTGGCGATAATCATCCCAGTCGGCTTTATGTTCTGTCGGCGGTAATGTGAGCCAGCCATTCACTGCAATAGCCACTTTTTCTGCCGAGATTTTGCCGGTATTCACTTTCGGTTTGCCGTTTTTATCCAGTTCGCCGGGGTGATGCCAGTCGTTATCAGCGGCAAGAATGATTTTTGTGTCCGGCCAGCGTTCCCTGACTGATTGGGCAACGGAGAGCAAATTGCCCGCATCCAGTGCGGCCAGAACAGCACCGTTACAGAGTTGGTTCACCGTGAGTGCCGTGGCGTAACCTTCGGTAATGATGACGGTATCAGGGTTCTTTTCCAGCGTTGATAAAGGAATAAACGCGCCTTTCTTCTGGCTGCCGGTGAGTAATTTTTTCTCACCATTCGGTTTGATGATCTGTGCCCCTGTGACTTTTCCGTCCAGTGTTGTGAGTTGCAACACAGCTGAATTATCAGGCAATAACCGCTGGTTAGGATAATGCAGCCCCTTTGCAGTCAGATAGGGCGATTGCCCGGCAACAGTTTGTGCCATCAGTGCTGCCACTCTGTCGGCAATGGGTTGTATTGGGTGCAGGTTTTCTTTGGCGGGCTTGGGTTCGGGCAGAGGCAATGCCAACGATCCAGCAATGATTTTCGCCGCCTCAGTAATCGAAATCTTTTGGGTTCTTGCTACTAAATCCAGTCCATCTCCATAGTTCGGCGTGTCACACTGGCGGCAATGCCAGTTACCGTGATGGTGATCATCAAGAAAGTGGAAACGGTCAGTACCACCGCAAATAGGGCAGGCGCCATGTTTACCTTTTGCCGGAACGTCAATACCACAGGCAGGCAGCAGATTTGCCCATGAATACATAGCCGATGTTTTCACGGTCTGGATCAGGTCGAGCGGTTTTTGACTGCCGGATTTTTTTTGAACTGTAAATTCAGGGCGAGTTTGGGTATGCTGTGTCTCAGCCATCGTTTTTTACCTTACTAAACGGTTATTGGTGAAACGCCTCGCAGTGTGTGCCGCACTTCGGGGCGTTGTGTTTTTATGTAATGTTTCTTATGTCATATTCTTTTGTGTCCCTTATGCCACGCGTGATTCCGCGATGCGTTGGGCAATCCAGTTATCTATTTCTGATTCAATAAACGCGATGGAGCGGGGGCCGATTTTGACCTGCTTCGGGAATTCCCCGTCACCAATCAGTTTGTAAATCCACGCTTTGCTGTAACCCGTTCGGCGCTGCACTTCCGGCAAACGGATAAGATTTTCCTTCAATGCTGTCACTGCCATATTCATTCTCCTGTTACTGAGTCCCTGAGCGCTCATCGTGGACGTTATTGGATGACAGGCGAATTATTGAAAAAGCCCCCTTAAATGAACAGCGTTAATTGTTTCTCTCACAATGAGAATTAATGGGTTAAATAATGCACTATCAGTTTTTGCTGCCGCGCAGCGGTTTGGCGAAGTCATAGGGTGTAATGGGCTTTTCCCGGTTGGCATCCAGATAATCCGCCCACCACTGCACCATCAGCCGCCGTTCGTCCAGATGCTTGGAGGTGTGAATATAGGCCGCCCGGACATTGTTTCTTTCAATATGGCTTAACTGACGCTCGATCGCATCATCACTCCACAGGCCGGATTCCCCCATCGCACCACGTGCCATCGTGCGGAACCCGTGTCCGCAGACGTCGGTCTGGGTGTCGTAGCCCATCGCCCGTAATGCCTTATTGACGGTGTTTTCACTCATGACTTTCGCGGAGTTATGATCGCTGGGGAATATCACGTCACCATTGCCACTGAGTGTGTGCAGGGTTGTGAACAGTGAAACCGCCTGATGACTCAGGGGCACGATATGATCGGTTTTCATTTTCATACCGCGTTCAGAAAAGCGAACGCCTTTAATGGGTTGGCGTGTGGCGGGAATTTTCCATACGGCATTTTCAAAGTCGATTTCCTGCCAGCGGGCAAACCGCAGCTCACTGGAACGGACAAACGTCAGCAATGCCAGCTCTACCGCGATTTTGGTCAGCAAGCGCCCGCGATAAGCTGATAAACGGGTCAGAAAATCAGGTAAGGCTTCATGAGGCAGGGCGGGGTGATGACGGGATTTTACGGTGGAAAGTGCGCCTGCCATGTCATTAGCCGGGTTGGATTCCAGAATGTCATTCTGGACGGCGTAGCGCATGATAGCAGTGATACGCTGGCGCAGCCGCTGGGCGATATCGTGTTTGTCCTGCTCATCAATGGCCTTGACGGGCGCTAAAAGCTGGCTGGTGCGTAATGTGGTAATATCTCTGGCGCCGATATGGGGGAAAATATATTGCTCAAGGCTGCGCAGGATTTTTTGACGGTGGCTGTCGCTCCAGCGTTTATTGCTGGCGTGCCATGCACGGGCGACCTGTTCAAAGGTGTTCACTTTGGCAGGCGAGGGAGCACCTCTTTTTTCAGCTTTGGGATCGAGGCCCTGTGCCATCAGCTTTTTGGCTTCATCGCGTTTAGCCCGCGCATCAGCTAAAGACACGGCCGGATAGACACCAAACGCCAGACGGTCTTCTTTCTTATCGGTCGGGCGGTAATATTTCATGCGCCAGTATTTTGACCCACGTGACGAGATTTCTAAATAGAGACCACCGCCATCGGCGAGTTTGTAGGTTTTTTCTTTGGGTTTTGCAGTTTCGATTTGTCGTGCATTAAGTTTCATTGTTAAGGGCATTCTCATAATCGAACGGTAAGTGCCCCGAATTATGCCCTTCGCTGCATCTTGATTGCAACAGATGAAACTGGACGTAAAAATAAGAATTGGTATTGATTTTACTGGATTTAGTATGAAATGTTTGACTGGGCTGGACTTCACTGGAAGTTGAAGTGGTGCCCGGAGGCGGAATCGAACCACCGACACGGGGATTTTCAATCCCCTGCTCTACCGACTGAGCTATCCGGGCTAACGGGGCGCATTAAACCGTATTCATGCTAATCCGTCAAACACTTTTTGCGAAAAAATGATGAAAACTGATTATTTGATGTATTTTTATACCAATCTAGTGTGGTTATTTAGCTTTGACTGCTTTTTATTAACTTAATGCACCATTTTTTCGGCATTTTGCGATAGTTAGAATATCCTGCGTCAGCAGTTTTGCTGTGATGACATCTTCAATATCTCTTTTTACTAATAGTTTACTGAGACATCCTTCAAGGATGAGTTCCATCTGTTTCGCTACTTGCTCGTTATCGTCTATATCGAGTTGTTGCAATAACGCTGATGTGTAATGGAAAGAGTTTTGTTTTTGCAGCTCTGCCAATTGGTGAATCGGATGATCTATGTCAGGGAAAGCACTGCAAGCGGCAATAAACAAACAGCCCGGATAGCGTTGTTCCTGCACTTTTTCTTGAAGTGTATCGTAACGCGCCAATAATTTCTGTTCAGGGCTTAGCACTTCGTCCAGCAGGATTTGGCGCTGCCAAATTTCAATCTGTTGGCTGTGATAACGCAAGCAGTCATAGAGCAGAGCTTCTCGGTCAGGCCAAAAATTTTTTATATGGCCCATATCAATATCAAGGGGTGTTAAAAGTGTCTCCAATGATGCAGACAGACCATATTGTTCCAGTAAGTTCAGGACATGGCTAAGCACATATTCGCGTTGCACAATGGTTCTCCTTTCAGGTTATTTTTGTTGTATACCCTTTGGGTATATGTGCTGTACGTGTTGGCTAAAACGTTCCGCATTCATGAATCCATTGACTCTAGAATCGGTTATTTCATTCCCTTGAACGTCAAAAAACAAAATAGTCGGAAGCCCCAGTACCTTCAATTTTTGCAGTAATTCTTTCTGTTTTGGCCCGTTATCCGTGACATCTGCCTGTAGCATAAGGAATTGGCTCAATTGTGTCTGTACTTGTGGGTCACTGAAAGTATATTTTTCAAACTCTTTGCAGGCAGCGCACCAGTCAGCGTACAAATCCAACATAATCGGTTGATGGCGATTTTCAGCTAAAATTTGGCTTAATTCTTGCCAATCATTTACTCGCTGGAATTTTATTATTGTTTTTTGTTGCTCTATTGTAGGGGTTCCCCATACCCAATCTTGTAAAGGGCGCGCAGCAATAAGGGCCAGAGCCAGTAAAATTATCTGTAAGGTACGAAGCCAACCGTTTTTGCTGTGCAATGTTATTGCGAAAGCCCAAATAAGGAAAGCAATCGTCAACATACTCCATAATCGGACACCCCATATATCGCCAAGTACCCGTTCCAGCAAGAATACTGGCAGCGCCAGAATAATGAATCCGAAACCTTCCTTAACGTACTGCATCCACGGGCCACTGCGAGGCAGGAGTTTATGACCGAATAACGTGACAGCGATAAGTGGCAAGCCCATTCCAAATGCGTAGAGATAAAGAGTAAGGCCTCCAACCAGTGTATTACCACTTTGGGCAATATAGAGCAAGATGGCACTGAGTGGTGCGGTGGTGCAGGGGGAAGCAATAAGCCCTGCCAAGGCTCCCATAAAAAATACGCCAATGTAAGAACCACTTTGTTGTTGATTGCTCCAATCCACCAAGCGAGTTTGGACAGAAGAAGGAAGTTGCAGTGAATATAATCCAAACATAGATAAGGCCAGCAAAATAAACAGTACTGATAGCCCGATCAGAATATAAGGGTTTTGTAGGGCTGCCTGAAATTGTAAACCGGCAGCAGCAACGACTAATCCAAGTATCGTATAAGTGAGTGCCATCCCCTGGACATAGCTTACGGCAAGCCAAAAGATCCGTTTCATACTTTCGGGGCGTTTCTGGCCCAGAATAATGCTGGAAATCAGTGGATACATCGGCAGTATACAAGGAGTAAAAGCGATGCCAATGCCAATCAACAAAGCCCATAGCGGAGAGAATGGAACATCATGATCTTTGGTCTGGATATCTTTCTGTTGCGGCTGTGCTTTTGAAGATACTGTTTCTTGAGATGTTGCTATATCTGATGATGCTACGGTTTCGTTATTGGGTGATGTTGAAGTAATAACGGCTTGTAATGGCACGCTCAGGGTTTCTGGAGGATAACAATAACCCGCTTCAGCACATCCCTGATAAGTCACTTGAAGAGAAGAATCATTGGTGGCGGATAGTACAGGGACATCAATACGCGCAGATTGAAAATAAACTTCTGTTTTCCCAAAAAACTCATCCTCATGATCTACGCCCTTGGCATACGAGATGTTACCTAACGCTGCTTGATTGGGCATGATGCTGAACTGTTTTCGGTAGAGGTAATAACCCGGTTTGATATCCCAGTTCAGGGTGAGTTTATTTTCTTTTTGCTGAAAATCAAACATAAATGCTTGATCAGCAGGGAGGTAGAAATTTTGCCCTTGTTGTTCAAACAGCGCGCTGGCCTTGATAGGAGAAAGAGCGATACTGCTGAACAGCAGAAACAAAATGAAAATACGTTTCATCATAAGCAATCTTTGACCCGCCTGTATCGTAGGTTTGATTCGTAAAATTTATGGGAATCTGCACTATAACCGATGATGCCCATAGCAGAAAGTCACTTGGTTAATATTAATACTATGCTATTTTTGGGTAGGGAAAGATTTTGAGGCAGGAATATCTCAGGGGCATTGTCAGCCCCTGAGATAATGTTATTCAAATAATAGGTATTGCAAAGTTACAAGATGATACCACCCAACAGAAAACCGAATGTGACGGCGAATACAACGGCAATAGTCCCGGGAATAAAGAACGGGTGATTGAATACAAAACGCCCGATACGGGTAGTTCCGGTATCATCCATCTGTACGGCTGCAACCAGAGTAGGATAAGTTGGTAGAATAAACAGGCCCGAAACCGCAGGGAAAGATGCAATTGCAGTTAATGGCATAACATGCAGCGCCAGTGCCATTGGCATTAAAGCTTTTGCTGTAGCTGCTTGTGAATAGAGCAAAGCTGAACAGAAGAAGAAAATAACTGCCAGCAGCCATGGTTGAGCATGAATTAAACTTCCCGCAGTTTCTTTGATCCAGTCCATGTTAGCTTGAACAAATGTATCCCCCAACCATGCGACTCCCATAATACAGATACATGCGCTCATTCCAGCTTTAAAGGTACTGGAATTTAAAATAGCATCGGTATTAACAGAACAAACAACAGTTGTGAGGGTAGCAATACTTAACATGATGATAAGGATCGCACTGGTGGTATTCATAAGTGGTTTTTCGATTAAGCCAATACTTGGGCTATTAATAATCGCATAAGTAACAATCCCAATGACTCCTAATAGAAACAGCAGTACAGAGAGTTTAGCTTTTGGTTTGATATCAATCTTATGGCTGCTGCGTAGTTCAACGAGACCATCCGCAAGGCGTTGCTGGTAAATAGGATCGTTAGACAATTTGGCATCTAAAAACCATGAGACGATGAATGACATCAAAATAATCGCAGCAAATGACGAAGGAATTATTACCATCAACATGTGAATATAACTGATACCCTGCCTTTCCATAATAAAAGACATATAGACGACTGCGGCGGAGATTGGCGAAGAGGTAAGCCCAATTTGTGCGGCTACGACAGCTGTTGATAGTGGTCGGCATGGTTTGATGCCTTGTTCTTTTGCTACTTCGGCAATTACGGGTTGTGTTGCCAGAGAGATATTTCCTGTTCCGGCCAACAGCGTCAAACAATAAGTGACGATTGGTGCGAGGATAGTGATATATTTCGGATTTCTGCGCAGTAGTTTCTCTGTTTGTTGAACCAGATAATCTAGCCCTCCGGCGACTTGCATAACAGAAATAGCAGCGATAACTCCCATGATGATTGAAATAACGTCAAATGGAATATTACCCGGTTTGACACCGATTGCAGACAGAACTAAGACCCCAAGTCCTCCAGCAAAGCCAATACCGATTCCCCCTAATCGTGCTCCCAAAAAAATGGCCAGCAGAACGATAATTAATTCTACGGCTAACATATTACGTACCCCTTGAGTTTTTAATGTTGTGAAAATTTATTGTTAAATTTTTGTATAATTAATAAAGATAAAAACTTTGTATTATATTTAGCCATCATCAGAAAATTTAACTTTATATGTCGAATATTTTTATTTATTGATTGATTAATTTAATAGAGATTACATCATTATATATTGTTTTAACACAAACTTTTTGTGTTTTTATAAGTATAAATTACGTTTTATTTTTGATATAAAGGTTGGTTATAGTTAAAAGAAAAAAATTTTCTTAAATCATCACAAGTGATTTTAATGTAAAATTTATGTTGCATTTAATATGCAAAATTGCGAGATATGTAATATTGTTTTGGTTGTTATAATATGAACTATAATATAGTTCATATTATTTTTTGATTTCCATTCAAATGAGTATGATTCTGAAAGTGATGGTTAATATTAACTGATAATATTGCCAAACATGACTATAGAAATGGGGACAGTAATAACGGAAAGTATTGTACTTAACATGACTGAAAAAGCAGCTTTTTCAGGATGTAAATTAAGGTTACTTGCAATAACAACTACATTACCAGCCATAGGCGTGGCTAACATTAATGCTATTACAGTTAATAAATCATCAGGAACTTGAATTATATAATAAAAGAATGATATTCCAACAATAGGGTATATTAGGTGTTTCCATAGTATTGAGAAAAAGGAAAATTTCCAATCAATCTCTATCTTATAAAAAGAAGATAGGGTAATTCCAATAACCATCATGCCAAGAACGCTATAAGCACCTTTAAAATTTTCTAGCGTGGAGATCAGTATTGAATTTAATGTGATATCACTGCCTTTAAAAAGCACACCTAAAATTGCAGAATAAATGATGGGTAATTTAATTATTTTTATTAGGCATTCTTTTGTGGTTAAATGACCTTTGGCTGTAATGAAATAACCTACTGTGAATTCATATAGGTTGATACCTATTATGATGAAGATGGTAATAGCTATTTGGTTGGGGTTGAAAATGGCAAAAGCTATTGGTAATGCAAAATAGCCCGTGTTGCCTGTTCCTCCCGCAAATCCAAAGAGATTGGATTTATTACAACTCCATAAGATTTTCCCTATAGAATAAGCGATAAATGCAGCAAGTGATGCCGTTAAAAAACTTGCAATTGAATATGAGAAATAAGTTAAATCGGAAGGTGATTGTATTATTGAAATGAAAATAACAACAGGGGATATAACATATATTAACAATGATGATATATCTTTTGTTTTTAAATCCAATTTTTTACCGATAAAAAAACCTATTAATGTGATAAGTATTAATAATAATACTCTAAGCATAACTTCAAAAAACATAAATCACCTAAATTTTTATAAAATATTAAGCCTACAATATTAGTAGGCTTATAGTTTTAGCAAGTTAATTCTAGTACAGTCGCTGTTGGAATTATGGATGAGCCATAACACCGTTGAAGCCAACGCTCACCTTTGACTTCCCCTCGGCCATGAACACATCTTAAGTTATTGAAAATAACCATATTTCCAGGATTCCATTCTTGAGTAAAAACAACTTCATCAATGGCATCATGTAAGCTAACTAATGCTTTTTGCGCTTTTTCATTTATACCTATTGTATTATGGAATGCTACTTTCATTTCATAAATTCCATCAATACGATCTAGTACAGATGTGTTAACTTTTTTCAAATTAACATTAAATGTGGCAGGAGCAGTATGAACATATAACTTACTCATTAATGTGTCTATTTCAGCCTCGGAAATTTTTTCTAAGGCTTCGCTAAGTGAAGCTAATCTTGTTCCTGTTTTATATTTATCAGCCAAACACATTAATGATAATGTATGTGGTCTCAGGTTTCTATTTAAGTAGGCTGCGTCAGTGTGATAATCAAATTCTACTGTTCCATTGCTGGATGGTATATCTTCTTTAGATTTAACAGGAACAATTTCGTGGACAAGGGCTCCATCTTTTTCTTCCTTGTATGAGAATGGATTGAAGCCTAATGCGTTACTTATCCCGAGAATACTAAGCTCTGAGATAATTCCTTTTTCTTTCGAGACAGTTCCGTCAGTTGGAACGGAAGGTATGGTTTTATCTATAGGGATATTAGTAAATTGGATATATCCTTTTCCGTAGTTAATTTCATCACGAAGAATTTGAATGTCAGGTAGAAATTTCTCAGAAATTTCTTTACTCATAATAATTAATTCTTTGTTAATTTCTTTTACGTTTTCAACTATTCCGTAAAGCTCCTCTTGCCATAATTGACATACTTCATGAGGTATAGCTATCTTCACGATTTTATCCTTGCCATTAATATATATTATGCGTATTTGGTTTGTTGATAATACAATATTTTTTATTTTTGTAACTAAACAATAAATGTCGTTATGTAATGATTTTTATTATAACGCTTTGAATTTAAACAACACAATATTAATATATAGTTAAAATATTCACTTATATTTATTGTTTTATAAGTAAAATATTACTTATTGTGAATATTAAAAATATATTTGTTCATTATTAAGGTTGAGAAAGTAAAAATAGAATGATTCATATGATGAATTAAAAAGGCACGCTTCCGGTTGGAATTGCGTGCCTCAATAATTAAGACGACTTCGTTATTATAATTATTTAATTAGTCATCAAAACGTTTTGCTTTATAAGTTGGATGTTTTAGGTTCTCAACGGAGAAAATATCATCTAACTCAGCTTCGGTCAGCAAACCGCGTTCCAGCACAACTTCACGAACGCTCTTGCCGGTTTCAGCACAGATCTTGCCTACGATATCGCCATTATGGTGGCCAATGAATGGGTTCAGATAAGTCACGATACCGATAGAGTTGAATACGAAGCTTTCGCATACTGCTTTGTTAGCAGTGATGCCGTCGATACACTTCTCAACCAGATTGCGGCATGCGTTGCCCAAAATGGTCATAGATTCAAACATCGCCTGACCAATCGCTGGTTCCATAACGTTAAGCTGCAACTGGCCTGCTTCTGCTGCCATTGTGATGCAAATATCATTGCCAATAACCTTGAAACAAACCTGGTTTACAACTTCTGGCACAACTGGGTTTACTTTAGCTGGCATGATGGAAGAACCAGCCTGCAATTCTGGCAGATTGATTTCATTCAAGCCAGCACGAGGGCCAGAAGAAAGCAGACGCAAGTCGTTACAAATTTTGGACATCTTAACAGCCAGACGTTTCAACGCACCGTGAACCATAACATAAGCGCCGCAGTCGGAAGTCGCTTCTATCAAATCTTCTGCTGGAACACAAGGTAATCCTGTGACTTCGGCCAGTTTTTCAACAACCAATTTCTGGTAACCTGGAGCCGTGTTCAAGCCTGTACCGATAGCCGTTGCGCCAAGGTTTACTTCCAGCAGCAGTTCTGCCGTACGGGTGATGTTCTTGATTTCTTCTTTCAGCAACATGGAGAAAGCGCGGAATTCTTGTCCCAGAGTCATTGGAACAGCATCTTGCAGCTGGGTACGGCCCATTTTCAGGATGTCGTCGAATTCAACGCCTTTCTTGTCAAAGCCTGCTTTCAGCAACTCAATAGAATCAATTAATTGCATCATTGAGTTATAGACAGCAACACGGAAACCAGTAGGGTAAGCATCATTGGTTGACTGGCTTTTGTTCAGGTGATCATTGGGATTCAGATACTCATATTCACCTTTTGGATAACCCATCAATTCTAGGCCGATATTTGCCAATACTTCATTGGTATTCATGTTCAGTGAAGTACCAGCGCCACCCTGAAAGACATCAACAGGGAATTGATCCATACATTTGCCTGTGTTGAGAACTTCATCACATGCCTTGACAATAATGTCCGCAATTTTTCCAGGGATAGTATGAAGTTCTTTGTTCGCCAGTGCTGCTGCTTTCTTCACCATTACCATGCCACGGATGAACTCAGGGACATCGTTGATGGTACGGTCACTGATATAGAAGTTTTCAATCGCACGTAGAGTGTGAATACCGTAGTAGGCTTCACCGGGGACTTCTCGTTTACCTAACAGGTCTTCTTCGATACGAATGTTGTTTGACATGAGAACCTTCTTAAATTAGATACGTTTTTTTGCTGTTTTATTACGTGTTTGTTGAGAATTAACGTTGCCGGCAACAATTGGCATGATATTAATCACTTATCACGAAATTGTCGGCGCGATCATATGTTGATTTATTAGAAATGCCTTGAACCTGGATCACTTTATAGTGCTATTTTATTAATGAAATAACATATGTGTGACCGAAGTCACGATTACTTGTGTGGAAAGTTAAGTATCCGAAGTATTGAAAACCGTTACTGTTACCCCCACATTACGTGATCTAATCCCATATTGTCTGATTTCACATAATGTGAATGATAAATAATGTGGACTAAATAATGAAAGGAGAACCACGTGCGTTGGCTCCCACTTATTCTGATATGCCTGCTGGTTTACATTGAGTCTGTCCTGTTTGTTCGCATTGCCTCCGAAGTCGGGGTTTTGTTGACTCTGTTGCTGGTTATTCTTACATCTTGTCTTGGTGTGTCTCTTGTACGTAATCAGGGCATCAAGAATTTTATGTCTATGCAGCAAAAAATTGCGGCAGGTGAAAGCCCTGCGGAAGAAGCCGTTAAAAGTGTTTCTTTGGTAATAGCAGGATTTTTGCTGATACTGCCCGGTTTCTTTACCGACTTTTGCGGATTGCTGCTGTTGCTCTCTCCCGTACAGAAACTTATAACAGCCAAGTTATTACCTCATATCAAACTTTACCGCCCGAATACTTTTTATGGCTCAAACCATCGTGGTGATTCAGGTCAGAATGGGCAAACTTTTGAAGGGGAATATGAACGCAGGCGGGATGATGCCTCCTATACATTGGATGAGCATAAATCAGCTGATCAGAAAAAAAACGGCGAATATGGCAATTCGAACGACAAAAGTTAGTTGTTTTTGTTTTGGCTAAAATTTCAGTGGATAAGAAAAAAGTAAAATATTTTTGTCATCCACCCTTGAAGTACTGGTCTTAAGCCCCAATTTGTAGCTTCATGGTACTGGTTCTGTTGGGTTCTGGTATCAATCCTCTTACCTGATATGGACTTTATTTATAGGAGATCTCTCAATGAAAATTCGTCCATTACATGATCGCGTTATCGTCAAACGTACAGAAGTTGAATCAAAATCCGCTGGCGGGATTGTTCTGACCGGCTCTGCTGCGGGCAAATCTACCCGTGGGGAAATTCTGGCTGTTGGCAATGGTCGCATCCTTGAAAATGGGGAAGTGAAAGCGCTGGATGTAAAAGTGGGTGATATCGTCATTTTTAATGAAGGTTACGGCGTTAAAACAGAAAAGATCGATAATGAAGAAGTGTTGATCATGTCTGAAAGCGACATTCTGGCAATTGTTGAAGCGTAATTGAATATCTTGCGCTTAGATCTTCTTAATTGAATGAATTTAAAGGAAAGACACAATGGCAGCTAAAGACGTAAAATTTGGTAATGATGCTCGCAGCAAAATGCTGCGCGGCGTAAATGTACTGGCTGATGCAGTTAAAGTAACTCTGGGTCCTAAAGGTCGTAACGTAGTTCTGGATAAATCTTTCGGTGCACCTGTTATCACTAAAGACGGTGTATCTGTAGCGCGTGAAATCGAATTAGAAGACAAATTCGAAAACATGGGTGCGCAGATGGTTAAAGAAGTTGCCTCTAAAGCCAACGATGCAGCAGGCGATGGTACGACTACTGCAACCGTACTGGCTCAAGCTATCGTCACCGAAGGTCTGAAAGCTGTTGCTGCTGGTATGAACCCAATGGATCTGAAACGCGGTATCGATAAAGCCGTTATTTCTGCCGTTGAAGAACTGAAAAAACTGTCCGTACCTTGCTCTGATTCCACTGCTATTGCGCAGGTTGGTACAATCTCTGCTAACGCCGACGAAACTGTAGGTAAACTGATCGCGGAAGCGATGGACAAAGTCGGCAAAGAAGGTGTAATCACCGTTGAAGAAGGTACTGGTCTGGAAGACGAACTGGATGTTGTTGAAGGCATGCAGTTCGATCGTGGTTACCTATCTCCTTACTTCATCAACAAACCAGAATCAGGTTCTGTTGAACTGGAAAATCCATACATCCTGTTGGTTGATAAGAAAATCTCTAACATCCGCGAACTGCTGCCAGTTCTGGAAGGCGTAGCTAAAGCAAGCAAGCCTTTGATGATCATCGCTGAAGATGTGGAAGGTGAAGCACTGGCAACTTTGGTTGTTAACAACATGCGTGGCATCGTGAAAGTGGCTGCGGTTAAAGCACCAGGTTTCGGTGATCGCCGTAAAGCCATGTTGCAAGATATCGCTACTCTGACCAACGGTACTGTCATCTCTGAAGAGATCGGTCTGGAGCTGGAAAAAGCAACTCTGGAAGATCTGGGTCAGGCAAAACGCGTTGTTATCAACAAAGATACTACAACTATCATTGATGGTGTAGGCGAAGAAGGCACGATTGCTGCTCGTGTTACTCAAATTCGTCAGCAGATCGAAGAATCAACTTCTGACTATGACCGTGAAAAACTGCAAGAGCGCGTAGCTAAACTGGCTGGCGGTGTTGCTGTAATCAAAGTTGGTGCAGCAACTGAAGTTGAAATGAAAGAAAAACGCGCTCGTGTCGATGATGCTCTGCATGCAACTCGCGCAGCTGTAGAAGAAGGCGTTGTTGCTGGTGGTGGTGTTGCTCTGGTGCGTGTTGCCAGTGCTATCTCTGAACTGACCGGCGATAATGAAGATCAGAACGTAGGTATTCGCGTTGCACTGCGTGCAATGGAAGCGCCAATGCGTCAGATCGTAGACAACTCTGGAGAAGAGCCATCTGTTGTTGTGAACAACGTGAAAGCAGGTGAAGGCAACTACGGTTATAACGCGGCAACTGAACTGTACGGCGATATGATCGATATGGGTATCTTGGATCCAACCAAAGTAACCCGTTCTGCATTGCAATTCGCAGCTTCTATCGCTAGCCTGATGATTACCACTGAAGCCATGGTGACTGAACTGCCTAAAGATGACAAAGCTGACTTAGGTGCAGCTGGTGGCATGGGCGGTATGGGTGGAATGGGCGGCATGATGTAATGCTGTTCATCCTGCCGATGGAATTACCCATCCGATAGGATAAAAACTTTGAAGGCGAGCAGAAAAAACTGCTCGCCTTTTTATTTTTTGTCTTAATTGAATTCAAAAGGATATATTTATCATTATGGTAGAAGTTCCTATAACCAATGAGGGAAGTTATGAGAATTAAAATTTGGCTTGGAGCATCAGTACTGTTGCTGGCAGGCTGTACAACAAATCATCAATTAACCAATGCTGGCGCTAATGTGCGTTTTGTGGATGCTCAACCAGGCAGTGAATGTCAGCGGTTAGGTGAAATTGCGGGTACTCAAAGCAATTGGCTCAATGGGATCAGCAATGAGGGCAGTTCTATGCGTAGTGCCGCCAATGATTTACGCAATAAAGCCGCTGAAATTGGTGGAAACGTTATTTATGGTGTAAATAGTCCATCTGAAAATTTGCTGGGTAGCTTTGTACCTCTTGATAGCAAAATGGTCGGTCAGGTCTATAAATGCCCTTAGTCATATTAACTTCAATAAATTAGTCATTACTGACTGAAAAATAAAAGATATAGCCCCGTAGATGAGACGGTGTTGTTATCCGTATGTGGATGTGAAAAATCGATGGGGTCAGTGATAAGTCGGTTTGGGCAATGCTTAAGAAACATCTTATTAAACCAGATTCGCATGTACGTTTGGTTTCTGTGCGTTGCCCATTCCTGAAAATTTTAAGAAATGACATTAACCAGAATCAGTGATCCGTGGGTTGTTTAATATCACTGGTCTTGCTTCAACCCTAAATCCAGAGGTGTTTTGCTGGGTTCACCCCCAATTTCCCTTGTCAGGCGCGGAACCAAATAACCAGATACTTTCGTCAATAATTCCCGCATGATGGTTTTTGCTTCTTCATCACCTACCAGAAAATGGGCTGCACCTTGAACTTTATCCAGAACATGGATGTAGTAAGGTAAAATCCCCGCGTTGAATAATGCATTACTTAAATCAGCTAACGTATCAGCATTATCATTGATGTCACGTAACATCACGCTTTGATTTAGCAGTGTTATTCCGGCCTGTTTTAGTCGTATCATGCTTTCTCGAACGGCATCATCAATTTCATTTGCATGGTTGATATGGGTCACCATGATGACCTGCAAATTGGACAGGGCTAAACGATTACACAGTGAAAGCGTGATTCGATCAGGGATCACAACTGGCAGGCGTGTATGGATCCGTAATCGTTTAATATGAGGAATGGATTCAATGCGGCTAATTAACCAATCCAGCTCATGATCTTTTGCCATTAATGGATCACCTCCAGAGAAGATAATTTCATCAATTTCTGGATGTTGTTCAATATAATCCAATGCAATTTGCCAGTTATTTTTATTGCCCTTGTTATCTTCATAAGGGAAATGACGGCGAAAACAATAACGGCAATTGACAGCACATCCTCCTTTTACCAATAACAAGGCCCGATTGCGATATTTGTGCAACAGGCCAGGCACAACGCTTTGCTGTTCCTCCAATGGATCGGTGGAAAAACCAGAGGTTGTAGCAAATTCTTCCCGGGCAGTCAGGACTTGCAATAACAGAGGATCACGGGGATCACCTTTTTTCATTCGTGTGAGAAACGTTCTTGGCACACGCAGAGGAAACAAACGCCTTGCTTCAGTACCTTCTTTTAGTATTGCATGCGTGTTCAGGGATAATAATTGTAATAACTCACTGGGATCAGTAATAACATCCGCAAGTTGTTTTAGCCAGACTTCTCTGACAGGGTGAATATGGGTTATAATGTGTGCCATTTTTTGGCTAAGCCATTTTGTTAAAAATTAGAGGATCTCCATGGCTACTTATAGTACCAATGAATTCCGTTCAGGTCTTAAAATCATGTTAGATGGCGAGCCGTGCGCTATTCTTGACAGTGAATTTGTTAAACCAGGTAAAGGTCAGGCATTTGCCCGTGTTCGTATTCGTAAGCTGATTTCTGGTAAATTGCTAGAAAAAACTTTTAAATCAACAGATTCTGTTGAAAGTGCAGATGTCATGGATGCCAACCTAACTTATTTGTACAACGACGGTGAGTTCTGGCATTTCATGAACAACGAAACTTTCGAGCAGCTGGCTGCGGATGAGAAAGCCGTTGGTGATAATGCAAAATGGCTGATCGATCAGGCAGAATGTATTCTGACTCTGTGGAATGGTCGTCCTATCGCTGTCACTCCACCAAATTTCGTTGAACTGGAAATAATTGATACCGATCCGGGCCTGAAAGGTGATACCGCAGGTACTGGTGGTAAACCAGCAACTTTGAGCACTGGTGCGGTAGTAAAAGTACCTCTGTTTGTACAGATCGGTGAAGTCATTAAAGTTGATACCCGTTCTAACGAATACGTTTCTCGCGTAAAATAATCGAGTTTTGTTATTCTAGAAAAACCGTAGCCTCTTCGTCTAGTGGCTGCGGTTTTTTTATTGTGTTCTACCAGACGTTATCATTGAAGCCATTAAAGGGGATGGCTATAATTCTTTTTCATTTCTTATCGTTATCTGGGACGGCCCGGATAAACGTCATCTCATTGGGGACGACCCCATTTGTCATCAGATAAAGGGAAAATCATGTCTTGGTTGATCCTTCTCATTGCTGGTTTATTAGAAGTGGTTTGGGCGGTAGGCCTAAAATATACCCAAGGTTTTTCACGTTTGATACCGAGTTTGATTACAATTAGTGCAATGGTTACCAGTGTGGGGTTGTTGGCTTATGCCATGAAAAATCTACCAGTAGGCACTGCGTATGCTGTATGGACTGGTATTGGTGCGGTGGGAACAGCAATTTTCGGCATAATGGTACTGGGGGAATCAGCAAATTTTTTCAGAGTGTTTAGCCTTGCTTTGATTGTCTTGGGGATTATAGGCTTGAAGCTAGCGAGCTGATTATTGATGAATGAACCCAGCATTACGCTGGGTTCTATTTTGGTTCATTTTTTTGCATAGCGCGACGGCCATATTTCTTCTGGCGTGCGCTCCAACGCAGTTGCAATAAGACGTTCACCTTTTGGCCAGTGACGTTGCAATGCATTGGCAAGAGTTGATGATGCCAGTCCTGCATCCCGTGATACCTCTGACAATGTTGTTCCACGTTTTTTCAGTTCAGCGATGATATCAGCGGAATGCCAGTCTTTTTTTTCCATTCTTGGGATCTCCAATTATCTATCATTTTTTCAATTAAAAAGTTAGTAATTAATCAGTAGACTATAAGTCACATATCATAGCATAACTCAGATTGAAACGTGACTCATAGTCCGTGGTCGGATAAGTAACACGAATCGATACTTATCGGATGAAAAAATCGAACAACATCAGATCCCTTTTTGGGCAAAGAATTAGACATCTCAGGAAAGCAGCAGGAATGTCACAGGAGGCTTTTGCCGATAAATGTGGATTGGATAGAACCTATGTCAGCGGCATTGAACGTGGTGTCAGAAATCCTACCTTAGAAATTATTTATGTAATCGCCAATGGATTGCAGATTGAACTAAATGAATTGTTTGATTTTGAGGCGATATCTCTCCCCCATTAAAGCCGCTCAGACATATCCAATATTCTCCTTGTCTTTCAGGCAGCAGCATTGTTAGCTACACTCACTCACCCCAGTCACATAGTTATCTATGTGACTGGGGATTTTCTTTCAAGACATACGCGCTGCAACGCGACATCAATCGGATATATTGCAATTTTGCTTGTTACAGGGTATTGGCATTCTTATTCAGTTTTTGAATATGATATTTGTTTTTGTCATATTATTGAGCAATGCTGTGTGGAATTTGGTGGGCAGGTAAGCTTTGATTAAATTTCAGCCGGAAATAAGATGATGTTATTGATCCCTGAGCTTGCAATTGGAGCGGTTGTTGGTTTGATTATCAGCACTACTGGTGTTGGCGGTGGAGTGATAGTTTTGCCAATCCTCACCTACTTTTTTGGATTAGATGCACTGACCGCTGTAGCAACAGCCAATCTTTTATCAATGTTGATGAAAATATCATCTTCTTATATGCACTTTCGTATGGGTAATATTCCCCTGCGCCAATCTTTTGTGATCCTGCTGATTATGATACCTGGTACGGTACTGGCGAGTTATGGGGTCACTTTATTAAGTCATTTAAGTCACGCTAAGGTTCAGATTGAGTGGGGAGTTAATCTGCTGGTTGTCTTGGCTATCTTGTTTTCTCTTTACCTTTTTTATCGCCGGATACAGCAACCGCAAAAATCAGGAAGTCAGACTCATTCGCCGTCCGGGCTGATTAAACCTCTTTTACTGCCCGGCTCAGGTGCCGGATTGGTGCTGGGAGCGACAGGAGTGGGGGGCGGTATTGTTGTGTTGCCATTGCTGTTACGTTATTCGCAGATGAATATTAAACAGGCGATTGGAGCTTCTCTTTTTATCACGATGATGTTATCTGGTTCATCTGCTTTTGCTTATGCACATGGTAGTCATACTGATTGGAAGCTGGCACTGGTGCTGTTTGCTGGTTCATTGTTGGCTATTCCTTTTGCCAATTACTTGATGAAGCTCTTATCTGATAAAGTCTTTCAGTACGCCACTTTGTTTCTGATTTTATGCAGTGCTGTTCTGATGGGGTTCCGCTTAGTTGGTTAGAAATCCTTTTGACCGTCAGAAAAGCAGACATTGCTTTAATGGTCAAAAGGAGATAATGAGTTTGATCATTCAAATCGGTCAGCTTGCTTGAGTGATCAGTAAGTTGTTTCGCCGATATTTTTTAAGGCATTGATGATTAGCTGCCAAAATTTAGCATGATCCAATTTAACTGCCACTTGCGTATGACAGTCTTCAGGTGGAGGGTTACGAAAATCTGCAACTGTCATTCCTGTTGTTAATTTTCCCGTTAATTCGATATCAATGGGAACTTTTTGGGTAGTCATGACGGTTGGATCGATTACATAGGCCACTGCGCAGGGATCATGCACTGGAGGATAGTTGAAACCTTGATGCATACGATATTGCTCCCCGTAAAATTTGAGTGCATCTAAAACGAACTGGGCAGAATGAGTTTTAATCTGGGTGATTGCCTCAATAATATCAGGTGTCGCTTGAGCCTGGTGTGTCAGGTCTAAACCGACCATCGTCAGTGGCCAATTCTCATTAAAAACAATGTGAGCAGCCTCTGGGTCGATGGTAATATTGAACTCTGCAACAGCACTTTGGTTACCTTTGTGATAACCACCGCCCATCAATACGACTTCTTTTACTCGCTCAACAATATAGGGTGCCTTGCGTACCGCCATGGCGATATTTGTCAAACCGGCAGTAGGAACCAGCGTCACGGTTTTGGGTGGATTCTTCATGATTACATCAATAATTAAATCAACCGCATGACGAGTATCCAACTTCATTGCTGGCTCAGGCAAGATAGGGCCATCCAGACCACTTTCGCCATGAATGTCCGGCGCAGTTTTGATCTCCCGTACAAGTGGTCGGTGGCATCCTGCTGCAAAAGGAACGTTATGAATGTTGGCGATACGGGCGATACAAAGAGCATTATGGGTTACTTTGTCCAAAGTTTGGTTGCCAACAACAGTTGTGACGGCCAGTAGCTCAATATTCGGATTTCCGTGTGCAAGCAATAGAGCAATGGCATCATCATGCCCGGGATCGCAATCAAGGATAATTTTCTTGGGTAGCATATTTGTTCCTTTCAGTGATTATACTCTTCATCTTTCACGTTGCTGGTTTGTTAATCACGCTCACTTATCCCAGATAATTAGTTGTAAATACAAATTAATTATTATGATACAAGTGCAATTCTCTATTCCCAGAATAATTCACCGTAGGAAAAAATTTCTCAGCAGGCTATCACAAAACGATAATGTAAAAATTATAAATTGTTAATTAAGCATTGCGAATTTGTGATTTAATTAACATATAAACAATAAATGATTTGAGCATTTTAAGTACATATGTTTCATATATAACATATAAAAATGCATGAATAGTTGATTATTCAATTATTATTAACTTATTAATAATTTGGTTTTTTATTGTTTTGTTAATACATCTGAATAACCAATATTCAACGGATGTGACAAACGTCCCTGAAAACACAGAATAGTCAGTTGATTGGCTGTAATTGTCAGGGGATAAAACAGATGCTCACGGGGTATAATATGAATAATCAAATAGATTCATTGACATATTATGCGGCAACTAAAAAATATGATCTCCGCTTCCCAATACTGACAGAAGACTTGGATGTTGATGTTGTTATCATTGGTGGCGGTTTCTCTGGTATCAATACAGCGTTGGAACTGGCGGAAAAAGGCATCACCAATATCGCTATTTTGGAAGGTCGGACACTGGGATATGGGGGTACCGGCCGCAATGGTGGCCAGGTAATGACGGGGATTGGTCATGATCTCGAGAAGATCAAACGCCATATCGGAGAAAAAGGGTTAGAAACCGTATTTAAAATCAGCAACTTGGGCGCAGGAATTATTCGTGATCGAATAGCTAAATATGATATTAAGGCTGATTTTTGCCGTGGCTATGCTTATCTTGGCTGGAACCCACGCCATGAAAAGACGTTACAAGGTTGGTTGAAAGAATTTCGCTTGGCTTCTCCCGATGAAGAAATCGAGTTTTATGCTGGTGCTGATGTTAAAAAAATTATCGGCTCAGATCGCTATACCTGTGCATTAAAACATATGGGGGGCGGGCATGTTCATTCACTTAACTTACTGTTAGGTGAAGCCAAAGCAGTGACGGAATATGGCGTCAGAATTTTCGAAAACAGTCAGGTTTTGAGTGTGGAGTATGGCCCAAGGGTTACAGTACGTACGGCGACGGGTTCGGTTCGAGCCAATAAAATGTTGTGGGCATGTAACGCATTTTTGAATGGGCTTGAACCTACTATCTACAGAAAAACGATCAATACCTACGCTTTTCAACTGATGACAGAAAAACTGTCAGACGAGCTTATCGAAAAGATCAGCCCGATTCGTGGAGCGTACAGTGATATAAGCCCTATCATCGACTACTATCGTGTGACCAAAGATAATCGCCTGCTATATGGTAGTGCGACACAGCTTATTGAGTATATTCCTTCTAATTTAAAAGCATGGAACCGCAAAATCATGCTGAAAACCTTCCCTTATCTGCAAGATGTAAAAATAGAACTGGCATGGGGTGGACCAATGGCTTGCAGCGTCAATCTATTCCCACAAATTGGTTCTCTGCCTAACCATAAAAATGTGTTCTATGTACAAGGATATTCAGGTTTTGGTGTGACTCCGAGTCATATTATCTGCAAGATTCTGGCGGAAGGAATGAGCGAAGGATCTGATCGTTATTCGCTACTAAGTTCTATTCCACATCTTAATGTTATCGGGAAAGATAAATTGAGAAATGTACTTTTCTCTGCTGGCAAGATTTGGCATCAAGCTTCTGGTTATTGGACAGGGCGCCTTTAATTTTATCTCTGTTTAACGTTTTTCTTTTCTCCATTTTTGAACGGTAAATTTTGAAAGGTAAAAGTTATGATAAAGCCATTAATGTTAGATAACGCACTTCCTGAATTAATGCCTATCGGCAGTGTCACCAATCTTGGTTCTATTGTCGTGGAAGGTGATCCACAAGTGAGTGGGGCAATGATCCACGGAGAGCCGACAGATAATTTGACGTGCGGTATTTTTACCTGCACTAAAGGTAAATTCAAAATGACTTATCCCTTCGATGAAATGGCAACAGTTCATGAAGGTTCAGTAAAACTGACGGATGTCAAAACAGGGGTGATGATTGAGTACCATAAAGGTGACTCGTGGTTTGCGGCGAAGGGAACTGAAGTGCTGTGGGAAATCACCAGTGAGCGTTTTGTCAAACATTATATGGCTTGTATAAACGCGCAAATATCAGGCTAGACAGAGGAAAAGATAATGAGTGAGATTCATTTGCTGGAGTCCGTTGCGGCTTTTTTGCAACGCTCTCACGGTCATTATATTAATGGCATCTCTGTTCTTGGGCATGGAAATGCCACTTTCTCCATCGTTAACCCTGCATCCGGCGAAACAATAGCTACGGTTAATCAAGGAGGGGACGCAGAAATTGATCAGGCAATGCAGGCTGCATCGAACGCGTTCCATGGCATATGGGCACAAACTTCTCCGATGGAGCGGGGAAATTGTTTGAATCGCCTTGCTGACTTACTGCAAAAGAATAGTGAAGAATTGGCTCAACTTGAAAGTCTGTGTTCGGGTAAACCCATCCAATTATCTCGTATGCTTGACGTCGGGGCATCCGCCGATTACTTACGTTACTTTGCAGGATGGTCAAGCAAAATCAGCGGTGAAACCCTGAATGTTTCGTTACCATCGTTTAAGGGAGAAAAATATACTGCGTTTACTCGTCGTAAGCCTGTTGGTGTCGTGGTTGGCATTATTCCGTGGAATTTCTCCATAATGATCTCTATCTGGAAATTGGGAGCGGCATTGACCAGTGGCTGTACGATTGTGCTTAAACCCAGTGAATATACGCCCTTAACCATGCTCCGTGTAGCAGAGCTGGCAAAAGAGGCGGGCATTCCAGATGGCGTGATTAACATCGTCAATGGTTCCGGCCCTCGTGTTGGATCATCCCTGATAAACCATCCTCAATGTTCCAAAGTGACTTTTACAGGATCAGTTCCGACAGGAGTGATCGTGGGTAAATCTGCGCTGGAGCAAGGAATGAAGCGCACAACACTGGAGCTTGGAGGCAAAAACGCGGCTGCTTTCCTGTCTGATATGGCAGTTGAAAAAATTGTCGATGGCATCCTGGAAGCGGGATATGTCTATCAGGGGCAAATTTGTGCTGCTGCGGAACGTTTCTATATTCCATCAATTCACATGGATGCCGTCTTGGAATTATTGTCTGAACGTCTGTCAGCCATGAAAATTGGCTCTCCCCTCGACGAATCAACAGAAATGGGACCATTGGCGAATAAGCCGCACTACGAAAAAATTCTCTCTTTGTTTGAGCAAGCACGTCAGGATGGCTGTGAAATTGTGTATGGAGGCTATGCGCTGGAAAGGCCGGGATTTTTTGTCGCGCCAACGATTGTCAGAGCCAATAGCCCTGAAGATACATTGATGAAAGAAGAGACATTCGGGCCGATTGGTACTTTCCTCAGTTATGATGATGAGGAAGAGCTGATTACCATGATGAATTCAACACCATTTGGTTTGTCTGCCAGTTTATGGACGAATGACCTAAGTAAAGCGATGCGCATGACACCTCGCATTGAGGCTGGGATTCTATGGATCAATATGCACACATTCCTGGATCCCGCAGTCCCATTCGGAGGCATGAAATCTTCAGGAATTGGTCGTGAGTTTGGTAGTGCGTTTATTGAACACTACACCGAACTTAAGTCAGTCATGATACGTTATTGATGGACTAGATTGACTATATCGGCAGAACGTTGCGTGGCTTTTGGCTGCTGTGGCGCTCTGCCTTATTTTTGAAGAACGTTTCCTGTCATCATAATGTCGTCATAGATTCAAATAATTGTCATGTGACATATCTATTATCCAAGCAATTCAAAGTAATGATTTTTTACTACTTATCTGATTGCAAGGAAAACACTATGTCGCCTAATTATGAAAAAATTCTGCTTGCTGCTGTGGTTACTGTATTGATGGCAGGAGCCACTGTACCTGCATGGGCTACCAGCGATTCGAACCATATCGCGCAACAGCGTGCAGCACAGGGCAACATTACAGAATTTGGTGGTGCACGCCGTCTCACACAGGATCAGACAGAAACACTTAAAGCTGCTTTAAGCAACACCAAGGCTAAGAATGTGATCCTATTTATCGGTGACGGCATGGGTGATTCTGAAATTACCATCGCCCGTAATTACGCAGAAGGTGCTGGTGGATTCTTTAAAGGGATTGATGCCTTGCCATTTACCGGACAATACACTCATTATTCGCTGGATAAGAAAACGCAAAAACCCAACTATGTTACAGACTCTGCGGCTTCCGCTACAGCTTGGGCTACGGGAGTAAAAACCTATAACGGCGCATTGGGAATTGATGTTTTTGGTAAAGCTCACTCATCTCTTTTGGAATTGGCCAAAAGAAACGGTAAAGCAACAGGGAATGTGACCACGGCTGAAATTCAGGATGCAACGCCAGCGGCTTTGTATGCTCATGTTACGGGGCGTAAATGCTATGGGCCAGAAATAACTTTGCAGAAATGTCCTTCTGATGCATTGGGAAATGGGGGTAAAGGCTCTATTACGGAACAGTTACTGGTAGCACGCGCTGATATTACATTGGGTGGCGGGGCAAAATCCTTTATTCAGAAATCAGTATCCGGTGCCAATGCAGGAAAAACATTGCAACAACAGGCACTAGATTTAGGATATCAGTGGATAACTGACGCTAAGTCGTTATCCGCCATCAAAGAAGCTAATCAACAAAAGCCTCTGTTAGGTTTATTCCATGATGGAAATATGAACGTCGCCTGGGAAGGACCAAAAGCAGTTTATCACGGTAATATCAATGAAAAGCCAGTAAAGTGCAAGGCGAATGCTAAATTAGACCCTAATGCCCCGACGTTGGAACAAATGACAGAGAAGGCGATTGATTTACTGAAAGAGAATAAAAATGGCTTTTTCCTGCAAGTTGAAAGTGCCTCAATTGATAAACAGGATCACAATGCCAATCCTTGTGCCCAGATTGGTGAAACCGTTGCTTTAGATAAGGCAGTACAAGTTGGTCTTAAATTTGCGAAAGAGTATGGTGATACTTTGGTGATTGTGACTGCCGATCACGCGCACTCCAGCCAGATCATTGAACCTGATGTGAAATCAACGGGTTTAACCCGTTCACTGATCACTAAAGATGGTGCAGTTATGACGGTAAATTACGGTAATTCAGAAGGAAACAGTCAAGAACATACAGGTGCACAACTACGTGTTGCCGCTTATGGCCCATATGCTGCCAATGTCGTGGGTTTGACTGATCAAACGGATCTGTTCTTTACCATACGTGATGCGATGAATTTAAAACAATAATGGTAATAAATGGGAAGAATACGTCAGTTATTCCGACAGGAATTCCCGAATCTTGAACGCGCTGAATTAACAACGCGGGGAGCATTATCCCGCGTTTTTTCTTGAAAATTATCTCTGATAATTTCTGTCATTTATTTCCCGCATATGATTAAATCTCCATTATACTTGATATTGATAATCATTATCATTTAATGGGGTATTATGATTAGGGCAAAGCGGAATTTAAAGCTGATATTTTGGCAAAGGATGACGGGGTTCTGGGGCATACTGTTGTCCAGCCTGATAGTATCAGTGTTAGTTGTGTCAGTATTAGTCCTTGCGGGGGCAGGAATAGAACAATTCAAGGCCAGTATTCAGGTCGCGATGCTTTTGACGCTTGTACTATTGTTTCATCGTAATGCGCGTCATTTCTTGTTGTTTCCTGCTGGTATCGCTGTTATGTGTAGTTTGTTTGGCAGTTTTCGTTATTTAGGATATTTTTGAAGTAAATCATTGGATAACAGACAGAAAAAAGAACTGAAACTAATAAAAAGCGGAAAAAATAGAAGAGAGAAAGACAGAAAAAATGAAACAGTGGTGCGAAGGGGGGGACTTGAACCCCCACGTCCGTAAGGACACTAACACCTGAAGCTAGCGCGTCTACCAATTCCGCCACCCTCGCAGGTACTGTCATTTATCCGATTTATTTAACTGCTAGTTGTCTGATTTGGTGCGAAGGGGGGGACTTGAACCCCCACGTCCGTAAGAACACTAACACCTGAAGCTAGCGCGTCTACCAATTCCGCCACCCTCGCATATATCAGACACTATCACTCAAATGGATAGCATGGAGGCGCATTCTAGAGATTTTATAGCTGGCGTCAATCATTATTTAGTGGAAAAAAGAGTGATTGGTGTAAAAATCGACAGGTTGATATTCAGGCGGAGACTAAGAAGAAATAAAGAGAAAATAGAGAAAAACGGCATTGCCTGCCCATAAAATCGGAGCAGGCAAAACAGAGATCGTATTTGACGCCTGAGTTATCTCTTCGTTGCCTGATAAACTTTAAATTTACCTGTCTGAGCAATGACTTTATGGTTGCCAAAAGTTTTATCCAACAGGCTAGGATAAGGCAGGAAAGCGTTTGCAACGATCCGGAACTGCCCACCTGATTTTAGATAGCTTGGCGCCATGCGGATCATATCCTCGGTTGCAGTCAAAGTAGTTTTCAACCCATCGTGGAATGGAGGATTAGAAATAATCCAGTCAAATTTCTCTTCAATAGCAGAATATACATTGCTGGTAACAACATTACCTTCCAGCTTATTGGCTTTCAATGTTGCCTTACTGGATGTAATAGCGGCAGCATTGACATCGCTCAGGGTCAGAGTCAAATCAGGGTTTTTCTTACCCAAAACAGTTGCCAAAACCCCTGAACCACAGGCGATATCCAAAAGACTGCCAGAAATAGGCGCATCAAATGTCGAAAGTAGCAAGCGACTGCCGATATCCAAATCGTCTTGGCTGAACACACCGGGCAATGTATTGATGGTGGCATCACCTACCTGATAACTGTTCCACCAATTGTTTTGATCAAACTGAACCTGATTTTTAAGCTGACCATAAAACAGGCTACAGCGGCGGGCGGTATCAATTTTGTGGAAAGTTGCAATGCCTTCCATTAATTTATCAACACTACGTACACCACTGCGATTTTCACCCACAATAAAAATATCTGTTCCAGTAGGCAGAATGGAAAACAGGCTACGTAGCTGGAAACGTGCTTCCTGTTTGCTTTTTGGCCAGTAATAAATCAGCGTATCGCACCCTTTAATAAATGCGCTGTCTGCTACAAGACCAAACTGAGCACTGTCGCCGAGTTGACGGATCAGAGATTGCCAGTGGTGGTATTGGTTAGTATGCACACGAACACTTGCTGCTTCGATTTCCGTTGCGAGATTGTCCTGTAAATCACCGGCGAAAAGCAGATGATGTGAGCTAAATTGCTCATGATGGCGCAGGATAACTTCGCTGGCCGGGGTTAATACTGACATCTATGTATAGCTCCTTATAAATCTTTATCCAAGTATCAATACCAGTTGTGCAGAACTAAAGTGCCATGCTAATTGGCGCTAAGTTAAGCCCTCTGATAATATATTACCTGTTATTTTCTTATGACAGATGGAATAAAACACGATGACGAAGCGTGACAGATTACTCTCCCGATTGGGGATCACTCAATGGGTTTTGCGCAGCCCGATGGCGTTGCAAGGTGAATTATCTGTCCTCATCCCTGATTCAACCCGTCTATTGATCATTGCTCATGATCATATCGACTTAAGTCATTCATTGTTTGCTGATATTTTCACAGCCATGGGAATTAACGCCTCATTGGTATATTGCATCACGACAAAAGATGTTGAGCTACTTTCGGAATCAATCCACTGCCCATGTTGGCTGTTGGGAGTTGATATTACCTTATCAATACAAGGGATTTCTTTGAGAAGCTCGGCATTAAATGACTTATCTCTTGATGGGAATGCAAAACGCGCTCTTTGGCAACAAATTTACCATTATGAAGAATATTTCTCTATTAACTCCCGTTGATCTTCCCTTGGCATTTCAAATAGAACAAGCCAGCCACACGTTTCCATGGAGTGAAAAAACATTTTACTCCAATCAGGGAGAACGCTACCTCAACTATAAAATAACGTTGAACGACCGGATTATCGGCTTTGCGATAACGCAATATGTCATGGACGAAGCCACCCTATTTAATATCGCCATTTATCCTGAGTATCAATCAAAAGGTTATGGCAGGGAATTGCTGGCTTATCTCATCAATATATTGCCTGAAAAGCAAATAAACACACTATGGCTTGAAGTACGGAGTTCCAATCGGCCTGCAATCCGTTTATATGAGGATTTGGGCTTCAATGAAGTCTCCATCCGCAAGAATTATTATCCGACTGCCGCGGGAAAGGAAGATGCCATTATTATGGCGTTGCCGTTGTTTGGTGAAATCTGACAGAGATTCATTGTTTTTCATTGGCTGATTTATATTCTTTCACATAGGGGAAAGCACGGCAATCAGACAATCAATAAAGCAGCGTATTTAAAGTTATAAATCAGGTGAATTATTCACTAGCGAGTCTTTTTTAGCTTTGGGAAGCCGCGCAACGATTGATAAAGTGCTTTCGCGTTTAGTTGAAATGTATGAGAGTGATTTCTTTTTACTATATCCAGTTTTGCTAAAATCGATTTATAGACATAGCCCGACAATCATTGATTGTTTATAGTACCAAGTTCAGCGAAAATAAGCGCCAATTACGATTAACACAACGGATTTGAAGGCGGAGGCCAGCAGAGGCCGCTTCCTAAATGATATCAATCCGTATATAAACTAGAAGATCCCAATTGATGTCAAATTCCCCATTTCTGCAAGAAGTCGCTAAACGGCGCACCTTTGCAATCATTTCTCACCCAGATGCGGGTAAAACCACTATTACCGAAAAAGTATTACTGTTCGGACAGGCAATCCAGAAAGCGGGGACGGTAAAAGGCCGTGGTTCTAACCAACACGCTAAATCAGACTGGATGGAGATGGAAAAACAGCGCGGTATTTCGATTACTACTTCCGTGATGCAGTTCCCTTATGCAGATTGTCTGGTTAACTTACTGGATACCCCGGGACACGAAGACTTCTCCGAAGATACTTATCGTACTTTAACCGCTGTTGACTGTTGTTTGATGGTGATTGATGCCGCGAAAGGGGTTGAGGATCGTACCCGTAAGCTGATGGAAGTTACCCGTCTGCGTGACACGCCAATTCTGACATTCATGAACAAGCTCGATCGTGATATCCGTGATCCGATGGAACTGATGGATGAAGTGGAAAACGAGCTGAAGATCGCCTGTAGCCCGATTACATGGCCTGTTGGCTGCGGTAAATCTTTCAAGGGTGTTTATCATCTTTACCTTGATGAAACTTACCTGTATCAATCTGGTCAAGGTCATACAATTCAGGAAGTCCGCACTATCAAGGGTCTGGATAATTCTGAACTGGATGCGGCGATAGGTGAAGAGCTGGCGAATCAATTGCGTGAAGAGCTGGAACTGGTCAAGGGTGCATCCCATGAATTTGATCAGGATGCTTTTTTACAAGGTGAACTGACACCAGTATTTTTTGGTACAGCATTGGGTAACTTTGGTGTTGATCATATGTTGGATGGCCTTGTTAAATGGGCTCCGACTCCGATGCCTCGACAGACTGACGCACGTAAAGTCACCGCAAGTGAAGAAAAATTCACTGGGTTTGTTTTCAAAATTCAGGCCAATATGGACCCGAAACACCGTGACCGTGTGGCATTTTTGCGTGTTGTTTCCGGTAAATATGAAAAAGGCATGAAACTGCGCCAAGTGCGCATCAAGAAAGATGTCGTTATTTCTGACGCCCTGACTTTTATGGCAGGAGATCGCGCTCATGTTGAGGATGCCTATCCGGGAGACATTATCGGTCTGCACAATCATGGCACGATCCAGATTGGAGATACCTTTACCCAAGGTGAAGAGCTGAAATTTACCGGTATTCCTAACTTTGCCCCAGAACTGTTCCGCCGTATTCGTTTACGTGATCCATTGAAACAGAAGCAATTGCTGAAAGGTCTGGTTCAATTATCCGAAGAAGGAGCAGTGCAGGTCTTCCGTCCGTTGATGAATAACGATCTGATTGTCGGTGCAGTCGGTGTACTTCAGTTTGATGTTGTTGTTGCTCGTTTGAAGAGTGAATACAACGTTGAAGCACTGTATGAGCCTGTTAATGTTTCTACCGCCCGCTGGGTAGAATGCAACGATGTGAAGAAACTGGAAGAGTTCAAGCGTAAGAATGAGCAGAACTTGGCTCTTGATGGTGGTGATAACTTAACCTACATTGCACCTACGATGGTTAATTTAAACCTGACCAGTGAACGCTATCCTGACATTGATTTCCGTAAGACACGGGAACATTAATATTTTTCCGGGTCAACTCTCCTGTTGGCCCTTAATTTTCAATATATATTCTCTGTATTATTCTTCAATTTAAGAATAACTCTCTGCTTTAAGGAAAATATTCGTTATTTTTTGTAAAGCTGATTTTATCGCCACTGTCTAATTGACATACTGTTCTAGTACAGTTCTAGTTTATATTAAAAAAGGTGGTAGGATGAAAAATATCAAATTTGCACATTCGCTACTGGCTGTTGTTCTAGGCTCGGTACTCGTTATTGGTAATGCTCTGGCAACCGAATCCTCTTCAGGAAAAACAGAGGAAAGTAAGGGGCAGAAAATCGATAAATCCATAGACAATACAGGGAAAAAAATAGATCACACTTTTCAGAATGCAGATGCTTACTTGGACGATAGTGCTGTCACAGCAAAAGTGAAAGGAAAGCTACTGGAGCACAAAGGAATAAATAGCAATGAAATTTCCGTGAAAACCGAAAAAGGCATTGTTTATCTTTCTGGTTTTGTCAAAGACAAACATCAAGCAGCGGAAATTGCTGAAATTGCTCATGGCGTGAAAGGTGTCAAATCTGTTAAGAGTACTATAGAAATTAAGAAATAACTGACATTCTAAAAAGGGTGGCTAATAGTAAGCCACTCTTTTTTTATTGTCATTCAGGCGAAATATTGCCCAACGATGCTATAAATCCCCGGTCTGGCTTTGGCTGACTTCAGACGTGACATTCCCTCCTTAATAAATATTAATATTTAGGCAAGTCTCGACAGGTTCAGAAATTGCTACAACAAACAATAGAAATATTTAAGGATAGGTGAGATGCTGTTTCCATGGCGCTGATAGTTGTCCTCGACAAAATGACTCCTGCTAAACTTACTCATGGCATAGGGATTTCTCCTGAGCAGGAAGTTCGTCTCATCGTATATTCTGTCTCCAAAGAGCATGATCTGCGTAAGGCAGGTATGAGCAGAAGATTCTAAATATAAAGTGTTTAATACAAGCTAACAAATTAATCACTTATGTAACAATATACTCATGATATTCAGCAAATGTATTATGCTTTGATATTATTATTGGCTTTTAGAGGGGGAGAATAGTGGGGAAACATATTCGAATAACGCTGGGTAATATAGAACCTTTGGCTTATAACTCGCAGATCAAACCCGGGAAAATTGCTCTCGTTTGTGAAGGTGGTGGTCAGAGAGGTATTTTTACCGCTGGTGTTTTAGATGAGTTTCTTCGCCTTGGTTTTAATCCGTTTGAATTGTTTCTCGGAACGTCGGCAGGTGCTCAAAATCTTTCTGCTTATATTTGTGGTCAACGAGGCTATGCACGTAAAATCATCAATCGTTATACAACCGATCCCGCTTTTTTTAATCCCCTGCGTTTTGTTCGTGGTGGGCATCTGATCGATTTGGATTGGTATATGGATACCATATCCGAACAATTACCGCTTAATATCCCTGTTGGGATACGCCAATTTGATGCAGGACGTGAATTTTACATGTGTGCCTGTCGTGCTGATAATTTTAAACCTGATTATTTGCATCCTAATGACAAAAATTGGATGGACATATTGAAGGCTTCCAGCGCTATTCCGGGATTTTATCGTAATGGCGTTACCCTTGATGATGTTGTTTATCAAGATGGAGGTATTTGCGATGCGATACCCGTTCAAGAAGCCTATCTCCGTGGTGCGGATACAATTGTTGTAATCCGGACAGTTCCTTCACAGCTTTACTATACACCCCAGTGGTTCAAGCGTATGGAGCGTTGGTTGGAAGACAGCAGTCTGCAAAAAATGGTTAAGATGGTTAATCTCCATGCCAACAGTTACCGCCGGACGCAAAAATTTATCGAAAATCCACCGGATGATGTGCAGATCTTCGAAATCTATCCGCCAGCCCCATTGGCGACAATGGCATTGGGAAGCCGAATTAGTGTATTGAATCAGAATTATCATTTGGGGAGACGCTGCGGGCGATATTTTTTGGCAACTATTGGGCATACGTTTGTGGACGGAAAATTTGGGCATATTGAACGTAAAAGCTATGGTGTATGTCGCAGCGGATTAAATTCAGATAGTGTCAATCATAGCTGCTTTCGGCGGAACCATTTCCTGAATCACACCAATCCTCTGATAGTGGGGGCACCTGCCTCTGATGTGATAGACAACACACAGGCAACAGAGCAAGATCATGATGGATAATTTGGATAATTTGGATAATTAGATGTTTATTGATACACATTGCCACTTTGATTTTTCGCCTTTTGCTGGCGATGAAATAAAAAGTCTGGAACAAGCCAGAAAAGTGGGTGTAGAAAAAATTATTGTGCCCACGGTAAGCCAAATAAATTTCCAGCGGGTTGCTGCATTGGCAGAGGCTTATCCTTCAATTTATGCTGCGTTCGGTTTACATCCGCTTTATATCCGTCAACATCAAAATGCACATTTGGATGAGTTGAACCAACAGTTACAGAAAAAAAGCGCCAAATGTGTGGCGGTAGGCGAGATAGGCCTAGACCTTTATATGCCTGAACCGCAGTTTGAGATGCAAAAAAGTGTATTGGAAGCACAGCTGAAGCTGGCCAAACAGTATGATTTACCCGCGATACTTCATTCCAGAAAAAGTCATGATCAATTGGTCGCAATTTTACGAAAACATAAATTGCCACGTACTGGTGTGATTCATGGTTTTGCAGGAAGCTTCTCACAAGCCAAGGCTTTTATTAGCCTGGGATTTTATATTGGCGTAGGAGGAACCATTACTTATGACAGAACACAAAAGACACGTAATACTATTTCACAGCTACCCTTGTCATCATTAGTGTTGGAAACTGATTCGCCTGATATGCCTCTGGCAGGATCCCAAGGCCAACCCAATCGACCTGAAAAAGTTGCACAAGTTTTTTCAGTACTGTGTGAATTGCGTACAGAATCACCGGATGAGATTGCCAATCAAATTTATCATAATAGTAGAGTACTATTTTCACTGGGCTGATTTTAATAGGCAAAACTCATTGAGTTTTTTAGCTGTGGATTTATATAATCGGTTTTCATTAAACATTAATAATATTTAACTTATATTCTCTGCTTATTTATTCTTTTTTTTACCTTTTTTCCCGCTAAATTATCTAGTCCCACCGAAACTAGGCGGATTTATGTGATGTGTATCTCATTTTTCGTTTTTATATTACTTTTTGCTGTATTAAATTGTGATGTTAGTTGCTTGTTCCTTTTTAGTACTAGGTATAATCAGCACACACACAATGTCAGTAGGAAATTACAAAAAAACTGACATATTTTTTATTATTCATTCAGTGAACAGGGATTCTTCCAATGCAACTCCTTATGAGCCTGGTCGGGATGGCAGTGCTGATTTTTATCGCAGTACTCTTCTCCAGTAACTATCGAGCTATTAAAATCCGTACTGTCCTGGGCGCCTTCCTGATTCAGATTGCTATTGGGGCATTTGTACTTTATGTACCCGCTGGTAAAGACATTCTGGGAGGAATGTCAGAAGGCGTTTCCAATGTGATTGGATATGGCCAGAAAGGAACAGACTTTATTTTTGGCGGATTGGTTTCCGACAAAATGTTTGAACTGTTTGGTGGCGGTGGTTTTGTTTTTGCCCTGCGTGTTCTGCCGGTAATTGTTTTCTTCTCCTCACTTATTGCCGTGCTTTATTATATGGGCGTTATGCAGCTTATCATCAAAATCTTGGGTGGTGGCTTGCAGAAAATACTGGGAACATCCCGGACTGAATCTTTGTCTGCGACCGCGAATATTTTCGTAGGTCAAACCGAAGCCCCTCTGGTTGTTCGTCCTTATATTTCTACCATGACCCAATCTGAGCTGTTCGCTGTTATGTGCGGTGGCTTGGCCTCTGTAGCGGGTTCAGTATTGGCGGGCTATGCCTCTATGGGTGTTCCATTGGAATACCTGATTGCAGCTTCATTTATGGCGGCACCGGGTGGTCTGCTGTTTGCGAAACTGATGGTGCCTGAAACCGAAGAAACACATGATACTACTGATGCGATGTCACTGGTTGCAGCAGAAGAGCGTCCGGCAAATATCATTGATGCGGCCGCATCAGGTGCAGCATCTGGTATGCAATTGGCTCTGAACGTCGGTGCAATGTTGTTGGCATTCACCGCATTGATCGCTTTGTTAAACGGTATTCTGGGCGGTATCGGCGGTTGGTTCGATTATCCTCAATTATCCATGGAACTGGTACTGGGCTGGGCTTTTGCACCAATTGCTTATCTGATCGGGGTTCCGTGGCATGAAGCGACTATTGCAGGCTCTTTCATCGGCCAGAAACTGGTAGTCAATGAATTCGTCGCATTCATGAACTTTGGTGAATACCTGAAACCTGACAATATTGTTCAGGCCGCAGGCCTGCAAGTACTTTCCGAACATACCAAAGCCATTATCTCCTTTGCTCTGTGTGGCTTCGCTAACTTGTCTTCTGTGGCTATTCTTCTGGGCGGCTTGGGCGGTATGGCACCAAACCGTCGCGGCGATATTGCTCGTTTCGGCTTGAAAGCTGTATTGGCAGGCTCACTCTCTAACTTGATGAGTGCAACTATTGCTGGGTTCTTCCTCTCTCTGTAAAACGTAGGAAGCGTAGCACTCAGGAAGCGTGTATCAAATTGAATGCAGGTGAGATTTCTCACCTGCATTTGTTTTTCCCAACGCTATTTAATGTGACTTTTTTCACATTAAAATGTTTTCGTTTGCAAACCATATTTTATTAGTGTGATTTGAAGCACTAATTATTGGACATTTACATGTTCAAATAATGATATTCAAAGACTTAATGAATCAAGTTGATATCTGTGGGGTCATGCAAGAAGAAAGCCAGTATAGTGCAGAAATATTGCACAAAAATAGTGCGGAGAGAAGGAATTCAGTTGTTGCATCGTGTATTATCGTAGCAGCATCTTCAAGGAACTAAGTCCGCTCGCCAACAAACGAACATGTTGATTGTTAAGGACGTTAACTGTTAAAGATAACCGCGTTCGTTCAAAATAATCGTACAAAAGAAGATGTGAACTGATTCAGTCACGATAATAATACCGTTGGAGAGTTTTATGACCGATTTAACCGTCGCTGCCCAGCGCGCGCTGAGTCTGATGGATTTAACTACGCTTAATGATGATGATACAGATGAGAAAGTGACAGCACTTTGTCGTCAGGCAAACAGCCCTGCCGGACAAACGGTCGCCGTCTGTATCTACCCGCGTTTTATTCCTGTGGCGCGCAAGGTATTGCGTGAACAGGGAACCCCCGATATCCGCATTGCCACTGTTACCAACTTCCCACACGGTAATGATGATATTGACATTGCACTGGCTGAAACTCGTGCTGCCATCGCTTATGGTGCTGATGAAGTGGATGTTGTTTTTCCTTATCGTGCATTGATGGCTGGCCATGAACAGATTGGTTTCGATTTGGTAAAAGCCTGCAAAACTGCCTGTGCTGAATCAGGTGTCTGGCTAAAAGTGATTATTGAAACAGGCGAATTAAAAGAAGCAGAACTGATTCGCAAAGCCTCTGAAATCTCGATCAAAGCAGGTGCGGATTTCATCAAAACTTCAACGGGGAAAGTTCCCGTTAATGCAACACTTGAGAGTGCTGAAATCATGTTAACTGTCATCCGCGATATGGGCGTAGGTGACAACGTTGGTTTTAAACCCGCAGGTGGTGTACGCACAGCCGAAGAAGCGGCACAGTATCTTGCTCTGGCTGAGCACATTATGGGAGACAAATGGACTGACTCTCGCCATTTCCGTTTTGGTGCTTCCAGTTTATTGGGAAGTTTGCTGAACACACTTGGACACCAGAGCCAGAAGCAGAGTAGTGTTTATTGAGATCAATAATAATTCATTAAATGCCCGCTAAAATAGTGTGCATTACTGCCATTCTTTTCAAATAATAATGATTGGGAGGTAGCTTTGTTTTTGGCACAGGAAATTATTCGCAAAAAGCGTGATGGTCATCCACTGAGCGAAGACGAGATCCGTTTCTTTATTAACGGAATCAGTGATAATACGGTTTCTGAAGGGCAGATTGCTGCGCTGGCAATGACTATTTATTTCCATGATATGACAGTGGAGGAACGCGTTGCCTTGACTTTGGCAATACGTGATTCTGGTACAGTTTTAAATTGGAAAGCATTGAATTTGTCCGGCCCGATTGTTGATAAGCACTCGACAGGCGGTGTAGGAGATGTCACATCCCTGATGCTTGGCCCGATGGTGGCGGCTTGCGGAGGATATGTACCGATGATCTCTGGACGTGGTTTAGGGCATACCGGAGGAACACTGGATAAATTGGAATCCATCCCCGGTTTTGACATTTTTCCTGATGAGCATCGTTTCTGTGACATTATTCGGGATGTGGGTGTTGCCATCATCGGACAGACCAGCTCATTGGCTCCTGCGGATAAACGTCTTTATGCAACGCGTGATATCACTGCGACTGTTGATTCTATCCCTTTGATTACTGCGTCCATCTTAGGTAAAAAATTGACTGAAGGATTGGATGCACTGGTTATGGATGTGAAAGTAGGTTCCGGGGCATTTATGCCAACTTACAAACAATCGGAACAACTGGCTGAATCCATCGTCAAGGTAGCGAATGGCGCAGGCTGCAAAACAACCGCGTTGCTGACGGATATGAACCAAGTTCTGGCATCCAGTGCGGGCAACGCGCTGGAAGTTCGTGAAGCGGTTCAATTTCTGACAGGAGAATACCGTAATCCCCGGTTATTTGAAGTGACAATGGCTCTGTCTGCCGAAATGTTAGTTTCAGGTAATCTGGCAATCGATCGTGATGATGCACGCCGTAAACTACAAATGGTGCTGGACAACGGCAACGCGGCTGAAATATTTGGTCGTATGGTGGCTGCACAAAAAGGGCCGACTGATTTTGTCGAAAATTATGCCCGTTACCTGCCAACAGCAGAATTTAGTAAGCCAGTATTGGCTGGGCAAAATGGCATAGTTGCAGAAATGGATACCCGTGCGTTGGGCATGTCTGTTGTTGCATTGGGAGGAGGGCGTCGTAAGGCGACTGATCCTATTAATTACAGTGTGGGGCTGAGTGATATTGTTACGCTGGATATGCAGGTGAATGCAGATACCCCTCTGGCAGTGATTCATGCTAATAGTGAAAATGCTTGGCATGAAGCCGCAGAAGCTGTGCGTAACGCTTTTGTCTTGGAAAAAATGACCTTAGAAAAAAACGAAACAAAAGCTGCCACACCGATGGTTTATCGCCGTATCAGTGGATAAACCAAATAAGAATCAAAAATAGATTTTAATAGCCGACAGTTTCCGCATTGATAGCGTGAATTGACGCAGGAGAAAATTATGAAACGTACATTCATCATGGTATTGGATTCCTTTGGTATCGGTGCAAGCGCAGATGCTGCAAAGTTTGGTGATGAGGGGTCTAACACTTTAGGGCACATTGCTGAGCAATGTGCCCGTGGTGAGGCTGATATCGGCCGTAAAGGACCATTGCACCTGCCAAACCTGAGTCGTTTGGGATTGGGTAAGGCGATGGAAGAGTCTTGTGGAACTTTTCCAATTGGTTTGGATAAAGATGCCGACATTATTGGTGCCTATGGTTATGCGAGTGAACTTTCTTCTGGTAAAGACACGCCATCAGGTCACTGGGAAATTGCGGGTGTCCCTGTTTTATTCGACTGGGGCTATTTTCAGGACGAAGAGAACAGTTTCCCGCAGGAATTACTGGATAGACTGGTTGAGCGTGCCAACCTTCCGGGATATCTGGGTAACTGTCACTCTTCCGGTACCGTGATTCTGGATAATCTGGGTGAAGAACACATGAAAACCGGTAAACCGATTTTCTATACCTCTGCAGATTCTGTTTTCCAGATTGCCTGCCATGAAGAATCATTCGGTTTGGATCGCCTGTATGAACTGTGTGAAATCGCTCGTGAAGAGCTGAATATTGGTGAATACAACATTGGCCGTGTCATAGCCCGCCCATTTGTTGGGGATAAAGCGGGTAACTTCCAGCGTACAGGTAACCGTCATGACTTGGCTGTTGAGCCACCTGCCCCAACCATGCTGAAAAAATTGGTTGATGAGAAACAAGGTGAAGTGGTTTCTATTGGTAAGATTGCAGACATTTATGCAAACGTGGGTATCACCAAAAAGGTTAAGGCAACGGGCATTGATGCTCTGTTTGATGCTTCACTGATTGAAATGGAGCAGGCAGGGGATAACACCATCGTATTTACCAACTTTGTTGATTTCGACTCTTCTTACGGCCACCGCCGTGATGTAGCGGGTTATGCGGCAGCACTGGAATTATTTGACCGTCGTCTGCCGGAAATGCTGAAACTGGTTAAAGAGGATGACATTCTGATCTTTACCGCTGACCATGGTTGTGACCCGACTTGGGAAGGTACTGATCATACTCGGGAACATATTCCGGTTCTGGTTTACGGACCTAAAGTTAAACCCGGTTCATTAGGGCATCGCGAAACATTTGCTGACATTGGTCAGACAGTTGCAAAATATTTCAATCTATCACCAATGGATTACGGCAAAGCGATGTTTTAATTTTTTGGGAAGCCAATTGGCTTCCCTCGATTTTTATCCATTTACATATATGTAATAAAAACAAGGAAATAAACTTATGGCCACCCCACATATTAATGCTGAGATGGGCGATTTTGCTGATGTTGTTTTGATGCCAGGCGATCCACTGCGTGCAAAATATATTGCGGAAACTTTCTTGGAAGATGCCCGTCAGGTTAATAATGTTCGCGGTATGCTGGGTTTCACCGGTACTTACAAAGGTCGCCGTATCTCTGTTATGGGGCATGGTATGGGTATTCCATCCTGTTCTATTTACGCCAAAGAATTGATCACTGAATTTGGTGTTGAGAAAATCATTCGTATTGGCTCCTGTGGTGCTGTCAGTGAAGACATTAAAATCCGTGATATTGTGATTGGCATGGGAGCATGTACCGATTCCAAAGTAAACCGTCAGCGTTTTAAAGATCACGATTTCGCTGCAATTGCGGACTTTGAACTGGTTCGTAATGCGGTTGATGCAGCTAAAGCGAAAAATATCGATGCCCGCGTTGGTAATATCTTCTCTGTAGATTTGTTCTATACACCAGACCCACAAATGTTCGACGTAATGGAAAAATACGGCATTCTGGGCGTTGAAATGGAAGCTGCAGGTATTTACGGTGTGGCAGCTGAATTTGGTGCAAAAGCACTGACTATTTGTACTGTTTCTGACCATATCCGTACTGGCGAACAAATAACGGCTGAAGAACGCCAACTGACGTTTAATAACATGATCGAGATTGCGCTTGAATCCATTTTATTGGGTGATAATTAAAAAAGCGTAAATAGTTTTAGCATTTCATTAGAAAAAGATAAGCCCTTTCCAATATTGGAAAGGGCTTTTTATTTTCCAGTCATATAGTAATCATAGGTATTTTCTTAAAAATAGAGTTCACATATCTATTTAATTTGGTGTTTTATTCATTCATTTTTTGATTAAAAAATGAATGAAAATAATATATTCAACAAAATCAAAATTATTTTTTAGAATTGATATTTTGTATAAATAATTAGCTTGGTAATTATCTTACCTTGTTAAATATTTTTGTTTTATTTTGATTTAATCAATTAATTAAATATTAAAATCTAAATATTGTTATTATTTTGATATAATAGCACAAACCCTACCTTCGGGATGATAAAATAGAGCAATAAAGCAACGCCAATTAAGATTCTGAACTACTAAACATCATCCGATATAATTTAGCCAAATAATCTAAAAATAAAAAAATATCAGTAATATATACTACTCATTAGACATGGTTTTTTGTAAAAACTCATATTTTATATGACGTTAAAGCACATAAGTAGTTTTATCAGCTGAAATTTGACTTAAGATATGTTCTGTTGAATTATATTGGCGGTTTGGTTCATTTTGACAACTTATGAATCGTGTCAAAAAACTAAATAATCATTCGCCTAAGTGTCAGAAATTAATTTCTGTGCTTCGGCTTCCTTTTGGCTATTAGTATCTATTTTACAATTAAAGGCATAAGTTAAATTATGAAACTTAACAAATTGGCGATGGTTTTAGGTTTTGGTGTGGCTTTAACTGCTGGTGCGGCAAATGCCGTTAATCAAGGTAGTGGCACAGTGAAATTCACTGGTTCTATCATTGATGCACCTTGCTCAATCAAAAATAACAACGTTGAAGTTAATCTGGGACAAATTTCTAGCCATATCCTTAAAGATGGTGGTCGTTCAGAATCTCATTTCTTCAAAATTGAATTAGAAAACTGTACTGATCAAACTAAAAATGGTCTGGTAACGACTTTCACTGGGCAGAACAATTATGGTGTAACTTCTCAAGGCCTGTTGGGTATTGAAGGAACTGCAAAAGGTGCTGCAATTGCTATCACTAATGCGGCCGGCAAAATCATCCCCTTGGGAGATAAATCTGACGTGATGTCTTTGTCTGAAGGTAACAACGATCTACATTTCGCAGCTTACCTGCAAGGTATTAACTCATCTGATGGCGAAGGCAAAAACTTAGTTGTTCCAGGTAACTTCACTGCTATTGCTAACTTCTCTTTAAACTACCTGTAATATAGCAAATTAGCTGGCAATTTTTAGGTTGTATATCAGGAAGCTCGTTTTCGCCTTGGTATTGGGTTTCCTGATAATATATCTTGGGTATTTCTGAGATTAATTTACTACTCAGAGTGTGATCACAATATTCTGTAACAGGATCTGTTTTATTGATATATGTTAATATTATTGGCAATTGAGTTAGCAAAGTGTGCCATTAATAGGAGCTGTCTCTATAGATGTGAATTGAAATACTTTTTTATTTATTTAATCTACCTAAGGTGTTCTCTATTGGTTGTATCCGGAAAATAAAAATTTTCCATTCTGAGATAACTTTTAATGGCATACCGATGGTGACATGTTTCCTCTGCTTCCCGCGGTATAGTAAAACCGGTGAAGCACAGACAGAGAACGTAACATATTACAGATAAGCAGGACATGTGGCTATCTCTGCAACCCCAATATCGATCAGAGTCCTCAATTTAGATCGATGAACTTTAATGATGCCATGCATTAGGTGATAAACCTTAACGCTTATAAACTCGGCAGTATCAGATAGCGGATAAATTAAAACTGGATTATTAACGATTCATTGTTCAGAGGATGCTATGGCTTTGTTTTCAGGTTCTATGAATCATGGTTTTTCATTCATTAATAGAAAAACAAACAGTGAGAGAAAAAATTTCTTTAATAAAAATAAAGTGACTAATAAAAAAAAGATAATTAATAAAATAAAAAAAAGGCATTCAACATTCGAAGTTAAACCTCTTTCTGCTTTTTTACTGTTTGTGCTATCTGGTATTCAAGTGGCTTATTCTAAGCCATCGATTGAATTTAATACAGGCGCGCTGGATATCAATGAACTCTCCAGTATTGATTTGGAGAAATTTGCACGTGCAGGTTATATCATGCCGGGTAATTATATTATGGCTGTCCGGATGAATAATAATGAATTTCCTGATACGTATTCTATTGATTTCATTGCGCCAGATGATGATCCACAAGCTAGTGAAGCCTGTTTATCCCCTGAATTAGTTAAGCAAATAACTTTGAAGCGGGAATGGATAGAAAAACTGGGATGGCAGAATGATGGAAAATGCCTTGATATCAATACATTGCCAGGTATATCAGCCAGAGGTGAACTGGCTACTTATACACTGTATTTAGTTGTTCCTAAAATCTATCTGGAATATGACTTACCGGACTGGGACCCTCCTTCACGCTGGGATGAAGGGATTTCTGGTTTGTTGTTTGACTACAATTTAAACGCACAAACATCCAAACCAGCTCAGGGCAGAAACAACCAGCAGATCAGTGCTAACGGAATCGCGGGTATGAACGCTGGGGCGTGGCGCTTTCGGGCTGATTGGCAGGCCAGATATAACCGCTTCAAATCCAAAGATAGTAAATTAGGGAATTCTGGTGACAGAGAACGTGATTGGGATTGGAATCGTTACTACGTGTATCGTGCAATTCCACGTTTGGACGCGAAATTAACATTGGGAGAGGATTACCTCAACTCTAATATTTTCGATAGCTTCCGCTATACCGGCGTCAGTCTAGTGACTGATGAAAATATGTTACCACCGAATTTGCGTGGCTATGCTCCTGAAGTTACCGGTGTTGCCAGAACCAATGCTAAGGTGACGATCAGCCAGCAGGGAAGAGTTATCTATGAAACTCAGGTTGCTTCCGGTCCATTCCGTATTCAGGATCTCAGAGATGCAGTGTCAGGAACACTGGATGTCAGGGTCGAAGAGCAAGACGGGGGTGTACAGCAATTTCAGGTCAACACAGCGACCATTCCTTATCTGACACGTCCTGGACGAGTGCAATATAAATTTATTGGTGGGCAATCTACCGATGATAAACATCGCCGGGAAGGACCTGCATTTGGTCTGGGCGAATTCTCATGGGGTATTAACAACGGCTGGTCACTGTATGGTGGTCTTTTGGCGGCGGGAGATTATAACGCCTTGTCATTGGGGATCGGCCGTGACTTGATGATGTTTGGTGCACTATCATTTGACATGACGGAATCAAGGGCAAAACTATCGGGGGAAAATAAAACCTTCACAGGTGGCTCTTATCGTCTCAGTTATTCGAAACGTTTTGATGAATACAACAGTCAAGTGACATTTGCCGGATATCGTTTTTCTGAACGTGATTTCATGAGCATGGGGCAGTATATCGATCGCCGCTATCGCAATATTTCCTCTGACAGTGGAAAAGAACTGTATACCATTATTTTCAATAAACAATTCCCTGATATCGGTCTTAGCGCCCATTTTAACTATAGCCATCAAACCTACTGGAACCGACCAACGAACGATCGCTATAACATCTCTCTATCCAAATATCTGGATATTGGGCGGTATAAAAACATCAACGTCAACTTATCAGCCTACCGCAACAATTTTGATAATAAAAAAGATGACGGCATGTACCTGAGCCTTTCCATTCCATGGGGAGAAAGCGCTACTCTCAGTTATAACGGGATGGTTAATCGTCAGGGCAACGCGCATACAGTGGGGTATTTTGATCGCATTGATGATCGCAATAACTATCGCATTTCAGCGGGGACAACTATTGGCGGCAGGGCATCAGCCGATGGATATTACACCCATTATGGCGATAAAGCATTACTGACAGCTAGTGCCAGTTATCAGGATGGTGGCAATACTGCCGCGGCACTTGGTCTACAAGGTGGAATAACTGTAACAGCAAAAGGTGCTGCCCTACATCGCACCAATATGCCTGGTGCGACTCGTCTGATGGTGGATACGGAAGGTGTCAGCAGTGTTCCTATCCGGGGATTCGGTTCAGCGGTTCATACCAATCACTTTGGAAAAGCAGTGCTGACAGATGTGAACCACTATTATCGCAATAAGGCACATATTGACTTAGATAACCTGCCGGATGATGTGGAAGCACTGCGTTCTGTGCAGCAGGCAACTCTGACAGAAGGCGCGATTGGTTATCGCAAATTTCAGGTGATGTCAGGCATTAAAGCGATGACAGTTATTCGTCTGCCCGATGGTTCATTCCCTCCTTTTGGGGCATCTGTCATGAATGCAGCCCAACGGGAAATCGGGATTCTAAGTGATGATGGATTTGCTTACCTGAGTGGAATGAATCAGGGTGAAAAACTGACAATACATTGGGATGGAAGTGCTCAATGTGAGATAACGGTGCCAGATGAAATTTCAGCAGAATCTTTATCTTCACTTTTATTACCTTGCCAGTTTTTAATGGATGATAGTAAGTAAAATGTAATGATTTGATCAAAAAAATCGTTATTAAATAGAGTATTATAATTGTTTAAAATGAAAAGTACGGTTATTAGCTGGTTCAGCAATATAAATATGAGCCTCTTTTTAGTATGAGCAAATGACACTATGAAACTGAAAAAAATTCTAATGATAACTGCCATAACGGTAACGGGCTTGATGTCAATTAATCAGGCAATGGCAGCACTAGCGTTGGATCGTACTCGCGTGATTTTTAATGGGGAGATGAAATCAGTCAGTCTGAACATTGAGAACCAGCATCTTGATTTGCCTTATTTGGCACAGGCATGGATTGAAGATGAGCAGGGAAATAAGATCAATGGCCCGCTTGTGGTTGTTCCACCAGTACAGCGTGTTGAAGCTGGAGAAAAGAGTCAAGTCAAAATACAGACACTGCCAGCGATAGCTCAATTACCACAAGACAGAGAAAGTCTATTTTATTTTAACGTTCGCGAAATTCCGCCACGCAGTGAGAAAGCGAATGTATTGCAAATTGCTTTACAAACACGGATTAAGTTGTTCTACCGCCCAGAAACCGTGATTGCACGTCGTATTGATATTGATAATCCATGGCAGGAAAAACTCACTTTAATCCGTGAAGGAAATCAATATGTGGTGAATAACCCAACACCTTATTACGTCACTATTTCAGAAGCATCGAACAAAGTGAATGGAAATAGTGTCGAGGGATTCCAGCCTTTAATGTTGGCCCCCAGAAGCAATGAAAAGCTTGGAGGAACAATTAATGCATTAGGTAATTCACCAGTCCTGACTTATATCAATGATTATGGTGGACGTCCACAGTTAACATTCAATTGTAGTGGCAATAATTGCGTGGTGAAAAAAGTTGTGACTGATGAAAGCTGATTGGGTTGTCTTGGTGATGTCTTATCAATTGAAAAGTTGATAGGACATTAAGCCAGAACTAACCGGGCCGTATAAGCCTTCTTTGGGTAAGTGGTTGGATAAAGTCGGGTAAATGAAATGAGTTCGTTAAGTATCAAACTATCCAGATATGTATTGTCGGTACTGTTTCTTTTAGGCATTGCTAGCCAGCATAGCGCATATGCAAACGATAACCTGCGCCAAAATGTCAGGATTACGCTCACTGTACTCGCTCCTACATGTTCTATTAAGACAGAAGATCAAAATATGGAAGTAGATTTTGGGAATATTCTTAACAGTGATCTTTATCTGAAACACCGTACAGACAGCCGGCAATTTAATTTGCGTTTAGAGGATTGTGATCCCCGCATTACAAATAGACTCAAAATTAAATTTTTAGGTGAGACAAGCAAAGAATTACCGGGTTTATTAGCATTTAGTTTGGCTGGCTTAGCGATTGGAATGGAAAAAACTGATGGTACGCCAATACCGTTTAATAAAACCAGTGAATTCCAGTTATTAGCCAATAGTAAAAATAATGTAATTCCACTCCGGGCATTTGTACAAGCTGAACCTAATGCTATTCAAAGTAAAAAGATTGGTATTGGTGAATTTACTGCAATTGCAACTTTTGAAGTTAATTACGACTAGTCATGCTGACTGGTTTTTCATCTACGATATTTAGCCAGAATTTGATGCCATTTGGAAAATAAGTTATGTGCCATATTAAAAAATCGTTGTTGAAACTAGTAGCCTTGTTGTTTTTATTAAGTACCACACAGGTTTATGGTGGGGCTTATGTTATGCCGATTAGTATTGAGGAAGAAAGGGGTCGAACTTACGCGACCATGGAAATAATTGCTTGGACAGAGGAAGAAGGTATTCCTAATCCTTGTTATGGGTGGAGCCAATGTTATGTCGGACCTGATGTACAGTATCAGGATAATAACCCTGGTATGCAGGGGGCTTGTAAGGATACCGATTCATGTTTGAAAAATGCGCATCTATATCAGACAACTGCTGATGTAATGAGAGCTTATAAAAAGAAGTTTGCTTTACCTTTCAAAACAAGATTTCCGATTATGCCCCTGAATTCTAAATGTGTAGGGCTGTTTTATGCTAACAGGACATTTCCCGGCTTTGGTGATGCCAGGCAGTATCCTGGTTCAACTTGCGGCAAATTACCCCCACACAAACAGGTCTGTGAAATAAGTGTCCCTTCTGAAATTGCATATGGGGAGTTAACAGCCCCAGAAGTCGATAATGCAACTCGTTCGGTTACTGGACAAGTCCGCTGTAAGCTTACCGGTGAGATCGAAGTAATAGGTATGTCAAAAAATAGACAAGCAAAAATATATTTGGATTCCGAACAACAACTTTATTCCACATTACAGATTAATGATAAAGAAGGATTAAAAGGTGCACGTATTTTTACAAGAAAAGGTTATGTCGCACAGAATTTTACGCTGACATCAAAGCTACATGCGCTTTCACAACCCAAAGCAGGTAAGTATGAAGGAACTGCAATCATTTTATTAAGTTATAATTAAACTGAGAGTAAAATATTATGCACGTCAGTATGCTGGTAGGAAAAAGAATCCAAATGAAAAGAAAAGAAATTGGAGTGACAGCAGCAGAGCTGGCAGACAAAATTGGAGTGAGCCATCAGCAATTGTCACGTTATGAACGCGGAACCAATAAAATTAGTCTGGAACATCTGGTCTCTATTTCCATTGCTTTGAATACCCCTGCCGACTGGTTTTTAGAGGATTGCTTTACACCCCCTAAAGTTCAAATGAATAATCAATATTCCTGTGTAGCGGAAACAATATTAGGTTTATAGTATCTAAGATATATTGTATCCAACATAGATTGCACCAGACATATATTGATATCGAACAGAAAAGAAGATTAATATAGCAGCAATCCAAGCCATTCCTGAAAAGGAATGGCTTTTTCATTAAATATCTATTAGGAAACATAAGATAATAACGCGTCAAATGGTTAACATTTAGTACCAAACTGTTAACTCAAGATGATTAACCTTAATTTTGATATTATATTAGTTAATTATCCCAACATAATTAATGGGTTTGATTTATATAACTTTCGATGTCGCACAATTTAAATTTATTCTTAACCGAATGGTAAAAGGAAAAAACTATGATGAGGAAAAAACAGGATATGGTGTTCCGGTAGGAGAGGTTTTTTTTAAGGATTAATCAAACAGTTATATTGATTTTTTCGAATAGAGAGAAGGTTAATGGAGGCGAAAAAATGGAATAATTTATTGGTTAACAGTTTGGTACTAATTGTAGACAATTTTCGTTTTCCTTTTTCTTGCCATATCGTCTCAAAACGACCCGCATTACTCGCGGTATAGCGGACAGTGTGACGAATATTGCGGTGGCCTAAATAGTCTTGAATCAAACGAGTATCCACTCCATTGTCTGCCAATGCGTAGCCACAAGAATGCCTCAGCATGTGCGGATTCGCGCAAACTGCTAAATCAGCTTTTAAACTCGTTTGTCGAATGATTTTGTAAAATTGCTGACGTGACATACGTGTTCCTGTTCTCGACAAGAATAGCCACTCACTCTGATCACTATTTTTATAGCGTTGGCGCAGGGAAAGCCATTTTCGTATGAGTTGAATTTCTCGGGCTACCATTGGGTGAATTGTGGAAAAACCATTTTTCAGGCGTTGTATACGTAGCTTTTTCCCTTCTAGATCCACATCGGAAAGTGTTAATCCGAGCAACTCTGACACCCGGAATCCATGAATAAAACCCATGAATATCATGCAGGTATTACGATCAGAATGAGGATGTTTCTCCAACTCTTTGAGCAAGGTTTCAATTTCCGAGTGGGTTAAATATTTACGTTTCAATATAATGTTTGACACAGTATTTGACTCCTGATGATTATCAAAGATACCTATTATTATTGTCGCTGATTATTCACATAGTTCAATGTTAAGCATCATTAATAAGCAAAACATCTCCTCTTCGCCTTTTAAGCTGCAACTCGAAATCCTTTGGATATAAAATGAAACGGCTTCCTTACTCGTTGGATTTCCAACTTTGAGGAAGCCGTTTTTTCAGGGAAATACCGTTAAAACAGAGGGTATTTTATCTGTTCAATTTATTTCACAATCTTGGCATGCATTTCCTGTACAGAAATAACCCGCTCAGTAGGATCTGCACTCAGTGCCATAGTTGTTGCAAAACCCCCATTCAGCGTTGTGTCATAATGCACTTTATATTGTAGTGCACTGCGACGCAGCAGTTTTGAATCTTCAATCGCCTGACGACCGGCGGTGGTATTGACGATATAGTCATATTCACCGTTTTTGATTCTGTCCTGAATATGTGGACGCCCTTCGTAAACTTTATTCACCAGGCGTGGGTTGATTCCCGCTTCACCTAATACAATCGCTGTACCGTGAGTCGCATCCAGCTCAAAGCCTTGTTTAAGTAACTTAGCCGCTAAATCGACGATGCGTCCTTTATCTTCCTCGCGAACAGACAGCAATGCACGGCCCTGTTTGCTCATGGTAGAGTTACTGCCCAGCATTGCTTTTGAGAAAGCTTCGGCAAAGGTACGACCAACACCCATTACTTCACCTGTAGAACGCATTTCTGGTCCCAGAATCGGGTCAACCCCCGGGAATTTATTGAATGGCAATACAACTTCTTTCACGGAGTAATAAGGTGGAATGATTTCCTTAGTTGCGCCCTGTTGAAGCAGAGATTGGCCTGCCATCACGCGTGCAGCCACTTTTGCCAGCGGCAGCCCCGTTGCTTTGGATACGAATGGTACAGTACGTGCCGCACGTGGATTCACTTCAATCAGGTAGACTTCGTTATCTTTCACCGCAAATTGGACGTTCATTAAACCACGGACACGCAGTTCAAAAGCCAGTTTTTCAACTTGCTGACGCATAACATCCTGAATTTCTCTGCTTAAAGTATAAGCTGGCAGAGAACAGGCAGAATCACCGGAGTGGACACCCGCTTGCTCAATATGTTCCATGATGCCGCCGATCAGAACGCGTTCACCGTCACAGATAGCATCAACGTCTACTTCAACGGCATCATCAAGGAAGCGATCCAGCAGAACCGGTGCATCGTTGGATACACTTACCGCAGTCTGGAAGTAACGGCGCAAGTCAGATTCGTCATACACGATTTCCATCGCGCGTCCACCCAATACATAAGATGGGCGAACAACCAGCGGATAGCCAATTGCATTACCTTTTTCAACCGCTTGTTCGATAGTGCTGACCGTCGCGTTAGCCGGCTGTTTCAGGCCAAGACGGTTAACAGCTTGTTGGAAACGTTCACGATCTTCTGCACGATCAATCGCATCAGGGCTGGTGCCGATAATGGGTACACCCGCCGCTTCCAGCTCACGTGCCAGTTTCAGCGGAGTCTGCCCGCCATACTGAACGATAACGCCTTTTGGTTGTTCAACACGCACGATTTCCAGTACGTCTTCCAGTGTGACAGGCTCAAAGTAAAGACGGTTGGAAGTATCATAATCTGTTGAAACAGTTTCTGGATTACAGTTCACCATGATGGTTTCATAACCATCTTGACGCAGAGCCAGCGAAGCATGTACACAGCAGTAATCGAATTCAATGCCTTGCCCGATACGGTTAGGACCACCGCCCAATACCATGATTTTGGGCTTGTCGTTATTCGGGTTCGCTTCACATTCATCTTCGTATGTGGAATACATGTAAGCAGTATCGGTGGCGAATTCTGCCGCACAGGTATCAACACGCTTATAAACAGGGTACAGCTTGTAATCATGACGCAGCTTGCGGATTTCTTTACCAGAAATTCCCACGAGTTTTGCCAAATGTGCATCGGCAAAACCTTTGCGCTTGAGGTGGCGCAGGAAATCAAAAGTCAGGCCGTTTACGCCTTGCTCTGCAACTTGTTCTTCCAGACGAATCAACTCTTCAATTTGCACCAGAAACCAGCGATCGATATTCGTCAGATTGAAGATACCATCAACGGACATTCCCGCACGGAAAGCATCAGCAACATACCAAATACGCTCAGCTCCTGCACTTTTCAGTTCACTGCGGATTTTGGTCAGTGACTGTGGATCATCCAAATTGACTTTCGGATCGAATCCGGTCGCCCCGACTTCCAGACCACGCAGCGCTTTCTGCAAGGACTCCTGGAAAGTACGACCAATTGCCATCACTTCACCGACAGATTTCATCTGAGTGGTCAGACGATCATTGCTGCCCGCGAATTTTTCGAAGTTGAAGCGAGGAATTTTCGTCACAACATAGTCGATGGATGGTTCAAAAGACGCCGGGGTACGTCCGCCTGTGATGTCATTCATCAATTCATCAAGGGTATAGCCGACCGCCAGTTTTGCTGCAATTTTCGCAATTGGGAAACCCGTGGCTTTGGAAGCCAGCGCGGATGAACGAGATACACGTGGGTTCATCTCAATGACAATCAGGCGGCCATTTTTCGGGTTCACCGAAAACTGTACGTTTGAACCACCGGTTTCAACGCCGATTTCACGCAATACCGCCATAGAAGCATTACGCATAACCTGATATTCTTTATCAGTCAGCGTTTGTGCAGGTGCGACAGTGATGGAGTCACCGGTATGAATACCCATCGGGTCGAAGTTTTCAATGGAGCAGATGATGATGCAGTTATCATTTTTATCTCGCACCACTTCCATTTCATACTCTTTCCAACCAATCAGGGATTCATCGATCAGCAGTTCATTAGTTGGGGAGAGATCTAAACCGCGTTCGCAGATTTCTTCAAATTCTTCACGGTTGTAAGCGATACCGCCACCTGTTCCGCCCATGGTAAAAGAAGGGCGGATGATACAAGGGAAACCAACATCTTCGGCCACCGCCAATGCTTCTTCCATCGTATGTGCGATACCAGAACGGGCAGTATCCAGACCAATTTTTTTCATGGCCTTGTCAAAACGCTGGCGATCTTCTGCTTTATCAATCGCATCAGCAGTGGCACCAATCATGGTCACGCCGAATTCGGTCAGCACGCCCTGACGTTCCAGCTCCAATGCGCAATTCAGGGCAGTTTGCCCACCCATGGTTGGCAGGATTGCATCCGGGCGTTCTTTTTCAATGATTTTGCGCACGACTTCCCAGTGAATTGGCTCGATGTAAGTTGCATCTGCCATTTCAGGGTCGGTCATGATAGTTGCTGGGTTCGAGTTCACCAGAATGACACGATAGCCTTCTTCGCGCAGGGCCTTACAGGCCTGTGCACCGGAGTAGTCAAATTCACAAGCCTGACCGATAACAATCGGGCCAGCGCCTAAAATCAGGATACTTTTAATATCAGTACGTTTTGCCATTTTTTTCTTCTCCTGATTATTTAGTGTTCTGGGCGTTGGTCTGGCAATATTGTTCAATTAATTCGATAAAGTGATCGAACAATGAGGCAGTTTCATGTGGGCCTGGGCTGGCTTCAGGGTGCCCCTGAAAACTGAATGCAGGTTTGTCGGTGCGATGAATGCCTTGCAATGTGCCGTCGAAGAGTGATTTATGCGTTACGCGCAGGTTGGCTGGCAGTGAGCCTTCATCAACCGCGAAACCGTGGTTCTGTGCGGTGATCATCACAACATTGCGATCCAGATCTTTAACCGGATGGTTACCACCGTGATGACCAAATTTCATTTTCACGGTTTTTGCGCCACTGGCCAGTGCCAACAATTGATGGCCCAGGCAGATACCAAATACAGGAATGTCGGTAGTCAGGAAGGTTTTGATTGCTTCTATGGCATAGTCACATGGTTCTGGGTCACCAGGGCCGTTGGACAGGAAAATGCCATCTGGCGCCATTTTCAGTACTTCATCTGCGGAAGTTTTTGCCGGTACAACGGTAACGCGGCAGCCACGATCTACCAGCATACGCAGGATGTTACGTTTAACACCAAAATCATAGGCTACAATATGGTAAGGCAGTTCTTGTTCTTTGCGAGCTTCCGGCAGCCCATCTGTCAATGTCCAGCTTTCCTGTATCCACTGGTAAGCTTGCGCCACTGTGACTTCTTTCGCGAGATCCATGCCCTTCAAGCCCGGGAATGATTTTGCTTTTTCCAATGCAACTTCAACTTGGGCACCTGCTTCATTACCTGCGATGATACAGCCATTCTGCGTGCCTTTTTCTCTTAACAAGCGGGTCAGCTTGCGTGTATCGATATCAGCGATGGCAACAATATTGTGACGTTTCAGATAATCAGACAGGTTTTCTTCACTGCGGAAGTTGCTGGCCACTAAAGGTAAATCACGAATAACGAGGCCTTGGGCTTGGATGGTGGGAGATTCTTCATCAGCAGCATTGATGCCGACATTACCAATATGGGGATAAGTAAGAGTAACAATTTGGCGGGAATAGGAAGGGTCGGTAAGTATTTCTTGATATCCGGTCATTGAGGTATTGAAGACCACTTCTCCAACAGCCACACCTTCTGCACCGATGGCGCGACCGTGAAATTGGGTTCCATCTTCCAGAACCAATATAGCTGACTTAATCAAAACGCCCTCCAGAATGAATAATCAGTCGTACATATTGCATATTAATTCATGATTAATGTTTAAAATCAATATTAATCGTGATTTTTGTTAAAATTTTGGCAAATTGCGCGCATTCTAATGATGAGAGGTGGAATTGTCTACAAAAAATGGCATTTTCATTGACTTTTTTATAGCGCTCAGTCCCAAATCAAGCAAATGCAGCTGAAAAGAATAAGGAAAGTAGGCATAAATAATCGATTAATATGAAAGAAAATTTTAAAATTAAAAAAATGTGCTTTTTTTCTAACTTATCGAAAATAAGTCAACAAAAAGACACCCCGCCCCTATAGAAAAAGGCATTAACTTTGATTTTTAAATAAAATCACTCCTAAGCCATTTAATTGCAGTTTTATTGTTTTAATTAACTGCATTTACAATGGCTTATATATTTTATTTATCAAATATCATCAAGCTTTAGAACATCTTTCATATTATAAAGCCCATTATTTCTATCCGTTAACCACATTGAAGCCTTAACAGCTCCATTAGCAAAGGTCATTCGGCTGGAAGCCCTGTGGCTAATTTCTATGCGCTCACCAATATCTGCAAAGATCGCTGTATGTTCTCCAACAATATCTCCGGCTCGTATGGTGGCAAATCCGATGCTTTTCGGATCACGTTCCCCGGTATGGCCTTCGCGGGCATAGACTGCACAGGTTTTGAGATCACGGCCCAGCGCATTAGCGATGGACTCACCCATTGCAAGGGCGGTTCCTGATGGTGCATCAACTTTATGGCGATGGTGGGCTTCAATGATTTCAATATCAGTATACTCTCCCATCACGGTGGCAGCTTTTTCCAGTAATTTTAGTACCAGATTGACCCCGACACTAAAATTCGCGGCAAAAACAATGGAAATTTCACGGGAAGCGTCTTCAATAGCCTGTTTGCCGGCCTCATCAAAACCTGTCGTACCAATGACCATTGATTTGCGGTATTGTCGGCAAATAGCGAGATAAGTTAATGTACCTTCTGGACGGGTAAAATCGATCAATACATCAAAATGTTCGATAACATGGTGTAAGTCATCATTGATAATTATCCCGTTTTTACCGATACCCGCCAGTTCTCCGGCATCAGTTCCCACCAATGAAGAACCGGGACGTTCCAATGCTGCACCAAGTGTAACGCCATCCAATTGCTGGACAGCCTGAATAAGATTGCGTCCCATGCGCCCACTCGCGCCGACAATAGCAATGCGAATATCTGTATCAGCCATAAGGCCCTCTCTGTAAATCGTTTTTAACTGAGGTAACAAAGAAAATTGCTTTACAGCTTAACTGTCAGGAGATGGCTGCACCAGTCTTATAGTCAGACAATTAGAAAAACAGGGATCAGGCAGGAAATTATAAAAAGGACTAAACAGCTAAGTGTTCTAACTATGTGACCAGAGTGAGTGAACGCAACCAACAAAGCAGCAACTTGAAAGATGACGGGTATATCAGATTTGATAGTGCAATATTATTATATGTATCGTTAAATTTCAGAGTTTGACAATAAATTATAAAACACATTTACTTCAATTTGAGTAGCAATTTTATACAAAAATAGGTAACTGTTTTGTCAAGTTCCTTTCAGTATAAGAATAGGTTTCAATTTATAATTATACCCAATGGATTTTGAGCGGTGATCTGAAAGACGAAGGCTATAGGTGATTATTTATGGCTAAGCAGGAAAATATAAAAGAAAGTACCCATTTCTTTCATCTGAAAGAATTTAATGGATTGGAGATGCTTAGGGCAAAATACCATAATAAAGTGTTTTCCCGCCATGTGCACGAAGCTTTTTGTATCGGTGTTATAGAAGAAGGAGCCCAGCGTTTCCACCGTACAGGAATAGAGTATATTGCACCTAAAGGCGATATTATTCTGATCAACGCAGATGAAATCCATACAGGATCTTCTGCTGTACAAACGGGATGGTCATATCAGGCAATATACCCATCACCTGAATTACTGCGTTCGTTGTCACGGGATTTTAAATACTCAAGTGGCTCAATCCCTTGGTTTCCTTCTGCTGTTGTACACGATCCCGGTTTATCCGAGCAGTTGCGTATGACGTTTAATCTCTTGGTTCAGAATGGCAATACTTTGCTCAAAGAAACTATGCTGCTTTCTTCACTTGCCTGGTTAATCATGCGATATGGTCAGACATATATTACTGGGCCGGAATTATCGGATGCAGAAAAACAGATATTCGTGATCAAAGAATATATTAATGCTTATGCAGAAAATGATATATCTCTCAATCAATTAGCGGAAATGGCACAATTGAGTCCATGGCATTTTTTGCGGCAATTCAAGAAAATCATAGGAGTAACCCCACATGTTTACCTGATCTTAGCTCGTTTACGCATGGCGCGAAGGTTATTGATTGAAGGTAATTCCATATTGAATGTTGCCATCCACTGTGGTTTTTCAGATCAAAGCCATTTTAACCGCCATTTTAAAAATGCAATGGGTATTACTCCCGGTATGTTTGTACGTTCCTTGCAAAAATCTTATTAACTTCTTTAAAACATTTTCTCTCTAAATAATTTTATCAGTGCATTAACAAATTATTTAATCGCAATTTTATTCAATATTCCGGCTTTAACTATTTGTAAGCTGATTTTCTAATGACTAGCTTTCAACTTATTGATGTAGATTACGTTATGGAAAAATCATTCTCCGATTCGAATATTGATATTCAGTCGAAAGCTTCTCCCTGGAGGGGATTTTGGTCAGGCATGTATAATATGTTGCCGCTTTGCTTATCAGTTATCCCTTGGGGGATATTGGTGGGTTCTGTTGCTGTACAATCTGGCCTGACTTTAGGTCAAAGTATTAGTATGTCAGCTATTTTATTTGCAGGGGCGGCACAGTTAGTGGCTTTGGGGTTATTGTCATCAGGTGCGAGTATATTTACCATTATTATTTCTGTCTTCTTTATTACAGCTCAGCATTTTCTATATGGCTTGACATTGCGTGAATATGTTTCGGTGTTAAAAGCTCGTTATCGGTTACCAATCGGCTTTTTACTAACAGACGAGTTGTTTGCCCTTAGTAGTGCCCAGAAAAATAAACAGACTTTAACGCCCGGTTATATGATTGGTGCTGGTTTATGTTTTTATTTGTGTTGGAATCTGTTTAGTTTGTTGGGGATTTTTATGGCTTCCTCTATCCCTGATCTTGCAAAATATCATCTGGATTTTTCTATTGTTGCTACTTTTATCACTATTGTTGTACCTATGATTAAAAAGCTTAGCGTGATTTTAGGGGTTTGTTTTTCTTTGTTTTTATCTATGTTGTTATCTTACTTACATGTTGAGGGGGCAATTATTATTGCAGGTGTGAGTGGCATGTTCTTTTCTGTATTTATTGCTAGATTGGCGAAGGAATAAATAATGAGCTGGACATTGATTTTTACTTTAGCCGGTATTATTTTTTAAAATAGATATATTTTTTTAGAACCTAAAATGCCAATAAAGTTACCAAGAATATTAAATGAGTCACTTAAATATTCCGCACCGTGCTTACTTATTGCAATATGTGGCCCCATTATATTAATGGAACATGGAGAATTAAGAGAGTTACCCAATAATCCGTATCTATGGGGAGCGTTGCTGACGACTATATTTGCTTTTTTTATTCGTAATATTGTTGTTTGCGTTATTGTTAGTCTGATCGCGTTTTATATTTTATCCGTTATCTTATAGATAGGAGAGAATTATGAAAACAGGAAACGAAGTTTATAAGGAGTCTACTGATATTCGAAATACTTATAGAATCTTACCTTTTCAAGGCGCATGGACTTGGCTGACGGGAAAAGATATTCCTGATAGGAAGCCATTATGGAAATCAAGTTCTATTGAAATGATTTTCTGGTCACTTAGCTGGATTGTTGTTGGTACATTACTTATCCACTGGTCGCTTACCAGCGAAATGTCACTGTTTTTTACTATTGTTATCTATGCCATAGGTGTTTTATTTTCTGCTTCAGGTGCTAGATATGTTGTTGCCACAATTATTCATCAAGGTGTACATGGCAATTTACTATCAATTCAAACAGGTAATAAAATACTATGTGAAATTTTTTCAACAATATTGATTACCCAACCTTATGATTCATATCGTAAATTTCATATCTATGAGCATCATGGCAAAGATTTTTCAACAATAGAGGATAAAGATCTCGCTGCAATATATAAATTAGGCTTTATCCCTGGAAAGTCTAAAAACCGGCTTTATCTGAATTTACTTTTAACTTTACTTAGCCCATATTTTCATTTGTCATATTTTATCGGTAGAATTAAATCAAATTTAGTAGGCGTTCCAAAATATAGATTTATTATGACAATCATTCAACTCATGGTATTAGGTTATCTAATTTGGTATTTAGGTATCGTTTCTTTTCTTCTCATGATCGTTGTTCCTTATGTCATAGTTTACCAAATAGCATCATTATTACATTTAATAACAGAGCATGTCTGGCTATTACGTAAAGAAAAAGAAACTATTCGTGATAGTCATATCAATAATTCTCTAGGTCGTTTCTGTGGTTCACCTTGCCCCAAGAGTTTTGCCTTAAAATATTGGTCTCAGTGGGTAGTTTGGTCTATCGCACACTTATTCTATCATCTGCCTATTAGAATGCTGGTAGTACAAGGGTCACTCGTATGCCATGACTGGCATCATCGAGTAAGTAGTGTGAAAGACTGGTATAATTATGCGGCATTAAGGGAAGCTAATGCTGAAAAATTAGCGGAAGAAGGTATTTATGATTACACCGAATTTTGGGGTTTTCATAATTGTTTGGATTATGTATTAACAATGATAAATCAGGCTGAATTAGTAGAGATTAGTGATTTAAAATATAGACTTAATTAAATAAAACATCATTAATTAGTATTGTAAGAAATAATTAACGTTAATTTATTAACAACAATAATTTATTATTAATAAGGGTTTGTATCTAATGGATAAATCGTTAGGTCTATCATTAGTAGATTAGATTATTATGATAGACCTATTTGATATTTCATTGACGGAGTTATTTCAAAATCTATTGGGAAATTAGTTATTCTTGCCTATCTATTCTTCTGCCTCTGGCAATTCGCATGAACATCTTTTAGGTATTACTTTATTTGAAACGGCTTTTTGTCGGAAAATTATATCGGAATCGATTACTGACAACTGTAACTATCAACCGAAAATTTCCAACTCGAAAAAGCCGAGTTGGAGTTTACATATGCTGAAATTATTGCCCTCAAGCGAATCCAGTGTTAATTTACTTCTTTCACTTCAACACGCAATTCTTTTGGTACTTCGAAGACAATATTTTCTTCACGGCCACTTAGTTCGTTAACTGTTTCTGCGCCAAGAATTTTCAGGCGATCAACCACTTGTTGCACCAAAATATCAGGCGCAGATGCGCCCGCTGTGACACCGACTGCACTCACACCTTTGACCCACTCTTCTTGTATATCATCGGCAGAATCAATCAAATAAGCAGGTTTTCCCATACGTTGTGCAAGTTCGGCCAAGCGATTTGAGTTTGATGAATTTTTGGATCCAACGACTAAAACCACATCAGCGCCATCAGCCAAATCACGCACTGCTTCCTGACGATTGGTTGTGGCATAACAGATGTCATCTTTGCGTGGGCCGACAATATTCGGGAAACGGGCATTGAGTGCATCAATCACTTCTGAAGTGTCGTCAACAGAAAGCGTGGTTTGTGTCATAAAGCAGAGGTTATTTTCATCTTTGACTTGCAGTTTCCACACATCTTCCGGTGATTCCACCAGATACATGCCACCTTCAGGGTTATTGTATTGGCCCATGGTGCCTTCCACTTCCGGGTGACCTGCATGTCCAATTAGAATCGCTTCTTTACCTTTGCGGCTCGCCCTTGCAACTTCCATATGAACTTTAGTTACCAACGGACAGGTCGCATCAAACAGCATGGTGAGCTCACGGGAGCGGGCTTCTGCGCGAATAGCCTGAGAAACGCCGTGTGCAGAGAAAATCAGAATGGCACCATCAGGCACTTCTGAAATTTCTTCAATGAAGATAGCCCCACGCTTTCTTAGATTATCGACGACATAACGGTTATGTACGACTTCATGGCGAACATAAATCGGGGCACCGTATAGTTCCAGCGCCCGTTCTACAATGCTGATGGCACGATCAACACCAGCACAAAAACCACGAGGGTTAGCCAGCAATATTTGCATGGGTTTCCTCCCACTGAGGGTCAATTTCCAACACTTCAATTTCAAAAGTGATGTTTTGTTCAGCCAGTGGATGATTAAAATCAACAGTAATAGAACCTTCAGCCACTTCTTTGATAAATCCCGGCATTTCACTGCCGTTCATGGCTGTAAATAACATAATGGTTCCTGCTTCCGGGATACCGGAGTCAGCAAAATCACGTGGAGTGAAGTACTGTACTAAGTCAGGGTTGTGTTTACCGAAAACGGTTTCCCCCGCCAGCGTGAATTGATGTTTATCACCAACTTTCAGACCAAGAAGCTGCTGTTCCAGAGGGGCAGAGAGGCTACCATCACCAAGACGGAATAATGCTGGCTTGCCTTGACTGTAAGTCGAGTCTGCCGTTGAGCCATCATCCAGCTTTAATGTGAAGTGTAATAAAACCGCACTGTGCATTTGCACCTGCATTGACATGTTGCTCAAACCTTCTACTGTAAATGATTGCAAGTATACCAACATTGGGTATATACCCGTCGTCTTTCAAGTTGCAGCTTTGTTGGCTGCGCTCACTCATCCCAGTCACATAGTTAGCTATGCTCCTGGGATTCATTCCCTTGCCGTCGCGCTGCATCTTGAAATCCATTGGGTATAGATGAAATTACCAGCCCCAATTTTATTAACCGGAGCTGATTTATTATCATTTTCAATGACTATATTTTTTTCAATGACTATGTTTTCTTCAATGACTATGTTTTCTTCAATGGCTAAGTTTTCGATACTGATTTTTTGTCATCTGGGCTGATAAAGCTCTCGATGATAATGAGAGCAGCCCCGATACAGATTGCAGAATCGGCGATATTAAAAGTAGGCCAGTGCCATTCCCCAACATAAAAATCGATGAAATCGATAACAAAGCCATGTACCAGACGATCAAACAAATTCCCCAATGCCCCACCAATCACTAAGGCGTAGGCGATATTGCTCAGTTTTTGCTTAGCACTGGAACGATACATCATCACCAGAAGCACAACGGTGATGGATATTGCCACCAAAGCAAAGAACCAGCGTTGCCAGCCACCTTTGTCTGCCAGAAAGCTGAAAGCCGCGCCAAAATTCTGGGCATACATCAGATTGAAAGAAGGTATCAACGGGATAGATTCATACAACGAGAAATACTGCAACACGAAGTGTTTGCTTCCCAAATCCAATATCAATACCACAACAACCAGCCAAAGCCAGCGGAGTCCAGTGGAGCAAATGGGTTTATTCATCAGGCAAATTTACGCTCTTCACCGTTGCCGGCAACGTTAGTCACACAGCGGCCACAAAGTTCTGCATGTTCCGCCACCACTCCCACATTTGTAGCATAGTGCCAGCAACGTGGGCATTTCTCACCGACAGCTTTGCGGAAAGCTACTTTTAGACCAGCCAGTTCGCTTTGTTGTGCGGTGTCTCCGGCTGTAGTGTAAGCAGCAACTTCAGCTTGAGAAGTCAGTAGTACAAAACGCAATTCGTCGGACAGTTTGTTGAGTTTTTCTGCCAGCGCTTCATCTGCATAGAGTGTGATAGCCGCTTCCAGTGAACTGCGGATATGTTTATCAGCACGAGCCTGTTCCAGAACTTTGTTGACTTCACCACGTACTGCCAACAGATCTGCCCAGAAAGCATCGTTCATATCTTCGCCGTCAGCCAGACCAAACAGCCCTTCATACCACTCTTCGGTAAAGACATATTGAGCACGTTCGCCCGGCAATTCATTCCAGATTTCGTCAGCAGTGAAGGAGAGGATTGGTGCCATCCAGCGAACCAGTGCTTCTGCAATATGGAATAATGCGGTCTGACAGCTACGGCGGGCAAGGCTATCACCTTTCGCGGTGTACTGGCGATCTTTGATGATATCCAAATAGAATGAACCCATTTCCACGGAGCAGAACTGCATCAAACGCTGAACCACAGAGTGGAAATCATATTCATCATAGTATTTGAGGATATCAGCCTGTGCTGCTTGAGCACGGCCTACTGCCCAGCGATCCAGAACAACCATCTCTTCTGTTTTCACCATGTGTTGCTCCGGATTGAAGCCATTCAGGTTTGCCAGCAGGAAGCGAGAGGTGTTGCGGATACGGCGGTAAGCATCAGCGGAACGTTTCAGTATTTCATCAGAAACCGCGATCTCACCAGTATAATCAGTAGATGCTACCCATAAGCGCAGGATATCCGCACCCAGTTTGTTCATTACATCTTGTGGGCTGACGGTATTACCGATGGATTTGGACATTTTGCGTCCTTGCTCATCAACGGTGAATCCATGAGTCAGCACTTGACGATAAGGTGCTTTGCCTTTGATAGCAGTAGACAGCATCAGTGAGGACATGAACCAGCCACGGTGCTGGTCAGAACCTTCCATATAAAGGTCAGCGGACTTGCCGTTGAATTCTGGACGCGCATCCACAACGGAGGAGTGGGTACTTCCTGAATCAAACCAGACATCCAGCGTATCTGGGGCTTTAGTGTAATCGGCTGCTTCATCACCCAATAGTTCTGCTGCGTCCAGATCCCACCATGCCTGAATACCATCCACTTCAATCCGTTTGGCAACTTCTTCGATCAATTCAACAGTGCGCGGATGTGGTTCTTGTGTCTCTTTATGAACGAACAGGGACATCGGTACACCCCATGTACGCTGACGAGAGATACACCAGTCCGGACGGTTTTCGACCATTGATTCAATACGTGCTTGCCCCCAGCCCGGAATCCACTGTACACCTTTGATTTCTTTCATTGACTGGGTACGCAGACCGTTCTGATCCATGCTGATAAACCATTGTGGTGTTGCACGGAAGATGATCGGCTTTTTATGGCGCCAGCAGCAAGGGTAGCTGTGCTGAATTTTTTTCAGGCTCAGTAGGGCGCCTTTTTCTTTCAGCAGTTCAACGATGATATCGTTCGCTTTGAAAACAAACATGCCATCCAGTGACGGATATGTGCCAGAAATATAGCAACCATTCGGGCCAACCGGATTAGCGATTTCAAGATCATATTTCAGGCTGATGGAATAGTCATCAGGGCCATGGCCGCCAGCGGTATGCACTGCACCGGTACCTGCTTCCAGTGTAACGTGATCACCGAGGATAGCAGGAACATCGTAGTCCATAAATGGGTGCTTAAAGCGCATCAGTTCCAGATCAGCACCTGTACAATCGCTGACAACTTCCCATGAAGTAATACCTGCCCGTTGCATAACCTGTTCGACCAGTTCAGCCGCCAGAATCAGGCATTCGTTATCAATTTTAACTAATTGGTAGGTGATTTCGGAATTTAATGAAATTGCACGGTTTGCTGGCAATGTCCACGGCGTGGTTGTCCAGATAACCAGAGAAACTGGCAGACCTTGTGGTTTTACACCAAATTTGGCGTATACGGCATCAGCATCAACGGCAGGGAAACTGACATCAATGGAAGGGGAGGTCTTATCGTAGTATTCCACTTCGGCTTCAGCGAGGGAAGAGCCGCAGTCAGTACACCAATGAACAGGTTTTACGCCTTTCAGCAAATGACCATTTTTGATGATACGACCCAATGCACGAATGATGTCTGCTTCAGTTTTGAAATCCATAGTCAGGTAAGGTTTATCCCAGTCGCCCAGAACGCCCAGACGTTTGAAGTCCGTTTTCTGTGCTTCAACCTGAGTCATGGCATATTTACGGCACTCAGCCCGGAATTCAGCGGCGGAAAATTTTTCCCCTGGCTTACCGATGATTTGCTCAACCTTGAGCTCAATTGGCAAACCATGGCAGTCCCAACCTGGAATATAAGGCGAATCAAAACCTGATAATCCTTTGGATTTAATAACAATATCTTTGAGAATTTTATTAACTGAGTGACCAATATGAATATTGCCATTTGCATAAGGAGGGCCGTCATGCAAAATAAACGTTTTCTTACCAGATTTTGCTTTTCTGATTGCCTGATACAAACCTTCTTTGTACCAACGTTTCAACATATCTGGTTCGCGCTTGGCTAAATCCCCACGCATGGGGAACCCTGTTTCCGGTAAATTCAGGGTGTCTTTATAGTCACTCATTATTGATTCTCAGCTCCAATTTTCCGCTATATCCCTTGTCTTTCATATTGCTGCCTTTATTTTGTTGGCTGCAATTTGAAATTCATTGGGTATCAGGTATATGACTCGGATCGCTGCAAGAGATAATCCCTTGCGGCAACCACATCATTTGCGATTTGCTGTTTTAGCGCATCAAGCGACGCAAACCGCTGTTCATCACGCAATTTTTTACGTAATACCACATCAATATGATGCCCATACAAATCCATTTGGGTATCAATCAAATGCACTTCAAGCTGCTGGCTTTGGCCGGCAACTGTAGGACGATTGCCTATATTTGCAACACCCGGCAAAGGGGTATCGCCCAATCCGTGGACTTCTACAGCATAAACGCCCTTAACTGGTGCCACTAAACGTTTTAATGGCAGGTTGGCTGTGGGAAACCCGATGGTACGTCCCAATTTATTACCATGAACGACTCTGCCACTTATGCTGTAAGGATGTCCCAGTAATGTTTCAGCCAATGCCAGATCATTACTTTGCAGTGCCTGACGAATGGCTGTACTGCTGATCCTAAGGCCACTGTCACAAAAACTATCTGTGCTGGCGACATCAAACTTGTATTGTTTACCTGCCTGCTGCAAATAATGGAAATCTCCGAGGCGATTCTTGCCAAAGCGGAAATCATCACCTATTGCCAGAAACTTAACACCCAGTTTTTCAACGAGCAACTTTGAAACAAAAGATTCCGGTGAGTTGGATGCAAAATACTTGTCAAATTTTACGCATAACAGATAATCAACGCCATTTTGGGCCAGATATTTTATTTTATCTCTCAGCCTCGTCAGGCGGGCTGGTGCTTTATCTGCCGCAAAAACTTCCAGAGGCTGCGGTTCGAAAATCATGACCATCGTCGGTAATCCGAGACGCTGCCCTTCTTGCTTCAAGTGTTTTAATAAAGCCTGATGCCCTCGATGGACACCATCAAAATTACCAATCGTCAGCACGCAACCATGGTGACGCGACTGGATATTGTGTATACCGCGAATTAGCTCCATAGCTGGCTCAATACCGTGGAAATTGCCGGATTATACCTTGTACAAAGCGCAAGGTTAACCCACGATCACAAAGGGTTTTAATTAATAACCTGATTCATACAATAAAAATAGGCCAGATGCCCGAAAAATATTTAATTTATCTCATTTCTCTGAGATTCATTCTGTTTTTTTCTTGCGAAGGACTGTATTCCCTCTCAGTAAGCTGATAAAATCCTGCACTATCACAACGTAACCAGCGTCGCCGTACAACGACGCTTATTTGCACAAATCCATTGACAAAAGAAGGCTGAACAGGCATATTCCTCGGCCTTTGAATTGTCCTCGATAGAATATATTTGGGAGTTGGACCTTGGCTAATATCAAATCAGCTAAGAAACGCGCCGTACAGTCTGAGAAACGCCGTCAGCACAACGCAAGCCGTCGTTCTATGGTGCGTACTTTTATCAAGAAAGTATACGCGGCTATCGCTGCTGGCGATAAAGAAACTGCACAGAAAGCATTCAATGACATGCAACCAATTGTTGATCGTCACGCCTGCAAGGGTCTGATCCACAAAAATAAAGCAGCACGTCATAAATCTGCTCTGGCAGCACAAATCAAAGCAATGTAATTATTTGTTTTGGTTATGCTAAAAAAAACCGGCTATAAGCCGGTTTTTTTGTATCTGCAGGTTTTTTAATTTAAAGGTCTTAATATTCTAGTTCTAACGTAATCTTTCAGGACTACTTTTGGGAGGTGAGCTAAATAAAGTCGAGAAATCTTTATTGCATACTCGCTGAACTGCCGGATGTTGGATCATACGCTCTGCAAAAATGACGTAATACTCTTCCTGTACAGTATCCAGCCGGCCTATTTCGACAATATCACTATCAGCAAAAATATCATTGGCATAGAAGGAAGGCGCAATGAAAATAGCGTTATGGTACATACCAAATGCTTTCATCAGTGCGGCATCATCAAATTCACCCAGTACCTCAACCTGAAGGTTTTTATTGCGTATCCATGTCAGTAGCTTTCTGCCCAGCATGGAGCGGCGACCAGGGATCAGCAAACGGCGCTCTTCCAAACATTCTGGAAACGGTTTTTCTGGGATTGGTTGACGGCAGTAAAAACTGATTTTACATTCACCCAGCTTCACTGAGAATAATCCTTCTTGCTGAGAAGAATCCACCGGACAATCTGACAGGATCATGTCCAGTTTATGCTGACTGAGTTGTTCAAGCAGCATTTCATGTGTTGATTCAAAACAGCGTAAGTGAATTTTCTCATGTTCCACAACAGCGGTTTCCAGCACTTTGCTGACTAAACGCTTGGACAGAGCATCAGCGACACCAACATCAAACAGTAGATTTGATTCTCGGCTGTAAGTAACGATATCCAGCATTTCCTGACTGAGCGTAAACATTTTATCCGCATAACGGAAAATCAATTGTCCCAGTTCAGAAGGTACCAAACCTCTTCCCTGTCGCTTGAATAATTTTCCATCCAGACGTTCTTCCAGTGCCTTGATCTGCCCAGTAATGGTCTGCGGCGTCAGATATAGCGCCTCTGCTGCACCCACAACAGAACCTTCTTTGCAAACATGCCAAAAATAATAGAGGTGATTAAAGTTTAAATGTGAAACCCGCATATATTTATCCTTGTGTATGCCTCTTTAATACCCTTTATTGGGCATATGACAGCCGTGACTATACATTTCAGGCTGCCAGATCATGGCATTCTCCTATTTTCTATTGATAAAAAATAATCGCGGCAGCCATGGCTAATGTTGTACCGCGAATATTAAAAGGGTGAATTAGTTCGGAAATTGTTTATGTATCTGTGTTTAAATTAATCTATACATTTACTTTTGGCTACGTTTTTTCTTTGGCAACAGTGTGCTTAATAATCCATAACCAACGACGGCAGCAGTGGTGGAGCCAATCAATATGCCTAAACGTGCATAAGTACTGAAAGCGTCATTTAGACCTTCAAATGCCAGTCCAGAAATAAAGATAGACATAGTAAAACCGATCCCACACAGTACAGAAACGGCGAATATTTGCTCCATACCAATTTTTTCCGGTAATTTTGCAATGCCTAGTTTGACTGAAATCCAGCTAAACAGGAAAATGCCCAATGGCTTGCCGATAAACAGACCAAGGGCAATGCCTACAGGCAACATGCTTGTTAAACCATCCATTGTGACGCCCTGTAATGAGACTCCCGCATTAGCAAAGGCAAACAGTGGCAGAATCAAATACGCCACCCAAGGATGAAGTTCATGTTCCAGAACTTCTGAAGGTGAATTCCCTTTTTTGTCGTGCAGAGGGATCAAAAACCCAACGATAACGCCAGCCAGAGTCGCATGAACCCCAGATTTTAGGATGCAAACCCACAAAATAATACCGACAATCAGATAATTAGATGTTTTAGCTACTCCTTTCCAGTTCATCCAGACAAGAAGTGCGATCATGGCCGCAGAGAGTCCAAGTGCTCCCAAAGAAACGCTCTTGGTATAGAACAAAGCAATAATGACGATAACACCTAAGTCATCAATAATTGCCAGAGCAAGCAAAAATACTTTTAACGCTGTGGGAACTCGTTTTCCCAACAATGCCATGATCCCGAGTGCAAACGCGATATCCGTTGCTGCGGGAATTGCCCAGCCTTGTCGCGTGATGTCATCACTGCCATTAAACAGCAAATAGATCAGTGCCGGAGCCAGCATTCCGCCAAGTGCAGCAATGGCAGGAAAAATCGCTTTGTCACGACCTGCAAGCGAACCTTCCATGAGTTCCCGCTTCACTTCCAGACCGACAATCAGGAAGAATATTGCCATTAATCCATCATTTATCCATAGCAATAACGGTTTGTTGATTTCCAACGCAGCAAATTGAACTGCAACAGGAAGATTGAGAAATTGATGATAAATACCCTGCAATGGCGTATTTGCCATAACCAGCGCAATAAGGGCCGCAATGATGAGAAAAATTCCACCAGCTGCCTCCAATTTCAAGAATTGGCGAATAATTGCAGTCATGAATAGGTAACCTTTGAAATTGATCGGTGTCGCTAATGTTATGATAGTTATGATATCGGAAAAAACAGATTATCTGTGCAATTACTGTAGATAAAATCGAATAATTTCAATCTGAAAATAACAGTTTTGGGATCATTGATAAAATGTATTAAATAGTAGAAGATGTTTTTTCCATCAACTATGCTAACAATGTGAGTAACATCCTCTATGACAACCTTGGTTTTCTTGTTTGTTATCGGCGCAGCTCTATTGCATGCCAGTTGGAATACTTTAGTAAAAATTAGTGTTGATCGGTTCTTGGGTATTTCGATTATTGTCTTTTTTGCCGGCATGATTGCGACATTAGGACTATTTTGGGTTGGATTGCCGACATTGTCCTCCCTGCCGTGGTTAATATTATCTGCGATCTTACATACGGCTTATTGTCTGTTTTTAAGCCGCTCTTATACGACAGGAGACTTGGGGCAGGTATATCCCATTGCCAGAGGTTGTGCGCCATTAATCACGGCTTTATTGAGCTGGCTTATCTTGCGGGAAATGTTACCGCCGCTTGCCATGTTGGGCGTGGCCTTCATTGTTGTGGGGATTATGTTAATTGCATTTCCACAAGGGAAAAAATCCTGGCAACTAGATCGCAAGACATTGATTGCCGCCATCACAACCTCCGTATTTACCGCGGGTTATACCTTAACCGATGGCGCAGGCTCCCGTGCCAGCGAGAATACCTTGAGCTATATTTTATGGTTGTTTGCGATTAATGGCTGGATCATGGGCGTAATGATGTATTGCAAATATTGGCATCGTGCTGGCAGGGAGCTTCGCCAATATTGGCAACAAGGGTTATTGGGCGGAATGATGCAGTTATCCAGTTATGGCATTGTTATTTGGGCAATGAGTCAGGCTCCTATTGTTTTGGTTGCCGCCTTACGTGAAATCAGCGTGTTGTTTGCGATGTTATTGTCTGTCGTTATCTTACGGGAACCGTTTAGCAAGATGCGGTTATTAGCTTGTGTTGTGATTGTAGCAGGGGTTATTAGGACTAAATTGGGGTAAAAACCTTTGTAGTGAGCACATGAAAATGCAATGACTTGCCGCTTCCAGGTAAGAAATAATTTCTGATTCGTAGCAAAGCTTCGCCAATTGGTGTGCAATTTCACCGTTAAACAGTAATTCGACCTGACAACGACAAGCAGTAAATCACCAATGGCCTTTTTTCTATCTGAATTAAAACGTTACTGCTTAAGAGTCCGTTATGAGTAATAAATAGGAACTTTTGGAGAGTCCAATTCGTTTTTGGTAATTTCATGGATGGAAGTATTCAAAGTGAGTACTATTGAATACAACTGCACCATCAGGTTTTATAATAGCCTGATGTAATACCTGCTTTTCACTCTGACACATCATATTATATGTATTTCTATATTTAGGATAACCCGGATCTTCCAATAACGGATATTTTGGTTTATGTACTGAAGGAGCAGGAGCTTGTCCTAAGGCTAAATACTTTCCATCCTCTGCCCAGCGATCCATTCTTGTTTTCCAATGGATATCATAATTTTCAGATAAACAAACTATATTTGCCCATGGATCGCATATCCACGCTCCATCTGGAATCTTATTGTACTTTTTGTACAGTGGGTTCATTTTTTTATCTTGAAACTCGTAATCATAGGTATGCGGAGGATAATAAAACATGACAAAACAGTGATCATACTGTGATAGAGGGATAGGAGAAATAATCTCAATGTAAATAGGCTGAATTTCTCCTGATGTCTCTGCAGTAAAAGAATTTTTATATAAATTATATATATCACTTGCTCTTTCTTTTGCCAGATACATCAATACAGCAATAGAATATTCATTACAATTTCCAACCAATAAATCATTATGTTTTTTTCTTCCAGTATAACTTTATATTTTTCATCTACGTTTGTCTGCCAGTATAATTTTGTTTTTAATTCTGCGGATTTTTGCTCTCTAGCGTAGCAATTTTTTCTAGAATATCTTTCTGGCCGATCTCCTGATTGATGTTCAGGGTTTAAATAAGATATATTTGCAGGTTTACTTGGAAAAATGCCGTAAGTATGTGTAATTGCTTGTCTTAATATATTCCAAATCATTTTAATACTCTCAATACTCTCATTGTTGTTGCATTATGCTTAAACCATATTGTTTTTGTATGGATATTTAAGAATGATACTCTCCACTCTTTTTATACCAATCTAACTTGAAGGTGCGGGTTTTAAAATCTGAAAATTATCAGTCAGTCGAGTCGTCAGTTCTTTCGTTTTTTCTGGCAACGTGACATGAAAAAAGTGATGAAGGGTTTCACGAAATGTCTTCGCATTCGGAAAATAGACATTGTTACACACTTGCTCATTCATATACTTCCACAATCGCTCTATCGGATTGAGGTTTGGGCTGTAAGGCGGTAGGTAATGCAATTCAATATTCAGGACATACGCAATATCTTTCACCAACTCGGCTCGGTGGTAACCCGCCCCATCCAGAATAATGTGGATTTTTTGCGAAAGCGGGTAAGTTTCCCGGAGCGCCCCGAAAAAATACGCGATGCTTTCAGCATTGATACTCGGATATTCACGGATCACGGTGTCTTCAATTCGTTGTAAATTGAGGGCACCCAGAATATTAAGACGGGTACGACTGCCGGTGGTTTCGACCACTTTTACCTGATTTTTTCCTGCTTTCATCCAGCCATAGCTGAGCTTTGTGGACTGTGAAGGATGCACCGCATCAATAAATAGGATAGGTTCATTTTGACCCGCCCGGTCTTTAAGAGACTGGTAGTCATCAATAAATTGTTGCTGTTGATCCGCATCGAATTTATGAGGCACTCCCTTTGGCTTTTTGTAGCTGAAACCCTGGCGGTGAAGCCATTTCGTCATTCCGCCCACGCTGAAAGACACCTGCCAACGTGCTCGGACGTAAGCCACAATTTGGGCGGTGGTATGCATCAAATTTGTCGTCAAATAATCAATCAAGTCGGCGGTTTGTTCGGCAGAGAGATGGCTTTCAGAACCGCCATTTTCCGGGGTGAGCTTTTCCTGAGCGATAAAATCTTTTAGGTGACGGCTTACCGTACTTTCATGAATACGCAAGGCCTGTGCAATCATCTGAGCAGTCCAGCCCTCTGACGCCAAAAGCACCGCCTTGATGCGATCACAAACTCGACTGTCGCGCGTTGTATCATGCATCAATTCGAGGGCATGTTTTTGTTCTGGTGTCAGATGAATTTTCATGGTTGCAAGCATGATCGGGTTTGGATAAGAAATCAAGCATCTTCAAAGGAGATTGGTATAGATAAAATGCAACACTTATAAAATAACAGCATATTTAAAAATAATTGAGAAATAAAATAATTTAATTATTTGAAAAAACAAATAAATTAATAAATAAAAAATCCCCCTGAGCATCAACAAATTAAAAGGTTGATCAGGAGGATTTATAGTTAGATTTTTTGCAATGTATAAAATTACTTCGTCAAATCATCAAAAAATTTCTTCACGCCATCAAGGAAGCTCTTGGAGCGAGGGCTGTTGGTTTCACCACTTTTTCCGCCAAAAGATTCACCCAGTTTACGCATCAGCTCTTTCTGCTCTTCATTCAGCTTAACCGGAGTTTCCACGACAACACGACACAGCAGGTCACCTTGCACACCACCGCGGACAGATTTAACACCTTTACCTTTCATGCGGAACAGTTTACTGGTCTGAGTTTCCGCAGGAATTTTCAGGCTGACACGACCATCTAGGGTCGGAACTTCAATTTCACCACCCAATGCCGCAGTTGCGAAGTTGATCGGTACTTCACAATAAAGGTTGCTGTCTTCGCGCTCAAAAATATGGTGCGCTTTGACTTGAACCTGTACATATAAATCACCTGATGGTGCACCATTTTCACCGGCTTCACCTTCACCGCTCAAACGAATGCGATCATCTGTATCTACACCGGCAGGGATCTTAACAGACAGGGTTTTGTATTTTTCAACACGACCGTGTCCATGACATTTACCGCAAGGATCTTTGATGATTTTTCCGCGCCCGTGGCACTGAGGACAAGGCTGCTGAACCGCGAAGAATCCTTGGCGCATTTGCACTTGACCTGCACCGCGACAGGTTGGGCAGGTTTCTGGGCTGGTGCCTGTTTTTGCGCCGCTACCATGGCAGTTATCACAGGATTCTAATGTTGGAATGCGGATCTCTTTGGTCACACCACGGACAGCTTCTTCAAGTGTCAGTTCCATGTTGTAACGCAGGTCTGAACCACGGCTGGCGCGCTGTTGACGACGACCGCCACCGAAAATATCTCCGAAAACGTCACCAAAAACATCACTAAAGTCAGCTCCACCACCGAAACCGCCAGCACCACCGCCCATGCCTCCCTGTTCAAAGGCAGCATGACCATATTGGTCATAAGCAGCGCGTTTTTGAGAATCTGTCAGGATTTCATACGCTTCTTTAATTTCTTTGAATTTGCTTTCTGCTTCTTTATCGCCCTGATTACGATCGGGGTGATATTTCATTGCCAGCCGTTTATAGGCTTTTTTTATCTCTTTTTCGTCTGTGGTTTTGGAAACGCCCAAAACTTCGTAATAATCTTTTTTTGCCATTATATTATTTACCCTTAACACGTACGCACGGGCGTAGAGTTACCTCAACGCCCGTGCCAGTTAACAAGTAACAGGCGCCCTGTTACCTTGCCCGCTAAGGGCTATTATTTTTTGTCTTTAACTTCTTCGAATTCAGCGTCTACAACGTCGTCTTCTTTCTTCGCATTGCCTGCACCTGCGTCAGCAGCACCAGCCTGAGCTTGTTGCTGTGCGATTTCCAGAAGTTTCTGGGATGCTTCAACCAGAGCCTGAATCTTCGCTTCGATTTCAGCTTTATCTTCGGCTTTCGCCGCAGTTTCCAGCTCAGAAGATGCTTTCTCGATTGCTGCTTTTTCGTCAGCAGTCAGTTTGTCACCAGCTTCTTCAACTTGTTTACGGGTACCGTGGATCAGTTGGTCTGCTTGGTTGCGAACCTGAACCAGCTCTTCAAACTTACGGTCAGCTTCTGCGTTTGCTTCTGCATCGCGTACCATCTGTTGGATTTCTTCTTCGTTCAGACCAGAAGATGCCTTGATGGTGATGTTCTGCTCACGACCAGAGTTTTTGTCTTTCGCAGAAACGTGCAGGATACCGTCAGCATCAATGTCGAAAGTGACTTCGATCTGCGGAGTACCGCGCATTGCTGGCTGAATGCCGTCAAGGTTGAACTGACCCAGTGATTTGTTATCGTTGGCACGTTTACGCTCACCTTGCAGTACATGGATGGTTACTGCGGACTGATTGTCTTCTGCTGTAGAGAACACTTGGCTATGCTTGGTTGGAATAGTGGTGTTCTTAGTAATCAGGGACGTCATCACGCCGCCCATGGTTTCGATACCCAAGGACAGTGGAGTTACGTCCAGTAGCAGAACGTCTTTCACGTCACCTGCCAGTACGCCACCCTGAACGGCTGCGCCCATCGCAACTGCTTCATCTGGGTTGACATCTTTACGTGGCTCTTTGCCGAAGAAATCTGCAACTGCTTTCTGTACCATTGGCATACGAGTCTGACCACCAACCAGAATCACGTCCTGAACGTCAGATACAGACAGGCCAGCGTCATTCAGAGCTACTTTCAGTGGCTCGATAGAACGTTTAACCAGATCTTCAACCAAAGATTCCAGTTTTGCACGAGTTACTTTAACGTTCATGTGCTTAGGACCAGTCGCGTCTGCGGTGATATATGGCAGATTCACGTCAGTTTGCTGTGCGGAAGAAAGTTCGATTTTCGCTTTTTCAGCTGCTTCTTTCAGACGTTGCATTGCCAGTGGGTCGTTACGCAGATCAATACCTTGTTCTTTCTTGAATTCGTCAACCAGGTAGTTGATCATACGGCTGTCGAAGTCTTCACCACCCAAGTGAGTATCACCATTGGTTGCCAGAACTTCATACGTTTTTTCGCCATCAACTTCGTCGATTTCGATGATAGAGATATCGAAAGTACCGCCACCCAAGTCATAAACTGCGATGGTACGGTTGCCGATTTCTTTGTCCAGACCATAAGCCAGAGCAGCAGCGGTTGGTTCGTTGATGATACGCTTCACTTCCAGACCTGCGATACGGCCAGCATCTTTAGTTGCCTGACGCTGTGCATCGTTGAAGTATGCCGGAACGGTGATAACAGCTTCGGTTATTGGCTCACCCAGATAATCTTCTGCTGTTTTCTTCATTTTCTTCAGAACTTCAGCTGAAACCTGAGGTGGTGCCATTTTCTGGTTTTTCACTTCCAGCCATGCATCGCCGTTATCCGCAGCTATGATTTTATATGGCATAATAGATACGTCACGCTGAACTTCTTCGTCTGGAAAACGACGACCGATCAAACGCTTGATGGCGAACAGCGTATTTTGCGGGTTAGTAACAGCCTGACGTTTAGCTGGTTGACCAACCAGAGTTTCACCATCCTGAGTATACGCGATGATAGAAGGTGTGGTGCGGTCACCCTCGCTGTTTTCAAGCACACGAGTGGTTGTGCCGTCCATAATTGCTACACAAGAGTTGGTAGTTCCCAAGTCGATACCAATGATTTTACCCATCTAAACGCCTCCACAAAGAATTCATATATTCGGTCAAGTTACTAAGCTATATGAGGACGAATGTTTTCTTTTCAATGGCACTGATGGCCAGAAATTCCTCATTTTATATTTTCAGCTAATGCCGGAATATCGGTAGTAACTGTAGTTGAGACTTAGATGGGGTCATTCATCCCATCATCAAGGGGGAGACTGAAAAAAATTTGAGGTTTGATAAATTTTTTTTTCTCAGACCATTGTGTAGTTGATGCCATCACATTATGATTCGCCGCCTTTTATGATTTCTTGGCACCGGAAACCGCCGTCAGAAATTTTTTAATATTTTGTTTTATTTGTATTTTCTAGGGGAAGTATGCATTCTACTAAGTTGGCGAACCCAGGCCCATTGGGTTTAATGGGTTTTGGCATGACCACCATTTTGTTGAATTTGCACAACGCAGGTTTTTTCCCATTGACCTCAGTTATCCTGAGCATGGGAATTTTTTATGGTGGTTTGGCTCAAGTGCTGGCTGGCATTTTTGAGTACAAAAAAGGGAATACTTTTGCTGCAACCGCATTTACTTCATACGGTATGTTCTGGTTGAGTTTGATTGGCTTGCTTTTCCTGCCAACAATGGGATTGGCTGAAACAACCAGCCATGAATTCCTCGGCGTTTATCTGGCCCTGTGGGGAATTTTCACCCTGTTCATGTTCTTTGGTACGTTGAAAGCAAACCGTGCCCTGCAATTTGTGTTTGCCAGCCTGACGCTGCTGTTCGCATTGTTGGCGATTGGTAATATCACGGGTAATGCGGCCATCTTGACCTTTGCTGGTTTTGAGGGTGTTATCTGTGGCGCAAGTGCTTTCTATCTGGCAATGGCGGAAGTTCTGAATGAACAATACGGCCGTACTATTTTGCCGATTGGTGAAGTGAAGCACGCTTAGCCATTTTGAGACAGGATGAGCATAAATACTCATCCTGTTCTTTAGAAATAGTTAGTTCATCTTAATTCTTCATTATCGGCTTGCACTTTCTCACATGCCTTTTTTCCTCAAATAAACCCCCAATAAGATACCGATAGCCGATAAGGACATCATATAGTAGGCGGGTGCCTGTGAAGTATATTTCAGCAGTAAGGTCACAAGGATCGGTGTCAATCCGCCAAAAATGGCATAAGCCAGATTATATGAAAATGAAATGCCGCTGAAGCGCACTTCTGGCGGATAGCTCTTGACCATGACGAACGGCGCGGCTCCGATCACGCCAACAGACAGCCCGACGATAGCATAAGCGCTAAATAATGTGAGTGGTTCATCGCTGATATTATGGTAGAAAGTCCAACTTGTGGCGGCCAAAAGAAGACAACCGACAATTAAAACGATACCAGCTCCCCACTTATCACATAAATATCCGACAGATACACAGCCAATCGCCAATGAGATGATGGCCAGACTATTTGCTTTCAGGGTAAGCGACTGTTCCAGATGAAATACCGTCTGCATATAAGTTGGTGTCATTAAGATGATGACAACGATGCCAGCGGAGAGTAACCAAGTCAGCAGCATAGAAATTATAACGGCGCGTTTGTGATTAAAAACCACGGACTTCAGCGGCATTTCTTCTGTCAATACCTTGCGTTCCTGCATTTCTTTGAAGATAGGTGTTTCATGTAACCAACGGCGCAGGTACACAGCACACAGGCCGAAAATCCCGCCCAGAAAGAATGGCAGACGCCAGGCCCAGTCCAAGACTTCTTGTCTGATATAAATAGATGTAATGATGGTTGCCACAAGAGAACCGAATAAAATTCCCATGGTCAGGCCTGCTGTAAGAACACCACACGCAAATCCAATGCGCTTATGGGGAACATGTTCTGCTACAAAAACCCATGCACCGGGAACTTCCCCGCCAATGGCAGCACCCTGCATCACACGCATGAATAAAAGCAGCAGGGGAGCAGCGATGCCAATAGAATCATAGGTAGGCAGCATCCCGATGGCCAGTGTTGGTACAGCCATCAGGAAAATACTGAGTGAAAACATTTTCTTACGTCCGACCAAATCACCAAAATGAGCCATGATGATTCCACCTAAGGGCCGGGCTAAATAACCCGCAGCAAAAATGCCAAAGGTTTGCAGTTGCCTAAGCCATTCAGGTATATCCGCAGGGAAAAATAGCGTACCAAGCGTAACGGCAAAAAAGACGAAGATAATAAAATCATAAAACTCCAAAGCACCACCCAGGGCAGCCAGAAACAGAGTTTTATAGTCTTGGTTGTTTAATGAACGATTTTGATATTGTGACATAAGTTACCGATTTATAGTTATAAAATAAGATTATCATGGCTATTTTCAATCACCTTGTTGCGATTTGGCTAGGTGAAAATATAACTTATGCTATATTAAAAGATGTTTATTCTACAATTTTTTAAATGAAGCCATTATGGTGATATGTAGGTTAAATTTTCTCAAAATGGCTTTAATGGCGAGCTACCAGAGGATTTGGCGAGGGAAGAGTAAGAATCCTATTTGTTGATTAACTATTCTGCTGGGTAAGGATTACTGAACACTCTTCCACAGATAAAAGTTATTTCGGTAAATATTGTTTTAACAGAGAAATAACCGTTTCAGTGTCCGGCAGTGAAGGATGCCCGACCATCCGTTGTAGGGACGCATCAAAGTTTTCATGCCATACAGGTTCAATAACGTGGTAGCTATCATTACGTAACTGGTTAATATTTCGGCGTGTTGCATCTTTTTCCCACATGACACTACCCATGACAGGAAAAAACAAAACAGGAAATGTGGAGGCCAGAACGACTGTCGTTAATCGGTTGGTTGCACCGCCATGGGCAACAGTTGCCAGTGTGTTTGCAGTTGCAGGTAGAACTGCCATGAGGTCATGATCCGCAACAATGCGTGAAGGTTTATCTGTTGGCCAGTCTTGTGGTTTTTCTCCGCTGATAACTCGATCGGCATAGAGGGCAACCGTTTCAGCTGGCAAAAAGGTAGTGGCGCTGTTTGTCATCATTACCGTTAGAGTACAGTCGATCGTAGCCTTAATAGCTAAAAGGTATCTGGGAAGAAGGGTGATATCGACGGAGCCGGTTGTCCCAATCAGAATCCGCGGTTTTATCTGTTGAATCATTTCATCATTTTTCATGGGTAAATTAGCCTTTTATTATCAGAATGGCTGGTTAGCTAAAATAACGGGTTAGTTAAAATAAATAGTCAGCGATACTCGTTTGCATGTTCCAGTAATCCATCCAGTTCCACTAAGTAAGAGCATTTGCGATGTTCTTGCCAATCCCGTGGATACCCCAACGAAACTTCAATATGGATAATATTTTGAATATATTCGATATTTGGAATGTGTAGATGACCGTATACCACCATGCGTATTCCTTTTCTCGATGCCCACTGATGAGTTTTTTCACTACCGCACCAAATGGAAAATTCGGTATTGCGTAAAGATTCGAGGGGTTTTCGGATGATGGGAAAGTGGCTCATCAGGATGATGTCTTCATCATCTGGAATGATATTCAAACGTTTTTCGGTATATTGAATACGCTCTCGGCACCAATCGATAATACTTTTGTGGGGATAGGTTTTCAGGAAGAACTCGTCAGAACTAATGACACCACACCGACGGGCGCGTTCGATAGCCTGATCAGCTGTATAGTCAAAGGTGTTTCTGAATGAATAGTCGTACAACGTAAAGATAGGGGCAATGGTAACAGTTGAACCATCCCTCATGCGATAACGGCAGAACTCATCTTCAGGGGTGAGAACGTTATATTTTCGGCAGATATTGACCAAATGTTCATAACGCAGGACACCGGGTAACTTTAATGGATCTTTGGGGGTACACCAAAGTTCATGATTACCCGGTGTCCAAACAACTTGGGCAAACCGTTGGGACAGTGTACTGATAACCCATGTAAAGTCTGATTCCTGCTCTGCAATATCGCCGGCAAGCAAGAGCCAATCATTGGGCGTGGTTGGCCTTAATGATTCAACCAGCAAACGATTTGCAGCATGGGATACATGTAAGTCACTGATAGCCAACAGCATGCTTTCACCTCACTATCGCTAAATGTCCTTTAAGGATTAGAGCAAAAAATTAGGGCGTTCCCGGAGGGGCGTCTCCCCAACCCCATTTTGGTACAGTTTCGCGGCGTGATGGCTTTGCATCCGGCTGGGAATTAGCCTCAGCCCTGCGGGAACCCCATTCGATATAGCCTGCGAATGCTGCGCGAAATTCAGGATCGGACGGTAAACCGACTTCATCGGCAGCCAGCATAAGTAAATCGACCCATCTTTTCCGCTGTTCAGGTTGAATACTCCTACCCCGGTGACGGCTCAGCATGACTTTGAATCCACCACGTTCATTGGTATAGCGTTCTTCTCCGCCGAGCACTTCTTCCAGCCACATAGCGACATGGCCGGGGTGGTCTGATTTCATGTTCTCGAACAGCGGGGCCAGCAGTTCATCTTGTTCAACCTTGGCATAAAAGGTGTCCATCAATTTCATGAGCACCTCACGGCCTCCCATCCATTCAAATAAGGTTGGTGTTTCATTTGCCATAACATAACCTCTATATATGAGTACGTTAACGATATTAATGATCCTGTGATTCAGACAAGGACGGTGTCTGAATACTTATCATCCCAATTCCAACGAACTAATTGCCTTGACTTTATCTTGCCGTCCCTTGGGTACAGCATTGCCTTTGTACATCCTGTATGTATTAAAGAGTCCCCGTAGCCCATATTCGTGAGCCAGCAGGAGAAAGTCGTTGTTATCAGATTCAGGAACATCGACTGATATGTGTTCTCCGGCAGGAACCAGCGCAAATGCAGTAAGAGCGAGAGTTTCGACAGCTTCTGGATTGTCAGCGTAAAAAGGCCCAATCCGATAGCCGTTATGAGACTTACGGATACCGATGACGCCGGAAATTCCTGTTTTGGAATAGGTACAAAACCCATGGCGCTGCTCTCCCCAAAACCAATTAGAAAGCAATGTATCCCGATAGACGCCGGTGCATTCGGCATCGTATTGAATGACGTCAGCGATATTGGCTGGTGTAATCGGGATCGCGCCTGTCGGCGGGATAATTTTTTGCGTAATGGAGCCAGAAAGCCGGACATTGCGATAATGGGTGACAAACCCTCTTTTTTCATAGATCTGAATTTTATCCCAATTACCATCACACCCAATCGTGCGATGTTCTGCATAGGCAATGGTTGGTTTCCATATTCTTGCAGCGCAAACATGATGACGAAATTCTGGTGCAATGATGAAATTGCCGCCAAACGAATAATTATCTGAATACTTGACCATCGATATTGATGCAATTGGTTGTTCATCACGATAGGCAATAAAAAAGGCATTCGGGTCTACATTAAAGAAATTAGATGTATCGCCTATGCACATATCCCAATTTTCGGCCTCTGCCCAGCCAAGAACAATGGAGTTCCATTGTCTGGCATTTACCGATCGGATGAGACATGTTTTGCTGCTCTTCTCATTCATAACCAATATATCCTCTCGAATAGGGTAGGATGTAAGAGCCTACCGGAATAGGCTCTCAGTGTTGGGAACTTCAGAGCTATTTGTAGCAATTCATCGGCCTATCTTTGCGTTTGCGGCATGACTAAGCACTAAATTGAATACTAAAGTCCCATGGATTTACTGATAATTTCTTGCAATACCTCGCTGGTTCCACCGTAAATAGTTTGAGCGCGGCTATTCAGCCAATTCTTGCCGGCAACGGAATCGCGCATATATCCCATCCCGCCATGTAATTGCAGACAACGATCTGCCACTTTCATCTGAAGTTCAGTTGTCCATAACTTGATGCGGGCTGCATCCACTAAGCTGAAAAGGCCTTGGTTAAAAAGATCAGTGGCGTGATCAAGATAAACGCGGGCAATTTTTACTTCGGTATCCAGTTGAGCGAGGACAAAACGGTTGTACTGAAAGGAACCAATGGACTGATTAAAGGCTTTTCTTTCTTTCACATATTCCAGTGTGGCTTGCAAAATATTTTCGGCACTGGCAACCGCCACCGTTGAAATGCTGAGACGTTCACGAGGCATTGCTGACATGAAGTAATAGTTGCCGAGGTTTTCACGGCCAATCAGATTAGTCGCAGGTACTTTGCAGTCATGGAAAAAGAGTTCAGCTGTATCACTGCCGTTCCAGCCAATTTTTTTCAAGGGTTCTCCTCTGGAGAAACCCGGCATGCCCCGCTCTATTGCCAACAAACTGATACCCTGACCTTGCTGTCCTTCTTCAGTTTTGACAGCAACGACGATTAAATCCGCATTAATACCATTGGTAATGTAGGTCTTGCCGCCATTAACCAGATAATAATCCCCTTGCCGCGTAGCCACGGTTTGGAGATCTGCGGTATTGGAACCCCCATTTGGCTCTGTCATGGCAATAGCTGCGACCTGTTTTCCGCTACATAGATCCGGCAACCATCTCTTTTTCTGATCGGTGTTACCGAGAGCAAAAATGTAGCTGGTGGTAACATCATTGTGGGCCACGATACCCGGTACGGTGACACCGGCTTTGATGAGCTCTTCTGTCAGAATCACTGCGAATCGATAATCGTGTTTTCCCAGTCCTCCGAATTCGGGGCTGACACTGATACCCAGTAATCCTGACCTCCCCAGTTTTTCCCAGAAAGAGCGCTCAACCAGTCCGTTTTCTTCCCATACCTGATGCCCAGGTACGATTTCACGTTCAAGAAACTCACGGCAAGACTTCCGGTAATTCTCGAAATTATCAGTCTCAATACGCATATTCACTCCAGATTCTTTGTCAGCAGTATTTGCTTAATGGCATCCCAGTGTTGGTACACAGCGAAGTGATCCCCTTCGATACGGATGAGCGAAGTATCGTGAGAAGTGTAATTTTTCCAGTCTTCCATATCTGCCAACGTGACATAGATGTCATTGGTGGCTGAAACAAGTGCCAGCGGATAATTCACTTGTATATTGTCAATCTGGGGAAATTGGCTGCGTATCAGGTAATCACTGCGCAATTGCTTGATGATTGGTTTTATCAGAGCAGGTTCGTTCAAGATGGCTTCGGGTGTCCCTTGGTCTTCTTTGATTTTTTGGATTAACTGTTCATCCGTCCATTGATGGCGCTCATCTTGCTGTTGAAGATGTGGAGGTACGGAACTAGAAATCACGCCAAATAGAGGAGAAATACCATAGTTTTTCACTAATACGTGACCAACCGCGATACTCAGCACCCCACCAAAGCTGTGACCAAAGGTGATCCATTCAGTAATACCCTGAGCCTGTTTCTGCCGGAGATCGTTCCAGATATCAGACGCCAGCCGTTCAGCCAGTAAATCGAGATCGTCTATTTCCGGCTCTTTAGCCAGATAACCGCGACCCGGGATCGCGACTGGTTGCAAAATTGCGGCATTAGTCGCCATCAGATCATTCAACCAAGGGCGATAAATTGCTGTTGTAGCTCCCGCGTGTGGAAAGGCATAAATGACCCGTCTGCGCTTAATATCCATTTGCCCTCCGTTCGCTGGTGGTTTCCTTCTCAAGCAAGAAACTGACAATACGTTCAGCGACCATGATGGTTGTCAGATTAGTCGGCATGGAAGGAATAGTGGGAAACAGAGACGCATCGGCAACTGTTACACCTTTGATGCCACGTACCTGTCCATTTTCTTGGGTTGCACTATCCGGATCACCGTCGGCACCCATTCTGAGCGTGCCGGAAGCATGCCAGCCCGGATTGACCAGATTCTTAATCGCACTGTTCATGATTTCGTCGTTATAAATCATGGAGTGAGACCAAAATTGAATGCCGTCAAGGAAGGAATCGACTTCTGGATGCTGTAAAACTTCCCAAATTTTGCGTACGCCGCCCACAAGACGGGCGATATCTGCCGTACTGCGAGTGAGGGGCAGATCAATTTCGGGCAGTGCTGTCAAATCGGCACTACTGATAAAAACGCGCCCCAGTGCCTGCGGGCGCATCAGCATCACAGACGCTCCAACCAACATGGGATAAGCAACGCGATCTCTGAAACCCGGCACGGTATCGCTGGCAACATTATTCAGCAGACCAATTTGTACATCGACTTTTGCGTCATAACCACTGCTGATACGGGCCGCAATTTGACGCCACGGCAGACCTGTTGTACAGACTCCCGCTTTGGGAAGGGCCCATAATACGACTGACGCATGATCCGTTAAATTTCTGCCAACGGCGGGTACTTCCGCAACAATCGGAATATCCAATGAATTCAGATGGTCGGGATCACCCACGCCTGATCGTTGTAACAACGCAGCTGAGCCAATGGCACCGGCGCAGAGAACGATATGTTCTGCTCGATAAATCAGCTCTTTTCCTGCCCGAATAACTTTTACACCAGAAGCGACAGTACCGTTAAAGGTAATCTGTGCAGCCAGCGCATCAGTCATAATGTGCAGATTTTCTCTCTGCAAAACCGGCTCAAGGTATGAACGATAGACATCCACCCTTTCGGCACCATTGATGACATTGGCAGGAACAGGGCCTACGGCGGGTTTTTCACCGACATTAAGGTCATCGGCATAAGGGACGCCAGACTGTTCGCAGGCATGGGCAAAAGCCATATCAAGGGGATGGATCTCACCATTTGGAGGTCTGCGCAGACACATTGGCCCTTGTGAGCCATGATTGTCATCATTGATATAATCGACATCATTCTCCAGATGCTTGAACCACGGCAGAACTTGCTCCCAAGACCAATTGGGACAACCCATTTTTACCCATTGTTCGAAATCGCTCGGAAAACCTCTCAGGGCGATGGCACCGTTAACCGCAGAGGAGCCGCCGAGTACTTTTCCTACCCGATAATTGAATGGCCTGCGTCCTTTATGTTTACGGGTCGCCTGCTTGTCTTTCTGCGTAGGCACAGAAGATGGAATGAGATCAGTGAACCGATCTTCATTGCGTACATTAGCCTCATAATCCCAGTTATACCCCTCCAGTACCAAGCGTGAAGCGTCTCTGAGCGGGCTGGCAGGGTTGTGAACATCGGAAGTGTGGCCTGCTTCAATCAGCAGTACGGACTTCATGCCATTTTCAGACAGGCGTGATGCAGCTACGCATCCCGCCGAACCTCCGCCCACGATAATGTAATCGTAATAATCGTGTGTCTTGGTCATAGGTTATTCACCGCTTGAGATTGAATGATTGTCTCGATAATGCGAGAAAAAGACTGAATATTGGAGTTCATGAACAGTCCTTCAATAATGTCTTGTTCGCCTACCGGCGTGATCTTAAATTCCTGCCTCAATGCACTGAGCAAGCCTACGGCATGAAGTGAATCACCACCAATATCAAAAAAGCCATCGGTGACATCAAAATCATCATGCTGAAGTTGTGCCTGCCAGAGTTTAAGGATCTTTGCTTCTATCTCATTAGTCGGTTCAACCATGGAATCGGTGTTCTCTTCGGTATCAGACCAGGGGTGAGGCAGTGACTTACGGTCAATTTTTCCATTACTGGTTAATGGCATGTGGGACAGCAGGATGTAATAACTGGGTACCATATAAGAGGGCAATGTTTTCCGCGCCAGTTCCCTTAGTTGATCCTGAAAATGGCTAGGCTCGTGCAAAGTCTCTGCATTGACCGGAACAATATAGGAGACGATATGCCGTTGGCCGGTTTTGGCATGGACAGGGGCGTCAATAACGACATGGCTGGTATTTTGGTGAGCCAGAAGACAAGCTTCAATTTCACCCAATTCAATGCGATATCCATTGATTTTTACCTGATTATCTTCACGTCCCAGAATTTCTATCAATCCATTCGCGATATAGCGCCCCAAGTCTCCCGTTCTGTACAACCGCTCACCTGTAATGGGATGAGTAATAAAGCGCAGTGCAGTTTTTTCGGTATCTCCCAAATAACCCTGAGTCACGCCGTCTCCGCCGATATAGAGTTCTCCTGTGACCCATTTGGGACAGGGGAGAAACCAATTGTTCAAAACATGGAAGGTCTGGTTTGCCAGCGGTTTGCCATAGGGAATGCTTTTCCAGTTTTTATCTGTTTTTTCAATTGGATAATGTATCGACCAGATAGAACCTTCGGTGGCTCCGCCAAGACTGATGATCGCCGTATTCGGTAGATTTTCCCGAATGCGTTCTGGCAGATCGACAGGTATCCAATCGCCGCTCATGAGGATTAGCCTGAGTTTTGTTTCGGCCAATGCAGAGCCATTTCTGTCTACCAGCACTTTGACGGGAGCGGGAACGCTATCCCAGATAGTGATTTGATGTTCGACCAGCAACTCCAGCCAGATTTTCGGGTCATTGGCAGTTTCAGGCATTGCGAAGATAACTTTTCCTCCCACGCCCAATAGCCCGAAATAGTCATAGACAGACAAATCGAAGCCTGCCGGTGCAACAGATAATACTGTGTCTTGTTCTGTCACTTGGAATTTATGATTAATATCAAGCACCGTATTTGCAGCATTACGATGGGAAGCCATAACCCCTTTAGGCTCTCCGGTTGAGCCGGAGGTAAAGATGACATAGGCCAGATCATCCAGCCCCTGCTTTGAGGTCATTTGCCCTATATCCATAGCATTATGCATGGGGCATTCATCCAGATTGATCCGGAGTACATCGGCAAATTCATCCTGTTTAAACACTGTGCTGGCAGTAATGATACATTTTGCTGTACACCGGTTAAGCAGGCTCATGCGGCGTTCCGCGGGAAGCTGAGGATCGATTGCCACATAAGCTGCACCTGACATAAGGGCACCCAATAATCCGATAACTAAATCCGGGCTTTGTGGCATGGATACCGCGACAATATCATTGGGATTAATCTGGACAGAAGTGCAAATTTGCTGTGCGATTGCTCCGGCTTTGTTCACCATTTCCGAGTAGGTGATTTGATTTTCTCCCTGCACAAGTGCAATTGCATCAGGGAATTTTTCCGCAGCATGCAAAATCATTTCATGCAGAAGCTTCATGTCAAAATCGGTATCCGTTGCATTGGCTGCCACCCGTTCTGCCAGATCGGATTCAGGTAACTGCACCAATGATGAAGTCTTATCCCATGATGAATCATCTTCCGCACAAGCTGTAAGCAGCGTCAGATAAGCGTCCAGCATAGCTTCCACCATACCGTCAGGGAATAGTTCGTTGACTGTGTTCCAGTTAATTTGGACAAGCCCATCAACGCGGACAATTTGGTTTTCCAGCCACACCTGTGGGGTTTGATTGCTGCTATAGACTTGCGTGGCTTCCGCCCAGCCCACATTTGTTACAACCTCATCTAAATCAGAGGTGAGTGTATTGCTGAATATGACAGGCGCTGCCGCTGCACGGCTGCCGTGGTTGCGTCGGGTCAGTTCCCGTAAAACCTGAACGCCATTGTAGGAAGAATGCCAGCGATTCATCATCAAATCAGTCTGGATCTGTATTACACGTTCGCTAAGGCTTTCTGTCTCAGTTCCATGTATTCCCAGCAACATGGGTTGCAGGAAATTACCGACCACATTCTCAATGCCAGCAAAATAGGAACGGCGCCCAAACTGAGTGATAGTCAGTGTGAAAGCCTGACGCTTCGACCATTGACGCAGCACTTCTGCATACATGCCTAGGAATACAGATTCCAGCGTCAGTTTGCGCAATTCCGCTTTTTTCTTGAGCGCCAGTAGTGTTTCAGCATTGATTTTTCGACTGTAACGCTTGAAAGAAGGCGGAGAAATCAACTCAGGGACGTTTTTCAGAGGCAGTTCAGGCGACGGGGGCAGACTCTCAATTTTCTGTTCCCAATAGGCTTTATCACGCAGCCCTTGGGGTTGCCCCTGTAAATAACGTTCCGATTTGATATAACTGCGAAAATCCATGTTGTCAGGTAAAGTGTGTAGGCCATGCCCCTGATAAACTTGCCACCAATCACGCAGTATTACACGGACACTATGTAGATCCACAAACATCAAATCAAAATAGATATGCAGGCGGGTAATACCATCACTCAGTCTTGTTGCCCGTATATTGAATGTCGGTGCTTTATCCACTGGCAGTAATTGCGTCTCCATTTCGTGGCGGATCATTGCCAGTTGTTCGTCTTTTTCTGATGCAGTCCATGTCCTGCCATCTTGAGTAGAAATGGTATAGATCAACGGGGAAGGTAAAATTCGTTGCTGCCCATCCAAAGATAAAGTGGCTCGTAACATGGGATGATATTCAATGATTTTATTCAGAGCATCATTGAGTGCCGTGATATCTAAAGAAGTCATATCCCATTCGGTATACAGGCAACTGGTTAGTCCACCCAATTCCAAGCCGGGGTTACGGCCTATCAAATAAGCATATTGAATATCCGTTAATGGAAAGTCTTCTGTTTCAGAGGTTTCCACATGTATTGTTATTGGAATAGGGAGATTTAATGGTAATATATTATTGAGTATATCCTTAATCTGTTGTGTTAATTGAGAAATTTCCATTTCTGTATTTTCATTTTCTTGTTTATATAATTCAGGAAAAATAGAAAATTGTAATCCAGATTCTTTTAATGCCTTTAGAAAAAGCTGCATACAGTAGCTCCTACATTTTACCGAGGATTTAAAGTTTCTCTATGTAATATTCTATTTTGCTTATTGTTTTTTATTACTGAAATAAAACATCATGAAAACATAAATAAACGAATTGGTTAGATGTTGGATTTTACCTGAATAGTATTTGGCATCTAACGTTAATTCAATAAATTTATAACTATAGAACATATCTAATAACTGCTTGTAATAAACAATTTTTATTTGTTGACTTTTTTTTTCTTATTAACCGATTGAATAAGTTGTAGTTTTTATTTTTTGTGGGTGTGAATTTTGTGTTTGGGTAAATCATTGAATTTACTTTTTTATGGGAAATAGAGTTCAAAAAGCGTTTCAAAATTATAGGCGTAAATATTATATTGATACTGAAGGTGATAAAGAATATGCTACTGTGATTTATTCTTAAATATGAACTTAATTGGAAGGAAATTCTAAGTTCAGGTTATGGTAACAAATTCACAACAGCATACTTAATGATAAGCGATTCAGGGATATTGTTCTGCAAGAGTGATAATCCAGATATAAGTTAATTACACCTAATATTTCTTATTATGCAAATGGGCATCAAGCAGGATTGGAATAAGGGCGACTAACGCAAGTAGTGCACTAACCCAACCAACTGAAGGTAACCCATAACCCGCTTTTATGGCTAATCCACCCAATAAGGGAGCCAAAGTAATTCCAAGCTGGAAAGCAGACACATTGGTTGCTCCGGCCAATGTTGGAGCACCCGCTGCGATCGTGTAAACTCTATTCATTACCGCAGGATTAACAACGAAGCCAAACATACCGAGCAGAAATACTAGGCCAATTGTCATGATCAAATTTTCGGCTAAAAAACCCAATGCAATAGAGATAGCAATAACGCCAATTGTTCCAATAACGAGTGTACTGAAAGGGGACTTATCGGCTGTACGACCACCTATAGTTAACCCGATAAAAGCACCAATACCAAAAAGGGAGAGGACAGCCGGAAGCCAAGTGACAGCTAACTTACTTGCATCAATAAGTAGCGCACCTAAGTAGCTAAATGTTGCCATATAGGCTGCTGTGGTTAGTACGGTCGTACAATAAGCAATCCATAGTTTGGGTTGAGCCATCACTTTTAATTCAGTATGTAATGCAGGTATCTGTTCCTGCTGTATTTCAGGCAACATAAACCACAATGCAATTGCTGTAACTGATGTCGCTGCTGCAATGGCCCAAAACCCTGCACGCCATCCAGCAATATCACTAATCATAGTTCCAAGCGGCCCCCCAACAACCATTGCCAAACTCAATCCGCTCACCACAATAGATAATGCTCTTGCGGTACTATCCTTAGCCACCAGATTGACCGCTGTTGTTGCAGCAACCGCCCAAAATCCAGCATAAGCCACACCACTCACAATACGAGAAATGAGTAATGGCCAATAGTCCTGTGAAAACATCCCAATGGTAGTTGCTGCGACAAATAACGCCTGGCTTACTAGTAAAGTTGCACGTCTAGGCCAGTGTAGTGTTGCAACTGCCAGAGGTGGTGCACCGAGCAAAACACCTATAGCAAAAGCTGAAATTAACATACCTGCAGATGGTAAAGAAACTTGCAAATCCTCAGCAATTTTTGGCAACACACCTGAGATTAAAAATTCAGAGCTTCCCATTGCGAACAAACTTAGGCCAAGGAGGTAAACGGCTATAGGGATACTTGATTGAGTGACATTTGAAATAGACATTGTGAACTCCAGAATTGTTGACTAAAGATAGACTACAACATTATTATTCAATTAAACAATTTAATGTTTTTATGTCAAACTTTATTTATCAAAAATAAGGGTTCAAAAATAACGGGAAAGCAACATATTTGGCCCATCATGCGGGTTAAGCAGACTAATTCATTTTCTAATTGTTGATAAATTACCTCGAACAGTAACAGGAAAAATAAACCATACTGAACTTCTAAATCTTATCAGTCATTCTTTAAGAAATTAATTTTAACTCCAATAATTAATAAGGAAATATTCAATTATGGATTCACCAAAAAAAAATTTAGAATTTATAACTGATCTAGATGGATTTACAGTTACCAAAGCAACGATTCAAGATTGGAATCATGTAGTCAAATGGGGAAACAGAGAGGGATGGAATATTGGTTATAATGATTCAAAATGCATGTATTCAATTGATAATAATGGATTGTTCATTGGATGGCTTGGCGATCAAGCTATTGCTGCTGTTTCTCTTATAAATCATTCAGAACAATATTCCATATGGGGAAATTATCTGGTTATTCCCGAATTTAGAAGAAACGGTTATGGCAAAGCTATATGTAAAATTGCCAGAAATCATGCGGGTGATCGTAATATAGGGTCTAATGCAATGCCTGAAATGGTCCCAAATTACATGAAATCGGGATTAACACCCATTTACAATGTTATCCACTACATTGGAAAACCACGATGGATAACGCCAAATATAAAAGAAATAATTCCAGTAGAACCACATTATCTTGATAAAATTATACAGTATGATGCTCTATATTTTCCGACATCGCGGCAGCCTTTTCTAAAACAATGGTTATTTACCGATGGTCACATAACTTATGTAAAAATTGTCAATGGGGAAATTTATGGTTATGGTGTGATTCGTCCTGCACCAAATGGTTATCGTATTGGACCGTTAGTAGCAACATCTCCAATAGATGCTGAAGAATTATTTAATACTCTAACTTCATGTTTACCTCTAACCACCCAAGTGTCTATCTTTGTACCCGAATATGTACATGATGAATCATTTATTTATTTTTTGCGAAAAAGAGAGTTATTTGAGCAATTTCATGTTGTATATATGCACAAAGGAATTCTTCAAAAGAATATTCCAAGCTCTATATATGCCCTTTCTAACTTAGAACTGGGATAAATGTTCCAATTGAGATTAATATACTCCTTTTAGTTAAGCATTCAGGTTTTATATAACCAATTAATTGTGGGCATGATTTATGGTTTTCATCTTGAAAATTTACATAAGGGGAAAATGATGTTACTAAATCAACCAACACAGAATAAAATTAGCAATGCTGTATTACCCTATAGTACTGGTGCTCTCATTGAGAGATGTGGATTAATATATAGTCAAAAGACCGCAGTTATATTTCATAACCATAAAATTACTTATCGTGAACAAATAGCTTATATTCGTCAAAGTGGGCGAGCGCTGTTACGATTAGGGATGAATAAAGGTGATAGAGTTGCCTTACTGATCGCTGATAGCCCTCAGCTATTGAATATTTATTTTGGAGCTTTATGGGCAGGCTTAGTTGTGGTTCCTTTATTTCCTAAAGGAAGTTTTACTGATCACGATTTTATTATCAAGGATTCAGGAGCACGGGCTGTAATACATGATGGGCGTATATATGATGCAGATGCAGAATTAGTGTTATGCGTAGAAAATTTTATCTATTTAGCTAATCAACAATCATCTGAATCAGGAATGCCACATGTCAGTCCAATGGATCTTTATGGGATTTTTTACACGGGGGGAGTAGATGGTCGTTTAAAAGGGACACTGCACACTCATGGCAGCTACTTGTCAGCAATAGTAGGCCAAATGATAGATATCGGATTTGGAGAGCAAGAACGTTTTGCCCATGTAGCTCCAATTACTCATGCAGGAGGAATGTTCATACTTCCAATATGGATGAAAGGTGGAACTAATGTATTACTCGGTAGATTCGATCCTGAGCTATTGATACATACAATCACTATAAAAAAAATCACGGCAACAATGATGGTTCCAACCATGATGTACATACTGATGGATTATTTACGCAATAGTCGTAAGAAACTATCCTCCATTTCCAACATTATCTACGGCGTTTCACCATTTCGACAGGAGCAGTTATTACAAGCGTTGGATATTTTTGGCCCCATATTTACACAATTTTATGGTATGGTGGAAGCACCAAACCAGATTACCGTACTAAATAAATCAGATCATCAGCAAGCATTAAAAACAGGTAATATGGCACGTTTAACATCTTTAGGTAAGCCAGTGACTTTAGCCGATATTAATCTTGTTGATGATTCAGGGAAAAATACATCTTCTGGTGAAATTATTATCCGTGGCCCACATATCACATCGGGTTACTGGAATCGCCCAGAAGAAACCACAGATAGTTTACGTGATGGCTGGTTATATACAGGTGACATTGCAACTATAGATGAGCAAGGATTTCTATATTTAGTTAAACGTAATAAAGAGATTATTATTTCGGGAGGATATCATGTTTATATTAAACATGTTGAGAATATATTGCTCCAACATCCCTTTGTATACAATGTAGCAGTATTCGGTGTACCTGATAATAAATGGGGAGAATTAGTCAAGGCTGTCGTTGTACTTAAGCAACAAGATGCAATATCAGCTATAGAATTGATTAATTGGTCTAAAGAACGCTTAGGGCCTGTATTTACTCCTAAGGTAATAGAAATAGTAGATTTTATTCCAATTATAAAAAAGAATGGAGTTCATGGAATATGATTATATGAATCCAAGTTATATTTTGTGTTTTTATGGGCATTAAGTAGTTTTCATAATAGCGAGAGTTTACAATCTTGTCCCGCGCGTCGCGCGGGACAAGATTTACTCCTATCATTTTGACCAATTCAGAGAGAAGAAAGCGTAACGCAAAGAGCTTGTCGACAGCCTGCTGGATACACAGCTCAGGGGGAATGCTTTTGCAAACTGGAGCAAATCTTTGTAGGCTGTATGTGGGCTAACGTTTGTCATGGTGGTCGCTTGGTAAAGCGTTTTTCACGAACTAACAGATCCCATAATAAAACAGTATCTTGCTCTTCAATGTGGCTTTTTCTCAGCCGCACGGCATCACATCTGATTGCTGCTGGTGTTAGTGAAGAGGCGATAATGAAAAACATCCAGAAATAGTGAGTTACAACAATGGCAAAATTCAGTTATTGGTTAACAAGACTTTTATTTTTCATTCTCGCTATTTTTTCTGAACCTCCCATTGCTAAATAAGCTATATGGACACCGACTTAATTCAAGTGGGTGAGTAAATTTTTCTGACAATGTAGTCGCAAACATATATTCGTACATGAACTCCCGCGTATGTGCAAGATAAGTTCGTCGGGTGGCGGTCATAACTGCGTTCGTACATTCGGCTTGAGACCATAAAAATCTGTGGGGCACTTATGCAGCAATCTTTTCTGTCCAAGAATGCTCCGTTTGGTCACCTAATTTTATGCCCGGATATCAGGAAACCCGATCCCGCCGGAGTAGGAAATGCCGTAATTTTTGCCATAAATACGGAATTGATGCAGATGATCATCCTGCCATCCCTGCACGATCTGAATGATATAGTGCAAAGCCGCTAAAGAAATCTCGCCTGACAATCTGAATCGGTGCCAGACCATTGGGCTGATACCTAGGAGGGCTACTTTCACAATATAAGATTTCATGGGGAGGTGTCTGATAGAATGATGTTCCTTTGCTCATTCTATCGTCGATTTAACACCTTGCCCCACAGATTTTTATGGTCTCGTCAAAATTGATGGAAAAGGCCGGAGAGACCATCGAACAGATTTTACATTGGTCATCCTGGCGACGACGACACCAATACTCGGCACAACAATGTCATTATCGTCGTCGGGATAACCTGATGATTACAGAGCGTTTACGACTGTAGTACTAAAGGACAAAGTCTTTACTGAGTTTGAAGTCACCAGTATTGCCTGTTGAAGACATGAATTGAAAATATATCTTCCGTCGATAAATAACCCAAATTTATCGACGGTGATTCAGAAATAAGATTAAGAAAATAATGTTAATAAGAGCGCAGCTAAATACAACCCAACACCATAAGAAGTATGTGCCATTAGGCTCCTGAACCTGGCTGTATTAGGTGCCGGGGTTTTGGAGGCAGCAATCCCTATTCCCATACCGGGTTGCAGAATGAAAAAAGGAGCCACTAAAGTCACGATACCTGTAATTAAGGCAGGCAAAAATGTTGGATTTTTTGCCCAATCCAAACCCCAAACAAATAACAGTAACCCAGCGAAAATGATGCCAATCAAATAGTGGGCGAACCAGCCGATTCCACTTTCATTTTTCACGGGTTCAGCTTGCATAATGTTTGTATGGGTAAATTGCCCTTTTGGAATGTGTCCAAGCCAGCGCCCCACCATTCCATAGTTCAGCGAGGAAATGCCGAAAAAGCGTTTCACAAAAATAGCCCAGAGATCCATGACAACCGTCGCTCCGGCACCAATCAATACAGAATAAACAATAAACTCCAGTCCTTCATTCATGTGTTACTATCCTCCGAATACAATAATCATCACTCACCGTTAGTCAGTTATACCCTTTATCTTTCAAGTCCATGTTGCCGCAGAACTCACTCTGCTGCATTGTCGGCGGCGCTTACTCACTTCTGCTATCGCGTTGCCTTTTGAAACTCACTGGATATATGTTGGCACTCGAAATGCCTGAAAAACTCTGATATTATCATACTCAATAAATTCATTGAATGTAATAGTGTTGGAAGTCTGATGTCAATGTTTGATAAGCAACTCTTTGTTGAGATTGCGGAAATAGCCAAAGTGCTGGGAAATACTCATCGCCTCACACTGCTTGAGTGTCTGGTTGATACTGAGCAATCCGTGGAAAGCCTGTCGGAGCTTTCCGGTCTGTCGATTGCCAATACTTCCCAGCATCTTCAGCATCTCAAACGATCGGGGCTGCTTCAATCCCGCAAATCGGGCAAACACGTGCTTTATCGCTGGGGTGAAGGGCCTGTCATGGAAATTATCTCTGTGCTCCAGCAATATGCTGAATTTAATCGCACAGAAATGCGCAGGTTGATCGATGATACGAACAATCAGGAGGCGATTTCCTGGGAAGAGCTGTTGGATAGGATCAAACAAAAGAGCATGACCTTATTGGATGTCAGGCCAAAAGATGAGTTTGAACAGGGCCATTTGCCCAATGCCATCAATATTCCGGTTGATGAACTGGAAAACCGGCTGGGTGAATTAACGTCTTATCAGGATTTGATCGCCTATTGCCGTGGTCCTTATTGCGTGCTTTCTGCCAACGCTCTTGCATTGCTCCGTGCCAAAGGTATTAAAGCGCGTAGATTTAAAAAGGGATTTTCGGGATGGAAAGAGGCGGGAATGCGCATTGAGGTAAAACCGTAGGACGAATTTTTACTTAATCGCAATTATCAAAATAATAGCGGTTAATATGTCATCTAGCGATCACAATCACATTTTTATCGTCTGCAAATTGAGGTGTATCCAAAAGCAGATAAAATTGAAAATAGATTGTTACTGCGTATGCAGGCAAAACCTGACAGCGACTCTCTCTATGGTGTGGGGGATAGCGTTGTCAGGTTTTTTTTATCTGGATTTTGGTGCAGATGCAATGCGGAAAACGAGGGAAGTGGCATGAATTATCAGATACTGGCCCAAGAAATAGTTACTGGCGTTGGCGGTAAAGAGAATATCGTCAGTCTTGTCCATTGTGCGACCCGGCTACGTTTTAAACTACAGGATCATGAACGTGCTGATATCAACAAACTAAAAGCCCACCCTGATATTATTACGGTTATTGAAAGTGGAGGGCAATTTCAGGTTGTGATTGGCAATGAAGTCAAAGATGTCTATCAGGCTGTCCAGCAAATAATGAGTCCCACCAATGAAGAAAAACTGGCAACAAAATCAACGGGAAAGAAAGACAATTTATTCAACCATTTTATAGATATCATTTCCGGTATTTTTACTCCTTTTTTAGGTGTCATGGCTGCTTCCGGTATCTTAAAAGGTCTGCTTGCAGTTGCTGTTACATTGAATTGGTTATCACCTGATAGCGGTACTTATCATATCTGGTATGCAGCCAGCGATGCGCTGTTTTACTTTTTTCCTCTATTGCTCGGTTATACGGCAGGTAAAAAATTTGGCGGCAATCCCTTTATTACAATGGGAATTGGTGGCGCATTAGTGCATCCCTTAATCATTTCTGCTTTTGAAACATCGACTGTTGTCGGCAGTACAATTGAATACTTTATGGGAATTCCACTCTCATTGTTGAATTACAGCTCGTCAGTAATCCCAATTATTCTTGCTTCTTGGTTAAGCTGCAAAGTAGAGAAAAAACTAGATGCCTATCTTCCGGCTGCAATCAAAACTTTTGTTACCCCCCTTGTTTGTCTGATGTTGATTGTTCCCCTTGTATTTATTGTCATCGGGCCTGCTGCGACATGGTTAAGTCAATTATTGGCGTATGGTTATCAGGCCATATATGGATTTGCACCAGCTCTGGCAGGAGCAATTATGGGCGCTATCTGGCAAGTTTGTGTCATGTTTGGTCTGCATTGGGGACTCGTGCCAATCATGATCAATAACCTGACAGTTTTGGGACACGATACATTAGCCCCTTTGCTATTGCCTGCCATAATAGGGCAAACGGGGGCGGCCTTGGGGGTTTTCTTGCGCACCCGAGATGCCAAATTGAAAGTATTATCTGGTTCTGCTGTTACCGCAGGTATTTTTGGTATCACTGAACCTGCGGTTTATGGGGTAACTCTCCCTTACCGACGGCCGTTTATTTTTGGTTGTATCGCTGGTGCTATTGGTGGCTCTGTTATTGGTTATTATCAAAGCGCCATCTACTCAATGGGGCTGATTAATATTTTCACCTTCACTCAAATGATCCCTCCATCAGGCATTGATGACACATTATGGGGGGCAATTATTGGTACGTTGCTGGCGTTTATCATTTCTACCCTTTTGACCTGGATGTTTGGCCTGCCTGCCATCACCAATCTACCCACAAAAAAGCAGGGGAGGCATTAATCCAATTTGACAGACAGGCAATTCTGGATGCCGGGTTTGATCTTACAACCCCGATTATTGTCAGTAACAGTGAGGATTATTCATCTATTGAGTGAATTACTGCATCAAAAGTGGAAAAAGGTTCACCATTGTTATTCGTTAAGTATTCATAAGAGGAAATTTGAATGAAACGATTCCCAATGCATTTTTTGTGGGGAGGCGCCCTTGCCGCCAATCAAGTTGAAGGTGCTTATTTGACGGATGGAAAAGGTCTGTCTGTATCAGATGTTATGCCTAAGGGCATTATTGGCCCTGTTATTGAACGTGGCGCGTCAAATGAAACCCCATACCTGAAAGATATTTCCATCGATTTTTACCACCGTTATCCCGAAGATGTCGCTTTATTTGCAGAAATGGGTTTTAAATGCCTGCGGACATCTATCGCATGGAGCCGCATTTTTCCAAATGGTGATGAGGTGCAGCCCAACGAAGCAGGGCTGGCGTTTTATGACAGATTATTTGATGAAATGGCAAAGTACGGTATTCAGCCTTTGATCACGCTATCCCATTATGAAATGCCGTGGATGTTGGTGAAAAAATATGGCGGATGGGGCAATCGTAAGCTGATCGATTTCTTTGAGCATTACGCACGTACTGTATTTACCCGCTACCAGAAGAAAGTGAAATTATGGCTGACATTCAATGAGATCAATATGTCTCTGCATGAGCCACTGACAGGCGTCGGGTTACCGAGAGACAGTAGCCAGTCTGAAATCTATCAGGCTATCCACCATCAGTTAGTTGCCAGTGCCCGCGTGGTGAAGCAGTGCCGGAAAATCATTCCTGATGCCCAAATTGGTAATATGTTGCTTGGTGATTTAATGTATCCATTAACGTGTAAACCGGAGGATGTTCTGGCGACTCTTCAGCAAAATCAAAAATGGTTATTTTTTGGTGATGTTCAAAGTCGAGGGAGCTATCCGGGTTATATATTGCGTTATTTCCGCGAAAATGGCATTGAGTTGAATATTACTGAGCAAGATCGACTGGATTTGAAAAACACAGTCGATTTTATTTCGTTCAGTTATTACATGAGTGGCTGTACAACAGCGGATGAATCGGAATACCTGAAAGAGCAGGGCAATATCCTGCATATGATAACCAATCCTCATTTGCCCAGCTCAGAGTGGGGATGGCAGATAGATCCCCTCGGTTTGCGCACTGTATTGAATCTATTGTGGGATCGTTACCAGAAGCCCTTATTCATTGTTGAGAATGGATTGGGGGCTAAAGATACGCCAGAAGCAGATGGTAGTATTCAGGATGACTATCGTATTCAATACCTTAACGATCATCTTATTCAGGTCAAGGAAGCCATTGAAGATGGTGTGGATGTGATGGGATATACCAGCTGGGGGGCGATTGATTTAGTGAGTGCTTCGAAAGGTGAGATAACCAAACGCTACGGTTATATCTACGTTGATCAGAATGAGCAGGGAACAGGTTCGTTGGAACGTCGCCGCAAGAAAAGCTTCCATTGGTATAAACAGGTGATTGAAACTAATGGTCACAGCTTGAGCGAATAAGCGGGTTTATACCCAATTTTGATTTGTCCGCAAAGGTTCTGAGCAGGTTCAGAACCTTTCAGGAGATCGCCTTTTGCTGGCAAAAATTAAAATCAACAGATATTAACGACGGGCACTTTTTGGCCTGAATGCAGCCACAACGGATTCATCAGTTTCCACGTAAGGGCCGTCCAGAAGCTGGATGCAGTAAGGAACACTGGCAAAAACCCCTGATACAAGCACCTTGCCATTCTCGTCTTTCAAGCCTTCGAGTGTCTCTGCGATGGCTTTTGGTTGGCCGGGAAGATTCAAAATCAACGCGTGATTGCGGATTACGCCTACTTGACGGGACAGAATCGCTGTTGGTACAAATTGAAGGCTGATTTGCCGCATCTGTTCACCGAAGCCGGGCATTTCACGATCGGCAATCGCAAGCGTTGCATCTGGTGTGACATCGCGGCGTGCCGGCCCTGTTCCGCCTGTGGTCAGCACCAGATGACATCCCAATTCATCGACCAATTCACACAGGGTTTGCTCAATAAGCAGTTGTTCATCAGGAATGAGACGAGTTTCTACGCTAAAAGGTGTGCTAATTGCTTCACTCAGCCACGTTTCCAGCGCAGGTAAGCCCTTGTCCTGATAGATACCAGTTGAAGCCCGATCAGAAACAGATACGAGACCAATGCGCAATATATTCATACGAACCTCAGTTAAACAAAAGGCGACATAACAAGTCGCCTTTGTACAAGGAAAAACAGCGTATCGCTTGAAATTACAGCAGATCGGCGATCATGTTTTCAAGTTTGCCCTGATCTATTGCAAACTTACGGATGCCTTCCGCCAGTTTTTCAGTTGCCATCGCATCTTGGTGGTGATCCCAATAAAACTCAGCTTCAGTCATTGGTTCTGGGCGTGCCTTGATTTCGCCTTCATAACCCAGCTTGCATTCAACTTCGCCTTCTGCTTCAGACAATTCTTTCAGCAGAGCAGGAGAAATGGTCAGGCGGTCACAACCAGCCAGTTCCAGAATTTCGCCAGAGTTACGGAAACTTGCGCCCATTACGACAGTGTTGTAGCCGTGCTCTTTGTAGTACTGATAAATTTCAGCAACAGAAATCACACCTGGATCTTCGTGTGGTGCGAACTCTTTCTTGTCACCATTTGCTTTGTACCAGTCAAGAATACGGCCAACGAATGGAGAAATCAGGTAAACGCCAGCTTCCGCGCAAGCACGCGCTTGTGCGAAGGAGAACAGCAGGGTCAGGTTACAATTGATGCCTTCTTTTTCCAGTTGTTCCGCAGAACGGATTCCCTGCCATGTGGAGGCCAGTTTGATCAGGATGCGATCATTGCTGATACCCGCTTCGTTGTACAGTTTGATCAGGCGTTTTGCTTTCGCTACGCTGGCTTCGGTGTCATAAGACAGACGGGCATCAACTTCTGTGGAAATGCGGCCAGGGATCAGTTTCAGAATTTCCAGACCAATGTTGACTGCCAATTTATCGCCAGCATCAATAATTTGTTGCTCACGAGAATCGCTTTGACCACGCGCCCATGTAACGGCTTCGTCGATCAATTGGCGATATTCTGGGATTTGAGCTGCATTCAAAATCAGAGAAGGGTTGGTGGTCGCATCTTGCGGCTGATACAGTTTCATAGCTGCAATATCCCCGGTATCTGCTACTACTGTTGTCAGTTTACGCAGGGAAGTCAGTTTATCGGTCATGTTTAATATCTCATCGTTATACATACGTAAAATATTTGGTAATGTTGCCTCGCCATCTCATGATAATAACATGCCCAAGCGCGGCTGTACCAATTCCAACGAGGCAATAAAACGAATTCGTTGAAACCATTGCGATAAAGCAGATAATAAACTCTCACGAAAGTATCTGGTTAGGAAAAAATAATGCTTATTACTATTTCACCTGCAAAAACACTCGATTATGAAAGCACGCTCCCGACAGAGAAATATAGTCAGCCTGCATTGCTGGAGGAATCTCAGCAATTGATTGATGTCTGCCAAACTTTAACACTTTCGCAAATCAGTAGCTTAATGAGTATTAGTGATAAATTGGCGGGTTTGAATGCTGCCCGTTTTGGTGAATGGCAGCCAAATTTCACACCGGAAAATGCCCGTCAGGCGATTTTGGCGTTTAAAGGCGATGTTTATACCGGTATGCAGGCAGAAACTTTCTCAGCTGAAGATTTTGATTTTGCCCAGACGCATTTGAGAATTTTATCCGGCCTGTATGGTGTTTTGCGTCCTCTCGATCTGATGCAGCCTTACCGTTTGGAAATGGGCATTAAGCTGGAAAATCCGCGTGGCAAAGATCTGTATAAGTTTTGGGGTGATCGCATCACTGAAAACCTGAATGCAGCATTGAAACAGCAAGGTGATGATGTTCTGGTGAATTTGGCATCGGATGAGTATTTCAAATCAGTAAATAGCAAAAAGCTGGCAGCTAAGATTATCAAGCCTGTTTTTCTGGATGAAAAAAATGGCAAGTATAAAGTTATTAGTTTTTATGCTAAAAAAGCCCGCGGGCTAATGAGCCGTTTCATTATTCAGAACCAATTGGCTGACCCTGTACGGCTGGTGGAGTTTAATTTGGAAGGTTATGCTTTTGATGAGTCTCTTTCCAAAGGAAATGAGTTGGTATTTAAACGTCCTGAGCAGCATTAAGCAACCAAATAGAGGCATCACTCCACCACACGTGGATGGAGTGATAAATACAGTGTTATTCCGGTGCCCTTTCCATCAGGAATTCACGCAAGGTTGAGAAGTCAGCAGGTAAGAAGTGAGATAACAAGGCCAAATCTGCCCGTTCTGCCAATTCTGCTGGCAACGGCAGAGGTTGACCGAGGATCACTTCAACGCTGTCCTTGAATTTGGCTGGATGAGCAGTGCCCAGGAATAAGCCGTATTCTCCTTCCTGTAATTGATCACGTAAAATACGATAAGCAATAGCGGCATGTGGTTCAGAAATATAGCCTTTTGCCGCCAGATCTTGCATAGTGCTTTGCGTGATTTCATCATCGACAACCCCGTTTGCCAGATCACTCAATACCCAGCCTTTGCGTTTGAACAGCTCTTCAATGCGCGGCCAGTTATTGGGTTGGCTGACATCCATTGCATTGGACAGCGTTGCGACAGTCTTGTTTGGCTGCCATTCACCTTTTGCCAAATAACGGGGAACCGTGTCATTGACATTGGTTGCCGCGATGAAACGTTTCACCGGCAGTCCCATTGATTTTGCCAGCAGCCCCGCAGTCAGATTACCAAAGTTGCCGCTTGGCACTGAAATGACTAATTGTTCACGTTTCTCAGCAGGGATTTGTGCAACAGCTTCAAAGTAATAACAGATTTGAGCCAGCAGCCGGCTGATATTAATTGAGTTGGCTGAATTGAGATGCAAGGCGTGTTTCAGCTCTTCATCATCAAACGCTTGTTTGACCAATGCCTGACAAGCATCGAAATCACCGTTGATAGCAACAGTATGGATATTGCCACCCAGTGTGCAGAAGAGTTTTTCCTGCAATGGGCTGATTTTCCCTTCGGGATACAGAATCACGACTTGTACATTATCCAGGCCATAGAAAGCATGGGCAACAGCGGCACCAGTATCACCGGATGTCGCAGTCAAAATAGTGACGGGCTGTTTTCCGGCGATTTGTGCAAGGACTTGTGCCATGAAACGACCACCGAAATCTTTGAAGGCCAAAGTAGGGCCGTGATAAAGCTCCAGTGAGGCGATATCGTTTTCGACATTTGTTACGGGGGCAGGGAAAGCAAATGCGCTTTTAACTCTATCGGCTAATTGCTCCGCGGAAATTTCATCACCAATAAAGGCAGAAAGAATTTGCTGACTGCGACTGACAAAATCTAATTTTAATAATTCATCAATTTTGTCACGACTGAATTCCGGTAAATATTGTGGAAAAAAGAGTCCCTGCTGTTTGCCTAATCCCTGTTTTACCGCCTGAGAAAAACTGACCTGCTCGCTGCTGTCTTTTAAGTTATATAATTTCATGATTACCCTACCTGTCGTGCGCCTGCGAGATCCAGACGGCAAATATGTACAAAGCCTTCATCATTCTGTACGTAATGCTGTTGCAGCCATTGTGCGACTTCTTCGGCTACCGTCATTTCATTACAAATTGCAAAGAGTGTTGGGCCTGAACCGGAAATACCGCATGTCAGCGCCCCCAGTTTTTTGACCGTATCACGTGCGCTGGCAAATCCGGGTAAGAGCTGCGCACGATAAGGTTCCGCAACAACATCTTTCATTAATTCGGCAGCCAGTTCTGATTGCTGGGTATGGCAGGCATGAATGAATCCTGCAAAATGACGTCCGTGCTCAATAATGTCCTGACGGGAATAGTGCTGTGGCAGGATAGCACGGGCTTCTGATGTTGATACTTTGATGCCGGGGTAAGCCATTACCCACAACCAATCATCAAATGCAGGGATTGGCTGGCAGAATGGCGCTTCCTGTGACAAGAGCAACTGCAATCCGCCTAAATAGCAGGGGGCAACGTTATCATAGTGAACGCCGCCGGAAAGTCGCCCTTCTAACTCTCCCATCATATCCAGCAATTGGTCACGGTTAAACGGACGGTCAGCGTACTCGTTCAATGCCACTAAACCAGCCACCACAGAACAGGCACTGGAACCCAGCCCAGAACCAATTGGCATGTTTTTTTCCAATATCATAGCAACAGGCAGTTCTTTTCCCAGCCGCTGACAAAAAAGTTGCCAGCATTGGTAGACAATATTGTGTTCGGGATTGGTAGGTAATTTACCGACAAATCGTCCTTTATTATTCAGTCTGAAACTTTCAGATCCACTGACGGAAACACAATCCCCAAGCAACGAGCCATCAACAGGGGAAACGGCGGCGCCGAGCACATCAAATCCGACGCCAACGTTCCCTATAGAGGCAGGTGCATAAATCCTGACTACCATTAAACCCCCAATTTCCATGACAGAGTGCGTAATATATCAGCAAAAACGCCGGCTGCCGTTACATCATTCCCCGCACCATAACCACGCAGTACGAGTGGGATAGGTTGATAATAACGGGTGTAGAAAGCCAACGCATTTTCGCCATTTTTGACTTTGTAAAGTGGATCATTACCATCAACAGCAACAATTTTCACCGTACAACGGCCTTGTTCAATGAGACCAACATAGCGCAAAACTTTCCCTTGTTCTGCGGCATCAGCAGCACGTTGACTGAATGCTTGATCCAGTTGAGGCAAACGTTGCAAGAAATTATCAACATTACCATTGGCATCGAATGAAGCCGGCAATACTGGCTCAACATGGATATCTTCCAATTCCAGTTCATAACCAGCCTCACGTGCCAAAATCAGCAGCTTGCGGGCGACATCCATGCCAGAGAGATCGTCCCGTGGATCGGGTTCCGTGAAACCTTTCTCTTTTGCCAGCAAAGTAGCCTGTGAAAGTGTCATACCTTCATCCAGCATTCCGAAGATATAAGAGAGTGAACCAGACAGAATTCCGCTGAATTGCACTAATTCATCTCCCGCATTGAGGAGGTTCTGCAAGTTTTCAATAACAGGCAGACCGGCTCCTACATTAGTGTCATACAAAAATTTGCGCTTCGATTTCCCTGCTGCCTGACGGATTTGGTGGTAATAATCCATAGTCAGGGTGTTGGCTTTTTTATTCGGTGTGACAATGTTAAAACCATCATTGAGGAAGCTGACATATTGTTCCGCGATCGCCTGATTAGAAGTGCAGTCGACAATAACTGGATTCAGAAGGTGATACTCTTTTTCGAGGCGGATAAGACGACTCAGGCTAAACGGCTCAGTGGCTTCTGAGAGCGCCTGCTGCCAGTTATCCAGACAGATACCCTGCATATCGGTCAACAGAGCGCGGGAGTTGGCGATCCCACAGACACGTAAATCAATATGTTTTTGTTTGAGCCATGCCTGCTGGCGGCGGATCTGTTCTATCAACGCACCACCCACACCACCCACACCGATAACGAAGACTTCAACAACTTGCCCGGTGTTGAACAACATCTGGTGGCAGAGCCTAACTGCTGTGGTTGCCGCATTATTTTCAATTACGGCAGAAATGGAACGCTCAGAAGAACCCTGTGCAATAGCAATAATATTAATGTTGGCTCGTGTTAATGCAGAGAAAAAGCGAGCAGAAATTCCGCGTTGAGTACGCATACCATCCCCAACGACAGAAATTATGGCAAGGTTATCCATCACATCAATGGGATCAAGCACGCCATCTTTCAGTTCCAGATAAAACTCTTCTGTCAGGGCCTTCTGCGCTTTTGTCAGCTCGTTTTGTGGTACGCAGAAACTGATGCTGTACTCTGAGGACGACTGTGTGATTAACACGACAGAAATGCCTTTGCGGGACATAACGGAAAATACCCGTGCGGCCATCCCAACCATGCCTTTCATTCCGGGGCCGGAGACATTGATCATCGCCATGTGATTCAGGTTGGTAATGCCCTTGATAGGCATGCTGTCATCGTGTTGGCCATTACCAATGAAAGTACCCGGTGCGTAGCGATTGGCAGTGTTCTTAATGAGGCAAGGAATTTGAAATTGGGCGATGGGGGAAATGGTGCGTGGATGGAGAACTTTCGCACCGAAATAAGATAATTCCATTGCTTCTTGATACGACATGCTTTTCAGTAAGCGTGCATCGGCAACAACCCTCGGATCACAAGTATAAACGCCATCAACATCAGTCCAGATCTCACAACAATCTGCCTGTAAACAAGCTGCCAGCACGGCGGCTGAATAATCAGAACCGTTGCGCCCCAGTACCACTAATTCTCCATTTTCATTACCAGCGGTAAAACCGGCCATGAGGATAATATGGTCAGAAGGAATATTAAGTTCAGCAATGCGCTTGGAAGATTCATGAATATCAACTGTCGATTCGAGAGTATAACCATACGCCAATAGGCTTTTGACGGGATCAATGACAGTTACTTTGTAATCACGGGCCTGTAACAGCGCTTCCATAATAGCGATGGACAGCTTTTCACCACAACAGATCAGTGCCGCATTGATGCTATCTGGACATTGTTTTAACAGGGAAATGCCATGCAAAGTCTGTTTCAGATTAGCAAATTCGCGTTCCACCATGCTTTTCAGGCGTTCATAATCGAATCCCGCTTGATGTTTTTTCAACCCTGACAACAAATCATTGAAGATTTGGGCAGCATCGCTGATATTGGAAACAACATCCTGCCCTGAAACCGTTTTCTCAATCATTGCCACAAGATGGTTGGTGATTTTTGCTGGTGCAGAGAGTACCAGGGCAACTTGCCCAAGGGATAGCTCATTTTCGGCGATGTCTGCAACACTCAGTACACGCTGGTAATTGGCAACTGAAGTGCCCCCAAATTTCAATACTCGCATTAACTTTATCTCTCCGGCCTGATTTTTGTCCAAAAAAAAGCCCGTATCTTGTGGGATACGGGCTTTCTATTTTGTGTATACGCGTTAGCCCGCACCGCAACTTGTCGTTCCGGTGGTAATCGTAGTAATGGTTTTTGTAGTAACCATTTTTTTCGGGCTGTAGTGACGCATAATTTTCCTGTCTGTCTTTTTGTATTCGTTTGGCCCTATATTGGTTAAATTAAAGTGTGGTCAATGTCAAATATTTTTTATGGAGAAAGAAGAAAAAAACGTCATTTTCTGTATTGTAATGATTCAAAGTATGACAAAAAAGGCAACTCATTATCTGGTTTTATGAGTTATTCCCCAGCATTTAATTTTACAAAAAACATATTTTGTAATTATTTTGTCTTTATGATAAAAACATGCGCATTTGGACGTTTGAGTGTTGAATTAATCCTCCCAACCATTCAAATAGCCTTATGTTAGTTAACATATTTTATTCAATTTAATAACAAATGCACCAAAGTAAAATTAACAATTACAATCAATGTTAACGTGCTACAATTGATTTTGATATGTATCAACAAAAGTTAGTTTTTTTTAGAAGGCAAATGCATTACTAGCTGTTATATTGCTGTTAATAGACTAATATAGGGCCTTGTTTAAATCGGGTTTTTTCGGGTATGTACCCTCCAAAAAAAGCGACGCTGGCTTTTAGCGTAAAACATATCAAAAGTTTACTTGGGCATAGGCTGGTTTTCTGTTATTCAGAACAAGATCAGAATTTTTTCTATTTATAACAACAGCTTATGTCATACGGATTCTGTTTTTTAGCGATTTTAGGTAGCAACCATGCAAACCCCGCACATTTTGATTGTTGAAGACGAAATTGTCACACGCAATACCCTTAAAAGCATTTTTGAAGCTGAAGGGTATGTCGTTTATGAAGCCACTGACGGTTCAGAAATGCACAACATTCTGTCAGATAACGATATCAATTTAGTGATTATGGATATTAATCTGCCAGGTAAAAATGGGTTACTCCTTGCCCGTGAATTACGTGAGCAGGCGAATGTCGCACTGATGTTCTTGACTGGCCGTGACAATGAGGTGGATAAAATCCTTGGTCTAGAAATCGGTGCTGATGACTATATAACCAAGCCATTTAATCCGCGTGAGTTAACCATTCGTGCACGGAATTTGCTTTCACGGACAATGAATCTGAGTCATTCTGGCGAAGAACGTCGTCAGGTTGAAAGCTATAAATTCAATGGATGGGGGCTGGATATCAACAGCCGTTCTCTGGTTAGCCCTATGGGTGATCAGTATAAACTACCACGCAGTGAGTTCCGTGCGATGCTGCACTTCTGTGAGAATCCAGGAAAAATCCAGACTCGTGCAGAATTGCTGAAAAAGATGACAGGCCGCGAACTGAAACCTCACGATCGTACTGTGGACGTTACTATTCGTCGTATCCGTAAACATTTTGAATCGACACCCGATACTCCAGAAATCATTGCGACTATCCACGGCGAAGGTTACCGTTTCTGTGGTGACTTAGAAGACTAATTCACACCGTTACAGGTAAATACCGTTTCTGTCAAAAAGCCCCGGATGTTTTACAACATCAGGGCTTTTCTTATGCTTAACGGTCAATTTTCAGCGGAATATTTACTCTTTCCACGGCATAATTGGCACGGCACTGATCGCATTCTTCGGAGAACCGTCAATCACTTTATCAGAGTAAGTTAAATAGATAAGTGAGTTACGTTTAGAGTCGTAGAAACGGACAACTTGAAGCTTTTTAAATACCAAAGAAGTGCGTTTCTGGAAAACAACTTGTCCTTTTTTGGACGAATTCTTGATTTTGTCTGCCAATTCTATTGAGCCAACTTGCTGGCAGGATATGGCAGCATCAGATGTATCTTCCGCTAATCCTAAACCTCCCTTGATGCCCCCCGTTTTTGACCGACTCAAATAACAAGTGACATTTTTAACATCTGGATCATCAAAGGCTTCGATCACAATTTTGTTATCAGGGCCAAAAAGCTTGAATACGGTGTCAACAGAACCGATCTCTTCAGCATGCAGAATTACAGGGGAAAAGAGCAAGGTAGCTGCTATCACTATTTTCTTGATTATTACCATATTTAACCCACTTGAATTAAATAAATACAGTGAAAATATCTGTCATTCACATATAATCTAAGTAAATGGTTTTAATTAGAACATTTCCACTGTAAATATATCTATAATGAAAAATTACGGCATTATAGCTGAATAGACGTCCAAGACGAGTAAGTGGTGGTCTTGAAATCTATCTCTGCCGCTGATTTTACTTTCGCAAGCAATTGTTATTAGCATAAACACCGTTTTTAGAAAGTTGTCAAGGTCACTGGAACTAGAGCAATATTCATCACGTACGTCGATAATTTTATTTTAATTCAATTAATTATCTAATTAACCAAGACAATGCTTGACATATTGTTGAATCTGCTATTAATTTATTCCAAGATTAAACTTGTTTAATTTGGTTGTTGTTGTTTGATTTACAACATAAATTCAACAATAAGCCTATTTGAATAGGACTGCCTTTTAGATACTATTTTCATGTTAATAATATACAGAGTGATAATAAGGATTGATTAATAATTAACTACAGTGAAAACAAGGTTATCGTGGTAAGAGGTAAAGACAGTATTTGAAAGTAACCCTCTATGTGCCAAACGAGAGTTAGTGGTCTAAAATTCATGTTTTTTATCTTTGGAGAAAGATAGGTGTTGATTATCAATCAAATTACACAATATATCTATTTTTAGAAAAATATTTTTGTTTTCAATTTAATAAATTGTTTCATATTAATATTTGTTTTCTTTCTGTCTTGATGACTTAGGGAGATGTATGGACCAAACCAACATTATTCGGGATCTGCTGCATTGGTTGGATAATAATTTAGATCGTCCACTATCCCTCGATAACGTTGCAGCAAAAGCTGGTTACTCCAAATGGCACTTACAACGCATGTTCAAGGACGTGACGGGTCAGGCAATTGGCTCTTATATCCGCGCAAGAAGATTATCCCGAGCTGCCATTGCATTACGTTTAACCAGCCGCCCAATTCTAGACATTGCTCTGCAATATCGTTTTGATTCACAACAAACTTTCACGAGGGCTTTCAAAAAACAATTTGATCGGACTCCGGCATCCTATCGCCGGAGTGAAGAGTGGTGCGCAACGGGGATATGCCCCCCGATTTTGTTGGACAATAAACCGTTGCCTGCGCACAAATTCGTTACATTAGAAGATAAACTGCTTCTCGGCACAGAGCATACTTGCAGCTTTGGGCTGGAAGAATGGTCAACAGCTTGTCAGAGTTTGCGCCATGACTTTTGGATTAACTATCTACAGGATGCTGAGGTATTGCCCCCCAGACTTTACGGATTGCACCATACTACTCTCAGTGCAGAGAATGAAGATGAACACACCGTGCTCTATACCACAGCGATAGAGCCAGAATACGCGACCTTTAATACCAGGGATAGTCGTCCGGTTCCTTTGCCGGGCGGGGATTATATTTCATTCAGTTATTTCGGTGACAAAGAACAAGTACAGGATTTCCTTTTTACAGTTTACAGCGTTTGTCTGCCTAAATTGAATATCACTCGCAGGAAGGGATATGATGTCGAGCGATACTATCTCACCAATCTTGACTGGAAGAATATGGAGGATGAGACTCAAAGCCATGTTACGGAATTTGAGTATCTCATCCCAATCGAACATTAATTCTGTAATTTGTCCAAGGCGGGCAGATCAAGATGTGTGATATCGCCCGCTGTTTCAATGATCCAACCCGGAGCCAGCCATGGGCTATTCTGGTAATCTACCCGTGAAATAGAGCAGTTTCTCAACCTCAGGCGACGTTCTGAATTGGCAGGAAGACCCAGAACCGAGCAGAGCAGACTCACAAGAGCCATGCCATGACTGACTAGCAGCGGGCGGCTGCCTGTCGGCAGGTTGAGGCAATTTTCCAGTGCGGCCCGCATGCGGATTGCCAATTCGCTCATCGATTCACCTTCTGGTATCCGCCCATTCGGTGTACCATCGACCAGACTTTTACGCCAGGATTCCTCTTCTGATGTGAGGGAATTCAGTTCGCGATTCTCCAGTACCCCCATATGTAACTCCCGCAAACGCGGCTCCAGTATTACCTCACATCCACAGGCTTCAGCGATGATTTCTGCTGTTTGACGTGTTCGACCGAGGTCACTGGTGATAATATGGGTAATGTTCTCTGATTTTATTCTTTGAGCGACTAAGTGAGCCTGGCTGCGGCCAATTTCAGTCAAAGGACTGTCAGATTGCCCCTGAATACGACGAGCCACGTTCCATTCGGTTTCGCCATGACGAACAAGATAGACCTGTAACATATTTAATTTCCGTTATACTGCATCATGAAATAATTCAAAGGATAATTTATTTATTATGTACCACGTTATTGCAGCAACAACTAACCCTGCGAAAATAAAAGCGATTAGCCTTGCATTCGATGATGTATTTGGCCCAGGCACTTACCGTATAGAAGATGTCAACGTAGACAGCAGCGTACCTCAACAACCTATTGGTAATACTGAAACCCGCACAGGTGCCCGTCATCGAGTCATGGCTGCCCGCCAAGTCAGACCTGAAGCGGATTTTTGGGTTGGCGTTGAAGCTGGAATTGAAGATGACATGACGTTTGCTTGGATGGTCATTGAGCATAAACAAATTCGGGGAGAATCTCGTTCTGCCAGTCTGATGCTGCCTGACAAAGTATTGGAAGGTATTCGTGAGGGACGCGAGCTTGGTCACGAAATGGCTGACGTGGCTGGCATCGACAATATTAAGCAGCAAGGTGGTGCAATCGGCTTTTTTACCAACGGTATTCTGACCCGCACCAGCGTTTATCATCAAGCTCTGATATTGGCTCTTGTACCTATCCATCATGAAATTTACAAAGAGTTGAATAACCCATTTTAGCAGCATACTCAATGACATCGTAGCTTGGGAATAATTGGGGTCACGATTGTATGACCCCAATAGTTAATTCAGCTGTTATTTTTCAATGACTATAACTCATCATTTATCCCTTTAGTTTTTCTAGCCACAGTTCTGTTGACCGCAACCCGAAATCCACTGGGTGTCATAACCGCTATTTTAATAACTGTGCCTCTAGCCAGTTTTTCACATGAGCCGGGGCTGATTTTAAGCTATTGGAGCCACGAGTGATGGTTGCAATACCGACACTCAGCTCGTTTTTCAGCTCTCTCTGACTCATTTGCCCACGCATCAATTCCTGAATAATCCGAACCCGGGTAGACAAGGCGGTTCGTTCATCGGGAGTCAATAATAGCTGTAAAATAGAATGTTGCAAATTTTGTTCAAATGCGGTTTGTAACAACGCAACAAAAGCGAGCCAGTCATCACTATCTTCCGGCGATAGTGCCGGATCAATTAAATGATTTTGTGTCATATATTAATTGCCATACTATTGAACTAGTACGGCAGCATATCATATTTATTTGTCAAATTAATAACGTCTCTGCCATTCAGCCTTGGTCAGTATGTTCGACATTTTCCCCATAAAATTGTGGTAGAACATATCATAAGCAAGGACGTTTTTAACATAAGAGCGTGTTTCAGTGAAAGGAATGCTCTCAATAAAAGCGATCGGATCAAGGTGCCCGGAGGTATTGGCCAACCAACGAACAACATTTGTAGGGCCTGCGTTATAGGCGGCGCTGGCGAGAATGCGGTTATTGTCAAAACGTTGGTAAACCGAATCCAGATAGGCAGTGCCAATCTTAATATTCATGGCCGGGTTCATTAATTGGCTACTGCTGACATAGCCTTGAATCTTTTTACTCTTCACTGTATGTTCTGCGGTTTTTGGCATGATTTGCATTAACCCACTGGCACCTTTAGAGGAACGAGCCTGTGGATTCCATGCACTTTCCTGACGGGCGATCGCCATCGCATAACTTGGTGAAATATCTTTGTCTGATGTAAAGTTTGCAAATTCGTTGCGCCATGCCAATGGGAAACGTTCTTCAAGATGATCCCACATTTTTCCCGTGATAGTCGCTTGAACACTGAACGCAGGCCAGTGCTGCTCAAACGCATAGCGTGCCAATTGTTCCTGCTTCAGTTGACCTTGCGAGGAAACCAAACTAACCCATTCTGAGAGAGCCAGATCATGCATATTCCAGTGCAGTAACTCACGGATGCGCCGAATTTCTGGCATATTAGAAATAGAAGAATCAGGTTTTTCTGCCTTATTAATGATCAGAGGATAGGGTATATGCAGTTTTTGGGCTGCTACCATGGGATAGAAACCGCGGTGTTCTGTCAGCTTACGTAATATAGCATTGCCTTCAGCTGTTTTTCCTTGTTTGAACAAGAGAACCGCACTCCAATATCGCCACTCATCTTGCTGTAAAGTCGTTTTTGGCAACAAGGTTAACCATTTTCCAAGATCTGCATAATCGTCATCCCTCAATGCTAAGCGGGCACGGCGTTCAAGCAACTTGATAGATTGTGAATTACGAATACTATCGTCCCGCCATTTTGCCTGTTCCTGCGTAATATCCCCCATCAATTGCCATGCAACGATATCTTTTAGTTGCTGCCTCTCGGTGTCATTCATTTTTTGCGCCCGAGCAAATACGGGAATACTTACTCTGGCCAGTTCAGCATTTTCACGGGCAAAACGAGAAAAGATTGTCATGATAACCGAACGGGTAAAATCCGTTGGTGTTGTAGTTGTGGCAAATCGCTCAATCAGCGCCGGATTTTGTTGCAGCTTGATCAAACTTGATCCTAAACCTCGATAATCTAACGGCAAGCGTTTGACCAGATAGGTAACGAGAGTGACGTTATTCTCTTTCAGCGCCAATTCGATACGCTGCAAAATTAAATGCGCAGATAAATATCCATCTTGTTCCCAGACATCAAACAGTTTATTGCAATTATCTGGCAATGAGTTGCCACTTAGCCAAATCGATTCGGCTCCTTTCCATGCAACCTGCTGGTGGCCTGTAGCCCATTGAGCAAAGTAATAGTTACAGCTTTCTGCTACTGTACTTGGGGGATTGGGACTGAATGCCAGAATACCCGGCCAATCGCCATTACTTGCCAGTACATCAATAAATCGTGAGTTCAGAGAACGTGCTGGCGGCAGAGTAGGGTAAGTATGAATAAAATGTTGAATTTGCTGTGGAGTGGCAAGCACCAGATCTTGAGTTAATTGACGATATTCAAGATAGGGATAGAGGGGATAATTTTTCAACGTGGGCATCAGATGTGCGACTTTCACCATATTCTTTGCATCCCACGCTTGTTTTATCTCTTGATATCGCTGACGTTGAACGCTCAGAGAATCAGTATGTGCCGCTCCCGTAACAACAGAAAGCATACCCACAGCCATTGCAAAATACTGCCACTTACTCATTGCCACAACCCCTTCAGAAGACGACTATCAAGGATCAGATGAACAGTGCCCAAATGAACAATGCCAACCACATAGCTAAAATGCTATGTAATTATAATCATATTATTGATGTGATTTATTACAACTTATGGGGTATAAAAGATACAAATTGGGAAAATGTTTATTTTATAAAGCCATGGATAACCCTATTGGTATTCCATTCAGTAGTGAATACAATCAACGATTTGGAACGGCAATAGCATTCATACATAGACGTTCCGCACAGATAATTTTTTACCGTTTGCGTCCATAGAAGGTTTGTATTTAATCCTAATCGGGTAACAACACGATACGTAAAATTTAGGGTAAAATACGCCATCCAAGCCCCATAAGCGCAAATGAATTTCAAAAATTTCCTGATTAACTAAAAGGTAAACTACATTGGCTCAATATGTTTATAGTATGCATCGGGTTGGCAAAATTGTTCCCCCGAAAAGGCATATTCTGAAAAATATTTCTCTAAGTTTTTTCCCCGGAGCAAAAATTGGTGTTCTTGGTCTCAATGGTGCAGGTAAATCAACCTTACTGCGCATCATGGCGGGTATTGATAAAGATATTGAGGGAGAAGCTCGCCCACAACCAGGCATTAAAATTGGCTATCTGCCACAGGAACCAAAACTCAATCCTGAAAATACTGTTCGTGAAGCAGTAGAAGAAGCGGTCAGCGAAGTCAAAAATGCTCTGACGCGTCTTGATGAAGTTTATGCAGCTTATGCTGATCCTGATGCGGATTTCGATAAACTGGCTAAAGAACAAGGCGAACTGGAAGCGATTATCCAATCCCATGACGGGCATAATCTGGATAACCAGCTTGAGCGAGCGGCTGATGCCCTGCGCTTACCAGCCTGGGATGCCAAAATCGAACATTTGTCCGGTGGTGAGCGCCGCCGTGTAGCAATCTGCCGCTTGTTGCTGGAAAAACCAGACATGCTGCTGCTCGACGAACCAACCAACCACCTTGATGCTGAGTCTGTTGCATGGCTGGAACGCTTCCTGCACGATTACGAAGGCACTGTGGTTGCGATTACCCATGACCGTTACTTCCTTGATAACGTGGCTGGCTGGATCTTGGAACTTGACCGTGGTGAAGGGATTCCATGGGAAGGTAATTACTCCTCGTGGCTGGAACAAAAAGATGCCCGTCTGGCACAGGAAGCTTCGTCAGAAGCTGCTCGCCGTAAATCCATTGAGAAAGAACTTGAGTGGGTACGCCAAAATCCGAAAGGACGTCAGGCAAAAGGTAAGGCGCGTCTGGCCCGCTTTGAGGAACTTAATAACGTTGAGTACCAGAAGCGCAACGAAACCAGTGAGTTGTTTATTCCACCTGGCCCACGCTTAGGTGACAAGGTGCTGGAAGTGACCAACCTAACCAAATCTTATGGTGATCGTGTTCTGATCGATGATTTGAGCTTCTCTCTGCCAAAAGGCGCGATTGTCGGGATCATCGGACCGAACGGTGCGGGTAAATCGACTTTGTTCCGTATGTTGTCGGCTCAAGAACAGCCGGATTCTGGTTCCATTACACTGGGTGAAACCGTGAAACTGGCTTCTGTTGAGCAGTTCCGCGACAATATGGATGACAGCAAAACCGTTTGGGAAGAAGTTTCTGGCGGTCAAGATATCATGCGTATCGGCAACTTTGAAATACCAAGCCGTGCCTACGTTGGACGTTTTAACTTCAAAGGCGTAGATCAAGGTAAGCGCGTTGGTGAATTGTCTGGTGGTGAGCGTGGCCGTCTGCATTTATCCAAGCTGTTGCAAGTGGGCGGCAACATGCTGTTGCTTGATGAACCAACCAACGATTTGGATATTGAAACTCTGCGCGCATTGGAAAACGCCCTGCTGGAATTCCCGGGCTGCGCAATGGTTATTTCCCATGACCGTTGGTTCCTTGACCGTATAGCAACACATATCATCGATTATCAAGATGAAGGTAAAGTATCCTTTTTTGAAGGGAACTTTAGCGAATACGAAGATTATAAAAAGCGGACAATGGGAGCTGAAGCACTGGAGCCTCACCGTATTAAATATAAAAAGATCAGTAAATAATCCAGATAGAAAAAAACGGCCTGATATCAGGCCGTTTTTCCAAATTTACAGCTAGTTACTACACAAAACGCGTCGTTCTTGGAAAGATTCATAAGTCTTAACAGCCTTTCCACTTGCTAAAGTGATAACGCTATCTGCATGCTTCAACAGGCGGTTATCTTGGGAGGCAATTACAACCGTACCTTTCTGTTCATGTGCTATAAATTTAAAGATATTAATGAATGTCTGAAATGCCTGATGATCTAGGTTACGCGTAGGATCATCTGCAAATAAATATTCAGGCCTTCTCACAATGGCTTTTGCTATCGCAGCCAATTGCTTTTCGTTTTCAGACAGTTCCCCTGGGTAATAGCGGCTTTTATCGCCTAATTTCACTATATCTAACGATTTCTGCGCGATCTTTTCTGCTTGTTCACTAGAAAGCGATAATCCATAAGAATTTGATAATAACAAGTTATCTAATAGTGTGAGTTCACTAAATAAATTAAAACCCTGAAAAATAAACCCACTATTTTGGGCGTGAAACTGCCCTAATTCTACATCATTCATTAGTTTCAACTTGTTATTATTAATTAATACATCTCCTTGATCTGGTTGTAACATACCCGATGTAATCGACAGTACGGTGCTGTTAGTCGATGCCTTCGGCCCTGTTATCAAAGTAATTTCACCTGGTATAATAGAAAATGTGATATCTGAAATCATTTCATGATTAACTGTAGTATCAGTTAAACCATATGAAATATTGATAACTTCAATCGATTTAAATTGATTTAAGTTCATATTCTCAACACAATTAGGTTAAAAGATTAAAGCTTTTTCCTTAACATATGCTGTCTAAATTCATTCACAATAACACTAATATCCTTATAGCATTGTGCGAATAAAAATAGTTTATATTCGAAACATCTTAGCTAAAAATACACTCATCTTATGTCAATTATTATTTACAATGACTATATAATACATGAGATGTTTCTTAATCTTAGAATAAAAAATCAAGAATATTAATTAATTATGACTACAACAAAAACTGCGTTAAATAAAAATAGTATAAATTCTTATGTATTTATTCCAATTTGGTAATAAGGAAAAAAGTCATTATATATTTTATTAATATTTTAATGTTATTTTTACATTGCCTCCATTACTGATTAAATACACCTGTATTATTTATGGGTTTATTAATAACTAATAAATTTTATATAAATAAGTCAATAGGTCTATTCATTAAATGACTTATTTCTCTACAATTCAAGTTAAAACAGTAAATTTTTAGCATCAAAAAATATTATTATCACAATTTATTTTATTACCGCATGTAAAAAATAACCACAATGAACATTTAATTAACCATTAAAACGAAATAAACACATAATGATAAAAGTTACTATGGAAAATAAATCATTATCAATTAATAGTGATAATAATATAAGGCAGATCTATTTTATAGATAAATGTTAGTTACTCCATTAACATGTGTTGAACCAGTTCAACACAACGTAAAAAACGTTGATCATAGTCTGGTGAATTGACACAAACATAATCGATGTTATTTGTCTTCAACAAGCTCTCAAGTAAATGTTGAAATTCCTTGCGATCCCGTTGAGTGCCTAAACTCCTTAAACCATCAGCCACCCAAGGGGTGTTGTTTTCTAAAAGGATAACTAAATCAAACCGATATTCATCAATCATTGCCTGAACAAATGGGTGTTCTTTTCCTTCATAGCGTTTGCAAAAGGCTTGTGTTGTAACAAAATCAGTGTCAATAAATGTAACTTTGTTGGCATATTTAACTGAAAAATCAATATATTGAGCTTGACCTAATGCAATTTTATCGTAATCTGAATATTGCAAGGCCATTTCATCTCCTCCTAAATGGGAGAACACGTATTCACGCCCATATTCCCATGCGCTGGTGGTGTTAAATATATTGGCCAGCTTATTCACCAATGTTGATTTTCCACTCGATTCTCCGCCCAGAATGGCAACAGTACGCACAAAGAATGGTTTTACTTCTGTTGGAATATACTCCCAATAGCGGAAAGGAGCCTGACGAATTTGGCTGCCACTGATGTTCATAAATGAGCGCTGTGGGTCAATGAGCACGGTTTCAATGCCGAAATACTCCTTGTAGCGGGCAGCATCCTGCTCTTCACTGGAATAGATGTAGTTAGGATTGATCCCTTTTCCTGCCATAAATGTTTTTACACCTTGACTCCACGCCTTCCAGCCATTTGGGTAAGGTTCCATCCCGTGTTCATCAAATGCATGGATACGAATGTTTTTTTGATACTTGAACGTTTGCAATAACCATCTTAAACGGTCACTTACAGTGGGTTGCTGAGACATCGAACTATTGATAAATAACTCACGATCACGAACTTCATCAAAACAAAGAACGACGTGTAATTCGTCAACTTGACTGCATGCGCGTTGAATCAAATAAATATGTCCGGTATGCAACGGGTAAAATTTACCAAACAAAACACCGACTGTTTTCTTTTCCATGGGATACGCCAATCCTAGATATTGATGGAGTGAAGCAAGTTTCTGTGCGCTCGGGCTTTTTATTTTATCGTTAATAAGCTGACTTAAGTAACCTTTTGTCATGCCACTGGCATCAGCAACTTGCTGTAACGTGTAACCTGCTTGTTTGATGGCTTCTTTCAAGTAGTTAAACTGTCCCATATAATCCCCTTGATGTTTAATATATTAAACAAAATAACATGCTTATCATGAAAGTAAAAATAAAAGTGGTTGTTTATTGATGTTTTGGGATGAAATACTGTCATTTTGGCAATTGTAGAAATTTAAAATCAGATAATCAAGGATATGTATAAAATAAGAAAGACAAATACTAAATTATCAGCTTAATTGTAATATGTCTTCTGCATATTTATAAGTTTTTTCCTATCGCTATGTAACAATAAATATAACCATTGGCGGTTTGAATAAACGAAATAATATGGTGAGTAACTCACTGATTTTTTTTATTGCCTGCCTCATTTAGTATGATGAGGTCAGGCAAATAATATGTTCAGTAATTAAGAAAAAAACTTAGGTCTTCATGTAATAACCAACAAATTAATCATCCAGCTCATCCAAAATGGATAAAGCATCAGCTAGTTTCTTGACTCCAAATACTTTCATATCTGGTAATGCTTTTTTCGGCATATTAGCGTGAGGCACAATAGCTCGTTTAAAACCGTGTTTGGCGGCTTCTGAAATACGATCCTGACCGCTGGGGACGGGACGAATTTCTCCTGCCAGCCCCACTTCACCGAATACCACCAAATCACGGGGTAAAGGACGATTGCGGAAACTGGAAACCAAAGAGAGCAATAACGCGAGATCAGCACTTGTTTCCGTTACCTTCACACCACCTACGACATTAACAAAAACATCTTGGTCAGCCATTTGTAAACCGCCGTGTCGATGCAAAACCGCCAGCAGAATAGCCAGCCTATTTTGTTCAAGCCCCACTGCTACACGACGTGGGTTTGGCATCATGGAATGGTCTACGAGTGCCTGAATTTCAACTAGCAAGGGACGAGTACCTTCCCACACAATCATGACGGAACTGCCTGCTGTAATTTCATCACCACGGCTCAGGAAAATGGCAGAAGGGTTATTCACTTCCCGTAATCCCTGTTCAGTCATGGCGAAAACACCCAACTCATTTACAGCCCCGAAGCGGTTTTTATGGCTGCGGAGAGTACGGAAGCGGGAATCTGCCTCGCCATCCAGCATGACAGAACAGTCTATACAATGCTCGAGCACTTTAGGGCCGGCCAAGGAACCATCCTTTGTTACATGACCAACCATGATAATGGCAACGCCACGGGTTTTGGCAAATCGGGTCAGGTATGCTGCTGTTTCCCTGACCTGCGCTACACTGCCCGGCGAGGATTGAATATCTGCCATGTGCATGACCTGAATTGAGTCAATTACCATGAGCTTTGGTTGCTCTTGCTCTGCAATCAAGCAAATTTGTTCAATGCTGGTTTCTGACAACATGTTCAGTTTATCGGTCGGCAACCCTAACCTATGTGCCCGCATTGCCACCTGCTGCAATGATTCTTCACCCGTCACATACAGGGTTTTCATCTGAGCCGATAACTGGCACATGGTTTGTAAAAGTAGGGTACTTTTCCCCGCCCCGGGATTACCACCAATCAAAATGGCACTACCGGGAACCACTCCCCCACCGAGAACGCGGTCAAATTCTTTAAACCCGGTTGAAAAGCGCGGTAACTCTTCCAGACTAATCTCTGAAAGTTTTTGGACCTTACTGATTCCCGTATCACCGGCATAACCGCTGAAACGTTCATTGCGAGAGGATGAGGCTGCGGCCAAACGTACTTCCGTAATGGTATTCCATGCGTGGCATGCGGTGCATTGCCCTTGCCAGCGGGGATAATCCGCGCCACATTCGTTACAGACAAATGCCCGTTTTGCTGCTTTTGCCACTTTCTCCTCCCTTCATATGATTACTTTTTGGCTCAAACTGAAATTCAACACCTATTGGGTATGCCATTAACGCTCTTCGTGTTTCAAACCACCACTCAAAACACACAAAACTCCCATCAAATCACCATGCCGAATAGAAACCTTAGCCTGAGCATATACCTTAGGTTTTGCATGATAAGCAATGCCCAACCCGGCTTTACGGATCATTTTCAGATCATTGGCACCATCCCCAATGGCAACGGTTTGGCTCAATGGAATACCCAATTCTTTTGTCAGTCTTATCAACGTGGTTGCTTTATATTTTGCATCGACAATAGGTCCTTTGACTTTGCCGGTCAGTTTGCCATCTTTTACCTCAAGCTGGTTAGCGACAGCAGCAAAAAGACGTAGCTTCTGGCGAAGATTATCGGCGAAGTATGTAAAGCCGCCAGATGCAATTGCGACATGCCAATCCAGCGATTGCAACTTGCGAACAAGGCTGGTTAACCCCGGCATAAGAGGGAGTGTTTCCATTACTTGCTGTAAGATTGAGGCATCAGCGCCTGCAAGTTGGGCTACTCGTTCATGCAGGCTTTCTGAAAAATCCAGTTCGCCTTGCATCGCACGCTCGGTGATTTCAGCCACTTTATCGCCAACTCCCGCCAAACGAGCAATTTCATCAATACACTCGATCTGGATAGCTGTTGAATCCATATCCATTACTAACAGGCCGGGTGAACGCAGACGCGGGATTTGTCCCAATGGAACAACATCTAGGTAGCATTCATCTGCCAGTCGTTTAATGCGAGGAGAGAGACTGCCGGCAATGCGGACAACTTGATAATCATCAATACGCCATGAAGATACGACTACAATGGCTGCGCCAAGACGGTGCTGAAAATTGCTGATGCGTTGTTTATCCAAACCACGCCCATACAGCAACCAACCGCTATCTCCGGCTCGGTAATCCAGTGGCATGACTTCATCACCACTGAGAGATAATGGTAACCCAGGCCATTTATGGATCTCATCCGGTAAGTAGCGATAAGCCAGATTATTAGACATGTACATTGACTCCTGTAATTCCATGTAATTTTGGCAGGCAAAAAGCGCTTTTCAAACTATCCTATCAATACTGCATCTGGCAACATGTGCTTTTTGATCACGGGATGGGATAACTATGATAAAAGCAAAACTAAAGTTTCGACTGCACAAAACGGCTATTATTTTAATATGCATAGCATTGCTGGTACTGCTGATGCAGGGGGTTTCCTATTTTAGCCGTGCTCAGCAACAGGCTCATATGGATCAGTTTGAAGAACTGGCGAAAACATTGGCAAAACAGGTTGCATTCAGCTTGTCTGATTATATGAAGAATGGCAGTAAAGATCTTAATAATAAAAAAATTGTAGTTAACTTGGACTATCTGACGAGCAAAAGCCGTATTTTAGATGCCAGTGTTTATTTGGAGAATGGAACGCAGATAGCACGGAGTGGAGAACCGATTTCGGTCCGTGAACGATTATCATTGGAGGGTAAAAAATCCAGTGGTTACTTTAACCAACAGATTGTTGTACCGATACCCGGAGAAAGCCATCCAAAAGGTTTTCTTCGCCTGACACTAGATACTCACAGATTGGCAACGGAAGCCAAGCAGGTTGATAACACCACTAACTTACTCAGGATCATGATTTTGTTATCTCTGGCAATTGGCTTTATTCTGGCCCATAACCTACTGCAATTGACTCCCAGCCGCTGGCAACAATCACCCTATCTTTTGACCGCGAATACCAAATCTTCTAATGAAGAAGAAACGAAATGCGAAAATTCTCAACGGTAAGACAGGATTATCGTTGGGTGAAGATAGTCTCTTTATCGGAGGAAGAGAAATTAATAATTCTCATGAGTCAAACTTTCCATAGTACCGCTTGAAGCAAATGGAGTAGATCATAGCGTGTATCAATGCAATCACAATCTCACCGTAAAGCACTATAGGGTTATGTGATATTGCAATATTCACAACTGGGATTTTATCAAAGCGAAAGACATACATATGAAAAGCAATTGCCGTTATTGCAAGCATAATTCCCGATGCGTTGTGGTAGATATAGCTTGATAATAGGAACCATTTTAATACGAAGAAAAAAGGAATAAGCATAAGAAAAGAGATAACTACATAAATCATTGTTATTTCCTTAAGTTTGTTTGAGGTTTCAATAAAAAAGGGGATTCAATTTTTTAAATTAACCTTTGTAATTACTGGACATTAATTTAATGGGCCTCTTATTTATCATCGTAAAGTAAGCTTATATCATTAAATATACATAAATAATAAATATAGTTACTATTAGAAATATAGATTTAACCAATGAATTATGATGATTTAGCAGCGTCTATTGCCTTGATATATGTACCTGAATCCTGCTGAAAAACAGGATTCAGGCCAGTTGGAATGGTTTGAACGGGGTGAGTGGATATAAATTTGAGTTTTCCAGATAGACTTATTTTACGTTGAGTATTTTTTAAATTGGTTAATTATTTTTCAAAATTGATTGTAAGTATCAGGATTTGGCCCTATTCGCTTACCTATATCCAATTCAGCCATGGCAGTGAGATCTTCTTTCTCCAGTCTAAAATCAAACACATCAAAATTTTCTTTAATGCGAGAAGGCGTAACAGATTTAGGAATAACAATCATGCCGCACTCAAGATGCCAGCGAATCACAATCTGCGCTGGTGTTTTACCATATTTAATTGCTAACAGTTCAACTAGCGATGAGTCAAAGACGCCTTTTCCACCACGAGATAGCGGACTCCAGGATTCAGTTGTAATGTGATGGGTTGCGTTCCATGAATGGAGCTGCCGTTGCTGCATCAGGGGATGCAATTCAATTTGGTTGATAACAGGAATCACGCCGGTTTCTAACATCACTTTTTGCAAATGCTCAATATGGAAATTACAAACACCAATGCTGCGGACCAGTCCTTCTTTTTTCAGCTCAATGAGCTGTTTCCAAGCATCGACGTAATGATCCTGTTCGGGAACAGGCCATTGAATGAGATAAAGATCAACGTAATCCAGTTGGAGTTTATCCAGGCTTTCCTGTAGTGCAGTGCTGACATCCAGATGACGATTATTCCAAAGTTTCGTGGTAACAAAAATTTCGTCTCGAGGGATATCACTTTCTTTTAAGGCTTTTCCTACACCTGTTTCGTTATGATAAATTGCCGCTGTATCAATGGAACGATAACCCACTTCTAACGCGGTGTGGATAGCCTTAACAACTTGTTCATTACTCGCTTGCCAAACCCCAAGCCCCAATTGTGGCATATGGTTATCATCAACGAGTTTAATAATTGTTTGCTGACCCATTCTAACCTCCTTCAGATTTGGAATTTCAGATGGGCACCTCATAAATACGCTGACTGACATCAATCGTAATGTTTTGGTATCCACCGAGAGAAACCAAACCTTACTGTTCTAATTTTTTGATCATGGCTGGAATAGAATTGCCATCAAGTTGATAATCAGAAAGGTGGGTTTTAACGCCCATACTTTCAAAAAACTGACGAGTGGCATGGATAGTTTTGTTAATTCGTTCTTCTTCAGAACCCTGCGCAACCCCGGTCTCTAAAACATCATTCGGTGGGTGGGTGTAGTGTAAAGTTTTGCATAATGATAACGCCCTCACTAACAGTAATCATGTAACTCTTTGACTATAATAGTAAATATACCATTATTTTATTTGTAATGCTTCATTGTTGGAGTAGTCCATTCCGCCCGGCAAAAGTTACACAGTATATAAATTTTGTCATTATTCAAACTATTGACTGCAATAGTGCTTGTTGGAATGGACCCGGATTGTTTGATCTTTTTGGTTAATATTGATTATTTTTGGTTAATAAATAGAAGTATGCTTCTTATAAGAAAGTTAACACGGCAAGTATATTTACTGACCTTTTTTTGATGATGTTTTCTTGTGACGCCAGTACATCAATAGAGAAGCGGACAGCCCACTGAGCAGCAGAATAACAGGTAAAATCATCAAAATATTCATGACCAGATCTTGATGTGCTTTGACGAAAGGAATCTGATTCAAGATATAGCCAAAGCCGACAACAATAATGACCCATAAAAAACCACTTAACCAGTTAAAAAATTGAAAGCGTTTATTATTTAGACCAGAAATACCGGCAAAGGTTGGCAGGAGAGTGCGAATAAAAGCTAAAAAACGTCCTATGAGCAAAGCGGACAGGCCATGTTTGGCGAAGAGTTGATTGGCTCGTTGGCGATATTGTAGCGGAAGTTGGGCCAGCCAGTTCTTGACAAGATGAGTATTCCCGAGCCAGCGACCCTGCAAATATCCCAACCAAGAACCCAGACTGGCAGCGATGGTGAGTAGGACAAGTGTGGGAATAAAGCTCATGACGCCTTTAGCTATCAAGGCACCAGAAAGAACCAGCAGAGTATCACCAGGTAAAAAGGCGGCGGGTAACAACCCGTTTTCCAGTACCAGTGTGAAAAAGAGGACACCATAAATCACCCAAATAATATCGGGGTTGGCAAGTTGGTTAAAATCATGATGCCAGAGTGCATGCACGATCTCGCTTAACATTTCCATCATTTATCCTGTAAATTTGCGAGTAAACTAGTTAACAAAATGGATCCAGCTCAGTGTACCGCAAAATGAGGAGATGGGGATTGATTTGATTCAGCATATGGAAAACCGCAGTTGTCTGTAATAGAAAGAAAGACAACCACGGTTTTAGTGAATCACTTTGTCTGAAATTTAACGGCCTTTCAGGCGAACAAAACCTGCTTCCAGATCATCGATCAAGTCTTGCAGATTTTCCAATCCTATATGAAGGCGGATCAACGTGCCGGTTTTTTTCGATAAATCATACTGGTGCAGTGCTCTGAGCGCTTTGGGGTGGACTTCTAAAATCAATGACTCAAACCCTCCCCATGAATACGCCATTTTGAAATGCTTCATGTTATCCAGATAATCAGAAACTTGTTCAGGGGTAAGCTGGGTATTCAGGAAAAAAGAAAATAACCCGCAAGCACCGGTGAAATCGCGCTTAAAGTAAATATGTCCCGGGCAAGAAGGCAGGGCGGGGTGATTCACCTCAGCAACTTCCGGCTGTTGTGCGAGCCACTTGGCAACTTTAATGCTGTTTTCTTCATGTTGCTTGAGGCGAGCAGCCAGCGTATGTAATCCACGGGTTGCCATATAAACGGTATCAGGATCAGCAACTTGCCCCATCAGATAAGATCTCTCTCTGAGTTGTTCCCAACATCGCGCATTAGCAACTGCTGTTCCCAGCATTCCGTCGGAGTGACCAATGATATATTTTGTGGCAGATTGAATGGAAATATCGACACCAAACTCCAGAGCTTTAAACAGAATGCCGACCGCCCATGTATTATCAATCATAATAACAATCTCAGGATTGACCTGACGGGCGGCTCGTACAATGGCGGGAACATCTTGTACTTCCATTGTCAGTGAACCGGGTGATTCAAGAAAGAGCACGGTAGTATTTGGCTTAATAAGCGAAGCGATACCTTCACCGATCATCGGATCAAAATAATCAGTGGAAACTCCCATTTTTTGCAGAACTTTATTGCAAAAAAGCTGTGTTGGCTCATATGCATTGCCTGTTACCAGAACATGATCGCCTGTCTTTACGAAAGACAGGATAGAATTAGTAATGGCGGCCGTACCGGAAGGATAAAGTGCGCAACCCGCGCCGCCTTCAAGCTCGGTCATCGCATCCCGAAAGGCAAAATGCGTCATTGTTCCACGGCGACCATAGACTAATGTATTTTTATGGTGGTTATTCAAAGCATGATGCATATCTTCAACGGTATTGAAAATGACAGATGATGTACGTTGAATTATGGTATTAACGGCACCTTGCGTATATTTCTTTTCTCTTCCTGCATTGACCAATAAGGTTTCCAGTTTTTTTTCAGTCATGGCATCCCACCCCTTAATTGATTTTTTTGTTTATTGCCCGGAGACTAAATAAAACTTGTTCAAGTAAATGATTAGCAAGTTAAAAGATTTAAGACAGATTTGCCAAAGAGATTCGGGCAACTTGAGGAAAATTCACAGTGTTCCGCTGAAGGGAAACCAGAAGAGACTAGCGAAAGTATAACGTTAATTGGAACTTTTTCATTAAATAGTAATGATAATTACTATCAAATCGCTCAATGTCTGATATCATTTGCGGCGGACTTTTCCCCTAAAACGGTTAAGAAGCACAGTGGGTAACAAGCACTGTGGTAAGAGGCATGGCTCAGGTCATATTAGGATTAGCAAGATGAGTAAACGCTATTCATTGCTAAGTAACAGAATCTATAAGAAAGAGAGTAAGGCTAACTGATGCGTAATTTGACAGCTTCTATTCTATTGGCACTCGGATTAACAAGTTCAGCATGGGCTGATACGGCACCGTCAACATCGGCTGCTGCGCCAGAAAATCAGGTTGCTGCTGCTCAGGTAGCCGCTCCGGCAACTGCGCAATCGTCCGCTAACGATCAGAAAACGGATGTACCACCAAGCACAGGCACACAAACTGTAGAGGGTAATGCGGCAGAAAGTAACGGGGCAGAAGGTAACGCGGCCGAAAGTGTGACGGCCGAAACCACAGTAACCGAAACTGTCATTCCACCGATTGAAAACACGTCCAGTGGTTTTGCAACAGATTTGTCTGTTTGGGGTATGTACCAGAATGCGGACGCAGTAGTAAAAAGCGTCATGGTAGGCTTAGTGATTGCTTCTATCATCACATGGGCGCTGTTTTTCTCCAAAGGGATTGAATTGTCAATGGCTCGCCGCCGTTTGCGCAAAGAACAACTGGCCTTGGCTGATGTCGCTAATTTGGATGCGGCAACAAAAATTGCCACAGATTTTGGCAAGCAGAGCATCAGCCGCCTGCTGTTGAATGAAGCACAGTCAGAACGTGTCCTGTCTGCTGAAAGTACTGATAAGGAAGGCATCAAAGAACGTACTTCATTTCGTATGGAGCGCGCAGTTGCTACCATTAGCCGCCATATGGGGCGTGGTAATGGCTATCTGGCAACCATCGGTGCAATTTCCCCATTTGTGGGTCTGTTCGGGACAGTTTGGGGGATCATGAACAGCTTTATTGGTATTGCACATTCACAAACCACAAATCTGGCTGTAGTTGCACCGGGTATTGCAGAAGCATTGCTGGCAACAGCTCTGGGCTTGGTGGCTGCAATCCCTGCGGTAGTGATTTATAACATCTTTGCCCGAGTCATTTCATCATACCGTGGGCAAGTAGGAGACATGGCTGCTCAGGCAATCTTGTTGCTGGGGCGTGATCTTGATCTGGCTGACAGTAAAGCTGAAAAAACAGAAGCAAGGTAAGAAATTATGGCAATGCGTCTTAATGAAGATTTGGACGATAGCGGTGAACTGCATGAAATTAACGTCACGCCATTTATTGACGTGATGTTGGTGCTGCTGATTATTTTCATGGTAGCGGCACCTCTGGCAACGGTAGATATTAAAGTCGATTTGCCTGCATCATCAGCTAAACCACAACCAAGACCAGAAAAACCCGTATTCCTGACCGTGAAAGCGGATCATCAGCTTTATGTCGGTGATAAGCAGATTGATCGCGATAGCTTATCTTCAGTATTGGATCAGACTACACAATCCAACAAAGACACCACGATCTTCTTTCAGGCAGATAAAACCGTGGATTATGAAACTTTGATGAGTGTGATGGACTCCCTGCGTAAAGCGGGTTACCTCAAAATTGGATTGGTAGGAATGGAAGCTGTTGCCGCTCAATAACTATATTAATTATCTTCTCATTAGTTACTGAGTTGATTATCTGATAAATCAAATTGCCCGAATAGCTAAATCGGGCAGTTTGATATCCTAAATTTCCTGTCTTTCATGAGTTATATACCCATTCGCAAAACTTTTTTTCTCAATATTCATTGGATATAATTAATATAAACCATCTTATAAATAATATGGCGAATAAATTTAAAAATCACATCGAAATCAGAAAAACAACAAATTTAAAGATAAAAATACATATAATAATATGTTTTTATCATTTACGTTGAACAAATATGTTATTTTTACAATAAATATTAATGGTGAAATTAAAAGTGATTCTTACTATAAAATTAATAAGCGAAAAGTAAATTTAATTTCACTTGTGTCGATATGCGTTAATAATAAAAACAAAACAAATAATATAATTAAATTAAAGTTCATTTATAGACAAATCATTATCATTTATGCCAACAGAAATGTAATTATTCATATTTTAAGTGTATTAAAATAAAAGTATTCTCAGGTGATAAGAGCCGAAGTTATATTAAATTAAAATCAGGTCATCAACACTAATGGAGAACTATATGTCATTAAATCAAGCTGTAGCAGAAAAACAGATTCCTGTATCAGAAGTTCCCGCAGTCACTTTAAAAATGTTGACCAGCCAAGCAGAAGGAGTCGCCCGCCCGGGAGGGATCTTTACTAAAGGAGATCTCATTAACATTAAATTATATGTTAAATATGGTTTAGAGCTTCCTTTTACTTTGGAAGGGGTAAAAGAATATATCGGTTATAACGATATTGATATTGATGGTTTAAAACCTGCAAAGATGACATCTTTGTTTAAAGAAATTCACGACCATGCTCTTAGCTGGAGTAGTGTGGAAAGTAAGGTTCAGCAACAGAGTATCGATCTGGAAAATGCAGGAGAACAAATTACCCTAACGGGAGATGAAATAATCAGTATTATTGACCAGATGCCGATTATTGAACGTGTAAAGGCGAAATTAGGTGATTTAACTGATAAGCAATTGGCTGAAATAAAATATACCAATGATGATAAAGAGATAGCAGTTGAATTGGGGAATATCCTCGAAAGTATGAAGAAAGATATTAAAAAACAGCAGGAAAATACCCAAGAGGTAAAAACTGTGGTATCTGACTTTAAACTTAAACTGATTGGCGGTGAATTATCGGACGGTACAATTGCTCAGGGGTTGCAGCCACAGGTCAAGAGTAAGAAAAAACTTATGGACGAAAATAATCTCTCTATCACTATCAAAGATCTGCAAGATAAGATCGATGAGAAAAACAAAGAGATTGATCAACTTCAAAAGGACTACGATAAATATGTGGGCTTGGCATTTTCCGGAATGGCGGGTGGTCTGATTGGCTGGGCGATTACCGGCGGGATCTTTGGTGACAAGGCAGAAAAAGCGCGGAAACAGAAAAATAAGCTGATTGATGAAGTCAAAGAGTTACAAGATCAAGTTAAAGGTAAAAGTGCATTACAAACTTCAATTCAAAACCTGTCCCTAAATTTTTCTGGCATTAACACCAGTATGCTGGATGCAGAAGAGGCCTTAAATCACTTAGATTTCATGTGGAACATGATGCTAATGCAAATTACGGCTTCCAAAGAGAAATTCGACGATATTAATGATGCACTGAAGCTGACTTCTTTTGTTTTAACATTTAAGCAAGTTATTAATCCTTGGAGAGACGTTCAAGGCTCAGCCGCCCGATTAATTGAAACTTTCGATGAAGCATTGGCGGAATACAGAAAACTCTATAGCTAATTTATTCTTTAAATAACTTATAAATAAGAAAGGAACAGAAAATGTCTGAAAATATTACCTTACCAAAAGAAAACATGTATCCGGATATTAAAGCCATGAATCATGCGGTAAATACAATTTGGCTTTTGGCACAGCGACAAACTTCAGGTATTGAAATTATTGGTGATAAAGTCAAACGAATCAGCCTTTATAGCCGTGAATTTGATGAAATGGTACGCGATTCTCTGGCACAGTTGACTCCGACACTCAAGCAACTGACTTCTGATACTGCATTCCAAACTATTACTGAAATTGATGCTGCACTGTCTGATCCCTCTCTGAGTGAAGATGATCGTCAGGCTTTAATACTAGAACGCAATAATTTAATCCAGAGTTTATCAAAAGATATTAATAATGTTATTGTCAATTTCACTGACAGAGCCAATAAACTGACAAACAAAATCAGCGATATTAGCAATATGGTGATTACAGAGCGTCTGCAAGATCTTCTTACGCAAACGGAATTACAAAAGACAGAGTTGCAAACTGATATCGATGAAAAAATAGAAAAGAAAAATAAACTGGATGCTGATCGGGCTAAAATTATCGAAAGTCAGGATGTTATTCGAGAGAATAATATTGCGGACATGTTTAAAGATTTTATCCCCAGCGCTGAAGATATTGATGGTCTGGATTTCACCCAGCCTAAAAAAGAAGCTATCAAACAGGCAATTAAACAAGGTGCTGAGATAGCCAGAAAAATTTTGGGTAAAGTCTCTGAAGGATTGAAATATATCGATTTGGCTAATGCCAGAATGAAATTGAGCGACCAAATTGATCAATTGGTAAAAGAGACTGACGTGGTGAAAACTAAAATGCGGGAACTTGATCTACGTCTTTCTGGTATAAGAGATGTGATGCAAATCGATGTAGAACGCACTATTTTGCTTTCTGAAGCAGTGAAAATAGAACAGGCATGGACTGAGTTCGCTAATCAACTGTATAAATTGCTTGACAATGAAATCAATCAACATGATCTGATCAGCTTGGTAAACGGTCAATTGGATTTCTTGGATAACTTGGCATCTCAGTACAATATGTTGAAATAATAGATTTATTTTTTATCCAATGAAAAAGCCGTAGAGAAGGCGCTGATATTGTTGTATTTCAGCGCCGAGATTAAATTAAATTTGCTGTAAAATAATGACTATTTCTCTACAATCCCGTGTTCCAGTAATGTAAGAGCTGCACGAATACGTGGCGTGATATCCGTTTCTGGCAGGGGAGGAAGGATGCCCAATGCCATTTGCCTGAGTGGTTCTGAAATAACCATCGAAATCACCAATTCACTGATGATATAAAAATCCATTTTTTTCAGAAATCCTTGTTGATATTGGAGTTCAAGCCAATTAGCCAGAATATTATGACTCCTTTTTATACCACTTTGCTGATATTTATCTAAAAATGTTTCACGGTGAGGAAAGTCGGATTGTAATAATTTAAATAAGCCTACGGCATCGATAGATAATGATTTATCAGCTATTTCAGCTAAATATAATTTCAATAGATTGAGAACTTGCCGGGAATTATTTGCTTTTCTCTTAAAGACAGGAATGAAATTATCCGTCCAGCGCATGACAATTTTCTTAATCAGATCTTCTCGATTTTTGACAAAACGGTAGAGTGTTTTTTTGGCAATACCGGATTTCGTAGCAACTACATCCATGGTTGTTTTGTTATAGCCTTGATTAATAAGGAGTGAAAGTGTGACTTCATGAATTTTATGCCATATTTCCTGTTCTGGAATTGTGGGACGGCCTCGTGGACGTGAAGGATTTTCTGCCATTTTAGCACCTTATAAGTTGTTAATATTTGTACGGCACTGGCGTGATTCCATTAAGAAACATAACTTATTTATTTAAATTAAATGGAAGAACTAAATCACGTTTCATCAAATACAGAACTTAAAGGTGCTTGTCAACAATATCAATTAATTATTATTACTCAGTCCATTATAAATAGAGTAAAAATTATAAATTAACGTAGAAATACTCCATTTATTATATGAATAAGAATTTTTATTATTTTATTTAAACATTTTAACTTACTGTTTTAAATAACTAATTAAGATAGTTAATGATATATAGTTATTTAGCGTCTCTTTATGATGTGACATTCTTCACAGGACGGCATTTTTTGCCAAGTTTTGTTAGCAAAAAGTTTCATTAAATCTTAGTATCTTCAATGTTCGTTACAAATTTAACATTTAAATAACGAAACGTGTAAAACATTCCGCTCCCCTGATTCTTTATTCCAGAAAATTTTTTCTTGGGATGTGCGTTTTTTAGCGGTGGCGAAAATAACAATACCAATGAGGACACGATAATGATAAGACACAACGCAATAGCAATGGCACTTCCGGTACTTCTCATTACTGGGGCAGCAAATGCCGCTGAAATTTATAATAAGGATGGTAATAAGATTGATTTATATGGAAAGGCAGATGTCCAGAGAACATTCTCCAAGGCAAAATCACAGGATGGTGATGGTTCTGTCGGTCGTATAGGTATCAGAGGTACAAGCCAAATTACGGATAAATTATCCGGTTACGGACGCTGGGAATTCAATATGGGAGCGAATGGCGTGGAAACGGAAAGCGGTAAAAATACCAGAACCCGTTATGCTTTCGCTGGCCTGACATACAGCAAATTCGGTTCACTGGATTATGGACGTAATATGGGGGTGGTTTATGATGCCAACTCATGGACGGATGCGTTGCCTGTGTTTGGTGGGGATTCTATGGCTGCGACGGATAACTTTATGATGGGGCGTTCGACAGGCTTGTTAACATACCGTAATTCAGACTTTTTCGGCTTGGTAGATGGTTTTAAATTTGCTTTGCAGTATCAAGCAAGGAATGATAACGGAACAAGAAATAGCCGTAGTGATGTTTCAAGACAGAACGGGGATGGTTTTGGTCTTTCCAGCTCTTATGAGCTTGGTAATGGTATCAGTATTGGTGCTTCCTATGGCAATTCTAACCGTACTTCAGCACAAAAACTGGGTGCTGATAACGCTAAGCCTCTGGCTAAAGGGAACAAAGCGGAAGCATGGATCGTCTCTACCAAATATGACCGGAACAATGTTTATCTGGCGGCTATGTACGGTGAAACCCGTAACTTAACCAGATTTGGCAGTTCTGTAGACAATCACACCATGTTTGCCAATAAAACCCAAAACATCGAGCTGACTGCGCAATACCAGTTTAATTTTGGTTTGCGCCCATCCGTTGCTTTTGTCTATTCCAAGGGTAAAGATCTGGGCAAGGACTTGGCTGACAAGATAATACTGACAGACAAGGGTTCGGAAGATTTGGTGAAGTATGTTTCAATCGGTGCCTCCTATGATTTCAATAAAAATATGGGCACTTATGCTGAATACCAATTCAATTTGTTGAAAGACAATGATTTCACCAAAAAGGCTAATATCAGTACTGATGATGTCTTCGGTGTTGGTTTGGTTTACCGCTTCTAATTGAGATGGCAGGGCTGTTGAAAACAGGCAACTGAAAAACAGCGAGAGTTATTTCGTCGAACTGCCTCAATGGATATGACCGTTGTAGGCAGTTCGTCAGTTATTATCTTTCCGCTTCACCACCCAGCGCATCAATGGTGTTTTTAATAAGTGCAGTTAATTCACCTGTCATCAAGGTAAAATCGGCATCGAACCGTTGGGCGACATCTTCACGATCGATATCATCGTTTTGGTCACGTAAGGTTTCGCTGAACTTGATCCGTTTGAGAGAACCATCATCTGACAGCATAAACTGAATGCGTTCTTCCCAATCCAATGCCAGTTTGGTGACGTATTTGCCGGATTCAATGTGTGTCGCAATTTCATCTGATACTAATTCTTGTTTCTTGCAGCGGATGACTCCACCTTCTTCCAGAATGGCTTTTAGCTCAGCTTCATCCATCAGGGCATAACCCGCAGGCAAATGACCGGAACGCACCCATTCAGTTAAAGTCAGTTCAATAGGATCGGTAAATGTCAGGGGAACGACCGGCAATGATCCCAGCGTTTTTCTCAGCAATGCCAGATTGTCTTCAGCACGCTTTGCACTTGCGGCATCTACGATAATCAGATTGTTAACGATATCGATCCAGATATAGGTCTGGCTGAAACGGCTGAATGCCCTTGGCAGCAAGGTATGGATCACTTCATCTTTCAGAGAATCTTTTTCTGTTTTTTTCAGCTTACGGTGCTGTTCGCCTTCCAGGCGGGTTATTTTAGACTGTAATTCCTGCTTAATTACAGGGGAAGGCAGCATTTTTTCTTCTTTTCGAGCGCAGATTAAGATCTGATTGCCGGAAGCATGAGTCAACGCTTCACCGTGGGAACCCATTGGGGAAACCCAACCCGTTTTCATCATATCTTGACTACCGCACGGGGTGAATGCCAATGGGCTTAATTGTTTTTCCAGTTCATCCGCAGAAAGAGAAATCTCTCGGTTTAAACGGTAAATCATTAAATTTTTGAACCATAACATGCAGTTACCCTATATTATTGCGCATCGTGACAAAGGTCATCTTAAAACATAAGGGTGCATAATAACGAATCATGTGACGAAGCCCTAGAACTTCATCAGTTTCATATAATAACTTCCTTATTTTCATATAATAAAAAAGCATCATCACACTAAGAGCCGGCCTCATTAGGCTTTAAATAGAAAAGGTAAGTTATGCGTATAGGTATTGATCTCGGTGGAACTAAGATTGAGGTGATTGCGTTAGGCGATCAGGGTGAAGAATTGTTTCGTAAGCGGGTGGCTACCCCCCGTAATGATTATCAGAAAACATTGGCCGCGATTGTTGGGTTGATCACTGATGCAGAACAGGCAACAGGACAGCAAGGAACCGTCGGAATTGGTATACCGGGTGCGATTTCACCTTTTACGGGAAAAGTAAAAAACGCCAATTCAGTCTGGATGAATGGTCAGGTATTGGATAAAGATATTGCTGCTTTGCTGGGACGAGAAGTACGTATCGCCAATGATGCGAATTGTCTGGCGGTGTCAGAAGCCACTGACGGCGCAGGAGCCGGAATGCCGGTGGTATTTGCTGTTATTATTGGCACGGGTTGTGGCTCCGGGATTGCATTTAATGGCAGCGCACACGCGGGTGGCAATGGTCTGGCTGGCGAATGGGGGCATAATCCGTTGCCGTGGATGGATGAGGAAGATCGGGCATATCAGGCTGAAGTCCCCTGTTTCTGTGGTAAGCAGGGATGTACCGAAACATTTGTATCGGGAACCGGATTCATGACCGACTACTTCCGCTTGAGTGGTGTCAAGAAAAAAGGGCAAGAAATTATGGAAGCTTTGGCACAGGAAGATGAATTTGCAGAATTAGCAATGTGTCGTTATGAAAGACGCTTGGCAAGAGCTTTGGCACAAGTGATCAACTTACTGGACCCAGATGTGATTGTACTGGGCGGCGGAATGAGTAACGTTGTTCGTCTTTACCAAACGTTGCCGGAGCTAGTGAAAGAGTGGGTTTTTGGCGGAGAGTGTGCAACCCCGATCAGAAAAGCTGTGCATGGTGATTCCAGTGGTGTGCGTGGTGCCGCTTGGTTGTGGCCTCAGGAATAGCCGCGTATTCCTGTCAGTGCTAATAGGAATCGGTTAAAATTATCCGAATTCGATATCCTCAATAGATTTCAAGTTGTGGGCAGAGTGAAAAAGGGTCGACCAAACCGCAACTTGAAATATGAATAATCATAATAAAAGCCTCTCTCTGTAAATCTGTACTGTTGCAGATATTCTGGACATAAATGCTTACTTTTCCTCTCTGTGAAAAAGTAAAATTTTTATTAAAGGTTAACTTAAGTGAGATTTTTAACCTTAACCATTAATTAACTTCCCATGTTACGTATAATAATGAGAATAATAAATCAATCAATGCATCATATTTATAATGGAGACTTTATAGATAACGGAAAATATATTTACTTATTGACATGTGAAGAGTTATATCTAACTTTAAAATTATTAATAATTTCGATGATAAAAAAGCAATTATTAAATAAAATAATAAATGATAAAAATCTGCTGAATCAAATTGTTTTTAATGACATGAAAAACAAATACTTTTATCTGTTTTTTATCAATATATGCGTGATAAAAACGATTGCGGTAATGTTGTGTGATAAAAATCACATAATATTGTAATAATTAATCTCTATATTTTTGTTAATGTGGATTTCTTCACGAAAAATACGGTTTTTTTAGGTTATTATTAATAGGTGGAATAAACTGAGTCAGCGTATATAAGGGATTAAATTTAATTCTTCAAGCGCTTTATTGGTTAAAAATAAAACGAAACCTTGTTACATCTCATTTTGATTATTGACGTCATCCTTGTGTTGATAAAACTCTCAACGGGAAGCTGTAATAAAGAAAAAGATAGTTTCAAATAGTATTCAGAATTTGTCATTTTTTTGAGCGATTTTCTTTTTGCGAAAAATCGTGACGGGTATCTATTGCCCTGAATATATTGCAGCCTGTTCTGCGATAGGGAGGTTTTTTGCCTAAAAGAAAATCAAATTATTAAATTTAATATTTTGTGAGTGTCTTATTTATGGGAAGCATAAAGCCGTTAGCCGCTTTAATTGGATTGCTGGTTATATCTGGTAGTGCCAATGCAGTTACTGTGTATAATGACAAGGGAACGAAGGTAGATCTGACTGGGGAACTCCGTATGAAAACAACGGTAACCAGCGGCGATCGTGATATTCGTATTAAAGATGATGGTAGTCGTATCGGCGTTAACGCTAACCATGAGCTGACCAAAGACATTAAAGTCTTCGGCAGAATGGAATGGGGTTCTGATACCCAAAAATCCAATAGTGAAAATAATAAGACGGGCTTTGAAATGTATAACCGTGTCGGTTATATCGGCGCTTCTCATCGTGACGTTGGTGAAGTGAGAGTCGGTCGTACTTATATTCCTATCGACTGGGTAAAAAAATCCAGCTACGGCTATGGCAATACCGGAGTATTTTATTTTGGCGATGTATTGAGTAGTTCTACAGGTTATAGCAAAAACGGTGTTGGGAGAAATAACTTCCTCACTCGCTTACCTCAAACTATTTTCTTCCAAACTAACAGTTATAAAGGTTTTCATCTCGCTGCAACCTACAGCGGTAAATCAGGCTCTGATAACGAACGCAATCACGGTGATATTCGCAACGCTTATTCGGTGGTCGGTTTTTATAAATCAGATTTCGGCTTAGTAGCCAATGCTGGTTATTCTCAGGCAACAGGAGAGAGTTCAAAATCAGACGGAAGTAAAGAAAAAAGTACCGTCGATGCGGGATTGGCTTCACCCAAAGATAGTTTGCTGGCTTTCGGTGTTGAATATTATTTCCCTGGACGTGAATTTTCCATTGGCTTGGATTATGGTCTGGCTCGTTCTGAAAATTCAGGATTAGTGTATCAAGAAGAAAGTGATACAAAGCTACAGAGCAAATCTGTCAAAGGTGACTGGAAAGCCAACCTTTACGGTCTGGGTGTAAAGTGGCATTGGGATAAAATTGGCAGTGGTATGTATGCGGGATATTACCTGCGCGATGGTGACGCCAATACATTTAACTATCAAAAACAAACTTACACGGTTGGTTTAGACAAACGTTTTGCAGTTTCTAAGAGCAATAACCTGATTCTGTTTATTGAAATGGCATATGATGATGCCCGTAGTGACAATCCGGTATACAAAGATAAAAAACAAACCATTTTGGGAACAGGAGTCCGTTTGTCTTTTTAATTAAGCAAAATTCCATAGGGAGAATCTCACTGGGGATTCTCCCATAATCATTCTATAAAAGGGCATAGCATGATGAAGAATGTGTTGAGAGTATCAACATTGTCCATGTTGGTGGCATTTAATGTGAATGCGGCGACAGTTGATCTGCGGGTAATGGAAACCTCAGATATTCACAGCAATCTGATGGATTTCGATTACTTTAAAGATAAATCCACTGAGCAATTTGGTCTGGTTCGTGCCGCGGACTTAATCAACGCGGCGAAAGCAGAAGCAACCAATGCGATTCTGGTTGATAACGGTGACTTGATTCAGGGTAGCCCACTGGCAGATTACATGGCGGCAAAAGGCCTGAAACAAGGGGATGTTCATCCTGCCCACCAATTGATGAACACCATGGGATACACCGTAGGCAACTTTGGTAACCATGAATTCAACTTTGGTCTGGATTACCTGAAACAGGCCATTGCCGGTGCCGAATTCCCTTATATCAACGCCAATATCATGGATGCCAAAACCGGCAAAAACTACTTCACTCCTTATATTATCGTTGATACTCCGGTAAAAAGCCGCGATGGCAAAGAGCATACTATCAAAATTGGCTATATCGGTTTTGTTCCGCCACAGATAAGCATCTGGGACAAAGCTAATCTGGATGGCAAAGTCACTGTTGACGACATTACTGAAACAGCAAAAAAATTCGTGCCTCAAATGAAAAAAGAGGGCGCTGACCTGATTATTGCTATTCCGCATTCCGGTTTTTCCCAAGAACCTTATAAAGCGATGGCAGAAAACTCTGTTTATTATCTGAGTGAAGTACCGGGCATCAATGCCATTATGTTTGGTCATGCCCATGGCGTGTTCCCAAGCAAAGAATATGCAGAGGTCAAGGGCGTTGATGTTGCCAACGGAACGATCAACGGTATTCCTGCCGTGATGCCGGGTCAGTGGGGCGACCATCTGGGTGTTGTTGATATGGTTATCAATAATGACAGTGGCCAATGGAAAGTTGAATCGGCCAAAGCAGAAGCCCGCCCTATCTTTGACAAAATACAGAAAAAAGCCTTGGTTGAGCGCGATAGCAAACTGGCTTCCATCATCGAAAAAGATCATCAGGCAACCCGGGATTTCGTGGGTAAATTTATAGGTAAAGCCTCTGCCAACATGTACAGCTATCTGGCACTGATCCAAAGCGATCCCACTGTTCAGATCGTCAATGATGCTCAAGTGGATTACACCAAACGCTTTATTCAGGGAGATCCAAATCTGGACGGAATTCCTGTTCTGGCGGCGGCGGCACCTTTCAAAGCAGGCGGGCGCAAAAATGCACCGGCTGATTTTGTGGAAGTGGAAAAAGGGGATCTGACTTTTCGTAACGCGGCGGATCTGTATCTCTATCCAAATACGCTGGTGGTTGTTAAAGCAACAGGTGCAGATGTTGTTGAATGGCTGGAATGCTCTGCGGGCATGTTTAACCAAATCGATCCAAATTCCACCAAGCCACAGGAATTGCTGAATTGGGATGGTTTCCGTACTTATAATTTCGACACCATTACTGGTGTTAACTATAAGGTAGACCTGACCCAGCCGGCAAAATATGACACTGATTGCCAGCTTACCAATAAAGGTGCGAATCGCATCAAAGGCGTGACCTATCAGGGCAAGCCGATTGATCCGGAAGCTACATTCCTGGTAGCCACCAATAACTACCGTGGTTACGGTGGTAAATTCGCGGGAACAGGTGAAAATCACATCGCATTCGCTTCACCGGATGAGAACCGTACCATCCTGGCTTCTTACATTTCCAGAGTCACCAAAGAGAAAGGCGTAGTATCAACACAGGCTGAAAAAAACTGGTCATTCCTGCCAATCAAGACTGATAAAAAACTGGATGTCCGCTTTGAAACTTCACCATCAGAAAAAGCGGCGAAATTTATTAAAGAACACGCTCAATATCCAGTGAAATACCTGAAAAATGATGATATCGGTTTTGCAATATATCAAATTGATCTGACAGAGAAAAAATAAACCTTAGCTGTCCTGATGCCTGTTTCCGGTCTTATCGGGGGCAGGCAGATTGTTTATCTGATGATGGATTGATTCTATGTATCTTCTAAAATCTGTTTTTTTTCTAAAGCTGTTACCATTCGTTTTGGCATTGGTGTCAGCGGGATGTGCCACTTCGCCTGAAAGCAGTGAACCCTTGCGAGCACAAACCAATCTGGTAGGAGGTGCTGCCTGTGTAGTGCCAGAACAGCCAACGGTCAATTACGATTATGATGCCAAAACTGATCATTATGGTCAGAACGATCAGTCTGCAACGGATTATTTTAAGTTGGCAGTTAACTATTCCCCTGCATTTTGTGATTACAAAAGAAACAAAATAAAACGCCTGGAACACGAGAATCAGAAAGATAAAGCGCAGAGTGAATATGAAAAATTCAGACTGCAATGTTTCTCTGATAATAAATTTGGCTGGATACTGCATGGCTTATGGGCGGAAACCTGTGATGGGAAATCCATGGAAGAGTGCCGCGACTGGTCAGATATCCGAAAACACCCGCGTTTGTGCAAAGGTGATTTGCCAGCACTGGATTACCAAACCATCAAACCTTACCTATGCACTTCTCCCGGCATAGATTTGCTGCAAGCGGAATGGGAAAAGCATGGTGTTTGTGCCTTTGATACTGCTAAAAACTATTTCAGCAAACAGCAGGAACTTTTCAACAAATTAGTTCTGCCGGAAGGCCGTCCTTCCAATGAAGAACTGATCCAATTCCTGCAAGAATATAATCCTGTATTGAAAGGTAGACATATTCAGATTAGTCGTGACGAATTCTATATCTGCTATAGCAAGAATTTTGAAGTGATTGATTGTCCGAAGCCTGAACATAAGAGATAGCAAAATGAATTATAAATATAAATTACTTCCGATTGCGATTGGCGCAGCATTGTTAGTGGGATGTGCAACCAAACCCGTCCATGATCCAGAAAATATCGTGGATGTCCGGGTTCTGGGCCTGAATGATTTTCATGGAGCATTGAAATCCCCCGGCCCTGACCAGCCGGGCGGCATTGAGCATCTGGCAACTTTGATTAAAGAGCTGAAACAAGAGAACCCGAACAACGTTGTTGTTGCGGCAGGGGATATGATCGGTGCCAGCCCGTTGCTTTCTTCCATGTTCCATGATGAACCCAGTATCGAAGCCTTATCTCTTGCCGGACTGGACGCGACTTCCGTCGGTAACCATGAATTCGACAAAGGCAAGGATGAGCTGTTGCGTAAGCAGAATGGCGGTTGTCATCCGGTGACAGGCTGTCAGGGACCAAAACCGTTTAAGGGGGCGGATTTCCAATATCTGTCTGCCAATGTCACAGTCAACGCAACAGGAAAAACACTGTTCCCTGAATACGTTATCAAAGAATTTGACGGTGTTCCGGTTGCCTTTATCGGGCTGACACTGGAAGGTACTCCTGCCATTGTGACACCGCAAGGCACAGAGGGGCTGACTTTCTCCAACGAAGTGAAAACTATCAACGCACTGGTGCCGGAATTGCAGAAAAAAGGCGTGAAAGCGATAGGGGTTTTGATCCACGAAGGCGCAGCACAGAAACGTGACGGCGGGAAAATTGATGTTAACGCCTGTAATGACGTGACTGGTAAAATACTGGAGATCGTCAGCCATCTGGATAAAGAGGTGGATTTTGTGATCAGCGGTCATACCCATCAGGCGTATAACTGTGTCATTAACGGCAAATCAGTGACTTCTGCCGAATCCAATGGTGCATTGCTGACCCGATTGGATCTGAAATTGGATAAAAATACAAAAGATGTGGTGGATTTCAAAGCTAAAAATATTTGGGTTGATAACCGTAAATATGTCAAAGATCCCAAAATCAGTGAATTACTGTCATCCTACGAAAAAATAGCTACGCCGCTGGCAAACCGCGTTATCGGTAAACTGGAAAGCAACCTGACTAAAGAGAGCACAAATAGCGGGGAATCTGCGCTGGGCAAAGTGATCGCTGATGCGCATTTATATGCCACTACAGCCAAAGAGCATGGCGGAGCAGAGATAGCATTCGTCAATAATGGTGGTATCCGCGCACCGATGGATGCAGGAGACGTAACTTATAACGCGATTTATACCGTCCAGCCTTTTTCCAATATGATGGTGACCAAAACACTGACTGGCGAGCAGATCAAACGACTACTGGAACAACAATGGGATCGTACTCGTCCGCAAGTTTTGTTGATATCACACAGCTTCCAATATTTATGGGATAGCACCAAACCTGTGGGAAATCGCGTGATTGCAAGCTCGATGAAAATCAATAGTAAGCTTGTTGATATGAAAGCGAAATACCGCGTAGCATCCAATGAATATCTGGCAACGGGAGGCAGTAGCTTCTCTGTATTTAAAGAAGGCACCGATCCGGTATATAGCGTACCTGATGTAGATGCCGTAATTAAATACTTCACGGAAAAATCGCCAATTCAATATCCTAAACAGGATCGGATTATTGATATCGGTGCAAAATAATGTGACAACGGTAAAAGTTAACGCAGATCGCGGTAGCTAAAATAAATAGATCAAAGATACTGTAACGGTGTTTGATCCAGATTATAAGAGCAACGATAATTATTATTATGCGTTGCTCTTATATATTTAACCCATACTCATTTTTATAGACAGTGCTAATTAATAGAAGATATTATTTAATTAAGTAATATTTATGCCGATGATGATTATAAGGTGATAGTGATAAATGTAATGATTATTTAAATAACAGAAACAGTTATGGAGACGATTAATATGCAGAAAACGATGGCAAGGCTAATAAAAAATAAAATTGCCAAAGTATTAACCTGTTCTATCAGTCTAATACTGGGAAGTACAACATTATCTTATGCTGCTGTTATTCCCCCCAATGTTCAATTAGCGGATAAGCAAGAAATAACTCGCAATAACTTTTCCGAACCCGGTTCTTTAGATCCACATAAATCTGAATCTAGCTCCGAATTTGATATTTTACAGGATTTTTTTGAACGTTTGATTGATACGGATAATGAAGGGGATATTATCCCCGCTTTGGCTGAACGTTGGGAAACCAAAGATAATAAAACGTGGGTCTTCCATTTAAGAAAAGGAGTTAAATGGTCTGATGGTACACCGGTTACAGCCCATGATGTGGTCTTCTCTTTCCGACGGCTGGTCACGCCTGACACCATCTCTCCTTACGGTAGCTATCTTATTCAAGCTAAAATTGTAAATGCACAAGATGTGCTATCAGGTAAGAAAAAACCGGAAGAGCTGGGTGTCAAAGCGCTGGATGACGAAACAATAGAAATTACACTTGACAGGCCCAAAGCAGGTTTTCTGCAAATGTTGGCACATCCGTCCATGTCTCCAGTCAGTGAAAAAGTTGTCAAAAAACACGGTATTAAATGGACGCAGCCACAATTTTTTGTCAGTAATGGCCCTTTCAAACTCTCTGAATGGATAGTGAATGAAAAAATTGTCGGTGTCAGAAATTCCCATTATTGGGATGATAAAAATACCGTCATTAATAAAATAACTCATCTGCCATTGTCAGATTATAAGGCTGATTTTAACCGTTATCTGACAGGTGAGATTGATATATCCAATGGTGGGCCATCAGAATTCCTGCCTCTGATTAAAGAGAAATATGGCGATCAACTCCATGTCAGGCCCATTATTGGAGTCTATTATTATCTGTTCAATACGCAAAAACCGCCATTTAATGATGTTCGGGTCAGGCAAGCACTGGCATTAGCCGTGGACAGAAACATTATTACTGACAAGGTATTGGGTAATGGTCAAAAGCCCGCCTATGATGTGGTAGCGCCTGGCACCGGAGGGATTTATTTAAAACATCCTGAATTTGCTTCATGGACACAAGAACAACGTATTGCAAAAGCGAAAGAGTTACTGAATGAGGCGGGCTTTAACGAAAAGAATCCCCTCAAGCTTACCCTGCTGTATAACACCTCTGATGCCCATAAAAAAATTGCCATTGCTGCCAGCTCGACGTGGAGAAAAAATTTGGATGTGAACGTCATTTTACAAAATCAGGAATCTAAGACACAGAATGTGAGTATGACTCAAGGAGACTTTGAAGTGACGAGATATGCATGGAATGCGGATTATAATAATACGACCAGCTTTTTAGACATTTTCACTTCAGGAAATACGAATAATCATATGAGATATCAAAATGAGGAATTTGATAAATGGGCTTTAAAAGCTGATGAAACTAATGATCCGGCCGATTATCAACAGGCTATTGATATTCTTAATAAAGATATGCCTGCCATTCCAGTCTACTATTATATGCGGGTTAAATTAATCAAACCTTATGTTGGTGGTGTAGAGATTGATTCACTGGGAGGTATTAAGACAAAAAATCTTTATATTATAAAACACTAATCTTTAGTAATAAGAGCCTATTTAAGCAGGCTCTTATTACTTAATAAAGTTAATTCAAGTCATATTTAAAATAAAATGGTAGCGTAATGTAATAGCAAAAAATCAATTAACGGAGGTTCAAAAAATGAAAAAAATCATGTCAGGTTTAATGAAAAATAAATTAATTAAAATTCTTACCTGTTCGATAGGAATGTTATTAATAAATATTATTCCATCTTATGCAGCCGTTGTTCCACCGGGCACGCAATTGGCTGAGAAACAAGAGATTGTACGTAATAATGGCTCTTTTCCCGCCTCTTTGGATGTACATAAAGTAGAAAGTAATGTTGAACTGAATATCATTCATGATTTTTTTGATGGTTTGGTCTACACCGATAACAAAGGTAAAATTATTCCCCGTTTGGCGGAACGTTGGGAAACCAGCGATAACCAAACGTGGATCTTCCATATAAGAAAAGGTGCAAAATGGTCTGATGGCATCCCCATCACTGCTCATGATGTGGTGTTTAGCTGGCGTCGATTGCTTGATCCAGAAATGGGATCGCCTTATGGTAGCTATCTCGGCACTGCCCACGTGACTAATGCAAATGACATATTGTCAGGTAAGAAAAAAGCAGAAGAACTTGGTGTTAAAGCGCTGGATAATTCCACTCTGGAAGTAAAGCTGGATAAACCAGTGGCTTATTTCTTACAGATGTTAACCCATCCGATTTTAGTGCCTATTAGCGAAAAGGTTGTCCAAAAATACGGTGATAAATGGACGCATCCTGATAATTTTGTTGGCAGCGGGGCATTCAAATTATCTGAATGGAAAGTGAATGAAAACGTGATAGGTATCAGGAATACTCATTATTGGGATAATGAAAACACAATAATCAATAAAGTCACTTATCTTGCCCTTGTATCAGAAAAATCAGACTTAAACCGTTATCTTGCAGGGGAAATTGATATTACCTTTACCATTCCTTTGGACTCCTTTACATCATTAAAGAAAACGTTGGGCAATCAGGTTCATATTGACCCGATGCTAAGCACTTATTATTACGTCTTTAATACCAAAAAACCGCCATTTGATGATGTCAGAGTCAGAAAAGCATTAAGTTTAGCCATTGATAGAGAAGTGATTGCTGAAAAGATATTGGGAATGGGGCAACTTCCCGCTTACAGTATTCTTCCGCCCAATATTGGTGGGATCACATTAACCCCGCCAGAATATGCTTCATGGACACAAGCACAGCGGATTAAAAAAGCCAAAGAACTCTTGAATGAAGCAGGTTTTAACGAGAAAACCCCCCTCAAATTTGATTTGCTTTATAACACGAGAGAATCACATAAAAAAATTGCCATTGCCGTCACCTCCATGTGGAAAAAGAACCTTGGTGTTCAGGCCGACTTACAAAACCAGGAGTGGAAAGTAATGTTGGATAATATGCACCAGAATAAATTTGATGTTGTCAGATACGCATGGACAGCAGATTACAATAGCCCAATGTCTTTCCTGGATACTTTCCTGACAGGAAGCAGCCATAACATACCGCTATATGAAAATAGTCATTTTGACCATATGGTGATTAAAGCTGGTGAAACTAATGACACGGCTTATTATAAAAAATCGATGGATATTTTCAATAATGATATGCCAGTGATCCCTGTTTATCATTATGTTATTAATCGCATGGTTAAACCGTATGTTGGTGGGTTCTATGTAAGCCCAATGGATTATGTTTCTACAAAAGATCTCTATATTATTAAACATTAAAAATAAATTATATACCCATTGGATTTCAAGATGCAGCGCGACGGCAAGGGAATGACAAATTCGTCGGGAACGAATTTGCCCAGCCAAAGGCTGGCCTCCGGTGAAAGGCAGGAGCCTTTCATTAATCCCCTGAAGCATAGATAACTATGTGACCGGGGTGAGTGAGCGCAACCAACAAAGCGGCAACTTGAAAGACGATAGGTATAGCCTGTTTTAACAGGCTATAATTATAGGTATCGATAAGTTATCAAAGTTCTAATTTGGATAAATAAGAATAAATACAATTATGGAGGGTGAAAATATGATAAAAATCACCAATATTAAAAAAATAAAACTATTAACTTGTGTCATTGCATTAATATGGGGGAATATCTCACTATCTTATGCAGCGGTTGTCCCGGAGGGAATGCAATTAGCTGATAAACAGGAAATTGTGCGTGATAATATTTCAGAACCCGCCTCATTGGATGTCCATAAAGTTTCCAGCGATACTGAATTTGATATCATTCACGATTTTTTTGACGGATTAGTTTCTACTAACAGGCAAGGCAATATTGAACCGAGATTGGCGGAGCGTTGGGAAACTGAAGATAATAAAACATGGATTTTCCATTTAAGAAAAGGGATCAAGTGGTCAGACGGTACACCCATTACAGCACATGATGTGGTGTTTAGTTGGCGGCGTTTAGTTACCCCAGATATTGTTTCGCCTTACGGTAGCTATCTTGGTGATGCGGCTATTATTAATGCTAACGATGTACTCAGAGGTAAAAAGAAAAGGGAAGAGTTGGGTATTAAGGCACTGGATGATATGACGATAGAAGTCAAATTGGAAAGACCAAAGGGCGACTTCCTACAGATATTAACCCATTCTGTTATGGTCCCTCTTAATGAGAAGGCAATAAAAAAGTATGGCGATAAATGGACAAGACCAGAAAATTTTATCGGTAGTGGACCTTTTAAATTGTCTGATTGGAGAGTCAATGAAAGAGTTATTGGTATAAGAAACTCTCATTATTGGGATGATAAAAATACAATTATAGATAAAGTCACTTATCTTGTTACCGGTTCGGAAAAGGGGGCTTTAAATCGTTACTTATCGGGAGAAATACATTTCACTAAATCAATTTCATTAGAATCTTTTGAATCATTGAAAAAAACAATGAATGACCAAATAAATATATCACCTAAGCTTGGAAGCTATTTCTACGAATTTAATAACAAGAAACCACCATTTGATAATATTAAAGTAAGACAAGCACTAAACTTAGCCGTAGATAGAGAAGTTATTGCATATAAAGTGTTAAGGCAGGGACAGAAACCGGCATATACGATTATGCCACCAAATATCGGAGGGGTGAATTTTACAGAACCAGATTATGCTTCGTGGACACAGGAGCAGCGTATTGCCAAAGCAAAAGAGTTGCTGAATGAAGCAGGATTTGGCAAAGATAACCCTCTGAAATTTAACCTTCTCTATAATACTCATGAATCGCATAAAAAAATTGCTATTGCAGTGAGTTCTATGTGGAAAAAGAACCTTGGCGTTGATGTCACTTTGCAAAATCAAGAATGGAAAGTAATGCTAGATAATATGCATCAAGGAAAGTTCGAAGTGATCAGAAGAGCCTGGATTGCGGATTATAATAGCCCAATGACATTTTTAGATATGTATAAGTCAGGGCAAGTCAAAAATACAGCATTATACGAGAATAGTGATTACGATTTTTTAATTAAAAAAGCCGGAGAGTTTAATAATAAATCATACCAGCAGCAAGGGCTGGATCTTATTACCCAAGAATCTCCAGTGATACCTATTTATTATTATGTTAATGTCAGAATGGTAAAGACCTATATTGGAGGGTTTTATGCTAGCCCGACGGGATATGTATCGACAAAAGATCTTTATATTATCAAGTATAAAAAATAATTATACTCAATAAATTTCAAGCTGCATCTGATAAAGTTGCAGCTTGAAAATAAAAAATATATACCCAATGGATTTCAAAAACCAGCGCGTCGGTAAGCGAGCGAGAAAATAATAATTTTTAAATTTATTAAGACCAATGACCGCTACCTTTACCTACACCTATCATTGGTTTTCCAATTCCTTCAAAATACCCAACAGGTAAATACGATGAATTTAAAAAGGTTATAGAAACTCCACCTGCCGTATCACCTATAATATAATTATTTCCTTCTTCAATAAGTGTGTCAATATCAGCTAGAATATAACCATCAAAGCTTGATATACCTAATGATTCTACTCCCCAAGCTGCCCCTTTAAATTTTTTTTCAATATCAAGAGATAATTCAAGAGTTGTGTAAAAAATATCACTATCTAGATATGCGGTGCCCGAATAACTACCCATACTAAAGTTTAATAATTTTTCTTTAATATTATTAATGGTGTTGTCATCCAGTTTTCCAGCCAGGATTTTGGTGATGTTTTTGAAGGTTTCTAACCTATTTTCTATAGAGAATGAATTTTTCATAAAATTAAACCTGTGTGTTTTTTAGTAATGAATTGATTAAATAATATAATGAATTACCAGTTTTATAGCTAAGTGTTGATTTCATTATTTTATATTAACAATAATGCGTTATGTGATTTTATCAAAAAGGTTTTTTATTTATTATAAATATAGATTACTCTCCGTCTTTTAGTTTTATTTAATAGGATTTACTTTCCACAAAGGTATAGATTTAAACCTATTTAAATGTGAATGTTTATAGTTGATGCTTTAAATATTACTTATACTAAAAGTATAGTATGAGTAATAGTATTTTCAACAAAAAATAAATTTTTTGGGGCTGTCCTAGATAATAGCTAAATATTTCACTTAACTATTTGTTTTAAAAGAGTTAATTGTTTTTTATCCCCGGAGTGTTAAATCGCCACCCACATTCCTTCAGATATAGGTCAAAATGAGCCTCGCAGCTAACGATCTTTGCACGAAGCAGCTGTAACAGTGGCTAGCCATCAGCTCATGTTGAATTCCCTTTTGCCATTGACTGACTGTCTTTTTTTCCCCACATGTGGGGACCCTGTATTTATCTCATTCGCGTTATTGACGATATTTTATTTTAGCCCCAAATTAGATGGTGGTGGATGAGGTCTCGATCGTATCAAAGTTGTTTTTTTAGCTTCTGGCAATTGGATCGTTCAGATGATTGCCAAACTTTAGTCATTCATGTAATTAAGTCAAAACCCGAAACTCTGGCGCTAATTGGCTGAAACCCAATCCATTATTTTTTTCTACCTTAATTTGAACAGGGATACGCTCTTTTAATGCCTCTACATGGCTTATTATCCCAATAGTTTTCCCTGACGCATTAAGGTGATCCAAAGCATCCAGAGCGATATCAAGAGTTTCAGGATCCAGTGTGCCAAAACCTTCATCAAGGAACAAAGATTCTATCTGTGTTTTGTTGCTCACCAGATCAGACAAGGCGAGAGCAAGGGCAAGGCTGACAAGAAAACTTTCCCCACCGGAAAGGGTTTTGGTATCCCGAACTGCATCCGCCTGCCAGATATCAACAACTTGTAATTCCAACCCGCCGTCATCTTTACGTTGTAAGTAGTAACGACCATGTAATTTTTCCAATCGGATATTTGCCAGATGTACAAGATGATCTAATGTCAACCCTTGGGCAAAACGACGGAATTTAGCGCCATCAGCGGAACCAATAAGATTATTGAGATAACTCCAGTCATTATAATTTTGTTGTGAGAGTGCGATTTGCGCCAGTAACTGTTGTTGTTGCTGTCGGCGGGTTGCATCGCTGTTGAGCAGGATTCTGACCTCGCCTTGTTGCTGGTTATTGTGTTTTAACTTAGCTTCAGCCCCGGTCTGCATGGTTAATAATTGCTCGGCCTCATACTGCTCAGACAATTGCGGCTGTGTTTCCGTATGCTGCTGTAATGCAACTTCAGATCCATGATGTCGGGTTCTGGCTTGCAATTGTTGTTGTTCAAGTTTTTCTTGTAACTGTTGCAATTTTTCCCGTTGTTCCGGCTCCAATAAAACACGCTCAAAGGATGGTTGATCAAGAAAACCTTGTTGTGCTAATCCGGACTGGAAGTGGTTAACGGCAAGTTTATGGCTGGATTCAGCTGAGGTGTGGCTTTTTTCAATTTCACTGGCAGCGCCAGTTAATTGGCTCATTTTATTTTGTAATTGTTGTAAGTGAGAAGCAGCCTGTTTGTGAGCAGTTTCAAGTTCATTGGTTTTTTGTTGTAAGCCCTGACGAACGTCAGTAATGGTTTGCTCACCAAATAAATTGTGACGTTCCTGACGGGTTTGCTCCAATAACTGTTTTTGTTGCTGTTGTTGCTCATTCAAGCCATGAAGGTGGATGGCAAGCTTATTTTTTTGCTTTTCCAATTCATTGAGTTGGCTTTGCAGGGCTGCTTGTTCTTTTTGTAGTTGCTGCCATCTTTCGCGTGAATCGCGGTAATTTTTTAATTCTTGTTCACGTTGTTGCAGCCATTTTTCTGCTTCTTGGTAAGAAGGCAGTGTGAAAGGCGTCGATTGCAATTCAGTATTTAATTGTTGTGCTGTTACCGCATAATCAGCTTCTGTCTGACAAATCTCTGCAGTTTTTTCTGACAATTTTTTTTGAGCGGTATCCAGCTTGAATTTAGCCAGTTCAATATTCTTTTCGTATGTTTGAGATTGTTCACGGTTGGCGGTTAGCGTTTTTTCCGCTGTTTGATAGATTTTTTCTGCCTGCGAAAGTGCTTGCTGTTGGCTCAGATATTGCTGATAAGCGAATTGTCGCTGGCTGATAAAGTGATTAACCGATTCTGTATCCATCAGTAAGTCAATGGACTGTAATAACTGGCAATGATGCTCCCACTGTTTAGTGAATCCCGTCAATGTATCGTTGAATTGCGCGATATTTTGCTGCAATTGTTCGCAATGTTGTTGCTGGATCTGCTGTTTTTGCTGTAGCGCTGTCCGATTTTCTTGCAGTTGCCCAATTTGTTGGCGCAGGCTTTTCAATCGTTCCTCTGACTGCGGCAAGGCAATACTCTGGTATTCACTAATTAGGGGATGGTGAGTTGAACCACAAAGTGGGCAGGATTCCCCTTCTTTTAATAGTGCTCGTTCTTTTTCCAGACTGACAATCCGTTGTTCTAAGCGTATACGATTGTCGAGATCGTCATAATGTTGCTGTTTTTCTGCTAATTGTTGGTTGGCAGTAGCGATCTGATCCGGCAAGAGTTTGAGGCACTCCTGAGATTGTATTAGTTTGGTTTGATCGTCTGCGATCGCTCTGTCTAATTGCTGGATCTGGGGCAGCAAGATCTCCAGCTGATTCTGTGATGTCAGTTGTTTCTGATAATTTTCTATATTTTTCTGTAACTGTTCCAACGGATGCTTTTGTTGCAAAACAGTGAGTTGGTTTTCAACCTTGATAAGGTTATTGCGCAATATTTGGTTTTGTTCTTGCTGTTTAGCCAATTCTGCATTCAGCTTGTTTAAATGATCGGTTTCGTGAGTGATCTCTCGGGTAATTTGCTGGGTATTTTGCGTGAATTGGTTTATTTTCGTCTGTCGTTCTTGCTGACGGGTAATTAATTGCTTCCATTCAGCCAGCTTGCTGTCCAAATTGTGGTAATAGGGATGTTGCTCGTAATAGGACTCCAGCTTTTTCTGCTCTTTATTCAGTGTGGTTGTATGATCTTGCGTGGTTTGGTACTGGATTAGGATGTCAGAATACTCGCGGTTTTGTCTGGTTATTTCTTTCTCAAGTGCCAGCCGTTCTTTTGATTGAATATCAATTTTATGATCGAGTAGCATTACTTGCTCTGAGATGAGCTTTTCCTGCTGATTTTGAAATTGTTGATGCTCTTCCCGCGTTTTTTCTGAATGAACCAATAGCTGTTCCGCAGGTTGCAGTAATGCTTGCTGCTGCCGGCGCTCATTTTCTATTTTTGTATGTTGCTCAATAAGCCGCTGTTTTTCATCAAGAGTACGATTTTGGGCATCCCATAATGAGCGGATTTTTTCTGCGGGTTCGCTGTCTGCAAGTTGTTGTAATTGGGGATGTGCTACCTGAATAGCCTGCTCAGCCTGTTGCAAAAGTGACGTATTATGTGACAGTGATTGTTGAAGTTCATTGCGTCGGTAAAGCCACTGTTCAGCTATTTGTAATGCTTTTATTTGCTGGCTGAGCTGGGTTTCTTCTGTAATAAGCTGCTGTTGTTGGCTTTGGTATGCTTGTTGCTGTTCTGGTGTGAGCAATTCAATAGAAGATGCTTTGGCTTGCTGAATATTGAGTTCAGATTGTGCTTCTTTATGGCGCTGATAAATTTCCTGGGACAGGATGCCGTAAATTTCTGTTCCAGTTAGTTCTTCAAGAAGGTCTGCCCGATCTTTATCTTGTGCATTCAGGAATGCGGCAAAATTCCCCTGTGATAAGAGAATGGATTTAGTAAAACGGCTAAAATCCAGACCTGTTATTTCGGCAATTTTCTCTTTTTTATCCCGGATCTTATCTGCCAAAATCTTACCGCTTTTTTTATCTGCCAATTCAACCTTCGGCTCCTGAAGTTTGCCATCAGCTTTATTGCGGGCACGGCGTTGGCTCCAGAATGCCCGATAAGCGATACCTTTGACTTCGAATTCCACCTCAGCAAGACATTCGGCAGTATGGTGCGTCATTAATTCATTTTGGGTTGTGGAAATAGTCTCTAATCGTGGTGTTTCATGATAGAGAGCAAGACAAATGGCATCCAGCAAGGAGGTTTTGCCCGCGCCGGTTGAACCCATAATGGCAAATAATCCGTTGCTGGCAAATGGCTCTGCTGTAAAGTCAATTTTCCATTCTCCTTTCAGGGAATTGATATTTTTCAGTCGTAAGCTAAGAATTTTCATGGAATTTGTTCTTTTTGTTAGTGCTGAGAAATATCATCCAGCGTTTGCTTAAACAGGGTAGTCAGGCGTTGTTTTTGAGAAAGATCGTCCATTTCGGCCAGTGCCAGACGCCGTTCAAAAACTTCTTCCACACTCAGTTCAGTGAGTGTTTCTTTATTTTGTTCAGACAATGACAGTTGACGGGCGCTTTTGCTGCGGCGTAGCAGGATAATTTCTACAGGCAACCCTTCGCTCAGGGTTTGGATGCGCTTTTGGATATCGTGAAGATAATCTTGGGTTGCAACTTCAATATCAAGCCAAACAGGACGTTCTCCTTGATACTCTTTGAACGCCTGCAATTGTTCTTCTATTTGCGTAAGGTTGCCACGAATAAGCTGCATAGGCTGATAGCGCGGAATCGGCAAGAGTGTAATGCTCCCGAGTTTATCTGCCTTAAAGTCAACCAGACACACACTTTTTTCCTGATTTACCTCATCAAAACTCAGGGGAATGGGGGAGCCACTGTAGCGAATGTGCTCTGATTTTCCGATGACCTGCGGACGGTGGATATGCCCGAGTGCGATATAGTCAGCAGGCGGGAATGCCTGTGCGGGAAAAGCATCCAGAGTGCCGATGTAAATATCACGAACAGAATCCGTGGTAGAGGCGCCCACGGTGGTAAGATGCCCGGTAGCAATGATTGGCAAGGATTGAGCAAGTTGTTCCCGCAATGCACAGGCCTGTTGATAAAGTTGGTGGTAGTGTTTGGTAATGGCATCCTGTAACGTTTGCTGTTTTTGAATGCCAGACTGCCCGGCCTGACTGGTCATGATATCCCGTGGACGAAGGTAGGGGATCGCACAGAGAACTGCCCCCGGATTACCATCCTTATTATTCAGTACCTTTATTTGCTGTTCTGTGCTTTCGGGTTCAGCGCTGGCAATCACCGTCGTATTCAGGTAGGAAAGCAGGGCTTTTGATTCATTGAGCGTAGCGACGGAATCATGGTTTCCCCCGAGAATGACTAGCTGACAGCCTGTAGGCTGTAGCGCTACGATAAATTTATTGTAAAGTTCACGGGCATAGCTGGGAGGGGCACCTGTATCAAAAATATCTCCAGCAATAATTAATGCATCAACCTGATGTTGTATGATTTTTTCAATAAGCCACTGTAAAAAATGCTTATGTTCCGCAGCACGGTTCTTGGTAAAGAAATATTGGCCAAGATGCCAGTCCGATGTATGAATGATTCGCATATTTTATCACCTATGCTCTCTCTTACCCATGATAAGCGTTAATTATAATGGGTGTATAAGGGATGTCCTGCGCAATTTGATTTCCATAATTGAATTTTCGAGCAAATTCGCATTTACAATTGAAATATGACAAAAACGTAATGCATTCACTGTGAATGAGTTTGCAGCTTGATAATTGAGGTATAAGGGTTTTCATAAAATTGTCATAAAATTGACTCATAATGACACAAAGTGAATGTTTCTGACTTCAATGATATTGGCAGGATCAACCATGGTTAAACGTATTTTGGTAGTTGAAGATGAAGTACCGATTCGTGAAATGGTTTGTTTTGTACTGGAACAAAACGGTTATCAGGCCGTTGAAGCCGAAGATTATGATATGGCAATAGGGAGATTATCAGAACCTTATCCCGATTTAGTGTTATTAGACTGGATGCTTCCCGGAGGTTCGGGAATACAACTTATTAAGCAAATGAAGAGGGATAATAATACCAAAACAATCCCTGTCATTATGGTAACAGCACGCGCAGAAGAAGAAGATCGGGTGCGTGGACTTGATATCGGGGCTGATGATTATATCACTAAGCCCTTTTCACCCAAGGAATTGGTTGCTCGCGTTAAAGCTGTTCTTCGGCGAATATCGCCTATGGAGGTTGATGAGGTTATTGATATGGATGGGTTAACACTGGACCCATCATCTCATCGTGTTTCCAGTCAGGGGCAGAATGTGGAAATGGGACCAACTGAGTTCAAACTTCTCCACTTTTTTATGACTCATCCAGAACGGGTTTATAGCCGCGAGCAGTTACTTGATTATGTGTGGGGAACGAATGTTTATGTGGAAGATCGCACTGTTGATGTGCACATCCGACGTTTGCGTAAGGCTTTAGAAGTCGGTAAGCACGACAAAATGGTACAGACTGTTCGTGGCACAGGATATCGTTTTTCTACCCGTTATTGACGGTGCTGAATTCGTTTATTGTTGATTGGTCATGTTGGTTTGAATGACTGTAACTGAGTAGTGGGTGGTTTAGGGTAATAGAAGTTTCGGGTAATAATGTTTTCATGCTGGAGAAAATAGTGTGCTTGAGCGTTTATCTTGGAAAAAATTGGTCTGGGGCCTTGTGCTTTTTTGTCTGCCTGCGGTCATTTTGTCTCTTTTTGTCGGTCATCTGGCATGGTTACTCGTTATTGCACTATTTCTGGCACTGGGATGGCATGGCTATAACTTGCTGAAGTTATCCGATTGGCTATGGCTGGATCGCAGTTCGTTACCTCCTGCGGGGAGAGGGGGATGGGAGCCTATTTTTTATGGTATCTATCAGATGCAACAGCGTAATCGTAAACGGCGTCGTGAACTCGCGTTATTGATCAAACGGTTTCGCAGTGGCGCAGAATCATTGCCGGATGCCATCGTGATACTTACTACGGAAGGTAACATTTTCTGGTGTAACCGCTTAGCCCAACATTTACTTGGGTTTCGCTGGCCGGATGATAATGGTCAGCATATTTTCAATTTACTTCGTTACCCCGATTTCAGCCGCTATATCATGGCAAATGATTTTTCCCGTCCTTTATCCATTGAGCTGAATAACGGAAATATGATGGAGTTTCGATTCATGCCTTATTCAGAAAAGCAGTTATTGATGGTGGCGCGTGATATTACTCAAAAAAGATTGTTGGAAAACGCCAGACGGGATTTCTTCGCCAATGTCAGCCATGAGTTAAGAACGCCGCTCACCGTGCTTCAAGGCTATTTAGAGATGATGCAGGATCAAGAGCTTGATAGTAAAGCCAGCCAGAAAGCTGTCAGTACCATGCAGGAGCAAATCTGGAGAATGGACAGTCTGGTTAAGCAACTGCTGCATCTTTCCAAAATTGAAGCAGGACCACAAGTTGACATGAATGAGATTGTTGATGTTCCCGCTTTCTTGACTTTATTGCGGAAAGAAGCATTAACCTTGGGAAATAATCAGTACGATATTGTGTTTAATATCGATAAAAAACTGAAAGTTTTTGGAAATGAAGATCAGTTGCGCAGTGCTATGTCGAATCTTGTCTATAACGCCATCAACCATACTCCTTTGGGAACAAGAATTGAAGTGAGTTGGCAAAGTGTCTCTCAGGGAGCGCTGTTTAAGGTGGAGGATAATGGCGGTGGGATTGGTGCGGAACATTTACCACGCCTGACAGAACGTTTTTACCGCGTAGATCGCGCACGTTCGCGGCAAACGGGCGGTAGTGGGCTGGGGCTTGCGATAGTGAAACATGCCCTGCATCACTACAATACTCATCTCGACATTTCGAGCGTATTAGGAAAAGGTTCTACTTTTAGCTTTCTATTGATATCTAGACTTATCGTTTCATCTAAAAAATAGTTTATATAAAAAATAATAAGTTACATGGAATTAAATGGTAACAAAACGGAAAAAATGATTTATTAATCAATATGACTGGAAAAAGTACAAATCATATAGTGTGTATTCAATGATAGATAACAATAATCACTAATTTTAAAAATTAGTTTGGAATATTATTCTGGTTTTTGGTTTGTCGCTTGCCTTTTGACACTATAAAAGTTTTACTTGGGGGCAGTTGTTGGCGATTCTAGCTACTATTATCACTATCGTTCTGTATCTTGCGATTATCAGTGAATATTATGTTGATCACTGACTGTTACATCAGAATTCAGTCTCGCCGGTGAAAATTCAAGTGCTTGCGTTAGTTACTATCGCGCATGCAATTCTTTTGGCAAAAATACATTAATAATAATTATGGCATACCGTTTATCATCTAAGGATATTTGGGCATTAGGCTTTATGACCTTTGCCTTGTTCGTTGGTGCGGGAAATATTATTTTCCCGCCTATGGTTGGCTTGCAGGCAGGAGAACATGTTTGGATAGCAGCTTTAGGCTTTTTGCTAACGGCTGTTGGCCTGCCAGTCATCACCGTAATTGCTTTAGCAAGAGTCGGTGGAGGTATTGAAGCACTCAGTTCGCCTATTGGTAAAACTGCGGGTCTGATTCTGGCAACTGTTTGTTATATGGCTGTCGGCCCTTTGTTTGCAACACCAAGAACCGCCACAGTTTCTTTCGAAGTAGGTATTGCACCGCTTACGGGCACAGGAGCACTTCCTCTATTTATCTATAGTGTTATTTATTTTGCGTTGGTGCTCCTGATTTCACTATATCCGGGTAAGTTGCTGGATAGCATCGGACATATACTGGCTCCGGTTAAAATTCTGGCGCTGGCGATTCTCGGCATTGCTGCTGTGTTATGGCCAGCAGGTAGCCCTATTCCTGCCGTTGAAACCTATCGAGAAATTCCATTCTCAAATGGTTTTGTCAATGGGTATTTGACGATGGATACATTGGCCGCGATGGTGTTCGGTATTATTATTGTCAATGCAGCTCGTTCTCGAGGAGTTGAAGCTTCTACTTTGCTGACTCGCTATGCTATGTGGGCAGGTTTGATTGCTGGTCTTGGTTTGGCTCTTGTGTATCTCTCTTTGTTCAAACTGGGGGAAAGCAGTGGCACATTGGTACCCACTGCTGAAAATGGCGCAGTCATTCTGCATGCTTATGTCCAGAATGTTTTTGGTAACTATGGCAGTTTCTTCCTTGCGATACTGATTTTCATTGCCTGCATGGTTACCGCTGTTGGTTTGACTTGCGCCTGTGCTGAGTTCTTCAGCCGTTATTTACCGTTGTCTTATCGTTCTCTGGTTCTGATTCTGGGCACTTTCTCCATGCTGGTGTCTAATTTGGGCCTGAGCCACTTGATTAAGTTTTCAATTCCAGTACTGACGGCAATTTACCCGCCATGTATTGTGCTGGTATTGCTGAGTTTTACCATAGACTGGTGGCGTAACTTTACACGTATTCTGGCTCCCGCCATGTCTGTCAGCTTATTGTTTGGCGTTTTGGATGCAGTAAAATCGTCTGAATACTTGTCCCACCTGTTACCAGAATGGACGAAACACTTGCTATTGGCTGATCAAGGGCTAGCGTGGCTACTGCCTACTTTGCTGTCTATTGTTGTGTGTGCTATCTATGACCGTATTGCGGGAGGCGTTAATCTCCCAAAGTATGAAGTTCAGCATGAAGAAAAGTAGAATAAAATAAGTTCACTACAGGCATTTATTCGCTAATTTTATTTATAATTCATGCAATGACATTAATGATAAGGGTGAGCATACTTAAGCTCCTCACCCTTGTTTATTTATTCTGATTGTCTTTTCAAGCCATAACTTACAATTCATTGCTTGCAGATGAAATCAATAGCCAATGGCAGCACCGGCAGGTCGCCGTACGTCATTGGAACCATAGATATAACCTTCACGGACAATCCCGGAGACGGATGAATCATTGCCGGATGATTCAGCAGTAACACCCGCAGCACCCGGTAATCCAATCATGATTAATTCCGTCGCTCCCCATGGGGTCTGTTCCACCATCTTGTAACCCATTTTTTCCAATAAGTTCAGGGTATCTTTCGATAGACCGCGTTGTTCGTAATAAACTTCATCTGGCAGCCATTGATGGTGAATGCGCGGACTGTTGACGGCTTCTTGTGGTGGCATATTGAAGTCAATGATATTCAGTGCACTTTGCAAAGTAATAGAGATAATGCGTGAACCTCCCGGAGAACCCAATACCAAGAAGATTTTTCCATCTTTGGTCACAAGTGTCGGACTCATTGATGATAGTGGGCGCTTACCTGGTGCAATTGAATTAGTTGCTCCTTGTATTAGGCCATACAAGTTTTTCTCACCTACTTTCGTTGTGAAATCGTCCATTTCGTCATTCAGGAAAAAGCCTGTTCCAGAAGGGATGACAACGGCACCAAAGCGTCCATTGATGGTATAGGTCGTTGATACGGCGTTACCGTCTTTATCTACTACGGAATAATGTGTGGTTTCTGGTTTTTCATGAGGAGGGATACCGGGTTGGACATTCTTTGATGGTGTAGCTTTGTTAGGTTCGATCTCTTTCCTAATGGATTCCGCATAGCTTTTGCTTAACAACCGATCAAGCGGGTTGTTAATAAATGCGGGATCGCCTAAGTAGGTATTTCTGTCCATATAAGCGTGGCGCATAGCCTCAGTCAAGGTGTGAATATAAGCAGCGGAATTGAATCCCATGGATTTAAGATCATAGCCTTCAACAATGTTTAATATTTCACATAATGTGACACCACCAGAGCTGGGTGGCGGGGAAGAGATAAATTTGTAACTACGATAACTACAGGTAACAGGGGCTGTCTCTGTAATATGGAAATTGGCGAAATCTGCCGCAGTAATAATTCCCCCTGACTTTTTCGATGTTTCTTCAACTAATTGAGGGATCTTACCGCGATAAAAAGCATCCGGCCCTTGTTTGGCAATCATTTCTAGCGTGTTGGCCAAATCGGTTTGAATGAGTCTGTCGCCCGGCTTGAATGGTGTGCCATCTTTGCGCAGGAAAATACGGGCCGCTTCAGGGTCTTGAGCAAAACGCTTAACTGCTGTGTCCAAAATATCGGTATCGCCACGGGTCAGAATATAGCCTTCACGTGCCAGTTTGATGGCCGGTGCCATGACTTGTTCGCGGCTCAATGTACCGTACTTTTTCAATGCCTCTTCAAAACCCATGACAGTGCCAGGTACGGCAACGGCTTTATAACCATACAGACTGGCACCTTTGATGATATTGCCATCTTTATCCAGATACATATTGGCGCTGGCGGCGGAGGGGGCAGTTTCACGGAAGTTGATGAAGGTATCTTTGCCATTGGCAAGGTGGATAGTCATAAAACCACCACCACCAATGTTGCCACAGCAGGGGTTGACGACTGCTTGGGCATAACCAACGGCAACAGCAGCATCAATGGCATTGCCTCCTATTTTGAGAATATCAATGCCAACTTGTGAAGCAAGGCGTTGTGAACTGACAACCATGCCTTGTTTGGCTTCAACAGCAGGTTCAGTGGCCGCATAAATGGGGGAAGATACAAGTAGGGATACAGCTATAAATGAAATTTTCCATGCTTTTAACATGTATTATTCTCCTGAATATGGAGTTGTTGTGAATGAATCAGATCATTTGCGGTGTTTTTGTTATCAACATGTGATTTACCTTATCGAAAGCTCAGGATTTTGGAAAGGTGATTTTTTGTACATAAGGCGATAAAACGGGGAATTTCAGGTAAGTTCGTTTGAGAGTCAAAAAAAACCAGCCGGTTGAACAGCTGGTTTGGAATGATTGATAATGGATTTGACGCTGAGAGAAACTATTACAGTTTGTCAGCGTTTTTAGTCAGGTATTTTGCTACGCCTTCAGGTGAAGCGCCCATGCCTTCTTGACCTTTGGCCCATTGTGCAGGACAAACTTCGCCGTGTTCTTCATGAAATTGCAGAGCGTCAACCATGCGAACCATTTCGTCGATGTTACGGCCCAGTGGCAGATCGTTAACAACTTGATGACGAACAACGCCATTTTTGTCAATCAGGAAAGAACCACGCAGAGCTACGCCAGCTTCTGGATGCTCAATACCGTAAGCTTTCATGATGTCGCGCTTGATGTCAGCAACCATTGGGTATTTAACTTCGCCGATACCACCTTCGCTGATTGGCGTTTTACGCCATGCGTTATGGACGAATTCAGAGTCGAAGGAAACGCCGACAACTTCAACACCACGTTTTTGGAATTCCTCGTAACGGTGATCGAAAGCGATCAGCTCAGAAGGACAAACAAAAGTGAAATCCATTGGCCAGAAGAAAATGACAGCAGCACGGCCATTCAGGTGTTTTTTCAGATTGAAGTTATCAACGATTTCACCATTGCCGAGAACAGCAGCAGCTGTAAAATCAGGGGCTTGGCGAGTTACTAAAACCATAATTGACTCCTGTGATTTTAAAAAGTCTTGTGTAGGAACGGGTTACAGAATAAGGAATTAGGGTATAGCAATAAAGGATAAAATACCAATTGATACAATAGATTTAACCTATCAATAATCTGTTTTTAATTCCTTTTAGCCTACATAAGATAAAGCTATTTGGAAAAAGTGCAAGGTTCTGGAGAAACTTCCTGTTTAAGGAAGTGCTTATTTGATGCCAATGCAGCCATCTGCGGATAGAACTCCCAAAACAGTGTTTCAAAATCAAGGTATTGCCTTTCTATATCCTGATATGATCCCGCTAATGCGGATAATTTCGGGCGTCTGCGGGCCATGCCTTGCAAGACGTTGGCAATGCATGACATATCCGCATAGCGGATGAGCAAGTTTTGTGACCAAAGATATCGGTTCATCTCTTGAAATTTCTCAGGAGTAGAATCAATATGAGGCTCTATTTCACAGCGGGCAAAATTGACAAACTCAGGTAAAGAGTAACTTTTTTCACACTTATCCCAGTGTAGGGAGAGAAAGTGATCCCAGATGATATCCAGAGTGATTGGGGCAACCCGACGATACTCGCAACGGAATAAGCTACGTGCCTCCACGACAAGTGGATGCTTATCCGTCAAGGTGTCTACCCGACGGTGCATACGGATACCCGCTACAATGTCAGAACTGAATAATCCTTCTGGAGAACCCCGGATGAAATCCGCCATCAAATTACCCAGTAAGGAACTTTCCGATAATGCAGCCAAATGAAGGTGTGCGAGAAAATTCATAGCGAGAGTATACCGCAAATCGTTAAACTAGGTGCTTCTTTGTTGCACCCTTGCGCTTGCAGCACTAGACTAGTCCGCCTGTTTTTTTGAATGATACAGATAAAATGCGTGTCGCTGATTTTACTTTTGAACTGCCAGAAGAGCTAATTGCTCACTATCCCCAGCCACAGCGAAGTGGTTGCCGCCTGCTTTCCCTTGATGGTGAAACAGGAAAGCTGACGCACGGTATTTTTACTGATGTGCTGGATAAGCTGAAAGCGGGTGATTTGTTGGTTTTCAATAATACCCGGGTGATCCCCGCGCGCCTGTTTGGCCGCAAAGCGACGGGTGGAAAATTGGAAGTGTTAGTCGAAAGGATGCTGGATAATAAGCGAGTGCTTGCTCACGTTCGCGCATCTAAAGCACCGAAAGAAGGCGCTGAGCTTATTCTTGGAGAAGATGTTCTCGGTGAAGATCGTAGTATTAAGGCAACAATGCTGGCACGTCACGATACTTTGTTTGAAATCCGTTTTGATGATTATCGTGATGTATTGACTATTTTGGATCAGATTGGTCATATGCCTCTGCCTCCTTATATTGCCCGCCCTGATGAAGATGCTGATCGGGAACTATATCAGACAGTCTATAATGAACGTCCGGGAGCAGTGGCTGCACCGACCGCCGGTTTGCATTTTGATGAGCCGCTTTTGGCTGCCCTGCGTGAAAAAGGCGTCGAAATGGCCTTTGTCACCCTGCATGTCGGCGCGGGTACTTTCCAGCCTGTACGTGTAGAAACCATTGAAGACCATACTATGCATGCCGAATACGCTGAAGTGCCGCAGGAAGTCGTGGATGCTGTGCTGGCATGTAAAGCACGTGGCAATAAAGTTATAGCGGTGGGAACAACGTCAGTCCGTTCATTGGAAAGTGCCGCCAAAGCTTGTCAGGACGGTATCATTGCCCCCTTCTTTGATGATACCCGAATCTTTATCTATCCTGGTTTTGAATACCAAGTGGTAGACGTATTGATTACCAATTTCCATCTGCCAGAATCCACGCTTATTATGTTGGTTTCTGCATTCGCCGGTTATAAAAACACCATGAATGCCTACAAAGAAGCGGTAACAGAAAAATATCGCTTTTTCAGTTATGGTGACGCAATGTTTATTAATCGCAACATGCTGGCATCAATAGATGCTGGTATCGAAAACAGCGGTGTAGCAATAAAAATATTGCAATAAACGATTTTGAAATCAAAATTATCGTCATTTCAGCTCCGCTGGTTTGAACGGTATCTAAACGTAGCATCAGACTGTTTTTCTGATATCTGGAGGTTAAGTGAAATTTGAGTTACAAAAGACGGATGGAAAGGCTCGTCGCGGTCGTCTGATTTTTGATCGTGGTGTGGTGGAAACCCCTGCGTTTATGCCAGTGGGAACTTACGGTACAGTAAAAGGAATGACACCGGAAGAAGTGAAAGAGACAGGAGCACAGATCCTGTTAGGAAATACTTTCCATCTTTGGTTGCGCCCGGGGCAGGAAATCATGAAATTACATGGTGACCTACATGATTTTATGCAGTGGCAGGGACCTATTCTGACCGATTCTGGTGGTTTTCAGGTCTTCAGTCTCGGAGCGATGCGAAAAATCAAGGAAGAAGGCGTTCATTTCCGCAACCCAATCAATGGAACGCCTGTTTTCCTCAGCCCAGAAAAATCGATGGAAATCCAATATGATTTGGGTTCCGATATTGTCATGATTTTTGATGAATGTACGCCATATCCGGCAGATTGGGATTATGCGAAGCGTTCTATGGAAATGTCATTGCGCTGGGCCGCGCGTAGTCGTCAACGCTTTGATGAACTGAATAATAAAAATGCCCTGTTCGGCATTATTCAGGGCAGTGTTTATGAAGATTTACGTGACGTTTCCGTAAAAGGGCTGGTGGAAATTGGTTTTGACGGCTACGCTGTGGGTGGTCTGGCTGTTGGTGAGCCAAAAGAAGACATGCACCGTATTCTGGAACATGTATGCCCGCAGATCCCACAGGATAAGCCTCGCTATCTAATGGGTGTCGGCAAACCGGAAGATTTAGTTGAAGGTGTTCGTCGTGGCATTGATATGTTTGACTGTGTAATGCCAACACGTAATGCCCGCAATGGTCATCTGTTTGTGACAGAAGGGGTTATCAAAATCCGCAATGCCAAACATAAAGAAGATACTTCTTCGCTGGATGAACATTGTGACTGTTATACTTGTCGGAATTATAGCCGCGCATATCTCCATCATCTTGATCGTTGTAACGAAATTCTTGGTGCAAGGCTGAATACAATACATAATTTAAAGTATTATCAGCGTCTGATGGCCGGAATTCGCAAAGCCATTGAAGAAGGCAAACTGGAACAGTTTGTTGAAGAGTTTTATCAGCAGATCGGTAAACCCGTTCCGCCGTTAAATATATAATTTGACGTGACTAATCAGCCTCAATATGTGTAGCATATTGGGCTGGTTTTTGATCGAGAAACTATCGATTTTTCGATAGTCATATTTTCGACAACAATATTTTTAACAACAATATTTTTGACAACATATCTTCGATAACAATGTCTTTAATAGCACTGTCTTCGATAACAATGAGGGAAATTTGATGAGTTTTTTTATTTCTGAAGCTGCGGCCGCTGCTGGTGCACCAGCGCAAGCTCAGGGTAACCCATATTCTCTGATTATCATGCTGGTTGTTTTCGGTCTGATTTTCTATTTCATGATCCTGCGTCCACAACAAAAACGCACTAAAGAACATAAAAAACTGATGGATTCCATCTCCAAAGGGGATGAAGTACTGACTTCTGGTGGTTTGGTTGGTCGTGTCTCTAAAGTGTCTGAAACTGGCTATGTTGTGATTGCCCTGAATGACACCACAGAAATAACTGTCAAACGTGACTTCGTTGCTGCCATTTTGCCGAAAGGTACAATGAAAGCTATTTAATTTCCGATTTTCCCGAAGGGAACTGCCGTGTTGAACCGTTATCCTTTGTGGAAGTATCTGATGCTGATCGCTGCGATCCTCATCGGTTTGCTTTATGCACTTCCCAACCTTTATGGTGAGGATCCGGCTGTACAAATCACTGGCGCGCGAGGCATCGCCGCCAGTGAAAAAACGCTGGACCAAGTCCGTAATGTTTTAGAAAAAGATCAAATCAAGAGCAAGTCCATTGCGTTGGAAAATGGAGCAATCCTTGCTCGTTTCAATAGTTCTGATGTTCAGCTCCGTGCCCGTGAAGCACTGGTCTCAGCGTTGGGTGAACAGTATGTTGTGGCATTGAACCTTGCTCCCGCAACGCCTGTCTGGTTAAGTAAAGTTGGTGCTGAGCCGATGAAACTGGGGCTTGACTTGCGTGGTGGTGTTCACTTCTTGATGGAAGTGGATATGGAAACTGCACTGAGCAAGTTACAAGAACAGAATATTGATAGTCTACGCATTGAGTTGCGTGATCAGGGCATAGCTTATTCTACTATCCGCAAAATTGATAATTACGGCGTTGAAGTTCGCTTTCGTGACAACGATGCACGTTCTAAAGCGGAAAGCTATCTTGAACCGCGTCATCGTGATTTAGTGTTTTCTACTGGTGCAAACAATACGCTGAAAGTTGTCATGAGTGACGAGCGTCTGCGTGAAGCCCGTTCTTATGCCGTCCAGCAAAACATCACCATCCTGCGTAACCGTGTTAACCAGCTTGGGGTTGCGGAGCCACTGGTTCAACGTCAGGGTGCAGACCGTATTGTTGTTGAATTGCCTGGTATCCAGGATACTGCCCGCGCGAAAGAGATCCTAGGCGCAACTGCAACTTTGGAATTCCGTCTGGTAAATACCAATGTTGATGAAAATGCTGCGCTTTCTGGCCGCATTCCGGCTGATTCAGAACTGCAATATACCCGCGATGGAAACCCTGTGGTGCTGTTCAAGCGTGTTATCCTGACAGGGGACCATATCACTGATTCTACCTCCAGCACAGATGAGAACGGCTATCCTCAGGTTAATATTTCTCTGGATAGTGCTGGTGGTACTGCGATGTCTAATTTCACCAAAGATAACCTGCAAAAACCAATGGCAACGCTGTTTGTGGAATACAAAGACAGCGGCAAGAAAGATGCCAATGGTCGTGCGACTTTGGTTAAGAAAGAAGAAGTTATTAATATCGCTACCATTCAGTCGCGTTTAGGTAACAGTTTCCGCATTACGGGTATTGGTAACCCGGCCGAAGCCCGCCAGTTATCATTGTTATTAAGGGCCGGGGCATTAATTGCACCAATCCAGATTGTGGAAGAACGCACTATTGGGCCAACTCTGGGCTTGCAGAATATTGAGCAGGGCCTTGAAGCGTGTTTGTGGGGCTTGATTGCTTCCATTCTGTTTATGGTAATTTACTATCGCAAGTTTGGTCTGATTGCGAGCAGTGCGTTGCTGGCTAACTTAGTGCTTATCGTCGGTATCATGTCTTTGCTGCCGGGAGCAACTCTGACTATGCCGGGGATTGCCGGTATCGTTCTGACACTTGCTGTAGCCGTGGATGCGAACGTATTGATCAACGAACGTATCAAAGAAGAGTTGCGTAATGGCCGTACAGTTCAGCAGGCAATTCATGAAGGTTACAAAGGCGCGTTTTCCAGTATCATCGATGCAAACCTGACTACGTTGATTACTGCGATCATCCTGTATGCAGTGGGCACTGGCTCTATCAAGGGCTTCGCGATCACCACGAGTATTGGTGTGGCGACTTCAATGTTCACTGCTATTGTGGGAACACGAGCAATCGTGAACTTGCTGTACGGTGGCAAGCGTATCAATAAGTTGTCAATTTAAGGAGCACGTTGTGGCACAGGATTATACTGTTGAACAATTAAACTATGGGCGTAGAGTCATTGACTTTATGCGCTGGGACAACGTTGCCTTTGGGATTTCGTTCCTGCTTTTGGTGGCTTCCATCGTTACGATGGGCGTTCGTGGGTTTAACTGGGGTCTTGATTTTACCGGTGGGACGGTCATTGAGATTAACCTGAGCAAGCCTGCGGATCTGGACAAAATGCGCGATAGCCTGACACAGAATGGTTTTTCTGATGCGCTTTTGCAAAATTTCGGCAGCAGTCGGGATGTGATGGTGCGTATGCCTCCAGTGGCAGGTAACGCAGGACAGGAACTGGGTAATAAGGTTATTTCCGTTATTAACCAGAATATTGATAACGATGCTACGGTTAAACGCGTAGAGTTCGTCGGTCCGAGTGTAGGAAGCGAACTGGCGCAAACCGGAGCAATGGCACTATTGGTTGCATTGATCTGTATCCTGATTTATGTCGGTTTCCGCTTTGAGTGGCGTTTGGCATTGGGAGCAGTGATTGCTCTTGCACATGACGTAATTATCACTCTGGGTATTCTGTCGTTGTTCCAGATTGAGGTTGACCTGACTATCGTTGCATCATTGATGTCCGTTATCGGTTATTCATTGAACGATAGTATTGTTGTGTCGGATCGTATTCGTGAAAACTTCCGCAAGATACGCCGTGGTACCTCTTATGAGATCATGAATGTTTCATTGACCCAGACTCTGAGTCGTACAATCATGACTTCAGCCACGACATTGCTGGTTGTGTTGATGCTGTACATTTTCGGTGGGGAAATGCTGAAAGGCTTCTCACTGGCAATGTTAATCGGTGTTTCCATCGGTACAGTTTCTTCCATCTATGTTGCTTCAGCATTGGCCTTGAAGCTGGGTATGAAACGTGAACATATGATTCAGCAGAAAGTTGAGAAAGAAGGGGCTGATCAGCCTTCCATACTTCCCTAATGTATTTAGTATGATCGAGTTTTGATAGCGTCTAAACACCCTGTGAGTACTCACTGACAGGGTGTTTTTCATTATCACTTCAAGGTACACTGTCATTCTCCCTTCGGTTAACTGTCAGGAAACAATATGCATTGCCCATTTTGCGCCGCCGTTGATACTAAAGTTATTGATTCCCGCCTGGTTGGGGATGGTTCACAAGTGCGCCGTCGCCGTCAGTGCCTGGAGTGTCATGAACGCTTCACTACGTTTGAAATCGCAGAACTGGTGATGCCACGAGTTATTAAGAGTGATGATATTCGGGAGCCTTTTGACGAAGAAAAGTTGCGTCGTGGTATGCAAAAGGCACTGGAGAAGCGCCCTGTCAGTTCTGATGACGTGGAAACAGCGATTAGCCATATTAAATCTCAGGTGCGGGCAACGGGAGAACGTGAAATCCAATCCAAAATGATTGGAAATTTTGTCATGGATGCACTGAAAAAACTTGATAAAGTGGCCTATATTCGTTTTGCATCTGTTTACCGTAGTTTTGAGGATATCCGAGAATTTGGCGAAGAGATTGCCAAACTACAAGATTGAGAACGCTGATTTTCAAAAATGATATCTTTCAAGAAATCTCATTATGCTACAAATACGGCTACCAAAAAATTATGACACTTGATGAAATTTATATGTCCCGGGCGCTGGAATTAGCGTATCAAGGGCGTTTTACAACATCCCCTAACCCGAATGTAGGTTGTGTCATCGTTAAGGATGATCAGATAGTAGGGGAAGGTTTTCATTTATGTGCAGGTGAGCCTCATGCAGAGGTACATGCCCTGCGTATGGCTGGTGAAAAAGCCAAAGGAGCCACCGCTTACGTGACGCTTGAACCATGCAGCCATCACGGCAAGACTCCTCCCTGTGCTGATGCCTTGATTGCCGCCGGTCTAAACCGTGTTGTGGTCGCCATGCAAGATCCCAATCCGCAAGTAGCCGGACGTGGTTTGTATAAATTACAGCAGGAAGGTATAGCTGTCGAACATGGTCTGATGATGAATCAGGCAGAATCTTTGAATAAGGGGTTTCTCAAGCGTATGCGTACGGGGTTCCCTTATCTGCAATTGAAGCTGGGGGCATCATTGGATGGCCGCACCGCGTTATCATCTGGGGAAAGTAAATGGATTACTTCACCACAGGCGCGTGAAGATGTGCAGAAATTTCGGGCACAGTGCAGCGCAATTTTGAGTTCGAGCGCAACAGTATTGGCTGATGATCCTTCACTGACTGTTCGTTGGAATGAACTGGACGCTGAAACACAATCGGTTTATCCCCAAGAGCAGCTTCGTCAACCCATCCGTATCATCACTGATAGCCAAAATCGTGTAACACCGCAGCATCAAGTTGTCCAGAAAACGGGGCAATGTTGGTTAGCACGTACTAACAAAAATGAACAGCAATGGCCTGATAATGTCGAACAGATTTTATTGCCGGTACATGGTAATGGTGTTGATTTGGTTCTGCTGATGATGCAGCTGGGCAAGCGTCAGATAAATTCAGTTTGGGCGGAATGTGGCCCTGCTTTGGCCGGTGCTCTATTGTCCCTGGGGCTGGTCGATGAATTAATCCTTTATATTGCACCTAAAGTACTGGGAAATAGTGCCCGTGGATTGTTCGATATCCCAGAATTGCAAAGACTCTCGGATGCCCCTGAATTCAATTTGTTTGATGTAAAGCAGATTGGGTCTGATGTACGTCTTCGCTTACGCCCGGTTTAGGTTCTGATTTAAGTTTGGACATAAACCAAGACGCAGAGAAAAATAATGTGATAAGATCCGCGCCCCTGCGGATATGAATAAAAATATAAGGAAGGCTATGAACGTAATCAAAGGTGTTGTTGCAGCCCCTGAAGCCCGCATTGCAATTGCAATTGCCCGCTTTAACAACTTCATTAATGACAGCCTGCTGGAAGGAGCCGTAGATGCACTGGAACGCATCGGTCAGGTTTCTTCAGATAATATCACCGTAGTATGGGTTCCAGGTGCCTATGAATTGCCGTTGACGGCTAAGGCGCTGGCTGAAACCAATAAATATGATGCGGTTATCGCTTTGGGAACTGTTATCCGCGGCGGTACAGCTCACTTCGAATATGTTGCTGGTGAATGTAGCTCTGGTTTATCCAGCGTAGCAATGTCCAGTGATATCCCTGTCACGTTTGGTGTTCTGACGACTGAAAATATTGAACAGGCAATCGAACGAGCAGGTACCAAAGCAGGTAATAAAGGGGCAGAAGCTGCCTTGACCGCATTGGAAATGATCAATGTAATCAAAGCCATTAAAGGCTGAATTTTTTAGTTTTAATTAAGGGGAATCTTGTGAAACCTGCTGCTCGTCGTCGTGCTCGTGAGTGTGCTGTTCAGGCAATTTATTCATGGCAATTATCCAATAATAGTATTGCTGATGTTGAATTGGATTTTCTGTCAGAGCAGGACGTAACTGGTGTTGATATCACCTATTTTCGTGAATTGTTATCCGGGGTAGCGGTCAATGCTGCAAAATTGGATGCCTTGATGGCACCTTATCTTTCTCGTCAGCTTGAAGAGTTGGGGCAGGTGGAAAAAGCCATCTTGCGCGTTTCGATGTTTGAACTAAGCTTTCGTGATGATGTTCCCTACAAAGTGGCTATCAATGAAGGTATCGAACTGGCGAAAACGTTTGGCGCTGAAGATAGTCATAAATTCGTGAATGGGGTATTGGATAAAGCTGGTCCGGCAGCACGCAAGAAAAAGTGATTGCTTGCCAGGAGTTCCCCATTATAACTTGATGATTTTACGCATGAGGTCGGTAATCCGGCCTCATGCGCTCATCGTCAGTCACTTTCTGGAATTCTATTATGGCATGTGGTGAATTTGACCTCATTGCACGTTATTTCAATCGCCATATCATCCGCCGACGTGATGTAAATCTAGGGATTGGTGATGATTGTGCGCTGATGACCGTTGCAGATAAACAAGAACTAGCGGTAACAACCGATACTTTGGTTGCTGGTGTTCATTTTCTTCCTGAGATCTCACCGGAAGATTTGGCCTATAAGGCATTGGCTGTCAATATCAGTGATCTGGCTGCCGTTGGTGCAGATCCTGCCTGGGCATCGCTGGCATTAACATTGCCCGACATCAATGAAGATTGGTTAAAACGATTCAGTGACAGTCTGTTTGAGCAACTGAATTATTACGGTATGCAATTGATTGGTGGGGATACCACAAAAGGTCCCATGAGTTTGACGTTAACCGTACATGGTTTGGTTCCGGCCGGCCGCGCGTTGCGCCGTGCTGGTGCAAAGAACGGTGACTGGATTTATGTAACCGGAACATTGGGTGACAGTGCCGCAGGCCTTGCTCTGTTGCAAGATCGTCTGACCGTGGAAGATACGGCAGTCCACAACTGGTTGGTTAAACGCCATCTACGCCCGCAGCCACGGGTTCTACAAGGACAGGCACTTCGTGCTCTGGCTTCTTCGGCGATTGATCTGTCCGATGGCTTGGTTTCTGATCTCAACCATATCTTGTCCGCCAGCCAATGTGGTGCGCATATTAACCTGGATGCGTTGCCTTATTCTGAAGCAATGCAGCAATATGTTGCTTCTGAACAGGCATTGAAATGGGCGTTGAGTGGTGGGGAAGACTATGAATTGTGCTTTACTGTACCTGAGCTTAACCGTGGTGCATTAAATATGGCGTTGGCTCATTCTGGAGCCAGTTTCTGTTGTATTGGGCAAATCAGGCCAGAATCAGAAGGTATCCGCTATTTTAACAACAATGAAGAAATTCAGCTGGATCTGAAAGGCTTTAACCATTTTAAAACCGATAAAAAACCAGTAGCCCCTTTTTCGACAGAACAGCAAACAGAAAATGATCATACAGAGGGAACACATGGATGATGCAAAACGTCACTTAAAAATGAGCAATCCGTGGCATTTGTTGGCTACGGGGTTCGGGAGCGGCTTATCACCAATAATTCCGGGCACGATGGGCTCAGTGGCGGCGATCCCTTTCTGGTTACTGCTGATGCAGTTGCCGACATGGGGAATATGGTTGGTTATCTTACTGGGAACGGTCATTGGGTGTGTGATTTGTCAGAAAGCCGCTGATGCAATGAACGTGGAAGATCCGGGCTGTGTGGTTTGGGATGAATTCATTGGCATGTGGATTACTCTGATGGCGATCCCTGTGCTCAACTGGCAGTGGGTTTTAGTTGGTTTTGTGGTATTCCGCATTTTCGATATGTGGAAACCGTGGCCGATCCGTTGGTTTGACCGCTATGTAAAAGGCGGGGTTGGCATTATGCTGGATGACATTATCGCGGCGATTTTTGCAGTTGCGGTTATCTGGTTGCTGAATTTCTACCAACTGTTACCTTTCTAAAAACGGTTTCTTTTCTAAGTTAATTAGCCACTGGCATTCAGTGGCTATCTTCTCAGTTTGTTGCCCCACCTGTAACCTCAATATCCTTTTCGTTTTTCAATGTTGATTGAATAGCTATTTTCAAGGCTGTTGTCATCATTTCTACGCCCATACTTGGCTTATTTGCATGTTTTACCGCCTGTTCTGGCAAATAAGGAAGATGAATAAATCCGCCACGCACAGAGGGGTAATATTGGTTCAGATAATGCTGTAAACCGTACATGATATGATTGCAAACAAAGGTGCCGGCAGTTTGGGAAACTGTTGCGGGAATTCCGGCAAGTCTTAATTCATTGACCACGGTTTTAATGGGCAGGGTAGAAAAATAAGCCGCAGGGCCATCGACAATAACCGGTGTATCAATGGGTTGATTACCAGCATTATCAGGAATACGAGCATCGTTAATATTGATTGCGACCTGCTCTACCGTGATATCTGGCTTACCCCCTGCTTCTCCGGTTGAAATGACCACTTCCGGTTTAACTTTCTCAATTGCGGCATAGAGGTGTTCCAGAGAGTGATTGAAAACACAGGGTAACTGGCAGACTTCAACATATGCATCCGCAATTTGGTACCCTTGTAATGACTTGATGGCTTCCCATGACGAATTTATCGTCTCACCGCCGAAAGGTTCAAAGCCTGTGACTAGAATCGTTTTCATAATATCTCCTTATCGTTGTTTATAAGAACATTAGAAAATAGAGTAAGAACACATTAGTAATCAGTAAAGTACAGCCTGTGGGGATTTGTGCTTTGATAACTGCATTGCGATCGGGCAGTTCCAGCAGCGCAGCGGGAACAATATTGAAATTAGCAGCCATTGGAGTCATTAACGTACCACAATAGCCTGAAAACATACCGATGGCAGCCATAACCGCCGGATTGCCACCATGTTGCAATATCAAAATAGGAATACCAATACCAGCGGTAATGATAGGAAAAGCGGCAAACGCATTACCCATTATCATCGTTAGCAGCGCCATGCCAAAAACATAAGTGACCACAGCGATAAATCGATTATCAACAGCTAAATAATTTTCGGTCAGATGGGAAACCAAAGTACCTACACCAGCGGCGGTAAACAGCAATCCGAGCGTTGCCAGAATTTGTGGAAGAATAAAGACACAACCAATTGAATCCAGCAGACGTCGGGTCTCTTGTATTGGCTGTGTAATGGCATCATGGCTCATGCGTAGCGCAATGATTAATCCAATCAAACAACCAAGTGTAATGGAAAAGAGAGTCACCAGAGTAGAATGATTCCCTGTTCCAAAAACAGCTTGTTGTAAACCGGGAATATGGTTAAACGCTAGCACGCCAAACATTGTGACAATTGGGATTAGCAATGCTGGCAGAAATAACCGGCTACCAAGACGTTGTGCACTTTTTTGCCGCTGTTCTGGTGTGCGTTGATGATAATTTCCCAGACGAACACCACCGAACCCGGCCAGTAAAGCCATAATGATCACCAACACACCAACACCGATATAAGCGGTTTTTTGGGCGTAATTTTCATCATTGATCCAGAGAGACACAAGGTGTCCGCTCCATTTCCCCGCAAGAAAGATTAAACCGTACAGCGCCCAGAATAGGCCTGTTGTTATGCGACGAGGGTTAGCTTTATCGCTCCATGACATGATAGCAACAGCTAATAAGAGAAGTCCTGCCAGCACATAGAGGTATTGTAATTGAAACATTATTTCTCCCCCTTGCTGTTTGAGCTGGCGTGCTTCAAAGAATTAAGTTCATTGGCAAGGTGGTAATCAAGGCGATATAACCGAACAGAGTGGATCAGGAAAGCACAAATTGCAGTGGGAATTCCCCAGAGGGCGATATGCAGAGGCTCGGTTTGAATTCCACCTGATTCCAGCATGAAATTGTGCATAAAGATAATCGCGCCAAAAGCGACAAAAATATCTTCACCAAAAAACAAACCAGTATTATCTGTTGCGGCTGACATGGCCCGAATACGATGACGGACTGAATCTGGTAATTCACCATACTGGTTTTCAGCAGCACCTTCTGCCATAGGAGCCAGCAAAGGACGAACCATTTGCGGGTGCCCGCCTAAACTGGTTAACCCCAGAGCGGCAGAAGTTTCGCGTATAAACAGATAGATAATCAGTAACCGCCCGGTAGTGACAGTTTTAATATGAGCAATAGATTTCTGGGCTTGCTCTTTTAATCCATGCCTTTCCAGCAGGCCAATGATGACCAATGGAAAAAGGATGGTCAGTGATAAATTTAATGTATTAATAAACCCGGAACCCAGTTTCTCCAGAATATTGATTATCGACATATTGGCGGCTAACCCAGTGATAAGGCCAGCAATAGTGACAACCAGCACAGGGTTAAACCTGATGATAAAACCAATGATAATGACGGCGATCCCGATTAATGGCCAGAAATTGATAGTGTGCTGCATATATTATTTCCTCTTAGAAATATTTTATTTAATCATTGTTGGTTTAAGTTGTACGCATTGTTGACTTATTGTTCTTATATTGTTTAACAATAAATGGATTATGATCAAAAATCAGACAGGTGAAATTGGTGTTAAATTCTAAAAATGGAATGAAGATCACTTAATTACTTGCCATTTTTCGATCACACATGAGGTTTCATTTCAGCAATGCTAAAAGCACATTTTTAAAATTTTTATTGATAATGGGAAAACGCCAATGCAGGTAAGTGCTTTTGCCTGTAGTTGGGATCAATCAGATTCGGACTGGATTAGATTTAGTATGTAGACTCTCGTATCCAGATGTGGCAGGTGCCTAATAGAAACAGGGGGAACTGTCCCCTGTTTCTATTGTGGAGGTTATGGAAATTTGTTATTCATGTAACCGGTTTCATGGAGTGTAAAAATGTGATCCTCGTCGCAATTTTTGTTCTTGCATTGTCAATCCAGATTGTAGCAATGGCTGGCTCATTGGATTTCATAAAAGTAGTTCTCCCACCAACGAAGCCATTAGATATCCTCTTTACTTCCTCAAAACACCAAGGCTAGAAAATACCGTTGTAAGGTCTATATCACTCGTCCTTCAAGTTGCATCTTTGTTGGCTACACTCGCTCATTCCAGTCACCGTTTTTATAAACATACGGTTATCAATGGCTCCCGAGAATTCACTCTCTTGCCGCCTCACACTGGCATTTATCATTGTCTGGCTATCGATATGTATTGCATAGCTTTCACTCTCTTGATCTATAATATCGCCCCTTTTGTAACAAATTTTAAAAAACATGGAACGCTTTCTCGAAAACGCTATGTATGCCTCTCGTTGGCTACTTGCACCCGTTTATTTTGGTTTATCATTGGGGCTACTTGCTCTTGCGGTTAAATTCTTTCAGGAAATCCTGCACATCCTGCCGCATATTTTTTCCATTACAGAATCTGACCTGATCCTGACACTGCTTTCTCTGATTGATATGACGTTGGTTGGTGGGTTGTTGGTGATGGTGATGTTTTCTGGCTATGAAAACTTTGTTTCAAGTTTGGATATCCACGAGAGCAAGGAAAAGCTGAGCTGGCTGGGAAAAATGGATGCAACTTCACTCAAAAATAAAGTTGCAGCCTCGATTGTCGCTATTTCCTCCATTCACCTCCTGCGTGTTTTTATGGATGCCAGAAATATGCCGGACAATAAACTTATGTGGTATGTCATTATCCACCTCACCTTCGTTTTGTCCGCATTTGTCATGGGATATCTTGACAAACTTACACGCCACAACCATTAAGCGTCCTTTCAAGCCATAAAACATCACCCTGATGCCAGTTAAATTCAACTGGCTGGCATTATGGGTTTTTCCGTTTAGGTAAATGACTGTTAATAGTTTCTTTCAGCAGATTCTCAATAAACCTGTCCACGACCATTTCAACCACTTCACTTCTGGTTGTCTCAAGCCGATTAGACAAGCCATCAATTTTTCTGATCACTGACATTCTCAGGGAGAGAGAAACAGGCTTTTTCTTCTCTTTATCAAGGAAGACATGGCTGGTTGCTTCTTCGGCTTTTAAACTGAGATGCTGAACGAGTAATTCTTCGATCCTTTTGGCATCTTTTTTAGTCAGCATCCCTTTATCAACCAGCTGATAAGTATTGCCTATTTTACTAAACCGAACATCAGCACAATAAAGATCCCTCAATTCCCGAAGGGCACGGAGCAATGTTGGTTCCGAACAATTGAGTTCCTGGATGATTTTAGCCTTGCTAACTGGTTTGCCATGTGAAAGTAATAAGGTTAACTTGAAATTTCTAAATTGTTTGGGACTGAGCAACATTTTTTAATTACCAAGCGAGGGATAACAAAACCAAAATTTCCTGCTGTTAACTCCTATTGTTAACTACGAGGATGACTTTCAGCATAGCCTTTATCACAGTTAAATCAATATCAAAACAGATTAAAAAGCCTTACAGCTCTCCCCGTAGGTTTCAGCTTCTATTCAGCCTCTGGCACTATACCGCTTCTGGAACTATGCCGCTTCTGGAACTATGCCGCTTCTGGAACTATGCCGCTTCTGGAACTATTCCATAGTGCTCCGCCCGTTCAAGGATATTTATCGCCCAACGTTGATGAGTAGCTGGTTCACACATGACTCCCTGAGATTTGAAAACCGCCTGCTTTGAATTAAGAATATTCAGCGCATCGGTGTAATCGTGGGCGCTGACCATAAGCGATCGGTGGATACACTCAATCTGATTTGGATGGATGGCAGTTTTTCCCACCAAACCGTGGGCAATATCCAATACCAGCTCTTTCTCAAGTAGTTTCAAGTCATCAATATGCTCACAAACCGGTGCCGTCAGAGCGAATCCCCGCGCAGCAAAAACAGCCACCAGCATCTTAATAATATATCCCATCGGCCCGTCATAGAGAGTGAAATCCCGCGAACGCCGCAGGGACATCATATTCATCAGATCATTACCGCCGATACGAAGGGCAATAATTCGCGTCCTGCAAGGGTGCGCTTTGAGGGCATCAGCAAGCTGATTCATTTTTTGAACATCAAAGGCCTCTTCTGTCTCGAGCGTGGGCATGATACAAAGATGAGTTACGCGAATAATCTCCCACCAACCGGCTAACGAAGCGTAAGTAAATTTGGGTAAAACCAGTCCATTAATGGCACTGAGATCCATAGTGGCGATCAATTGTCTTGCCATCATCTCGTTGCGTGGCCGGATAAAAATCAGGGGATGATTACGCTCAGTACCGAAATGTGGTCTATCGGCTTCTGCCAGTAACTGGAGAACACCACTGAGATTTTCGATAGCGGCAGGAATATCCTGCTCACTGACAGCATCTTCCAGACAAATAACCAGAGAACGCAGGCCAGTAATTTTATTCTGTAGTATAATTTCTGCAATATTTTGGCGAGTAGCCGGCATATACAGAGTTGCACCAAGCTGGTGTGGAGAAGGAATAGACATCATCATGCTACCTTCTTAATAATAGTCACTGCACGATATTGACCAATCAGATCAACGACTTCGGTAATAACAACATTTTTTTGGCGAGCCAGATGCACTAATAGGGCAACATCAGGATCATCTTTTGAACGCACAAGGATATGTTCCGGTACACGTCGTAAGACAGCACGAGTTGCCTCAGCAATACCGGGTTTGATGCGATTAATACTGTCAATTTGGTATTTTTCAGCCAGATTGGCAATCACTGTTTTACTCAATTGCAATAAAGAATGTTTTTCCTGCGGCCGCCAAAAAACGGCTGGAGGTATAACATTCAGATCCAACCGATCACGGCAATCAGCAACTGTATCCACCAGCATGCGGCTACACTCATACGCAATCAAGTGTTCACACTTCACACAGCTATGCAGCCCTTTGTCACTCCAGACAGAGCGTGATATCAAGCCCGACACCGGCGCTCCCATAATGCCAAAAGGGATCAACCAATCATCATCACTGGCAGTCAACCATGAACAGCCACAAGGATCAGCCAATACCACCAGGCGAGGGATTCCCGAATAACCTGCCCTTCCCGCCAAAGATCGCGATAGCTCTGTGGTAATCGCCCCTTTGCCTGTCCAACCATCAACAAAAACTAGCCCATCGGTACCATGTTGTTGCTCAATGTATGACAGCGCAGCATTATCGATACCTCGATCCCGGATAATACTGACCCCATAATGATAAGAACGCTTGCCCATTCTCCTGAGAGTCTGATGCAGCATAACCCCCAACGGTACGCCGGCTCTGACTAAACTTACCAACACAATCGGCTGGTCATCAAAACGTGATATCAGCGCCTTAGCAAGCATAACAACTTCTGTTGCCAATCTGGTTGCGCCTTGCCCAAGCGCTTTCTCAAACAACTCAAGATGATAAGACGTCGGCTCCGGTTCCTGACTCAGCATATCTGAATAATGGCGGACACCAGACTGGATCAACTGTTCCTTAACATCAACAGGTGTCATCTCAATTTGAACAGGTTTTAACAGAAATTGAACATCATCAGAGGCATAACTCCCCGAAAAAAGAGGAAAGCTATTCATTATTTACAGCTCCAAATAAGGTAGTCATTAATGTGTCAGCAAACTGGCCTTTCTGAGGCATACCAAACCAATCGCACAATTGCATGAAGCGATAATCACTCAGACTATCCCCCAGACCAATGACTGGAAAAATACCTCTCTCAGCACGGAGCCTTTGCAAAAGGTGACAAGTTGCCAGCCCCTTGTCAACACAGTTTGGCAGCAAAGTAAGGTTGTTATTGTTGTGATGGATATAAAAACTTTCCTGAATATGAACGTTTTGATCGCGATGGAAATCATTTTCCTGAATCAAGGCTTCAGCCAGTACATTAAGTTCATCCAGCCTATCGTGGTTTTGGTGCTTAATGATTAAGAAAACAGGCACATCACCATACTCATAATCGATATGCACCCGGGCATCTATGCCATGAGATGCAATTAAGCGTTCGCTCAATTCTTCCAGTGTCCGCAACTGATCCCGGTACGGCATCAATTCCGCTAGCATATGCGATTGCCAGTACTCGTCAACCAAGCCTTCCGGCGTCAGGATAACCGCACCATGTGAAACAATACGCCAAGAGTTGAAAGGAAGCTGCACACGGCCGAATTGTTCGGTATTTCTGGCCGTTACAGGAATAACTTCCGCATGAGTCAGCAGCCAATCAACCAGCATAGACTGTTCTTCGGTCATATAACTATGGGGAGAAGATTTTCTATCCAACGCGCCAACACGCAAAAGCGATTCATCCAATATATTTTTCAATTTTCTGCGGGATTGAAATAACGTGTCATCCAGATCAGTTAAAAAGACGGGCTTAATCATAGGAGACGATCTCTACAGCCGGAGAAATACGAGCGAGTTGAGCTACCAAATCCGGATCAACGGCTGTTTTCGGGGTTTCAAGGCAGAGCAATATACGGTCAAACTGTTGATGAGCAACATTGTAGAGAAAATTCGGAATACCGAGTCCGTAGTTATCGGTAAACGCCATCACAGATTGAATGGCATGACCACAAGAGATCGGAGAGCGGGTTGTTGAGCCAAATATCACCAACGCTCCTTCTTTCTCAAGGCGTTCTGCCAGCAGGAACGGTTGCCAAACAAATTCACTGGAACCCAATACAAGTACTTTCTCGCCCGCTGTAGCGTGAATGTCAGCACCGATATCACATTGGATTTCATCCAATCCCAAGCGTCCCCAAGTCTGTTGACCAATAATGCTGACTTTTCCCCGTGCTGTGACATTCACTTGAGGCATAACAGGAACAGGGGCAGAAATATCCGCAGCCCATTGCCAATTTCCCTCAATCAGGGAAACCGCAGAGACTGGCAATGGGCTGCGTTTCATCACCGACTCACCACTCCAGTCAGTCAAGGTTACCGTAACAATACGTTCAATATGCCCAAGTCCCGCGTTGCACAACGCTTCCAACAGGTTGATAAACGTATTGCCGGTTGTTGCTTCATCATCAATTAAAACCAAAGTACGGGCATCCATCACTCGCTGGCGCAACCGGCTTTCTGTTGGCCAGTAAATCAAATGATCTGTTGCGTGGCTGTGGTTCTCCTTAAATTCACACAATAAATCCCCATCAACCGGATGACGTGTTGAAGTCAGGAATACAGGAGCCTCAACCTTATCATGCGTTTCATGAAATACGCCGGCAGCCAGGCCAACCGCCGTTTCTGCCATGCCAATATACAAGACAGGGCCGGGAAGATTAGCGGGAAACCGCTCAGATAATTGCCGATAAACCGAGCGCATAACTGATGGGCTGACAGGAATATGCCGCCCCAATACTTTACTGACAAACAAAAATGCCCTTTTGGGATTACGGCGTTCGGCAATATCAAACAGCGTCTCCAGAGAGACGTATCCACGGGATGCACTTACCGTCAACGTCCCGCTGTTCAATTTTTTCTGATAAACCTGTTTTTGATCAACGTAAGTGCTATTCAATGCGGTCATGTGATGCCTTTTTAAAAATTCCAGCTTCAATGAAATATGCGCCGCAGTCTAGAGTTGATAATAAATCAGTGTCAATCATATTATGATTTTTTAGTGCAAAATTAGTTTGACTTTTTTGCATGGAAAAGAAATCATAAAAAATAAAGCCAGATTGTTTCCTATCATGCAGTTAACGACGACATACACTGTCTATGGGAATCATAATATGACAAATTCAGGCTATCTATTTGTCATATTATGATTTTTTAATATGTGAAATTACCGTGATCCACCGACAAACAGAATAGAGGTGTCATTAATGGTTTCGTTAAGCAAAAATCAGTCAGTTTCGCTCTCTAAACAGAGCGCTTCACTGGCTAAAGTAGATTTTGGTCTGGGCTGGGATCCTGTAACTAAAAAGAAAGGCTTTCTGGCGAGTTTACTCGGCGGCGGCAATGATGAAATTGATCTGGATGCGAGCTGCATCCTGCTTGATAAATCAGGTAAAGCCATCGATACAGTCTGGTTCGGTCAACTGAAATCTAAATGTGGTTCTGTACAACACACTGGCGACAATCTGACAGGTGAAGGCGATGGGGATGACGAAATTATCCGTGTTAACCTGATCAAATTACCCGCCAATGTTGAATATCTTGCTTTTACCGTTAACAGTTTCCGCGGCCAGACTTTCAATGATGTTGAAAATGCCTTCTGCCGTGTTGTTGACCAAAGCGGTAAAGAGCTGGCTCGCTATCAGTTGCATGAACAAGGTGCCCATACCGGCGTTATTATCTCTTCCCTGCGCCGCAATGACGGTCAGTGGGATTTCACTGCACATGGCGTTCCTTGCCGTAGTCGTACCATTGACGCAATGTATCCGCAGATTGTTGAGACGGTGGTGCGTTAATGAATCTGACACCCGGGGGAAATGCCCCCGTTGCCAACCAGATACTCACCATACGGGTTCTGTCAGGTTCCGCCGTTGATGTCTCGGCTTTCCGTTTGTATGCCGATGGTAAAGTGAAAGGCGATCCGGACATGATATTCTACGGTCAGCCTGTCAGTGACGACAATACCATCCGGCTGGCTGGCGGTAACATCAATACTTCATTCTTCGTCAACTTGCCCGCATTAGGTCAGGATGTTCAGAAAGTGGCGTTTACCGCCACCTGCGACGGCAATCAAACTATCTCCAACCTGCGCAGCCTCAGCATTCAGGTTGAACTGAACAGCAGTGTGATTTTACAAGGCAATATTGAAGTGCAAGGCCGCACAGAAGCCGCCTTAATCCTCGGTGAACTCTATCGCCGCAATGGGGAATGGAAATTCCGCTTTGTTGCTCAGGGTTTTAATGGTGGACTCAAACCACTGGCGGAACATTTTGGTGTGGATATCATTGATGATACGCCGACTTCAACACCAGTCCCTGCGTCAGCACCAGCCCCGGCTCCGGGTAGCATTAATCTGAGCAAAGTTTCTCTGACCAAAGAAAAACCCGCTATCAGCCTGAGCAAACGTGATAACTACGGTAAGATTCGCATTAACCTTAACTGGAATCAGACTTCCTCCTCCTCAAAAGGCATTTTGCAGGGTATGTTCGGCTCAAACAAAGGTGTGGATCTGGATCTCGGCGCATTTGTCCGGCTGCAAGACGGAGAGCAGGGCGTTATACAAGCATTGGGAAACAGTTTTGGCGATTACCGTTATGAACCGTATGTTGAATTACAGGGTGATGATCGTACCGGTCGTGTGAGTGATGGTGAATGGCTCCATATCAATGGCCTTGAATGGAAAAACATCCGTGAAGTTTTGATCTACGCCTTTATCTACGAAGGCGTGCCTAGCTGGGACAAAACCGATGGTGTCGTCACGATCCACGTCCCTGACCAGCCCCCGATTGAAACACGTCTGACAGAAGGGCAAAACAACAAGGGAATGTGTGCCATCGCCCGTCTTGTCAATGAAAACGGTGCCATCAAAGTAGAACGCATCAATCAATACTTCCGTGGACACAAAGAGATGGACCGTGCATTTGGATGGGGCTTTCGCTGGACATCGGGAAGTAAATAACGGTTATTTTACTCAAACGGAGGGACTTATGTCCTTTTTAAACAAAATCAAATCCGCGTTCAATGCAGGACGTGAAGAGCTGACCAACCAAGTTGGCCGTTTCAAGAACAGAAAGTTCATGGAAGGCACTGTCGCGGTATGCGCACATGTTGCAATGGCAAGCAACGGCATCAGCTCAGAAGAAAAACAGAAAATGATCGGGTTCATCAAAAGCTCCCCTGAATTGAAAGTATTCGATACCGCTGAAATTATCGAGTTCTTTAACAAGCTGGTCAGCAGCTACGAATTTGATGCTGACATTGGCAAAGGTGAAGCCATGAAATTTATCATGGCACTGAAACAACAACCGGAAGCGGCACAACTTGCTTTGCGCGTAGGTATCGCAGTCGCCAAGAGTGATGGTGACTTTGATAACGACGAAAAGCATGCTGCCCGTGAAATTTGCTTAGCCCTCGGCTTTGCATCGGCTGATTTCGGACTGTAATCGCAGATAATTTAAGAGGCTTATTTCATGGTATCCACGCACATTGGTTTTCCGATGGAAACCGTTGCTGTATTTATTCTTCTGTCGGTTGGTGCGCTCTTTATCGATCTCTTTATGCATCGTGATGATAAGCCAATTTCGCTGCGTAGTGCCGCACTTTGGTCTATTTTCTGGATCGCCATTGCTTTTGTTTTCGCAGGCTTTCTGTATATTCATCACGGCGCGGAAGCCGCCAGCCTTTTTGTCACAGGCTATGCACTGGAAAAAGTGCTTTCCGTCGATAACCTGTTTGTCATCATGGCGATTTTCTCCTGGTTCGCTGTTCCGGATCGCTATCGCCACCGTGTCCTGTACTGGGGGATTATCGGTGCTATCGTTTTCCGTGGAATTTTTGTTGCCATCGGGACAAGCCTGTTATCACTCGGGCCGTGGGTTGAGGTAGTGTTTGCGGTTATCGTTGGCTGGACTGCGGTTATGATGCTGAAAAGCGGTGACGATGACGATGAAATCGAAGATTATTCACAACATCTGGCTTATCGTCTGGTGAAGCGTTTCTTCCCAATCTGGCCGAAACTGCGTGGTCATGCTTTTATACTGAACCAAAAAGAAGTGGACACAGAGCTGGCAAAACAGGAAAACGCCGATGTGAAAGTGGGTCGTGCAGGTAAGGCGGCGCTTTACGCTACGCCACTGATGCTGTGTCTGGCAGTGGTTGAACTGTCTGACGTGATGTTTGCTTTTGATTCTGTCCCTGCGGTGATTGCTGTCAGCCGGGAACCGTTGATTGTATACAGCGCCATGATGTTTGCTATCTTGGGCCTGCGTACACTTTACTTCGTACTTGAAGCATTGAAAAAATATCTGGTGCACTTGGAAAAAGCAGTCATTGTCCTGCTGTTCTTTATTGCCATCAAACTGGGCCTGAACGCTTCTGAGCACATATTCCACCACGGTTACTCGATTTCGGCGACAACCAGCCTGCTTGTCGTGATTGGGGTACTGGTGGCGGGTATTCTTGCCAGCCTGCTGTTCCCGCAAAAAGAAAACGTAAGCTAAATCTGGTGAGCTATACCAATGGATTTCAAGATGCAGCCGACAAAGCTGCAACTTGAAAAATGACGGGTATAAATCTCAACAATTAATTAATAGACTAATAGAGGAAATAACAATGGGTGTATCTCTTTCTAAAGGTGGTAACGTTTCTCTGAGCAAAGAAGCGCCAAGCATGAAAAACGTTCTGATCGGTCTCGGCTGGGATGCCCGTTCGACTGACGGACAAGACTTCGACCTCGACGCATCTGCTTTCCTGCTGACGGCAAACGGCAAAGTGCGCAGTGATGCCGACTTCATTTTCTACAACAACCTGAAATCCTCTGATGGCTCCATCATGCACACTGGCGACAACCGTACCGGTGAAGGAGATGGCGATGATGAATCACTGAAAATCAAACTGGATCAAATTCCTGCCGATGTAGATAAAGTGGTATTCGTGGTCACTATCCATGATGCACAAGCTCGTAGCCAGAGCTTCGGTCAGGTTTCCGGTGCTTTCATCCGTCTGATCAACGATGACACGCAGGTTGAAGTGGCTCGCTACGATCTGACTGAAGACGCTTCTACCGAAACAGCCATGCTGTTCGGTGAACTGTATCGCCACAATGCGGAATGGAAATTCCGTGCAGTAGGTCAAGGCTACGCAGGTGGTCTGGCTTCTGTTTGTGCACAGTATGGTATTAATGCTGCTTAATTTGAGTATTGCTCAAAGAATTTCAGTGTGAAGATTTAATTCGTCATACTGAGATTAAAAGCCCTGTTTGGTAATATAAGCAGGGCTTTTATTGTCTTCTCTGACTCATCCTAAATAAGGTTGACACTTTTCGTCTTTCAACAGGTTTATTCAGTTAGCACATCAATGAATAATCCGATTTACAAGTTAACATTTAGTACCAAACTGTTAACTCCATTGATTTTATCTTTTTTAAACTAACTATTTTTTTCTCATTAGCAAAATATTTTTTCAACTCTATGATCAGTAGAGTTTAATTAACAGCATTAATTTTCTATATAATTACCAAGAAATTCATAACTCCTTTCTATAATTTCATTCCAAATTGTCATTAAAAATTCCTGTTTCGATATCGAAAGACAAAAAAACTGATTTGTTGTAAATTAAAGATTTAATATATTGTAATTTTATATTTTAATAAATTAATCTACATGGGTTAACAGTTTGGTACTAAATGTAACTCTTTTTCGCTTCCCTCTTGCCCGCCAAATTCCATCAAAGCGACCAGCGTTACTCGCGGTATACCTGACTGTATGACGAATATTGCGATGACCTAAATAGTCTTGAATCAATCGCGTATCAGCACCATTATCCGCTAACGCATAACCGCAAGAATGGCGCAACATGTGCGGATTCGCGCAAATCGCAATTTGTGCATTAATACTTGTGTTCCTGATGATTTTATAGAACTGTTGTCGTGACAAAGGCTCACCGGTTCGGGAAATAAATAACCATTCACTCTTGCCGAATTTTTCCAGTTTCTTACGAACACTCAACCACTTACGAATTAATTGAATTTCTTTTGAAACCATGGGATGAATTGTGGAAAAACCATTTTTCAAACGGTTAACGCTCAAACTACGGTCACGTAGATCAACATCGGACATACGCAATCTCAATAGCTCAGAAACACGAAATCCGTGAATAAATCCCATAAAAAGCATACAAATATTACGCTCTGCATTGGCACCTCTTTCTAATTCAACCAATAATTTCTCAATTTCAGATTGAGTTAAATATTTACGTTTTAACATAATGAGTTACTCTCTGTGGTAGTTAATTGTCTTATCTTTAATTAAAACTATTCATAAAACGAAAGTCTTAAAATTTAATTATTTATTTCAGGAATTAAATCTTTGCAAAAAAACCTAAAAAGAAGATTTTTAACATGATTCTTGACAACACACGGAAACCATTAAATCATTTTTATTTTAAAAACAATCATATTAACTACCTCTCATAAAAATACAAAAAATCATCAAAAAAATACGTTATACAGTCAGTGATCGCCAAAAATAGCGTAAAAAACCTGATATATTAAATAATGCGATAAATAAGACAGTCAGGCAATCTCTTTTAGTCATCCGACACATAAAAAGATAACAAATAACCATTGATGATCTAATATACTGAAAATAAATAAAATAGGATATTAGAGATGAAATAAATAACAGTTACACGACTAATTCATGTCATAAATATGACTAAAATAAATCAAATTATAATCTGCCAAATAAATCCCCCCTACTATTACGTTATGTCGTCTATTTACAAAATGGTTTCGCAATGTAATTGAAACAAAATATTTAATATTGTATAAATATACAGTAATTTTTTGCGAGTCACTTCTCAAAGAGCAACATTGTCGATAGCATGTTAGTCAACTAAACGCTAGGGTAGATATCGATCATTAATCAATGAGTGCGGTACAGATAAAAACACATATAATTCCGCGGTGCAGTGCGGGCAAAGTGCTGATAAAGTATCGTTGTATACCCAAATAACACAAGGAACGTATAAATGAGCCTTCATGTTTCATTTCGCCAGACTGACATTGATATTCCGGAATTAATACTTAATGGCTGTGAACTCCGCGATGCTGGATTTACCGCAAATGAGTTATTTCACATATCACAATTTTCCAATGGTCTCATTATCTCTCTCGTTGCTCCCAATGTAGATTTAGTCAGTTTGATCAAAGAAGTAGAAGATAATCCCTATGAAGGGATCGATAGCATTCGTGAGAATGGTGAGCTTTATATCGCGGGGGACTGGTTAACAATCAGCAACTTAATAAAACAGCCTATTCATATTAAGGTGGAACCCGGCAAGATTACTCTTAAGCCAAAGTTGATGGAAATGCGGGCTTAATACTATTGTCAATTTAAAACCACGGTTCATTTAAATGATGTTATCTGTTTAAAAACCTTCTATGTTTAAAACCTGTGTTTAAGGCAATATATTTAAAATCATGCATTTAATACCATGTATTTGAAACCATATGTTTAAAATAATTAGCCGGAAAATCATTGAGAGAATTCCGGCTTACGGAACCCGGATATGTCCCATTAGTCTCAAGTTGCTGCGTGGCAATCTATGCCCACAATAATGTTTATTTCCCCCCAGCCAAGTCAATAAAATTGCCCGTAACATATGATGATTCATTCGATAGCAGCCATGCAATGGCCTGAGCAACTTCTTCTGGCTGACCACCTCGTTTCATCGGCAAAAAATCCTTGATTCTATCAACGCGTTCAGGCTCCCCACCATCAGCATGCATGTCAGTATAGATAAACCCCGGACGTACTGTATTTATCCTAATACCCTGTGCAGCCACTTCTTGTGCCAACCCTATTGTCATCGTATCAATGGCACCTTTCGATGCCGCATAATCAACATATTCATGGGGAGAACCCAGTCTGGCGGCAGCGGAAGACACATTCACGATTACGCCACCGTGTCCACCATGACGAAAAGCCATTCTTTTGACAGCTTCGCGGGAACAAAGAAAAGTACCGGTAATATTCGTTGCAAAGATTTCATTTAACCTTTCCGCAGTTAACTGCTCAATAATCGCTTGAGGCTTTAAAATTCCGGCATTGTTCACTAATCCAGAAATGTACCCCAGCTCCTTTTCTGCCCGCTGGAATAACATCATGACTTGTTTTTCATCTGCGATATCCACTTGAACTGCCATTGCTGGCTGCCCAAGAGCACGGATCATATTCACCACTTCATTAGCTTGTTCTTCACGGCTACGATACCCAATGCAGACATGATGACCCCGTTTTGCCAAACAAAGCGCGGTAGCCTTACCAATACCCCGTGAACCACCTGTAATGATTGTCACTTTTTGCACAATGTCATTCTCCTCATTTTCAGTGTTATTTTTTACCTCAAAACCCTGTGATCGTATTAGTTGGCTCATCGATTTCAAATCAGCCATCAGAGCATCAAAATTGTATCCGTGACTTCCCGTTGTCCAACTGCCTTGAATAAGTCGCATCGCAAACCTGTCAGTAGAACAAATACAGGAAATAAATAGCTAAGTGATCGCTTCCCCAAGGTTTCCATGCAAGGCTAATTGCATAGATTACGTATTCATGGAGTAATTCTGTTGTGAAATTAATATAACGATATGGAAAATAACAAATATTATACGATTTTCACTATTTATTTAAAACATATACCTCTCACGATAATTGTTATCCCATTCCTCAGCAATCTGTAATATTTATTTGATTTTCCTTGTCTATTTCAATGTGAAAATAGCAGGGTAAAATGTAAATACAATTAGTTACCGATAAAAACGATTTAATAATTAAAAGTAAACATCTATAAAATTATTACCTATATCAAATTTACAATCATATCATTCAAAACTATACTCCGGATTGCAAGAGTAGATTTCGTATTTACGTACTCTAACCAGAGGATATAAGTGATGAAAAGCTTGAAGTTATCAGTTACCGCATTACTGGTGTTATTTTCAAGTACAGTACTTGCAGCACCCGCGGTATCCACCTCATCTGAAGCCGTTTCAAAAACCGCAACAGCAGTTGAACATAATGTTAAATCCACAAAAAACAAAGTTAACTCGCCAGAAAAAAAAGTAACCAAAAAAGCAAAAAAGCAAAAAGCATCCAAAAAAAGTAATAAACCCGCAAAAAAAGGCGCCAATACGGCACTTTGTAAAGACGGGACTTATAGCAAGAGTAAATCTAATAAAGGAGCCTGCTCTCGCCACGGCGGCGTTGCTAAGTGGTTATAATATGATATTTATTTTTCATAATGCATAATCAGGGAGCTTAATCTCCCTGATTCTTTTTGCATCTTAACCTAATTTTTTTAATCGAATCCATTAAGAATAATTCACTTCTTAACCAGAAAAAATTGGAATGATAATGCTATTTATTGGTGATGATAAAATAAGAAAACCCATAATTAAGTTACTTACCTATACTGAACACTCCATTCTGTTCAAGAACTTTTCATTAGTTAAAAATTAAACCAGAAATAATTTCACTAACTGGTTAAAGGGTATAACTTATGAATTTATTCAATAAAAAATATAATAATACTTTTCATTACCATGACTGTTTTTTAATTTCTCAGAATCACAAACTAAATTATTCTTTACAACTACACCCATTCACCGTTTTTATAAACATATGGTTAGCTATGCTTTTGAGGAATCGCATAGAACACAATCTGGAGATCAAATCTTGCTTTTCACTTTTAATATACAATTAAATAATATTTATTTTTTTCATTATTTCCTTTTCATAATTAATTAACTTAATTTATATATAAATATTATATTAAGAAAAATTCTCTAGAGAAAAGTCAAAGGTACAACGCATAACAAATAAAAAATATCTCAAAATTATCATATTCTTAATGAACTAAAATTGAGGTGAAACATCAATAATAAGCTCTGTTTTCAGGAAGAAATCAAAGTTACACATAGAATCAACATAAACAAATTTATATTCAAAAAATGTATATAACTTTATGTTAAAATAAAAAACAAACTCCATCATAGATAGAAGAAAATAACCAATAAAAACAAAATATTAAATAGAAAATCCAGAGATAAAAAATAAAGTTCCAAAACAAAAAATATTGACTTTATAGTTAAAATCGCCAGATAAAATTACAACAATCATTACATTAACTTACCATACACCATAAAAAATATAGATATTTGTCAGTAGAGTGCTAATATTCGTTACAGAAACTAATCTTATGAATGACGAATAACAGTAGCCATATATTGTTTGCCCTGCTAATATTCGTTTGTTTTTTTATCCATAGTAATAAAACATAGTAATAAAACGAGGAGAAGCAAATGCCCTCTCGAATGATGAGGACAACTGCGGTCTTCGCTTTCTTTATCTCATTAATCTTTACCGGTCTGAGCGATGCCTCGACCAGTACCACAGAAATGAAAGAGTATTCTCACAATGGCATTCAGAAAAATTTGCCTGATTTGCGAAAATACCCTTCAGGTACACCCCGGAAGAAAGCGTTTTTAAATATTGTTGTCCCTGTAGTTGATCAGCATAACCAAAAAATTATGCAAGACCGCAAATGGCTCCTGTCACACCAGAAAACAGTCCACTGGTCTGTACAGGATATCGATCGGCTAAAAAAAATCTGTATGGATTATAAAATGACCTGCAATTCACCAAGACAGGTCAATTGGGATAGACTGCTGAGTCGGGTTGACATTATACCGACCCATTTTGTTGCCACTCAGGCGGCGGCAGAATCAGGCTGGGGAACTTCGGAGCTTGCCCAGAAAAACAATAACCTGTTCGGAATGCGTTGTGCCTCTTGTGGCAAGATTAAAGGAAAGATCAAAGGTTATTCTGTTTACCATACGATTGACGATTCTGTCGTTGCTTATATGAAAAATCTGAATACTCACCGTGCCTATGAGTCACTACGCTCTTCACGGGCAAACCAGAGAACAACGCAGAAAACACTGAATACCAGTAAATTGATTGATAATCTTAATGGTTATTCCGAACTGGGTGCTAACTATAATCGATATTTACACCGGGTATTTAATGGCAATAAAAACCTGATTTCGGAAGTACAGGAATTAGCACTCTAATAAATGCAGATAAATTCTCCAAAAACAATCTGTTAAGGAGAATATATTAAGGATAACATGCTAAAAATGACTTGCAGTTTAATGCTCACTCATTATTAGACAAAAAGGCTATGGAATCGTCTGTGCAACAGTCTCCCTACCACCCACTTTGTATTATTTACAAAGTGGATTTTTTTATAACTCCCCATATTAATTACCTATTGTAAACATAGGTAAATTCCATACTATAATGTGCCCTCAAATTACGTTTCTTTTCCCAACGATATGGTTAGCCAGAGCCTAATATGAATTTTTTTTCTTTTGAGTTTCTTGGATCGTTTGTGATTCTGCTTCTTGTTTACTGGCTTTTACAAAAAGCCCCTAAGCTACAGAATAGCTTGTTGATTTTAGTTAGTTATTTATTTTTATTCTCTTTTTCAGCAAAATTCGCCTATATTTTATTCTCTTATACTCTATTTATTTACTTTTTAGCGAATATTCTCAGCCGTTATTTATCCAATAAAATCATATTCACTCTCCTGACATTTGGTATTCTCAGCTGCTTCACTGCCTTCAAGTATTACTCTTTCTTCCAAGAGACAATCCAACAATCATTAGCCAATATTGGGATTACCGTGGAATTGCCTGCTCTTGAATTACTGATGCCATTAGGATTGTCATTCTATGCCTTCCATTCAGTCAGTTATGTTGTATCAGTGTGTAAAAAAGAGCTGCCCGCAGCTCCGTTGTCTGATGTTATTTTGTATCTTTGCTTTTTCCCCAGTATTGTCGCTGGCCCGATTAACCGGGCCAAAGATTTTCTACCGCAGATTCAGGCATCATCGAGAATGATGCTGGAGCCGTTCAAGGCGCTATTATTGATCGCATTCGCTATCATAAAACTCTTTTTGCTCAGTTCGACGCTGTCTGAAAATTTTGTCAATCCCGTTTTTGAAGACCCGACGAGTTACCATGCCGGTCAAATCCTTGTCGCAATTTATGCTTACGCCTGGAATATCTATTTTAACTTTTCCGGCTATACCGATCTTGTCACTGGTATCGCTCTGCTATTGGGTTTTAATGTACCACGCAACTTTGATGCTCCTTATCTCGCAGAGAATTTACAGGCATTTTGGCGACGTTGGCATATCAGTCTGTCAACCTTCATCCGCGATTATGTCTACATTCCACTGGGAGGGAACAAAAAAGGCATATTACGCAAAAACCTGAATATGTTTACGGCGATGGTGATTTCCGGCTTATGGCATGGCGCAGGACTCTGTTTTATTATCTGGGGAGCCATTCATGGCTTAGGGTTAATTCTCCTGAATATTAAAAATGCGCTGTTTCCTGTTGCAAAAAAACATAATGAACAACAAACGAAAAACCCTGTTTCTCTATTTTTATCCCGTGTGGTGACATTCCATTTTGTCTGCTTTGCCTGGGTCTTTTTTCGTAGCCCAACCTTTAACGATGCTTTAGCTATCCTGATTCAACTGTTTTCAGGAGAGACTTTTACGGCTTTGCTATCCAGCGGTGGGTTATTAATGGCTTTCTGGGCGTTCTTTATTATCTATCCGTGGCTCGTGAATCTCAGAAACAAAATTGAACAGAGACATAATCTGATTTCCTGGGCTTATTACCCAATTTCCTTAGCACTGATCCTTACTTTGGTATTTATTTTGTCACCTTCTGGAATGCCGGGATTTATTTATGCCAACTTCTGAATTTAAATCTAATCTTAAAAAAGTCGGACAAATCACTAGCGTTATTATCTTGACCAGTTTAATGCTGATCTGGCTGAATCAAGGTTCGTTGGATAATTTCTGGCAGCAGAAATACCACCGCAATAGCCCCTGGGCATCTATCAAAGGAGAGCCACTGTGGGATTTAGGCTATAATATGCAGCAAGGTGCAATTGCAGCCAGTAAGACATTTATGGCATATGCGAAGGGTAAATATCAGGATGATCCATCACACTCCATGAATATCAATGCCACCCGAACGGTATTTCTCCCTGATTTTCAGATAGGTTTGCGCTTTCTGGAAGGTTATGTGCATCCCATCAAAAACCTTTCTTTCACATTTCCGGAGTTACTGCAAAAAGATATTAAGCTCGTTCAGTCCCCATTACTCCGAAACGGTACTGTGCAGAGCGCTGCCGTTGAAATTGTCCCCAAAATTCATGTCAGTCTGGGTATAAAAGACAAGGTGCTATTTGTCGGTGATTCCATGATGCAGGGAGTCGCCCCACACTTAAAACGTCGTCTTACTAAAGAATATGGTATTTCCAGCATTAACTTAAGTAAGCAAAGTACAGGTTTGTCTTATCCCAGCTTCTTTGATTGGCCGAAAACCATCAGTAATGCCTTAAGAGAGAACACTGATATTAAATTGGTCGTGATATTTTTAGGCCCGAATGATCCGTGGGATATACCGACAAAACGCGGTGGTTCCTATTTGAAATTCGCCAGTGAAGATTGGGAAAATCTTTATCGCCAACGTATTGAAACAATATTAAATGACGCTCGCCAGCGTCAGGTGGATGTCATTTGGGTTGGGCCGCCTAATATGCGTCAGAAAAAACTCTCCAGCAATATGGTTTATCTCAATAAGCTGTATCGGACAGAGGTCGAAAAAATGGGAGAGATATATGTTGCCGTTAATGATATGTTCAAATATCAGTCAGATAATTATTCAGATTATGTTGGTGATGGCAGCAGCAGGTTCAAACTCCGCAGCGGAGACGGCATTCATTTCAGCTTAAGCGGGCAACAAACCATCTCAAATTATCTGTTTTCATTGATCACATTTATTCAGGAGCCAGTTAAAGAAGATGCAACCATTTAAAAGATTCCGTTGGGTTTACCGGATAATGGGTGCAGGTCTGGTTATTGCGTTCTCTGTGAGCCTATTATCATGCCACTGGAAAAAATCCAAACCCTTATCAGAACTCCAAATAACGCAGACATACCGTCAGCATCAACTAGCAGATTTTGGTGATCCGAATTTCGTGTTGCTGACCGATAAACTGCGCCATAGTGATACTCGGCAGCTTCATTTTGTACAATTGGGTGATTCACACACCGCAGCCGATTTTTTTACCGGCAAATTACGCAACTTATTGCAGGATCGTTATGGCGATGCCGGGCCTGGTTTTATCCCCCCAATGAATATCCCCGGACAGCGTACTGCTACAGTGAAATTTACCGAAGATAAAACAGGATGGTGGCTTTCAAGCAGCCGAAAAGATAATCGGGCAGATTATCCTCTGGGCGGATTTATTGCCATTCCAGAAAGTACCAACAGTGCCATGCGAATGGACTCTCCCTCTGCGCGTGGTAAATACTGGCTAAGCGTGCTCTATCAATCCCATGACTCAACTGAAATTAAAACGCCGGCTGCCACAATGAATTTACCTGCAACACAAAGTGAGTGGCGTTTCTCGCCTGTGCAGGATGTTCGTTTTCCAGTCAATCTTTATCCACAGGATACACAATTGAAAATCGGCGGCTGGCTGATAAAACGTCAGAATCCCGGCATAATGTTATCCGCATTGGGCATTAATGGTGCCACCATTAATATGCTCGATAAGTGGCAGCCAGAGTGGATTGATACACTATCGCAAATGAAACCCGATATGGTGCTCCTCGCCTACGGTACCAATGAAGCTTTTAACGATACACTGGATTTGGCTACTTATCAGAGAGATCTGACAGCCAGAATACAAGATATTCGCAAAGCAATGCCACAAGCTGTGATCCTGCTGATTGGGCCGAATGATTCACTGAAAAACAAAACCGCAACAGGCTGTGGAGAGCAACAATCAACCCTGCTCGATAATGTGATTCAAATTCAGCAAGCCGTTGCTAAAAAACAGCACACTTTGTTCTGGGATTGGCGGGAATATATGGGCGGGCCGTGTTCAGTCAGGGGATGGAAACAACAAAACCTCGCCCGTCCTGATTATGTTCATCTTTCCGCTGCCGGCTATGAGCGCAGTGCTGAAGCGCTTTATAGGCAGTTTATTGGGTTGGTTGATTCCTTATGATTTATACACGAACCATATAAGTCTTTAAATAATGCTTTTAAAGATGCTATATTGAATAAAATTTCAACAAGGAAAGCGATATGTCTTATCAGATCCTGACAACAATAGCAGCCAGCATTACCGATTTGAAACGCAATCCAATGGGAACAGTAGCTGATGGTGAAGGTGGTGCTGTCGCTATCCTTAATCGTAATGAACCTGCATTCTATTGTGTTCCGCCGGAGCTTTACGCTTACTATTTAGAACTTGCAGAAGATGCCGAATTAAATCGGATTGCAGATGAACGGATGAAATCCGCTGAATTTGTGAGCGTCAATCTCAATGATTTATAGTCTCAAATTTGAAAAGCGGGCACTAAAAGAGTGGGAAAAACTAGGGCATCCTATCCGTGGGCAGTTCAAAAAGAAATTAGCTGAACGTTTAGAAAATCCCCATATACCTTCTGCTCGATTGAGTGGCCGCAATAATCGCTACAAAATCAAATTACGTTCTTCTGGCTATCGTTTAGTATACGAGGTCAATGATAATGTTATTGTTTTGTTAGTAATCGCTATTGGTAAAAGAGCTGGAAATCAGGTTTACTTAGCCACTGACGAACGAGAATAACACAGGAAAAAATAAAAGAATTTAACAACAAAAACAGCGCCTTAATCAATCATTAAAGCGCTACTAAATATTTTGCAAAAAAGACTTTAGAACATCACAGCATTGCGAAGTAAATCATGCCGACAACTGCGCCAGTGGTGCCGAGAATGGTTTCCATCATCGTCCAGGTTTTCAGTGTTTGTGCTTCTGTCGCACCGGTAAATTTACCAAACAGCCAGAAACCGGAGTCGTTAACATGGCTAAGTACCAAAGAACCACCCGCAATACACACAGATAACGCTGCCATTTGTGCACCAGAATAACCCAGTTCACCAATCACTGGCAGAACCAGCCCTACCGTGGTCAGACACGCTACAGTTGCCGAACCCTGAATTACACGTACGACACCCGCCAGAATAAAGCATGCCATCGCAATTGGCAGACCCGCACCAACCAATGCATTACCCAATGCCGGCCCAACACCGGAATCGACCAACACTTGCTTAAATACGCCACCTGCACCCGTTACCAGCAGGATAATCCCTGCCGGCTGAATGGCAGCGGAGCAAACATCCATGACCTTATCTTTGCTCATGCCACGACGGATTGCCAGACCATAAATCGCCACCAGACATGCAACCAAAATCGCCGTGAAAGGATGGCCGATAAATTCCATCCATTGGTATAGCTCAGATTGCTTATCCACGAAACGGGCACCAATAGTTTTCAGCCCGACCAACACCAGCGGGAACAATACCAGCGCCAGGCTGAAACCAAAGGAAGGCATCTGGTTTTTACCAATGCTTGGAGTACTCAGATCCTCAGGCAGATCCAGCGTGACATATTTGCTGATAAAATTGCCGTATATCGGGCCGGCCAGTAACATGCTGGGGATCGCAGCACTCAAACCAATCAGGATCATCCAACCAAAGTCTGCTCCCATTTGAGAAGCCAGCAGCATGGGAGTCGGCCCCGGAACCAGAAATGCCGCAGCCGACGCAACACCGGCAAACAACGGGATCGCCAGCTTCACTACATTGCCATTGGTGCGGCGCGCCACGGCAAATACCACACCAATCAACAACACAACTGCTACATCAAAAAACAGGGGCAAGGCACAGATAAGCCCGGCGATACCCAATGCGTAATTGGCCCGTTTTTCCCCGAAACTGCTCAGTAGTTTCACTGCAATCTGATCAAGAGCACCTGTTTCATGCAGGATTTTGCCAAACATCGCGCCCAGAGCCACAACAACAGCAAGAAAACCCAACGTACTCGACATACCGTTTTGCATGGTTTGGGTGATGTTTTCCGGTGGCATTCCTGAAAAAATTCCTGCCCCGATCGAAACAAGCATCAATGCAATAAAAGCGTGCATTCTGGCTTTCATCACCAGAAACAGTAATAAAAGAACAGAGCCGACGGCCGTCATAACCAGAGTTAATGTACTCATTAACGCTCCTCGCTAATACGGTCAATAGTTTTAATTGCGTTTTGGATGACTTCATCAAGGGAAGGTTTAATATCAATCTGATGAACATCTTTTTCATCACCGCCCGGCTCTTCCAGAGTCTCAAATTGTGAGATCAGCATTTGTGGTTTGAAAAAATGCCCCTTGCGTGCTTTCAGCCGACTTTCAATTAACTCAAAATCCCCTTTCATATAGAGAAATGACAGATTCTTATTGCCATCACGCAGTATATCCCGATAGCTTTTTTTTAAGGAAGAGCACACGAGAAGAGAGACATGATTGGTACGTTGCATGGCAAAAATGGCATCATTGAGTGCCTTCAGCCACGGCTGACGATCATCATCATTTAAGGCATGGCTTTGTGCCATTTTCATAATATTGGCGCGCGGATGCAGAAAATCCCCGTCCAGAAATACTGCCCCCAGCTCACGGGCAATCCCGTTGGCAACCGCAGATTTACCGCTGCCGGATACCCCCATCAAGACAAAAACATGATTTAACTGCTGGGTACCGCTCATATCAAACTCCTTTATGCAGACCTTACTGATTATCTATCCATTTGAATTAAATTAAAAATATTAGCCATGCAATATGACCAGCCAAACAGTAACTTTAAAAAATATAGCCTGCCCAATTGTTATCGGTAATTAGGTTACCGGTAACATTAACAGCACGACAGGACGGCGGGCAATCAATCAGGATCGCCAAAAAAGGAAAATGTGAGGTTTATCGCAATTGAAGATGAAGAAGCATCATTTTGAGCTACAAAATTTAAACACTTTCATCCATTAAACATGTTCATCCATTAAATACTGTTACCCATCAGATACTTTCACCCAATGAAAGGGTGAATCCGACATCGATCAGAGTGTGTTCCAGTTTGTTCCCCTTCAGGCGAGTAAGTAAGGCTTCTGCTGCCTTACGTCCCATCAGGTCACGGGGAGTCAATACACTGGCAAGTTTTGGTGTCATTACCTGACCGATGTCATGACCATGAAAACCGGCTATAGAAATTTCTTCCGGTACTTTAATCCCCTGGCGCTGGCACTCAAAAACCGCACCAATGGCAATATCATCATTCGTGCAAAACAAACCATCAACGCCGGGATATTTCTGGCAGGTTTCCAGTAAAAGCTGAGCCCCCAATGAATAGGATGAACTATCGGGTGTCATTACTTTTCTCGGCTGAAGCCCGGCGCTACGCATCGCGACTTCAAACCCTTGCAAACGGATCAGCGTCCTCTCATCTTGTCGGGCACCAAGATAAACCACATTCTGGCAGCCGCTCTTGATCATCGCCATCGTCATCTGGCGCGCCGCTTCAAAATTATCGATGCCCACAGCAATATCAAGGCAAGGCGATACGCTGTCCATCAGTTCTACTACGGGAATTCCTACGGTCTGCAATATCTTCAACGTCTTGGGGGTGTGCGTTCGTTCTGCCAAAATAAGGCCATCAATATTGTAAGAAAGCAGGGAAAGTAAACGCTCTTCTTCTTTTTGGGCAGAATAGCCATAGTGAGCCAGCATGGTCTGATAGCCATTGCGATCTGTCACATGCTCGATCCCACGGATCACTTCAGCAAAAACCTGATTCGTCAGGGAAGGAAGCAAAACGCCGATTGCACGGCTGGTGGAGTTGGAAAGAATATCTGGTACACGGTTGGGAATGTAACCCAACTGATCCAAAGCTTCTGCTATTCGTTTTCCCAATGCTTCAGAAACCTGATCCGGATTACGCAAAAAGCGGCTGATCGTCATTTTTGTGACCCCAACGAGGTCTGCAACATCTTGTAAAACAGGGCGTTTTTTCTTCATTTTCAATATAATGCAATCAGTTAACGAGACAATCAGATGAATAGTCAGCGGTTTTAACACATTTATACACCATAACAACATGCTTTTTAGCAAAAAATGCTGACGCATGTCTCATCTGATTTATCCACTGTTCCTGAAATTGTGATGCTTTACACACACCTGAGTGAATCCCGATAAATAATTTGGGGAGTAAATGCGGGATGAGTAAATGCTGCCCGCTCGCCACTGTCATAACAGATGCAAGCTGATGGACTTACCCAATGGTTCCGCCAGTGCCGTAAAACGGGCAAGTTCATACCAAATTTGCGGATCGAGTAAAATCACATCGGCTTCATTGATACACGCTTCCAACTCCAGAGCTGGCACAGCTTTGATAGATACATTATCCCCCGTTTTTCAGCTTCCGACTGCATACGCTGCACCAACATACCGATAGACACTCTCGCTGCGCAACACCATAGAATGGTTTTCGTGGTGTTATTTTCTTTGTTGTTATTCCGTTATTGCTTCTCGTGAAATGAATTATGGGAGCGCTCTCATCTTAGTTAAGGCTAGCAGGTTATTTTGTGATGGCTGCAATAGGAGTATCATAATTTGACTGATTTATAAGCTGAAAAAATGGTAGAATTTTTTCACTCTAGAAAATTATTATAAAACAGATGGATAAATTTAGAGTGTTCCCCGTAAGTACGGGGATAAACCGGTGGATGGATGAATACCCATTTCACGCGATAAGTGTTCCCCGTAAGTACGGGGATAAACCGTTGGTAACGGCGTATCGGGTAGGGTAGCAATGGTGTTCCCCGTAAGTACGGGGATAAACCGCGTCGTATCCCCGCGAACTTGAAGCGATTGTGTGTTCCCCGTAAGTACGGGGATAAACCGGGGTTGTTTCGGTGCGAGAGCTACAAATATCAGTGTTCCCCGTAAGTACGGGGATAAACCGATTTAATAATTTTTCAGGTGGTAGATCGGCGTGTGTTCCCCGTAAGTACGGGGATAAACCGTTAGTCAACTGAGAGCCACCCACTCACGATAGGTGTTCCCCGTAAGTACGGGGATAAACCGAGCTGATTCATTTCGGGCGCGTGTACGGCGGACGTGTTCCCCGTAAGTACGGGGATAAACCGACATGCTCAAACACACGTTTTTGGGCTACGAGGTGTTCCCCGTAAGTACGGGGATAAACCGCGGAAACTGCTGCCGAAGCCGCGGAAACGGGCGTGTTCCCCGTAAGTACGGGGATAAACCGTCAAAGAGCATCTTGACCAAGCCACCACAGACGTGTTCCCCGTAAGTACGGGGATAAACCGTCTTAGACCTCTATTTTCGTCAGAAAGTGCGAGTGTTCCCCGTAAGTACGGGGATAAACCGGCTATATTTGAGTTATATAAATCGGTAGAGGGGTGTTCCCCGTAAGTACGGGGATAAACCGACAAGTGGAGTAAACAATAATGGCAATACCAAGTGTTCCCCGTAAGTACGGGGATAAACCGTCCAGCGGGTCGGCATCGTCAGCAAACTGGGTGTGTTCCCCGTAAGTACGGGGATAAACCGCATCGCGATAAAATCAAACAACTACAGGCAGAGTGTTCCCCGTAAGTACGGGGATAAACCGATCTTCTGTAAGCGGGGATGACATGGAATATTGTGTTCCCCGTAAGTACGGGGATAAACCGCTTTCTGGTCAATGCACATGACGGAATCGACGTGTTCCCCGTAAGTACGGGGATAAACCGTAGATGTGGAGTTGTATATACCTTATCCAATTGTGTTCCCCGTAAGTACGGGGATAAACCGGCCCCGGAAATCATAAAATTAACGTCGTCACGGTGTTCCCCGTAAGTACGGGGATAAACCGGCACCATTCTTTTCTGATAGGTCTTTTCGGGCGTGTTCCCCGTAAGTACGGGGATAAACCGCACAACGAATACATTTTTAAATCAAGTGGGGAGTGTTCCCCGTAAGTACGGGGATAAACCGTGGCTGCTAATAATATGACCAAGTTCTTTGGGGTGTTCCCCGTAAGTACGGGGATAAACCGTCAGTTCATAGAAATTGAGTGTGGCCGGATCTGTGTTCCCCGTAAGTACGCGGAACACCTATGAAATGATAACCTTCGTTAACTCGGTTACTTTATCGATCATGCTTTGAGGAGCTTTCTCAATAAATTTGACCTGACGATCCAAAAAATCTAAGGATTTCACTTGATGGATAAGAATTGCGCCTTGAGTAGATAACTCCTCAGGTAAGATAACTTCTAGCATTATTCCTCTCACTGTACTAGTAATTGGAACGACAACTGCAAACCCGGTATGCTCATTAAACATCTTGCGAGAGATCACAAACGCAGGACGGCGTTTCATCATTTCCTTTCCTGCGATCGGATCAAAGTCCAATGAAACAATATCTCCTTTATCCGGTATATACATTAAATCATTTCCTTACCAACAGGATTCGCATTGATCCACTCTCTATCCTCATCTGTTACTACGAAACACTCTTTAGGGCTTCCGGCTAACAACGATTCCAGTGTCAGCTCTTCTTCAATTGGTGTAAGAACAATTTTGTTATCCTGAATGGATAAGTCTAACTTTGAACCTGTATGCAGATTGAGTGTTTTCACAATAGTCTTGGGTATGCTGACAATGTTAGCCCCCCCAGACTGGCGAATAACAACAGCAGTCATGTTTGCTTCTCCTTCTGTTTATATTATGCTCAAGTATAACTAAACTTTTTTTGTTTTTTACACTATGAGGCTAAACCATGGATACAATGGAAACATAGTTATAGTGATTTACTACACTTCTATGACACTGTTTCTGGTCGATATATTAATCAATTACATATTGGCCGTGAGTAAGATGAAGAATTGAGACATTCATAGCCTCATAATATGAGTGTGTTTCCCGTTAATACAGGAATAAACCGCGACTATTCTCAATTTTCTTGATTATAACGCTATGTTCCCCGTAATTACGGGGATAAATATTCCTTTGGGATACAGAGTTGATATGGAAACTTGCATATTTAGGGATTTTTCCTATCCTATTTTATTAAAGCTACTTTTCTATATTTTATTGAAAAAAGATTTTTTGATCTCTTGTAATCAAAAATTACTCCTTTGCAACAGTATGGTCGGAAAGATGCTATGAGGCTCACAAGATCAACGCTTCCCATAATTTTTATTGTGATCGTAATTGCATATAAGACAGGAAAAATACTTTGAGTACCAACACCTCAACAAAAATAACTTACTGGAATCGCATGGTGCCAAAACTCACTGTAACTGATTTTGCTGTCTCACTTGATTTCTATCAACGAATATTGGGATTCGAAGTATTAATCCAGAGAGAAGAACCTGATTTTGTCTATTTAGGTTTAAGTGAGGCTCAACTCATGTTAGAAGCATTGCATGATAGTGGCTGGAATACCGGAAAATTGAATAAACCGCTGGGCAGAGGTATCAATTTACAAATTGAAGTTGATGATATTACGCCTATCCTGAAAAAGCTGGAAATTAATGGAATCACGCTTTATCGTCCACTGAAAGATCATTATTACTTGATCGATGATAATCAAGCCTGTCAGAGAGAATTCCTCGTTCAAGATACAGATGGCTATTTACTTCGTTTCAGTCAATATATCAACCACAAACAAGACTAACTCGTCTTGTATTAATGGAGTCAGGTTGGAACTTTATTTCAACGCAAAAAAATATGCCTGAGTTAATAAATAATATTGCTTACCTCAACCAATATTGGGGCAAAGCCAAAAAGAATCCCTATTCTGATGAAGAATATCATCTTCTGGCCTATCACTGTCTGGATGTTGCGGCAGCAGGCCATTTATTATTATCTCCACACAAAAAAATCACCCAAGACCTTGCTGACTTTTTGGAATTATCACCGGAAACATTCCAAAACTTATTTGCCTTTTTTCTGGCACTGCATGATATTGGCAAATTTGCCTCGGCATTTCAGCAATTATATTCCCCGGAAAATACTGACCTCATTAAACCCGCCCAGCTTAAACCCTACGATTCCCGATACTTCAGGCATGATCGACTGGGGTTATTTTTCTGGCGGAAAATTCGGGATGATGTACTGATTGCTTTAGCCGGCAATAGTGACCTGCCATTCAACGGAAAAGCGCCGCAGAAACGAGCCCAGAAAACGCTGATGGTTTTAATGCAGTGTATGCTTGGGCATCATGGTAAACCGATTGATGATAATCGCTGGGAAGATATCATCGACTTCACTGATACCCGAAATATTGACGATGCCACGGCATTTACCCATGATCTGCTCACACTTTTTCAACCTCATCTGCCGCTGGAAAAATTACTTTCAGAAGAGTGGCGGCTTAAGCTGAAACAAGTAAGCTGGCAGCTTGCCGGTATTGTCGTACTGGCTGATTGGATAGGTTCTGACTGCAAGTATTTCCGTTATCAGACCCAAGCTCTTCCACTGTCAGAATACTGGCGTATCACCCAAAAACAGGCTCAAATTGCCCTGAATGGTAATGATATCTACAACACGCCGATCATATCACCTTACACATCTATCCAGGATTATTACCACTTTGCGCCGACTCCTCTGCAAAAGTGGGCGGAGGAAGTCCCGATTGATGACTCCCCACAACTTTTTATTCTGGAAGATGTGACCGGAGCAGGTAAAACAGAAGCTGCCCTTGCCCTTACCCATCGATTGATGCAAACCAATGCGGCGGACGGCTTCTATTTTGGCCTGCCGACAATGGCAACCTCCAACGCGATGTTTGGCCGGATCGCTAAACACTATCACCGAATGTTCGATAGCAAAAACGGCAAATTGCCCAGTATCGTGCTGGCTCACGGTGCACGTGATATGAATGATGATTTCCAGGACATCATTCTGACTTCTGAACATGACGACAGTGATTACACCCGGGACGATATCACCGCCACCGCACAGTGCCATCAATGGCTGGCAGATTCGAATAAAAAAGCCTTACTGGCCTCGGTGGGTGTCGGGACTATCGATCAGGCGTTGCTTGCGGTTCTGCCGAGAAAATACCAGTCACTCCGGCTGATTGGATTAAATCGCAAGGTATTGATATTTGATGAAGTACATGCCGCAGATGAGTATATGTTTGCTCTGCTGGAAAGCCTGTTAAGCCTGCATCTGCATCAAGGGGGTTCGGTCATATTACTGACCGCCACACTCTCCCTGAAACAGCGTCAGCAGCTAGTCGATAACTGGTTATCCGCCAGAGGAATACCGCCACAAAAATTGCAGGAAACCGCTTTTCCACTGGCGACTCAGGTTACGTTAGATCCCGAAAATCCCGTGATTGAAACCCCTTTGAGCAGCCGTGCTGATGTCAGCCGAACAGTCATGGTAAAAACCGTGAATCATCTGGATGAATGTGTCCGAATCGCCCTGAATGCCGCCCGAAACGGGCAATGTGTGGTTTGGGTTCGCAATTCAGTCGATGACGCTCTGCAAGCTTTTCAGCTTATTCAGTCACAAATGGATCAGCCAGAAAATAGCTTGCTATTCCACAGCCGCTTTATTCTGTATGACCGCAAAAGGGTTGAGAACCGCGTTCTGGATATCTTTGGCAAGGAAAACAAACAGGAGAAACGGCAAGGGAAAATCCTGATCACCACACAGGTTTTTCAGGAAAGCCTTGATGCCGATACGGATGTGATGATCTCCGATATCTGTCCGATTGATGATTTAATTCAACGGGTTGGCCGTTTGCACCGACATACCCGTGATGCAGACGGAAAATATCAGAAAGATATTACGGATAGCCGTGCTGCCCCGGAATTATATCTCCACGCGCCAGAATGGGATGACCATCCCGAAGCGGATTGGTTGAGCAAAGATTTCCGTAATACCCAATATGTTTACCGTTCAGCCGGGCGTTTATGGCTTGGTTTGCGTGAACTCCTGAGTTTGGGTGCTATTCGTATGCCGACTGAGGCCCGAACCCTGATTGAAGCTGTTTACGGTGAAGATGCCGATGAAAAAATTCCTGATGCACTCAGAGCCAAAGATGATGAAGCAATAGCTGAGGGACGAAGCAAAGACGCGATAGCGCGATCCCAAGCCCTGCAATGGCAGCGCTATGAATACAGTAAACGTAGTGCAGGCGGCTGGTATGACGATGATATAAATATCAGTACTCGATTCAGCGACATTGAAACGGTAAACGTACTGCTGGTCAAATTCACCGAAAGCGGTGAATTAATACCGTGGGTAGAAGATGAAGAACACCCCATCCAATTCAGTACGCTGAAACTCCCGAAGAACAAATTTGCCGATAAATTGCACCCTGTACCAGAGTCATTTTCTCAGGAGGTAACTCGATTACAAGAGAAATTTAAGTCTGTTAAATACCTGCAAATCTGGTTGCCTGAGTGTGATCCCAATTTTACTTATGATCCTAACATCGGTTTTTATCCTAAGTAGGAGAAGTTATGAATCTCGTCAAAGCCGCATGGCTGACTTTTAGAATGAGAGATGGTAGTGAGGAAAAACTGCCGTTGTCGGCAATTTGCGATCCCGCCGTGGTGGATTTTGCCCTGCCGCGGGCAGATTTTCAGGGCGCGGCTTATCAATTGGTCATTGGCTTGTTGCAAACGGTTTTTGCTCCCGAAGATGAAGAGGAATGGGAAGCATTTTATAGAAATGCACCTGCACAGGCCGATTTGCAGGCCGCCTTTAATCGGGTGGAACATGCCTTTAATCTGACCGGCGACGGCCCGCTGTTTATGCAGGATTTTGATTCGCTGGATAGTGCAAAATCAACCGAAATTTCAGGTCTGCTGATCGAAGCACCGGGCGCAAATACGCTTAGACTCAATACTGACCATTTTATTAAACGCGGACAATGTGACGTTATCTCACCGGAAATGGCTGCCATTGCTCTATTCACATTGCAGATTAATGCCCCGGCTGGCGGTGTCGGGCATCGGGTCGGATTACGGGGTGGTGGGCCGCTTACAACCTTCATTCAACCGCAAGAGTTGGATTCATCGTTATGGCAAAAACTCTGGCTTAATGTCATCAACCGGGATTCATGGTCTTATTCTAAGCCCGATCTCAACAGCCCGACTGTCTTTCCGTGGCTGGGTAAAACCCATATCAGCCAGAAAGCAGGGACTGAAATATACGCGCATAATGTGCATGAACTGCATATGTATTGGGCGATGCCACGGCGAATTCGTCTGGAAATAGACGATAAACCTGCCATTTGCCAGTTAACAGGGCAGGAAACCCCGCAATCTGTTTCTGGTTATCGCACCCAAAATTATGGAAACAATTATTCAGGCAATTGGAAACATCCCTTAACCCCCTACCGATGGAATCCGAAAAAGCCAAATGAAGAACACCTTTCTATCAAAGGGCAGCCCGGCGGTATTACCTATAAGATCTGGGATAGCCTGACGTTTTCCGAAGATAAAGAAGGTCAAGATGCAGCGATGGTTGTCGAACATTTTGGCAAGCTCAATGATTACTTTGAAAATGAACAGAGCGACAGGCCACACCTGTGGGTATTTGGCTATGATATGGATAACATGAAAGCCCGAGGCTGGTATTCTACCACTCTGCCGCTATTTTCCATGTCGATTGATAAAAAAGATGCCGTTTTCCGGCGAATCAAAACATTACAAAATCTCTCTGCCTATGCACTGACTCAGTGCCGTACCCAAATCAAAAGTGCATGGTTCAACCGCCCGAATGACATAAGAGGCGATATGTCGTTTATTGATACCCTGTTCTATCAACGCACCCAAGTCCCCTTCTTTAAAGCAGTGCAGCAGATTATCGCCAGCCAACATAAGGCTTCTTCTTTGTCCACGGATGAAGCCAGAGCCTGGCTCCATCAACTCCGCAATACCTGCTTTGATCTGTTTGATGAATTCGTGCTGTCAGAAGATACCGATCCCAAAAACCTGCCAGAAAAAATTGAGGCACGACAGATCCTCACCAAATGGCTGGTGGTTTCCAAAGATATCAAATTATTTATGACAGAACACAAAATAGAAACTCAGTCATCCAAGAAAAAGAAAGAGGACGTTGTCGATGAATAGCCTGTTCGAAAGTTGCGTAATACCTTGGTGGGAGAGCATGTTCTTGACCCAAGATGAATTGAAGCAAAAAAAGATTCGACCCGCACCGACGCTCTATAAAGCACAGTTAAAGCGTTGCCAGGATATCGATTCAGTCACTTGGGCTGAGGGCTTTCGCGCCTTATGGTTCAGTTTGCCTAAAGAGGTTACTGAAAAAACTGAACAAAAGCACATAACGTTGTGGGCAATGATTGCTGTCACCCTTGTGTATGTAAAAACCAACACAACCACCAATCTGGCAACTGCTGCGGGCACCAAAACTGAAAATAACAAACCGATTGTCAGCGCACACCGCTTTGCTCAGTTGCAAGCCGCCAGAACCCCGGATGAATTCATCATGCGATTGCGGCGTGTTCTGAAACAACTGGATGGCAAAGTTTCTGTGTTATCCCTCGCCAACGATATTGACCGGTGGATGAAGGAATATCACCAATCCAGACCCAATCGCGCCAATAAACGCCTTTGTGTGCAATGGGCAATGGATTACTACAAAGCAGCTAAATAACCCGAATAACTTTTTATCTTGAATGATGTTCAATCTACAAGGAATTCCCAATGAGCCAGTTTATTCAGTTACATCTCTTAACTTCTTACCCTCCTGCCAACCTGAACCGTGACGATCTCGGGCAACCAAAAACCGCCAAAATGGGCGGTTTTGAAAGATTAAGGATCAGTTCCCAGAGTCTGAAACGCCATTGGCGAGTCTCTGATCTGTTTCAGGAAGCCCTTGCAGAACATCTTGGTTTTCGTACCAAGCGTTTTGGCTTCCAGATCTATCAACACTTACTTAATGGGGGAGTCAAAGAGAAGCAAGCGTCTGCATGGGCTACCGCTATCGCAGAGGTCTTTGGCAAGAATAAAAAAGATGAACCACTGGAAATTGAACAATTGGCTCATATCAGCCCGAAAGAAAAAGAGATGACCTTTGCACTGGCTGACAAACTTATCGCAGAAAACCGCGCTCCCATCAAAGAAGAGTTGCAACTGCTGAGCAGAGAACAAATTGCCGTCGATATGGCTCTGTTCGGTCGTATGCTGGCTTCCAGTCCTGCCTACAGTGTTGAAGCTGCCTGTCAGGTTGCCCATGCCATCAGCGTACACAGTGTTGCCATAGAAGATGATTACTTTACCGCCGTGGACGATCTCAATCATGGCAAAAGTGACACTGGTTCGGCACATATTGGTGAAGCCGGTTTTGCGGCTGCTCTGTTCTACAGCTACATCTGCATCAATAAATCCCTGTTGCTTGAAAACCTGGCAGGTAACGAAACACTCGCTAATAAAGCCATTGCCGCCTTGGTTGAGGCCGCGGTCAAAGTTGCGCCATCCGGCAAGCAAAATAGCTTCGGCTCCCGTGCTTATGCCAGTTATGTACTGGCGGAAAAAGGGGAATATCAACCTCGTTCCTTGTCTGTTGCATTTTTAAGACCAATTGACAGTGAAGATCAGGCAACCAGCGCTATTTTTGAGTTGGAAAATCAGGTAAAAAAATTCGACAACGTTTACGGCGCTTGCGCTGATACGCGCTATAGCATCAATGCTGTTACCGGCGAGGGCCGTTTTGCTGAGTTAGTCCAGTTCATCACTGATTAAAAAGAGGATGATATGAAAACATACTTGGTCTTTCGCTTATACGGTGCGTTAGCCAGTTGGGGAGTGGAGGCTGTCGGAGAAGATCGTCCGACTGCCTCCTATCCGACACGCTCAGCGATTTTAGGGTTATTGGGTGCGGCACTGGGAATCCGGCGTGATAACGAAGCCCAGCTTGCTGCGTTACAACAGAGTGTCAAAATCGCCATCAAACAACGTATTTCAGGTTCATTGATGCGGGATTACCATACTTCCCAAGTTCCCTCTCAAGAGAAGAAACGGGTTCATCTGACACGTAAAAGTGAGTTAAGCGATAAATCTAAATTAAACACAATCCTGTCATCACGAGATTATCGCACTGATGGTATGTGGATTATTGCAATTTCGCTTACGGAACAGGCTCATTTCACCCTCAATACCTTGCGGGATGCACTGATAAAACCTGTCTTTACATTGAGCCTCGGCAGGAAATCCTGCCCTCTCGCGCTTCCGATGATGCCGCAACTGGCAGAGTATCCCTCATTAAATAGCGCGCTGGATACACCTTTTCCTCCCCTGACCCAATCTAAAAAATCAGATCGCTATTTGTTCGGTTTATTCGGCAAATATGACGAAGTGAGCTATTTCTGGGAGGGAGAGAAAGATGAAATCAATATTCCTGATACCACGGTATTGACCAATCGACTCTGGGATGAACCGCTTTCACGCAGCCGCTGGCAGTTTACGCAACGCACGATGCACCAGCTATCGATAATGGAGGAAACCGATGTATCTGTCTAAAGTCACCTTGCGGCCTTCCGTTTATCATATTCAGGCACCGTCATTAAAAATGATGAAAAATGATGTCTATACTGCCCACCAGCTTTTGTGGCAACTGTTTACAGAACAGGAAGAACGCAACTTCCTCTTTCGGGAAGAGATAAGCTTAAGCGGCAGACCTGAATTTTTCGTGTTGTCCCAAACGGCACCGATGGTCAATTCCCCGCAATTTCAGGTTCAGACCAAGCCTTTTGAACCTCAATTACATAACGGGCAAAAGCTGGTATTCAAACTACGTGTGAATCCGACTGTCTGCATTACGGAAAAAGACTCACGCAAACAGCGACGCCATGATGTTTTGATGCACGCTAAACGTCGGGCACAGCATTCGAGCGTTAATCCTGATGAAATTGAATCATTGATGACACAAGCTGCCCAAGCATGGATACAAGATGAAAAACGGCTGGCTAATTGGGGTATCCGATTGGATTTTACACCAGATATTGAACGCTATACCCAACATCGCAGTTTTAAAGCATCCGGTCAGAAAGTGGCATTTTCCAGCGTAGATTTTCAGGGCGTGCTGACCTTATCCGATAGTGAGCTTTTCCTTGAGCAATACAACAAAGGATTTGGCCGGGCAAAATCCTTTGGTTGCGGGCTAATGCTAATCAGGACAGTGTAATGGCATTTATTCCATTAAAACCCATTCCCATCAAAGGCAGAAACTCGATGATCTTTATCGGCATGGGGCGTATTGATGTCAAAGATAATGCGTTTGTGGTGATTGATGAAGTCAACGGAGAACGCATGCACATTCCCGTTGGCTCCATCGCCTGCATTATGCTGGAGCCGGGCACCCGCATCAGCCATGCCGCAGTGAAGCTGGCCTCAACAACGGGAACACTGCTTATTTGGGTAGGAGAAGCGGGTGTCCGATTGTATTCCGTGGGACAGCCGGGAGGCGCCCGTTCAGATCGGTTACTTTATCAGGCCAAGCTGGCACTGGATGAAGATTTGCGACTAAAGGTCGTTCGCAAAATGTTTGAATTACGCTTTGGTGAACTGGCTCCCCAAAAACGCAATGTTGAGCAACTGAGGGGGATCGAGGGCGCTCGGGTCAGGAAAATCTACCAAATATTGGCAAAACAATATGGGGTAAAATGGCATGGACGCAATTATGACCATACCGATTGGGATAAAGGCGATCTCATCAATCGCTGTATCAGCGCCGCAACCTCTTGTCTGTATGGCATAACCGAAGCAGCGATTCTGGCAGCAGGCTACGCCCCTGCAATTGGTTTTCTACATACGGGCAAGCCCTTATCCTTTGTCTATGATATTGCGGATATTTTGAAATTTGATACCGTCGTGCCCATTGCTTTTAAAGTTGCGGCCACCAATAGCACTGCTCCTGATCGACAAGTCAGAATTGCCTGCCGTGAAAAATTCAGGACAGACAAGACACTGAAACGTCTTATTCCCTTAATTGAAGAAGTACTCGCCGCGGGCGAAATTTCCCCACCGACACCACCTGATGATGCACAACCTCCCGCTATCCCAGAACCAGTATCTATCGGCGACATTGGTCACAGGAGTCAATAAATATGAGTATGACAGTTGTTGTGACAGAAGCCGTTCCTCCTCGGTTACGAGGTCGTTTGGCTATTTGGTTGCTGGAAATACGGGCCGGAGTTTATGTGGGAGATATCTCCCACAAAATTAGAGAAATGATTTGGGAACAAATCACAGCACTCACCGAAGATGGAAATACAGTTATGGCATGGAAGACCAACACCGAATCTGGCTTCGATTTTCAAACTTTCGGGGAAAACAGAAGAGAACCGATAGATTTTGATGGCCTTCGTTTAGTGAAATTTAAACCACTTGCTGAGGAGTAATTTAGAGGGATTAAAACCTATTAAAAGTTGGTAGAATTTTCCTGACCAATAAAGTTATTTAAAAACATAACATTATATTTAGAGTGTTCCCTGTAAGCACGGGGATAAACCGGCGTTCTACTTTTTCTAAATGTCTACGGTGACGTGTTCCCTGTAAGCACGGGGATAAACCGAGAGTAGGCAATCTCTTGACGCAATCTTGCATCGTGTTCCCTGTAAGCACGGGGATAAACCGTTGGTAACGGCGTATCGGGTAGGGTAGCAATGGTGTTCCCTGTAAGCACGGGGATAAACCGCAACTGCATCCCTATATCACGGTTATGTGCCTGTGTTCCCTGTAAGCACGGGGATAAACCGATCTCCACGATGCCATTGAAGCCGACCCGTACGTGTTCCCTGTAAGCACGGGGATAAACCGGATTCCTACAATGAACAAACAACAGTTATCCAGGTGTTCCCTGTAAGCACGGGGATAAACCGGTGATCTGGATAGCGAGGTGTCGTCTATCGGTGTGTTCCCTGTAAGCACGGGGATAAACCGAGATGTTTTGTCGCGAGTACCTCGTTAAATATAATTACTTATTTAATAAAAAGCCGAATTTACAGACTGATTATTAAAGAACATTTCAGTAGTCATTTATTTTGATTTAGTCAACACACAAACAAAACTAAAAAATTTATTAGACCTTAGTTTATTTTTAGCAACCATAATATGTTGAAGTAAAAATAAATACCAAAATAATCACGGCTAAAAATTATTAGGTTTATTAACATATAAGAGAGAGGAAATTCATTTTATTTGGTAATAAAACAAACGAAAACTCCAAATTGTGCAAAAAACTGCCTCCGAGCATAATTCGTTAATGATTGCCAAAAACAGTTATGCTAACCTACGCCGCCTTTTATCCCCTTATCGTTGATTTGGTAGACAATTTATTTGTCAAAAATAGGAAGCGAGTTAATTTATGAACTTAACTAACACCAGCAAATTGTTAGCTGCCACCTTATGTTTTACAGCTTCATACAGCTATGCAGATAGTGATCGCCCGCTTTTCTCATTGACCATGACAGAATCAGGCGTATCGCAAACCAACAATGACGGTAGCTTATCCCGTTCTGCCAAATCTGAATCGCGTATTCTGCCAATTTGGGGCGATAAAGCACGGGAAAAAGGCTATGACCTGCCAGAGCCGTTTGGTGCCAGTTATAGTTATATGAATATGCGACAGGATATTGTTGTAGATAGCATTAAATTCCGATTCAGTAACCCCAAGTATAAATTTTTTGAAAATACTGTTATTAATGCTGGAGATACACGACAGAAAAGCGAAACTCATATGCTTAAACTAGATTCTTGGGTATTTCCTTTCCTAAACATTTACGGTGTCTACGGAAAAACAAAAGGATCATCCAAGACCAACCTAGACAGCATTTATCTACCTCCAGAAATGTCTATACCTGGTGTACCTGCATGGGAAAACATTCCTTTTGAACTGAATTTTAAAGGAAAAACATTTGGTGGTGGTCTGACTTTTGCGGGGGGCTATAATCAATTTTTTGCCACATTAGATGCTAATTATACCCGTACTAATTTAGATATTTTAGATGGTGATATTAGTGCTTTTGTTCTGACACCCCGTATTGGTTACGAATTTGTATTTAACCCATTAATTTCTGGTCAAGGTAATACCAAAGTTCAGGTGTGGGTAGGCGCTATGTATCAAGATATTACTCAACGCTTTAAAGGTGATATTGGCGGACTTAATTTACCACCTGAGCTTGCATTGTTTAATTTAATTAAACATGACACAGACGCCGATTTCGATGTCAAACAACACCTTGCCTATAAATGGAACAATACCGTTGGTGCACGTTTCGAAGTTACCCGTAATTTCAACGTAATCTCCGAGGTCGGTTTTGGAAACCGAAATACCTTCTTTATTTCCGGTGAGTTTCGTTTTTAATGTTTGGTTTCGCAACTTTCAAAAGACTGGTGATTTCCAGCTTCTTTATTTTTACCGTTTCAGCCGCGCACGCTGATATCCTGCCAGAACGGCAAAAAATTGATGGTTGGCTAAACAAATTAGGCGGAAGTAATTCTTTTGATGCCCGCAAGAAAATTGATTGGGGCATATTGCCCGGCCCTTTCTACACCCCTGAGATGGGAGTAGGAATTGGGGTTGCCGTGGTTGGTTTATATCGGCCTGACAGCTCAGATCGTATCAGCCAGACGTCTTCGCTGGGACTCAGTGGCTTTGGTTCTTCTACCGGCGCATTTGGCCTGAACTTTACCAATTATAATTTCCTTGCCAATGACCAATGGCGGTTATTTGTCTCCGCTACAGTAAATAACACCCCGACTTATTATTGGGGTACAGGCTACAAAACCGGTAACGATAAAAGTAATAAAGAGAAATATAACTCACAGGTATTTGATACTCGTCCCCGCCTGCTCTATCGCGTCGCTGATGCCACTTATATGGGGTTAGGCTGGAATTTCTCATCCGTCAATGCCAATGATCCGGATGCCGGCGCAAAACGGTATTTTGAACAATCCGTCGGCGGGCATTCAGTTATCAGTTCTGGTGTCAGTGTCCACTTCAGTTACGATACGCGGGATTTCTTGCCCAATGCACAACACGGTCAGGTATTTGAGATCGTTTATACTTATTTTTCCCCAGAATTCGGGGGAGATCACCGTTTCCAGACTACGCAGTTACAATTTTCAACCTATCACTCGTTATCCGATAAGACGGTACTGGCCTTTGATAACTATGCCCGTTTCAGTGTCGGTAGTGTGCCGTGGAATCAATTATCGTTACTCGGAAATAGTCAGCGGATGCGAGGGTACTATGAAGGTCGCTATCGTGACAACAATATCTTCACGACACAACTGGAGCTAAGGCACAAACTTGATTGGCGCCATGGTGTAGTCGGTTGGATAGGTACAGGCACACTGGGTGATTTACCTGCAAAATTGGGAACAAAACATTGGCTCCCTTCTGTTGGTGTTGGCTATCGTTTTGAGTTTAAGCCACGTATGAATGTCAGATTAGATTTCGGAGTTGGTAAAGGCAGCACAGGGTTTTACTTTCAGGTCGGGGAAGCGTTTTGAGATTATTAGTAACACTGTGTCTTAGTTTTCTGTTGATAGCATGCCAAAGTAAACCAGAATCTGTTGACCCCATAAGACCTGTTCTGACCAGTAGCACCCATGAGCAATCGCTGGAAAACTGGCCTGTGCTGCCTCCGATTACACCTCCAGAAGGTTTAAGAGCCTGCTGTGCTTTCGGTTATAACCTCAAAGCCAAGCTATGGAATATCCCGATCCCTTTCTATGGTATTGATAATATTATTGAAGCCGGGAAATTGGGTAAGCATCACTACAATGACAGTGTGTTTGGCGCAAGCGCGGCGTTGTTGGGGGTAAGCAATGAAAAAATCGGGTTGCTTTATACCCATCAGGGCGGATTTATTGATATTTCCCATGTGAGGGATACTGCAGACTATACGCTCTATTTATTCAGCCAAATTTATGCCCGTCTCGGCGAAAAGTGGGAATTAAGCCTGAATAATGAACTCGCCGCACGTAAAATTCACTTTTTTGCGTTTACTCTGCCGGAAGATCCTGCGGAACATTATACTTTGAGCGCCTATTTAGCCACTAAGCTGGCTTTTCAGCTTGCAGTCTGGTATGAAATTGCGCAATGGTACGGCTATCAATCCGTTCCGGGGTTTCCAGAAGGGATTTCTGCTTTTTCCCCGGAAGATCTCTATTCAAATTTGCTGGGCGCACGATTAGCACTCACGCTGATTTTGGAAGGCCATGCCTCTTCTGTGTCTCAGTTTTCGGCTGCAATGGCTAAGATCTTGCCAATAGCTTTACGTGAGCTAGGGGATTATTCTAAGTCAGGCACAAAAGAGATGTTTGATAGTGTAGATGGCTTATGGTGGAACAGTTATCAACGTATCCCCGAGAAGTTTTTAGTACTGCAACGGAATTATGATACCCAAGACAATCGCTATCCATTAATGCCATCAGGTAAAGAAGACTTTGCTTTGCGTTTATCTCTACCTGAGTGCTATCAGCATTTTTCATTGGATAAGCTGGCTGAGTTCCGCTTATTACCAACCAATAAGATGAGAAATTTATCTGTTCCAACGCAATATTGGACAGTGAAAGATTTCAAAATGCTGGCAGAAAATGCCCGATATGAAGACAAGCAGCAGAAGTTATTGATTAAATAGCCCGAATTCTGGATAAAGGATTGGCGAAGTGCCTGTTCCAAGAGCAAAATTTTGGTGCACACTAAAAACCGCTCTAAAAAGGAACAGGTAATGAACAAATTAGTTGAAATTTTCTGCGATGTCGATGACTTTTGTCGTTTTTTCATTCCGCAATGGGAGCAATTTTGTCTCGATAAGGGGCATCGTCTACGCCGCAGACAAGGTCACATGTATCCCAGTGAAATTAAAGCGGGTAAGTTCATACCGGATTTGCGGCCCGAGTAAAACGACATCAGCCTCATGGATACGTGCTTCTAATTCCAGAGCGGGTACTGCTTTAATGACCACATTCAACTCCCGCTTTTCGGCTTCCGACAGCATACGCTGCACCAACATACTGGTAGACATTCCCGCCGTACAACACAACAGAATGGTTTTCATGGTTTTGTTCTCTTCATTGTTATTCCATTATTATTTCTCTTCAAACCAAAATGAGAGCGCTCTCATTTTGTTTAAGGCTAACGGGTTATTTTGCGATTGCTGCGATAGGCATCTCATAATTTGATAAGCAAAAATGAAGAATATGAATGAAATGCGAGCTGTATTGCCGATAATAAGTTAATGATTTTAGCAACCACTTCACCTGTACTATTGCCAGTAATAATAGGATAACTAGCTATATTGTCATAACATGCTATTGGCCCGAATATATGATTCTAGTCATTAACATTGAATAAAACTGAGGTATCTTGATGACACATAATAATCTTCCAGGTATCACTAAAACGTCTAGTAGATGCATACATCAAGCTCAGAATCGAGCCGGTCTGCGCGAATGGGCGGGACTCGCTCTTCTCTCTCTCCCAACCATCCTACTTGGACTCGATTTGACCCTCTTACATTTAACTCTGCCAGCACTGGCAATTGATCTACAACCGACAAGTACACAGGCGCTTTGGATTATGGATGCCTATGGCTTCTTCATTGCCGGTTTTCTTATCACAATGGGTACATTAGGTGATCGAATTGGGCGCCGCAAACTGCTATTAATTGGCGCAACAGCTTTCGCTATTGCTTCTGTAATAGCGGCTTTCTCCACTAATGCTTCCATGCTAATTGCTGCACGTGCAGCACTTGGCATTGCAGCCGCAACTCTGATGCCATCAACTCTGGCACTGATCAGCAATCTATTCGTCGATCCACGCCAGCGAGCTCTCGGATTCGGCATATGGGCAACAATGTTTGGAGTCGGTTATGCACTAGGACCCGTCGTAGGAGGTGCATTACTGGAACAATTCTGGTGGGGAGCAGCTTTTCTCATTGCAGTCCCTATTGTTGGTTTATTGCTTCTTCTCGGTCCTTTTTTACTGCCTGAATATCGGGCACCAAATAGAGGTAGATTAGATCTGTTCAGTGTTGCTCTTTCACTCATTGCTATATTGCCAATTATTTATGGTATCAAGCAAATAGCTAAACATGGCTTTGCCCTAGATGCCGTCATCATAATTGCCGTAGGAATAGCTTTTGCCTTTCTGTTCGTAAAACGACAACGTCATCTTGCCGATCCTCTGCTCGATATAACACTCTTTGCCAATCGAACTTTTTCGATAGCATTGATTGTATTGTTGGTAGGATTAATAGCAGTTGGAGGAGCGATGTTGCTCGTCGCCCAACACCTACAATTAGTGGTCGGACTCTCTCCTCTTGTCGCGGGTCTATGGATGGGAGTGGCTGCATTAGCTATGATCGCAGGGGGTATAGCATCACCTCTCGTTGCCCGACATATCCGACCCGGCTTCGTAGTCGCTGGATCACTTGGTTTATCAGTTGTAGGTTATCTTATGTTTACTCAACTGGGTAGCAATAGCACATACGACGTAATACTTGCTGTTACCGGTCTAGCACTGGCATATCTTGGGAACGGTACAATCGCTGCTTTAGGTACTGAGCTTGTAGTTGGATCGGCACCACCTGAGAAAGCAGGCTCCGCTTCAGCTATGACTGAAACAGTACAAGATCTTGGTATTTCGCTTGGCATAGCTTTACTTGGCAGCACTGCCAATGCAGTTTATCGCGAGAGCATGAAAAACTGTGGGGTATTTATGCTGCCATTGCATTCAGCCCTGAGCTTGCCAATTTAGGATACCAACAGTGAAAGATACTTTCTAATTCATCATTTAAAACGGCCACTCGAGTTTGTAAAAGATAATGTGCTCCTTCTTGGCTCCATTGCATTTGCTGTTTTTTCGCCATCCGTTTTGCGATAACTTCATTCACGGTTGATTCCACAAATGCCGTTGAGGGTAGCTGAATAACACATTCGGCAATTTTAGTCTGACACCCCATGGCATCGATGGATACCAGGCATCCTTTGATGTCCAGCAAGTTAATCAGTTTAGGGATTGCAGTAATTTCATTCGATTTTTTGTCCGTTTTCAGCTGTCCCATGATAACCCCATTCTGAGTCGCAAATGCACTGACCATATGAATCGCTGACCACCTGTTATTTCGGTCATAAGATCCTCGTAGTCGTTTCCCGTCAATCGCGATGATTTCGCCTTCCGTTAAGGTAATCCTCCCTAAATACCGGAGTGTTCATAAGTAGCATTTTCTCATACAACTATAATGTCTTAGAGGAGATTGAAACCTTATGAAAAAGTCACGTTTTACTGACAGCCAAATCTTAACCATTCTGAAACAGGCTGAAGCTGGTGCTCCCGTGCCAGAACTGTGTCGTGAACACGGCATCAGCAGTGCCAGCTTTTACAAATGGCGAGCCAAATATGGAGGAATGGACGCCTCTCTAATGACTCGCTTGAAAGAACTGGAAGAAGAGAACCGACGCCTTAAAAAAATGTATGCTGAAGAGCGACTAAAAGCCGAGATTATTCAGGAAGCCATGATAAAAAAGGGGTAAAGCCTGCTCAGCGTCGACAGATGGCAAAAAACGCGGTTGAGCAGAAGTCCATTAGCATTCGTCGGGCGTGTCGGATCTTTCGGATCAGTGAAAGCAGTTATCACTATAAGGCCCAATTATCTTCAGAAAATCAGCAGATTGCGGAATGGTTACTCACAATAACAGCACAACAACGTAACTGGGGATTCGGGCTTTGCTACCTTTATTTACGCAACGTGAAAGGATTTCATTGGAATCATAAGCGGGTTTACCGAATTTATTGTGAACTGGCTCTGAACAAACGCATATACCAATCTCCTTTGAAGATGCTTGATTTCTTATCCAAACCCGATCATGCTTGCAACCATGAAAATTCATCTGACACCAGAACAAAAACATGCCCTCGAATTGATGCATGATACAACGCGCGACAGTCGAGTTTGTGATCGCATCAAGGCGGTGCTTTTGGCGTCAGAGGGCTGGACTGCTCAGATGATTGCACAGGCCTTGCGTATTCATGAAAGTACGGTAAGCCGTCACCTAAAAGATTTTATCGCTCAGGAAAAGCTCACCCCGGAAAATGGCGGTTCTGAAAGCCATCTCTCTGCCGAACAAACCGCCGACTTGATTGATTATTTGACGACAAATTTGATGCATACCACCGCCCAAATTGTGGCTTACGTCCGAGCACGTTGGCAGGTGTCTTTCAGCGTGGGCGGAATGACGAAATGGCTTCACCGCCAGGGTTTCAGCTACAAAAAGCCAAAGGGAGTGCCTCATAAATTCGATGCGGATCAACAGCAACAATTTATTGATGACTACCAGTCTCTTAAAGACCGGGCGGGTCAAAATGAACCTATCCTATTTATTGATGCGGTGCATCCTTCACAGTCCACAAAGCTCAGCTATGGCTGGATGAAAGCAGGAAAAAATCAGGTAAAAGTGGTCGAAACCACCGGCAGTCGTACCCGTCTTAATATTCTGGGTGCCCTCAATTTACAACGAATTGAAGACACCGTGATCCGTGAATATCCGAGTATCAATGCTGAAAGCATCGCGTATTTTTTCGGGGCGCTCCGGGAAACTTACCCGCTTTCGCAAAAAATCCACATTATTCTGGATGGGGCGGGTTACCACCGAGCCAAGTTGGTGAAAGATATTGCGTATGTCCTGAATATTGAATTGCATTACCTACCGCCTTACAGCCCAAACCTCAATCCGATAGAGCGATTGTGGAAGTATATGAATGAGCAAGTGTGTAACAATGTCTATTTTCCGAATGCGAAGACATTTCGTGAAACCCTTCATCACTTTTTTCATGTCACGTTGCCAGAAAAAACGAAAGAACTGACGACTCGACTGACTGATAATTTTCAGATTTTAAAACCCGCACCTTCAAGTTAGATTGGTATAAAGCCTAAAAAACGCTTAAAGCGCGAACAACCTGAACCGTTGAAAATCCCTGATACCCCGAATGAAAGTTGGTCAATGGATTTTATGCATGATCAGTTATCCGATGGGCGCTCAGTGCGTTTACTCAATATCATTGATGATTTTAATCGCGAAGCCCTGACGATTGAGGTGGATTTTTCATTACCGAGCTGCCGTGTGATACGTACGTTAGAACAGTTGATGGAATGGCGAGGCAAACCCGTTTCAATTCGTTGTGATAACGGCCCTGAGTATACCAGTACTGAGTTTCAGGCCTGGGCGAAGCAACATCAGATTCAGCTGAATTTTATCCAACCCGGGAAACCTCAACAGAATGCTTATGTTGAGCGCTATAATCGAACGGTACGCTATGACAGGGGTTACGCATGAAATTTTGGTAGGCTAAAATTGATTAAATAACAGGGCTTCCATGTAGCCATTATCCCACCCGGCTGATTTCCTTCGGGCACTCAAACTCAACTTATTGTTGGTATCCCGTTTAACGATATTGAGCGCCATTTTACGTAATTGGGCAAATATTCTTGTGGCGATCTGCTCTCTCATCCGTGAATCATCTTCCCGAAAAGTGACATCCAGCACCCAGTGTAAGCTATTTTCAATAGCCCAATGTTTCCGAATGGCTGCTAACTGAAAGGCAGGAGCGTCCTGACAACTACTTAAATAATAACGAAAATAAGAGGTGACTGTTTCAGAATATTGTTCTTGCCGTATTGTTTCTGTGACCAGAAGAGCCTGAATATCTGGCCAGGAGCCTAAGTGTTTTGTTTCTGGTGTCAGCGGTAGAACCCATCCGCGTCGTCTGACGGTACGCCCATGGCTATCTTCAAATTCATCATGGTCAGGTTTCAGATAAGGTTTTTGTGTTGCCCGTTGTTGTTGAAAATAGTTAACCGCTTCCGAAAAGGTTTTTCCCTGATTGCCTTTAAGGGACAAAATATAATCGGCTCCGCTCTCGCGTAATTGCTGGGCAATCGTGCGTTGACAGCCCATCGCATCAAGCGTCACGAGATAGCCTTTCAAGGAAAGCATCGATAATAATGTGGGGATGGCCTTAATTTCGTTTGATTTTCCGTCTACAGCACACTGACATAAGCTAAGCCCTTTCTCAACGGAGAATGCACTTACCACATGTAATGGGCTTTGTTCAATTTTCTTGTCAAACGAATGGCGTAAACTTTTACCATCAATCGCAATGATCGCCCGCTTTTCTGAAGAAACATCATGAGAAACCCACTGATAAAAATGGCGTTCAAAGAGGCGGGGATTTAATAAACTGAAACAGCGCCGGAAAGTATCATGTGACGGAATACCGCCTTTGAGCGGAAGAAATGAACCCAGCCAATCCTTTTTTAGTTGACCATACTGTTCAATATCGGTCCAGGCGTTAGCGCCGGCAATGACAGCACATACCGCAATCACTAAGATATCAATAAAACGGTGCCTGATCTTTCCCTGACAACGCGGGTCTGGAAAATCAGAAAAGACATCCACTAATTTTTTCATCTGCATTCCCTCTAAAAATGAGGGAATTATCCACTAAATATTTTCATGCGTAACCCCTGCCATGATCGAGGGCATTTTACGTCACTGCACGGACATGGAGATTGACCGGCAGTATGTCGATAGTCATGGCCAAAGTGAGGTCGCCTTTGCCTTCTCTCACTTGCTGGGATTCGATTTGTTGCCACGCCTCAAGGCCATTGCCAGCCAAAAACTCTATCGGCCCGGCGATGATAAACCCAGTGATTACCCAAACCTTGAGCCAATACTGACACGTCCCATCAACTGGGAACTGATCATCCAGCAATACGACGAGATGATCAAATATGCGACCGCGCTCAAGCAGGGTACCGCCGATCCAGAAGCCCTACTACGCCGCTTCACTCGAAACAATGTCCAACATCCCACGTACAAGGCGCTTGCCGAACTGGGCAAAGTGATCAAAACCATTTTTCTGTGTCAATATGTTGGCTCCGAAGAACTTCGTCAGGAGATCCACGAAGGGCTGAATGTCGTCGAAAACTGGAACAGTGCAAATTCTTTCATCTTCTACGGCAAAGGCGGTGAAGTCGCAACCAACCGGCTGGAAGATCAAGAACTATCGGTGCTGGCACTACATTTATTGCAGATCTCTCTGGTATACGTGAACACCTTAATGATCCAGCAGGTACTTAACGAGCCAAACTGGCTGTCACGGATGAAACTGGAGGATTTTAGGGCATTGACGCTGTTGATCTACTCCCATGTGAATCCTTATGGGATATTTGAGCTGGATATGAATACGAGACTGCCCATTGAAGTGGCCGCTTAAAAGTTGGCGGTTATCGCAGCTACCCGGTCACTACCCCGTCAATCAGAGATTGAGTAATTCATTCAATGTATTGCTTATGAGCTCAAGGCTCCAACGAGAACGAAGATAGCCTAACTCTTGAGGGGACTGCTGTAATAAGAAAAGCAAGATGTTGTAGAGAGGAGTGAGCTCCCAGACTGCCGGTCTGTCAGCCGGTAAACTTTTGAGGCCTTCCAGTCCATATAACGTAAACCCCCCAATCCAACGATTGACAGAAGTGCGGGCAGCGCGAAGGGTTTTAGCGACAGCCGTCACAGTAAGCCCTTCATTTAACATCAGTAACGCCGTTAATCGACGGGAATAGTCCTTATCACGGGTTTTATGGATAAGTTTTTTCATTTTTTGACATTCATCTTGGGGTATCGGTGCTATTATTGGTATCACTCAGTCCGTATTGTGGTTTGGGATTTTTCGCAATTGATCAGATCGCAAAAATCGGGCTGAGTTCCCTCCGAGTGATCTACTATTCTGAATAACTTATTTATATATCATGATAATTATAAAGTTACTTATAGTTATATGATGGGAATTAAATATATATCAAGGTTGTTGTTTTAATATTAATAATACTTGGATTCACATATTTAGCAGAGAATGTCATCTTGGTTTATATCTGTGCGTGTGTTTTATTATGATTACTTTATTTTATTTTATCTTGTTTTTATCACTTTGATATGTATATTTAATTGAACGATTGTAAATGCATTTTAAAATTATAGGAGTATTACTTATCCCGCGCGTCACGCGGGATAAGTAAGTACTAGATGTGAGGGACTTACTATTTTGAAATAGGCATTTAGTAAGTTTTTAAAATTTTGTAAAATTTATACTTGTAAAAAATCTCGAGTTGTAATATCTATATGTCACTGAACAATACCATAGTATAAATTCTAATAAATAAAATAGATTTTCAATGGGGCAGTGATAATAGTGCATTACTCGCCGTATAGCAGGTTTAGTGTGGTTTAATATATCAAAGGGTGATTATTTTTTCATATATTGGCAATTTCCCGATCTTAAAAAATAAAAATACAACAACTATCTGATTTTATGTGTGTATTTTATGGAATGAAAAAATTACTTGTTTTTCATGTGAATAGAAATAAAGAATGCAAGTGAATCGTTTAACAGTACATTTTTAATAGTCATGGTTATATGTTCTTAATCTTGGTGGTTTTTTATTTATGGAGTGGGATGTTAATTATGGATAATTCATTTGCATTAATATGGTTAAGTAAGTTGTTTAAAAATGGTTGCAATCTTTCTTGATATATTACTCACCATGTTTAATTTATATATAACTCGGGCTGGTTGTATAGTTTGTTAGCCATACTCTATAAATTATACACTTAATAATAAAGGTGTTAGGGAAATGAAACTATTATATTAAGTTTTTTAATTGATTGAATGTGTTTCTTATATAAATCAAGGATATATAATATTTAATGTGGGTGTCTTTTACCACTGATTATAATTGGCCTTGAGGACTTAAATATGTCAAAAAGATTTTTTTCACTTTTATCTGATAGAGAATTTGCAAAGCGATTGAGAGTAATGCAAACGTTGACAGACTCTTTGCTAAGTGCTGAAGCAAAAGCTGTGGTTGCTCATTCGTTTTGCTCGGGAGTTATGCAAGAAGTCTCCATAGTTATAAAACTGAATAAGGAGGCAATATTGGATAGAGAATTTTTGTATGAGTTTGTGGCTTCTGGATGGGGTAAAGCACTAGGACAATATATTGATATTAAATTAATTGAAGGTTATGGGGAAACGGATCATAAAGCATTGCGGTTAGCGCAATTAGCAGTTAGATCAGGGACAGTGTTATTTGCAATATACAACGTACTAAGGGAGGATTATCAGAAATGCTATATATCGATACATCATGCACTTGCGGATGAACATACACTTATGATCGTTAGCGAACTAATACAGGTAGCGTGTGCAGGAGAGATAGATTTGGCATTACAGAATATGAGGCAAGGTCAGCAACTCTATAGTAGTTATGTGGAACGTCAACTCATGAAGGCAAATGATTATAGTGTACTGGAGGTACGGTGTAATCATCCGATGATGCCTTTGCGATTGTCAGAAGTGGGACGATTAGCATGGAATACACAAGTTGAACGGATAAGTTTACACCGTGTAATTCAAGTTGGTTCTATTTATGAGGAAAAACAACTCACAGAAGTAGTTCTTGAGATGTTATGTAGTACAGCAGATGTTGTAAAGGAAGGGAATATAGTATGTTCATCGCGTAACTGGCGTTTACCACAAGAAGCAAGCGCTGTTGGTATGATGACAGGACTCCTTGCCATTCCTTTTGGATGGACAGAACATGTTTCCTACAATCCTCAAACTAGTTTAGAGGCTTGTGCACGATATAGCTTGGTCTTGCGTGAAGCTCTAGAATGCTGTCGGGCATCCGAGTTGTTCATCAATGGTGCCATTCCCCGCGGAATCCCCGCATCTCAAGTTATTAGTTCTACTTTTCCTGTGGGTATTGACATGAAACGAATAAACTCTTCAGAGATCCTATTGGAGATAGAAGGAACATTCTGTAGTAGGGCTGCAGCAACTGACTTACTTAATGAGCTAGCTGATGTACTTTCGGATAGAAGGATATGAAATGATTGACGGTATTGAAGCGAAGAAAAAAAAATTTACCGACGAAGTGAATCGGATAACTACTGTATTTTGTGATGTTCTTAAGGTCGAATCTGTCTCTCCAAATGATAATTTCTTTAAGCTTGGTGGTGATTCTTTCGACGCTATCCGTGTGGTATCACGGTTAGGAGGGAATTTACAGATCGTGTCTCTTTTCGAAAATCCAACAGTAGAAGATTTAGCTAAGTATGTTCTCTCTAAAACCAATAAGCGTAGTGTGCGGCTTACTCCTCTACACGATAAGAACTCCTCCAGTGGATCAATTGTAGTAATCGGAGTGCCGTTTGGTGGAGGAGACCCTACAGTATATAAGGATTTATTTTGTGAAAGTCAGGGAGTACGTGTATTTGGGGTGGATTTTGGTGATCTAGAAATCAAGAGTGCATCAGATTTTTCTATATTGATTAGTACACTTGCTGACGAGATTGAAGAAATTGATGCTAATCAATTTATTATTTATGGGCATTGTGCTGGAGCAGCAGTGGCTGCATGCCTAGCTTCGGCTATGTCATCGACGATTGCTTCACTATCTCTTGTAGTCGCTGCCTCAAATCCAATGGGTGATCCTGATATAGCAATATATGAATCTGAGAAAACTTCAGACTATACATGGGGCCAATATCTAAGGTCTCTGGGGGCATTTACTGGGCTGATTGATAAGGAAATTGATGAAATGTTAATCCGAGGTAGAAGAGATCATTTAATCGCTGCAGAAGCATATAAGACTTTAATACAACACCCTGTTCGTGGGATACCTGCGTTGGTGTTGTTGGGTGACTCAGATCCTGCCACACCTCAGCTCAGTAATATAGTAGAAAAATGGAAAAATTTTATTGATGTCGTTGATTCAACAAGTTTGGTCGGTGGTGGACATTACTTCGTGCGAACACATGCTAGAGAGGTTGCTGATACTGTGCTTTCATTTGTAACACGTAATAGAACAATAGAATAAAGAAGGAATACAAAATGATTGTCAATAATGAATTACTCCAGAGACAAGCTAGTTTACTACAAAAAGGTTTGGTTGATTTAGAGATACAAGATGAAGAACTTTCGAAGATCTTGGATGATGAAGTAAAGCGTCAGCACCGAACATTGTCACTGGTTGCGTCTTGCTGTGCAGTTACTCCTCGAACTTTGGCAGCGTCAGCTTCTGCATTGGTCAATGTTACGGCAGAGGGAACTCCAGGTCGGCGGTATCATGCAGGATGTGAGAATGTCGATTTAGTCGAATCCTTAGCCATCAGAAGAGCACAGAAGTTATTTGGTGCTCAATATGCGGGTGTTCAGTCACATTCAGCATCAAGTGCAAATTATCAGGTGCTTTCAGCTTTGCTTGAGCCTGGAGATATTTTGTTGGGTATGAATCTAGATCATGGAGGGCATCTTACCCATGGCAGCCCCGTTACATTTTCAGGTACTTATTACAGATCAATAGGTTATGGTACTACATCAGAAGGGCTTATAGATTATGATGAAGTGAGGAGGTTAGCCCATATTCATCACCCTCGTATAATTATCTGTGGCGCTACTGCTTATTCAAGGATTGTTGATTTCGAGCAGTTCAGAAAAATCGCTGATGAAACAGGATCAATTCTGCTTGCTGACATTTCGCACATTGCGGGGCTTGTTGCAACTGGACGGCACCCTAGCCCAATCAATGCCGCACACGTAACTACTACTTGTACTCACAAACAGCTTGCAGGACCCCGCGGTGGTTTGATTATGTCTGGGCGTGATGCCAACGAAAAAGTTCCAGGCCTGAAAACAACCTTTGCTCGTACTTTGGAACAAGCAGTATTCCCTCGGATGCAAGGAGCTCCAGCCGTCAATATGATTGCTGCAAAGGCAGCAGCTTTTGGTTATGCAATGTCGCCAGAGTTTGATGCTTATATGAAACGAATTCGAATCACAGCTGACACAATGGCAATTGAATTTCAGAAACATGGCTATGAAATTATAGGGGGGAGGACTGAGAATCACACAATTCTGATTCGTTTGCATGGCTCTATGACAGGTTCTATTGCTGAATCGGCTTTGGAGCAATGTGGAATTATAGTTAACAAGAATCGCGTACTAGGGGAGACTCGTTCTTCATTCGTCACAAGTGGATTACGTATCGGCACGGGATCTTTGGCGCAACGCTACATAGACCAATTAGGATGTGTCCAACTTGTTGATTTAGTTTGTAGGATATTGGCGGCAGTGAAGCCACTTGATGAGCATGAGTTTGAGCTAAATCCAGCTGTATGCGAACTGTTTCGTTCAGAGGCAGAAGCACTATGCACAATGTATCCTTTAATCAGTTACACGGAGTGTTAAACAACTGACTAATTGATTCCGGTTGAGGAAATGTTATGTCGATTCTGATTAGGGTTAATTGGACACTTTGGGAAAAAATATGACGAATAAAATCAGATATGTCGCCATTAATGGATCAGAGCGCCTAGATGGGAACAATGCACAGGCTCTAGCATGGGCAAAAGATTACTTAGAAAAGCAAGACATTATTCTAGATGTTTTCTCTTTAGCCAAATTTAAAATTGAACCATGTGGGGCGTGCGGAGATTGTAATTTTCGTAATGAACCCTGCATACAGAATGATGATGCAGCGCGTGCAATCCACCTAATGGAAGCTAGTGACGGTGTGATTTTCGCATGTGCAGTACATGGATTTGGTGCAACACCTTTAATGTCCGCTTTCCTAGAGCGGGTTGGTACTGGTTTTTTGCGGCATAACCGAACACTAACTAACAAGGTGGCTGGAGTAATGGTTACAGGGCGGCGAATGGGGCATGTCGAAGTGTACAACCAGATGCTCCAATGCGCGCTTTTGAATCGAATGATTTTAGTTGGGTATGGTTTTCCAGCCATCTTGATGGGTGACAAAAAAGGTGAAGTGCTTAGAGATCAAGAGGGAATGGAGATGCTACGTCGAATGCTCGACCGTATGGTATCGATGACTCGACTTATACGTGAATACGAACATCTAACAGGGCAAAAAGCGCTACAGGTTCTCGAGCCTGGAGAGCGTCATCGTATGAATGAGAATGGTGAATTCTACGTCCCATCAAAGCTCGATATGTGTAGATAATTTCTAATAGTGGGAATGAAATGTGTGGGTTCTGTTATGTCTCTTGTATTAATTGTGGATATTTGTGTCTTGTACTCTAATTTGATTTTAAGTGACTAACATCTTTCTAGTGAGATAAATAAAGAAAATGAAGCACAGTAAGATTAACTGGGATAAACAACTCAACAATTTCCTAGCTGAGTGGGTCATATCAGAACATTTTGAGCGCTTTGAGCGAGCAACTGTAAAAGAGGTAGCTGAGGCTTATGTTGGGGTATATTCAAATCGTCCAACTAGTTGGTTAGCTTTCTTGGCTCGCAATAATAATGTTGAGCGAACAAACGTCATTTCTATGGAAGCCGATCCTGAGTTAGTTCGGATACCAGGAATGCGACGTTCAAAGTTTTTACTTCCTCAATCTTTGGCTGCAACAGTATTTGGTGCTACATGCCTACCTTTGGTCAATCATGAGTGGCGATTGCGTGATGTCGGTCTTACTTTGGCAGATTATAGGAAGATATTATCTGAACTTACGGAATTTACTATAAGTGCCCCTGTCCGCTTGAAAGATATTGGGAATGCTTTTGGATTAACTGGTCCTCAGGCTCGTGCGTACGTCTCTGTTGCCACTTACGACGGTGTTTTAATTCGTATTCCTCCTCCGAATATTTGGTCTAACAGGTGGCTATATGCTGCTCCTCCTAATGGGTTGTTACAAAGTAATGACACATTATTAACCAGTGAATGGTTATTGCAGGACATCGCTGCTCGTTACATTAAACATTATGGTCCAGTTACAATCGATGACTTAGCTTGGTGGCTGTCAATTTCAAAGGAAAGGTCTCGTTTGCTTATGGAAAGCTCTATGGCGTGTGAAATAGGCAGTGGAGTGTGGATAAGTATTACTCGGCAAGAGCTATTTGAACAGTGTATTTCCAAAACAGCTCAGAATCTAAATACTGATGTGCGTTTTTTGCCTGCTTGGGATCCGTTGGTAATGGGGTATGCCCCTGGTTCAAGACAACGTATTTGCCTCGGGCTTGATAAAATTAGGGGATACGATGCAGCGGGAAATGGCCTCCCTGTTGTCTTAATGGGAGCACGGGCTGTAGCCACTTGGGGCATGAAAGTCAATGGATCCAAACGTTCTATCCAAATTGATCTCTCAAATGTTGCGGGCAAGGAACAAGAAGCCATTCAAGAAGCCGCCTTTATTTGGGCTAACCGAATCGGAGCATTTTATGACCCTAGTAACAATAACAAATAAATTACAACGGATAAGGTTGGGTGACATGAAGAATCAGATGATGTTGGCAGGACCTGAGCTAAATAATAAACAGTTAGATAAAAAGAAATTTGAGAGGTTTCCCTGTACTGCTCGGACAATATGGGATGCTTTTGAATGTTGTTCCATAGAGCAGCCGACATTGATTGAACGAATAGAAGAGGAAATTATTTTACCTGATGGACTAGTTGCATCTATCGATAACCTCATCGTTATTGCTGCAATGATGGGTTCTTTACTTAGTACTGAAGGAAAAATAACTATAGGAATATACTCTAATATTTCAGTAAATTATCTTGATATTGATACGAATGAACTATGTGATGTTGCTGATATTCATATCCGTATTGCAGAGTTGCGTGAAATAGCAGAGCTAACGCAACCAAATGTTCTGCTTCATGCTGATATAGAGGTAACTGATGGTCAAAATTCTCCACCTTTGGAATCATTGGTTTGGCTTGTGGCAAAGAGAGATGGGTGTACATTGTCTGTGAGGAAAGATTGTATTGATCAACCTGCTCGTGAACATTTACGAAAAATTATACTCTTTGTATGTATGCGGATCTTGAATCCCATGGCTCTTCCTATGCCTGAAACTCTACCTACACATCTAAAATATGAATTTAATGAACGTAGTTCATTGATAAAAAATATATTTTACCATGTTCAGATGAGGCCATTAGCCCTAGCAATCATCGATGATGATAATGGTAAGAATTTGACCTATGCCGAACTTTGGAATTCTTCCGATATGCTAATACAGCAGGTACGCAAGCAGATATCTCCTCAATGTTTACATCCGCGGCTTGCTCTTTTTCTGGAACGAGGTTGGCAACATCTGACTTCAATTATCGCTGCCCAGAGAATGGGCGGAACTTGTGTGTTGATCGACCCTGCTAACCCTGATGATTTGATATATAACTTTCTTCAGGAATGTCGCCCCGACTCTGTGCTGACTATTGGCAGTATGATAGACAGGGCGCGTAATCTTACAAGCTGCCCTATATTGGAAATAGGTAAAGAAAATAAACAATTGCCACAGGTTGATTGGGAATATGGTAATTGGATTGAAACGGCCAATGAGGAATGTTTTATTGCTGGTACCTCTGGGACGACAGGTCAGCCTAAAGCTGTTTGTTTATCTTATCGCGGGATGGTTGCCACACTTGATGCAATTACCAAATCTGCTGAACTGGGGGAAAGTTCACGAGGAACATGGTTGACATCACCGGGGTATGGAATGGTTGAAGTTGATCCTCTGCCAGTACTATATGCAGGTGGAACAGTATGTATCCCTTCACCTGAAACCTTACAGGATATAAGGCTGCTGGCTCTTTGGTTTATCAAGAACAATGTTACACATGCACTAGTGATGACATCTATTGCTGAAGCATTTTGGGTTGGTGAATGGCAAACAAACCTGCGCACAATGCTGATTGCTGGTGAGAGGTGTAAGCAATGGCCTCCTCCTAATCTCAGCTACCAAGTACTTAATGTTTATGGTTCTGCGGAAGCGGCGGTGGTATCAATTGAAAATTTATCATCTGTTCAGCATCATACACTGTTGCCTTCTGTAGGGCAAGCAGTAGCTGGAGCAAACATGTATGTAGTTGATAGTGCAGGCCAAGAACTCCCAGCGAATTGTGTTGGAGAATTAGTTATTACCGGAGAAACTCTTTCTATAGGTTATCTCGACATTGAAGATACTAGGAAATCTTTCCAGCCGAATATATTCGATAATACCTCACCATCGCAATACATCACTGGGGATAGAGCACGGATGAATTTGGATGGTACTGTCGAAATTTTGGGACGGTCAGATTCGATCGTGAAAATTCGTGGACATAGAGTAGATCTAACAGAAGTAGAGATCTCTGCTCTTGAAGTTTTTGGGGTGGCGAAAGCTGCTGCAACTTGCTTCACCAACGATATTGGAACAACGCTAGTACTATTTCTTGAACTTGTCTTAGATGTTACGGCAAGAGTGGATGCTGTAGATGCAGTGCGTAAGCATCTTGGTAAGAGGTTAAAACCTGCAGCTCAACCAAATCAAATAGTTGTTGATGTGTTGCCAATAGGACGAAATGGTAAAGTGGATTACCGTGCGCTGAAGATATCTCCGGTTGAGATAGATATGACGCATACAATTTTCTCTCCAAACACAGAAATTGAAAGTACGTTGTGTTCCTGTTGGTTGAATTGGACTGGATGTGATGAAGCAACTCTTGAATCTAATTTCTTTAGCACTGGTGGAGATTCCTTACGAGCCATGAGAATGGTAGGCGAGCTTGCTTGTAAATATGACATTCATATAGAGATGAGTTCTTTTCTTGAAAACCCTGTACTGCTGAATCTTATACGTTTGGGAAACACTTCACGTGATAGCAACTTGCCAACGTTTGAACATCTGTCCAGCGACAAACAACTACAGCCTTTTACTCTCAATGAGAGTCAGCAAGCTTTGTGGATTGGACGTAGATCTGACTTCGATTATGGTGGTGTCGGCTGCCAAGGATATTTTGAGTGGGAAGTAGAAGATCTGGAACAAGAAAGATTTGAGCGTGCTGTGAGTTTGCTAGTTGACCGCCATCCAATGCTAAGAGTGACGATTAACGAAAGTGGTTACCAGCAAATCGGAGTAGTCAATGGAAGTGAGGCAGCCGAATATGTAGATTTGAGTGGTCTTCCAGATAGTGAAATAAATAACAAAATTAACTTTGTGCGTCGCCGTATGGCGAATGAAGAGATAGGAACAACACAATGGCCTTTATTTAAATTTGTAGTGAGTAAGATTAGCCTGCACTTAAGTAGGGTGCATTTCTGTATTGACATGTTGATTGCTGACGCATGGTCAATATTTCAGGTGATTATTCCTGATTTGATTGACTTATACATGGAAGAAAATCCTCAGTTACCAAAATTAAAAACGTCGTTTTTCGACTATGTTGCGCACAGGCACAAGATTATTCAAAGTGAACAATATCGCGCTGATCGAGAATATTGGCTACAAAAAATTGTAGACTTGCCGTCATCCCCTCGGTTACCGCAGCTTGAAATAGGGGAATCTGCTATATCCCCCAGATTTGAAAGATATGAAGGTACACTCGAACAAGAATTTTGGGATAGATTAAAAGCTCAAGCTCAAGAACGAAATATTTCCCCCTCAGGTGTTATAGCTTTGGCCTTGTGTGAGGTTTTACGTTGCTGGAGCGAAGAAGAACGGTTCACGTTGAATTTCCCTGTTTCAGATAGAATGCCAGTTAGTGATGATATTGACTCAATTGTTGGAGATTTCACTAACACTTTACTTGTACCTTACGAACCCATTATTCACGATACACTTGAGAAGCGTGGACAAAAACTACAAAACGCGATCTGGAATGCACTTGATCATAGGCTTTTTACTGGTGTTGAAATATTACGGGAGCTGTCTCGGATACGGAGAAATGGGCGTGCACCATTGATGCCAGTAGTGTTGACAAGCCTTCTTGGACATCCTGGACGACATGATGCTGCTCGGTTAGGTCGAGAGGTCTTTGGCGTGTCGCAAACCCCGCAAGTGACGCTGGATGTGCAGGTTAGAGAATCAGATAATGTTCTATATTTCAAATGGGATTATCTTACAGGAGTTATTCGTCCTGATGTAATTGAAGCTATGTTTGGTGCGTTTTGTAGGTTGCTGCAACAGCTAGCATGTGATTCCGAAATTTGGAAATGTACATGGCTCGACCTACGACCATTATCGCAGGTTACTATACGAAATACCGTTAACTCAACGCAGAAATTAGTACCTGAAGTTCATTTGCGAGATCTATTTTTGGAGTGCCTTTCGAATCGAACAAATGAACCAGCAGTCATAGACGCTAATAAAACATATTCTTGGGGTGAAATAGGCAATGCAGCAGCACAACTCAATACTCTAATTCAGAAATTTTGTTCTCCTGATGATCGGTTTGTCGGAATCGTGTTACCTAAAGGAGTAATGCAGTATGTTGCTGTTTATGGATGTTTACTGGCAGGTATCGGGTATGTTCCTATAGATATTGATTTACCACCCGAACGAATAGATATAATGCTTGCCCAAGCTGGGGTGCGAATCGTGATTTCATCGCCAGAGGCTATATTACCCCTAGATATCTATAGAGTAGAGTGTACTGCCAAAGACCTTAACATTTGGACTCAACAAAATACCAGAATTGCGATTGAGCCTATTCGGAAAGATTATTCACCGTATGTGATCTTTACTTCGGGTTCTACTGGTAATCCAAAAGGAGTTGAAATTCCAGAGGCCGCAGTAGTCAATCATATCTTCGATGTCATTGAACGTTTTGGTCTGGATATTTCAACCAGACACCTCGCTACAGCTGCTTTGCACTTCGATATGTCAGTATTCGATATTTTTGGTCCCTTAGTACATGGTGGCTCAGTCGTGGTGCCTGAGCAAGCAGCTGGACCAGATCCTGACACTTGGTTACGGTTACATCGTCGCTATAAAGTGACATTTTGGGCATGTGTACCTGCAATCATGGAATTGTTATGCCGCGTGGCCGAGGTTGCTCGCAAAACATACACCATTTACTCAGTAAGTAATATAGTAATGGCTGGTGATTGGATCCCATTGTCACTGTTACCACGAGCGAGAGCAATCTTCCCTTCTGCTCGGATGTTTTCGTGTGGTGGGCCGACTGAGACCACAAATTGGTCAGTTATCCATGAAATTAATGAATGTGAAGGCTGCATGGTTAGCTCCGTTATTTATGGTACACCTATGCGGAATTCTGCTTATCACATTATTGCTAACGACTGGACAGATTGTCCTGACTGGGTACCAGGCGAAATACTGGTAGAAAGTGACATTTCGTTGGCTCGTGGATATATAGGCCAGCCAGAACTTACTCGATGTGCATTTGTTTTCCATCCTAGAACTGGGCGCCGAATGTATCGTACAGGAGATTTGGGACGCTATTTACCTAATGGTGAAATTGAAATACTTGGGCGTATAGATAATCAGATCAAAATTAGTGGGCTAAGGATCGAGCTTGGAGAAATCGAGAATGTAGCTCAATCTTGTGACGGAGTATCTAGAGCATGTGCAGTGGCATTGCCTGGCCTAGATGGACACCCAAAACAGATTGCATTGGCTTATATTGGTAATTCTAACTGCGAAACCATAATCAATGAAATAATTACACGACATTTACCTACCTATATGATTCCAAAAACTATTAAGCACATGATGGAACTACCTCTATCAAAAAACGGTAAGGTGGATGTAATAGCTTTGCGTAATGTACTAGGGGATGACATGAAAGAACCTAATATTAAAAATCAACAGACTATCCTACGAGAAGTTGTACGAGTAATTTCAGCCCAACTTGCCGAATCAATTGTATTACCAGAAGACAATTTCTTCGACTTAGGGGGTAATTCATTGACTGCTATGAAGATTAAAATCGAATTAGAGTCCAAACTTGAACTCTCAATCTCACTCGAGAGTATTATGCTGACTGAGTCAATCCGTGAATGTGCAGAACAAATTGCAGAAAGGAGTCTGTCATGACTAGTAGGCAATTACATCGGGAATGGCTTGAATATGTTACTGCATACCTGAATGGGCAAATAAAACCTCAGTGTCTACATCAAAAAGCTGAGGTACGAGCACAAGAAATACTGAGGTACGTTGCGGAACAATCATCATTTTATCGCAGCCATCTAGATACCAGGAAAGGTTCTTTGAGTTTATTCAAGATTCTTAACGGTATTCCTTTTACTACTAAAGATGACCTTCGTTCTGCAGGAACGACAGTTTGCTGTGTCCCGTTCAACGAAATAGCCACGTATTATGAAACGACAGGAACTACTGGGCAGCCAACACCGTGTCCGCGAGCATCAATTGATGTTGAAACTAGTGGGATCTACGTTCAAAGAGCTATCGCAGATATATACCAATCAACTTTCGGTACGATGCACGCTCTTACTGCTATCATGGGACCATCAGAGTTGTATGCATTTGGGGATACCTATGGTGAGATTTGCCGGAATTTGGAAATTCCTTTTGTACGATTGTGGCCAGAAAGCCCACGAGTTGGTTTGGATAAAGCTTCCAAACTTATTACTGATCTTGGGGTACGTTCACTAATATGTTCTCCGGCAATAGCACTTGCGTTAGCTCGTCTTTATATAAGTCTTGGGGTCGATCCTCAAGGAACTTCAGTGGAGCAGATTTTTGTTCTTGGAGAATTATGTACGCCTGAAATGCTTTTGAATATTTCTCGTATTTGGAATGCACACTGTACTCATGGCCTGTACGGCTCACAAGAAGCACATGCAATCGCTACAGGTTGTTTAAAAGGCAATCTACATCTTTCAGAGACAAATTATCTTGCAGAAATTCTCCCAATCCCTGGATTGGATGATGATGTAGGAGAATTATGTCTAACGATGCTAGTACCTGGAGCTAAGCCATTAATTCGGTTTTGTACAGGTGATTTAGCTCGTCTTCAACCACCAGAGGCTTGCGGATGTGGTAGCCATTCCCGTTGCTTGAAAGTATTTGGTCGGATTAATGATGTTATGGCTCTTGGTGGTCGCTTGATTCTACCTTCATCAATCGAATCTACTGTTTTAATGGCTGCTAATCGGGTTTGGGGATATCAGGTTACAGTTTTGGAGACAAATAGAGGTGCTGATGAGATGGAAATATCTATGATTGCTCATATTGGGAGCCGTTCAGTTACTCAAATTCAAAAGCAGATGGAAGAATGTTTTAATGTTCCAGTTAGGTTACATTTAGTAGATCGATTGGATTCGAGAACAGAGACTGGAGCCTATGTTTCTTGGAAACATGCTCGTGTTCGAGATAAGAGGAATCCAAGGCTATGATAGAACAACAATTGAAACATTCGTGGGTTATAGAACAGTATGAGGTTCCAGAGGCTGCTTCGGTAATACAAGTACGTAAGACGCTGCTTGGTTTATACCCTAACCCAGCTTTGTTTGAAACTGGGGCGGGCTTTCAGGCTGTTGATGGCTCACAAACGATGTTCATGCTTGACTTGCTGTTAGAAATCACACTGGTAAATGATACTTGGAGTATCAGGAGCAATAGCCCTTTTGAAAGGTATACTGCTGAATGTGAATCAGTAGTGAATGATTACAATAAGCCTCTATGGAAACGTTTACGGGAGGTGACACAAATTATCGCACTACCAGATAGCTTCCCGTTGATGTTAGTGCTTGGGTATAGTGCAGCTCGTTTTGTGGAGCACCTGCCAGGGATGGCTCTTGAAGAAGGAGTTCCGGAGGTAGTGCTCCGTGTTTACCGACATATTATACGCTACGATGGCACAGGGAATGGTGCGAATATTGATGTTTAGTCCAGATGAGATTATAGATACCCAAGTTTTATTTGCAGCACTCACCGAACCAAGGGTAGTTAGAACTCCTGCCAACTCTTGTGATTGGGGAGTTATTAGGGATTTAACAGATCGAAACACATTTTGTTCCGCGGTAGAACGAGCGAAAGAATATATCAGAGCTGGTGATATTTATCAGATGCAGCTTTGTCGTCGTGCTATATCGAATTCAACAATTCCTCCAGTAGACCTGTATGAACGACTTGCGTCGGTTAATCCTGCACCTTATATGTACTATTTGGCTCTTGATAATCAGAACATAATATCTTCTAGTCCGGAACTTATGATCCGTGTTCGTGATGGTATAGCTCAAGTTCGCCCTATAGCTGGGACTATGACACTGGAAGATATGAAAGACAATCATCTAGCTCAGATCCCTAAAGAAGCAGCTGAGCATCTGATGCTTGTGGATCTAGCGCGCAATGACTTAGCACGTTGCGCTATTCCTAGCGGAGTGAACGTAACTTCGTTTATGAAGGAGGACGTCTATGGTTCACTTATCCATTTGGTTTCGACAATTGAAACTAAGGTTCGTAATAATTGCGATATATGGGACCTGATTGCGGCAAATTTCCCTGCAGGAACAATGACGGGTGCTCCAAAAATTCGCGCAATGGAGATCATTATGGAGTTAGAAGGAATACCACGGGGACTGTTCTCTGGATGCGCGGGGTACCTTATGGGGAGGAAATGCGGAGTTCTTGCTTTGACGATACGTACAATTATTGGGAACTCCGGCCATTACGTATTACAGTCTGCTGCGGGTATTGTTGCTGATTCACAAGCATCAGCTGAATGGGAGGAAACTGGTGCTAAGATCAAATCATTTGCTCGGGCAATGGGGAAGAATGTATGAAAGTATTATTGGTGGATGCTTTCGACAGTTTTGTATTTGTTATTGAACAGTACTACTCCATGGCTGGGGTACAGACGAAAGTGGTTCGTGTTAACGATGATCCAATAAGTAAGTTTCAACGGTGGAAGCCACAACTTTTAGTTTTGGGGCCGGGCCCAGAAACCCCTCAAGAGCATGGTTACCCAGAAATAATTCGTTCAGTGGGTGAAGGTCAGGCCATATTTGGGGTTTGTTTAGGTCACCAAGAATTGGGGAGTATTTTGGTTGGAAGCTTATGAGAGCACCGACTGTGGAACATGGTAAGTATTCACAGGTGCAACATGATGGTCAAGGTGTTTTTCATGGTATTCCATCACCTGTTAATGTTGTTCGTTACCATTCACTATCTATTATTAATTCTGAAATTGAGAATGAATTAGTGGCTACTGCATATACTAAAGGTAAAGGAGAGATAGTGAACATGGCTGTACGTCATCGCACACGTCCCATAGAAAGCGTGCAGTTTCATCCTGAAAGTATAGGAACGGAGTATGGACTCAGAATGATTCATAACTCATTAGATTTAGTTAATAGTAAAGCTGTGTATTATTAGTCCCTAAAACAAATTGAACTGTATTAACCGGAATCAAACCAGCTTAAATTGACCCTAAAATTTAGAGGAGGTAACTATGGATGCTGTAAGTAAGAAGAGATGGCAGGCGCTAGGTGTCATCTCTATTATTCAGTTGATATTACTGCTTGATGCTACTGTAGTAAATGTGGCACTACCACAGATTAAGCACGATCTAGGGCTTACAGATGGCTCTTTGACTTGGATTGTGAATGCCTATCTCATCACTGCTGGCTCGTTACTATTACTTGGGGGTCGAATAGGTGATGCCTATGGAGTATTGCGTACATTCCAAGTAGGTATTGTAATTTTCGGGGGGAGTTCTTTCGTGGCAACTATTGCTCCTAACGCCACTACCTTGATCATAGGTCGTGCTGGCCAAGGGATAGGGGAAGCTTTAGCTGCGGCGACTGGTTTAGCAATGATATCTTTGTTATTCCCTTCGGGACCAGATCGTAGTAAAGCATTTTCAGTCTGGGCTGCACTTGGTGGGCTTGGATCAATACTCGGGGTTTTGTTATCTGGTGTAATCACAGAGCAGCTTTCATGGCGCTGGGTTTTCGGAATTAATATACCAATTATATTAATTCTAGCTATAGCTACTATATTCGTGATACCAAAATTCTCTAACCAAATATCTACTCGGTTGGATCTTAGTAATGCTCTAATATTAGCGGTTGCGGTATGTATAACCGTGCTTGGTGTGATCGGTTCTGGTATCGAGCAGCTTTTATGGCTCCGAATTATGCTGATCTTGTTAGGAATTTCTGGTGTTACATTAGTGTTAAAGCGTTGTAGGCATTCGGAGGATAGTATTATTCCTGCCCGGTTAATGACCAGTTCGCCACGATTAACAGGGTACGCTATTCTTGCAATTCAAGCAGGAACATCAGGCGCTGTTTTTTATCTTGGTGTCCTATTGCTGCAAGATTATATTGGAATGACTCCTTTGCAAGCAGGTCTCGCTTGGCTACCATTCTGTTTTGGCTTCTTTCCCGGAATTTTTTTATCTCAGTTCGTTACCCAACGGTGGAGTTCTCAGACTGCCGCCGTTGTCGGTCTATTTATCTCTGCCTTTGGTTTTATATTGTTTGCAACTGGGGTACCTATGCAAAACTACTGGGTTGGAATGATGCCAGCAATGCTTGTCACGTCTATTGGTTTTGGTTGTGTTGCCCCGGTTGCACAATCTCTTGCAACTACAGGACTTTCCGAATCTGATGCGGGAGCTGGGTCAGGAATAGCAACAACAATTCAACAGTTGTTTCAGGTAGGAGGAATGACACTTTTAGTCGCTGTTGCTATTAATTTTACTGATGGTGTTGGAGTTTCGACTATTGAATCTAACGGATTCATAGTTGCGTTTGCTTTATCCGCAATGATTTTTATTGGTGGAGCAATTTTTATTGGGGTGAGGCGTAGTGCATTAGTCCTTGATACAGAAAACACAGAAATTAAACATTAGGTTCTTTTATGCACCAGAGCTATATAATTTCATTTGCAGATGAGCTTTCCATAGTGGTACCTAGTACTGCAAGCCTACGTGAAAAGTGGATCGGAGCAATGTTAGATCAAACAGGGAGAGCTTATACTGGAGCGTTACGGCTCGACTTTTCTCCAGGATGTGTATCAGAGCGAATATTTAGTGCAATTGTTGATACATTAACACAGCATCCTATTTTAGCTGCTCAATTTGATATTGAAGGTGATCTACTTATTGGCCGTGCTCCAAACAAAACTACATTACGTAATGCCCTCTGGGATTACTTGAATTTTAAGCATGCAGGCATAACGGACGAGGTGTTTCTGGCTTACCGAGCGAAAAAGGCTAGTGGACCAGGGCTTAGGATAGCGTCAGTTACTGATGATACAGGAATTCACGTGTGGATAGGATTTTGGACCTACACTTGCGATGGTGCATCAATTGATTTGTTAATTGAAGACATAGTTCAATGCTATTGTGGTAAGTCTAAAGTATCTAAGTGTTGGATAGAATATGCTCATATGGTAAATGCTCGTGTGTCAAAACAAGTCATAAGCTTACAGGAAAGAATTGAAGTTTATCCAGGATTAGGACCATACGGTCTTGATGCGATCCGAGAAACTCCGAATGGCTCAGTGGGTGCTATGCAGAGTGCAAAATTTAGCTCTTCTGTATTGCGTAGTGTTGTGTCGGCTTATGCAAGAGCTTACCGGGTCACTCCATTTGTATTGTTATTTTCTATTTTTCAACGCGCAGTCAGTATGGTCAGTGGGGTTACTACTGTTGTCACAGGTGTTCCGTTTATCAATCGAAAAAGTTCCGATGAATTCAAGGTTGTTGGCCCTTTATCGAATACAGTTCCAATCACGACTCATCATATGCAAGACGAGTCTATACCTAGTATGCTAATTCGACTGCAACGTGATGTCATCAAAGCGTCTGCTCGCCAGGACATAGAACCGGCTGCTTTGTATCCCGATGGTATTTCACCTCGAACTGTAGCTTATGAACTCCCTTTCCCTCAGCTGTTTAATGCTTGGAACTCACAGTGTGACGGTACACGAATCTCACTAAGCGATAGTGAGTGGATGGCTCTTCAGTTGCTACCAAATGATACATGCCGAGCAGGTTTTGAAATTACTTTAGATGAACATTCCGAGTATATATCGGGGAGAATAGATATGGATATTGATGCATATGGCAAGTGTATGGAGCAGGTAATTAAGCATATGATTGAGGACTTGGAAAGTATCAGTTTAGATTCTGTGTAATCATTTAGCGTGGTACTCTAATATGTATGAGTGTAATTATCAAGGGAGATTGGCGGACTTTGTCACTCCAACTCCCTGCTTAATTTTCAACCCGAAGATCATCGTAATGAGACAGGACGTGAGGTGGTCGGTAATCAGGGGTTACGCATGAAAATATTTAGTGGATAATTCCCTCATTTTTAGAGGGAATGCAGATGAAAAAATTAGTGGATGTCTTTTCTGATTTTCCAGACCCGCGTTGTCAGGGAAAGATCAGGCACCGTTTTATTGATATCTTAGTGATTGCGGTATGTGCTGTCATTGCCGGCGCTAACGCCTGGACCGATATTGAACAGTATGGTCAACTAAAAAAGGATTGGCTGGGTTCATTTCTTCCGCTCAAAGGCGGTATTCCGTCACATGATACTTTCCGGCGCTGTTTCAGTTTATTAAATCCCCGCCTCTTTGAACGCCATTTTTATCAGTGGGTTTCTCATGATGTTTCTTCAGAAAAGCGGGCGATCATTGCGATTGATGGTAAAAGTTTACGCCATTCGTTTGACAAGAAAATTGAACAAAGCCCATTACATGTGGTAAGTGCATTCTCCGTTGAGAAAGGGCTTAGCTTATGTCAGTGTGCTGTAGACGGAAAATCAAACGAAATTAAGGCCATCCCCACATTATTATCGATGCTTTCCTTGAAAGGCCATCTCGTGACGCTTGATGCGATGGGCTGTCAACGCACGATTGCCCAGCAATTACGCGAGAGCGGAGCCGATTATATTTTGTCCCTTAAAGGCAATCAGGGAAAAACCTTTTCGGAAGCGGTTAACTATTTTCAACAACAACGGGCAACACAAAAACCTTATCTGAAACCTGACCATGATGAATTTGAAGATAGCCATGGGCGTACCGTCAGACGACGCGGATGGGTTCTACCGCTGACACCAGAAACAAAACACTTAGGCTCCTGGCCAGATATTCAGGCTCTTCTGGTCACAGAAACAATACGGCAAGAACAATATTCTGAAACAGTCACCTCTTATTTTCGTTATTATTTAAGTAGTTGTCAGGACGCTCCTGCCTTTCAGTTAGCAGCCATTCGGAAACATTGGGCTATTGAAAATAGCTTACACTGGGTGCTGGATGTCACTTTTCGGGAAGATGATTCACGGATGAGAGAGCAGATCGCCACAAGAATATTTGCCCAATTACGTAAAATGGCGCTCAATATCGTTAAACGGGATACCAACAATAAGTTGAGTTTGAGTGCCCGAAGGAAATCAGCCGGGTGGGATAATGGCTACATGGAAGCCCTGTTATTTAATCAATTTTAGCCTACCAAAATTTCATGCGTAACCCCTGATACCAATCTCCTTTGAAGATGCTTGATTTCTTATCCAAACCCGATCATGCTTGCAACCATGAAAATTCATCTGACACCAGAACAAAAACATGCCCTCGAATTGATGCATGATACAACGCGCGACAGTCGAGTTTGTGATCGCATCAAGGCGGTGCTTTTGGCGTCAGAGGGCTGGACTGCTCAGATGATTGCACAGGCCTTGCGTATTCATGAAAGTACGGTAAGCCGTCACCTAAAAGATTTTATCGCTCAGGAAAAGTTCACCCCGGAAAATGGCGGTTCTGAAAGCCATCTCTCTGCCGAACAAACCGCCGACTTGATTGATTATTTGACGACAAATTTGATGCATACCACCGCCCAAATTGTGGCTTACGTCCGAGCACGTTGGCAGGTGTCTTTCAGCGTGGGCGGAATGACGAAATGGCTTCACCGCCAGGGTTTCAGCTACAAAAAGCCAAAGGGAGTGCCTCATAAATTCGATGCGGATCAACAGCAACAATTTATTGATGACTACAAGGTGCTGAAAGACGGTGCGGCTCAGAATGAGCCGATCCTATTTATTGAGGCGGTGCATCCTTCACAGTCCACAAAGCTCAGCTATGGCTGGATGAAAGCAGGAAAAAATCAGGTAAAAGTGGTCGAAACCACCGGCAGTCGTACCCGTCTTAATATTCTGGGTGCCCTCAATTTACAACGAATTGAAGACACCGTGATCCGTGAATATCCGAGTATCAATGCTGAAAGCATCGCGTATTTTTTCGGGGCGCTCCGGGAAACTTACCCGCTTTCGCAAAAAATCCACATTATTCTGGATGGGGCGGGTTACCACCGAGCCGAGTTGGTGAAAGATATTGCGTATGTCCTGAATATTGAATTGCATTACCTACCGCCTTACAGCCCAAACCTCAATCCGATAGAGCGATTGTGGAAGTATATGAATGAGCAAGTGTGTAACAATGTCTATTTTCCGAATGCGAAGACATTTCGTGAAACCCTTCATCACTTTTTTCATGTCACGTTGCCAGAAAAAACGAAAGAACTGACGACTCGACTGACTGATAATTTTCAGATTTTAAAACCCGCACCTTCAAGTTAGATTGGTATAGAAAAACATAATTCCCGATCAATGATATCAAAAAAATATTATATCCTTTATTGATCAAGCTAAATCAATAATTACAATAAAATATCTATTTTGAAAAGTTCCTTGATAATAGATATATTCAGGAAAAGTTAATTATCAAAATTAACACATATACCAATCGTAATTGAAGGTGCTTGATTTTTCATTCATATCAGATCAAGATTGTGTCCATGAAAATTACCCTGACAAATGCCCAAAAACAAGCCCTCGAATTGATGCACGATACGACTCGTGATGGACGCGTGCGTGATCGCATTAAGGCTGTGCTTTTGGCATCGGAAGGCTGGACTGCCCAAATGATTGCCCAGGCTTTGCGTATTCATGAAAGTACGGTAAGCCGTCATCTGAAAGATTACTTTTCTGAAGAAACACTTGCCCCTGAAAATGGCGGCTCTGAAAGGCGTTTATCTGCCGAACAAACGGCAGAACTCGTTGAATATTTGACGACAAATTTGATGCACACCACCGCACAAATTGTGGACTATGTCTGGGCACGCTGGCAGGTGACTTTCACTGTCGCCGGGATGACAAAATGGCTCCACCGTCAAGGGTTCAGTGACAAAAAGCCGATGGGAACGCCGCATAAATTCGACGCGGATAAACAGCAACAATTTATTGAGACCTACAACGCGCTGAAAGCGAAATGTGGTCAGCATGAGCCGATTTTGTTTATTGATGCCACGCATCCTACCCAGTCCACAAAATTAAGTTGCGGTTGGATGAAACGCGGAAGAGAGCAGGTCAAAGTGGTTGAAACGACAGGAAGCCGTACTCGCCTCAATCTCATGGGGGCGCTCAATTTGCAACGGATTGAAGAGACCGTTATTCGTGAATATCCGACGATTAACGCCAAAAATGTCGTCCTGTTTTTCGGTGCCATCCGGGAAACGTATCCGCTTTCACAAAAAATGCATCTTATTCTGGATGGAGCCGGTTACCATCGCGCTGAAATCGTTAAATTTTTCGCCGAGGTTCTGAATATAGAGTTACATTATCTGCCACCTTACAGCCCTAATCTCAATCCGATAGAGCGATTAGGGAAGTACGCGAATGAACAGATACGCAACAATGTCTATTTCCCGGATGCAAAAACATTCCGCGAAACATTTCATCATTTTTTTCATGTCACCTTCCCCGAAAAAATACAGGCATTGGCTACTCGGCTGACGGATAATTTCCAAACTTTAATTCCTGCATCTTCAAGTTAATTGCGTATATAACATTTTTGATCTTCTTTTTAATTTTTATAATTTACCTTATTTCCGATTTTTATAAATATGAGAAATGCGCTTCCGTGCCAGTCACAATAATAAGATAGTTGAAATATTCATTAGGAATAATGCTACAAGCGTCATATTCCACAAGAAAGAAGTTTGTATACCTTGCTGTGGATCATGATTCGAGGTTCAACACTCTGATCCTGAATATCAGGATTGGCTATCCGCAATTCAAAGCAAATAAAGGTCAAACTATGAATCCATTTGATGATCATATCGTTCCTATGAGAAAAGAAGAATTGCACCATGTTCCCAAAGCACACTGAACCACTTCGCCAACGCTGTGATCCCGCAACATCCGAGAATGGCTCCGAACAATTTCGGCAGCCCGCACCAAGATAGCTGGTGCTCAGAATCCGTGTCACTCAGTGGTCCTGTTGAGGAAAATCTTCTGCTTATTGAACAATACAATCCTTTCGGATACACACCGAATATGGTTTGTAATAGTAATAATCAAATGATAGGTGTTTCACTGGACTACGCCGAATCTCAATTCTGGGTTGTGGTGTTTGACGAGAATTGCAATATTATTTCAGCCACCCCCGCAGGCAAACGTTCCGGAAAGACTTTTAGTGGCGGTTATTTCTACTTGGACAACAACGATAACACCATTGTTGTACAGGATAATTGCGTCAATTGTCATTTATTCAATCAGAAAACCACTAAACACGTTCTGAATTAATTATCCGGTATGATAATTGCTGTGTTTTGATAACAGCCCATATCGGCGTTTCTGGCAGAAAAAACGGTTTTGGATTGATGAATGGCAATTGAATTCAGCAGAGCCGCTTTCAGGCGGCTCCGCCGCGGTTTATCCCCGTGAGTACGGGGAACACATTCTAAGTCAGGTACAAAAGAGATGTTTGATAGTGTAGATGGCTTATGGTGGAACAGTTATCAACGTATCCCCGAGAAGTTTTTAGTACTGCAACGGAATTATGATACCCAAGACAATCGCTATCCATTAATGCCATCAGGTAAAGAAGACTTTGCTTTGCGTTTATCTCTACCTGAGTGCTATCAGCATTTTTCATTGGATAAGCTGGCTGAGTTCCGCTTATTACCAACCAATAAGATGAGAAATTTATCTGTTCCAACGCAATATTGGACAGTGAAAGATTTCAAAATGCTGGCAGAAAATGCCCGATATAAAGACAAGCAGCAGAAGTTATTGATTAAATAAGTAATACACCTAATTGAAAGATGTATTCCTAAATTCTAATCCCATTATTGATATAATTAATTATCAACAATGGGATTACTTGATATCCAAAGGAGACACAAGAATAAAAATAAAGGTATTTCTTTCAGAATGCTGATTACTTATCCAATCCCCCCAATACTCTGCGTATCGGTGTATGCCGCTTGATCAGTTCTTGCAGAACCTCTTTCAATAACTGACTTTTGCGGTTACCCAATGGTCCCATCACACTTTTTTCATGAGATTCAGCCTCAGTGAGCAATTCCTCTACTACTTTTTGCCCGGTTTCAGTCAAGCGTACTAATGTAATACGGCGATCACCTCCACCATTGGAAAAACGTGCAATATACCCCTGCGATTCCAGACGCTGTAAAACTCGGGTGATTGTCGGCTGTTTACTGACCGTTTTTTGTGCCAAAAGACTAATGCCGATCGGGCCACTTCCCGCCAGCGTTGATAATACTCGCCACTCCAGCACAGACAGCCCCTTCGCTTCAACAATGTCATGGAATTCAGACGAAACCAACATCCATGCCTGACCAAGCAAGGCCGGCAAGTAATTGTCAACAAACACTTTTGAATCTGGCATAAGTTGAACAACCCTTTTTATCTTAGGAAGTTTTTTGTCTTCCGATTCTAAAAGGTTAATCCGCGAAAAACACGCCCCAACGGTTATCTAATCAATATTTTCCTGATAACAGTGAGCCAAATCCCGGAACGTATGTATCCAGCCCAAGCTGTTTCAATATCATGTAGGTTGTCGCAACAGATGAGGAAATAACCGGCAATCCCACACGGTCTTCTATCAGGGATACTGAAGCTAAAGAAGGCATTTGTACGCAAGCAGAAGCCACAATAAGATCCACATTGCTGTTCAATCGCTTGGTAATTTCCAGCGGGGCAAGAGGATCTTGCCGTCCAACGTCAAGATTGTCGGGGATTTCCAAGGAAATACTGTCGATAACTTCAATCCCTTCATTTTCAATATAATCAATAACCAACTGAGTTAAGGGTTTCATATAAGGGGTCAATATGGAGATCCGTTTCGCCCCTAAGGCATGAAGCCCGCCCACCAATGCTCCCGCGCTGGTAACAACGGGAACCGGATAACCATTCTCCAATGTCTTTAAATGGAGGCGTTTTTCAGAAATCCGGTGATAGCCCTTGCCCATGCTCATTATGGCTACCAGACAGGCATAACTCAATATATCCACTGCCGCATCTGACAGTTCGAGTGCACAGCGGTTACTGTCCGCATCCATTGCCGCCAACTCTTCTTTCGTGACTGTTTTCATTCTCATGCGACTGGAATGAAAGGTAAAACGTTCAGGATGAAACGCTTCGCGAGCGCGCAAAATAGCGGGAATTTCTGTTTCCATGGTCGTGTTTGAAGAGGGAACAATCTGGCCTATCCGAAAATAACGCGTCTTGTTCATGAGGGATTCTCCAGTGCCGAATCAGTTCCACCTGCCGATACATTCAGATTGTCCTGTCCCAATGGGGGATCTGTAAACCGGATCGCATTCATCGGACGGCGATCGACTTTCAGGTCAAAAATATCAAATCGGTTGTAATGCCCCGTGATATCGTGCATCTGACGCGGCTGAATGCAACGATTCAGATCAATGTCCGCATAAACAATCCCTTCTTTATCTATCAGGGGATTGCCAATGACACGGCCATCTGGCCCAAGAACCCCGGTAAATGCACTATTGGGGCGCGCCAGCAATTCTTCAGCTTCAGGATGGCTGGCACTCATGGCTTCCACTATTTCCTGTGAAATAGTGGAACAGGAAACAATAGTAAAAACTTTACCCTCAAAGCAATGGGCTGCCGCCCGCAAACGGATCGCCTCAGCCATGTCATAATCCGCCGGAGCAACAGGCAGGGAAATATAGCTGGCAACATGTACCAACTCTCCCTGAGACAACAAAGAAAAACGCGCCAGTGTATTGGTATTTTCTCCGCAGGCCAGTACCCCTAATGGGCCGATGCGAGTGTTATGTACCTTTAATGAAGATGCATCGCCGTTTGCCCATGTCAGTTTCTCTGCCCATGTCGGAACCAGTTTGCGGTGACGCCCCAGAATGCACCCTTCGTCAGAAATAGTGACCAGTGTGTTATAGAGTGTCGCGATACCATTGGGGCTGCGCTCATTTACACCGATCACTACGTTGATATGATAACGGGCAGCTGTCTGTGCGATTTTGTGGATCTCTGGTCCCGGTACTTCAATGGCAGCTTTGCATAATTTTTCAAACCACCGACTGCCCTGCACGGGGTTCATCACCCAGTTCCAATAAGGGTAACCAGAAACAAAGACTTCGGGAAAAGCAATCAGGCTGGCACCATTGCCTGCTGCCTCTTGGATTAACCGACAAACGAGATCGACCGTCGCCTCTGTATTCAGATATATTGGGGCAGCCTGTACCGCAGCGGCCCTGAACTTAGGAAGATTCAGCATATCAGGCTCCTGTTTCCGTTGCTGTCTTTACACGGCAATGACCGGATGGCGCAAACTGCCAATATTCTCAAGATGCGCTTCGACGGTATCCCCCGGCCATAGCCATTCTTGCGGGGTACGGCCTGCTCCGACACCATCCGGCGTTCCGGTGGCAATGATATCTCCCGGTTCCAGAACGATGCCCTTGCTAATATCCGCAATCAGTGTATTGACTTTGAACAACATATGACGGGTATTAGAATCCTGTTTAATGACGCCGTTAACTTTCAGGCTCAATGCAAGGTCCTGAGGATTGGGGATTTCATCCGCAGTGACAATACAAGGGCCGAAAGGGGCATAGGTGTCTTGCCCCTTAGAGTAGATCCACTGCCCCGCACGGCGGCAATCACGGGCGCTCATATCGATAAGCAGGCTATAACCGAAGACATAATTCAGTGCCTCTTCTTCCGGTACGTCTTTGGCGCGGGTTCCCATAATCACTGCCAGCTCCACTTCCCAGTCCAGCTGCTGAGTTATCTCACTGTTATGTTCAATCGCATCACCAGGGCCAATCACCGTAGTTGGTGGTTTAGAGAAAATGACCGGTTCTTTCGGCAGCTCTTTTGCCGTATCCAGCGTCCGGCTGGATTCAGCCACATGTTCAACATAGTTCAGCCCGATGCCAAAAATGTTTTTTCGCGGACGGGGAATGGGAGCCAGAATTTTCACATTCTGCAACGGTAATGCTATGCCTACCGGCCATACCCCGCTGAACGAATCCAACAAAGCCCTTGTACTGTTCACAGCCAACGGCCCCAAATCGATAAAATCCAGCATATTATTCGGTAATACATTTCCGATATGGGCAGCCAGCTTTTTCAAATCCACCACGTGATTATTCACTATTGCTCCTAATCGTGCGGCAGCCGTCACTTCGGTACGGTAAGTGATTAAACGCATTTTTATCCTCCCACTCATTGATGCCCATCGTTATCAGTCAGGGCCTCTTCACGATACAGTTGCAATGCCTGTATCACAGGTAAGTCGTTGAAGCAGAACAGGCAGGCATCTTCCGTTTGTGACGTGTTCACATGTTTATGGAAAGCCCATGATGGTACACAGAATATATCCCGTTTCTGCCAGTCAAACCGCTGACCGGCAATGATGGAATATCCCTCTCCTTTTGCCACCTGATACATGAAACTACCGGTATGACGATGCACTTTGCCAACAAAGCCGGGACGCAATAACTGCATACTGGCACCAAGCGTCGGCATGACATGGCCGCCCGTCATCGGATTGGTGTAGTACATCAGAATATCATCAAAAGGGGAGCCTTCTGAGATGTTGGCATAACGCTGCAAGGCTTCATACGTCGGCTCCCATTGATATCGGAACAATGGAGAATAAGGTTGATCCCAGCGAATATTCTGTGGGCGCAGGGCAGGTGCTCCCCACAATGCAACAGAAGAATCCACCGGCTCAGTGATAACTTGGCGCAGGTCAGGATGCACTTTGTAAAAACCGGCCTCCAGAACATTAACCAGCGGTATATCTAAACCATCTTGCCAGATACACTGTGAACCATCAGGTTCAACGCCGTGTTCATGCCATGTTCCATTGGGCGTCAAGACAAAATCATTCTCTTCCAGCAACAGTTTCCGCCCATCAACAATAGTGTAAGCGCCACGCCCTTCCATGATAAAACGCAGGGCAGAGGAAGAATGGGCATGGGCAGATGCCGCCTCTCCCGGTCGCATTGTCTGAAGACCGGAATAAAGCAGTCCCACCGAGGTAGTCCACCCTACTTTTCCAGAGTTGTTCAGATAAACCACACGGCGACCCGCTTTTTCCGGTGATACCAAATCAGCAGATTTAATGACGTGTTCACGCAGATCCCGATAACGCCAAAGTACCGGAACCGAGGCGGATTCAGGCTGCCAAGGCTCAATTTTATTAGCGACTGTCCAAAGTGCCCCTGTCTTATGATTTGCCAACTCCTTGTAATACGCTAACAGTTCAGGGGAATCCGCAACATTAGCGCGGCCAATAATGTCTTCTCTGTATTGATCATGAGTTTGATCTTTTTCTTGTTGAGACATAAATATCTCCTGTACGGATAAGTTGAGAATCATTGGAAAATTTGAAACCTATTGGTCATATTTCTGTGCCAATTGACGTTCCAGTTGTTCTTTGCCGTAAAGATAAGGTTTAGGCCAATCGATCTCTGTCCAGCCGTATCTGGCACATTCGTGCTGCAACCAGGCTGCATTGGACAGGAATGGACGTGATAAAGCACAAAGGTCGGCACGGCCTGAGGCAATAATGCCGTTGATTTGATCAGCATCAGTAATCGCACCGACAGCAATAACAGGCACTTTGCCTTCATTGCGGATGCGATCAGCCATAGGGGTTTGGTACATCCGCCCATAAACGGGCTTTTGTTCAATGGAAACTTCACCAGTGGAGCAAGTTATAATATCCGCACCCGCTTCATAGAAATATCGGGCAATCAATACCGCCTCATCAACGGTAGTTCCTCCTTCGACCCAATCGGTGGCAGAAATACGCACAGATATCGGCAGATGGGCGGGCCAGGCAGCACGTACCGCTTTAAAGACCGCCAGCGGAAAACGGAGACGGTTTTCCAGCGAACCGCCATATTCATCATCACGCTGGTTAGTCAGCGGCGAAATAAAGCCGGAAAGCAAATAACCATGAGCAGCCTGAATTTCCAGCCAGTCAAAGCCCGCCTCAATGGCCCGATATGTTGCCGACACAAATTGCTCAGTAATTTCACTCATCTGTGCTTTGGTGAGCACCGACGGCACTTGTGAGATCCCGGACAGATAGGGCACAGCCGAAGCCGAAACCAGGGACCAGTTTTCTTCGGACAAAGGATGATCGGATTGTTCCCATCCCCGTTGGGTTGATCCCCGCCTCCCCGCATGTCCCAGTTGAATACCTACCAAGGCAGTGGTGTGCTGATGGATAAAATCGGTGATCGTCTTCCATTCCTGCGTTTGTTGATCGTTCCACAAACCCGTGCAAAAAGGGGTGACACGGGCTTGTGGTGAAACAGCCGTCATTTCCGCGATGATCAAACCGGCACCCCCCAATGCTCTGCTACCAAGGTAAACCTGATGAAACCGCCCCGGCATACCATCCACTGCGCTATATAGCAGTGTAGGGGAAACAACAACACGGTTTCTCAGGATCACGTCCCGCACCTTATAAGGGGTCAACAACGGTGGGATCGGCAAAGACAAGTGACCAGACTGTCGGGTAAACCAGCACTCATAATTTTCCAGCCATGCCTTATCTCTTACCCGCAGATTTTCATGGGAAATACGCTGTGAACGTGTCAGCAGCGAATAAGCAAATTGTTCCGGTGAGAGACCTTCGTAGCGCACCACATTTTCAAACCATTCGGTTGAATTACGCGCTGCATTCTGGATTTTCAACACTTCCACACTACGCAATTTTTGGTAATGGGCTAAACCTGCCGACAAATCCCCTTGATTGTCTTTCAAGCTGTTAGTCAATCCAATTGCATCTTCCAGTGCCAATTTTGTGCCGGAGCCAATGGAAAAGTGGGCGGTATGGGCAGCATCTCCCATTAATACAATGGGAACATTTTTGCCGTGTTCTCCTTCCGGTTTGATCCGATGAATCCAATTAGCACAGATCACCCGTGGGAAACGTATCCAAATCGCAGCACCACGCAAGTGCGACGCATTGGAGATCAGTCTGTAGCCATCCAGCCACAGTGCAAACAGTTTTTCACAATATGCAATGCCCTCTTCCTGTGACATTTTGTCGATACCCGCTGCCAGCCAAGTCTCTTCTGTTGTTTCAACAATAAAGGTCGATAACCCTTCCTGAAATTGATAAGCATGAACTTGAAACCAGCCATATTCGGTTTCTACAAACAGAAATGTAAAAGCATCAAATACCTTGCGGGTTCCCAGCCAGACAAAACGACAATGACGCTGGTCGATATCCGGCTCAAATACTTCGGCATAGCGGCTGCGGATCTGGCTGTTGATTCCATCAGAGGCAATCAACAAATCAACATCATATTTACGGGCGATCTCTTGTTCATCCTCAACTTGAGTCTCGAATACGAGTTCAACTCCGGCTTCCTGACAACGATCTTGCAGGATATTCAGTAATTTTTTACGACCAATACCAATGAACCCATGACCACTACTGCGATTTAGCGTTCCCCGGAAGTAGATATCAATATCATCCCAATGGCTAAATTCCCCGCCAATCGTTGCGGCTGAAACGGGATCTGCCATATTCAGGTTTTCCAGCGTTGCATCCGAAAACACCACACCCCAGCCAAACGTGTCATACGGGCGATTGCGCTCGATTACCACAACACGGTTATCAGGATTTTGCAATTTCATCAGCAAACCGAAATATAATCCTGCCGGCCCACCACCAACACATACGATGTTCATACTTTTTGTGTCCATGCTTCTGCTCCTGTAACAAGTACCAACCACCCGGTAGTTTGATTGGGGATAGTTTGATTAGGAATAGTTTGATTGAGACATGAATTCGGTTAAGGGATCTGTTCAGTTAATGCATAATAAAGTTCATCAGGGATCGGGATCGCCTTATGGGTATCCAGTGAAGTCGTGGCATAGGTCTGAATCGCGCTCATTCTCAGCTCTCCGCTCTTGCTGACACAGCGCTGAAGTAGCTTCAGTGATTTCCGGCCAATTTGCTCAACATTTAACTCCAGCCAAACCTCATCCCCCATCCTGCTGATCGCCTTAAATTCGGCTTCCACATGAACTGTCGGCAGGCCAAAGCGATATTTTGAGATGTAACTGGCATATCCCATTGGGGTTAATTCATCAAACCAGACCTCGAGTAAGTTGTTGAACATGATGAAATACTGAGGATAAAAGACGATCCCCGCAGGATCACATTCAGAAAACCGAATCTTATGAGGCTGTACAAACTTAAGTAGGCCCATCGCAGACCCCTCCTTAAAATACTCATTTTTAATAGAGAGAAAGATGCCGTTGGCACTCGCGTAATTGATTGCCATGTTCATCAGCCAACGCAGCTTCACGCAGCTGCCGGAGGCTGGCGGCAGGCAAATGATTTAAATGATGATCAACAATCTCCATCAGGGTCTGGAAATTGCGCAACCCACGGATATGCGTTTCGCCATATCCCTTGATCAACCGCTGACATTGGGTAATTTCCAGAGCCAACGCCGGATCGCGTTTAGCGGCTACCATAATCCGCTGTAGCCAGCCTTCAATCCGTTCTGTTTCATGTTGAAAACGCAGGGTATGGCGGCGCATCCGGCGCCACTTTGCCAACGTGTACAGCAACAAATATCCCCGGATTGAACTTGTGGTAATCATACGCCCACAACTGAGTAATTTTGCCAGCATCCGGTTAACAAAATGAGCACGAGACAACCAACGCCCGATACTGGCGGGCAAGGTGTCACACACTTCTTCCATTCTCGGGTGCATAAATTCATTAATTTCTATGAGTTGAGCACGACTCCCCCTCACTTCCTTGCGAACCCGGTTAAACCGATCGGCTCTGATCTTCAGATCAGCCACCCGGATGGTATCTTCATAAGCCATCCACAAGGCCAGATAACGGGCCGTTTCGCACAGTAATCGCTCATCATGCTCTGCTGCCTGATTATTAAGATCCTGCAATCGTTCAAGATACAATTTGGCGTAAGCCGGATCTTGATAATCAATCAAACGCCTGACACCTTCGGTAGCGATATCATGAACACCAGACGGAAGCTGTTGCCGGATACACAGCAAAAGGGCATTCACCGTGTTTTTATAAGAAATGCTTTTATTGGCGCTGTTTTGATAAAGAGGTTGTTCAGGAGAACGGTTATGGCGGTAAGTCAGTACTCTTTTCGGAATATTAGCAGCATTGGTTGCCAATGTTGAACCTGCAATCCCCACCTCCGACTGCGCCCGATTCAACCCCAAGCGAAAGGCTTGCAGGCTGGTTTTTATTCCCACTTCTCCCTTGATGATTGTCTCTTCAAACTGGAAGCAGCTAAATGGCAGAACACCTGTGCCACAAAGTGCACCAAACAATACCGCACTAATAACACTGCCACTCTTCTCTGCCATCAGTGCCATATCAAAACAAACAAAACGCAAAGCAGCCTGTTGAGATTGCCGGATCAACACGCGGCTATCCACCCGGCCATCCCCCATCGCTGATTTTTCTCCCATCGAAAACACTCGATGTGCCGAGGCAATCAATGTAGTGCGATCCGGCGTGACAAAACCGCGCAGGACAGCACGCCCTGCTTCCATCAATTCTGAGGCCAGAACGATATCCACATCACCAACAGTCGGCATCAGAGCCAACACAGGTTCTGCTATTTCAGGATCATCCGAGCCGGGGAATAGTTCAACATAGTAGATCGTTGCTCCAGTTCGCTGTGCCACACCGGGTACCGATGTCGTCTGGGCAAAATAACCATTCTTTTCACCCAGATTGACGATCCAATCAGCCAGTACACCACCGCCTTCTCCTCCCATTGCCAAGATCGCAATTTTAATCGGCTGAATGTTCGGCAGTTTGTTGAATGAATTAACGGGCGATTTCATAAAAAACAGTCCCCTTAAAAGTCATATTTTTCACGCCGTTTAACATCACGACGCTGCAAATAGCCGATAATTCCTTTGCGAATGCGGTAAATCATCCTCTCCCAGAAAGTAGGATTCGTAATAATCCTCACCTTAAAAAAAGAGGGACACAGTATCGCGGCATGAGAGATTTCCCCGCATAATCCGCAGCCCACACAACTATTCAATACCGTCGCTACCGGATCGGTACGCAATGGATCAGGGTTTGGCTTTATCGACAGAGAAGGACAGCCAGACAAACGAATACAAGAGTGATCCCCCGTACAAAGATCAGGGTCGATGCCAAAACGCTCACGGACGATCCGCTGTTTTGCCGCAATAGCCTCCTTGATCTTTTTCTTCTCGCGGCGCTGTTTGTTCAACATACATTCGCTTTGTGCGACCAAGACCTTTGGCCCTTTCTCACCTGTCGTCAGTGCCTCGCGCAAAGTGCAGGTCATTGCTTTTAGATCATAAGTACGCTTGATCGTACGCACCCATTTTACACCGACACCTTTAACCGCTTTTTCTATTTCATGACCTGTACTGCGACCCGGATTCAATGCCGTTGAGGACAGAATATCCTGTCCTCCCGTCGCAGAGGTGTAACTGTTGTCCACGATGATGGTCAGATTATCGCTACAATTAAAAACACTATTGGCAACGCCGCTCGTCAGACCGTTGTGCCAAAATCCGCCATCTCCCATCACTGAAATCGCCCGCTTATTCGCTACCGGGGCACTCAGTGCTGCTGCACTTGCTGCACTCAACCCGTACCCCATCGTGGTATTGCCCAAATTGAATGGAGGAAAAATAGCAAACAGGTGACAACCAATATCTGCACTGACATGCTGTGGCCCCAACTCCCGCTCAAGCAGTTTCATCGCCGTAAAAATCGGACGTTCCGGGCAACCAGAGCAAAACCCCGGCGGACGACCATGAACCACATTTTCCAGCAAATCTTTTGATGCCGCATTCACGCCATTTATTTCTTCCTTCTCCTCAGTCAGCAAACTGACCGCAGGAATGCGTACCTGACATGCTGCTACCGGAATTTCAGCGTCAATCTTGTGGTAACGTTCAAGGAAAGCACGGAGTCCCGCCAACACAGTTGCCGTATCGTATTCTCCTGCCATTGGCAACAAATCCTTGCCATGCAAATGGGCGGTTATGTCACGTTGACGCAGAATATTGGCAACGTTTTGTTCCACAAAGTTAGGCTGACCTTCTTCCAACACTAAAACCGCCTGTTTGCCATGACAAAAACGCTCAAATTCTTCTTCAACCAGCGGGTAAGCCACATTCATGACATACAGCGGAATTTGGCTCTTGCCAAAAACATCCGCCAATCCGAGCAAATTCAAGGCTCGTATCACGGTGTTATAGCATCCGCCTTGCAGCGCAATACCAATATCATCAGCACCTTCAGCAAAAAACTCATTTAATTCTCGCTCCTGAATAAAACGTACAGCAGCAGGCCAGCGATCTTGAATTTTCTCTTTTTCATGCAGAAAACAGGCAGGCGGCAAAACAATGCGATTAAGATTACGCACCGGATTTTTCAGGGCATCTTTGATCATGAATGTAGTCGCGCGATTATCCTCACAAACAAACCGGCCATGCACATGACAAGCACGAATGCGCATTTGCAACATGACGGGGGTGTGGCTGGCTTCCGACAGCTCAAATCCCGTTTTCACCGCCCGCACAATCGAAGGCAGATTGGGGCGCGGATCGAGCAACCAGATCTGCGATTTCATCGCAAAGGCATGGCTACGCTCCTGCATAATGGAGGAACCTTCACCATAATCTTCCCCGACAATAATCAACGCACCACCAAGGACGCCACCAGATGCCAGATTTGCCAGCGCATCCGAGGCAACATTGGTGCCGACAGTCGCCTTGAATGTCACGGCACCACGCAAGGGATAATTAACAGAGGCGGCGAGCGTAGCTGCGGCAGTAGCTTCACTGGCACTGTTTTCAAAACGGATACCATATTCGGACAGAACATCCTGTGCATCCGCCAGCACATCCATCAAATGTGAAATCGGCGCTCCCTGATAACCGGCAACATACGCAACACCAGATTCCAACAACGCTTTTGTCACAGCAAGTATTCCTTCGCCACTGAAAACGTCACCTTGACCCAGACGTAATTTTTTCACTTCTTCGACAAATGATCGTTCAGCCATGCCCACCTCATCGTGTCAACCTGATATCTCTTAGTGACATTTATGTAATGCAAGTATGAATTAATGGTCAATGCATGATTTCTCATGTACTTGTTATTTATGCAGTGTCCGGATAAAGCCTGCATCAGATGGACAAATTATCAATAAAATCCGGCAAAACAGGCTTTACTTGAGAGAGATGAATATCATTGGCAGTAAATAATGCCTTTTATGAACATATGCATAATCATATATATTCCATTTAGACAATATATGGATACTGTTAATAACAAAATGAGATAGAGCCAATCAAGTTATTGACTGAAGGTATCTGAAATGACGAGCAATCCGTGGCCTCACTATCGTTCTGAATTAAATAACCGTTCTGAATCAAACAACGCTGAATCACGATATTCCGGTTCAAAATGCACAGATCCTAAATATGCGGTATCGAAAATTACGTCTCACTTCAATTCTTCCGACCATTTACTTTTTTCATCCACTGATCTTGATGAAATTAAATCTATGGTCGGACGGGTCATGCAGCCTCATCAATTAAATATATTGAATGGCTGCCGAAAGCTGGATGCCAAAATGCACTATATCCCGCTTGGGGATTTTTCCATGAGCCGGCTGCGGTATGGTGCCAACGTTGAAATCAATCCGGGTGAATTAACAGACTTCTTTCTTATCCAGATGCCGCTGACAGGCTGTGCATGTATTGAGAGTGGTGATCAGCAACTTGATTCCACCCCGAATATGGCATCCGTTCTCAGCCCGAACCAATACACCTCCATGCGCTGGAACGCGGATAACGACCAGTTTATGGTCAGAATGTCCCGCTCACTGCTCGAACGAACCCTTGTCGGGATACTGGGGCATCCATTGGATCATCCCCTGATATTTGAATTGGGCTTTGAGTGGCAGCATTGTCAGGCATGGCGCTGTTTAATGCCTTATCTACTAGAATGTTTAACCCAAATACCCGATATCCTGCAATACAAGCTGGTTATCAACCAGCTGGAACAATTGCTTTCCGCCACATTGCTCTCCACACATCAGCATAATTACAGTGAATCCCCCTCTAACCACCGCTCTTCCATACGCCCACGGCATGTACGGCGGGTACAGGAATACCTGCAAGCCCATGCCCACGAATCGGTTACAGTAGAACAACTCGCCCAAATAGCGGGAGTCAGCTTGCGCAGCCTCTATTCCGGCTTCAAAGAATTCTTGAATATCAGCCCGATGCAATATTTACGTGACCTGCGCATGGAGCATGTCCGCACGGAGCTTATGGCAGGAGAAGCCACCAGCGTCACCGGTGTTGCCCTGCGCTGGGGATTCGCCCATATGGGACGATTTAGTGCGGAATATAAAGCCCGCTATGGTGAAACACCGAGCAAGAGTTTGAAACGTGGCTAATCCATGATTTTAGTGTATTACTACTGTGAAACCTTATTTTTATTATTTATTGGATGAATAAGATAATAAAAATAAACGCTGCTCATATTACCGAGCAGCGTCGCTTATTACTCACCATGTTATTTTCCCAGTGAAGCGATATTGTTAATCTCTTCAATTTTCAGGTGTTCAATAATCCGCTATACCCAATGGATTTCAATATGCATCAAGACGAAGGGTATATATCATTATAAAAATGTATTCATATTAAAAGGGAATCGCCGCTTTTAAGAATACTTGCGAACCCGCCGGACGGTTGTTCACTGCAAAGTCTTTTTGCCATTTCACCGCGACCAGCCAGCCTTTATTGTTGGCATAACGGACAGAAGGGCCAATTCCGAACGCACTTGCTTTACCCTGTGCGGAGTTTGGTCCATTGTCATGGGTTATCTGCTGAAAAACATAGCCGCCAACTCCCGCCACCAAACCATTACCAAATCCCCATCCCAAAGCATAATCCGCATGAAGGGCCTGACCAGAAGTCGTTTTGGTATCTTGATTACGGAAGTTGAAATCATGCATTACTTTTAAATCCACATTAGCGCCATAAGCAGGAAAATAGCTGAACGCCCAGACAGGCTGAACCGTCCAATGATTTTTTCCCAGACTGGAAGGATCATTGCGATTGTAGCTGCCTGTCGGTGCATTGATATCCAACCCAATGACATAACCTGAATCGGGTGTGGAATGATAGCCCAAGGCCGGGCCAAAGGTGATATCGCCTATCCCCTTGCTGTTATTGTGCTTGCCAGCCGCTTCAGTATTCACGTCCAATAACGGTACGATAGTATGGTAGGCCAGCTGCCCGCCAAAAATTTTCTGATCTGTCACCCAAACCAACCTCGGTGCCAAAACATTCACATTAACCTTAAAACCCGGAACGGGGATCTGTTCACCGTTGTTTCCCTTCAGCTTGTTATAGTGAATATTCCCGCCATAAAACAGTGAATGGATGCCTGATGGCGGTAATACACCTGACAAAAAATTATCCAAGCCATCAGGATAGGAGCCTGTTCCCCCTCCTTCTGTCGCCATGGCCGAAGTGCTCAGCAATAACAAGATTGCTGCATAAAAGTACGGCCTGAATTTTATCGCTTTTAACGCCATAATAGTTTCCCTCTCGTTAAGAGATGAATGGACAAAATGAGAAATGCCTGACTAATTTGTTCAACGTTGTGCAAGTTGACGGGCAACAAGATAGCCGGAAATTCCGCCTAATCCGGGTCCCGGATGAGTTGAAGCTCCAATGTGAAATACATTACTGATGTGAGTCTGATGCGCTTTCACACCTTTCGAAGAAGCAAAAGGACGCAACCAGAAAAACTGATCGGGCGAACAAATACCTGAGTAGGGATCACCGCCGACCAAATTATGATTCAATGCCTGTAAATCCGCCGGAGAATAGGCTTTACGCCCGACGATCGAAGATGAAAAACCGGGCATCACATTTTCCAGACGAATCTGCACACGGTCTGCAACCGCTTCACGGACAGTTTCATTCCATTTGCCATCTGCGGGAATTGGAATTTCTCCCAGTGCATCACCTTTCAAATGAACGGGAAGCTCCTGCATTTGAACCCACAAGATCCACCCGCCTTCTGGAGCACGGGAAGGATCAAGGGCTGTCGGCTGCCCGATACCCAGCGTCGGGTGGCTTGGCAGATAACCATTATTAGCTTGTGCTACAGATAGGCATACCTGTTCCATACTCTCCGTTAAATGAACAAGCGGTACATGGCGCAATTCCGGTTCATACCACGGAGGAGGGGCATTCAGGGCAAAATGAATCTGCATTCCCCCCCGCCCGTAGCGATAGCTCCGTGCCCGTTGCATGACAGTCTCAGGAACGTTATCCAGCAGGTGACCATAAAGCTGTCGGGGAGTTACATTGCAAACCACCGCTTCACTTGCATGATAAACCTTTCCTGCCACCGTTACGCCAGTCGCACGAAGCGTTTTTCCTCGCTTTTGGGTGATGATGCGGTCAACTTGCGCATGAGTCATAAGCTGACCACCATTCTGCTCAATAATGGCCCTGAACGCTTCCACTATCCGAATACCGCCGCCTTTCACAACAGGCATTCCTCCCGCAAGCACAGCGGCGAAGGTAAGTTTGCCAATCAAGGCGGAACCGGCATCATCCGGTCCCAATCCCGTATGCAGTACCCAAGGCGCAATCAAGGCACAGTTAAAATCGGACTGTAATTCACGTTCAGACCAGCGCCGGAAAGTTTCCAATGAATTACCGGCAAATTCCACCAATCCATCAATGCCGCGTTTTCGCCATTCAGAGAACAGTAACTTAAGTGTTCCTAACCCATAAGGGTTTTGTCCCAACAGGCCAAAGAGCAATCCGGCATCATCATGAAGGATTTGCTGTGCCATGCGACTCAATGCCGCACCGTCTCCTATGGCGATTTCATCAAATCGTGATACCGAAGTCAGAATATCTCTCTTTAAGGCAATACCTCTGCCATTCGGTTGTACCAATCCGGTTGAATATTCACTTTGCATGAATTCCACACCTGCCTGTTCCAGTGCAGGTCCCAACACTGAATAAGCGGGACTGCCCAGAAACAGCGGATACCAGCAGGAGAGCACATCATGGATATAGCCCGGAAAAAGCTCTTCTGTGCGAATGCTGCCACCCAGTACATCATTCCGTTCCAGCATCAGGACAGACTTGCCCCATATCGCCAACAAGGCAGCACAGACCAGCGAGTTTATGCCACTGCCCACGATGATAATTTGTGGCTTGGGATCGATCATGGTATCTCTCCCGAAAGAGAATCGACCAGAGCCAGAACACGCAGGGGGCTGCCTGATCCTCCCTCGATCTTGAGAGGTGCTGCAATCAGTACTGCGCCGGTTGGTGGCAGCAAATCGAGATTTTTCAGGCACTGCAAACCATATTTATTCGCTCCGTGCATCAAAGTATGGCAAGGATAAGCCACAGGCCATGCGTAGGATTGACCCGCATCAGTATTGACAGTTTCTACCCCGAATCCCCGAATATCTCGCTCATGGATCAACCATTCTACAGCTTCTTGGCTCGGCCCCGGAGTGTGCGCACCATCATCACGCATGTTGAGAAAGAGAGCCGGATTATCTGCCCGTTTCGACCAATCCGTTCTGAACAGCAGCCATCCTCCCGCAGGAATGCGTCCGTACTGCGCTTCCCACTCCTGTAAAAATTCCACCGTTAATAGCCAATCCGGATCTTGTGCCACCTGTTGGCTGGCATCCACCACCACGGCAGGCGCCACAAAGTTATCCAGAGGGATAGTATCAACGGTGTTATCCCGATGATCTTTACCGCTGACCCAATGTATTGGGGCATCAAAATGTGTTCCTGTATGCTCACCACAACTAAAATTGTTCCAGTACCAGTCAGAGCCATTCTCGTCATACTGAGAAATGCACTCGACCTTAAACGCCCAGACTTGCCCGAACTGTTCAGGCAATTGTAAGGCCGGAAAATTCGGGGACAGTGTTTGCGTGAGATCAATAATCTTTACTCTCCCCTGATTCAGCGCACTGACAAACGCATTTAATGGACTTTTCATGTATATCTCCTGAGTGTTTTCCCAACAAATAAATGTTCTTACAAAAACAACAGAATAATTTTTTATATTTCGCGCATATCATGCAGTGCAGTAAACATACCACCATGAAAAACCAACGGTTTACCTTCAATACTGGCAATGCGTTTTACTTTACCAATCATCAGTAAATGATCGCCAAGATGCGTTTGCTGATGATTGACACAAACCAGTGTCGCTATCGCTCCCTCAATCGAAGGAACCCCTTCTGGTGTTTCCTGCACGGGAATATCCTGAAATTTGTTTTCAACCCCCGGATTGGCAAAACGTATTGCCAGCTCTTGATGATCGCACCCAAGCATGCTGATGGTGAAATATTCACAGTCCCGAAATACAGTCAGATTAGGAGAATGACTGACCAAACTCCAGAGCACCAGCGGCGGCTCCAGCGAAAGTGAAGCGAATGAATTGATGGTCAGACCTACGTTACGCCCGTCAGCAGTGCGTGTCGCAGCAACCGCAACCCCTGTCGGATAATTTCCCAAAAGCGCACGCAGCGCCCTTGCCCCAAATTCAGTTACCCCCCATTCAGCATTAAACACGGGTATCTGACTGTGCAGTATATTCAGATTCATGGCCATTTCTCCGCTCAGGCACTTGCTTTTTGAATCGTCTGTGACTGGATGTACTCTTCGCAGGCTTGACTATCCTTCCACCATGGGAACAGCACAGGAGGATGGTTGAAAGCATTGGCAATCGTGCTGGCAAGTGCCGGCAGTTGTTGGGCTGCGCCCAGTAAATGCAGGATATGAGGTTCCGGTGGAACAAGCAGGCTGTTTGTCCACTCCACAACGTAATGACCATATTTCCAGAACGTTTCAAACGTATCGTTCATCCACTCTGCCGTAAAAGGCTTATCCCCACGGGCAAGAATGGCTTCGTAATACACTTTGCAGGCTTTGGTGGCATTATTCGAGCCTTGCCCTGTCAGCGGGTCATTCGTGACGACGGTATCCCCCAACCCAAAAATCTGTTTGCCGGAAGGTAGTGTCAATACAGGCTTGCGTACCACCGGAGCAAAACATCCTGCCAAAATGCCGTTTGCATCCGTAAGTTCCACTTGCTTACAACGTTCAGCTTCCCACGGTAGGAACGTCTTGAGAATTTGCTTGCTATAGGCCAGATGTTTCTGCGGCGTTCTGGCCTCTCGCCAGCCATCCATTACTCCTCCCGGTATGCCTTCAAAAACCATGATGTCGCAAGGGCCATTTAGCGTCAGGGCGGGAAAAACAAAATATTCACCGACACCCGGAATCAGGTTAAAAGAAACGCGTGAATATTCAGGTGTTGGCAGCATTCCATTTACATAAGTCAATGCCAATGCTCGCTGAGGTTTATCATAAGGAGAGCGGGAAATATCGCGTTCCAGCAATTTCACGATTTCTCCCTTCCCGCCCGCCAGAATAACCAGTTCGTGACTGTCCGCCAATCGCTCCAATTCAATAAGACCTACATCGTCAATAACCAGATTACCGCCACGGGAAGCAAATTGCTCCATCCAAAATGGCATCTTGATGCGTTGATCGACAGCTTGTGCGTATTTGTCGAGTCGAGCGCTCCACTCAATAACCTTTTCGTCGAAAATTTTGGGATGGGGTACAACAAAACCAATACCTTCAACGGGAGGACACTGTGTTTCCCACGGATTCAATCCTAAATCACGTTCGAATTGCAAAGAAGAATCGAACATACATTGGCTCGACATAACCCGGCCATTGCAGACATCATCAGGGGTGCGATTGGTCACAACAGTCACTTGATAGCCCTTGTCCAGCAGACCAAGGGCCAGAGGCAGTCCGGCTTGACCACCCCCTACGATAGCTATACGACGCATGATATTTCCTCTTGTGTTTTGAATGACGAAACCCAGATGCTGCCGTTATTTCTGTTTCAGCATCCCTATTCCGCCAAACGCGGAATGGCTGGTTTTGCCTGCTCGGGTCCCATGACTGAATAGCCGCCATCAACGGCATAATCCGCCCCAGTCACAAAACTCGCTGAATCTGACAGAAGAAAAGCCACCACCTGTGCGATCTCTTCAGGATCACCCACACGACCAAGCAAATGGTAATCAGCGGCGACTTCATCCGTTTTCTGACGGTTGCCCTGAGTCAACTCATCCATGACACGTGACCAGGTCCAACCCGGAGAGACAGAGTTAACGCGAATACGCTCAGCAGCGTAATCCATTGCCATGCTGCGGGTGATTTGCAACAGGGCCGCTTTGGAAGCGGGGTATACCCAACGGCCCGTTTGAGCTATAGAAGATGAAATGCTGGTGAAATTAACAATTGCCCCACCTCCTGTAGCAACAAGATAAGGGCGCACAAACTGGGCTGCCCTGAGGGCACTGACCACATTGATATTCAAGGCTGTCAGCCACATTTCACGGCTGGAATCTTCCCCGTCATCCAGATACGTTGACGCAAGATTGACGAGATAATCCAGACGATCATAATAAGCAACGACCTCATTGATTCCCTGAAAAAGTTGCTTATCGTCAGTAATATCAACATGCCAAAAGTGAATGGTTCCAGATTGGTGATTAGCAGCTTTCTGCCCGTTTTTCTGATCGATGTCTAAAATCGCGACCTTAACACCATATTCACTCAATACTCTGGCAACAGTTGCACCAATTTTGGTAGCTCCGCCAGTGATAATAGCGACTTTATTATCCAGACCTTTCATGAGTATTCCCCTTTTGTCATATATCGAATGCATAAGCACTGAGTACACAGGCATTGAGGATATGTACCTGTCGTCTTTCAAGTTGCAGCTTTGTTCTTTGTTGGCTGCATCTTTAAATCCAATGGGTATACAATGGGTATAGGTATGACGTGATGAATCATGATTAGGGATTTATCATTGCGTGGAATATATAAATCTGAATAGCCGCTATATGCAGAAAAGATCCATTTTGTGCAGATATGTGATGAATATTTGAGAGGAAATAATAAATTATCCAAAAAGATAATTCAGAACCCAAAACCAGTAAATTTTTCAATATCCATTCAGATCGGATAATTGATTATATTATGGATAAAATATAAATAAAAAAACAGCAAGGCAGATTCAATACTAAAATGTGATTTACATTGGATTATTGATACCGTATTACCACCATTATTCATAGGTATAGCACATAAAAAATAAAATTAACTTTTTTCTTCAAGCTGATATCAAATTGATATATATTAATATTTATTTTTGATATTGCTCTGTTATATCGTTATTTTGTAAATTAGTTATAAATTTTGTTCTGGTTTAGTAAATTAACAATAAAACAGGACATAATAATAATATTTATATTTTACAGATAAAATAATCAATTAAGAGTAACAATATCACAATAAATTGATTCACTCTTCAATCCAATAAAGGAATTCCCAGATCAATCGAAACAAGTGCACCAGTATTTTTGATTGTCAGTCTCGAGAGTAAATATCACTTAACTAAAGGAAATGACAATGAAATTAGAAACCTTATCTATCCATGCCGGTTATTCACCTGATCCTAAAACCAAAGCAGTTGCTGTCCCGATTTACCAAACAACTTCCTACGCTTTCGATGATTCCCAGCATGGTGCTGATCTCTTTGGTTTAAAAGTTGAGGGCAACATTTACACTCGCATAACAAATCCAACCAATGAAGTATTGGAAAAACGTGTCGCTGCTCTGGAAGGAGGAATTGGTGCACTTGCAGTTGCTTCTGGCATGGCGGCAGTTACCTATGCAATCCAGACTATCGCCACTGTGGGAGACAATATTGTCTCCATAGCAAAATTATATGGGGGAACGCATAACTTAATGGCGCACACTTTCCCGAGTATCGGGATTGAAACTCGTTTTGTAGAGCATGACGATATTGCAGCCATTGAAGCGATGATTGATGAAAAAACCAAGGCAGTATTTTGCGAATCAATCACAAATCCCAGTGGAAATATCGTTGATATTCAAGCAATGGCGGAGGTCGCCCATCGCCACGGTCTTCCTCTTATTGTCGATAACACCGTTGCAACGCCTTACCTATGCCGTCCGTTTGAACATGGCGCAGATATTATCATCCACTCCCTGACTAAATATATCGGCGGTCACGGCACTTCTATTGGCGGGATGATTGTTGATTCAGGTAAATTCCCTTGGGCGGAACATAAAGATCGCTTTACGATTTTAAACACGCCGGATGCTTCATATCACGGAATAAACTACACCGAACATTTTGGTGCAGCGGCCTTTATCGCCCGCTGCCGTGTTGGACCACTGCGTAGCATGGGTGCAGCATTGTCTCCTTTTAATGCTTTCTTGATTTTGCAGGGTCTTGAAACACTGGCACTTCGCATGGAGCGCCATACAGAAAATGCCCTGAAAACTGCCCAATATTTAGAACAACACCCTCAGGTATCATGGGTTAAATATGCAGGGTTATCTACACACCCAGAACATAATTTGGCTGTTCGTTATATGGGCGGAAAGCCAGCTTCTATTTTGTCCTTCGGTATCAAGGGAGGGGAAGAATCAGGCATACGCTTTATTGATGCCCTGCAATTAATTGTACGACTGGTCAATATCGGTGATGCTAAATCTCTGGCATGTCACCCAGCATCAACCACCCACAGTCAGCTAAGCGATAAAGAAATGGCAGATGCTGGTGTATCACGGGATTTGATCCGCTTATCCATTGGGCTTGAGCACAGCGATGATATTATTGCTGATCTTGCACAGGCATTGGATGCAGCAAAATAGATTTATAATAACTTAATTAACAAGTTACCCAATAAATTTCAAATCGCGGCTTTGTTGGCTGCACTCACTCACCCCGGTCACATAGTTATCTATGCTCCCGGGGATTAATGAGAGGCTCCTGCCTCTCACCAGAGGGCAGGCTTTGGCTGGCAAATTCGTTCCCGACGATATAGATATTTTTATATTAATTATGATGTGGTTTTTCCGATACAGCATCAATCCTGACCCGATAATTACAAGCAGCAACATATCCATAACGACTCCCTTTCATCTTTATTTTTGATTGTAATGATAACCATTCTCATATTAATATAGTTACGTGATAATTAACTTATGATACATTTAGCCATGTCTGAGCATACTGCCACTACAGCTCCTTTTACACTTGAATCGCTTTATGGCGCGCACCATGGTTGGCTGAAAACATGGCTCACCCGCAAACTCCAGTCAGCTTTTGATGCTGATGATATTGTTCAGGATACTTTTCTGCGGGTAATGAGGAACGATTCGCTTGCGTCCATCCGCGATCCCCGCTCCTTTTTATGCACCATTGCCAAACGGGTAATAGTTGATCTCTTCCGCCGTAATGCACTCGAGAAAGCCTATCTTGAGATGCTGGCGCAACTGCCAGAAGCACACGCACCCTCCTCAGAAGTACGTGAAAGTCAGCTAGAAACCCTGCAACTGCTCGACAAAATGCTGGATGGCCTGAGCGGTAAAACCCGCGACGCGTTTCTGCTTTCCCAGCTGGAAGGGCTAACCTATAACGATATCGCATGTCGTCTGTCTGTTTCTGTCAGCTCGGTGAAAAAATACGTGGCCAGAGCAATGGAGCACTGTCTGTTATTTCGTCTGGAGCACGGGCTTTGAACAACATACTGACCGATTCCCGCCGTCAGGCGCTGCGTGCAGCCTCTCACTGGTATGCAGTTTTAAACTGCGGGCGGGTCAGCCCTCAGCAACAGGCGCGCTGGCAGCAATGGTATGAACAGGATCAGGATAACCAGTGGGCATGGCAACAGGTGGAAATTCTGAGCAACCAATTCAGCAGCGTGCCTGACGGTGTGGCCAGCCGCACGCTCCACGATATTCAATATACCCGCCGCCACATGATGAAAGGACTGTTGCTGATACTTGGCGTCGGTAGCGGCTGGCAGCTCTGGCGTTCAGAATCGGGTGAAGGGTTACGCGCCGATTATCGCACCGCAAAAGGGGCAATAAGCCAACAGTGGCTGGAGGATGGATCGCTTCTGTCGCTCAATACGCAAAGTGCGGTGGATGTGCGTTTCGATGCCCACCAGCGCGCCATTAAACTTTGGTACGGCGAAATTGCCATTACGACTGCCAGAGATCCACAACAGCGCCCGTTTCGCGTTTTCACCCGTCAGGGGCAGCTTACCGCACTGGGCACCGAATTCACCGTTCGTCAGCAGGATGACAACACTCTGCTCGCGGTACAGCAGAATGCGGTAAAAGTTGTGCTGACCAGCGATCCAACGCAAAAACGCATTGTCCGGCAGGGTGAAAAACTGCATTTCAATGCGGTAAAGTTTGGCGAGATTGCATCGCTGGATGATGAAGCCAACGCTTGGACTCAGGGCATACTCAGCTTTAGCAATAAACCGCTTGGTGAAGTAATTACCACGCTAGCACGCTATCGTAACGGCATACTGCGCTGTGATCCGGCTGTTGCCGGACTTCGCCTGAGCGGAACCTTTCCATTGAAAAATACCGATACGGTGCTGAATGTGATCGCCAGAACTCTACCCATTAAAATTCAGTCAGTTACCCGATACTGGGTCAACATCATTCCAGCGTAAGTAAAAAAATAAAAATAATCTTCATTTCGGTTGTCCCTTTTTCCCGCTCATTCGACTTCATACATGGATACAACAAAAAAATGATGATGGAGACGGTATGACCCCTTTATGCGTTTTTCATAAAACAACACCTTTGATTACGGCTATTCGCCTGAGCCTGCTACCGCTGGTTGGCCTGGCCTCTCTGTCTGCATTCGCCGCACAGTATGACATCGCAGCCGGCGATCTGGACAAAGCACTCAATCAGTACGCAGCACGCAGCGGGATCACGTTGTCGGTGGACGCCAGCCTGACGCGCGGTAAACAGAGCAACGGGCTGCACGGCGACTACGACGTGGAAACGGGCCTGAAGGCGCTGCTCGCTGGTAGCAAATTACAGCTCAAGTCGCTTGGGAATAATAGCTGGACGCTGGAAACTGCTCCGATCTCCCAAGAGGATAAGCTCGTCGTGGTGGGCGACTGGCTGGGTAACGCACGTGAAAACGATGTGTACGAACATGCCGGCGCACGTGATGTGATCAACCGTGAAGATTTCTCCAAAACGGGTGCCACCACCATGCGTGACGTGTTAAATCGTATTCCGGGTGTCAGCGCGCCGGAAAACAATGGTACCGGCAGTCACGATCTGGCGATGAGCTTCGGTATTCGTGGACTCAATCCACGCCTTGCCAGCCGCTCAACTGTATTAATGGATGGTATTCCGGTTCCGTTTGCGCCTTATGGTCAGCCGCAGCTCTCGCTTGCCCCCTTATCTCTGGGCAACATGAACGCAGTAGACGTAGTGCGTGGGGGTGGCGCGGTGCGTTACGGGCCGCAAAGTGTGGGAGGGGTGGTTAACTTTGTCACACGCGCTATCCCGCAGGGCTTTGGTATTGAAGCCGGCGTCGAAGGCCAGTTGAGTCAGGTTTCTTCACAAGACAATCCGAAAGAGACGCACAACCTGATGGTGGGCGGGACGATGGATAACGGTTTTGGCTCAGCGTTGCTTTACTCTGGCTCCCGTGGCAGCGACTGGCGCAAGCACAGCGCCACCCGCATTGATGATGTTATGCTGAAAAGCAAATATGCGCCCAACGACGTGCATACCTTTAATAGTCTGCTTCAATACTACGATGGCGAAGCCGATATGCCTGGCGGTCTGTCACGCGCGGATTACGATGCCGATCGCTGGCAATCCACCCGCCCGTATGACCACTTCTGGGGCCGTCGTCAACTTGCAAGCCTCGGCTATCAATATCAGCCGGACAATCAGCACAAATTCAATATTCAGGGCTTCTACACCCGCACGTTGCGCAGCGGCTATCTGGAGCAGGGAAAACGTATCACCCTTTCCCCACGCTACTACTGGGTGCGTGGTATTGAGCCTCGCTACAGCCAGAGCTTTATGATGGGTCCATCCGCGCATGAAGTGGGAATAGGTTATCGCTATGTTAATGAATCAACTCATGAAATGCGCTACTACACTGCAACAGCCAGCGGTCAGTTGCCCTCAACGTCCAGCCCGTACGACCGCGACACGCGTTCAGTTACCGAGGCTCACGCTTGGTATATTGATGATAAAATCGATATCGGCAACTGGACTATTACACCCGGTATGCGTTTCGAACATATCGAGTCATACCAGAACAACAACCTGAAGCATAAGCATGGGGAAGTGAGTTATAACGCGCCGCTCCCTGCGCTGAATGTGCTCTATCACGTGACTGGCAACTGGAATATTTATGCCAACACAGAAGGCTCCTTTGGCACCGTCCAGTACAGCCAAATTGGCAAGGCTGTGAAAAGCGGCAGTGTGGAACCAGAAAAAGCGCGAACCTGGGAAGTCGGCACCCGATACGACGACGGCGCTCTGACTGCGGAAATGGGGCTGTTCCTGATTAACTTCAATAATCAGTACAGCTCCAATCAGACCAACGACACAGTGACCGCACGCGGTAAAACCCGTCACACCGGGCTGGAAACGCAGATGCGGTACGATCTTGGCGATCTGACGCCAACGCTGGAAAACCTCTCCGCCTATGCAAGCTATGCGTATGTAAATGCGGAGATCCGCGAAAGTGGCGACACTTACGGAAATCAGGTGCCGTTCTCACCAAAACACAAAGGTACTTTTGGGGTGGACTACAAACCGGGCAACTGGACGTTCAACCTGAACAGTGATTTCCAGTCCAGCCAGTTTGCGGATAACACCAATACCATTACAGAGAGCGCCGATGGCAGCACTGGCCGTATTCCTGACTATATGCTGTGGGGTGCGCGCGTGTCGTATGACTTCGGGCCGGAGATGGCCAACCTGAATCTGGCGTTCGGTGTGAAGAACATCTTCGACCGTGAGTACTATACCCGCTCTTATGACGACAACAACAAAGGTATCTATGCCGGACAACCCCGCACGCTGTATATGCAGGGTTCCGTGAAGTTTTAATTGTTAATGCCCGGCGCTTTTGCAGCGCCGGGTAAGCGCAACGTCATCTGGTCTACAGGATCTGTGTGTATTGAAAACTTTATGTATTGAAAACTTTGTGTATTTGAAAACATTGTGGAGTGAATATTTTGCCTTTTATTCGCATTTTTTTCGCAAGTCTGTTTGTGTTCGCAAGCCAGTCCTTTGCCGCTACTGTTCAGGATGAGCATGGCACTTTTACACTCAATAAAACACCGCAACGCATCGTGGTGCTGGAACTGTCGTTCGCCGATGCGCTGGCGGCGGTGGACATCAGTCCGGTGGGGATCGCTGACGACAACGACCCGAATCGCATTCTGGCGGATGTGCGCACCCATTTGAAATCCTGGCAATCTGTCGGAACGCGCGCGCAGCCTAGCCTTGAAGCCATCAGCTCCCTGAAACCTGATCTGATTATCGCCGACAGCAGCCGTCACGCAGGTATCTATACCACATTGCAGGAAATTGCCCCGGTTCTGTTGCTCAAATCACGCAATGAAACATACAAAGAAAACCTGCAATCGGCAGCAATTATTGGCGAAGTAGTAGGAAAAATCGCAGAAATGCAGGCGAGACTCAAACTGCACAGCGAGCGGATGGCAAAGTGGGCGAGCCTGCTGCCTGAAGGTACAAGTGTGGCATTCGGCACGTCACGTGAACAACAGTTCAATCTGCACACCAGCAGAACATATACCGGCGAAGTGCTGACAACGCTCGGACTGAAGGTTCCCGCGCCCGCAGGCCAGACATCGATGCCGTCGATAAACCTTGAGCAACTGTTGTCGATCAACCCGTCATGGCTACTGGTGGCGCATTATCGTCAGGAGAGCATTGTGAAACGCTGGCAGCAGGACACGCTGTGGCAGATTCTTACGGCCGCGCAAAAACAACAGGTCGCGGCGGTCAACAGCAATGCCTGGGCGCGGATGCGTGGGATTTTCGCGGCGGAGCGCATTGCCATCGATACAGTAAAAATATTTCACCATCAGATGCATCCTGATACGAAATGAAGCGTATTCAACACCCGGCGCTGTTGTGGGGGATCCCTGCTGCGGCGCTTATCGCTATTTTCTGGCTGAGTCTGTTTTGCCACTCAGCCCTCCCTATTTCTGCATTTGATGCGCTGCACGCGCTGGTGCCGGGACACACGCCAACATTACCCGAAGCACTGGTGCAAAACCTGCGTCTGCCGAGAACCCTGATCGCCCTTTCCATTGGTGCAAGTCTGGCACTATCGGGGGCGTTGCTGCAAACCCTCACCCATAACCCGTTGTCCTCGCCTTCTTTGCTTGGCATCAATAGCGGTGCGGCGCTGGCTATGTCGCTGACCAGCGCACTCAGCCCATCACCGATCGAGGGTTTTTCCATCGCATTTATTGCCGCCTGTGGTGGTGGCGTAAGCTGGCTGCTGGTGATGGCGGCGGGTGGCGGTTTCCGGCAAGAACAGGATCGCAACAAGCTGATCCTCGCCGGTATCGCGCTTTCAGCGCTCTGCATGGCGCTGACCCGCATCACTCTGCTGCTGGCAGAAGATCATGCGTATGGCATTCTTTACTGGCTGGCGGGCGGTGTCTCACATGCACGCTGGCAGGAGTTCTGGCAACTTTTCCCGATAGTTGTGCTGACAACGCCCATCGTACTGCTGCTGGCCAACCAGCTTAATCTGCTTAACGTCAGCGACAGCACCGCCCACACACTTGGCGTAAACCTGCCGCGTCTGCGACTAGGGATTAATGCGCTGGTGCTTTTGCTGGTGGGTGCCTGCGTCAGCGTTGCTGGTCCCATAGCATTTATTGGTCTGTTGATACCGCATCTGGCACGGTTCTGGATTGGCTACAACCAGCGCAACGTACTGCCTATGAGTATGCTGTTGGGAGCGACGCTGATGCTACTGGCCGATATGCTCGCCCGTGCTCTGGCCTTCCCCGGTGAGCTGCCTGCGGGCGCAGTGCTGGCACTGCTCGGTGCACCCTGCTTTGTCTGGCTGGTGAGGAAACGCGGATGAAAATCGTGTTTCTAATCTGTATTACCCTGATGCTGGTGTTCTGCTCCCTATTGTCGCTCAGGATGGGGGCTATCCCACTGCCGTGGCACGCGCTCCTGACGGACTGGCGCAGCGGCAGTGAACACTATTACGTACTGATGCTGTATCGCCTGCCACGGCTTTTGCTGGCGCTGTTTGTCGGCTCAGCGCTCGCTGTTTCCGGCGTACTGGTGCAGGGCATCGTACGCAATCCACTGGCTTCGCCGGATATTCTCGGCGTAAACCACGCCGCCAGTCTGGCGACGGTCGGCGCGCTGCTTCTGCTGCCTTCGCTGTCGGTTATCTGGCTGCCGTTGCTGGCATTTGTCGGCGGTATGGCAGCGCTGGCGCTGCTACGTGCGTTGGTGAATACCACGTTTCCCATGCGTTTTGCGTTGACGGGTGTAGCACTTTCCGCCTGCTGGGCAAGTATAACCGATTACCTGATGCTTTCTCGTCCGCAGGATGTAAACAACGCTCTGTTGTGGCTGACGGGCAGTTTATGGGGGCGGGGGTGGACTTTTGTTGCGGTGGCAGTACCACTGCTGGCTGTCTTAATTCCGCTGAGCCTGGGTTTTTGTCGCGACCTCGATCTGCTGGCGCTAGGCGATGCGCGAGCCGGAACGCTCGGCGTTGCGGTTCCGCGCGTGCAGCTTTGGGGGCTGGTGCTGGCGGTAGCACTCGCGGCGACCGGCGTCGCCGTATGTGGCCCTATCAGTTTTATTAGTCTGGTGGTTCCTCATATGGTGCGAAAAATCACGGGCGGACGTCACCACTGGCTACTGCCCGTTTCCGCGCTGACAGGTGCGTTTCTGCTGGTCGCCGCGGATTTACTGGCACGAACAATTCATCCACCTCTGGAACTGCCGGCAGGTGTGCTGACCGCAATCATCGGCGCACCGTGGTTTGTATGGCTGCTTGTGAGAATGCGTTAAATGAAATTACATATAGATAATCTGACCATTGGGTATGGCAACCGCCCTGTTCTGGATGCACTGTCACTCGTCCTGCCGCCTGGAAAAATCACCGCACTTTTAGGCCCTAACGGTTGTGGTAAATCGACGCTATTGAAATGTATTTCTCGGCAGTTAGCGACGAAATCCGGCACCATCCTGCTAAAAAATCAACCTATTACAACGTTTTCATCCCGCCAACTTTCACGCTGCATTGCTTTATTGCCTCAGCATCATCTGACACCGGAAGGCATTACCGTTAGGGAGCTGGTCTCTTATGGCCGTAGCCCGTGGCTGTCACTATGGGGACGTCTCTCTGTAGAGGATAAGATGCGAGTGGAAGTTGCGATGGAAAAAACCCATATAGTACATATGGCACAACGGCAGTTAACCGATCTCTCTGGCGGCCAGCGCCAGCGGGCGTTTCTGGCGATGGTACTGGCGCAGGATACACCTGTGGTGTTATTGGATGAGCCTACCACTTATCTTGATATCAACCATCAGGTTGAGCTGATGAGACTTATGGGCGAACTAAAAACGCAGGGGAAAACGGTTGTGGCAGTTTTGCATGATCTTAATCAGGCCAGTCGCTGGTGTGATCATTTGGTGGTGCTGGCAGACGGCAAAGTGATGGCACAGGGAACACCGGAAGTGGTCATACAGCCAGAATTACTCAGAACCGTGTTTAGCGTAGAAGCTGAGATTCACCCAGAGCCGGTGTCGGGCAGGCCAATGTGCGTGGTGGTTGGTTGATCTTCTGGATAATTTTTTGTTTCCTCAGATCTTATAAAATCTGGGGAAACAATCTGATTATGGCTTTAGCCATAAAACAGACTTGAGTACTTAACATTGTACAAGTACAATGTTAAGTACTCAAGTCTTGTGAGGTAATGACCATGAATGTTATGAGCTATTCAGCATTTCGAACTCATTTAGCTAAAACTCTGGATAAAGTGAATGATGACCACCAACCCGTGATGATCACTCGTCAGAATGGTAAGCCAGCAGTTGTACTCAGTTTGGAGGATTTTCGGGCTTATGAAGAAACGGCTTATTTGATGGCAAGCCCTAAAAATGCAGCACGCTTAAACCTAGCTATTACTGAAGTAGAACGTAGTAAAATCCTTGAAAAAGGCTTACTGGAAGAATGATTCTATCTTGGGCAGAAACGGCGTGGGAAGATTATCTTTATTGGCAACAAACCGATAAAAAAACCCTAAAACGCATTAATACTCTTATTAAGGATATTGCCCGACAGTCTTTTGATGGGCTAGGTGATCCTGAACCCTTAAAACATAACTGGTCAGGATACTGGTCCAGGCGGATTGATCGTGAGCATCGCCTAGTTTATAAGGTTACAGACACCGCAATAATTATTGTTCAATGTCGCTATCACTACTAATTTTATTAGGTAAATTTTCCTGCTCGACTTTTCAAAATAAAAACGCGCAATCGGCACCTCTGGTATGATTGCGCTATTGCAAACAATATATTCCAAACTTATTTAAATACTCCCAAACTATGCCTTTTTCCTGATAATCCGACGGCGTTTATTAAACAGATCCGGCGATATCGTCTGTGATACACACTGCCATTCGATTTTATCGACATCGACACCTTGTTTAACAAAATAATCAGTCAATGCAAACTGGCATTGTTGCAGGATCGCAATATCACAATCGCCTTCCAGACGCAGCGATAAATCCGCCTGAGTCAGCCTATAATCGCTCGTCAGCGGCAAGGTATTGGCAATAATCCGTGAACAAGGATCAGCAAAAATACTGACGTTTTCTCCATTATGCGCAGGCAAAACCAACTGATCATCACTGCGTCCTTCAATGCGCTCTATCGCCAGTGCCGGATTACCACAAGTGCAGGGCGTTCTCTTTATCACCAAAATATCATCAAGCTGATAACGCACAATAGGCTGGGTTTCCCGCGTAAAATCCGTGATGATGGGATTAAAACGCGATTCATCGATCCATTTTGGCTCAATATGGAGAAATTCCTCATTAAGATGCAGCGTTCCATGCGGGCAAGTACACGCCAAAAAACCTTCCGTCGCCTGATAGATTTCACCGACTTCCTTAAATACACTCTGCAACAATTGGCGATCTTGCGGTTCCAGTACTTCTGCTACTGAAATCACTTTAGCCGGTGACAATGACACTTCACCTTGCTGGATCTTCAGTGCCAACCCGCGCAACACTTGGGCAGGGGCAACAACGATAGTCGGCTGGTATTCCACCAGCGCTTGTACCTGCTGATTAAAATCTGCGAACAAATCAAAAAATCGGAAAGATATCCAACGGTTCTGAACGCTATCGTAAAGATTGTTTCCCGCCCGCAAAAAAAGTGCGATTCGTTCACCGTGAAATAAGCCGTTCGGCAGCATTTTGGCAAGCATGGTTCCTGCCCAGATACTCCGCTCTTTAGGGCTGATAACGAAGATACCCCGCTGCCCTGATGTGCCTGACGACATACCAACGCTGAACTTGCCAACCGTTGGTTTGAAATCCCGTGATTGTTCACTCAATCGTGCGCATTCCAAGAGTTCGTCGCGCTTAAGCCCCGCTGTATTCATCTGATCGAAGTTTTCCATCATGATGGCTTTGTTCATCAATGGATATTCTGCCAACGGCAAATCACCGTAAGGGGCAAAATAAGGGCTTTTGGTCAGGGTATTGTGCCGAAATGCCGCCAGTTCTTTTGATTGATGCTGTTCGAGTTGCTGACGATGGGTGAATTTCCACTGTTTCTTGGCGCGCCAATAGCACCAGAGCGTTTTGAATATCATTCCAAATCTCCCTCATGACATAGCTGGATGGGAATTTGCTTTTGGTCAATCTGATGTAACTTATTCAATGTTTCGTAATAAGCGCGGCTGTCATCCATAATGATATTGGCTAATTTTGCCGGCCCACGCAGCTCACGATAGTTAGTTGGTGACCATGCAGCGTCACCTGCCAGCAATATCCAACCCTGCTCGGTCAATACGCACAGGCCAATATGCCCCGCTGCATGACCGGGTAACGGCACAATAACTATCTGTTTCTGGCTCTCTGGCACGGCATAACCGTCACCCAATACTGCCAACTCTTCCGGCAGAGAACAGATTTCAAACCCTTCATAGAAACTGACTCTGGATTCAAAATCTTCCGGAATTAATCCCCGCACAAACGCCCGCGTCAATGCAGAAATACCGCGTAAATGACGCGTTTGCTGCCAGCCTTCCCCAGAACATATAAATTTGGACTGAGGAAAATCCCGCAATCCGGCAATATGATCACCGTGAAAATGAGAAATGATGATGCCATCAATATCATGTGGTTGGATGCCATCTTCTTTTAGCTGCATCACCAATGAATCTTTGGTATCAAAGTAGACAGGCGTGACAGTTCGGTACAGCCGGATGATGCCTGTGCGAGTATGATCGTAAAAATGGCTGGCATACCCTGTATCAAGCAACCATCGTTTGTCATTGCATTCCAGCAACCATGCACGGGCAGGGAAATTGCAGACACGAAAACTGGCACCTTTCAGTGCCACGCAGCCGGGATGGGTGCAATATCCCACTTCAAATATACGCATCTTAACCATGTGAACCCGCCTGCTCATCTATCTGCTTTAACCAACTTGCAGTAAAATGAATCCCTTCTTCCATGGTATAAACGGGCGTATAACCCAGTTCATCCCTTGCCTTTGAGTTATCCAGTGTCATGGAGTAATAAGCGGCTCCAATGCCGTAGCGAGTCAATAACGGCTCTTTTCGGGTGATAGCAGCAACCGCTTCCAACACCGCCGCAACCCCATACAGGAGTGGGTAAGGTAATGATTTTATCCGATAACCGAACTGCATCTCGTCAAATAGCAATCCTAAAGTCTTCGCCAATGGCTGTGGCTGCTGATTAGTAATGTTATATATTGCCCCATTCTGTAAATCTTCACGATAAGTTGCCAATGACATAGCATGGACGACATTCATGACATAGGTGAGATCCAGTACATTTTTTCCACCCGCAGGTAAAGCCATTACCCCTTTGCTGGTTTTAACCTGTGCCAGCAAACGCGGTAATAATACCCTGTCATGTGGGCCAAACAGCCCACGGGGACGCAGAATAATATAAGTTGTTTCAGGGTAGCGCGGAATAATCTGGAGTATGCACTCTTCAGCCAAGAATTTCGTTCGGGCATAATCATTGGCAAAGCGTTGGCTACGCTGATCTTCGGTAATATTTTGTTGGTGTGAAAAATCAAAATAGACGGCGGGTGTAGATATATGCACAAACCGTTTGATACCACATTTTCCCGCCGCTTGTGCCAACATGTATGTCGCAGTCAGATTGATACGTTCAAATTCATCAGGATTACCCCACGGCGATGATTTGGCGGCACAATGCCAGACCGCATCACAATCTGACATCAGTTCAACGGCTTCATCCACTGTTAACGTCGCCAGTTCAGCACAGCGGAATTCTGCTCCCAGTTGGGACAAGACTTCTCCTGCCCGCTTATCACGCCCGGTTGCCACGACCGTTTCCCCGTGCGCTAACAAGTAATCCACGGCATTACGCCCTAAGCCACTTGTTGCTCCAGTTACAAGAATTTTCATGGTTTCAGAATCATCTCACTTAATGAAAGCCCCGCCGCCGTACCAAGCAACATCACATAATCTCGTCCGTAATAACGATCTGTAATAATTGCTTCATGAAGTGCACTTGGGATTGAGGCAGCAACCTGATTGCCGCGATAACGGTAGATATTCACAAACCTTTCATCCTTGATATTCAGCCGTTTGCGGATATGTTCTAACCCCAGATGGCTGGCTTGGTGAGGGATCACTGTATCAATCTCAGACATAGTCAGATCGGCGCTGGCAAGTACACGCTCAGTAAAACCTTCAATTAATGAAGCCGTCAATTTAAACAAAGCCTTACCCTGCATCTGGAACAAGAAGTCACTATCTTCCATTCCCGTACGGAGATTCCTGCGAGTTCCGCCGGCACGAATCTCACATAACTCCACTCCTTCCGGGTAAGTTTCATGTTTATAGGTAACAATCCCGCTTTGCCCATCCCCTCTTTCAACAATCATACAAGCCGCACCATCACCAAAAATCAGTGAGGATTCTTGATGTGACCAATCAATGCCACGGGAAGCCATTTCAGAAGAAACAATGGCGATGCGTCGATACTGCCTGAGCGCCAGCAACCCAGCAGCAACATTCAGGGCTGAGACAAAACTGACACAGCTTGAATTAATATCAAAACAGGCAGTTCCCGCGTTTAATTGGCTCTCTTTTAAAATATGTGCTGCTGAATAAGGCAGAGCCTGAATAGGAATAGCAGAAGCCGAAATCAGAAGATCAATAGAATCCGGCGAAATTTGATGATTTTTTAAAGTACCATGCAATGCTTCAGCGGCTAATTTAGCCGGAGAAGCCTCATAGTCAGAATGATAACGATATTCAATACCCGAACGTTTTTGTACAAACCCATTCGGTTTATTAAATTTCAGATCTAAATCGGATGAATATATTTTATATTCAGGCAAAGCAGTACCAGAGGCAATGATCTTTAATGGGATCAATTCATTTGAGTTTTTCATTTTTATCACTTCCGAATGTTAAATTTTTGTTCAAATGTATTTTCAGAATATGAAGTGAGTTCTGAGTGTAAGGTACGAACAAATTAGTATTTATCAGATAGTCCATTAAACAGGAAGTAAATATTTATGATACATCATATTACTAAAATGAAATACCTGACACAGTTATATGAAAAATAATAATTTTTACCAACTCACCATTTCAATGTTATAAAATTTTTTTAATGAAAAAAGAGCATCATGAGATTTAATCATCGAACTTGTTGAATTTGTGTGAAATAAAAATTAATATTAATTGACAACTTAACTAACTTTACTTAATCATAAAAAATAATTTATTTTAGTTTTAATTTCATCAATGAACAATTAGAACACCTTATAATAGTAAAATATAGATTAATAATTAATCTGGCATTCCCAATTTTTTCTCAAATAAAATTCAAATCTCCATTAATAAAATCATATATATTAAGGATAAAAAAACTGATATTATTTATCTAAATAATCTGAATTTACTTTTAATAATATTTATACACTTCGTCTTCCAAAATGCCTCTTTGTTGGCTGCGCTCGCTCACCCCGGTCACATAGTTATCTATGCTCCCGGGGATTTGCTCTCTTGCCGTCGCGATGCAACTTGAAATCCATTGTGTATATGCCGTCGTCTTTCAAGTTGTAGTTTGGAAACAGAACAGAAATTCAGAATCTAATTGAATAAGTTCTAAGCTCAGGCTTGCAGGATTATTGTAGACTACTATTTATCAGGCAATTGAGGGAATAGAAAGAGAATCTTGATTAAAGAGAAAAAATCAAATAATAACTACATTAATCTAAGAGTCTTTTTAAAAAAAATTCCATATCTCACTTTATTAATGATAAATATTCTTCTGATATTGGCATATAAGTAATATTTCAAAATTGTAGATCACTTCCCTGCTCCTCACACAACGGCAAGAGAGAGTTCCCAGAAGCATAGCTAACAGGAATTGTTCACCAATCAATTGAATTTATTTTTAAATGATGTCCGTAAATTAAAAAGGGGAGCCAAAGCTCCCCCATGATTCAGCTGAATTCAGGATCACTGACCTGCTTTCAATTTTTGGTAGTACTCTTCATACAGGATATTTGAATTGCCAACATCACTCTGCCATTCACCTTTCTCGATAATAACATTATCCGGATACAGCGATTTGTCTTCTGTCATTGCCTTAGGCAGAAGTTTTTTTGCTGCCAGATTCGGCGTCGGATAGCCGATTTTCTCTGCCACTTGTGCCGCGATTCCTGGGCGCAACAGGAAGTTAATCAGCTTCATCGCGCCATCAACATTCTTGGCATTAGCAGGAATAGCCAGGCTATCCATCCAGAAAATTCCGCCTTCTTTCGGCCAGATAATCTCAACAGGGGTTCCCGACTGGCGTGCGACATATGCGGAACCCGGCCACATCATGCCCACATCCACTTCACCCTCCATAAATGGATTGGCTGGATTATCAGAATTAAACGCCAGTACGTTTGGCATCAGTTTTCTCAGCTCCTGATAAGCCGCTTCAATCTCTTTCGGGTTGGTGGTATTGCCTGAATAACCCAGTTTCAACAACGCCATCTGGAAGACTTCACGGGCATCGTCAGTCAACACTAAACTGCCTTTATACTGCGGTTTCCAAAAATCAGCCCACGATGCAATGGATTTAGGATCAACATTATCACTGTTAACGCCAATCGCCGTTGCTCCCCAAATATAAGGGATAGAGTAATCATTATTCGGGTCAAAAGACTTATGAAGCAAGTTCGGATCAAGATTATGGAAATTGCTCAGTTTGCTCGTATCGATTTTTTGCAGCATCCCTTCTTTACTCATCTTTGAGATAAAGTAAGTGGATGGAACCACTAAATCATAAGCGCCGTCTTTATAGGTTTTCAGCTTGGTATACATGCTCTCGTTGGATTCGTAGGTGGAATAAATCACCTTAATCCCAGTTTCTTTAGTGAACTGGTTGAGCAAACCAGGCGGAACATATTCAGTCCAGTTGTAGAAATACAGCGTCTTGCCGTCATCTGCGGCAGCGGCATTCACTGAACCAATGCTTAATGCCATCATCCCAGCGGCTAACAGACAGAACCACTTTTTCATGTTGTTTTTCATGCAGTGTTTCCCCTCGCAGTTGGTGAGTTAGTATCATATAGGCTCGCGTGAACCTATCCCCGAAAAAGCGGCTATTATAAGAGCCGCATTTTGTAGGGTAAAGCCACTTGTTATGATATAAGTTGACGAGTTGTACAATTAATTTCTTTTGATTACAAAATTACATAAAACGCACAAACAGAGGAAAGTAATTTCATGAATGAACTCACTATCACACACAACCTTAAAAAACCAACTGTGGCTATTACCAGTGAAGAAAAATCTGAAACATTACAGAAAGAGAAGCTGAATACTGAATTTTCTGAGATTATCGCCCTATTCGATATATCAAACAGGGAGCTGGCAGATAAATAATGAAGCTCATTTCCCCCAATGGCGTGATTATTGAAATAGTTTATCTATGAAGAAAGTTGCTACAAATAAGAAAAGCGTAACCACAAACTGACCACGCTTAAATTAATATTAAGACTTACCCGTGCGATCCCGCATCACAAATTGGCTAATCAGTACCAAAACCAACGACATAAGCAGTAAAATTGCTGCTAACGCGTTCACTTCCGGCGAAACCCCGACTTTTACCATTGAATAGATTTTCAGTGGCAGGATTTCATAACTCGGCCCCGTCACAAATGAGGAAACAACCACATCATCCATCGACAGGGTAAAGCTCAGCAGCCAACTCGCCATCACCGCCGGCATTGCCAACGGCAGGATGATTTTGCGCAGGATAGTTAATTCACCTGCCCCCAAATCACGCGCCGCTTCCAGCATTTTGACGTCAAAATCTTTCAGGCGGGAGTAAACCGTCACGACCACAAACGGCAAGCAAAAAGTGATATGCGAGAACAGCAGAGACCAGAAGCCAAGTGAAATGCCGAGCAGCATAAACAGCACCAGCAATGAAATCGCCATTACGATATCCGGCGACATCATCACGACAAATAACATTCCGCCAACGAACTTTTTACCCCGGAACGAGTAACGATACAAAGCAACCGCAGTCAGAGAACCTATCAGCGTGGCAAACGTAGCGGACGTTACCGCCATCGTCAAAGAGTGCCCCGCAGCTTGCAGCAAGCTGTCATTGGAGAACAACAGGCTGTACCACTCAGTGGTAAATCCCTGCCAGTTAATGCCAAAACGAGACTGGTTAAACGAGCTTATTAGCAGAATAATAATCGGGATATACAGGTAAGCATAAACGATGGTCATGAAGCCACCGCGCAACAGGCGTCCGATCATTCCAGTTCCACCTTCTTATTCAGCAGCTTCGCCGCACGATAATAGACGAACAACATCAGTCCCATTACAAGTGTCAGGCAGATACTGGTCGCAGCGCCAAACGGCCAGTCACGGATGTTGAGGAATTGGCTCTTAATCACGTTACCAATCAGCAGATTCTTCGCTCCGCCCATCAGGTCAGCTACGTAGAACAGCCCCATCGCAGGCAGCAATACCAACAAACAACCCGCGATAATGCCCGGCATCGTCAGTGGAATGATAATGCGGATAAAGGTTTGTAACTTACCCGCACCTAAATCGCGGGCCGCTTCCAGACAAGGTTTATCCAGCTTCTCAATACTGGAATAGAGCGGCATGACCATAAATGGCAGCAGGATATAAACCAATCCCAACACGACAGCTTCGGGGGTATACATGATACGCAGAGGTTTATCAATAATCCCCGCCCACAGCAGAAAATCATTCATATAACCGCGGGTACTGAGGAACATCTTCAAGCCATAAATACGGATTAACGAGTTCGTCCAGAACGGTACGATTAATAGAAATAGCATCAGAGGACGCAGTTTTTTCGGCATACGAGCCAGAAAAAAAGCGAAAGGATAGCCAATCACCAGACAGCACAACGTCGCCACAATCGCCATATTCAGTGAGTGTAGTAATACTTCGGCATACAGCGGATCGAACAACCGTGTGTAGTTATCCAGCGAAAATACCATCTGCACCAGACTGGCATCATCACGGGTCAGGAAGCTGGTTCCGATAATCATCAGATTCGGCAGAAAGACAAACAGCATCAACCACGATACTATGCCCGTAATGACGATATTCTGGAACAGTTTACGCGTCTTCTTCATCGACCAGCACAACCTCCCAGCTTTCAACCCAAGTAACAGCGATCTTCTGGTTCAGGGAATGGTCAACATCAGGATCATCTTCATTGAAGAATTCGCTGACCATAACCATTTTGCCATTTTCCATTTCAACAACAGAATCCAGCGTCATACCCTTGTAGTTACGTTCACGCACATAACCAATCAGGCCTGTGACTTGCTCACCGTTATTGATCTCTTCCACCCGCAAGTCTTCCGGGCGCAGCAACACTTTCAGCATTTGCCCTACAGTGACTGGCAGCGTAGTGAAGATATCACATTCGTGACCTTCAACATTGGCGCGTATCCGCTGCTCATCAATGCGATGTAATACTCTGGCATCAAAGATATTGATTTCGCCGATAAAGCGGGCGACGAACAGATTTTTCGGCTCTTCATAAATCTCGCGCGGAGAACCATCCTGCTCGATACGCCCGTTACGCATAACCACGATGCGGTCTGACATTACCAGGGCCTCTTCCTGATCATGGGTAACAAAGATAAAAGTGATACCAAGCTTGCGCTGAAGCGCTTTCAGCTCATTTTGCATCTGCTTGCGCAATTTGTAATCGAGTGCGGACAGCGATTCATCCAGCAACAATACCTTAGGCTTATTCACAACCGCACGGGCAATCGCCACACGCTGCTGTTGACCACCGGAAAGCTGCGCGGGTTTACGCTGGGCAAACTCTCCAAGCTGCACCATGCGCAATGCGTCTTCAACACGCGGAGCAATCTCTTTTTCCGGTGTTTTCTGCATTCGAAGCCCAAAAGCGACATTTTCAAATACGGTCATGTGAGGGAATAGGGCATAACTTTGGAAGACCGTATTAACGTGACGGTGTTCAGCAGGAATATTTGTAATATCCAGCCCTTCCAGTAAAATTTTGCCGCTGTCCGCATCTTCTAGCCCGGCAATCAGACGGAGTACTGTGGTTTTGCCACAACCGGATGGTCCAAGAATGGTCAGGAACTCGCCATCATTGATTGTCAAATCGAGCTGTGAAATAACTTGTTTACCGTCGAAGCCTTTGCTCAAGGCTTTCAATTCCACAAGTGGAGTCAGAGAGGTGTTCTCAGTCATTTATGCTATCATCTATCCCTTGGAATAATGCAGATAGAACCGCCACGGGAAAAGACTGTGTTAGCTGGCAGGAGGAATCATTTCTCCGCTAAAGCTCAAAGCCAGTGGCGCCGGTTGAAATTACGAAGCGCGCATAATAAACGCAGTCCGTCCAAATTGAAAGCCGAATCAATGACAATGTGTCATTTTTTATTATCATTTCATGAATAGTAACATTGAAGCACCATTTTGAACCTCGTTTCCCCTGTTGGAAATAACTTCCTGATGATTATTTTTCAGTCAAAAAAATATTCTTTTTTTTCAATACATTCCATCAGGCACAAAAAAGCGCTCATAACCATTCTCTCTCGCTCTCCCAAGTTTCCAAGAAATACAAACATGACTATCACTTTGATGGCATTCAAGTCCCTTGTTTCCTTTCAACAATGACGATCCTGATAGCTGCGGGAGCAACTCCATAATCACCCATTAGGTATATACCCAAAGAATTCAAACTACTTCCCCCTCACCACACTGAGAACGAAAAACAGACATTGAAAGTGGGTTCTATATAGTCTAAATTAAGACCTATTAACGTCTATTGATAGCCCCTAAAAACAGAAAATATTTTCATCAGGAGTTTTAAATGAAAATTGAAACTATTTCTTATGTAAAAAAGCATGCTGCAATGCTTGAACTATCAGAACCCATCTTAGTTACCCAAAATGGTTTACCTGCTTATGTTATTGAATCATATGAAGAACGGCAAAAAAGAGATGGCGCAATTGCATTATTGAAACTGCTGGCTATTTCTCAAAAAGATAAAGATGCAGGAAAACTGTATTCACGTGAGCAATTATTGGAAGATTTGTAAATCAATAAGTGTTTGGGGAATAAATGTCTGATATCTTAATTAATTATACGGAAACGTTTAAATTTTCCTTAAGAGAAATAGCTTCATATTTGCGAACAAAAGAACTTGAACCATTACCTATCATTCAAAAGGCATTGGATGAATTTGAGAAAAAAATCAACTTTTCGCCAACCTGCTGCCAAATATCACCTGAATTGGCTAAATTAGGTGTGACAAATTATCGTGAATGCAATACTCAAAATGGCCACAGGGTGATTTATTCTATTGATTCTGATAGGAGCACGGATATCGTTATCGCTCATGTCATTATTCATCAAAAACAAGATATACAGGCATTACTTTTTAATCGAATTATTACTTATTAAGCTGAAGCCCTTACCCAAATCGCCAGTAATGACCTGCAATATCAACGTATAGCCATCTCAGGTGGCAAATAAATCCACCTGAGTACCAAGAACAAAGTAATGAAATATCAAATGGAGATCGATAATGAAGAATGCAACAACACCCACACTGGAAGGGCATACCATCACAGATTATCTGGGTGTCGTCACCGGGGAAACGATTCTTGGGGTAAATATTGTGAAGGATTTTTTTGCTGGGATCAGAGATATTGTTGGTGGGCGTTCTGGCTCTTATGAAAAAGAATTGAAAAATGCACGGGAAATTGCCTTTGCAGAAATGAATGCACAAGCTCAAGCTTTAGGTGCCAATGCGGTTGTCGGCATTGATATTGACTATGAAACCATCGGCAAAAATGGCGGTATGCTGATGGTTGCCGTATCAGGGACAGCGGTTAAGATTGTATAAAAAGCAATAGTTCTGGGTTTATAGGTTAGGCCATCGATTGGATGGCTTAATTTATATTAATGTGATTTAAGACACAGAATAACAAAATTTTCTTTTATATTCTACCATTCTATAATATCTACCATACTACTCCATACCAATTAGGTAATAAGTAAGATCTTCATTACTGATGGAGGACATATTTATGTTATTCAGATCAAAATCTTTCAGTATTAATAGTTCGGATAATTTAAATTCGTTAAATCGGTTTAGATCCAGTCCTAATCTAACTTCCCTTTCTTTTGATGCTAAAGCATCATTAACTTCCGAGAAAGTTTCTTTATCAAGAGCATGTGAAATCTCAAATTTCTTAAAACTTGAAATAGAAAATAACAAATGGAAACTTAAACTGGATAAAAAAGAAAGAAGGGATATGGAATTAAGAAATTGGAATAACAGATGCATATATTCTTGTGGCGTTTTTCAATCTATATTGGAAAGAATCAGTAGCGTATTAAATGAAGATATTAGCCAACAAGAGAAATATCATTGTTTTGCAGCAAATTTCAGGGGGTTTCCTGTAGGGGTGCTGGTACTGACCATTACAGAAAAGAAATTACTCAATGCACCAAAACTTTTACCTGACATTCCTCTGATCTCAGATATTTCCACACATCCCGGTATTAGGGGATGTGGAATTTCACTCATCGAGTGTGCAGTAAATGTATCTTATCAATTAGGAAAAAACGGTGTGGTTCAACTAACCCCAATTGATGAAAGCGAAGATTCTTATTCATATATAGGATTTACCAAAATAAAAACTCACAGGCTAGTTTTCATGGTATTAAAACCAGCCGAAAGCCCTAAATGGCGACTAATAAAAGGACGCTATCGTTTTTTGTGGAGTGAATAGATATCCAGCGTATCCTTCCCTGCTCTGGCAAGATATACCGCACTGTTCAGTACATCACCGCCGTAACTTTGCGTCATTGAACTAAATGGCTCGCCATTCAACTCGATCATACATTCACCGAGCAAAGCAATTTTTTTGGCCCGCATTGTTTAATCCTTATCTGACTGACTTATCCAATTGGCTTATTTAACAGGAAATAGCGTTCAGCATTATTGAAGCAAATATTCTGGATCATCTGCCCCAACATTTTTTCATCGTATGGGATTTCACCCTTTTTGGCCCAACTTCCCAGCATATTACAGAGGATACGACGAAAATATTCATGGCGGGTATACGATAAGAAACTGCGTGAATCGGTCAGCATACCGACAAACTGACTTAATAGCCCCAATTGGGAAAGCTGCTCCAACTGACGTTGCATTCCATCTTTTTGATCGTTAAACCACCAGCCCGAACCAAATTGAATTTTTCCAGCGATTCCCCCTCCCTGGAAGTTGCCAATCATCGTACCAATCACTTCGTTATCACGAGGATTTAAGCAATAAAGGATAGTTTTGGGTAATTCATCAGTCATATCCATTTCATCCAGCAGGCGGGACAATGGATAAGCAATAGGATTATCGCCAATGGAATCAAAACCGCTGTCCGCCCCTAACAGATTAAACATGCGCGTATTGTTATTGCGTAATGCCCCGATATGCAGTTGCATCACCCAACCTCGCTTCGCATATTGCTTGCCTAACCAAACCAGTACAGCCGTCGTGAATTGCGCAATCTCTAATTCGTTGAGCAGTTGCCCTTGCCGGCGTTTTTGCAAAATATTATCCAAAGATAATGTGCTGGGGATCGCCGCATAACGCAGGTTTTCAATACCATGATCCGATGCCACACAACCGTGATATCCAAAATGTTCCAGACGACACTCCAATGCCGCCAATAAATCGGCAAAACACACAATAGCCACATCAGCGGCCTCTTCCAGCCGTTTGAGGTAATGGCAAAAACCCGCTGATTCAATTTTAAAGACCTTATCCGGACGCCAGCTTGGCAATACTTTGATGGTGAAGTCTTTATCTGCTGCGATTTGTCGGTGATATTCCAGAGAATCGATGGGGTCATCAGTGGTTCCCACCATGCGCACCTGCATTTTCTGCATAATGCCACGGGCAGAAAATTCAGGCTGAGCAAGTTTTTCATTCACTTCATGCCAAATAGCTTCTGCGGTGTCAGGGCCGAATAATTTTCCGGTAATGCCAAATGGACGGCGCAATTCCAGATGCGTCCAATGATAAAGCGGATTGCCAATCGCCATAGGAACTGTCTTTGACCATGCGAGATATTTTTCATAATCGCTGGTTTCAGGGCCAGTGATCAATGCCTCCCCGACTCCTGCCGAGCGCATGGCACGCCACTTGTAATGGTCACCTTCCAGCCAAATTTGGCCGAGATTGTCAAAACGGCGGTTTTGCGCAATCTCTTTTGGATTTAAATGACAGTGATAATCATAAATCGGCATCATGGCGGCGTAATCGTGATAAAGACGGCAGGCAATATCATTACTCAACAAAAAATCTTCATGCATAAAGGCTTTCATTGTTTTTCACCTTGGGAGCACAGGATTGCGACAGTTTGACGAGCACCAACATCCAGTAATCGTTGGTATGCCTTGACCACATTGCCGACAAAGTCACGGTTTTTAATCAGCTTTTCACCAAAGATTGATTCAATTGCCAATAACTCTTCAACCACAGCAACAGCAAGCCCATGTTTAGCATAAATGGCGGCAAAGACCGCTTTTAATGGATCACGCACATCAATGGGCTGGCCTTGTTCATCTACACCACTGACATAACGCATCCATGCTGCAATGCCTAATGCCAAGTATCGATAATCACTTCCTTTTTCGATATGCCACTGAATAGAATCGAGCAAGCGTTGCGGTAATTTCTGACTCCCATCCATCGCAATCTGCCATGTTTGATGTTTTAAAGAGGGATTGGCAAACCGTTCGAGCAACTTTTCCGCATAAGTGACTAAATCGGTATTCTCCGGCATCAACAACGTTGGCACTTGTTCATTCAGCATCAGTGTGTGAACCGCGCGGCGATAGTCCACGTTTGCTATGGTATCGGAAATATGCGCATAACCGCCCAAATAGCCCAAGTAGGCAAGAAATGAATGAGAGCCGTTTAACATACGCAATTTCATTATTTCAAATGGTGTTACATCTTCCTCAAATTGCGCACCAACCCGATGCCAATCTGGGCGCCCGTTTGCAAAGTTGTCTTCAATCACCCACTGACGGAAAGATTCACAGGCAATGGCACAAGGATCTTCCCACCCTGACAACCGGGCAATTTCAGTTAAAGTTTCCGGTGTCACTGCCGGCACAATGCAGTCAACCATTGTAGAAGGAAATGTCACTCGTTGTTCTATCCACTGTGCCAGCTTCCCATCTTGCAAACGCGCCAAATCCAACACTGCCTGATGGGCAACATGACCATTTTCCCGAACGTTATCGCACGACAAAATGGTTACCGGCGATAACTGGCGTTCAAAACGCAATTTTAATGCAGCGGTAATATAACCAATGGCAGAACGAGGTGATGACGGATTAGCTAAATCCTCAATAATCAGTGGATTGTTCAAATCCAGATGCCCTGTCGCAGCATTAATGCAATAGCCTTTTTCCGTCACGGTCAAGGAGATAATGGCAACTTCAGGACTGGCCATTTTTTCGATGATGGCCTGAACACCATCAATTAATGGGTGCATGGCCTCTTTTATCGAACCGATGATTTTTAATGTCGTTACATCCTGACTTTTCTCTGCGACGGTATAGCACATTGATTGTTTTTTTAGATTTTCAATCAGCAAAGCACTTTGTTGCGACATCAGATTAACTTCACAAAATCCCCAATCACTGTCCGTTTGCTCCAGTAAATGGTGGGTATAAAGCGCCTGATGTGCGCGGTGAAACACACCACAACCTAAATGAACGATGCGTGTGGTAAGCCGCTCGGCTGTCCAATCGGGAAACGGAACGGATATCGCAGCGTTAGCAAGATTTTTTCCCATCATGTTCCACCTTATATTTAGGTTCAGACGTTATCCCGATAAAACGCACGGTGAATGCCCAGTTCCAGACCACGGATCTCAGCCAGTCCTTTAAGGCGGCCAATCGCTGAATAACCCGGATTTACTTTCTTGTTCAGGTCATCCAGTATTTGATGCCCGTGATCGGGACGCATTGGAATTAGATACTCTTCGCCCGCTTCCCGCCGACGATGCTCTTCTTCTGCTATCGCTTTAATGACTTCATACATATCCACATCACCCGCAAGATGAGCCGCCTCATGGAATGTTCGTGGATTTTCTTCACGCAGGGTCGAGCGCAAATGCAGGAAATAGATCCGTGAACCAAATAATTTGATCATCTTCACTAAATCATTATCTGCGCGCACCCCGTAAGAGCCGGTACACATCGTGTAACCATTGGCATGACTGTCTACGGTTTCAGCTATCCAGCGCATATCATCCAACGTCGAAACAATGCGTGGCAGACCGAATATCTCGCGGGGCGGATCATCAGGATGAACCGCCATTTTGATACCGGTTTCTTCTGCAACCGGAATAATTTTTCTCAGGAAATAGGCAAAGTGCTCATGCAATTTAGCCTTATCAATATCTGAATAACGTCCCAGGTGTTGGCGAAATTCTTCTAAGGTATAACCTTCTTCCGCGCCGGGAAGACCCGCTATGATCGTATTTATAAGTTTTTGTTTTTCTTCTTCTGTCATTGCAGCAAAACGTATCTTCGCCTGTGCAATCTCTTCATCTGTATAATCTTTTTCTGCTCCTTTACGTTGTAGAATATGAATGTCAAAAACAGCGAACTCTATTTGATCAAAACGCAGTGCTTTTGAACCATCAGGCAATGGATATTCCAAGTCCGTGCGTGTCCAATCCAGAACAGGCATGAAGTTATAACACACCGTTTTGATTCCACAGGCAGCGAGATTACGCAAAGTCTGCTGATAATTTGTTATCCATTGATCATATGCTCCCGTATGTGTTTTGATATCTTCATGGATGGGCACACTCTCCACCACCGACCATTCCAGTTGATTGGCTTCAATCAGCGCGTTACGCTCTTCAATCTCAGCGACAGGCCAGATTTCGCCGTTGGGAATATGATGCAACGCCGTCACTACCCCTGTTGCTCCCGCCTGACGGATATCAGCCAACGAAACGGGATCTATCGGGCCATACCAACGCCAAGTTTGTTTCATGATTGACCTCTTCTTTCCTTCATAAACATTCTTTCATAAACAGTTTTCGCTTTTACACCCTTCACCTTTCATTCGGTTAACCAATAAAAAGGGAGATACGTTAAGCAGGGGTATAGTTCAAAATCAATTCAGGTAGCCATAAACTCAACTGAGGCAAATAAGTGACCAGTGCCAGCGCCGCGATCAACGCAATATACATCGGGATCAGAGGCTTCAAGACCTTATCAATACTGACATCACCCACTGAACAACCGACAAACAATGCACTGCCGACGGGGGGTGTACAAATCCCAATCGCCAAATTAAATGTCATGATGATGCCGAAATGAACCGGATCGATTCCCATATCCAGCGCGACGGGTAAAAAAATCGGCGTGAAAATCAGGACAGCGGGTGTCATGTCCATAAATATCCCGACAATCAGGAGAATGATATTAATCACCAACAAGATCGTCAGTGGATTATCAGAAACGGCCATTAACATATCCGCTATCAGATACGGCAGATCCGCGTTTGCCATCGCCCAAGACATGCCCATTGAAGCACCAATTAATAGCAGAACAATCGAGGTAGTGACGGCTGAATCAAGGATGATTTTCGGTAATTGCCTGAAACTCACTTCGCGATAGATGATCACCGCCAGAACAAAACTATAGAGAACCGCAATGGCAGACGCTTCCGTCGCCGTAAAAATTCCGCCAATAATCCCCCCCATAATGACCGCAATCAGCATTAATGACGGTATAGCTTTCCACGCAACATTAAAAAATTCGTTCCACGTGGGTTGGGCAGCAACAGGATAAGATCTCCGCTTTGCAATAATGGCGGATACAATCATAAGTGAAATTCCCATGATAATACCGGGGATATATCCCGACAAAAACAGGGCAGCAATGGATGTGCCACCAGAAACCAACGAATAGACAATCAACGTATTGCTGGGAGGGATCAATAAACCAGAAGGGCAAGAAGCAATATTCACCGCAGCAGATAACGCAGGATCATAACCCTCTTTTTTCTCCATCGGCGCCATTGTGCCGCCTACCGCAGCCGCTGATGCCACTGCCGAGCCGGAAATAGCCCCGAACAGCATATTAGCCATAATATTGACGTGCATTAATGAGCCGGGTAAACGGCCGCCAATGACTTTTGCCAGATTAATCAAACGTGCAGCAATCCCGCCTTGGTTCATGATATTCCCTGCAAGAATAAAGAACGGGATCGCCAATAAAGAGAAGTTATCAACTCCCGCCACCATACGCTGCGAAACAACAGCAATAGCAGATTCCAACGGTAACGTGAGCATAATTGCAACTAACGAGGACAGACCTATCGCAAATGAAACGGGCACACTGAGCGCCAGCAGTACCGCAAATATGCCAAAGAGCGCGGAAATCACATACCAATCCATCCTATAACCTCACATCGCCACAATTTATTATTTACCGGCAACCCATTGTGGTTGACCTGAAACGTGTTGAATAATTGAGATAACATCAACCAGCGCATAGAAAATCATAAATGCACCACTGACGGGCAGACATAAATAGATGTAACCCATCTGCCAACCTAAAGAGGGCGTGATTTGACCACTTGCCAGCGTTGATGAGGCAAGAACACAACCACCGTAAATAAGCACAATGGCCGCAAATGCAATGATGGCCACCTGAATAATCAGGCCGACAACACTCTTCTTTATTCCGGTTAATTTCAGCATCAGCAGATCGATAGCAAGATGACGATGCTGACCCGTTGTATAAGCAGCACCAATCATGGCAACCCACATAAAGAGATAACGCGCCAGTTCATCTGTCACAGTGCTGGGTGCGCTTAAAACATAACGGGAAATCACTTGCCATAACACGCAGAAAACCAGAAAAACCGACAGGCAGATAGTAAAAAAGGCCAAACTTTTATTAACAATCACTACAAGATTCTTCATACGCCTTGCCCTTACATTTTTGGTTAACCAATAAAACCAATGTCCATATCGGCCTTTAAAGCATAGAAGAACTGATAAATGAAAAGAAGCGAATCAGATCACAGTTTAAATTGGTAAACCAATGATTCGCTAAATTTGCGATCATGGTCAACCAATTTGTTTTTATATTTTGCTTAACCCATTGGTGATGGCTACTGTTTACACGTAGAAAATAACAAAAACCTGATCCTTACCTCTGGGGAATAAAATGAAAAACAGCAAACACGTTTTGTATACAGTGATTGGCGCGCTGTTTGCGCTGAGTGCATCACAGGCTTTTGCCGCAACAACGCTTAAACTCAGCCATAATCAAAACCGCGACCATGCAGTTCATAAGGCCATGACCCAATTCGCTGATGAAGTGAAAGAAAAAACCGATGGCGAAATACGCATCCGTATCTATCCAGATGCTCAACTGGGCAATCAGCGTGAATCAATGGAATTGATGCAAAACGGAGCTTTGGATATCGTTAAATCCAATGCCGCAGAATTAGAAGCGTTTTCTCCGGCCTATTCCGTCTTTAACCTGCCCTATTTGTTCCGCGATAAAGCCCACTACCAAAAAATTCTCAGCAACGAGATCGGTAAAGAAATCCTCGGTTCAAGCCAGAATAGCGGCTTTATTGGCCTGACCTACTATGATGCGGGGTCACGCGGTTTCTATGCAAAAAAACCGATCTATACACCTGACGATCTAAAAGATCTGAAAATTCGTGTACAACCCAGTCCATCAGCAATTTCAATGGTAAAAGCACTGGGAGGCAACCCGACCCCCTTAGCTTATGGTGAACTCTATACCGCATTACAACAGGGTGTTATTGATGCAGCGGAAAATAATATTCCCTCTTTTACCTTAAGCCGTCATAGTGAAGTCACGAAATTCTTCTCACTTGATGAACACACGATGATCCCCGACGTGTTGCTAATCTCGACGAAATCATTAAATAAACTGACGGATGAACAGCAAGCAATCGTGAAAAAAGCCGCGCTAAATTCCTCAAAATACATGACTCAACTTTGGGAAACATCAGAGAATGAAGAACGCGCCAAAGCAGAAAAACAAAATGTTAAGTTTATTACCGTGGACAAAATGACTTTCCAAGAAGCAGTTAAACCGATGTATGACGACATTGCTAAAACCAACCCTGAACTCTCTGAAATGGTAGATCATATCCGTACAATTGAGTAAATACCTCCATTTATCTATGAGTGGTTATATTTCTAAGGGCAATACCTTAAAATGAGATCATTTTTAGTCGTTCACCTTACGCACACTAAACCTACAGCGACATTTAATGATGAACATTGAAGACCTCAAACGGCCTTATCAGGAAGTGGGCCACTCATTACGCCAAATCATTGCGACTGATCACTATAAGATCGGTGATCGCCTCCCTCCAGAGCGTGAAATCGCAGATATGCTTGGCGTCTCCCGCGCCCTGATTCGTGAAGCGATCATCATGCTGGAATTAGAGAACCTGATTGAAGTCCGCAAAGGTTATGGCCGGAATTCGGGGATTTACATCATCAACCTGCCAAAAGCCGCTGAGACTTACGTGGAGAATGCGGCAGGGCCTTTTGAGTTATTACAAGCACGCCAATTACTGGAAAGCAATATTGCTGAATTCGCGGCAACCCAAGTTACACCAATCGATATTGCCAATATGCGTCAGGTACTGGAAAAAGAAAAAAATGATCTGGAATCAGGTGAAGATGAATCCGGCGACAGAGAATTTCATCTGGCCATCGCACAAGCAACGCATAACAGCATGCTGGTTGAACTGCTAAAGCAGTCTTGGACATGGCGCGAAAATAACCCGATGTGGATGAAATTACACAGCCGGATCACGAATACCGACTACCGCCGGGAATGGCTGAATGATCATCAGGCGATTTTGGCTGCTATGGTCAAAAAAGACCCTGTGGCTGCGAAACAAGCCATGTGGCAGCATCTGGAAAACGTGAAACAGCGATTGCTGGAGTTATCAGATGTCGATGATCCTGACTTTGATGGGTATTTGTTTGAGTCTTATCCGGTTGGGATTGGAAGGTGAGATTTTCTGGGGTTATTTGGGTGACTGAGATTCGGTGATTTACTCAATCACTAAGATAATACAATTCTTCACGATGCAAGGAATAATACAGACTTCTGGTCAGAAATCTTACTGTCATAAGGCATTACTCATACAATTTCAGTCATAGTAATGGTATTAAATCCTTGTGATGATTTACAGCGTGTCGGCGGAACGGGCGATGGTGGTATTGATGGCATTATTTCATTGGATAAACTCGGCTTAGAAAAAGTCTATGTCCAAGCAAAACGCTGGCAGTCAACCGTAGGCCGACCTGAATTACAAGCTTTTTACGGTGCTCTTGCAGGCCATAAAGCCAAACGCGGGGTTTTCATCACTACATCAGGGTTTACCACACAAGCCGTCAAGTTCGCCCAATCTGTTGAAGGGCTTGTACTGGTTGATGGTAATCGCTTGGTACATCTGATGATGAATAATGAAGTTGGCGTCAGTTCGCGTATGCTTAAAGTTCCCAAATTAGATACTGACTACTTTGATTAGTCACATTCAGAAAGTACTAAGGACGACGTTGAAGATATTTTGTTAGTATACTTGCCATCACAGTAATACGAATTTGAGATCAACATGGCTAAAGAAGTATCTAAAAAAAACAAAGCAAAAAAAGGATTTGAAGACACCTTATGGGATACCGCTAACCAACTTAGAGGCAGTGTCGAATCCTCTGAATATAAACATGTCGTGCTGAGCCTTGTTTTTTTAAAGTTTATTAGCGACAAATTTGAGCAACGCCGTCAGAAAATGTTAAATGAAGGCCAACAAGCCTTTGTCGATATGGAAGTCTTTTACCAGCAAGATAATATTTTTTATCTGCCTGAAGAAGCGCGCTGGTCATTCATCCAAGAGCGCACCAAGCAAGATAATATCGCGGTACTTATCGATACGGCGCTCTCTACAATAGAGAAACGTAACCCGGCTTTAAAAGGCGCGTTACCCGATAATTACTTCAGCCGTCAAAATCTGGAGCCTAAAAAACTGGCATCGTTGATCGACTCCATTAATAACATCGAAACCATTGCTCATGAAACCGGTGTTAAAGAACTTTCCAAAGAAGATTTAATCGGCAGAGTTTATGAATATTTCCTCGGTAAATTTGCCGCGACTGAAGGTAAAGGCGGCGGTGAATTCTATACTCCAAAATGCATAGTAACCTTGCTAACTGAAATGCTAGAACCTTTCCAAGGTAAGGTCTATGACCCATGCTGTGGTTCTGGTGGGATGTTTGTACAATCAGTCAAATTTGTAGAAAGCCATCAGGGTAAAAGCCGTGATATTGCCATTTATGGGCAAGAACTTACTGCTACTACATACAAACTAGCGAAAATGAACCTCGCTATTCGTGGGTTATCAGGCAATCTGGGAGAAAGACCCGCAGATACTTTCTTTAACGATCAACACCCAGATTTAAAAGCCGACTATATTCTTTCTAATCCGCCCTTTAACTTAAAAGAGTGGCGTCAAGAAACAGAACTGACTGACGATCGACGTTTTGCTGGCTACCGTACTCCTCCAACCGGAAATGCTAACTACGGCTGGATATTACATATGCTCTCCAAGCTAAGTGCTACCGGTACTGCGGGTTTTGTGCTGGCTAATGGTTCCATGAGTTCCAATACCAGTGGTGAAGGAGAAATTCGCGCACAAATGATCGAAAACGATCTGCTTGAGTGCATGATTGCTCTTCCCAACCAACTTTTCTATACAACCCAGATCCCCGCTTGCCTATGGTTTTTCACCAAAAATAAAAACGTGGATGCTGCTAAAGGCTATCGTAATCGCCAAGGTGAAACGCTGTTTATTGATGCCCGTAATTTGGGTTCAATGATTAGCCGCACCAATAAAGAACTGACAGCAGAAGATATCTCTACGATTGCCGATACTTACCACGCTTGGCGTAGTACGCCAAAAGAGCTGGCAGAGCGTATTAAACGTGGTGACAGTAAGCTGGAAAAATATGAAGATATTGCTGGGTTCTGCAAGGTAGCAACCATTGAAGAAATCAAAGCTAACGATTATGTAATGACTCCGGGGCGCTATGTGGGTGCAGTGGAGCAGGAAGATGATGGTATTGCTTTTGAAGCCAAGATGCGTCAGTTATCACAGGCACTATTCAAGCAGATGACGCAGGCAGAAGAATTGGACAAGGCAATTCGCCAGAATCTGGAGGTATTAGGTTATGGTGAATAAATGGCCTACAATTCGCCTAGGAGACTTTTGCCTCAAAATTGGTAGTGGTGCTACTCCCAAAGGTGGGAGTAATGTCTACGATACTACTGGCACAACGTATTTGATAAGAAGTCAAAATATATATAATGATGGTTTCAACTCTAATGGCCTTGTCTATATCAACGATGAAGCTGCAATCAAACTTAAAAATGTTATGGTTCAAAAAAACGATATTTTACTGAATATCACCGGAGATTCAGTTGCGCGTGTTTGCCTAGCACCAGAACATTTTTTACCAGCCCGAGTAAACCAACACGTCGCAATTATTCGTCCAGACCCTAAACATTTTGATCCCCGTTTTATTCGGTATTTCCTGTCCAGTCCCTATGTACATCAGTTTTTATTAACTCTTTCAAGCGCCGGAGCAACGAGAAATGCTTTAACTAAAGGAATGATAGAAAATCTTGAAGTACCAAAGCCTCCATTAGATATACAAAATGCTATAGCAAATAATTTAGAATGTTTTGATAGTAAGATATTAATTAGCCAACAAATAAACCAAACCCTAGAACAAATATCACAAACTCTATTCAAATCTTGGTTTGTCGATTTCGATCCAGTGATTGACAACGCCTTGGAAGCAGGAAATTCAATTCCTGACAGCCTTCAGAAACGGGCTGAACTACGCCAGAAGGTACGTAACAGTTCAGAATTAAAACCGCTTTCGAATGAAATTCGTGCTCTATTTCCAGCAGAATTTGAAGAAACAGAATTAGGATGGGTACCGAAAGGATGGATTATTGACAATATACAAAATATTGCATTCTTGAATCCCAACTCATGGTCCAGTAAAAATTCTCCTAAAAACATTGAATATGTCGATCTTTCTAATGCAAAAGATGGTTCAATTTTATCAACTGGATTCTATCTCTTTGACGATGCACCAAGCAGAGCAAGAAGAATATTAAATAAACATGATATTATTTTTGGATTAGTGAGACCTGCAAATAGATCTTTTGCTTACGTACATAAAGAAGGTTTAACAGGTAGTACAGGATTTGCCGTCATCAGAGCGAAAAAAAACTACTATAAGAATTATATATACAGTTGCCTAACAGATAGAAAAAATATTGAAGAATTTACAAGAATCGCTGACGGTGGTGCATATCCGGCAATAAGACCTGATGATATTTCTAGCTTGAAAATTATTCTTCCCTCAGAGTTAATTCTTAAGCATTTCGATGAACTAGTTAGCAATTTCAGAGAAAAAATGATTGTTAACCTATCCAGCAATCATTATTTAACCCAACTCCGTGACACCCTACTCCCAAAACTAATCTCCGGCGAGCTATCACTAAAAGATCTTCCAGAACCCATAATGGAAGCAGATACAGTCTAACTTTTAGCCCCTTTCACAAGGGGGTTTTCTTTTATTTTTAAGAGATTGAGTAACAGGTCAAAGTAAAAATAAGAAAAACTATTGTATGATTAGCTGCTTCAATAGTTAGGAGCGGAAATAAGTAATGAGCCTGAAATTTAGCGAAGAAAAGTTAGAAAATGCCATTATCGAATTGTTAGGAGAACAAGGTTATCCCCATATACCAGGTGAAAGCCTTACCAGAACCGATCAAGAACAGGTGATCATTGTCGACGATCTCCGCAATTATCTGACCACCCGTTATCAAGCAGATAGCCTGACTGACAATGAAATCGAACGGATTATTCGCCAGCTCACCACTCTTTCCGCCAGCGATCTCTACGAAAGTAATAAAACATTTTGTTTCTGGTTATCTAACGGCTTTCTATTTAAACGAGATGACCGAGCAGAAAAAGATCTCTATATCGAGCTTATTGATACCCGTCACCTACCTGCAGCACTACAACAGTTATTTAGTCACGATGAAATACTACAACAACAAGCAGCGGAACCCACTGCTTTCTATTATTCTACCCACTCGGTTAATCGATTTAAGGTAGTAAACCAATTCGAAATAATCGGCAAAGATAGCCAATCCCGAATTCCAGATACTATTCTCTATATTAATGGGCTGCCATTAGTTGTATTTGAATTTAAAAGTGCCATTCGCGAGCAAAAAGCCAACTTAGACGATGCCTGGAGACAACTCTGTGTCCGCTATCGCCGTGATATTCCACAATTGTTCGTTTACAACGCAATGTGCATTATTAGTGATGGTGTTAATAACCGGATGGGTAACCTATTTGCTCCTTATGAATATTTTTATTCCTGGCGCAAAATTACCGGAGATGAAAGTCGTGAGCAGGATGGCATTCGTTCGTTGTATACCATGATTGGAGGACTATTTCACCCAATACGCTTGCTGGATGTCATCAAAAACTTTATCTGTTTCCCGGATAATGCAAATAGAGAAATTAAAATCTGCTGTCGCTATCCACAATATTACGCTGCCCGCAAACTCTATTACAGTATTAAACAAGCACGTAAGCCGCAAGGTAACGGAAAAGGCGGTACCTATTTTGGTGCCACCGGGTGTGGAAAAAGTTACACCATGCAGTTTTTAACTCGCCTATTAATGAAGAGCGTAGATTTTGCCAGTCCTACAATTGTATTAATCACTGATCGTACTGATCTAGATGAACAATTATCCCGACAATTTTGTAACGCAACAAAATATATCGGAGATGACACGATTATCTCCGTTAAAAATCGCGAAGACTTACGTGAAAAACTCGCTGGGTGTAACAGTGGCGGCGTATTTCTGACAACAATTCATAAATTCACCGAAGACACAGAATTACTTTCAGAACGTAACAATATTATCTGTATCTCTGACGAAGCACACAGAAGCCAAATCAACCTCGACCAGAAAGTACTCATTGATAACAAAACAGGGCGTGTTCGCAAAACCTATGGTTTTGCCAAATACCTTCGCGACTCATTACCATCAGCAACTTATGTGGGTTTTACCGGCACCCCTATTGATGCCACATTAGATGTATTTGGTGAAATTATCGATAGTTATACCATGGCCGAATCGGTGAAAGATGGTATTACAGTTCCCATCGTTTACGAAGGACGCGCAGCAAAAATCATTCTGGATAACAGCAAACTAGAAGAAATTGAAAAATACTACGAAGAGTGTGCTGCTGCTGGCACTAACGACTATCAAATAGATGAAAGTAAAAAAGCGTCAGCTCATATGAACGCTATTTTGGGAGATCCGGATCGTCTGCGGGCATTAGCCGATGATTTTGCAAAACATTACGACAAGCGTGTAGCAGAAGGTTCAACAATAAAAGGCAAAGCTATGTTTGTCTGTGCTAGCCGTAATATTGCCTGGGAATTTTACAAACAACTTAAAGCGATACGCCCCGTCTGGTTTGAAGTACAACAAACTTCAGATGATACCGAGCTAACCGAAGCTGAAAAAGAAAAACTACTGCCATCTGAAATGGTGAAGATGATCATGACGCGTGATAAAGATGATGAAGAAACGCTTTATGATTTACTTGGTAGTAAGGAACATCGTAAGGAACTGGATACACAGTTCAAAAATCCGAACTCAAACTTCAAAATTGCCATTGTTGTAGATATGTGGGTAACGGGATTTGATGTACCCGAATTGGATACTATTTATATCGACAAACCTCTGCAAAAACACAATCTCATTCAGACTATCTCACGAGTAAACCGTAGTCTTCAAGGAAAAGGCAAAGGCTTGGTAGTCGACTATATTGGTATCAAACGACAAATGAATCAAGCATTAGCCATGTATTCAAAGGTTGACTCGACCAACTTTGAAGATGTCGCTCTATCTATTACTACAGTGAAGGATCATATTGATTTACTGAAAAATATTTTCCATAAGTTTGATAGCCAAGATTATTTTAGTGGTGAAGCACGAGCACAGTTAACATGCCTAAATCGTGCTGCTGAATTTGTGCTGCAAACCAAAAAGCTAGAACATCGCTTTATGGGATTAGTTAAACGTCTAAAAGCCGCTTATGACATATGTTGTGGCAGCGAGTTATTAACTCAAGAAGAACGCGATCATATTCACTTCTTCTTAGCTGTCCGTTCCATCGTCTTTAAACTGACTAAAGGTGATGCTCCGGATGTGACTCAAATGAATACCAAAGTACGCAAAATGATTGCTGACGCACTAAAATCCAACGGCGTTGAAGAACTATACACACTAGGTGAAGACAAAGCTGAATCCATAGACATTTTTGATGATGACTACATGGACCGTGTTAACAAAATCAAGTTACCCAATACAAAAATACAGTTACTGCAAAAATTATTAGGAAAAGCCATTAGCGAATTTAAAAAGGTCAACCAACTACAGGGAGTCAATTTTTCCCGCCGTTTTCAAGCGATCCTTGATCGTTATAACGAACGCAGAGAAGATGACATCTTAAATGGTGAAGAATTTGAAACTTTCAGCCAAGAAATGGCAGATATCATCTACGATATTAAAACCGAAATGGGCACTTACGTCGAAATGGGAATTGATATTGAAGAAAAAGCTTTTTATGACATTTTGTTCCATATGCGTGAAAAATATCAATTCACCTATGACGATGACAAAATGCTCATTTTGGCTAAAGATATGAAACTAGTCATTGATAATACAGCTCAATATCCAGATTGGAGTAAACGCGACGACATTAAAGCAAAACTCAAGGTGGATTTGATTCTTCTGCTGCACAAGCATGGCTTTCCTCCAATAGCGAATGATGAAGTCTATTACGGTGTGCTGGCACAAGCAGAAAATTTTAAAATGAATCGAATGAATCAGACTATCTAAAGTGGCCTGCTTACCAGAAGAATAAAATGCTACATGCTATGCTGTAAGGTGAAGTGAAAAGTGCTATTAGTGCGGCTACGAATCCTTACACATAGCATATCCTTTGTTATGCCATAGATTCATATACAACCGAATCTCTCATGGATGTTTCATCAGCACTCTGTCAGAATGCAGGATAGTTTTTTTGTCGTTATTCTATTTTTTACACGATACGAGAAGAAGGTCATGGCAAGTTCGGAGCAGCTTAAAGCATTATTGCAATCTCATCTGGAAAAAGATGATGACAGATTTATGTCTGTCGCATTGCAAGTTGCTGCTCATGAAGCTCGCCGCGGGCATGGCAAACTTGCTCAAGAGTTAAGGGATATTGTTGAAGCTGCTAAGAAGAAATCTAGCCTCAATAAAAATGCTCCAATATCAATAGCTAAAGGCATACAAGACACCAGCGGTCTACTATTTACCTCCCATCCTAAAAATAAACTTGTCGATCTTATTGCCAAAGATGAACTAAAAAACAGACTTGAACGTTTGATTCGTGAACAAAAATTCATGGCAAAACTGAAAAGTCATGGTTTATCTCCACGAAGAAAAGTGCTTTTAGTTGGCCCTCCGGGAACAGGGAAAACATTTACAGCATCAATTCTAGCTGGAGAGCTTGATTATCCCTTATTTCAAGTCAGATTAGACGCTCTGATTACAAAATTTATGGGCGAGTCATCTGCAAAGTTAAGGCAAGTTTTTGACGCTATTAATAATGTCCGAGGCGTTTATTTTTTTGATGAATTTGATGCTCTTGGCTCGCAAAGAAACGCTGGAAATGACGTTGGTGAAGCGAGAAGGATCCTTAATAGTTTCCTTCAAATGATTGAACAAGATGAATCCAACAGCCTAATTGTTTGTGCTACAAACCATATTGAGATACTTGATCACGCTCTTTTCAGGCGATTTGATGATGTCATTCGATACGAGCTTCCCGAAGATGATGAAATAATTATTCTGTTTAAAAATAGATTAACTCCATTCGTCGCGAAGAATTTCTCCTGGAAGAAGTTACCTGATAAAGCAAAAGGACTGAGTAGCGCAGAAATTACAAGAGCTGCTGAAGAAGCAATAAAAGACATGCTTATTCATGGGCATAATAAAATTAGTATGCCTTTACTGGACTTAGCAATAACTGATAGAAAAAATATGCGTAATGAATTATTTTAATAGCAAAGGGATAATATGTCTCCTGTAATAAAAGAAAAAAAGCATATATTTATTGGTAAAAATGGAAAAGTAAAAAAGTATACTGCTTATCCAGCTCGTTTCTCACCTCCAGGTATACCAATACGTAATCAATATGAGCATGGCCACCAACTTTATCATCAAATTACTCAAATAAAATCAGGAGAAGGACTACTACTTAACGAAGCAGAAGAGTACGAACTCGATTCTGTTTTAGGAATACAAGTTACTTTTGAAAGTTACTCAGGAATAGAATTTGACTTCGAAAAACTTGCAGACGTCAGAAGCGGCATTGAGATTCTTAATGTAATCCCAATTGATAATAAATATATAGCAACAATATTAGTTCCTATTGGGAAATTTTCTGTTCTAGAAAAGAAAATAGAACAATACCTCGCCCCTCTAAAGGATGAGAATCACAAACCTAAAAATAGCAAATTAATAAATGCAATAGAAACTATACGAAAAGCAGTTATTGAATATTTATGGAGCGATAGCCCAGAATTATATCCTAAATCACCTGATAAAATACAATGGCTTGAAATTTGGTTACCCGTTGGTACTGACAGACAAGCAATAGTCAGTGATTTTAAAAAACTATGTTCAGCTCAAAATATTAGAGTATCCCAAAGCACATTAGAATTTCCTGAAAGAACTATTCTCTTAGTAGAAGCTTCATTAAGGCAATTAAGTCAGTCAGCTTTGTTATTAAGTAAAATAGCTGAAATAAAAAAATCAAAAACTACCGCTGATTTTTTTGAACAACTTTCCATGTCAGATCAATTTGAATGGTGTAATGACCTATTGAGTAGAACATCCTTTATATCTGGTGACGACTGTCCATATATATCTATTATGGATACAGGCATAAATTCCGGCCATCCATTACTCCAACAAGTATGTAACGAAGATGACCTATTTGTCATTGATCCAAACTGGGACGCTGATGATAATGATGGGCATGGAACTTCAATGGCTGGTATTGCCACATTTGGTGACCTGTCCTTAATATTAGACTCGCAATATTCTGTACAAACCAAACATAGAATCGAATCCATAAAACTATTAAGATACTCAGGAGATAATGAAGGAAAACACCTGGGACAAATTACTGCTGACGGTATATCTCTTTCCGAAATCACCAATTTTGATAGAAAGAGAATTTATACACTTGCTCTATCTGCAAAAGATTCCATGGATAGAGGAAAACCTTCAGCATGGTCTTCCGAACTGGATTCTTTATCGGTGGATTATCTTGGAGAAAATTTATACCGTAGGCTTTTTGTTGTATGTGCGGGCAATACTGGAAGCGATTTGACAGCTTTAAAGGAATATCCCCAATATAATGAATTACAGGATATTCATGATCCCGGCCAAGCTTGGAACGTGCTAACAATTGGAGCATACACAAATAAAGTTGACATTCGAGATGAAGGGGCAGAATCATATACCCCGTTAGCTCCAAATGGCGGATTAAGCCCTTATAGTACAACCTCCGTCACTTGGATATCTTCAATGCCAATAAAACCTGAAGTTGTATTTGAAGGTGGAAATATGGGTATTGATTCGTTTTCAGCTGCTTCAATGTCTAGTCTACAGTTATTAACAACTCATCATGATATTCCAACTCGATTGTTTTCTACATTTAATGCTACCAGTGCGGCAACAGCATTAGCCGCAAAATTTGCCGCTGAAATTTATTCTGAATATCCTAATTTCTGGCCTGAAACAGTACGTGCTTTAATTGTACACTCCGCTCAATGGACTGACTCAATGAAAGCACAATTCAATTATCCCAATAAAACAGAACGCCAAAAAGCACAGCATTTAGTTCGAGTTGCGGGGTATGGTGTCCCTGATATTAAGAAAGCGCTATGGAGTATGAATAATTCGTTGGCAATGATTATCGAAGATGAATTACAACCATTTCAACCAGTGAAAGGAAAGGAACCCGCAACCAAAGATATGCACGCTCATGAATTGCCGTGGCCAAAAGAAACCCTCCTTGAATTAGGTGATGTTCAGGTAAAAATGACCGTCACACTTTCTTATTTTATTGAACCTAATCCCTCAAGCCGGAATATTTCCAATAAATATCGTTATCCAAGCCATCAACTCAGATTTGATGTGAAACGACCAACTGAATCACCACCACAGTTTTTCCAACGACTCAATCGAGAAGCAGCTAACGAAGCAAAAAATGTTTCCAAGCCCCCTAAAGATTCAAATTGGCTATTAGGAGACTTTCGTAACAAAGGCTCTATCCACAAAGATATATGGACTGGCAGTGCAGCTGATTTAGCTGAGCGTGGAATATTAGCTGTCTATCCAACTACAGGATGGTGGAGGACACGTAAAAAATTAGAAAAATATAATAAAATGGCTCGTTATTCTTTAATAATTTCTATTGAAACCACCTCCACAGATATTGATTTATACACCCCAATACAAAATGAATTGATTAATAGAAATATTTTAACGACTGAAGCCAATATTACCAACGAATAAATAATGTAAATTTAATCAGGTAGTTATAGATATGTTTAACTACCTATTTTAAGTCTATTATATATAATCATATAACATTCATAAAATTAAAAACCACCAAACCATTTTATTTTAAAGTTTATTATCAAGATAAGACCAAGCCACTGCCATTTTGACCAGTTCGTCCGTAGCATCAATATACTCATCTTGATAACCATGGCCACTAAGAATCAGTGGTATCTCTGTACATCCCATAATAAACCGTTCAACCCCAACATTTTTAAGCTGAGTAATAACAGACTCTATTAACTGATAAGCCCTTTTTCCATCTCCACTTTTATAAGCCAGAATACTTTCCATAACTCGATGTTGTTGCACATCGTCAGGTATCAAAAATCTCACATTTTCTTTTTCCAGCCTATCCTGATAAAGCCTCGCCTTTATCGTTCCCGTGGTAGCGAGAATAGCAACGTTATTAATACCTTCCTTCACAATCTTATTACACACAACCTTAATCATATTCGGAAAATAGATTTTAGTTGAAGCTGTTAAATCATCATGCCAATAATGCGCAGTATTACATGGCATAATAATACATTGCGCTCCCGCTGCTTCTAATATTCGCAATACAGCCAGCATTTTATTTAATGGCGACTCCCCACCAGAAAGTATATTTGCTGTCCTGTCAGGAATATCTGGAAATGAAACAGAAATCACCGGAATATGTTCCTGATCGCAATTTGCCGGTGTGTTTTTAATTATTTTTTCCATTGCATCTATTGTTGCTGCTGGACCCATCCCACCCAATATTCCAATTATTTTTTTCATATGCCACCCCATAAAATAATGGTTATGATGGCACAGTGATTGCGATTCGTAATTGCAATATTTCTATGCGCCATGCTGTATTTGCATAAGCTTTTTTATGTAAACCAATCAATAATAAGGTAGGAGTTATGCTTAATAATATTGAGCTAAAATGGTTATATGATGCGGTAATGTTGGAGGAGTTACGAAGTTTTACACTTGCAGCAGAACGGAGAAATATATCCCAATCTTCTTTTAGTCGGCGAATTCAGGCCCTTGAGAATGCCGTTGGTTTTGAAATATTTAATCGTGACTCTAATCCATTACAACTTTCGTTACAAGGTCGAGGTTTCATTGTCTATGCCAGAAATCTTTTAGGTGATATAGAGTATCAAATTGGAAAAATAAAAGGCGGTGAAATATCTAAACATCGTATTAATATTACTGCGGCTCACTCTCTTTCTATTTCACTTTTGCCTGAATTAATTTCTGGATTTTCAGAGAAACCGGATAAAATTTTTAATATTGAATCAATCAATGTTGATGAGGCTGTCAAGAATCTCAAAAAAGGAAAAAGTGATTTTATTCTGTCTTTCTTTAATGAAGAACTGATGACCTCTCCTTTCCTTCATCATAATGTTCTGGATGCACAATTATATCTCGTCTCTGGCTGTAAGCCTGATGGAAAACCGTTATATCGTCTAGAAAATGCGCCATTGCCGTTGATGAAATACACTGACGAAAGCTATATGGGCCGCCAAGTAAATCAGTTACTGGAAAAAGATTTCAGGGATAGATTCAACTATTTTTGTCTTTCATCCATGAGTGAATTGCTGAAACGTATGGTTCTGAATGGTCACGGTGTCGGTTGGCTGCCGGATTATTCGATCCGTGAGGAACTCAGGGAAAAGAGACTGTGTTTGCTGGAGCCAAAACAGTCTTCTATAAAAATGAGCGTATTCATTTATCGGACTCACTCTCGCCTTAACCCTTCTTCTGAGCGCTTTTGGCAATATATGAAAAAACGGTGGGCAGTAATCTGATCACCAGCCTGACATCAAATTAACTTGCTGTAATCACTGAGCTGAATACAGCAAGTATACTCAAGCCTCTTGTGCTATTTTACTTGACTGCTCTTTCTGCTCAGTACCACTCTGCTTTTCCTCCAATTTGGCAATCACGGCAGTGGAAATGCTGTTGCCGACTACATTCGTTGCGGTACGCCCCATATCAAGGAACTGATCAATGGCGAGGATAAGTAAAATTCCCGCTTCGGGAAGACTGAACATCGGCAATGTCGCTGCAACTACCACCACCGAAGCACGCGCAACACCAGCCATACCTTTGCTTGTGATCATCAGTGTCAACATAATCAGGATTTGCTCTGTAACACTCAGGTCAATGTTGTAAGCCTGTGCAATGAAAAGTATCGCAAAGGATTGGTACATCATTGATCCATCAAGGTTAAATGAGTAGCCCAAGGGTAAAACAAAGCTGGAGATTTTTTTCGGTACACCGAGGCGATCCAGTGCGTTCATGGTCTTTGGATAGGCTGACTCACTGCTCGCGGTTGCAAAAGCTAATGCTACGGGTTCGCGGATTAATTTCATCAGTGAAAAAATCCGCTTACCGAGGAAAAAGAATCCGACGCCAGACAGGACAGCCCAAAGTAAAAATAGGCCGATATAGAAGAGTCCAATCAGTTTGCCATAGTCATAAAGCAGGCCCAGGCCTTGCACGGTAACGGCGGAGGCGATGGCGGCAAACACGGCAATCGGCGCAAATGACATCACATAGTCGGTGATACGGAACATAATGCGGGCCAAGTCTTCAATCAAGGTCACGAAGAGGCTTCTTTTTTTGCTGTTATGACAGATATAGGAAAGTGCTGCGCCGAAGAATATAGAAAAAATCAGGATCTGCAAAATTTCATTATTCGCCATTGCTGAAGCGAAACTACTTGGGAAGATATGGCTGATAAAACTTTTCAGTGAGAATCCGCTGGTGTTCAGGCCGGTATTTACCTCTTCCTGCGGGACAACAACATTAAGCCCGACACCAGGCTGGAACACATTAGCTATCAGCATTCCAATGCCAAGTGAGACTAAGCCCGCGATGATGAACCATACCATTGCTTTGATGGTAATTCGCCCGACAGAGGATGAACCACTGATTGATATAAGCCCGGAGACAATAGTGGCGAATACCAGTGGCGCGATGATCATTTTTATCAGACGCAGGAACACATCGGTAATGATGTTGATATAGGAAGCGACTTCCTTTGTCTGGCTGACATCAAGATAATGATTCAACCCCCAACCGGTAATAATACCAAGCAGGATGGCGATGATGATTTGCTGCATGAGTCTTTGCCTGTTCATGGTGATCTCTTATTTTTCTGTTTCCTGATTTTTATTTTTTCAAATATTTACATTTTTCTAACCTTTGATGAAATGCAAATGAAAGATGCAATATGCAGAAAATGCATCATCACTTTGGGAACAATGCTTAATATTCAGAATGGTGCAATAGGTATAGGGAAATAATAATAAACGTAACGTGTTTTGCTAATTGAATAACTTTATGATTGAAATAAGTGATCGCTTAGGCGATCACTTATTTAATTTGATTAACCTTTAACATTGCTGACAATATCTCCATCTCCTCCATCTGCCCCATTACCTCCTCTCCCACCATTTCCGCCGTTAGCGCCATTGCCTCCCTTTCCTCCAGCTTGCCCCGGAAGTACTCCATCTCCGCCTTTACCTCCATTTTTACAATTGCTGTTAGGTATTCCGTCTTTACCATTCTGGCCCGGCTTTCCATCTAATTTTTTACAATCAATCACTTTTTCATTCGATTTAGCATATAGTGATACGCAAGGCATAGTTAATATAACAGCCGCTATGATAACTATTCTGAGTTTCATTTTTATCTCCTAAATGTAAGCTTAACTTTCCAATTTAATTGATTTTACTAAATTGCATAGTTAAGGGATAATTAATTATTCGGATAAGAGTAAATTACCATCTTAAAACATTATTTTCCGTATTGTTTAAATATTACTTTAATAAAACATCACTAAAGAATTATTACTTGAATTTAAAAATTCAAAAACAATAAAAACAGTTTCTATTTTAGAACTATTTTTTGACCTTTTTACTTTTATGAATACAATAATTATCTATACCCTTCGTCTCTTTGTACTTTGAGACAGACTGCCAGATAGTTTTTCCATTTTTTCTGTGGTAACTATCCGCTTTTACAGGCTTTTAAAACACCAATTCGCGCCGATTTTCGGGTTTGAATCAATATCCACCTCATCGTTAGGTTATCCATTTAATGTACTTTTTCCTACTGTTAGTACCCTCTTAAAACGAGATGAAGTTTTAATTTGTACAGTAGCAGGAACTTGTGTTGAATTACCACAGCTATAATCAGTTGTTGCACCATCAAAACGATAGCTTACATTTAGACACTCCAATGCTTCGACGATAACAGCAGAAGAACCTCCTGGTGAGGCAGGTATAATTTCACCCGTGATGGAGTTTTTTAGCGCTTTAGTATAAACACCATAACCTACTTTAAGTAGCTGACCTTCTCTAACCAACTCACGCAGTGCCCTACCAACCTGATCATAACCAGCGATATCTTTAAAATCGTCACGGGTAAACACATATCTCTTAGAGCGTTTCAATCGCGATTGAATAAAAGCCTTGATAGTCATAGTTATTTACTCCTAAAATGTGTTTGATAAACGTAGCAAAAACACGACAATCTTAATAGCAAATATACGACAATTCACTTACTATAAAATAACTCTATTTGATAATATTTCATTAAAAAATAATTTATATTTTCTACTCAATTTAAATATCGATAAAAATAATTAAAACAAACTTATTAACAAATTTGTGCTGACTAGCCGCTACTCCTATCAGTTCTAACTATCATCGACAGTCAGAAAAACTTTCAAATTCCACAAAAAATATTGAATTAGTCTATATTTCAATCAAAATGACTTCTGCTCATAGCGGGATATGATAGTGAATGAATGACGTAAACAATAAAATGGTTAAAGTTGCTCAATATCTTCGAATGTCAACTGAGCACCAAAAATATTCTATCGAAAACCAATCGGCTTATATTCAACGATATGCTGAACAGCACAATATGGTCATTATCCGTACCTATGATGACTCAGGAAAGAGTGGAGTAACACTATCTGGCCGTAATGCTTTCAAAAGACTAATTGCAGATGTCACCAACCATAATATCGAGCTGACTGCAATATTAGTTTATGATGTAAGCCGTTTTGGACGCTTTCCTGATCCTGATGAGGCGGCTCATTATAGTTACATTTTAAAAACACATAATGTTAAGATAATTTATTGTGCGGAATCCTTGTCCGATGATCATCCTGAAATAAACATATTGGCTTTGCCTATTCTCAGATATGGAGCTGCATCTTACAGTAAAAACTTATCAGAAAAAGTTTTTACTGGTCAGGCCAATCTTATAAAACGAGGCTATCATCAAGGAGGAATGGCTGGATATGGGTTGAGAAGGCAATTAATAAATGAAAGACACGAACCCAAACTAATCCTTGAATATGGGCAGAGAAAAAGCATCCAAACAGACAGAGTTATATTAACTCCTGGTCCCAAAAATGAAATAGAGATTGTAATTTATATTTATGATCAATTCATTTTACAAAATATTCCAGAGTATCTTATCGCAGTACAGCTAAATAAAAGAGGAATACCTGCCGAAAATAATAGTGTATGGACCAGAGGAAAAGTCCATCAGATACTGACAAACGAAAAATATATAGGTAATAACATTTATAATAAAACTTCTTTTAAGCTTAAACAAAAACTCATTAAAAACCCAAGAAATGAGTGGATAAGATGCGATAATGCATTTGAAGCTATAATATCTAAAGAAAAATTCTTTCTGGCTCAACAAATAATTCAAAACAGGAGTAAACATTTAACAAATGAAGATCTACTGAATTATCTCAGAAAAAAACTAGCAGAAAAAGGAAGATTAAGTGGTTTTATAATAGATGAAGATGAGACCAGCCCTTCAAGTTCTGTATTCAAGTCCCGGTTTGGAGGTCTAATAAGAGCCTATACTTTAATTGGATATAAACCTGAACACGATTACTCATTTATCCAAGAAAATGCCATTTTAAGAGAAAAATTAAAAAACATAATAGATGATTTTATAGAATCGATAAAGTCAAAAAATTGCCTTATCAATAAACAAGAAAATTCATTATTAAATATCAACGACGAGCTTTCAATTTCATTAGTAACTTCACGTTGCATAAAAACAAAAACAGGGAAATTAAAATGGAAAGTGAGATTTGAAAACATATTAGATCCGGAAATAACGATTGTAATAAGAATGGATAGTAAAAATCAGAACCCCGTTGATTATTATATACTCCCAAAATTAGACATTATTTATGAAGAGTTTGTTATAAAGGAGAAAAATCCAATATTCCTTGAGCTTTATAGATATGACAATTTAAATATTTTCTTTGAAATATTAACTAGACGAGAAGTAATGGAGTATATATGAAAGAGATAAAAAACCAAAACGATAATCATATCGAAATGATAGACATTTCCTTAATAAAAATTTCTAATCCAAGACAACGCAATAAATTTATACATAAAGAAATTCAGGATAACATTGATATCAGTGGACTACGAAAGCCTATAATAGTAAGGAGAATTAAAGATAAAAAATATAAATACTCTTTGATATGTGGACAAGGAAGAATGGAAGCCATATATAATCTAAATAACACACATGTTCCAGCTATAATTAAAGATGTTAACGAGGAAGATGGTTACATCATGAGTCTTAGCGAGAATGTAGCCAGGAGAAAACCAAGAGCCACCGAGTTATACGAAAGAATTAGAGATATGAAAAATAACGGAATATGTGATAATGAAATTGCATCTATTATTGGTTATTCTTCAAGTTGGGTTAGAAGTGTTATTCTATTATTAGAGAAAGGGGAACAAAAATTATTATCAGCTGTCGAGCGAGGCCAAATACCTCTTTCTCTGGCTGTTAGGTTCGCAAGATCTGATGACAAACACAATCAAAACTTACTCATAGACGCATATAATAATGGATTGATAACTAACAAAAATGTATCAACAATAAAGAAAATTTTAGAAATAAGGAGTTCAGGAAATAAAGGTAGTGCAAGCCATGACTATTTATACCACCAAAATAACCAAAAGATCAGCACCGAAGAACTGCGATCTATATACCAAAAAAATGTTGAAGAACACAGATTACTCCAGACTAAATCTGAATACGTCATGGAGAATTTAATATTAGCCAAACAAATTCTTAGTGAATTACTTTTAGAACCATCGTTCAATGAAATATTGACCACTGAAAATTTAACCAGCATTCCTTCAATAATTATTGATACGGCTCAACCTCATAAGGATTAATCCATGATTAAAGTATGTTTTAATGACAATCTTATTGATATATCTATAGATAAAATGACAGCCAGTAAATCTTTACCTGAAAACGTAAAGATTAGCATAAAATACAATCAAATAAAATCATCCATAAACGAAATTGGTTTAATAGAACCCATTATTATTTATTTCGATAATGATGGAAAAAGTATAAAAATTTTAGATGGACACCTACGAGTTGAAGTAATGAAAGATTTAGGAATAGAAAAAGCCAGTTGTATTGTATCAACTATCAACGATTCTTATACACCCAATAAGCATGTAAATCATTTAACCGTAATAGAAGAACAAAAAATGCTGCAAAAGGCCATAAGCTCAGGGGTTTCTATAGAAAAATTAAGCATAGCATTAAATATATCACAGGAAGCACTTAAAAGTCGTTTTCGGATAACAAAAGGAATAACTCCTGAAGTAACTTCACTATTGTCGGATAAACATATACCAATAGCAAGCTTAGATGTCTTAAAGAAAATGCAACCATTAAGACAAATTGAATCGGCAAATATAATGATAAGTGTTGATAACTTCTCAGTGAAATTTGCGTCATCTTTACTCCATGCCACTCCCGATGCACTACTGAAAAATTCTAATATAAAAAAAGAGAAATCAGACATACAAAGAAATCTTATAAGACTAGAAAAAGAGATGGCACTAGTTCAAACAGAAACTAAAAAACATGAAGAACACTATGGTGCAAACACACTTAAATTAGTTATTATAAAATCCCACATTACAAAGTTACTAAATAATCCTAAAATATTACATTGGCTCCTTGAGCATAAACCTGATTACTTAAATCTGCTAAAAAAAATTTCAGATTTAGATTCTCTAGCCAATCATACAGAATAAAAAAACTATCAAATATTTGTTTGAATCAGATACTGAAACGGGAAAAATCCGGATAGTTTGCTGTGCCTGCTACCTGTAATGAAAATTGACCGATGGATTTTATGCAATAAAAAACCTGTCATATCATTGAGTAAATTACAATAATATTCAACAAATAGCAGGGTTTTTATAATCATGAAAGGCCGAATATGACATTAATTTATGATATATCAAAGCAACACTTTATAGGCAAACTAAATTCTACTTTTGATTTCTATAAAAATAGAATGATTACCAAGTCAAACACAATGTAAATAGATTGATCGGAAAATCATCATCCATTACACGAAAGGCTTTATTGACCATATTCTCATTTATTATCTGTATGTAATGGAATAATGTGAATGGCGGAAAAAACTACCTAATAAGCCCCCATTTATCAGATTGTTCCTTAATCTCTTTAATAGAAGTCAGTTTGATCTTGGGTATGGTCAATTGTTCAAACAACGCAGCATAACGTTTCCTGCTTGTTGGTGTGACAACAGAAATATGATGAATCATTTTCCATTTAATGCTGTCCCTATTGCCCGCCAGACCACCATAGCGGTTGCGTTGAAAGAGGGTTCTATTTACATAACGTAGCAGACTTGATGGTGTTGAAACATCTAATAAGATTACTCCTGTTGCTCTGGATAGGCGTTGCGACAGGCATTTTCTATAGTTCCCATCTATAACCCAACTCTCCTCTTTTATTGCCATGTCGTGCAATACAACGAATTCATCTACGGAACGTTCCTGCCAGTTAGTATTCGGTAAATGAAAGAGCTGATCCAGATGAATCGCTTTCAGATTACATTTCCTTGAGATCGCATTCGCAAGCGTAGATTTACCGCTATTCGAAGGTCCTATAACGCAAATTCTATTTCCTAAATCCGAAAGTCTCATGACATCCTCCAGTAACAATAGCACCAACTCGTATTATCAATATGGGAGCACAGTATCTATACTTACAAACACCTTAATGTAGGTGATTTCATGATAGTTCTGATGACTAAAATTTTATGAAATGCTTTGAAAAACGTGAATTTCAGATATAAAAAAAGACGCTTTCTTTTAGCGTCTTAATTTTTATGGTGCCGAAGGCCGGACTCGAACCGGCACACCCGAAGGCGGTTGATTTTGAATCAACTGCGTCTACCGATTTCGCCACTTCGGCACTGAAGGGTTCGGAGAACGGGGGCCATTATACCTGTCAGAAGAGCATTCGCAACACTTATCCTTTCAATCTTGTTCAAGTGTCGAAAAAAGAATCGCTTTAGGCATTTTTTCATCAGGGGAGTTCAAAACACTACCATCCTAACGTCATGTCACACAAATTCCCTCTCCACAATTCTCTTCTGCTAATAGACAACCTATAAACTCCTTATATAATTCAAAATTATTCACTGCTATGAGGGAAATTATCATGAGTATTATCAGTTGGATCTTTACAGGCATTCTGTTGGGTGTCGTTATCGGGGCCATTATGGCGCTGCTTAAGAAAAAAAAATAACGGCTTTGTTCCCCACTTGAATGCTTCCTGATTGGTTAATCCAAAAATGAAAAAACGGCTATATAAACTGTGTGCAGTTTCCACCCTAATATGGGCTATTTCGGCTTGTGCTGATTCTGGCAATGCACACCAGAACAAGTTTCAGCAATCCAATGCGCAATCTGCAAAATGGGAAGTTTTTGAGGGTAATGACACTATCAGAAAAATAGCTACTACTCTGGTTGATCAATATTCACAATCCATTTTCGATGAAGGCCAGCCTTCGGGGATGGCTATGGTAGTGATCGATAATAATCAGGTTGTGCATCGCAGTTTTGGGGAAACTTATCCAGGGAGTGGTATTAAGCCGCGTCAGGATTCTGTGATTCGCATTGCTTCAATTACCAAATTGATGACTACTGAGGTTATGATCAAACTGGCACAGAAAAAACGTATCAGAATTACTGATCCGTTGCAGAAGTATGCGAATTACGGTGTTCATATTCCAGATTATGGATCAGGACAACCAATCCGGCTGTACCATCTGGCAAGCCATACCAGCGGGTTGCCACGGGAGCAACCTGGCGGAAAGTGGGGACGACCGGTGTTTATCTGGCCTACTCAATCAAACCGTTGGACTTGGCTGAAGACCGCAGGATTAGATGCCGTACCCGGCACAACAGCGTCGTATTCCAATCTGGCTTATGATTTATTGGCTGACGCTCTTTCCAAAGCTACCGGAAAATCTTATGTCCGCCTTCTGCAAGAGGAGATCACCCGGCCTTATCGCATGAAAGATACAACACTGATGCCCACGCAATCCCAATGTGCCCGTCTGATGGCTGGAATTAAACCCAGCCCTTGCGTCAATACTATTGCAGCAGCAGGCAGTGGCGGTATTTATTCCACCCCCTCAGATATGCAACGCTGGATGCAGCAATTTTTATCTTCTCAGAGTCAGCTGAGAAAGCAGACTGCCAGTCGTGAACAGGGTATTTACTTCAAGCGTGCTGATCTAAAGTCGATTAAAGGAATGGATGTTGCAGGTCCGGCGGATGGTATCGGGCTTGGTTGGGTATATATGGATGCCAAAGACGAGATTCCCGGTATTTACCAGAAAACTGGCGGCGGCGGCGGGTTCAATACCTATATGGCGATGATCCCTGAGAAGAATATCGGTGTATTTGTGGTAATGACGCGCAAAGAACAAAGTAAATTCAGTCGTGTGACGAGTGGAGTTAATGAATTAGTTGCGGCGTTAGCACGTAATCATAACCAAGTTTAGCGTAGTATACTTTTAACGCTAAAAAGATAGGCTAAGCTTTGCTTGGTGTGAAGCTCAGCCTTGTTGCAATATGATAGCTTCAGAAAAATCATGATTTTTAGTTTATGTTCCATCAAAACCATAACAGTTAATGATTTTATTTAAAAAGTAAAAACAGCTTCTATACAAATAACTGATTTAATAAAGATGTGAAGTAAAATTATTTATTATGAAGAGTAATAGAATGCTTATCGTTAAAGAGTAGCAGATTCAGAGGCGCTGAGTTAAATTAATACAAACAACACTAAATTAAAATCAGAGCATTGATAATATAATACTATGATTATTCATAACATTATTTTCAGGGGATTTGTCTTTCATCAGTAATCTTCATTCCATTATAGTACCAAACGGATTCATGAGGAATATCAGTATCCAAAGGCACAGCATAAAACCATCTTTGTAATAACTACTATGCCCACAGATATTCAGTCGTTTGATACCCTGATATTTATCTTCAAAGGTATAAAAATCCTCTGGATAATATTTTAATTCCCTCATTATTATTCCCCTTCTATTTAAATAAAAAAAGCAAACGTACCAAGTTCTAGAAGTGAGTGAGTTCCTGTATTACATTACGGAATAAAGATAAAAAAATCCAAAAAAAATCGCCCCACTATTTATTAAAAATAAGGGGCGAAATATAAATTTCAGTTATTTATTGTTTTTTATGCAGAAGTAAGTAAACACTCAGGCAAAAAAACAACAAACTTGGCAGCAACGCCCCCAATATCGGTGGCATGCTATAAACTAAGCTGAGTGGGCCGAATATTTCATTCAGGACGTAGAAAAAGAAGCCCGTACTGATACCCACAATTACTCTGTATCCCATTGGAACACTACGCAGCGGACCAAAAATGAAGGAGAGTGCCATCAGCATCATCACCGCAACCGATAATGGTGCAAAGACTTTCTTCCACATATTGAGCTGGTAACGCCCGGCATCCTGTTGACCCTGTTGCAGATATGTAATGTATTCATGCAGGCCACGAATGGAAAGTGCTTCAGGATCTAGGGAAACCACGCCCAGCTTTTCTGGTGTCAACCGGCTTTTCCAATCAGCAGAAATACGTTGTGAACCCGTAATCCGGCCATTTTGCCTTAAATCAGACTCTTCAACCTGAGATAACTTCCATTGCTGATTATCTTTGTCATATACCGCTGAGGCAGCATATTTCACGAACAACAGTTTTCTATTTTCATCAACGTGGTAGATGTTAACACCGTTCAGAGAATTATCTTTAGCCACGCTCTGAATATAGACAAAATCCTGTCCGTCTTTTGCCCATAAACCTTTGGTCGTGGACATCAGAGAACCGCCATACATTTTTTGGGATCGATAATTACGGGCGAGCTGTTCCCCTTGCGGAGCAACCCATTCACCAATAACCATCGTCAGCAAAACCAGCGGGATCGCCGTTTTCATGACAGAACCTGCTACTTGCAGGCGGGTAAAGCCTGAAGCCTGCATCACTACCAGCTCACTGCGTGTAGCCAGTGCCCCCAAACCCAGTAATGCACCAAGCAAGGCTGCCATCGGGAAGAAGATCTGGATATCTTTGGGAACACTCAGCAGGGTATAAATACCTGCGGAAAAAGCGGTATATTCACCCTGCCCGACTTTGCGCAGCTGATCGACAAATTTGATAATGCCGGAAAGTGATACCAACATGAACAAAGTCATCAGGATGGTTTGAATAATTGTCCGGCCAATGTATCTATCCAATACCCCAAACATTATGACGCCCCTTGATTCTTAAAGCGTGAACGCAGTTTGCGCATGGGTACGGTATCCCACAGATTCAGCATGACAGCCAAGGCCAGATATGTGCCGTTAACCAGCCACATCCAGAGCATAGGATCGAGTTTGCCTTTACTGCCATTGGAACGCAGGGAGCTTTGTAGCAGGAAGAAAATCAGATAGAGCAACATCGCTGGCAACATACTGAGTATACGCCCCTGACGCGGATTCACGGCACTTAACGGAACAACCATCAATGCCATAACCAGCACAGACAAAATCAATGTCAGGCGCCAGTGGAATTCTGCACGGGAGTCATTGTCAGTATCATGCCAAAGCTGTTCAAGCGATTTTTGCTCGACTTTGTTGTTATCGATATCTGCCCTCTGATGACCAATCACCGCCTGATAGTTGATAAATTCGGTGATGCGGAAATCGCGCATTAATGCCGTACCCTCGTAACGCGTTCCCTTATGGAGTACCGCAACCTGATTGCCGTTCGGAAGCTCTTCCATATGCCCACCATCCGCAAACACAACCGAAGGACGTTGATCATTCGACGGCCGAAGCTGGGCAAGGAATACATTCTCAAAAGTGCTGCCTTTCACGTTGCCGATATAGAGCACCATATTGCCATCGCGGGAAGGTTTGAACTGCCCTTCCATGATCGCCGCAAGACTTGGATTGGCTTTTGCGTCCGCCAATACCTGCGCTCGATATTTAGAAGACAGCGGGGTGAACCAGATAACGTTGGCAGCCGCCAGCATTGATGTGAGTAGAGCAAGGATAAGAGCGGATTTCACCAACACACCTTTGCTCAATCCGCAGGCATGCATGACGGTGATTTCACTTTCGGTATAGAGTTTGCTGAACGTCATTAATACCCCGAGAAATAAACTCAGGGGTAAAATAAGCTGTGCCATTTCGGGCACACCTAAACCTAACAACGATATAACCAAATTTGCGGGAATACTACCTTCCACCGCCGCACCCAATACCTCAACTAATTTCTGGCTGAAAAAGATCAGTAATAGGATGAAAAGTATTGCGATTTGGCTTTTCAGGGTTTCCCGTACTAGATATCTAATGATGATCACGCTTATTACGCCTGTGAAAACTTGTCTTTTTGCAGGAAAGTCGCTAACTTCGTCGTATATCTACCATTTATATGCGTCAGTTTGGCTTTCCCATCGCTAAAATGATACCAAAGCATTCCATATATTGGTTCCCAATTAGAACACACTTATTGTCAACTAAGTACCAAAAAATAATATGCTTAGCTTAACATAACAGTTAACTTTCTTTGGGATGAATTAATGCGGAACGTGATATTTTAGCTATTGTATCCGCCTTTGTCTTTAAGATTCAGGAGAACGCATGGAATTTAGTGTAAAGAGCGGTAGTCCGGAAAAACAGCGCAGTGCCTGTATTATTGTCGGCGTATTTGAACCCCGCCGTCTTTCCCCTATCGCAGAGCAGCTTGACAAAATAAGTAACGGCTATATCAGTGCCTTATTGCGCCGTGGTGAACTTGAAGGCAAGGTCGGTCAAACCTTGTTGCTGCATCATGTTCCTAATGTGCTGTCTGAACGTATTTTACTGGTCGGTTGCGGAAAAGAGCGTGAACTGGATGAACGTCAATACAAACAAATTATCCAGAAAACCATCAGTACCCTCAATGAAACAGGTTCAATGGAAGCAGTTTGCTTCTTGACTGAACTGCATGTGAAAGGGCGCAACAATTACTGGAAAGTCCGTCAGGCAGTCGAAACAGCCAAAGAATCACTGTATGTTTTCGATCAACTCAAGAGCAGCAAAAATGAGCTGCGTCGCCCGCTGCGTAAAATGGTATTCAATGTGCCGACACGCCGTGAATTGACTAGCGGCGAACGAGCGATTCAGCACGGCCTTGCCATTGCTTCCGGTATTAAGGCGACAAAAGATCTGGCCAACATGCCACCCAATATCTGTAATGCCGCCTATTTAGCATCACAGGCACGCCAGCTTGCTGACAATGCCGAGAATCTGGCAACCAAGGTCATTGGCGAAGAACAGATGAAAGAGCTGGGAATGAACTCTTATCTGGCAGTGGGTCAAGGTTCACAGAATGAATCCCTGATGGCAGTCATGGAGTATAAAGGCAGCAAAGATACCAATGCAAAACCTATCGTACTGGTGGGCAAGGGGCTGACTTTCGACTCCGGCGGTATCTCTATCAAGCCATCCGAAGGCATGGATGAGATGAAATATGATATGTGCGGCGCGGCTTCGGTTTACGGCGTTATGCGCGTTGTTGCCGAACTGCAACTGCCAATCAATGTCATCGGTGTTCTGGCTGGCTGCGAAAATATGCCGGGTGGACGGGCTTATCGTCCGGGCGATATTTTAACCACCATGTCCGGTCAGACCGTTGAAGTGACAAATACGGATGCGGAAGGCCGCTTGGTACTGTGTGACGCGTTGACTTATGTTGAGCGTTTTGAGCCGGAATTGGTTATTGATGTCGCAACCCTGACAGGTGCTTGTGTCATTGCACTGGGTGGTCATTACACGGGTTTGATGTCTAACCATAACCCACTGGCACACGAACTGCTGAATGCATCAGAACAAGCAGGGGATCGTGCATGGCGCCTGCCGCTCGGTGATGAATATACCGAACAGTTGGAATCCAATTTTGCGGATATGGTGAACTCGTGCGGACGTTCAGGCGGTGCCATTACCGCAGGTGCTTTCCTGGCCCGCTTTGCGACCAAATACAACTGGGCGCATCTGGATGTTGCCGGTACAGCATGGCGTTCAGGTAAGGCGAAAGGTGCAACAGGTCGTCCGGTTGCACTCCTGTCACAATTCCTGTTAAATCGTTCGGGTTTGAATTCTGATGATTAATGCTCCTGCTTCACATATTTTTCGATAATTTCAAGATATTCGATAAAAATGTGGCATCAAAGGTATTCAGGGAATAAACGGAATTAAGGGTATTGCAGACGCAGTACCCTTTTCCGTCACGGTTTCCCATAATCTTGTAACCAAGAAACTATGAAAAACGCCACCTTCTATTTGTTAGAAAAGCTACCACCGGAAAAGCGGTTACCGGAACAATCATCGTTTTCTGACGATTTACAACCGCATGAATGGCTGGCATGTCAGCTTGCCGCTGACCAATGGCGTGCAGGAAAACGGGTTCTGATTGCTTGTGAAAACCAGCAACAGGCCGAAAAACTGGACGAAGCATTATGGCAACGGGAGCCGAATCAATTTGTACCGCACAATCTTGCCGGAGAAGGCCCTCGTTACGGCGCTCCTGTAGAATTGTGCTGGCCACAAAAAAGAAGCAATGCTCCCCGCGATGTGCTGGTGACACTGCTCCCTCACTTTGCAGACTTTGCCACAGCTTTCCATGAAGTGATAGACTTCGTTCCTATTGATGAAAATCTGAAACAGTTAGCGCGCGAACGATATAAATCCTATCGTAGCGTCGGCTTTAATTTGACCATGGCAACCCCGCCAACCTATTAAATATCAAGACACAATGGAAAAGACACCCGCAAACCAAACGCAATCTGAGCCATCTCTCGATAAAACGTACAACCCGACAGAGATAGAGCAACCTCTTTATAACCACTGGGAAAAAAGCGGTTATTTCAAGCCTAATGGTGATAGCAGCCGTGAAAGTTTCTGCATCGTCATTCCACCGCCAAACGTCACCGGCAACCTGCACATGGGGCACGCATTCCAGCAGACTATCATGGATACCATGGTGCGTTACCAGCGCATGCAGGGTAAAAATACCCTGTGGCAATCAGGGACTGACCACGCGGGTATTGCGACACAAATGGTTGTTGAGCGCAAGATCGCAGCAGAAGAAGGCAAAACCCGTCACGATTATGGGCGTGAAGCCTTTATCGACAAGATATGGCAGTGGAAAGCGGAATCGGGTGGCAATATCTCCAACCAGATGCGCCGTCTGGGTAACTCCGTGGATTGGGAGCGTGAACGCTTCACCATGGATGAAGGCCTGTCCAAAGCCGTAAAAGAGGCTTTCGTTCGCCTGTATCAAGAAGATCTGATTTACCGTGGCAAACGCCTTGTAAACTGGGATCCTAAACTGCGCACTGCAATTTCTGATCTGGAAGTTGAAAACCGTGAAGTTAAAGGTTCCATGTGGCATCTGCGCTACCCGCTGGCTGACGGCGCGACAACCGCTGAGGGTAAGGATTACCTGATTGTTGCCACAACACGCCCGGAAACCATGCTGGGTGATACCGGTGTTGCCGTTAACCCGGAAGATCCACGCTACAAGGATCTGATTGGCAAAGAGATCTTGCTGCCTCTGGTAAACCGACGCATTCCTATTCTGGGCGATGAGCACGCAGACATGGAAAAAGGCACCGGCTGTGTGAAAATCACCCCGGCCCACGATTTCAATGACTATGAAGTCGGTAAACGCCACAGCCTGCCAATGATCAATATTCTGAGCTTTGATGGCGATATTCGTGAAGCGGCAGAAGTCTTCGACACCAACGGTGAAGTTTCTGACTTCTACTCCACTGAAATTCCTGCTGAATACCGTGGTATGGAACGTTTCGCTGCCCGTAAAGCGATTGTGGCAGAATTCGAAAAACAGGGTCTGCTGGTTGAGATCAAACCACATGACCTGACCGTACCTTACGGCGACCGTGGCGGCGTGGTTATCGAACCGATGCTGACCGATCAGTGGTACGTCCGCACCGCACCACTGGCAAAAGTAGCGATCGAAGCGGTTGAAAACGGTGATATCCAGTTTGTACCAAAGCAGTACGAAAACATGTATTACTCTTGGATGCGTGATATTCAGGATTGGTGTATCTCCCGCCAATTGTGGTGGGGCCACCGTATTCCGGCTTGGTATGACGCGCAAGGCAATGTCTATGTCGGCCGCGATGAAGAAGAAGTCCGCTGTGAAAACAACCTTGGTTCAGACATCGTTCTGACTCAGGACGAAGATGTGCTGGATACCTGGTTCTCCTCCGGTCTATGGACATTCTCCACGCTCGGCTGGCCTGAGCAGACTGAAGCCTTGAAAACCTTCCATCCGACCAATGTGCTGGTCAGTGGCTTCGATATTATCTTCTTCTGGATAGCCCGCATGATCATGATGACCATGCATTTCATCAAAGATGAAAACGGCAAGCCACAAGTACCATTCAAAACAGTCTACATGACAGGACTGATCCGCGATGACGAAGGTCAGAAAATGTCGAAATCCAAAGGGAACGTTATCGACCCGCTGGATATGATTGACGGTATCTCACTGGAAAATCTACTGGAAAAACGTACCGGAAACATGATGCAGCCACAACTGGCTGAGAAAATCTGCAAGCGCACTGAAAAGCAGTTCCCTGAAGGTATTGAAGCCCACGGTACTGACGCCCTGCGTTTCACACTGGCAGCGCTGGCATCCACCGGTCGTGATATCAACTGGGACATGAAGCGCCTGCAAGGTTATCGCAACTTCTGTAATAAACTGTGGAACGCCAGCCGTTTCGTGCTGATGAACACCGAAGGGCAGGACTGCGGCCAAAACGGAGGCGAAATGTCGCTGTCACTGGCAGATCGCTGGATTCTGGCAGAGTTCAACCAGACCGTTAAAACCTATCGTGAAGCGCTGGATACTTACCGTTTCGACATCGCCGCGAACATTCTTTACGAATTCACGTGGAACCAATTCTGTGACTGGTATCTGGAATTGTCCAAACCCGCTATCAATAAAGGTTCGGAAGCGGAAGTCCGCGCAGCCCGCCATACTTTAGTTGAAGTTTTGGAAGGTTTGCTGCGTCTGGCACACCCCATCATTCCATTCATCACCGAAACTATCTGGCAGCGCGTGAAAGTCGTCAAAGGCATTGATGCGGATACCATCATGCTGCAATCTTTCCCTGAATTCGATCAGGAGAAAGTAGATGAACTGACACTGAACGATCTGGAATGGATCAAAGAGGCAATTATTGCAGTACGCAACATTCGTGCAGAAATGAACATCGCGCCAAGTAAACCGCTGGAAGTTCTGCTGCGTGATGCCAATGACGATGCACAACGCCGCGTCACTGAAAACCTCAACTTCATTCAGGCAATGGGCCGTCTTTCTTCTGTTATCATATTGGCGGCAGGAGAAGACGCCCCTGTTTCTGTCACCAAATTGATCAATGGTGCAGAAGTGCTGATCCCAATGGCAGGCTTGGTAGATAAAGAGGCAGAACTGGCGCGTCTGGATAAAGAAATCGAGAAGCTGGATAAAGAGATCAGCAGCATTGAAGGCAAACTGGCTAACGAAGGCTTTGTCAGCCGTGCGCCAGAAGCTGTTGTTGCAAAAGAGCGTGAGCGTCTGGTAACTAACAACGCCGCGAAAGAAAAATTATTGGCGCAGAAAGAAACTATCGCTGCCCTGTAATTTTGTTTAATTGATATTTATTACATAAGCCACTGCACTAGCAGTGGCTTTTTTCATGCGATATTTTGCATGCCACATAATTGTCAGCTTAACAGCCAGCATATCAAAATAAAAAATGTCAAAGAAAACCCCAAGCTTTTCAACATGGAATGAGTATATTTACTGATAAAATAAGCCAATACGACAGTGGACAATGCGAGTGCATATTGAATATCAAATTGCTCTATTAATTCACTCAGGGATAAATTATTCAGGGAAATATTGACGATAATGGTTCCCAGAATAAAACAGATGGCATAATCCAGCGCAGTGATCAGTAAACTCTTTTCCTTAAATAATCGGTTATTTATCAGAAAAGGAGCGACCCTTAATACAAAACTGATCAATCCCATTAATACGATCAGCAACATCATGGCTTATAATCCTTTCTGGTTTTCTGCTCCATAAGTGCAATCACGAACCCACATAAAACAGGAATAATCAATTCCATGAGTGTCATATTTATTTCATTCAATAACGGTGCACATACTCCTCCTATTATGGTAGCCAATACAGACATATTCTTACCGGAACTCTTGGCAGTCAAAGAAGCGAAGTGTATGGGAACCAGCATCACTAAAAACAGCGAAACAGATTTATAATTCAGATGTTCTGCTGAAATATATCCTAACAACGTAGCACAAAAAGTAATGAAAAAACAGGGTATTGCGACACCCAGATAAAAATGGAACTGGGATTTCCCATCTGTGATACTTTCCGCAGAGATATGTGAATGCGTCACCGTATAAGTACTGGTACAGAATCCCAACATCGACAGCAAAACATTTCGTTTTGGAATACCATGAAAATATTGCGACATTACCATTGCCATTAGAAAAAAACGAAAATTGATCAGCAAGGCCAGAATAATAACAGAAAGTACCGCACCATCAGCCAGATAACCTACCGCAGCCACTTGTAACGGTGCAGCATAGATTAACAATGAGCCAACCAATGTTTCCATTAATGGAACACCATGACTCTGATAAAGTGCACCAATCGAAGTGAAAATAAGGAAAAACGAGATACAGACAGGTAAAGAATGAACCATGCCTTTTCTAAAGAACGGATTCAACACTTGGCTCCTATATTTAGCGTTATATTTTAAATTGCGTAACAATAAATAGAATATCGGGCGCTCATACAGAAAAAATGAAGATATAACAGACCCTATATCATAGCAATGACTTCAAGAATATTTATGGAGTATTTCTCTTGGTTAATATGACTTGATTAATAATAAATATAATTTATGGTAATCAATTGTATGTAATAGTTCCAATATGATATAACTTTATTTTATATATAAGGTTTTTGATATTCTCGTATAGTGAGAGTCATTTTAAATATAAGCATTTCCTCTCGGAGAAATAGAATGAAAACCATACTAACAATCTTATTAGCAGGTATTGTGCAGTTTGGTCTCCCTTATCCCGCATATGCACGATCTACTCTTGATAAGATCCAATCCACAGGAATATTCAAAATTGGAACAGAAGGTGCTTATGCTCCATTCAGTTATCATGATGCTTCCGGAAAATTGACCGGATTCGACGTAGAAATCGGCCGTGAAATCACACTGCGCATGAAAGTGAAGCCTGAATTTATTGAAGGTAAATGGGATGGTTTGATTGGTGGCCTTGATGCCGGACGTTCCGATGCGGTAGTGAACCAAATCGCCATTACGCCGGAGCGTGAAAAAAAGTACAGCTTCTCCCTGCCCTATGTTATTTCAGAAGCGGTACTGATTACCCGCACAGATAACAACGATATTAAAAGGTTCAGCGATCTAAAAGGGAAAAGATCAGCGCACACCCTGACCAATAATTTTGCCCAGATCGCCAGACATTACGGTGCAGACATTATTGGCACCAATGGTTTTAATCAGGAAGTCGATCTGGTGAGCACAGGCCGTGCAGATGCAACAATCAACGATAAACTTTCTTATCTCGATTACAAAAAACATCGTCCGGATGCGCCGGTAAAAATTGTTGCCGTTGATACTCAGGCATCACAAACCGCTGTACTGCTCCGTAAAAATGATACTGAATTAAAAGCCGCAGTAGATAAAGCTATTACTGAAATAAAAGCAGATGGGACTTATCAGAAAATTTGGGATAGATATTTCTCTGAAGAAAATGCTGAATAATTAGAAAAAGAGCCTTACAGAGCAGGCTCTTAGATTATATTCTGAAAGCACAATCTTGCTGTTTTCTCGCCTGTTCATAAAACCTATCAATAACACCACAAAAACCGAACATATTTGTTATTACTGAATTTAAAAACAAACCATCAGTTATACAAATATAAAAAATAATTACAATATTATAAACAAATAAAACAGTGAAACCCTCTCTATTCTTTTATTTATTAGAATGGAACATACCAACAAACTGTGATAATAAAGTAATATTTATAGTGAAAATCAGCAACCGAACCCATTATTAACAGTATGAAATAACTGGATTTTATTGGAAGTAATACGAGATAAAAAAGAATCTCATAACATATTTAGTAGACAAAACAGCACTCAAAAAAATGATTAAATAATCATTTAATTTCTCCATATTCAATATATGAATGACTGGATATTGATATGGGAAATGATTGTTATATTCACAATATAGGAAATATTATTAATGAAAATTAACTTAATTACTTTAAGTATTATTGGATTGACTGCCACCCAAGCAGCAAATGCCAGCCCGATTAATTTTAACTCAAGCAGTATATCAGCCAATGCTTCATTGGGTGTACTTTCAGGTCAGTCAGATGAATATATCTATGATCCAAACACAGGGCATAGGAACAGTGAATTGAATTGGAAAATTAAGCATACTGCAATTATTAAAGGTGAGCTATTCTGGGACGCTCTGCCATATTTAACCCTGAACACACGCGGCTGGTTCGCATCACCATCCAACAGCGGAAAAATGGACGATTATGATTGGACAAACCCCAATCAATCTAAATGGACTCACTACTCGCATCACGAAAACACCAAACTGAACAGTGCCAGCGAATTTGATATTAATTTAAAAGGTTGGATACTGAAACAGCCAAATTACAAGCTCGGTGGTGTTCTTGGTTATCAACAAACTAAATTCAGTTGGGTGGCAAAAGGAGGACGAGCAATTTATCAAAATAAATCCTCTGAATTCGAAAACAAACCCGTAATCACTTACAAACAGAAATTCAGCACACCCTATATGGGGCTGGCCGGACAATATCGTTATCAGAACTTTGAGTTTAATGCGTTGCTGAAATTCAGCCCATGGATTCAGGCAAGAGACACTGATGAACATATCCTGCGTAATGAAACTTACAAAGCAAAAATCAACAAATCACGTTATTATTCTATTGCCGTTGATGCCGGATATTATATTACTCCGAGTGTAAAAGTATTCGGTGAACTGAGTTGGAATAAATTTGCCAATAATAAAAAGGGAGATTTAAACGTTACTGATCATAGCAACCGTCGTTCCGATACCTATAACAATGTCGGAGGTATGAGCAATACTAGCTATACTATTTCGGCCGGCGTTCAATATCGCTTTTAATCAGGCAAAAAAATCAGGCGCCATCGGCGCCTGCTCAGTGGTTATCTTACATGTATATTACCAACCAACTGCAACCCCTGCCCCCATTACCGCACCTTCAGCATTATTCCAGCTTGTAGAAGCCTTAATATTTACATTTTCAGTTAGTTTAGCCTGAGCACCAACTGCAATCGCACTCCCATTATGATATTGTCCCAATCCAACACCAACACTAAAACGATTGGAATTACTGAAAGGGATATTGGTCATTGCGGCAACACTGGCAATACCGGCATTAGCGCGTTTCTCTACCCGATTAATTTTAATATCTAATTGATGAACACTTTGACGAATTTCAGCTTCCAATGCGTTAAAGCGTTTTTCAGAGTTAATATAGTAACCTTCAGATTTTGCGTCTAAATCCTTAGCGTATTTATACAATTCATTGGCTTTATTATCGATTTTCTTTTCTACCTGCTTTGTCTTCTCTTCTACTTTTTTATCTAATTGTTCCATTTTTTCTTTTACGTCTTTAACTGACTCTTTGCTTGCTTTTTGCGCAGATAAGTTAATTTTTTTATCCATCTCTGTTGCGGTTTTTTCAGCTCTATCTGCTGCATTTTCAGCTATATTTGCATTTTTTTCTGCGGTTGTTGCTGAATTGTCTGCTACTGTTGCAGATATCTTCGCTGATTGTGCGGATGTCACTGCCTCCTGTTTTGCTGTCTTAGCTTCTTGAGCTGACTTTGCGGCCGTCAGTTGCGATGCTTTCGCATCTGTCGCTGACTGCGCTGCCGCCCGTTGCGAGACCTTGGCATCTGTCGCTGACTGCGTTGCCGCCTGTTGCGAGACCTTGGCATCTGTCGCAGATTGCACTGCCGCCCGTTGCGAGACCTTCGCATCTGTCGCTGACTGTGATGCCGCCAATTCCGACGCTTTAGCATTTATCACTGAACTTGTAGCCGCTGCTTTTATTGATTTCATTGCCAATTGAGTTGAAGTTTCCAGATTCTTCAGCTGGCCATAAGTGGCCGCATCCTGATCTTTAGTACCATTCGCAATATTTGTTAGCTGTTTATTTTTATCTGGGTCATTCTCATCACCAAATGAGACACTATCTTCTCTGTCTGTTTTGGCATATGCTCCTATAGCAGCCGCATTCTCATGTTCAGATTTAGAATCAAGACCTATTGCAATACCTTGTTTTTTAGTCACTCTACCTTTTGCCAGAGCAACACTAAATGCTGCATTATAAGAAATATGAGATTCGCCCATAGCAATACTGTGAGGAGAATTCCTTCCAATAAATGATTTCCCCATAGCAATACTGTGATTAGTATTTTTTTCAATCACTGAACGACCCAACGCGACACTATTAGAGGCAAAAAGCCCTATAGTTGATGTCCCGAGAGCTAAAGAATTGAGAGTCTTACAACCCCCCGGTTCATTTGTAAAGCAAATATTTGAAGACCCTATTGGTTCAAGAGTGTATATTTTTGAATCTGACGAAGAAATATTTGTACCTTCTAATGTTATTGTATTATCACTATTTAAATTCGCCAAAGCCACTGATATATTATTAATTAATACTACCAAGATAGTTATTTTAAAAAACAAAATTTTCATTTTCTCACCACAATATAAAAACATAAATTCATTTACCAAGAAAATCATCCAAACAAAATAAAAAAGATATATTTACTTCAAGGAGATTGTTTTCTACGGATATGAGTCGTTATAAATAAAGATTAAAAATCCTCCATTCATTTACAGATTTATTGATTATATAAATAAATTAAATAGATATTATTTATAATTTTAAAAACCCAAAAATTAATCTCATACAGCACAATAACTGATATTATCCCATGGATTAATAAGTAGTCTTTATAGATGTTGACATTTAAGTAATAAAGCTCAGATGATCACATCATGGTTTCTTTAAAAGAAAGGAGTTTAGGAAGTAAATATTAAATTAAAATAGAAGGCAATATTTTTTATATATAGATTTTATATTCCAATGAGTTTATCAAATTAGCCCTATCATTATATCTTCTCTGTCATCTCTAATTTTCTGATTTTACTAACCATTTATAATATATTTAAGATTACTCCGATAAAATGCCCTAAATTAACAATTAGACATACCATTATAACTCACGTTGATTTATCAATTTACTTCTATAATGAAACTTATTAAGAGATAATTAAAAGATAATAAATAAATAAATAAATTTATTTATTTATTTATTTATTTATTTATTTATTTATTTATTTATTTATTTATTTATTTTAAATATACATTTAGAATAAAAATAACATTGTTATTTATTATAATTCTATTTCTTACCACATTTATCAATATAACCAAATCTACCTAAAGTTCTAAGCTATAACTTTCTTGTATATAGCGTTCACCTTTTCTTGCCATATCATCATTAAAACAACCCAATAAAAAATAAACATATTCTTGATATCAATCGATTAGGAAGGTTCTATGATCCCATCATGGCTCAGTTTAGCGCTGGATTCCCTGTGGCCGATGCTTTACGCTGGCCTGACATTCACCATTCCCCTCACTCTAATTACATTCGCACTTGGGATCTCGTTGGGGTTTATCGTTGCTTTAATCAGGCTATATGGTCCTAAGCCTCTGGTTGCAGTAGTGCGGTTTTATGTCTGGCTGGTTCGCGGCACACCGTTGTTGGTGCAACTATTTTTGATTTTCTACGCCCTGCCCAGCGTGGGCATTACTTTAGAAGCATTCACCTCTGCCGTTATCGGTTTTACCCTGAATGTCGGTGCTTATACTTCCGAAGTGATCCGCGCCGCGTTGATTTCTGTTCCCAAAGGACAATGGGAAGCCTCCCACTCTATCGGCATGAGTTGGTGGCAATCACTGCGTCGGATTGTTCTGCCACAAGCAGCTCGGGTTTCTATTCCTCCTTTGTCCAATACCTTTATTTCGCTGGTCAAAGATACTTCTCTGGCTTCCGTCATTACCGTGCCAGAAATGTTTCTGGCGGCACAGCGCATTGCCGCTGTCACTTATCAACCACTTATTTTGTATACCGAAGCGGCTATTCTCTATCTGCTCCTGAGTTCGGTGTTGTCCGCGCTGCAAGTCCGGTTGGAAAAGAAATTCGCCCAGCAAAATAACAATAAGGAAGTCAAAGATGATTCAGCTCACCAACATTGAAAAAAGTTTCGACGGGCAAAAAGTGCTGAAAAACATCAGACTGACAATTAAGGAAGGCAGTCTGACAGCACTGATTGGTCCTTCCGGTAGTGGTAAAAGTACTTTGCTGCGTTGCATTAATCTGTTGGAAATCCCGCAGGCGGGTAAGCTGGAGCTTGGCAAAGAAAAAATTATGTTTAATGGTAAGGAGCGGCTGCCACATCGTGAAATCCAGCGCTTTAGCCTGCAAACGGGCATGGTATTCCAGAACTTCCAGCTTTTCCCGCATCTAACAGTAATTGAAAACATTATGGAAGGGCTGATTTGGGTACAGAAATGGCCACGTGAACACGCCAGGGTGCGCGCTATGGAATTGCTGAAAAAAGTCGATATGTCCCACAAAACCGATGTTTGGCCAAGCACACTATCGGGCGGTCAGCAACAACGCGTGGCCATCGCCAGAGCAATGGCGCCATCACCCAAGGTACTGTTATGTGATGAACCGACTTCAGCACTTGATCCTGAATTATCCAAAGAAGTGGTTTCGGTTTTGAAACATTTGGCCGAAGAAGGCACAACCATGTTAATGGCAACGCATGATTTACGATTGGCGGCTAATCTTGCCCATGATGTCGTCTTTCTGGAATCCGGTGAGATTATTGAATCCGGCCCGGCAAAAACTATCTTCACTCGTCCCAATAAGGTGCGTACTGTCGAATTTATCTCAACCCTGACAGAAACCTTACCGGATTGGGAAATATAGCAAGCAGTCACGTTTAATATCAGCAACATTATTTATGCGGAGAAACACAATTTATGCGGAAAAACATAGCGAAAAAACTTTTAAGTCTGTTACTCGCAGGCGCGACTGCCCTGGCTATTTCTACTCCAAGCTATGCCGGCAAGGATTTTGACGCTATAAAAGCCTCCGGCGTCTTTAAGATTGGTACGGAAGGGACTTACCCTCCTTTTACCTATCACGATACCAGTAACAAACTGACCGGCTTTGATGTGGATATTGCACAGGAGATCGCTAAGCGTCTGAACGTCAAACCTGTATTTATGGAAGTAAAATGGGATGGATTAATCGCAGGGCTGGATGCAAAACGTTTTGATGCTGTGATCAACCAAGTAGGCGTAACCCCGGAACGCGCGGCGAAATACAGTTTTTCTATTCCTTACACAACCTCTCAAGTGGCGTTGATCACCCGTAATAATAACGATGCGATTAAGACCTTCGCGGATATTAAAGGGAAACGCTCAGCCCAATCCCTGACCAGTAACTACGGACAATTGGCAACTTCTTACGGCGCTAATTTAGTCAGTACAGATGGGTTTAATCAAGCAATTGATCTGGTCGTTACCGGACGCGCTGACGCCACATTGAATGATCGCCTGTCATTCCTCGACTTCAAAAAACAGCGCCCTGATGCCCCCGTGAAAATCGTCGCTCAGCAAGCAGATGCCAGTAAATCGGCTGTACTGGTGCGCAAAGGAGATGCTGAATTGGTAGAGGCTATCAATAAAGCCCTGCAAGAAATGAAAGATGACGGCACCTATGCCCGCATCTCCGAGAAGTATTTTGGCGTGGATATTTCTAAGTAAAAACAACTTTCAATTTATAATATATAGACTACATATCTATAGATTGTAGTCTATATACTCGAACAATCCGGGCATTTTTCTCATTTGATCCAGAACGTCAGGCTTTTGTTTTTTGTGCAGGAAATAAAGCAGGGAGAAATCAAAAGTCATTCTATCGGGATATGATTGAGGTTGCTGACAAACAATTCAGAATCCATCTAAACAATTTGGATAAATGACATGGCTACTTTAAAAGAACTGATAGCAAAACGTAGCCCAGAAAGTCAAGCCAAAATAGAAGAAAAAGCAGCCAAAATGTTGCTTGTGAACATCCCCGACTTTATTTACTTCAGTAAGTAGCTAAACAATACCTTTATAAATCTATTTATTTGAAATAAATAGATTTAATTGAGAAATCATCTTATAAAGTAATTACGACACAGAAAAAACAAAATACTTTCAGCATTGATAATCCATTAATATAACAATAGAATTCAACTAGCCTATTAATTTTAAATAACGTTGTTTTTATCCAGTTATTTTAAGAATAAAACCCGACGAACTAATAATTATTTTTTATTTAGTTAAAATTATATTTTATGGATATAATATCCCCACCTTAAATAATGATATGATATGAATAAAATAATAGAAATTGATGTAAAATCCTTAAAATGTCATCATTTTCATGCACTCTGCACTGGTGATTCATTAGCTATAATAATACCTAATTTTGTTCAACATGAAGCTATCGATAGAGCAAAAGGAATTAGCGAATGAGTGAATCTGTAACGACAACTCGAAAATATGCTGGATTAGCCGGAATATGTATCGCAAGTTTCCTTGGGTGTATAGATCTCACTGTGGTGAATACGATTATTCCTGCCATTGGGCGTGAATTTAATACCCCGTTGAGAGAAACACAGTGGGTGACTTCTGTATTTATGATTGCTCTCTCGGCTTTTATGGTTCCCGCAGGAACATTAGCTGACAGCCGTGGACGTAAAAAAATATTGATGTGGGGATTACTTCTATTTGGAGCCGCATCATTATTTGTTGGCCTTGCAACAAACTTTACCGCTATGACAGCGTTTAGATTCATCCAAGGTATTGGTTGTGCCATTCTCTATACTGTTTCAGGTGCCATTATTTCCTATTTACTTGATGAAAATGAACAAGGAAAAGCACTTGGTATCCTATTTGGCATCAATGGGCTTGGTCTGGCAATAGGACCAATTATTGGTGGGTTATTTGCAGGTATTGTAAATTGGCGCTACGCCTTCTTGATAAATATTCCGTTTATCATAATTAGTATTATTCTATGTTCTTGGTCTGTGCCAGAATATAAAGCCCCAAAAGCGAAAAAATTGGATGTACTCGGTTGTATTTTCCTAATCATTTTTCTGATGAGTTTAGTCAGCTATTTCTCTTTGGATGGAAATACCAAGCAACAATGGAGTTTATTATCCATTTCAATGATCGCTTTATTTCTCTTCATAAAGTATGAGCTGAAAACACCAGAGCCAATCGTTGAATTCCATTTTTTCCGCAACACACATTTTGTTTCAGCACTACTGGCAACATTCTTCCTTGCTTTTTTCTATTGCATCGTTCTGTTGACATTACCTATATTTTTCGCCGGTCAATTGGAAAAGAATGATATTGAGATACCTCATGGACAATTCATAATGTAGGAGTCGCTTGCGGTATTGCGTTTGCTGTCTTCTTGTTAGCGCGTTTTAATACATTGGTGCAAGGTTATCAAACTCTGACGTTATTCTTGTCTGGGTTTGCATTAATCTTTACCTTCATCTGCTATTTTCTCAATCGGAAATAACCTCTATGGCTTGCTATGAAAATAGCAAGCCATCAGATTTATGATAAAGCGGTGCGGCTTTCTGCAAAATGACACTGATGAGTCCAATCCACCAGCCACTTTTATTCTTTAATCACAAATCAAGTACCAGTCGTTTTCCTTTCGCTCTGGAGCAACAAATCAGCATTGATGTCTGACTCTGCTTTTCTTCATCACTAAAATATTGATCACGGTGATCCGCTTCTCCTTCCAAGATCATGGTTTCACACGTCCCGCATACGCCTTCACGGCACATACATTCAACATGTGCGGCTTTATTTCTTTCAATAACCTGAAGAATTGTCGATTCACTATCAACTTCCAGTTCAATGCCAGATTTCGCCAGAACAACAGTAAACGCATCACCCGTTTTATCTTCAACCGTAAATTGCTCAAAATGCAATTGGCTCTCAGGAAATCCGGCATTTTGTGCAGCTTGTTTTACCCCATTATTCAATGCGCTTGAACCACAGGTATAAACGTAGCTTCCTTCCGGTAATCGGGAAATAAGTGTATCAAGTTCAAGACGAGTCCCTTCAGATGAAATATGACAATCGATTTTCGCCTTAAATCCCGCGGCCATTAACTCCTGCATAAACGCATTGTCATCGGAATTACGGTAGCAATAATGCAGTTCATACTCAGCATCCTGATGTTTCAATTCATGCAGATGAGACATAAAAGGTGTTATCCCGATCCCACCCGCTATTAATATATGTTTTTTCGCTTCAGGCACTAATGCAAATAAATTATTTGGTTCAGAGATAATGAGTGTATTGCCAATAGCCACTTTATCGTGCATAAACGCAGAACCACCGCGGGACTGTTCTTCTCGCTTGATGGCAATCTGGTAGCTATGTTTATCAAAAGGCGAACTTAATAAAGAATACGCATTACTGTAACGTTTATCACCATCCTGCATCTGGACAAAAATGTGACTTCCGCCAGTAAACGAGGGCAATTGCGTGTTTTCAGCCGGTATTAATGTAAATCGCTTAATATTCGGCGTGATAGCCTCAATATTACTGACAATCACACTAATCGTCTGATATATAGACATAAGCCATTCCTGATTATGATTGCCTCTGCCGTCTTTCAAGTTGCTACTTTATTGGCGGCAACTTGAAATTCATGGGGATCGTTAAAGCCCCTGACAGAGATATTTAAGCTCTAAATAATCTTCAATACCGTAGATCGAACCTTCACGCTCCAGACCCGATTGTTTTATTCCGCCAAATGGCGCGACTTCATTGGAAATAAGCCCCGTATTAATACCTACCATGCCATAGTCTAATTTTTCTGAAACACGCCAAATACGTTGTGGATTTTCAGTATAAAAATAAGCAGCAAGCCCATAAATAGTGTTGTTGGCAGAGGCGATAACACTCTCTTCATCATCAAAAATAACCAAAGGTGCAATAGATCCGAATATTTCTTCTTCTAATACCCGGCTATTTTCAGCAACATGACCAAGTACAGTAGGTATAAAGAAATTATCTCCTAAAGCATGGCGCTTACCGCCATATAATAAATATGCTCCCTTATTTAGTGCATCATCTAAAAGGGACTGGGCTTTATCCGCTGATTCAGCATTAATCAGCGGGCCTATTTGTGTTCCTTGATCAAAACCATTACCCACTTTCAGTTTTTGCACTTCTTCCACAAAACGCTGACTGAATGCCGGATAAATATCTCTGTGAATATACAAACGATTTGCACAAACGCAGGTCTGTCCCGCATTACGAAATTTGGCAGCAATCGCCCCCTCTACCGCTTTTTCAATATCAGCATCTTCAAAGACAATAAAAGGTGCATTTCCTCCCAATTCTAAAGAGACTTTTTTTATGCTGTCCGAGCATTGCCGCATTAATAAACGCCCGACCTCAGTGGAACCCGTAAAACTCAGTTTACGTACAGTCGCTTTCTTACCCAATTTCATCTTATTCGTGGTACGTCTGAGCAATAAGGTGGTGAAAATAAGCAATTCCGTGCTCGCTAATTCCACTTCCTGTACTATCCGCCATGATGCGTCCCTGACCACGATAGCCACGTGATTTCAGCCCCTTTTGAACACTTTCAACCAAACGCAGGTCTTCCGGACGAAAAACGTCACGATACCATTCGATCAAAGATTTCTGTTCTTCTGTAATATCTTCATTCGTAAAGTAAATATCGTAATATTGCAGTGTTGTCTCAGCATCCACGGGAAATTCATAGATAACCGTCATCATGCCTTCAACAGGCGTAACGTTATACATAGTACAAGGCCATAACCAAAAGCCATGAAATGAAGATTCGCCTTCAAACTTGAAAGATTGATCGGAAGGAATTGCATAACCAAATTGCAATGACCATTTCTCATACATGGTATGCCAATAGCGATCGACCTGAACAGAAGTTGAAAACCCCGGATGTGCCGGGCCGCAGTGGTAGCATTCCAGATAGTTATCAACAATGCTTTTCCAGTTAGCCAGTGTCGCTGTCGTGAAACGCGCTGCCAATTTTAAATCATAAACGTCAGGGCAGGCTTCTAATACTTTGGTGCTTAATCCCGGTAATTGCGCTTCGACCGTTCCTGCATTCATGTCCATATTGATAAAAACAAACCCGGCATATTCTTCTAATTTCACAGGCGTTAATTGCGCTAATCCTTTGTCGAAATTAGCCACATTCTCACAGTTACGCGCATGGGCTAAAGAACCATCAAGTTTGAATGTCCAGGCATGATAGGGGCAAGTGATGACGTTTTTCGCTTTGCCTTCACCCTTCAATAGCTGGTGACCACGATGAGGACAGACATTAAAAAAGGCACGTAATACGTTGTCGCGCCCACGGACAATCACAACACTCTCACCAATAATTTCACGCGTGACATAATCATTGGGATTGGCAAGCTCACTTCTGTGCGCAACACAAATCCAACTCTTGGCAAAAATTGCTTCTTTTTCGTAATCAAAGACGTCCTGAGAAGTATAGAAACGTGCGGGCATGGTGTACGCTTCTGCGGGATTCGCACAAAAATTTCTGGGCAGCGTAAAATAAGGGTCTTGGATGCTCATATCAATTCCTTAATCATTCGGTGAAATGGGTGTCTTGGATAAGATGTGCAGGAACCTGTGCATAGTCTTGTTTTATCCAACAGATAAAACCGTATGTCTTAATTAATAAGATGACTAAAAAAGGCAGTGCAGTAAGCACTACGCTGGTTTTCATCGTTTCCAGCGAGGCTTGCGTAAAGAGAATGGAAAGCGGGATCAGTGTGATCACGACACACCAGAAAAGGCGCAATTTCCGGCAAGGATCTTGGCCTTCCTGTAAATTACGCGTACTGGTTGCCGCCATGGTATAGGCCACCGCATCCATATGCGAAGCCAAGAAAATCACCATGATAAAAAGATAAGCTGCAAGGAAGAATTGACCTAATGGCAGCGCACTCAATAGCTGGTGAACTGCTGTTTCTCCGCCCAATGTATTCAATATCTCAGGCACATTGATAACACCGGTAATAAATTGGTGCATTGCGTAGCTCTCCAATACCCCAAAGAAGAACCAGCAACCAAACGTACTCCCCAATAATAATGCCCAAATAACTTCCTTAATTTTGCGCCCATGAGAAACCCGGGTCACAAACATCGCGACACCGGGTGTGTAGGAAACCCACCATAACCAGTAGAACACCGTCCAGCTACGTGTGAATTGACCGTCACCCATCGGATCGGTAAATAAGCTCATTTGCAGAAAATTCTGGGTTGTCAGGCCAACTGCATTAATCATATTGTTAATGGTAAATTCCGTCGGCCCGACGATCAGTACCAGCAACGCAAAACCCAATGCTCCCCATCCCACCATTTGGCTTAAACGCTGCATACCTTTATCAATGCCGATATAAGAACTCAGGCAAAAGATCACAGCGGCCAATAGGGTAATTCCAGCCTGAACAGTAAAATTATTAGGCGTACCGATGAGTGAAGAAAGCCCGCCACTTAATGTGGCCGCAGTCACCACTAAAGAAATAGTTAATGCTCCCACCGTCGCGATTAAGTACGTCATATCAATCAGGCGTCCCCAAAAACCATAGGGATTAATTTTTATAATCGCGGAAATAATCCCTGATAAGCTCAGTCCTTTATTTTTTCTGACATGAAAATGGTAAGCCATAATCAGTGAAGCGAGTGCATAAGTTGCCCAGGCACTTAAACCCCAATGAAAAAAAGAGTAACTGATACTATATTCCAACGCCTTGGGCGTTTTAGGGGAAATATTCAGGCCCGGCATTTGATAATAATATGCCCACTCCATGACTCCCCAGTATAAGGTCGAGGAACCCAGACCTGCACAAATAAACATAAATAACCAGGGTACTGTGGCATATTTTGGTTTCCCTTCACCCAATCGAATATTGCCGTATTTACTTATCGCCAAATAAAGTACAAACATCAAAGCGATAAGAACTAATATTTGAATTGTTGATCCCAGTAAACGAGTCAGCCCATTAAAAATTGAATTAGCAATAACACTGGTTTCTTCAGGAAATAAACTGAGTGTTATTGCTATCACAACGATACAAGCCAGACTTATTGTAATTAAAGAAATATCTTTCTTTGTATTGCTCAACATGACCCCTCCATTTCATCACTTTGTATCTATACCCGTTTTGCGCTTGGGCGATAAAAGCAAAGTGCCTGTTATCGTTGTTATGATGACGTTGGTATAGACACAACCAAGAGGAAAACATGCAATAAGGGAGAATGGCACTTATTGCGTCTTTTTATTAACAATTCAAATATAGTGTTGATACATAATTTAAACAATTGACCAAATAGTAAATAGATAAAACACATATCGTAATGAATGTTTTGTGATGTTCGTTAAGAATTATGCAGATGAGAGTTCAGAAAGAAATTAAATCGTTTCGTTAATTCTCCTCATTTTTTGAGTTAGAATCACAATAAAAGTGAATAGGGCATAATTCGATGAATTATGCCCTTAGTTTGAATTATCAAATTATGACAAAGACCTTATTCAAGCGTCCGGTCTTCAACTCTTAATCCATCCACCCGGTGAAACTGTGGCAACAGTGACTCTGGACGTTTCTTGAGAAGATACACAACTCACGACAAATGCCGAATAATGGCGTCTCCGACCTGCTGTGTTGATGCGTTGCCTTTCATGTCAGGCGTCACTGTTCCTTCTGCTATCACAGCTTCAATGGCAGATAAAATATCATCATGAGCATGTTGGTAACGTTCATCATTTTCGCCCAAAAACTGGAGCATCATGGCACCAGACCAAATCATGGCGATTGGGTTGGCAATATTTCTGCCATAAATATCGGGGGCTGATCCATGGACAGGTTCAAATAAGGAAGGGAAATTTCTTTCCGGATTCAAATTGGCAGACGGTGAAAGCCCGATGGTTCCTGTACAGGCAGGACCAAGATCAGACAGAATATCGCCGAATAAGTTGGAAGCGACAACGACATCAAACCGTTCCGGATCCAACACAAATCGCGCACAAAGAATATCAATATGCTGCTTATCCCATTTAATCTCCGGATATTGTTTTGCCATCACCTCAACCCGCTCATCCCAGTAAGGCATACTGATCGCAATACCATTTGATTTAGTCGCGGATGTCAGTCGCTTACGAGGGCGGCTTTGCGCAAATTCAAATGCATATTTCAATATACGATCAACACCACGGCGGGTAAAAACCGATTCCTGGATCACCACTTCATGCTCCGTCCCTTCATGCAGACGGCCACCAATCGCTGAATATTCCCCTTCGGTATTCTCCCTGACGACATAAAAATCGATATCTTCCGGTTTTTTATTGGCTAACGGACAAGGCACTCCCGGTAAGAGACGTACCGGACGTAAATTGACATACTGCTGAAATTCACGGCGGAATTTAAGTAGTGCTCCCCAAAGCGAAATATGATCAGGCACTTTTTCAGGCCAACCTACAGCACCAAAATAGATCGCGTCAAACGCCATTAACTGATTAAACCAATCATCAGGCATCATGGTTCCATGCTTAAGGTAATAGTCACAGCTGGCCCATTCGAAATAGTCAAACGATAAACGGAGATCCCACTTTTCAGCCACAGTTTGTAATACTCTAATTCCTTCCGGAAGCACTTCATGACCAATTCCATCCCCGGGGATCGCCGCAATCTTGAACGGTTGTTTCATTAGATATCTCTCATTTATCAGGATACAAAATTGACTTTTCAGCTATCTTATAATTGACTGAATTGTATTCAATCCAAAAAATGTAGAAACATAATTTACGATATATGAATAATCTGCCTATTTTACAGGATCTCCGTGTTTTCCTTTTAGTCGCCAAGAGAGCAAGCTTTGCCGCTGCTGCGGAAGAAATGGGGGTTTCTCCGGCTTTTATCAGTAAACGCATCGCAATATTAGAAAGTGTATTGAATGTTACCCTATTGCACAGAACGACACGCAGGGTATCCATTACGGAGGATGGTGAGCGGATATACGAATGGGCACAACGTATTCTGAATGATGTCAATCAGATGCTTGATGAGCTTTCTGAACTTCGGCAAGAACCTCAAGGAACAATCAGGATTGTCAGTAGTTTTGGCTTTGGACGACAATTCGTGGCCCCTGCGCTATCTGCACTCCTCCGAACCTATCCCCAATTAGAGATCCGGTTTGATGTGGAAGATCGTATTATTGATTTAGTCACAGAAGGCATTGATTTGGATATTCGTGTTGGCGATGATATTGATAATAATCTTATCGCACGAAAGCTCGCATCCAATCGTCGCATTCTATGCGCAGCGCCCTCTTATCTCGCTCGTCATCCGGTGCCAAAATCACTGAATGAGTTGCCCTCTCACGCCTGTCTGGTCATCAAAGAGCGGGATCATCCTTTTGGCATCTGGCAGTTACAAAGTAGTGCGGGATACCAATCCGTGAAAGTTACCGGGCCTATGTCGTCCAACCATGGTGAAATTATCCACCAGTGGTGCCTTGATGGGCATGGTATTACTTTACGTTCCTATTGGGATGTCAGGGAAAATATCAAATCAGGCGCATTAGTTCATATTCTGCCTGAATATTATCAATCCGCGAACATCTGGGCGGTTTATGTCACTCGTCTGGCGATGTCTGCTCGCATCAGAGTCACCATTGAGTTTTTAGAACATTATTTTCAGCTTCACTATTCAGATCAAATTGAAGTCAAATCAGGTTAATGCACCAGACAGCCAGGTTATCAATGTATCGAGTTCGATCACGCACTTTTTTATTGCCTGTTATCTGGAAACAACGGAAAATTTGAAAGCAGCTATTGCCCTATATGAAAAATTGGGCTTCAGCTATCTTGATGAGGCACTTGCAATACTGTTCACAGCGATTGTGAAGTAAAAATGATAAAACCACTATAACAAACCATTACCTTCAATAAATCAGCCCCACAGTTCAAGTGGGGCATTCGGTCTTAATGTGATGTTAGAAACATCTTAGTGAAGTCTCGGCTGATCTTCTTCCGGTGGGAAGAGATCACCGTTATCATCTTCATCATCCGATGCATTGGGATCTTCAAAATACGTTCCCCAACCATCGTAATTCACACCCATTTTTTCAACCAGATCCAGCAGTTGTTCAACCTGCGTATTGATCAAGTCAGCCTCCAGTCGGCTTTCGCTGATCACATCACAACACATCAGAACAACACCATCTTCTGTTTCCAGCTCTTCCGCATCCGTCACTTCATAACCTAACTTAAATGCTTCGAGTGCTGCTTTTTCCAGTTGATCGAAGTTTTCCGCCGAAAAGTGGTGTTCAATAATATAAAGCGCTTCAGGATCGCTGCCATCTTCCAATAATTCTTCGATGATCAAACGAGTTTCTTCGCGCTGTTCTTCTAAAGCATGTGGGTCTGCCATGCCAATCCCCTCCGTCAGTTGGCTGTCCTGCTTTGCATTCTCCCATCTTTTCTAAACAAAGGATATATCTATCCCCTTTTGTCCAAAGAGAAATACAAACCATAATCTACTGATTCATCAGCCGTCTTAATACCATCACTATTACAAACACCAAAGTCAGGGCTTGCAATTGAATTTTTAATCGGTATATATTGAATATAAATTCAATATTGCGCTCATGGAGTCCATGCATAATGAATCCGTTTTTTCAACGATCAATACTAAGATTGCTCGATATTACTCCTGTAGAAATTAATACTCTTTTAACACTTGCCAAAAAATTAAAAACGAATAAAAAATCAGGACAAGAGCTTCCTTTACTTGCAGGAAAAAATATAGCCCTTATTTTTGAAAAAGACTCAACCCGTACACGCTGTGCATTTGAAGTCGCTGCTCATGATCAAGGAGCCAGTGTTACCTATTTAGGCACAAGTGGCAGCCAAATCGGGCACAAAGAATCCATCAAAGATACTGCGCGGGTGCTTGGCCGTCTATATGACGGAATACAATATCGTGGCTATGGGCAACAAATCGTCGAAACGCTGGCGCAATACGCAGGTGTTCCGGTTTGGAATGGATTGACCGATGAATTCCACCCGACCCAACTTCTGGCTGATTTACTCACAATGCAGGAGCACAGCCAAAAACTGCTATCTGAAATCAAATTTGCCTATTTAGGCGATGCCCATAACAACATGGGCAATACTATGCTTGAAGCAGCTGCATTAACAGGTATGGATCTCCGCTTAATCGCTCCAAAAGCGTGCTGGCCAGACGCAGATTTGGTTGAAGGATGCCAAAAACTGGCAGAAAAAACTGGCGGTCAGATCACTCTGACAGAAGATATTGCACAAGGTGTAAAAGAAGCTGATTTTCTGTATACCGATGTCTGGGTATCAATGGGAGAGCCTAAATCAGTCTGGCAAGAACGCATTACATTGCTGAAACCCTATCAGGTCAATATGGGTGTTGTGGAAATGACAGGTAATCCAGAGGTGAAATTCCTGCATTGCCTGCCTGCTTTTCATGATGAAGCAACCACGCTCGGCAAGCAACTGGCAGAAGAATTCAATTTATATGGCGGGTTGGAAGTGACCAATGGCGTGTTTGAATCGAAACACAGCATTGTGTTTGATCAGGCTGAGAACCGTATGCATACCATTAAGGCGGTAATGGTGGCGACAATGGTGCAAAATCTAGTTTTATAATTGTTGATTCATATTGTGCCCGTTCATACTGCAAAAATTAAATGCAAATATCTCCAACTCACTTGAATCCTGTATTCTTAAGCGAATTGGAGATATCTCCCACTTACTTCCGGTCAAAAACCAGAAAGTGACTCTGCCGCCTTTATCACCATGCACAATTTTTCAATAAGTTGATAATCATCACATTAAACCATATACGCATAACCATTTGATTTATATGAAAAATTAAAAATTTTAGAAAAAATATTCTCTTAATTAAACAAATATAGTTATTTTTTGGAAAAATTTTTTTATCTGCCTATGCCATATTCTTTTTCAATAGTGCAATATTTATCCCTGAAGAACATTGATAATTAATTTATAGGACTGCAAAAATGATAAAAAATATAGCTACGGCATTAATCCACGGTGGAAAACAGCAAGACAAAGAAAACCACGCTATTTTTCCACCCATTACAACAGCCAGTACTTTTGTACAGAAAAATTTATCTGAACACGGTGAGTATTGTTATTCCCGTTGCAGTAACCCGACTCGCCATGCCTATGAAACATTATTAGCCGAAATAGAGAGTGGTATTTACGCAACTGCAACTGCGTCTGGTGTAGCAGCTGCTGCCTTAGTTTTAAACTTATTACCCAAAGAATCCCATATTATTGCGATGAAAGGGGTTTATGGTGGCACATTTCGTTTATTTGAACAGGTAGCAATTGAAAATAATGGTCATCAATTTGATTATATCGACTTAAATAATCTCACTGAAGTTGAAGCCAAAATAAAAGATAATACTCGTTTAATTTGGATAGAAAGCCCAACCAATCCATTATTAGAATTAGTTGATATCAAACGTATTTGTTCATTCGCGAAAAATTACAATATATTAACTTGTGTTGACAATACATTTGCAACCGCATGGAATCAAAAACCTCTCGAATTAGGTGCAGATATCGCTATGTTATCTACAAGTAAATATATTGGCGGTCATTCAGATCTTATTGGAGGAGCGGTTATTACACACCGAAATGATCTAGCCAATAGATTAGATCTCTTAAAAACAACTATCGGTGCCATTGCATCTCCCTTTGATGCTTATTTAGCACTACGTGGATTAAAAACATTAGCGTTACGAATGTCAGTGCAATGTGCTAATGCACTTGAAGTCGCCAATTTTCTTAAATCTCATTCAAAAATTGAGCAAGTCTATTATCCTGGCTTAAACACTCACCCACACTATTCCATTTGTCAGGAGCAAATGCGTGCAGGCGGTGCCGTCGTCACAGTCAAACTAAAAGGTGATCTGGAGGATACAAAGAACTTTTTAAGTAAATTGCGCTATTTTGTTTTGGCAGAATCTCTCGGTGGCGTAGAAAGTATGATTAACCATTCTGCAACTATGTCACATGGCTCAATGACAAAAAAAGCGCGGGAAGAGATTGGTATTTATGATACGGTATTACGTTTATCAGTAGGAATTGAAGATATTCACGATTTATTAGCTGACCTCAAAAAAGCATTAGAGTGAATTTACTTAATATAAAGAATAAAAAAAGCAAGGTAAGTAAAAATGAATGATTACGGAATTTGGACTATCATCACTCCTGTTGTTACAATTATTTTAGCTATATTTACACGCCAGGTGATTTTATCATTACTACTCGGAATATTAGTCGGATTTACTGTTATTAATGACCATAATTTTATTTTAGGTATACAAGGAACCATTGAAGGTATTATTGATACATTCACCTCTCCCAGTAATACCAAAACTATCATCTTTATGTTAATGATTGGTGGAATAATGCGGCTTGTGGTGGTGACAGGCGGCGTACGATCCTTAGTCCGGTTATTAACGGAAAAGACGCAACTGATTGAAAATAAGAAATCTGTTCAATTTTTGGCAATGATTATTACATCATTAATCTTTATTGAAAGCTCAATTAACCAATTAATCGCTGGAGCATCAACAAAAAAACTAGCCAAAAATTATGGTATACCACCAGAAAAAATGTCTTACATTATTCAAACATCCTGTGTTTCTGTTTGTTCTTCTGCCATGATTAATGGTTGGGGAGCCGCAATGATGGGTGTCATCGGTGTACAGGTTTCTAGAGGGTTAATCAACGGTGAGCCATTTGATATTCTAGCTGGTTCTATGATTTATAATATTATGGCTTGGTTATCGCTAGCTTCCGTCTTATTTTATATTTTTTCTAGTGTGTCCTGGGGACCAATGAGAACTGCGGAAATGCAGGCCTTGCATGAACATTTAAATAATGAGACTGAAAACAAGCACAGTGAAGATAGTGATGATATTATTGAACACCCCAAATGCCATACTTCATTAAACTTTTTTATTCCTATTTTATCGACTGTATTCATGCTCCCCATTGCTCTCTATATCACAGGTGATGGTGATTTTAGTAAGGGCAGCGGTTCAACCTCTATCTACTGGAGTGTTATGTTTGGAACCACAGTGTCTTTCTTTTGGTTCTTAACACACCGTATTTTAACTATCGAAACCTTTTTTAAAGAGCTTTATATTGGTTATGCCAGCATGATAAAAATAAGCTCTGTCATGATATTGGCATTCTTAATGGGTAGTGTTTCTGCTGATTTAAATACCGGTGCTTATATTGCACAAATTACTTCTGGTATTATTCCAGCAGGTTTTTCCATAGGTTTTATTTTCCTGATTAGTGCCATTATGTCATTAGCAACGGGCACCTCATGGGGTACATTCGCAATTATGATCCCAATTGGAGTACAGTTAGGTATTTCAGTTGGTATGCCCCCTGAATATATGATTGGTGCGGCAATTTCTGGATCTATCTTTGGTGATATGACATCGCCAATTTCCAGCGATGCTATCGTTGCATCAATGGCAACAGATTGTAACCATATTGAACATATTCGAACTCAAATGCCATATGCGTTGGTTACCGCAAGTTTCGCCCTCGTAATCTATTTTTACTTAGGCTTTACTTATTAACTCACAATCCGTCGGGGATAATATGTCTTTACAAAAAAACTTAGCAAAATTTGATCGTATTGATTTACTAAAAACTGAGACCATGATGGATAAATTGGAAAATTTATCTCACTATTTAGGGCGCGATGTTTATATTAAGAGAGATGATTTAACCCCCTTAGCGATGGGTGGGAATAAATTACGTAAATTGGAATATCTTATTGCTGACGCATTACAAAAAAAGGCTAAAGTTATTGTTACCGCTGGAGCAATTCAATCAAATCATGTACGGCAAACAGCTGCTATTGCTGCAAAGTACGGACTAAAGTGTGTTGCCTTATTAGAAAATCCCATTCAAAGCCAAGATAGTAACTTCCTGAATAATGGTAATAAACTGCTGACAGAATTATTCAACACCCAATGTGTCATGTGTGATGAGTTGATCGATCCCAATGTGCAAATGAAGGAATTGATTGACCAGCTCAATCTCGAAGATACTTATATTATTCCCGTCGGCGGTTCCAATGCCCTTGGTTCATTGGGTTATGTGCGTTGCGCATTAGAAATTGCCGAACAGCGCCCAAAAGATGTCGAATTTGCTGCCGTTATTGTCGCCTCCGGAAGCGCAGGAACACATGCAGGATTGGCTGTTGGATTACAATCCGTACTACCACAAACACCTGTTATTGGTGTTACCGTCTCGCGTGTTACAGCCGAGCAAGCACCGAAAGTCAGTCAGTTGCAGCAAGAAATAAGCTCGCTTTTAGGTCAAACAACCTGCCCAGATATCCTTTTGTGGGATAATTATTTTGCTCCCATGTATGGCATGCCGAATAAAAAAGGGTCTGATGCCATTACGCTATTGGCACAAAAAGAGGGCATTTTATTAGATCCCGTCTATACCGGAAAAGCTATGGCCGGATTAATTGATAATGTCCTGAATAATACCATTGAAAGTCAGAAACCATTGCTCTTTGTTCATACAGGTGGAGCTCCCGCACTATTTTCCTATTCTGGAATCGACTCAATAATAGATTGATGTATGAATCATTACATACAGGATCTTAAGAATTAAGCTTTTCAAGACACCCATACAATATATTATTTTTCCTTAATTTTCTCTGTGGTGTCTTGAAAGCGTTTCGGGATAAATATTCCCTCGTCTCATCCCGACAGAAAACGAGCTATGACCATGCATCTTATATTAACCCGCACTTACCAAATCATCTTCGACTGCTCAGCACCAATTTAAACGCAAAAAGCAAAAACAACCCACCTGTTGCGCGATTCATCCATTTAATGACATTTTCACGGCGTAATATATGGGAAAGAGAGCGTGTGGCACAAATCAGTGACAATGACCATAACGTGCCAAGCAATACGTGGATCGCCACTAAACTGAATGTCCATAAAATGGGTGAGTGCCCTTGTGGAATAAACTGCGGCAAAAATGAAACATAAAACACGCCCATTTTCGGATTCAGTACATTACCCAACATACCTTTGATAAACCAATTCTGGTCTTTAACAGAAGAAGATGTTTCTCCCCCAAGATCTTTTTTAGGATGCCAAATCATTTGAATGCCCAGCCAGCATAAATACAATGCACCACACCATTTTAATATGTTGAATGCCAGCTCTGATACGGCGATCAATGTACCAAGACCAAAAGCCACCATTGCTCCCCAAATAAAGCACCCCGCATTAATTCCAAGAGCGGCTTGAAAGGCTTTTTTACCCCCTTCTGCCGTTGCAGTTCTCAAAACTAATGCGGTATCTAATCCGGGTGTCAATGTGAGAAATGTAGCCGCCAGAGTAAATGCAAGCAGGGAATCCATAGCAGTCATGTTTATATCCAAAAAACAAAAGCAGAGTCAAAACTCGATTATCGAGAATGCTAAATGACACTTATATATCCAACTGGCACGGTTTTTGTCAACCAAACTCCGTTATCCGCCTGATGGAATTTGAAGCTATGCTCATACATCAACTGGGCTTCAATTGTCAGAATAACTACTTTACCATGACGCTGACCCACTTTGGTTGCCGTGGATTTATCCGCCGATAAATGAACGTAATGCCGCGTTCCTGCTCGTAATCCCTGTTTAAAGATGGGATCCAGAAAATGGGTGGCAGTGCCGTGAAATAGAAAAAATAAACCTGAGAGATAAAAATGAACTACGCCAAAGTTTCACCTAAAATTATTAATCCGTTATACAAAAGCTATGAAGAAGTTCACTCCTCTGCACTGGATCAATCCCTTATTCTTTTAGTAGAAACACGGATATCCCAAATTAACGGTTGTGCTTATTGTTGCCGCCTTCATGCCGAAGCAATCCGCAAAGATCATGGTATCGAGCAAGTAAAATTAGATAAATTACCCGCGTGGTTCAATTCCAGTATATATAGCCCAAAAGAAAAGCTAGCGTTAGAGTGGGCTGAAGCCCTGACGACTAATCCCAGGCAAAATGTGCTGGACGGGATCAAAGCCCGCCTTGATGATGTCTTTACCGAAAAAGAAATCGTTGACCTGACGGCTGCTATTTCCCTGATGAATGCCCTCAACAGGATGGCAGTCAGTTTGGGTGACAGAAACGAATAATCTCAATCATTAAGGCCAGCAAAAAGTTAAAACAAAAATTTCTTCCGGCAAACCTTGCGATGAATGCTATCGTGAGTATAATTCGCGACGATTTGCCGGGAGAAAACATGAAAGATTTCGCTGTAGAAGTCGTAAAACATCAAGCTAACCAAAACCTGCCTGCTGGCAGCGTAAGCGTATTGTTTTTCCCATTGCTTAACAGAACATTCATTTAAAAAGCCCCTCAATTGAGGGGCTTTTTTTTACCTGCCCAGTCAGACTAAAAATCATAAAAGAGGAACGTAAACATGGCTAATCCGTTATATCGCAAACATATCATTTCAATTAATGATCTGAACCGCACAGATCTGGAATTGGTATTGCAGACGGCAGCTGCATTGAAAGCCAAACCACAGACTGAGCTACTGAAACACAAGGTGATCGCAAGCTGCTTCTTTGAAGCCTCTACACGTACCCGTCTCTCTTTTGAAACCGCCATTCAGCGACTCGGCGCTTCCGTCGTTGGCTTTGCCGACAGCAGCAATACTTCATTGGGTAAAAAGGGAGAAACGCTGGCTGACACCATTTCTATCATCAGCCAATATGCCGATGCGATTGTTATGCGTCATCCACAAGAGGGGGCGGCGCGACTGGCATCTGAATTTTCCGGCAATATCCCTGTCATTAATGCCGGCGATGGCGCAAACCAGCATCCAACCCAGACATTACTCGACCTGTTCACTATTCAGGAAACTCAGGGCAGACTGGAAAACCTGAAAATCGCCATGGTCGGTGATTTGAAATATGGTCGCACCGTACACTCGCTGACCCAAGCCCTGGCGAAATTTAATGGCAACCATTTCTGCTTTATCGCTCCGGATGCTCTGGCAATGCCAAGCTATATCCTGCATATGCTGGAAGAAAAACAGGTAAGCTACAGCCTCCACAACAACTTTGAAGATGTGATGCCTGAACTGGATATTCTGTACATGACCCGCGTTCAGAAAGAGCGTCTTGATCCTTCCGAGTATGCCAATATCAAAGCTCAGTTCGTCCTGCGCGCGGCAGATCTGGTCAATGTAAAAGAGAACCTGAAAGTTCTGCATCCTCTGCCACGTATTGACGAAATCACGGTAGATGTTGATAAAACCCCGTATGCTTACTATTTTCAGCAGGCGGGTAACGGAATTTTCGCCCGTCAGGCATTGTTGTCTTTGGTTTTGAATGAAGAAGTTATTATAGAACGTTAAGAAAAACAGATAGCCATTAATATTATGATTAAGGCATTTTCTCCTTGATCATAGTATTATTTTCTTCAATAAGGATTTCTATTTTTCTTATCCGATATTATCCGGATAATTTCTTTAGCTAATAATTATAAAGGATTGTATTCACCATGATCATCCGTCCAAATCAACTTTGGTTTTTCGCTTGTTTGACTGGCATGGCCCAGTATTATCGAAAATAACTTTCCGCTTAACACTGAACCTACTGCTAAGTGACTACTCCTCTCCGTAAAGAGGTTCACGGCGGATTTTGCTAAATCTAAACACCTTAGACGAGGCGTTGAGGTTCCGGCTGCCTCTGTTCTGTGAGGGATAATTTCACTGGCACAGATTTCGAAGTCGGCGTGCCTGTGCCTTCCCCAATGCTTTCCATTGGAACCAGTGGATTGGTTTCTGGGTAGTAAGCTGCCAGATTTCCCCGTGGAATGGTATAAGGAACCAATTTGAAACCGGAGACTTTACGCATAATGCCGTCATTCCATACCGTTTCAATATCAACCAGATCACCAGCCTGATAGCCCGATTGTACGATATCTTCTGGATTCATGAACAACACTTCCCTCTGGCCATAAACCCCACGATACCGATCATCCAGACCATAAATAGTGGTGTTGTATTGGTCATGAGAACGTAAGGTCTGCAACGTGAAAGGAACTTCTGCCCCCTCAATTTGCGGAAACAGGGTTTTCGGCAGTGGTACGTGGCAGAACTCAGCTTTTTTACTCGGTGTAGTAAAGCGTAATTCAGCCGCAAAATTGCCGAGGTAGAAGCCACCGGGGTGTTCGCATTTTTTATTGAAACCATCAAACCCCGGTATAGTCGCCGCAATATGATCGCGGATTTTGTTGTAATCACCCGCTAACTCAAGCCAGTTAATTGTCTCTGTATTGCCGACTGTCGCGTTGGCAATTCCTGCAATAATTGCTGTTTCAGAACGTTGAGTATCAAATAGCGGTTTATTCACACCTTCTGACGCATGAACCATGCTGAATGAGTCTTCTACCGTCACAAACTGCGAACCTGTAGCCTGAATATCCCGTTCGGTACGCCCCAGCGTCGGCAGAATAAGTGCGCCTTTCTTACCGGTAACTAGATGGCTCCGGTTTAATTTTGTGCTGATGTGTACGGTTAAATCACAATGTTTAAGGGCTTCTTCTGTACGTGGACTATCCGGAGCCGCCGCCGCAAGGTTTCCTCCTAACGCAATCAGAACCTTGGCTTCATCACGCAACATGGCTCTCAGTGCTTCCACAACATTATGCCCGTGGGCACGAGGCGGTTCGAATCCAAAGTGGGCAGCCATGCTATCCAGAAAAAGCTTACTGGGTTTCTCATTAATTCCCATCGTCCGGTTGCCCTGTACATTACTGTGACCACGTACCGGACAAAGCCCAGCACCGGATTTACCCAACTGACCAAACAATAATTGAAGATTGACGATTTCACGGACGGTAACCAAAGAGTGTTTATGTTGGGTTATGCCCATTGCCCAAGTGCATATAACGCGCTCTGCGCTCTGGTAAATTGCCGCCGCTTCGCGCAATTGTGTTTCAGTCAATCCAGATTGATTCTCAATAAATGACCATTCAGTCACGGCCACTTCTTGTAAATAGGCATCCACGCCATCGGTATGGGCCGAAATGAATTCCAGATCAAAAATACCCGATTTACCCTCAACTAATAGGGCGTTATGCGTCTCCAGAAGCGCCTTCACAATTCCCCGAACTGCCGCCATATCGCCACCCAGTTTTGGCTGGTAGTAACGATGGCTAATTTCTCCCGCCATTGGCGTTATCACTTCAAGCGGTTTTTGCGGATCAGCGAAACGTTCCAATCCGCGCTCTCGCAGAGTATTAAAGGTAACAATGCGTGCCCCACGCTCAGCAGCATGTCTCAGGCTATGCAACATTCGTGGATGGTTCGTTCCGGGGTTCTGACCGAATACAAAAATAGCATCCGCGTGATCAAAATCTTGCAGCCGAATAGTGCCTTTCCCAACCCCCAGACTTTGCAACATGCCGTAACCGCTGGCTTCATGGCACATATTGGAACAATCAGGGAAGTTATTTGTTCCCAATACACGACCGAACAGCTGATAAAGCCATGATGCCTCATTACTGGCTCGACCGGAGGTATAAAGTTCAAGTTGATTGGGATTACCCATTGCCTTAATGTGGCTGGAAATCAGGGTAAAAGCCTCATGCCAGCTAATCGGTTCATAATGGTCTGTCTGCGGGTTGTAACTCATCGGCTCAACAACCCTGCCTTGATATTCAAGGAAGTAATCACTTTGTTGATAGAGTTTACTGACACTATGAGTCGCGAAAAACGCCCGATCAACATGACGACGAGTCGCTTCCCAAGTCACTGCTTTAGCACCATTCTCGCAGAAACTGAACAAACTTTTATTGTCATCGCCCCATGCGCATCCGGGACAATCAAAACCTCTGGGCTTATTCATGCGCATCAGGTTAACCATATTCTTCAGTGCTTGCTTGCTATCAAAAACAAAGCGAGTGGTTGCCTCCAATGAACCCCAACCACCCGCAGCCGAGTGGTAAGGTTTTATTTTTGATTTGAATTTCATAAAAATCTCGATTTTTTATGTCGTGGTCAACACAAGTTGGCCACAGATTTACAGGTGAACCAATAACGCCGATTTCATTCATTGGCGGGTTACCACCGATGTAATCATAGGGGCGAACCCAAGTAGTCAGGCTTCGTGATAAAACTAAAAATCAGGCGATAACCACTTCTTTATAATCATACTCTTATTCATTTATTGTTGTAGTTATTCCGTTGTTACATCACGAAAAAACCGAATGATAATAATACTGTCACTCTTGTATCAATATAATATTTCTTGACGTCTTTTTATTTAAGTAAATTTATTTAATGTATTTTTATTGATAATTATCAACCATAAAATTAATGATGGTTTCATAAAGCAGGGCATTACCAAGATCAATAGCAAGATTTACGGCATATGTAGGTAAATGAGAGTCATGTTTTATGACAATAACAGCATTGATGGGTATAAAATATACTATATTAGGCGTTAGGAGAATTAATTGAGTGCACGAAATGATTTTTAAAATCAGTTAATTTATTATCAGGTTAATAATTATCATTAAATTAATAAAACACCTCAAATAAATCACTACAAAACAATAATTATAAATTAATAGTTTAAGCGGGTTTTATATAGAAAAAACCTCACAATACTCCATATTATGATGAACATTATTGTTATCTGCCCGTTACGCTCAACCTGTAACAAATTGAGACATAACGGGCATAAATCTTACAATTAAACCAATCATGATTCCTTATTTTATCCTCCTTCCTTGGTGTACCACACAAACTATAGAGGATTTCCCTGATGCTAAGCCCTTGTATTACAAAACACCAACAGATAACATAAGATTATGAATTCAGGTTAATGACAATATATTATCAAATGGATTATATAATGCAAGAATCGAATAATATAAAAGCAAGCAATCCTGATGATTTGTTGATAAAAATCTCACAAAACATTGATTTTCTGATGAAAAAAAATAACATAGATTCTCAATCCCTAAGTAAATTAACAGGACTGGGAATTGCCACTATCAACAGTCTCAGGCGTGGTGTCGGCAACCCGACTATTGCTACTATTTCATCTATCGCAGAGGTGTTTGGTGTGAATGTTGGTGAAATTACAGACAACAAATTATCTGAATCAAAAGAAAATGAAGAGGTTATTTCATCAGTCCCTCTAATCCGTTATGATGAATTAGATAGTTATATCTCAGGGAAAATAACCAATATAAATTTATATAAGTTAAGCATTCATCATGAACAAGAAAATTCTCTTATCGCCATTGAATTTTCCAATAACCTCTTATCTCCATATTTCGACAGCAACACTGTTGCAATAGTTTCCAAAGCTGAAAGTTTTTGTGACAGCGATGTGGTTCTCGTAAAAATTAAAGATGCACCTATCTGTTTTAGACAAGTATTTGTTGGTGAAAATGGCATTTATTTTTCAATATTAGGCATTGAAAATGAAAGGAAAATGATATTAACTCAAAATTATACAATAATTGGGGTTGTGATTAAATCAATTAAAAAATTAAAATAGGGAATTACAAATGGGAAAGATAATTGATTTCTTCAAGAAAACATTCAAACCTCGTTATATATATAGCTTGCAGAAATTCGAACCCATAAAAGAAAATGGATTTTACATATTAAAAGAACTGGGTACTCACACATGTTTAAAAGTAACAGCAAAAGATATTTTTGAAAGTGATTTATTATACAACATCAATCCTGCCGACATTATATTTATAACGTTATTTGAAGAAAATGACATGAAAGAAAAGCAAAAATTTGAAATAGTAGAGGAAAGGAGAGATCTGTTATTCACAATACAAAATGCTTACTCACGCAGACAAGTAAATGGAAAAGAGATACTTGTCGATAAGAATATAGTAGAAAAATTAGATCCAACCAGCCTCGTAAAAATTGCTTATATGTCGGGATTAAAAGATGGCCGTAAAATTTCCGATGAAATATCGAAGGCAGAAAAAATAAAATCATCTAAATCTGCAAAATTAAAGGTAATAAAGTGACTCACTCGTATCCGAATAGTACAAAGTTTAAATATGATTCCTTATTTATTTCTTTATCAGTCACAATAATGATAACTTGTGATGTTCTTGTATATAAGACCCTAGATTTTGATGGCTTTAAAATCACATTCAGTGGAATTTTGTTCTCATTTTACTTTCTTATATCTACGATTCAGACTGAGGTTTATGGATACAGGCAAGGAGTAAAAACGGTCTGGATAATGGTTCTATGCCAATCAATTTTCGTGATGGTCATCTTTGCTGCATCACATGCACAGCCAGAGAACAATGAAATATCAATGAATTTCAGATCATTATTTGGTGAATTCTGGCGTGTTATGGTAGGAACCTGGATTTCAGTTCCAATTTCATACTTTATAAATGGATTCGTTATATCCTCCCTAAAAAAAGTTTTTCTTGGGCGATTTTTTTTCATCAGATATATTATTGCCTCAATGATCACTCAAGCATCACTTCTATTGTCAGCCTATCCTATAAGCCTTTCATCAAAATATAGCTTTGATGAATTAATCATAATAATTTTCACAACATGGTCTTATAAAGTAATAATGTCTATCATTCTCCTTCCTATAGGGATAATTTTGGCTAATAAAGTAAAAAAATTAGAACAAACTGATATATATGATTGGAATATCTCATATAATCCATTTATTTTTAGAGGTAATAAAAGATGAAAGTCATTCATTTATCAGATATACATTTGACTAAAAACAGAAATGAAAAAATGTTTGATGTGAACCCTTATAAAAATTTTGATTTTGTTTGTCAGGAAATATGTAGAATAAAAAATCTGACTAAAATTGAATTAATCGTTGTATCTGGTGATATCTCAGACAATGGTGATATTGAATCCTATAGATATTTTTTAACCAAAATGGATTCATTAAAAACACCTTATATTGCTATCCTTGGAAATCATGACCTCAAAGATAATTTTGAAATAGCATTTAACGAAAAAAAATCAGGATACATTATCACTTCTGGTGATTATCAAAATGAAAACTGGCATATTATTTCCGTTGATACTGTTGTTGAAAAAGAAGATTATGGTTTTATCACGGAAAACAATCTTATAGAATTAGAAAGAAAAATAATTAACAGCAACGGAATAAATACAGCTGTGTTTATGCATCACCATGCCATACCCGTTAATACACCGATTGTTGATAGTTGCATGTTGAATAACGCCAATTCACTATTAACAATATGTGAAAAATATAAAGTTAAATTTATTGGCAGTGGGCATGCTCACACTTTACGTATTTGGCATAATAATAATATGACAATAAGTGTTGCTCCTGCCGTTGTATTCCAGTGGATATTAGGTACAGAGATAGTCAAAATATCAAAAGGCTTCGGTTTTAATATTATAGACTTTTCAAAGAATTTATCTTTAACATCATGCCTTTACTAGCACATACCTAATGGATTTCAAAATGCAGTTTTATTCATTACTCTAAAGTTGGAAAGCTGAACTACCGATAGGCATGTATTCAACAGTGATGACCTTCACTTTTTGAATACATGCCCCAAAATAAGCTATCCAATCTATGACTGCCCTACTAAAAAATAAACAAACGTTCCTACGTAATTACCAATCACATAACCAACAGTTCCTATCACCATTATCGGCCCGACCAGATTAACCCAACCTCGGCTGATTGCCATTGCAGCTGCGGTCGTCGGCCCGCCGATATTAGCATTGCAGGCGAGTATGTTTTCTTCAAGGCTGAATTTGAATATTTTTCCTGCTGTAAAGGTCAATATCAGATTAATTATGGCAATCACAAACACGAACGCAAATAACAACATAGCATGGCTGATAATGGCCTGTATGGATGCCGGTATACCAATCACGACAAAGAACATATAAATGGCATAAGTTCCCAGTTCTTGGGTACCGTTCAGTTTGCTGAATGTCTCTTTAAATATTGAAACGATAATAAAAGTGACGGTAGTCAGAAGCAGGTATTTATCAGAAATCAGGCTAAAAATGAGTTCCTGATAAATATTATTTGGCTTTCCGAGCAGTTCTTTTAGCCATGATGAAAGATGAAACGATAAGGCGACAATGAAAATAGACCATGCCAGCGACAATGCAATGTCTTTTAGGGCTATGTCTTTTGGTTTCCAATAAGCAGCAGCTAAAGTTTGGGATTTATCCAGCTTGGGAGCGTTTTCTACCGAATCAATATATGGACTTCCCCAGAATTTCCTCGCTGCTGTCCAGCCGGACAAAGCCATCAGGATAATAAAATAGCCCGCCATCATAAAATTATCAGCAACAATCGCTGATGCTACCATATATTGGGTGGTTTCCAGCTTGGCAGCCATTGCAACAAAATTAACACCGCCTCCCGTATAAGACGCTGCCATCATGCCACTGATTTTATCCAGCTCAGGAATGTATGCTTTGAAAATGTGGAAAGAAATTATCGCTCCAATCATGGTGGCGATGGACGAAATTAAAAACAGTATCAGCAATCGTCCACTCTCTTTAACAATGCGGTGTAAATTGATTTTAAATAACAGTAAGGGGATCGCCAGCGGCAGGATATATCCCCACACGGCATCATAAACAGGGGCTTCAGTGGGAATAATATTCAGGTTGGAAGCTAAAACAGCAATAATCAATGCAATAACAGAGCCGGGTATTTTGGATGCCCACTTAACTCGTTGTTCCGCCATAATCGCAGCAGCAACGACAATCATAATAAAAGCCCAGAGCATTAATGAATTGTCAGCGGTAATGAAGGTATTTTTCATTATTCCCCCTGTTATTTTATAAAAATAGGTTGTGCACGTTCTATTCCATTAATTTATACACAATGGATTTCGAGATGCAGCACGACGGCAAAAGAGCAAATCCCCGGAAGCATAAATTAACCGTATGTTTACAAAAACGGTGACTGGGGTGAAGCAAGTGCAGCCAACAAAGCTGCAACTTGAAAGACGACACAGGTATATCTAAATTAAAATTTGGCTAGGTCTATCGCACCATAAATGGCAGCCTTGCTTTTATAAAATGCCCACAAGGAATTACCGTAATCATAATGCCACCATTCAGTCGGTAAACTGCTAAACCCGGCTTGAGTCATGGCCTGATAAAGTAATCGGCGATATAAGGTGGCAGGCATATTTTGTTCCGGGGCTTTTTCTAATGCTGCGGTGTAAGAGATTTCACTGACTTCATCAAACTCAGTCCCCAAAAACAGGGTCTGACCAGACACCATATCAAAGAGTGTCACATCCACAGAACCACCCGTCAAATGAGGGCTGACCTGATGTTCCTCCACCGGAGCCGGAGCCACGAACTGCTGTAACAATCGCCTCTGTTCGTCAGCGGATAAACCATTATATTTAGCTGCAATTTCTGCCTGCATTTTATCTTGCAGTGCCTGCTGAGTTTCCCGTGAGCGCCAGCCATCCAATACCAGGAGTCCTAAATGGGAAGGAAGTAATTGTGATGCCATTGTGAGTTTTTCAATGACACTTTTTCTCACCATGCAATATTCAATGGTGCCTTTTATTCCTGCCAGAAAATAAACAGATTTTTGTTTTAATTTATCTGTATCAATAACTTTCTCTAAAGTCTCATGACATTCATAAATAGGGATTTTATTAATTGCCGGCCAGTCAAAGTTTTTGTCTACTACAATTTTTTCCACAGTATTTTTCTCCTTGAGAGACGACAGAAATAGATAATTTACACTACAGTATAAATAACAATATCCTTACACATTAACAACAAAAATACATGCCATTAAATTTAAATACTTTCTATCAACAACTTAAATAATCTTTAAAATTAATGAGTTAATCAGATGAAATGCTAAATCGTATATGACAAAATAGGCTGTTTTTCCCTTGATCCCCTAATATTTGGAGGAGGAATACCAGAACGGTATTCATGACATAACATGACCCAAGACCATCAATTACAAGTAGAAGCCATTAAATGTGGCACGGTTATCGATCACATCCCAGCTCATGTCGGCTTTAAGTTATTGTCACTGTTTAAGCTTACCGAAACCTATCAGCGTATTACCATCGGCTTGAACTTACCTTCTAACCATCTGGGCAAAAAAGATCTGATCAAGATTGAAAATACCTTCCTGACAGAACAGCAAGCAAATCAGCTCGCCATGTATGCGCCACATGCCACTATCAATAACATTGAAAATTATGCCGTGGTCAAGAAGATGCACATCAATTTGCCAGAGCGGATCGACGGCATTCTTATCTGCCCAAATAGCAATTGCATCAGCCACAATGAGCCGGTCAAAAGCAGTTTTCATGTGATAACTGCTGAAGATGATGTAGTATTACGTTGTAAATACTGTGAAAAAGAGTTTGACCGTCAGGCTGTCATCAATAACTGTTGACCATCAACTCTAGCGCCCAATAACCAATGGATTTCAAGTTGCAACGCTAATCAATAAAACTACAGCTTGAAAGGCGAAGAGTAAGAATGTCCTGTATCAATTGATGCAAAGCGGGGGATCACTATAATGACGATCTCACAATATTTTATTTTCGACGTTAAACAGGAGTTTCTAATGTCACGTTCTATTCATACCGAAAATGCACCAGCAGCAATCGGCCCTTATGTACAGGGTGTTGATCTGGGCAGCATGGTCATCACTTCCGGCCAGATCCCTGTTGATCCGAAAACCGGTACTATCCCTGAAGATGTTACAGCTCAAGCCCGTCAGTCTTTAGAAAACGTTAAAGCTATCATTGAGCAATCTGGCCTGAAAGTATCTGATATCGTAAAAACGACTGTGTTTGTCAAAGACCTGAATGATTTTACAACCGTCAATGCGGCTTATGAAGCGTTCTTCAATGAGCATAAAGCACCATTCCCTGCTCGCTCATGTGTTGAAGTTGCCCGTTTACCAAAAGATGTAAAAATAGAAATCGAAGCGATCGCTGTCCGTAGCTAATTGACTATATTGCTATACATGCAGTTCGATAAATTCCAACCCTGATCACTTCGGTATCAGGGTTTTTCTTTTTACCCCGTCCTTCTCTGTCCCTTTCAATCTTTCCTTGTCTTAGATCAACTTTACAGGTTGTATGTTAGCTTAAATAAGCTATATATTGTGATTTAATAACAAATAAATACTACATATGGTATTTGTACACAAAATTATCCACACCTAACAAAAGAGAGTACTCATGTCATTTTCACCTGTGGATAATATATCGAGGAACCCTATCGTGAATTCTCATAAATGGCATGATCAACTAGATCAGGAAATTCGTGGCCTGATCGAGCAAAATAATTTCTCCCTGCTTAATGAAAATGCGAATAAAGACAGTAAAGTGATCCCAACCCAACGTGATTTATTGGCAGGGATCGTCGCCAGACAGTACGCCAAACAGTATATGTTGCCTCATGATGTGGTTGCTGCGCATGAAAAGGGAGAAATACACTATCATGATCTGGATTACTCCCCATTTTTCCCCATGTTCAATTGTATGCTGATCGATTTACAGGGCATGCTGACTAATGGCTTTAAAATGGGTAACGCGGAAATTGAGCCGCCTAAATCCATATCCACAGCTACGGCAGTCACCGCGCAGATCATCGCACAAGTTGCCAGCCATATTTATGGTGGCACGACCATTAATCGCATTGATGAAGTTCTCGCGCCTTTCGTGAAAGCCAGTTATGACAAGCATCTGGCAGTTGCCAAAGAGTGGAAGATTGCAGATCAGGTCGCCTATGCAGAAGCACGCACTGAAAAAGAGTGTTATGACGCGTTCCAATCTCTGGAATATGAGGTGAATACGCTGCATACCGCTAATGGGCAAACACCATTTGTCACGTTCGGGTTTGGATTAGGTATGTCAAAAGAATCACGTTTGATTCAAATTTCTGTCCTGCGTAACCGCATTGCAGGCTTGGGGAAAAACCGCAAGACCGCCGTCTTTCCCAAACTGGTTTTTGCCATTCGTGATGGATTGAATCATCGGTTTGGTGATCCCAATTATGATATTAAATTATTGGCTCTGGAATGTGCCAGCAAACGGATGTATCCCGATATTCTCAATTATGATCAAGTTGTTAAAGTGACAGGCTCGTTTAAAACGCCAATGGGATGCCGTAGTTTTCTCAGTGTTTATGAGGAAAGTGGGCAGCAAATCCATGAGGGGCGCAATAACTTGGGGGTTATTAGCCTGAATCTGCCCCGCATTGCACTCGAAGCCAAAGGTGATGAGGCAGTTTTCTGGCGGTTGCTGGATAGACGTCTGCTGCTCGCGAAAAAAGCCCTGATGACCCGCATTGAGCGACTCGAAAACACTAAGGCGCGTGTGGCTCCAATCCTCTATATGGAAGGAGCCTGTGGTATGCGTCTGAAAGCCGATGATAATATTGCTGAGATTTTCAAACACGGGCGGGCATCCATCTCGTTAGGCTATATCGGTATCCATGAAACAATAAATGCGTTGTATGGTACGCAAATTCATCTCTTTGATAATCAACAACACCAGCAAAAAGCGATCTCCATCGTGAAACACCTACGTGAAGCTGTCGACGGGTGGAAGCTGGAAACAGGCTATGGATTCAGCCTGTATAGCACGCCAAGTGAGAATTTATGCGATCGTTTTTGTCGTCTGGATACAAAAGAATTTGGTGTAATCCAAGAGGTTACTGATAAAGGCTATTACACCAATAGCTTCCATCTGGATGTGGAGAAGAGGGTCAACCCCTACGATAAGCTGGATTTTGAAGCTCCCTACCTACCGCTGGTGAATGGGGGTTTTATCTGTTACGGCGAGTACCCCAATCTACAACATAATTTAAAAGCGTTGGAAGATGTCTGGGATTACAGCTATTCGAGAGTTCCGTACTATGGTACCAATACGCCCATTGATGAATGTTACCAATGTGGTTTTACCGGTGAATTTGCCTGTACCAGCAAAGGCTTTACCTGTCCTCAGTGTGGTAATCATGACTCTGCCCATGTTTCTGTTATCCGGCGTGTCTGTGGTTATCTCGGCAGCCCCGATGCCCGTCCATTCAACGCTGGGAAACAAGAAGAAGTCAAACGCCGTGTGAAACATCTCGGCAATGGCCAAATCGGTTAATGCCATGAATTATCATCAATATTACCCGGTTGATGTCGTGAATGGCCCAGGAACCCGTTGTACGCTGTTTGTATCAGGTTGTCTGCATCAATGCCGTGGTTGCTACAACAAAAGTACGTGGCGGGCGGATTCAGGTCTGCCGTTTACTCAAGTTATGGAAGATCGGATAGTCGCAGATCTGAAAGATCACCGCATTAAGCGGCAGGGATTGTCATTATCCGGTGGCGATCCCCTGCATCCCCAGAATGTACCCGCCATACTGCAATTGGTTAAACGTGTCAGGGAAGAGTGCCCTGATCAAGATATTTGGTTATGGACGGGCTATGTACTTAATGAATTAAGTGAGATTCAGCACGAAGTTACCGACTATATTCATGTATTGGTGGATGGAAAGTTTGAGCAGTTGTTGTACGATCCCACACTAATTTGGCGGGGCAGTAATAATCAGGTTATCCACTATTTACGATAATACTCATTGTCAGAAGCACTGAACCACCGGATATTAGCGTTGCCAATGCAGTTTTTTGCCGAAACCGAGAGTGTTGTCCACCATTTTGATTTCATTCAGATTGAGCTGCCAGATAGGGGATTTGGCCACTGACGCGATAGGAAAACGGCGGCAGTAACGTGTTCTGGCTAGGGTTTCAGCTTCACCTGTCAGCCGGAGTACTTCTCCACGAAATTGTATGCCTTTGATTTGAGAGATATTACGGGTTTGTCCCGCGATAGTACCTGCAACAACAGGATTTTTCTGCATAAGCTGACCATGACGGGTATCAGGTTCAGTCATAAACCAGAATGCCACGCTATCAGCATCAAAGACATAAAAGCAGCTCGCACACCATAAATCTTGGGTTGAGGAAGTACAAAGTGTGAATACGTGTTGTTTGGCAAGATATCGGCTGATAGTTAAAATTTCTTTATTTAAATACATATATTTCCATGCTGTTATTTTGCTTGTTTGTAACAGAACACGACTGGATTTTTGTCCAGTTTCGTGTTCTGTACTCAACTAGATATACCGAGAGGTTTGCATGGGAACACTATAAATTATTTATAGATTTCGGCAACTCCATTGAGTTGATTCTGACCATTTGCAAAAACAACGCGGAAATAACTCGCTCCAGCTTTGTCAGCTTTTTTGGATAACTCTTCGGTTAAGTTATCCAGGGTAGATGCGCCAGTTACTGAAACAACACCAATCTTATCATCTTTAGCATTTTTCACTTCAGTAGCCGCAAATGAACCAAATGAAATAGCACTTAATGCTAAAATAGCCATGATGTTTTTTACAGACTTCATCTTTAGATCCTCTATTCACTCTTAAAATAGGTTTCATCCTTTTGTGATACGACCTATGTTATACCTCTGTTTCGAAAATGATAATTAGCAATTCCTGCTATAGTTGTTCAATTATTTTGAATTACAATACTGACATTGCATATCAATCTATATATATTTAAAATAATTCATTATGTTAACTTGATGAAATACTAAAAATTTGGCCTATACCCAAATAACACATTAATTCCATAGGGTAATATACCTATAGAAATTATTAAAAATAAGCAATGAATATTAAAGAATCTAATTGGTATATTTACCTGATCAGAACACAAAGTGGCTCCTTGTATACCGGGATCACTACCGATATATCCCGACGATTGATGCAACATACATCTGGAAAAGGTGCCAAGGCCTTAAGGGGAAAAGGTCCTTTGATCTTGGTCTATCAGAGTTTAGTAAAAGATCGGGGAACAGCGTTGAAAGTGGAATATCGCGTGAAGAAACTCAGTAAACGACAAAAAGAGAGGCTGATTATGCTCCAGCCCCTCTGTATAACGACTTATTTAGTAACATTCGGGTTATCTGAAAAGTTTTTCACTCAATCAGTGAACCCTCAAGAAGTGATCATTCAGACTGCGACCATAGGTTATCAAAATGGGCAGGATAAGTAACCAGACCTTGACAACCCTCCAACGAGACATCAGTCAGAGGATAAATCAGGAAATAATCCTCACAATCAGGCCATGGACAATACAATTGATATGCGTTGGCAAGCTGGAAACCGAAGCGGCAGTAATACCCCGAATCCCCCAGAGCCACAACCGCTCTATATCCGAACTCATTCAGGCTGTCCAGACCTTCATAAACCAATTTTTCACTAAGCCCATGATGACGGTATTGTTCCGAAACTGCCAATGGCCCCAGACTGACCCACTGACGATCTTCGCCATTGATATCAACTGGCGTGAAACCGACATAGCCAATCACATGGCCTTCATCATTAGTCGCAACAATACCCAGTGTCAACAAACCATCTTCTCTTAGTTGATTAACGACTTCAGCTTCAGCCGATGTCTCAAAAGATTGACGCAGCAAGCTATCAATCCCCATCGCATCGACAGGAATTTCGACCCTGATTAACATGACGATAACGCGCGATCGTGTTGATCGGCGCCCTCTTTATGTCCCGCTTTGATAAATCCAGCCAGACGCAATAAACCAAAGCGAAGAATGGATGGCATAGATTCCGGCTCAATGGAATCCATCAAATTTTCTACATTCAGTCCCAATTCTGTGTTTCCTTCAATCCGTAAACGACGCTGAAAAAACAGTGTAAACCCAAGATCCCGCACTTCAATTTTTAACCGACGGGAATCCAAAAACGCCAGCCCCCTTCTGCCTGTGCTCTCGGAACTGCCAGCCAGGAAGCTGTTCCAGCACCTGACGCTGTAAGACAAAAGGAGTTGTTTTAAATGGGAAACGCAGTAGTACAGTTCCTTGATTTACCAAGTAAGAATGGATTTTACTTAACACAGTTCAGACTCCTCTTCGCACAACGTGACGTGTTATTCTGCCAAAATCCTGCTGCATTTCCCGATCCTACATCAAGAATCGATAATAAATCTCCCATCACAAAACGTCTACAGAACAAACATCAAAAACAAAGTGAAAGCCATTTTTGGATATGTGAATTTATACATGACAGTTTTACACCATCGTCATACACGGCAATATGCCCTTGTGACATTTGCATGGAAACTTCCTCAAATCAATACATTTCGTTATCTGTCTCACTACAAGGCGCAGTCATGATTAATTTGCTCAGGTATGGTGCAATGTATGGATCTTCTTTGTTCCGACGGACATGAACGCTGACAGCGTACAGTGGATACCGCCGACCACGATGTGTAACAACGCTTCCTCTGGATAAGTGGGAAGTTAAGCTTATCTGTGAAGTTGACGAGAGGTGGTTTTTTTGTTGGCAATAAAAAGCGTCAATGTGGCTTTCTGGTGTACATATAATTTAAAATATTACAAGATGTTACTTAAGAATAAGCACCTAATCGGAAAAAGTTCCACACAACGTGTCGAACGTGAAAATCTCATCTTACGTAACCGAAAAGCGATTGAGCCTTAAAATATTCGGTTATTCAAAATCGCCGGAAATGCATGACAAAATTATCGGTACTTTTATCGAAAAAGAATATTATATTTAGAGTCAAACAATAAATTGAATACGCGACCGATTTATGGCTATAAATATCATTATAAGAAATATTTTTACCATAAAACAAAGGTGTTAAAATAATAAAATATTAATCCCATCACTATATTTTTATTTACTCAAGTAAGTAATATCTCATCATGCAAATAAAAATAGCAAATAATAAAACAATTAGTTAACCAATAGAATTATCTTATATTTTTAAATTTTAATCAACTTAAATACCTCAAGATAATATAAAAAATATAACCGTTTGTTTTTAACAATTTAATTAAACAAAACAGATTTTAATAATAAGATTAATGTCTGATTTCGCCAAACTAATTCTTTTCCTCGATTATCTGTTTTTATTTAGAATGATTGATAACAAAAGTTTTATTGATCAACAAATGATTTTATGTTGGAATAAAAAATCCAGTAAACAAAAAATAACAGATCAATAATCTATAATTCAATAAATAAACAGATTTTTTAACCATTTTATGGTGCCTCTGATCAGGCAATACAGTGTTGTCATCTTTTATTCCATCATTATCTGACGTTTTTCTGCCTGATTATACAACTTATGGCTAGCAGTAAATAACAGTTAATATCCTGAAATGGATAGATTTAATGTTGGCTGTCACTTGATGTTTTTCATTGTTATAGGTTTATAGATATGAACACAAAACACGATAATCCGTGGTTACAAAATAAGCCAGGACTGCTGAAACATGTAGCTTGGATAAACATTATCACCCAACTTTCGTTTCCGGTTATTGGTGCATTTACACCCGCTATAGCAACTGCCAGAACATATACCGATTTTCAAAAAGAAAAATGGGTAATACCAACAGAGCCTTATATTCTGAAATCAGGGGAAACCGTCAATACCGTCGCTGAGCGCTATGATCTAACAGTTAATGATCTGAAAAAAATTAACCAACTACGTACCTTTAATAAGCCTTTCGCAGCCCTTGGAACTGGTAACGAAATTGATATACCAAAACCTCGAAATAATAAATTTCTCTCTTTTAATTATTCTGAATTAGACAAAACATCCACTACAGATGACCCTCCTCTCCATCTGGCTGAAATTTCCTCCCGGATTGGTAACCTTTTATCCAGTGACAACGTTGAAAATAATGCTGTGAGCCAATTAAGAAACCTGGCAGTAGGAGAGGCCAACCAAGAAATTCAGGACTGGTTGGGACACTACGGTACAGCACGAGTGCAAGCCAATGTAGACAGTCATGGCCACCTGAACGGCAGCCAATTTGATATGCTGCTGCCTCTGTCTGATACCACCAGCCAGATATCTTTTACCCAGTTTGGTTTGCGCCGTTTCAATAAACGCAATACTGCCAACCTCGGAGTTGGGCAACGTTATTTTTTTGACGGCTGGATGCTGGGATACAACGCCTTTATTGATCATGATTTCACTGGCGAAAATACTCGATTTGGCTTAGGGGCAGAATACGCCCGTAATTACCTAAAATTCGGCGCAAACGGCTATTTTCGTTTAAGTAACTGGAAAGAATCCCGTCTTCTGACAGATTATGATGAGCGTCCAGCCAATGGATTCGATCTGAAGGCACAAGGTTACTTGCCCGCTTTGCCACAACTCGGTGGAAAGTTGGTATATGAGCAATACTTCGGGGATGAAGTCGGGCTGATAGATAAAGATCATCGCCAAAAAAAACCTTCTGCCTTTACGCTAGGGGTTAATTATACTCCTGTGCCATTGCTGACGTTCGATATTGACCGAAGACAAGATATGTCCGGTGATGGAGAGACCCAGTTCAATATGGAACTGAATTATGTAATCGGCACATCATGGTCAAAACAGCTCGATCCAGATGCAGTAGCCACCCAACGTACCTTGCAAGGCAGCCGCTATGATTTGGTTGACCGCAACAATCAAATCGTTTTGGAGTACCGTAAACGTGAAGTGATCTCTCTGGCAATAGAGAATCTCGTTATCGGTCATGCCGGTGAGACTAAACCCCTGAATATCAGTATTAACAGCAAGTATGGGTTTAAAGATATCCAATGGGAAGCAGAAAACCTGCGTGCCAATGGCGGTGAAATGAAACATCAAGGCGGTACACACTATCTCCTGACCCTGCCGAGATACCAATCTCAGGGCAATAATACTTATACCGTGGGGGCCATTGCTTATGACGAGCAGGGTAATGCTTCTAAACGAGTGGAAATTCAGATGCAAGTCCTCCCCGCAGAAGTCAATACCAATAAAACCACTTTCACCACAAAAGATAAAGAGCTAGCGGCTGATGGTCATTCCATCACAATCCTGACGTTAACCTTAAAAAATAAGGATGATAAACCAATTAGCGGTGTTGCTTCAGATATCAAGTTGGTCACCAGACAAATGAGTACAGAAGGGAAGGGAAAAGGCAGTATACCAAAGATTGAAAAAATGAAAGAAACCCAACCAGGTATCTATGAATCTCAGCTCACTGCGGGCAAAAAGATCGGAATACTGCGAATTACACCAAAATTGTATGGCATCACCATCAATCCCGTAGAGATCATGTTTGTACGTCCTAACATCCCTATTATCAAAGATCTGGCAATCTTTGGCAAGTTGGAGATGGGGCAGAAATTGAGTGCAACCTATACCTTCAAGGCCAATCAGGGCGATACTACAGATAAGTCCCTCTATGCGTGGGGTAACAAAGGCAGTACAGATCTCATCAAAGCTCATACAGTTACCGAATCAGGCAAGATCCCTGATTACACATTGACTCGGGAAGATGCAGGTACAGTGAAAGAACTTGCAGTACAAGCACACAATGGTCTTGGTTTTATCGGGAATAGCCAGTTTATTGATACCAGTATGAGCGCAGAGCAAGGAAACCATACTCATGATGGTGGAAAAGTTGGGACGGTAAGGGGACTCGCTGATGCTATGACAACATCAATTAGCGTTGATAAGGTTAAAAAAGGTGAATCAATCATTCTGAAAATAAAAACGCTCAATCATGGGAAAATAGTCAGAAATGTGGCTGTCAGAGTTAAAGCTATCAAGACGCTGAATCGGAAAGAGGTTTCTGAGAAACCCACTGTATTATTCAATGGGCAATCGGGAATATACCGGGATTTCACCGATAACCAAGGCATGTTGTCCATTCCTGTGACCGATCCGAATGGACTCGGTGTAAAAACTACATTCTCTATCAGCGTGGATGGTACTGCGTCTCCCCAAACTCAAGATGTTATTTTTACCGTCGCAACCAGCCCGGATGTCTCCGCAGCAAACTTCTGGGGACATATGGCGAAAACCGTGGACGGAATAAATGGCGCTAAGTTTACCCGGCCTCTATTACAAGTAGAGTTAATAAACGAAAATCCCCATCTAAAAGGAATGACAACCTATCTTGAAAATGGTGAAGTATGGCCACGCCGTATTTACGCAGGTGCTAACTGGTACTGTAACAAAACTCATGCCACATTGCCGACTCGAGACGATTTACTGAGCTTATATCAGGCCCATCCTGCCAATCAAATTCATGATGTGTACGGTTGGCCAGAACACCGTTCATACCGCTCTTCAACACCAGGAATAGATAAAGATGGAAAAGATGGACATTTTTCGGTGAATATAGATGATGGTACACCTCATGTAATCACTGAATCAGTGACCGATTACGTCATCTGTAAGCAATAATACATCCATTTCGATATTATCTTATGAGAGAGAAAATCCGCCCCAATTCGGGGCGGTAATCTATCCCATCCCCTTTACCTATCAACTATTCCTGCCAATGCCCTATTGACGGACTCAAATTCAACCTCTGATAATAACATTTAAAATTTATTTATCGTTATTAATCACACCATGAAAAAATATGTACGAATTTAACCTCGTGTTGTTAGTGCTTCAGCAAATGTGTGTCTATCTGGTGATTGCCTGGCTGCTGAGCAAAACACCTCTCTTTATTCCCCTACTGCAAGTTACCGTCCGTTTACCACATAAGATGATGTGTTACGTGATTTTTTCCGTCTTTTGTATTATGGGCACATACTTTGGACTGAATGTTAATGATTCCATTGCCAATACCCGCGCTATCGGGGCCGTATTGGGTGGTTTTCTCGGAGGGCCAACGGTAGGGGCAATGGTGGGATTCACGGGTGGATTACATCGCTATTCTCTCGGTGGAATGACCGCCTTCAGTTGTATGGTATCCACAATTGTGGAAGGGATATTGGGTGGCCTGATACATATTTACCTGATGAAGCGAGGACAGATTAATAAGTTACTGAATCCGTGGACAGCTGCTATTGTCACTTTCTTCGCCGAATGTACCCAAATGGGCATTATTTTACTGCTTGCCAATCCTTTCAATGAGGCACTGAGTTTGGTGAAAAATATCGCCGCTCCGATGATCATCGCCAATAGTATCGGAGCCGCCATGTTTATCCGTATTCTATTGGACAGACGCGCCATTTTCGAGAAATATACCAGCGCCTTTTCTGCCCAAGCCCTAAAAATTACTGTCTGCACAGAAGGAATTTTACGCAAAGGCTTCAATCAAGATAACAGTATGAGAGTGGCAAAAGTTATCTATCAGGAGCTGGAAATTGGCGCTGTCGCCATCACTGATAGAGAAAAGTTACTTGCATTTATTGGTATTGGCTCTGATCATCATTTGCCCGGTACGCCGATTGCTTCCGAGCAATCACGCAGTGCAATTGAAAATAATGAAGTCGTGTATGCCGATGGTAATGAAACGCCCTATTGCTGTTCTCTAAATCCTGCTTGTAAGCTTGGTTCTGCTCTGGTAATCCCTCTGCGGGGAGAAAATCAGCAGGTGATTGGCACCATCAAACTTTACGAAGCTAAAAATCGTTTATTCAGTTCTATCAATCGTACATTGGGTGAGGGGATTGCCAGCTTGCTCTCTGCCCAGATCCTTGCCGGGCAATATGAAAGGAATAAGCAGTCTTTGCTGCAATCAGAAGTGAAGCTGCTTCACGCGCAAGTGAATCCTCACTTTTTATTTAATGCCCTGAATACATTACAAGCTGTGATCCGTCGGGATAGCCAGCAAGCAAGTCAACTTGTGCAGTATCTTTCGACATTTTTCCGTAACAATTTGAAGCGTCCCGAAGAAATTGCCACGTTGGAAAATGAAATGGAGCATGTGAATGCTTACTTACAAATAGAGAAAGCTCGCTTTCAGGAACGGCTTCAGATTGCCATAGAGATACCGGAATTCCTGCGCGATGCAAAATTACCCGCATTCTCCCTACAACCAATGGTAGAAAATGCAATTAAACATGGCACGTCGCAGTTACTTGATACAGGGAGAATTACGATTAAGGCCCATCAGGAAGATGATTTGCTATTGGTCGAGATTGAAGATAATGCAGGACTTTATAGCCCAAAGCAGACAAGAGATGGACTTGGGATGAGTCTGGTAGATAAACGTCTCCAGCTTCGTTATGGTAAACAGTATGGCGTAAGTGTTGATCACCAGACAGAAGAATTTACCCGTGTCATTTTATGTTTACCATTGGAAAAAGAGGCTAAAAAAGCGGCGTAAATATGAATGTATTAATTGTTGATGATGAACCATTGGCACGTGAGAATCTACGTTGTCTGCTGGAAAAGGAAACGGATATCCAAATCATCGGTGAATGTGCCAACGCAGTGGAAGCGATTGGTGCCATCCACCGTTTAAAACCCGATGTCGTCTTCCTTGATATTCAAATGCCCCGCATTACTGGGCTGGAGATGGTAGGAATGCTCGATCCTGAGCATCGTCCTTATATTGTTTTTTTGACTGCGTTTGATGAATATGCAGTGCAAGCCTTTGAAGAACATGCTTTCGATTATTTATTGAAGCCACTGGAAAAAGAGCGTTTGGGTAAAACATTGCAACGCCTGCGTTCTGGCTATCAAAAGCAAAATCTCACTGAACTGCAACGCGAAAATGAGCAACTGAAATATATTCCTTGTACAGGGCATAGCCGGATCTGGCTGATGCCATTGGATGATGTACTGTATGTAACTTCCCGGCTGAGTGGTGTTTATGTCATGAGTGCCAGCGGGCAGGAAGGTTTTACCGAACTGACTCTACGAACGCTGGAAACCCGAACTTCATTGACTCGCTATCATCGTCAGTATCTGGTCAATATGAGCCATTTGCGACAAATTGTTTTTGGGGAAAACGGACAAGCAGAATTAGTTCTGAGCAATGATAAACGCATTCCGGTTAGCCGTCGTTATTTGAAACCACTAAAAGAAAAATTGGGATTAAATTAACCATTGTTTAGGGCATAATCATCGAACCCTACAGGAAAATTAAACAAAGGAAATGTCCTTGGCTGATTTTTATCTCAAAATAAAAACAAACCGAATGATTCTGAAAAACCTCAATAATAAAAAAGAACTGGAGATTGAAGGTAATTTCAGCTCTCCACGTTTATTGATCGGTGAATTTTATGACGCAATATCTCAATTACAGTCTCTTCTCAATCAACATGGTGTCATGAAAGGAATAGCTCGTTTATTTGGACGCAAACATCGGGTGCTGGTTCATCCACTAGCCCAAAGCGAAGGTGGCCTGTGCTCTGTGGAAGAACGAATTTTGCAGGAAGTCGTTCAAGGCGGTTTCAGGGGCTATACAAGAAAAGTCATGATTCATCAAAGTGAACGCTTATTTTCAGATGTTGAAGCTAAAGCCGAATTGAATAAACGTATTTCAAAAAACTAGCCCAGACCTGATTCAAATCTTATCTTTTCGGTATTTTACTTTTCCAATATAGTCAAAGCCCTTTTTCCGTTAAGAAAAAGGGCTTTATTATCAAAACAATGCTTGAACTAATAAAATCAAGTCAATAAGACGTTGACGTATGTTTATACGTTACCATTGCTTTGTTGCTGACGGCGACGAGGCGCACCACCATTGAAATCATCGTTGCTGCGGCCACGGAAAGAACTTCTCTCGCCACCACCGCTACGACGTTCGTTGTTAAAACGACGACCACCATTATTGCCATTGCCAGCATTATCACGATCACGACGTTGGCCATTGCCACCGTTACCGCCATTACCGTTTCCACTACGACCACCACCACGACGCTCACGGCGTTCGAATGGTTGCGCATCCCCCATCAACTGCATATTCAAAGGCTTGTTCAGGATGCGAGTGCGGGTAAAGTGAGACAGTAATTCCCCTGGCATTCCTTTTGGCAGCTCAATCGTAGAGTGAGTAGCGAACAGTTTGATATTACCGATATAACGGCTGCTGATATCGCCTTCGTTTGCAATTGCGCCCACAATGTGACGAACTTCGACGCCATCATCACGACCCACTTCAATGCGGTACAGTTCCATATCACCCACGTCACGACGTTCACGACGAGGACGATCACCTCGGTCACCTCTATCGCCGCGGTCACCTCTGTCGCCTCTGTCGCCGCGGTCACGCTCACCAAAGCTACTGCTATTGCGACGACGGTCATCACGGTCGTTGAATTCACGACGAGGACGACGAACTGGATCTGGTGGCAGAATAAGTGGGCGCTCACCTTGTGCCATTTTCAGCAGGGCTGAGGCCAATGTTTCCATATCCAGTTCTTCATTAGTACCCAGCTTAGATAACAGCGCACGATATTGATCCAAATCGCTGCTTTCCAGTTGCTGCTGAACGCTAGCTGCGAATTTCTCCAGACGACGCTGACTCAGAAGGTCTGCATTTGGCAGTTCAACTTCTGGGATAGTCAGTTTCATAGTGCGTTCAATGTTACGCAGCAGACGACGTTCGCGGTTTTCAACAAACAACAGAGCACGACCCGCACGACCCGCACGGCCAGTACGACCGATACGGTGTACATAAGACTCAGCGTCCATTGGAATATCGTAGTTAACAACCAGGCTGATACGCTCAACATCCAAGCCACGAGCAGCAACATCGGTCGCAATCAGAATGTCCAAGCGGCCGTCTTTCAAACGCTCAAGAGTCTGCTCACGCAGCGCCTGATTCATGTCACCATTCAGTGCCGCAGAATTGTAACCATTGCGTTCCAGCGCTTCTGCAACTTCCAGAGTTGCATTTTTGGTGCGCACAAAAATAATCGCAGCATCAAAATCTTCAGCTTCAAGGAAACGCACCAGTGCTTCATTTTTGCGCACACCGTAGACAGACCAATAGCTTTGGCTGATGTCAGGACGGTTTGTCACACTGCTCTGAATGCGAACTTCCTGAGGATCTTTCATGAAGCGACGGGTAATACGACGAATCGCTTCCGGCATAGTCGCAGAGAACAACGCAGTTTGATGCTCAGCAGGGATCTGGCTCATGATGTTTTCAACATCTTCGATAAAGCCCATACGCAACATTTCGTCGGCTTCATCCAGTACCAAACCTTTCAGGTTGGACAGGTCCAAAGTTCCACGTTTCAGATGGTCAAGCAGACGACCCGGCGTTCCTACCACAACTTGTGGTCCTTGGCGCAATGCGCGTAATTGAACGTCGTAACGTTGTCCACCATAGAGCGCAACTACATTCACATTGCGCATATGTTTGGAAAAATCTGAACATGCTTCAGCAACCTGTACCGCCAGTTCACGGGTTGGTGCCAACACAAGGATCTGTGGAGCTTTTAGATCCGCGTCAATGTTGTTCAGCAAAGGCAAGCTGAATGCCGCAGTTTTACCACTGCCAGTCTGTGCCATTCCCAGCACATCTCGACCGTTCAGTAGGTGAGGAATACATTGTTGTTGAATAGGAGAAGGCTTTTCATAGCCCATGTCTCCCAGTGCAGAAAGAATAGGTGCCGATAAACCTAAATCAGCAAAAGAGATTTCAGTCTCAGTGGTCATGTAATGGTGCCTCATTAATCGTGGCGGCCAGTCTACATAACACAGTGAAAAGAATTTCTGTCATTTTCATTTAAAATGTGAACTGGCTCAAATTATGTTATTAAACGAACAAACAAGTCCCCACCTCTCAAGATGTGGACTTTAAAATCTGTCGTGAAAATGTTCGTCAGCTATTGTTGGTTCGATTCCGATAAATCATCTTGTCTTTGGCCTAGTAGCGCCAATTCCAACAATGCGTAGCGGTGTTCAACAAAGTTATGGACATTGTTAGCTACCGTCAGCTTGAATAACGCAGCTGCGCTATCCTCATCCCCCAGACTTAGGTAATATTTACCTAAATAGAAGTCAGTTTCACTGAGATGCTCAGCGAGCGAAGTGTTATCCGCTGAATTCTGTTGCAAACGCTCCATCAATGTCTTTTCACTGATTTTGCCCAAATAGAATTCAACGATATTCCAGCCCCATAGCCCCCGGTTCGCTTTGTCAAAACAGTTCGACAAATTAGTCATTGCAACCTTAGGATCAATTTTCTCTTCCACAAGGTACAACCACAACGAACGGAAGGGATCATTTGGATCGTCTTGATAAAACGCCTGCAGATCATCCTGCGCCAATCGATAGCGGCCACCGTAATACAGTGCAATTCCGCGATTCATTCGCGCGTAGTTGTAAGTTGGATCAAGCTCTAAAACAGAATCAAACGCTTCATAGGCAGAATCAAAATTACCTGCCTGCGTAAAATAAATTCCCAGATAATTAAAAATTTCAGGAATATCAGGGCGGATAGACAAAGCAACTGAAAAATCATTCTGTGCCAGTGCCCTCAGCCCGAGGCTATCATACAGCACACCTCGTTCATATAAAAGCTGTGCATACTCATCTTCCGTAAATGACCGGCTTGCAAGGATTTGTTCCATGCGAGCCAGAATAACCTCTTGTTGCAATGTTGGTTGTAATGGAATAGCAATAACTTCATTTTTACGCCACCCAGTACTGCTGCATCCCATAAGGAGAAAAATAGCTGCAACATAGCACCAGCGCAGAAAAGAATTCATTTTCCACTCCCGAAGTCAGACATTAATCAGAATGCCCTGTTACTCCACCCACATTGTATATTTCAGGCCTCCTGCCTAAAACTCTATTGTCCCAATATATTTCAAGTTGCAACATTATTGGCCACAACTTGAAATATATTGGGATAAACGGCGCCCTTTTTACAGTACGCCGCTCTTTACGTCAAATTTATTCTACTGATGATTCCGATGATTGTTGCGCTTCAGTAGTAGTTACTGCTTCTTTCATGCTGAGGCGAATACGACCCTGACGGTCAATTTCCAGCACTTTCACAGGAACTTCTTGCCCGATTTGCAGATAATCAGTGACTTTCTCTACACGTTTGTCCGCGATCTGAGAAATATGTACCAGGCCTTCTTTACCACCACCGATGGCAACAAATGCACCAAAATCAACAATACGAGTCACTTTACCAGAATAAATACGGCCAACTTCAACTTCAGCGGTGATCTCTTCGATGCGTCTGATAGCATGATGCGCTTTGTCACCATCAGTTGCCGCAATCTTCACGGTACCATCATCTTCAATTTCAATAGTGGTGCCAGTTTCTTCTGTTAATGCACGGATAACAGAACCGCCTTTACCAATTACATCTTTGATCTTGTCTGGATTGATCTTGATGGTATGAATACGTGGTGCAAACTCAGAGATGTCATTGCGTGGACCCTCGATTGCCTGCTCCATCACGTTAAGAATGTGCAAACGCGCGCCTTTAGCCTGATTCAGAGCAACCTGCATGATCTCACGGGTAATACCTTCAATTTTGATGTCCATTTGCAATGCGCTGATACCATCACGGCTACCCGCAACTTTAAAGTCCATATCGCCCAGATGATCTTCATCACCCAGAATATCAGACAGAACAACAAAGTTTTCTCCTTCTTTCACCAGACCCATCGCGATGCCTGCAACAGCTGCCTTAATTGGCACACCTGCATCCATCAGTGCCAATGAAGCACCACAGACAGAAGCCATAGAAGAAGAACCGTTGGATTCAGTGATTTCAGACACTACGCGAACGGTATATGGGAATTCATTGGCACTTGGCATCACAGCCAATACGCCACGTTTCGCCAGACGACCGTGACCAATTTCACGACGTTTTGGTGAACCAACCATACCTGTTTCACCTACAGAATATGGAGGGAAGTTATAATGGAACAGGAAGCGGTCTGTGCGCTCACCCATCAGTTCATCAATAATTTGGGCATCACGCTCTGTACCCAGTGTCGCTGCAACCAGTGCCTGCGTTTCACCACGGGTGAACAGGGATGAACCATGAGTACGTGGCAACACGCCAGTACGAACATCCAGAGCACGGACCATATCTTTTTCACGACCGTCAATACGTGGCTCACCACGCAGGACACGGCCACGAACAACGTTTTTCTCCAGAATAGCGAGTACGTCAAGAATTTCTGATTCTTCCAGTTCAACGCCTTTTTCCGCAGATTCAGCTAAGATGATTGCAGAAACGTCTTCTTTGATGGTATTAACCTGAGCGTAACGTTCTTGTTTCTCAGTAATGCGGTAGGCATCACCCAGACGGCTCTCAGCCAACTCTACTACGCGCTCATGCAGAGGCTGGTTGGTAGGCTCTGGAGCCCAATCCCATTTTTCTTTACCAACTTCAGCGACCATTGCATTGATGTTATCAATAACAATCTGCTGCTGCTCATGACCAAATACAACTGCACCCAGCATTTGCTCTTCGGTCAGTAAATCCGCTTCGGATTCAACCATCAATACTGCGCTTTCTGTACCCGCAACAACCAGATCCAGACTACTGCCTTTCAATTCGTCGCTAGTTGGGTTCAATACATACTGACCATTGGTATAACCAACGCGCGCAGCACCAATTGGGCCATTGAATGGAATGCCAGACAGTGCCAGTGCAGCAGATGCACCAATCATTGCAACGATATCAGGGTTAACCTGTGGGTTAACGGAAACTACGGTCGCGATGATTTGGACTTCGTTCAGGAAACCTTCTGGAAACAGAGGACGCAGAGGGCGGTCAATCAGGCGGGCAACCAAAGTCTCACCTTCGCCCGGACGACCTTCACGACGGAAGAAACTTCCTGGGATACGACCAGCAGCATAAGTACGCTCCTGATAGTTGACAGTCAGGGGGAAGAAATCCTGCCCTGCTTTGACTTTTTTCTGGCCAACAACGGTAACGAATACCGCAGTGTCATCCATATTTACCATAACAGCTGCCGTCGCCTGACGAGCCATCATGCCGGTTTCGATGGTCACACTGTGCTGACCATACTGGAATTTACGAACAATCGGATTCAGCAAAATAATTTTCCTTTGTTAGTGTTGCCAAGCTTTAAGCTAGCAACAATGGATTGTCTCTTCTTGCTACACCCTCACGACTAATGACAGTGCTTACTCTTTTAAGGACTCTCATTAGCCGCGCGAGTCACTGCAGCGGAAGAGGTTCAAACTTTAGAAACGAATATGACGTCTCTTAATTCGGTTTCCTAGAAGAAAAGGGGCCCGATTAGGCCCCTTTTCTCTGAAACTCATCGATTAGCGACGCAGACCCAGACGCTCAATCAGCGCTGTATAGCGAGCCAAATCTTTACGCTTCAGGTAGTTCAGTAGCTTACGACGCTGTGCAACCTTTCTCAGCAGACCACGACGGCTGTGGTGATCTTTTTTGTGCTCGGAAAAGTGACCTTGCAGATGGTTGATATCTGTAGTCAGCAGTGCGATCTGAACTTCGCTGGAACCACTGTCGTTAGCGCCACGGCCAAATTCAGCGATAATTTGCGCTTTTGCAGCAGTACTTAGAGACATAGTATAACTCCAAATGTGTAATTTAAAATGACAAGTGCCGATCTCTAATTCAGCAACTCATATATAGACGCGGTATTCTACGCTGCAAATAGGTGAAGCGCAAGACAGCACAATCATTGCCATCCATTACTTTTACACAATTTACCTGCTTTAAATTCCTTGTCAGTTACGATCATTATTCAATTTCAGCTTCAGTTTCAACAACCAGACGGCGCGGGGCTATCAGCCCATCATCATCAATCACCGCAATGCCGATGAATTTATTTTCATCTCCTTCAGTGATACGCACCCAGTCACCCGAAGCCAAATTGTGTTTGCTTCGAACGGGCTGCCCCTGCTTGAAATAAGATGCAACCACAGATGCTAAATGGATCACCGGAAAATGAGCAACTGCGGTATCCATTGGCAGCAGCAATGGATCAAGTAATTTCCCAGCTTCAATTTCTTGATCTTCAGCTTGTTGTTTCAACTCATATAACTGTTCCAGCGTTACCATTCTCTGATTAGGGTAATTAGCAACCTGCAAACGACGCAGATAAATCACATGAGCGCCACAGCCCAAAAGTTCACCTAAATCATCAGTGATGGTACGGATGTATGTTCCTTTGGAACAGTGTATTTCTAATTCCAACTCATTCTCTTCCCAGCGAATGAATTGCAATTCATAAACAGTAATAGGACGCGCTTCCCGTTCAACTTCAATTCCCTGACGGGCATATTCGTACAGCGGTTTTCCCTGATGCTTCAATGCAGAATACATGGAAGGAACCTGCATGGTATCACCGCGGAACGTATCCAATGCAGCATCAAGCTGAGATTGGGTGATATGCACTGCACGCTCACTAATGATGGTGCCATGTGAATCCGAAGTATCCGTACGCTGCCCCAAGCGGGCAACCACACGATAGCGTTTGTCAGAATCCAGCAAGAATTGGGAAAATTTGGTCGCTTCGCCAAGGCAAATCGGCAGCATACCTGTTGCCAGCGGATCCAGTGCACCAGTGTGCCCTGCCTTGCTGGCATTGAAAATCCGCCTTACTTTCTGTAACGCATCATTGGAGGAAATATCCTGTGGCTTATCCAGCAACAGTACACCGTGTATTGCACGGCCTCTACGACGGCGGCCCATTACTTTTCCTCGTTGTGATCCGTAGATGCACGACGTTGTTCATCATTTTTCACAACGTTGCTGACCAAGTTCGACATGCGCATCCCTTCCACCAGAGAACTGTCATAAGAAAAAGTCAATTCAGGGATGACCCGCAGGCGCATTGCCTTACCCAGCAAAGAACGAATAAAACCAGAAGCTTCGTTCAACGCTTTGATACCCTCTTTGACTCGATCTGAATCATGTCCATCTACCAATACATTCAGAAAGGTCACAAATACTTTGGCATAAGCCAGATCACGGGAAACTTCAACACCAGAAACGGTTGCCATTCCGATACGGGGATCTTTGACTTCGCGCTGTAAAATGATGGCAATCTCTTTTTGCATTTCCTGTGCAACGCGCTGAGTACGACTGAATTCTCTTGCCATGGTTATATCTCCTGACATTTTGGGGGGCATTAAGCCCCCCAAGAATGGAATGAATCTATTGGGTATAGATAACGGTATTAATCGATGGAGCGTTTTACTTCAATCACTTCAAAGACTTCAATCATGTCACCAACGCGGACATCATTGTAGTTCTTCACGCCAATACCACATTCCATACCATTACGGACTTCGTTAACGTCATCCTTAAAGCGACGCAGGGATTCCAACTCACCTTCGTAAATCACCACGTTGTCACGCAGGACACGGATCGGGTTATTACGTTTGATGATACCTTCGGTCACCATACAACCAGCGATTGCACCAAATTTCGGTGACTTAAATACGTCACGAACTTCGGCAAGACCCATGATCTGCTGTTTGAATTCTGGAGCCAGCATACCGCTCATCGCCTGTTTGATTTCATCAATCAAACTATAGATAACGGAGTAATAACGCAGATCCAAGCTTTCATTTTCAATAATACGACGTGCAGAAGCATCAGCACGAACGTTGAAGCCCAGAATAATTGCATTAGAAGCTGCTGCCAGAGTTGCATCAGTTTCAGTAATGCCGCCCACGCCAGAACCGATGATTCTCACTTTCACTTCATCAGTAGACAGTTTCAGCAATGAGTCACAAATTGCTTCGCATGTACCCTGAACGTCAGTTTTCAGAACGATATTCAGTTCAGATGCCTTGCCTTCTTCCATGTTAGCAAACATGTTTTCCAGCTTGGATTTCTGCTGACGAGCCAATTTCACTTCACGGAATTTACCCTGACGGTACAGAGCCACTTCACGTGCTTTTTTCTCGTCACGAACAACAGTCGCTTCATCACCCGCAGACGGAACATTGGACAAGCCCAAGATTTCCACTGGCATAGATGGGCCAGCAGATGTCACTTCACGACCAAGTTCGTTACGCATCGCGCGGATACGGCCATATTCGAAGCCGCACAAGACGATGTCACCCTTGTTCAGGGTACCAGACTGAACCAGAATGGTCGCAACTGGGCCACGGCCTTTATCCAAGAAGGATTCGATAACCACACCATTTGCCATACCGGTACGTACGGCTTGCAGTTCAAGAACCTCAGCCTGAAGCAGAATTGCTTCCAGCAGCTCATCAATGCCAATACCTGCCTTAGCAGAAACGTTGATGAACTGAGTTTCACCGCCCCATTCTTCAGAAATGATGCCGTACTGTGAAAGTTCATTCTTAACGCGATCAGGATCTGCCTCTGGCTTATCAATTTTGTTCACTGCAACAACAACAGGAACGCTGGCTGCTTTAGCATGCTGGATAGCTTCTATAGTCTGAGGCATCACGCCGTCATCCGCAGCCACCACCAGAACTACGATATCCGTTGCTTTCGCACCACGAGCACGCATAGAAGTAAAAGCAGCATGGCCTGGAGTGTCCAGGAAGGTGATCATGCCTTTTTCAGTTTTCACATGATACGCACCGATGTGCTGGGTAATGCCACCCGCTTCTCCGGAAGCCACTTTAGTGGAACGGATATAGTCCAGCAGGGAGGTTTTACCGTGGTCAACGTGACCCATGATGGTGACAACTGGCGCACGGGATTCTGCCTGTGTCTCGCCAGTATCACGATCACTCATCAGCGCTTCTTCCAGCTCGTTTTCACGGCGCAAGATAACCTTATGCCCCATTTCTTCGGCAACTACTTGCGCAGTCTCCTGATCAATGACTTGGTTGATGGTCACCATGGCACCCATCTTCATCATCGTTTTAATGACTTGGGAACCTTTAACCGCCATTTTGTTAGCCAGTTCAGCGACAGTGATTGTCTCACCAATCACTACATCACGGTTAACGGCTGCAACAGGTTTGGTGAAGCTTTGCTGTAAGGTACTCGGCTTACGCTGTTTGCCCTTATTACGGCCTACTGCGCGGGCTTCTTCGCGATCAGCTTTCGATTCAGAATGCTTATTATTTTTCTTCTGGCGGGCAGCTTTGCCACCACGAGTGCGGGAACGGCGATCGCCTTCAACTTTGGCGTCATTTTCATCTTCCGCGTCACGGGCGTAACGGGAAGTTGTTACATGGTAGTCGCTGCTGTCACTAGCTTCAGAGTCATTAGACCATTTGTCTTTATTTTCTTCTGCCATTCGACGTGCTTCTTCTGCAACACGTTTAGCTTCCTCTTCAACCTTACGGCGCACTTCTTCTTCAGCTTTGCGTTTTAAATCCGCTGCTTCAGCTTCACGACGCGCTTTTTCATTTTGCGCGGCAGATTCAGTCTGAACTGATTTTTGTTTATTTTCGGTATGTTGCTTAGTCACTTTTTCATTTTCCGCCGCCTCACGTTGAGGCAATTCAGCCTCTTCACGCTTGGCTTTTTCTTCTGCTTCACGTTGAGCGCTCTCTTTTGCTTCACGCTTCGCCTTTTCTTCTGCTTCACGTTTAGCTTGCTCTTCTGCGAATTCTTTCGCTTCAGCTTCAAGCCGCGCCTTCTCTTCTACCTCGCGCCGAGCTTGCTCTTCCGCTTCACGCTTCGCCTGTTCTTCCGCTGTAGCTTGTTCAACTGCATCGCGGTTTACATATGTGCGTTTTTTGCGGACTTCAATCGCTACCGATTTACTTTTGCCACCGGTGCCAGGAACGTTCAGTGTACTACGCGTTTTACGCTGTAGTGTTAATTTACCTGGCTGGCCGCCAGAACCACCTTGTTCGCGGTTCAAATGGGCCAGCAAAGATTCTTTTTCTTTCTGGGAAACAGAGTCAGTTGCGGTTTTCTGAATGCCAGCGTCAGAAAATTGCTGGATTAGACGCTCTACCGATGTCTGGATCTCTTCTGCCAGTAGTTTTACGGTTACCTCTGTCATTCTGTTCCTTCCTGCTACAGTTTATTTATGCATCATCGCCAAACCAACAGATATTACGGGCTGCCATAATGAGTTCTCCTGCTTTCTCATCATTCAGTCCTTCGATATCAAATAAGTCGTCGATACCCTGCTCGGCAAGATCTTCCAGAGTACAGATGCCACGGACAGCCAGGTTAAACGCCAAAGTACGATCCATGCCAGACAGATTCAATAAATCTTCGGCAGGTTGCTGATCACCAAGACTCTCTTTCTGAGCCAGTTCCAGCGTTGTCAAGGCCGCTTTTGCACGTTCACGAAGAACTTCAACGGTTTCTTCATCAAGACCTTCTACTGCCAGAAGTTCATTGATTGGTACGTAAGCCAATTCTTCCAGTGTAGAGAAACCTTCCTCGACCAATACGGTGGCGAAATCTTCATCAATGTCGAGATGCTTAGTAAATGTATCAATAGAAGCATGAGCTTCTGCCTGATGCTTCGCTTGTAGCTCTTCCGCAGTCATGACATTCAGTTCCCACTTGTCATCACCACGATGCTTTTTCAACAACTGAGCTGCCAGACGAACGTTTTGACCATTACGGCCGATCGCCTGAGCCAAATTGCTGTTTTCGACGGCAACATCCATTGTACAGTTGTCTTCATCAACAACAATAGATGCAACATCTGCCGGAGCCATTGCATTAATGACGAACTGTGCAGGGTTATCGTCCCACAACACAATGTCAATTCTTTCACCGCCCAGCTCGCTGGAAACGGCTTGTACCCTTGCACCACGCATACCTACGCAGGCACCAACTGGGTCAATGCGCTTGTCGTTGGTTTTTACTGCAATCTTCGCACGGGAACCCGGATCACGGGCAGCAGCTTTGATCTCAATGATCTCTTCACCAATTTCAGGTACTTCGATGCGGAACAGTTCAACCAACATCTCTGGACGAGAACGAGTGATGAAAAGCTGTGCACCGCGTGCTTCTGGACGAACATCATACAGAACACCGCGCACGCGGTCACCCGGACGGAAATTTTCCCGTGGTAACATGTCTTCACGTAAAATAACCGCTTCAGCATTATTACCCAAATCTAGGGTAATGTTTTCGCGATTCACTTTTTTGACCTGAGCAGTCACGATTTCACCTTGCTGCTCACGGAATTGATCAACTACCATCGCACGTTCAGCTTCACGTACTTTCTGTACGATAACCTGTTTTGCCGTCTGAGTTGTGATACGGTCAAAAGTTACTGATTCAATTTGATCTTCAATATAACCACCCAAATCAATTTCTGGGTCTTCATATTTTGCAGCGTCCAGCGTAATTTCACGAGTCGGCAGAGTGACTTCTTCAACAACTAACCAACGGCGGAAGGTATCAAAATCGCCAGATTTACGATCGATACAAACGCGAACATCAATTTCCTGCTCATACTTTTTCTTGGTGGCTGTCGCCAGTGCAATCTCTAATGCTTCGAAGATTTTTTCACGAGGGAGAGATTTTTCATTAGAAACCGCTTCCACAACAGCCAGAATTTCTTTATTCATCCTAGTTGCCTCATCCGAACTTTAAAAGTGGGGTACCAGGTTCGCTTTCTGGATGTTGCTCAGTGCGAACACGTCGTCTTTTCCATCCACCGTAACCGTTATCATTTCACCATCAACAGCCTTAATGATACCTTGCCATCTGCGGCGGTTCTGCATTGCCATGCGTAAAACCAAATTGACTTCTTCCCCTAAGAAACGCTGATAATGCTCAGCCTTAAATAGCGGACGCTCAAGCCCCGGTGAAGATATTTCCAGGTTATAAAGCACAGAGATCGGATCTTCAACATCAAGCACTGCACTGACCTGGTGGCTAACATCAGCACAATTATCAACAGTGATACCCTCTTCACTATCGATATAGACCCGCAGCGTTGATACTCGTGCGCGAATAAACTCCAGGCCCACTAATTCAAAACCCAAAGCTTCAACTGGTGCTAAAATCATCTCTGTTAATTTTTGCTCTAATGTGGACAAGCCCACCCCCAAGACATAAAAAAAGGGCTATATTAGCCCAGTAGTTCTGCTGTCAAATAACAAAAAACCCCGATACTCGGGGCTTTATGCAACTGGACCCTATTTACTGCCAACGGTCTCAACCAACTTCTTTTCATATCTTTCAAAGCAACCTTGCAAATTAGGATCGATATCTTAACGGCTGCTGAATGACTACTCTGGAAAAGATATATATTGTTAAGAAGTGGTTGCGGGAGCCGGATTTGAACCGACGACCTTCGGGTTATGAGCCCGACGAGCTACCATGCTGCTCCATCCCGCGTTCGAAAACGTGGCAAATCTTACGCTGATAATACTAAAAACGCAAGTTTCTAGATTAATGGTGCCGAGGACGGGACTTGAACCCGTACGCCCGTTGTTTAGGCACTACCACCTCAAGGTAGCGTGTATACCAATTTCACCACCTCGGCACTGATTTTTTATAGAACTGTTATTTTAATGGTTCTTTATACTAACTATTTAAATCAACAATCCTACTTCAATTCTGTTACTGAAATTTACTGAGGGATCTCACTATTTGACTTTACTGGCGCTGCCGGAATATCCGCTTGTTTCTCAACTTTCGTTGGTTCAGCCAAGTTATTCCATTTGCTGCTGGAGCCAGTTTTGTTGCTGGTCATGTTACCAAGAATCAAGCTGATAACAATAAACGACGTCGCCAGAATAGCTGTCATACGGGTCATAAAGTTACCAGAACCCGATGAACCAAACAGTGTATTAGATGCACCCGCACCGAAAGAAGCACCCATATCAGCACCTTTCCCCTGCTGTAGCAGAACCAGAGCAATTAGCCCGAGACCAACCAGCAAGAATATACCTAAAAGAGCTTCATACATATGTTGTACCCGTTTCCTCGTGGGATTTACCACAATTTCGTCGCGACCTTACAGTGCATCACCCGCTCAGAATTAGAAAAATTAACTTATTGAGCGGGTGTGAATACTAACCAAAGCCTTTCAGACAAGCAAGATTAATTTCAAATACTGATACTGATCGAAGAAAAAACCAACAAATTACCCCATTTTTTTCACGGCATCAGCAATACGATGCGCCAATGTTGTGACCTGTTCTTCATCTTCACCTTCTACCATTACCCGGATCAGTGGCTCTGTGCCCGATTTACGCAGCAGAACACGACCGCGACCATTCAATTCAATTTCTACTGATTTAACGGCTTCAAGTACAGACTCTGATTGCAGAGGATCGGTATTACCTGCAAAACGAACATTAACCAAAATTTGAGGTAACAGCTTCATTCCACTGCACAGATCATGCAGGCTCATATTGTTGCGCACCATTGCACTCAGGACTTGCAATCCAGCAACAATACCATCACCGGTCGTGGTTTTATCCAATAAAATCACATGTCCTGAATTTTCTGCCCCTAAGCGCCAGCCTTTTTCCTGCAACTTCTCCAATACATAGCGATCACCGACTTTTGCACGTTCAAACGGAATACCAAGCTGCTTCAGTGCCAGTTCAAGACCCATATTACTCATCAACGTACCCACAGCTCCACCACGCAACTGTCCGTGTCTTAGTGCTTCACGCGCAATGATATAAAGGATTTGATCACCATCAACTTTGTGACCCAGATGATCAACCATAATGATACGGTCGCCGTCACCATCAAATGCCAGACCAACATTTGCCTGTTCTTCCAGTACGCACTTCTGCAATAGACGAACGTCTGTTGCACCACACTCTTCGTTGATATTAATACCATTCGGCTCACAACCAATGGTAATAACTTCTGCGCCCAGCTCTCTGAGAACATTCGGAGCGATATGGTAAGTAGCGCCATTGGCACAATCCAGTACAATTTTTAATCCATTTAAGCTTTGTTCACTGGGGAATGTACCTTTGCAAAATTCAATGTAGCGGCCCGCCGCATCAACAATTCGATTTGCTCGACCTAATTCGGCAGATTCCACACAGGTCAGTGGCTTCTCCATTTCTGCTTCAATGGCTTCTTCAACATCATCAGGCAATTTAGTGCCATCAATGGAGAAGAATTTAATGCCATTATCGTAGTAAGGATTGTGAGAGGCTGAGATGACAATGCCAGCCTCTGCGCGGAAAGTACGTGTCAGATAGGCCACAGCAGGCGTCGGCATTGGGCCAGTAAAGGAAGCGGATAATCCTGCGGCAGCCAATCCGGCTTCGAGTGCAGATTCCAGCATATAACCAGAGATTCGGGTATCTTTACCAATGATAATTTTTCGAGAACCATGACGAGCCAGTACTTTTCCCGCAGCCCAACCCAATTTCAATACAAAGTCAGGAGTAATTGGGGTATTACCTACTCTGCCACGGATACCATCAGTACCAAAATATTTACGGTTACTCATAAATTTCTTTTCCTTTGCTGAACATATTCTTTGCTTACAGCGTGTTTCTTTTCGGATATCAGTTGATTGTAGATAGCGTTGTCTGAACAATTTTCATTGCCTGAACGGTTTCTTTTACATCATGCACACGGATAATCTGGGCACCCTTCATGGCCGCTATCACAGCACAAGCAACACTTCCTGTTACACGTTCTTCCGGAGATACATGAAGTAATTGGCCAATCATGGACTTACGTGACATACCCGCCAAAATCGGCAAGCCTAAATGATGGAGTTCCTGCAAGTGAGCCAATAACTGATAATTATGCGATAAGTTCTTACCAAAACCGAAACCAGGATCAAGGATCAGGTTATTTTTTGCGATACCTGCCGCAACACAAAGCTCAATTTGCCGTCTCAGGAATGATTTCACTTCTGATACGACATCTTCATAATGAGGCTCTGTTTGCATTGTACGAGGTTGTCCCTGCATGTGCATCAAACACACAGGCAACCCAGTTTGTACTGCTGCATCAAGTGCCCCTGGCTCCTGCAAGGCCCGAATGTCGTTGATAATATGGACTCCGGCCCTTGCTGATTCTCGCATTACTACAGCTTTTGAGGTATCCACAGAGATCCAAACATCAAAACGCTCAGTTAAAGCCTCAATCACGGGAATAACGCGATCCAACTCTTCCTGTTCACTTACCTCATCCGCGCCAGGACGTGTCGACTCTCCTCCCACATCAATAATAGTTGCACCTTCCTCGATCATCTTCGCGGCATGTTCCAATGCCATATCAAAAGTATCATGTGTTCCACCATCAGAGAAAGAATCGGGAGTAACATTCAGAATTCCCATTACTTGTGGGCAGGAAAGGTCGAGGACACAGCCTCTGGCTGTCAGTTTCATCACTAGGGAGCCTTAATGTCAAAACCCCAGGTGAACCTGGGGTTTAAGAAGTACAATCGACCAAATCCAAGGGCAATAATTCGTCATTACCTTTGGCTTGATAAACTCTTAACCACGTTATGCGGTAGGATTATCATCTGCAGGTTTCGCTGTTTGTTGTGGAGATGATGGAGTATGGCGGTTATTGCTACCATTTTTATCACCTTCCCAACCTGCTGGTGGACGTACATTTGTTCGATTCATCAGGTCATCAATCTGAAGTGCATCGATAGTTTCATATTTCATCAACGCATCTTTCATAGAATGAAGAATATCCAGATTATCCATCAGAATCTGACGTGCGCGTATATAATTACGATCAACGATAGCTTTCACTTCCTGATCAATTAAACGCGCGGTGTCTTCAGACATATGTTTCGCTTTAGCAACGGAACGACCGAGGAAAACTTCACCTTCTTCTTCCGCATACAGCAATGGACCCAGTTTTTCTGAGAAGCCCCACTGTGTCACCATGTTGCGTGCAATAGATGTTGCCACCTTAATATCATTGGACGCACCTGTAGAAACACTATCTACACCATAGATAATTTCTTCAGCTAAGCGTCCACCGTACAAAGTTGAAACCTGGCTTTCCAATTTCTGACGACTTGCACTGATCTGATCACCTTCAGGCAAGAAGAAAGTTACACCCAACGCACGACCGCGAGGAATAATAGTAACTTTATGAACAGGATCGTGTTCTGGCACCAGACGACCAATAATGGCATGCCCAGCTTCATGATACGCGGTGGCTTCTTTCTGTTCCTCCGTCATAACCATTGAACGACGTTCCGCACCCATCATGATCTTATCTTTGGCTTTTTCAAACTCAACCATAGAGACAACACGCTTGTTACCACGAGCTGCAAACAAAGCCGCTTCATTCACAAGGTTTGCCAAATCGGCACCAGAGAAACCAGGTGTACCACGGGCGATGATAGATGCATCAATGTCCGTATCCAGCGGAATACGGCGCATATGGACTTTCAGTATTTGCTCACGACCACGAACGTCAGGCAAACCAACCACAACTTGACGGTCAAAACGGCCAGGACGTAGCAATGCAGGGTCCAAAACATCAGGCCGGTTAGTTGCTGCGATAACGATAATACCTTCGTTACCTTCAAAGCCATCCATTTCAACCAGCATCTGGTTCAGTGTTTGTTCACGTTCATCGTGCCCACCACCCAGACCGGCACCACGCTGGCGACCTACCGCATCTATTTCGTCAATAAAGATGATACAAGGAGCTGCTTTTTTCGCCTGCTCAAACATGTCACGAACACGGGAAGCACCCACACCAACAAACATTTCAACGAAGTCAGAACCAGAAATAGTGAAGAAAGGCACTTTCGCTTCACCAGCGATGGCTTTCGCCAGCAGCGTTTTACCTGTACCTGGAGGACCAACCATCAAAATACCTTTCGGGATCTTACCGCCCAGTTTTTGGAAACGTCCTGGCTCACGCAGATACTCCACCAATTCACCGACTTCTTCTTTTGCTTCGTCACAACCAGCAACATCAGCAAAAGTGGTTTTGATCTGATCTTCTGTCAACATACGGGCTTTGCTTTTGCCAAAAGACATCGCCCCTTTACCGCCACCACCTTGCATTTGGCGCATAAAGAAGATCCAGACACCAATCAGCAGTAGCATTGGGAACCATGAAATAAAGAGGGTCGCCAACAGGCCTTGTTGTTCTGGTGGTTCACCAACAATTTTTACCTGTTTATTGAGTAGCGTATCCAGCAGCTTCTCATCCTGAATTGGCATATAAGTGCTGTATTTTCCACCGTTGTCTTTCTTAGTGAAATCAATGTCACGACCCGAAATACGTACTTCGCTTACTTGATTCTGTGATATCTCATTGATGAAGTTAGAGTAATCCACCCTACGACCGCTAGAATCGCTGGGACCAAAACTCTGGAACAATAACATCAAGACAACTGCGATGACTAACCAGAGAATCAGGTTTTTCGCCATGTCACTCAAGGGATTAACCTCATATTACAACTGTGTTAACAAATAGTAGTCAGGGTACTATACTTTCCGCCCTGTCGCTACAATGTATACTTCACGTGATCGTGCCCGCGAAGCTTCTGGCTTACGAATTTTTATCTTCGTAAAAAGGGAGCGTATTTCCCTCAGGTATTCATCAAAGCCCTCTCCCTGAAACACTTTGACAATAAAACTACCCCCAGGGGCCAGCACATCACGACACATATCCAATGCTAACTCAATCAGATACATGGATCGGGGAATATCGACCGCGGGGGTTCCACTCATATTGGGAGCCATATCCGACATGACGACCTGGACTTTATTATCACCAACTCTCTCAAGCAATGTTTTCAATACAAGTTCATCACGAAAATCTCCTTGAAGGAAATCGACCCCAACTATCGGATCCATCGGTAAAAGATCGCAAGCAATAACCCGCCCGCTATTACCAATCTGACTAACTACATATTGAGACCACCCTCCCGGGGCAGCGCCTAAATCAACAACGGTCATGCCCGGTTTAAAGATTTTGTCGCTTTGCTGTATCTCATCAAGTTTAAACCAAGCGCGAGAGCGAAGCCCCTTTTTCTGCGCCTGAAGAACATATTTATCACTAAAATGTTCCTGTAACCAGCGACTTGAGCTTGCTGAACGTTTTTTATTGGCCATTGTTCTTTCCAACTATACTAATAGAGAGCCTTATTTTTTGCGCTCTCTTATCAAACCACACCACACTTTTATGGTGATAGATATCAGATGGCGGTAGAATATGTCGTTTTCAATCCCAACTAAGCAAAAAACAATGACTCTTAACAAGAAACAAGTTCAATACCTGAAAAGCCTTGCTCATTCATTAAAGCCTGTCGTTATGATTGGCAACAACGGACTGACTGAAGGCGTATTGGCTGAAATCGAACAAACTCTTTCGCATCACGAGCTTATCAAAGTCAAAGTTGCAGGCGAAGACCGTGAAATCAAAACTTTGATCGCTGAAGCGATTGTTCGTGAAACTGGTGCATATAATGTGCAAATCATTGGAAAAATATTAATTCTCTACCGCCCATCAAAAGAGCGCAAGATTAGTCTACCTAAATAATCACGGCATATTTATATAAAAGTGCCATATGTATCTACCATGAGAGAAAAAAGGCCAGATCTGGCCTTTTTTCTCTATCAGCATCTTATATCTTAGCCAATCCATGGTATTTATCAGAGATAATCCACGTTCAAAACTTCGTATTCAACTTGGCCGCCTGGCGTAGTGATCACAACAACATCATCCACTTCTTTACCAATCAGGCCACGGGCAATCGGTGAATTCACAGAAAGAAGATTTTCTTTGATATTCGCCTCATCATCACCCACTATACGATAGGTTTGCTCTTCATCAGAGTCCACATTTAATACCGTTACCGTTGCCCCAAAAATCACACGACCGTTATTGGTTATCTTCGTAACATCAATCACTTGTGCATTAGAAAGTTTGGCCTCAATTTCCTGAATACGGCCTTCACAGAAGCCCTGCTGCTCACGAGCGGCATGATATTCTGCATTCTCTTTCAAATCACCGTGCTCACGCGCATCAGCGATTGCGGCAATAATTTGAGGGCGACGTACATTTTTCAAATATTCTAATTCTTCGCGCAATTTATCCGCGCCACGTACCGTCATCGGAATTTGTTTCATTTATCAAACCTCTAAATCAATCCTAAGCCCAAACAACATCTTCCTGATTTTTGCAAATAACAGCACAATGAGCACACCCTATCAGGCGGGCCTCCAGAAAATAAAAGGAATGTAAAACCAGCATAATCTGGAATTCACATACATATTTTACCTGCTAATCTATCATTCTAACGTAGAGTTGATGATGGATCATCGTTTACTTTTCTCTGAATTGCACCTTAGTATTATTAATATAAACCTTGTTGAAACAAACCTACCTTCATATGCGAGATCTATGGCTCTTTTAAAAATTACCAGCAGAATAGCTTGTATACTCAGTCTAAGCCTGAGTATTTTCAGTGCAAATGCCTCTGCAATTGAGGAAGGCACCCAATATTTGCCTGCGGGAACTCATTTTTCATTTATTGCCCAAAAAGTCGGCTCAAAAAACCCTTTAATTGATTATCACGGACAACAACTGGCATTACCTGCCAGTACACAGAAAATTGTAACGGCATTAGCCGCCTTACTACAGCTTGGTAAGGATTACCGTTTTGTAACAACACTGGAAAGTGATGCTGATATCTCAGATGGCATATTAAAAGGTAATCTGACAGCGCGTTTTGTCGGTAACCCGATGCTAACGCGTTCACAATTGCGTAGTATGATTGAAGCATTAAAACAGTCTGGCATAAAACAGATCGATGGCGATCTCATCATAGATATTTCTATTTTCGCCAGCCACGATAAAGCTCCAGGATGGGTATGGAATGACATGACTCAATGTTTCAGTTCCCCTCCGGCCGCTGCAATCATAGATAAAAACTGCTTTTCGGTTTCACTTTACAGCTCAGGGCAATCCGGCGAACTGGCATCTGTTCAGGTTCCCTCTTTTTACCCTGTCAGTGTACTGAGTGAAGTAAAAACATTACCCAAAGGCTCACCAGAAGCAAAATACTGTGAACTTGATGTCACGGCAGGTGAATTGAATCGATATATCTTAACGGGTTGCCTGACTAAGCGTGATGAGCCGCTACCACTGGCTTTTGCCATCCAAAATGGAGCTAGTTATGCGGGCAATCTACTGAAAAATGAGTTGAATATTGCAGGCATTGAATTAAAAGGTTATATGCGGCGCCAATCGACCCCTCAGCACCCAGAAAAAATCCTCGCCCTGAATCAATCAGCACCGCTGCATGATATGCTAAAAATTATGTTGAAAAAGTCAGATAACATGATTGCAGATACAATCTTTCGTACTCTGGGCCATCGGTATTTTAATGTTCCCGGAACATGGCATGCAGGTTCTGATGCGGTTCGTCAGATTTTGAAACAAAAAACAGGCATTAATTTAGGTAATACCGTCATGGCAGATGGTTCCGGCCTTTCGCGCCACAATTTGATCTCACCCGCAACCATGATGGAAATATTACAGTTTATTGCCCTGCACGATAATGAATTAGACTTTATCTCAATGCTACCTAAAGCGGGATATGATGGTACTCTGGCTTATCGTCCCGGACTGCATGAAGCAGGTGTTGATGGTAAGGTATTTGCCAAAACGGGATCATTACAAGGGGTTTATAATCTGGCAGGTTTTTTAACTGCTGCCAGCGGACAGCAAATCGCTTTCATCCAATTTATCTCTTCGTATTCAGTTTCTCCTGAAGATCAACGAACCCGCCGTGTTCCCCTGGCGCGTTTCGAAAATTACTTATATAAATCGCTATATAAGAATCATTAATTAAAAACGATTTAACGAAAAAAGAGGCGCTAAAAAATAGCGCCCCTTTATTATGTTGGATTTCTTATATACCGACTAGTGTTTATAAATAAACTCAATGCCTTCATCGTCTTCTTCATCCCAGTCATCATCATCCAAATCATCATCAGACGAGGATGATTTCTGCAACTGTTCCTGATGATAGTCATCCCACATGAACTCAACTTTTTCAGGTTTGACTTCTTCCGTCGCTTCCATACTACGGGGCTGCATATTCATGAACTCCATAATGTCCCAGCAAAGCTCTTTCACACCCTGACGGTTCACTGCTGAAATCATGTAATAGTCGCCTTCCCAACCAAGCTCATCAGCAATAGTTTTGGCTAGCTGTTTAGCTTCTTCTGGATCGGTCAGATCAACTTTATTGAATACCAACCAACGCGGTTTTTCTGCCAGTTTTTCACTGTATTTGTGTAGCTCTTTGATGATAATTCGGGCATTTTCAACCGGATCAGATTCATCGATCGGGCAGAGATCAATCAAATGCAACAATACACGACAGCGCTCCAGGTGCTTCAGGAAGCGAATGCCTAAACCAGCACCGTCTGATGCTCCTTCAATCAAACCAGGGATATCTGCGACCACAAAGCTTTGCTCATTATCCATGCGCACAACACCAAGGCTTGGCACCAATGTTGTAAATGGATAATCGGCTACTTTAGGTTTTGCTGCTGAAACGGCCCGGATAAAGGTGGATTTCCCCGCATTTGGCATTCCCAGCATACCTACATCTGCCAGCAACATCAGCTCCAGCATCAGCTCTCGGCTTTCTCCCGGTGTCCCCATTGTTCTTTGGCGAGGAGCACGATTCACAGAAGATTTAAATCGGGTGTTACCAAGGCCGTGGAACCCCCCTTTTGCAACCATAAAACGTTGTTCATGGCGCAACATATCTCCGAGAACTTCACCTGTGGCAACGTCACGTACACGCGTTCCGACCGGAACCTTGATGGTAATATCCTGACCGCGTTTACCAGTGCAATCGCGGCTTTGTCCATTTTGACCACGCTCAGCGCGGAAGGATTTTTCAAAACGGTAGTCAATCAGCGTATTGAGGTTTTCATCAGCCAGTAGATAGACATCTCCGCCGTCACCCCCATCTCCGCCGTCCGGCCCACCTTTTGGAATATATTTCTCACGACGGAAGCTGACGCAACCATTGCCACCATCTCCCGCTACAACCAGTATTCTGGCCTCATCTACAAATTTCATAATCTTTCTCCGTAGGATAGCCACTGTAAAGCTGGATGGCAGCTAGTACCCAGAGATGGCGTAATCCAGAATAATAAAAAGCCCCGCAACACACATTGCAGGGCTTCCGATTCGATTAAAATTCAAAAAACTTATTCAGCTTCGATGCTGATGAATTTACGGTTTTTTGGACCTTTAACTTCGAATTTAATTTTTCCGTCAGCTAATGCGAACAGGGTGTGATCACGGCCACAACCTACGTTGTTGCCTGCGTGGAATTTAGTACCACGTTGACGAACGATGATGCTGCCTGCCAAAACAGACTCACCACCAAAACGTTTTACACCCAGACGTTTGCTTTCAGAATCGCGACCGTTACGAGTCGAACCGCCAGCCTTTTTGTGTGCCATTTATCTGCTCTCCTAAAATCTTAAGCGATGCCAGTGATTTTAACATCAGTGAACCACTGACGGTGGCCCTGCTGCTTACGGCTGTGTTTACGACGGCGAAACTTAACGATTTTAACTTTCTCGCCACGGCCATGTGCAACAACTTCAGCTTTAATTTTAACGCCTTCAACTACTGGAGCGCCGATTTTGATGTCTTCACCATTAGCGACCATCAGCACCTGGTCAAACTCAACAGTTTCACCTGTTGCGATGTCCAGCTTTTCCAAGCGAATAGTCTGACCTTCGCTTACTCGGTGTTGTTTACCACCACTTTGGAAAACCGCGTACATATAAACTCCGCTTTCCGCGCACCCTCTAAAATTCTTTCCGAGCGCGCTATAAAATATTCACAATAGGGCGCGAATTCTACGCAAAAACCGCTTGGAAGACAAGTGCAGAATTAGAACAGAGGATAAAAAAACGGACTTTTTCGATTGCCATTTATTTGAGCTGTTTTACAAGTGCGGCCGATACATCGTAATATCTGTTAATACGCTAATTAATGAGCACAGCTCTGAATCAGAGTCCAAAGCCAAAACATGAATTTAGAATCGATAATAAAACTTACTACAGATGATATGGCAGCGGTCAATGACACCATTCTTGACCAATTAAATTCTGATGTTGCGCTGATCAACCAACTTGGTTACTACATTATCAGCGGCGGAGGCAAACGTATTCGCCCAATGATTGCAGTACTGACTGGTAAAGCGCTTCATTGCGAAGGTGAAAAACACATCAAAGTTGCGGCCCTGATTGAGTTTATTCATACCGCGACATTGCTGCATGATGATGTCGTTGATGAATCTGATATGCGACGCGGCAAGGCAACGGCCAACGCCATTTATGGCAACGCAGCCAGTGTCCTCGTAGGAGATTTTATCTATACGCGCTCATTTCAGATGATGACCGACCTTGATTCCATGCGTGTATTGAAATTGATGTCTAATGCTACCAATGTCATTGCTGAAGGCGAGGTGATGCAGTTAATGAACTGTAATAATCCTGATATCTCAGAAGATGACTATATGCGCGTTATTTATAGTAAAACCGCCCGTCTGTTTGAAGTTTCTGCGCATTCCGCCGCCATTCTGGCTAACGCAACGCCTGAGCAAGAAATGGCGCTACGTGATTATGGCCGCTATCTTGGCACCGCATTCCAATTAATCGATGACCTGCTGGATTACGATTCAGATAACAGCACGCTCGGTAAGAATACGGGAGACGACCTGAATGAAGGCAAACCAACATTGCCCCTCCTGCACGCCATGAATCATGGAACACCAGAGCAATCTGTAATGATACGTAATGCTATTAAACAAGGAAATGGCCGCCATTTGCTGGATACTGTACTCGCAACCATGAAACAGTGTGGTTCACTCAAATATACCCGCCAACGGGCTGAGGAAGAAGCAGATAAGGCTATTTCAGTATTACAAGTACTCAATGATTCTCCGTATAAGGCGGCCCTTGTGGGATTAGCCCATGTCGCCGTACAGCGACTTTCTTGAGCCGATTCAATCAGTATCCCTGATTGTTCAATCTGGGATACTGTCTTTATCTTTACTATCAATCTCTTGAATGCCGACAAATTGAACAAGGCCAGCCAACCCTTTTCTCAAAATAAACTTAACTATCCGTTCTCTTTCAGACTTGGTCAGCTGATAATAAGCTTCCACCCAAATCATAAACGGATCCTGTCGCTTGTTCCGATAATACTCGACCGAGTTTTCACTGACAGTCAGTATATTTAAAACTTCTTCGGGCAAACTGTTGACATTATATTCGAGAGCTTTTCCCTGCACTCCACGCTTACGGCGTTGTTCCCAGCCCTCGCGTCTTGCCATCAGATTCACTCCCTGAGGAGACGATGGCAGCCCTGCGAGGCCGATGAGTTCCTTTGCAGAATACCATTCTTTTTTCATCTCTTTTTCCTCGCGTTGTACCAGGGCAGTGAAGATAAAGCCAAATTTTAAACATTTGGCTTTTTCAAAAGCAGCCTCAGGTAGCTATAATTTTTTCCAAAAAACTTCTTATGCCGTCTCGTAATATCACGTCGGTAATTACCTCCTTTTCTTCTTCAGTGAGTAAATTAAATGCGCTTACCCAAATGGATAAAGGATCTTGTTTCTGAACCTGATATTCTGGTGATGTTTCATTAAGTTCGAGAGCAGACAATGTTGATTCAGGAAAACAAGAATAGTGATATTCAATTGCCCTGCCTTGAACACCTGTTCGTTTTTGCCTCAACCATTCTTCACGTTTTGCTCTGGCATTAACTCCTTGTGGTGATCTAGGTAACTCGCCTACACCGGTCAACTCCATTGCCGTATACCACTCTTTTTTCATAATGTTTCTCTATTTTTGTAACCAAGTTCAAAAAAGAAGTTATTAAGAAAAAATTAGAAATATTTTTAGAAAAAATAATGTTATTTTATTTTCTTAATAACAGATTCGTGTTCGTTATTAATTTCACACTAACGCTTTAGTTATACCACTAATGTGGCTTCAAATTTAATAGGAAAGGATTAAAAAAATGATTTCTATGAAATCGGATTGGCATCCTGCTGATATTATTGCCGCTTTACGTAAACGTGGAACGACTCTGGCAGCCGTTTCTCGTGAAGCGGGGCTAAGCTCATCAACTTTGGCGAATACACTTTCTCGCCCATGGCCCAAGGGAGAATGGATAATAGCGAATTACTTAGAATTGCATCCGTCTGAAATATGGCCAAGCCGTTATTTTGATCGCAATACAGGAGAACTATTAGAAAGAAAAATTCGAGATAAAAAGAATAATTAACTATTAATTTAATTATTCATAGAAAAACCGCTAGTTATTTTTAAACTAGCGGTTTTAGTTAACTAATATATTTAAATTAATTTGTATATTAATAAATTACAAATTAAATAAATTAATCATTAATAAATTTTTCGCCTAATTCAATATCTGTATTCAAAACATCCAGCATGTTATCTAGTGATTTTTGTTCAAAATCGCTCAGTTTGCCAATATCTAAATGTTCTTCAATACCATTTTTACCCAAGCGAACTGGTTGAGCGAAGAAACGCGCATATTTGCCATCACCCTCAACATAACTGCATTCGATAACATTGCTTTCGCCTTGCAGGGCACGGATCATAGACAACCCCATGCGTGCAGCAGCCTGCCCCATAGACAGAGTTGCAGATCCGCCACCTGCTTTTGCTTCAACCACTTCAGTTCCCGCATTCTGGATACGTTTGGTCAATGCTTCAATTTCTTCGTCAGTGAAACTAACATCAGGAATTTGAGACAGCAGAGGCAAAATAGTCACACCTGAGTGCCCACCGATAACTGGAACTTCCAGCTCTTCTGGTTTTTTGCCTTTCAATTCAGCAATAAAAGTGTTGGAACGGATAATATCCAGAGTTGTTACACCGAACAGACGGTTTTTATCGTAAACACCTTCTTTTTTCAGAACCTCAGCCGCAATCGCCACAGTAGTGTTGACAGGGTTAGTAATAATTCCGATTAATGCCTTTGGACAAGTTTTAGCAATCTGATGTACCAGATTACGAATGATCCCCGCGTTGATATTAAATAGGTCGGAACGATCCATACCAGGCTTACGGGCGACACCCGCAGAAATCAATACCACATCTGCACCTGCCAGTGCAGGGGTTGCATCTTCACCAGCAAAACCAGTGACTTTAACTTCCGTTGGGATATGACTCAGATCGGCTGCCACACCCGGGGTCACCGGAGCAATGTCATACAAGGAAAGTTCTGAACCTGAAGGAAGTTGGGTCTTGAGTAGAAGGGCAAGTGCCTGACCAATACCACCGGCTGCACCGAGAACTGCAACTTTCATCCTGATACTCCTTAAATAAGTGCTGTAAAAAAACTTAAACTTGTCTGGTTAAGAGAGTGCTTTCATTTTTCCCATCATTACAACAATGATAAGGAAGACTCTCCTCCACTCATCGCTACGTATTAAAACAATCTGTTAACAGCTAAATTATCCACCCAATGACCTGCGGATGGAACATAATAGTTGTTTTATTCTAGACAAAAGGCTTATCTGTTAATGAGATAACGGGCACTTTTTTGATAATTATTCTAATTATCCTATTAATTAATAGGCCGATCACCTTACACTCTCCTTCCGCATCAAACAACACCATTTAATTAACAATATATTTACTATGCCTACTCTATGAAAATAAGCAAAAATAAAATGTTCAATACCCTGATTATAAATAAGGTAATATGGGAAAGAATATACAATTATGCTCTGTATCTTGGTTTTCCCTTCTATTTCTTGAATAAAAATTCACTCTTTTGCATAATGTCACCTTATAACGGATTTAACGATGGTGAAATATGCGTGTTCCTTCGAAACAGGACGATTTGGTAAAAGCTTTCAAAGCATTATTGAAAGAAGAAAAATTCAGCTCTCAAGGTGAAATTGTTTCAGCGCTTCAGGAAGAGGGGTTCGAAAATATCAACCAATCTAAAGTTTCCCGGATGCTGACAAAATTTGGTGCTGTGCGAACCCGTAATGCAAAAATGGAAATGGTCTACTGTCTGCCAGCAGAATTGGGCGTACCCACAGCCACCAGTCCGCTAAAGAATCTGGTATTAGATGTCGATTATAATCACAGTGTTGTGGTCATACGCACAAGCCCGGGTGCAGCACAACTAATTGCACGCCTGTTGGATTCATTGGGTAAAGCTGAAGGAATTCTTGGCAGCATTGCAGGTGATGACACTATTTTTACCACGCCAGCCCAAAACCTTACGACAAAGCAGCTCTATGAGGCGATCCTCAATCTATTTGAGCAGGAACTTTAATCTATATCTGCCGTATACCAAGAAAGCTAATTAATGTATGCGGCAGGCACACACTGAATATATTTAGATGAAGAGAGGATCGCCCAATCAGTGCGCCCCCCTTACTCCGAAGATCTTTCAATTAAACTGTATCGGCTTTCTTAGCCAACTCAGCCAGTAATTTCTCGTGGATACCATCAAATCCGCCGTTGCTCATAATAAGGATATGATCCTCCGGTTGTGCCGTTTCGACAATCATCCGAACCAAAGTATCAATATCCGCACTCCAGCGAGCGGGCTGAATACACTGTTCCGCAATTTCAATAACCTGCCACGGCATATTGGCTGGCTGATAGAGGAAAACTTCATCAGCACGCCCCATTGAAGGTGCAATGTCATTTTTGCTCATTCCCATTTTCATGGTATTAGAACGCGGCTCCAGCACGGCCAGAATACGCGTCATTCCACCAACTTTACTTCGCAACGCTTCCAGAGTCGCTAAAATAGCTGTTGGGTGATGAGCAAAATCGTCATAAACCGAGATACCATTGACTTTACCACGCAATTCAAGACGACGACGGGCATTGATAAAGCGATCCAATGCCTGACAGGCATCCGCAGGTTGAACCCCGATATGATGAGCTGCGGCAATTGCACTCAAACCATTATGCATATTGTGTTCACCGACTAATGACCAGCCCACTTCACCTACCAGTTCACCATGATGGAATACTTGGTAGTTGCTACTATCCTGACTGACTTTTTTCGCCTGCCAGCTTCCGGTTTCTCCGAGATGTTCCAGCTCACTCCAGCACCCCATAGAAAGGACATTTTTTAAATTCATGTCATTATCGGGAACAATGACTTTACCTGAGCTTGGCACAACTCTGACAAGGTGATGGAATTGTTTTTGAATGGCGGCCAGATTTTCGAAAATATCTGCGTGATCAAACTCAAGGTTGTTCATGATCAGTGTACGTGGGCTGTAATGAACAAATTTAGAACGCTTATCAAAAAAAGCACTGTCATATTCATCCGCTTCAATCACAAAAAACGGGCTTTCACCGATTTGTGCTGAAACAGTAAAATTTCCCGGAACACCACCAATCAAGAATCCCGGTTTATAATCACAGGCTTCCAGAATCCATGTAAGCATACCCGCCGTTGTTGTTTTCCCGTGAGTGCCGGCCACTGCTAATACCCAACGCTCCGGCAATACGTGATCATGCAGCCACTGTGGGCCAGAGGTGTAAGGAATTCCACGCTCCAACACTGCTTCCACACAGGGATTGCCGCGGGTCATGGCATTGCCGATAACTACCATATCTGGTGCAGGATCGAGTTGTACAGGATCGTACCCTTGAATCAACTCGATGCCTTGTTTCTCCAGCAGGGTACTCATTGGTGGATACACATTGGCATCAGCGCCAGTAACTTCATGACCCAGTGAACGAGCGAGGATCGCTAACCCTCCCATGAAAGTACCGCAAATGCCAAGAATATGAATACGCATTTATTTCTATCCGATATCATGAACTGTATCACTATTCTAACCATCAAATCAGATATTAGAAATGCAATAACCTATGAATCATTTGATTCTTTAGCTAAACTGCCCGCGCATGAGTGCAACACGAAAGTGAAGCACGCTTCCTAAAACCACAATCAAATTCAAGGCCTTTGTCATGAAAACATTAGGCGAATTCATCGTCGAAAAACAGCAAGATTTTCCTCATGCTACGGGTGAACTAACCGCACTGCTGTCTGCCATCAAATTAGGGGCCAAAATTATTCATCGAGACATCAACAAAGCTGGCTTGGTTGATATTTTAGGTACAAGTGGCGTATCCAATGTCCAAGGTGAAGTTCAGATGAAACTGGACCTGTACGCCAATGAAAAACTCAAAGCAGCGCTGAAAGCACGCGGTGAAGTTGCTGGTATTGCTTCCGAGGAAGAAGATGAGATCGTTATTTTCGATGGCGATCGTGCAGAAAATGCAAAATATGTTGTTTTGATGGATCCACTGGATGGTTCTTCGAATATTGATGTAAACGTTTCCGTTGGGACTATTTTCTCTATTTACCGCCGAATTACCCCAATCGGGCAACCTGTAACCGAAGAAGATTTTCTGCAACCGGGGGAGCGTCAGGTTGCAGCCGGTTATGTGGTTTATGGTTCATCCACTATGCTGGTGTACACCACAGGCTGCGGTGTTCACACTTTCACTTACGATCCTTCTCTTGGCGTTTTCTGCCTGACTCATGAAAAAGTCCAATTCCCAGAAAAAGGCAATATGTACTCTATCAACGAAGGGAACTACATCAAATTCCCGTTGGGTGTGAAAAAGTACATCAAATATTGTCAGGAACAGGATGAAGAGACTCAACGCCCTTACACTACCCGCTACATCGGTTCTCTGGTTGCTGATTTCCATCGCAATTTGCTGAAAGGGGGTATCTATATATATCCAAGCACAGCAAGCCATCCAACAGGTAAACTACGTCTACTATACGAATGCAACCCAATTGCATTCTTGGCTGAACAGGCAGGTGGAAAAGCCAGTGATGGCACAAACCGCATTCTGGATATCGTACCCAGCGAACTGCACCAGCGTGTCCCTTTCTTTGTAGGTACAAGATCAATGGTGGAAAAAGCAGAAAGTTTCATGGCTGAGTTTCCAGACGAATAAGCGATTTTATTAAGCGACAAATTAAAAGAGGCGATATTTTGCCTCTTTAATTTTCCCTTGAATATTAATGCCCATTTTAACTTCCTCGTTATTTTCTGCATTTATGCCACAACACCTCATAGTCAACATCTCATTCTAAGTAGAGAGCATACTTAGTACTTTTACGGGCTTCACCGTAATATCGTAAATACTATTTTCTGCTGAAAATAACCATCATCAATTTTAATCAACCGAACACTCTGGGTTATCAGCTGATAACAATTATTCATTACGCATAACAATAAAAACTTTCCTAATGTATGTAGGTATGGGGAATATGATTCTCTTTATATTCATGGATATTTCCCTATATCCAGTAACTTTAAACATCAAAGGTATCACTCTGAAGCGCTGGCAACAGCCCATATTGTATGAGGTATTCATATATGGACTCGTATTTTAATCATAAAGTTTTCCGGCTATCTGTTCTCACATATGTTCTCTTTTTACCTTTTACGCCGATGAATGCTTTTTCGGTGAGTGAAGAAATTGACGGAAATAAAACAGAAAGAACATGGTTACAACAAGCGGGGAATGAAAATAGCACCAAGAATGTGCACGATGATAACGCCGGGGTCATTGCCCAAAATGTGATGCGGGTCAGCAACCTGCTCTCATCCTCCCCTACCCAGTTGGCTGAACAGGCTAAATCCTACGCTCTGGGGAAAGTTAATAATACAATAGCCACAGAAACCCAAAAATGGCTGGCCCAGTTCGGCACCGCCAGAATTAATTTTGCTTTCGACAGAAAGGGAAAACTCGATAACGGGGCCTTAGACCTGCTGCTGCCCCTCTACGACAATAAAGCAGACTGGCTGTTTTTCTCCCAATTGGGCTATCGCAATAAAGACAGCCGTCACACGGTCAACCTCGGGTTTGGCGGCCGTTATTTTACCCCCGGCTGGATGTATGGCCTGAACACATTCTTTGACCATGATGTCACCGGGAATAATAAACGGTTGGGGCTGGGCGGAGAAGCCTGGACGGATTACGTCAAGCTGTCGGCCAATACCTATTGGCGCTTAAGCAAATGGCATGATGCACTCCACGACAAGGACTACGAAGAACGCCCGGCCAACGGCTTTGATCTCAACAGTGAGTTTTTCTTGCCCGCCTATCCGAATCTGGGCGGTAAATTAAGTTATGAGCAGTACTTCGGTGATAACGTCGCCCTGTTCAATCGGGATTCCACTCAGAAAAATCCCAGCCTGGCCAGACTGGGGCTGAATTATACTCCCATTCCGCTGGTGACCATGGGCGTCGATTATAAGTTCGGGGGAAGCGGACACAGCGAAACCCTTTTTCAGGCTAACCTGAACTACCGTTTCGGCACCCCTTTCAGCGTCCAGATGGCCCCTGACAGCGTGGCATCCATGCGCACACTGGCCGGCAGCCGTTATGATCTGGTGGAAAGAAATAACAATATCGTACTGGATTATCGGCAAAAATCAGACCTGACCGTGAACCTGCCAAATACCCTAAGCGGGTACGGTGCTCAGAACGTTCCGCTCACCGCGATGATCACTTCCTCAAAGCCCGTGAAAAATATTCGCTGGTCATTCAGCCAACAGTTCAAGGCCAATGGCGGGGCCATTGCTGATGAAACCGTGAAGGAAACCTCAATCTTACTGCCCGTCTACCAGTATGCCAAAGACGGATCCGCCGGACTCAACAACTATGATCTGGCTGTCACTGTAGCAGGAGAGCACGGTAAACCGAAAACCGCGCACATGAAAGTGATTGTTGAACCTTTTGTCATCAAAGAGAAAAGCATCAAGGCTCGTGGAAAAGGCGCTGCTGTAGCGGATGGTGGCCCGGCTTATGATCTGTTGGCAACAGTCACTTACGGCGATAAAAATAATAAACCTCTCAAGAAGGATACGATGATCCCAGATGTAAAATGGACCATTGATCCACCAAATAATGATGCCAGATTACTTTGGAATGACAGCCAACCGCTCAATGAGCAAGGTCAATTAACTGCCACTCTGGGGAGTACAACACCACTTGATCCAAAGACAAAAGTCTATCTGTCTATCGCCGGTATGCCGAAAGAGTTGATAAACGATACCGACTCCCTCCTCAATTTTGTCAATATGTACGATGAATATCAGATTACTGATACTCAGGTTAAACCAGATGGCACGCTTACCACTAATGACGTTAATAATGTGTATATCTTTACGGCCAAAATATTAGATAAAAACGGGAACCCTTTGCAGGATCAGAAAATCAACGCCAAATGGCAGGCGATTTCCCTGCAAGATAATAGCAATAAAGAGGTGGAAATAAAGTCGATTGATAATTACAAGACAAATTCCGAAGGCGTGCTTACGGCAACCCTGCGCAGTAACATCCCTCAGAAGATCAGGGTTACACTTTCCCTTGAGAAGGGAGCTAAAGCATCATTTAATGAGGTCGAGTTTGTCAAAAGTGACATTGATGCCACATTTACCATTGATGGTACGGATGAAAAAAATCATTTAACCGCCATATCAGATAAAGAATATAAAGTGACTGTCCACCTAACTCAGGGAGGAAAAGCTCTCAATAATAACAAGCCATTGAAGTTGAAATGGTCATTGGAACCTAAATTGGCAGAATTTACTATCAAAGAAACTGATAATACCCCAGACACGGGAGGTAAAGCTCATGCACTTATTTCCAGTACGCGAAGTATCAAAGGTGCGCAAATCATCTTATCAGTTGATGATGGGCCTTTGTTTGAATCTGAAGAATTCAATTTTGTTGCACCTAATTCACAGGATTTAGGGGCTGTATTAGAAGGAAAAGTTGAGCCTTTATCATCCGATCCGATACGGGGAAATGAAAAAGATGAGTTCATCTATCAAGTAAAAGTTATTCAAAAAGAATCCGGCAATGCATTGAAAAACCAAAGCATTTCCGACATAAAATGGAAAGTGAATAAGCCAGAAAAAGCGCTGGGCGACTTTACACTCCATATGCCTGATAATTCAACTACCGATAATGAAGGTTATTTGACCGCTAAACTGAAAAGTAAAGAGGGATATGATAACGTTACAGTATCTGTATCCTTAGGAGATACTGAGAAACAATCAGAACCTGTTGTGCAATTCCTACCTGAAGCAAAAAAATCAGTAGGGCTTTTCTTAAAAGCTGATTATAACAGTGGAGTACAAAAAGTTATTCCAAGTTCACAACCAGAAGGAATTCGCTATGTGCATGAAGATGCTTATCTTGAGTTGATGCAAACGATAGACGGTAAAAACGAATATCTGGGGTATTCGCAGGGTGGTAAGTATCCAACAAGCAGTCAGGACGATTGGCTAACAACAGTTAGTCCTAGCAATAAAGAACGTGTAATATATAGGGATGCGTTCGATAATATGCGCTTCAACACTAGGCGTTTTATGCCAGGGCCTATAACATTCTCAAAAACTTACACAGATAAGGAAACAGGTAGAAAAGAACTATATTCTTATACACTCAACCCTCAAAGATATGTCTATCCTCCAGAAACCCCTGATAAGGCTCTGAGGTACGTTAAACTTAAGGACGATATGACATGCGAAGACCTTCCTGCCGACGACACTTTCTCTTTCAAGGTCAAAACGCTGGTCTTAGGGACAGATATTACAGAATCTGGATCCGCAGTTCCGAATACCTCATATAATTACGATTTTAACAGTGACTTCAAGAACCTTGGAATTGCCTCTCTTAGGAAAGACACAACACGTAAAATTAAAATCAAAACTGCAGACGGTTTTGCTTTTTATGATATTGACAAAAGACAAGTTGTTTCTTCCAACGATGATGATGAAGGCGTGTTGTTATGTTACAGGGATGGAGAATATAATTGGGGCTAAATAGCAAGTCAAAATTGTAGATCACTTCCTTACTCCTCGCGTAGCGAGGAGTAAGAATCTTCATAAATTGAGTGTATCACTATTATGAATAGACTATTTAGAGAAATAAAGGATATTAAGGGGCTGTGAAACGGTAAGAAAACTATTATCAAACCTAAATTAAAAGAGGCTAAATATCGCCTCTTTTAATTTTTACGAGAACATTAAATAGAGAACCCCTATATTTTGTCAGGATCCACTGCATTATCATAAATACTATTTTCTGCTGAAAATAACCATCATCAATTTTAATCAACCGAACACTCTGGGTTATCAGCTGATAACAATTATTCATTACGCAGAACAATAAAAACTTTCCTAATGTATGTAGGTGTAGGGAATATAATTCTCTTTATATTCATGGACATTTTTCTATATCCAGTAACTTTAAACATCAAAGGTATCACTCTGAAGCGCTGGCAACAGCCCATATTGTATGAGGTATTCATATATGGACTCGTATTTTAATCATAAAATTCTCCGGCTATCTGTTCTCACATATGTTCTCTTTTTACCTTTTACGCCGATGAGTGCTTTTTCGGTGAGTGAAAAAATTGACGGAAATAAAACAGAAAGAACATGGTCACAGCAAACGGGGAATGAAAATAGCACCAAGAATGTGCACGATGATAATGCCGGGGTCATTGCCCAAAATGTGATGCGGGTCAGCAGCCTGCTCTCATCCTCCCCTACCCAGTTGGCTGAACAGGCTAAATCCTACGCTCTGGGGAAAGTCAATAATACAATAGCCACAGAAACCCAAAAATGGCTGGCCCAGTTCGGCACCGCCAGAATTAATTTTGCTTTCGACAGAAAGGGAAAACTCGATAACGGGGCCTTAGACCTGCTGCTCCCCCTCTACGACAATAAAGCAGACTGGCTGTTTTTCTCCCAATTGGGTTATCGCAATAAAGACAGCCGTCACACGGCTAACCTCGGGTTTGGCGGCCGTTATTTTACCCCCGGCTGGATGTATGGCCTGAACACATTCTTTGACCATGATATCACCAGGAATAATAAACGGTTGGGGCTGGGCGGAGAAGCCTGGACGGATTACGTCAAGCTGTCGGCCAATACCTATTGGCGCTTAAGCAAATGGCATGATGCACTCCACGACAAGGACTACGAAGAACGCCCGGCCAACGGCTTTGATCTCAACAGTGAGTTTTTCTTGCCCGCCTATCCGAATCTGGGCGGTAAATTAAGTTATGAGCAGTACTTCGGTGATAACGTCGCCCTGTTCAATCGGGATTCCACTCAGAAAAATCCCAGCCTGGCCAGACTAGGGCTGAATTATACTCCCATTCCGCTGGTGACCATGGGCGTCGATTATAAGTTCGGGGGAAGCGGACACAGCGAAACCCTCTTTCAGGCTAACCTGAACTACCGTTTCGGCACCCCTTTCAGCGTCCAGATGGCCCCTGACAGCGTGGCATCCATGCGCACACTGGCCGGCAGCCGTTATGATCTGGTGGAAAGAAATAACAACATCGTACTGGACTACAAGAAAAAGCCGGAGTTAGCCATTACTCTGCCAGATACCTTAAGCGGGTATAGTAGCCAAACCGTTATAACTAGCGCCAAAATTATCTCCAGCAAACCACTGAAGAAGGTTAATTGGCAAGCCAATAAAAGATTCTATGAAAACAAAGGAATTATCTTAGACCGTGGTAACCAAGATGCACAAGCTGAATTGGTATTGCCAAAATATGTTAACAACGGAATAAACAGATATACCTTGTCTGCTACCGCTGAAGAAGAAGGTGGTAAATCCAAGACCGCTCAAATGAATATTGACGTTGAACCTTTTGTCATTAAAGCCCATAGCATTACATCAGATGGAACAGACCCCGTGCTTGCTGATGGCAAGTCTCCTTATCATCTGGCTGCAACCATCACCCATGGCAATAAGAATAACGATGCTATCAGCGCCAGGGCTATACCGGACGTAAAATGGAGCATTGAACCAGAAAACCCCAAGGCAGAATTAAGCTGGGATAAATCAGGAACAACCAATGACCAAGGTCAATTAACCGCAACGTTAGTCAGTACAGAGCCGCTCTCAAATAATACCAAAGTTTATCTGGAAATGGATGGTATGCCCAAAATGGAAATAACAGGCGACAAACGACCCACTTTTACGAGTGTACATTCCAAATACCAGATCACCACGCAGTTAGTTGAACCTACAGGCCCACTCTCAATCCGTCACACAGAAGATATTTATACCTTTAAGGCTACGATATTGGACCAAAAAGGGAATCCACTGCGGAAAGAAAAGATTCAAGCCTCTTGGACTACAACTCCCAACGATGGTGTGACACTAAAAAATATCACCAACGACACCACCAACGAGCAGGGGCAATTGATTGCGAGCTTGCACAGTACCAAAGCCCAGGAGATCACCGTAACACTTTCTATTAAGGATGGCCCGAGTCATGAGTTTACAAAAGTCAGTTTTGAGGATGATTCCAATCAACCAATTAAGATCAAAGATATTACGTTTGATCCGCCCCAACAACCTTACGTAGCAACGGCAAGTTACAAGATCACCGTATATGCGCAATTAACCGACGAAAATGATAATGATCTTAGGCAAGGGAAAAAAGTGAGCGTACAGTGGTTCACAATGCCTGAAAAACTGGCGGGGTTCAAGATTGATCCAGTAGAAGGAACTTTCACAACAGACCAGAATGGCAAGATAAAAGCTACTTTAACCAGCACCCGAGCGATAGAAAACGCTAAAGTCGGATTGTCTGTTAATGGAGGAGATCAGGTCGAATCTGATCCTTTCACATTTATCGCCCCCAGCAATCTGGACGCTTCACTCGACGGAAATGTTATTCCACCGATCGGGACAATGATAGGTGATGGAAAAACAGAGTATCCCTTTAAGGTGCAACTAATTGATAATACTAACAATGGTAGTGCCATGCCAAACCAAAGTATTTCAAGAGTAACATGGGGTATAAAAGATAATAAATTTCCTAACGATGTTAAGCTCCGCGTTCCTGAGGATCAAACCACAGATGAACAAGGTTATTTGACTGCCTTTTTGACAAGTACAAAAGGGGTTAAGAACGTGATTGTCACGGCAACTTTAAATGCAGACAAGGAGAAATCCGTTTCTGTGGAGATTGAACCTGAACCACAATTAGCACATATACGAATGAATACAAAAGGCACCTCCTCTACGAAGGACATCCAGCAACAGGAGAAACCTTACAACGTCCATAAGAACCTAATAGTGACCCTGCTAACACCGGATGACAACAAGGCAATTTCGGGTAAGGATAACTCGCATAAAGTCGAATTTAAGTCTTCTAATGAAAATATAGTGAAAGTAAATGACGAAGGTCAGATCACATTTCCTGTTGAAACCTTCAACATACGAGAAAAAGGAACGACAACCGTTACAGCTCGGGTAACAAATGAAGAAACAGGCGAAAAGTCAGCCTACGTTTATACTTTCAACCCCCAACAGTATATATTTACCCCAACACTTACTGGTGAATCCGACATTATCGGCAGTCCATTTTGCTTCACTCTTAGGTCTGAGTACATTTATGGTCATTCAAATATTACGGTGATGAGTGTGTCGACATCAGACATTGGCGCGACTGACGCTCTTCTTACCGAAAATTCATTCGATCGTGAGTATGACAAAGAACATTTCCCAGACTTTGTTATTTTCCCCGATACACTTAGCAGTGACCATACGCTCCTTAAGCTCTGGGACTCAGCCTCTAATAGTTATAAGGCATTTGACTATAGCAGAAGGGAATTATACACCTTGGATATAGATGAAGAAAAGAAACGAGCCACTCAGGGAAGATTAATATGTAAACTTTCTAAATCAAGAGGATCTTCCTATTTTGGTAAGGATGAAGAAAGAGACGCACAGTCTCAATAATTATTGGGTCTGTGTTTTTTTATGGTATTTTTCTCCTTATTGTTTTTAATCTCTCAGGGTTGAATTCCCCGTCGCTTGCGGCGGGGATATTTATTAAAAGGTATCGCGACTTTCAATGGTGACTTACATCTTGAACTAACCGGAAGTACCGACAAGTCGGTCAAAAATCCAAGGACTTTAAACCTGTTTTGGCTATAATACCCCGCACTCCATTTTGGTTTGAAATTGAAGGAAACCTTTTATGAGCCTGAACAACGTACCAGCAGGTAAAGAACTGCCTGAAGATATCTATGTCATCATTGAGATCCCAGCTAACGCTGATCCGATCAAGTACGAAGTAGACAAAGAATCCGGCGCCCTGTTTGTAGACCGTTTCATGTCCACAGCAATGTTCTACCCATGTAACTACGGCTATATCAACAACACCCTGTCCCTTGACGGTGACCCTGTTGATGTATTGGTTCCAACACCATATCCATTGCAACCAGGTTCAGTTATTCGCTGCCGTCCAGTTGGCGTTCTGAAAATGACCGATGAATCTGGCGAAGACGCAAAATTGGTTGCTGTTCCTCATACCAAGCTGAGCAAAGAGTACGATCACATCAAAGATGTGAACGATCTGCCAGAACTGCTGCGCGCTCAAATTACTCACTTCTTCGAGCATTATAAAGACTTGGAAAAAGGCAAGTGGGTTAAAGTTGACGGTTGGGACAATGCCGCAGCAGCTAAAGCTGAAATTATGTCCTCTTTCGAACGCGCTGCAAAAAAATAATCCTGATGGATAACAGCGGGTTTTAAATCAAAAAACCTCTGTCCTTTATAAGAGCAGAGGTTTTTGTTTGATACTTGATTTTATTGGCAAACAACAAATCGCTGATTTTATTCTTCTCCGTGGCGTTTAAGCCAATCGCCACTTGTTATCCGACACAGACCTTCGACAGACAATTTATATAGATAAATCCATGCCTTACCATAAGGTGTTTCAATGAGTTCCCTTCGATATTCCTGAGCATTTTTTTTCAAATCATCCAGCTCAGTCAGAATAGATGGCGTAATGCGATATACTTCACATTCAATTATCCCTTCGCCACGGATCACCGCCGGATAATGCCCAAGGTCATAAATTTCATAACCTTCTAAACTGTGTTCTCCTAACAGTTGAGCATCTGTCATCCAGTGATGATTAGCTTGTTTGCGCCTCAGGCTGCCATAAACAATAACTCGCATTTTTAAAACTCAAACTCATAGAGCAAATCTAAAGCTTGATCAATACCAGATACTGCCTCCAGATACAATCTTGGCATAACTCGGTAACGCAAAGTCAGTGTTGCCAAAGAATCAAAAATACCTACACCATACTTCACTTGTAAGTCTTTGGTTATTCGACCACTAACAACAACCTGAGATTTATCACCAACACCTTGAGTATCTAAAGCCAAATCAGAGACACCAAAAGTTTCCCCGATTTTACCCACCAGCTGACCACTCTGGGCCACTCCTAAGCCTATCAGCATAGCTGCCATCTGAGAGTTGTCAGCGTCCCCCTTTTCTAAACCTTGCCCACGCAGAAGATAAGACAATGCTTCCTGCTGTGATTTAGCGGGATCAGAGAAAACTTCTACTTTGGGTTTATCCGCCAATCCTGTCACTCTGACACCCGCGATAACACCATTCGCTGTTGATTCTGGATTACGGATAGCTTCAATGTTCAACAGTGGCTGATCTGGCGGGCCGGAGAATATAATTGTTCCTCTGCGTACCTGCAAATCTTGCCCGTAAGCATTAAAACGTCCTTCTGGAATGTCAATTTGACCATTCAGCCCTAATCCTTGTTGATCCTGAAGAACTTTCAAAACTCCTTTTAGCTGCGCCGTCAAACCGAAAGCTCTCAAATGGACATCATCACCAATATGAATATTTAAGTTACTTTGGATCTGAATAGATGATTTTTTCTTCTCTATAGGGTGCAAATTTTTATTCAGCATAACTTCATCAGAAGAAACACCTATTGCTGACTTTGGCAATTCCTGCACCGTAATGCGTGCCCACGGGATATCCACATTACCGTCGAGTTTCAGTAAATTCGGGGTCGCTTCCAGCACCAACTCAGGGCTGACATCGATTTTTACCATTGGCGGGACAGTGATACGTAATTTATCGCCATTAGCTGCTATTCTGGCATACCACGCATCCAAATTACGCCAATCAGCACGACCATTAAGATTTAATTGCCCTTTGGGGGTTTTAATCATCCCATTCAAATCAGACTGAACCCCATCAAAACGAGCAACCAACTGACCTTGAGAGATATCAAATGGCAGCCAATGGCTGCTTATTTTCAAGTTATCTGCTTTCAGTAAACCAAATAACAGTGGATTTTTGGCGTTACCTCCGAGGCGAAAATTTGCATTCATTTCCCCTTCCACTTTTTCACCTTTCCCCAAAATAGGTTTAATCAAATTCAAGGAAAGATTTTGGAGATCTACATTACCTGACAATTTACGGCTATTTTCTAAATCAGCTACCTGAACATTACCATTTACCTGACCATTCCCAGCCAATTTGAATAACCATGCCAGGTTTGCTTTGCCATTTTCCAGCCCTGCATTCAAAGTGAGCGTTTCAAAATCAATCGGTAATGCAATGCCTTCTACAACCTGACGGATTCGCACGCCACTCCCCTGTAATGCAATTTTTGCTTGTGGCAAACGTTGGTCTGCTGTCCATTTGACATCAGCGTTACCACTGAATATGCCCTTAAGTTGAGTACTTTTATCAATGAATGGCTGGAACATAGCTAAATCAAATCGTTCAAGAGCAATTTGTGCATGACCATGACTTCCCGCTTCAATCGGTTTTACGATACAAAGCCGGGCATTCGGGTTGAGCCAGCAGTGAGTTCCGAGTGTAACTTTCTGTTGTAAGTTGAAATAATCGATGGATATCGCCTTGCTTAAACGCCACTCTCCGACAGGTGTATCAAAGTAAGTATTGTTGATACTGCCTTTCCAGCGTTCCTGTTGACGATCAAAACTGCCATTGAGCACCAATTGGCCTGATACCGGATTCCCCTCAATTTTCAATTGCAAATCATGCTGCTTTTCTGTGCCTTTAGCATCAAGCACCAAATTATTGATGGTTGAATTCGCTTGTTTTAATTGGCGAACAACAACTGATAGCTGCCCTTGAATTTGTTCCGCTGAGCGTATATTTCCCTTAATCTTAGCGCTATCCACCCGTAGCTCGTCCTGCCAGCGTACCCCACGAGCGTTCAAATCCACCACGATTTGCGGAACTTTCATATTGCCGCGTAGTTTGACATTACCAGTAATCAGTCCAGCCAATCCCGGTAATAACCCATTCAACTGAGGCGCATTAATTTCTCCATCCAGTTTCCAGACTTCATTTGTAAGTTGCCCCTGAACATTTAGCGTATTGCGGCCAAACACTAAATCGAATTGCGGAATATCCCACTGCCCAGCCGCATTACCCGATGCCTTTCCATGCGCTTTCACCACATTCTGTTTCACATTACCATCAAGGGTAATTTCAGGTATCCGGATCTGCCAGCTTCCACCATACAGGCTACCGCGTATTGCTATTTTACCGTCCATTTTGGCGGGCCATTCCGGCCACTGTTTGGCTGTATTAATGCCATCCAGAACTAACTTGGCATTCCAGCTAATAGCTTTACTCCAATCAACAACACCTGTGATATCCGCTTTACCCTGTAGTGCAACCAGACGCAAGCGGGTTAGTCTGAGCAATTCTTCATTCCCTTTTGCATCCAACATCAGCGATGCAGGAGGGATATCATTACCCTTAATATCAGAACGGAGAGAAAGATCATAACGGCTGGCTTCACCATTCAGGCGTAATTTCACACCATTAAACTGGTATTCCGGTTTGCCTTTCAATGGCCATTGAAGTTGTTTACTTTGCAAAGTCAGACGAATAGGCAAACCTGCTTTTGCTAATCCGACCTGAGCATCTAAACTGGCGGTAAGTGGCCCGGAAAGATGTAATGCGAGATCAAGCTGCTGCAACAAAGACCCATTCAGTGTTAAATCAATCTCCTGCCCTTTCAGCTTATCCAGATTTACATTATTTAAATTATCAACATTACCTTTCATTACCAGTTTGACTGGCCACTGTTCGGCGAGTTTTACTGTTCCCTGTATTGCCAGTAAACCTTCCTGCGCTTGTACACTCAAGGTTTTTACATCAACTTGCTGCCCTTTATTATGAGCTTGCAACCGAAAATCATGAATAGTGACATCAGTATCACCAGTCAGACGAAGCTGATTACCATGAATCCCTTCTACAGTGATATCAAGGGGAATAGGGATATGAGGCAATTCAGACAAAAGAGGCTTAGCAAACAACGCTTTCAACGTTTCACCCAATGATTGATCAGGGTCGGCCTGAGCAGTGGTTTTCTGCTCAGGCTCAGGTGGCGTCTTTGGTAATGCAACCAACAAATGACGGATTTCCGTTGGTTTTAATATCAACTGTTTTTCCCGCCATTGGGCAGCAGATTTAAATTCATCTAAACCAATGACGATATCATCTATTTTGACGTGGATATTTTTTAAAGAAAGCAAATTCAGTGAGATAGGATACGGTGTTTTTAATTCGGTCAGTGGTTCTGATTGAGGAGAAGGTTCTGAAGGTGGAAGTTCAGCCGTATTCACTGAAACAGAAACTCCTTCAGTCGTCAGTGCATTGACACACACATGACTATGCTTCAAGCAAGAAAGTTGTAATGAGAGATGTAAATTATCAGCACTGACATTGACTCCCGGCATCTGATATTTCACGACTTTTAGCGTTAAATCGCGCCAGTCTCCACTAACACTGGCAATATCCAACCCAGGAACCCAACGTGCCGCACTGTTAATCATAAAATGCAGACCCGTTTGCGTACAAACTAATCCCACAATTGTCATCAGTACCAAGCTAACAATCAACAGGAAAACAATACTGATCCTTTTTACCCACCTCATAGTTCAGCTCCTAAGCCGATATAAAATTCAATATTATGACTATTTCGATCCCTGACTGGAGTCGCTAAATCAAATTTTATCGGCCCGACAGGTGAAGCCCAACGTACACCAATACCCGCACCTGATTTAAAATTACTCCTTTTAATATCGTCCACCGCTTCACCCGAATCTACAAACAAGGCACTCCACCAATTTCCATAAATATTATATTGATATTCCAACGAACCAACTGCTAGCTTTGATGCCCCGACTAATTTACCTTTACTGTCTTTTGGTGAAACAGTCTGGTACTTATAACCCCGAATGCTGCGATCGCCCCCAGCAAAGAAACGAAGATCAGGTGGTACCTGATTAAAATCATTAGTTTCTATCCAGCCTAAATCCGCACGCACCACAAAACGGTGGTTCTCCTGATAAGTTCTGACCCAGACATGATGAGCCTGCAATACGAGAAAATCCACATTGGATCGCCACGTCGTATCCGAAATATCAATCGAATAACGTTGGCTATCTCCCCAATAAGGCATGGTGCCACCACGCTGGCGAATACGGCTGACATTTGCCCCCGGATAAAGCAGCATTGTGGTGTTTGTCGTATTAGCCTGTGTAAAATGGCTGAATTTCCATCGAAGATTGACACCATATTGCCAACCAGTAGAAAGATCCCAATTACGAACAAGGTTCAGTGTTGCTGTATCTAAGATAGTATCGTTAATATCTTTTCGCTTATAACCCGTTTGCAGCTCGTAATATTCCTCGAGTGGATTGACTTTAAGCGGCATTTTGTAAGAAGCATCAATGAATTGCTCTCGTGAAGAGATATTAATACTGGAACTCAGACTATGCCCACGGGAATTGAGCCATGGCTTTTTCCATTTGACCTGAACTCGGGGACCGATATCTGTTGCATAGCCGCCACCCAATTCAACATAGTTAGCAGAACGAGGAACTAAAGAAGCATTCAGTGGTAGCAACTTATCCTTATTCTCACGCCCTACTTTGAAATCAGGTACGACAACCGCAGAATTAAACCATCCGGTATCTACCAAACGCCGATTAAATTCGGCCAATTGTTCTGAAGAGTAATATTCCCCTGATTTAAAGGGAACAAGGTTATCCAAATAGGATTCTAGAATTTGCGAACCGTGGAATTTCACAGAGCCGAAACGATAACGTTGCCCGCTGTCAAAATCAAAATCCCAAATGGACTCATGCAGCTCTTTTGATACCCCCAATTCGCTTTTTTTCATCGCCGCGTCAAAATATCCCTTTTTAACGGCCAGATTCGTCAATGCACCCTTAAAATTTTCATACTCGCCATGATTAAGAATTTCTTTTTCTTTCGGAATATTTTTTTTAATCAGAGCAGCATAATCTTTATCTGTTTTTGCGCCGCCTTCCAAATCAACATTCACTTTAACGACACGCACAGGATCACCGAGTGTTACCTTTGCAGTCAAAACAGGACGGGCTGGCGGCGTATTCTCTTGATAGGTAAATTCAACAGTGGGATCATAATATCCTAATGGACGAAGCCCCTGCTGTATTGCTTTTTCTACGCGAGCACGAAAACGACCATCAGGGGAAACTTCATCGGTACTAATATTTGAAAGTTGTACTCTGGCATTTTTTTCCAATTCGCCAGAAAGCCCTTCTACTTTCAACCGTAAATTTGCACTATAAGCCGATGGAATTGCGATAGATACAAAAAGAGCACATATGAGGGGATATCGTGACACTCGAACTCCTAATATTTATCTATATCGGTAAGATAAATTCTAACGATATAAAAATGCTGCAATAAATTAATTCTGGTAAAGTTTTAAAGATATACAAGCAACACATAATCATAAAATTCGTGAATAACAAGGAGAGAATCTTGCCCAACTCAACTAATGACAGCCAACATGTTTCCCCGCAAGATACCTTATCTGGCAGGGCTACCGCATTAACTGTATCACCCTATCATGTCATCACACAGCATTCGATAGATAACATTCCAGAAAATATGGAGATCGCCTATGTCGGAATGGGATGTTTCTGGGGTGTTGAGCGCCTTTTCTGGCAACAAGAAGGCATCTATACCACCTCTGTGGGTTACAGTGGCGGCACGACGCCAAATCCAAACTATGAAGAAGTTTGTACTGGCTTAACCGGACATGCCGAAGTGGTCAGGATCGTGTTTGATCCGACAAAAATCACTTATACTCAATTATTGGCGCTGTTCTGGGAAAATCATGATCCTGCCCAAGGCATGCGTCAGCATGGTGATATCGGTACACAATACCGTTCCACCCTTTACACCATTTCACCACAACAAAATGAACAGGCACTGGTTAGCCGCGACCAGTTTCAGCAAGCGATGGCGCAAAATGGTGATGAACGGGCTATCACGACAGAAATCCGCGAAGCAGGGCCATTCTACTTTGCAGAAGATTATCATCAGCAGTATCTCTACAAAAACCCAGAGGGATATTGCGTATTAGGTGGTATTGGGATCTGTTTCCCTCCAACGCACAAAGATTAGTCGATTTAGTTAGCCTAATGTTATAATCATTGGGCTAACTAATAATTTTTTATCTCTCTTCAGTGTTATTCAAACAAAACACCTACCTTTTTCAGAGATAAAACACGGACACTTTATGTTAAACAGTTTATTAATCATAGTCTTGCTTTGTACCATTAGCGCATTTTTTTCGTTATCAGAAATTTCTTTGGCAGCGTCAAGAAGAATTAAATTAAAACTCATGGCAGATGAAGGAAATCTCAATGCTGCCCATGTACTTAAGCTACAAGAAACTCCCGGCATGTTCTTTACGGTTGTCCAGATTGGTCTGAATGCCGTAGCTATCCTTGCTGGAGTTGTGGGGGAATCTGCCTTTTCCCCCGCGCTGAAAACTTTATTCGTGCAATTCATGCGCCCAGAATGGGCAGATCAACTCGGCTTTATCTGCTCTTTTGCTATTGTCACTAGTGTCTTTATACTGCTTGCTGATCTAACCCCCAAACGCATTGGAATGATTAAACCCGAAGCCGTTGCCGTCAGAATTGTCAATCCCATGCGTTTCTGCCTGACAATTTGCCGGCCACTGGTCTGGTTATTCAATGGCCTCGCTGACTATATATTCAAAATCTTTAAGATCCCGATGGAACGTAATGAAGACATTACATCTGACGATATTTATGCTGTCGTTGAGGCAGGAGCCATTGCAGGAGTATTACGCAAGCAAGAGCATGAATTAATCGAAAACGTTTTTGAACTGGAATCCCGTACCGTCCCTTCTGCCATGACCTCCCGTGAAAGCGTGGTGTACTTTGACAAAAGTGAAGACGAAAACAATATCAAAGAAAAAATTTCAACTCACCCACACTCAAAATTTCTTGTTTGTGATGGCGATATTGATCATGTTATCGGTTATGTAGATTCGAAAGATCTACTCAATCGTGTCCTGAGTGGGCAAAGCCTCAATCTGAAAGATGGCGTACAGATACGCAATGCCTTGATGATCCCTGATACTCTTTCATTGTCTGATACATTGGAAAGTTTCAAAGCTGCGGGTGAAGATTTCGCAATTATTCTCAACGAATACGCCTTAGTCATGGGTGTTATTACACTTAATGATGTCATGACCACCTTAATGGGTGATTTAATTGGTCAGGGGCAAGAAGAACAAATTGTTGTCCGTGACGAAAATTCATGGCTGGTTGAAGGTGGTACACCGATTGAAGATGTACTGCGGGTATTGGATATCGACGATTTTCCCGACTCCAGCAATTATGAAACCATCGCTGGCTTTATGATGTTCCGCCTGCGGAAAATTCCAAAACGCACAGATTTTGTGAAATTCAGTGGTTATAAATTTGAAGTTGTGGATATCGATAATTACAAAATCGATCAATTACTGGTAACGAAAATAGTCGATACTACTGGTCAAATCAATCAATCCAGCATTGAGCAGTCGTATGAAGCGTAAAGAAGCGTAACAACAGAGAGTTAAACTAAAAACGGCCAATAGGCCGTTTATTATACTAATAATGTGCTATCGATAATGGCACATATCTATCAGTAAATAAGTCATTGTAGAAAAGCTATCCCATTTCGGTTTGTAAGCGCAATACTTGCTGATTGACTTCGCTCATTACATGGAAATGACGTTTATCTTTTATCTTCGGTGGTAAGATTTTCCCATAGTTAAATTCAAAAGCGCCCATATCCTTGATATATAAACGCCCACGAAATAGAGTTTTTACGTAGAGAGCAATTTTCAGTGGGTTATAATGGTGAAAGATTTTCATCTCTGTTTTTTTCCTCCCATGCTTCTTACGGTATCATTCTACTGCCTCACTACTCAGTGAATCAGAAGACATATCACTATCATGTCAGATGTATAGACTACATATATGGAAATTTGTTCCCCGATCCCTAAGATTCAATCACTAATCTCACATAACATGTTGAAATAAAATATAATTAATGATTATCACTCCCTGATTTGCTTATATTTCACGCTAAATGTTACCAAATTGTTGCTTTTAATGAGGACAGACCAGTCAACAAGCGCTATGCTGAATATGACGTTCCCTGATAACATGCCACACTATGCCAAATGAGGAATAAATATGATAAAAAACATTGCGTTATATGCAATATTGAGTTTGATGCCAATATTTGCTTTCGCCCATAACATCACACCAGAACAACAAGTTCCTGCGGTCAGTGTGACCGATAAAGGTGAGCTGTTATTCAACGATGGCAAGTTCAGCTACCAAAATTGGGACAGTACTGAACTTCCGGGAAAAGTAAGAACTATCCAGCACATTGCTGGCCGTAGTTCCGCAAAAGAGATGAATGACCCTCTGATTCAAGCATTAAAAAATGCCGGCTTACCAAAAGATAAATATCAAACAACCAGTATCGTAAATACCGACGATGCTATTTTTGGCACCAGCGTCTTCGTTCGTAATAACCTTGAAGACAGCAAAAAACAGTTTCCATGGTCACAATTTATTGTCGACAGCAATGGACTGGCCAAGAAAGCATGGGGACTGGAACCAAAGAGTTCAGCAATTATTGTGCTGGATAAAAATGGTAACGTGAAATTTGTCAAAGACGGCAAGTTGAGTAATGAAGAGATCACGCACGTTATCAGCCTTATTGAAGAAGAACTGAAAAAATAACTTTCATCCCAACCGGATTCTAAATAACGATAATCTTTTCATAATAGTTCAGCGATAATGGTTCCACGGCAGTGGGCCATTATCACCTGAGCATTAAAAGATGCTGACTCTAAAGCCCGGGTTCAGGAAAGACTCACGCGGGGAGTAATTCAATGTTTTTCCTTCCCAATCGGTAACATGTGCACCTGCGGCAATTGCAACAGCATGTCCGGCACCCGTATCCCAGATATTCGTTGGCCCAAAGCGTGGATAAAGCTGAGCTTTTCCTTCCGCAACCATGCAAAACTTAAGTGAAGACCCAACCGATAGTATGTCGTGAACCCCTAATTGAGCAAGATAATCATTTAATTCTTCATCATTTCGGTGAGAACGGCTAACTACCACAATTGGCAGTGTTGCAGGCACAACTTTAATCGGAAGTGTCTGTCCATTGGCTTCCTTCCACGCCTGACGTCCCTGCCCCGAATACAGAATATTCTGTGCAGGGACATAAACGACACCCATAACAGGTATGCCATCCTCAATTAATGCGATATTGACAGTAAACTCACCATTCCGGCGAATAAACTCTTTTGTGCCATCCAGTGGATCAACCAACCAGTAACGCTGCCAGTTTTTCCGTTCTTCCCATATAGGAGGATCTTCTTCTGATAACAAGGGGATATCAGGGGCAATCCGCAACAATCCAGCTTTGATAATTTTATGTGCTGCAATATCCGCAGCTGTAACAGGTGAATTGTCCGTCTTGTGCTCTACTTGCAACGGTTGTTCAGACAGATAGATCTCCATGATCGCTGCACCCGCTTCCCGTGCCAATTGGCAGACTTGTTGTAGCATCATACACCTCTGCATTCTTTGTTCAGCTATCCCCTTATGCTTTCAAATTGCTACTTGAGTGGCTGTTATCTATGTCGAGGATTCATTTCCTTATCGCCATGCAGCAACCCGAAATCTCTTGGGTATATATCACTTGAAAGAAACTACATTTTTAGCGCACTTTTTACTGTAATGGCGAATACTTTATTTACCGATCACAGCTAAATCACAGCTAAATTCACGCAAAAAAATAGCCGGTTAACCGGCTATTCCATTGAAATAGAATTATAAAATTTCCAGTAATTCTACTTCAAAGATAAGTGTGCTGTAAGGAGGGATGGATGCTCCCGCACCACGCTCACCATAAGCCAGATTGTGAGGAATATAAAGTTCCCACTTAGAACCTACTGGCATCAGAGTCAGCGCTTCAATCCAGCCTGGGATCACGCCACTTACAGGAAATTCTGCTGGTGTACCACGCTGTACTGAGCTATCAAATACAGTGCCATCAATCAGGCGACCAGTATAGTGAACACTAACACGATCAGTACGAGCCGGGATTGCACCTTCACCTTGTGTCAGGACAGAAAATTGCAGCCCGGATTCAGTGCTGTTTACCCCTTCACGCTGGGCATTTTCTGTCAGGAATTTGTTGCCTTCTTCTGCCATCGTCTGCTGGCGTTCACGGCGAACGCTGTCAGCACGTTCATGTATTTCGCGCAGAGCACGATGCAGTTCTTCTACAGGAATAGCAGGAGTGCGGCTTTCCAGCGCGTCACACAATCCCGCCAAAAGCGCTTCTGGCTCCAAACCCTGCAAACCAGATTCCTGTAATTGTTGACCAACTTGCAAGCCAATACCATAACTTGCGCGTGCTTCAATAGAGTCAAAAGAAGGTTTTGTCATGAAAATACCTGTTATTAAATGAGTGAAGACTCAAGCATAACAGCACTGTACAGATGGGTAAACGCGTGAATATATTTAATCGTAACCGTAAAGAGAAAAATGATTGAGGTGACTTGTTGCAACTTCATTCTCTCAGGGGAAAAGAAAGCAGTAAAAACACCAATGGATTGATCAGACAATACTTCCCAAAAGAAATTGATTTTAATAAAGTGACTCAATAGGAGATAATTTTTGTGGAGAACTGATTAAATAACTGCCCCAAAAAACTCAGTGTAGAAAAACCCTAATTAATTACTTTAAAACTCAAAGAATTAAAATTAATTCCCTGTCTTACATGACAATTTAAGAGAAAGTTCTTTCGAAAAACAATTATAACATAACAAAATCAGTTAAATATATAATAACAAATTAAATGATTCAAATTAGAAAACTATTATTTGAATATATCTCTTGTTTTTTATTATGGGATTTATATAATAGAAAATATTCCTAAATAGAGATTAAAAACTCTGAAACACATTGTCGGCGTTCTTTGCTATATAAAGGAGTTTCACAATGTATCTCACTATTTTTATAAAACCCCTTAGTTAATCTACGTAAGTTATATTTATTATTGTTAGTATATTTCTCAGTTAGTCAACATACGACAAGAGGTCAATATATGTACAATGAAATGCTTAATAGAAAATTAGTGGAATTAAAAGAAAGTGGACAATATCGTGAATTTGTTACATTAAATCGCATTCGTGGGCAATATCCTTTAGCAAGGTTAAATAACCCAGAGAATGAAAAACCTATCGTAGTTTGGTGCAGTAACGATTACTTAGGAATGTCTCAACACCCAGTTGTAATTGAAGCTATGCATCACGCGATTGATTTATTTGGTGCTGGTTCAGGTGGCTCTCGAAATATTGGAGGTAGTCATTTCCATTATGAAGCATTAGAATCTTCATTGGCTGAATGGCACCACAAGGAGTCTGCATTAGTATTTCCAACAGGTTATGGTTCAAATGATGCAACACTACAATGTTTGTTGCGTTTATTTGAAAATTGTGTTGTTTTTTCTGATGAGCTAAATCATGCTTCTATTATTAATGGCATACGTAGCACAAAAGTTGAACGTATAAAATTCAAGCATAACAATACGAAACATTTGGAAGAATTACTTTCACAACAACCTTATGAGCGCCCCAAAATAATAGTTTTTGAATCAGTCTACTCCATGGATGGTGATATTGCACCAATTAAAGAAATTATAAATCTTGCTAAAAAATACAATGCACTAACATATCTTGATGAAGTACATGCCATTGGTATGTATGGACCTAGAGGTGAAGGAATCGCTGCTGACCTAGGTGTTGCGAATTCAATTGATATTATTCAGGGAACTATGGCTAAAGGAATTGGTGTTATTGGCGGATATATCTCCTCTTCTGATTCAATCGTTGATGCAGTACGTTCTTTCGCCTCTGGGTTTATATTTACTACTTCTCTACCACCATCTATAGTAGCAGCATGCTATGCAAGCGTTGAATATTTAAAACACTCTGATATAGAAAGAAAAAATCTACATAAGAAAACTGAAATTCTAAGAGCATATTTCAATCATGCAGGAATTCCAATCATGAGTTCTAGTGAGACACATATATTACCAGTATTAATTGGGGATGCAAAAAAATGCAAATCCGCAGCACACATGTTGCTTGAAAAACACAATATTTATTTACAACCAATTAATTCACCAACTGTGCCAATTGGAACTGAGAGATTTAGAGTAAATATTACACCTAATCATACTGAGGAACAAATTATACAACTAACGAATGCATTGACTGAAGTATTCTTATTATTCAACATTCCTTTTTCAAAAGTAGAAAAGACTATGGATATAGTTTCCAGTGAAAGTTAATTAAAATTTTATCTTCCAATAGAGTTATCATCAGAAAATATTATTCCTGTAATTTATAAATGTAATGGAAAATGAATTATAAATGTACCACATAAGAATAAAAAATGATTTTAATTTTAACTATATATTATTATCATAATAGAAAATAATTAATCATGAGATAAAATCATTGAACACTTAAATATAGAATTATTTTTTCGAAAGATATATTCAGGCACAAGGAAACTTTAACAGTTTTTATAGCATAAATACACGATAATATTCAATAAATAACATCATAGCTGTCGTTTAAACAATAAATTAGTATAAAACTTTATACTTAATTTATTTGTAATGTCAAAAACATATACTCACCGAAAAACAATTAATAGAGGTCTAATTTAATGAAAGAAAAGTTATTTATTCGTAAAGCAACGACAAAAGATATTGAAGATTTAATCGAATTAAGAAAAGTCTTATTATCTAATGGAAGCACTCATTATGCAGCAAAAAATGAAGAAGATAATTTGGCTTGGCAAAATACATATAAACTTTGGATTAAACAAAATATTTCAAATGAAAATGTACTAATCTTAGTTGGACAATATGGTAAAGACACAAACATTTGCTCATGTGTTATTGGTATAATCGATCTACGTGCACCTATCGCAGGTGCACTTAATGGTAGAGTCGGTTGGGGACAATCTCTTGTGGTACGTAACGATAGACGAAGATTAGGAATTGCTGAAGCTATGATGGACAACTTTCACCGCTGGTTTAAAGATAAAAACGTTCATAAAATAGTTATTCAATCTAGCAAAATGGCAGAAGAGTTCAATAGGAAAAGAGGTTACCTACAAACTGGAGAACAATTATTGTTTAAAATAATTGAATAGGAGAATTATGTGATGAAAGTCTTAATCATCGGCATGGGTTTTTCAGGAAAGATGTTTGTTGAGTCATTTAATAGTATTTCGTGTCTCTATGAAAGAAAAATCAATATTGCTTACACTTCTAGAACACAAAAAAATATTGACTTGTTATATTACCCCACTGTTAAATCTGCGTTAAATTTATTTAGCCCAGACATATTAGTAATATCTGTTAATGATGAAATTCATGGAGAAATTTTATCATTAATCAAAAACTTCGGGGGATTTATCATATGTGAAAAACCTTTTGTAGATCCGAATTTTGATCTAGATATAGCCGAAAATTTATTGGAGAACGCATCAGGATTCTGTTTAAATATGGTTGCAAGATATTCAAAAGCAGCTCGGCTATTAAAAGAATATGTAAAAAAGAATAAATTAAAATTGATAAGAGCAAATTTTTTATGGGGAAAGAATAGAATTAATGACTATAGACCAACCACAGGAATTATTAATGAAATCATTCATTCCTTGGATCTTATTCAATGGATCAATTTTGATAATCCATTATATTTAAGAAAAATTCAAGGAGTAAAATCTGATTACTCAATATCTGGAGAAGAAATTGTAGACAGTGTTTCTATTATAGGACAAATAGATGAAGCTATAGTCACAGGATACAGTAGCTTTGTAAATTTATTCAGAAGAAGAGAATTGGATTTTACTTTTAAAAATTATTATGGACAATTAATTTTTTCCAAATTATCTTTTGATACCCCAAATTGGTATGAAGATTCAGTAAAAATTTGGTCAGAGAAAAGTGGTCAATTTGACGAAATTTTATCTTTTAACTCTCTGGACCATAAATATAATGGTGATAGAAAAATAGAGAGGATTACTAATCTTGTCAAAGACATTACTGAATTAATCCTACTAGAAAAAAAACCTTACTTTGATTTTCCTACGTTGAAAGATGCTATACGTCTTCAAAAAATCCTTAATAAAATTAATGCTGAAAAACCCTCATTTCATAAAGTTAAATATAATTCATCAAAAGAAAGAATTTTATTAAACGAACAAAGTGGATTCGATAGGTTAGGATAAAAAATTAGCAAGGAACCTAAACAACGTTCCTTGCTATATTTATAAATTCTTGGATAAAATATTTTTTATTATTTAAGTTGATACCTTTCCTATAAGAAATATAAATATTTCTATGGAGAACAACAGGAAGATCATATAGTTTTATATTATCAAATTCCTTAAAGAATAATTTCGGGCCTATAGAAATTCCAATTCCTAAGCTAATCATTTTTACAATTGTATTACAATCAGTTATGTACGAATGAATATTAGGCACTATATTAGTTTTATTAAAAAAAATTTCAATTTGATGTTTATATGGTGCGGTAGGCATAATAATTTTATTTTTTTTAAAAAAAATATCTATATTATCTGGGCAAAACTTTAAATTATTAGGTGTTGCTATAACTAACTTATCCTCTAAAAATGGAATTGATTCACAACCAAAATCACAACTAATTGTAAAACCAAAATCTATTACTTTATTCAGAACCCAATCTTGTATTTCATCATATGTTCCTTCAAACATTATAATTTCAATAGAAGGATATAATCCATTAAATTCCTTTATAATCAGAGGTAAAATATTTTTTTGCACGCTAGTAAAAACTCCAATTTTTAAAAAATCAGGGTGTAATTCATCAAAAAAATTTAATTTCATTAGTTCTCTATTAATTTCTAATATCTTACAAATATATGTATAAACTTTTATCCCATAAGGAGTTAAACTAATTTTCCTGCCATCCCTCACAAATAAAGGCACTCCTAACTCCTTTTCCAGACTAGAAATTGCATGACTTATCGCAGATTGCGTTCGGTTTGATTTTTCAGCAGCCTTGGTAAAACTACCAGTTTTAATAACTGATTCAAAAATTTCATATTTGATAATACTCATGATTTTTTTTCATATCCCAACATTAAAATTATTCATTTTATTTAATCAATATCACATTATACACTGATATTATACACTGATATTATACACTGATATTATACACTGATATTATACAGTAAGTTTACATAAGAAATTATCATTACAACATATAATTCTATATGAAATATTTTCTAATATAATATTTATAGCCATGCATAACAGTAGCATGCAGCAATACAATTTATCAATCAACTACTATTGCATAAACTATAGTTGGTATTGATATTATGACGTGCTATTTTTTCGATAAAATACTATTAGTCTAATCTAATAGATTAGGTTCAGCATTCCGCTCCTATTTTGGGAAAGTTTCTTTCACCGAAGTTGCCCATAGAATCGTAACAATTTGTGGTTGTTAGCTTCCTTGGTAGACGCGGAAGTTTCTGATAAGGAATTATTCATGGTACCAAAGAAACTATAGTTTCCTCTACAATGAGAGCATGTTGATTCCCTGTGTAAGATAAGAAATAGTTTATTTGAGCAATAGTACCATAAACTCACTACAACTACTAAAAGGTTCAATAATTTAATGAATAACTGTGTGTTTTTTATCAAAATAATTATTTTGTTAATTAGTTATGAGATGACGATTATATAACGCTGAGTATTTATTATTTTTTAATTATATAAAGTAAAGGTCATTTGCTATGAAAAGAGTTATTTTTTTAGCTATAGGTATGTTTGCACTAGGATTTGATGCATATATCATCGCAGGGCTTGTACCGGGAATTAGTGCAACTTATCAAAAAAGTGCTTCTCAAATTGGACAAGCTGTAAGTATATTTACTTTATGCTATGCAATATCAGCTCCACTGTTTGCTTCTCTTTTAGTAGGCAAACCAATAAAAAAAGTTCTATTAGCCTCTATGGCAATCTTTGGTTTTGCAAACGCATTAACAGCACTCTCTCCTAATTTTTCTATATTCCTGATATCAAGAGCGATTGCTGGCGTTGGTGCTGGTTTATTTTCACCATTAGCGGTGGCAGGCTCGACTATGTTAGTTCCTATAGAAAAAAAAGGACGAGCACTTGGTTTAACAATAGGTGGAATGAGCATGGGAACAGTATTAGGTGTTCCTGTAGGTCTTTATATTGCTAGCCAATTTGATTGGCAATCTGCAATGTGGTTTGTCGTTATTTTAAGTTTTATCGCTGCATTAAGTATTCTGAAATTTTTACCGCATGTTCCAATCACAGCATCCCCCGCTATAAAAGAAAGAATCGCAATGTTTTTAGACAAAAGAGTGACAATTACCGTGCTAATAACATTTTTCGCGAGTGTTGCAAGTTTAGGTTTATACACCTATTTATCCCCATTATTACAAAGTATCAATGGTTCAGATAATTTAACAATATACCTATGGGCTTGGGGTTTGGGCGGATTATTTGGCAGTTTATCAATTGGATATTTAATTGATTATTTTAAAAGGCCTAAAACTTTAATGGCTTTTATATTAATCATCTTAACATGCTCTGTCATATGTATTCCAATAATGATTAATCTATCATTTATAAAATATTTGCCATTCTTCTTATGGGGAGCAATGGGATGGGCATCAGGAGCACCTCAGCAACATATTCTATTATCATACCAGCCTAAACATGGTACTGCTGCTATCGCGCTCAACAGTTCGATTAATTATCTAGGAAGCTCGGTAGGAGCACTATTAGGCGGAGTAGTTATCTCTCTGGGAATGGGAGAGATGATTTTAATCTATTTTGCAATATTTTCTATGGTTATTTCATTGGGTCTTCAGTTATATAGTATGAAAAGTAATGCATTTAAAATAATAGCTGAAAAATAACATTCTCTTTTTAAAGAAAGGATAAACAACACCGAGGGATGAAGCTTCACCACCTCATCCCTCAATGTCACATGTTCGTAAGCCTAATCAAAAATTAAGCTTCTGAAACGATGTTAACGTTCAACTGTGCGAATACATCGCTGTGTACTTGGAAGTGAACTTCATGCTCACCAACAGTACGCAGAACGCCGTTAGACAGGCGAACTTCGCTCTTAGATACTTCAACACCAGCAGCAGTTACTGCATCAGCGATGTCACGAGTACCGATAGAACCGAACAGTTTGCCTTCGTCACCCGCTTTAGAAGCGATGGTAACAGAACCCAGTGCGTTGATTTTCTCTGCACGAGCTTGCGCTGCTGTCAGAACGTCAGCCAGTTTGGCTTCCAGTTCAACACGGCGAGCTTCGAAGAATTCGATGTTTTTCTTAGTTGCAGGAACAGCTTTGCCCTGTGGCACTAAGAAGTTACGGGCATAACCCGATTTAACGTTAACTTGGTCACCCAGGCTACCCAGGTTCGCTACTTTATCAAGCAGAATAACTTGCATTACCTTATCCTCTCAAAGTCGTTAATGGACTGAGCCTATTACTGATGACGATCAGTATAAGGCAACAGAGACAGGTAGCGCGCACGCTTGATAGCACGAGCGAGTTGGCGCTGGTATTTTGCACGAGTGCCGGTAATACGGCTTGGTACAATTTTACCGCTTTCGGTAATGTAGTTTTTCAGCGTAGCAATGTCTTTATAATCGATCTCTTGTACGCCTTCCGCTGTGAAGCGGCAGAACTTGCGACGACGGAAATAACGTGCCATTTGGCTAGTCTCCAGAATCTATCAATTCAATCTGCTCGGCATGAAGAACCAGTTTACTCAGACCATTGCGCCCATAATGGGAGTTAATGAATCCTGAAACAGTTATTCGACTGCCGACCGTTATACTGTGAGTATATTCCTGTAACAACTGTCCGCTGGCAATAACGGGCATTCTGCACCATGACTGCCTGCTGAAACCGGCTTCCTTTTGCTGTGAACGATGTTCAAGCACAAACTGACAATGTGGAATACCGGATGGACTGACTTTTCGTATCGGTGCCTTGCACACTGTGCCAGAAAGCACCAAACGATTGGTTGTCACGGTAATTACTCTTCAGAATCCCCAGCTTCATCAGCATCATCAACCAGGTCTTCTTCCAGAGCCAGATCACGGCTACGACGTTCGTCTTTAGCCTTAACCATTGGTGATGCTTCAGTTACTGCGTGCTTAACGCGCATAACCATGCTGCGGATAACGGCGTCGTTGAAGCGGAAGTTAGTTTCCAGTTCATCAATCGCTTCTTGTGGCGCTTCAACGTTCAGCAGAACGTAGTGAGCCTTGTGCAGTTTGTTGATTGGGTAAGCCAATTGACGACGACCCCAGTCTTCCAAACGGTGGATCTGACCTTGCGCGTTAGTGATAGTCGCACTGTAACGCTCGATCATGCCCGGAACCTGTTCGCTTTGATCAGGATGGACCATAAAAACGATTTCGTAATGACGCATTAGCATTGCTCCTTACGGATTATTCAGCCTCCTGTCAGGGTCAGCCGTGGCCCATGGAGGCAAGGAACGTGTTTAGTACGGCTGAAAAATCGACGCGTCACTATACCCGTACAATATAAAAAACTCAAGGTACGCGTAGGAGAAAAACGCGTTTATTCTTCTTTCAAACGATTTGAAATAGGTAAAAATTACTGGGCGCTTCTCTGACGTACGATTTCAAACAAGCATACCCCTGTTGCAACCGATACATTCAGGGAAGAAACTGAGCCTGCCATTGGAATACTGATCAGTTCATCGCAATGTTCACGGGTCAGCCGACGCATTCCTTCGCCTTCCGCCCCCATAACTAAGGCCATCGGGCCAGTTAATTTGCTCTCGTATAACGCATGAGTGGCTTCACCCGCCGTCCCGACAATCCAGATATTGTGTTCTTGCAGCAAACGTAAAGTACGGGCAAGGTTGGTCACACGGATCAGTGGTACGCTTTCTGCGGCACCACAGGCAACTTTTTTAGCTGTCGCATTCAATTGTGCTGAGCGATCACGGGGAACGATAACCGCATCAACTCCCGCAGCATCAGCAGTACGCAGACAAGCCCCCAAATTATGGGGATCAGTAACACCGTCCAGTATCAACAGAAATGGGCGATCCATCCGGGATAACAAATCCGGCAAATCATTTTCTTGATACTGACGACTCGGTTTGACCCGGGCAATGATTCCTTGGTGTACGCCACTTTCTGTCTGGGCATCCAACCATTGGCGATTGGCCAGTTGCACCGCAATGCCGATACTTTCCAGTTCCTGCAACAATGGAGTCAAACGACGATCTTCACGCCCTTTTAATACATAAACTTCCATGAATCGCTGTGGATCACGTTCCAACAGGGCTTTAACGGCATGGATACCGTAGATAATTTCACTCATGACTGGCTGATACCTAACTCACTGATTGACTATTTTTACTGACTGTTTTTATGGGCAATTAATTCATGCTTTTCTTTGCACGTTTTGCTTTCAGTTTTGCCGTAATTTTTTTGGTTGTGTCTGATTGTTTTTTCTTTTTGCTTTGCTTAGGCGATTTAGGTTTTTCCGTACTTTTCTTTTTACGAAATTCGCTATCTGGCTCAAAATTGGCTGTTTTTTTATAATCCCGACCTTTTTTACCATTCTTACGCTCTGAATTTGAATTGCCTTTTTTCGCCTTATCACGCGCTGTTTTACCTTGGTTACGCGCTTTACGTGTCGAGGAAAGCAAGGTGAAATTAATATTACGCTCATCCATGTGTACGGCTTCCACACGGATCTCAACTTCATCACCAAGGCGATATGTTTGCCCGGAAGACTCACCAATCAAGCGCTGGCCGACATTATCGTATCTGTAATAATCATTATCCAGAGTCGAAACATGGACCAAACCATCAATGAACAGATCATTCAAGCGGACAAAAAAACCGAAACCAGTCACACTGGTAATAAGTCCGGTGAAAACATTACCCACCTGATCTTGCATGAAATCACATTTCAGCCAGTCAGCTACATCTCTTGTCGCTTCATCTGCACGACGTTCGCTCATGGAACAGTGGTCGCCCAATTGCAGCATGTGTTCCATATCGTTGTGCCAGCCACCTGTTGGCGTCTCGCGATGCTCAACAACACCGTTTTCTTGCGCCAATAAATATTTGATAGCACGGTGCAATGCCAAATCAGGATAGCGGCGGATCGGTGAAGTAAAATGAGAATAAGCACGCAACGCCAGACCAAAGTGCCCCCGATTTTCCGGCTCATAAATTGCCTGTTTCATGGAGCGCAGCAGCATTGTTTGCAGCAATTCGTGATCTGGTCGCTCTGCGACATCTTTCATCAATTGCGCATAATCTTTCGACTCTGGCTTCAGGCCACCCAATAAACTCAACCCCAGTTCATTGAAGACCGAACGAAGATTCAGGATGCTCTCTTCTCTCGGGCGATCATGAATACGGTATAACGCTGGCTCATTATGTTTTTCAACAAAGCGGGCAGCCGCAATGTTAGCCAGAATCATACATTCTTCGATAAGTTTATGAGCATCGTTGCGTACAACTGGCTCAATACTCTCAATACGGCGTTCCGCGTTAAAAATAAATTTGGCTTCTTCAGATTCAAACGAAATCGCCCCACGATCTTCGCGCGCATGTTCCAGAGCCTGATAAAGTTCATGCAGGTGCTCAATATGAGTCACCAGCGGCTTGTAATGTTCACGCAGTTCTTGATCACCCTGCAAAATCTTCCAAACTTTCGTATAGGTCAAACGCGCATGTGAATTCATCACCGCTTCGTAAAACTTATAGGAAGATAATTTACCTTGGGCAGAAATGGTCATTTCACACACCATACACAGGCGATCAACGTCTGGATTGAGGGAGCACAATCCATTCGACAGCACTTCTGGCAGCATTGGTACAACTTGGGACGGAAAATAGACCGAATTACCACGGCTGCGTGCTTCTGTATCCAAAGCTGTTTGTGGACGAACGTAGTAACTCACATCAGCAATCGCAACCCACAAACGCCAACCACCACCGCGTTTTCTTTCGCAATATACCGCGTCATCAAAGTCACGGGCATCTTCGCCATCGATTGTTACCAACGGCAATTCACGTAAATCAACACGGCCTTGTTTAGCGAATTCAGGAACATTCTCATCTAAATCAGCCACCTGTTTTTCAACCATGGGTGGCCAACTATGTGGGATTTCATGGGTACGAAGCGCAATTTCAACCGCCATACTCGTTCCCATCGTTTCACCCAATACTTCAACAATTTTGCCTATGGCTTTGGTACGGCGAGTCGAGCGATTTGTTAATTCAATCACCACGACGTTTCCCATTCTTGCTCCGCAAGTATCTTCTTTCGGGATCAAGATATCAAAACACAGGCGGCTATCATCAGGAACGACAAACCCCATGCCTGCATCTATGAAATATCGGCCAACTATTTGGCTGTTTTTCGGCTCCAGTACTCGTACGATACGGACTTCAATGCGGCCTTTTCTGTCTGGTCGCAAAGGTTGTGCCAGTACAACATCACCGTGGATAGCCATTTTCATCTGTTCGGCAGATAGATAAAAATCTTCTTTGTGGCCTTCTACCCGCAGGAAACCATAGCCATCACGGTGACCGATCACCATTCCTTTCAATAAATCTAAACGCTCTGGCAGCGCGTAACATTGACGACGGGTAAAAACTAACTGTCCATCACGTTCCATTGCCCGCAAACGGCGGCGCAATGCTTCCTGTGCATCTGCACTGGTTAATTGAAGTTCTTGTGCTAATTCCTGACGGCTTACCGGAGCGGTGTGTTTAGAAATGATATCCAAGATGTATTCACGGCTTGGAATTGGAGATTCGTATTTTTCAGCCTCTCGTTCCTGAAAAGGATCTTTTGACATCGTCATTCCTCTGTTGTCATCAGCAAGCTGTTTATCCCCTTACTTCACTAGCCAGAAGCAACTGATAAAGGGGACGATTGTCTTTAACCATATCGGCCAAAGTATGTTTATCCAACTCTTCCAAAAAATTCTCTACTGCTTGATTCAAGACTGATTTTAAGCGACATGCAGGCGTGATTTGACAAGCACTACAGTTAACCAATGCAAGTGGCTCTAATGAGCGAACCACATCACCAATTTTGATCTCGCTGGCAGGTTTACCCAGACTAATGCCACCATTTTTTCCTCTGACAGCCTTCACCAACCCTAAATGACTAAGTTGGTTGATGATCTTTACCATATGGTTACGTGAGACACCATAAACTTCGGTTACCTCTGTAATGCTCGTCATTTGACCTGCTGGTAAAGAAGCCATATAAATCAAAGCACGTAATCCATAATCGGTAAAACTGGTTAACTGCACACTCACCTCTGGGAGACTGAATATAACGGGGGTTTATTTGGAACCAAAAATGTCTGTTCTGTATATTGGTTTTCGTTAGTTGTTCATCATTATGTGGGTATTTTTAAAATTAAGCAAAACAGAGCGGCTTGCTTCTTGATTTCTTAAAAAACAAAAACCGGGCATTAAGCCCGGTTATGTATGCCTAAAAGATTAAACTATCAATTAAGCATCAAATGGATCACGCAGGATCATCGTTTCTGCACGATCTGGGCCTGTAGAAATAATATCAACAGGAACACCAGTCAGCTCTTCTACACGTTTGATGTAGTTCAATGCTGCTTGTGGCAACTGGCTGTGATCTTTCACACCGAAGGTACTTTCATCCCAACCTGGCAGCGTTTCATAAACGGCTTCCAGACCTTCCCAGTTTTCTGCCGCTAATGGCGTAATGTCAATTACGGAGCCATCAGGCCGGCGATAGCCAACACAGATTTTCACTTCTTTCAAGCCATCCAGCACATCCAGTTTGGTCATGCAGAAGCCTGACAAGGAGTTGATTTGGATCGCACGACGAATAGCAATGATATCCAGCCAGCCGGTACGACGACTACGACCTGTAGTAGCACCAAATTCCTGACCTTTCTGACGCAGGTATTCACCAGTTTCATCAAACAGTTCGGTTGGGAATGGGCCTGCACCAACACGGGTAGAGTAAGCCTTGATGATACCCAGAACATAGTCAACATAACGTGGACCCAGACCGGAACCAGTTGCAACACCACCCGCAGTGGTATTGGAAGAAGTCACATAAGGGTAAGTACCGTGGTCAATATCCAACAGTGTTCCTTGTGCACCCTCGAACATCACCAGTTCACCTTTCTGAGTTGCTTTGTAAAGCAGATCAGAAACGTCAACTACCATGCCAGTCAGGATATCAGCAACAGCCAGAATGTCGTCCAACGTCTTCTGATAATCAACAGCCGGTTCTTTGTAGTAGTTAACCAGTTGGAAATTGTGATAATCAATGATTTCTTTCAGTTTGGCAGCGAAGGCTTCTTTATCAAACAGATCACCAACACGAAGACCACGACGTGCAACTTTATCTTCGTATGCCGGGCCGATGCCACGACCAGTAGTGCCAATCGCTTTAGCGCCACGTGCTTTTTCGCGGGCATTATCCAATGCAACATGATAAGGCAGGATCAGCGGACAGGCTTCAGAAACCAGTAAGCGTTCACGTACAGGAATCCCACGTGATTCAAGCTCTCTCATCTCTTTCATCAAAGCATCTGGTGCTAAAACGACCCCATTTGCGATAATGCTAATGACATTTTCACGTAAGATCCCAGATGGGATTAAGTGGAGAACGGTTTTTTCACCGTTGATGACTAGTGTATGGCCCGCATTGTGGCCCCCTTGATAACGAACTACATACTTAGCTCGTTCAGTCAGCAAGTCGACGATTTTACCCTTGCCCTCGTCACCCCATTGGGTGCCCAATACGACAACGTTCTTACCCATTTCAAAATTTCACTCGGTTGCTTAAAAATGGATTCTACCATCTCATTTAGCACCTTTCAGTATTTTTTGTCACTTCTGTTATTTCGTTTCGTCATATAAATGGGATAATAAGTAAACATTGGGAATGATGACCGTATACAAAAAAGCCACTGTACGTTTTTTTACAGTGGCTTAGGAAGCGGCCAAACATGTCAGCCGTATTTTTTCAATGAAAGTGATTTAAGGTAATCAACCTGTCAACACCACTCAATCATTCGAACTATGGCGCTGCCTAGATGGCTCTTTCATATAACGGAAGAAATCGTTATCTGGGCTGAGAACCATAATGTTACCGTCATTATTGAAGCTCTTTTCGTAAGCACGCAGGCTACGGATGAATGCATAGAATTCAGGATCTTCACTGAATGCGTCAGCAAACAGTTTGGTCGCTTGTGCATCACCTTCACCACGTAAAACCAATGCCTGGCTGTTTGCCTCAGCTTTGATTTCAGTCGCTTGTTTATCAGCAGTTGCACGGACTTTCTCCGCTTCTTCCAAACCTTGTGAACGATGACGACGAGCCACAGCTTCACGTTCCGCACGCATACGCTGATAAATTGCACCGGAGACTTCATCTGGCAAGTTTATTTGCTTGATACGAACATCCACAACTTCAATCCCCAGAGCCGCCATACTGTTCGGATTCAGGACGGATTGTTTAACTTTCGTTTCTTTCTCTACACGTGCCGCAGCTGAAGCAATATCACTATCTGCGCTTGAGTCACTTTCATCTGTTCCCAAGTTCAACGCATTACGGACATCTGTCGTCAAACGACCACGAGAATCGGTTACGATCCCGCGCACATCCAGACGACCAATTTCAGAACGCAGACGGTCACTGAATTTGCGTTTCAACAACAGTTCAGCCTGAGAAATTTCTCCATTACCTGTTGCCAGATAATAGCGACTGAAATCTTCAATGCGCCACTTCAGATAAGAGTCAACAATCAGGTCCTTATTTTCACTTGTCAGAAAACGGTCAGCCTTGATATCCATAGTCTGGATTCGGGCATCAAGTGTTTTAACTGTTTCAATAAATGGAATTTTGAAATGCGGGCCGGGCTGATAAACCAAAGGTTTATTTTCAGAGTCACGCATCACTTTACCAAAACGCAGCATAATGCCACGCTGACCTTCATACACGATAAATATCGACGAATACAACACGACCAATACGACAGCAATAACAAAGACGAATGACTTACGCATGATTATGGTCTCCCTTGTCTTTGCGTATCACCACGCAGATTGTTTGAATTTCCGTAGCCAGAGCTGTCATAACCAGAATTATAACTTGAGTGCCTTTGCGTCGATGTTGAGTGCGTCGTGTGGCCCTGCTCCGAAGTTACCTTGCTTCCTGACTGAAGTTTTGGTGCTTCAGCCTGATGACGCAGGATTTGCTCCAACGGCAATACCAACATGTTATTGCTATTTTCGTTCGCAATAATTTTGCGGGTATGGCTCAGAACACGCTCCATTGTTTCAATGTAAAGGCGCTCACGAGTAATTTCTGGTGCGGCTTTATACTCAGGCAGGATTTTGGCGAAACTTGCCACTTCACCCTGAGCATTCAATATCGCACTCACCTTATAGGCTTTAGCTTCTTCAATAATGCGTTGAGCATCACCCTTAGCGATTGGCAGAACAGAGTTTTTGTAGGCTTCTGCTTCACGAATCGTTTTTTGCTCTTCTTCACGGGCGGCGATAACATCGTCGAATGCAGCTTTCACCTCTTCCGGTGGACGCGCAGCCTGGAAGTTAACGTCCAGCAGCGTAATACCCATCTTGTACGGACGAATAGTTTCTTCCAGTACTTTCTGAGTGTCATTACGTACAATTGTACGATCTGCCGTCAGGATTTTTTCCATTGTGTATTTGCCAACTACCCCACGCACTGCGCTGTCTGTTGCTTGACGCAGACTATTGTCAGGATTGGTGACATTGAAAAGATAGGCCGCAGGGTCAGTTACACGGTACTGAACGTTCATTTCAGCACGCACAACGTTTTCATCTGATGTCAGCATGATACCGGTTGTCGCCAGTTCACGAACAGATTCAACGTTAACGGCACGAACCCGATCGATAAACGTCATTTTCCAGTTCAAGCCAGGCTGAACAATATGGGCAAATTTACCCAACCGAGTAACCACACCACGCTCTGTTTCTTTAATCGTATAGAAACCACTTACAACCCAGACAACAACTACAGCAGCAACGGCAAGGCCAATCAGACGCCCACCAAATTTAGGGGTCTGTTCAGAACCATTTCCACCTTTGTTTCTACCGAAACCACCAAGTTTTTCGCTCAGTTTACGGAACAGATCGTCGAGATCAGTTGCCCCACGATTTCGACTACCTTTATTGTTGCTATTGTTGCCGCCGGAGTTGCCGCCATTATTATTGCTGCTTCCCCACGGGTCGCGGTCCTGTCCGTTATTACCGGGCTGATTCCACGCCATGTTTTAGCTCCACTTTTTAGTTTTTCACTGGTTTTTCAGAGGTGACTGCTCTCCACCCAAACGGGTGAGGCTTCCCACTTCCCAGGCCGTTGCCTATCCCGGATAGGTCTGACAACGGCCTCCATGGGCAGAAACGACAAACTTCATCGTTTTTGTAAGCAACCAATATTATTGGGTGATACTTTTGACAGTGCTGATCCTATTACTGCAATTCTGGCACAATCATTTCACCACCGCCATTCCATCACCGCTACTCCATGACTATAAGCACCTTGAAATGGCAGATAAAATAATACCTTGTTTGTTGCTCTGAGCCAATCAATCAGACAATATAGTCAGTTAAATTTGGCTCTTGTTTGCACAGTCGGCACCAATCTACCATCGGCATCCTGACTTCTATACCCACTTGACCGTCTTCTTCCATCCATTCACGTTCAATAGATTGAAGCTGGTAGAAACGGCTACGCAAGCGGCCCGCTTCTGGTGGAAGATGCAATTCATAGTGTGCGATTTCACCTGAAAGGCGTTCAGTCAATGCTTGCAGTAATAATGGAACACCTTCGCCTGTCTGTGCAGATAACCAGACTCTGATAGGCCGATTTTCCTCATCACGGTCAATGCGAGGAACAAAATCTTCCAACATATCGATTTTATTCATCACCAGCAGAGAAGGAATTTCATTTGATTCTATCTCTTCCAGGACACTGTCAACAGCGATAATGTTTTCATCCAGACGATTATCAGCCGCATCAACAACATGCAGTAACAATTTTGCCTGTCGAGTTTCTTGCAAGGTAGCCTTAAAAGCTGCCACCAAATCATGGGGTAAATGACGGATAAAACCTACTGTATCCGCCAAGACAACGGTGCCGACATCATTGACATCTATGCGGCGCAGCGTCGGATCGAGGGTGGCAAAAAGCTGATCAGCAGCATAAACTTCGGCTGACGTTATTTTATTGAATAAACTTGATTTTCCCGCGTTGGTATAGCCGACAAGGGAAACCGTTGGAATATCGGCTTTATTACGTGCCTGACGCCCCTGTTCACGCTGTTTTTCAACTTTGCTGAGGCGCCCTAAAATCTGTTTGATTTTATCACGCAACATACGACGATCACTTTCCAGCTGGGTTTCTCCGGGACCGCGCAGACCAATTCCACCTTTTTGGCGTTCAAGGTGAGTCCAGCCCCGTATCAAGCGGGTAGACAGGTGACGTAACTGTGCCAGTTCAACTTGCAGTTTGCCTTCGTGTGTTCTTGCCCGCTGAGCAAAAATATCCAAGATCACCCCAGTGCGATCAACAACACGACATTGGCACAAGCGTTCAAGATTGCGTTCTTGAGCAGGGCTGAGGGTATGGTTAAACAGCACCACATCTGCGCCACTGCTTTTGACAGCATCGGCAATTTCCTCTGCCTTGCCCTCACCGACAAAATATTTCGGATGAGGCGCCTTCCGGCTTCCCGTTACAATCTGCACAGGAGAAACACCTGCGGAAGTCACCAATGATTCGAATTCACTGAGATTTTCCGTATCTTTTTCCTGTGAGAAGAAAACATGCACCAGAACGGCTAATTCTCCGCCTTCATAACGATCAAACAACGGTGCAACCCCTCAGGCTGAGTAAAAATCCATAGGAAAAAACATAGGTAAAGTCTCCCTACCTATGTTTTTATTTACGTCAGTTGCAGCCACTGATTTACTCAGTGACATCACTTTCCTGTTGTGCTGCCGGGTTAGTGCCAGCATGATAATTCCCAACACCAGTTGTCGCATTCTGGTTGCTACCATGATGAGACACAGGACGGGAAGGTACAACAGTAGAGATGGCGTGTTTATAAACCATCTGACTGACCGTATTTTTCAGTAAAATGACAAATTGATCAAAAGATTCAATCTGCCCCTGTAATTTGATGCCGTTGACCAAATAAATAGAAACCGGGACCCTTTCACGCCGCAAAGCATTCAGGAATGGATCTTGCAAAGATTGCCCCTTAGCCATTCTATGTTTTCCTTATTTTGTTGTTTTAACTAAGAACCGTTCGGTTCGAAAAAGTAACTACTCAAAAATGACACTTTGTACTGATCAATTGTACACAATCAATGAATTTATGTACTAGTAACCTGTATGACCGTATTTAGTGCTTGTTTAGGTTGATCACTATTCAACCAAGTCACATTGTCCCAGCTCCTGAGCCACGTGATCTGACGTTTCGCCAGTTGGCGTGTCGCACAGATACCACGATAAACCATCTCATCATGAGATATTTCGCCTGCGAGGTAAGACCACATCTGACGATAACCAACACAACGAATGCAGGGTAAATCTGTATGCAAATCGCTACGAGCATAAAGTGCTTTCACTTCATCTTCAAACCCTGATTTGATCATTTGTTCAAAACGGGCGGCAATACGCTGATGCAAAATTTCACGACTTGCAGGAGCGATCGCAAATTGATGAACGCGATAAGGCAATATTTCTCCAGACGTTTCAGTCAATTCAGTTAGAGTTTTACCCGAAATTCGAAAAACTTCCAGTGCACGAGTAAGACGTTGTGGATCATTGGGATGAATCCTTGCCGCTGCAACCGGATCAATCTCCCGTAATTGCTGATGCAAAGCCTCCCATCCCAGTTCCTCGGCCTGCTGCTCTATCTGCGCTCTGATTTCAGGATTTGCAGAAGGTAATGGAGATAATCCTTCCAGTAATGCTTTGAAATATAGCATGGTTCCGCCCACCAGGAGTGGAATTCTCCCCGCCGCCGTAATAGCTGCCATTTCTTTCAAGGCATCACGGCGAAAATCGGCAGCGGAATAAGTCTCAGCAGGATCGAGAATATCAATCAAATGATGAGGAGCCAGTGCTTGTTCTTCTGCGGAAGGTTTGGCTGTCCCAATATCCATGCCACGATAAATCAACGCAGAATCGACACTGACTAATTCAACCGGAAGATGTTGACGCAAAGCGATCGATAACGCTGTTTTTCCTGAAGCCGTTGGTCCCATAACGAAAATGGCTGTCGGCAAATGTTGAGTTTTTAAATCACTCATGATTAAGAAGTGCCACCACTGCTTGTAAATCAATTAACTGTAATAATCCTGCTGGCGGCGATCCCACCAGCTGAGGACAAAGACGCTCGACATCAGCCAAAAGCTGGACAGCTTGTGCGATGTTCCACATTTCATGTTCGCTACCCACATGACGGGAGAGCCAACTTGCAACCTGCCCGGCAGAAGCTGCTGGCTGTTCCCCGAGATAGCCCAACAGTTCCGGCAAAAGTTTCGGCAGGTTCTGTTGACGCAAAGGCAACGATACCGCATGAATGGTTACTTTTCCATGCGCGACTGTAGATTCAATGCCAAAAGTCTTTAATAGCTCACTATTCTGCTTCAAGACGCTCATTTCTGCCTGATTGAGAGCAAGCTTCAACGGAATCAGCAATGGCTGGGATTTAAGCCCCTGTTCCCCCGGTGTCAATTGCGCCTGCTTCAACCAGCGTTCTGCAACCGACAGAGAGAGCAACCCAATTCCCAGCGTAGATTCAAGAAAAGCATAACAGCCGGCATAGATACTCAGTACCTTTCCAAAGCTATAGTGACACCCCAAACTGGCACCGCTGTTTTTTCCCTGACTCATGTGCACTGATTTGGCAGGAACCGTTGTTTTATCAAATATTGATGAACTCGGTGCCGGAGCAATTTTTTCTGATGCAACAGGGATCGTTTTGCCCGATGCAGCTCCTCTTTCGGGAAACAAAGGGCGCCTTTCTTCCGGTGCACACTGAATCAATTTCTGGTACAGCTCTCCCTGTTTTTTCTGATAGGTTTCCCCATAATGCAATTGCTGTGTCTCACGACCAGATGACGGCTGTTTTTCTGATCCCCGCGGCTTGATATTGTCATTAGCATGAGGTGTAGAGGAGGCCGAATCTGCTGGCGCAATACTCTTCCTGAGAAAATGATTTTCTCCGGCAGAAAGGCGATTCTCCGGCACCCAGTTTTCAGCCGCCTCCTGACAACCAAGAGCCAATTCATCTCCCTTGCTTCGCTGTTTCAATACCGCAGCCACACCTTGATAAATAAAATCGTGCACCAAACGGGCCTGATGGAAACGTACTTCATGTTTCGCAGGATGCACATTCACATCGACCTGATGCGGATCTATCTCAAGATACAGAACATAAGCGGGATGTTGCTCACCCTGAATCAAGTCTTGATAAGCTTGACGAATCGCATGGTTAATAAGCCGATCCCGCATCATGCGCCCATTGACATAGCAATATTGGATATCACTCCCCGTTGCGGCACTCATGGGATCAACAACCCAGCCCTTAATAGACAAAGAATCATGTTGCCATGACAACGCCAAAGCCTGCTGTACAAACGCCGTACCACAAATTGCAGCCAAGCGCCGTTCATGCTGGGATTCTTCTTTCGCTGGACGATACTGACGCACTAACTTTCCGTTGTGATTTAGGCTGATGGCGATATCCAACCGCGCCAGTGCAATTCGACGCACCACTTCATCGATATGGCCGAACTCCGTTTTTTCCGTTCTGAGGAATTTCCGACGGGCAGGCGTGTTATAAAACAGATCCAACACTTCAACCGTTGTTCCCACAGGATGGGCAGCAGGTTTAACCGTGACTTCCATATCCCGGCCTTCCGCATAAGATTGCCATGCTTCTGTCTGGCTTTCAGGACGGGAAGTTAACGTCAGCCGAGAGACAGAACTGATACTGGCTAGCGCCTCCCCTCGAAATCCCATACTAACAATTGCTTCCAAATCATCCAATGAAGCAATCTTACTGGTGGCATGGCGTGCCAGTGCCAATGTGAGATCCTGCTGACTAATACCACAACCGTTATCGCGGATTCGGATCAACTTTGCACCACCGCGTTCAATATCAATATCAATGCGGGTAGCACCAGCATCAAGGCTATTTTCCACCAATTCTTTCACTACAGATGCAGGGCGTTCAACCACTTCACCAGCAGCAATCTGGTTTGCCAATTGTGGGGGTAATATCTTGATAGCCATATTCGACCTTCATTTACGATTTATTGCCTGCTTAGATAGGCATATATGAGTTACTTCGGCGCTGTCTGTAACGGATTGGCCAGAAAATAGTGATGCAATCCCAAATGAATCGCTTGTGCCAATTTTTCCTGATACTGATCGGAACCCAACAATTTTTCTTCAGACAGATTACTGATAAAGCCTGTTTCCACTAAAATAGACGGAATATCCGGTGAACGCAAAACACCAAGGCTTGCATGTTCAGGCATTCGTTTATGCAGAGAACCCATTCTGGTTAGCTGAGTTAATACCTGTACAGCAACATCATAACCGACCCGCTGGGAATGACCGAATTGCAAATCCAGCACCGCCTGACTCAGAAAAGGATCTGTCCCATTGGCAAGGACATTTCCCGCGCCACCCAGCAATTCCGATTGTTTTTCATGTTTCTCCAGCCAACTTCCCAATTCACTGTTTGCACGACGATTAGATAGCACCCACACAGAAGCACCTTTCGCACTGTGATTAGGGGCAGCATCAGCATGAATCGATACCAGCATATTGGCCTTATGCTTACGCGCAACTTCGGAACGTCCGGCTACTGAAATAAAATAATCACCGTTCCGGGTCAATACAGGCTTAAACATAGGATCATTGCGTAAAAGAGTCTCCAGTTTACGTGCAACACTAATAGTTACATTTTTTTCCTTCAACCCTTTTTGCCCAATCGCACCGGGATCTTGCCCTCCATGTCCGGCATCAATGGCAATAACAATCGGGCGTATACCTTTTCCTTGCTTAGTTTTGGCGACCTGTTTTTTCAACCCCTGACTATGATGATTCGATACTGGCTTGGTATCTGGTTTCGTTAATTTAGCACCGAAAGTTAGCGATTGCTTACTTTCATCCTGAGCTGCATTATTACTGAATACAGCGGTTTTATTCACTGCGCCATTAGATTTCAGGGTAATCACCACCTGATATTGACCAGACATGTTTTTCACCACTGAGGTAGACGCAGATTTATCCGCCAGCTCCAGTACCAATCTCTGATGATGAGCATCAGGGGGCTGGCTGGAACGTACCAGTTTTACCAAATTCTGACCGGACAAACGCATCGGCAATCCAGTAATTTTACTAGTTTGACGAATATCCACTACCAACCGCTCAGGAGAATACAGGGAAAAAAATCGATAGTCAGGGTTCCCACCAGAGAATTTCAACGTTACTGTCGCTTCAGATGGGCTATTAACCACATGAATATCAGATAACGTTGCTGCTGCGGCTGTCGTCATGGCTAATTGGTTCAACATGACAAACAAGGCACAAACCATCACCCAATGGGCACGCCATTTTTTGCTTATATTCACGCTTATATTCACAAAAAGGGCATTCACGAAAAAGGCATTCAGCATGGTCGGGTATTCCTTCAACAGGACTTCAAATTATCCAACAAACTTTCACCATAATCAGATAATGCGACAAAACGCGCCTGTCGCCCTTCACTGTCATAACTTAAATACAATTCAATATCGGCATCAGGTAAAACACCCATGCCTTGTTGAGGCCATTCCACCAAGCAAATAGAATCCTGATGAAAATAGTCACGAATCCCCATAAACTCTAATTCTTCGGGGTCAGCCAGACGGTAAAGGTCAAAATGATAAACAGGCCGTGGTTGCAAGGCGTAAGGCTCGACCAACGTATATGTCGGGCTTTTTACATGTCCTTGATGACCAAGAGCCTGTAGGAAACCACGACTGAATGTAGTTTTTCCGGCACCAAGATCGCCATATAAATAAATAACATAGCCGCGATTGCTGATTGCTGCCACTGCATTGCCTAATGCAACCGTGGCATTTTCATTTGGAAGTGATAAAACGAGTTCTTTCATCGAAAAATATCTATTTTATTTATTGAGTAAGAGTCAAAATAATAGGCTTATCAGTTAAATATCCAGCCAATCACCATAACATAACCCGGATACAGGTATTTAACATCTTCTGCCCTGCTATAACGCTACATGCCGCATTTTTGTATTCAATCCACACTGTGTTAAGCTACATTTCCTCTTGCGGCAGTAAATTGTATTCCATGGCAATCCCTCTCGATCTGAATCTTCTGGCAGTAAATATCAAACAATGGGGACTCTCCCTTGGTTTCCAGCAAGTCGGTATCTGTGACACTGATTTATCGACAGAAGAACCAAAACTACAGGAATGGCTTGATAAACAATACCACGGCGAAATGGACTGGATGGCCCGTCACGGCATGATGCGCGCCCGCCCTCATGAATTGTTGCCCGGGACTTTACGAGTTATCAGCGTACGCATGAATTATCTGCCCGCTAAAGCGGCTTTTGCCAGCACACTTAATAATCCACAAATGGGTTATGTTAGCCGATATTCGCTGGGCAGAGATTATCATAAACTGCTGCGCCAACGCCTAAAAAAACTGGGTGATCAGATTCAAAGCTATTGTAGCGCTCATGAATATCAGGGGACTCTGAATTTTCGCCCCTTTGTCGATTCTGCCCCGATTATGGAGCGACCACTGGCGGCTAAAGCCGGGCTAGGATGGGTTGGTAAACACTCACTTATATTAAATCGGGAATCGGGTTCTTGGTTTTTCCTTGGGGAACTGCTGATTAACCTTCCCCTGCCTGTCGATGCTCCCCAAGAAGAACAGTGTGGGCGTTGTGTAGCCTGCATGACCACCTGCCCGACGGGCGCTATTGTTGAACCCTACACCATTGATGCCCGACGCTGCATTTCTTACCTGACCATTGAACTAGAAGGTGTGATACCGGAAGAATTCCGTCCACTAATGGGCAACCGGATTTATGGCTGTGATGATTGCCAGCTGATTTGTCCCTGGAACCGTTTTTCACAGCTAACTGATGAAGCTGACTTTAGCCCTCGCACAGTCCTGCATACTCCTGAATTACTCGATCTGTTTAATTGGAGTGAAGAGAAGTTCCTGCGTATTACGGAAGGTTCGGCAATCCGCCGGATTGGTTATTTACGCTGGTTACGCAATATTTCCGTTGCTTTAGGTAACTCACCTTATCAAGATGACATTGTGTTAGCGTTGGGAAAAAGAATCGGCTTGAGTGATGTTTTGGATGAACATATCCACTGGGCTATCGACCAACAAATGGCCCGCCGCAATGCTAACGTAATTGAAGTTCAAACTTCACAACAAAAACGTCTGATACGGGCAATTACCAAAGGCCTTCCTCGGGATGCTTAACAATTAATCATCCTAATATCTTATTAAAAAAAGCATCTATTTCCTTGTGAATAAAATAAAAATGCTTTTCTGTTCAACAGACAAAATGTGAATAAATATTAATCAATATATTTTTAAGTCAGGTTAATTATTTTAAATAATCAAGAAGTTAAGAAAAGACTATTACTTAGAATAATAAAGCAAAAAATTCAAATATAGAAAGACGCCCTGTGGATAACTCTGTGTAACAAGTTAAGCATCATCAGGTAACCCAATACGGCAATAATCTTCAATACTGTGGATAAAAAACAAGAATTGAATTCTAGTAGAAAAAACCAGAAATCAGCAGGAAAATAAAAAATATACATCCACTTCAGGAAGTAGTGGAGAAATTTTCCTCTGCCTCTTCAAAAATGAGGCGGCATTATGGACTTGTTGCGGAAGGATAGCAAGGGCTTTATCGACAATTTATTTTGGATTATTTGGGGTGGATTCTTTTGGGTAAGACGTGCGGGTAAAAAGTGCCAACGTCAGCATACTGGCACTCTTCCGCTACCGGGACAACTGCAATGATAGTGAGATAAAAACCCGCTTAGAACGTTTTAATCTTTTCAACCAACTCTTTAGATGCCCCCCAGTCATATTGATTGTAAAGACGTCCCAGTGTCTGATACTCAGCACCCGCATAAAACAGTTCATATTGATGATGCCTTGAAGCAAACTCAGATCCTATTACATCCCATACCAATTTCATCATCCTGACCCTTTCGATTGGGGAAACAACTGAAGAATACTGAGCTTTCTCAATGATGCCTAAAATCTCATTATTTTCTAAATCTGCTTCGCTTGATGGCAGCATCAAAACACCTCCACCAGCTAATTTCCTTATCGTTTCCAGTACCTTTGGATATATTGATTGCGAGATAACACGATACGCATCAAGCTGCATTTTATCCGGCAAATAGAACCCGTTATGCACTGTTGGGCAATGGAGTACACTATTGAACAGCGCCTCAACATTCATTGCATAACAGGCCAACTGTGCAAGGGATTCTTTAACTGCGGGGAGCTGTGCAACGCCGTTTACCTCAACCATGGATTGAGCCAAGCCCGCCAGAAAATGTAATTTCACCGCATAACGAGCCAAGCTTTGGATATCCATCATCGCTTCTGACGCCGTTAAACCCAGCTGGTTAACAACCATCTCAATGTCTTCGAAGACAAAAACTCTTTCCCAAGGCACCAGTACATCATCAAAATAGATCATGGAATCAGTTTCATCGAATTGAGACGATATCGGATAATCCTTGGGATTTACCCCGAATTCGTAAGATTTCCTTGAAATGATTTTGATACCTTTCGTATTGAGCGGCAGAGCAAACGAGAGCGCATATCGTTCATCAATACCCTGCTTAAGTGGCCTGTGTGAACCAACCAAAACTTCATCTGCCAGAACAGCCCCTGTTGCCAGCATTTTGGTGCCTCTGACAATCATGCCCCTGGCACTCTTTTCCACCACACCAAGCGTGTGATAAATATTCTTCGTGTGCTCACCAGGTGTTTTTGAACGATCGCCTTGTGGATTAATCAGTGCATAAGCTAAATAAAGATCGTTTTCACTCACATAGGAAAAATAATTTCGCAAAGCATCAGCACGTTCTTGGGAGTAAGATTCAAACAGCTCAATATGCGTTATCATTCCTGTCAGTGCCGAAGCGACATAATCGGGGCTTCTTCCCAGCCATCCCATTGTCTGCTTAGCCCATTCATAGGCGGCATGACCACGGGCAATTAACTTTTCCGGTGCAGACGGCAATTGCCAGTACAGACTAAGTTGATTACCTGTTTCTGTCTCAAAAGTCATACTATCGGCATGGGAAATTTTATAATCATATAAACTTGCAACCGACCTGATAGCGTTCTTAAACGCAGGATGATCCACATGATTTGTGATTTTCTCTCCATTAATAAAAATGGTTCGTCCGTCACGCAGATCATCCAAATATTTTTCTCCGGTTCTTATCATCTTTTCCTTACTCCTGTCGCCAGTTACGATTTTTAAAGGCCAAGAAAAGAGGCCTTTTAATCAGCACTATTGATTAATATACAAAGATAATTGCCCTTATTTAGAACGGGTATAACAACAATACTTATGTTGAATATGACAAAGAGTGAGAACCGATTAATTAGACTGTCATTATTCTACAGACGCAGATTCTCAGTGAAGTTCATGGAGAACATTATCTTCCCAGTGCTAACAAAAATTTTATTTTTCAAAGCACTGAAATATATTCCTGTGGATCTACCTGAAAAGCGATATCAAATTTCTGTGCTATCGTGATAGCTAATAACAAGTCAGTTAGTTTAATCGAAGGAAGTGATAGTTTAAATCCGATTTATTACAATTCAAAATGCTCCAATGTAATTCCAAGCACAATAATATAGGAAAAGTGCCAACATCACCCGCCAGCACTTTTATCCTCACAAATAAAGTGAAAAAAACAAAAAATAAGACTAGGGTTCCTTGATACTTTTAATTAATGCTTTCGAAAATTTCCAATCATAACGATCATAAAAACGATTAAGAGTGGCAAAATGCGAACCAGAATAAAACATTTCATATTGCAGGTGTCTTGACGCAAACTCTGAACCAACCGAATCCCAAACCAGTTTCATCAGCCTGACTTTTTCCACCGGGGAAAGAATAGATGAATACTGCGTTTTCTCAACCACACTTAAGATTTCATCATTCAGCAAATCCTCTTCACTGGATGGCAACATAATGACGCCACCGCCGGCCAAATCTCGTATAGTATTAATCACTTTGGGGTAAATAGATTGCGCAATAACCTGACTGGCATAAAGCTGAGTTTGATCAGGAAGATAAAATCCGTTATGCACATTTGGATTATGAATCAGACTCCTAAAAAGCCCTTCAATATTCATTGCATAGCAAGCAAGTTCAGCAAGAGATCCTCTCACGGCAGGATATTTATCGACTCCATTGGCTTCAGTCATCGCTTGAGCTAATCCCGCAAGAAAATGCAATTTCACTGCGTACCGGGCCATGCTTTGGGTATCCATCAGCATTTCTGCGCCCGTTGAATGAAATTGCCTGCGGCACATCTCAATATTTTCAAGGAGAAAGACTCGCTCCCAAGGCACAAATACATCATCAAAATAGAGAACCGAATCATTCTCATCGAACTGACACGATAACGGATAATCTTTAGGGTTTACACCCAGCCCATAAGATCGCCGTGAAATGATCTTGATGCCTTTTGTATTTAACGGCATAGCAAAAGACAAAGCATAGCGCTCATCAACGCCAGGTTTGAGAGGATTATGCACACCAATCAGGACTTCATCAGCCAATGGCGCTCCTGTTGCAAGCATTTTTGAGCCTCTGACAATAATTCCCTGTGCATTCTTTTCCACCAACCCCAGAGTATGATAGATATTTTGGGAATGTTCACCGGGTGTCTTTGAACGATCACCCTGTGGATTCACTAGAGCATGAGTCAGGTATAAATCTTTCTCACTCACATGGGCAAAGTAATTTCTCAAAGCATCCGCACGCTCTTGTGAATAGGATTCAAATACATCAATGTGAGTCATCATCCCAACCAACGCAGACGAAACATGATCAGGACTCCTGCCTATCCAGCCAGCTCCCTGCATAGCCCAATCATAGGCAATTTGGCCTCGCTCTATTAGCTTCTGGGCTGTTGTCGGAAACTCCCAATACCGCCCTATTCGATTACCCGATTCTGTTAGGAAAGTCATTTCCTCAAAATTATCTTTCTGGTAATCGTATAGACCAGCAACCGTTCTAATCGCATTTTTAAATGCAGGGTGATCCACATGATGAGTAATCTTTTCTCCGTTTATAAAAATAGTGCGTCCATCACGAAGATCCTCAATATATTGCTCTCCAGTTCTTATCATCTTTTCTACACTCCTTCAGCCATATGACTCATTTAAAGATCAAGAAAAGAAATTTTTCTATTTAGTACTGAACGCCCAACATACAAAGATAATTGTTCCCACTGAGACCCGACATGACCACGATACATTTGTGCATCATTAAAATATTGAAGAAGGTGAGATCCTTTTAATGCTGCCGATGAGCCAGCACTCCGGAAAAGCGTTTCAATACTTTCACTGGCTAAACGACCAGCTTGTTGCAATTGCCCCCACAAACGTAAGTTCTCATCTACCGTCATAGGCAATCGATGCTGTTCCCAACGCTGGCAAAATAAAGCGTACTTATCGAATACATTAAATAAGATAGCCTCTGCTGAATCCGAAAGTAATGTTGCCAAGCCTAATGCACGAACAAAAAATATTTCATTGATATCGCCCGGTTTTTCATATTTTCTGAACTCTTCAAGTGCCGCTTTACTCGCCCCGATAATAGGAACAAGCAGATTAGCGTGGTAAGGGGCCATCAAATAACCCAGGTACATAGGGTTATGGTGTATTTTTGTTCCTTCAGTACCATTACCAACATTTTGATCTGCATAAAATGCCCGAAAAGGAGCAGTCATTCTCTCTGGTACAAACACTGAATTCAGCCTAATACTATTGGAGCCACTTGCCCACATACCTAATGTCCTGTGTTCTCCCCAATCATTCAATATTTCAAAATCCCGCTTAGGAATAATGCAATTCATCGAATATTGATTAGATTGTTTCGAGCCACAAATAACAGTGAGAATTGCGTGGGTTGCATAAGTGATACCACTACAGTAGGGAAAAACACCATCAACAATATATCCTTGATTTGCCCTTTTGCATGTCCCTGCCGGAAATGCCTTATGCGCCGCAATAAACTGCTCATTGCCATTAAAAAGTTCATCCTGAACAGATTCAGGCCAATGTGACGCAATTAAGAAAACGTGTGAAGCCCCGAGAGCCAAATTCCAACCAAGGGAAGGATGGCCTTCTGATATTGCCAGCATGATTCGATAATATTCAGAAAAAGAAAATTCAAAGCCACCATATTTTTTAGGTTGTAATAAACGGTAAAAACCCTGTTTCAGGAACAACTCATGCAGTTCCTGAGAATATGTCCCTAATTTATTATGTTCGTCTTGTTTTTCTCTCAGTAATTCCCGCATATTTAAAGCTATTTGATGAAAATGGAGAGCAGATGTTGGTATAACATCACTGTTTTCTCTCAATGCAGCATACATTGTATTTTGCATTTTTGGCTCCTCATCAACGTTCAATTTCCCTGAAACGGGCGGTAAATTGTCTCAATATTTGAGGTTCATATTCAAATTCAAGAGGTTTTAACATGTCAGCTTTTTTAACGACATCAATCAGTGAATCCGCAACATAACTCATATGATTATCAGTATAAGTCCGGCGTGGAATGGTTAATCTCATTAATTCAAATAATGAAGGTTCCTGTTGTCCGGTAATGGGATCTCTTCCCATCATTAATGAACCTATTTCGGTTGCTCTGACTCCGCTTTCTAAATACAGGGCATTACAAAGAACCTGAGCAGGAAAATTTTCCGATTTAATATCAGGAAATATTTTACGTGCATCAACAAATACAGCATGTCCTCCAACAGGGGTTTGGATAGGAACCCCCGCTTGTTGTAATTTATGACCCAGATATTCAACCTGAGCTATTCGGCTGCGTAAATGATCTTCATCCAATGCTTCTTGCAACCCAATAGCCATTGCTGCCATATCCCGTCCCGCTAACCCTCCGTATGTTACGAATCCTTCCATCGGGACACACCTTAGCTGCGCTTGCCTAAACAAAGATTCATTATTACGAAAACAACATAATCCACCAATATTCACCATACCATCTTTCTTTGCAGACATAGTAAATATATCTGCCTCACTAAATATTAGTTTAACTATATTGGATATGGTTTCGTGAAAAAACTCACTATCTCTTTGCTTAATGAAATAGGCATTTTCTGCAAATCTTGCAGCATCAATAATAACAGGAATTCCAGAATCACGAGCTATTCTTGCAGCCGATCGAATATTTTCCATAGAAACTGGTTGCCCACCCACACTATTACATGTAATTGTAATAATAATGGCGGCAATATTCTTCTGGTTATATTTAATTTCATTGGATAATTCATTTAAATCAAAATTACCTTTCCAGTCATCCACAATTTCTGTTTTTAAAGCAGAAGCACAAATGAAATTATTAGCCCTGGCTCCTGCCATCTCTATGTGAGCTTTTGTCGTATCAAAATGGTGATTGGATAAAAATACAGGCTCAGAAGCCCCTTTTTCTTTTGCTAATTCCACAAGTAATGGAAATAATATTTGTTCTGCTCCCCTGCCTTGATGTACAGGGATTGTATATTGGAAACCAAATATCTCTTCAACGGCCTGTGATAACTGGTAATAACTCTTACTACCTGCATAAGATTCATCACCTAAAAACATACCTGCCCATTGTCTATCACTCATAGCCCCTGTGCCACTATCGGTGATAAGATCAATAAATACCTCTTCCGATTTTAAAATAAATGGATTTAACCCTGCTGCTATCAGTGCGTTTTTACGTTGAGCTTTAGTTATCATTTTTATTGGCTCAACCATTTTAATACGCCAAGGCTCTGGCACAGATCTCGACATAACTGTTGCCCTCAAATAATAATTATTGTTGTTAAAATACTATTGATGCATTAAGTATGATTTCAGAACTGCAATTTGTTCATCATTAAGACCGATTCTTTTATTGTTATTCAACATATTTTTTATAGTATTCAAACCACGATCACCATATTTATGGATATATTCTTTGATATACTCTATTGAGTCTGAAAGAAATGCTATATCAAATTCTAACATTTCTCTGACAACTAATAATGGTACCGGTGAACGTAAAGGATAAAAGTTTGAATTCCGTAACCCTCTTTTTTCGCAAGAACTAAAAAACTCGCCCAGCATTAATCCCTCATGTAAAAACATGGGTTTCATTTCATAATGCAAACGAGCAATATCTTCTTCCGAATAAATATCATCCCATATGCTAACAATAGTCTTAAATTGAGTCTCTTCACCAGTACGAGGTTCTTGCTCATGGAATAGATAAGAAAGACTAATAATATCCTGCTTGATTTCTTCTTCTGTTCTACCTTTAGTTTTTATTTCAGTAAGCCAAAATGTTTCTTTTTTCATAGAGGTAGGAGAATAAGGGCAAACAACGCCAGATCTTCCTAATTCAGGATGTGGATTACATAAATAATCAACACACCATTGAGCTATCACCTTCAATGCACTTGTATTTAATTCATAAGACGATAACACATCTGATAACGGAATAAGTTTTGGAGCACAATATGGTTTATTTACTAATAGAGTTGGATTTGTATTCATGATAACACCCCCAGCCAAATTTTTATCAAACGTTTTATTTTTATAAAAATTTTGTTACATCCACACTAATTAGAATGTACAGCTATTCGATCATTTCTCAAAGTCACAAAACAAATAGCAGCTGCAAATAATGTTATTCCCATCAGAGTATAAATTAGGATACTGAAAGAACCACTATAAATGCTCATTAGCTCCTGTGTTGATAAACTACTGAATAATCCTTTGGCACTCTCAAAGTTCCCTGTTGTCAGATTATTCGCCGCAGTCGAAATTACGCTTGAAGATTGTTGGGAAACCTGTCCCAACCCCATATGCAGAAGGAAATTCAACATTGCCAATCCTCCCGCTACACATATCGCTTCACCACAAGCCCGCATGGTAGTGAAAATACCCGTCGCCATTCCCGCCCGTTCAATCGGAACGACCCGGATTGACAGATCATCCATTAATCCCCAAGGAAAACCCGTACCAACACCAATGAGAAGCAATGGGAGCATTAACATTGTCGGTTCGGTTCCAACGGGCATATTTGCTAACCATGCCAGACCAATCGCTGCGCATAATAAGCCCATGCAAGAAAGTATCGGTGATGAAATCCAACGGGTCAGTAATGCCGCCAGAAAAGGAACAAAAAGCATTGGGGCCGATAGAGCAATCATCATCTCACCTGCCTCAATTGCGCTGTAACCTTCAATCCCAATCAGACGAATCGGAAACAATATCAGTAATACAATAAAGCAAACTGCGGTTGCCAAAGGTAAAAACTGCACTCCAACAAATTTTTTGAACCGGAAAAGGGAGATATCCAACATTGGGCGCGCATGGGTTAGCTCACATACAATGAAAATAGCCAACATAATTACTGCGGTACTGAGCAGTAATATAACAGGGAGACTACCTATGCCACTCTGTGGAATCTGCATGATGCCAAATGTTAGCAATACCAGAAATGCCGTAAAACTCAGTAGCCCTTTAATATCAAGTTTAGCTGCATCGGGATCACGCGAGTCCCGCATATAAAGACCACCGATTATCAGTGCAACTCCACCAAATACAGCCCCCAATAGAAAAACAGAACGCCAGCCCAAAGTCTCGACTAAAACTCCTGAGATTACAGGCCCGAATGCCAATCCGGCACCGAAGGCCGTTCCCAGCAAACCAAACGCCTTGGTTCTTGCCCTTCCTTCAAACTCTTGCGCCAGAGAAGCATTTCCTCCCGCCATAGTTAAAGCTGCAAAAAACCCTTGAACACCACGCACTAGATCAAGAAAGACCACATTGTTAGCGATACTGACGACGACAGAGAATAGAGTAAAGCCTGCTATGCCGATCACAAACATCTTCTTGCGCCCATACTGATCAGCCAACGCCCCGGCCGCCATCACGGCACTACCAAAACTTAAGGCAAAAGCATTAATGACCCAGGACAACGCAATTCCGCTACCTCCCAGTTCAGCTTGGATCGCAGGTAAAGCGACGGCGGGGCCTGTATATTCCAAAGGTAAGATCAGCCCTGCCATGCAAACAGCCGCTAAAACCCAATAGCGACTCCATGATTTCTTCTCCACCATCTGCATGCCATGTTCTCCGCAATATGTCTCAGGCAACCTTTTAAAGAAATGCCTCTAGATAGTATGATTTTACTTATGTAATATCGGCAATAATATTGCTAGATACTCAAATATAAATTGCGGAAATAGCATGAATTATGATCTGACACTCTGGCATCTCTTTTTTCGTATTGTCGAGAGAGGAAGCCTGACAAAAGCAGCAAAAGACTTGCGATTAGACCCATCTGTTGCCAGTCGACGTTTGGCAGCCCTTGAACATCAGCTAAAAGTTCAATTGATTAACCGTTCAACTCGAAAACTCAGCCTAACGACGGCCGGAACTATGGCATATGAGCAGATGCGCCCCTTATTGAATGAAATGGATGGCATATTGAGTGATATCAGCAATAAATCATTAGCTGGTAAAATCAAAATAACGGCGCCAGTCAATTTAGGGGAACGCTATGTCACGCAGTGGCTGACGCTTTTTCAGCATCAACATCCCGATATTATATTTGACTTAGTGCTTTCAGATAAATGTATGGATCTCCGGCATGAAGGTATTGATCTTGCTATACGTATCGGAAAATTACCCTCTTCTTCTTTGGTTGCCAAAAAATTAGGTGATATGGTCGGAGTATTATGCGCCAGCCCTGAATACCTGCAAAAACACGGTACTCCGGCGCATCCACAAGACCTGAGCCATCATAAGTCGATTATTTATTCGCTCTATCAAAATTCCCATCCTACCCGCCTGCTATTTCACCGCGATCATGTGACAGAACAGGTGGAGTTATCCGGCAATTTTTACCTGAATAATGCTGGAGCCATTTATCAAGCTGTCTGCCTCGGAGCGGGAATTAACGCAGGCCCTGCCTGGCTGTTCAAGGAAGACATTCTCAGCGGAAAATTAGTCAGACTGTTACCTGACTGGCAATTTCCAGAATTACCTGTCCACTTGGTAAGAATAAAAAGCCACTATGTTCCTAGCAAGATATCGGCATTAATGGATTGGCTCGTGCTGTGTTGGAAAGAAATAGAGGAACAGGTATGACGCTGGTTTAAGTCTTGAAGAAAATGAGTCTTGAAGGAAATTTCTGAAGTAAATGGAGTTTTGGATTTCATGAACTGGAGCGGGAAACGAGACTCGAACTCGCGACCCCAACCTTGGCAAGGTTGTGCTCTACCAACTGAGCTATTCCCGCGTCGCTGACGGCTAATCTTAGCCTGAGATATTCTGAATGTTGATTACAAAATGCTTGTTAACCGCATGAATAACAAGACAATTATTTTAGCCTACATATCAGGAATGCGCGCTATTATGAACATGTTCAGATAAGATGGCAAGCCCTTTACTTGCATCTCCGCACTAAACGCTCAAAAGATATTCTCTCCATACTGATACAAAAAACACACACGTGCTTCCAACAGCAATCTAGAATAGACCGACATCACAAAAAACAACATTAAGTAAACAAATAACTAACATCTAATAAGATTTATGCTTGTCGTAAGTATTTTAGGGAAATAGATTAGCATCAATTTTGATTAAAAATTAGATAATTATTCTCTTCAGAGAGGGTCAAAAACATGGCTCGATATTATCAATCTAAATTTGTCACAGGCACTGAAGCTCTGGCTGACCTTCTGCTCACTCAAGCTGAGCTGGATGAACTTAACAATCTCAACACAGCAGGTTTTGTTTCAGGCTATCGAGGCTCTCCTCTGGCCCGTTTAGACCAAGTATTATGGCAACACAGTAAAGAACTTATTCGGGCCAATATTCGCTTTCAACCTGCGATCAACGAAGATCTCGCGGCAGATGCACTGGTAGGCACGCAAAAAGTAGAATCCGACCCCGACAGACAAGTTAATGGTGTCTTCGGAATGTGGTATGGCAAAGGGCCGGGGGTCGATCGTTCTGGTGATGCCCTAAGACATGGCAATGCCTATGGTTCCTCACCACACGGCGGGGTATTGGTGATTCTCGGGGATGACCACGGTTGTGTCTCCTCCTCGATGTCCCACCAGTCTGACCTCAGTTTAATGGCGTGGAGTATGCCTATACTGCATCCGGCATCGGTTGCCGATTACCTTGATGTCGGCTTATGGGGCTGGGCTGCATCACGCATAAGTGGTGCATGGATAGGATTTAAGGCAATCAGTGAAGTCGTAGAAAGTGGTGCAGTCAGAGAAAGCAAGCCACTCCCTGATTATAAAATTCCCCAAGTCGATCCCGGCCCTGATGGGCTACACTGGCGTTGGCCTGATCTCCCCGGCCTACAACTAGAGAAACGCTTGGCCTACAAACTTAAAGCTATTGAAGATTTTGCCAAACTTAACCCTATCGACTTCCTTCTTGCCCCCTGCGAACGCCCGCAAGCCCTATTGGTCACGGTTGGCAAAGCCCACCAAGATGTCATGGAAGTTTTGCGGGTCGGAGGCCTAACTCCTTCCGAACTGGCACAACAAGGCATTGCTTTGCTTCATGTCCGTCTGGTTTATCCTTTATCCCCGCTTCTCATTGAGCTAGCGGCACAAACCACCGATATTTTTGTCATTGAAGAAAAAATGGCTGTCGTCGAAATGTTGCTCGCCCATCATTTGGTTAATTTACAAAAAAATGTCAGATTAATAGGTAAGTATAACCATTTTGGCCAAAAACTGTTGCCCGCAGATGTTGAATTACGCCCTTCCCGAGTAGCGGCTCCGTTGGCCGGATGGTTACAGCAGTTTAATCTATTTCTCTCCATTCCTCTGGAATGGTCGTCTGCCATCACTCCGCACGATATGTCTTTACCAAAACGCACGCCTTATTTCTGCGCAGGGTGTCCCCATAGCACTTCAACCCGCTTGCCAGAAGGAAGCCAAGCCCAAATTGGTATTGGGTGTCATGTCATGGCAGCCTGGATGGATCGTAATACGGGAAGCGGTCTCCTGCCGATGGGGGGAGAAGGTATTGACTGGATGGGGCATTCTCCTTTTGTTAACCGTTCGCATGTATTTCAGAATATAGGCGATGGCACCTATTTTCATTCCGGTCATTTAGCCATTCGCCAATCAGTAGCCGCCGGCATCCACATTACTTATAAATTACTGTTTAATGATGCCGTGGCAATGACGGGTGGACAACCTCTGGATGGAAGCATCAGCATACCGCAAATTGTTTCCTTGATGCTTGCTGAAGGAGTGAAGGAAGTCGCAGTCGTAACAAATGAGCTTAATAAATATAAAGGAAAAAATATCTTTCCTGCCCAAGTGAAACTTTATGGGCGGGATTATCTTGAAGATGTGCAGAAGCGCTTTAGAGAGATCATTGGCGTAACAGTGATTATCTATGATCAAACCTGTGCTACAGAACTGCGCCGCAAAAGAAAACGTGGTCTGGAACCAAAAGCAGTACGCCGTGCCGTCATTAACGAATTGGTTTGTGAGGGATGTGGTGACTGCCAGATACAATCGAATTGCCTTGCCGTCATTCCAGTCAAAACATCTTTAGGGACTAAGCGCGAGATAGATCAGCATATTTGCAACTCAGACTTGTCTTGTCTGAAAGGGTTTTGTCCCAGTTTTATCACTGTCGAAAATGCTAATCCACGCTCTGACCTCAGCAAAATCATTTCACAGGCAGATTTAGATAAAATTATTCCCACATTACCACTGCCGACACTCGCTAGTGCGGAAAAACCTTATGAAATTCTGCTGGTTGGTATCGGTGGTACAGGAATCGTTACCGCCGGGCATCTACTTGCAAACGCCGCTCAGTTAGATAATTGTGCCGTCAGTTTACTGAATTTTACCGGCTTTGCTCAAAAAGGAGGAGAAGCCATCACTCATGTCCGATTGAGTCGTGATGCGAATAAACTACACCAGGTCAGAATTGATCGGGGACGCGCCAATTTGGTTATTGCGGCTGATTTAGTTGCCGCAACAGGGCAGAACTCACTGGAAGTAATGTCAAGAGGTTCAACAAAATGCATACTGAATACTCATGAAACTCAAATCGGTACAATGCTTCGGACTCCTATGTTGGATTTGGATCAGCCCAAAATGCTAAATACCCTTAACCAACACATCCAAACATTACGTTCCATTGATGCGGAGATGATGGCAACCCACCTAGTGGGAGACAGGGATCAAATAAATATCATCTTAATCGGTTATGCCTGGCAGCTAGGCAAACTCCCATTCGCGTTATCTTCTATCGACAGAGCGATTCAAGAATTGGGGCACTTAGCTAATAATGCCCGGCGGGCTTTCCATATAGGCCGCATCGCTGCGGAAAATCCAGATATCTTGTTGAATAATATTAATATTTATCCTTCAGAAAACATACCAAGTCTAGACGACCTCATTATGAACCGATATCAATTGCTGGTTGATTATCAAAATGAACGCTATGCCATGCGTTATCTCAGCCGCATAGCTCAGGTTCAAATGGTCGCCCAGCAGATTAATGCAGAAGAGATTACTAAATCCATTGCTGAAAACTTATTCAAGCTGATGGCATATAAGGATGAGTATGAAGTTGCCCGCCTCTATGTCAAAACAGGTTTTTTCGATAAACTCCGCTCAAAGTTTGATAATGTAGACAATATTCGTTTTCACCTCAGCCTTCCTCTTTTAAGCCGTAAAGATCCGCGAACAGGGCAACGTGGAAAACGAGAGTATGGCTCATGGATCATTCCTTTATTCCGCTTTTTAGCCGCATGTAAACCACTTCGCGGTACTGTTTTCGATCTTTTTGGCTATCAAGAAGAGCGTAAGCAGGAAAGGAATTTACTGCTTGAATATGAACGACTGATTGATTTTCTGATTGAAAAAATGGATCGCAATAATTTGGCAATCTGTCAGCAGCTCGCGGAACTCCCCAATCAGGTGCGGGGTTTTGGTCATGTGAAGCAAAAAGCGATACAACGCATGTTGGTAAGTAAAGAAGAGTTGCTGAAAGCATTATAAAAACGACTGATAATCTATTGGTTGATAACGAAAAAAGCGCCTTTCGGCGCTTTTTTCTATGACTTGCAGACTTCAATAAAATCTACCGTCCTGAATTTGGAGCGGGAAACGAGACTCGAACTCGCGACCCCAACCTTGGCAAGGTTGTGCTCTACCAACTGAGCTATTCCCGCATCATTGATGGCTGCTACCAGCCTTAACTGTCCCTATATCAGAAATTTTATTATAATCACTTTAACCCGTTGATTAACAATATTTTTATATAACAGGACTTCAAGATGGGCGCTATTATGGCTTTGTTTGGTAACCATGGCAAGTACTTTGCGTACAATCAAATTCCAAACGCTCAAAATACACTCTAACTAACACAATAGATATCCTTTCTTCCCCGAATGCAGCTCCATTTCTGTACGTTATTTATACACGAAATAGCCTTGGTTACTAGTCATTGACGAAAAAGCAAAGTCATATTAATCTGTCATTCAATCATTAAATTGAATGTGTTATTTTGGTGAAGTCATCGTGTTTTATACTGCGTCTTTGTCAATCAGGAGTTTGCATAATGTCGCCAAATAATTTGCCATCCAGAAACAACGATCAATCGCAACCAACAATACCCAAAAATAGTACTCAGCGTCCGGCATTCACGATCCTGGCGATCGTTCAAACCACGTTGATCTTCACAATTGCATTGATCACCGTTCCACTTCCAAAAATCGCGATAGAATTCAATATCACATCTGCCGATTTACTTCTTGTACTCGCTGCCTACGGACTCCCATTCAGTGGCTTGCTACTTTTTGGTGGGCGGTTGGCAGATAGATTTCAGGGCCGACGGATGTTAGCTATTGGTTTATTTATCTTCGGTATATCCTCCGTTATTGCCGGCATTGCCCCAAATTTCAAAGTGCTTGTCGCCATGCGCTTTGCCCAAGGAGTGGGTGGTGCCCTGATAGCACCAGCAGCAATGGCAGTACTGCGGGCGTTGTTCCCAGAACCCAGAGCTTTTGGCCGGGCAATGGCGACGTGGGGGGGCGTTTCTGTTCTCGGTGCCGTCTCAGGATTTATTCTTTCAGGGGTAGTAACAACCTGGATTTCCTGGCGATGGATGTTTGCTGTTCCGGTTATCGTTTCAATCATTGGCTTAATAAGCATTCGCATACTTCCAGCCGGAATTGATGAGTCTCAACAACATCGGCCTAAACTGGATCTGATTGGTGCGATACTTGCCACATTCGGCATTTCCTTAAGTAGCTATGGACTGATATTAACAGGCGATCACCCATGGACATCATCAGTCGTGCTGACCCCTCTGCTGACTGGTCTTGGCTTATTAATTGCCTTTGCTTTGATCGAACGTCTTGTCCGTGATCCGCTTCTTCCACCGGGATTTGTTTTTGAACGATACCGTCTCACCGGATTGTTTGGCATGTTCCTTGCTGCCGTTGGATCGGGCGTTATCAACTTTATTTTATCACTCTATCTCCAGCAAGAGTTGGGATGGACACCATTGATGACCGCCACCGCATTCCTGCCGTTCGCAATCGCACTCATCGCGACAGGAAAAATGGCAGCGCCTCTGGTTGGTCGCATCGGAGCAGCACGAATGACGAGTGCTGGTCTACTAATCTCTGCGCTCGGTTTTGGATTGTTGGTTGGTATTGATAGAAATACGACTTATATTGCTGGATTACTGCCAAGTCTAATTTTGGTAGCAATCGGTATGTCACTTGCTTTTGCAGGCGCTGCCGTACTTTCTACAATGAATGTGCCACAGCATCAGGCAGGACTTGCCGGCGGGGTCATGAATACAGCCATGGAACTCGGCCCAACCGTTGGTCTTTCAGCATTAATGGCTGTGGCCGCAACACAAATAGATACCGTTGATGGCTACATATGGGCATTCGGAACTGCTGCTGCGGCTTATGCTATTGCAGCGTTGATAGCGCTTTTGCTCACAAGACGAAGTTCTGTCGTACTAGGCAAACCTCGCCATGAATAAAGTTCAAGCAGAGGGAGAAAACGGAAAATCCGCTTCGGTGAATATGTCATCACCACCGAAGCAACACGATATACCTATCTCCATTTATCTGCCTGAACTGACGATATTCATACTCACGGCCTCTGAATTTATGGTCGTGGGTATGATGCCATCGTTGATGGAGGTGTTTGGCGTCACTGTTGCAGATATTGGCTATTTGATCTCATGTGATAACACCTTCTTGAAATCATTGCGTAAATAAAAAAATTCCGCACTTTAAGCTAATTCAGTACTGGCTGCCCCAAAACGGTTTCATCATATTAAAAAATTTACTCTTAAATTTGTTCTCTATCCTGATGTACTGGAGAATGTCCCCTTCCTCCCTCCTTAATTATAAAATTCAATTTATTTATTGAATTATAAAACTGTATAACACCCACTACTTTACCAATCACAAAGCAATAATAAAACAGAAAAAAACAACAATAAACACTTTAAATTCAATTATATATAATTAAACAATTCACGTACCACATAGATGAAAACATCAAGTTGACAGACTCAAACATGCCCACATATTATTTAATCAAAATTTTGAATATTTATATGTTAAAGGTAAAAAAACAGTTCTAGAGAATCGTACTTGAGAATGCCTTGTTGCCATTGCTACGCAGGAAATGTGTACAAATGGCTGTTTCAAAACCCGCGACGGGAATTTATAAGGAGCAATATCATGAAATACGATGTAATTGTTGTAGGCTCAGGTGCAATCTCCAGTTCGATTTCCTATGAACTCGCCAGCAGAAAGTATTCAGTCTGCCGCGTCAGTAGTCTGGATAGAAGTAATGCCGCTTCCAACGCGGCAGGGGCCATGAATGGCTGTTTTGGTGAAGTCACGACAGGTCTAATAGCAAGCCAGCATGGAAAGCTGAAAGTCAGTATGGATTTCAACGCCAAAAAACGATGGCCACAATGGGCTAAAAGACTCGCAGACTCATCCGGCAATCATCAATCACTTTTTACTGCACAAGGAACACATGTCATTCTTAATACTGCCGGAACAGACGAAATAGATACTGATAATTTTCATGCAATCGAAGATGTTCTGACCACTTATAACGAACCTTATGAAACGATTGCCCCTAAACAAATTACTTGGCTAAAACCCAACGAACTTGTTCGGCCGTTAGTGAGTCTTTACATCCCCGATGAACACGCCGTAAATTCCCATCTGCTGCTCGATGTGCTGGATTCTGCTTTTGTAGCCGAAGGGGGAACTATCATCGCAAAAAATGCCAAGCGTGTTCTATCAAAAGATAAAATTATTACTGGCGTTGAACTTGAGGATGGCGAAACGATTCTGGCCGATAAAGTCGTTATAGCGGCAGGTGTGCACTCACTCGATATCCTTGCTGATATGCCAGACATCACAAAACGAATTCCACCGCTATTCTCAGGCAATGGCATTTCCATATTACTTAAACTTCCAGAAGGCATGGAATTGCCATCATCCGTCATTCGGACACCTAATCGTGCGTTCGCATGTGGTTTGCATTGCGTACCAAGAAATGACGGTATTTTATATATCGGCGCAACCAATATCTTAAAAAATAATCCCCGGACTCAAGCAGCCGTATCAGATGTACAGTTCCTGCTTGAGTGTGCGGTTGAACAGCTCCATACAGATTTGTACTATTCTGAGATAGTCTCAATCCAAGTAGGCAACAGACCAATATCGGCAGATGGTTTTCCGCTTATTGGAGAATGTGGAATAGATGGACTCTGGCTTGTGACCGGCACTTATCGGGATGGACTGCACCAATCCCCCTTACTGGCTGACTATATCGCCAATGCAATATATGGGGAAAGCAATACGGATATCGATCTCAGTGATTTTACCCCTATACGGGCGCCATTAGCCGGCCTTTCCCGAGACGTGGTAGCAAAAGAAACTACGTCGCAAATGCTGGGCATGGGTTATGAATGCCTTTGGGATATCAAACCGAATTGGGAACCGGTGATTCAGGAAGGACTGTTACAACGTTATGAGAATTTGGTGAATTCTCTCCACCCCCACTTTACACCACCTCCGGAGGTTATCGCTTTCTCTCACTACGATGACAAGATTAAAAAACGCTTGCTAGAGTACTATGACGTTTGGTCATAAATAATAAGCAATGCCTATTTAGATGCATTAAATAGCATAACCGGAGGTAGCGTGCGTAATCTACCGTGCACGCTATCTTTTCCTCGAATCGATATGCATTCACAGTTATTTCAGGGAATTTGCTTAAGGCTTTGGTGGCTGTGGCTAAGGAAGAGATAAAATAATAAATCGAGATAAGATTTGGAGCGGGAAACGAGACTCGAACTCGCGACCCCAACCTTGGCAAGGTTGTGCTCTACCAACTGAGCTATTCCCGCTTAAATTTTGGTGTGCTGTACTTTCGAAATTTTCTCCGGTACGGGGAGCGCATTATACGAGGAATTATTCTTCTGGCAAGCCCTAAAACACAAAAAATCATTTTTTCTCTCTGGCTGATGATTAAATCAGCAAATTATCAGCTTAATCATCAACACAGAGACGACTTAGATACAAATTTGTACCACACCCGACCTTTTATTTCTGGATAAAATGCTCTCGGTAATACACTAACTCAGCAATAGACTCCCGAATGTCATCCAATGCCTGATGGGTGTTTTTCTTGCTGAAACCAGATAGCATCTCAGGCTTCCAGCGACGACCCAATTCTTTAAGCGTACTGACATCCAAGTAGCGATAGTGAAAATATTTTTCCAATTCAGGCATATAACGGAACAAGAAACGACGATCCTGCCCCACACTATTGCCACAAATCGGGGATTTTCCTGCCGGCACCCATTGTTCCAGAAAAGCAATGGTGGCTTTTTCTGCTTTCTCATCACCACACTGGCTCTGCTTTACTCGTTCCACCAACCCACTGGCTGTGTGTGTCCGTACGTTCCAGTCATCCATCAATGCCAGTTGCTCATCGGACTGGTGTACCGCGATAACAGGGCCTTCCGCGAGGATATTCAATTCCGGGTCGGTAACAATGGTCGCAATTTCAATTATGCGATCACGCTCTGGATCTAGCCCAGTCATCTCTAAATCTATCCAGATAAGATTGTTCTCACTTTTTGACATGATATATCCTAGTTTCCTTCAAAACAGGTAGTCTGTATCCGTGATGTATCATAACGTTTTTGATCACTCACAGCGATAATCAGCAAGATAGATGAAATAAGTGAGGTTCGGTGGCTAAAAATAAACTCTCCAAAGGGCAGCAACGCCGTGTACAAGCCAACCATCAGCGTAGGCTGAACAAGGCTGAGACCAATAAACCAGAAATGGATGACAGCCAGTTTGGTGAGCCGCAGGAAGGCCTGGTAATCAGCCGATTTGGGCAACATGCCGATATCGAAGCTGATGATGCTTCCATACAGCGTTGCAATATCAGAAGAACAATCCGTTCATTGGTCACAGGCGATCGCGTTGTATGGCGCCCTGCGCTACAACTCCAATCTGATGTCAAAGTTAATGGGATAGTCGAAGCAGTTCATGAACGTACCTCTGTTCTTACACGCCCCGATTACTACGATGGCATCAAACCCATTGCGTCAAATATCAACCAAATCGTGATTGTTTCCGCTATCTTGCCGGAACTCTCCCTGAATATTATCGATCGTTATTTAGTTGCTTGTGAAACACTCAATATCGAGCCTTTGATCGTCCTCAACAAAATTGATTTACTGGATGCAGAAAGTCGTGACTGGGTTAACAGCGTCATGGATATTTACCGTCATATCGGCTATCGCGTATTGGAAGTTTCCAGCTATACCGGAGAAGGTATCCCTGAACTCATCTCACTGCTGGCTGATAAAATCAGTATCTTTGCGGGGCAATCAGGTGTTGGGAAATCAAGCCTGCTCAATACATTATTGCCGGATAATGCAGAAAATATTCTGGTCAATGAAGTCTCGGACAATTCGGGTCTCGGTCAGCATACCACCACCACCGCACGCCTTTACCATTTCCCTCTGGGCGGAGATGTGATTGATTCTCCAGGTGTTCGTGAATTTGGTTTATGGCATTTAACACCAGAACAAGTTACACAAGGCTTTATTGAGTTCCATCAATATCTTGGCAGATGTAAATTCCGCGATTGCAAGCATCAAGATGATCCAGGCTGCGCCTTGAGAGAAGCATTGGATCAAGGTGATATTGCAGAAGAACGTTTCGAGAATTATCAGCGGATCTTAGAAAGTATGGCACAGGTTAAACCACGCCGAAATTTCACAGATAGTCAGAAATAAGACAATAATTAACGATACACTGACATTCAAAACAATGGCAGGTACAATGGTAGACTTTTGTCCAATTTGCCAAGAAAAAATCCAAGAGGTTGACGTGCTGGATAATATTAAAATCAGGTTACAATATTTACTGCCAAAACAATGTATTACACATTTAGCAGGCTGGTTTGCCAATAAAAAGGCGGGCTGGATGACACAGCTCGCCATCAAAGCTTTTGCCAAAGTCTATAAAGTAGACATGAATGAAGCAAAAAATCCTTCATTCACCGCTTACTCAACATTCAATGAGTTTTTTGTCCGTCCTTTAAAAGAGGACATACGCCCTATCGTCAATGAGACCTCTCAATTGGCTCTGCCCGCAGACGGAACCGTCAGCCAGCTTGGGGCTATCCGTGAAGATCAAATTATTCAGGCCAAGGGCCACTATTACACTGTGGAAACACTGCTGGCAGGGCAGTATCAACTGGCAGAGCAGTTCCACAACGGTCAGTTCATCACGACTTACTTATCACCAAAAGATTATCACCGTGTCCATATGCCATGCGATGGTGTGCTAAAAGAGATGATCTATGTCCCGGGCGATCTGTTCTCAGTCAATCCATTGACAGCAGCTAATGTTCCAAATTTGTTTGCACGTAATGAGCGTGTCATCTGTTTATTTGATACAGACTTTGGACCGATGGTGCAAATTCTGGTTGGTGCGACAATTGTCGGCAGTATAGAAACCGTCTGGAGTGGTTGTGTCACACCACCGCGTGAGGGCATCATCAAACGCTGGACTTACCCAACAGAGGGGCAGGAAAATGCGGTTTCCCTGAAAAAAGGAGAGGAAATGGGGCGTTTCAAACTCGGTTCAACTGTCATTAACCTGTTTGCCTCCGATCAGATTCATTTTGCCAATAATTTATACAGTGGTTCACAAACCCGCATGGGAGGCTTAATGGCTCAGGCAGTGGCAACAGAAGAACCTACTGTGAATACAGAGAATCAGTGAATTAAAAATATCGTCAGCGAATTTTAAAGCCAAGGAGCCCCTTATTGTGCACCTGATTATCAGTTTATTTCTCAGCTTGCTGATTGCAAATCCAGCTTTTGCCGCTATAACACAGTTGGATGATACCCAACTGAAAAAAGAGCTGAAGCAAGTTGGAGGCAATAAAAATCCTCATGATTCTGAAATCGCGCAATCACTTCAAGGGGCTATAAATTGGGTTAATGATACAAAATCTGCCAACGAGCGTACTCAGGAATATCAACAGTCGATTGATAATTTTCCTTCTATCATCAAAGCACTTCGCCAGAAAATTATTGCTGAAAGTGATACTGTTCCCCCTATTCCTGCCAATCAATCTATCAGTAATCTAGAACAACAGATTATTCAGACCAGTAGCGAATTGTTGGAACACGGGCGCCAATTACAGCAAGAACAAGACAAAATCCGGGATATCAGTGATTCCATTAATCAGTTGCCTCAACAACAAGTTGAGGCAAAACGTCTGCTGACTGAGGCGATTTCCCGTCTCCAATCTTTGGGTTCTCCTTCTACTCCATTGGCGGAAGCACAATTGACTCTGGCTCAGGCAGAGATCAATGCCCGTAAGGCAGCAACCAATGAACTGGAAATAGCCCAGCTTTCTGCCAATAATCGACAAGAAATTGCCCGTGTTCGCGCTGACTTATTCAAAAAACGCTACCAACGACTGGATCTTAAACTCCAGCAACTGCGCAGTCAGTTAAATAGCCAACGCCAGCAGAAAGCAGAATCAGCACTTGAACATACCGAAATGTTGGCGGAACAAAGTGGCGGGCAACTCCCTCAGTTTTTGCAAGATAAACTTCAGCAAAACCGCCAGCTCTCACAAATGCTCAATCAGCAAACTCAAAGTATGGATGCCATTAGCTCACAGCAACGCAAAGCCGCCAGTGATATTTTGACTGTTCGCCAGACGCTTAATACCATCCGCGAGCAGGCACAATGGCTGAGTGATTCCACTGCACTAGGAGAAGTGTTAAGAGCCCAAGTCACCCGTGTTCCTGATATGCCGAAATCCCAGCAACTTGACAGAAGTATTGTCGAATTGCGAGTCGAAAGGCTGAAACATGAAGAAATGCTGGAACATTCACAACGGGATACCAACCAAAATTCACCAACGTACAGCTCACTGACACCGGCACAAAAGCAAGTCTATGACTCACTAATCCGTACAAGAAAAGAGCTGTTAAGTTCCCTGCTTTCAGGATATGACAACGAAATACTGGAGCTAACAAAGCTCAAAGTCTCCACCAGCCAGTTAAATGATGCCCTAAAAGAAGTACAGGATGCGACCCACCGTTATCTGTTCTGGGTTGCAGATGTCAATCCCATTTCACTGAAATACCCGTTGCAGGTAGTACAAGATCTGACACGCCTGCTATCCCTGGATACATTTTCGCAACTGGGTGGTGCAATCCACAGTATGCTGACCACACAGGATACCCTGCTCTATTTGGTGGGTACTTTACTTCTGGTGATTTTCAGTATTAGCTCCCATCGCCAATACCATGCCTTTCTTGAGCGCTCCAGCAACCGTATCGGCAAAGTAACACAAGACCATTTCACCCTGACCTTACGTACCGTTTTTTGGTCTATCGTCGCGGCATTACCACTGCCAATGCTCTGGTCAGCCATTGGTTATGGCCTGCAAAATGCTTGGCAGTATCCGATGGCTAATGCAATCGGTAATGGTGTACGTGAAACAACGCCGGTTCTGTGGGTCTTTATGCTGAGTGCAGCGTTTGCCCATCCCAATGGCTTATTTATCGCCCATTTTCGGTGGCCGGAAGAACGCATAAAACGGGCAATGCGTTTTTATCGTCTTTCCATTTTCCTGATCGTGCCTCTCATGATGGCACTGATCACCTTTAATCATTACAGCGACCGGGAATTTACCACAACCCTCGGCAGACTCTGTTTCATCATGCTCTGTATTTCCCTGAGTCTGGTAACCAGCAGCCTAAAACGCGCCGGTATCCCGCTTTACATGGATAAACATGGTTCAGGCGAAAATATCGTTAGCTCCGTTTTATGGTGGATACTGCTTTCCGCTCCAATATTGGCAGCACTTGCTGCGATCCTCGGCTATCTGCAAACCTCACAAGCTCTGCTGGGACGTTTGGAAACGTCTGTCGCCATTTGGTTCTTCTTACTGGTCATTTACCACATTGTTCGTCGATGGATGCTGATCCAAAGGCGTAAAATTGCCTTTGAGCGTGCCAAACAGCGCCGCGCTGAGATATTGGCCCAACGTGCTAAAAGTGAAGAAGACTCAGCCAATATCAATAGCAGTGTAGAAGGCTCAATCGAAGTTGAAGAACCCGTCATCGATCTGGATGCAATCAGTGCCCAGTCGTTGGGATTGGTCCGTTCGATCCTGACGATGATTGCCCTCGTTTCACTTATTCTATTGTGGTCTGAATTGCATTCCGCCTTCTCTTTTCTTGAGAATATTCGGCTTTGGGACGTTAGCACAACCATCAACGGTGTCGATAGTGTCCAGCCAATTACCATGGGTTCAGTGTTAATTGCGATCTTAGTTATCATCATTACTACGCAGCTTGTCCGTAATCTTCCCGCACTATTAGAACTCGCTCTATTACAGCATTTGGAGCTGGCACCGGGTACGGGTTATGCCATTACGACACTGACTAAATACAGTATCACTCTCGTTGGTGGTCTGGTTGGTTTCTCGCTGGTAGGCATTGAGTGGTCGAAACTCCAGTGGCTGATTGCAGCAATGGGGGTCGGGCTTGGTTTTGGTTTACAAGAGATCTTCGCCAACATCATTTCCGGCCTGATCATCTTATTTGAAAAACCGATCCGGATTGGTGATACCGTGACTATCCGGGGTCTCACAGGCAGCATCACGAAGATTAATACACGGGCAACTACTCTGTCTGACTGGGACAGAAAAGAAATTATCGTTCCCAACAGGGCATTCATTACAGAACAATTTATTAACTGGTCACTGTCTGACACGATCACTCGTATCGTCCTGACCATTCCTGTTCCGGTAGATATTGAATCAGCAAATGCCACTGATATATTGATGGCCGCAGCCAAAAGCTCACCGCTGATTCTGGATAATCCGATGCCGGAGGTTTATTTAGTGGATCTACAGCAAGGCATTCAAGTTTATGAATTGCGCGCTTACGCCGCAGAAATGGGGCATCGTATGCCTGCACGCCATGAAGTGCATCAACACATTTTGCAGGAATTCCACAAACACAATATTACTTTGCCATTCCCACCATTTCAGGCGCGTGTCGATATTTTTGGGCAAGAAATCCGCAGTTCTACAAGCAACATTTCGGGCCGCAATTCCCCACGTAAGCCAGGAGAACTATAGGCTATTTAAACATTATGGCTATTTAAACATGACCAGACGCATACCTTTTCAAGTAAACGGATTACTGGCATTAAATGGCGTTTCCATCTTAGGGAATGCCATTACTGAAATTGCTATTCCGTGGTTGATTCTTGAAATATCAGGTAGCCCGCTTCTGGTCGCCACCGTGATGTCTGCCAAAATCCTGCCATTAATCTTCTCTATTTTCTTTAGTGCACAATTGGTTGATAAATATGGGGCATTTCGCATCTCATTATTATCTGATCTGGTGAATTTTCTGAGTGTTCTGCTGATACCCGTATTTTATACAATGGATATCCTGCACTTTTACCTGCTGACTATTTTGCTAATCTTTTCCACTATCTTGGATTCTCCGGGACGCCTGGCAAAAGATGTCATGCTGGCGAAGGAGATCAAACAGAATAAAAGCGAACATGAGCTGATCAATGGAATCAACAGTACTATTGAAAATATTTGCGATCTGATTGGCCCTGCCGTTGGTACATTGATTATTGCCATGATTGTTTCACCACAGCTTCCCAATATATCCCCACCTCTTGCAGCACAAACACCTTCTGCCCCAGATGATACAGATTTATCACTGTTCGATTCGGCTTCATTAGCACAGCCACTGATTTGCATGAAGATGATGTCGCTTTAGCTCAACATGCCAGACAGCATGGATTTGGTGTTGTCGCATTATCCTCACGGGGACTGAGCGCCAATTGTGGCAAGGGGCTTCTGTTTGGTTTTGCGAATGAGACAACGCCAGAAACCGCCTTGGATCATGCCAAAAAACTGCGAAAGTGCCTTTCACACATTTGATTGATCAAGCGTTTATTGATCAAGCAGTTGTTGATTACACATTTACTGACGCGTTCCTATTGCAAGCCGATTCATTCCATTCATCAGAGAAATAGCAAAAGTCAGATCGGAAATTTCCTGAACCGAAAAATACTCTTTCAAAGGTAAGTAAACAGCGTCATCAGCATGGCTCGTAGTCACATAAGTTAATGCCTCAGCCCATTCCAATGCCACTTTTTCACGGGCAGTAAATTGGCGACTAACCCTCCATCCCGCCAATTCAGCCAATCTTCGTCCGGTTTCCTGATTCTCCCTCAAGGATTGGGAATGTTTGTTCAAACAAAAAGCGCATCCATTGATTTGAGAAACACGAAGATAAATCAGTTCAACCAGTGGCAAACCCAACGGACTTTTTTCCAATCCTTCTTTTACAGAATGGAAACCTTACAGCAATTCAGGGGATAAATCGTAATGAGCAAGACGTAACTCGCTCATATACAGCACTCCTTATCTTTGTAGCTCAATAATTACCACTGACTCTTGACGACGTGCACGCCCCGAGAATTAGGCATAATTCTTTAATACACTAAGATACCAATTCATAATATCACTTTGTTTAAATTAGATTACATCAAGGAAAAGCAAACTATAAAGGATGACGGATTCTATACTTATTTATTTTTAAAGTCTATTTTCTATTACCATCAGGATAACACACGCCTATTCATGTCATTGTTAGATAAAGAATTAAAAATCACTTACAAATATCAAATTATAAACAGAAACAGCACGAATATTTCTAGTTCATATCAAAGTGACACATAAATCCATCAGGAAAATAAAACACATTAATTTATGATTAATTCTCGTTAGATAGCTGATTAGTTTTAAACTTTATAATTAACTGAGTTATTTATATAAAATAACTAATTTACAGATAAAAATACCCGTTTATATTTCTCAAGAATGAGATAATCAAAAATTGCTGAACTAACAGTCGTTATATGGGATGATGCTTTAAAAAATGACTCAAATAATTCCATAGATAAATAAAGAATAAATAACAATATATTTCATAGCGTTAGCTTTATTTATGGACTGACCGACAATATAAGTATGGCTATAAATATATGCACAGGGGAAGAAACCACGAAAAAGGACTTTGAAAGTCTCATCCTTCCTATGCGGTTTGCCTTATTAAACTATTTTAAGGATTTGTAATGTTTTACAAAGAATATTTTGTTGATGATCAACATTTTGATTTTCAATATATTGTTGATGGGCTTTATTATCCGTTCTATTTAGAATGGGCACGGCATGCTTTCATGAAAGAAGCATTAGGCTTAGATTTGGAAGAAGAGTTCAAAGCCGGACGTATGCATATGATTCTTGAATATAGTTTGCGTTTTAGAAGAAGCCTACAAAAAGGAAATAAAATGCAAGTAACATGCAAGGTCACCAAGAACGAAAAGCGTAATCGGGTTAATTTTGAGCAACAAATATTGGTTGATGGTAATATATATGCAGATGCGACATTTGTGGCTACTTGCTTAGTCAATGGGCGCCCAACAGTACCTGAAATTGTTATGAATGCTATCGTTGATTAATTGTTTTCAAACGGAAGACAACAGATATACAGAGATAATTTCTTGATCGCCTGCCGCTATTTGCGGCAGTGTTTTTTTAGTTTACACCTGCATAGCGAAGCAGTACTGTCACTATCACCGAAACCAGAATCACGACAATTAGGCTATGTATTAAATGTTAGTTGTTGTGGTATGCCTCCGGCTTTTTAAGGGTGAAACATGGCCAAAGTTGACGTCTGTTGCCGTTATTGTCACAAATAAAAGAAACAGCATCCTGTCGGATACTGTTTTCAATCGATTATTCCCTTAATTTTTCAAGCTATTGCGTTGTGTTCTCACTGATGCTGAAATTTATTGGGTAAATTCAATTTATCAACATCAAACTTGGTACATTTTCCGCAGATAACGAGAAACTGCATCATCAGCATTGGAACCAATAACTTCCATATCCGGTAAAATATCTTTCAGCCGCTGATGAGCGCCCTGCATAATGCACCCCTTGCCTGCCACACTTAGCATTTCTTTATCATTCATACCATCACCAAAAGCAATGCAGTCGGTTAATTGATATCCGAGAGATAGACAAACCTGTTCCAGAGCATGGCCTTTGGAAACACTACCCGCCATGACTTCCAGACAATTTCTCAATGAAAAACTGACATTTACCCTTTCCCCCCAACGTGCTTTGATTCTCTCTTCCAAGTCCACTAAATAATCATGGTCGTCACTGGTGTAATAAACCTTGCATACCCCATCTGTCGTGAAGTTATCACGTTGGAACAGTTGGTAATGGAAAACTGATTCCTGAAAAAACTCTTCTTGCTCAGGCTCTTCACGATTCATCAGCCAATCATCATTGTTAAAGTAGTTAGTCAGAACATCAGGATTATCAAATTCCAATAGGCATAAATCATGAGCTATCTCAGGATCTAAATTGTGGCTGAATACTAGTTCATCCTGAGTATTATGAACCCTTGCTCCATTGGAGGTGATCATATAAGCATTAATACCCAACCCATCTCGGATTTGCCCCACATCAACATGATGGCGCCCTGTCGCAAAAATAAAATGAACCCCTTGTTTTGTCAGCAAGTTCAGCGTTTCCTTGGTATATGGCGTTAATTTATGGTCGGGAGACAACAAAGTGCCATCTAAATCTGAAGCAACAACATGATACATAGTTATAGTTCCTAAACTAAATCAGTTTTGATCAAAAAAATCACAAATTGCATTGAGAGCCTTCGCCCGCAACATATCTTTTTCGAACAGGATTTCGTGATGAGCCCCTTGGATAACCAGAAACTTTTGTTTTTCTTTTCCCATTCCCACTTTTTGGCGTGATCTGCAAAAAGCCAGTAACTCCCGATTACTAACTACCTTATCTTCACTCGCTTCCAACACGATGAGTGGAAGTTGAATTTTCTCCGCATTCTCAACCAAATAATCGCCCATCAACATACTTTCACGCATCCAATGGTAGGTCGGCCCGCCAAGGCGCAATTCAGGATAATCAGCATAATAGCGTAAGTATCGCTGATAACGCGCATAACTGTGGGTTAATATATTGATCAAATAAGGTAATGGCCGCCATTGCCCGGTTGATAATGCATATGCATTGCGTGTTTTAACATTAGGTTCAGCTTGATTAACCAGAAAATTAGCCAGCCAGCGGGGCATCGGTAAATTGATTCCAAACATGGGAGCACATAATGCCACTGCACGAAAAATGGGTTCTTTATGACGCAACAGGAAACGGCTCAGGATCGCCCCTCCCATCGAATGGGCAAGAGCATAACAGCGATGAGGTAGACGAGATATCACTTCCAGTTCAACAAATTTGGCAAAATCATCCACATAATGATCAAACGCTTCGACATGGCCTTTTTGTCTATCATCCAACAGACGCCCTGAACGCCCCTGACCACGATGGTCAATAATGAAAACGTCATAACCCAGATGGTAAAAATCATAGGCCACTTCAGGGTATTTTACGTAGCTTTCGCTGCGACCAGGTAAGATCACCAATGTTTTGTCATGATGAGGGGAACAAAAGGAGACATAATGGATCGGTACATCATCAACACCCATAAATTGGCGTTCTTTCCTTGTTTGCCAGAAATCCAGCAATAATCCATTTGTAAAAGCAGAGAACTGAGGCTCGCGGTTTAACCAGCTTTCTTTCAATATCTCAGGTGCCATTCATCTTCCTTTGCTATCTCCTTCATCTTTCAAGTTGCCTCTTTGGCGGCACTCATTCATCCCAACCACATAGTTAGCTGTGTGGATGGGATTATTTCCCTTGCCGCCGCAAGCGACTCAAAATCTATTGGATATCAGTACCCTTCGGTTATTCAAATTCTTCAAAATGATCACGTATAAGTGCCATAAATGCATCCCCAAAACGCTCCAGCTTACGTTGCCCAACACCATTAATCAGCAAAAGTTCATCCGGAGTTATCGGGCACTGCTCTGCCATCTCAATCAATGTAACGTCATTGAAAACAACAAAAGGTGGAATGTTGTTTTCATCAGCAATGGATTTACGCAATTTCCGCAATTTGGCGAATAATTTGCGATCATAGTTCCCGCTGTAAGATTTGTTTTGCTGATTGCGGCTTTTCAAGTTTTGGATGCGGGGCACCGCAAGCTGCAATTGAACGGCTCCCCGCAACACTGGCCGCGAAGCCTCTGTCAGTTGCAATGCAGAATAATTGGCAATGTTTTGGCTAATCAACCCCAGATGAATAAGCTGACGCAAGACACTCATCCAATGTTCTTGACTCTGCTCTTTGCCAATACCATACACAGGCAGTTTGTCGTGCCCGAAGTCTCTAATGCGTTGATTATTCGCACCGCGAAGTACTTCTACAATATAGCCAATCCCAAAACGTTGTCCAACGCGATAAATACAAGATAGCGCTTTTTGCGCCTCGACCAGACCATCGTAACGCTTGGGAGGATCAAGGCAGATATCACAGTTACCACAAGCTGTCTGGTGACTTTCCCCGAAATAATTCAGCAGTACCAGACGCCGGCAAGTCTGCGCCTCCGCAAATGCGCCCATGGCGTTGAGTTTATGCCGTTCGATATCTTGTTGCTCACCAGCCTGCTTTTCTTCCAGACAGCGACGCAACCAAGCTATATCAGCAGGATCGTAAAACAACACTGCTTCAGCGGGTAAACCATCCCGTCCGGCCCGGCCGGTTTCCTGATAATAGGATTCGATATTACGGGGAATATCAAAATGCACGACAAAACGCACATTGGGTTTATTAATTCCCATACCAAATGCAACGGTCGCCACAACTACCTGTAAATCGTCCCGTTGAAACGCATCTTGTACCCATGCACGTTGGTTGTTCTCCAACCCCGCATGGTAAGATGCAACGCTAAGCCCCCGCTTTTGCAGGCGCTCCGCTGTTTCTTCTACTTTAGTGCGGCTGTTGCAGTAAATAATCCCACTTTTTCCTTGCTGACCACGAACAAATGACCAAAGCTGATCGAGCGGTTTATATTTCTCCACTAACGTATAGCGAATATTGGGACGGTCAAAGCTGCTGATATGGATAATTGGCTCATGCAGTTCCAGTAAACGCACAATATCCTGACGGGTAGTTTTATCCGCCGTAGCTGTCAATGCAATCACGGGAAGATTGGTGAATCGGCGACGAAGCTGCCCTAGCGCCCGGTATTCTGGGCGGAAATCATGTCCCCACTGGGAAATACAGTGAGCTTCATCGACAGCCAGTAAAACAGGCTGCCAATCGTGAAGATGTTCAAGGAAGTTATCTGTCACCAGCCGTTCAGGGGCAATATAGAGCAGTTTAATGCTCCCCTGACGACAACGCTGAATAATATCAAATTGCTGTTCGCGGCTTTGAGTTGAATTCAGGCATTCTGCTTCCACTCCATTCGCCCGTAACTGATCAACCTGATCTTTCATCAGTGAAATCAAGGGGGAAACAACCAGCGTCAGCCCATTTTTAACCAGTGCGGGAATTTGGTAGCACAGCGATTTGCCGCCTCCCGTTGGCATAACTACCAGACAGTCACGCCCGTCAAGAACGGCGTCGATAACCTGCTGCTGTCCCGGGCGGAATTGCTGGTATCCGAATGTTTTTCTTAATGTTTGTTCAGCCATCGATGCCGTGCTGATGAGTTCTGCGGTAGACACGCCTTTCCCCAATCTTTAGAAAAAACCTTTAAAAAGGCCGTAAAAAATACAGACACGATCTAAACGCCTGTACATTGCGATATCTCACTACCATGTTATACCAACCCATGTTATACCACCCCATGCTATCTCACCGATGGAGCAATTCTTATAGTTATAAAGTAAAAATTATCGCTTATTTTACACACTATATGGTTATTTTTTGTAGTCTGTTTTTTTTCAATGAGCTGTTTTTCGGAATGCTTCACAGACTGGTAAGGCTGATAATAAAAGCATAGACTTAACAAGTTATTAACTATAAAGATTCATTAAACATCAGAATATTTACTTTTTATTATCAGGAAACACACTCATGGAAAATATATCGCGAGCAGATAAAGCATTAACACCGGAGGAAGCCCGTAAACTCATTGGTGAAATTTTTATCTATCAGATGCCATTTAACCAGCTTCTGGGGCTTGAACTGCTTCGTTTCGAACAAGACTACGCAGAACTGCAATTTCGCAAGGAAGAAAAGCTGGTCGGTAATATGGCTCAGAAGATCCTACACGGTGGAGCAATCGCCTCTATACTGGATGTTGCTGGAGGATTGATTTGTGCAAGCCATGCTCTGACAACGTTGGAAACTCTCACAATCCCAGAGATACAAAAGCGACTGTCGACACTGGGTACTATTGATTTGCGAGTCGATTACCTGCGCCCCGGACGCGGTGAGGTATTTACAGCAAGCAGTAATATAATCCGAGCTGGCAATAAAGTATCAGTTACCAGAATCGAACTACACAATGAACAACGGATACATATTGCCAGCGCGACGGGCACTTATTTAGTTGGCTAAATTTTTTGGCCTTATATATTGAAGGTGTTGATGAAAACGCAAAATTTCATTTTTCGTTTCTTACACACCTTCATAATTATTCACATCCCGCCAATTTGCGTATATGCTGCACAATAACAACAAGCAAATTTCCAGCAGTAAATACACTCACCTATTTTCCTTTTTTGGAAATTTTTCTTAGCAAACAATTAAAAATCTCATAGAGTTTTATTTCCAAGATGATTTATTTTCAAAACGCTTTGCTTTCAAAATTAATTAGCCAATCAACATGAGAACAGGTTATGAACAAAAGAACCAAAGCAGAGTCCGAAATCTTAGCTGGCAAGCCCGTCGACGCCACGGTATATATTTGGTATCCCTGCCAGAAATTCCGTATAGGACATTCCTCGGTTTATATTGGCGGCGTCCCCCAATTTCCTTGGCCGGATTTCCGCTCATTAGACGATTTACCCACCCCAGCCCATGATACATCTCAGCCTCCAGACACATCCCTTCGTCTCTCTTCGAGCGAGTCAGGTACCTCTGCCTTCCCTGCCGCACCAAGTGAAGTAAGAACCCGCTCAACATTACCCAATAATCGAATACGTCCAAAAGATGATAATTATGTGAGTTTTTTGGCTGATAGCAGCATCTTCCGGGGAAATTTATCTTTTGCTGGTGTTTTTAGCCATCTTTACGATGATTTCGTCCAGTCACCCCATTTGGAATATTACCTGTTGGACTTAGATGTTCCAGCAATGCAAAGAAAGAAGAATGAAATGTATAATGGAAAAATGTATGGAAACTTACGTTTTGCCCCCACTTATAATGGTATTTATAAAAATTGCTCAACAATGGTTGCGAGAATACTGAAAGCTGGTGGTGTGGAAAATTTGCTAAACCTAGTTCAAAGAATAGGTTATGCAAAAAATATATATTGGACACCTAAAGATATAGCTCAGCTATGTAATGAGTTAAGAAATAATGATAAAGCGGTAAAAGTAAAGAGTACGGATTGTCCTGATAAACTGGAATCATCGTTTAAGACATTGATAGGCCTTCGATAAATATAAAATTATCTATATTCTCTGGGATTCATCCCAAGACATAAGCGCTGTATATTGAAATTCCTTGAGTATAAATCCTTATGAAAAAAGGAATTTAATAGTATGTTTTCTTAAAAAAAGATAAGGTATGGAAAAACTTATGTAAGTGAACCGTTAATATATAAAAGGACTTTAACAACAGCATTTCGTTGGGATACCCCAACCCAAATTACCATTTGCAGATAAAGAGCATGCACTTCCAGCTATTCATTCCATAATGTATTGTATTAATTATATTAACTGTATCGCCAGCAGGAATCATGAAATTCAAATGCCTGGGCCAGTTCACCCAGACAAGATCATGTTTAGGGAGCGACGCGCTACTGACGGAACAGGAAAATATGAAGCATAGGTAGATTATATAAACATAGATAACTCTTTCTTTCCTGAGCATAACAATTTAGCAAAAAATGCTATTTAGATACGTGGGATAATTTAATTTATTACTCATGCTATTAACTACTTGTAAATCATGCTAGCCGATGCCAAATTGTATAGGTTCATGGGCCTAATACCCCTGCATCTCTTCTTAACTATCTAAACATTCAAGGATATTATGAGTAACCAACAGACTGTCAAAGGTATCCTGTATGCCTTGGGCGCCTATATTATTTGGGGGTTGGCTCCCATCTACTTCAAGGAAATACGGCACGTGCCACCCGATGAAATCGTGTCGCATCGTGTTATATGGTCAGTTTTCTTTATGGTGCTGATGCTGACGGCAACCCGTCACTGGCGTCAGGTTTTGACTGCCATCAAACAGCCGAAGATCCTGTTACTGTTAGGTATCACGGCCTTTACGATTGCCAGTAACTGGCTGACTTATATTTGGGCAGTTAATAATAATCATATGCTGGAAGCAAGCCTTGGGTATTTCATCAATCCGTTGGTCAGTGTGCTGTTCGCCATGATATTCCTTGGTGAACGATTCCGTCGTATGCAGTGGATCGCCGTGGGGTTGGCATTTACGGGAGTATTTATCCAGATATGGCAGTTTGGCTCTATACCGGTGATAGGTCTGTATTTAGCAACAACTTTTGCGCTTTATGGATTGATCCGTAAAAAACTGGGAGTAGATGCACAAACCGGTATGTTGATTGAAACAATCTGGGTGTTTCCTGTTGCGTTGGTTTACCTCCTGTTTTTCACACATACACCAACCAGCAATATGCTGAATAATCCCCTATCCCTGAATCTGTTATTGATTGCTGCGGGTATCATTACTACAGTGCCGTTGTTATTTTTTACCGTTGCCGCTGGTCATCTGCGTTTGTCCACACTCGGATTTTTCCAATATCTTGCCCCTACTCTGATGTTCTTGCTGGCAACATTGGTTTATGGAGAAAAGATCGGTCCAGATCGTTTGGTAACGTTTGGGTTTATCTGGGCGGCATTGATCCTGTTTACACTGGATGCGCTTTATACTCAGCGCCGCTTGCGGAAATAAGTAAAGCTAATACGCCCTTCTATGGGCGTATGTATCTATACCGTTCTATACTGGAATTGAGGGGTTTATTACAGCCAATTTTTACGTTTGAAATAGAGATAAGGCGCCAGTCCCGCAGCTATCATCAACCCGATGGCCGCAGGGTAGCCGAATGTCCAGTTTAGTTCCGGCATAAATTCGAAGTTCATCCCATAGCTGGATGCCACCAGCGTAGGAGGCAGGAATACCACGGAAACAACGGAGAAAATTTTGATAATGCGGCTCTGTTCGATGTTGATAAAGCCCATCGCCGCTTGCATCAGAAAGTTAACTTTCTGGAACAAGGATTCATTGTGCGGCAGCAGGGATTCGATATCTCGCAGGATTTCACGGGCCTGTTCAAGCTGATTTGCAGGCAAACGGGCACGGCGTACAAGGAAGTTCAAAGCACGCTGACTATCCATCAGACACAAGCGAACTTTCCAGCCGATGTCTTCCTGCTCTGCCAGATTAGAGAGAGCGGAGTCGAATTCATCCCCTTGCTTACCTTCCATAATGACCCGGCTCAGGGATTCAAGTACGCTGTAAATGTTTTCAATAACGTCAGCTAACTGTTCGATTTTGGTTTCGAACAAGTCCATCAGCAATTCATAGGCATTCCCGTCAACCATGGTCTGGTTACGGGCGCGCATTCGGTATAATCGAAATGCAGGGAGTTCACGCTCTCGCAATGTGTAGAGACGACCGTCACGAATGGTAAACGCGACTGTCGAGTTACCAGCATGGTCTTCGGCATCTTCAAAGTAGAAGAAAGAGTGGACGTGCATGCCATCTTCATCTTCAAAAAAACGTGCCGATGCTTCGATGTCATCCAATTCAGTGCGGGTTGCCAGAACTTGCCCAAGTTCATTTTGGACACGGAGACGATCATCATCCCCCAATCCAACCAAATCTACCCACATGGAGTCGGATAACTTATCACCTTCTTCAAATTCAAGGCGGAGCAGGCGATTATTCTCTAATTTAAATGCGTTCAGCATGTACCATAAGTCTCCTGAAACTCCCTACGTTTATCGTAAGGCGCGAATGTTACGCTTAGAAGAAAAAGCCTGTCAACATTCGACCGGATTATTGGCCGGTTTCAAGTCTGGCATAGGCGGCTACCAGCCATTTGATGCCTTCTCCCTGAAACGCGATTTGTAAGCGGCAATGTTCCTTATCGCCTTCTATATTGATAATCGTCCCTTCACCAAATTTGGGGTGACGTACACGTTGCCCAAGTGCATAACCACTATCATTGGCGCTGATGGGTGTACCAAGCCGCTTGTGGCTGACAGGGCGGGACACTGTTGCCCGCAGACGAACCTCTGTCACACATTCTGTCGGCAGCTCCCCAATAAAACGAGATGGACGATGATACACTTCCTTTCCGTATAAGCGACGACTTTCAGCATAGGTGAGTGTCAATTTTTCCATCGCCCTTGTGACACCTACATAGGCCAGTCGACGCTCTTCTTCCAATCTTCCACCTTCTTCAATGGACATTTGGCTCGGGAACATTCCTTCTTCCACTCCCACAATGAAAACTTGTGGGAATTCCAGACCTTTTGCTGAGTGCAACGTCATCAATTGAACGGCATCCTGATAGGCATCTGCCTGACCTTCCCCGGATTCAAGCGCTGCATGAGACAAAAACGCCTGCAATGGCAGTAGATTTTCATCTTCATCCTGATAACTGAATTGACGGGTCGCCGTGACTAATTCTTCAAGGTTTTCGATACGCGCCTGCGCCTTTTCGCCTTTTTCCTGCTGATACATCGCCCACAGGCCAGAATCGCGGATAATGCGATCGGTCTGCGCATGCAGCGGCATTTCCTGAGTTTCTGTCTCCAGCGCTTCAATTAATTCAATAAAACGTTGTAATGCCGATGCTGCCCGCCCTGCCAGCACTTTCTCCTGAATCAGTAACAGACTACTTTCCCATAAAGTTTTTTGCTGATCACGTGCCATTTGACGCACAACATCAAGCGTTCTGTCGCCGATGCCGCGTGTCGGTGTATTCACCACGCGTTCAAAAGCGGTATCATCATGACGGTTTGCCACTAATCGCAGGTAGGATAAAGCATCTTTGATTTCCTGACGTTCGAAGAAGCGTTGACCACCATAAATGCGGTAAGGCATGGAAGCCTGTAACAAGGCTTCTTCCAGAACACGGGACTGAGCATTGCTGCGGTACAGGATAGCGCACTCTTTCAAAGCCCCGCCATTATCCAACCAATGCTTGATACGACCAACAACATAGCGGGATTCGTCCAATTCATTGAAAGCGCAGTACAGTGAAATAGGCTCGCCTTCACTCCCTTCTGTCCACAAATTTTTGCCCAGGCGATCACTGTTATGGGAGATTAGGGCGTTGGCTGCCTTGAGGATATTGCTGGTGGAACGGTAATTCTGCTCCAAACGGATGGTTTCCGCCCCAGGGAAATCGTTGAGGAACCGCTGGATATTTTCTACCTGAGCACCACGCCAGCCATAAATGGACTGGTCATCATCTCCGACAATCATCACTTTACCGCTATCACCCGCTAACAGGCGGATCCACGCATATTGGATGCTGTTGGTATCCTGAAACTCATCTACCAGAATATTGGTAAAACGTTCGCGGTAGTGTTGTAAAATCTGCGGCTTATTCAACCATAGTTCATGTGCGCGAAGCAGCAGCTCAGCAAAATCCACCAACCCTGCGCGATCACACGCTTCTTGATAGGCCTGATAGATTTTCAGCCATGTCGCTTCCACTGGGTTGCCATAACTTTCGATATGCTGCGGACGCAAACCTTCATCTTTTTTACCATTGATGTACCACATGCCCTGACGGGCTGGCCACTGTTTGTCATCCAAATTCATGGCCTTGATAATGCGTTTGATCAGGCGGTGCTGATCTTCACTATCAAGGATCTGAAAATCCTGCGGCAGGTTCGCATCAAGGTGGTGTGCACGCAGTAAACGGTGAGCAAGACTATGGAACGTACCAATCCACATGCCCCCCTGACTGGTACCAATCAGGTTTTCAATTCGATGACGCATCTCTGCGGCAGCTTTATTAGTAAACGTGACTGCCATGATGGAAAACGGGGAAGCATTTTCAACTGACAGTAACCAAGCGATCCTGTGAACCAATACGCGCGTTTTACCGCTGCCAGCCCCGGCCAGCACCAGCATATTAATACGGGATGCCGCGACCGCTTCGCGTTGTTTATCATTCAGGCTTTCGAGCAGATAAGAAACGTCCATAATTACCATCAGTTGTGTAAGTGGCACTGTTTTTTTTATACAGATTACAATCTGAAATTATAACAGTGCTATCAAAGAAGCCAAATCAGAAATCTCTATATATGGAACTAAACGCCCCTCAGGCTTCTGCATCAGATTTTTATTTCCAATGTTGAGCCAGCAAGCCTGCATTCCGCTGTAAAGCGCACCTTCTACATCCGTTTTCAGATTATCTCCTATATGCAGGATCTGATTAATGGGCAGATTCAGCCGTTCTGCCGCCAGATGGTACATGTCCGGACAAGGTTTGGAACGCCCATCCACTCCCGCCTTCAATACAAATTCGAAATAAGGGGAGAGACCACATGCTGCGGGTTCTGCATTTCCATTGGTGATCGCAACCAACGGCATTTTTTTCGCCAGTGCAGACAAGGTGTCGTGGGTCGATTCCGGCACGGCAATTTGATTACGCCAGTACATAAAACACGCCATAATCTCATCCGTGCCCCGGATCGTTTCTTGATGATCGAAACCATGATGACTGAACATGAGTTCCGCAGATTGTCTGCGCCATGATGTGACGTCATGGTAAATATCAGGTTCCCGTTCAAGAACCGCCTGACGATATATATGCAAATCTTCGCGCTCAAAGTGACGGAACTTGGTATTGTACTGCTGGATAAAACACAACACTTCTTTTTCGGTTTTATCGATTACAGGATGATTATCGTAAAGTGTATCATCCAAATCGAATGTTATCGCAAAAAACGGCGCGAGAGGCCGATAAAAACGCATTATGGTTTCCCTCGTTTGGCTCTGGGGTGCGCCACATCATAAACTTTGGTTAAATGCTGAAAATCCAGATGCGTATAGATCTGTGTCGTTGACAGGTTAGCATGACCAAGCAATTCCTGTACCGCACGCAGATCGCCACTGGACTCCAGAATATGCGTGGCAAAAGAGTGACGCAATTTATGGGGATTGATATGGCTGTTAACACCTTGCCGGATACCCCACTGTTCAAATCGTTTCTGTACATTACGGGCAGAGATCCGTTTCCCGCTCTTGCTGGAAATGAAAACCGCGTCACTTTCCGGTTCAAACAGCTCACGCATTTCCAACCAACGCTGAAGCCATTCCTGCGCCACACGACCGAAAGGCACTTTACGTTCTTTACTGCCCTTGCCGTGTACCCAGACTTCCCCGCTTTCCAAATCTAAATGGTAACAATCAAGACCAACCAGCTCAGACAAACGTAACCCCGCACCATACATTACTTCAAGCATAGTTCTGTCACGGACTGATAAAGGATCATTAAAATTGATGTTCAGGAGTTGGTTTACTTCATCCACGTCCATATTTTTAGGCAAGTGGCGTTTCTTACGGGGTGCACTGACCGCTTTAGCGGGATTGGCACCCAGTTTTCCCTGCATAACCATCCAATCAAGGAAGCTACGCAAAGCAGAAAGACGCAAGGCAAGACTGGCAGATTCCAATCCTGCCCGACGACTGCGGGAAGCAAATATCCGGACTTTAGCAGGATCAAGCCCCTGCCATTCACGTATCCCCATTTCTAATGACATTTCCGCCATAACCGCCAAGTGGTGACGATAATTGGTGATCGTCAAGGGACTTAAGCGCCGCTCAACCCGCAAGTAGTGTAAGAAAGCATCCACTGGCTCTAACAGAAGATCGATTAGCTGAGTCATGTGCGTTCAATCCATCGGGACAATAATCCTGGCAACAGCTTCGCCAATTGATCGAGAAGGTCAGTTCCCATGCCATCGTGATAATGTTGTTTATCATGGCTATTGAAAATTACCATGCCCAAATCCCCTTGTGATCCTAAAAGGGAAATCGCCACCGAGCCAACATGACGCGCCTGTGGCATCAACAACAAAATTTCTGGGCCGTGCAATGACCCAAGATAATGATTACTATCCCCGAATCGCTTAATGCGTACAGGTTCAAAAGCATAGCGGGAAATTGCCAATTCTGGAGAGTTCAGTGGTGCGCCGAGATACCATCTATCACTGAACAGCCGAATGTAACTATTACTTAACCCCAATGTTTTTGACCATGAACTCAGACAGGAAAGAAAACCCTGCAAACTCTTGGCACCAGAGAGGTCTGACAGTAATTGCAATAGATGACTAAACAGCACTTCATTCTGTTTAGCCTGCTCCACCAAATGAATAAGATCGTCTTCCAGATAACGGATACGTTTCCTCTGACGATTCATATGCCATTCCATCAAAGAGATGGACTCCCGCACTGGATGGGGAACGCGTATCCTCTCGACCATATTGGCATTGCGGATGAAAAAATCGGGATTACTCAGCAAATAATCCACTACTGTTTGATCATTCACCCTGTTTTCAATATGCAATGGATCGTTTTTTTCACCCATTTTCCAATGCCCCATATTTCAAGAATGACTCAATAAATATTGAATCAATCACAAATGAATCATACCGTCATAAACGTGGGTTGCAGGCCCTGTCATAAAGAGCGGTTTACCCAGCCCATCCCAGTGAATTTGCAGGGAACCGCCCGGAAGATCAACCCGTACCTGATTATCCAGCAGGTCTTGCTGGATACCTACAGCCACTGCCGCACATGCACCACTGCCACAGGCCTGAGTCTCACCAGCACCACGTTCGAAAACACGTAATCGAATATGGCCACGGCTCATTATCTGCATGAAACCAACATTCGTCCGCTCAGGAAAACGTTCATGGCTTTCCAACACCGGTCCCAAAACGTCCACTTCGGCTGTGTCCACATCTTCAACCTGTATGACGCAGTGGGGATTTCCCATTGTCACTACACCACAAAGCACCGTACGTTCAGCTACACGAATAATATAAGTTTTCTCAGCCTTATTGGCACGAAAGGGAACGCGCTGCGGTTCAAAATTTGGTTCTCCCATGTTGACACAGATTTGATCATCATTTGTGATGCTCAATACCATCTGACCGGCTTGCGTACTAACCTTGATATCGCGTTTATTCGTCAGCCCCTTAAGACGAACAAAACGAGCAAAACAACGCGCCCCATTGCCACATTGGGAAACTTCAGTGCCATCAGCATTAAAAATGCGATAGTGGAAGTCTAAGTCAGGATCATAGGGAGCTTCAACAACCAAAAGCTGATCAAAGCCTATCCCCGTATTCCTATCGGCCAGACGGCAGATTAACTCTGGAGAAAAATAAACATTCTGGGTTACTGCATCAACGACCATAAAGTCATTGCCAAGACCATGCATTTTGGAGAACTGCATATACGACCCCAAGCTCAATCACATTACTGACTCATTATTATTGGGCACCTATAATAGGTTGCTTCGCATCTGCTGGTTGTACTGTATCCACCTTTTTGACAGAGGAGTGTGCATCTGATGTCTCAACAGGTGGAAAATATAGGGGGCCTTTCAAGCCACAACCAACCAGAGAGAGTAATGTTATGATGGCCAGTGACCAACGGAGTTGTTTTTTCATCATATTAATGCCTGTGATTCATGCGCCAATACTCTCTATAATCGCAGCTAGGCCCTGAAAAGCAAATAGGAAATAAACATGAACGATAGCGAATTTCATCAATTGGCCGATCAATTGATGTTTCATATTGAAGAACAACTGGATAATTACGATGGGGATGCAGATATTGACTGTGAAACCAACGGTGGCGTGATGACTCTCAGTTTTGAAAACGGTAGCAAAATCATCATTAACCGCCAAGAACCTTTCCATCAGATTTGGCTGGCAACCAAGAATGGTGGTTATCATTTTGACTATCGGGATAACCAGTGGGTGTGTGACCGCAGCAGTAATGGCTTTATCTCTGTGCTGGCTCAAGCCATTACAGAACAAAGTGGCGAGTCATTCCAGTTTTCGTGATTACCTTTTATTTTCACAAAACAAGCGCCTGAAAAATAAGGCGCTTAATCCCTTACTCTGGAAGAGCCGTATCACGTTATACCCAATGAATTTCGGGATGAAACGCGAGAGCAAGGAAGCAACAACTTGAAAGACGACGGGTATATATCACTTTATGTTTATTAACTATTCTTAATATCAATAGTGATACAAAGAACGGTAAGGATCATGTGCCCCACAAGCCTCTTCCAGGTGCCCATCAATATTGAACCTTGTATCCTTGGCTTCCGAATCATCCAATGGGAACGTACCATCCACGAATGGAGTTACATGGGTACGCTCGCCCTTCTTAAGAATTTGATAGAACTGCGGTAAGTTGAAATTGATAAAGCTGGAACCATAAGTAAAGCGATCGTGCGAAGAGGAATAAAAACGGCTGATATCACGCACCAACTCTTCTTTGCTGCCTTCACAATGCGAGTAAATTTCCACCCGGTTTGACTCATCAAGAATATAAATATTGAACCCTTGTTTCTGTTCAATGTCTTCGAAAAAAAACTGGATAATACCTTCACAAGCAAATCCGTCTATCACAGGCGGCAAGTGTTTTTCCTTGGTATCAATCTTTACAGGCAAACCATGTAGCTTGGTATTGGAAATTGCACCATAGAACTCCACTGCATTTTCCAATTTTTGTACCGAAACGTTTAACCGCTCGAAGAATAAACCCCATGTTTGGCCTGAAATACGCAACGCCTTAAAACGATTGGGATCTTGGCGATTACTGGACAGGCGTAACTCGATACATTCTGATACTAATTGCTGGATACGGGTACAGATAAGCCCGCGCAAATGTCTGCTATAACAGAAAACTTCGACACCAGACGGAGGCGCAGCATCCCGATGCATTTTGCCCAATATTGTCTTCAGTGCTTCCAATACCGATTGCTCACCACTGAAATGCAGAGTTCTCACCTCATTCCATGAATTGCGATACAATAAGTCAATACTACCCACCAAACATTGCTGTGATTCACCAAAACTGAAAACATTCAGCTTCCTTAAATCAAAATGAACGACTTGGTTGGAAAATTCGACTGTTGGATCTTTTTCTAAATTAACGATGATCGCCAAATGGCGAATTTCACAAGGACTGTATAACGCTTTTGGCGTAGGTGCAGGTAAACGGATCGGAAAATGGGTAGCAATATCATTCACCAAATCACACAGTTTATACCTGTCACACTGAGTTTCCCCGTGATGCATATAAATCTGGGTTTCTTTAGTTAATAGACCATTAAAATATGTCCAGGACACTAACTTATTCAGATAACGGTTATATTCCAGCGGTTGATGACCGGTGATCGATTCTATCGTGGGGGCATGATTGTAAAGATACCAGCCACTGCGGTTTACACGCCCCGGAGGAACATAAATGAAAGTCAGATCTTGTTCTGACAAATCCGGGGATATTTGAGGATTCACCAGCGTCACTTTACCGGGCAAGGCTTCAAAAGCCGCATACAATTTGCGGGTCAATACACCAATATCCTGTGGGCTGGCACTGACGCTTAAATTGTTACGGCGGGCAAAACGGATCAGGTTGCGATAACTTTGCATCATGGTATCGAGCAATTCATTATGGGCTTCACGCACCCGCTCAATTTTCCATGAATTACGGTTATCCAGCATAGCCAATTTACTGTCATCCCAACCCCAATCACTTACTAACTGAAATATAATCTGACGACGCCATCCTGTACAACCTTTGTCATCACTGCTTTCCAGCAATTTTTCACACACTTTCAGGTAAAAACAGCGGCGCGCCAAATCCAAGCGGGTGAGATCATTCGTAGCAGTAAGGTAACGTGTGACACGCTCCAGCATCATGCTATAAGCATCAAGACCAAAGGAAACAATCGCGCCATCATGGAAATATTGTTTCATTTCCATTGCCAACAGTTTGCCGTTAGGGTATTCCCATGAATAGGCTTCCAACAACAGGCTTTTCAATACCGCTTTATAAGGCGAGTCTACGCTTTTATAAAGCTGCCAAAGACTCGCCCCAAAATATTCTTCTGCTGACAGTTCACCCAAGCCCCCCAGATCCAGCCACTCATTTGGTGTCAGAACACCTTGGGCATAGAGGGAAAGAACATATTCATCATAGTGTGCTTCTTCTTCCACTGGAACCATCGCCCACAGCAAACGTTTACCAGCCATACAGACCGCTGTGCGATAAAATTCATCAAGTAAAAGGATATGTTGGGTGGAACCACAATCTTCACCATTAAGGCTGCCACTGGCATTATGGCGAAAGCGGTTTTCATCAATCAGAAAAAAAGTGACTTCAATACCGAGCGAAGCGGCCCACTGTTCTATCAAAGAGCATTTTTGTTCCAATAGTACTTTTTCATCATGATCCAGCCAAGATTGGTGACAAACCCAAACATCAATATCAGAGGAACAACTTTGCCCGATTGAGGAGGTGCTGCCCATTGAATAAATTCCCGTAATCGGCAATTCACCATTGGAAGCATATGATAAGACACCAGAAAGCGGGCCTTCCAGATCATTAATCCAAAACTGTTGTGATTCATCAGGCGTAAAAAAACAAACTCCATGAGGAACGTTGTTTTTGATATATCCTGGCATCATTTGATGATGATAATGTAATAATACTGGAATTAAACTATAAACTTGCTTAAAAGCAGCACTCATTGAGTTAGTAGAGCGCTCTAGCCTAAGTTGGTTAATTGCATCCAGTCGCTGTTTCAGCGTTTCAATATAGAGATACAAGAGTTTCGCCTGATATCTGTTCCAGTGCCCACAGTGGTCCCCTGTTTCCAATAACTTGTCAAAGCAAGATTATTTAAAATTATTTTTACAAACTTATTGTCGGAAACGTGATCAATTTAACACCTTGCAGTCGAAGCGTAAAGTACGCAATACCATCTTTTCGCCTCCGCTGCAATAGCCGGAATACAATTAACTCATTGTAAAATATTAAGTTAATCACGAAATAGATACAGTAATTTGTTTTTTTAGAATAGGCATTATAGTTGATGGTTTTTCATATAAAGGATGCAAGGCTTTGTAAATCATCAGGCTTCTATAAATATCCCCTCAAATAATATTTTTTATTGTTAAATATTATCCGCAGTTCTTTATCATCAAGCTAAACTCTAAATAATGATTTGCTTTTAAATCAATCTGTTTGTTTATTTTCTCTATTTAAATAAAATATTATTTTAATATTTAAAATTCTTTTTATCTTATAAACTGTATATCCGTATACTATTTAGCTTTTTTCTGCCGTTCGCATCACTGGAAAAAAAGTCATTGAAATGTTAAAACTGACACTATTTTCTCACTTATTAGTGGCTAACTGGCGGCTAAAAATCCGCCATGCTTAATATACTTATCCATGACAATGAAAACCATTCGCATCGCTACTCGCCAAAGCCCATTGGCTATGTGGCAAGCCCACTATGTTCAAAAGCAACTGGAACATTTTCATCCCGAACTGAAAGTCGAGCTAATACCGATGGTCACCCGCGGTGACATTATCCTCGATACACCATTAGCAAAAGTAGGTGGCAAGGGTCTGTTTGTTAAAGAACTGGAACTGGCACTGCTTGAAAAACGGGCTGATATTGCCGTCCACTCCATGAAAGATGTCCCTGTCGAATTTCCCGACGGTTTGGGGTTGGTCACAATCTGCGAACGGGATGATCCACGGGATGCTTTTGTTTCAGTAGAATACGCCTCTCTCGATGACCTGCCCGCAGGCAGTATTGTTGGTACATCCAGTTTACGCCGCCAGTGCCAGATCCGTCAGTTACGCCCAGATCTTGTAATCCACGACTTGCGCGGTAATGTCGGTACTCGTATGGGTAAACTCGATAACGGCGATTATGATGCCATTATCCTTGCAACTGCTGGTCTGAAAAGGCTGGGGCTGGAAGAACGAATCCGCATGCCATTGGCGCCGGAATTATTGCTGCCGGCTGTTGGTCAGGGTGCGATAGGCATTGAGTGTCGGCTTGATGATCAGCAAACCCGCGAGCTACTGGAACCTTTGAATCACGCCAGAACGGAAATCTGTGTTCTGGCTGAACGAGCCATGAATACCCGCCTTGAAGGAGGCTGTCAGGTCCCGATTGGCAGTTATGCCATCTGGCAGGAAGATAAAATCTGGCTGCGTGCGCTAGTTGGTGCACCTGATGGCTCAGTGACAGTACGTGGTGAAAGAGTAGTATCACCAGAAGAGTCCCGTCAGGCTGGAGTGGAATTGGCAGAGGAATTATTGGAAAAAGGCGCGCGTCAGATTCTGACCTGCGTATATCAGAGGAATTTACCTGAATGAGTATTCTGATCACCCGCCCTGCCCCCTCAGGAGATGAGTTGGTCAAACGATTGCAAACTGTGGGGAAAACAGCCTTCAGTGTGCCGCTCATTGAAATTTATCCGGGGGTGGATTTGCCATCGCTGTCACAAAAAATGCAATGGCTATTGGCGGGAGATCTGGTTTTCCTGTTATCAAAAAATGCCGTTCATTATGCCAATGAGCAGCTTATCCAAGAAGACCAGTCATGGCCCGATAAGCTATCTTATTATGGTATCGGCAAATCAACTTCCCTGCTGTTTCAGCGACAAACCGGACTGGAAATTTGTTGGTCTGAGAAAGGTGAAACCAGCGAAGATTTACTGCAACTCCCCTCATTGCAGCAAATGAGTAATAAAAAGGTGCTATTGCTCCGAGGCAATGGTGGCCGCGAAGTGATTGCCTCTACATTAAGAATGCGGGGGGGAGACGTGGATTACTGTGAATGTTATTCACGACAACCAGTCAAATACCATGCTGCCAATTTCAGTCGTCACTGGCAGCAATATGGTATAAAAACCATCGTCGTAACAAGTGGCGAAATGCTGCAACTGTTATATAACTTAGTAACTGATAGCGATGGAAAAGCGTGGTTATTGGGTTGCTGCCTGATTGTGGTCAGCGAACGCCTTGCCGGTATCGCCCGCTCATTGGGCTGGCAAGTGATAAAAATAGCCAAAAGTGCAGATAATGACGCCTTAATGCAGGCGCTGGAATAAACCAAGATGGGATGTCCATTATGACGGAACAAAAGCAATCCACCGATGCGGTTGAGACAAAACACCCTCAGCAGCCTGAAACGGCTCCCCATAAACCCAAACGCTATGGATGGGTGGGTCATACTCTCTCAATCGCTATTTCTTTGGCAATCGGTGTTGGTGGTTTTTATATTTATTATCACAATAAACAACAGAATGTGGCCTTGAGCACAGAAAATGCCGCTTTGCAGCAGCAATTAACCTCTCTGGCACAGCAGCAATCTGCCGATAAACAAAATTTTGACACTGATCTAGAAGAGTTAAAAACTTCCTTACAACAAGCCAAAGATAAAAACCAGCAGCTAGATAACCATATAGCCACGCTTCAAACCCGTGTTTCGGCAATTTCAAATACAGATATCGAAAACTGGCGACTGGCTCAAGCAAGTGCTCTGGTTAAAATGGCGGGTCGAAAAATATGGAGTGAACAAGATGTCCCTACAGCCATTGCCTTGCTGAAAGATGCTGACCAGAATCTTGCTGAAATGAATGATCCCAGCCTAAATTACGCCCGCGCAGCGATCAGAGTTGATATTGATGATCTGACCAAAATCAAACAGCTTGATCTGGATGGTATCATCCTGACTCTGAATCAATTATCCAACCAAGTTGATCACTTACGTCTGGCTGATGAAGTGAAAAAAACCGGGCCAGAGGTGGGTAACAACCGTGATGTCACATCTTCACTTTCTGACTGGCGTGAAAATCTGACGAATAGCTGGCACAGCTTTATGGATAACTTCATTACTATCGCGCCTCGTGATAACAGTAAAGAACCGTTGCTGGCACCTAATCAGAATATTTATCTGCGTGAAAACATCCGTTCTAAGCTGCTAATTGCAGCACAATCAGTTCCCCGTCATCAGAGTAAAATTTATAAGGACGCATTAGAACACGTTGGAGAATGGGTAACGGCTTATTTTGATACCTCAACTCCAGATGCAATAGTTTTCTTAAAAAATGTTAATTTACTGGTACAACGACCACTTTCTATTGAGGTGCCTGAGCAACTGAGCAGCCAGCCGATACTGGCGGATTTAGTGCGTAAGCGTATCTATAATTTACCGCATTCTGTACAGAAAAAATCAGAAGATAAACCTCACGCTAAACCAGAAATGCCGCCGCAACAGCCGACCACCATAGAAAAATCTGGTCAGGCAGAAATATCCGTTGAGGAGAGTTGATCATGCTGAAAGTATTATTACTTTTCATTATCCTCATTGTGGGTATCGTTCTTGGTCCTGTAATGTCCGGGCATCAAGGATATGTTTTGATCCAGACGGACAGTCGCAATATCACCACCAGCATTACTGCTCTGGTAATTATGTTCCTCCTGTTACAGTTCCTGCTGATTTTCATCGGTTGGAGCTATCGTCGATTAAAACGTACCAGCTCATCCACGCATAGTTGGATCTTTGGTGGATATAAACGTAATCGGGCTCGTTCACAAACCAGACAAGCATTGCTGAAATTCGCTGAAGGTGACTTCAAGCAGGCTGAACATCTGATGACACGCAATATTGACCATTCCGAATATCCTGTCGTGAACTATTTACTGGCAGCAGAAGCCGCCCAGCAGCGCGGGGATTATTTCCGTACCAACCAATATATTGAACGAGCCGCAGAAGTTGCTGCAAAAGATCAGCTTCCTGTCGATATTTCCCGTGTACGTATCCAATTGGCACAAGGTGACGTTCATGCGGCACGCAATGGTGTGGATAAACTACTGAATCAGGCTCCCCGTCATCCTGAAGTATTGAGATTAGCTGAGCAGGCTTATTCACTTTCAGGGGCTTATCAATCTCTGATTGATATCTTGCCTTCAATGATGAAGGCCAAACTGCATAATGAAGACAAAATTCATGAAATACGGCAGCAGGCCTATGTTGGATTAATGAATAAAACCATCGCCGAAAAAGGCTGCGCAGGACTGAAAGTCTGGTGGAAAGACCAAAGTCGGAAAATCCGACATGATATCGTGCTGCAAGTCTCTATGGCAGAACATTTAATTGAATGCAATGAGCACGATACTGCCCAACAAATCATTCTGGATGGATTAAAGCAGCAATATGACGAGCGCCTCTTGCTATTAATTCCACATCTTAAGGCGAATGATACCGAAGCCGTGCAAAAAACCCTCGTTCACCTGTTCAAACAACATGGTACAACACCTTTGCTCAACAGTACTATGGGGCAAGTTGCACTACATCATGGTGAATGGGTCAGTGCTGAAACAGCGTTTAAGGCAGCCCTTGCTCAGCGGCCAGATGCCCATGATTACGCATGGCTTGCCGATGCACTCGATAAATTGCAGAAACGCGAAGAAGCCACCCAAACACGTAGTAAAGGCTTTATGCTGACCCTGAAACGCGATAGCAACGCAGAAGCATAAGACGTGTTATTTATCCTTCAGCTAACGATAAATATTCAGATTCGCATTGAATCGTTAGCTGAGGTTTCACCACCATAATCTGGTTGAAAATCAATCTCCACTTTCCTGTAGGCAAAAAAAACACCTATCAAAAAGACAGGTGTATAAATACAATCAGGTCTACAGACGGATAGTGCCTCACTCAACGTTGTGTCCGGTTTGTGATGAAAAGACAGTGATATTTACTCATCTATAACGTGGACCATAGGCACCGATAATCAGCTCTACATCATCCCGAGGTTTATGAAGTGAATACTATCATAAGGAGTGGGATGAGCATCTACAAGTTTTAGTAATGCATTTAACATGCCAACTTTTTCACTCAAAATAAATCCTTCCTATCCAGGCAGTAACTGACTTTCCATTATCAACATTTTGCTTTCACTAGGGCGTATCAAAAATACCGTCTCTCATTTGAGACGCTATGCAAGCCCATTGATAATATACATTTAAAACCAATCAGTTAAATGTCTTCTATTTGAGACATTTGGAATATGGTTTGTCGTCGAAACGCAACATCACTTAAAAATAACCTTTAAAACAAACAGTTAATGGATTAACGAAAATGATGATATTCAACTTCACATTTGAAACAATATAAAGAAATCGAAGGGGAATAGAAGAGAAAATAAAACGTTTTATAGGCAGGAAAAAATACAGAAGAAGAAATAAGAAAAAGCCCCGCTATTGCGGGGCTTCCTCAGAATCTGGTCGGCGAGAGAGGATTCGAACCTCCGACCCACTGGTCCCAAACCAGTTGCGCTACCAAGCTGCGCTACTCGCCGAAATATATCTTTTAAATCTCTTTTTTATGGTGCGAAGGGGGGGACTTGAACCCCCACGTCCGTAAGAACACTAACACCTGAAGCTAGCGCGTCTACCAATTCCGCCACCCTCGCGTTTCATAAAAAAGATGGGGTGGCTAACGAGACTCGAACTCGCGACGACTGGAATCACAATCCAGGGCTCTACCAACTGAGCTATAGCCACCATAACTACTATCTTTTTAAATAGTACTTCTTTTTAAATACTATTACTTTACAACGTAATCTTACCACGATAACTCATTGCCACTGCTCTTGCACGCTTTAAATGGCGCGCCCGACAGGATTCGAACCTGAGACCTCTGCCTCCGGAGGGCAGCGCTCTATCCAGCTGAGCTACGGGCGCTTAACGCCGTTGCGGTGGAGGATAGTACGGATTTAATGTCATACTGTCCAGTGCTTTTTTAAAAGAAATGATGCGATTGATTACGCTTTGTTCATTTAGCTGATAAAGGCATCATTTTCCACCGCAACTGATTTTACTGGTTAATAATCAGCCTTAAAAATTCATTTAATTTTTTCTGCAAATTAATTTCATAAACCAATAGGCTGACGATACAAGCAACAAAAATGCGCCCCCGACCATGAGTGAGAAACGTGTATCTGGATTAATCGCCATTCCTACCAATACACAACACAGAAAAATCAACGTCAGATAATTGACGTAAGGAAATAGAATCGATTTAAACTGATGCTGCTTCAGAGCTTCTTCATGATGCTTACGGAAACGTAACTGGCTCACCAGAATGACAAACCATGGCACCATACCGGGCAATACGCTGGCACTATAAACGTAAACAAAAACTGACTGTGGATTTGGGATTATATAATTCAGGCTGGAACCCGCGATCAAAAAACCGATAGTAATTGCTATACATTTCACCGGTACTCCATTTTTTGACAATTTCAGCAATGATGCTGGCAATTGACGGTTTTGCGCCAGGGCATACAACATCCTGCCACCACTGTACATTCCACTGTTACATCCCGAAAGTGCTGCCGTCAGAACAACAAAGTTAATGACTGCCGCCGCAGAAACAATACCAACTTTAGCAAAAGTCATCACAAACGGGCTGCCGTGCGAACCCACTTCTGTCCATGGGAACAGCGTCACAACAATGAAGATAGCACCGACATAAAAAATCAAAATACGCCATAGGATATTGTTGATCGCTTTTTTGATAGTCACCTGTGGGTTTTTCGCCTCACCAGCAGTAATACCTACCAATTCAACGCCCTGATAAGAGGCGACAACAATACAAAGCGCAAATAAGAACCCTTTCCAGCCCCCAGAGAAAAAACCACCATGTGAGGTCAAGTTACCCAAACCAAGAGGTTGCCAGTCATTACCCAAACCAAAAAAAATCAAACCAAGACCAATCAGGATCATCACAATAATCGTCGTGACCTTGATCATGGCGAACCAGAATTCCAATTCACCATACAGTCGCACAGCCGCTAAGTTAGCTAAGGCAACTAACCCTACCGCCACCAGCGCAGAAACCCACTGAGGCAGTTCTGGGAACCAGAATTCGGCATATACTCCTATGGCTGTGATTTCCGAGATCCCCACTGAGACCCACATAAACCAGTATCCCCATGCGGTCAGACATCCCCAATACGGGCTGAGATACTTATGTCCAAACGAAGCAAATGAACCCGTCACAGGTTCAATAAACAGCATTTCTCCCATTGAGCGCATGATGAAAAAGACGAAAAGCCCGGCAATAATGTAGGCCAGCAAAACAGAAGGACCAGCCCATTTCAAAGTACTTGCTGAACCCATGAACAGCCCTACACCGATGGTGCCACCCAGCGCAATCAGCTCAATATGACGTGCCTCAAGTCCCCTTTGCAGGCTCTGTTTTGAATCACTCATAAAACTCCCTATCCACTTTTATGATGTTTATATTTGCAAACAGAAAAAATACAGGCATTGATAATCAATCATTGTAAAAAAGGCTGGGATCAAAACACGTTTTGCCGATCAGTGAAATAAAAAATTATAAAATTGGAACAATGCCTGCTTGATTCGGCATCGTGATCGGAAAGAACAACTCAATCATGGTGATTTTGTGATCTGCCAACAAGGTGGTTATTTCACGTTTTTGTCAAATTTCGTTTTGACAAATACAAAGAAGCCAACCGAACAAAAAATGAAAAATGAAAAATGAAAAATGAGATGAAAACCTGCTGCATATGAATAACACACCATTGAAGCAGCAGGATTAAAACAGAAGCATTACTGGACTAGAGCTTCCCACCGTAATAATAACCGAGGAATCTTAATAAGTTAATCTGCCTGCGGATACGGCTTGGTTGTGAAAGCAAACGATACAGCCACTCCAGGCCTAAATTCTGCCAAACTTTCGGGGCACGTTTGATATGTCCGGTGAAAACGTCATACGTCCCACCAACGCCCATATACAGAGCATCATGATGTATCCTGCGGCAATCACGCATGAAGATTTCCTGTTTAGGTGATCCCATGGCCACAGTAATAATTGCTGCACCACTGGCATGGATTCGTTCAAATACCGCGTCACGCGTCTCTGACGTAAAATAACCATCCTGACTACCCACAATATTGACATTCCACTGAGTACGTAATTTGCTTTCAGTTTGAGCCAAGATATCCGGTTTCCCGCCGACCAGAAAAACGGGGGTTCCTTCATGACCCGCCCGTTCCATCAAGGCTTCCCATAAGTCCGCACCTGCAATACGAGATACATCTGCATCAGGGTATTTACGACGAATAGCACGGACAATGCTAATCCCGTCTGCATATAGGTATTCAGCCTCATCCAGCAACATATTCAGTGCATTATCTTGTTCTGCTGTGAGGACTTTTTCTGCATTGATCGCAACCAATGTGCCTGTTTTTACCTTCCCATCCTGAAAAAGATGATCAAGGAAATTCGACATATTGTGAAATCCCCAGATATTGAGGCCACGAATGCGATATTTAGGAATGTTATTCAACACCATTTCTCTTCCTTACATCCAAAACAACAGATGTTTTTTGTGGAGTAGTCAAATTACTGACAACCAACTTGCGAATCAGCCCGGCGCTTTCAAATAACCAATACAGCAATTTAGCCATAACCAGACAGAGGCCAAAGACAATACAAAAGAACACGGCACGAGAAAAAAAAGAATCTACACCTTCTCGGGCAAGAACGATCATGTTAAAAATTGCACCAAAACAGAAGGCTTGTAAAATCGCCGCCTTATAGCGATTACTTTCCTGTTTTCCTGTTTCATAGACCCAATCAAACCATTTGATAATAAAACCGACAACAATCGCCCCCAGAGGGATAAAAAATACTCCCCCCATCACTACAAGCGAGCCAATCAGCGTTGGTGAAATAGCAAGGCCAGAATGATTATTCAGCACATCCCATGTAAAGTAATTAGCCGTATTCCAGACCAAACCAGGCCGCTCTGGCCATACCCAGCTGGGAATAAAGACATAAAAATCACGGACAATCGGTGCCAGCCCCTGAAAATCTATTTTGTTATAATTATCCAGTAACAGCGCCAAGTTTTCCCACGGCGAAAAAGTATCCCGGGTGAGGTACAGGAAAGTATAAAAGGCTTCTGCGCCACTCACGTCCAAGCCATAGCGTTTCAAGGCCAGCCAGAACATGCCAACGACCCCCATAACACCTGCTGCAAGCAACATCCACAGCGTGATCCAACCACGGACAATGCCAATAAACAAGAACAGTGCAAACGCGATAATAATGTTAGCCCGTGTTCCCCCGACTATCACATAAGTCAGAATCCCAAACCCCACCGTTCCTACCAGAAAGCACAACCAACGAATTTTGGTCGGTTTCAGGAAAAATACCACCAACATGGCAGGGATGAAAAAATAGAAGAATCGCTTGAGTGCCACGCCGGAAACTTGGCTGGAAAATATCTGGCTGTAAGATTGCAATTTGAACAGCAAAAAACCATTCTGCATAAAGAACGAACCCACTGTAACGATAGCAATACCAGCAAGTAACAGCCAAGTCAGATTAGTTTCCACCCGATTCATAGTGAACAGAGGCTTACGCAACCCAGATACGGATGATGTTTCTGATTCTATATCACTATTTCTGCCAGTTTTATGAACTATACGCTTCTTGTAAGAAATACGGGTCTTGTAAGCCACATAGTAAATGGCATAAAAGCAGCCTGACGCTAACATCGCCTGCAGCAAAGAATCCACTGGCACAACTTGTACATCAAACTTGAAAACCAACATGCTCGTCAGCGGGAAGCCAAAATAAAATGTCAGCAGATACAACAAGGAAAAGAAAACATTAAAGTTAAAGCGGACACGCCGAAATTCTTGATACGTCAAAGTCAGGATAAAGACCAACGAGATCACGTAAACGACAAATAGCCCACCGAATTGTGTCAAGGTCATTGATACTCTCCAGATGCAGCCGATAGGGCAGCTTGCCACCCCTCAATAAAATTGGGATCAAAAAAAGCTATCGCCTTTTTATCGAGGGACAGCATCTGACGCTGTGCTTCCTGCACCCAGGGTTTATTCAGTTCATCACCATCAAACAGAACAGGAACCTGCTGTTCCATTAAATCATGCCAGAATGGATTCTGGCGGCTCAAAACAAACGGAATGCCAAATTGAATCAACAAACAGAGTGTTCCAATACCCTGCTGGCGGTTGAAAATGAAATAACCCAAATCGCATTGGTGCAATAATGATAAATATTCGCCAAACGCCATTTGATTTTTCAGGATACGGACATTTTGTTCTGGAAACAGTGACAATGCGGCTTGCTCCACACGGTGGATATAAACTTGATTATTATCGGGATAGCCCATTGGCATGATGACCCGCGCCTCATCACCAAACTGGCGTTGGATCTTATGTAAGGCGTCAATATGGCGGTTGGATTGATCTCCTGAATTTCCTAATAAGATAGTGACCCCTTCAGGAGAGAGTATTTTTTCCGTTACCGTGAGCGCAGAGTCCATGCGAGTGGGGAAATAGAGTAATGATGATGGTGTATCTGGTTTTGACTGCTCAGAATAACGGGAAACATGCTGGAAAAAATGCTGAAGATCACCGCGCGTGGCAAAAATATGCCCTACCCGCTTTTGTGCCAGACGACGAAACAAATAGAACAAACGGAATTTCAGTTGGCGGGATTCTTCATATAAATCAGCTCCCCATATATGCCACAAAAATTGATGTCGCTTAATTTTACCCACCAATAGGGCTATCCATAAAGCAGCATTAAACTGACCATGGAAAAAGAAACGGGTTGTTCTGTTTCCTTGTGCTGTCTCGATCACTGCCCGTGACAGAGCAGATTTGCTGTCATACACCGAGATTGCCAAGTTAGGATAATTTGATAGCCATGTGTGGTCTTTAGATACCACCATAAAACACGGTTTGACTGGGAAGTTCATTTTTCGGGTCAAAACGTCATTAAAAAAATTCAGTAACGTTTGATTATGATGCGGGATATCCGATCCCAAAACGTGAATTAGGGTTGTCATGCTCGCCTGCGATAAATAATAAATACGCTACAACAAAGAATGAAATAAACAATGTAAGTTGCCATATATGACTGAGCCGCCCCCAATGCGCCGTTCATCGGTATCAACCAATGGGAGAACCCCGTCAGCAGAAGAAATTGACTGATTTCAGCCAGTACATAAAAACGCAGGGCAGCTTTCGCTATCACCAAATAACCAAAAACATAGGCACCCACTTTCAACATATCGCCTACCGACTGCCATACAAATAAATCCCGCATTGCGGTAAATTCATCGGAAAACAACAGCCAAATGACAAAATCACGCAACAACCAGACTGAGAAGCTGGCCACCGCCACAGCAGGTAAAACAAATTTCAGCGCTTTCACAATTTCGCGGCTGATTTCTTGCTTATTTTCCAAACGAGCGAGTGTCGGCAAGAGATAGACAGTAAAAGATGCAGTAATAAATTGTAAATAAGCATCCGAAATACTACTCACTCCCTGCCAAATTCCAACCTCTTCCCAGCTATAACGTGCCGCCAGCAGGTTCCGCATCATGATATAAGCGACTGGCAGAGTCATGGAAGTCAGCAGCGCCATCAGGGTAAATTTTCCCAAATGGCTCGCAATAGCGCGATCCCACATGGGTTTCAATGCCGAAAAGGCAATAACCTTACAATGTAGGATCATCACCCCCGCAGGCAAAACCACCAACGCAGGTACCAAAGCCAACCCAGCCAATGCCCCTTCATAACCTCCCAGCCAATAACAAAGGCTATAAGCAATGACACCCACTAAGCTGCCAAGAATAATGGCAAGTGCATTGCCCTGAGCATCTCTGAAACCTTTCAAGATTGCCAGAAAATAATTGGCGTATGCGATCCCCATCTGAATAAATGCGAGCACCTGCACAACCGTTTTGTAACGGTTGTGACCAAACAATCCCGCACTGATGGCATCACTGAACAAGAGAAAAATTACTGCCAGAAGGGTCGAAAAACCCAGAATGATCGAGGACGATGTACCCAATACAGATTTAATCCTTTCTGGTTGCTGATGATATTCCGCAACGTATTTGGTAACACCATTAAAAATCCCTGCGCCAGACAATACGCCCAGTACGGTAATAAGTTGGCGGAAGTTGCCTGCTTGCCCCACACCTGTTGGGCCAAAAGACACTGCGAGCAGTTTAATGACCAGCAATCCCACACCGATTTTGATCAGTGTGGAACCCGCAGTCCAGACAGAAGCTTTAGCAAGTGACATATCAGGCGAAAAATTCCTTGATGCGGTTTATTACAACCTGCTGCTCTTCGTCGGTAATGTTATAAAACATCGGCAAACGAACTAAACGGTCACTTTCTCTAGTCGTGAAACGATCTTCACCGTGGAAACGACCACATTTCTCACCCGCCGGGCTAGTGTGTAATGCAACGTAATGGAAGACACTCAAGATTCCGTTTTCTTTCATGTAACGACTGAATTCACTACGTTCTCCGATACCTTTCAGCTTGATATAGAACATATGGGCATTGTGTTCTAAACCTTCCGGGACAATTGGCAGAATCAAATGCCCGGCATCTGCCAGTGGTTTCAGTGATTGATAATAGTTATCCCATAAAGCCAGACGGCGTTGGTTGATTTTCTCAGCAATTTCCAGCTGTCCCCACAGGTAAGCCGCTTGCAGGTCAGACATCAAATAGCTGGAACCGATATCGCGCCAAGTATATTTATCTACCTGCCCACGGAAAAACTGGCTCCGATTGGTGCCTTTCTCGCGAATGATTTCAGCTCGTTCTATTAAGGATTTATCATTAATTAATGTTGCACCGCCTTCACCACCCGCTGAGTAGTTTTTAGTTTCATGAAAACTGAAACAACCAATATGCCCAATCGTACCCAGAACGCGGCCTTTATAGGTAGACATGACGCCTTGTGCCGCATCTTCGACCACATACAGGTTATATTTTTCCGCCAATGCCATGATGGTATCCATTTCACAGGCTACGCCCGCATAATGCACTGGCACAATAACTCGGGTTTTTTCTGTAATGGCTGCTTCAATGTGGGTTTCATCAATATTCATGGTATCAGGGCGGATATCCACGAACACAATGGTTGCGCCACGCAGGACGAAAGCGTTGGAAGTCGAAACAAAGGTATAGCTCGGCATGATGACTTCATCACCCGGCTGGATATCCAGCAAAATAGCTGCCATTTCCAGTGATGCTGTACAAGAAGGTGTCAGCAACACTTTCGGGCAACCAAAGCGCTGTTCCATCCACGTTTCACAACGTTTAGTAAATTCACCATCACCACACAATTTACCACTGGCCATCGCCTGTTTCATGTATTCCAGTTCAGTGCCGACTACCGGTGGTTTGTTAAATGGAATCATTTCATCCTCTGTATAACCAATATGCAGTGCTCTCGATGATGGCACCACGACGTGTATAAAGACGCAAGGCAGCGATGTTACTGATTTGTGTTGCCACTCTCAGCCGATGAATCTGATGATGATGACACCACTGCTGCGCCGCCGACATTAATTTTTTCCCAATCCCTTGATGATGATTGCCTGGTACAGCGGCCAGTAAGCCAATACGCGCTTCATGGCTACCGATATCTCGTAAGGTGACAAATCCCATCATTTGACCGTATTCATCATTAATAAGCAGGCATTCGTGATCAAATGTGCCCAAAACTGCTTTTTCGACCCACTTCGCATAGAATCGGCCGCTGTCACCCGTTTGATACCACGGTGCACGGAAGCGGCTTGCCTTGAATACCTTCTCCGCAACCGCTTTCAATGCAGGTATATCTTGTAGTTTTGCAATAATGAGTTCTGATGCTGAATTTTGTCCGGTTTGAGTACCTACCAATCCGTCGGCATCAAGCGATAACAGGAAATCTGCCTCACCTTCTACCAGAGAAAAGCCCAGAACAGACAGTTCATCAATAATCGCCGTCTGCTGGGCAGGCACCTTTGCCTGCACCAGTGCATATTTATCCAGATGGGAGGTTGTTACCACTGCCGCTTCCGGTGATAAATTCAGGCGGGCAGTGGACAAACCAAAAAAATGGCTATCCCAAACCAGTGGTTCAAGATTAGCGTGAATAGACATTGAGCAAATCCATTAAATATTTGCCGTAACCTGTTTTTGACAAGTCTACGGCAGCCGCTTTGACCTGCTCTGAATTCAACCACTCATTGCGCCATGCTATCTCTTCCAGACAGGCAATTTTGAAGCCTTGTCGTTTTTCGACTGTCTGAACAAAAGTGCTGGCTTCAATCAGGCTGTCATGAGTGCCGGTATCCAACCACGCAAAACCACGCCCTAACAATTCGACGTTCAATTCACCGCATTCCAGATACATCTGATTAATGCTGGTGATTTCCAGTTCACCACGGGCGGAAGGTTTCACTTGTTTAGCAAAATCCACCACTTTGTTGTCGTAAAAATAGAGTCCGGTCACCGCCCAGTTGGATTTAGGCTGCACCGGTTTTTCTTCAATGGAAAGTACACGATATTGCTCATCAAATTCCACGACACCAAACCGCTCAGGATCCATTACCTGATAACCGAAGACAGTAGCCCCGGCCTTGCGTGCTGCCACACTTCGTAGTTTCGGACTAAACGCCTGACCAAAAAAGATATTATCTCCAAGAACTAAACAGCATGCATCATCACCAATAAATTCTTCACCAATCAAAAATGCCTGTGCTAAGCCATCAGGAGAAGGTTGCTCTACATAGCTGAGATTGATGCCAAATTGCTCACCGTTGCCCAATAGCCGTTTAAAAACAGATAAATCTTCCGGTGTGGATATAATCAGGATATCGCGTATGCCCGACAGCATTAAAACTGACAGCGGATAATAAATCATCGGCTTGTCATAAATAGGCAATAACTGTTTTGAAATACCGCGGGTTATTGGGTATAAGCGGGTGCCAGAGCCTCCCGCCAGTATAATTCCTTTCATTTTCTCCCCCTGACGGGCTTATTCATTTCCCAGCCCAAGACGTTCTCCTGCATAAGAACCATCTTGCACCCGGCGCCACCAGTTCTCATGTTCCAGATACCATTGTACAGTCTTGCGAATACCGGATTCGAATGTTTCCTGTGGCGTCCAACCCAGTTCGCGCTCAATTTTTGCCGCATCAATGGCATAACGCATGTCATGTCCCGGACGATCTGCTACATAAGTAATCAGATCCCGGTAATGCATAATCCCCTCAGGTCTTTCAGGCCATCTTTTTTCAGGACAAAGTTCTTCCAGCAATTCACAAATCGTTTCCACGACATCGATATTTCTGCGCTCGTTATGCCCACCGATGTTATAGGTTTCGCCAGACTCAGCTCTGGTTACGACCAAATACAACGCCCGGGCGTGATCTTCCACATATAACCAGTCACGGATTTGTTCCCCCTTGCCGTAAACCGGCAACGGCTGACCTGCCAGCGCATTCAGAATCACCAATGGGATCAGTTTTTCCGGGAAATGATAAGGCCCGTAGTTATTCGAACAATTGGTGATTACGGTCGGTAAACCATAGGTGCGATGCCATGCCCTGACCAGATGATCACTGGAAGCCTTTGAGGCAGAATAAGGGCTGCTCGGAGCATAAGGCGTAGTTTCAGTGAAGAAACCGTCTTCGCCGTGTAAGTCACCATAGACTTCATCTGTTGAGATATGATGAAAACGGAATGCCAACTGTTTTTCCTGATCCAGCTGCTGCCAAAATGCACGCGCCGCTTCCAGCAAAGTATAAGTACCAATAATATTGGTTTCGATGAAAGCCGCAGGGCCATCAATAGAACGATCAACATGGCTTTCTGCTGCCAGATGCATGACGGCATCCGGTTGATATTGCTGAAACACGCGATCCAACTCGTCACGCTGGCAGATATCAACCTGCTCAAATGTATAACGAGGATGGGTGGCAACCGGAGCCAATGACTCAAGATTGCCGGCATAAGTCAGACTATCGACGACGATGACACTGTCTTCAGTCTCGTTGATTATGTGGCGAACAACTGCGGAGCCGATGAAACCTGCACCACCTGTAATAAGAATTCGTTTCAACGCCAAACTCCTTTTGTATCAACAACCCATTTTTGTTTTATTGCATCACTACCAATGGCTTTAAACTGTCTGTGATCTACCAGCATCAGCAAAACATCAGCTTCTTCCAATGCCTGCCCCACATCCAACAGTTCCACTAAATCTTTCAGCGAATTGGGCAATTCATGCACATTAGGTTCGACAGCCACGGTTTGCCCCACATGCCACTGTGCAACCATTTCAGTGATATGAACCGCAGGGCTTTCTCGTAAATCATCAATATTAGGTTTAAAGGCTAATCCGAAACAGGCGATTTTGACCTCACTCGCCCGTTTGCCACTCTCTGTCAGACAGTCAGCTACTGCGGCCTTTACTTGATCAACAACCCAACGTGGCTTGCTATCATTCACTAAACGAGCAGTATGAATCAAGCGGGATTGTTCAGGATTCTGGGATACGATAAACCACGGATCGACTGCGATGCAGTGCCCTCCTACTCCTGGGCCGGGTTGCAGGATATTTACACGTGGATGACGATTTGCCAAGCTGATCAGTTCCCAAACATTGATTCCCTGCTCAGCACAGATTAAAGAGAGTTCGTTGGCAAAGGCAATATTGACATCACGGAAGCTGTTTTCAGTCAACTTGCACATCTCCGCCGTTTTGGCATTGGTGATAACACATTCGCCTTCAAGGAATATTTTGTACAGTTCGCTTGCCCTGCGGGATGATTTGTCAGTCATACCTCCCACCACCCGATCATTTTTGATCAATTCCACCATCACTTGACCCGGCAAAACACGCTCAGGGCAATAAGCGATATCAATATCTGAGTTCTCACCTGCCAGTTGAGGGAATGAGAGATCAGGACGTGCCGCAGCCAACCACTCAGCCATTTGTTCTGTCGCTCCAACCGGCGAAGTCGATTCCAGAATAATCAAATCGCCTTTCTTCAAGACTGGCGCTATTGATTCAGCAGCAGAACGCACATAAGCCATATCCGGTTCATGCTCTCCTTTGAAGGGAGTAGGTACAGCAATCAAGAAAGCATCCGCAGCTTGTGGTGCAGTCACGGCTCTCAGGTAGCCTCCCTCGACCGCAACCTTTACAACTTTATCTAAATCAGGTTCAACAATATGAATCGCGCCACGGTTAATCGTCTCCACAGCATGTTGATTGATATCAACACCGATGACCCTCTTTTGGCAAGAGGCAAATGCCGCGGCGGTGGGCAAGCCAATATAACCAAGGCCGATCACAGAAATTATTCCAAAACTCATAATGTCACCTGATTTTTCTTCAATGCTTCAAGAATTCGCTGGCAAGCCTGGCCATCACCATAAGGGTTATGGGCATGGCTCATTTGTTGATAGGCGATGTCATCCCTTAATAGACGAGTCACTTCTGCAACGATAGTCTGGGTTTCTGTCCCAACCAATCGCACAATACCCGCATCTACTGCTTCCGGTCGTTCAGTGGTATTACGCATGACCAGAACAGGTTTTCCCAAAGAAGGAGCTTCTTCCTGAATTCCTCCTGAATCCGTCAAGATTATGTAGGCATGGTTCATCAGATAGACGAATGGCAGGTAATCCTGCGGTTTGATCAAAATAACGTTATCAATGTCATGCAGAATACGCTTAACGGGTTCACTCACATTCGGGTTCAAATGAACAGGATACACAACCTGAACATCAGGATGTGTTCTGGCAATCTGCGCCAATGCTTCGCAAATCCGCTCAAACCCCTTACCAAAGCTCTCACGACGGTGGCCTGTCACCAAAATGATCTTTTTATTCGGGTCAATGAAAGGATAAAGTCCCGCAAGCTGACCATACATCGTTTTATCATTTATGATACGATCACGTACCAAGAGCAGAGCATCAATCACTGTATTGCCCGTAACAAAAATTCGGTTTTCTGCAATGAACTCTTTTAAAAGATTATTCCGAGAATTCTCCGTCGGGGCAAAATGGTACATTGCCAAGTGTCCGGCGATCTTACGGTTCGCTTCTTCCGGCCACGGGGAATACAAATCTCCCGTTCTCAACCCTGCCTCAACATGACCGACCGGAATATGCTGATAGAACGCAGCCAGACTGGTTGCCATGGTCGTCGTGGTATCACCATGTACCAACACTACATCTGGTTTGAATTCTTCCAGTACAGGCTTTATACCTTGCAAGATCCGGCATGTAATATCCGTAAGATCCTGCCCTTTTTGCATGATATTGAGATCAAAATCGGGCGTTATCCCAAACAAATGCAAAACCTGATCCAGCATCTCTCTATGCTGAGCAGTAACACACACTTTTGCATCAAAGGCAGCATCCCTAGACAATGCGTGTACCAACGGAGCCATTTTAATGGCTTCCGGCCGAGTACCAAACACAGTCAACACTTTCACAGTGGCTCTCTCATTTTGTCAATCATTGTAGATAACTCCAAGAAAAAGCATGGTTAATTACCATTGCCATTTCCATCTCTGCTTCCGATCAATCCGCAGACAGAATGCAGACTGCCGGAAACAGTCATTATTTTCCTATTACCTTAAATAAAACCTATGAGTTATTTAAATGCGGCTATTTATTTGAACTGATGGAACGCTGACGCCTTACCAAAGCAAAGCCTGCACCAAACAACATGCCAACAGCGCCCCACATAACCATCATGAAAACACGGCGGGGACTATCCCGACTAACGGGTTCCTCAGGGGTTCTGAGATAGCGGTAAGTTTGGAAAGAGTCTTGCAGAGTTGGGCCGACATTCAATGTCGCCAGCATCGCTATATTCTGATCATAATCGATGCTGTAGTTGGCACCAGTAGCTTCCAACGTTTCAATCTGAGACTGTAACAATGATGTACCCAACATAAACATTTTGGATTCTGACAATTCTTCGATAGGAATGTCTGTTTGGTTACGGTGGATACCTTGCTTCTCTGCCACTTTCAGTGATTGCTGCAACACATTCAATTCGCGTGTATACATTGCCTTGGCCACCATCTCCTGACGTTTGACCAATGCTTTCATCGACTGGGTACGCGTCGCCCATGCACCTTTTATTTCATTATTCAGGTGTTCGTTCGCCCGCTGATTAGCAAATGCAATATATTTGCGTAGAAGCTGATTAGCATCAGCAGCCGTTTCTGCTGTCAATTTAATACTGTCATTCTGCGCATTTTTGCCGTCACTGTGCATGATATGAATATGATTGATCAATTCATCCAGCAGTACAGCATCAGCTTTGGCTCTCCCTTCTTTGCGCTGTTTGTAATAATCAGAATGAAGCCAAAATTCACGACGAGTGTCATACGCTGCCACCTGTGTCATAAATTCTTTATATGCACCATCCGGAATAGTCGGCAATTGTGCCTCTGGCGAGGCATTGATGTGAGTATCCAGATTGCGCAAAAATTGTTGTTGCGAATAATAACTACCCAAATTATTGGTTGTCGGTAAGTCCACAATAGCGGTTGCGCTCCACTTTTGCTGCATCAGATATGATACAGCCAGAGCGACGGCAGCGAAAATCATTGCCAGTGCAATAATCCATATCTTTCCAAGCCATAGAGTATGACACAACGTACGAATATCCAATTCATACTCTATAGCAGGTTGATCCTGTTTAGATTTCGTTTCTGAGTTTATCACTGCACAAAACCTCTTTGATAAGTCAATACATTAATGATGACTTGCTTCCCGACGCATGCGACGTTTGCACCGTTTGATAAAACGGGCTACCCGCCATGCTCGCTTGATACAGTAACCATACAGCACAAATGCAAGCAAGAATAATGCCAACATCACCCATTCAGGGACAAAACTTAACCGTTCTCCAATAATTCCAACAGATGCCAACAAACCTGCCGCCAAAGTAATCAAGACAAATGCCTGACGAGAGGTGAAACCAGCACGCATAATTAAATGATGAATGTGCTGGCGATCCGGAGAAAACGGACTCATCCCCTTGCGCAACCGACGATACATAATGGCAACCATATCCATTAATGGGATGGCAATGATCCATAATGCTGTCACAGGGCTAATAGAACGGTTCTCTCCTTGAGTCGCTTCCGTCAGTAACCAGATAATGGTAAAGCCAATTAGGGTACTCCCTGCATCTCCCATAAATACTTTGAAACGCTTTCCGAGTAACCCAAGGTTGAAAAAAATGTAAGGTAAAATTCCTGCAATAAACGTGAAACACCAAAATGCGAGTGCCGTATTACCATTTTCGTACAACAAAACGCCTAGCGCACCGAAAGAAACGCAGGATAATCCACCTAACAGGCCATCAATGCCATCCACCATGTTGAAAGCATTAATGGCGGCCCAGACAGCGAATAAAGTCACAACATAGCTGAATGGTCCCAGTGTCATTTCCCATGGACCGAAAGCATTACCTAAGCTTTCAAGCTTAAGGCCTGCAAAATACATCATACTGATACCAATCAGTGCCTGCATGGTTGCGCGAATCTTCACACTGATATCAAAACGGTCATCTAATGCTCCGATAAAAACCAATATTCCGGCACAAGACAAATATAACCACTTATGAGGTATAAACTCTTTAGTTATAACAAATGCGAAACAACACCCAAAAAACACGGATATTCCACCCACTAAAGGCACTAATCCATTGTGACGCTTACGATAGTTCGGCTTATCAACTAAACCGACATTTTTTGCTACCTTCCGAGCTACAAACAAAAACAAGAATGAGAATATAAATACGCAGAAAATTTCGATACTCATGCTAGGGATATTCACAATAACAACTCTCTGTAAAAATAATGATGGAACATCTATTGTTCATTGACTTATGGATGTCCCATTTGACACCAAATCCATAAGTTCCCTGTTAACAAAACAAGGCATCCTGACTTATAAAAATTAATAAAGTAGGTCATGCTAACTGTGGCGTGTCCAATAATTATTTATGGAATAATTATAAAACGTTTGTTTATAAAACACGCTTTTAATCACGAGAAAAGCATGCAAAATATGTACCATTTCAGGCGAATAGAGTAGCTTCAGATAAAAAAAACGCCACGAAAACGTGGCGTTTTAACAAAGTAGCTAATTTTGCTGTGTTATGAATTCCCTTACAGGGCTATCAATTTATTCACAAAACAGTTAATTCATTCAAGGAACTATGAACGTTTCATAAAGTCGAAGAATTCTTCGTTTGTTTTGGTCATAGCCAATTTGTTGATAAGGAATTCCATCGCATCGATTTCACCCATTGGGTGAATAATTTTACGTAGGATCCACATTTTCTGTAGCTCATCCTGTGTAGTGAGCAGCTCTTCTTTACGTGTTCCAGAACGATTATAATCAATAGCAGGGAAAACACGTTTTTCAGCGATTTTACGGGACAGGTGTAATTCCATGTTACCTGTACCTTTAAATTCTTCGTAGATGACCTCATCCATTTTGGAACCAGTATCAACCAGCGCAGTGGCGATGATGGTCAGGCTACCGCCTTCTTCAACATTACGTGCAGCACCAAAGAAACGTTTTGGACGATGCAGGGCATTCGCATCCACACCACCAGTCAATACCTTACCGGATGCAGGAACGACAGTGTTATATGCACGAGCCAGACGGGTAATGGAATCCAGCAGGATAATGACATCTTTTTTATGCTCAACCAGACGTTTCGCTTTTTCAATAACCATTTCAGCCACTTGAACGTGACGAGAAGCTGGTTCATCAAAAGTTGAAGCAATGACTTCGCCTTTTACCAGACGCTGCATTTCGGTCACTTCTTCTGGACGCTCATCAATCAACAGCACCATCAGAACACAGTCTGGGTAGTTATGGGCAATGTTAGCTGCAATATTTTGCAGCAGCATGGTTTTACCCGCTTTTGGTGGAGCAACGATCAAACCACGTTGACCGCGACCAATCGGAGCAGCCAAGTCCAGCACACGAGCGGTCAGATCCTCAGTAGAACCATTACCACGTTCCATGCGCAGGCGGTTATTGGCATGAAGTGGAGTCAGGTTTTCAAACAGGATTTTACTGCGGGCATTTTCAGGTTTGTCAAAGTTAACTTCATTAACTTTCAGCAGGGCAAAATAGCGTTCACCTTCTTTTGGTGGGCGGATTTTCCCTGAAATGGTATCACCGGTACGGAGGTTGAAACGGCGGATTTGACTAGGAGAAACGTAGATATCATCGGGACCTGCAAGGTAAGAACTGTCTGCGGAGCGGAGGAAACCAAATCCATCCTGTAATATCTCCAGCACACCATCTCCGAAAATATCCTCTCCACTTTTTGCGTGCTGTTTGAGAATAGAGAAAATGATGTCTTGCTTACGCATACGAGCCAGATTTTCCAGCCCCATATTTTCGCCAAGAGTAATCAACTCAGATACTGGCGTATTCTTTAATTCGGTAAGATTCATAATGGTGGGTTCTTTAACTCGGGGTATATCTCGAACTCTGAACGTGAATGGTATGGCAACGTTATCGGTGCCTGTTTATTTGTACCAGAAACGAATAAAACCTTCTAACATATTTATATTACAAGGCAGTAGCTTGAAGTACTCAGATTGATTGCAAAATAAGACTGACAAACTGTCAAAACACAACTGAGATAATAACTAAACGTGGTTAGTTTCAATATTAAGAACTATCTCAGCATAAGCATTATCTTGGTATGAGCACTGTTTATAACTATAAAAATTATAACTACAAAAACATCCTGCTTAGAGATGTTCAGTATCAGAACGCTATCAGCGAACCAAGCCATATACTAAATATCCTGTATATAGACTCAGCGAATTTACCAAATGCGATATGCTATCAGATACTTCAGGTGATCCAGAAATAACAGATTTATCAGATACTACAGGTTTTTTAGTATGCAACATGCATAATGTCAACTCTTTACACCAATAAACCTTTATATCAAATAAAGAATTCACTCATGAAATGTTTTATACGAGCATGTAATAGCTAACTTACCATGCTTCGTAGCGGACGTCTAGCGGTCAATAAGATAAATCATCCTATATGCTAAACGCCCGTAATTACTGTGACCTGACTCTAAATTAAAGGTGTGGTTCCAAAAACTCTTTCAGTTGAGTTTTTGACAGTGCGCCCACTTTTACCGCAACCTTCTCACCATCTTTAAACAGAATCATTGTTGGGATACCGCGAATACCGAATTTTGGTGCTGTTTCAGTGTGGTCATCGACATTTAGCTTGGCAACTTTCAGTTTACCAGCATAATCTGAGGAGATTTCATCCAAAATAGGAGCAATCATTTTACAAGGGCCACACCATTCAGCCCAGAATTCAACGAGGACAGGACCTTTTACATTCAGTTTATCTTCGTTGAAATCACTGTCAGCCAAATGAACGATACCTGCATTCACAACTTTATCGTTCACAATTTTTTCATTCATTTTTTGCTCCAAAAGTAAAATCTTTTACAGTGTCAGTGTACCTTAACCAACACTAGGGTGTCTTTATTTCAGCGGATACACTTTCTTAAAGCAATAGTTAACTGATATTCTTACCACACTATGAGCAAAACACATTTGACAGAAAAGAAGTTTTCCGACTTCGCATTGCACCCCAAGGTCTTGGGAGCTCTTGATAAAAAAGGGTTTTCCAACTGCACGCCAATACAGGCGCTAACATTGCCTTTTACTGTCGAAGGCCGAGATGTTGCGGGACAAGCACAAACCGGAACAGGCAAGACGCTGGCATTTTTAGCGTCTACTTTTCATTACTTATTGACTCACCCTGCGGGGAAAGAACGTAAAATCAATCAGCCAAGAGCGCTGATTATGGCACCTACCCGCGAATTAGCTGTTCAAATATACTCTGACGCAGAAGAACTGTCAGAAGTTACTGGGTTAAAAATGGGTCTTGCCTACGGCGGCGACGGCTATGATAAACAGCTTAAGGTGCTGGAATCTGGCGTCGATATCGTCATTGGCACAACAGGTCGTTTGATCGATTATACAAAACAAGGCCATATCCACCTTGGTGCGATTCAAGTCATCGTGCTCGATGAAGCAGATCGCATGTACGATTTGGGTTTTATCAAAGATATTCGCTGGCTGTTCCGCCGTATTCCGGCAGCTACGGAAAGAATGAATCTGCTCTTTTCTGCAACGCTGTCTTATCGGGTGCGTGAACTGGCCTTTGAACAGATGAATAATCCTGAATATGTGGAAGTAGAACCCCTGCAAAAAACAGGGCACCGTATTCAGGAAGAGCTATTTTACCCTTCCAATGAAGAAAAAATGCGTCTGTTACAGACGTTGCTGGAAGAAGAGTGGCCTGATCGCTGCATTATTTTTGCCAATACCAAACACCGCTGTGAAGATATTTGGGCCCATCTGGCTGCTGATGGTCATCGTGTCGGTCTTCTGACAGGTGATGTCGCCCAGAAAAAGCGCCTGCGTATTCTCGAGGAATTCAGTCTGGGTAATCTGGATATTCTGGTGGCTACCGACGTTGCCGCCCGTGGACTGCATATTCCGTCGGTGACACATGTATTTAACTATGATCTGCCGGATGACTGTGAAGATTATGTTCACCGTATTGGCCGGACAGGGCGCGCCGGAGAAAGTGGGCATTCTATCAGTCTGGCATGTGAAGAGTATGTATTGAACTTGCCGGCCATTGAAGAATATATCCAGCACCAAATACCGGTCAGCAAATATAATAGTGATGCGTTATTACAAGATCTGCCAGTTCCTAAGCGCCGTAACCGCGCACGCTCAGGGGGACACCCACGCCGCTCTAATATGCCGCGCCGTGGAAATCCAACACGCAACCGTCAACGCCCGAGTTAATACAATACGGCGCTGAAATAACACATGTCGGAATAAATACTATGCTGGGTTCTTCTTCGCTCTATGCTGCTATCGATTTAGGCTCAAACAGTTTCCATATGCTGGTTGTCCGTGAAATATCCGGCAGAGTTCAAGTGGTCAACCGTATCAAGCGCAAGGTCAGGCTGGCCACAGGGTTGGATAAGAACAACTATTTATCACAGCAGGCTATGGAGCGGGGATGGCAATGCCTTCGACTCTTTTCCGAATACTTGCAGGATATTCCTGCCACACATATCCGTGTTGTTGCAACAGCAACTTTGCGACTTGCAGTAAATTCCGATGAGTTTATCGGGAAGGCCTCAGAAATATTGGGTATTTCCGTTAATATTATCAGCGGTGAAGAAGAGGCTCTGCTGATTTATCAAGGTGTAGCCCATACTACTGGCGGATCTGAAAAGCGGCTTGTCGTAGATATTGGTGGGGGCAGTACAGAATTGGTAACAGGTACAGGTGCCGAAGCCACACAGCTATTCAGCCTTGAAATGGGCTGTGTTACTTGGCTGGAACGCTATTTCAATGACCGCAGCCTGACAGAAGAGAATTTTGCCAAAGCAGAATCTGCCGCCCATAATATTCTCAGTCCGGTTATCCCTGTTCTGTTTGAACAAGGCTGGCAAATATGTGTAGGTGCTTCCGGCACCGTACAGACCTTGCAGGAAATTATGATTTCTCAGGGCATGGATGAGTTGATTACCCTGCCGAAACTTCAACAATTCAGACACTGGGCCATTGAATGCAGCAAGCTTGAAGAGCTGCAAATAGATGGACTGACACTTGAACGGGCATTGGTTTTTCCAAGCGGATTAGCAATCTTAATCGCTATTTTTCAAGCATTGAATATCGAAAACATGATACTGGCCGGTGGAGCACTGCGTGAAGGGCTGGTATACGGGATGCTGAATTTACCGGTTGGACAAGATATTCGCGCAAGAACCTTGCATAATATTCAACAACGTTTTCAATTGGATACTGAGCAGGCACAGAGAGTCAAACAACTGACTGAATATTTTTGCCAACAGATCGCCAAACCTTGGAATTTGGACGAACGCTGCCGAGAATTATTGAGCAGTGCATGTTTGCTCCATGAAATAGGTTTATGCATTGATTTTCGTCAGGGAACAGCACACTCAGCTTACCTGATCAGCCACTTAGATCTGCCCGGTTATACCCCCGCCCAAAAACGGCTGTTGGCGGCTCTGTTGAGGAATCAAAGCGGCCCTATCGATTTAGCATCACTCAGTCAGCAAAATGCTCTGCCACTGTTACAAGCACAACGTCTATGTCGTTTATTGCGCCTAGCAATTATTTTCGCCAGCCGCCGATGCGATGACGCTTTACCTGCCTTGCGGTTACATGTAGAAAATGAAACTCTCATTATCACCTTGCCTTATCAATGGCAGATGCGGCACCCTCTCAGGGCAGAAGCATTACAGCAAGAAATAAAATGGCAGAGTTATGTTCAGTGGTCTTTGTTCCTTGAAGAACAAAACAATCGCTGTTTAAGTTAAGCTTTTACTTTAGTTATTCTGTATTCATTACGAATACAGAATAACTCATGGGACAGATACTTACTTACCCACGTTTTTCTGACCAAGCCCTAAACGTGATTTAATATCTGCAAGACGCGACTGCCCCTGTTTCATGCGCTCTTCCGCACTAACCACGCGTTTACCTTGTGGCCAATCCAGATCATCTTGTGGTAGCTCGAGCAAAAATCGGCTTGGTTCAGGGCGGATCAATTCACCATACTGACGGCGCTCTTTACTCAGAGTAAAAAATAGTTCTCTTTGCGCACGAGTAATGCCGACATAAGCCAAACGGCGCTCTTCCTCAATGTTATCTTCATCAATACTGCTCTGATGTGGTAACAATCCCTCTTCCATGCCAACCAGAAAAACGTAAGGGAATTCCAGCCCCTTGGAAGCATGCAACGTCATCAGCTGAACCTGATCCAGCTCTTCGTCTTCTTCCCCACGCTCCAGCATATCCCGCAGAGTAAAGCGCGCCACTACCTGAGAAAGGCTCATTGATTCATTCAAATCATTTCCCTCAAGCATTTCGCTCATCCAAGTGAAGAGCTGATTGACATTTTTCATTCTCATTTCAGCCGCTTTCGGGCTGGGGGAAGTTTCATATAACCAGCTTTCGTAATCCATACCACGCAGTAAGTCCCTTACAGCCAATAACGGTTCACGCTCCGCCTGTCGGGATATTTCATCCATCCAGTGAGTGAAGCGCTGCAATGCAGACAAACCACGTCCTGTCAGATACTGCTCCAGACCAAGATCAAAACTGGCTTGATATAAACTCTTGTTACGTTGATTCGCCCACACACCTAACTTCTGGATTGTCATCGCCCCGATTTCTCGCCGTGGTGTATTGACGATACGTAAAAACGCGCTGTCATCCTCTGGATTAATCAAAACACGCAGATACGAGAGTAAGTCCTTGATCTCAGGCCGAGAAAAAAACGATGTCCCTCCCGAAATGCGGTAAGGGATCCGGTTTTGCATCAACATTTTTTCGAAGACACGGGACTGATGATTGCCACGATAAAGAATGGCGTAATCTTTATATTCTGTTTTATTGATAAAGTGATGGGCGATCAGTTCTCCCACTACCCGCTCAGCTTCATGATCTTCACTGTTGGCTTCAATCACTCGGAGAGGATCACCATAGCCCAATTCTGAAAAGAGTTTTTTCTCAAATACATGGGGATTGTTGGCTATCAGGATATTAGCTGATTTCAATATCCGCCCTGATGAACGATAATTCTGCTCCAGTTTGATCACATTCAACTGCGGGAAGTCTTCTTTCAGCAGGATCAAGTTTTGTGGGCGGGCACCACGCCATGAATATATGGACTGATCATCATCGCCGACCACGGTAAAACGAGCACGATTACCCACCAGCAATTTCACCAATTGGTATTGGCTGGTATTCGTATCCTGATACTCATCCACCAGCAGGTAACGAATTTTATTCTGCCAGCGCTCCCTGACTTCTTCATCACACATTAACAACAGAGTAGGTTTGGTAATCAGATCATCAAAATCAAGAACGTTACAGCTGTTCAGATGTAAATCATAACGACGGTAACACTCTGCAAATTGGTGCTCCTGCGCCGTACGAACCATTCTGATCACCTGCTCTGGTGACATTAATTCATTCTTCCAGTTAGAAATACTGGAAATAAGCTTTTGCAATAGATCTTTATCTTCTTCCAACAGATCTGCCGTGAGATCTTTCAGTAAAACCATCTGATCGTGATCATCGAACAACGAAAAATTGCTCTTCATACCCAGCGTCTTATATTCACGCCTGATGATCTCCAAGCCCAAGGTGTGGAAAGTTGAGATCATCAACCCTCGCGTTTCCTTGCGGCCTAAGGTTTGCGCTACACGCTCTTTCATCTCGCGGGCCGCCTTATTGGTAAAGGTGACCGCTGCAATATGGCGAGGCAAATAACCGCAATTGCGGATTAAATGGGCAATTTTATTGGTAATCACCCGGGTCTTGCCAGAACCTGCCCCCGCCAGAACCAGACAAGGCCCCGTTACAAATTCAACTGCTTGTTGTTGGCTTGGATTTAATCGCATATCGTTTCGAAAATTATATCAGGATGAAAGTTCAGGGAACGAAATTGTAGCAGAAAGCAGGACTAAGAGGCGGTTTTCTTTGCGTAAGTGAATTATTACAAGACAAAATAAATCGAAGTGGAAATATAAATATCATTCCAAAATTTCAGATCATTTTCTACTCCTCGCCACGCGAGGGAATAAGAAATCCTCATAACTTGAGTATATCACTATGATGAAAACCCATTTATACTATTTTGGGGATTTAAATATGTACTACAATTGCCTTTTATTTTTTAATGGATTAATAAAAAGAAGGGAAAATATAATTTTCCAAAATACGCTTAATTCTTAAATAAATGCCTATCTCTTTCGCAAAACTTTATGCGGCCGCCAGAATAAAACTGTTTTTCTATTAATTGAAATACATAACATTTGCTTAAGTTCATTAGTGTTATAACAATTATTATTCTTATTAATGTTAAGTAGCAATTCAAAATTGTAGATCACTTCCTTACTCCTCGCGCTGCGAGGAGTAAGGGAACCTCATAATTTGTGTGTATCACTATTCTGAATAGCCTATTTAAATCAGTAATAAGGAGGATATAAATGCAACGTAAGACAGGCTTTTTCTTTGATGAACTTTGTTTCTGGCACAATTCTGCATTACAACATGTCGTCACTTTTCCCGTTGGTAGGTGGGTACAACCACCCAATAGTGCTGGACATGCCGAATCCCCCGAGACTAAACGCAGAATGAAAAACTTAATGGATGTTTCCGGTTTAAGTCGTTCTCTATACTTACGTAGTGCTGAGCCTCTTGATGATGCAACATTAAAGCTGGTTCATACCGAAGCGTATTTACAGCGTTTTAAGTCTATGAGTGATAATGGCGGAGGAATATTAGGGCCTGAAGCACCGATGGGACAAGGCAGCTATGAAATTGCCAAGTTATCTGCCGGGCTTACCTATGCAGCAGTAGAAGCCGTGTTGAATGGTGAATTGGATAATGCTTACAGCCTTTCCCGTCCGCCCGGTCACCATTGCCTGCCGGATCGAGCGATGGGTTTCTGCTTCCTTGCCAACATTGCTCTTGCCATTGAGCACGCAAAGGAAAAAATTGGCGTTGGACAAGTTGCTGTGATTGACTGGGATGTTCATCACGGTAACGGAACTCAGAATATTTTCTGGGAACGTGATGATGTTTTGACTATTTCACTACATCAGGATGGCTGTTATCCCGAAGGTTACAGTGGCGAAGATGATATCGGTGCGGGTGAGGGAGAAGGTTTCAATATCAATATTCCATTGATGGCCGGCGCTGGACACAATAGTTATCTCTATGCCATGGAGCAGATTGTACTCCCTGCCTTGCAACGTTTCCAACCTGAATTGATTATTGTTGCCTGCGGATATGATGCCAATGCTTACGATCCTCTGGCTAGAATGCAACTGCATAGTGGCAGTTTCCGCGAAATGACTCACAAAATACAACAGGCAGCAGATGAGTTATGTCATGGCAAATTGGTTATGGTTCATGAGGGAGGATACACCGAAGCTTATGTCCCTTTCTGTGGTTTAGCCGTTATGGAAGAATTAAGTGGTATTCGTACTGAAGTCAACGATCATATACTCAATGCAATTCAATTGCAGCAGCCAAAAGAAAGATTCGAAATGTTCCAGCGCCAAGCTATTGATGAATTGAAATCAAGATTTGGTTTGTAGGGTCGGAAATATTCTGCCCGATGTTATTTCACCGGGCAGAATAAATAACTTATTATCCACCGACTGAGATGCGTTTCATATCAGTCATGTAGCCACGTAACGTACGACCGATAACTTCAATCGGATGGTTGCGGATCGCTTCATTCACATCACGTAACTGGGCATTGTCGATACCACGATCTGCAACTGATTTCCCTAAATCCCCGGCTTGCAGCGTCGCCATGAATGTTTCTTTCAGTAATGGAACGGCAACGTAAGAGAACAAATAATTACCATATTCCGCAGTATCGGAAATAACTACGTTCATTTCATATAAGCGTTTACGGGCAATGGTATTTGCAATCAGCGGCAATTCATGCAGAGATTCGTAATAAGCCGACTCATCAATAATACCGGAATCCACCATCGTCTCAAATGCCAGTTCCACGCCAGCCTTGACCATCGCTATCATCAGTACACCGTGGTCAAAGTATTCCTGCTCACCGATGTTGCCATTGTACTCAGGATAATTTTCAAATGGTGTTTTTCCTGTTTCTTCACGCCAAGTCAGCAAATTTTTGTCGTCATTCGCCCAATCAGTCATCATTGTGGAAGAAAATTTACCAGAAATAATGTCGTCCATATGTTTTTCGAACAGCGGAGCCAAGAGCGTCTTCAATTGCTCAGAAAGAGCATAAGCACGCAGTTTAGCCAAATTGGAGAGACGATCCATCATCAGGGTAATCCCGCCTTGTTTCAAAGCTTCGGTGATAGTTTCCCAGCCAAACTGAATTAATTTCCCTGCATAGCCCGGTTCAGCACCATCAGCAATCAATTGGTCATAGCATAACAAAGAACCAGCCTGTAACATGCCACACAGAATGGTCTGCTCACCCATCAGGTCAGATTTCACTTCCGCTACGAAAGAAGATTCCAGTACACCTGCACGATGGCCACCTGTTGCAGCAGCCCACGCTTTTGCGATCGCCATTCCTTCACCTTTGGCATCATTTTCTGGATGCACGGCAATTAAAGTGGGAACACCGAATCCACGCTTATACTCTTCACGAACTTCTGTCCCCGGACATTTAGGAGCAACCATTACAACCGTGATATCTTTGCGTATCAGCTCGCCCACTTCGACAATATTGAAGCCATGGGAATAACCTAACGCAGCGCCTTCTTTCATTAAGGGCTGAACAGCCTGAACTACCGCTGAATGCTGTTTGTCCGGCGTCAAGTTGATAACAAGATCGGCCTGTGGAATCAACTCTTCATAAGTACCGACTTTGAAACCATTTTCGGTTGCTTTGCGCCATGATGCACGTTTTTCTGCAATCGCGTCCTTACGCAGGGCATAGGCAATATCTAAACCAGAATCACGCATGTTAAGCCCTTGGTTCAGCCCTTGCGCACCACAACCGATGATCACCACTTTTTGGCCTTTTAAATATCCCGCCTCGTCAGCAAATTCTTCCCGCGCCATAAAACGACATTTGCCTAATTGCGCCAATTGTTGGCGTAAGTTCAACGTATCAAAATAATTAGCCATGGTAACTCCGATGTTTATTTTTCCATATGATTTATTTTTCATATGATTTGTGTGTTTGCTTATTTGTTTTGTGCTTCGCATATTAATTATATGCAGCAACTATTTTTTATTTTTTCCTGACCCTGTCTGTGAGGTCATTTGTATGAAATCAATATATGACATGAAAGCCTTTGCTTAAATTGATATATTCACAAGACTATCTTGCAGTTTATGCAATAGACCTTCTTACAGCAAAATCTCTGGGCAAAAGGCTAAAAAGCGATGGATCTACGTGAGTTAAAACTATTTTTACACCTTGCGGAAAGTTGTCATTTTGGGCGAACTGCCAAGGCTATGCATGTCAGCCCATCCACGCTTTCACGCCAAATCCAGCGCCTTGAGGAATTATTGGGACATCCGCTTTTTCTACGAGATAACCGAACAGTCAAACTCACTATTGCCGGTGAACAGCTCAAACAATTTGCCCAACAAACGCTCCTGCAATATAAGCAGCTACAAAACTCATTAAATCATCAAAGCCCATCACTGACGGGGGAATTACGTCTGTTCTGTTCGGTTACTGCTGCGTATAGCCATCTTCCACAAGTGTTGGATAAATTCAGGGCAGAGCATCCCTTGGTGGAAATTAAACTGACAACAGGAGATGCCGCAGATGCCGTTGATAAGATCCAATCCGATACCGCCGATTTAGGCATTGCAGGAAAGCCAGAGAAACTGCCTGATAATGTCAGCTTTACCAAAATAGGTGAAATACCATTAGTATTAATCGCCCCCTCTCTGCCTTGTGCGGTGAAAACGCTTGCAACACAGGAGCAGCCAGACTGGAATACTATTCCGTTTATCCTGCCTGAGCATGGGCCTTCACGTAAGCGCATTGAACTTTGGTTTCGCCGGAATAAGATCCTGCATCCTGTTATTTACGCAACAGTTTCCGGCCATGAAGCGATTGTTTCTATGGTGGCATTGGGCTGTGGGATTGCCCTGATCCCTGCGGTCGTTATCGAAAATAGTCCTGAACCTGTACGTAACCGTGTCTCATTACTGGAAAATATTTCGTTGGTTGAGCCATTTGAATTGGGAGTTTGTGCACTAAGCAAGCGCTTGAATGAACCTTTGGTTAAAGCATTTTGGGATCTGTTATAACTTCAGAAACTGTAAATTGGAAAATAAGATTCTCTTTATATGCAACACAAAATAAATAGCTACCTTGAAGCTGTCAGGTTTTATGAATATCACAAACAATATTTAGTGCTTTCTCATAATATGGGAACAGAATGGCATCGCCATCCTTGTATTCAATTAAGTGTTTCATTTGATTATTCTCAGCTAAAAATTGATCCTGAATGGGAATTTCGACAAGTAAAAGGTTTCATTATTGCCAGTAATATTAAACATAGATTACATTCTAAATTCTAAAAATAAAACCTGTTTCAACTTTCTGGTAGATCCAGCTCATCCTCTATATTATTTTCTATTACACCAAATTAAAAATTCAAATATTACTTACCTTGAATCAAAAACAGTCCGTTTGATGGCAGATTATTTCGTCTACTGTTTACTATCAAACACCTCTCCAGATATTCTTGTGCTAAATCGTTAGTTAAATAATACTGACGATGCAATAATCAGCAAAATAGCCCATTTATCAAAGGAGCTATTTTGCGATTTTTGACTTAAGTCAAAAATAACTTAAACGAAGGGTTATCCGTTTCATCATGATATTCATAGCCCAGCATGTCCAAATGGCGCTCAAAGCGCACTTCCGGCTCTGAAAGCTCAAAAGCTGCCAATACACGACCATAATCTGTGCCGTGACTACGATAATGAAATAAAGTGATATTCCAATGAGTGCCCAGAGTCTGTAAAAATTTCAGTAAAGCCCCCGGAGATTCAGGAAAGGCGAAACTAAACAACCGCTCCTGCAATGGCTTTGATGGCCTGCCACCTATCATGTAACGGACATGTAATTTCGCCATTTCGTCATCGGTAAAATCAGCCACCTGATATCCCGATACTTTTAATGCCTCAATGATTTCACAACGCTCAGCATTCCCGCGACTTAATCGGATACCCACAAAAATACAGGCCTTGTTCAGATCAGTGACATCCGAATAGCGATAACTGAATTCGGTCACAACACGAGGACCCAATATCTGGCAGAAATGCAGGAAACTGCCCTTTTGTTCAGGAATAGTGACTGCCAGTAAGGCTTCGCGCTGTTCTCCCAGTTCACTGCGTTCAGAAACATAACGCAAGCCATGAAAATTCACATTAGCGCCAGAAAGAATATGTGCCAGTCTTTCTCCCTGAATCTGATGTTGTTGGACATATTTTTTCAGACCCGCCAATGCCAATGCACCCGAAGGTTCCGCAATCGCCCTGACATCTTCAAAGATATCTTTCATGGCAGCACAAATCGCATCACTATCCACCGTAATAACATCATCGACATATTGCTGGCATAAACGGAATGTTTCGTCGCCAATGCGTTTAACTGCCACGCCCTCCGCAAATAGCCCAACTCTAGGTAAATCAACTGGATGCCCCGCTTCCAATGCTGCTTTCAAACAGGCAGAATCCTCGGCTTCCACACCGATGACCTTCATTTCTGGTACAAGTTGTTTGATGAGAACAGCGACACCCGCAATTAATCCACCACCACCCACCGGCACAAAAATGCGATCAAGGTGGACATCCTGCTGTAATAATTCCATCGCCAGTGTTGCCTGACCCGCAATCACGGCAGGATGATCAAAAGGGGGTACAAAAGTGTAACCGTGCTCTTTTGCCATCTCGATTGCTTTCGCTTTCGCTTCATCAAAATTCGCACCGTGTAACAACACTTCTCCGCCAAAGCTACGCACGGCATCGACTTTAATATCCGCTGTAGCTATTGGCATTACAATGATGGCTTTCATACCAACCTTACTGGCTGATAACGCAACACCTTGCGCATGATTGCCGGCAGAAGCCGTAATGACACCTTTGGATTTTTGAGTTTCCGTCAAACCCACAATCATTGCGTATGCACCACGCAATTTGAAACTGTGCACTACCTGACGGTCTTCCCGTTTGACTAAAATTGTATTATCTAAACGGGCCGAGATTTTTTTCATTTCTTGCAACGGGGTAACTTGAGCAACATCATAAACGGGTGCACTCAATGCGGCTTTGAGATATTCCGCCCCTTTTGGTTCTGTATTAAGAGGATAAACCGCCACAATCAATTCCCCAGCTTGGTTTTATCGCGCACTGCGCCTTTGTCAGCACTGGTCGCCAATGAAGCATAGGCGCGTAGTGCAAAAGAAACCTGACGTTCACGGGAATTCGGTGTCCATGCCTTATCTCCGCGAGATAATTCGGCCTGTGTACGCGCAGCAAGTTCTGTGTCATTCACATCCAACTGAATTCTACGATTTGGGATATCAATATTGATGATATCGCCATCCTGAATCAGCCCGATCAGACCACCATTCGCCGCTTCAGGGGAAACATGACCAATGGACAGACCCGATGTTCCTCCTGAAAAACGGCCATCAGTGATCAATGCACAACTTTTACCCAATCCCATCGATTTTAAATAAGTCGTTGGATAGAGCATTTCCTGCATTCCAGGACCCCCTTTCGGGCCTTCATAGCGAATGACAACTACATCTCCCGCTACTACTTTTCCGCCCAGTATTGCGTCTACTGCGTCGTCCTGACTCTCATAAACTTTGGCCAAGCCTTTGAAAGTCAGGCTTCCTTCATCCACACCCGCAGTCTTGACGATACAACCATCCATAGCAATGTTGCCAAACAGAACCGCCAATCCACCATCTTGGCTGTAAGCATGCGCATATTCACGAATACACCCTTCTTCACGATCAGTATCCAGCGATGGCCAACGGCAACTCTGAGAAAAGGCCTGAGTTGTACGAATTCCTGCCGGCCCGGCTGAGTACATGCTTTTCACCCCTTCATCTGCTGTTAGTATGATGTCGTACTGTGACAAAGTTTGTGGTAAATCCAATCCCAAAACATTTTTCACATTGCGGTGTAAAAGCCCTGCCCGATCCAGTTCACCAAGAATACCCATCACACCACCAGCACGATGCACATCTTCCATATGGTATTTTTGGGTACTTGGAGCGACTTTGCATAAATGAGGCACCTGACGAGACAGACGATCAATGTCTGCCATTGTGAAATCGACTTCTCCTTCCTGAGCTGCTGCCAATAAATGTAAAACGGTATTAGTTGAGCCGCCCATCGCAATATCCAGTATCATCGCATTTTCAAATGCCGCTTTAGTCGCAATATTACGTGGTAAGGCGCTATCATCATTTTTTTCATAGTAACGTTTGGTCAGTTCAACAATGCGTTTACCTGCGTTGATAAACAGGGTCTTGCGATCCGTGTGCGTAGCAAGCAATGAACCATTACCGGGCTGAGAAAGCCCCAGCGCTTCGGTCAGACAATTCATTGAGTTGGCCGTAAACATCCCAGAACAAGAACCACATGTCGGGCAAGCCGAACGCTCAATTTGATCACTTTGTTCATCACTGACATTCGGATTGGCTCCCTGAATCATGGCATCAACTAAATCCAGTTTGATGATCTGATCAGACAAGCGAGTTTTACCCGCTTCCATTGGGCCTCCGGAAACAAAAATAACCGGAATGTTCAGACGCAGGGATGCCATCAGCATCCCCGGTGTAATTTTGTCACAGTTAGAAATACAGACCATCGCATCAGCACAGTGGGCATTGACCATATATTCTACCGAGTCAGCGATTAATTCACGCGAAGGCAGTGAATAAAGCATTCCGCCATGCCCCATCGCAATACCATCATCAACGGCAATCGTATTGAACTCTTTTGCAACTCCTCCTGATGCCTCTATCTCTTCTGCCACTAATTTGCCAAGATCGCGCAGATGTACGTGCCCCGGCACGAACTGAGTGAATGAGTTAACAACTGCAATGATCGGTTTCCCAAAATCAGCATCAGTCATACCTGTCGCTCGCCATAAGGCGCGGGCTCCCGCCATATTACGGCCATGTGTTGTTGTGGCAGAACGGTATTTAGGCATTGTTTTTACTCCCATATCTGTCTTATCTAATTAACTTCAGCAATCAGCACAGGCGGGGAACGACCACCTGTGGAATTTTATATTTTTATTAAGGATTAACTGGATCCAACCAACCCCATTTATCTTCTGTCGTGCCATCAAACAGGCCAAAAAATGCGTTTTGGATTTTTTTGGTAATAGGGCCACATTTGCCAATGCCAACCTGAATACCGTCAACGCTACGAACCGGTGTGATCTCCGCTGCTGTCCCTGTCATGAATACTTCATCCGCCAAGTAGAGTGATTCACGGGAAAGAGTCTGTTCACGCACTTCCAAACCAAGATCTTTCGCCAATTTGATGATGGCATCACGAGTGATCCCAGGCAGGGCAGATGAAGTGAATGGAGGTGTAAATAGAATTCCATCTTTCACTTCAAATAAGTTTTCACCCGCTCCTTCTGAAATGTAACCATGCACATCCAGTGCAATACCTTCCTGATAACCATGACGTCGGGCTTCACTTCCCACCAACAAAGAAGAAAGATAATTACCCCCCGCTTTTGCAGCTGTTGGGATCGTATTTGCTGCTACGCGATTCCATGAAGAAACCATCGCATCAATGCCCTGATCCAAAGCTTCTTCCCCGAGATATGCTCCCCAAGGGAAAGCCGCAATAATAATATCGGTTTTATAGCCTGCGGGAGGATTTACCCCCATTCCGACATCACCAATAAATACCAATGGGCGAATGTAAGCACTGACTAATTTATTTTTACGGAGTGTCGCACGACATGCTTCCATTAACTCATCAACACTCTGGCTCACAGGGAAACGGTAAATTTTTGCTGAGTCATGCAAGCGCTGCATATGTTCACGATGACGGAAAACCACTGGCCCCTTGTGAGAGTCATAGCAACGAACTCCTTCAAACACTGAAGTGCCATAATGCAGGGCGTGGGACATAACATGAACTTTCGCATCTGCCCAAGGCACCATTTCCCCATTGAACCAAATATAATCAGCTTGCTTTGTCATTCTCAGTTTTCCTTTCATTGCGCCCTATGCGCTTATTAATTGTGATTCTTTGTGTTTGATCTCGATTCTGGCAACATCCACTAATTTCATCAGCTGAGAAAACAGTAAATTGACAGAACGCTGGCTGGATACTGTGAGTTCAATGCTTACATTATCACTATCTGTTATACGATCCATATTCAATGCACATACCTGAAATCCACGATGACGGGTAACTCTCAGAATTCGCTCTAAAATTTCAGGGCAAGATTTCGCCTGAATAGCAAGTTGATGTTGCATCATAATGACTTCTCCAGCATGGTTGCGTTGCTTGCGCCTGGTGGAACCAACGGCCAGACATTCTCTAATTCATCAATGGATACGTGTAATAAATATGCACCCCCGCTGCTAAATAAAGCATCCAAGGCATCATCTACTTGTGATTTATCAGTAATGTGCTGCCCCGGAATATCAAAAGCGCGTGCCAACGTCAGAAAATCGGGATTATCCGTTAAGATCGTTTCGCTATAACGTTCTTCAAAAAATAGTTCCTGCCACTGACGAACCATGCCCAGACGCTGGTTATCCAATAAGATCATCTTGACTGGCAACTGCTTGCGCTTGATCGTGCCTAACTCCTGAACATTCATCATAAAAGAGCCGTCACCAGATATGCAGATAACCATATCTTCCGGGCGAGCCATCTGTGCGCCAATTGCGGCTGGAATACCAAACCCCATCGTGCCCAATCCACTTGAGGTGATGAAATTCTCTGGTTGGCTAAATGTCATGTGCTGAGCAGTCCACATCTGATGCTGCCCAACATCGGTTGTGATTATGGTGCTGGATGGCGCACGCTCAGAAACTTGTTTCAGCAGCAATGGAGCGTAAATTTTTTCACCTTGATAGTCGTAACAACATACATGTTCGCTTTTTAATTGTTTTACTTCTTGTTGCCAGTTTTGGATCGATAAAGTTTGCTGTAAATGAGGTAACAAGGTTTTTAAATCGCCCAATAATGAAACATGGGACTGACGTAATTTATTGAATTCAGAAGGATCAATATCTAAATGAATGACTTTGGCATTAGGCGCAAAAGTATTCAATTTCCCCGTCACACGATCATCAAAACGAGCACCGACAGCAATCAATAAATCACAGGATTGAACAGCTAAGTTGGCGGCTTTGGTGCCGTGCATTCCCAACATTCCTAAGTAGTAATCATGTTCACAATCCGCAGCCCCCAAACCTTTCAATGTGGAAACAACGGGTATTCCTGTTTCCGCAACAAAACGACGCAATTCAGGTACTGCGCCAGCAATACCAACGCCTCCTCCCACGTACAAAACGGGTTTACTAGACGATGCCAGCAGTTGATAGGATTGTTCAAGCTCTTGTTTAGGAAGAGATAATTTTGGGGGTTCCGATACCAGATATGGTGGAAAATCACCTTGAGCTAATTGGATATCTTTCGGTAAATCAACCAGAACAGGCCCCGGGCGACCACTCATGGCAATCGTAAAAGCATCAGCCATAACTTGGGGGATTCTTTCGAGCGAATCAATGAGAAAGCTATGTTTTGTACAAGAAAGGGACATTCCCAAAATATCAATCTCCTGAAAAGCATCCGTTCCTATAAATTCAGAACTCACCTGACCAGTGATAGCAACAACAGGAACAGAATCCAACAAAGCATCAGCTAATCCAGTGATTAAGTTGGTCGCACCGGGTCCTGATGTTGCAATACAGACCCCCGGCTTACCACTTGCTCTTGCATAACCGATTGCAGCCATAACAGCCCCTTGTTCATGACGGCATAGTACATGCTCAATTCCTCCGTCATACAGCGCATCATAAACTGGCATGATAGCTCCACCAGGATAACCGAAAACTTTTTCAATCCCCTGCTCTCGTAACGCTTCTATAACCGACTGTGCCCCGTTCATTGCCATCTCCCGTTATGTTTACCCTGTGGTTGGTTGTTGTGATGCTTTGTTATGTTTATGTGTCTATCCAAAGTGCCAAAAAAAAACCCCGCTCCTTTCGGTGCGGGGTTTTTTGAAATCTGGCTGTTTTTCTAGTTTAAGCCTTCCTTCGTCCAAGTGCAGCCCCGCACGGTGGGATAATCACCACCACACTCTCAATAATTAGGCTAATCACTAGGACAAAAGTATTCATAATACTGTTCGTTTTAACTCGTATGCTTGACGTATATTTAAGAGTTATCACTTTCCATGATTGTTGACAATAATTATTTTTATTTTTTCGCAACAAAATTATTTTTATTTATACTTTTCATTTAGATAGATAAGAAAGCAGATAAATCCACTGAATTTTTCTCGCTTTACGCTCAGAAATAACAAGTAACTATCTATTTAATAAAATAATTAATAAGTAAAATTATAAAAAACGATTTAATCGTCTATTAACTAACGTTATCACACAAAACATAATTAAAACCAATTTTGTTTGTTAATAGTTATCATCATTAACAAAACACACCCGAAGATAACAGAAGATAAATTTATATGTTTAACTGATAAAATAATTTACCCCTTATGCCATGAAAATATGACTATGTTGCTTTATCAGCAAGATCTTGTTCAATTTCATTATTCATAAATAACATTAAGTTACTATTTAAATAGAATTACAAAATAACTGTCAGGATAGCTATAACAATAGATATATTTACGAATCTCGTCGCAAAATAACAAAAGGCTACTTTTTATTATTTTTTATCGATTCATGATATTAGCTTTCTTGCTAAGGAGAGCATCATGACACTTGCCATTATTCATACCAGAGCAACAATTGGTATCGATTCCCCCATCGTGACAATAGAAGCGCATATCAGTAATGGATTACCCGGCCTGACCCTCGTTGGCTTACCTGAAACCACAGTGAAAGAAGCCAGAGATAGGGTAAGAAGTGCACTTCTCAACAGTGGTTTTACCTATCCACCCAAAAGGATCACCGTTAATTTGGCACCCGCAGATCTCCCCAAAGAAGGTGGAAGATATGATCTTCCTATTGCCATCGCGATATTGGCAGCATCAGAGCAAATCGCAACAGATAAACTCCAAAATTACGAATTTTTAGGAGAATTAGCGCTTTCTGGCGAAATACGGCGGGTCATGGGAGCTATCCCTGCGGCACTGAGTGCCAAAGGGGCAGGAAGACAACTTATTCTCTCCTCAGAAAATAACACTGAACTGGCTATTTTGTCCCAAAACGAAGCATTGATGGCAGAACATTTACTTCAAATCTGTCATTTCCTTAAAGAAAAAAATGCCAGCTTAGCCTCACCTTCATCCATTGAATTACAGACTGAACCATCTATTTTGGATATGCAGGATATTATTGGGCAGGAACAAGCCAAACGAGCTTTAGAGATCACTGCCGCTGGCGGTCATAATCTTTTACTACTTGGTCCCCCGGGAACTGGCAAAACCATGCTTGCCCGCCGTTTATGCAGCCTGTTACCCCCATTAACGCATCAGGAAGCTCTGGAGGTTGCTGCAATCAATAGCCTAGTCGGACATTCAGTCAATCCAAAAAAATGGCATACACGCCCATTTAGGGCGCCTCATCATAGTTCATCAATGGCAGCTTTAGTAGGTGGAGGTTCAATACCGAGGCCAGGAGAGATTTCCCTTGCACACAATGGGGTATTATTTCTGGACGAATTACCCGAATTCAACCGAAGTGTTCTTGATGCTTTACGTGAGCCACTAGAGTCCGGTGAGATAGTAATATCCCGAGCAAGGGCAAAAGTCTGTTTCCCCGCTATGGTTCAACTTATTGCTGCCATGAACCCAAGCCCAACAGGCTATCATCAAGGTTTGCATAACCGAAGTACCCCACAACAGGTGCTACGCTACCTTTCTAAACTTTCAGGTCCTTTTTTAGATCGGTTTGATCTTTCTATTGAAGTTCCGCTGCTTCCTCCAGGCATTTTAAGTCATTCATCAGCAAAACATGGAGAAAGTAGCCATGATGTCAAAAAGCGTGTACAAATGGCCAGAAAAATACAAATTGAACGGTGCGGGCATATTAATGCTTCCCTCAACAGCAAACAAACTGAAGATATTTGCAAATTGAAAATGGAAGATGCAGTTTTTCTGGAAAATACTTTATTGAAATTAGGGCTATCCATACGAGCTTGGCATAGAATACTCAAAGTTTCTCGTACAATTGCAGACTTAAAAGAACAAAAAAGAATAGAAAAGCCAGATATTATGGAAGCACTCAGCTACCGAAGTATGGATAGGTTACTTATTCAGCTACAGAAACAAGCTGGATAAATAAGAAAGGGGCATTTTGCCCCTCCTGATGGATCATTAATATCAATGATGGTATTAATCATCATTATCGGTATAGTCCTCTGCTGAGTCTATTTGCGGTTTTCCGCCAGAAAGAGTATGAAAACGTTTTGGACGACTGATTTTTGTCAAATACTTAGTCCATATTTTTTCTTCTATTGTTACTGGTGCTCGTTCACCGCGGCAAACCGCAACAAACAGTTTTTCTTCTTCTGTTTGCGGTTCACGTTTACCAAGATCCAATTCATTAAACGCATGACCATAGCGTTCTAATAATTGGGCTTCTTTGATGGTGAAATCACCATGACGGGAAAATCCACGCGGATAGTTTTTATTATCAAAAAAACGATTAGTCGTGATGAAGCTTTCAGCCATCTGACACACTCCTAACTCTGATGTCATACTAATTATGGCGCGGAGTATTAGGGAGGCTTGACATTCTGTAAAACAAAATATTTAAATCTTAACGACAAAAACTATTGGAGATGCATGTGGACACTGAATTACTGAAAACCTTTTTGGAAGTCAGTAAGACTCGTCACTTTGGTCGGGCAGCTGAATCGCTTTATCTAACACAATCCGCTGTTAGCTTTCGGATCCGTCAACTAGAAAATCAGTTGGGTACCAATTTATTCACACGGCATCGCAATAATATCCGCCTAACTGCGGCCGGAGAACGTCTTGTACCCTATGCAGAATCGCTAATGAATACTTGGCAGTTAGCGAAGAAAGAAATCAATTACGTTGCTCAGCATACCGAACTCTCTATCGGCTCTACAGCATCCCTTTGGGAAGGTTATCTGACATCTTGGTTAAATAAGTTTTACCATCTCTATCAAGAAACGAGGATTGAATCTCTGGTTTCTACACGTCAGTCACTGGTCAAGCAATTGCATTCGCGTGAATTAGACCTCTTGATTACTACAGAACCCCCAAAAATGGATGAGTTCCAAAGTCAGTTAATCGGTAATATTCAGCTTGTTTTATCAACAACTCGACATAGCCTTGAAAAAGGTGTTGAAAATTACATCAAATTAGAATGGGGTGCAGATTTTCATCATCAGGAACAACAGATCTTAAAAAATGATCATCCTCCTATCATCACAACCACATCTGCACATATTGCCAGAGAGTTATTGGATAGTGTGAATGCAGCAACCTTCCTGCCTATACATTGGCAAGAAGAATATCCAAAACTCGTATCTTCACCTAATAACGAACTGATAGAACGACCATTATACGCAGTATGGCTGCAAAACAGTGACCAACAAGCACTTATCCAACAGTTACTAAAAATTCCTGTTGAAAAAGCGCCCATAACTGCCTGAAAGTGGCTTTGAGAGAAGATAGAGTAGGCAGAAGGGTCATTCACGCAAAATTCTTAGAATTACTCGGTAAATAATAGAAAAGAAAAAACCCAGCTAAAATTAGCTGGGCTATTAATCTGAAAGCTATATAAATTATTACTTAGTTGTTAACTGGCAGGGGCGGAGAGACTCGAACTCCCAACACCCGGTTTTGGAGACCGGTGCTCTACCAATTGAACTACGCCCCTAAATACGGTGGCGGTGCGGACGGGACTCGAACCCGCGACCCCCGGCGTGACAGGCCGGTATTCTAACCAACTGAACTACCGCACCACCGAATTTCTTTAGCCTCGCTGCCTTTTGTGCCGGCAACGGCTGTTAACTAATTGTCTGGCAGTGCCCTACTCTCACATGGGGAGACCCCACACTACCATCGGCGCAACGGCGTTTCACTGCTGAGTTCGGCATGGGATCAGGTGGGACCACCGCGCTCTTGCCGCCAGACAAATCCTGTTTTCAATCCCGAACAAGCTGCTTCTTGTCATCTGAACCCCGTCTTCTCTCTCAACAACCCGCCAAAACACCTTCGGTGTTGTCAGGTTAAGCCGCACGGTTCATTAGTACCGGTTAGCTCAACGTATCGCTACGCTTACACACCCGGCCTATCCACGTCCTCGTCTCGAACGTTCCTTCAGTGTCCTCAAGGGACAAGGGAAGACTCATCTCAAGGCAAGTTTCCCGCTTAGATGCTTTCAGCGGTTATCTTTTCCGCACGTAGCTACCGGGCAATGCCATTGGCATGACAACCCGAACACCAGTGGTGCGTCCACTCCGGTCCTCTCGTACTAGGAGCAGCCCCTTTCAATCTTCCAACGCCCACGGCAGATAGGGACCGAACTGTCTCACGACGTTCTAAACCCAGCTCGCGTACCACTTTAAACGGCGAACAGCCGTACCCTTGGGACCTACTTCAGCCCCAGGATGTGATGAGCCGACATCGAGGTGCCAAACACCGCCGTCGATATGAACTCTTGGGCGGTATCAGCCTGTTATCCCCGGAGTACCTTTTATCCGTTGAGCGATGGCCCTTCCATACAGAACCACCGGATCACTAAGACCTACTTTCGTACCTGCTCGAGCTGTCACTCTCGCAGTCAAGCTAGCTTATGCCTTTGCACTAACCTCACGATGTCCGACCGTGATTAGCTAACCTTCGTGCTCCTCCGTTACGCTTTGGGAGGAGACCGCCCCAGTCAAACTACCCACCAGACACTGTCCGCGACCCGGATAACGGGCCGGCGTTAGAACATCAAACATTCAAGGGTGGTATTTCAAGGATGGCTCCGTGCAGACTGGCGTCCGCACTTCACAGCCTCCCACCTATCCTACACATCAAGGCTCAAGGTTCAGTGTCAAGCTATAGTAAAGGTTCACGGGGTCTTTCCGTCTTGCCGCGGGTACACTGCATCTTCACAGCGAGTTCAATTTCACTGAGTCTCGGGTGGAGACAGCCTGGCCATCATTACGCCATTCGTGCAGGTCGGAACTTACCCGACAAGGAATTTCGCTACCTTAGGACCGTTATAGTTACGGCCGCCGTTTACTGGGGCTTCGATCAAGAGCGTCTCCCGGAGGATAACCCCATCAATTAACCTTCCAGCACCGGGCAGGCGTCACACCGTATACGTCCACTTTCGTGTTTGCACAGTGCTGTGTTTTTATTAAACAGTTGCAGCCAGCTGGTATCTGCGACTGGCCTCGGCTCCGGGCGCGTGTCCCTTCACCTACCGCCAGCGTGCCTTCTCCCGAAGTTACGGCACCATTTTGCCTAGTTCCTTCACCCGAGTTCTCTCAAGCGCCTGAGTATTCTCTACCTGACCACCTGTGTCGGTTTGGGGTACGATTCTGTGTGACCTGATGCTTAGAGGCTTTTCCTGGAAGCAGGGCATCAACCACTTCGGCACCGTAGTGCCTCGTTATCACGCCTCAGTGTTATCAGCGGTCCGGATTTACCAAAACCGCCCACCTACACGCTTTCACCGGGACGACCGTCGCCCGGCTGGCCTAGCCTTCTCCGTCCCCCCTTCGCAGTCACACCGAGTACAGGAATATTAACCTGTTTCCCATCGACTACGCCTGTCGGCCTCGCCTTAGGGGTCGACTCACCCTGCCCCGATTAACGTTGGACAGGAACCCTTGGTCTTCCGGCGAGCGGGTTTTTCACCCGCTTTATCGTTACTTATGTCAGCATTCGCACTTCTGATACCTCCAGCAAACCTCACGGTTCACCTTCGACGGCTTACAGAACGCTCCCCTACCCAACAACATTGACATGTTGCTGCCGCAGCTTCGGTGCATGGTTTAGCCCCGTTACATCTTCCGCGCAGGCCGACTCGACCAGTGAGCTATTACGCTTTCTTTAAATGGTGGCTGCTTCTAAGCCAACATCCTGGCTGTCTGAGCCTTCCCACTTCGTTTCCCACTTAACCATGACTTGGGGACCTTAGCTGGCGGTCTGGGTTGTTTCCCTCTTCACGACGGACGTTAGCACCCGCCGTGTGTCTCCCGTGATAACATTCTTCGGTATTCGCAGTTTGCATCGGGTTGGTAAGTCGGGATGACCCCCTAGCCGAAACAGTGCTCTACCCCCGAAGATGAGTTCACGAGGCGCTACCTAAATAGCTTTCGGGGAGAACCAGCTATCTCCCGGTTTGATTGGCCTTTCACCCCCAGCCACAAGTCATCCGCTAATTTTTCAACATTAGTCGGTTCGGTCCTCCAGTTAGTGTTACCCAACCTTCAACCTGCCCATGGCTAGCTCACCGGGTTTCGGGTCTATACCCTGCAACTTAACGCCCAGTTAAGACTCGGTTTCCCTGCGGCTCCCCTAAACGGTTAACCTTGCTACAGAATATAAGTCGCTGACCCATTATACAAAAGGTACGCAGTCACCCTGATAAATCAAGGCTCCCACTGCTTGTACGTACACGGTTTCAGGTTCTGTTTCACTCCCCTCGCCGGGGTTCTTTTCGCCTTTCCCTCACGGTACTGGTTCACTATCGGTCAGTCAGGAGTATTTAGCCTTGGAGGATGGTCCCCCCATGTTCAGACAGGATACCACGTGTCCCGCCCTACTCATCGAACTCACGGCCTGGGCATCTTCGTGTACGGGGCTATCACCCTTTACTGCGCGCCTTTCCAGGCGCTTCCACTGATGCACGGGCCGATGCTGGTTCTGGGCTGTTCCCCGTTCGCTCGCCGCTACTGGGGGAATCTCGGTTGATTTCTTTTCCTCGGGGTACTGAGATGTTTCAGTTCCCCCGGTTCGCTTCCTGCCCCTATGAATTCAGGGCAGGATAGTGCAACGGATTGCACTGGGTTTCCCCATTCGGACATCGCCGGCTATAACGGGTCATATCCCCTTACCGGCGCTTTTCGCAGATTAGCACGTCCTTCATCGCCTCTGACTGCCTAGGCATCCACCGTGTACGCTTATTCGCTTAACCTCACAACCCGAAGGTGTCTTCGGATGGAGTTTTTGAGAGATTCACCCGTGATTTCATGTAAAATCACGGGCCGTTTCAAATTTTCAGCTTGTTCCAGATTGTTAAAGAGCAAAGATTTCACAACACACTCAAACAATGTGTTCTGAAATCAGACAATTCGTGCGAAGAGATATGGTGGAGCTAAGCGGGATCGAACCGCTGACCTCCTGCGTGCAAGGCAGGCGCTCTCCCAGCTGAGCTATAGCCCCATTTGGATATCGTGATGCACAGTCATCTTGCGTAGCCAAGGCATAAACAGGCGAAGCTTATTGCAATAAGCGAGTCTGGTTATAATGCGGGATAAGCAAGATTTTGGTAGGCCTGAGTGGACTTGAACCACCGACCTCACCCTTATCAGGGGTGCGCTCTAACCACCTGAGCTACAAGCCTATGCCGATACCGTCTCTTCTTTCATCAGACAATCTGTGTGAGCACTTCACAATACTGCGCTCGTTTGGTAAGGAGGTGATCCAACCGCAGGTTCCCCTACGGTTACCTTGTTACGACTTCACCCCAGTCATGAATCACAAAGTGGTCAGCGCCCTCCCGAAGGTTAAGCTACCGACTTCTTTTGCAACCCACTCCCATGGTGTGACGGGCGGTGTGTACAAGGCCCGGGAACGTATTCACCGTAGCATTCTGATCTACGATTACTAGCGATTCCGACTTCATGGAGTCGAGTTGCAGACTCCAATCCGGACTACGACAGACTTTATGAGTTCCGCTTGCTCTCGCGAGGTCGCTTCTCTTTGTATCTGCCATTGTAGCACGTGTGTAGCCCTACTCGTAAGGGCCATGATGACTTGACGTCATCCCCACCTTCCTCCGGTTTATCACCGGCAGTCTCCCTTGAGTTCCCACCATCACGTGCTGGCAACAAAGGATAAGGGTTGCGCTCGTTGCGGGACTTAACCCAACATTTCACAACACGAGCTGACGACAGCCATGCAGCACCTGTCTCAGCGTTCCCGAAGGCACTCCTCTATCTCTAAAGGATTCGCTGGATGTCAAGAGTAGGTAAGGTTCTTCGCGTTGCATCGAATTAAACCACATGCTCCACCGCTTGTGCGGGCCCCCGTCAATTCATTTGAGTTTTAACCTTGCGGCCGTACTCCCCAGGCGGTCGATTTAACGCGTTAGCTCCGGAAGCCACGCCTCAAGGGCACAACCTCCAAATCGACATCGTTTACAGCGTGGACTACCAGGGTATCTAATCCTGTTTGCTCCCCACGCTTTCGCACCTGAGCGTCAGTCTTCGTCCAGGGGGCCGCCTTCGCCACCGATATTCCTCCACATCTCTACGCATTTCACCGCTACACGTGGAATTCTACCCCCCTCTACGAGACTCTAGCCAACCAGTCTTAGATGCCGTTCCCGGGTTAAGCCCGGGGATTTCACATCTAACTTAATTGACCGCCTGCGTGCGCTTTACGCCCAGTAATTCCGATTAACGCTTGCACCCTCCGTATTACCGCGGCTGCTGGCACGGAGTTAGCCGGTGCTTCTTCTGCGGGTAACGTCAATCGTAAGCCGTATTAACGCTTACGCCTTCCTCCCCGCTGAAAGTACTTTACAACCCGAAGGCCTTCTTCATACACGCGGCATGGCTGCATCAGGCTTGCGCCCATTGTGCAATATTCCCCACTGCTGCCTCCCGTAGGAGTCTGGGCCGTGTCTCAGTCCCAGTGTGGCTGGTCATCCTCTCAGACCAGCTAGGGATCGTCGCCTAGGTGGGCCATTACCCCGCCTACTAGCTAATCCCATCTGGGTTCATCCGATGGCGTGAGGCCCGAAGGTCCCCCACTTTGCTCAAAAGAGGTCATGCGGTATTAGCCACCGTTTCCAGTGGTTATCCCCCTCCATCGGGCAGATCCCCAGACATTACTCACCCGTCCGCCGCTCGCCGGCAAAGAAGCACGCTTCTTCCCGCTGCCGCTCGACTTGCATGTGTTAGGCCTGCCGCCAGCGTTCAATCTGAGCCATGATCAAACTCTTCAATTAAAGTGTTTGATGCTCAAAGAATTATCCTGTTAGTTCGTAATGAATTAACTGTTGTTCACTCTTCAAGACTTGGTAATCTTTTTCGCCTTGCGGCGTGAGATACAGTCCTGCGAGTGCCCACACAGATTGTCTGATTAACTTGTTAAAGAGCGGGGCAACCGGGAAGTGGCTTCCGGGTTGCGAGGCTGCGTATCTTACGCTTTTTGCCTCCGGAGTCAAGCGTTTATTTTCGCTCTTTTCCGACTTCCCGCCGCGGCCTGTCTCAGCGCATCGTCGGTCAGTGGTGGCGCATTATAGGGCGTTTCCCGCCGCTGACAAGAGTTTTTTTGAATTTTATTTTCAAACGAACATTTTTCGCACCAATCGATATAAAAACCACCCGAACAGACTAATATTGAAACAAACTTTTTCATTGCATGGCGATCTTTTCCTCAATAACATCTCCATTAACTGTTATTTATTTTTACTGTTGAGGTTTTTATGTCCACTGTATTACGCCAATATCTAGACTTTTATCCTCAAATTGGCCAAAAAGTTTTTTTAGACCCTTCTTCTGTAGTGATCGGTGATGTCAGATTGGCAGATGATGTCAGTATCTGGCCCCTTGTAGTAATCCGGGGAGATGTAAATTATGTATCAATTGGTTCGCACACAAACATTCAAGATAGCTCTGTTTTGCACGTAACTCATAAATCCCATGATAATCCAAATGGTTTTCCTCTCATAATTGGTGAAAATGTCACAGTAGGCCATAAAGCGATGTTGCATGGATGTACAATTGGAAATCGGGTATTAGTTGGTATGGGTTCTATTTTACTTGATGGTGTAATTGTTGAAGATGATGTTGTCATCGGAGCTGGCAGTCTTATTCCTCCAAGGAAAAAATTAGAAAGTGGCTACCTTTATGTAGGCAGCCCAGCCAAACAGGTAAGGAAACTTAAACCTGAAGAATTGGAAGAGCTACTTTATTCCGCCAATAATTACGCTCGCTGGAAAGATAATTATTTATCGGCACAATCTGAAGGCAAATAATAACGTCCTTGCTGATCATCATTCCCACTCAAAATAACTGTTTCGAATTCCTCCTCCAGATCCCAGCGATGTTGACGGAACAGCTCGAGTGGGTGGTTTGATTTACCATAGCGTATAATAATTGTATCCGCGCTGATCATACACTCCACCAGCAAACCATCGACCATCGCAGGAAATAGCACCTTATTTTCTATTTCATTCCACTCTTCACGGTCAGGAAACTGAATTGATTGGTTCATGCGTGTAACTCTCTCCTTAAGACAGATAAAACAGGCTCTATTTCAGGAAATACACCATGCCACAATTCAAAAGCATACGCAGCCTGCCCGACTAACATGCCTAAACCATCAGCTAAACGAGAAGCGCCATTTTTATGAGCAAAATTAAGGAAAGGGGTAAGTCCTTGTTGATAATACATGTCATAACAGACGCTATTGTTTTGAAAAACCAACGGTGATATTTCAGGAACTTGTCCATTAAGACCGGAAGCTGTTGCATTAATGATAACGTCAAAATCTGGAGAAGTAAGGGACGCGATTTCAATCGCCCAGATATTGCCTAGTTGAGAAAATTTATTCGAGATGATTTGTGCCCGCTCAAAGGTACGGTTAGTTATAGCGACTGAACAACCTAATGACAACAAAGGAGATATTACCCCTTTTGCCGCTCCTCCAGCTCCAATTATTAAAATATTTTTTCCCTGAGAGAGGAAATCAAGTCTCTGTAAATCCACCAACAAACCTATACCGTCTGTATTATCGCCAAGAAGCCGATTTCCCTCAATCCGCTTTAAAGTATTAACTGCTCCACTAATCCTTGCCCGTTCAGTCAATTCATCAGAGATCTGATAGGCTCTTTCTTTGAAGGGAACAGTAATATTCCCACCTAATCCCCCTTGCTCAAAAAAACAGCCTAAAATCTGTTCAAAACACTCGATCGGAGCAAGTATCCGCCCGTATTGATGATCGATTCCTGTTTGTTCAGCAAATAATCGATGAATATAAGGAGATTTACTGTGTGCTATTGGGTTACCAAAAACCGCGAATTTATCCATTATTTTCTATCCTTGCCGATATAATTTACCAGTTAAAGCATCTCTGATTTCTGATGGATTTTCACGTCCTCCTACTTCTCCCTCCAGAACTGGAATACGGTTCCCAAATTGCTGACGCACTTCTTCAATACTCCGGCATGGTTCTAATCCACTTAAATTCGCACTAGTTGAAACAAGAGGTTTTTTATACAGGGAACATAGTTGATTAACTAAAGGATGATCCGTCACTCGAACTGCCAAAGTTGAAAACTTACCCGTCAGCCATTTCGGTGTCGTTTTTTTGGCTGGAATTACCCATGTCACAGGCCCCGGCCAAAATGAAAATATGGTTTCTTTCTGGTCATCATTCAGCTGCTCTGTATCAATATAAGGACATAACCGCCCATAATTATCAGCAATAAGGATTAATCCTTTTTCCCAAGACCTATTTTTCAATGCTAATAATTCTTGTACAGCATTTTCACTATCAGGGTCACAGCCCAATCCAAAAACAGCTTCTGTCGGATAGGCAATGACTTTTTCTTCTTTCAAAGCCGTGACAATTGAATCAAATACAGGGGCGATTTTGTTACTCATTTTTACTCTCAATTTCATGGAATTGCTGCTTGCTACACAATTTACTGGCACAAATTAATTTTACGCCTTGAGAAGTGCGCTTTTCTATTAATAATGGGTAGTGACAAAACATACATTCTCCTGAAATTGGCTTATTATTGAGTGTAAACTGACACTCTGGGTAGCGATTGCAAGAATGGAATGTTTTACCAAAACGAGACTTACGCTGAAGTAATTTTCCCTGCTGGCATTGAGGACAACTAATTGATGTATCGTCAGGTTTATCAATCAATTCTGTGTGACTACATTCAGGATACTGACTACAGCTAATGAACATGCCATAACGCCCCTGCCGTAAAACCAGAATAAAACCACATTTCGGGCATATTTTCCTATCCAATTCCTTAACCACATGCCCATCATTCTGAGCTTTTAAAGGACGAAGATAATGGCAGGATGGGTAACTGGAACACGCATAAAATGGGCCATGAGTTCCATTGCGGATCACTAACTCAGAGCCACACTCAGGACAATACTCTGTTTCTTTTATAGTAAAGGGAACTTTCTTAGACATATCTCACCCACAGAATATCAACCACTATGAGATTGATATCATTAAAATAACAAATCTTTATTATCAATTAGTTAAAACATATCCACCAGCAACAGCAGCAACTTTCCCCATAAGTTCCAACTCTAATAGTTTGGTCATTACTTCTGCAACAGGAAGGGAAGAACTCTGGGCTATCACATCAATAGGAGTCACTTCGTTACTTACGTTAACCAGCACGTCTGTAAATGGCAACTCTGTTTGTTCAAATTGTTTATCTTCTTCTTTTCTTTTTTCTTCGATACTAACCCACTGAAACGAAATATTAATATGTTCCATTATATCCATCACATTTGTTGCCAAATAAGCACCTTGCTTAATTAACCAATGATTACCCTCATTCGAAGGAACACCCAATGGTCCCGGTAGAACAAAGATATCTCTTCCTTGTTCAAGGGCACAGCGGGCCGTAATCAGTGATCCGCTATTCTTATGGGCCTCTACAATAAGAGTAGCCAGGCTCAATCCACTAATAATTCGATTTCGTCTTGGGAAATTTTTAGCTTTAGGCGGTGTGTCAGGAAAAAACTCAGAAACCAACGCACCGCTTTCTTTAATACGCTGGGACAAAGACTGGTGCCGACTGGGATAAATATTTTCAAGACCACTTCCAAGTACAGCAATGGTTTTTCCTCCTGAATCCAATGCAGCTTGATGACAAATACCATCAATACCAACTGCCAACCCACTAGTTATTATCAAATTATTTTTAGACAGCTCTCCAGCAAATATCTTTCCCCATTTTTCACCATAGAATGTCGCAGCCCTGCTACCAACCATTGATATTTGTTTTTGGGACAAAACTGATATGTCACCTGCAACAAAAAGCAGAAGAGGTGGCGAATGTATTTGCTTTAATAAAGGGGGATATGCGGGATGAGAAAAAGTCAGTAAATGATTACCCGGCCGTCCTAACCAATTTAAACACGAAATTAGCGTGGAAGGATTAGCCTTAATAAATTGCAGACATTGAGTAGATGAAAGACCGCATTCTTTAAGAAAGGCTGCGCTATAATTGTTCGTTTGCAACAAACGCTCCATAATAGGAATTGCCTTTACTACTGAAAGGTGAGAAACCATTCTCATTCTCAACCATATTTCCATCGCTTCCATAATCGTCATCCTGACTTGATTTAGAGTAACACAAGCATGATTAATTTGTGTTCAATACTGTCAATCTAAACGGGAAATGTCTAGAATAGGCACTCATTATCACTCACTTTTTGGATGCAGTTCTAAACATATATGTCAGTTTTACAAGTATTACATTATCCAGACGAGCGACTTCGCACTATTGCAAAGCCAGTAGAAAAAGTCGATGCAAAAATCCAGCGTATCATTGATGATATGTTTGAAACGATGTATGCAGAAGAAGGCATTGGCTTAGCAGCAACACAAGTCGACATTCATCAAAGAATTATTGTCATTGATGTCTCTGAAAATCGCGAACAGCGTCTTGTGCTGATTAATCCAGAATTGGTCAATGAATCTGGTGAAACAGGAATAGAAGAAGGTTGCCTATCTGTTCCTGAACAACGTGGGTTTGTACCTCGTTTTGAACAAGTCAAAATTAAGGCGTTGGATTATCACGGTCAGCTATTTGAATTGGAAGCCGATGGTCTGCTCGCAATTTGTATTCAACATGAAATGGATCACTTGGTTGGTAAACTTTTTGTCGATTATTTATCGCCGTTGAAACGCCAACGTATCCGCCAGAAAGTTGAAAAAATTGACCGACTAAGAGCCAAGAACAAATAAATTCTATCATTGCAGGAAATAACAGTGTCTGATTCTTTACGTATTATTTTTGCCGGAACCCCTGATTTCGCGGCTCACCATTTGGCTGCTCTATTAAACTCTCAACACAACGTTGTCGGAGTTCTCACTCTACCAGACAAACCGGCAGGAAGAGGTAAAAAACTGACACCAAGTCCTGTAAAGGTATTGGCTGAAGAACAAAGTATTCCGGTTTTTCAGCCAAAAACCTTACGAACAGAAGAAAGCCAACGGTGGCTCATGGAGCAACAAGCCGATATTATGATCGTTGTTGCATATGGATTGATTCTTCCCCAAGCTATTTTAGATATACCACGTCTGGGATGCCTGAATGTTCACGGATCTTTGTTACCTCGCTGGCGTGGAGCTGCACCTATTCAGCGCTCAATTTGGGCTGGAGACCAAGAAACTGGTATCACAATCATGCAAATGGATGCGAGGCTTGATACTGGTAGTATGCTACTGAAGGCGGTTTGTCCAATTACAAAAGAAGATACCAGCGCCAGTTTGTACGAAAAACTTGCTGATATTGGTCCTGAAGCTTTACTAAATACCTTAAATTTAATCATATCGGGAAAATATCAGCCTGAAATTCAGGATAACACTCTTGCAACCTACGCTGAAAAACTAAGCAAGGATGAAGCAAAAGTAGATTGGAATTTGCCAGCGATCCAACTTGAACGTTGCATTCGAGCTTTCAATCCTTGGCCCATGAGTTACTTCTTAATCGATGATCAACCTATTAAAATTTGGCAAGCAGCAGTTATCACAGAGAAAACAACTCAAGCTCCCGGAACAATTATTAGAGCAGATAAAAAAGGTATTCAAGTTGCAACTGTAGATGGAATATTAAATATTACTCAGTTACAACCGCCTGGTAAAAAAGCAATGTCAGCAGCCGACCTCTTAAACTCCAGGCGTGAATGGTTTACATCTGGTAGCAAAATTAACTGATATTAATTTTGTCCGTATGCTTTTAGCATACGGGCTTCTTCCTATTTTTAATTCTACAGGCAACAATCAGCTTTTTTGACCATATCATGAAAAACACATATAACTTGCGAAGCATCGCTGCAAAAGCGATCACTCAAGTGCTGGAGCAAGGGCAATCTCTCAGCACCGTTATCCCAGAACTCCAGCAAAAAGTTTCTGACAAAGATAAAACTCTACTCCAAGAACTCTGTTTTGGCATTATGAGAGTATTACCTCAGCTTGAGTGGTTTATTAGTCAACTAATGACAAAACCATTAAAAGGAAAACAACGTATTTTCCACTACCTGATCATGGTTGGAATATATCAGCTTATTTATACTCGCATACCTGCGCATGCGGCACTTGCGGAAACTGTTAATGGAGCGATTAACTTAAAACGACCACAGTTAAAAGGGTTAATCAATGGTGTTCTTCGCCAATTTCAACGTCAACAGCAAGAATTAGTCGAACGCGCAAATAGTCATATCAGTCAATACTTACATCCTAAGTGGCTGCTAGAACGTATTCAAAAGGCTTATCCGCAAAACTGGCAAACTATAGTCGATGCGAATAACCAAAAACCGCCTATGTGGTTACGAGTAAACCAACTTCATCATACAGCTAATGAATATATCGCTTTATTAGAAAACGTTAACATAGAAGCAGAACTAGATACAGATCATCCTAGTGCCATTCGTTTGCTAAATCCCTGCCCCGTAAATTATCTACCTGGGTTTGATCAAGGATGGGTAACTATTCAGGATCGCTCTGCTCAGGGATGTGCTGAACTATTAAGTCCATGTAACGGGGAATCTATATTAGATCTTTGTGCTGCACCTGGTGGAAAAACTACCCATATTCTCGAAATAGCGCCAAAATCTAAGGTTCTCGCTATCGATATTGATGAACAACGAGTTAAACGAGTAAAAGAAAATTTACAACGACTCAATTTACATGCTGTTGTAAAAACAGGTGATGGTCGTCTTCCACATGAATGGGCTGCAGGTGAGCAATTTGATCGTATTCTCCTAGATGCACCATGTTCTGCCACAGGAGTTATTCGCCGCCATCCTGATATAAAATGGCTACGCCGCAATGAGGATATTGATCAATTAGTTACATTACAATCTGAAATTCTTGATGCTGTATGGCCATATTTAAAGAAAAATGGCACTCTGGTTTATGCAACTTGTTCAATCTTACCTCAAGAAAATAGCGAGCAAATTCAATCATTTTTGGAGCGTCATTCTGATGCTCAATTACCAGAAACAAAAATTCACGAAAAATCAGGAACACAAATAATCCCAGAAGCAGCAGGTGGTGATGGTTTCTTTTATGCTCGACTAACTAAGCAATAATATTCCTCTCTCGTTCCAAATGAACGGGAAGATTTGATAATTTTGCTAAAATAGCAAGATTAGGAAGACGGCTTCGAATCAAGAAGAGAATGCTATGAAGATAATTATTCTGGGGGCAGGCCAAGTTGGTGGAACATTAGCCGAGAATTTGGTTGATGAAAACAATGATATTACTGTCGTTGATACCGATACAGATCGTTTGCGCCAATTACAGGATAAATTCGATCTCAGAGTTGTAAATGGTCATGGCTCCCATCCCAGAGTATTAAGGGAAGCAGGGGCTGAGGACGCTGATATGCTGGTAGCTGTCACAAACTCAGATGAAACCAATATGATCGCATGTCAAATTGCTTACTCTTTATTTAATACACCCAATAAAGTCGCTAGGATACGGTCGTCAGAGTATATTCGAGAATCAGAAAAGTTGTTTCAGCCTGATGATATTCCTATTGATTATCTAATATCTCCTGAGCAATTGGTAATTGACTATATCTATAAATTGATTCAATACCCTGGTGCATTACAAGTCGTTAATTTTGCAGAAGATCGTGTCAGTATTGTGGCAGTCAAGGCCTATTATGGCGGCTCTTTAGTTGGTAATGCTTTATCATCACTCCGAGAGCATATGCCACATATTGATAGCAAAGTTGCCGCAATATTTCGTCAAGACCACCCAATCAGGCCACAAGGTTCGACAATTATTGAAGCAGGAGATGAAGTATTCTTTGTTGCAGCATCACAACATATCAGGGCTGTAATGAGTGAATTGCAACGACTTGAAAAACCGTATAAGCGCATAATGATAGTTGGTGGAGGCAATGTTGGAGCTGGCTTAGCCTTACGGCTTGAGCAGGATTATAGTGTCAAGCTAATTGAGCACAACCAAGAAAGGGCTATAGAACTAGCAGAAATATTGCACAATACCATTGTGTTTTATGGGGATGCTTCAGACCAAGAATTACTCGCTGAAGAACACATTGAACAAGTTGATGTTTTTATTGCATTAACAAATGACGATGAAGCCAATATTATGTCAGCCATGCTTGCAAAACGAATGGGAGCCAAAAAAGCAATGGTTCTTATTCAACGTAGTGCATATGTCGATTTAGTACAAGGTGGGGTCATTGATATTGCTATTTCCCCGCAGCAAGCTACGGTATCAGCATTACTTGGTCATGTTCGTAAAGCGGATATTGTCAGTGTGTTTTCATTAAGGCGAGGAGTCGCTGAAGCTATCGAAGCGATAGCTCACGGTGACGAACATACATCAAAAGTAGTTGGGCGTAAGATAAGGGATATCAAACTACCATCTGGAACAACAATTGGTGCGATTGTCCGTAGTGAAGAAGTCATTATTGCCAATGATTACAGTATCATTCAACAAGGTGACCATGTAATTATGTTTATTACTGATAAAAAATTCGTTCCTGAAGTGGAAAAACTTTTCCAGCCTAGCCCTTTCTTCCTTTAAAAATATCCACGTTAAACATAGTTTACTTAATAAGTTAGAAGGCCAATGATAACAACTTGAGAAAATTATTATCATTGGCCTCCCAACCACCGCTTTTGCCATGTTTAGCGTTGCGGCTATAACTTCCTTTACCTTTCTTATTTTTTTCTACTCTCTGTCTAAATAAAGGATCGTGCAGGAGAGCTTCTATAGCGTTATCTTTAATAATGCCTTTTCTATGGCGATATGTTGTCATAATAGCCTCTAAAAGTAATTGATTAATAAAATTATTAAGTTGTTCAGATCGTTAACTGATCATAAACAGCCAAATTGTACTCTCAGCATACAGAATAATAAAGAAAAATTATTTATTCGTTGCTCCCTCTTCTAAAATCTCCAATATCGAACAATATGTGCTGACATGCGTACTACCACAGCACGCGTCACTCAGCATTTTCAGAGAATCACGCATTTTTTGCATTTCCAACAGTTTTTTTTCAATTTCCTGCAATCTTGAATCAACGATTTGTTTCGATTCTTGACATGTGTGGTGTTCGGGATCTACTCTGATTGACAATAATTCCATAATTGCTTCCAGTGTGAAACCCAATTGTTTTGCATAACGGATAAAACGCAATCTCTGTAAGTCTTGTTCCGTATAAAGTCTATAACCTCCCTCTGTTCTTTCTCCATGGAGCATTAAGCCCTGCTTTTCATAAAAGCGGATAGTATCAGGTGTAACACTTGTTAATTTAGCCAACTGACCAATACGATACATATGAGATATCTCCATCGAATAGAAAGTAAGAACAATACTATCAGAATAGATTAAGAGATCACTCGTACAGGATAAATTTGCAGATTATTCAATGAAAAATAAGATGAAGATTATGTAGGAAGAAAATTAAAGAGCAGTAAAAAACCGGGATAATACCCGGTCTTTTACGCTTCTACAGATTACTCTGCAGATGCTGCTTCTGTCTGAGACTCAGCTGCGCGGTCAACAAGCTCGATGTATGCCATCGGTGCATTGTCACCAGCACGGAAGCCACACTTCAAAATACGAGTGTAACCACCAGCGCGGCTCGCAAAACGCGGACCCAGTTCATTAAACAGTTTTGCCACGATCTCGTTATCACGAGTACGGGCGAATGCCAGACGACGATTAGCTACGCTGTCGGTCTTGGCAAGAGTAATCAGCGGCTCAACGACGCGACGCAGTTCTTTCGCTTTAGGCAGAGTCGTCTTGATGATTTCATGACGAACCAAAGAACCTGCCATGTTGCGGAACATAGCTTGGCGATGGCTGCTGTTGCGGTTCAATTGACGACCACTCTTACGATGGCGCATGACCTTATCCTTCTCAGTAAAACCTTAACCTGTGATCTAGTTATTCATCAGCAATACTTGCCGGTGGCCAGTTTTCCAGACGCATGCCCAGAGAAAGTCCCCGTGAAGCCAGTACGTCTTTAATCTCAGTAAGAGATTTTTTACCCAAGTTAGGTGTCTTAAGTAACTCAACTTCGGTACGCTGTACCAGATCACCGATGTAGTGGATAGCTTCTGCTTTAAGGCAGTTAGCAGAGCGGACAGTCAATTCCAGATCGTCAACAGGGCGCAGCAGGATCGGATCAAACTCTGGCTTCTCTTCTTTAACTTCCGGTTGACGTACATCACGTAAATCAACAAAAGCTTCCAGTTGTTCAGCCAGAATGGTAGCTGCACGGCGAATCGCCTCTTCAGGATCGATTGTACCGTTAGTCTCCATCTCGATAACCAGCTTATCCAAGTCAGTACGCTGTTCTACACGAGCTGCTTCAACATTGTAGGCAATACGCTCTACTGGGCTATAGCAAGCATCTACTAACAAACGACCGATAGGACGCTCATCTTCTTCCGAATGAATTCGGGCAGAAGCCGGCACATAACCTCGACCGCGCTGAACTTTAATACGCATGCTAATGGAAGCGCTTTCGTCAGTCAGATGGCAGATTACGTGCTGCGGCTTGACGATTTCGACATCACCATCATGGATGATGTCGGCTGCAGTCACAGGGCCAATGCCAGATTTATTCAAGGTAAGGATAACTTCATCTTTACCCTGAACTTTCACCGCCAGCCCTTTCAGATTGAGGAGAATCTCCAGGATATCTTCCTGTACACCTTCTTTGGTGCTGTACTCATGCAGTACACCATCAATCTCAACCTCAGTCACCGCACAACCCGGCATAGACGAAAGCAGAATACGGCGCAGTGCGTTGCCAAGAGTATGGCCAAAGCCACGCTCTAATGGCTCAAGGGTCACCTTGGCGTGCGTCGAACTGACTTGCTCGATATCTACCAGGCGCGGTTTTAGAAACTCTGTCACAGAACCCTGCATTGTGTCCTCTCTTTGGTGCTAAGCTTTACTTAGAGTAAAGCTCGACGATCAGGTGTTCGTTAATGTCAGCGGATAGATCAGTACGCTCAGGAATACGCTTGAACATACCTTCCATCTTCGCAGCATCAACTTCCAACCAAGTTGGTTTCTCACGCTGCTCAGCCAGCTCTAAGGCTGCTTTAATGCGAGCCTGCTTCTTCGCTTTTTCACGAACGCTGACTACGTCATTCGGGGATACCTGATAAGAAGCGATGTTAACAACGCGACCATTTACCATGATAGCCTTATGGCTTACCATTTGACGTGATTCAGCACGAGTCGCGCCAAAGCCCATACGATAAACGACGTTATCCAAGCGACTTTCCAGCAAATTCAGCAGGTTTTCACCTGTGTTGCCTTTCAGACGAGTCGCTTCTTTATAATAGTTACGGAATTGACGTTCCAGAACACCGTAAATACGACGAACTTTTTGTTTCTCACGTAACTGTACACCATAGTCAGACAGACGCGGTTTGCGTGCGCCATGCTGTCCTGGTGCTTGTTCTAATTTACACTTGGTGTCAATCGCGCGAACGCCAGACTTCAGGAAAAGGTCTGTACCCTCGCGACGGCTCAGCTTGAGCTTAGGACCCAAATATCTTGCCATTTTCTTTCTCCAACAATCCTAAAAACGAAAACGTATTAAACGCGACGTTTTTTCGGTGGGCGACAACCGTTATGAGGAATCGGAGTCACATCAGTAATATTAGTGATGCGGAAACCAGCCGCATTTAATGCGCGGATAGTCGACTCACGGCCAGGACCAGGTCCTTTAACCATAACTTCCAGGTTCTTAATTCCGTATTCTTTTACTGCTTCAGCACAGCGTTCTGCTGCAACCTGAGCCGCGAACGGAGTAGATTTACGAGAACCACGGAAACCGGAACCACCGGCAGTTGCCCAACCCAGCGCATTACCCTGACGATCAGTAATAGTAACGATGGTGTTGTTGAAAGAAGCATGGATATGAGCCACACCGTCAGAGACTTGTTTTCTTACACGCTTACGTGCACGAATAGGTGCTTTTGCCATTATTCAATACCCCGATTATTTCTTGATCGGTTTACGCGGACCCTTACGGGTACGTGCATTGGTCTTAGTACGCTGACCGCGAACTGGCAGACCACGACGATGACGCAAACCACGATAGCAACCAAGATCCATCAGACGTTTGATACTCAGGGTTACTTCACGACGCAAATCACCTTCTACAACGTATTTAGCAACTTCGTCACGCAGCTTGTCAATTTGCTCTTCAGACAGCTCACTGATCTTAACATTTTCAGCAATACCTGTTGCTTCACAGATAGCCTGTGAACGGGTTTTGCCGATACCGTAAATCGAGGTTAACGCGATTACGGTATGTTTCTGATCAGGAATGTTAATGCCTGCTATACGGGCCACTATGCACTCCTACAATATTTATTCACCGCAACACCATTCTGAAAAGCCCGTTTTCAGGATACTCAAATAATGTTGCTGTCAGATAAAAAGATTGGCTGGCTAATTTAGCCAGCTCAACCCAACTTTGCAAGAAAAATATGCGATTAATTAGCCTTGGCGCTGTTTATGCTTAGGCTCTGCACTGCAAATTACACGAACGATACCGTTACGTTTAACTATTTTGCAGTTGCGGCATAATTTCTTGACGGAAGCACGAACTTTCATTTTTACTCTCCGTAACTTCTCAAGCAAACCATTAGCGGTTATATCCTTTCAGGTTTGCCTTCTTCAATGCAGACTCATACTGACTCGACATCATTAGAGTTTGCACTTGAGCCATAAAGTCCATGATAACGACAACTACAATCAGTAGGGAAGTACCACCAAAATAGAATGGAACTTTCATCGCGTCACGCATGAACTCCGGGATTAAGCAGATAAAAGTAATATATAACGCACCAACTAAGGTTAGACGAGTCATTACTTTATCGATATACCTAGCCGTTTGCTCTCCCGGACGAATTCCTGGTACGAATGCACCGGACTTCTTCAGGTTATCTGCTGTTTCTCTTGGATTGAATACCAAAGCCGTATAGAAGAAACAGAAGAAGATGATTGCAGATGCGTATAATAACACATAAAGCGGTTGACCTGGCTGCAAATACATAGAAATAGTTGTCAACCAGTTCCAGCCTGTACCTCCACCAAACCAAGAGGCTATGGTACCAGGGAACAAAATAATACTGGAAGCAAAAATTGCGGGGATAACCCCAGCCATATTCACTTTCAACGGTAAATGCGTACTTTGCGCCGCGAAAACTTTACGACCTTGTTGACGTTTAGCATAGTTAACAACGATACGACGTTGACCACGCTCCATGAAAACAACGAAGAAAGTCACGGCAAACACTAATACTGCAACCAACAGCAACAGGAGGAAGTGCAGATCGCCTTGCCGAGCTTGCTCGATGGTGTGACCAATTGCAGGCGGTAAACCCGCAACGATACCAGCAAAGATTATGATTGAAATACCGTTTCCGATACCTCGTTCAGTAATCTGCTCACCTAGCCACATCAAGAACATAGTTCCTGTGACCAGACTTACAACAGCCGTGAAATAGAATGCAAAACCAGGATTAATAACTAACCCTTGCATTCCAGGCATATTCGGCAACCCAGTAGCAATACCGATTGACTGGAATATTGCCAGCACTAATGTGCCATAACGGGTGTACTGACTAATCTTACGACGACCAGCTTCCCCTTCCTTCTTAATCTCTGCTAAACGAGGATTAACAACGGTTAGCAACTGGATAATGATAGATGCAGAAATATACGGCATTATACCCAGTGCAAAGATAGAAGCACGGCTTAAAGCACCACCAGAGAACATATTAAACATTTCAATGATGGTGCCTCTTTGCTGCTCGAGCAATTTGGCAAGCACAGCGGCATCAATACCAGGGATTGGAATAAAAGAACCAATACGGAAAACAATTAGAGCGCCAATGACAAACAAAAGTCTGCGTTTTAACTCGCCTAATCCGCCTTTGGCACTTTGAAAATCTAATCCTGGTTGTTTAGCCATCTGTTACTTATTCCTCAATTTTACCGCCAGCAGCTTCAATTGCAGCGCGGGCGCCTTTAGTAACACGCAAGCCACGCACAGTTACTGCACGATTAACTTCGCCAGAAAGCATTATTTTAGCGAATTCAATTTGAGGGCCAATAATGTTAGCAGCTTTCAGTGCATTCAGATCGATTACATCGCCTTCAACATGAGCAAAATCAGACAGACGAATTTCTGCAGTGATCATTGCCTTACGTGAAGTGAAACCAAATTTTGGCAAACGACGATACAAAGGCATCTGACCGCCTTCGAAACCGCGACGAACGCCACCGCCAGAACGAGACTTCTGACCTTTGTGACCACGACCGCCAGTTTTACCCAGACCAGAGCCGATACCACGACCTACACGTTTAGACGCGTGCTTGGCACCTTCAGCCGGAGACAGAGTATTTAAGCGCATCTGTTACTCCTCAACTTTAACCATATAGGAAACCAAGTTGACCATACCGCGAATAGCTGGTGTATCTTCACGTTCAACAGTATGACCAATGCGACGCAGACCTAAGCCAGTCAGAGTTGCCTTGTGTTTAGGCAAACGACCAATTGAGCTGCGAACTTGAGTGATTTTAATAGTCTTAGCCATGGTCATTACCCCAGAATTTCTTCGACGGATTTGCCACGCTTAGCTGCGACCATTTCTGGAGACTTCATGCTGTCCAAAGCGTCCAGAGTTGCACGAACCACGTTGATCGGGTTAGTGGAACCGTAGGTTTTAGCCAGAACGTTACGAACTCCAGCCACTTCCAGAACAGCACGCATCGCACCACCGGCGATGATACCTGTACCTTCGTGAGCAGGCTGCATGAACACGCGAGAACCGGTGTGAGAGCCTTTCACTGGGTGGTATAAAGTGCCGCTGTTAAGTGCGACGATTTTCATATTGCGACGTGCTTTTTCCATCGCTTTCTGGATTGCTGCCGGAACTTCGCGTGCTTTACCGTAGCCAAAACCAACGCGACCGTTACCATCACCAACTACAGTTAGTGCGGTAAAGCTGAAAATACGGCCACCTTTAACGGTTTTAGATACGCGGTTTACCGCGATCAGCTTTTCCTGCAGTTCGCCAGCTTGTTTTTCGATGTGAGCCATCTTACACCTCTACCTTAGAACTGAAGGCCAGCTTCACGGGCAGCATCTGCCAGTGCCTGGACTCTACCATGATATTGGAAACCAGAACGGTCAAAGGATACATTCATGATACCTTTTTCCAGAGCACGTTCAGCAACAATTTTACCAACTACTGCTGCGGCTTCTTTGTTTCCAGTAAATTTCAGTTGTTCACTGATAGCTTTTTCTGTTGTAGAAGCGGCCACCAGAGTTTCAGAACCATTTGGTGCGATAACCTGCGCATAAATATGGCGAGGGGTACGATGTACCACCAGGCGAGTTGCACCCAGTTCCTGGAGCTTGCGGCGTGCGCGGGTCGCACGACGGATACGAGCTGCTTTCTTATCCATAGTGTTACCTTACTTCTTCTTAGCCTCTTTGGTACGCACGACTTCATCGGCGTAACGAACACCCTTGCCTTTATATGGCTCAGGACGACGATAGGCACGCAGATCTGCCGCAACTTGACCAATCACCTGCTTATCGGCACCTTTCAGTACGATTTCAGTTTGTGATGGGCATTCCGCAGTGATGCCTACTGGCAGTTGATGCTCGACCGGATGCGAGAAGCCTAAAGACAAGCTAACTGCGTTGCCTTTAACTGCTGCACGGTAACCAACACCCACCAGTTGAAGCTTCTTAGTGAAACCTTCGTTAACACCGATAACCATTGCATTCAGCAGAGAACGAGTTGTACCTGCCTGAGCCCAAGCATCTGCAAAGCCTTCGCGTGGAGCGAAAGTCAGTTGGTTATCCGCATGTGTAACTTCAACTGCGTTGTGGATTTCACGACTTAATTCGCCGTTTTTACCCTTAATCGAAATAACCTGACCGTTGAGTTTAACCTCTACGCCGGCAGGAATGACGACGGGTGCTTTTGCAACACGAGACATTCTTTCCTCCCGAATTAAGCTACGTAGCAGAGAATCTCGCCACCAAGACCAGCTTGGCGAGCTGCACGATCAGTCATAACACCTTTAGAGGTAGAAACAACAGCGATACCCAAACCAGCCATAACTTGTGGCAGCTCATCTTTTTTCTTATAGATGCGCAGACTTGGGCGGCTTACACGCTGGATGCTTTCTACAACAGCCTTACCTTGGAAGTATTTCAGTGTCACTTCCAGTTCTGGCTTGATGTCGCCTTCGATTTTAAAATCTTCAATATAACCTTCTTCCTTCAGCACGTTGGCAATCGCCACTTTCAGCTTGGAGGAAGGCATGGTGACCGCAACTTTATTCGCGGCCTGACCGTTACGGATACGGGTCAGCATATCCGCGATCGGATCTTGCATGCTCATCTGTCTTTACTCCCGTGATTCAATTGGTGACAATTACCAGCTAGCCTTTTTAAGGCCCGGAATTTCACCGCGCATAGCGGCTTCACGGACTTTAATACGGCTCAACCCAAACTTCCGCAAAAATGCATGCGGACGCCCAGTCTGACGGCAGCGGTTACGCTGGCGGCAAGGGCTGGAATCACGTGGCAGTGTTTGCAGCTTGAGAACAGCATTCCAACGGTCTTCATCGGATGCGTTTACATCAGAGATGATCGCTTTCAGTTCAACGCGTTTTGCGAAGAATTTCTCAGCTAATTTCGCACGTTTTACATCACGCGCTTTCATTGATTGCTTAGCCATGAGTACCCTGCCTTACTTGCGGAACGGGAAGTTAAACGCAGCCAACAGTGCGCGGCCTTCATCATCAGATTTCGCAGTAGTGGTGATAGTAATATCCAAACCACGTACACGATCCACTTTATCGTAATCGATTTCAGGGAAGATGATTTGCTCACGAACACCCATGCTGTAATTACCACGACCATCGAAGGATTTAGCGGACAAACCACGGAAGTCACGAATACGTGGTACAGCAATAGAAATCAGGCGCTCAAAGAACTCCCACATGCGTTTTCCACGCAGGGTTACTTTACAGCCGATTGGATAGCCCTGACGGATTTTGAAGCCTGCAACTGATTTGCGAGCTTTGGTGATCAAAGGTTTCTGACCAGTGATTGCTGTTAAGTCAGCTGCTGCGTTATCCAGCAGTTTTTTGTCAGCGATCGATTCACCAACACCCATGTTCAGGGTGATCTTCTCGACCCGAGGGACTTGCATGACAGAATGGTAACCAAACTGAGTCATCAGTTTCTGGACTACCTCGTCTTTGTAGTAATCATGCAGTTTCGCCATCGTATACTCCAAATTACTTGATAGTTTCGTTATTAGATTTGAAGAAACGTACTTTTTTGCCGTCTTCGAATCTAAAACCTACACGGTCAGCCTTGCCGGTTGCTGTGTTAAAGATTGCAACATTGGAAACATTAATAGCTGCTTCTTTTTCAACGATGCCACCTGGTTGGTTCAGAGCCGGAACTGGCTTCTGATGTTTCTTAACCAAGTTGATACCTTCAACAAGAACTTTACCAGAAGAAAGAACCTGTTTTACTTTACCGCGCTTACCTTTGTCTTTACCGGTCAGCACGATAATTTCGTCATCACGACGGATTTTCGCTGCCATTGCCTGCTCCTTAGAGTACTTCAGGTGCCAGAGAGATAATTTTCATGAACTTTTCATTACGCAGTTCACGAGTTACCGGCCCAAAAATACGCGTACCGATAACTTGCTCACTATTGTTGTTCAACAATACACAAGCGTTGCTATCGAAGCGAATGACAGAACCGTCCGGGCGACGAACACCCTTCTTGGTGCGCACCACTACCGCTTTCAGGACATCACCTTTTTTCACTTTGCCACGAGGAATTGCTTCCTTGATAGTGATTTTAATGATGTCACCGACATGTGCGTAGCGACGGTGCGAGCCACCTAGAACCTTGATACACATTACGCGACGTGCACCGGAGTTGTCGGCCACGTTCAGCATAGTCTGTTCTTGGATCATTTTAGTGCTCCGCTAAATGTCAACTACTACTGAGCCACTTTATTTTTAAAGAGGCCGTTTCAATATCCCATACTACGAGGGCGCGGCATTATAACACCACATCTTCGCGATGGACAGAAAAATAAACGGCCCCGTTATTTTTTGAGCCGTTTATTTTATACGATACAGCGATCTATTATAGAACCGCTTTTTCTACAACGCGAACTAAAGTCCAAGATTTAGTCTTAGACAGTGGACGGGTTTCGCGGATTTCCACTACATCACCAATTCCACATTCATTGTTCTCGTCATGTACGTGCAGTTTGGTCGTACGCTTGATGAATTTACCATACAGTGGATGTTTCACCTTACGTTCAATAGCAACAACAATGGATTTTTCCATTTTATCGCTTACAACACGACCTTGCAGAGTACGGATTTTATCGGTCATTACGCACCCGCCTTCTCAGTCAGTAAAGTCTTAACACGTGCAATATTACGACGCACTTGTTTCAACAGGTGAGACTGTTGCAGCTGGCCACTTGCCGCCTGCATACGCAGATTAAATTGTTCACGTAACAGGTTCAGCAGCTCAGTGTTCAGCTCTTCAACGCTTTTTTCGCGCAGCTCTTGTGCTTTCATTACATCACCGTCTTAGTAACAAAGGTGGTTTTGATAGGCAGTTTCGCTGCTGCCAGCTTGAATGCTTCACGAGCCAGCTCTTCAGGCACACCGTCCATTTCATACAGAACTTTACCGGGCTGGATCAAGGCAACCCAATATTCTACGTTACCTTTACCTTTACCCATACGCACTTCGAGTGGCTTTTCGGTGATAGGCTTGTCTGGGAATACACGGATCCAGATTTTACCTTGACGCTTAATTGCACGGGTCATAGCACGACGTGCCGCTTCGATCTGACGAGCAGTCAGACGACCACGGCCCACAGCTTTCAGACCGAAAGTGCCGAAGCTAACATCCGCACCTGCAGCCAGACCACGGTTACGGCCTTTGTGCACTTTGCGGAATTTTGTACGCTTTGGTTGTAACATCAGCGACTCTCCTTACTTGCGGCCTTTACGCTGCTGCTTTTTAGGTTGAGCAGCCGGTTTTTCCGCCTGTTCAACTGCAGCCATACCACCCAGAATCTCACCTTTGAAGATCCATACCTTAACGCCGATTACACCATAGGTGGTGTGCGCCTCAGAAGTATTGTAGTCGATGTCTGCACGCAGAGTGTGCAGAGGTACACGACCTTCACGATACCATTCAGTACGCGCGATTTCAGCACCGCCCAGACGGCCACTGACTTCCACTTTTATACCTTTAGCGCCCAGACGCATCGCGTTCTGTACAGCACGTTTCATCGCACGGCGGAACATAACACGACGTTCCAACTGTGAAGTGATGCTGTCAGCAACCAATTTTGCGTCCAGTTCAGGTTTACGCACTTCGGCAATATTAATCTGCGCAGGAACGCCAGCGATATCCGCTACAGCCTTACGCAGTTTTTCAACGTCTTCACCTTTTTTACCGATTACAATACCCGGGCGAGCAGTGTGAATAGTCACACGGATGCTTTTCGCAGGACGTTCGATAACAATACGTGAAATAGATGCTTTAACCAGTTCTTTATTCAAGTACTGGCGAACTTTAAAGTCGCTGTCTAGGTTGTCAGCGAATTCTTTGGTATTCGCATACCAGGTAGAGTTCCAAGGTTTGACAATCCCCAGACGAATACCATTAGGATGTACTTTCTGACCCATTGCTAGTCTCCAGAGTCTCAGCGATCGGACACAACCACAGTAATGTGGCTGGTGCGCTTCAGGATACGATCTGCACGGCCTTTGGCACGAGGCATAATACGCTTCATGGTCGGGCCTTCGTCTACGAAAATCTTCGCGACTTTCAGATCATCGATGTCAGCGCCATCGTTGTGTTCTGCGTTAGCAATAGCAGACTCGAGTACTTTCTTCACTAAACCAGCAGCTTTCTTGTTGGTATAGGTCAGAGTTTCCAGAGCTTGCGACACTTTCTTACCGCGGATCAGGTCAGCCACGAGACGAACCTTCTGAGCAGAAGAACGAGCGTGGCGATGTTTAGCGATAGTTTCCATCTCTTCCTCCTACCTTAGCGCTTTTTAGCCTTTTTATCGGCCGCATGGCCGCGATAAGTACGGGTCGGCGCGAATTCACCCAGTTTATGACCAACCATTTCGTCGGAAACAAAAACTGGAACATGCTGACGACCATTATGGACAGCGATGGTCAAACCGATCATGTTAGGAAAGATCGTTGAACGACGGGACCAAGTCTTAATAGGCTTTTTGTCTCCGCTTTCCACCGCTTTCTCTACCTTCTTCAGCAAGTGCAGGTCAATAAATGGACCTTTCTTGAGAGAACGTGGCATGGTTTATCCTCTAATTATTTTTTAGAACGGCGACGTACGATATATTTATCAGTACGTTTGTTGCTACGGGTCTTCTTACCTTTGGTCTGGATTCCCCATGGAGTTACAGGGTGTTTACCAAAGTTACGACCTTCACCACCACCATGTGGATGGTCTACTGGGTTCATCGCCGTACCACGAACGGTAGGACGAATACCACGCCAGCGGCTTGCACCGGCTTTACCCAGAACGCGCAACATATGTTCTGCGTTACCAACTTCGCCTAAAGTAGCGCGGCAGTCGGACAATACTTTACGCATTTCACCAGAACGCAGACGCAAAGTTACATAAGAACCATCACGTGCAACAATCTGAGCATAAGCACCTGCTGAACGAGCCAGCTGACCACCTTTACCTGGTTTCATTTCTATGTTGTGAACAGTAGAACCAACCGGGATATTGCGCATTGGCAGAGCATTACCAGCCTTAATTGCTGAATCAGCACCGGACTGAATTTGATCACCCGCTTTCAGGCCTTTAGGCGCAAGGATATAACGACGCTCACCGTCTTTATATAGAACCAGCGCGATATTCGCTGAACGGTTTGGATCATATTCCAGACGTTCAACAACAGCAGGGATACCGTCTTTATTACGTTTGAAGTCAATCAGACGATAGTGCTGTTTATGGCCGCCACCGATATGACGAGTGGTAATACGACCATTGTTGTTACGACCACCGGTTTTGTTGTTTTTTTCTAACAACGGAGCATAAGGCTTACCCTTATGCAGCTCAGGGTTAACCACTTTAACAACGTGGCGACGGCCCGGAGACGTAGGTTTACATTTAACAATTGCCATTGTTTTTACTCCTCCGACTTACTCAGCGCCGCCAACGAAGTCCAGATTCTGGCCTTCTTTCAGGGTGACGTAAGCTTTTTTCCAGTCGCTACGACGACCAATACGCTGACCGTGGCGTTTCACTTTACCTTTAGCCAGCAAAGTGTTTACACCTTCAACTTCAACTTCAAACAGTTTCTGTACGGCAGCTTTGATCTCTGCTTTAGTCGCGTCTTTCGCAACTTTGAGAACGATGGTGTTGGTTTTTTCCATCGCTGTAGAAGCTTTTTCAGATACGTGCGGCGCGCGCAGTACTTTCAGCAGACGTTCTTCACGGATCATGCCAGCATCTCCTCAACTTGCTTCACAGCTTCAGCAGTCATAACCACTTTGTCGAAGGCGATCAGGCTTACTGGATCGATACCTGCTGTATCACGAACATCAACCTTATACAGGTTACGAGCTGCTAAGAACAAGTTCTCATCAACGTCGCCAGTGACGATCAGCACGTCTTCCAGAGCCATTTCTTTCAATTTCTGTACCAGCAACTTAGTCTTAGGTGCTTCAACAGAGAATTTCTCGACAACGATCAGACGTTCTTGACGTACCAATTCTGACAGGATGCTTTTCAGAGCACCGCGGTACATCTTTTTATTAACTTTTTGACTGTGGTCCTGTGGCTTCGCTGCGAAAGTTACACCACCAGAGCGCCAAATTGGACTCTTAATAGAACCAGAACGCGCACGGCCAGTGCCTTTCTGACGCCATGGTTTTTTACCTGAACCAGAGACTTCAGCACGAGTTTTCTGAGCACGAGTACCTTGACGAGCACCAGCTGCATACGCAACAACTACTTGATGCACAAGCGCTTCATTGAAATCACGCCCGAAGGTAGTTTCGGAAACAGTCAGCGCGCTTTGCGCGTCTTTCATTACCAATTCCATTCCTATCTCCTCGACGTTACGCCTTGACAGCCGGTTTTACGATCAGGTTACTGTTCGTTGCACCTGGAACAGCACCTTTGACCAGCAGCAGGTTACGCTCAGCGTCAACACGTACTACATCTAAGCTCTGAACGGTTACACGCTCATTACCCAGTTGGCCTGCCATTTTCTTGCCTTTAAATACCTTGCCCGGAGTCTGGTTCTGACCGATAGAACCCGGAACACGGTGAGACAAGGAGTTACCATGGGTAGCATCTTGAGTACGGAAGTTCCAGCGCTTAACAGTACCAGCGAAACCTTTACCTTTAGATGTACCAGTAACGTCGACTTTTTTAACGTCAGCGAAAATTTCAACGCTAATACTTTGACCTACCGTAAATTCTGTATCGCCTTCTGATAGACGGAATTCACGCAGGATACGGCCAGCTTCAACACCAGCTTTAGCGAAATGACCTGCTTCAGATTTATTAACACGGTTAGCTTTTTTGCTACCAGTAGTTACCTGAATTGCACTATAACCGTCAGTCTCTTTGCTTTTAACTTGAGTTACACGGTTATTTTCGATTTCGATAACAGTTACAGGAATTGAAACGCCATCTTCAGTGAAGATGCGAGTCATACCCACTTTTTTACCGACTAAACCAATCATTGTTTCAACCTCTCAATCGTTCAATGACCTGATTAACCCAGGCTGATCTGCACGTCTACACCGGCAGCCAGATCCAGACGCATCAGAGCATCAACGGTTTTCTCGGTTGGCTCAACGATGTCAACCAGACGTTTGTGAGTGCGAATTTCGTATTGATCACGCGCATCTTTGTTAACGTGCGGAGAAATCAGAACGGTAAAACGCTCTTTACGAGTCGGCAGCGGGATCGGACCACGAACCTGCGCACCAGTGCGCTTAGCGGTCTCTACGATTTCCGCAGTTGATTGATCAATCAAACGATGATCAAATGCTTTCAGGCGTATACGGATTCTTTGGTTCTGCATGAGACCAGAGCTCCAACTATTTTATAAACGTAAATAATTACTCCTCTCACCCATTTCGATTGACGGGGAAGTGTAATCGTTCAATGTGTAACCCCCATATCGGGAGTATTTTAAATGGTGGCATTCACCACACATTACTGATTATAAATCAGCCCTACTATGTAGGTAATCCCGCGTATTATACGTGAATTTACCCACAAAGCAAGATTAAGGATGAAATCTATTCAAAAAAGAGCTTATTAAAGAGAGAAAGAAGAAGGGAGATAGAAGAAAAGCGCCCTATATACATCAAATTATAGGGCGGCAAAAATATGGCTATTCTTCTTCAGTGAGCTGAGATTGAATATAATTCTGTATTCCAATTCGAGTAATGAGTTCAAGTTGAGTTTCCAGCCAATCTATGTGATTTTCTTCATCAGCAAGTACCTCTATCATCAAATCCCTGCTGACATAATCATGGACTGAATCGGCATATGCGATTGCTTCCCTGAGATCCTTCGCACCACATAACTCTAATTCCAGATCCGATTGTAGCATTTCTCCTACATCTTCTCCGATATTAAGTTTCCCCAAGTCCTGTAGGTTTGGCACACCTTCTAAAAAGAGAATACGCTCAATAAATTTATCAGCGTGCTTCATCTCATCAATAGATTCGTGATATTCGACCTCATTTAAACGCATTAATCCCCAATTTTTAAACATCCGAGCATGAAGAAAGTACTGATTAATAGCGACAAGTTCATTACCAAGAAGTTTGTTCAGATATGCAATTGTTTTTTTATCACCTTTCATAACAAGTTCCTCCGCTTCCAGTTACTATAATGTAGTACTAATTTAGCAGAGTAATTGCAAGTAAATTGTTTTCTATTTAAGCAACATTATTCATTGGAGGCAGTAAGGCTATCTCCTCATTTATTATCTCACGAGCTTGCCGTATACATTTCCCACAATCACTTCCTATAGGAACAAAGTTTCTTAATTCCCTGATAGAACGAACATGTCGCTGATGCACAGCATCACGTATCGTTTTGTCACTTATCGCATTGCAGAGACAGACATACATGGAAGCACTCTTCTAACTATTTATATACTTGATAACTGTTTAGACTAATTAAATAAGCATGCCTAAATAAAAATAATCATGCTTATGCAACAAGCGTTATCGTAGAATAGTAAATAGAAATTAATCTCATTTCAATTATTGTTTTTGTTTGTTTTTAGATCAAAAAAACCACCAATAGCGGCGGCTTAAAATAAAAAAGAGGAGCTTTAGCCCCCCTTTCTTTATAATCTTTTTATAATCAAAGATTAAGAAATTACTTTAGCAACAACACCAGCACCTACAGTACGACCACCTTCACGGATTGCAAAACGCAGACCTTCGTCCATTGCGATTGGTGCAATCAGGGTCACGATCATGTTGATGTTGTCACCTGGCATGACCATCTCTACGCCTTCTGGCAGTTCGATAGTACCGGTTACATCAGTTGTACGGAAGTAGAACTGTGGACGGTAACCTTTGAAGAATGGAGTATGACGGCCACCTTCATCTTTGCTCAGGATATAAACTTCTGATTCGAAAGTTGTGTGTGGCTTGATTGAACCTGGTTTAGCCAATACTTGACCACGTTCGATTTCGTCACGCTTAGTCCCACGCAGCAGAACACCTACGTTCTCACCTGCACGGCCTTCGTCCAGCAGTTTACGGAACATTTCAACGCCGGTACACGTTGTTTTAGTGGTATCTTTGATACCAACGATTTCAACTTCGTCACCCACTTTAACGATACCACGCTCAACACGGCCGGTAACTACTGTACCGCGGCCGGAGATGGAGAAGACGTCTTCGATTGGTAGCAGGAATGGCTTGTCAATGTCACGCTCTGGCTCTGGGATATAAGAATCCAGGGCTTCTGCCAGTTCAATGATTTTCGCTTCCCACTCGGCTTCGCCTTCCAGCGCTTTCAGAGCAGAACCACGGATGATTGGTGTGTCGTCGCCTGGGAAATCGTACTGAGACAGCAGCTCACGGACTTCCATTTCTACCAGTTCCAGCAGCTCTTCGTCATCAACCATGTCACACTTGTTCAGGAACACGATGATGTAAGGAACGCCTACCTGACGACCCAGCAGGATGTGCTCACGAGTCTGTGGCATTGGGCCATCAGTTGCAGCAACGACCAGAATCGCGCCGTCCATCTGCGCAGCACCGGTGATCATGTTTTTCACATAGTCGGCGTGGCCTGGGCAGTCAACGTGTGCGTAGTGGCGAGTAGGGGTATCGTATTCTACGTGAGAAGTAGAGATGGTGATACCACGCGCTTTTTCTTCGGGTGCGTTATCGATCTGGTCGAATGCACGAGCGCTACCGCCGTAGGTTTTTGCCAAAACGGTGGTGATTGCAGCAGTCAGGGTAGTTTTACCGTGGTCAACGTGGCCGATAGTACCAACGTTAACGTGCGGTTTTGAACGTTCAAACTTTTCTTTAGACATTAGGTTGTCCCTCTAAGACACGGAATCGGTGGTTTCACCACATCAACCAAGCAATTGCTTGCGAGATATTTACAGGAAGAAAATCAGGAGATAAGAACATATGAAGTGGTGCTGATAGGCAGATTCGAACTGCCGACCTCACCCTTACCAAGGGTGTGCTCTACCAACTGAGCTATATCAGCACATCTTGGAGCGGGCAGCGGGAATCGAACCCGCATCATCAGCTTGGAAGGCTGAGGTAATAGCCATTATACGATGCCCGCGTGAACTCGGCTACCTGACTTTAATCAGCTGTATCTTGTATCTCAAATGTTTTGTCTGGAGTATAACTCGAGCAGAACACTCAAGATGGAAACTAGTTAATGGTGGTGGGGGAAGGATTCGAACCTTCGAAGTCTGTGACGGCAGATTTACAGTCTGCTCCCTTTGGCCGCTCGGGAACCCCACCTTTCCAAATTTTTAATGGTGCCGGCACCAAGAGTCGAACTCGGGACCTACTGATTACAAGTCAGTTGCTCTACCAACTGAGCTATGCCGGCATCAAGTGCTGCGCATTTTAGGTAGAGTTGGCCCCCGATGCAACAAAAAAATTGTTTTTTTTATTCTTTCGCTCACAAAACAATCGCTTTTGATGATATCGATTATTTTCTCAATAGTTTCAGTTCAAATAATAAGCAAAAAGCTTTACGGCGCAGAAAGCAACAAATGTATTTATTGATCATTTTTGGAAAATTATTTGCGTCACCAAATTCTTTTTTTTGAAAAAATAAAAATTACTGCCAAAAAATAGCCTCGAAATTCGAACATTTTTTAGGATTTTGTATTTACCATCAAAAAAATTACTAAAATCATAAAAAATTCTACGCCTGCGATAACGCAACCGATATGATGAGATTTATTTTTTGTCGGATACGGGTGTTTTCAACAACCTGTCCAACCTGCATAGACAGGCAGATGTTGGCTTATGAATAACAAAGAATCTTTTTTGACAACTCCATATTTACAATTTGATCGTGAACATTGGGCAACATTGCGTGACTCAGTACCTTTAACATTAACAGAAGAAGAGGTGGCTGCTTTAAAAGGGATTAATGAAGAAATCTCAATAGATGAAGTAGTCGAGATTTATCTTCCATTATCACGCCTGCTTAATTTTTATATTAGTTCCAATTTACGGCGACAAGCTGTTCTTGAACAATTTTTAGGAACAGATGAACAAAAAGTTCCTTACGTAATTGGTATCGCAGGTAGTGTTGCGGTTGGAAAAAGCACTACCGCACGCTTATTACAAGCATTATTAAGCCGCTGGCCTGAACATCGCCGTGTTAAATTAGTCACTACAGACGGTTTCTTGCACTCTAATAGTGTGTTAAATGAACGTGGTTTAATGAAAAAAAAGGGATTTCCTGAATCCTATGATATGCGTAACCTGGTAAAATTCGTTGCTGATATAAAATCAGGGAGTGAAAAGGTCAGTGCGCCAGTATATTCTCATCTGAGCTATGATATTGTTCCCAATGAACAAATTATTATAGAAAGGCCTGACATTCTGATCCTAGAAGGCTTAAACGTTCTACAAAGTGGCATGGATTATCCACACGAGCCACACCATGTATTTGTTTCTGATTTTGTTGATTTTTCCATTTATGTCGATGCATCAGATAAATTACTCGAACAATGGTATATCAGCCGTTTTCTTAAGTTTCGGCAAGGTGCTTTTTCCGATCCGGATTCTTATTTTCACGACTATTCTAAGCTGACTACAGAAGAAGCTATAAAAATCGCATCAAATATTTGGCGGGAAATTAATGGATTAAACTTACAGCAAAATATTTTACCAACTAGAGAACGTGCTAGCTTGATTATGACAAAAGGAACCAATCATTCGATTGAAAGCGTCAGGCTAAGGAAATAAAATAAACAGCCGGAAACATTTCCGGCTTTCCCCTTCAACAACCCCTCAAAGAAATTTCACCACCCATATAAGATGTAATAACACCATTAATATCAAGCAATAGTGCCCCTTGTTGATCAATTCCACGGGCAACACCAAAAATTTCCTGTTCGCCAATAATTAATTTCACAGGGCGATTAATAAAATTATCTAATTTAAGCCATCGATGGATAAAAGAAGATAACCCTTCTTTTTCAAATTGGAGCAGTGCTTCTTTTAGCTCAACAATGATTTCCGAAATCAATTTGTTCCGCTCAACCACCATTCCCGCCTGCTGTAAATTAGTCCACCGCTGGTTAATTAATTTCTGTTGTTCACTACTCATCGAGATATTCATACCTATCCCAATAACAATATGAGCTGCATCTCCCGTTCTTCCGGTTAATTCAACTAATATTCCCGCTAATTTTTTATCATCTAAATATAGATCATTTGGCCATTTTACTTTTACTCTTTCGGCTCCCTGACGGTTAAGAACTTCTGCGATGACTATTCCAACTATCAGACTTGAACCAATTGCAGCCGATGGCCCTTGTTCTAATCGCCAATACATCGACAAATATAAATTTCGGCCAAACGCAGAAACCCACTGCCTACCACGACGTCCTCTACCTGCATACTGATATTCTGCAACACAAGAATCTCCTGAATTCAATTTGGCTAATTTCTCCAACAAATATTGATTTGTAGAATCAATAACAGGTATAACTTCAAGATGAGCATTTGGAAGATAATTATCAATGATTTCTTTATCAAGAAGATTCATAGGAGCAGGAAAACGATATCCTTTACCTGGAAGTGTTAAAATTTCTACTCCCCATTCACGGATAGTCTGTATATGTTTATTGATTCCTGCGCGACTCATGCCCAATTCCTGGCCAAGTTGCTGTCCTGAATGAGTCTCACCATCAGACAATATTTTAATTAATTTTAACGGAATACTAATATCTTTCATGAAATACACTCCACTGCGTCTATCTCCCCATTACTACCAATGAAGCGAACCTCGGGTTCTAAGAAGATATTAAATTTTTCCGCTACCCTGTTCCGCACATAAGCAGCCAAAGTAATAATATCTTTCCCCGTTGCATTTCCTTTATTAATTAGTACCAATGCTTGCTGCGTATGCACTGCAGCATCACCAATAGAATAGCCTTTCAAGTTACATTGATCGATTAGCCAACCCGCAGCAGTTTTTACGCTATTTTCATTATGGTGATATTGGGGGCAATGTGGATACTGAGATTTAATTTTTTGTGCTAACCCGACGGATATGATTGGGTTTTTGAAGAAACTTCCTGCATTTCCCATTATTGCAGGATCTGGTAATTTACTCTGGCGCATTTCACACACAGCATAAAATATTTGTTCTGGTGTAACATCTTCTCGTGAGAATTGAGCTAAACTACCATAAGTCAATATTGGTTCCCACGCTTTATTCAAATTCAGTCCCACAGCTGTAATAGCATAACCATCCTTATATTGATGTTTGAAAATGCTGTCTCTGTATGCAAATTCACACTCATTTTTCATAAGGCGAGTAGAGTTACCTGTTTTCAATTCAATAAAATCGACATACTCACAGACATGCTTAAACTCAATCCCATATGCCCCGATATTTTGAATAGGGGCAGAGCCTACATTTCCAGGTATTAAAGCTAAATTTTCCAAGCCATAAACCTGTTGCTTGAGTAAATAGGTGATCAGCTCATGCCAATTTTCACCTGCACCAACGTGTATATGCCATGCTGTGTCCGATTCTTGTATATTGATACCAAGAATACGATTTAGAAGCACAGTACCTTTAAAATTTTCAGTGAATAGGACATTACTTCCTCCTCCCAGCAATAAAATAGGTTGGTCTTTACCCTGTGCTTTTTGCCATAAAGATAAGAGTGATTCAATAGTGGTTGCTGTGGCGATATGATCAGCACAAGCTGAAATGCCAAATGTGTTGAACGCTTTTAGTTCAGTAGGTTGACGGGCAGACATTCACTTCAAGCTCAATAGATAATTTAGTCGTAGTCTATCAGACTCTACATTTGAAAGATAAGACCACAGTCAACCAATATTTATATCTTATTGAAAATATTAAATAATTAGAAATGCAAAAGGCCACTCATTTGAGTGGCCTTTTGACTATATTAAAGCTTGGCAGTTCCCTACTCTCGCATGGGGAGACCCCACACTACCATCGGCGCTACGGCGTTTCACTGCTGAGTTCGGCATGGGGTCAGGTGGGACCGCCGCGCTATTGCCGCCAAGCAAATTCTGTTTTATTTGCCGAACATATTATTCATGGTGCTGATACCCAGATTCGAACTGGGGACCTCACCCTTACCAAGGGTGTGCTCTACCAACTGAGCCATATCAGCAAATGCTAAAATAAAAAGCGCTGCCTTTTGTGCCGGCAACGGCTGTTAACTAATTGTCTGGCAGTGCCCTACTCTCACATGGGGAGACCCCACACTACCATCGGCGCAACGGCGTTTCACTGCTGAGTTCGGCATGGGATCAGGTGGGACCACCGCGCTCTTGCCGCCAGACAAATCCTGTTTTCAATCCCGAACAAGCTGCTTCTTGTCATCTGAACCCCGTCTTCTCTCTCAACAACCCGCCAAAACACCTTCGGTGTTGTCAGGTTAAGCCGCACGGTTCATTAGTACCGGTTAGCTCAACGTATCGCTACGCTTACACACCCGGCCTATCCACGTCCTCGTCTCGAACGTTCCTTCAGTGTCCTCAAGGGACAAGGGAAGACTCATCTCAAGGCAAGTTTCCCGCTTAGATGCTTTCAGCGGTTATCTTTTCCGCACGTAGCTACCGGGCAATGCCATTGGCATGACAACCCGAACACCAGTGGTGCGTCCACTCCGGTCCTCTCGTACTAGGAGCAGCCCCTTTCAATCTTCCAACGCCCACGGCAGATAGGGACCGAACTGTCTCACGACGTTCTAAACCCAGCTCGCGTACCACTTTAAACGGCGAACAGCCGTACCCTTGGGACCTACTTCAGCCCCAGGATGTGATGAGCCGACATCGAGGTGCCAAACACCGCCGTCGATATGAACTCTTGGGCGGTATCAGCCTGTTATCCCCGGAGTACCTTTTATCCGTTGAGCGATGGCCCTTCCATACAGAACCACCGGATCACTAAGACCTACTTTCGTACCTGCTCGAGCTGTCACTCTCGCAGTCAAGCTAGCTTATGCCTTTGCACTAACCTCACGATGTCCGACCGTGATTAGCTAACCTTCGTGCTCCTCCGTTACGCTTTGGGAGGAGACCGCCCCAGTCAAACTACCCACCAGACACTGTCCGCGACCCGGATAACGGGCCGGCGTTAGAACATCAAACATTCAAGGGTGGTATTTCAAGGATGGCTCCGTGCAGACTGGCGTCCGCACTTCACAGCCTCCCACCTATCCTACACATCAAGGCTCAAGGTTCAGTGTCAAGCTATAGTAAAGGTTCACGGGGTCTTTCCGTCTTGCCGCGGGTACACTGCATCTTCACAGCGAGTTCAATTTCACTGAGTCTCGGGTGGAGACAGCCTGGCCATCATTACGCCATTCGTGCAGGTCGGAACTTACCCGACAAGGAATTTCGCTACCTTAGGACCGTTATAGTTACGGCCGCCGTTTACTGGGGCTTCGATCAAGAGCGTCTCCCGGAGGATAACCCCATCAATTAACCTTCCAGCACCGGGCAGGCGTCACACCGTATACGTCCACTTTCGTGTTTGCACAGTGCTGTGTTTTTATTAAACAGTTGCAGCCAGCTGGTATCTGCGACTGGCCTCGGCTCCGGGCGCGTGTCCCTTCACCTACCGCCAGCGTGCCTTCTCCCGAAGTTACGGCACCATTTTGCCTAGTTCCTTCACCCGAGTTCTCTCAAGCGCCTGAGTATTCTCTACCTGACCACCTGTGTCGGTTTGGGGTACGATTCTGTGTGACCTGATGCTTAGAGGCTTTTCCTGGAAGCAGGGCATCAACCACTTCGGCACCGTAGTGCCTCGTTATCACGCCTCAGTGTTATCAGCGGTCCGGATTTACCAAAACCGCCCACCTACACGCTTTCACCGGGACGACCGTCGCCCGGCTGGCCTAGCCTTCTCCGTCCCCCCTTCGCAGTCACACCGAGTACAGGAATATTAACCTGTTTCCCATCGACTACGCCTGTCGGCCTCGCCTTAGGGGTCGACTCACCCTGCCCCGATTAACGTTGGACAGGAACCCTTGGTCTTCCGGCGAGCGGGTTTTTCACCCGCTTTATCGTTACTTATGTCAGCATTCGCACTTCTGATACCTCCAGCAAACCTCACGGTTCACCTTCGACGGCTTACAGAACGCTCCCCTACCCAACAACATTGACATGTTGCTGCCGCAGCTTCGGTGCATGGTTTAGCCCCGTTACATCTTCCGCGCAGGCCGACTCGACCAGTGAGCTATTACGCTTTCTTTAAATGGTGGCTGCTTCTAAGCCAACATCCTGGCTGTCTGAGCCTTCCCACTTCGTTTCCCACTTAACCATGACTTGGGGACCTTAGCTGGCGGTCTGGGTTGTTTCCCTCTTCACGACGGACGTTAGCACCCGCCGTGTGTCTCCCGTGATAACATTCTTCGGTATTCGCAGTTTGCATCGGGTTGGTAAGTCGGGATGACCCCCTAGCCGAAACAGTGCTCTACCCCCGAAGATGAGTTCACGAGGCGCTACCTAAATAGCTTTCGGGGAGAACCAGCTATCTCCCGGTTTGATTGGCCTTTCACCCCCAGCCACAAGTCATCCGCTAATTTTTCAACATTAGTCGGTTCGGTCCTCCAGTTAGTGTTACCCAACCTTCAACCTGCCCATGGCTAGCTCACCGGGTTTCGGGTCTATACCCTGCAACTTAACGCCCAGTTAAGACTCGGTTTCCCTGCGGCTCCCCTAAACGGTTAACCTTGCTACAGAATATAAGTCGCTGACCCATTATACAAAAGGTACGCAGTCACCCTGATAAATCAAGGCTCCCACTGCTTGTACGTACACGGTTTCAGGTTCTGTTTCACTCCCCTCGCCGGGGTTCTTTTCGCCTTTCCCTCACGGTACTGGTTCACTATCGGTCAGTCAGGAGTATTTAGCCTTGGAGGATGGTCCCCCCATGTTCAGACAGGATACCACGTGTCCCGCCCTACTCATCGAACTCACGGCCTGGGCATCTTCGTGTACGGGGCTATCACCCTTTACTGCGCGCCTTTCCAGGCGCTTCCACTGATGCACGGGCCGATGCTGGTTCTGGGCTGTTCCCCGTTCGCTCGCCGCTACTGGGGGAATCTCGGTTGATTTCTTTTCCTCGGGGTACTGAGATGTTTCAGTTCCCCCGGTTCGCTTCCTGCCCCTATGAATTCAGGGCAGGATAGTGCAACGGATTGCACTGGGTTTCCCCATTCGGACATCGCCGGCTATAACGGGTCATATCCCCTTACCGGCGCTTTTCGCAGATTAGCACGTCCTTCATCGCCTCTGACTGCCTAGGCATCCACCGTGTACGCTTATTCGCTTAACCTCACAACCCGAAGGTGTCTTCGGATGGAGTTTTTGAGAGATTCACCCGTGATTTCATGTAAAATCACGGGCCGTTTCAAATTTTCAGCTTGTTCCAGATTGTTAAAGAGCAAATATTGCTAAACCGGCTCGCAAGCCGCGCTTAACAATACCGTTGGCACCGCCTTTCACCCAGGGCCTGAGCAATGTGGCGTCCCCTAGGGGATTCGAACCCCTGTTACCGCCGTGAAAGGGCGGTGTCCTAGGCCTCTAGACGAAGGGGACATCAAGTCTTCTTCGCAGACGCTGCTCATTCTTCATTTCATCAGACAATCTGTGTGAGCACTTCACAATACTGCGCTCGTTTGGTAAGGAGGTGATCCAACCGCAGGTTCCCCTACGGTTACCTTGTTACGACTTCACCCCAGTCATGAATCACAAAGTGGTCAGCGCCCTCCCGAAGGTTAAGCTACCGACTTCTTTTGCAACCCACTCCCATGGTGTGACGGGCGGTGTGTACAAGGCCCGGGAACGTATTCACCGTAGCATTCTGATCTACGATTACTAGCGATTCCGACTTCATGGAGTCGAGTTGCAGACTCCAATCCGGACTACGACAGACTTTATGAGTTCCGCTTGCTCTCGCGAGGTCGCTTCTCTTTGTATCTGCCATTGTAGCACGTGTGTAGCCCTACTCGTAAGGGCCATGATGACTTGACGTCATCCCCACCTTCCTCCGGTTTATCACCGGCAGTCTCCCTTGAGTTCCCACCATCACGTGCTGGCAACAAAGGATAAGGGTTGCGCTCGTTGCGGGACTTAACCCAACATTTCACAACACGAGCTGACGACAGCCATGCAGCACCTGTCTCAGCGTTCCCGAAGGCACTCCTCTATCTCTAAAGGATTCGCTGGATGTCAAGAGTAGGTAAGGTTCTTCGCGTTGCATCGAATTAAACCACATGCTCCACCGCTTGTGCGGGCCCCCGTCAATTCATTTGAGTTTTAACCTTGCGGCCGTACTCCCCAGGCGGTCGATTTAACGCGTTAGCTCCGGAAGCCACGCCTCAAGGGCACAACCTCCAAATCGACATCGTTTACAGCGTGGACTACCAGGGTATCTAATCCTGTTTGCTCCCCACGCTTTCGCACCTGAGCGTCAGTCTTCGTCCAGGGGGCCGCCTTCGCCACCGATATTCCTCCACATCTCTACGCATTTCACCGCTACACGTGGAATTCTACCCCCCTCTACGAGACTCTAGCCAACCAGTCTTAGATGCCGTTCCCGGGTTAAGCCCGGGGATTTCACATCTAACTTAATTGACCGCCTGCGTGCGCTTTACGCCCAGTAATTCCGATTAACGCTTGCACCCTCCGTATTACCGCGGCTGCTGGCACGGAGTTAGCCGGTGCTTCTTCTGCGGGTAACGTCAATCGTAAGCCGTATTAACGCTTACGCCTTCCTCCCCGCTGAAAGTACTTTACAACCCGAAGGCCTTCTTCATACACGCGGCATGGCTGCATCAGGCTTGCGCCCATTGTGCAATATTCCCCACTGCTGCCTCCCGTAGGAGTCTGGGCCGTGTCTCAGTCCCAGTGTGGCTGGTCATCCTCTCAGACCAGCTAGGGATCGTCGCCTAGGTGGGCCATTACCCCGCCTACTAGCTAATCCCATCTGGGTTCATCCGATGGCGTGAGGCCCGAAGGTCCCCCACTTTGCTCAAAAGAGGTCATGCGGTATTAGCCACCGTTTCCAGTGGTTATCCCCCTCCATCGGGCAGATCCCCAGACATTACTCACCCGTCCGCCGCTCGCCGGCAAAGAAGCACGCTTCTTCCCGCTGCCGCTCGACTTGCATGTGTTAGGCCTGCCGCCAGCGTTCAATCTGAGCCATGATCAAACTCTTCAATTAAAGTGTTTGATGCTCAAAGAATTATCCTGTTAGTTCGTAATGAATTAACTGTTGTTCACTCTTCAAGACTTGGTAATCTTTTTCGCCTTGCGGCGTGAGATACAGTCCTGCGAGTGCCCACACAGATTGTCTGATTAACTTGTTAAAGAGCGGGGCAACCGGGAAGTGGCTTCCGGGTTGCGAGGCTGCGTATCTTACGCTTTTTGCCTCCGGAGTCAAGCGTTTATTTTCGCTCTTTTCCGACTTCCCGCCGCGGCCTGTCTCAGCGCATCGTCGGTCAGTGGTGGCGCATTATAGGGTGTTTTCCGCCGCTGACAAGAGTTTTTTTCAAAAAAATTACCGACAGCTGATTATTACGGCAAATCTCACTTAAATTGGTAGTTTTTTCAGCACAGGGAAGCCATATTCACGTAAAACGGGACGCAAAGCTTCACTATTTGCTTCTATTTTTGTGCAATAAGCCAAGTTATTTTCAGTTGTTAAAAACAAATCACCCTTATTTTTAACCAACCATGCCGTTCGGCGAGCAATTGCAACCCCTGAATCAACTAATCTTGTTCCAGCGGGTAAAATTTGCGAGAGTTCTTCTGCTAACAGGGGAAAATGAGTGCAACCCAAAATAACAGTATCCGGTGGTTCTTTCATTCTCAGCCATGGCTTCAATATTTTTTCCAACTCTTCTAGTGGAACATCATTGCCATGCAATTTCCTCTCAGCCAATTCTACCAATTCAGCAGATCCTATTGAATGTACCTGACAATCTGTAGCGAATCGGGTAATTAATTCTTTGGTATAGTCACGATTCACTGTAGCACGTGTCGCCAATAAGCCCACAATACGGTTACAACTCAGTTTTGCCGCTGGTTTGATTGCAGGAACAACACCAACAACAGGAAAGGGAAAGCGTTCGCGTAAAGTGGGTAAACTGACTGTACTGGCAGTATTACAAGCGATAACAACAACTGCCAAAGGATGTTTTTTTTGAATAATATCAACAATATGAACAACCCTTTCGATAATCACTTCAGCTGTTTTTTCGCCGTAAGGAAATGCTTCATTGTCGAAAGCATATATATAGTGGAGCTCCGGCAATACCTGTAGGACCTCTTGATAGACAGATAAACCACCCACTCCGGAATCAAAAACCAGAATCGTTGGACGGGCGGTCTTATTTAAATCAGAAGTTGTAGCTGCCGGTGAGGTAGTATTCTCTTCCTGGAGTGCGATAGCCATAGGCTGTCTCATAATTTTTATCAAACAGATTAGCTATTTTAGCACGAATTATAAGGTGGTCAGTGATTGGATATGAGGCGTTGATGTCCCATAGACTTACACCTGCCAATTTCACTGTTTTCGGAGGGAACACACTATAATCTTGGTCATAACGCTTACCAATATATTGATAAGTTATCCCCCAATCAACATTGAAAGTTTCCCAGTCTAATTGGTATTTAACTTGCTGTTTAGCTCTGCGAGTTAATTGCTGGTCATTGCCATCACGCGGATCAACATACTGTAATGTGAGTTGATGTTGGAATATGCCAGTATCTATTGTTCCCGTCCACTCAACACCTTTTATTTTAGCCTTACCAATATTTTCATAACGGTCATTGGTAAAATTTATCAACTGTTCAATTTCATTATGATAAACAGACAAACGCCAATTCAGTGGACCTGTCAATCCTTCAATACCACCTTCCCATTGTTTACTTTTTTCTGGTTTAAGGCTTTCATTGCCCCATTGGCTATAAAGTTGGCTCAAAGTCGGAGCTTTGAACGCTGTTCCATAGGCAACGATGAAACGATAACCATCAAGGAATTCCCAGCTCGCTCCAGTTTGCCATGTTGTATTCCAATCATATTCAGAATGATTATCTGAACGCACTGCACCTTCCAATGTGAAATCATGAATTCTTTGCTGTGCCGTTAAGTACAATCCTGTGTTATCGACATCTTTTTGGACGGGGATACTATTGGAACCTGCGGCAACCGATTCCCGCTTCCAATCCACGCCACTACTGATCGCTCTATGGCCTACTTGCCATAAGTTTCCCCACTGAACATTGTATTGTTTGGAATCACTCAGGCTGGTCGCTTTACCATAACGTCCATAGTCAGGAGCATGGTTGTAATCTTTTACATGGCTGTAACTGGCAATTAGTTGTGAAGAATAAATACCTTGGTTAAATTGAATTCCAGCATCATAAGTACGGCTGAATAATTCGCGAGTATCGGTATCGCCGATACTCCATGCATCATAAGCTATCCGGTTATTAAACCCATAGGTTCGAGCAAATCCACTAACTTGCTCATTTATTTTATGATCTATTTCCAGCCACAGCATTTTACTCATAAAGCCATCACGATCCGGCTGACGATACCCTCCTGTTTTACCATCAACAATCACATCAAACCCTTTGGTATAGGTATAGCCTGCCGCCGCTGTTAATAAGGTATCCTCACTGAGTTTTTGCTGGGTTGAACCGTTATAGTTCTGATATCCATTCGAACCAATACCGGCATTCAGTGTGGTTCCTCGTTGTTCTCTCTTTGTGATGATATTGATTATACCACCGATGGCATCAGAACCGTATACAGCAGAGCGGGCACCACGGATATATTCTATCCTTTGCACCATTGAGATTGGGATCTGGCTAAAATCAGCCGAACCCGTAATACCAGCCTGATTCAAACGAATACCATCCACCAGCACCAGAGTATGATTTGAGTTTGTGCCACGAACAAATAAGGATGAATGCTGCCCAATGCCACCATTCTGTGCAATATCAACACTCGGTAAACGGCGTAAAACATCGACTAAGCTACTGGATTGCCAATTATCTATATCTTCACGAGTCACTACCGTCATTGGTGCTAACACTGAGGAAATCGGCTGCTTAAAACGATTGGCTGTAACGACTATCGGATCTTGATTATCTGCAACTGCAACATGACTCCAGCCAGAAAACACGGTCACAGACACAACAGAAAAAAGGATATGTTTTTTATTTATCATAAGATTTGTGATGAGAGAATGTGTGGTATCTAACTTTTATGCATCCAATATGCACCTAACTATAAAGGGTCATGCTACGATGAAGATCTTAAGGTGTCCAGAACCCTTCTCCATCAAAAAAAGAAGCTGATAAACCAGAAAACTGGACATCCTTTACGCTTCCCCTACAATGCCGCTCGGAAATTTTTCTTAACGCGACCATACGAGAACCAGATAATGCAGAATGCTTTGCCAACGGAAAATTATGAAAATCAATTGATGGAGAAGGCCCACCGCCTAAAAGGAATGATGGCTCCCTTTAGCGCCCCTGAGCCTGAAGTTTTCCGTTCCCCTGCATCACATTACAGAATGCGGGCAGAGTTCCGTATCTGGCATGAGGAAGATGACCTCTACCACATTATGTTTGATCAGCAGACCAAGCAGCGTATCCGCATCGATCAGTTTCCAGTTGCCAATCAACTCATCAACAGCATGATGCAGGCCATCATTGCGGGTGTAAAAGATAACTCAATATTACGCTACAAACTGTTTCAGATAGATTACCTTTCCACTCGTAGCAACAAAATCATTGTCTCCCTGCTTTACCATAAAAAGCTGGATGATGAGTGGCGTGAACAGGCAATCGTTCTGCGTAGCCAATTAATGGCAAAAGGTTTTGATGTCCAACTTATCGGACGCGCAGCAAAAACCAAAATCATTCTCGATAATGACTATATAGATGAAGAGTTGCCTGTTGCTGGTAACACCATGATTTACCGTCAGGTCGAAAACAGCTTTACACAGCCAAATGCCAGCATCAATATTCATATGCTGGAATGGGCAATTGATATCACCAGAGGCTCCGAAGGCGATCTGCTTGAACTATATTGTGGTAATGGCAATTTCTCTCTGGCACTGGCACAGAACTTTGAGCGCGTATTGGCAACGGAAATTGCCAAGCCTTCAGTTGCTGCCGCACAATTTAATATCGCCGCCAATCAGATTGATAATGTACAAATTATCCGTATGTCAGCGGAAGAATTTACGCAAGCGATGAATGGTGAGCGGGAATTTAATCGACTGCAAGGAATTGATTTAAAAAGTTATCAATGTGAAACCATCTTTGTTGATCCTCCGCGCAGTGGATTGGATGAGGAAACCGTCAAAATGGTTCAAGCGTACCCACGTATCCTTTATATTTCCTGCAATCCAGAAACGCTCTGCCAAAACCTAGAAACACTGACACAAACTCACCATGTCAGCAAACTGGCACTTTTTGATCAATTCCCTTATACCCACCATATGGAATGTGGTGTACTGCTAGAAAAAAGATCTTAACCGTCATCGGACTGAGCAAAAAACAAAAACGCCACAGAGCTATTCTTGTGGCGTTTTTATTGAACCGTTCAGTCAGAAACTGTCAGCTTTGGCTTTCTGACGTCAGTATCGCCTGCTGTTTACGCCCTTTCACCTTTAGGTAAATCCAGAATACCAGTGCAGTACCAATGACAACAGGAAAGAAATTAGAGCCAATTTCCGGATATTCCATCCGAATAAATGCGCTGTACATGAACATTCCTAAAAAGAAACATCCTATTGTTAGTTTTGGTAATCCTTCAGCCATTGGATAATTCAAATAACGTTGATGGAGACAATACAGAGAAAGTACCAGTGCAATAATTGGAAAAATGGAAAAAGAAATATAAGAATTGAAAAATGTTGAGAAAGTTCCGTGTGTTGCCAGACCAACGATAAGAGCCAGCAACATTGTGCTTTTATCTTGGCGGTATTGTTCCATCGTATTATTCTCCTTTTATTATTCAGAAGGTTTAGGGATCGTTTTTAGGGACAGTGTTTTTTTCTTGCTCACGACGATACCAATAATAAGCGCCTTTGGAAATCATGCGGAGTTGTAAAACTAAACGTTCTTCGAGACGGCATCTTTTCTCCTCATCAATATCCAACGCTTCTGCGCCTGCGCTGAATACAATGGTTACCATCGCCTCGGCTTGTATTTCAGTAAAATGACGTGGCATATGACTCGCTTGCTCGAGGTAGTCTGCCAGTTCAGCAATAAAATGTTGGATTTCTCGTGCTACGGCCGCACGAAATTCAGCCGATGTGCCAGAACGTTCACGCAACAGCAGGCGGAATGCATTAGGGTTGTTGCCGATGAATTCCATAAACGTTGAGACAGACGTTCGGATGACACTGCCACCCTTTGCAATACGCTGGCGAGCCTGACGCATCAATTGGCGTAACATCAAACCACTTTCGTCCACCATCGTCAGCCCTAACTCATCTACATCCCGAAAATGACGATAGAAAGAAGTCGGGGCAATACCCGCTTCCCGAGCCACTTCCCGCAGACTCAAGCTAGTGAAACTGCGTTCAGCACTAAGTTGACTGAATGCCGCCTCAATCAGGGAGCGACGGGTTTTTTCTTTCTGTTTTGCTCTGATGCCAGTTACGTTACTCACAACAATCCTGATCTGTCTCAACTCGATAATGGGGCAAATATAACAGATTCTGCTTAGTTTGCTGTGATTGTTCTCTTAAAGATATTATTCGGGGTTTTTCTATTTTATTTTTAAACAATGAGATAAAAACCATATGCTCATTGGGTTATTACTCCAACTAATGTTAAGATAGAGTTGTTATTTTGTGTAAAAACAGGTCTTTCCTCTATGCAATATACTCATTTTGATGCCATTGTGATTGGCTCTGGTCCCGGTGGGGAAGGAGCGGCAATGGGGTTAGTGAAACAAGATAAAAACGTTGCAGTGATAGAACGTTATAATAATGTCGGTGGTGGATGTACCCATTGGGGAACTATTCCGTCGAAAGCTCTCCGTCATGCCGTCAGCCGTATTATCGAATTTAATCAAAATCCCCTCTACAGTGATAACTCCCGCATTCTTCGTTCCTCATTTTCTGAAATACTGCGCCATGCTGAAGTCGTTATTAACCAGCAAACCAAAATGCGCCAAGGGTTTTATGAACGCAATCGGTGCCGAATGTTTTCTGGAGAAGCAACACTTATTGATGAGCATCGGGTGAGTGTGCGTTATGCCGATGATAGTGTTGACGTATTGAGTGCGGACAAAATCATCATTGCCACTGGTTCCCGCCCTTATTGCCCTCCTGATGTCGATTTTACCCATTCCCGTATTTATAACAGCGATACCATACTGCAACTGGATCACGAACCGCGCCACGTGATTATTTATGGTGCAGGGGTGATTGGCTGTGAATATGCTTCTATCTTCCGGGGATTGGGTGTTAAGGTTGATTTGATCAATACACGTGATCACCTGCTCTCTTTCCTTGATCAAGAGATGTCTGATGCCCTGTCCTATCACTTCTGGAATAGTGGCATTATCATCCGCCACAATGAAGAATACGAAAAGATTGAAGGTGTTGATGATGGTGTGATTGTTCACATGAAATCCGGCAAGAAAGTTAAAGCAGACTGCCTTCTGTATGCCAATGGCCGAACGGGTAATACAGATACGTTAGGGTTGGAAAATGTCGGATTGGAAACAGATAGCCGGGGCTTACTCAAAGTTAATCGCGTCTACCAAACCAGCAATAAAAATATCTACGCAGTTGGTGATGTCATCGGTTACCCGAGTTTAGCTTCAGCAGCCTACGATCAGGGTCGCATTGCGGCAAAAGCAATGACGACAGGAGAAGCTGATCTGCATCTGGTGGAAGATATCCCAACAGGGATTTATACCATTCCTGAAATCAGTTCTGTTGGCAAAACAGAGCAGCAACTGACCTCAATGAAAATTCCTTATGAGGTAGGACGTGCTCAATTCAAGCATCTGGCAAGAGCACAGATTGCAGGTATGAATATCGGCAGTATCAAGCTCCTGTTCCACCGTGAAACAAAACAGATTTTGGGTATTCATTGTTTTGGCGAGCGGGCCGCAGAGATCATTCATATCGGTCAGGCCATAATGGAACAAAAAGGTGAAGGCAATAATATCGAATATTTCGTTAATACAACCTTCAACTATCCAACAATGGCCGAAGCTTACCGTGTTGCAGCACTCAATGGGTTAAATCGGTTATTTTGATATTTTTCCGAGTTCGTCTAAATAATTGCCCATTTTAGTTCGGATCGCCTCTGCCAATTGCTCATAGCGACCACGCAGAGGTGAACCGGGACGATAAACCAATATAACTGAACGTTGAGGTTCCGGCTCTTTGCATTCCAGATAACAAATACCATCACGCTTACCCTCTTTTGGAACTGCTAAGGCAGGCAGCAAGGTAATACCACTCCCTGCTGCCACCATATTACGCAACGTTTCCAGACTGGTTGCCCTGAAATGCGTATCTTCTTTAGCACCGGCCTGAAAACAGAACCCCATCGCTTGATCACGTAAACAGTGCCCATCGTCCAGCATCAATAACTTCTCGCCGGATAACTCACCCATTTTGACTCGATCCCGCTCTGACCATTTATGGTCTTCATATACGGCTAATTTCATTGGCTCGTCAAAAAGCGGTACTTCAATAAACGCTTCTGTTTCTTTCACCAACGCCAGAATGGCACAATCAAGCTTTCCACTATCTAACTGTGCCAGCAGGCTTTGAGTCTGAGCTTCATGCAGGTACATTTCCAATTTAGGAAATAATCTATGCAGTTCAGGAATGATAAGAGGAAGGAGATAAGGGCCGATTGTTGGGATAAGGCCAATATGCAGCGGCCCGGACATATTTTCTCCTTGAAGGGAAGCCATTTCCTGCAAGACCTTCACTTCCCTCAATACGGTTTTGGCCTGCTCCACCAGCAACATACCCTGTTGGGTGAATAATACCTTGCGGCTCGTGCGCTCCAGCAGCATCACGCCCAAATCATCCTCAAGTTTACGGATTTGCCCGCTTAATGTTGGTTGACTGACATGACAAGCATCAGCAGCCCGGCGAAAATGCCGATGTTCGGCAAGTGCTACAAGATATTCCAGATCGCGGATATTCATTCCCAACCTCAGCATTTGATATCAATGATAGTATTGATCAATGAATCATTATATCCACGAGAAGAAAAAACTATCAACCAATGGTAATTATTCGTGTTTTTATCTAAATCGCTGCTTCGCCTGAGCAACCGCTTGCTTCACTTGTTCATGTGCAACACCACCTTTTGCCAGACGCTTATCCAGACAAGATTGCAGTGATAAAACGTCATAAACATCCACAGAAATGGCATCACTGAATTTTTGCAATTCAAGCAGAGAAAGCTCTTCCAGCGCCTTACCTTTAGCAATGGCAGCCACTACAGTTTCACCGACAACATGGTGTGCTTCACGAAATGGCACGCCTTTTGCGACCAGATAATCGGCTAATTCAGTCGCATTGGCATACCCTTGCTTTGCCGCCTCTTCACAACGAGTCTGTTTTACTTGAATGCCATCCAACACCAGCGCCGCCATATGCAGGCAATCCAGCCATGTATCCAGTGCATCAAACAAGCCTTCCTTATCTTCCTGCATATCTTTATTGTAAGCGAGGGGAAGCCCTTTCAGCGTCATCATCATACCGGTCAAGGAACCCTGAACCCGCCCGCATTTACCACGAATAAGTTCCAACGCATCAGGGTTTTTCTTTTGTGGCATCAAAGAAGAGCCAGAAGTGACCCGATCTGATAATTCAATAAATCCGGCTTCTCCGCTGTTAAAGAAAATCAGATCTTCGGCGAAACGGGAAAGGTGAATCATGCTGATGCTTGCACCTGACAACAGCTCCAAAACATGGTCGCGATCAGAAACACTGTCCAGACTGTTGCCTGTCGCCGAAGCAAAACCAAGCCATGATGCCAGTTGTTCCCTATCGATATCATAAGCAGTTCCAGCCAGCGCACCACATCCCAACGGGCTGACGTCCAACCGTTTCAGTGCATCTTGCAAACGACTTTCATCACGGGCCAACATTTCCACATAAGCAAGACACCAATGAGCAAACGTGATGGGTTGCGCCCGCTGCAAATGGGTATAACCCGGCATTACTGCATCCTGATTATTCTCAGCCGTGATCACTAACGCCTGTTGCAACTCGACAAGTGCTTTCTGAATATGGGCAATCTGATCTTTGCACCATAATTTCAGATCAGTTGCGACCTGATCGTTACGGCTTCTCCCCGTGTGAAGTTTTTTACCCAAATCTCCCACTTTCCCGATAAGTTGCCCTTCTACCCAACTATGAATATCTTCCGCATCGCTTTGTAAAATGGCCTTGGGGTTGGTTCGCACTTCATCCAATAGCTCGTTCAAAGCCAGTTCCAGCTTTTGTTGATCTCCTGAAGTTAATACTCCTACCGTAACTAGTGCTTTTGACCATGCTACCGAGCCTACAATATCCTGCTCTGCCAAACGATAATCAAAACGCAGTGAATCGTTGAATTGCTTGAACTGCTGATCGGCTTCCTGACTGAAACGCCCGCCCCAAAGTGCCATAATATCGTTCCTGTTCTATACCCGTCGTCTTTCAAGTTGCAGCTTTGTTGGCTGCGCTCACTCACCCCAGTCACATAGTTAGCTATGCTCTTGGGGATTTATTCTCTTGCCGTCGCGCTGCATCTTGAAATCCATTGGGTATATCTAATTACTGTTGATTGCCAAGAATTGGTTATCACTATTTTTTGCTGTTCAGCGCACGAATGCGTGAAGAAAGCGAATACAGGCGGATAAAACCTTCGGCATGACTGTGGTCATACACCTCATCTTCACCAAAAGTGGCGAACTCTTCAGAATAGAGGCTATAGGCAGATTTTTTCTGCACTGCTGTCACCTGTCCTTTATACAGTTTCAGAACAACTTCACCGCTGACACTGACAGCCAACGTTTCAGCTGCGGCTTGAATTGACCGACGCAACGGAGCAAACCAGCGTCCGTCATAGACAACATAAGACATCTCCAATCCCAGCTGCTGACGCCATTTGAAGCTATCGCGATCCAGAACCAACTGTTCAATGCCACGCAACGCTTCCATCATGATGGTTCCCCCCGGTGTTTCATAACAACCACGGGATTTCATGCCCACCAAACGGTTCTCTACAATATCAATCCGGCCAATGCCATGCTTAACCCCCAACTCATTCAGCGCGTTAAGACACTGATACGGTGAGAATGCCTGACCGTTCACACCAGCCACTTCACCTTTTTCAACTGTCACCGTGACATATTCTGGTTCATTCGGTGCATCTTCGGGTTCTGCTGTCCATACCCAACAATCTTTATTGGCTGCATTCCATGTGCTTTCCAAAACACCACCTTCGGTTGAAATGTGCCATGCGTTTTCATCGCGGCTATAGATTTTTTCCAGCGTCGCGGTAGTGGGAATATCACGCACTTTCAGGTAATCCAGCAATGCCTCACGGGAACGCAAATCCCATTCCCGCCACGGGGCAACCACTTTCAGATGTGGTGCCAGCGCGGTATACGTGCTTTCAAACCGAACCTGATCATTACCTTTACCGGTTGCACCGTGGGCGACAGCATCCGCTCCCACTTTCAGAGCCAGTTCAACCTGAGCCTTGGCAATGATTGGGCGAGCCATTGATGTACCAAGCAGATAGCTACCTTCATATAACGCACCCGTTTTCAGCACGGGATAAACATACTCTTTGATAAACTCTTCACGCAGATCGACAACGTGACATTCAGAAGCACCGGAATGCAATGCTTTCTGCTCCACACCATCCAAATCTTCACGACTTTGCCCAACATCAGCAACAAATGCGATGACTTCACAATTACCATAATTCTCTTTCAGCCACGGAATAATGGCGGAAGTATCTAAACCACCTGAATATGCCAGAACGATTTTTTTAATATTTTTAGTCATAGAAGTAACCTTTTTAATTACGCCAGAATTCGTGTGCCAACGGGTATGCCATTAAATAAAGCAACCAACTGCTCTGCATGTCGCCAACTCGCAATATCCACGGGTTGCCCAAGTGTTTTTGCCGCATCCAATGCTGCTTTTACTTTCACTATCATGCCGTCGGTAATAATGTCCTGTTCAATTAACTGTTCGATCCTTTCCGCCGTGGCTTCCGGGATTTTTTGACCTTTTCCATCCAGAATTCCGCTGACATCAGACAAAAAAACCAAATCCGCATTTAACACCTGAGCGATGGCAGTTGCCGCCTGATCGGCGTTCACATTCATTAATTCACCATGTTCGGTGATACCGATTGAGCTGATAATCGGTATATAGCCCACATCCAGCAAAATTTTCAGGAGATCGGGTTTCCCCGGCAGCGCTTTTCCTGTGTGCCCAAACTCTTTATCAAGTTGGGATACCTTCACAACGCCTCCGTCTCCCAGACATAACCCAATAGCGGGTAAACGGAGCTTTGTTGCCCATGCCAACAACTTTTTGTTAGCAGTCCCTGCCAATGTGCCTGCAATAATGTCGATTTGATCTTCAGGCGTGACCCGCAGTCCCTGTTTCTTCAAAATGGGTAACTGCAATTTCTGCATCATCTCATCAACCAAACAACCACCACCATGCACAATAATCAGCTGACGTTTATGAGTTTTTCGGTATAACTGCAACGTAGTAAATAACCGCTCCAGCGCTTCTTCATTGTCTAATAACACACCACCCAACTTGATAACTAACGGAACCATCGGCTTTATCCTCTGTCAGTATTAAATTTGTCGGAATCTTAATTTTTCGGAATGAACTTAAAGCAACGCCTGCGTTTCTTCATACCCAAAACGAATATTCATGCACTGCACCGCCTGTGCTGCTGCACCTTTCAACAAATTATCCTCAGCACCCACGATAATCAGATGTTGCCCCTGAACAGCAAAACCAATATCGCAGAACGGCAAACCAACGACAGCTTTCAACGCGGGGAATCCTTCGCTGTATAAACGAACCAGTGGTTTATCGTGATACGCATGCTGATAAGCTTCACTAACCTGTTCTTCTGTTACACCGGATTTCAATTTGCAGGTGATTGTGGCCAAAATCCCACGTGAAAAATTGCCCAAATGAGGTGTAAAGATCACGTCAGTGCCTAAATGCGTTGCAATTTCAGGTTGATGACGATGATTAAAAACACCATAAGGCTGCAAACTCACTTCACAAAAGCTGTTGATGATTGATGCCTTCCGCCCTGCGCCGCTGACACCACTGACCGCATTGATGACAGGCCAATGCCCGGTATCCAGTAAATTTTTTTCAAGCAATGGCTTCAATGAAAGTTGGGAAACAGTGGGATAACATCCGGGAACCGCAATCAATCGTGCTTGCTTGATTTTTTCTGCCTGCCACTCTGCCAGCCCGTACACAGCTTGCGCTAACCATGCGGCATTTTTATGCTCGAACCCATAGTATTTTTTATAAAACTGTGTATTTTGTACTCGGTAGGCACCTGATAAATCAAACACAATACAGCCCGCTTCCAGAAATAACGGTGCAATGTCATGACTGACTTCATGAGCAGTTGCGAGGAAAACCACATCAATACCTTTCGCTGCTTCAAACGCATCAGTCAATGGTTGTAAGGACAAATCAAGGATGCCCTTATATTGCGGATGAAGTTTTGAAAAAGGCTTTCCCGCATCTGAACTTTGAGAAGAAACCATCAAGCCGGAGATGTGGACATGGGAATGACGTTGCAGATATGCTGCTAACTCAGCTCCGGTATAACCACTGGCACCAACTATCAGTGTATTCAGCATGGGATTTATTCACCTTATAGTGTTAACCAACGATATAATTGCATTTGTATGCAATTAATTTGCATGAATATTGATACTATTATGAGTAAGGGCTGTCAACAGTGAATATGAAATTACCGGCATTTATTAAGTTATATCATCAGCTCATTGCAGCTCCATCTATCAGCGCAAATGATGCTGAACTAGACCAAAGTAATGAAGTTGTTATCAATCTACTGGCGGAATGGCTAAAAGAGATTGGTTTTTCGATTGAAATTCAACCCGTCCCTGAAACCCGGGGCAAATTCAATCTACTGGCAACATTGGGTAGTGGTTCAGGTGGTTTGCTGCTATGTGGTCATACGGATACCGTCCCTTTTGATGAGGGATGCTGGACACAAGATCCATTCACACTGACAGAGCGCGATGGCAAGTTATATGGTCTCGGCACGGCGGACATGAAGGGATTTTTTGCCTTTATCATTGATGCAGTACGGGATATTGATGTCAGCAAGCTGTCTCATCCCCTTTATATCTTGGCTACTGCTGACGAAGAAACATCAATGGCAGGTGCGCGTTATTTTGCTGCCAATGCCAACATTCGGCCTGATTTCGCTATCATAGGCGAACCCACATCATTACAGCCAATCCGCGCCCATAAAGGGCATATGGCCCAAGCAATCCGTATAGAAGGAAAATCAGGGCATTCCAGTGATCCGGCACGAGGCGTCAATGCTATTGATCTGATGCACGAGTCCATCACCCAGCTGATAAAACTACGTAATACTTTGCAGGAGCGTTATCACAATCCGGCTTTCGTCATTCCTTATCCCACCATGAATTTCGGTCATATTCACGGCGGAGATGCCGCAAACCGCATTTGTGCCTGCTGTGAATTGCATATGGATATCCGCCCGCTTCCCGGACTGACCTTGCAGGATTTGAACGGATTGCTGAATGACGCACTGGAACCCGTGAAACAACGCTGGCCGGGACGCCTGAGCGTGACAGAACTTCACCCACCAATTCCGGGTTATGAGTGCCCGACAGACCACAAACTGGTTGGCGTGATTGAAAAATTGTTGGGAACAAAAGCGGATACAGTCAATTACTGTACGGAAGCGCCCTTTATTCAGGAACTGTGCCCGACATTGGTCTTGGGACCGGGGTCGATTGAACAGGCGCATCAGCCCGATGAATTTTTGGACATAGCATTTATTGAACCAACAAGAAAACTACTTTCACAGCTTGTAGAGCATTTTTGTTTGGATGGTGGTTAACTTTCACTACATATAATAACCTCAGTGAGTACATTGAAGCTTTTCGTTTTGTCTCTATTAAGAGTGGGCCGAAAATGATTGGGACCGTGGTCCCAATCCAGACCGCTGGGGATAGGAAGTCGGTTACTTCCCGCTGAACACCCCCGCTTTGGCATCCGCCGGTTGAGTAGAGGCATGGCCGCTGACTAACGGCGCCTTGCCATCAACGAGTTGTTTCGCCGCGCTGGCTAACAGACCGCCTGCCGTAATGCTCGTATTGACGCGACCGCCACTCCGATAATGCTGACCGCTGACGCCTCCTGGCTGACTTTGCTCCCACCGAGTTCCACCTTGCCCTGTGGGCTGCGGATCGCGCCACCGATCAGTTGGGTTTGGCCACCGATTTGCAGCGCCATGCCGTTCTTACCGGTGATAGCCGATTGCTCGCCACATTCCCATGTGCCACCCCAAACATGAATTTCTTTCCTGATCATTTTGAATATTCCTCATTGGGAATAAGACATTTCTCGATTGACTAAAAACCCAGCTTCAACCATTCTATTTGGACATCTAAACGGATAGACATATAAACATTTAAGCATCTAAACGTAAGCGGATATCACAAAAAAGATCCGATTGTTCACGAGGGCACAGGGTATGAGTTTTTTCCATGCAAATCAGCGAGAAGCGCTGAATCAGAATTTGGCTGAACTTGAAGGGCAGATTCGAGTTTCCTTTGAATTCTTTCCACCCAGCACTGCTGAGATGGAACAAACCCTGTGGAAATCTATTGATCGCTTAAGCAAGCTGAAACCTAAATTTGTTTCCGTCACCTATGGTGCCAACTCCGGTGAGCGTAATCGTACCCACAGCATCATCAAAGGAATCAAAGAAAAAACTGGCCTTGATGCAGCGCCACACCTGACTTGTATTGATGCCAACCGTGAAGAACTGCGCACCATTGCCCATGATTATTGGCAAAGTGGCATTCGTCATATCGTGGCATTGCGGGGCGATTTACCTAATAATGGTTGTAGACCAGGAATGTATGGTGCTGATTTAGTTGAGCTATTAAAAGAAGAGGCGGATTTTGATATTTCCGTTGCGGCTTACCCAGAAGTACATCCAGAAGCGAAAAGCGCGCAGTCAGACCTGATTAATTTAAAACATAAAATTGACGCCGGAGCTAATCGCGCCATTACCCAATTCTTTTTTGATGTGGAAAGTTATCTCCGTTTTCGTGATCGTTGTGTCGCAACGGGGATTGATGTAGAAATTGTGCCGGGGATTTTGCCTGTCTCGAACTTTCGTCAACTACAACGATTCGCCACGATGACTAACGTCCGCATCCCAAGCTGGATGACCAGAATGTTTGAAGGATTGGATGACGACCCGGAAAGTCGCAATTTAGTGGGAGCATCTATTGCCATGGATATGGTGAAAATTCTCAGTCGTGAAGGGGTGAAGGATTTTCATTTTTATACACTGAATCGAGCGGAATTGAGTTACGCCATCTGCCATACACTGGGTGTTCGCCCTGCATAATTGCATTGTTTCGTTGATGGGAAGTTTCGTTGTTGAAAAATGGAAATAAAAAAGCCGAAAAGTTCCCCATTCGGCTTTTATTATTTTCATAAAATCAAACATTAACCTGTATTGCGCATCCCAGCCGCCACACCCGCAATTGTCACCATCAGCGCCTGTTCAAGGTGCGGATCAAGGTCTTCCTGTTGACGGGAGCGTTGCAACAATTCCGCCTGTAGTACGTTCAACGGATCCGTATATACATTACGCAACGCAATAGATTCCGCAATCCACGGCAAATCCGCCATCAATTGCTCATCCTGCGAGATTGTCAGCACTGTTTTGATATCCTCTGCAAGCTGGTTGCGCAGTTTAATTCCAAGAGGCCACAATTGCGGCTCTACCAAACGTTGGTCGTAGTATTCCGCCAGCCATAAGTCCGCTTTGGCAAACACCATCTCCAGCATGGCAATGCGGGTATTGAAGAAGGGCCAGTTGTGACACATATCGGTTAATGCCGACAGTTTACCTTCGTCAATCACCTGTTGCAGCGCCGCGCCAGCACCCAGCCATGCCGGTAACATCAGGCGGTTTTGTGTCCATGCGAATATCCACGGGATCGCCCGCAGGCTTTCGACTCCGCCTGTTGGACGTCGTTTCGCCGGACGTGAACCCAATGGCAATTTTGCCAATTCTTGTTCTGGCGTTGCCGCACGGAAATAAGGCACAAACTCGGGTTGCTCACGGACGTAATCTCGATACATATCGCAGGAAACATCCGAGAGAGTTTCCATGATCTGGTGCCATTCTGCTTTTGGTTCCGGTGGTGGCAGCAAGTTTGCTTCCAGAATCGCACTGGCATACAGCGCCAGACTACTTATCGTCACCTGCGGTAAGCCAAACTTAAACCGAATCATTTCCCCTTGTTCCGTTACGCGCAATCCCCCCTTCAAACTCCCCGGTGGTTGGGAGAGCAAAGCAGAGTGAGCAGGAGCGCCACCGCGACCAATCGAGCCGCCGCGTCCGTGGAACAGAGTCAGCATAACACCTTCTTCTTCACACACTTTGATCAAGGCATCCTGCGCCCGATATTGCGCCCAGGATGCTGCCATCACGCCCGCATCTTTCGCAGAATCAGAGTAACCAATCATCACCATCTGCTTACCTTTAATCAGATCACGATACCATGCGATACCCAACAGTTGCCGGATAACCATTTCCGCATTGTTCAAGTCTTCAAGGGTTTCAAACAACGGAGCAACAGGCAATGACAATGAGCTGCCCGCTTCTTTCAGCAACAATTTCACTGCCAGCACATCAGAAGGCACTTTCGCCATGGAAATAACATAAGTGGCGATCGCATCTTGTGGCGATTCCGCGATAACTTTACAGGTTTCAAACACCTCTTGAGTTTCTGGGTTTGGCTGCCAATCACGCGGTGTAAGAGGCCGTTTCGAATTCAATTCGCGCAGTAAAAATGCCTGTTTCTCGGCTTCAGGCCAGCTTGCATAATCTCCCATTCCCAAATATTGCGTCAGTTCCGCAATCGCATCGGTATGGCGGGTACTTTCCTGCCGAATGTCAATGCGCACCAGACACAAACCAAAGCAACGAATGCGGCGCAAGGTATCCAACAGTTGCCCATTTGCGATAATTTCCATACCGCAGACTTTCAGCGATTGATAACAGGCATACAATGGCTGCCATAACTGTTCGTTATGTAACAATAAATCTGCCGGTGGCAGAACTTTTTCACCTTTAAGGCGTTTCTCCAGATAAGCCAGCGTGTTATTCAATTGTGTCCGCAACTGCTTAGCAATCTCACGATAAGGCTCCAGAACCCCACCGCCCACCATTTGGCGTAGTTCAGGCGTACACTCAGACATAGAGAGTTCAGAAACTAAAATTTGAATATCTTTCAGGAATAAGTCTGCCGCTTTCCAACGGCTGAGCAGCAAAACATGACGGGTAATTTCAGCAGTAACATTAGGATTACCATCACGATCCCCGCCCATCCAAGAAGTGAAACGAACCGGCACCGCTTCTACTGGCAAATTATAACCAATGGATTCTTCCAGTTGTTCATTGAACTCACGCAGAAACGCCGGCACACCTTCCCACAAGCTGTTTTCGACAACAGCAAACCCCCATTTTGCTTCATCAATCGGGGTTGGGCGGATTTTGCGGATTTCATCGGTATGCCATGATTGAGCTATCAACTGACGCAGCCGACGCATGATGTTATTGCGTTCGTAATCCGCCAAATCGTCATGATCAAGTTGTGCCAAACAACCATTAACTTCAACCAATTTGTGAATCAAAGTACGACGGGCAATTTCTGTTGGATGAGCCGTCAGAACCAATTCAATTGCCAGCTCATTAACGGCGTTGGCCAAATCATCGTTGCTGAATTGTTTGTCTTTAAGACGATTGAACAATGCTGCCAACGCTACCGGATTACTCGCAGCTTCACCGTGTGGTGAAATGCTGTGATATTGTTCAGCGACATTGGTCAGATTTAAAAATTGGTTAAAAGCACGGGCAACGGGCAGGAGTTCATCATTGGATAAATTTTCCAGTGTCGATAAAAGCTGCTGACGATGGGCCTCATTACCTGCTCGGGATGATTTGGATAGCTTCCTGATCGTTTCAACTTTATCAAGAATATCTTCTCCCAAAGCCTCTTTGATAGTGTTGCCCAGCAACTTACCGAGCATACTGACATTACTTCGCATTGCGGAATATTGTTGATTCATGTGGTTTCTGGCCTTGTGTTGCTGTATGTCACCCATTTCGCCAGATGATTGGCTCAATCGGCATCTACCCTGTTTCTGTTTAGATATTTCATATTTTGCTATCGGGCATAAGAACAGGTTCTTTTGCTCATCTCTATACCCCGTTTTCGAGCTGCGGTTTTATTGGCTGCATCTTGAAATCTATTAGGTATAGCACTCTATTCATATCAAAAAATAAACAATTTGGGCGGATTTTATGACATTTGATCAAATTTTATTTTTTAGAAGATAATCCGGTTGATTGCCTTGCTTGTACTCAATAAAAGGAATAGTAAGGCGTTTTTTTAATGAATGGATGTGATACAGGCAGGGATAGTACGTCATACCCCTGCCTCAAAATGGGCCTATAGAAACAGTGACTCTACAAAAGCTGTGACAGGCGATTTAAATCTGATTGGATAGCTCCCGCAGTAACATCTCGCCCCGCACCAGGGCCACGGATCACCAGCGGGTTATCACGATACCACCGGCTTTCTATCGCAAAAACATTATCTCCCGGCAGTAATGAAGCTAGTGGGTGATCATTACGTACCGCTTCCACACCCACTTTCGCCTTACCGCTGATATCAAAACGTGCGACATAACGCAGTACCATCCCCATCTCCCGTGCCGCTTCCAATCGTTGAAGCATCTGTGCATTGACGGCTGCACTGCTTTCAAAGAATTCTTCAACAGAGCCAATTCGCGCTTCTTCCGGCACCAGTGATTCAACACGGACTTGATCAGGTTCTATCTCATAACCCGCTTCGCGCGCCAGAATAATCAGCTTACGCCTCACATCCTGACCAGAAAGATCAATTCTCGGGTCTGGTTCCGTCAATCCCTGCTGCCACGCTTGTTCTACCAAATCACTGAAAGGCACAGAACCATCAAACTGCAAGAACAACCATGATAACGTTCCGGAAAAAATACCGCTGATAGATAAAATCGTATCACCACTTTCCCGTAAATCTCTGACGGAATAGTTAATCGGCAATCCCGCACCAACTGTGGCATTGTATAACCAATGGCGACCTGTTTTTGCAAAGGCATCGCGGATCGAGCGATACGTATTGCTGTCAGAAGAACCGGCAACTTTATTGGCGCTGATAACGTGAAAACCATAACTGGCAAAATCGATATATTCTTTGGCCAATTCTTCACTTGCTGTGACATCCAGTACGACAAGATCGTCATAAGGATGCGCTCTCATCCATAAAAAAAGTGCATCGTCTTCATGTTCAATTGCCTCATCATCAAAGAATGCTAATGCCCTGCCAGCATCAATCCCCTGATAATTCAGTAAACTTCGGCGGCTATCCACAACGCCTGCCAGAATAAACTCAAAATCACTGCGGGCAGAAAGATTTTTCTGTTCGCGGGCAAACAGTTCTAACCAACGTGAACCAATGTTTCCTTTACCAAAGAGTACCAAACCAATACGCTTTTCTGCTCGAAACAGGCTCTGGTGCAATCCCTGAATCACGTGAGAAGTCTGGCTCAGGCGCAAAACAGCAACAAGGCTGATACCCTCTTCGGCATGCCAAATAAATTCAACAGGTTGATCTTTTAGTTGTTGATAAAAGCGGTGGCTATGCAACGGATTCTTGCATACCCCCGCTCCCACCAGTGCGACCAGAGACAATCCTTCACGCAAGGAAAGTCTTCCGGGTAAAGCTGCATCCTGTAAAACATCGAGGGCACTGTTTACCACCTCAGAGGTATAGCAAAGTTGGATCAAGTTACAATCTGCATGCAGCCCAGTTGCCAACGGCCGAATCTGAGCACGTTTCAGCAGTGAATCAATATCCTTGTAAATTTGTCTGAAATCATGGGCCGAGGAAACATGCAATTCAATCAGGCAAACATCATCATGGCTAGTAACGATTTTCGCTCCGGTCCCTGTCGCCAGTACTCGTTCAATGCGGGTAGACCCCTGTTCCGGCTGATAACTGCAACGCAGTTGCAGATCAATATCACTGACAGAAACAGGCTGTAATGTTCGGGTATGAAGTACAGGTGCAGCCAGACGCGCCAATTCGCTGGCTTCATCCAAACGCAGCAATGGCAACAGACATGCATCTTTGACTTTGCGGGGATCCGCGCTGTAAACTCCCGCCACATCACTCCAAATTGTGACTTTTTTAGCTCCAGCCAAAGCACCGACCTGTGTAGCAGAATAATCACTGCCATTACGCCCCAGCAATATTGTTTCACCACTTTGATTGCTGGAAATAAACCCAGTGACAACCAAACGCTTATTAGGATTTTGGATCAATAGCTGGCTAAGAAGAGGCTGAGACAAACTGACATCGACTTGCGGCTGGGCAACGCGTTCTGCCCGCAGAAACTGGCGAGCATCCAGCCAGGCACTGGGAATGCCTTTATGATCAAGTACCGCCGCCATCAAACGTGCAGACCAGATTTCACCATGGCCGACAACTTCTGCGTATGTGATATCTGTAACGGGTTTATCCAGCAGTGCGCTCAACCTTTCCAGATCAGCGATAAACTTTATGACCAGTTCTTCTGCAACGGCTTCTGGCAACAAACCACGGATCAACTCTTGCTGGTAGCGCCGCAACGATTGTTGTATTTGATGTGCTGATATCCGATCACTCTGGCTCAATTTCAACCAATCTATAAGCTGATTGGTTGTACTGCCTGCCGCCGATACCACCATCAAATCACCCGGCTGGCTATAATTCGCCATAATATCCGCAACCCGCTGATAACATTTCACATCAGCTAAACTGCTGCCGCCAAATTTATGTAACTGGCGGCCAGATTCCGCCCCCGCTGTTGCCAGTGCACTCATGATTAATGATTACCTCGTTGCCGCTGCCTGAAACGCATTATCCAGATCAGTAATTAAATCCTGACTATCTTCAATTCCTACAGAGACACGAAGAAGCAAATCCGTAATCCCTGCCTGAGTCCTTGCTTCTGCCGACATCCCCGCGTGTGTCATTGTTGCAGTGTGAGAAATCAACGATTCCACGCCTCCGAGAGATTCAGCCAGAGTAAATAATTTTAACGCAGATAAAAAACGACGCATGGTCTGTTCATCACCATCCAGTTCGAAACTCAGCATCGCCCCAAAACCTTTTTGCTGTTTGACGGCTATTGCATGCCCCGGATGGTTTTTCAACGCCGGATAGTAGAGCTTTTTCACTTGCGTCTGCTGTTGCAAATAATCCGCGATGACAGCCGCATTATTTTGTTGCAGTAACACACGGGCAGACAAAGTACGAATGCCACGCAATAACAGATAACTGTCAAACGCGCCCGCTGTCACACCAATATTGTTGGCCCACCATGCCAAATCTTCCGCAATTGCCAGTTCTTTGGCGATAACTGCTCCGGCAATCAGATCAGAGTGCCCATTCAAATATTTCGTGCAAGAATGAACCACGATGTCAGCCCCTAAATCCAGTGGCTTTTGCAACACTGGACTTAAGAAGGTGTTATCCACAATAGTCAACGCCCCAATCTCATGCGCTAATTTACAAATGTGTTGAATATCAACAATCCGCAGCAATGGATTACTGGGGGTTTCAATCAGTACCAGTTTTGGCTTTTGTGCCAACGCCAGTTTAAGGGCATTCTCATCCGCCTGATCAACAAAAATGACATTGTATGCCCCACGCTTACTCAAGCTATCAAATAAACGGTAACTGCCACCATAACAGTCATGGGGCGCTACTAATAAATCGCCCGGTTTCAGGAATACAGTGCACAACAGGTGGATGGCAGACATACCGCTGCTCGTCATAACCGCTCCGGCACCACCTTCCAGTTCTGTCAGAACCTGTTGGACAACATCACGCCCCGGATTGCCACGCCGGGAATAATCGTGCGTTCTGGGTTCATTGAAACCAGTAAAATTATAGGTACTGGAAAGATAAATAGGCGGAACCACACAACCATATTGTTCATCAGTATTTAAACCGCTGTGAACCGCAACGGTCGCTTGCTTACATCCCATGAACTTTACCCATCGTCATTATTATTGGTGTCACGCAAGGATAACGACTGGAAAGATAGACGTCAATACATCTAGACATCCAAAATCATTTGCGGTTTAATACGGCAATTCAATGATTACTTTCATGCCTTATATTTCTTCTGGTTATATTTTATGAGTTCGTGCGGCTGGAGCGATATAGTCAATAGTCTAATTATGCTAGACTACCGTATTACCAACATGAAAACAGATCAGAAGAATATATTAACTTCTGATTTTAATTACTTGATTCAAGAACTATTTAAGGTATCTCATGGCTGAGTGGAATGGTGAGTATGTCAGCCCTTATGCTGAACATGGCAAAAAAAGTGAACAGGTCAAAAAAATTACGGTTTCAATCCCATTGAAGGTATTGAAGATCCTGACAGATGAACGTACCCGTCGTCAGGTGAATAATTTGCGTCATGCAACAAATAGCGAATTGCTGTGTGAAGCGTTTCTCCATGCGTTCACTGGACAGCCTCTGCCTGACGATAATGATTTACGCAAAGAACGTCATGATGAAATCCCTGAAGCAGCGAAAGTTATGATGCGTGAACTCGGCATTGATCCTGAAACATGGGAATATTGATAACAAAAACGCCCAATGCAGAACATTGGGCGTTTTTGTTTCAACTATCCTGCCTGTATTGATTACAAGCAGAGAAAAGTCATTACTTCTTAGCACCTGGAACGCTGAAACGTTTGTTAAAGCGATCAACACGACCACCAGTCGCAACATCACGCTGCTTACCGGTGTAGAACGGGTGGCATGCACCACAAACGTCCAGGTTCAGGCTGTGACCTACGGTAGATTTGATTTTCATAATATTACCGCAAGAGCAAGACGCAGTAACTTCTTCGTATTTAGGATGAATACCTTTTTTCATGGGGGAAACCTCTGTGTAAGGCCGTGTCGCTATCCAGCCGTGTTGCCGCCAGACACCACACGTCGTGTTGATAAAAAAATAAGTATCGGTAATTTCTATACCAAAGGCGGCGGATCATACAGAATATCGGTTTATTGCGCAATGAAATCCGCCGCTTTGCTATGATACCCTTACCATTATAATTTTTTCGCCACGTTTTATCTGGTCATTAATCATTCGGAAATCGCCTTATGACAGTTGTTCAGGTTGTGTTGCCTGTCCCCCTAGCCCGCGCTTTTGATTATTTGTTACCCACAGGGGTACCGTTGCCAGCTATCGGTGTCCGTGTCCTCGTGCCTTTTGGCAAGCGTAATGCAATTGGTGTTGTCATTGCTATCGCAGACAGCAGCGAATTTCCTCCTGAACAACTAAAGTCAATTTTTTCTGTCCTCGATACAGAGCCACTTTTTCCTGACGATCTCTGGCAATTGCTCCTATGGGCTGCCAGCTATTATCACTATCCTCTGGGAGAAGTTTTGTTTCATGCCATGCCTGTTTTGCTACGTCAGGGGAAAAATGCAGAATTTGCTCCACTTTGGCAGTGGCAGGTGACCGAAGCAGGCCGGAAGCTACCTATCGAACAACTCAAACGTTCTGCCAAACAGCAGCAAGCTTTGGCCACTTTGCGCCAAAATCCTATTTATCGCCACCAAGTTTCTGAATTGGAATTAAGTGAAAGCGCATTACAATCACTGAAAAAGAAAGCACTGATAGATCTGCATCCAATACAACCAGAAGCAGAAAACTGGCATGCATATTTTGAAATTATCGGAGAGCGGTTAAAGCTCAATACAGAACAGGCTACTGCGGTAGGTGCTATCCGTGCAGAAGATAAAACTTTTTCTCCGTGGCTGCTTGCGGGTATCACTGGATCAGGAAAAACTGAGGTCTATCTCAGTGTGCTGGAAAATATTCTTGAACAGGGCAAACAAGCGCTGATTCTGGTACCCGAAATAGGACTAACCCCACAAACTATCCGTCGGTTCCGAGAGCGTTTCAATGCACCTGTTGATGTTCTGCACTCAGCTTTAAATGACAGTGAACGTCTGGCGGTTTGGCTGCGGGCGAAACGGGGGAAAAACGCTATCGTCATCGGGACGCGCTCTGCTTTGTTCACCCCCTTTTATCACCTGGGGGTTATCATCATTGATGAAGAACATGATAGCTCTTACAAACAACAAGAAGGCTGGCGCTATCACGCTCGTGATCTGGCTGTATTCCTTGCCAAAAAAGAGAATATCCCAATTATTATGGGTACAGCCACACCCGCACTGGAGACGTTATACAATGTTCAACAGAACAAATATCGTCAACTGACACTAACCAAGCGGGCAGGCCATGCCCAACCTGCAACCCAGCATTTGCTTGATTTGAAAGGATTGCCACTCACCGTTGGTTTATCACAACCGCTTATCAACCGCCTCCGCGAACACCTCAAGGCTGATAATCAGGTCATTCTGTTCCTGAACCGTCGTGGTTATTCTCCCGCCTTGCTCTGCCATGAATGCGGCTGGATAGCAGAATGCCGACGCTGTGAACACTATTACACCCTGCACCAAAACCACCGTCACTTGCGTTGCCATCATTGTGACAGCCAACGCGCGATCCCGCGTCAATGCCCGCAATGCGGCTCCACTAACTTAATTCCGGTCGGTCTGGGTACTGAACAACTGGAAGATGGCATAACAAAACTGTTCCCCAATATTCCAGTCACCCGCATCGACCGTGATACCACCAGCCGTAAAGGTGCGCTGGAACAGCAACTTGCTGAAGTACACCAAGGCGGAGCACGAATTTTGATTGGCACCCAAATGCTGGCAAAAGGTCATCATTTCCCTGACGTTACACTCGTTGCTTTGCTTGATGTTGATGGCGCCCTGTTTTCTGCCGATTTTCGGGCAGCAGAACGGTTCGCCCAACTCTATACCCAAGTCTCCGGTCGGGCAGGACGGGCCGGAAAACGGGGAGAAGTTGTCCTTCAAACCCACCATCCTGAGCATCCGCTTTTACAAGTACTGCTGGAAAAAGGCTATGATGCCTTTGCCCAACAAGCGATGGAAGAACGGCAACAAGTCCATCTGCCACCTTTTTCCAGCCACATATTGCTTCGTTCAGAAGATCATGACAATCAGCAAGCGTCCGCATTTTTACAGCACATGCGCCAACTGTTTGAACATCACCCACAGCGTGATGACTATTTGTGGGTCATGGGACCAGTACCGGCATTACAAGCCAAGCGAAGCGGTCGTTACCGCTGGCAATTGATGATTCAACACCCTTCGCGCATTTTCCTCCAGAAAATGATGTCGGCTATCTATCCGCAAATCACCACTCTGCCACAAGCTCGCAAAGTGAAATGGAACATTGATGTTGATCCCATTGAAGGTTGATAACAGAAAACCGTGACTCAATAACAGAAATAGAAAATTGCGCATCGTCGCAAAGCGACAAAATTGGACAGAACATTTTTGGAAAAATAGAGACAATTATTTCCTTGATTTGCGAAGTATCTCTAAGAAATGATTCATATCACACTTTTTATGTAAACAAAGTAACGGATTGGTCTATTAATCAGTTTAAAATGAAATTATTAATATGACTGTAGAAAACAATCCGCCAGTACTTCCTGCCCAGCACTCAAAAATGTCTGCTCAGGGATGTCTGGCGTTTTTTTAGCAGCCGGAAAGCAATCGTTTCGCTGCCTGTAGAAAGTGAGGAGTGGACTATGGAAAAAAAGAATTGCGCGTTGGCAACCATGAAAGATGTTGCCAAAGTAGCTGGTGTTTCTACCGCAACTGTATCAAGAACTCTTATGAATCCTGACAAGGTTTCTGCCCGTACCCGCCAAAAAGTCGAGAATGCCGTATTAGAAGTCGGTTACTATCCCCACAATCTTGCCAAGAACTTACGGCGCAATGAATCCAGAGCGATTTTGGTTATCGTACCGAATATCAGTGATCCTTTTTTTAACGAAGTTATTCGCGGCATTGAAGAAACCGCAGCAGAGCATGGTTATTTGGTACTGATTGGCGATTGCAAACATCAGCAACAGCAAGAGCACGCCTTTATCAACCTTCTGATTACAAAACGCATTGATGGTATGGTGCTGCTGGGTTCAAATATTCCTTTCGATGTTTCCAAAGAAGAACAAAAAAACCTGCCGCCCATGGTCATGGCCAATGAATTCTCACCAGATCTGGAACTGCCGACGGTCCATATTGACAACCTGACAGCCGCTTTCAATGCCACCCATCATTTGCAAAAACTGGGACACAAGCGCATTGCCTGTATTACAGGGCCTGACACCATGCCATTGTGCCACTATCGACTGCAAGGCTACATTCAGGCATTGCGGCGCACAGGTGAAGACATTCGCGAAGAATATATCGTCTGTGGGGATTTTACCCACGAAAGCGGCGCTACCTTAGCGGAAAATCTGCTGACTTTGCCAACGCCACCAAGCGCTATTTTCTGTCATAGTGATGTCATGGCAATGGGTGCAATGTGGCAAGCTAAAAAAATGGGATTAAAATTACCGGAGGATCTTTCTGTTGTTGGTTTTGATAATTTAAAACTGGCTCAATATTGCGAACCGGCTTTAACCACAGTAGCGCAGCCTCGTTATGAAATTGGGCACCACTCCATGCTTTTATTGCTGGAACAACTTCAGGGGCGTCTGGTTTCCAAAGGTTCAAGATTATTGGATGCCGAATTGACCATTCGTGAGAGTACTTGTTCGCCTAAAAGCTAGGCAAATAATCACAGGTTAAGTAACATTAGTTATCCATTCCTTAATTTTAAATAACTCAGTGAATTAAACAGTGGCACAACGAGATTATGTAAGTCGCGGGCGTACCAATCCCCGTCAGAAAAGTACTGGTAAGAAAAAAAATCAGTCTCAAGGATTACCCAAAACTACATTAGCCGTTGCTGTGGCCTTGGTGGTCGTCTTTATTGGTGGTCTTTATTTCATCGTACAGAACAAGAAAGAAAGTGTGCAAAATGAGCCACAACCTTCTCACCAAACCAAAGGTCATGGCCTGCCACCAAAACCAGAAGAGCGCTGGAGTTATATCAAAGAATTAGAAAATAGGCCTGTTAATGAGACTTCAATACAAGATCCTGCTGTGCTCTTGAACCGACCGTTAAATCAAGCAACCCAACTTACGGCAGAACAGAAGCAGTTACTTGAGCAAATACAGACAGACATGCGCCAGCCGCCTATTTCATTGAAAGAAGTGCCTTATAACAGTGAACCCATCCCACGCTCACATGTAATAATTAATCCTCCTGCACAAGAAAATACCCAAAAGCAGCCAGAACAATCTGTGCAATCTTCACCAGAGCAAAAACCGGCATCAAATGGGTCCAAGTTGATGCTACAATGCGGCTCTTTCCGAGCGATGGGACAGGCTGAATCCGTCCGCGCCAGCCTTGCATTTGCAGGCATTGAAAGCCAGATTACCACCAAAGACAATTGGCACCGCGTTGTACTGGGTCCTTACAAAAACAAGGATGACGCTGAAAAAATGCGCAATCGTGTTGCAGATGCAGGTGTATCCGGCTGTATTCTCCGCCCTGCTGGGGGTTGAAAAATCAGAAAATTCCCCCATCTTACATAGCTAATAACCTACATACGGTGCTTTTCTCAGCAAGATTACAGGCAATTGCGGGAACACAGACCAATGTTCCGTGTGTACCATATTTTATTTTGTAACCAGAGGCTAACTCGTGACTACAATCGTAAGTGTTCGCCGTAATGGCAAAGTCGTCATCGGTGGTGATGGACAAGCAACAATGGGTCATACCGTTATGAAAGGCAATGTCCGCAAAGTGCGTCGCCTTTACAATGACAAAGTCATCGCGGGTTTTGCCGGCGGTACTGCTGATGCTTTCACTCTATTCGAATTATTTGAACGAAAACTGGAAATGCATCAAGGACACCTGACCAAAGCGGCCGTTGAACTTGCCAAAGACTGGCGAACCGATCGCATGCTACGCAAGCTGGAAGCCCTGCTTGCAGTCGCAGATGAAAATGCTTCTTTGATTATTACAGGTAACGGTGACGTGATTCAGCCAGAGAATGATCTGATCGCCATTGGTTCCGGTGGTTCATATGCACAGGCTGCGGCTAGGGCAATGCTGGAAACAACCGACCTCGGTGCCAGGGAAATCACAGAACGCGCCCTGACCATTGCTGGCGATATCTGCATTTACACTAACCATAATCATCACTTCGAAGAACTACCTTCAAAAGCGTAAGGATAGATAGTATGTCTGAAATGACTCCACGCGAAATTGTCAGTGAACTTAACAATCACATCATTGGTCAAGATAAAGCGAAACGCGCTGTTGCTATTGCCCTGCGCAACCGCTGGCGCCGTATGCAGTTAGATGAAAACCTGCGTCATGAAGTCACTCCAAAAAATATTTTGATGATTGGACCAACTGGTGTCGGTAAAACCGAAATCGCCCGTCGTCTGGCAAAGCTGGCTAATGCCCCTTTCATCAAGGTCGAAGCAACTAAATTTACTGAAGTCGGTTATGTCGGTAAAGAAGTCGATTCCATTATCCGTGATCTGACTGATGCCGCAGTGAAAATGGTACGCCTGCAATCTATTGAGAAAAACCGCTATCGTGCCGAAGAACTCGCGGAAGAACGCATTCTGGATGTTCTGCTGCCACCAGCAAAAAATAACTGGGGACAAACTGAATCTCAATCTGAGCCGTCTTCAACTCGTCAGACATTTCGCAAAAAACTGCGGGAAGGCAAGTTAGACGACAAAGAAATCGAAATCGAAGTTTCAGCCGCTCCGGTTGGCGTTGAAATCATGGCCCCCCCGGGCATGGAAGAGATGACTAACCAGTTGCAGTCCATGTTCCAGAATATGGCAGGCCAGCGTCAAAAAAGCCGCAAGATGAAAATCAAAGACGCATTCAAGCTGCTGGTTGAAGAAGAAGCTGCAAAACTGGTTAATCCTGAAGAATTGAAACAACAGGCCATTGATTCAGTTGAACAGCACGGTATCGTCTTTATTGATGAGATCGATAAAATCTGTAAACGTGGTCAAACTTCCGGCCCAGATGTTTCCCGTGAAGGCGTCCAGCGTGATCTCCTGCCATTGGTAGAAGGCTGCACAGTTTCCACTAAACATGGTATGGTCAAAACCGATCATATTCTGTTTATCGCATCCGGTGCGTTCCAGGTTTCCAGCCCTTCTGATCTGATCCCAGAACTTCAGGGGCGTTTACCAATCCGCGTCGAGCTGCAAGCACTCACAACTGAAGATTTCGAACGTATTCTAACTGAGCCTAACGCGTCCCTGACTGAACAGTACAAAGCGCTGATGGCAACCGAAGGCATGAATATCGACTTCACTGCTGATGGTATCCGTAAAATTGCAGAAGCAGCATGGCAAGTGAACGAAACCACTGAAAACATTGGTGCCCGTCGCCTGCATACCGTGCTTGAACGCATGATGGAAGATATCTCTTTTGATGCCAGTGAACGCCATGGCCAATCAGTTGAAATCAATGCTGACTACGTTAAAGATCACTTGGATGAGCTGGTTGCCAATGAAGATTTGAGCCGGTTTATTTTGTAATCGGTAATAATCCTAATTCGCCAAACTTATTCACGTAAACGTGACTGAGTGCGAACATAGCGCAAAGAAATAGTAAATGGGAGGCTAAAAGCCTCCCATTACTCTATTTTCGATGGTATAAAATTTGTCATACACCAACCAAATAGTGATAAACAGTGACTATATGAGTTCAACAACGTCTACCAGTCAGATACAGGCATGGTTAGAGAGCTTACGCCCCAAAACGCTCCCACTGGCTGTAGCTGCTGTCATAACAGGCTCAGCCCTTGCTTCATGGACGGGACATTTTAAATGGCCGGTGGCGTTGCTCGCTTTATTAACCGCTGCAATGCTGCAAATTCTTTCCAACCTCGCCAATGATTATGGGGATGTCGCCAAAGGCAGTGATACAGACAAACGTATTGGCCCGATGCGCGGGATGCAAAAAGGCCTTATCACAGCAAAACAGATGAAAAATGCATTGAAGCTCACTGTGCTGCTCTCCTGTCTTTCTGGCATAGCACTAATCATCGTCGCCGGTAATAGCCCAAGCGATATTATTGGTTTCTTGTTACTGGGATTACTGGCGATTGCGGCAGCCATCACTTATACGGTGGGAACCAGACCTTATGGCTATATGGGGCTGGGCGATATTTCTGTCCTGATCTTCTTTGGCTGGCTGAGTGTCATTGGTACTTATTATCTACAGGCGAACTCTTTTTCCCCGAGCACAATCCTGCCTGCAACTGCCTGTGGTTTGCTCTCCGTGGCAGTACTGAATATTAATAACTTACGTGATATCGAAACTGACCGCCAAAACGGAAAAAATACATTGGCTGTGAGATTGGGGGGAAAAAAGGCTCGTTATTACCACGCAACCCTGTTAATAAGCGCTGTTATCTGCCTTATTTCCTTTACTCTGCTGTACTCACATAGTTGGGTCAGCTGGCTGTTTTTACTCACTCTCCCTTTGTTATTTAAACATATATTACAAGTACTACGCGATCCAACACCAGAAGGCATGCGCCCTAAGTTAGTACAAATGGTCAAAGTGGCATTATTGACCAATGTGCTGTTTTCCATTGGATTGGTGCTTAATTAAGCGAGTAAGTATCAATTTTATAACTAAGCTTTAAGATTGATGATTTTGCCAACGTTGACTTTAAAAGGATATACTGTCCGCTCCTTGCATAAACCAGACGTAAATCCCATGAAATATGATACTTCCGAACTTTGTGATATCTATCAAGAAGACATAAACGTGGTAGAACCACTCTTTTCCAACTTTGGTGGGCGTACTTCATTCGGTGGTCAGATAATCACGGTGAAATGCTTTGAAGACAATGGCCTGCTGTATGATTTACTAGAAGAAAATGGGCATGGCCGCATTTTGCTCGTTGATGGTGGTGGATCAGTACGCAAGGCACTAGTTGATGCAGAACTCGCCCAACTAGCCGCCAATAATGAGTGGGAAGGCATTGTCGTCTACGGCGCAGTTCGTCAGGTCGATTATCTTTCTGAGCTTGATATTGGCATTCAAGCAATGGCCGCCATTCCTGCCGGTTCCAATAGCGAAGGGGTAGGAGAAAGTGATGTCAGAGTGAATTTCGGTGGCGTGACTTTCTTCTCTGGCGATTATCTCTATGCAGACAATACAGGTATCGTCTTATCAGATGTTCCGCTAGAGATTGACGAAGACAGCGATGATAATGAAGTGTAGTCACTGAATGAATCAGTAACATTTTCACCTATCACCACGATGATATGCCTACTGTTTTTATTGGGTATAAAATCAGTAGGTATAAAAAAGGGCGTAATAATCGCCCTTTTTTCAGCTAAGCGGTGAATACCTTACTGTACATCTTCCATTTTACCCAGCAGGGTACGTAAGCGCTCTTGCCATGCTGATTGTTCTTGTTTGAGCTGCTCATTTTCACGTACCAGTACCTCACGGCTGTCTGTCGAATTTTGGACATCCTGAGATAACACCGCATTCCTTTCTTTTAATTCTTCAATTTCCATTTGCAGCAAAGTGATGGTATCGATCGCTTGCTGAACTTTGGATTCTAGTTTTTCAAAAACTTCAAATGACATTCTCTGGCCCTCTTGTAAGCAATTCCTTGATTGTATTTAGCCTATTAACGCCTGTCTAGTTTCATCCATTCAAAGTGCGGTATAACGAGAAATATCGCGACTAAACCAAAATGTATATGAGATCACATTTCTAAGTGAAATAAAACTGCAAACAAATGCGAATTCGCTCATTTTGTTGACGCAACACGCAGATTTCAATTTCGCTATTTCTCGTTTACGCGCATTAACGATAAATTCACAGGAATCTTTCTCACAATACAATAAGAAAGGACTAATAATTAATCTTTCTCTGTACTTCTTTTATAGGATATAGAAATGAGCCAGACCACAACACCAACATTATCAGGTCAATGCATTTCAGAGTTTCTGGGTACTGCGTTGCTCGTTTTCTTTGGATTAGGCTGCGTTGCTGCTGCACGGCTTGCAGGGGCACAATTAGGCTTATGGGAAATCAGTATCATATGGGGCTTTGGTGTCGCTTTGGCAGTTTATCTGACTGCCGGTATTTCAGGAGCACATCTTAATCCCGCTGTCACCATCGCTTTATGCCTATTTGCCAACTTTGACAGAAAAAAAGTGCTGCCTTACATCCTTGCCCAAATGCTCGGTGGCTTTGCCTCAGCCGCCATCGTCTACATGATGTATTACAACCTTTTCCTGGATTATGAGCAAGTGCACAGTATCATTCGCGGTTCACGAGAAAGCCTCTTTACAGCAGGCGTTTTCTCTACGTACCCCGCTACCCAGATCTCTGTGTTACATGCATTTATCGTCGAAGTCATCATTGCAGCCATCCTGCTATGTCTGATTCTGGCGTTGACAGATGATGGCAATGGCATTCCTAAAGGACCATTGGCACCTCTGTTGATCGGTATTTTGATTGCGGTTATCGGTGGATCCTTTGGTCCGCTGACCGGATTTGCCCTGAATCCAGCCCGTGACTTTGGCCCTAAATTAGTTGCTTATTTAGCAGGCTGGGGAGACATTGCCCTGACTGGTGGCCGGGATATTCCCTATTGCCTTGTTCCACTGATAGCTCCTATCGTTGGTGCAATCTTAGGTGCTTTTGGTTACCGCAAACTCATTACTCGCCATTTACCGCGCGAGGTTTAAATTTGCCATACTCAATCAATGGCAAAATACCAAAACAATAAAAATGAATGCATAAATAAGACCAGGTTATAGTTATGACAACAGAAAATACCACCGAAAAAAAATATATCGTTGCTCTGGATCAAGGGACAACCAGTTCACGGGCCGTCGTACTTGATCACGATGCCAATATTGTCTGTATCTCACAACGAGAGTTTCCACAAATCTATCCGAAACCCGGTTGGGTGGAACATGATCCAATGGAAATCTGGGCAAGCCAAAGCTCTACATTGGTTGAAGTGCTGGCAAAAGCAGATATCAGTTCTGATCAAATTGCCAGCATTGGTATTACTAACCAACGGGAAACAACCATTATTTGGGAAAAGGAGACCGGTAAACCTGTTTATAACGCAATTGTATGGCAATGTCGTCGAACAGCCGATATCTGTACCAAACTGAAACAAAAAGAGGGTTTGGAAGAATATATTCGCCAAAATACCGGCCTGGTCGTTGACCCCTATTTTTCTGGTACAAAGATCAAATGGATTTTGGACAATGTTGAAGGTGCCCGCCAACGTGCTGAAAACGGTGAGCTATTGTTCGGTACAGTTGATACATGGTTAGTCTGGAAAATGACTCAGGGACGTGTACATGTGACCGATTACACCAACGCCTCCCGTACCATGCTGTTCAATATTCATAATCTGGACTGGGATCAGAAAATCCTTGATGAGCTGGGCATACCTCGCGTTATCCTGCCAAAAGTCGCCGCTTCCTCAGAGATTTATGGCCAAACCAATATTGGCGGTAAAGGTGGTACGCGCATTCCTATCGCGGGTATTGCAGGTGACCAGCAAGCCGCCCTGTACGGACAGCTGTGTGTTCATCCGGGCATGGCAAAAAATACCTACGGTACAGGATGCTTCCTGCTGATGAATACCGGTAAAGATGCCGTTCGTTCCAGCCACGGATTACTAACCACGATTGCCTGTGGCCCACGTGGTGAAGTCAACTATGCACTGGAAGGTGCAGTATTCGTTGGTGGTGCTTCCATTCAGTGGCTACGTGATGAATTAAAAATCATCTCTGATGCCACAGATTCCGAATACTTCGCAAGCAAAGTAAAAGACAGCAATGGTGTTTATGTCGTACCTGCATTTACTGGTCTTGGTGCCCCATATTGGGATCCTTACGCCCGTGGTGCTATTTTCGGCCTGACTCGTGGTGCCAATAGTAATCATATTATTCGTGCCACACTCGAATCCATCGCGTACCAAACCCGAGATGTGCTGGATGCAATGCAAGCGGATGCAGGTACACGCCTACAAGCTCTGCGTGTAGATGGTGGTGCAGTTTCCAATAATTTCCTGATGCAGTTCCAGTCCGATATTTTGGGCACCCGCGTGGAGCGTCCTGAAGTACGCGAAAGTACAGCTTTGGGAGCCGCGTTCTTGGCAGGTCTGGCCGTCGGTTTCTGGCAGGATCTGGATGAAGTGAAGAGTAAAGCGACTATAGAAAAAGAATTCCGTCCAGGTATAGAAACAACTGAACGCAATCATAAATACAATGGTTGGAAAAAAGCCGTTGCCCGCGCTCAAGAGTGGGAAGATCGCGCCTAAAAAACTTAATTATCTCAAAATGATAACTTTCGGGTTAACAGAAGCTCTGGCATGGCAATACTACAATGCCAGAGCTTCTTTATATCTGCGATTTTTCCCGGAGATACCCTTTTTACCTGATGTAGCGCTTGATCCTACTTTCACGACAGCGTATGTTCCTGATGCTGCATACAAGAGGTTATCATGACGTACTAATTTCATTAGAAATGATGGAATAAGCAAATCTATATTCTTTCTTCGTGGTATACAATTTTAACTGAATAAAAAATAACAGTTTAATTACCCAGCTATGTCAATAAAAGCGTACATATCAACCCAATAAATTGGCAGAAACCAGTTAATCGAACTGTAACACATAATCGATAATGCTATTTCAGGCAATCACGTAGAATCAATGCAAAAAAATCACCAGTTCACACAGTATCAATCCGCATCATATTTATTCTCATCCATTGTGTAGAGAGGTTAATCGTAATGGCAAATTGGGTTACAGGAAAAGTTACCGACATAACCAATTGGACAGATTCACTCTTCAGTCTCAAGATTCATGCACCGATTGAAAAATTTACCGCCGGACAATTTGCGAAACTTGCATTAGAAATTGAAGGAGAGCGGATTCAGCGTGCATACTCTTACGTCAATTCGCCCAATGATAACAATTTGGAATTTTATTTAGTTACTGTTCCCGAAGGAAAACTCAGCCCCCGATTGGCGACATTAAAAACCGGTGATGAACTGCTGGTCACGGAACAAGCCGCTGGCTTTTTCGTTCTTGATGAAATTCCTGATTGCCAGACACTTTGGATGCTTTCAACCGGCACTGCCATTGGGCCTTATCTTTCCATCCTCCAACAAGAAAATGGTCTGGAGCGATTTGAAAATATCGTATTGGTTCATGCTGCCAGATGGGGAAAAGATCTGAGTTATTTACCGATGATGCAAGAATTAGAAGCAGCATTTCAGGGCAAATTAAGAATACAGACCATCGTCAGTCGAGAAAACCGACCGGATTCACTGATGGGCAGAATTCCAGCATTAATTGAGAATAACGAACTAGAAACGGCAGTTGGATTGCCAATGCAAGCAGAAAACAGCCATGTCATGCTGTGCGGGAATCCCCAAATGGTCAGGGATACCCAACAATTATTGAAGGAACAGCGTAATATGACAAAACATTTGCGCCGTAGACCCGGGCATATCACTAGCGAGCAATACTGGTAATCACCATATTGATAACTAAAGCACCCGAAATTAACTGATCAGTTTTTTTGAGTCGGCTCATTGGCAGAAATATGATCAACTGTTTCTGCCATCTCACCGAAACGATTAGCGCCCTCAGTTCCGCGGAAGACACCACAATCAAGCATTATCATAACGAAAATCAGCGTTGGAACAAAACGACCAATTCCCCATTGCCATATCGGTGCCATTGCGCTCCAATCAAGAGACAACAATATCCAAGCCAGTGCGAACAACAATATCCAGCCGCCGTGTTTATCCCTGTCATGCAAGCGCTTCGAGAAAATCGCCGCAGTCGGATACAACAGCAAGACAACACTAATCGTCGCATAATTCATGGAGAGCACATGCATTCCATGCAGTGTCAGAAGTATAAAAATCAAAGCGAAACAGATACCGATACCAATCCAAAACTCCCGTCGCCCAATTCGACCTTTGAATGAGAATCCCCATTGTTGTAATGTCATGTATTCTTTTCCAATTGTGGATGCTGTTTTTCCAGTATTTAACTCAGTGAGTAGCAAAATGAAAACAGGCATGAATAAACTTCTGGTGGCAATATTAATCGCTTTTGGTATCGGTTTACCATTATCAGCCGTGGCGGGTGAGCTTTCTATCACACCAGAAACAAACTCATCGTTGATGTATCTACTACCCGGCTCTCCGACTTTCGAAGATACCATCCCTGTTTTCCGCGAAAAATATAACAAGAAAAACCCTAAAATCCACCTGTACGAATATAAAGTCGTTGCAAGCAAGGATATTTCCCAGCCTTTTATCCGTGCCGCCAGCAGAATCAATGACAAAATATATTCTTCGGCAATACTGGAACGAGGTAGCGAAAAGATCAAAAGCCTGCAAATTACGCTACTATCATCACCAAATGAACCCAAAAATGAGCAAAACTTTATACTGGCAAAACAGTATATGACCGCTCTTATCAACGAGTTTGAACCGACATTCTCCCCTGACCAGGCTAAAGGCCAATTGGAAAAACTTTTGCAGGCTGCGGAGAAACATCCAGCCTTCAGTCAGAAAATGGGAGCTATACGCTATGTCATCGTAAACAGCAGCGAAAATATAATGACCTTCGCAATTGAACCGATTAAGCTATCGCTATCTGACACTTCTACAAATGAAAATTAGTGACACAGCGCAGAGCTATTCGCGTTGATGATCTTTATACTGTTCATCCATTTCGCAATTTGATTATTTTCTGGTTGGAGGGAAAAATATGCGACATCCATTAGTTATGGGTAACTGGAAATTAAATGGCAGTACCCACATGGTTAACGACCTGATTGCAGGTCTGCGTAAAGAACTGAGCAACGTTGACGGCTGTGGCGTCGCTATTGCACCACCAACAGTTTATGTTTCCCTGGCAAAGAATGCGCTGGCAGGCAGCCGCATCGTCCTCGGTGCACAAGATGTTGACGTTAACCTTTCTGGCGCATTCACTGGCGAAACTTCCGCAGAAATGCTGAAAGACGTTGGCGCGCAATATATCATTATCGGTCACTCTGAGCGCCGTACTTATCACAAAGAAAGTGATGAGTTCATTGCAAAAAAATTCGCGATCCTTAAAGAACAAGGCCTGATCCCAGTTCTGTGCATAGGCGAAACCGAACAGGAAAATGAAGACGGTCTGACCGAAGCCGTTTGTGCGCGTCAAATTGATGCTGTCCTGAATACTCTGGGCGCAGAAGCATTCAAAGATACCGTTATTGCCTACGAACCGGTCTGGGCAATCGGCACTGGCAAATCTGCGACTCCTGCTCAGGCACAGACTGTTCATAAATTCATTCGTGACCACATTGCGAAGCAAGATACAGCTATCGCTGAACAAGTCATCATTCAATACGGTGGCTCTGTCAACGCCAGCAATGCCGCAGAATTGTTCTCTCAGCCGGATATCGACGGCGCGCTGGTCGGTGGCGCATCATTGAAAACGGATGCTTTCGCCGTAATCGTGAAAGCCGCAGCAGAAGCGAAAAAAGCCTAATTGTTTCTCGCCAATACGAGACCTTTGTAAGTACAAAGGCGTTGAAATAATCGAAGGGCATCTACACGCTAATCATGCGCTACTGTGATTCGCTCTGCAATGCTCTGATAGTAAAAAAGCCAGCTATAACAAGTATATACTGGCTTTGTGATTGAATCTGTTCATTGAGTAGATGGCATGAAGACTTGTCATTACTGGGTTCGTGCTATTCACTATTTTCTAGGGGTACAGCCTTGGGTACACGCTAAATCGAGGTGTTCCTTAACATCCTCAAAAAAGCGTGCTGTTATCATGGATTACAGCTCGGGTTAGTATAGTCCACCAATTCGCGCAGGTGCTGCGCCAACTGGTCAACGGTTTTCTCGCCCGTAGCGGCATCTACTGTTAAGTTTTCCAATGTATTGTCGTTATCACGGATCTTGATACCGTTACGATAGAGAAAAGTCATGGTAACGAAAAACGCTGTGCGCTTATTACCATCATTGAAAATATGACCACGAGCGATAGCAGCCCAATAGGTAGCAGCAAGTTCAAAAATATCTGTTATGCCTTCATAGTGTGTACGGTTTTGTACCCGATAGATGAGCGCTTCAGCTCTACCAGAATCGGGCATTCCGGCAACGCCGGGAAGCCGTTGTAATATTCGGTCATGAAAAGCGATAACTTCCTGTGCGCTGACCCATATCATCGATTTGTCAGCGCCTCTATCGTATGCCCATGACGTTGCATAATCGAATCGAACTCTGCATCCAGCTTAGCGTTTTGCCAATTATCGAATTCAGCTCTACTGATAACGACCGCTGAACTACCGTCTCGACGAGTGATTTCAACAGGTTCACCGTGAGCCGCTGTGTCCAACACTTCCGCGATGTTGGCACGGGCTTGAGTTGAGGTGTATGTACGCATAATATTCCTCCAAATCTGTACATATTAATTGTACATTTCTTGGGTGATTATTCAACAACGCAGATCTCGGCACGGCTCACCTTTAACGGTGATTTTTTTACATCTTCATATAACGCAACCAATCGCACGCTAAGCTACGCAGATAAAATTTGGCGGTCTAGATGGATTCATTTGGTTCACGTCACCACATCACGCCTACGCCACGGAATCCCCACGAAATAAACGTAAACCCGACGTAAAATGCACTACACCGCACCCGCCTGCACGTTTTGGATCAAAAAGTTTTTTCAGTTTTAAAATTCTACAAACCAAATCGCCAGACCGTGCCAATACTGGCTGTGTGAGAAAAATCTCAAACTGAAATGAGTGAAAAGAATTTCAGTAAATTTCAGTTTCCTATTCCGTCGCATTCTGGTGATTTGATTTTATGGCATTGAAATAAAATGATTTTCCTATTTTACGTGAGATTTTTACTTGGGAGGAAACCCAACATAAAAACTAGAAAGCCAGTCTTTATACGGGGTAACCCTGTGGCAAAACCTTCTGTAATCACCACCTGTTCAATGTTTTTATCCGTCTTATCAGCGACGACAATAAACGAACCTGAAAGCGCAGAACCGGATAGCAGGCTCTTTTCCCCTTTCGGGCTGATTAATTGCCCGCCTTTAATTGAAATTTGGTTATCAACTAACGGTAATAAAAGTGAGCCAATTGGAAAAATAATCTCACTTTGCGTATATTGTTGCTGTGTAATTAAATATTGATGATTGGTTAAGCCTTTATTTGAGAGATATTGGCTTTCCCCTGAAAAACATAAGGCTTTTAGTTTTTCAAATAACTCGATACCTTTTTGTGCGCTAGCCTTTTTTATTCTGGTTGGCGTTATTTTTTTGAATTCAGGCAAAAGTAATATTTTGTTGATTTCAGAACAGGCCGTTTTTATGTCTTGGCCTGTCACTAGTTTAATTAAATCGAGTCCGTCACCGCTGCCACAGTGATTACAAAACCACGTTCCTTTACCGTTTTTATCATCAAATCGAAAGCGATCTTTGCCCGCCACATTTAGGGCAAGCACCATGCTTGTGATTTTCGGGTACAGATACCCCTAAATTGTTTAAAATATAAAACCAACGCCCGTTAGCAGCCTTAACGATATCCGTCACGGAAGGTATGCTTGTCGGTATCGTTGAAGCATCTGGATAGTTTTGATTATTCATTATTTAATATCCTTATTCATTAAGCTGCTTTCATCAATAATGAGTTCAACTTGTTCCGATAAACATTCCATGACGACTGCCATACCTTCGCTTGAAATATGACGTCCTGCGCTGTTATTTAATAATTCGGCGAGGAATGCAGTCATCTGCGCCACTCTTAATAGATGCTTTTCGGCTGTAGCAGAAATGACGGCATTTTTATGGGTTGTATTTTTCATGATCAACCCTCTCTCTTTGGTTGCACAGGTAAGCGACCTGCAAACAAGAGAACAAAATCATGAATGAGCAGCATTTTTGCGTTGTGTTCATCTGGTGCGGTAGCCTCAATACGGCATGGTGTAGCGGTAATATCAGAACGTTTTACGCACAGGAATATAAATTTAAATTGAGTTTTGGTAGGGATAGCCATCATAAAGATGATCTCCTTTACTTTATCAAAGGGATCACCGCCAGAGTTTCCACGCTCAATAGGGGCGGTGACGTTATCAGAGGTGGAAATACTGGTAGTAAAGGGAACCAGCCACCCTTTCGGGTGCTCCGACAACGCCACCATTGAATTCAGATAGGCGTAAGCCGCCATTAGATAGGCATTATTTACGACACAAAAAAGACGCATGTGGCGTCTACTGTCGCCTTTACTATTCTCAGGTTTCCACGCCTGACGTTAGATTTTGCTAACGTCTTTCCAAGATAGCCCAACCGTTTAGACGGATGCAACCTTTTTATTTTCATGATTAAAATCGGCTTAAACTGCGAAGTTGATAGGAATAGGGAAAATAGCCCAGCCTAAACTGGGCAAAAGCGTTAACCTGCGGAGATTGCTGTAAACCAACGATTTTTCGTATTTTTAAGTCCATCCGAAAAATTAAATACTACTGGTGAACTAATCGAAAACTTACTTTTCTTTCGGGAAAAGTGAGAACGGTTAATACTGAATTTTAATCTATCTGTTCCAACACTAGCAGGGCTATCCGTAACAGCAAGACCACCTAAATAAAAGATAGCTTCATATGACCAATGCGAGGGTTAATATCTTTGTCTATTCGTCTGCGGAGTATATCGGGGTGTTTCCAGCGAGGGAGTATCTGACGCTCAAAGTATTCAGCCGCCAGATCTGAGACTTTTACTGCGTTCTTGTCGGCTTCAATTTTTGCCAGTGCTTCGGCTTTGCGTTCCTGTTTTTCTCCAGCAACGTCATAACCTAAAGCAACACGGGCTGATAGCTCTCTGGTGAGTTCTCTTGCTTTTGATAGTGATAAATCAATGTATGAGCCTAAAGTTATCACTCTGGGAGTACCTACGAACTTATACCTAAAGCGCCATATAGGGTGTTTAAAGGTTTTTCGATAGCATAGATATAGTCCGTTGCCGTCCGCTTTCCCTTCGAACCTTTCGCCTGACTTTATCCACGCTCTGATCTCTTTATCAGTGAGTTTAGGCATTGTGCAATCTCCAGTGTAAAAAATAGCTGTGTACCACTAAATGTGTTTTGTTATCGCAGGTGGTACACCCTAGTGGTACACAATAATCATGCGCTACTGTGATTCGTTCTGCAATGCTCTGATAGTAAAAAAGCCAGATACAACAAGGTGTATACTGGCTTTGTGATATGTTCTGCTATGTTATGAAATTTTATTCAATATTTTGAATCTGCTCACGCATCTGTTCAATAAGCACCTTCAATTCAATTGCAGAATTCGTTACATCGGAATTAATTGATTTTGACGCCAAAGTATTCGATTCACGATTAAATTCCTGCATCATAAAATCCAGTCGGCGGCCAACGGCTTCTTTTTTCTTCAGGATATTACGTGTTTCTTTGACGTGTGCGTCCAGACGATCCAGTTCTTCAGCCACATCAATGCGTTGAGCCATTAAGAGCAGCTCTTGTTCAAGACGGTTATTTTCCAACTGAATTTGTGCTTCTTCCAGTTTGGTCTGCAAACGTTCACGCTGCCATTGCAGGATTGCCGGCATTTGCTCACGGACTTTAGTCGCTTCAATTGTTACCGCATCCAAACGCTGTTCGATAAGTGATTTCAACGCTTGCCCTTCGGTTTCACGGCTTTGGATAAAGGCATCCAATGCCAAATCCAATTCAACCAGCAGTTGTGTACTGATAGCATCTAAATCTTGCTCTTCGGCAGACATCACACCCGGCCAACGCAGGATATCTAACGGATTAATCTCACCTTCACCACTTTGCTGTTTCACCCAGCTTGCTGCTTCAACCAGTTGTTTTGCCAACTTTTCATTCAGCATCAAGGAACCTTGAGCGCGGATATCCAGCTCAAAACGCAGGTTACACTCCACTTTTCCGCGAGTCAGGCGGGAACGAATGCGCTCACGGATCACAGGCTCAAGACTTCTGAATTGCTCTGGCAGGCGAATATAGGTTTCCAAGTAACGCTGATTGACAGAACGCAGTTCCCACGCTGCATTTCCCCAATCTCCCTTGATATCTCGCCGTGCAAAAGCAGTCATACTACGGATCATAATTCGTTCCCAATTTATAAAATGATGGATGGATTATAACGCCCCATGTAGATGCAGGATAGGCATTCACCGCTTTAGGCCGTATAATGCGCCCCCAATAATGTTTTAACAGCGGAGATCACACGATGAGCTTAGTAGGGAATCGTCCAGCGGGAAGAACAGCAGGACAGGTGCGTCCTATTAAAATGACCCGTCATTACACCAAACATGCAGAAGGTTCGGTTTTGGTGGAATTTGGGGATACTAAAGTGTTATGTAATGCCTCCGTTGAAGAAGGAGTTCCACGTTTCCTGAAAGGTCAGGGACAGGGCTGGATCACTGCTGAATATGGCATGTTGCCACGGGCAACTAATAGTCGTAATGCGCGCGAAGCGGCCAGAGGCAAGCAAACTGGGCGCACAATGGAAATTCAGCGCCTGATTGCACGTTCACTGCGTGCTGCCGTGGATTTGAAAAAACTGGGGGAATTTACCATTACTCTGGATTGTGATGTGATTCAGGCTGATGGTGGTACCCGTACCGCTGCTATTTCTGGTGCTTGCGTCGCACTGGTTGATGCTCTAAATAAACTGGTTTCTGATGGTAAACTGAAAGCTAGCCCACTGAAATCAATGGTCGCGGCAGTATCTGTTGGTATCGTTGAGGGAGAAGGCCTCTGCGATCTGGAGTATGTCGAAGACTCTGCGGCTGAAACTGACATGAATATCGTTATGATGGATGATGGAAGGATGATTGAAGTGCAAGGCACAGCAGAAGGCGAGCCATTCAGTCATGACGAATTACTTTCCCTGCTCTCTCTGGCAAAAGAGGGGCTGGAAACTATTTTCGAAGCGCAGCGAGATGCGTTAAAACAAGATCCATCAAAATAATGAATTATGAGGCGGCTGAAGAGTCGCCTTTTTTATGCCTGCAATATAGTAAAAAGATTGAAAAGGAGAAACTCCAATGAAAGCCTATCAGCGCGAATTTATTGATCTGGCACTGAAAAAACAGGTGCTGAAATTTGGCGAATTTACGCTGAAATCTGGTCGCAAAAGCCCCTATTTTTTCAATGCGGGTCTGTTTAATACCGGACGTGACTTGGCATTGATTGGGCGTTTCTACGCGGCTGCGCTGCTGGACAGCAAAATTAAGTGTGATTTGTTGTTTGGGCCAGCTTATAAAGGTATCCCGATTGCAACGACCACCGCAGTGGCGATGGCAGAACATTATGATATCGATATGCCTTATTGTTTTAACCGTAAGGAAGCCAAAGATCACGGCGAAGGCGGATCACTGGTTGGTAGCCCACTGCAAGGTAATGTTGTGGTTGTGGATGATGTCATTACGGCAGGTACAGCGATTCGTGAGTCAATGGAAATTATTAAGCAGCACGGTGCAACCCTGTCTGGTGTCATTTTGTGTCTGGATCGTCAGGAGCGCGGACGGGAGACACTTTCAGCCATTCAGGAAGTTGAACGTGACTACCAGTGCCAAGTCTACTCCATCATTACACTGAACGATTTAGTGATTTATTTACGCGAAAATCCAGAGATGCAATCCTATCTGGAAGCGGTGGAAGCCTATCGTAAAGAATACGGCATCTGATAACCATCAAAAGCTGAACGCTAAGGCTGAATGAAAAAAATCCCTCGCCCAAGGAGTGGGCGGGGTGAGTAGTAGAAATGGCAACCAGCAACAACATCCAACATATTAATATGGTAAGGATTGCAATAATGATGCCATTATTGAGCTACTTTGTAGTGAACTCAACGAGTCGGTATATGTTAACACAGCTTAATAAAAAAACGTACGTTATCATTCACCACATGAGTGACAATGAATTACAGTTCCGTAATAAATTATTGTAGTTGGGTCAAAATCAATGGCCAACGTACTTCAAACTCTTTTGTTGGGCGATAGCGAAACTCTGAGCGAACAAAGCGGGAAAGCATCCCTTCACAAAATGCCAGTAACTGTGATGCAAGCACGGTTTCGTCATAATTGAATCCCTGCCCATCACGTATTTTTTTCTCTTTCAAAATTTGGCGAAGTTGTACTTCAATCCGCTCAAATAACTGGTTGATACGATTTTGTAATCTGTCTTGTTCAAACATCAGGGCATGACCGGTCATGATGCGGGTTAATCCAGGGTTTTTCTCCGCAAACCCCAAAATCAGGACAAATATTAACCTAATGCGAACAATGGTATCTTTTTCATCTTGCAGGATCAGGTTGATACGTGAAATTAAGGAGTCTTCAATAAACTCGATCAGGCTATCAAACATCCGGGTTTTGCTTGGAAAATGACGGTAAAGTGCTGCCTCAGAAACGCCAACGTTTGCAGCGAGTTTTGCAGTGGTAATGCGCTGGCTTCCATCACTGGATTCAAGCATATGTGCCAGTACCTGCAAGATTTCCTCACGTCTATTTTTCTTTTTTATACGTTCTTTTTCTGCCATGTCTGATAAGACCCCTGCTAAAACAGCAAAACAAATCCTGCTATTTTTGCCTACAATAGTTTTTGCCGAAAATAGTTTTTCTCAGCAATAACATTGTAGGCAAAAGATATAAAAATCGGTTGACGGTATCAGGCTTTATGGAAAGTTATTGACGACCGGAGTGACCAAAACCACCACTACCACGTTTGCTGGTTTCGAAGTCTTCAACCAAATTAAATTCAGCCTGTACAACGGGCACAAAAACCATTTGGGCAATACGCTCACCTGGCTCGATGGTGAATGTTTTATTACCACGGTTCCAGACTGAAACCATCAATTGCCCCTGATAATCAGAATCAATAAGCCCCACCAGATTTCCCAAAACTATACCATGTTTGTGACCCAAACCAGAGCGGGGAAGAATAACGGCTGCCAGTTGTTCATCTGCGATATGGATAGCAATTCCGATCGGCAGAAGTTCAGTCTGGCCGGGAGCCAGTTCCACAGTATTATCCAGACAAGCACGTAAATCTAAACCCGCAGAACCAGGTGTAGCATAAGTCGGTAAAGGAAATTCTTGCCCAATGCGGGGATCAAGGATTTTAACGTCGATTTTTTTCATCATAGAGTTTGAGTATCTCGTCTAATAAGCGGTGGCTGAGTTGTAATTTACCACTGTGAGGTAAATTAACACTTCCATCATGCCAGAATAGATGTAATGCGTTGGTATCACTGTTAAAACCGTGTCCGGACAGGGATACATCGTTCGCGCAAATCAAGTCTAAATGCTTCTGCTTGAGTTTTCCGCGGGCGTATTCTTCCACATTCTGGGTTTCGGCTGCAAATCCAACGACAAATGGCCGATTTTCTTCCAGTGCTGCAACGCTCGCTACAATGTCAGGATTTTTTATCAGGGTAAAGGTGATTTCATCACCCTGCTTTTTAATTTTTTCAGCCGCAATTTGTTTAGAACGATAATCTGATACAGCTGCACAGCCGATAAAAATATTCTGTGAGTCTGCTATTGCCTGAACCTGTTCATGCATCTCCAACGCACTCGTTACGTCAATACGCTTAACGCCTTGTGGTGTCGATAAATTAACGGAACCTGTAATCAATGTTACTTCAGCCCCACGCTCTGCGGCTGCTCGTGCGATAGAGAAGCCCATTTTACCGGAGCTATGGTTGCTGATGAAACGGACAGGGTCTAAGGCTTCACGGGTTGGGCCTGCGGTAATTGTCATACTCAGACCAACAAAATCTTGCTTAGTGTTTAAATGTTGCGTTACCAATTCGACAATCGCCATAGGCTCCAACATTCTGCCTGGCCCGACATCACCACATGCCTGACTCCCTTCATCCGGTCCCCAAATCAGCACGTTGCGCTCTTCAAGAACTTTCAGGTTATGCTGGGTCGCCTGAGCACGATACATCTGTTGATTCATTGCGGGAGCAACAGCAATAGGGGCTGCGGAAGCCAAGCAAATCGTAGTCACTAAATCATTCGCCATACCCGTCGCTAAACGTGCCAGCAGGTCTGCTGTAGCCGGGGCGAGAATAATTAAATCTGCCCACTTTGCCAATTCAATGTGCCCCATAGCTGCTTCGGCAGCGGGATCCAGAAGATCATCGGAAATAGGGTAGCCCGATACAGCCTGTAAGGTAAGTGGGGTAATAAAAGCTTTTGCTGCGGGAGTCATAACGACGCGAACCTGAGCACCGCGATCACGTAAACGACGTACCAGCTCGGCTGTTTTGTAAGCCGCAATCCCTCCGCTGATTCCGAGTACGATTTTTTTACCAGAAAGCTGATTACTAGAAAGTTGTTGGCCGGAAAATCCTGTCATTTTGATTGTCCAGATGTAAGTTACAATTCTCTAAGATTCTACCATAAGAAAATATTGAGTTCAGAACCCTCTCTTCTTCCCGGCTCCTCAGCTATCCATATAGTGGGAATTCTGTTATCACCTGCCGTAACTTGAAATTCAGTGAATATCGTTACTCCAAAATGGCAAATTTGCGAAGCGTTGCGCAGACTATGCAAATGAAGCTGGCGATGTTTTTTTCATCATGGAATATTGGGTAAGCGAATATCAGGGTGATGGATTCTATCGTTATGGATGGAGAGTCAGGAATGATTCCCCATAGATGATAGTTAAAGGGCGAAGGATATTGAGGGGAGAAGTGTTATGGATATCACGGTAATGGAAAAAAACGATGAATTGCATTCAAACCTTGCTCCCCGGGAAAAATTGCTGGCTTATGGCGCAGTTTCTCTAACGGATGCCGAACTGTTGGCAATATTTTTGCGTACAGGTACCAGAGGTGTTCCTGTAGTACAAATGGCGGAATATCTGCTGAAATCATTTGGCTCACTTTATCATCTGTTGTCTGCTGATTATGCCGATTTTTGTTCACATAAGGGAATGGGGCTGTGTAAATATGTCCAATTACAGGCAGTATCCGAACTGGCAAAACGTTTTTTCTCCAGTCAGTTTATCCATGAAGATATTATGAGCAGCCCTACAATGACTCAGAGTTATTTGCAGGATCTGTTATCTTGGCAGGATAGGGAAGTCTTTGTGGTACTATTTTTGACTAACCAAAATAAAGTCATCTGCCATGATGAAATGTTTAAAGGAACAATAAACAAAGTTGAAGTGCACCCACGTGAAATTGTGAAACAAGCGGTTAAAGTCAATGCAGCATCAATTATTCTTGCCCACAATCACCCTTCCGGTAATCCAGAACCCAGTCTGGCAGACAAATTGGTAACAGAAAAAATTATTGAAGCCTGTGACTTGATTGGCGTTAAAGTTTTGGATCATATCGTTATTGGCAAGCAATATTGTGTTTCATTTATGGAAAGAGGCTGGATTTAATACGGTTTTTTCACGATCCGGTCATATCTTAGCTGTTCGGGACTTGAGCATCAGCGAATGAGGGCGTATACTACGCCACCTTTGAGGATCTTGGGCTTGGCGAGAAGAGCCTATCTCAGTAAGTTTTTTACTGGGAATATGTGATTCTTTTCAGTAAAGAAAATTTGCTGAGATGGGCTCCTAAGCCTGACGAGGCGGCCACACCCAATACAAAGCTCGAGCTGATTTGATTTTTGGAGAATAGACATGTCCCGAGTCTGCCAAGTTACTGGCAAGCGCCCGGTGAGTGGTAACAACCGCTCCCACGCATTAAATGCGACTAAGCGTCGTTTTCTGCCTAACCTGCACTCTCATCGTTTCTGGGTTGAGTCTGAGAAACGTTTTGTAACTCTGCGTGTATCTGCTAAAGGTATGCGTGTGATTGACAAAAAGGGTATCGATACAGTTCTTTCTGAACTGCGTGCCCGTGGTGAGAAGTACTAAGGAGCTGAAAAATGGCTAAAGGTATTCGCGATAAAATCAAGCTAGTTTCTTCTGCTGGTACAGGTCACTTCTATACCACTACGAAGAACAAGCGCACCATGCCTGAAAAACTGGAAATGAAAAAATTTGATCCAGTTGTTCGCCAGCATGTAATGTACAAAGAAGCTAAAATTAAATAATTTTAGTGGATTAGAAAAAACCCAGCTTTATGCTGGGTTTTTTTATGCCTGTTGCTTTGCCTGATTTACATTAGGTTATGCATGAACGTCATACTCTGTTCAGTTATACTAACGCGTTTTTATTGACCGTCAGGCGTGACTCTAAAATGGCTAAAAAGACTTTGAATATCTTACACACAGAATCATCGTGTGGCTGGGGCGGACAGGAGATCCGTATCCTGACTGAATCTCAGGGCATGATGCAACGTGGCCACAATGTGGTTATCGTTTGCTGCCCAACCTCAACACTTTACCGCGAAGCCCACCATTATGGCGTGCCTGTCGTTGCACTCCCGATTGAAAAAAAACGGCTTTCTTGCCTGCGGGCAATTCGCCGTTGGCTAAAAGCCGAAGGCCGTCAATTTGATGTCATCAATACTCATAGTTCCACGGATTCTTGGTTGGTAGCTGCGGCATGTGCAACACTAAAAGGTATGCTACCGATAGTCCGTACCCGTCATGTCTCTACTCACGTTTCAAAATCCATTGCAACCCGTTGGCTGTATCTAAACGCCTGCCAGCATATAGTGACAACCGGGGAAAAACTGCGCCAATATCTGCATATACATAATACATATCCACTTTCCCATATGACCTCTGTGCCAACAGGGATCGATTTGACACGCTTTCATCCAGAAAACAAGCAACAGAGCCGTCAACGCATTGGTATTCCAAACAAGCCAACACTTGGTATTGTTGCCACAATGAGGACCTGGAAAGGACATCGTTACTTGCTTGATAGCTGGAAAATTCTTCACCAACGCTATCCCGAGTGGCAATTATTATTTGTGGGAGATGGTCCCCAGAGAAAGAATCTAGAACCACATGTTCAGCAGGAAGGATTAACAGAAAGCGTAACTTTTCTTGGTAACCGTCAGGATGTTCCTGATTGCTTAAATGCGATGGATATCTTTGCTCTCCCTTCGTTTGGCAATGAAGGTGTGCCTCAAGGTATCATGCAGGCGATGGCATGTGGATTACCTGTAGTATCCACATCAGTGGGCGCGATTACCGAAGCTGTTATTGATGGGGATACTGGGTATATTATTGAACCCAGAAACGTAGAACAGCTAATAGAAAAATTAGATTTTCTGATGAACGATGCTGAGTTACGTTTACGGATGGGAAACGCTTCATTGCAGCGGGCTACCCACTTATTTGGGATGGATAATATGCTAGAAAAGATGGAGTCTATTTTTTATCGCAGTATAAACAACAAGCGATAATACTTTTCCTATATGGTATAAATCATTACTGAAGTGAATGGCATCAATCACTAACCATTCAATTGAAATATAATCATATTATTTATATTAGGTATAAGAACTATCTATCGGCTAATAGAACATTTAATAGCTTTACTATATAGTGATCGTGCTTCAAGGCCTGTTATAGAATTGATGATTCAACATTCATTATTATGATGCAACCTAAAAATATTTTAATCATAAATATAGCCCGTTTTGGCGATACTTTGCTGGTTACGCCAGTCATTCGTGCATTGAAAACAAAATGGCCAGAAGCAAACATTGATGTCTTTGCACATAAAAAAACAAGAGAAATCCTTGATTGCATTGATTTAATTAATAATTTATCGACTTTCTCAAAAGGAAGAGCCAAATGGTATGGGTGGTTTTCCCGTCGATATTATGACTTAGCATTAGTATATGGACACGATAAATCCCTGTTACGATATGCTAAACGTAAATCAAATTTAACCGTTTATTTCTCGGATATTTCTGAGAAAAAATTAAACGAATATACTGTAGAAAAGCCACGGGAACTCATGCCTGCCCAGCAGGAAAGGGCCATGTTGATTAATGCTCTTGGTCTTGAAGTGAATGATTGGCGGTTACAATATTGCGTAAGCCAATGTGAAGAAGAATATGCCAGAAATTTTCTGCGGCAGCAGGAATTAGAGCAACAATTAAAAATTGGTTTTCAGTTACAGAGTTTTCCCGCCAAAGCTTACCGTGACTGGCCTGTAGAACATTTTCACGAATTAGCCCAACGGATTTATCGTGATTATCCGCATGCACATATTTTTTTATTGGGCAGTAAAGATGGTGAAGCAAGCGCACAAATGCTGGCTGAAAAACTGGGGGCAAACAGGTGTACATCACTGGCGGGTAAAACAACAATGCGACAAAACGCAGCAATCATGAGCCAGCTTAATTTATACGTTGGTGTGGATACGGGAACAACCCATCTAGCAGGTGCTCTGGGGATTCCTATGGTTGCACTATATCACAGTTTTCATCCAGGCCGTTTTCTCGCTCCTCAGCAACACCCAAAACTGGCGGTAATTGAACATCCGGTAGACTATAGGCAAGCCACTCGCCAAGATACGATGTCAGTAATATCGGTGGATAAAGTCTGGCATTCTGTACAGAACTTACTGGAAAATGAACGCAAGGATAATGAATAAAATGAAAATAGGATTTATCGATGTTACCGTTACCGTGTCTTATGGCGGCATTCAAACCGCAGTTTGGGAGTTGGCCAAGGCATTAACCGATGCGGGGCATGAAATCCATATTTTCGGTGGAACAGGTAATATTCGGCCCGCATCAGATGGGCGAAATATCTACATTCATACTTTTCCGTTTATTCCTAGAGAGCGAGTTCCCAATATTGGGCGTCGTTTTCAACGCATTGTTGAACGCTACTCTTTTGCCCGTCATGCTCGTGAGGCGGTTATTGCCGAAAATTTTGACTGGGTGATCTTAACAAAACCCTTTGATTTCTTCTGGCCCAGGATGATACCTGAAACGTCCCATACCAAGTTTTGCTATATGAGTGGTGGAACCAGCTTTTTTAAAGGTGACCGTATATTAGGTAGAAAAATATCCACTTGGGTTGCATGCAGTCATTTCAATGCTTGGCAGATCCAGCATCACTTTAAGCAATTTCCGAACGTTATCTATAATGGCGTGGATACCGATAAATTCAAGCCTACTGATTCTGGTATCCGAACTCAATTAGGCATCAATGAAGACACCTTTTTGTTAACGTTTGCCGGCAGATTGGTGGGCTGGAAAGGCATGAAAGTAGCCATTGATGCGATGGTGTTATTGAAGGATAAGGATGTAAAGTTACTGATTATTGGAGCAGGTGAAGAGCTAAAACAGCTGGAAAAGCGGGTTTCAGCATTACAATTGGAAAAATCAGTTATTTTTCATTCTCCTGTCAGTCATGATCAATTACCTGAATTTTACTCTGCGGGTGATGCCGGTATTTTCCCTAGCATTGGTGATGAAGCATTTGGTATTACTATTGCTGAAGCGATGGCGTGTGGACGCCCCGTGATTGCCAGTTATATAGGCGGTATACCAGAGGTAGTTGGAAACGAGAACCAAGCAGGTATTTTGGTAACTCCCGGTGATGCTAAAGCGATTGCTGATGCGGTCAATCATCTTTTATCTTTAGAAGATAGAGGGAAAAGTATGGGTAGATACGCCCGTCAGAGGATTGAGGCTATGTATACTTGGGAACACTCTGCGAATCGCTTATTGAATGCCATAAAAAAATAATGAAAATCGCCTATATTGACCCTTACCCTGTGCCTGATTATCGAGTTGCTTCATTGCAGATTCTGCAAAATGTTGATGCTTTTGCTCGTCAAGGACATCACGTTTGTCTGATTACCCCAAAAGGCCAAAGCCAAGTTCAAGAAATTATTGGCAGAGCACTTCCGCCTTCTGTAGAGTTAATTGCTTTACACAATATCCGCAGAAAATGGTATTTTCCACTCAATACTCAAAAATTGTTTTATTTTCAGGTCTCTCGTTGGCTTAAAGAACATCAGGTTGATGCTATTTTTACTCGCAATATAAAAATGGCGAACTATCTATTGTGTAAGCACCCTGAAATTCCTCATTTCTTTGAAAGCCATGAAGTATTTTCTCAGTCATTTAAAGAATCCCATAATTTGGTCAGGCGAAAAAATCAACGTAAATATCAGAAACTGAGGGAAACTGAAAAACAAGTTTATGATGGCTCTCAGGTTGTCTTCGCTCTGACCTCGCTGTTACGTGAAGATATTTATAAAGAATATGGTGTTAAAACACCAATTGTAGTCGCTCCTGATGGCGTTGATATGTTCGCAGCAGAATCTACAAGATTGACGCTTTCTGGCAGAGAATACCAAAACATTTCCCCAACCCAAGTGCTTTATTTAGGGAGCTTGCATCGTTGGAAAGGCGTGCCGACTGTTATGAAGGCCATGTCTTTCCTTGATAACGCAGTGTTGAATATTGCTGGCGGTACGCCTGAACAAATTACACGATTGAGGCAGACAGCTGAGCAGATTGGCGTAGATGATAAAGTCAATTTTCTGGGTTTTGTTCAACCTAAAAATCGCTTTCAGGTTATTGCTGATAACGATATTTGTGTTCTGCCGCTGACAAAAACCAGTATCGGCAGTCGTTATACCTCTCCCCTAAAACTTTTTGAATATATGGCTATGGGTAAACCTGTGGTTATTTCTGATTTCCCTTCCATCCGTGATGCTGTTGATGAAAATGCAGTAAATTTTGCCGATAGTGAAAATGCAGAAAGTTTTGCCGAACAGATCCAATGGCTGATAAACCATCCAGATGAAACGATGGCAAAAGTAAATTATTCACAGAGATTGGTTGCGGAACGTTTTAACTGGGATCAGCGTGCAAAATTGATTACGAACGTGATAGCAGAAAAATTATCTCAATGAATATTAAGCCAGTCATTCCAACCAAATTTAGCTGCAAATGATACATGAAAACGGTATCTTTATCTGCTTAGACATCATGTTGCAGATAACTTATTCAAGGAGTCAGTATGCCGGAGTTACCAGAAGTGGAAACCAGCCGCAGGGGAATTGAGCCTCACTTAGTTGGTAATATAATCCAATATGCTAAGGTCAGAAATTCGCGTTTACGCTGGCCTGTTTCCGAACAAATCATGAAACTTTCAGATAGACCGATCCTTAGTGTCCAGCGCCGGGCAAAATATTTGCTGATTGAACTGCCTGAAGGCTGGATTATTGTTCATCTGGGCATGTCTGGTAGTTTACGTATTCTATTGGATGAACTCCCTCCGGAAAAACATGACCATGTTGATTTGATTATGGCCGATGGGAAAATTCTAAGGTATACCGATCCCCGGCGTTTTGGCGCATGGTTGTGGAGCAATAATCTTGATGAATGTAGCGTATTGTCTCATTTAGGCCCAGAACCTCTTTCTGACCTGTTTAATGGTGAGTATCTTTATTCCCTTTCCCGCAACAAGAAGACCGCGATTAAACCTTGGTTAATGGATAATAAAGTCGTTGTTGGTGTTGGAAATATCTATGCCAACGAAGCCTTATTTGTTGCACATATCTTGCCGGAACGCCCCGTGAATTCACTGACACAGCAAGAAGCTTATTCATTGGTCGATATCATCAAACAGATTTTGCATCGATCAATTCAACAAGGCGGGACAACGCTGAAAGATTTTCTGCAATCTGATGGTAAACCGGGGTATTTTGCCCAAGAGTTGTTTGTCTACGGCAAGAAAGGTGAACTTTGCCCACGATGTGGAGGAAAAATAGAATGTATCAAATTAGGGCAACGCAGTACGTTTTTTTGCCGTGTGTGTCAGCATTAAACACATTGGGGGCGAAGTTCATTGCCCCCCTCTGAGTGATAATTTACTTATCTAATTTCTGTAGCATTGCCCGTGCAACTGACTCAGGCAGAAAAGATGAAATATCCCCATCATGCCGCGCAACATCTTTGATTAAAGATGATGAAACAAAGGACATATTTTGCGAAGGCAACAAAAAAACACTTTCCAGTTCCGGCATAAAATGTCGGTTCATATTGGCAAGCTGATATTCATATTCAAAATCAGCAACAGAACGCACACCGCGAATTAAGATGGTAGCTTGCTGTTTTTTCGCAAAATTAACCATCAATTCACTAAACCCGACCACCTCAACATTTTCCAAATGGGCTGTCACCTCTTTCGCCAACGTGACACGTTCTTCCAAACTGAACATGGGATTTTTTCTGTCACTGTTGGCGATAGCCAGCAGAACATGGTCAAACATATTTGCGGCACGAGTAACGATATCAAGATGACCGTTAGTAACAGGGTCAAAGGTGCCGGGGTAAATCGCTTTTCTTTTCATCGTAATTACTCTTTTTTTGAGACAGTTCCCAAAGTGCAGCATATTTATTAAATGTGTACTGAGCATTTACAACAGCCAACACCAATCCTTGCTTACCATCAAGAAAACCCGCCCTCAATAGCCAAGTTTTGAAAAATGCACCTAGCGTATGCGTTAAAACAGAGGAGTAAGACACTTTTTTACCTTGCTCGTGCCGATGCTTTGCCCAATCTCTTGCATAATTCAATTGCTTTTGCTGAAACTCCATCAGATTGCGGCAGGTCAAATGGCGTAAATCGCCCTTGAGTGCCACGATAGAAGCACCTTGAGTGTCAAGGGATTCATGAACCTGATTATCGTTGTATTGGTAAAGGTCGCGGCAATAGAGGCGAATGACTTTATCAGGATACCAGCCACTGTGTTGCATGAACCGTCCCATAAACAGATTGAGACGTGAGCAGCTATAGACTTTACTGTCATCAGGGTTGATTATAACTTGTTCAATAGATGCTTTTAGTTCTGGAGTCACTCGTTCGTCAGCATCGATCATGAAAATATAATCACCGCTGGCATAGGATTGCGCGAGCTGCCGCTGGCGGCCAAAGCCGGGCCACTGAGTATTTGTGTAGACCTTTGCACCCATCTCGTTGGCTATTTGGCAAGTTGCATCCGTACTTCCGGAATCCAAAACGATGATCTCATCTGCCCAACTTACAGAAAGTAAGCAATCAGTAATCACATCAGCAGCATTTTTGGCAATCATGACAACAGACAGACGTTTTTTGTCACTCATTAATGGCTCCTTGGGGGAAGATAAGGCTCCAATAATTTTAGCAAGCGCTGAAGCGCACCTTGATTTTCGTGCAGAACTTCTGCGGCATGGTGACCGTAATAACGGCGATAGTCTTCGTCTGTCAACAGGCTACTGATGGCTAAGCTTAATGATTGGCTATCCGTGACAGTAATCAGCCCATCCGCTTTCTCTAACTTGGCACAGATATCTTTAAAATTAAATGTATGCGGACCCATAATAACCGGAATAGCATGCGCCGCCGCTTCCAATGGATTATGTCCACCGCGCTCTATCAGGCTACCTCCGACAAAAGCCAAATCAGCAATACCGTAGAGGAGCATCAATTCACCCATGGTATCCCCAATAACAACCTGTACATCAGCCTCAGGGATCGTACCTGCACTGCGTAATATCGCACTCAGCCCCGCTTTTTGGGTTAATTCTGCTGCCTTGTTAAAACGCTCTGGATGACGGGGAACCAGAATTAATAAGAGATTAGGAAATTGTTTCAACAGCTTGCAATGTGCTTCCAGAAGAATACTTTCTTCACCATCATGCGTACTGGTTGCAATCCACACAGGACGATGGGGAGCCCATTGGCGACGTAAAGTAATCGCTTTTGCCGCTAACTCTGGTGTAACAGAAATATCGAATTTAAGGCTACCCGTGACAGAGAGCTGAGAACGTCTTAACCCCAGTTCGATAAAACGTTCACCATCTTCCTGATTTTGTGCAGCAATCAATGTGATCTTATTTAAAATGGTTTTAATAAAGTTACTAATTTTCTGATATCCCACCGCAGAACGGGCTGATAACCTTGCGTTGGCGATGACCAGAGGGATTCCACGTTGGTGTAGCTGGGTTATCAGATTTGGCCACAACTCGGTTTCCATAATGATCACCAATTTTGGATTAACGTGATCAATAAAGCGGTTCATTGAACCCGGTAGATCATAGGGAAGATATACGTGGTTAACATCCGTCCCCAGAGCAGACAAAACTCTTTCGGAGCCAGTCGGTGTCATGGTAGTTATGGTAATGGGCAAAAAAGGATAATGATGCCGCAAGATCCGTACTAATGGGATGGCAGCCAATGTCTCACCAACAGAAACGGAATGAAGTAAAATTCCACCAGGGGTAACTTTTTTGGCGCAGAAGCCATAACGTTCCCCCCAGCGTTTGCGGTACGCGGGTGATTTACGACTGCGCAGCAGCAGACGTAACCAGATAATTGGTTGGATAAGGTAGAGAAGTACCTGATATAAGCGAAGCAACATTCTATCAAATTCACTGACATAGACTGTGGCTATAATATCACATTGGCTTGAGGAAAGTGTGTAAAATGCGGATATGTTGCGCGGTTTTCCCTAAAAGGATAAGGAGATTATCTTATTTATCAGTTAAATATACCTGATATCTAAAGATAGAAGGAGAAAGCGACTACTTTTAGAATATAATGAAACAAGATTTCTGCCTCAATCGCGAATATTGGAAATACAATGGGCAAAATACCCCCTCGATTTGAAAAGATTCTGATCATAAAATTAAGGCATCATGGTGATACACTGCTTGTTACCCCAGTTGTAAATACATTGAAAGAAAATTTTCCTGACGCCGAGGTCGATATCTTACTGTACAAAGAAACAGAGCCGATGTTGATGAATTTCGCCTCAATATCCCATATTTTTTCTGTAGACAGGCAGTGGAAAAAAGAAGATACAAAAGCTTATATCGTCCATCACTGGTGTTTACTGAGTCAATTGAAAAAGCGGAAGTATGATCTCATCATTAACCTCGCTGACCAGTGGTACAGCGCCTTAGTGTCAAAAATTTCCGGTGCTTCAACTCGTGTCGCTTTTGATTTTCCTAAGCGACAAAATTTCTTATGGAAACTCTGTTTTAGTGATTTGGTTTCTACCGAAGGTGCAGAATCCCTGCATGTTGTTGAGCAGAACCTATCAGCATTGAAACCGCTTAATCTTCCTAGTATCAATTTCAATGTAACAATGAGTTATAGTGAAGAAGATTGGCGAAAAGTGTCTGATCTTTTGCGCATTGGTGGAATTAATAACAAATATATCGTTATTCATCCTGCGTCACGTTGGTTTTTTAAGTGTTGGAATGACAGAAACATGAGTGAAACCATTAATGCTTTGCAGGCAGATGGACACTCAATTATCGTAACATCAGGCACGGAAGAGCGGGAAAAAGAGATGGTTGAGAGAATATTATCCAACTGCATTAAGGAGAATATTCTCTCTTTGGCTGGTCAAATTACATTACCTCAACTTGGAGCGTTGATTGCCCATGCCAAACTATTTATTGGAGTTGATTCTGTTCCCATGCATATGGCAGCTGCACTGAAAACGCCTTGCATCACGTTATTTGGGCCATCTAAATTAGCTTTCTGGCGCCCATGGAATGTTAACGGAGAAGTGATTTGGGCGGGGAATTACGGTAAATTACCTGACCCTGATGATATCGATACCAAAACAGATATTCGCTATTTGGATCTTATCCCGACTGATGTAGTGATTGCTGCTGCCCGGAGATATTTACCATGAAACCTGTGCGCCTTGCCATTGTACGGCAAAAATATCGCCCTGATGGAGGTGCTGAACGTTTTATCTCTAGGGCGCTTGAAGCATTGGATAATAACAAACTAGACTTAAACGTGATTACTCGCTCTTGGCAAGGGAGTATAAATCCTAATTGGAACGTGCATTTGGCAAACCCTTTTAAATGGGGACGCATTAGCAGAGAAAGAGGATTCGCTGATGCTGCCAGGGCTATTTGGCAAAAGGAGAAATTCGATATTGTTCAAAGCCATGAACGCATTGCCGGATGTGATGTTTATCGGGCAGGGGATGGTGTCCATCAACGCTGGTTGCAGCAAAGAGCACGGATTTTACCATCTTGGAAAAGCAAATTACTTTTTGTCAGTCGCTATCACCGTTATGTTATGGATGCTGAAAGAAGAATGTATTTTGCACCTGAATTGAAAAAGGTCATTTGCAACTCTCAGATGGTAAAGCATGAGGTAATGGAAGATTTTGGTCTGCCTGATGAGAAAATCTCTGTTATCTATAATGCCATTGACCAATCACAATTTTTTCCTGTTGAGGAAGCTGAGCGGCTCTTATTACGACAAAAATATGCTCTTCCTGCGCAGGAAAAATGTTTTGTGTATGTTGGGTCAGGTTTTGAAAGAAAAGGATTGAAATCGGCTATTGAAGCTATCAGCAAGACGGAAGCGTATCTAGTCGTGATTGGTCAAGACAAAGAAGAAAGTAAATATAAGCAGTTGGCTAATTCTCTTGGTTGTCATGAACGTATTCGATTTTTGGGAGTACAAAAAAAGACACTGCCATTTTATCAAATGGCGGATGGATTATTATTACCAACGCTATATGATCCTTTCCCGAACGTTATTTTAGAAGCGATGGCATGTGGTTTACCTGTCATAACCAGTGACACTTGCGGGGGAGCTGAATTCATTGTTTCAGGAGAAAATGGGTTTGTGTGTGATGCCCTGGATACTTCAGCTTTGGCAGAATCTATTTCTTTAGTGCCAGCGGATCATTTAACCAGCAAGATCTCAATGTTATCCAAAAAGAAAATAGTGAATTATACACCTGCTTATTTGTCTAACCAGCTTACGGAATTGTATAGCAAGGTGCTTTCTCTATGAAAGTACATATTCTATTTATCATTGATGGACTACCGGGAGGTGGAGCAGAAAATGTCACTATTCGTTTATGTGATGGTCTGCAACAAAAAGGTTTTGATATTACCTTGTTGTCTCTCTCTGACAAATGCGAATATCCGATCCCTGATAATGTTGAGTTAATCATTAATACCGATGAATATAAAGGACCTTTTAGAAGACAGACTGAGATTTCTCGCAGAGCGAAATCCATGGATAAGGTTCTGGAGAAAGTCTTTCTTCAAAAAGGCACTCCTGTGTTAGTGATATCTAACTTGCACAAAACAGATCGTATTGTCGCGCAGTCTAAGATATTGGCTAGCTTGAACATATGGTTTTGTATTCACGGTGTATTTTCAAAATCGTATCTGGAAAATAAAACGGGATTGTCGCTCTGGATTAAGAAATGGAAAATTCAGCGTGTTTATCAAAACCGTAACTTGATCTGTGTCTCTGATGCTGTTGGCTTAGATTTGAAAGAAAACTTATCGTTAGCCCCCAAGAAAATGGTCACGATTTACAATCCATTCAATTTTGCTGAAATTAAAACCCACTCTTTGGAAAATAATCCTTATTCTGGTGAAAATTATTTTCTTCATCTCGGGCGCTTCCACAGTGTAAAACGGCATGATCGCTTACTGGAAGCTTTTGCTATAGCTAATCTTCCTTGTAAATTGTTAATTGCAGGCCAAGGTGATGAAAACATAGTCAGGGCGATCAAACAAAAAATTGTGGGACTCAGCTTGCAATCTAAAGTTCTCTTAATAGGTTTCTTAGTGAACCCATTACCGATAATACGGGAGGCTAAAGCTGTTGTATTAAGTTCAGACAGCGAAGGACTAGGCAATGTTTTAATTGAAGCTTTGATTTGTAATACTCCGATTATCAGCACAAATTGCCCTGGCGGAGTCAGCGAGATTATGGTGGGTGAGCTGGAACAATATAAGTCTGAATTGACCCCCCATTCGTTAGCGGAAAAAATGCGACTGGCTTACCAAAATCCACCGATAATCACAGAAGATATGTATAAGAAATTCGATTTGGAAGTTGTGCTTGGTAAGTATTTAGATTTAATACAACAATAAGTATTTCTGGTATTATTTTTTGAGATATTTCAATGATTGATAAAAAATTTAAAAAGTTACGTGAAATAAATAGAAGGAAAAACTACTTCTTTAAAAAGATAAGATTTAATGTCGCTAAAATATTTATTGATAAGCGGGGAAAGAATGAATTCAACTCTAGTAGTATAAAAAAAATTCTTTTCTTGCGAGATGATAATAAAATTGGTGATATGATTGTCTCTACGCCCGTATTTAAGGCGTTATATCAGCGTGGATTTGAACTGCATGTGTTATCAGGTCATTCTAATTACTGCGTGGTTAAAAGCAATCCATATATAGATAAATTTTACTTCTATCCTGATAAAACTAAAGAGATAATTAAGCTTGGTTTGACATTAAAGAAAGAGAATTATGATCTTGTCATTGATATGGGAGAACAATTACCTATTATTTATCTCTTATTCATACGATTAATTAATTCTAAGAATGCATTGGGGTTTAATAAAGAAAAAATAAAAATATACAATAAAAATATAAAATATTTTCAATATGAATCACATATCACTGAAAGATACAAGATTCTTATGGAGAGTATAGAAATCTATAATTATAATATGCAATATGATCTACATATTCCTAAAAAAACTCAAGATAATGTATTTTATTTTTATGCTGGTTTACCTGGAAAAATAACTGTTGTTATTAATCCCTTTGCTGCTGAGGAAAGAAGAAATCTTTCAAAAGAACAATTAATGGGAATAGCATCTTATATTCATAAATTGTGCCCATCAATTAACATCATATTAATAGGGCAGCGTAATAAATTAAATACTATTTCGTATTTGAGTGAATGTACAATTAATCCATTTGGTGACTTTCTCAGTGCAGTAGAAATTATAAGGCAGTCTGATCTAGTTATTTCACCCGATACGTCTATTGTACATGTAGCTGCCGCATATGAGAAAAACATAATTGCTCTATATGGTAATGATAAGCATGGAAATTTTGTTAATAATCATGTGTGGGGGCCTAGAAATAAGAATGCTATTCAGTTAGTTCAAAAGAAAGAAAATAGTAGAATTAGCGAAATACCATTAGATGTTATTTTGGACAAGATAAGTTTTTTCTTAAGTAAATTGGAAAAATAAGCATTCAGATTAGAGTGCTTTAACCATTTTAGAATTGAGGTAATCAAAGGTGTTAATTTTACTCATAATCGAGTAAATTGCGTTGTCTGTTTCCATTGAGTAATATTGGTTCATATTGTATCTTTAGTCCTACGTTAGGTGAATTTTTTATGATTAAACCTGCATTTATCATCACAATTGATACTGAAGGGGATAATCTTTGGCAAAATAGTGAGAAAATATCCACCGAAAACACGCATCATTTGCCTAGATTTCAGCATCTCTGTGAGCATTTTGGATTCAAACCTGTTTGGCTAACTAACTATGAAATGGCAATGGATGATGGTTATGTCGAATTTGCTAAGGACGTGATAGCCAGAAATACGGGTGAAATTGGTATGCATTTGCATGCCTGGAATAGTCCTCCTATTGTTCCTCTCACTGATGATGATATGCGTTACAAACCGTATCTGATTGAGTATCCTACAGATCAGATCAAAGCCAAAATTGATTTGATGACTAATCTTTTGGAAGATAAGCTGCAAACTAAGATGTTGAGTCATCGTGCTGGACGCTGGGCATTTAACGAATATTATGCGCAATTACTACTTGAATATGGATATCAAGTGGATTGTTCTGTTACACCAAAAGTTAACTGGCAGTTAACCAAAGGTAATCCTCATGGCAATGGCGGAACAGATTATAGCCATTTTCCTGCTCATGCTTATTTTATAGACTTGCAGGATATTGCCAAAAAAGGAGATTCTTCGTTATTGCAAGTACCAATGAGTATTCAATATAAACACTCTGCGATGATGAACTTTATCAAGCAGAAATATGATCGATTCAGAGGAAAACAGCGTTCTCCATCAGTTAATTGGTTGCGGCCGAAAGGTGGAAATTTAGAGCAGATGAAAACAGTTGTTCAGCAAACTTTAGCGAATGGCAGTGATTATATTGAGTTTATGTTACATTCGTCTGAGTTTATGCCGGGAGGAAGTCCGACATTTAAAAATGAAGAACAGATTGAACAGCTTTATAGAGATTTAGAAGGGTTGTTTGAATTTTTAAAACCTTTAGTTCAAGGAATGACGTTGGCTGAATATTATAGGTTGAAATGTAAACCATGAGTGTTAAATTTATATCTCTCGGGTTAAAATTTTATCATAGTCTTTTTAAGGTAAGACTATGATATTATTTATTGGGTGAGATATTTTTTTAATTTACCTTGTTCATAAAATAAATTATTTTTTATAAGTATTAATTTGTTGAGGTATATTATGGCTACAAAAAAAATAATGATAGTTGGCTTTGAACTTGGAGGGTTAGGGGGTACAGAAACAGTATGTAAAAAATTACACAAACTATTAAATGAGGATTCAGATATAAACTTTATTTTTCTTAAGCAAGATAAGCAAGAGAATAATTATGATTGGCTAAAAGATGTAACTTACTCTACATTAGAGTGTTATCAAAAAAACACTCCTTTACGTAGATATATTTTTTCATATAAATTAGCTAGAATCATTAAAAAAAACAATCCTGATGTTATAATATCAATTGATGCCGTTAGTTGTTATATTTCTAATCTTGCTAATAAATTGGTCTTTGGAAAAGCAAAAATATTCTCGTGGATACATTTGTCTCTTTTTACTGCATATAAAGCAAAATTTGTATTAAAGGCAGAGAATCATTTATCCATTAGTAATGGTAATACAGAATATCTTATTAAAAATGGAGTTGATAAAGATAAGATTTTTACTATATTTAACCCATTTGAGAAGCAAGAAAAAACTATATTAAGACCAGATAATGTGACAAGATTTATTTTTATAGGGAGAATTCTTGCAAAAGAAGGAAAGAATTTACAAGAAATGTTCAATGCATTATCTATGGTCGTAGGTATTTGGGAATTACATATAATTGGTACTGGTGTTACTGATGATATAAACTTTTTAAAAAATTTGTCATATAATTTAAATATTAACAATAATATATTTTGGCATGGTTGGGTTAAGGAACCATGGAGTTTTGTTCAAGAAAGCATTGTTGAAGTTTCATCATTGCTTTTAACTTCAAAAAATGAAGGTTTTCCTATGGTTTTAGGAGAGGCTATATCTTATGGTATTTATTGTATTAGCTCAGATTGTCAAACAGGAACAACTGATATTATAAAAAAATATAGAAATGGTGAATTATATCCAGTAGGAGATGTCAAGGAATTAGCTCATATATTGCAATGTATCATTTCAAAAAAAGAACTTCCAGAATATAAAGAGATTAAAAAAACAATAAATGACATATATGAAGATAAATACATTTTGAAACTCAAATCAATATTAAACATTATAGATTAATGGATTTTGTAATTATTGAATAATTATATTATTTGAATGTAAAAATATAATATTATTATGGAGTATTTGGTTTATGGGAAGATTGAAAACACTTCTTTCAGGATGGAAAGAATGCAGTTTTGAACAGTATAAAGAAGCTTATGCTCTTTTGGGGGGATGTACATCAACACATCCCAATATTGTATCTTTTTTGGATAAGCGTCTTGCTGGGCAGTTTTGCTTTTATATCAAAAAAACAGAATCTGGAATTAAAGGGGCTTGTTTTTCTTTCAAAGAAAAAAATTTAATTGAGAATATGCAAACTAGATACCCAATTCCATATGATGAAATTGCCTTCCCTATTGCCGCAGATGCAAAAATATTTTTACCTGTAAACTCAAAGAGGTTATCTCCAATCCATAAAGATAAATTTATCAATACCAGTTATAACTCACGATTAAATAAACGAAAAATCTGCCTGATCAAAGACAGTTTTTCTTACAAAACCCGCAGAAACCGCAGCAACGAAATAAATAAATTCAAACGTGCGGGTGGAGAAATTCGCTCTTCAAGTGAATTTAGTACTGAAGAATTAGTTAATATCTATATAGAATTATATCAAAAACGTTGGAATTATAGTCACTCACCTGAGCAAAGACAGTCTCTGATTGAGATATATACAGAGCTTCGTGAGCATATATTTGGCTATGTATTGCTTATCAACGATATTCCATGTGCGTATGATTTTGTCATGCGAGCGGATAGTCCTAAATGGATTTCCTTTGATGCCATTAACGGTGGCTATGATCCTGAATATGCCCACCTCAGTGTCGGCAGCGTCTTAATGTGGGTGAATATCCAAGAAGCAAAAGCACTATGTCAGCGGGGAGACAAAACTATGCGTTACTCCTTGGGTAATCCTACTTTTGAGTATAAAAACCGTTGGTGTGAAATATTACCGTTAGGAAAAGTTCTCTTTTAGAATATTTTGCAAGAACAGGTTAACTTCTGATGAGGTAATGCCCTGCATCGTACCATCACCCGATTTCAGGGAATGCTGCTCTTTCCCATACCCACCGATCAACCCCGGATCTGTCGGCCCAAATAACGTAATATTGGGCCGATCAAGCGCCGCTGTAAGATGGCTTAATCCCGTATCAACGGAAACCACCGCTTTTGCACCAGCGAGAATCTGAGCAACTTCCGCAAGACTCAATCTCGGTAACACATCAACATGAGAAAATCCTTTTGCCAGCTTTAATGCCCGTTGGTGTTCGTGCTCTTCGCCCCAAGGTAGTTTGATTCGCATGCCTGTTGTTTGGATATCGGCAATAAGTTGTCGCCAATGATTTTCAGGCCAGTGCTTTTCATCACGAGTTGTTGCATGAAGGAAGACCAGATAATCACTTTGGTTTCCTGCTTGTTGGTTCAGAAAGTGGCGAGCGATGGCGTAATCACCTTGTTCCGACGATTTTTTATAGTCCAGACTTTCAGCAAACAAGGCACGAATGCGTTCAACCGCATGTTGTTGCTTGCTAACAGAATGACGGTGATCGTAGAAAACGCTGGCGATGGGTTCACGGATACTTTTTCTGTCATAACCATGTTTTGCACCATGTGCCAGTCGAGTCACCAAGAAGGCACTTTTTAACAATCCTTGGGCATCAATGATCGCGTCATAGTGATGCAGCCTCAGTTGGTTCCGAAACTGCGCGCGTTCTTCACGGATATCTTTCCTGAACCAATTTTTCCGCCAGCGACGGATAGCGACAGGAATAACATTTGCGACAGTAGTGTGCCAGGTTGGAATTTGTGCAAACCCCTCTTCAACCACCCAATCAAATTGAATCTCAGGAAAATTCTGTCTGGCATCTGTCAGAGCCGGCAGAGTGTGCAACACATCTCCCATTGAAGATGTTTTTACCAGTAAAACACGCATTAATTCTAGCTCTCCGCCTGTAGCAGTTTTTCTAATGACGCTAAAACCATTTCAGGATGAATATCAATCAAACTCTGGTGATAACCGCCATCACTGCCACCTTTTCTGATCTTGTGATATCCCCTAATCAGGCGAATAACTTCAGCCTTATTTGATAACGGTGGAGTGAAATCAGGACTACTTGGACCATATAATGCGACTAAAGGACGCTTTAAGGCTGCCGCGACGTGCATCAAACCTGAATCGTTCGTTACTATGGCGTCACAGGCTGCGATAATATTGACTGCTTGTTCAAGTGAGGTTTTTCCTGCCAGATTGAGGCAATCTTCGCAGGCTTCTTTGCTTAAAAGGGTGCGTATATCTTCACCCGTTTCGTGATCTTTGGCGGAGCCAAACAGTAAAATTTGATATCCCTTTTGGGAAATTAACTGTTCGGCAAGGGTTGCATAGTGATAATGCGGCCAGCGTTTGGCTGGACCAAATTCGGCTCCAGGGCAGAATCCAATAATGGGACGGTGATCGGCAATATTGAAGGCTGAGGTTGATTCTGCAATATCTTCGTCATTGACAGCTAACTGCGGCCACAACAGAGGCTGAGGAAGATCATCGGCACTGCGTATATTTTTTGCATCATATGCGAGAGCTACATAGCGCTGAACCATGAGTGGAAAAGCGTTTTTGTCCAAGGTACGGATATCATTCAACAGCCCGTAACGCATTTCACCGCGCCAGCCTGTACGCAGCGGGATATTGGCGAAGAAAGGCACCAATGCGGACTTGAATGAATTGGGTAGCACATAGGCGCGATCGTACTTATTTTCGCGCAATGTGATCCCAAGGCGACGACGTTCTCCCACGGCCAAGACACCATGACCAAGCGGCATAGCCAATGCCTGATTCACTTCTGGCATCTTTGCCAATAATGGACGGCACCATGCGGGAGCCATCACATCAATTTCTGCATTAGGATACAAATCTTTCAAAGTACGGTAGAGGCTTTGTGACATCATCATGTCACCTACCCATGATGGGCCGATCACCAATATCTTCATAGAAGTCGATTAATTATCCTGATTGAGCCATTGCATATATTCAGCAACACCTTCAGCAACGGTCTTGAACGGCTTTTCATAACCAGCAGCACGAAGTTTTGTCAAATCGGCCTGAGTGAAACTCTGATAGCGGCCTTTTAACTTTTCTGGGAAATCGATGTATTCCACAGCAGGCGATTTTTCTTTATGGAATTCAGTAACAGCATCGGCAACAGACTGAAAAGATTCTGCACGACCCGTTCCACAGTTAAAAATACCGGAAATGCTGTTTTTCCAGAACCACAGATTTACCGCAGCGACATCACCGACATAGATAAAATCGCGACAGAAGTTTTCACTACCAGCAAATAATTTCGGGTTTTGCCCTTGGTGAATTTGATTGTTCAAATGATAGGCAACACTCGCCATACTGCCTTTATGCCCTTCGCGCGGCCCATATACATTGAAATAACGGAAGCCACAAACTTGGGAATCCGCATGAGGTAAAATATCGCGAACATACTGGTCAAAAAGAAATTTCGAGTAGCCATAAACATTGAGAGGTTTTTCGTACTGACGTTCTTCAATGAAATTATCACTGCGGCCACCGTAAGTTGCAGCAGAAGATGCATACAGGAACGGGATCTGACGTTCAAGGCAATAATGCAGTACATCTTTAGAGTACTGATAATTATTGTCCATCATATACTTGCCATCCCATTCCGTTGTGGACGAGCACGCACCTTCATGGAAAATGGCATCAATATCACCTAAATCATCACCTGCAACGATACTGGCAACGAAATCTTCCTTATCCATATAATCGGTGATATCCAAATCAACCAAATTGACAAACTTTGTGCCGTCTTTCAGATTATCAACAACCAAAATATCCTTATAGCCTTCGTCATTCAGTGCCTTGACAATATTGCTGCCAATAAACCCCGCACCACCAGTGACAATAATCATTTGGCTCACCTCTAAATAGTCAGTATCTTTGGAACGTATAATAGCACTTAACCCTACTGACGACAGTAGCTTAAACAGGGGAAAGTCCTGAAATCTTATCTCATGGTAGTCTCTGAGCCGTGATCAACTTTACAAAGTTGATATTATCTTTCTTGTTATGTCGTCACTAGCATGATCTGTCAGTAAGATACTCACGCCTTTCACTTAATTAGGTACTCAGGAGAGAAAAATGTCAGCGTCGTTTTACCAGAAAATTAATGAGCAGTTGGAACAAACTCGTTCCGAAGGGCTATTTAAAAATGAACGTATCATCACATCTGCCCAGAATGCCAACATTGCCGTTGCTGAAGGTAGCCAGGTCGTTAATTTTTGTGCCAACAACTACTTAGGTTTGGCTAACCACCCTGACCTGATAGCTGCTGCAAAAGCAGGAATGGATAGCCACGGTTTTGGTATGGCTTCTGTCCGTTTTATCTGCGGTACGCAAGACTCCCATAAAGAATTAGAAAATAAGATAGCTGAATTTTTGGGTATGGAAGATTCCATTCTGTACTCCTCATGTTTTGATGCAAACGGCGGTCTGTTTGAAACGCTGTTTGGGCCGGAAGACGCCATTATTTCTGATGCCTTGAATCATGCCTCCATTATTGATGGTATTCGTCTATGTAAAGCGAAACGTTATCGCTATGCCAACAATGACATGCAGGAATTAAGAACACAGTTAGAGAAAGCAAAAACAGAAGGTGCGCACAATATCCTGATCGCAACTGACGGGGTATTTTCAATGGATGGTGTGATTGCTGACCTTAAATCTATCTGTGACTTAGCAGACGAGTTTGGTGCAATGGTCATGGTTGATGACTCACATGCCGTTGGCTTTGTTGGTAAGCATGGCCGTGGTACACACGAATATTGTGATGTCATGGGACGTGTAGATATTATCACCGGTACTCTCGGCAAAGCCTTGGGCGGCGCATCTGGCGGCTATACCGCCGCGCGCAAAGAAGTCGTAGAGTGGCTACGCCAGCGTTCGCGTCCTTATCTGTTCTCTAACTCGCTGGCTCCGGCTATCGTCGCTGCATCGATCAAGGTGCTGGATATGCTGAAAAATGGCGATGATCTGCGTGAGCGTCTTTGGAAAAATGCGAATCTGTTCCGTGAGAAAATGACTGCAGCAGGCTTTACTCTGGCGGGTGCTGACCATGCGATCATTCCAGTAATGCTGGGTGATGCAAAATTGGCGCAGGAATTTGCGACTGAGTTGCTGAAAGAGGGTATTTATGTGATTGGGTTCTTTTACCCGGTTGTTCCTAAAGGTCAGGCACGTATTCGAACCCAGATTTCCGCCGCCCATACTGAAGAACAAATTGAACATGTGGTGGCTGCATTTATACGCATTGGAAAGAAACTGAACATCATTGCATAAGGTATCACTATGAAAGCCTTGTCGAAATTAAAGCCAGAAGAAGGTATCTGGATGACAGATGTGCCCGCTCCAGAACTTGGGCACAACGACGTGATGATTAAAATCCGTAAAACAGCCATCTGCGGTACGGATGTCCATATCTATAACTGGGATGATTGGTCACAAAAAACCATCCCGGTTCCGATGGTAGTAGGGCACGAATATGTCGGTGAAGTCGTTGCAATTGGCCAGGAAGTCAGAGGGTTCAAAATCGGTGATCGCGTCTCCGGTGAAGGCCATATCACCTGTGGTCACTGCCGTAACTGCCGTGGCGGACGCACTCACTTATGCCGCAATACCACTGGCGTCGGTGTAAATCGTGCGGGAGCTTTTGCTGAATATCTGGTCATTCCTGCATTTAATGCCTTTAAAATTCCTGACAATATACCGGATGAACTCGCGGCTATTTTTGATCCATTCGGTAATGCGGTACACACAGCACTCTCTTTTGATTTGGTGGGAGAAGATGTACTGGTCTCCGGTGCCGGTCCCATCGGTATTATGGCGGCGGCAGTATGTAAGCATGTTGGTGCCCGCCATGTCGTGATTACCGATGTGAATGAATATCGCCTTGAACTGGCTCGCAAAATAGGTGTCACCCGCGCCGTGAATGTCAACAAAGAAAGCCTGACTGACGTTATGGCAGAACTGGGCATGACAGAAGGTTTTGATGTCGGTTTGGAGATGTCAGGGGCACCACCCGCATTCCGTACTTTGCTGAATACCATGAATCACGGCGGACGCATCGCTCTGTTGGGTATTCCTCCTTCAGATATGGCGATAGGCTGGAATCAGGTTATCTTTAAGGGACTGTTCATCAAAGGTATCTACGGACGTGAAATGTTCGAAACATGGTACAAAATGGCAGCATTAATTCAGTCTGGATTAGATTTAACTCCAATCATCACTCACCAATTCTCGGTTGATGATTACCAGAAAGGCTTTGATATCATGCGATCAGGGCAATCTGGCAAAGTTATCCTGAATTGGGATTAACCAATTATTCAAAAATCGGAACAGGTATCCGTAATTTGATGGATACCTGTTTTATCCTCTTTTTGCTGGAGTTTTTTCTTATTAACCTTTTGGTTAACTATTACTTGGCTTTCCGCCGTGTTGCTTAAAGTATTTAGCGCCCCTTGTTTCGGTAAGCGCTCCAGAAGCTTCTGAATATGCTGACTCAAGGTATCAACAATGACGTTATTTATTAATGCCTTCCCTACTCTCTTGAGATAATCCAACTGAGTTTCCGGTACAGGCTCTGGTTTCTGAGGCTTTATACACTTGCGAGCTATCTGTTGTTCATTTTTGTTTGGCGGCACGAAGTTCAACAACATACCCGGTGTTACTAATTCAATATCATCAGGTAATACCGCAAGTGCTTGCTGTAAAGCACGAACGGTTGTTGGATGCGGGTGCCCAATTGCAATGGCAGAACCTTGCTTACGGGCAAGTGCAATCGCCCGGTTAAGTTGATGCCGTGTTTCTGCTTCAGTCTGAACATTATCCAAAAACACATTCCGGCGGATCACTGGAACAGATGTTCCCATTGCTGCTTTAGTCACTTGCGTACTGCCAATCGTCACACTATCCAGAAAATAGAGATGATGCCGAGACAATACTTGCATCACTTTCTCCATCCCCCTGAAATCAGATGTCATTGCACTGCCCATATGGTTATTCATACCCACTGCATGGGGAATTTTTTGTATCGCATCTTGAATAATGCGATCAATTTCTTCTCGGCTCATGGCAGGAAGCAGCGTATTTTTTTCCAACGGTTGCTGACTTAGTGGTGCCATCGGCAGGTGGATCAAAATTTCTCGTCCCTGCTGATGAGCCTTTTCCGCCATTTTCCTGCCGAATGGAGAATTCGGAAGAATTGCAATAGAAACCGCAACGGGCATTTGTAATATCTTGTTTTCTTCATGAACACGATAGCCGACATCATCAATGACAATCGCTAAACGCGCAGCTTGAGCATTTAGGGTCACCAATAATGATGTGAAGAATGAAAGTATCCAAAATAACAGAGTGGGCAGGTCAACACGTTTCATCAATAGATACTTCATTTTCATCATCAGTATGATCATCCTATTTTGTGTTCTTTCTTATTTTCCTAACCACGGCAACGGGTTAACAGCCCGTCCCTGACGACGAATTTCAAAGTATAATGAAGGCTGCTGTTGCCCACCACTGCTACCGACCAGAGCTATAGGCTGACCAGCCCTGACTTGTTGCCCGACACGAACCAGCGTACTTTGGTTGTAACCATAAAGACTCATATCACCTTTGCCGTGTTCAATGACGACGACCAGACCATAGCCTTGCAGCCAGTCTGCCAACAATACGCGTCCATCTGAAATGGCTCTCACTTCCGTGCCCTCAACGGCAGGGATAACAATCCCTTTCCAACGCAGTTCACCCTGTATTGCTTCACCAAAACTATGGATGACACGACCACGTACCGGCCAGATGGCTTGACCGGCAGGACGCCCAAGGCCGCCTGTTCTGGCCATAAGAGCACGCTCATCTTCTGTTGGTTTATAACTGGTGCCTTTTTGTTGGGCTTGTCTCTGCTTCGCAGCAACTTGTGCACGAACACGGGCCGCTTCGCGGGCTTCGCGTTCAGCACGGGCTTTGGCTTCACGTTCAGCTTTGGCAATCTTATTCCTCAAGCTGGTTTCATTCTGCCGAAGCTCCGTCAGACTCTGCTGATCTTTTTTCAATGAAGATTCCAGCACCGTCAATGTTTTTTGTCGTGCGGTACGAACCACTTCCATTTTTTGTTTTTGCTGTTTTTGGCTGGACAATATTTCTTTTTGCTCACTTCGCTTTCCCAGTCGCACTTTTTTTTGCTGGCTAAGCTCCTCAGTTGTTTTTTGCAACTTAGCTATAGTCTCCTGACGAGCCTGATTTAAATAATTGTAATAAGCGAGCACACGCTCCTTACGCTGAGTTTCTTGTCCATTGAGCAATAATTCTAATCCTTGCTGATTCCCTTGCCGAAAGGCAGCATCCAACTGTCTGGCGAGTAATCGGCGTTGTTCTTTTTGCTGCGTTTGCAGACATTGGATATTTGCATTCAGAGTTGAGACTTCGCTCTCCAACTTATTCAGACGAACTTGTGTACCATGCAAAGAGCGCCCGACTTCCGAGATAGTGCTTTCTTGTTCTTTTAATTGATTAAGCAGATCAGTGCGTTTTTTTTGCTGTTGTTTTACACTTTTCTCTTTTTCAGCAATATATTGCTGAATATCTTTAAGCTGGTCTTTATTTTCTGAGATCTGATTTGCGAACGTATTTGCACTGAAGCTGAAAAAGGTGAACAACAAAGCAAAGAGATATAACACTCTGATTTTTTTTTGCTTCTTATATTGTTTCTGCCGATTATCACGGCTCTTTAGATCCTTATTTTCAGCCATCTTATTGTGCACCCTGCTGCTATATAGCGCTCGATTATTCCATGAGGAATTGCCCCTGACCAGAGAACAGTCTGTTTTTTAATCATTAATTAAATTTTAGTTAATTTAGAAAAATCCGTTGTAACCGCTCGCTTCTACAACATGGCGCAATACCATAAAAAATGCTTCCTGTCCGCCTACTTCATCCATATCAACAAACGCCTGATGCAGATAATGCTGTGCAAACTCAGGATTTTCACGGAGAAGCTGCACTGTTGTATCATCATGTAAACGTACTTTGGCCATATTAACCCTTTATTTTTCAAAAAAATCATGATCCCGCTCAAGGGTGTTAAAAATCCCTTTACCTGCATCATAAGGGATTTTTAATCTTTTAAATTCATTTTCCCAATTAGATAACGACTCTAGTGTCTGGTCTATATAATCATCTGCTTTGAGGTATTTATATTCAGAACAAATTTCTCTAATACGTTTTCTTGTTGCTCTTCCTGTACTATTACCGCCAAATCCTGTCGTATGTTCCCCTAATGCGTTTGAAAATGTTAAATCATAAGCTGGTGATAATACCCATTCTTTTTCTTCATTATGAAGAAATGCAAAATTCTTTGTGTGATCATCATAATTATGTGATAACGCATTAAAAATCATCAACCTAGCCATCTTCTCCACTTCTTTTGCATTTTTCGTTAATACGTTAGTCAGTTTTAATAAGGTCGGATAGTCCATTGATGGGAATCTGAAGTCAGCATACATAAGTGCAGAAACAGTTATCATGTGAATTTTTTTATTCTGTTGTCTATCAAATCTCTTAGTCGCAAAAAAGTATTCTTCTGTTCCGTCAGGCATATCAACATGAAGCAAGGCAGACTCTGCCATATGAACACCAGCAGTTCTGGCCATTTCAGAATATGCAAATTCTATAGCTCCTGTTTCAACAGCTTCATTTAAAGATCTAAATTTTACAATCCAATGATCATAGCCTTCAGGTATCGAGCCAAAAGCAGTGGTTGCATTGCACCTGTCAGGTGACAATGCAACCACTGCTTTTGGTCTGGCTCCGCCAGGTGAGCCTCCCGCTAAACGTAATTTAGATAAAACATTAGAAGTCTCACCTTGCTGAACTTTTATAGACTCTTCAAATAATTCTGAAAAATCAATATACTCCATAGCCTCTGTTTTTTCATTTTTAGGATAATATTCAAGGGTCCCCATACCACGATCGCCTATATATGCCAGGCGGTCTAATGCAGTCATAGTTTGGTACACCCCATTGCCAAATTTACTGTCAAAAAACCTATCCATCAGCAACATTCCCCAACCATCAGGTAATGAGTCTGCAAAAGGTCCATGTAATCCCCCAAAAAGTCGGGGATCTTTGGCTAGTTGAGGTTTTTCATCAAAAACCATAGTCAGAGGTGATAAATTAAACCCCGAAGCTAACCAATTATTATCATAAGTAAAATAAATTCCTTTACCTTGAATCTTGGTAAGCATTCCAACTTTTATACCATTGCATAAAACATCAAGATGCTCTATATGTTTAAATTTGTTCATCTTGTCCCCCTCTGACGTTTGGCGTTGTTTAATTCTTCATATGTACTTAGATATTCAGTCTTAAAAAAATTGGATATCGAACCTAACGCATCTAAATGAGTCGCTAAAAGAATCATTGCCTCTAAAGTGATCGTTCCTTTAGTTTCAAATCTTTTGATCGTAGACTCAGAAACCCCTGACTTTTCCGCTAAAGTCTTTCTGGATAAGTTCTTGGATAACCTAAGATTTTTGGCATTTTGACCAATATTAGCAGCTAATTCAGATGGTGAATAAAGTAAATGAATAAAAGACATCACCCCTCCAAACCATAAAATAACAGACCTTATAAGACCTATTAAAGGCATAAAATGTAAATAACAGGTCAAATATGAACATAATCTCTAGAATAGAGTGTGATTACAACCTTAAAATGCCCCCCTGTTCTCCAATATTAAAATGGGATTAGCCAAAACTGGATCAATCGCTTAATCGATATTTGCGTCTTGGGTTCCTTGCCCGATAGGGTAGAGAGAAATCACTGTTACATGAAATATTTCGATGATGCCTGACAATCACGTCATTCTCAGTGTATTTTTTATTTTTCTCGAAACGCTCTGCAAAAACTACATTGGATTATTGCTAATTGGCTGTAATTGACGCAGCACACAGGTATACTCTGCTACCTTAGATATTTGTTATTAACTAACGGGAGTTGTTGCCCTCCATGCTGCAAGAAATCATGCAATTTATTAGCCGGAACACGATCCTGAGTCTTGCCTGGATTGCATTGCTGGTGGCTGTCATCGTCATGACGGCAAAAAGCTTGTTCTCCAAGAGTAAAGTGATCACCCGTGCGCAAGCCATCCATTTTATCAATAAGGAAGATGCTCTCGTCGTGGATTTACGCTCCCGTGACGATTTCCGCAGAGGGCATATCATTGGTTCCGTTAACCTGACACCGTCCGAGATTAAAGACAATAATCTGGGTGAGTTGGAAAAACATAAAAAACAGCCTGTCATTATTGTTTCAGCAAGTGGAATGGAAGCCAGAACACCGGCAGAGAATCTGGGGCGTTTTGGTTTTGAGCAGGTTTATTCCCTGAAAGAGGGGATTGCTGGGTGGGTAGGTGAAAATCTGCCACTGGCCCAAGGCAAGAAATAAAAAGAACTTAAGGTGCGAGCAGTATGTTCGCATTATTAAAGATTAATAAGGACGTCTGAAAAAGGTAAATATTATTATGTCAGAACAAAACAACACAGAAATGGCTTTCCAGATCCAACGAGTCTACACGAAAGATGTTTCTTTCGAAGCACCAAAAGCACCTCAGATTTTTCAGCAGGAATGGCAGCCAGAAGTTAAATTGGATCTGGATACCGCTTCCAGTGAATTGGTTGAAGGCGTTTACGAAGTTGTTCTGCGTGTCACTGTTACAGCAACATTAGGCGAAGAAACCGCATTTCTGTGTGAAGTTCAACAGGCAGGTATTTTCTCAATCGGTGGTATCGAAGGAACCCAACTGGCACACTGCTTAGGTGCATACTGCCCAAACATCCTGTTCCCGTATGCTCGTGAATGCATCACCAGTCTGGTAGGCCGTGGTACTTTCCCACAACTGAATCTGGCACCAGTCAACTTTGATGCACTGTTCATGAACTACCTGCAACAGCAGGCTGAACCTCAGTCTAACGAGGCTGAACAGGAAGCCTGATGAATACTGCTTCTATGACAGTGATCGGTGCCGGCTCATACGGCACCGCTTTAGCCATTACTTTGGCACGCAACGGGCATGAAGTTGTACTTTGGGGACATAACCCTGAACACATCCACGCTCTGCAACAAACACGTTGTAACCAGACATTTCTGCCGGATGTTTCTTTTCCTGATAGTTTACTGCTTGAGGCTGATTTAAAGAGCGCTGTTTCAGCCAGTCGCAATATCCTTATCGTAGTTCCCAGCCACGTTTTTGGTGATGTCTTACAGCAGATAAAACCGCATTTGCAGCACGACAGCCGTATTGTCTGGGCGACCAAAGGCCTTGAAGCCGAGACAGGGCGTTTATTACAAGACGTGGCGCGTGAGATATTAGGTAATGAAATCCCCCTGGCTGTAGTTTCTGGCCCAACATTTGCGAAAGAACTTGCGGCAGGTTTACCAACCGCAATAGCTGTTTCTGCCACAACACCTGAATTTGGTGAAGAACTTCAGCAGTTTTTCCATTGCGGCAAAAGTTTCCGTGTATACAAAAACCCAGACTTCATTGGAGTACAACTCGGCGGAGCAATAAAAAATGTTATTGCAATTGGCGCGGGGGTTTCTGATGGTATGGGCTTCGGGGCTAATGCTCGCACGGCATTGATCACCCGTGGTCTGGCAGAAATGAGCCGCCTTGGAATAGCGTTAGGCGCTGATCCTTCGACATTTATGGGAATGGCGGGGTTAGGCGATTTAGTCCTGACCTGTACTGATAACCAATCCCGTAACCGTCGTTTTGGCATGATGCTGGGGCAAGGTATCGGTGTTGATGAAGCACAACGCGAAATTGGGCAGGTTGTCGAAGGATACCGCAATACCAAAGAAGTACGGGCCTTGGCAGAACGCACTGGTGTTGAAATGCCTATCTCAGAGCAGATCTACCAAATACTGTACTGCCATAAGAATGTTATTGAGGCGGCTCAAGCATTATTGGGAAGAGCCACAAGAGATGAGGGTGAAGTCTCTCAATCTTAAAAAAGATGGGAACACTTATATGTCGCGAGAAGAGCTGAACGAAGTCTGGAAAAATATAAAAAACGAGGCAAAGGCTCTGGCAGATTGTGAGCCTATGTTAGCCAGTTTTTTCCACGCGACACTACTCAAACATGAAAATCTGGGTAGTGCCCTGAGTTATATGCTGGCAAATAAGCTGGCAACACCGATTATGCCCCCCATTGAAGTCAGGGAAGTCGTTGAAAGCGCGTACCGCAGTGACCCTAGAATGATCGAATCAGCAGCATATGATATCAAAGCCGTTCGATTGCGCGACCCCGCTGTAGACAAATACTCAACCCCTCTGCTTTACCTTAAAGGCTTCCATGCATTACAAGCCTACCGCATCGCACACTGGCTGTGGAAACAAGATCGCAATGCATTGGCAATTTACCTGCAAAACCAGATTTCAGTTTCATTTGGGGTAGATATCCACCCTGCCGCGAAAATTGGTTGCGGTATCATGCTCGACCACGCAACGGGTATCGTCATTGGTGAAACGGCGATTGTTGAAAATGATGTTTCCATTCTGCAATCCGTCACACTGGGTGGTACCGGCAAAGCTGGCGGCGATCGTCACCCGAAAGTACGTGAAGGCGTGATGATTGGTGCGGGTTCTAAGATCCTCGGCAACATAGAGATTGGTCGCGGGGCAAAAATTGGGGCGGGATCGGTTGTGTTGAGACCAGTACCACCTCATACCACCGTGGCGGGTGTACCGGCGAGGATTGTCGGAAAACCGGAAAGCGAGAAGCCATCACTGGATATGAACCAGCATTTTAATGGCATCAATAACGGATTTGAGAATGGGGATGGGATTTGAAATTCTGTTCTTATGTTCAATCGTTAAACATTCAGCGCTGATTAAGCGCTGAATGTTACTGATTAATCCCGCAATAAAGCGCCGAAATACCCCAGTTGCCGCCATGCTTCAAACACCACCACAGAAACAGAATTAGATAAATTCATGCTCCGACTATCCGGCAACATAGGAATTCTGATCTTCTGTTCAGGTGGCATGTTGTCTAATACATAAGATGGCAAACCACGGGTTTCCGGGCCAAACATCAGATAATCACCATCACGATAACTCACATTACTGTGCGCCGGAGTACCTTTTGTCGTTAAGGCAAATAAGCGCGCTCCTGAAGGGGATTGTGAATTAACAAAACTAAGGCCTTCATTTTCCAAGAATGCGTTGTAGTCGTGATGCTGCTTGATATTGGCGAATTCGTGGTAATCCAGCCCAGCACGACGCAGACGTTTATCATCCCATGTGAAACCTAACGGTTGAATAAGATGAAGCTGACAGCCAGTGTTCGCACAAAGGCGGATGATATTGCCTGTATTAGGCGGGATTTCTGGCTCGAATAGGACGATGTTTAGCATTATTATTAATAGACGGTTTAAATAAATATGTAGAGATTAATTATTAGTATTACAGCCGTAATTACTCTGTAATCAGATTCTGATCCCGGCGACGGTTGTATAGAGGGTCTATCAGAATTATCTAACATTAAGTATCTCTGATAGTTTCTGATCTAGTTGCTGAGCATAAATTTTAGAGCCAATCTCATTTAGATGATGATTGTCACTGTAGATCAACTCTCCTTTGTAGAAAGGAGCATTATCGAATAACATCAAATTTTGAGTATTTAAAAATGAAACGTGTTTATATTGATTAGCCAAGTTTTCCATGATTTTATTCGCATCTAACCAAGTAGGAATAGATTTTATATGTAGGTGAATTCCTAAGTCGTTTATTCGGCGTGCTCTAATAACATTTAAGTTAAACATGGGGATTTGAGAAAATATTATTATTTTTTTATCTTTGTTATTTTCTATAAATGTTTTTATAGCTTGTTGGGTTTGTGAGTCTTGATGGTAGTTCCACTTACCTGAAAATATTATAATTTTCTTATTTTTTAATGAGTTTTTTATATATTCCGTTTGTTTTTTACAGGATTCTTTTGCCCAGCCATGTAATTTTTCTAAATTAAATCCATCAATTGGTAGGCAGCTACTTGAAGTTAATACCTCAAATGAAATATTGTGTGCTAGTCCAAACTGATTGAAAAATAAATTTAATTGGGCTGCGTGAGAATCACCAATAACAATAGTATGTGTAGGAGCTGCCTTATTACCTTGAATACAGTTTGAAACTATTTTGCCATGGCAGATTTGACTAGCATTAGCATATCTAGAGTACTCTACAGGTAAAGGCTTATATAAAATTTCGCTAGCTTTTTCGGATGCTTTCGTCAATAAAAATAAGCTAAGTATGAACATACCTATGAATAGCCATAATGTTCTTTTATTTTTAGTCAATCGCAGTGGTATTTCAATTAGCTTACAAGACAACCACGCAAATAGAAAACTAAAAAATACATAACCTATATAGGCTAGAGGTGGTAACTCATAAGACTGGGTGATGTAGCGCATAAACGCTAAAATAGGCCAATGCCATAGGTATAATGAGTAAGAAATTCCACCAATCCAGACAAGTAATTTATTAGATAAAAAGGAGTTTACAGGACCATGCTGTGATACGATTAGAAGTGCAATGGCAAAGCAAGGAAATATCACAACTATGCCAGGAACTTGATTTTCTGAAATACAGAAAAAACTAGCTAAAACTACCAATAATGCAAATACTCCAGTATAAGGTGAAATTTTTTTGTTTAACGAAAACTGACCGTAAAAAAAAGCCAGTAAAACTCCAACGAAAAATTCTGGAATACGTAGTATTAAAGAGAAATAATGGCTTTCTTTAGAAGTGGAAACAGTGTAGGTAGAGAAGGTAAATAATGAAATAAAAATAAATGGTAGAATATATTTTAGATGTTTTTTAGGTGAAAGTATTAGAATTAAAGGTAGAAGTATGTAGAACTGCATTTCAATAGCTAAAGACCATGTGTGCAGTAGCGGTAGCTCATTTGAATTTGGTGCAAAGTAACTTCCGAAATTAGAAAAATATCTATTGCTGTCAAATGAAATAGCTGATTTTAAACTTTCTTTATAAAACTTAAAATCTTGTTGTGTAAAAAAAATAATTGCAGCAATAGTGCAGACAAATAATAGTACTATATAAGCAGGTAATACTCTCTTTATTCGACTTATAATAAACGATTTCCAGTTATATTTACGTTCTGATTTACTAAATAAAAGATGGAAAATGATAAAGCCAGAAATAACAAAAAATATATCTACGCCTAAAAAGCCGGCTGGAAGCCAATCTTTATTAGCGTGATAAATCATTACAGATAATACAGCTAGTGCTCGTATTCCTTGTATATCTAAACGCATTTTTTTTGCTAGTGTGTTAGGAGTAGTCATTGTAGATTCAACTTAACTTCAATTTTATTTAATAAGAGTAATTTCATAACCACGTAAATTTAAGCTCGCCTTTTTCGGCTGGAATTTTACAGGCGATTAAATAATTAAGGGACACAGCCTAGTGGATCATCCTTCAATTAAAGGCCCTATTTTCCATTTCCACGATAGAGCCATTTGAAAGGTTTAGCTGATACCTGATTGTGATATTCAATGTATGCTAAAATAAGCTCCCGCAATTTCTCCTTGCTGCTGACGGAAAGCCGTCTGAGCAAATGCCGGGATATCAGGCTGAACCAGCATTCTATTTGATTTAGCCAAGAGGCGTGTTTCGGCGTATAAACAAATCGGATACGATGGGTTGGGTCTGACAAAAAATTCATTCGTGTTTCCATTGACTGAAGTACCCCGCACTTGCCTTTCACTCCCCGTTCTTCATCAAGGCCACAGGCTTCGGCAATGTATTCAACCAAACTGGCCGATTTGTGCGTATTAAGCTGATCGACGATAAAGATCCATTGCTCCGTCGGAGCGGATGCCACCGTTTGGCGAATATGCGTGACAAAATCCTGCTCTGTTCGCGTGTTCTGAACCGTCGGTTGGAGGATTTTTCCGGTGGCTATTTCCAGATTCGCTATCAGACATTGCGTACCATGCCGAATAGATTCGCAATCCTGCCGTGCCACCTGATGGGCTTTCATCGGCGTCTGGGCAAGCCGTTCCAGCGCCTGAATACCGGTTTTTTCGTCCACGCTAACCACATGAATACTTTGAACATGCAGTGCTGGCGCTTGTCGGTAAAGCTCACAAATTTTCCCGACTTGTTGTTCATAATCGGGCTGGTCTTTACGTGTGTGAAGCCACGCTTCAACTTTATGCGGTTTCAATGCCCTTTGATTTTAAAAAAATGTGCAATCGGCTTCTTGATATCTCATCAATAATACCCCGATTAATCACCTCCTGCCGTAAGGACGAGATGGTCCAGTGACTCCGCGGCTGCTGACGGGACTGCGGGTCTTCACATGCCACCGTCAATATGTGGGCAATTTGCTCAGCACTGAATTTGGGTTTGCATCCGCTACGGTACAAATCGCTGAACAGCTCCTCAAGGGCTTTTAACAGGTCACTTGGCTTCATTCCTTTCGTAGATTCGATGGCGTTCAGTCGGTCTTGATTGTCCAACCAACGTTTTCGCCAGCGTCCCGCCTGCTTACTACCCAGTCCGACTTCCTTTGCTGCCCGGCTGTTAGAGAGACCTGATGCAAAGAGCAGAATCAACTGTGCGCGTTGACGGTGATCACTGCGACTGGTGCGAGACTTGACGATATGTTCCAGCGCACGTTTTTGCTGAGCGTTTAAGTTTACTGCCGGAGCTGTCCACATAAAAGATAAGCTCGATGGTCATTTAAATGGTGTGCTAATGAACCATAAAACTTTATGTTATTCAAGTGGACGTAAAAGGACATCAAATGCGGGATATGCCACTAGTGGTGATTTCGTCTGGTCTAAGTTCAATAATCATGCTCCTTCAGGAGCCATATGAATAGATGCAAACTGCCATCGGGTTAATATCCAACACATAAGATGGCAACCCAAGGTGTTCAGCAGGGCTGCGAGCATACTATTTTAGTTGTGTTTTAAAGATGATTATTTCTTAAAATTCAACTTTAATAGTTAATATTTTTTCGAGTGAAATTTGATCGCCCAAGCAATTCTTTAAACTTTTATAGTAAACTAAAGAGCTAAAGAACAATATTGACATTTTAGGTTCAAATATTAATCAAAGTATGCTTGCGCCCTGCGAGTTTCAGGATCAAACATCAGATAATCACCATCAACGATAACTCACATTACTGTGCGCTTATTTGCCTTTTGTGGTTAAGGCAAATAAGCATGCACCAAAAGGAGATTGTGAATTGAGACCTTCACTTTCCAAGAAAGCATGATAGTCATGATGTGGTCGTGACATCAATTTATTGAATCATGTATAGTCTGTCTATTTGGAAAACATTCAAATGGCAAAGATTGATGTAACTTGCCCCTCTTGTTCCGCAGTGAAAGGGATCCATCGCAATGGGCGCTCGCGTTCTGGTCACCAACGTTATCTTTGCCAATCCTGCCGCCACTCTTGGCAACTGGCGTTCACTTATGCCGCTTGTCGTCTCGGTACCCATAAGCAAATCGTCGATATGGCTATGAATGGAATGGGATGTCGGGCGACAGCACGAGTGATGGGGATTGGCCTGAATACCGTCCTTCGGCATTTAAAAAACTCAAACCCCAATCGGTAACAGAAGCGATTAAACCCGGCACTGAAGTGATTGTCTGCTGCGAAATGGATGAACAATGGTCTTACGTAAAGTCAAAGAAGCAGCCTCGTTGGCTCTTTTATGCCTACGGCAGCAACTGTCTTAAACACTAATTTCACTGGCTCCTTTCAACATTATTATTGATATGACAGATGGCTGGAAAAGTTACGAAAAAGCACTCGCAGGGAAACGCCATGTGGCCAGCAAGCGTTATACCCAACGCATAGAGAGGCATAACCTGAATCTTCGTCAACATTTGGCAAGACTGACTCGCAAAACATTGTCTTTTTCAAAATCCATAGAAATGCATGACAGAATTATAGGATATTATCTGAACATTCATCACTATCAATAAAATAGAGTCATGACCGGATTTCTGGTTGGAATAGGACGATGTTTAGCATGTTTTTTCTAGAGCGAATGATTCATAATGGGAATATCTGGGTTTGGTTAATGATGATTAAGGCCGAATTCATTTTCCTTATATTCTCCTTGAGAAACTATCAACTTCAATTATATTGAATAAAAAAATTAATTTGTGAGAATATGAACACGTTCACCTATAGATAGGGATAATAAATACTGAATAATATATTCTCTGGAGTGATTTTCATAAGATTCAAGAGGTGCCCAACGTGGTATGATTTTAGCTTCTTTACTATCAAATGGTCCTTGCTTCCATTCATAAATAATTGCATCAGGGCTTTTACATATTAATGTATGACAAGTCATTGGTGGGATTTCTGCTGCGTATATATTACTCCCTTCTCCTAGATCAATAATATCACCAACTATTCCTTCGTGTGAAAAAAGCATAAGTAAAACATGGCCTTTTATAATATGAAAAAATTCCCATTGTGAGGATAGCTTATGATAGTGTGGTGGAATGTAACTACCATATTTAATTCCAATAGCCAGTCCTTGAACAGGGTCGGAATGGCTATTGTGTAGATTATGGTGATGACGAAGTCTTGGTGATAATTCAGCTTTTAAAAGTAATTCATTATTAAACTCTTTAGTGAAATATTTGACTGTCATAGTTCATAACCTAATTATTTATAATAAATTTATTACAGATATTTTTGGCTGCTGATTGAACAGAAAACTTATCTTTAAGTAGATTAAATGCATTCTTACCAATTTCCTCACGTAATTTCTTGCTTTTTAATAGCTCTACAGCAGAATCAAATAGTTTATCATCATTACCATTAACGGATACTAATCCTGCTTTGTATTCATTAATCATTGGCATAAGATCATTATCACTATTGACACTGCCTAAGATAGGAATACTATTCACCATATAACCAAGCAATTTCCCAGGGAAGTTATGTATTTTATGATATTGTGATAAGCTAAATAAACCAATATCAATAGACAATAAGACTTTTTTAAATTCTTCTTGAGATATTGATGGTAGATAAGTAATATTATGGAGATTGAATTTTTCTTTATACTCTTTCAATAAAGAGACCTCATCACCTTGACCAATGAAAAGAAAATGAGCGTCAGGGAATGATTTCATTTTGTTTGCTAGTCTTAGCAGATTACCCATGTCCTGAGCTTTTCCTATATTACCACCATAAAAATAAATGATTTTACCAGATAACTTTAGCTTTTCTCTTATATCACAAGGGGAAGGTTTTTTAGATGAAAAGTCAGCCCAGTTGTGTAAAACTTCAGCTTTTCCAAAGTGGGGATTACTTTTATAGTATATATCTAAGTTTTTTTGTGACATTAGTCCAATATAATTAGCAGCTTGATAATTTATTCTTTCAAAATATCTAAAATATTTTGCAATAATGGATTTTTCTTTAATTAACCCTTCATCGACAATCCACTGAGGGAAAGAGTCTCTTAAGATAAGATATGAGGGACAATGCCATTCTTTTTTTATTTTATTAACGAATTTCCCAAAGAAAATTGATGGAGAGTAATAAACTATACCATCTATTCTTTTTGATTTTAGTATTTTCTTTAAAGAATTCCAAGCTCTTATGGATAAGAGAGATTCATTAAATGCTCTAGTAATCATAGATACATCTTTAATCTTTCCACTTGGAAATCTGATTACTTGAATCCCATCTATAGTGTCGATTACTAGTCCTGAATTGCTATTATTTGTATTAGGTGTAATAACAATAGGCTCATGTCCTTGCGCTGATAATTCAAGGACAAGTTCATGCATCATTTTGGCTGCAACCCGTGTACTACGTGGCAGGTAATCATCAATTATGATAGCAAGCCGCATTAGTATTCTCTCCAAACTACTCTTTTTACATAATCTGTATAACTATGAATTATTCTAACTACTTTGTCGGAAACGTTTGGCATACTATAATCGTAAACCTGACGCAGTAATTTTTCTTCTTTTTTCGATTGGTTTTCAAGGATTATTAATGCTTGCAAAATTCTTTCGATTTCGAGGCCTACCATCATTACAGCGGCTTCTTCCATTCCCTCTGGGCGTTCATGTGCTTCACGAAGGTTTAGTGCAGGAAAGTTAAGGATAGATGATTCTTCGTTGATTGTACCACTATCAGAAAGGACAGCCTTTGCTGATATTTGGAGTTTATTGTAATCTGTAAAACCTAGAGGTTTTAATAAACGGATATACTTATTAAATGTAACGCCTTCAGCATCTATTCTTTTTTGTGTTCTGGGATGAGTAGAAACAATAACAGGTATATTATAATTTTCTGCAATAGAGTTTAAGACAGTGACTAATTTCCTGAAATTTTTATCTGAATTAATATTTTCTTCTCTATGAGCACTGACAACAAAAAATTGCCCAGAATTCAGCTCTAGGCGTTTTAGTACATCTGATGATTCTATATATTGGATATAATGCATTAAAACTTCATTCATAGGGCTTCCTGTTTTAATTACCATATCTGATGGAAGCCCTTCTCTTAGTAAATATTCTCTGGCTATGGAACTATATGTTAGATTAATATCAGCAGTATGATCAACTATTCGTCTATTGATTTCCTCAGGTACTCGCATATCAAAACAACGATTACCGGCTTCCATATGGAATATTGGAATTTTGCGGCGTTTTGCGGGTAAAACAGACATACAGCTATTGGTATCACCTAAAACCAGCATTGCGTCAGGTTTTTCTTGTTCTAAAACACTATCTATGGCGATGATAACTTTTCCAATCGTTTCAGCACCATTTATACCAGCTGCATTTAGAAAAAAATCGGGTTTACGAATTCCAAGGTCATCAAAAAAAATTTGATTTAGCTCATAATCGTAGTTTTGCCCTGTGTGTACAAATATGTGTTCACAATATTCATCTAAGCGGGAAATCACGCGGGAGAGTCGTATAATCTCAGGCCTTGTACCTACGACTGTCATTACTTTTAATTTTTTCATATTATTATACCTTATACGCTATTGTATCTGGATGGTCTTTATCAAAAATCTCATTTGCCCATAACATAACTATAAGTTCATCGTCACCAATATTAGTTATGTCATGAGACCAACCAGGAACAGTTTCAACAACTTCAGGGTGTTCACCAAAGGCATAAATTTCGAAGAATTCATTTGTTATGACATGTCGAAAACCAAATCTAGCTTTTCCTTTGATAACCAGAAATTTTTCACTCTTCACATGATGGTAATGACCACCTCGAGTAACCCCTGGATGAGCAGTAAAGAAAGAAAATTGTCCTGAGTCTTTTGTTTTGAGCATTTCAACAAAACTGCCTCTAGCATCTTCATGTTTTGTTAGTGAATAGCTAAAAGATTCAGCAGGAATATAACTGATATAAGTGGCATAGAGTAATCGTATAAATCCATTTCCAACTCTCTCAGTTAATAGTGTTTTATGCCCATCTCGAAATTTATATAGATATTCAGTAAGTTTACCAAGAGTAACTTTATAAGTAGGGCCTAGATTAATATAAATTTCTTCAGATGATTTGTTGGATAATAAATTTATAAAAGAATCTACGATTGTATCTACATGAATTAAATTTAATTCAATGTTTGGTTCATGGATTGTGATAGATAGATTATGGCATATGTTATGACAGAATGTAGCTACAACAGAATTATAGTTAGGTTTACACCACTTTCCGAAAACATTAGGTAGTCTATATATGTATATTGAATTATTCTTTTCTTTATGGAGATTTAATAGATGTTTTTCTGCATAGAGCTTACTTTTTCCATAAAGATTCGATTTTTCTACTTGAATTGAAGATGTGAAAACAATAGGAATGTTTTTATTGCTTTTTTTAATTGAATTGCAAATGTACTGAGTTAATTCTGAATTCACAGTAATGAAGTCATTTTCATCTTTAGGGCGGTTTTCACCTGCCAAATGAAAGATAAAATCAGATTTATCAACACAGTCATCAAGGTAGTCTAAACTATGATTACGATTAAACTTCAAAACTTCAATATCTTTAAATTCTGATAGTTTAACACACAGGTTTTTTCCTATAAATCCATCAGAACCCGTAATTAATACTTTCATTAGATTAACCTTCTGCTGTTGCATTTTCGCCACGAACAATTTGCCTTATGAATTCTAATTTAAGTAATAAATTTTTCATTCCTTCAATATCTAATCTTTGAGTATTATGTGAATTGTAATCTTCGAGTTCACTGATAGTTTTGTTGCCTTGATCAAAGTATTTTCCGTAGTTTAGATCCCGGTTATCTGGTGGAACACGATAATAGTTTCCCATGTCAATTGCGCTTGCCATCTCTTCTCGACTTAAGAGGACCTCATATAATTTTTCACCATGGCGTGTTCCAATAACGTCAATCGGGTAATTTGATAATTGTAACAACTCAAGAATAGATTTTGCTAAGACGTCAATAGTTGCAGCAGGTGCTTTTTGGACAAAAATATCTCCGTTATTGCCATGTTCAAATGCGTAAAGTACAAGGTCTACAGCATCTTCCAACGTCATCATAAATCGAGTCATATTAGGATCTGTGATTGTTATCGGCTTTTTTGATTGCATGAGATCAACAAATAGAGGAATAACAGAACCTCGAGAAGCCATAACGTTACCATAACGGGTTCCACAAATTACCGTTTTATTTGGATCCAAATTTCTTGATTTGGCTACCATGACTTTCTCCATCATGGCTTTAGAAATCCCCATAGCATTAATTGGGTACACAGCTTTGTCTGTACTAAGACAAACTACTTTTGATACATTATTAGTTATGGCTGCTTCTAATACATTTTCCGTACCAAGAACATTAGTTCTAACTGCTTCCAAGGGATAAAATTCACAAGATGGTACTTGTTTTAAAGCTGCTGCATGATAGATATAATCAACATTTCTAGTTGCATTTAAAATGCTGCTATAATCTCTAACATCACCTATATAAAATTTTATTTTAGGATTGTTATAAAGTTTACGCATATCATCTTGTTTCTTTTCATCTCGACTAAAAATTCGAATTTCACGTAATTCAGAATCTAAAAATCTCCGTAATACAGCATTGCCAAACGAGCCTGTACCACCTGTAATTAATAAAGTTTTATTAGCAAACATCATAAATCCTAATCTGTTAATTTTTTTTAAATAGATAAACCAGAGAAATAAATATCATCTTTTTGTGAGGCTGTTGGATAGTTTATAAGGACTGCACGGTATTTTCCTTTGAATACAAAAAGACTGCCTGCCGCCGCGCCCACAACGCCACATGTATTTATTAATTTTATAATATCTTGATGGGAGCCAGCACCACCGAGGAATGTGATTGGTATATTAAGAGAAGAGCGTATTTGTTTTGCTAACTCTAAATCATACCCTTTCATTTTCCCATCATTTTCAACTGAGTTAATTACAATTTCACCGGCACCTTGCTCTTGTATGGTCTTTGCAAATAATATGGGGTCTATTTTATGTGTTTTTTTAGCATTATTAGTACAAAGCTCATATCCTTTTTGGAAAATCCCTGATTTTTTTTTGACATCTAAAACTACAACTACACTCTGTCTTCCTATTGCATCTGAAATTTTTTTGATTAAAGCAGTTTCACTGATAGCAGCTGAACTAATAGATATTTTTTCTACACCTAGATCTATAATCCGAGATGCTTGTTCTGCAGTTTTTATCCCTCCACCATAGCATAATGGCATACGACATTCTGCAGCTAATTTAGCTATTAATTCATAGTTAGGTTCTACATTATTAACACTTGCATCTATATCAATAACAATTAATTCATCAGCTTCTTTTTCGTTAAATATTTTAACGGCGTTGATTGGATCTCCAATGTATTTAGGAGATTTGAATCCTTGAGTTTTAACCAATCCATTCTTATGTATTAATAGGCAAGGGATGATTCTAGGTCTTAGCATTTTATAATTCCGAAAAATTCCTAAGTAATTGTGCTCCTGAGCTATGGCTTTTTTCAGGATGACACTGTATGCCATGAATATTTCCAGAAGATATTACACAATCGAAATCAAAGCCATATTGTGCTGTAGCAGCTGTATGTCGACGTTCTTCGCATGTAAAATAATAGGAATGAAGAAAATAGAACCGAGAAGATATATCAAAGCCTTTGAATAAAGGTTCATTTAATAATTTGATAGATACATCATTCCATCCCATATGGGGAAGTGGTAAAGAAACTGATTGAGGATTTGAAGAAAAAGAGCGAACACGTCCTGGAATCCAATTAAGGCCTTGTAATTTTCCTTCGTCGCTACTCCCCGCAAGCATTTGCATGCCTACACATATACCAAGAATAGGTATTTTCTTATTGAGTACAAGTTCTTCTAGCGCAGGTCGCATTCCAGATTTGTTAAACATTTCCATTGCATGATCAAAAGCACCAACACCAGGTAAAATGAGGTGTGTTGCATCTTGTAATTCGGTTGCTGAGTGAGCTCTTCTAGCCGTTATATCAAGGCGTTTAAACATATTCATGAACGCCTGAATATTACCAACACCATAATCGACAATACGTATCATCTAAAATACCTTTTTTCTAACCCTAGTTGGCGCATTATATTGGCACCTAAACTTATCATCCAACGTTTATTTCGATAATCTCGGTAAGTTTTTTTCGGTAATTCAAATAGATCTTGTAATTCACTCACGGTTAGGTCTAATTTATGCGCAACAAATTCAAATTCTTGTTTCAAAAAATGTTCACCCATCTCTGGGTGAGAGATTCGTTCTAACGCTTCTTCACGGGTCATTTGTCCAGTTAAAATTAAACTGGAAAAGTGAGCTCGACGTTTATGATAGCCAAATCGGCGGGGTAGCCAGTAATCCTCATAAAACCGGGTAAAGCGTGATTCATGGTGTTTATGTTTAAATCGTTGCCAGCCAAAATGTTGTTCAAGCTCATCTTCGGCTTGTTTTTTGGTAAAGGGAACTAGATTCAGTGGATGATGTACCTTCATTCCCAGTATTTTTTGGTAAAATACTTTATAAACTAGAATATCTGTCAGAGGAAAAGATTCTAGCGGTTTCTTCCCGAATTGACGATGAATATCGTTAAATAACCAAGTATCGATTCCTAGATAACCACCCCATTCTTCCGGTTCACGACAACATTCGGTGGAAAAATTAGAGCCAGTAATAATATGTTTAATGCCATGTTGACGAGCAAACTTGTATAAACCAGAGAAAAAGGCTGCATCCTGTACCAAATCCTGATCGGGAATTCCGGAGCGTAGGAATGCAACTTGGAGATCTTTCATTTCTTCCCAGTTAACTACTTCTGTATAGAGTTCTAGTCCAAGTCCTTCAATAAGTTTTTCTATATTCCCAACTGCTTGATCTGTGTTCCAGCCAGCATCTACATGAAATAAAAGAGGTCTTAGTCCCATTTTTTCTTTAGCTATATAAGCAGCATATGAGCTATCTAATCCTCCTGAAAGACCAATAATACAATCAAAATCTTTACCTTTACCATCGGCCTTAATTTTTTCAGCCATAGACATAAGTATCTCATGACCTTTTTCATCAGTATGCCAGTTAGGTAAAATTGTTGATTCATAATTACTACAATAATCACAATGACCTTTTTCATTAAAAGTGATATTTGGATCTGATGTATCCATTATACAATTGGAACATATTTTATAAGACATTTTCTATTAAATCCTATACTCTTTAAATTTTAATGAAGTTAATTACTACTTTTATAGGGGATATTTCTAACGATATAACCTTGCTGCGAGAACTCGGTAGTCCAGTAATTTTCTTGCTATTTCATATGAATTAATTTCCATGTTTTCTAATATACTTGGCTCATATGATATTTTATTTATTATTTTTAGCAATTCTTGTTCTGTTTCTGCAAAAAAACCATTTTTATTGATGTAAGGTTTATGGCTTGGATAAGGGTATACAATTATAGGTAGACCACAACATAAAGCAACTTGAAGAGTTGCGGATTGTGTTCCTGGTTGTACATAGCAATCTGCCGCACACAATAATTTAGTTAATGTATCGCCATCAACCCAACCTAAATATTTTATTCGCTTATCACAGTTAATTAGAGGTAGTAAATTTGCTTCTTCAGTTTCTGGGATACTTCCTGCAATAATAAGGCGTAATCGAGAATCAGTGTTTCTTGAAAATGCGCGTAATAGTTCTATAGTTCGTTTTTCTGATTCAAGTTTCCCTGTATGTATCAAAACAATATCTTCATTATTTAAATCATAACATCTTCGAATATTATCCTTCCAAATTTTTTTTTGTTTAGGCCCAATTATATAACCACCTAAAGGATAGAATTCTATTTCATCCTCTCGTAGTTTATAGTGAGTTTTTAAGAAATCAGCTGTTTCAAGAGAAATATATAGAATCTTGTCTATTCGTTTACGAACTAATGATAATATACTACGAGTTACTAATTTATATTGCACCCATCTTGAAAGCCAATGAATACCTGAGTTGTGTGAGTCTTCATGTGAATCTACATAAAGTTTTATATATTTGTTTGAACGCTTGTAGTTTCCCACTGTTATTAAACTTGTACCTACCAACCCGTGATACAATATAATGTCGGGTTTTAAGGTGCGGATTGTTGCTTTTAATTTTGGGGTTATTCTTAGTTTATATGTCAAAAAATAAGGCCATAAACGCACCAGAGGTAAACGAATTAATCTGATACCAGAATCTAATACATAGTCACAAGGTTCAGTTTGTACTATTTTTCCATTTTTATATGTTGAGCAATCAGCAATTATACAAACTTCATGTCCATCTAAAACGTTTTGCAAAGGTAGTAAATTATCTTGATAGGTCATTCCTTCTGTATAATTAGATGCCAGACAAATATGTATAATCTTCATAAATTTTCCTTATTTGACTCTAATAAAATAGCATGGACATTTTTTAGATGATGCTTTAGTCGATATTTTATTTTTGCTGTCCGCATATTTATTACTGAAAATTTATGTAAAAGCTCTCTTTGGCACACAAGTTTCGTAATTGCATTAGCTATTGAATCAGGAGCGCATTTTTCTATAGCCAAGCCATTTAGATCTGGTTCAAATATATCAAATATTCCACTATGATCAGTTGTCAATACAGTGCAACCTGCTGCATATGCTTCCAATATACTAATTGGTTGTCCTTCATAAGGATAATAAGTAGGCAGACAAAATACATGGGCATTATGTAGTAAATTTCTCTTTTTCTCTCCACCAACTATCCCATGATATTTAGCACATGGTATTTCTTCAATTTGTTTTATAAAAAATTGTTCTTCTTCAAAAGATTCAAAACCACCAGCAAAATCTATATTAATTTTTTTTAAAATATGTTCGGGCAATATTTTTATCGCGTTTATTAAATCATCATGTCCTTTTCCTGGTAATAAATTACTCAAAAAGAGTATATTAATAGTATTAGTGTTTTTTAATTTTCTTTGTAAAGAAGAAAATTTAATAAAAACATCTTCTGGAGAAAAATTCTTAACAATATGAATGTTTTTTTCATAAACTATGTTTGAGTATATAGTAGTAAGTCTTTCTCCAAGAACAATAACACCAGCCATTTTTTTAAGGAAAAAAGAATTTATTTTTTTTATTATAGGATGTTCATTTGAAAGTAATTTTTTCATACCTGCACCACCATGCATATGGATATAAGTATGTGGTAAATATTTGTAAATAGTTATATATATTAAAATATCTTTTACATTACCAGCAAGAGATTCGGATGGGGTAAAATATATTAATGTTGTATTTTTCTTATATTTGTATATATACCACAATATCTTACATATTTCTATAATACGAACAAAAGAGCTTTTTCCAGATGAAAATGACTGTTTGCTTAAGTTTACTAACTTGACTATTTTTCCTTTACTAACAAGATCATCATATAGTGCTTTACTTGCTACTGATTGCCCTGTTGTCGGTGGAGGAAGTGGTGCTATAAATAGAACTTTATGAGATGACATATATACTCGCCAATTATATTTTGATGTTAAATAAAGTATGAATAACTTCACTAAAACAGTGATATACCTTGCGCCACATCTTGTATAGTAGGGACTGATAGAAAATTATCGTAGATCCATGAAATGATATCACTGTCCCGACTAAGCTTGCATTATTTTTTGGAACCTTAATATTTGATTTTTTATTTGTCCTAATTATTTGAAAATTTCTATTTTAGAGGCTCATTTCTTTGCTATTGTATTAAATGTGAATCCATTTTTACTAAAATCATCACTTCAAATTATTATATTTGAATCTGTTTGATAATAATAACCCTAAAATAACCCATACCCCCCCTCCACTGAGTAATGAGGTTGTTAATGGAGCATTTATTATTGTTATCCAAAAACCAGTCATCCATAAAGCAATAAATCTTGGATTTGTTTTATATGATACTGAATTTATTATCCATAATAATAATAATATAAAAAATGTTATTACTAATATTCCCCAAGAACCTAAAGCAGCTATTCCATCACTAGCCCAAAAACTTGCATTAAAGTTAGCATCATACGAACCAGAGTAATTTATCCCAATCATTTGTCCCAGTGAATATTTACCATACGGATATGATTTAGTAATGGCGTCAATAAAATTGATATGAGTGTAAAAAGTCAGACTATGTTCTACGAAATATTCATAATAGGTTGTTAATGTCCATCCAGGAGTAGCTAAAGTTCTCATAAAAAAAATAGCTTTTATCATTTCTAGATTGGGTATGTTAATTAAAATTAAAGCAGCTATAGTTGAAATCATAATTATCGATAATTTAATAAAGAAATCTCCTTTATTATTATAAAGGACGCTCATAGCGATGATAAAAAAAGGCATTAAAAGGGTACTTTTAGAACCATTTGCCATGTATACTAATAACGCAAGGGAAAAAGCAAAAAATAAAGCTGTTTTACTTTTATTCAAAATACCAACGGTAGTATAGTATGGGATAAAGCAGATGGAAAGCCACATTATTAAATAGCCTGAAATTACACCGCGTGAAGAATCTCTAGACTCAAATCTTAGAATATACACATCAGAAAAATTAACCAATCTCATATGAGAATGATTTTCCGATAAAAGAACTATGACTGCTATTATTGTTAATAAAAATAGAATTATTTGAGCTGCTTTATGCAGAGAGTTATTTTTTTTATATGAAGGAAATTTTTTTTTTGTAAAGTACATTTTATTGCTTTTTTTTATATTATATCCCGACACGATAAAGATTGCATACATACTTATAGAAAGGAAAACCATAACTAAAAGAAGGGAGGGTATTGTTTTTCTCCACATAAATAACATGGTTAATTGAGCAGGAGCGTAGCAAAATATATATAATAAAACCGCTCCATAATTAGATGGTGTTATAGATTTTTTATAAGCTAAAATAGGTAATATGGCTAAAATATAGCCAATAAAATAAAGGATTGGTGTTCGATGAAAGTAAAAATGATACGCATATTCAAAAGCTGGATTTATATATTTTATATATGCCCAGTGGTATAGTGATAAATACATTACGGTTAAAATAATATAAAGTATTTTATTTTTTTTTACTTTGTTTATTCTCATATTTAGTATAAATAATATCGTAGTGATTGTTATTATAATTTATATCTGTCATTAATTAAAGTAATATGTCTGATAAAAATCATAATTCCTATTGTAATTATAGTATTTGCTATTGAGTAACCCAAAATTATTTTTTCTAACTTTAGATTAAGAAGACATAATAAAATAAGAGTAATATTAGGTATTAAACCTAGCGCAATTTGAGAAAGTAAGCCATAGAATTGTTTTTCAAGTACCACAAATAAAGACTGAAGTGGCTGTAATGAAATTGTAGACCACGCCATTAAAGCTAAAGGTGAGACTAAATTACTAGCGGGTTCAAAATTTGAACCTAATATTAATATAAGAACTTCGTCACCTATTGCATTTGAAAGAAAAATAAAAGGTATCCCAATAATTAGACTAAATTTTATAAGTTTATTTACTATAGGTAATAGCTTATCTTTATTATGATGTCGCTTGAATAACTCTGCTCGTAGTGCTTCACTAACTGCGTTGCCGAGTATAATACCTGGTGTTTGAAGAAATCTTAAAGCTAATGAATAAAAACCTACTTCTGCCTGTGTGCGTAATAGTCCAAGAATGAATATTGGTGCACTGGTTGACAACGATGACAGCAAAAAAGTAGGTAACATAAATGTTGGAAATGCTTTATTTTTTTTTATAATGTCTAGCATTAGACTCGGTGTTTGTATAATATTAATTCCTCCGAATATTTCATTTCTATTACCTCGAGGAATTAGCATAAAAAAGGTAGCTGCAGTTATACCAAAAAAAACTCCCATAACTAAAGATTCAGTATTATTCAATTCAGAATATGCTAAGCTTAAAGTTAAGGCAATATTTATAATTGAGCTTAACAATAGGCTTAATGAATATCGAGAGTAATTCATTTTCCGTGCCGACCACTGTTGGGTTAGGTTATGAATAACTATAGAAATGACACAAAATGGCAATAACAAATAATAAAAAGGAAACCACTTTATTTCTAAAGTTATAAAAACAAACATAGTTATTATTAATAAAACAGAGAAGATAATAGAGAAAATAAAAGTTATTGCACTGAGAGAAATCGCTTGTGAACTATTTCGTTGAGCAGGAATAGATAATTCATATCTTAATGTGCTAATTCCGGCAAGTATAGTATATGATGTCATAAAAATAGCTAATCCACCAAGCGCTTCTGGACTATACAACCTCGTTAACATTGGAGTTATTATAAACAATAAAAATTGACTCGCTAAAGTTCCTGAGGCAAGTTGAGTGATATTTTTTCTTAGGGATTGCATATTGTTTGCTTATTTTTAAATATATTGAATTAGTGATTTTTAAATAAGTTTAATTTTTCTTTTATTGTTGCAATGCATATTGGTAATATTTCAAATTTTTGTTTGTTTTCCTTTCTGCATTTACTACAAATTAGGATATATTAAATATATTATTTTAAATCTCATTATTAGATAATAGATATTATATACGCAATTAACTTGAAGATGCAGATTTTAAAATCTGGAAGTTATCAGTCAGCTGGGTAATGAGTTCATTTGTTTTTTCTGGCAACGTGACATGAAAAAAATTATGGAGTGTTTCACGGAATGTTTTTGCATCTGGGAAATAAATATTGTTTCGTACCTGCTCGTTCGCATATTTCCACAATCGGGTTGAGGTTCGGACTGTAAGGCGGCAGATAATGCAACTCAATATTCAGAACTTCAGCAAAAAATTAAACTAATTCAGAACGATGATAACCCGCGCAATCCAGAATAATGTGAATTTTTTGAGAAAGGGGTAACTTTCCCTGATTGAGCCGAAAAAAAGGACGACATTTTTCACATTAATGGTCGAATATTCACAAATAATCGTGTCTTCAATCCGTTGTAAATTAAGGGCACCCATGATGTTAAGCCGAATACGACCGCCCGTGTTTTCAACCACTTTGACATGCGTTCTCCCGCCCTTCATCCAGCCATAACTTAATTTTGTGAACTGGGTAGGATGCACGGCATCAATAAACAAAATAGGTTCATTTTGACCACATTCTTCTTTTAGCGCGTTGTAGGCTTCAATAAACTGTTACTGTTTATCTGCATCAAATTTATGGGGCATGCCCATGGGCTTCTTGTAGCGGAATCCCTGACGGTGAAGCCATTTTGTCATTCCGGCCACCGTGAAAGTTACCTGCCAACGCGCCTGCACATACACGACAATTTGCGCGGTAGTGTGCCCGTGTTCGGGAACTGTATAACGAAAGCCGTGGAGCGATAGGGTATGAATGTGCCGCCCAGTTACTGATGACAGCGGGAGATAATCCAGAACGTTTCCACTCAGAAGCTGGCTTTGCTGCTTTATGCGGAGTGAGTCCGGTACCTGTGTCTTCAGGGAAAAATCAGCGGCACCGGCTCAACCGTGGCGGTGATCGTGCTGCCAACAGTGCACTGCATATCATTGCTATTGGCAGGCTGCGAACGGATCCCCGAACTCAGGAATATGTCGCAAAGCGTATGGCAGAAGGTCACTCCAAACTGGAGGCAATACGCTGTTTGAAACGTTATATCTTGAGGGAAGTCTTTACCCTGCTGTGTAACCGAAATCGTCAAATCAACAGTATACAAATAATGACTTGACACTTAGAAGGGCATCCAAGGCAGCCAATACAGCAGCAAGAAATTTCGCCGCTTACTGTGGCGAAATAAGATTATCCAAAGTATGAGCCGCAGGGGCTGCTGCTATGATAATTCCCCGATGGAACGGATATTCCGAAGTCTGAAAACCGAATGGATCCCACCAGAAGGTTATCTGGATATCCATGAGGCGATAAGAGATATCACGAAATATCTGGGCGGATATGACAACGACGTCCGTCCCCATAGTTTCACTGGCGGTCTTTCTCCCGTTGAATAAGAAAAGCAGTGGGAAGAGGCTAAAATTGTGTCCGGAAATGCTTGACCGCTACAGATAGGATTATGGGGTTTATGCGGGGCAACAGAGGGGACTATTTTCTGCCTGAGCTCATCAGAAATGAACCATTGTGCTATCGATTTCTTATTCATGAATAAACATCCCCTCAATTAAAGAAAGCTGATTATAATATAAAATATCTCCTATTGGGATAGGCTCTAAATCTAATTGATTATATTCTTTAGATTTTCAATAAATATATCATGAGGTATAGCGAAATTTCCTGTAACCGTTTGGCCATAGATTACATTTTTTGTCACTATCGAGCCGAGAGATATCCTTGATTTATCTTCAACCATCAGTCTACTGCTAATAACCGAAGCAGGACCTATAAAAGTGTTATTTCCAATTTTAACATGCCCCATTACCTTTGCTCCAGCGCATATGATATTATCACTGCCAATATTAACTCCATGGGCAATGTATACTTGTGCATCTAATTTAGAGTTAGCCCCTATAATAGTATTTCTATAGCTAAATCCCCTACTTAATGTAGAGTTTGCTCCAATTTCTACATTATTCTCTATTAATAAAAACCCATCATGCTTTGGACTAAATATTCCATGAATAGTTCTTTGATGCTGAAAGCTATCAAGACCTATTACACTACCTGAACGAATAATTACATTGTCTTTAATTATTACTCCAGGATGAATTGTAACATTAGGCTCTATTATGACATTCTTCCCTATATTTACATCACAATCAGATATATATATATTGTTATATAGTATGTCGCTCTCTATTACAGATTTATTTTTATGACCTATTTTTTTTCCAAAATAGTCTACTAGTGAAAAAAAAGCAAAGTTAGGATCTTCATGTATTATTTTTGTAATTCTAGGATCTATTTTTATTGCTGATTCTGATTTGCAGATTACGCCATGTATATTTTTATTGTTATTTAACACATTGATATAACTATCATTTTTTATATAACTTAGCAAAAATTCTCTGTGATTAGAATATACATCGCCTATGCCATTAAATGAAGGAATATCTATTTTTATATTAAAAAGATCATTAATTAAATCTGAGGTTATCAAGTTTTCAATTTTTTTCATGATTATTTTTGAGAATAAATTTATTATGATATGTTTTTGTTTAGAATATCTCGTGGCTCTTATTATTTATTTTACATCTAGTTATATTTAAGATACTGCATTTTCTAATTTAGACTAAATCGCATTTCAAAATGATAGGAGTAAACCTTGTCCCGCGTGCCGCGCGGGACAAGGGATCACCATCTGGAAATACTCTCACTATTATGAAAAGGCATTTAGTAAATTACATTTATGTATGTTTATTTTAAATAAGTTCAATATGAATATCATTTATAACCAATAAAATAGATAGATATTTTCATATATCTCCAAATTTATTAGATGGTAAAAAAGATAAAATCATTATAAGTAAGGTTTAATAACAGTTGTACATTTAATTAGTGAATATTCCTTACCCCTCTCTCCAAGAAAGGGGTAAGGAAATTATATAACATTTTGAATGATTATTTATAAGTATGAGCTAGTTATATATTTAGCTAAGATAAAGCCAACAAAATAATAGTTTGAAAGATAAAGAATATATAGATTGGAGAAAGGTACTTCTTTTCCATTTTTATAATAGTGTTAGTTATAATCTCTTAGGAGAATCATTACAATTCCTCATCGATTACGATGGGAGTTATTCATTTAAGATTTTATTACATTATTATGATTAGGAGAATATTTTCCACGAGTATCAACAATTAACTCTGCATTGTTAATTATTAAGTTATAGTCAAATTTATCGTGGTCTGTTGCTAGAATAATACAGTCGAACTCTTTTAAATTACTCTCAGTTATAGATTGACTTGTTAAGTTGAAGTGATGTTCACGCATTTTAGGGAAGACAGGAACGTGTGGATCAGAATATTCTACGAATGCCCCTAAATCCCTTAGTTTTTCCATTATATGGACTGATGGACTCTCCCTCATGTCATCAACATTTTTCTTGTATGCAATTCCTAATACAAGAATACGGCTTCCACTGATAGATTTATTGGTTTTATTCAATGCCAAGACCGTCTTAGTAACAACATAATCAGGCATTGACGAATTAACTTCACCAGAAAGTTCGATAAAGCGAGTATTTATACCATATTCTCTGGCTTTCCATGTTAAATAGAAAGGATCGATAGGTATACAATGACCACCTAGCCCTGGACCTGGGTAGTAAGGTACAAATCCAAATGGTTTTGTTGCAGCAGCCCTAATGACTTCATGTATATCAATACCCATTTTGTCTGCAACAAGCTTCATTTCATTAACTAGACCTATATTAACGGCCCTATGTATATTCTCAAGCAGCTTAGTCATTTCTGCTGCTTTTGTGGAGCTAACTGGAACAACTTGATCAATAGCTGGTTGATAAACGGCAATACCTGCTTTTAAGCAGTTTTCTGTATGTCCACCAATAACTTTTGGGATTGTTCTCGTTTCGAAATCAGGATTACCCGGATCTTCTCGTTCCGGTGAATATACGAGGAATATATCTTCACCGACTGTTAAACCATTTTCTTCTACTCTTGGTAATAGCTCTTCTTCAGTCGTACCTGGATAAGTTGTACTTTCTAGAGAAAGTATCTGACCTTGCCTCAAGAATGGTTTCACCATATCAGTTGTATTTATGACGAAACTCATATCAGGTTCTCTGTATTTATTTAATGGAGTTGGTACACAGAGGATAATTGCATCACATTCGGAAATTCTTGAAAAGTCAGTTGTTGCTTCAAAACCTGTTTCAATAGCTTTTTTAATTTTAGAGGAAGAAATATGCTCAATATAACTTAGGCCTTGACTTAACTTATCCGTTTTATTTTGATCTATATCAAAACCGATAACTTTAAAACCAATATCACTATATCGTAGCATTAAAGGTAATCCGACATACCCTAACCCAACAATAGCTATATTTGCATTTTTATTATTAAACTTACTAATTAATTGATTCAGAAATGACATGTTATAGGCCTTTGATATACCATATAAAATTAAGCTAAAAAAATGTTCTTGGATTAAGAGCATTTTTTTAGTTCATATGAGTATTGAATTGAGAAAGGTAATGAAGAAGGTACGTAATATTATTTTCTTGATTAATATTAAAACAGCATCAAAGCTACCGCACTGGGTTACGGCTCCCAGAGTGCCTGCTATATACTCAAATTTAGCTTATCCTCTTAGTTAGAAGAGGAAGATTTGTCTATCTAACAAAAATCAACATATCAATGATTTGTGTTAGGCAGCGACGAGGTTAGTCCCTCGACACCCTGAGGTCAAGTATAATAACGTTTTTTTCTTTAATTATTACATGCTGTAACTAACCAAATCTCAAGATGAAAGATGTCTACCTTCCATGACCATGCAACGGCAACCAAATCACCAACCGTAACCCACCTAAAGGGCTATCTTCTGCTTTCACCCAACCTCGATGCTGACTTATTGCCGTTTCAACAATCGCCAGTCCCAATCCAGTTCCACCGGATTCTCTATCACGTGCTTCATCTGTCCGATAAAACGGTCGGAAAATTTGTTCTCGGTCTTCAGGGCTGACTCCCGGGCCATCGTCATCAACCGTAATCGTGACACCTTGATTGTCTGACTTAAATGCAACGGCAATATGGCTGCTGGAGTATCGAAGTGCGTTACGGACGATGTTTTCCAGTGCGCTGCCGAGTGTTGTCGGGTTACAGTAAATTATCCAAGTACCGGGCGGAGAAACGATATCCAACGTTTTGTTCATCTGCTCGGCTTCAAATTTAGCGTTCTCCAGGATGTCATGCCATATATCGTAGGCTTTGATATTTTCGCGCAGTAACTCGTTCTTGTGCTGATTACGGGAAAGTACTAACAGATCGTTAATCATCCCATCTAAACGTTGGGTCTCTGTTTCGATGCGTTCGAGTTCTTTGCTTTCACCATGACGGCGGCGCAGTAAGGCTGTCGCCAATTGTAAGCGAGTCAATGGTGTGCGCAGTTCATGGGAGATATCAGAAATAAGCCGTTGCTGGGCAGTAACCATCCTTTCCAATGCGCTTATCATCTGGTTGAAGCTGCTGCCTGTCGCCAAAAATTCTTGTGGGCCGGATTCTAGTTCGGGGTGTTGCCGTAAATTTCCTTTTGCAACGTCATCTGCTGCGTTCTTTAATTTCCTAGCCGGCTTTGCCAAACTCCATGCCAACCATAATAACAGTGGAGCGCTGATTAACATGGTTGCCGCCGGCAGTAAAAAAGGCCGGTCAAACATCAAGTTAATAAAATCTGATTGTGGGCTGCCTGCTGGCCTCACTAGGTAGAGTTGATAGTGGTCTTCACCATCTCGAATGGAAAAAGGCCCAAGTATTTCAGAACGGCCATATTTTTTCTTTTTAGGGTGATCCGCATTATCAGATTGCCCGATAAAGTTACGAACCACTTGCTTCTGACGAGTCGGGGTATCGATATCAATGATACGTCCTTCGCTGGTGACAAGGAGTAAACTTTGGCCCGGGGGCGTTAATTGGGCGATAGCGCGATCCAACCGCAACCACCAGAATAGGTCGTTTGCTGGGTAGCGAATCAGTTCTTCTTCCAGTTGCTTCGCCAGTTTTTTCCCCTGTTGATATTCGCTGTCTAGAAGTGGTGTTAGTTGCCGTGAGTCCAGTTTGGGGGCCATTAAGGCCACCATCAGGACAAGTGCGAGTGTGAGCCAGAAAATTGCGAAGATGCGGGCTGTCAGGCTATTGATCATTTTGCGGAAACCATTAAGTAACCACGACCACGTAATGTTTTAAACCATGGAAGCTCGTCAGTTCGATTCGGTAATTTACGACGCAGGTTAGAAATATGCATATCAATAGCACGATCAAAAGGTGTCAAGCGTTTCCCTAAGACTTCCTGACTTAAATGTTCACGGGAAACAACCTGCCCTAAATGCTGTGCTAATAAATATAGCAAAGTGAACTCTGTTCCGGTCAGATCCAAAATCGTACCGTCAAAACTGGCTTCCTGACGTCCAGGATTGAGTTGTAGTTTATCTATCTCCAGTATCGGTGTCCCCATATCAGCTTGTTGTTCGCTCCAGTTGGAACGACGCAAAATCGCACGGATACGGGCAACCAGCTCACGATCATTAAACGGTTTAGGGAGATAGTCATCCGCTCCCAGCTCTAATCCCAAAACGCGGTCTAAATCACTTCCACGTGCCGTTAACATGATAACAGGGGTCTGATGGTATTGCCGTAGCTCTTTGAGCGTTTCAATACCGTTCTTGCGCGGCATCATGATGTCCAGCAATAACAAGTCTATTGAAGAATCTATATATTGTAAGGCCTGCTCTCCATCATGGGCGATGACAACATTGAATCCTTCCATCTCGAGCAATTCTTTTAATAGCGATGTCAGCTCGCGGTCATCATCAACTAATAAGATTTTATGCATTAATTCTTCCTCCAAGAGCAAAATACGATAACAAACTCAGCTATTCCATGACTTTACGTTCTTTTACATGCTCTGACGCTAGTTTGCAGCCGCAGGGTTATAGTTATCCGCACTGAATCGAATGCTGCTGTTCGAGAAAGCGGGGAAATTTAATGCGTAACATAGCAATATTGGCTTTAGCGTCAATGGTTGTTCTCGGACCAATAATGGCCTTAGCTGAAACTGCTGATACGGATGATGTTCCTGAGGCCATAAGTCCTTTGCCTTATTGTATGCCATATGGTCATAAAAGAGACTCTAATTATTATCAAAGTGATGAACATAACTACAACTATAGTTATATCTTTGGTGGAATAATATTAACTGAACAACAGCGTCAACAGATGTGGGATTTAGTGAAAAAACAACATCTGCATGAGCAATCAATTGTTGATATGCAAGTTGAGCGTCAAAAGATGTATAAGATTTTGACCGAGAAGAATTTTGATGAAGCTGCGGTTCGATTGCAGCTTGAAAAAATAGCAGAAAAAAATATTGAATTGGGTGTAGAAATTGCACGTATCCGTAACCAGATGTACCAATTATTAACACCTGAGCAGAAAGAGCGACTACAAGAACGTTATGAAACGCACACTGCTCGGGATATAGACTGAGTTTTTGCCAGTAACTAGGCGCTCAGTAGCGTCAACAACGGTTTTCCTTGCCATAGACACCATCCCTGTCTTTCAGCCCCCTTGAGGGGCTTTTTTTTATGCAAATTGCAGCTTACTTGCATAAATTGGCTTTTTTTTATCTAATTTGGTAAATGATTCCAACTGTTCCCCTTTTCCATGAAAAAATTTGTCTTTATTGCTCCTGAATTTCATTCGATACCTCCAACCTACTCTGCCGCTGTAGAATGGTGGGTCTATAATGTTGCCAAAACGAGTCAGACTAAAAATTTAATTGTCTGCAAGGGAGAAAAAACAGAGAAACCGATAGAACAAATCAGTGAATACTCCACAATCCACAGAGTATATACTAGTGCAATTTATAAACGTTTTTTCAGAAAATGGTCTCGTTTAGATCCTTACCCTTATGCCAAAAGGGTTATGGATGTGGTCATGTGTGATCAGTGTCAGGATGACGAAAACCCTATTTTGATCATTCAAAATTCTATCCCGCTTTACAACGCAGTAAAGACGTTTTACCCAGAAAAATTGATGGCTCTTCATTTGCATAATAAACATAGAACAACTGACTTAGGGTCAGAGACAAAACTCATTACACCCAGTCATTTTTTAGCCCATTTTTTTCACTCAGAAGTAAAAATAGAAAATATCAAAGTAGTCCCTAATGGCATCGATAAGACACTATATATACAAAAAAGTGACTGGAAAAGAGAACGTTTCGGTTTAAAAAATAATGAAACCGTCATCTTATATGCTGGTCGGTTAGATCAAGGCAAAGGTGTTATTGAACTGATGGATGCCGTTACTTTACTGCATAAAAAACATAAAAATATAAAGTTGCTGATGATCGGAGATCATTCAACCACTAAAAAAGGTGAACGCGAAATTTATCGGAAAAAAGTGCTGGATAAAGCTTCAAGAATGACTGATATCTGTATCCTCGCAGGGAGTATGCTTCCGGCAGATATGCATCAGGTATATCCACTTGCTGATTTAACCGTCGTGCCTTCATTAGGGGAAGAGGCTTTTTGCATGGTTGCCTTAGAATCAATGGCATGCGGAGTCCCCGTTTTGGTCAGTCCAAGAGGTGGAATAAAGGAGTTTGTGATCCCTGAAAGGACCGGTTTTTTATTGCAAGAACCTTTGTCTCCGGAATCTATTGCCAAAGATATTTTGTCTACCTTGTTGAATAATAATTTAAACGTTATCGCTGAGAATGCCAAAGAAACGGCAATAAACCAATATGATTGGACTAATGTCAGTATGTCTCTGTCAGAAGCGTTAGCTGAGTGGTTTTAACCATTTTTAATGGGCTATCCAAAAGTGTTGAATAGCCCTCAGAGTAGTTAACTTATGCTTCAGTTTTCTGCTTTCTTTCACGCCATCTTTGCTGACACAACGCAGCCAGTAAGCCAAGATAGATACCTAAGATATTCAAATGAATACTTTCAAAATTCCCTCTGACAATAAAATACCCAACGAAAGAGATAAATAAGATTAATGCGGCCTGATTATTACCGTTATTACTTGTTATCCATTCTTGAGTAGATTGTTTCAGATACGAGAAGATTAAAAATAAAAAGGCAATTAACCCGAATATTCCAGCCGCAAACCAAACAGTCAGGAAAATATTGTGAGGACCAAGCGATGTTTTAAAGGTCCAATCAGGATAATTTTGAACGTTATCGTTATAAATTTGGTCATAGATTTTGTTACCGGCACCATGACCTTTGATTGGATTGTCTAAAATTAAAGTTAGGGCAGATCCTTGTGTCCCATTGCTATAGCGATGGCTGCTATCTGTTTGTTCCAACTTATAAGTCAAAGTAGAACCTTTCATGAGATAGTCAGATTTGATGATAAATATAGCAGAGCCAATAATAACAATGCTGGTAATTAAGGTTTTCCAATTTTTGTTCATAACAATCATTATGAAAAACATGACAAAAACTGCAAGCCAGGCACCTCTGGAAAGCGTTCCGAGTAATACAAAAAATACAGATATAATAAGCAGAGTAGTCAGCGCAAAACGAACATAATTTTTCTTGTTTTGAAAATGCCAAAGAGCGACAAGTGCGGGGAAAAAGAACACTATGCCATCTGATATATTACGGTGGTTATAGGTTGTGAATGGCATGATATTGTTCTGATAATCCTGATAAAACAGGTACATTTCTTTTAGCGTGATAAATAACAATCCAAGCAAAAATGAACCAATAATCATTTTCTGGATTTTAAGTTTATCCGTATGGCTTAATGCTAACGTAATCAGAACACTGGAGAGAACGACATCTCTAAAAAAAGGTGTTTTGAGCTCATTGAAGCTGAGCTTGGGATCAGGCGAAATAACTATCGAATAGAGATAAGTCAAAATTAATAATCCCAAAGCTAACACAATATTATTCTTCAGTGCAGCAACGCATCCTTTGGGATTTTTAATAAGCATATAGAGTGCAGTTATTGCTATCAAAGCAAAAAATAAGTTCTTATAGCGTGTGATACCCGTTACGTAGACAAGTGCGATGTAACCACCGACACAAAATGTACTCCAAGATAAGTAATTTTTAACGGTTTCTTTAAACATAACCATACCAGACTGGAAAGAGGATTTCTGGTTGGTATTTTGTATTATTTTAGTAAAGCAGGCACGAACAAAAATGCAATTTTACTAATTCTGAAGCATTTTTATCTCATTCTGTGAAACTCAAAGAAAAATTCTCTCTCCAATCAAAAAGTTACTTCCATTTACCAGTCATCCCTAACCTATTGTTATATTGAATAATTTTCATTACCTTATACTCTATTATTATGTTAATTAAAAAATTTTATCATTATCATTCACATAAAAAGGGATAAGGATACCCAATATGAATAACCCCCATAAAATGGACCTATTGGCAAAAGGCATGGGTGCCACGCTATCAGGTTTATGTCGTCTTTTAACTGGTGTACAGGCGCGATGGATTGGCTGTGAGCCATCCACTGCAAGTCGAATTTATTATGCCAATCACTCCAGCCATCTTGATGGATTGGTGATTTGGTCTGTGCTTCCACCTACATTGCGTCACCAAGTTCATCCTGTAGCAGCCCGTGATTATTGGGATAAAACCAAGTTACGTTGTTACCTCGTTAATAACGTATTCCGTGCAGTATTCGTTGATCGTAGCGGAGAAATTAAGTGAGGGCGAAAACAAGGAAGCTTTCCTGCTACGGGCTTTGTCTGCATTAGAGGAGTTGATGTTATGACGAAGATTGATCATGACTTGATGCTGTTGCTAGGCGGTGTATTTGGAATATTAGTTATCGCCAGTGTCATCGGTGGAATTTTGACCCTCTGGTATTCAGGGGAAAAGCGCAATGCCACAATTGATAATCTGAATGCCCGAATCCGTGGCTGGTGGATGATATGCATCATCAGTGTGGTAGCCATTATTGTTGGTACTATGGGATTAGTTATTTTGTTCGCGGTAATGTCATTTTTTTCCTTGCGCGAATTTATCACGTTAACACCGACTCGCCGTGGTGATCATGAAGCCTTGTTTTGGTGTTTCTTTATTTTCATGCCCATGCAGTATGTTTTGGTTGGCGTACAATGGTACGGATTATTCTCAGTATTTATTCCCGTATATGTATTCCTGTTCCTGCCAGCCCGTACTGCCTTGGTTGGGGATACTACGCACTTTTTGGAACGAACCGCCAAAATCCAATGGGGGATGCTGGTCACGGTGTTTGCCATCAGCCATGCGCCGGCTCTGCTCATGTTAGATATTCCAGAGTATAAAGAACAAAATATCAAATTATTGCTGTTCCTGATGATTGTGGTGCAGATGTCTGATGTTTTGCAGTATATATTCGGGAAATTATTTGGTAAGCGTCCGATTGTGCCGAAATTAAGTCCCCATAAAACGGTTGAGGGATTCGTTGGGGGGATTGCAGCCTCGGTGCTGTTGGGAATATCGTTGTTTTGGGTAACTCCTTTTTCCCCTTGGGAAGCGGGTTTGATGTCGTTGGCAATCACTCTGATGGGATTTATCGGCGGATTGTGTATGTCAGCAATTAAACGAGACAGCAGTGTGAAAGATTTTGGTGGAATTATTGAAGGACACGGCGGGATGCTGGATAGAATTGACTCACTTTGCTTCGCAGCCCCTATATTTTTCCACTTAACGCGCTACTTTTATACCTGAGACTGACTAAATAACCAAAGGGCTATAGTCGATGAGTATAAATTATGGGCGATGGGTCAGTACCGCTGCGTTAGCAGCAACAGTGCTGGCCAGTGTGTTATTGATCGTAAAAATTTTTTCATGGTGGCTGACAGGCTCAGTGAGCTTATTAGCAGCGCTGGTGGATTCTTTGGTAGATCTGGCTGCATCTCTGACCAATTTTTTTGCTGTGCGTTATTCAATTCAACCTGCTGATAAAGAGCATACGTTTGGGCATGGTAAGGCCGAATCACTAGCAGTCCTGGCTCAAAGTATGTTTATCTCCGGTTCAGCGATTTTTCTGTTTTTGACAGGCCTTCAGCATTTATTTTCCCCCAAGCCTTTAGAACATGCGGTAATAGGTATCTGGGTGATCGTCATTGCCCTGATTACAACGTTATGTTTGGTAACATTCCAGAAATGGGTGATCAATAAAACTCAAAGTCAGGCCATTCGCGCGGATATGTTGCATTATAAATCCGATCTATTGATGAATGGGGCAATTTTGGTCGCGCTACTTTTGAGCCTGTATGGATTTAAACGTGCAGATGCACTGTTTGCTTTGGGGATTGGGAGCTATATCCTCTATAGTGCGTTAAGAATGGGATATGATGCTGTACAGTCTTTGCTTGATCGCGCTTTGCCGGATGAAGAGCGGCAAGAGATTATCGAGATTATACAAAATTATCCTGGCATATCAGGTGGACATAATCTCCGAACCCGTCAATCAGGCCCAACTCGTTTTATCCAGTTCCATCTGGAGATAGATGATAATCTGCCATTGGTACAGGCCCATGCTTTGGCTGAAGGCATTGAAAATAAATTGCGGAAAAGGTTTCCGGGTGCCGATATTATTATTCACCAAGATCCTTGTTCCCTTGTACCTGAAGAACATAAAAACCGTTGGGATTGATGGTGAATTTACCCATAATCAAAAGATCATCAAAAAATAGACATAATCTTAATGCAGGCTGAGTATTTTTCCGTATCATAGGTACTATTGAATCAATTCAGCTAATAAAGTGACTATCAGGTTTCGTAAAATCGCTGTAAGTCTTCCTACACAAGCAGTCGTCAGCAGATTGGCAAATACTTTACCGACAAATAATATATCTACAAGTCAGAGGTCATCATGATCAACAAGATTAAAAGAATCGGAGTCTTAACGAGTGGCGGGGATGCCCCTGGCATGAACGCCGCTATTCGTGGTGTTGTTCGTGCCGCTTTAACCGAAGGGTTAGAAGTTTACGGCATTTATGATGGCTATCTGGGGTTGTATGAAAACCGCATGAAGAAGCTCGACCGCTTTAGTGTTTCTGACATGATTAATCGTGGTGGCACATTTTTGGGTTCAGCCCGTTTTCCTGAATTCAGGGATGATAAGGTTCGGGAAATTGCCATTGAAAATATGCGCAAAAATGATATTGATGCGCTGGTGGTAATTGGGGGTGATGGTTCTTATTTAGGTGCGAAAAAACTGACTGAAGCGGGCTTCCCTTGCATCGGTTTACCGGGAACGATTGATAATGATGTCGCAGGCACGGATTACACCATTGGTTATTTCACGGCGCTGGAAACGGTAGTTGAAGCAATCGACCGCCTGCGTGATACCTCTACTTCCCACAAACGTATCTCGATTGTTGAGGTTATGGGGCGTTATTGCGGTGATTTGACCTTATCGGCGGCAATTGCGGGTGGATGTGAGTTTATTGTGCTACCTGAAGGTGAAACACCATTCGATAGAGAAGAACTGCTGGCTGAAATTAAGGTTGGGATTCAAAAAGGCAAGCGTCACGCGATTGTAGCCATTACTGAGCATGTTTGTGATGTTGCAGAGTTGGCGAAATATATTGAAGCAGAAACCCGCCATGAAACCCGGGCAACGGTATTGGGGCATATCCAGCGTGGTGGTGCACCGGTCGCCTATGACCGTATTCTTGCTTCCCGCATGGGTGCTTATTCAGTGCAGTTACTGCTGGAAGGGCACGGAAGCCGGTGTGTTGGTATTCAAAACGAGAAACTTGTTCATCACGATATCATTGACGCGGTTCAAAATATGCAGCGTATCTTCAAGAAAGACTGGCTGGATACAGCGAAAAAACTCTACTAATCCTTTCATCAGCTTTCTTATTAATCTGCAAAATTCATCTTCTGAGGCAGCCACATAATGTGGCTGTCTTATTTCTCATATCCCCCTATCGCCTTTCAAGATGCAGCATTGTTGGCTACGCTGCATCTTGAAATAAATCGTGCATATTCTTCTTACGTATAAGAAGAAATTTTAAATTATTTCAGTGTCATAACGCTTTCTGTCAGTTTTTATGGTGAAAAATGATAATAGCTTAGGGGAGCATGTCACCGTGATCATGAACACAGGAGTTATAAAGTTAAATATAAGAAGATATTACTCATCGGCGGTATTTTTGCTGACGTTGGCGATTGTGACGGGCAATTCATGGGCGAAAGAGGTTCAACTTTTGAATGTATCCTATGATCCGACCCGTGAATTATACCAGCAGTATGATGAAGCATTCAGCAAATACTGGCATCAAAAAACCGGAGATGATGTAAAGATCCGCCAATCACACGGTGGCTCAGGTAAACAAGCAACTTCGGTTATCAATGGCCTTCAAGCGGATGTGGTGACTTTAGCACTGGCATATGATGTAGACGCCATTGCAGAAAGTGGGCGCATTGATAAAAATTGGCTTAAACGTCTGCCAGATAATTCAGCACCTTATACATCAACCATAGTTTTTTTAGTGAGGAAAGGAAATCCCAAACAGATAAAAGATTGGTCAGATTTAATTCGCCCTGATGTTTCCGTCGTTACACCGAATCCCAAAACCTCCGGTGGCGCACGTTGGAATTATTTGGCCGCTTGGGGATATGGGTTAGAGCATAACAATCAGAATCAAGATAAAGCCAAAGAGTTCATAAAAACACTTTATAAAAATGTTGAAGTGCTGGATTCTGGTGCCCGTGGTGCGACAAATACCTTTGTGGAGCGCGGAATTGGTGATGTGCTGATTGCGTGGGAAAACGAAGCACTGCTGGCGAACAATGCCTTGGGAAAAAGTAAATTTGAAATTGTTACACCAAGCATTTCTATTCTGGCAGAGCCTACCGTTGCTGTTGTCGACAAAGTAGTTGATAAGCGGGGAACACGTGAATTGGCAACAGAATATCTGAAATATCTTTATTCCCCGACCGGACAGGAAATTGCAGTCAAAAACTATTATCGTCCTCGCGATAAAGCCATCGCCGAAAAATACCGTGCTGTTTTTCCTGAACTGAAACTTTTTACGATTGATGAAGTTTTTGGTGGCTGGGGTAAAGCGCAGAAGGAACATTTTGCTACAGGCGGAATTTTTGATGAAATTATCCGTCGCTAATCAGAGAATTGCTTAATAAATCATTGGTGGGGAAATAATTCTCCACCAATATAACCAAAATCTAAAATAGAAATAGTATGAAAAAATGTTTTATTATCAGCAAATAACCTCTATCAAACTGTAAGGTATTGATATATCCGGTTACATACCATGAATAAAACAGCATTATTTTTACGATAATGCCGTTGATAATAATTTTATTTCTCTACTTTAATTTTTGCTGATTTATATGCGGTCAATAATGCCAATATTGGTGCAATGGAGAAGATCAAAAATAACCAATAGGACGATGAAACAGCTCCTTCTACGCCACCGGGTTTATAAAAACCAAATATATTGACGATCATTCCTGCCAAGGCAGAGCCAAATGCAGAGGAAAATAACTGAATGGTTGTAATGGATGAACCAGCAATATTTTTATCCGCCTCACTGGAAATCTGCAAAATACGTGTCAGAAGATGCGGCCAGCCGAAACCTACACCAAAACCAAATAACCCTAGCCCTAAAGTGATCAACACCATTATTTGCCACTCTCCTGCTGATTGGAATGGCAGCATAACAAACAGCAATAACATGCCAATCAACATGAATATAGGGCCACTCATAATCGAAAATCGCATTTTCGCGCCCTGCCAGCTGGCACTGAGCATTTCTCCTAATGTCCAGCCAAGTGCTGCGGAAGCCACTATATAACCAGCAGCCAAAGGAGACTGTCTATGCAGAATTTGCAAAAAGTAGGGGACAAAAACATCACTCGCCAAGCCAAGCATCAAGAGAAAAATAGTGGCAAATAAAATCATGTGGGGTGAACGAAAACTAAAGGTATTTTCAGGTAATAATCTCGCCGAAGTGCGACGTTCACAAATGATCAGTAATAATACCAATATCACTGCCACCGCGACGCCGATAATATTGATCCGTACATCTTGTGACAAACTTCCCGAGGAAACCACCAAAATAGCCGTTGATAGCAAAATCAATTGTACCGTCGGCAATGGCGTTTTGGTTCTGTTTTGTTCCTGCTTTTTAGGCAAAATCAGATAGGCAAATAAGGCATAGAGCAAAATGGCGGGAATCATAATACCAAACGCATAGCGCCACGCATTCATTTCAGCGAAAAGACCACCAATGGCCGGCCCGATTAACGTCGATACCCCCCACACCCCCGAAATCAGCGCTATGGCCCGGGGCCAGAGTGATTGTTCAAAAACCAGATTAATCATCAAATAAGAAAGAGCAAATAGAAATCCACCTCCCAATCCCTGAATGGTTCTTCCTATCAACATAATTTCCATCGTAGGTGCGAGAGTACAAATCAAACTGCCGATGAAAAAGACCAATGCCGCAACCAAATAAGCATTTCTTGCGCCTGACACACTGAGTAATCTCACAGAAAGGATAGAACCAATAATTGATGCCATGACAAACAATGTCGTATTCCAGGCATAGAGATTTAACCCGCCTATGTCCTTCACAATGGAAGGTAAAATAGTAATCGCAATTAAGGTATTGATCGCCATCAATCCCACACCCAGTGAAAGCACTATTGCACTCGGCGCATTTTTGCTGGAAAAAAGATCTCTCCAGCGGCGTTCCTCAGTCATTATCATCATTATTGTCCTGAACACAGGTTGAGTTGTGAAAAATCTTAGGCTAAATTAAACAAGATAAATCTTGTAATAAATTAATGTCGGAATCAACAATATGTCAAGCACTGACTTGGAAAATAGAATAATCGCAGGACAGACAGTGAGTGAGAAGTTATTGATGCTTCTAAAAACTCGAGGTGCCTTACAAGCCTCTGATGCCGGCAAACTATTGGGAACAACAGGAGAAGCAGTCCGTCAACAATTTGTGAAGCTGGCTAAAGAGGGGTTGATTAAAGGGAAATCTGAAGCGAAGGGGGTCGGCCGCCCGATTCAACTCTGGTATCTCACGGAGAAAGGTCATGCCCTATTCCCTGATACTCATGCAGAGTTAACAGCCCAATTGATTACAATTATTCGCAGCCAATTAGGCGAAACAGCCCTGGATTTGATTATCAGTGTCCGCGAGAAAGAGGCACTTTCCAACTATAAAAAGATAATGGAAGGTGCCACAGAGTTACAGGAAAGAGTTGAGCGTCTGGTCGCTATCCGCAGCCGGGAAGGTTATATGGCCCATTATGATGTTGATGAAAAAGATGGCTCTATTTTGTTTTTTGAAAACCATTGCCCTATCTGCTTCGCAGCTAAAATCTGCCAAGGATTTTGTCGAACAGAGTTGAATGTTTTTCGCGAAATACTGCAAGCCAATGTGGAAAGAACCGAATTTATTCTCAGTGGTAATCGACGCTGTGCCTATCGCATCACACCATTGACTTAATCTCTGATAAAACCTACGCAGTATCAATTGCGTAGGTTTTGTTTATGTCTATCTCTTCAGATGACTCAGCCAAAAGCGAAATCGTTCAGATTACCCTTGGTTGGTGCTCCATTGGCACCAGGAAGACTGACAACTATGGCTGCAACGCGGTTTCCAAGATCCACGGCATCCCGTAACGACATGCCCTGAGACAATCCCGCCAACATACCACCACAGTGTGCATCTCCGGCACCAATCCCATCCTCAAACCGAACCTTATAAGCAGGCACATGTTCAGGCTGGTGGTTTGGCTGGCATATCCATGCCCCTTCTGCACCGACGCGAGCAATGATCGTGAAGCCATGTTCATCTGCATAGCGATTGGCCTGTATCATGGGATCACCATCGCCACACAATAAGGCAATCTCATCTTTATTTAAGCTGAGCATGGTTCTATCCACAGGTAATGCCTGAATAAATTCAAGGTCAATATCAACCAGACGAGGACCAAAATCTAATACCAAAGTCAGGCTAGCAGGCGAGGCCAATAACCATTCGCGTAAATCACCCGCAGTGGGATTCGCTAATTCATAACCACTCGTATAAATAAATCCCTGTTCCGGCAGTGGGATAGTCGCCAGAATCTCTGTATTCCAGGCATCGTCACAACCGGGGACAGAAACATAGATGCGTTTGCCATCAGGTTTCATCATGGCAAAGCACCAACTATTGTCTTTTGTAGGATGGCGCAAGGTCACCCTTAAACCCAGATTTTCCATTTCTGTTGCGACACTCTTCCCCCAAGCCCCATTCCCCACAAATATGCCGTTGATAACCGGGGTTTGCTGACGGCAAAGGGCGCGGGCAACATTGAATGCACAGCCACCAACTTGCCGATCAACTTCTTCCGCTTCCCAATATTCACCATCATGGGACAATTCAGGTAACTTAAGAACAATATCCCCTGTTGCAGATCCCACCACAACGACAGGCAGTAAAGGCTCTTTCATCTTTTATCCCTATTCAACATCAAATACAGACCATAACAGATAAAGCTGACAAAAAATGACAGAAACAAGCCAAGGCTGGAATTCGCAAAAATCCCAACTGCCCACGGACCACTAATGAAATCATTTTTCGTCACCAGAAAACCCGCCAATGCTCCCAGTAGCCAGCACAATATGGGTATCCACTTAATGCCGCCATTCGGGCCAATGTAATTGAACAATTTATCCGAACAATACCCCTGCTTTCGACGGATCACGATATAGTCAAGCAAGAATACCGCCTCCCACGATGCCAAAAAGACACCGAAGAATATCAGGAATGCGATAAATGGCCCCATAAAGTCGCCGGTAACAAACAGGGTATAAATCGCGACAGTCAACACAATCATCGAATCAATGGTAACTGCATGGATTCGTTTGATTTTTATTCCTAACGTCAATAAGTTCAAGCTGGCAGAATAAAGGCTCATGACTGCCATAATGATTATGCCTGCAATGGCTGTCATCAGGTAAGGGATCAACATCCAATCCGGCAAGATGGAGCCAATGTGGGCAATAGGATTATCTGAGCTGGGAAGGTCAGGTAATTGAACAGAGAGCAAAATTCCCGCAAATAATAACAATACCAGAGGGAGCATACCGCCTGTGGTTACTGCGGTGAAAACCTTTGCATCGGACGAATTTTCATTCTGAAAACGGCTATAATCGGCACTTGAGGCCGCCCAAGCTATACCGCTTCCCGCAGCAACTACTGAGACTGCCGGCAAAAATCCCGTTAACCAACTACCTGATGGCATGGACAACACCGATTCCCAATTTGTTGTCATCAGAATGTAAAACACCACAACCAGAGTCATGATCCCGAAAACGCGGGTAACCCATCGCTGCATGGCAATGACCATCTCTTTTCCCAGCAGCGTGACACCTATTGATAGGCCTGAAAATAATATCATGCTGGCGACAGTCAACAGCGTACTTTCAGCAAGTCCGAAAGCCTGAAATAACGCGGAAAGGGTCAAAGTACCCGTAACAATATTGATGGACTCCCACCCCATGGAGATGAACCAGAAAATCACCGTCGGGGCAATATTACCCTTGATACCAAAAATCGTGCGGGAAAGGGTAAGAGTTGTGGTTCTTCCTCGTTTGCCACTGAAACTGACATAGCCAACCAATGCAAAACTGGAAAGCCCTACTAATGCTGCCAGGGCGGATTGCAGAAAGGAGAGTTTGAAGGAGACAATGATGGCACCGTAAACAATGCCGAGAATGCCAATATTAGCGGCTGACCAGACCCAAAATAAATCCAATGGTGTACCTGTACGTTCTGAGGAAGGAACAATATCTATACCTGTGCGTTCTATCTTCCAGAACCGTTGACTATTTTTCTGTGTACTCATTTGTGTTTTCCATCACTGTCTTAAAACTTCTTGTTTAAATGACGTACTTAAGACTCTAGGCAGAAAAACCCTATCTGAGTTGCTAACTTATACCATGACCTCAGTAGGGAACATGTGATACCGGATAACGTCCTGAAAATGGCTCTGGTCGTGGACCCTATGGTTCTCTTCCCTGGGTTGGCGCAAAAAAATCGCACACATTAATTGGAGTCCCATAAAACATGACACCATGACCAGAGCGCAGCGTACCGACTTGATTAGCCCATGATAAGCCGATGAAGTCTCTGTTTCTTCAAGCGGGCGTGGCAGCCGGACATTTAAACCACCATACCACTTCAAGGCCGATGTCATACATCAACCCTGAGCTTGAAGAATACGTCTCTTGCGATCCCTTTCATCTTTCAAGTCGCAGCTTTGTTGGCTTTATCTTGAAATCAACTGGTTATAATTCAGGATATTACAGAAAAAGGCTTCTAAACTCCCTACTTCTTATATAAGCAAGACTTATACTTTATCCATCCATTAAGGCCAATGAAAGTCCAATTTTGTTATTATGTGATGCCAATCTAATTCCAATACACGCTATACCCAATGGATTTCAAGGCGCAACGCAACGGCAAGGGCTGGAGTGACTGGGGTAAGTGAACACAGATAACAAAGCTGCAACTTGAAAGACGAAGGGTATATACCTTGCTGTACAGGCTAATGTAAACTTATGCCATCAAATAACCGGGGCTTAAAAAATGCTGAATCACTTTGTTGACTGGGTACGCGAACAACTTGAAAAGAAAAGCAATAGCCCCCGCTATATCCAATTGCAAAAAGCCATTGAAGCGGCAATTGAAAAACAGTTATTGGAAGTCGGTGATTTTCTGCCACCGGAACGCCGATTAGCTGAATTACTCAGCATATCTCGGGTGACGGTCAGTAAAGCCATGCAGCTTCTGGAAGAAAAAGAAGTGATTATACGCCAGCAAGGGATCGGCACTCAGGTCGCCAAATCGGGCAATTCTTCACTCAATAAAGCTGTTGGTTTTACCTCACAAATCATTAAAGAGGGAGGAACGGTATCCAATTGCTGGTTATCGAGGAATATTATCCCTGCTTCGGAAGAGATAGCGAAAAAATTATCCCTTAATATCGGCGACCACATTGCCGAACTGCGCCGTATTCGCCTTGCTAACGATACGCCAGTTTCACTTGAAAATACCTATATTCCCCGGAAATACTTGCCCTGTCCTGAATTACTGGAAGGCTCCCTGTATGCACATTGGGAGAAAGAAAACATTCATCTGACCAATGTGAATCACAAAATCAAAGCTATTGCCTGCCCTGCGGAGCTTGCCGAATTACTCAATATCGCGGAGAATTCTCCACTACTGCAAATTCATCAGATAAGTTTCAATGGACAAAATGATATCATTGAGTTCAGCGAGATTTTATGTCGTGGTGATATTTATGGGCTTGATTTCAATTCTCCGCAAAATATAGACATTAATTATAATTGATAAAAAATTAATGAATAAAACCCTTCACCACTGACTTTTCTCCCTGTTTTCAGAGGGAATTCAGTACAAATACTGTCCATCACCTTTTGGTCTGTCATATCTTCCTGTCATCAAAAGTGATTCTTTTGTATAAAAAACAACATTTACTGATCGGCAAACAATCAATACATTATTTAATCACAAAAATATCATTTTAGTTTTCAGGCAATTCCAAATCATTAAGAAAAAGAAAAATAACTGACAAAATAGTACATTGAACGATAAGAGGCATATTACCTTTTACTGAAGGGATTATTTATGAAAGACATTAGTCAATTATATTCAGAACATCCTGAGTTCTACGATGCATTTTCGAAAGACAGAGACTTTTTGTCTCAATGCCACTCTCTTCTCGATTTTAGCTCTCCAACAGATCCCGATGACATAACCACATTAGAATTATTAGCGGGACCAGCAAGACACTCACAAGCGTTTAGCCAATTAGGCTGTAAAGCTTATTCTCTTGATGGTTCTGAGGGTATGAAAAAGTATTCCGTTGCAAAAGGCATACAACACGAAGCAAACTACTTCATTTCTCATTTGCCTGCTGATAAACCCAAAATTCCTCCTGATTTGAAATTTAATATTTATACGTTACTCAGATATTCAATTGGTTACTTCTCAAAAGAATCTATTCAGTGGTTACTGAAATGGTGTCAACACCATTCCCGCAAAAACGGCATACTTTTCGTTAAGGTACATAAGCAGAGTACTTTCAATAATTTTATTGAAATACATGAAGATAGCCATATTATTAGTGATTCGGAACTGGGTAAAGCGGAATGTTATTGGCCAGTCACCCCACCTGAATGGAGCGATACAGAGTGGGAAATTAAGATGACAGTAAAAGTGATTATTAATGGCGAAACACATTTTTATGAGTCCCGGGAAATAATCCATTCCTATGAAGATATCAGGCATATATCTGAATCCGTAGGCTGTAAAGCAGAAATCATTTCACCTCAAAAATTATCTGGGTTCACGGACAACGCCCACATTGTGGCTATTTATCTATAAATTAAAATTATGCCCTTCTGTCAGCAATTATTGGCTGACAGAAGGGATAATGGAGAATATGGCGACGCATTACTCTTTGCCTGCCACTCCCAGCTGTTGGTAAATATAATGCTTGTAGCTCTCCATCAGAGCCTTATCCTGACAATCATCCAACTCACCATCACACAAATGCCGCATGATCATATTCGCCTGATAAAATTCAGGTGTGGATAAGCGGGCTCGTTCCAGAATCATCCCGCCAAGGAAAGAGATATCTGTCAGATTGCCCGTTGTAATTGGAGTTCCGTCTTTCAGATTATCCCGCATAGTAAATTGGGTGATATGTGCAGGATCAGATAACGGAGAATTGTAGTGATCAAAATGTATGTTCGGTTGATGATCACCAAAATAGAGGAAAATAGTTGGTTTATCGCGCTTGGCAACAAATTCACTGAAATCCTTGATGGCAGGATCAGAAACCGTGATTTTTTCCATATAATGGCTGAATTTACCTACCGCATTTGAACTATCAACTTTGTCAGTCAAACCATAGTCATCAAAGTGGCCCTCTTCATAAGGGCCATGCTCGTACATGGTCAGCGAGAAAATAAAGATCGGCTTGTCTGTTTCCTTCGCCAAAATGGTTTTCACGTAAGACAACATATCCTGTGTCGAAATTGTCCACAGATTTTCATCGATGCTTGCCGGATAGCCCAGTTCCTGTGGCTGGATAATCCGGTCAACGCCCAATGTTTTGTAGGCATGCCCTGCATGATAGGCCGATTTATTAAATGGCGTCAGCACAACCGTGTAATAACCATTGTCCTTCATCGCACGGAACAAACTGTTTTTCAGATGATCGACAACAAAATAAAACACCGCATTTTTGCGAACGCCGAAATCATCCGTATTCAATCCGGTCAAAACAGAGAATTCAGATAGCCACGTCCCTCCACCAAAGGTTTGTACCCTGAGCGGACTTTGGGCACTGACATTCTCATCATGTTGGAACATATAAAGATCTGGCAATTTAACATTAGCAGGTAACTGATAAAGGTAGGGATTGACGGTGGACTCCTGCAATAACAAAACCACATCGGGTTTCACATCTGACTGTGGTTCCGGCAACATCACTTTCTTCGCCTGTTGTAAGAAATAGTCAGCAGATGTACCAAATTGTGGTGGTTGGTATTGTGCATCCATCGCTGACATCACCATATTGGTCACTGTTCCCCGTCCCTTTGGTAATTCCTCCTGCCATTGAGCATGGTAGGCTCTAACCGTCAGATTGATCCCCCAGACACTGGCCGCCACCAGAATAATACTGATAAGCCGCCATTTGATCCCCCGTGTGGGAGGAACCGCTTTCCAGCTCAATATTATGTTGAATATTAACCAGACAACCATCGCCGCTACCGCAATACCTGCCAGCCAATAATGGCGTAAGGTTTCCTGATTGGAAGGGTCCAGAATGACATTCCAATCAGAAAACATCAGCTGCTCTTTGTAGTAATGAACTTTTATCTGGTTAAGGAATTTGAGGATGATAAATAGGGTTCCAGTCAACACAACCGAAAATAGCCAGCGCGCTGACACGAAAAAAGCCAGACCAAAGATAATGCCGAATACGCCGACAGACACCAGCGCAGGATAAATATCTCCGCTTTTCTCAAACACGATTATCAAGGAAGCGATTAACAGCAATCCAAGATAAACCCCCGAGATTATTTTTTTCTTCATACTTGATTGAATTCCATATATGAGTTCAGTTTGACTTCACCCAAAAAAAGTAACATAGGCTATCAAATATGCAGAAAATAAAATTCTGTATATTCGCTCAATGAAGACACCTCTGACTCAAAGGAGTTCAATCGGTACGGCATTAAAAAACCACGGCTAAAACATGCCTTCATCCCGTAAAACATGTAAATCAGACTTTCTGCGGGTAAAGCCGGTGCGGTTAAAGAATTCTAGTATCTGGATCGCTAATTTTCGACCGATATTAAATTCATCGCGGAAATTCATAGCCGTTATGCCTCCGTTATCCTGATAATATTGACGGATCAAATCAGCAAATTGCTGAATGCGCTGACGGTGATAATAACGATCCGGCACGATCGCGATAATAATCCCCAATTGCGCCGCTGTCCGCAAAAGATGGCGCACGACATCTTTATCTTCCCCCATCTGCGTAGCCAAGTCGCGAACCCACCACGCTTCGGACCTGAAATAGGGTTCCGCTTTTAACCAAAGGCTCACCTGCTCAGCAGTAAATTCCAATCCATGCTCAGGTAAATGCAAACTTCCATAAGTTTGCTTCAGTGCTTTCCGTTCAAGTAATCGATTGAACAGAGTATAAACCAGCGTTTCATCCAGTGCAGGTAATGCCATTCTTTTCAATCGGGCTTTACCCACTCCAAGTTGATCAGGATGTTTCTCGTGATATTCCGCCAGAATCTGCAATATCTGTTGTTCTGCCAGCACTGCATTATGCTTTGACAGAACCCAGTCACCAGCAATGATGGCATCCATCTTTATCAACAAGTGGTTGAGCTGGCTTTCTGTTAACTGACGCGCCCATGCAAAGTGGCTGAGAGATAACGCTCCGCGTGGTAAATGAGAAGCGAGATTTTCCGCATGAGTATTCGCTCTCGCCAATTGGGATAACCAATCAAGAAACGCGGGCTGACGTTTTCCCCTGCGCGGAGAATTCAAATTAATGACCCGCGCTCCCGCCAGTGTCTTTCTGGCACTGATATCACGTAATATCAGGCGATCATTTTCCACCAGCCATAAAGGGCGATCTAACACCAGTTCAGCCAATACTGGTGTATCTGTCAGGGAATTCAGTAATGAAATTCGTCCCGTGATATGGCTTGCAGCATGATGAATATGAAGGGACTGCCAATTTTGCAGCGACGCATCAGTTTCAATCTCCACTAACACTTTGACAGCCGCAGACATGGGCTGTTGTGATAATAGCCAATCGCCACGGGAAATTTGTTCTTTACTGATATCCCCGGCAATATTCAATGCGATACGCTGCCCGGCTTGCGCATGCCCGGCTGGCCGATTCTGGGCATGCAGACCACGAACTCTAACAGTTTGCTCACTGCCGGTGAGCCACAAGGTATCACCGACACAGATACCCCCCGCCAACGCGGTTCCTGTCACCACTACCCCCGCCCCTTTAACGGTAAAAACGCGATCGATAGCCAAGCGAAAGCGCTGGTTTAATTTTTCATGATACGAATTTTGACGGGAATAATGGTGTTGGTGGGCGGATTGTGATTGATGGACAGAAAGTAAATAGTCTCTGAGTGGTGCAATACCTTCCCCTGTGGTGGCGGCTGTTACAAACAAAGGAACGGATTGCCACCCTTGTGATACCAGTAACTGTGCAGCTTGTTGCCGGACTTCCTCAATCCGGGCAGGTTCAACACCATCCGCTTTGGTCAGTACAACCGTAATTTCAGGCCGTCCGATTAAACGTAAAATCGCCAGATGCTCGCGTGTCTGCGCCATCACACCATCATCGCAGGCAACAACCAGCAGGACATGTTCAATGCCCCCGATCCCCGCCAACATATTGGACAGAAATTTCTCATGGCCCGGTACATCGACAAATCCCAGCGAAGAACCATCCGATTGTGGCCAATAAGCATAACCAAGATCGATAGTCATGCCCCGCTTTTTTTCTTCCGGTAAATGGGTTGTATCAACCCCTGTGATTGCTTGAATCAATGTCGTTTTACCGTGATCAACATGTCCTGCTGTGGCAAAAATCATAGTAATTCAGCTCATTTGTATAACAACGATTTTTATAGCGACAATTTTTATGGCATTAATTTTTATAACAATCATTGCTATAACAACAACTTTTATAACAACAACGCCTGCAATAATGCGCCGCTATCTTCAAGACAACGTAAATCCAGCCATAATCGCCCATCGTACAGACGCCCTATCACTGGATTGTGCAAATTGCGCCACTGGTGGGCTAAATTTTCCAATGTACTGCCGCGCCCATCAATCGCAGCAAAAGTCAGCGCCCAACTGGGCAGGCGATCGACAGGCAAAGAACCACTGCCAATCTGAGAATAACAAGGTTCGTCACGGACAATAAACTTTTCACCGTAATGATCCCGAATTTTGGGAAGGAGCCGCTGCACCATATCATGGATTTCATTTTGCGTACGAGACAACAGACGCAGCGTCGGTAATTTTTGATGGAGTTGTTCAGGATGTTGGTAAAGGCGCAATGTTGCTTCCAGTGCAGCCAGCGTCATTTTATCCGCCCGCAATGCACGTTTCAGAGGATGACGCTGGATAGCATCAATCCACTGTTTCTTGCCGACAATAATGCCGGCTTGCGGGCCACCCAATAATTTATCACCGGAGAAAGTCACCAAATCAATGCCGTGATTCAGATAATCCCGGGGCATGGGTTCGGCAGGCAAACCATATTGTGTCATATCTATCATGGAACCACTGCCAAGATCGATGGCTGTCGGGATTTGAGATCCCGCGCCCAACGTCGCCAATTCCTCTCCCGAGACTTCAGCAGTAAAGCCTTCGATGCTGTAATTACTGGTATGTATCTTCATCAGCAAACCCGTATCCGGATTGATTGCCTGTTGGTAATCTTTCAGATGCGTCCGGTTTGTCGTGCCCACTTCCACCAAACGACAGCCCGCCTGTACCATTACATCAGGAACACGAAATGCCCCGCCAATCTCCACCAATTCCCCACGGGAAACAACGACCTCTTTTCCCTGAGCCATCGTTGCCAATACCAATAAAACCGCTGCGGCATTGTTGTTGACGATACAGGCATCTTCTGCCCCTGTCAGCGTGCACAGGAGATCTGCCAAGGCACGGTCACGGTGCCCCCGACCAGCACCATCAAGGGAGTACTCCAATGTCACTGGCGAACGCATTGCCTGTGTCACCGCATCAATCGCTGACTCCGCCAGCACAGCCCGTCCGAGATTGGTATGGAGTACCGTGCCAGTCAGATTAAATACTGGTTTCAAAGCTGACAGGCCCTCTTGTTTGATTCTTTGATGCAATGAAGCAACCCAGTTACCATTCCATTCCGGCAAGTGTTGATGTTCCCGAATATTGATCCTCGCCAGCTCCTGCATTTCCCTCAGTATACCTACTACCCGCGTTTGCCCGTGCATCTCAATCAGCGGAGTGATTTCAGATTCCCGCAATAATTTATCGATGGAAGGTAACTGACGGTATAGCGAATTTATTTCCTGTGTCATCGCTGTCCCCTTAATCACTTATTCATTGGGAAACAGAAAAGGGTTCAGGCTACTGCGGGCAAAACCTTCATCTTCCATTTTGGCATCCAGAATCAGTGATGCCAGATCATCAGCCACCGCATCCACATTCGGATCTTTTTCCTGATAAAGGATTTTCAGGTAACTGCCACAATCACCACAACTTTCTGCTTTGACTGCCGCTTGCTCACTATCCAGTGACCAATAATTCAGATCGCCGGTTTGCTCACAGTTGCTGCATTTGATCCGCACAACGTGCCATTCACTTTCACACAAATGACAATGCAAATAACGCAGACCCTGACCAGTCCCAATCTGAACAACGCTGGCAACAGGCATACTGCCGCAGACCGGGCAAAACTGGCGATGCTCACCATATTCCGCACGCGCTTTACCGGGGATCAAACTGGCCATTTGCGCCCAATAAACAGACAGCGCAGCCCAGACAAACACCGACTGATCGGCACTGACTTTACTGAATTCGCTATTAAGCAATGCACTTGCCATCCCTTCTAATTCTTGCTCTGAATTTTTCGCCAGATTTTCGAGGGCAGGTTTCACATGCTCAGGCACGGCAGGCAGCAATTCCGCAATCAGGGAATGCAGGACACTGTGCCAGTGACGGGTACGCTTCAGGGTTTTGCAATCCAGCGGAACACGGGTTCCTTGTCGGGCGTGAGAGAGGATCTCATCTAATTCCACACTCAAGGGATTATCATACAGCGCCTTTTGCTGTGCCTGAACAATTTCAGCAGCAAAATTCAGATAGCTTGAAAATGGGTTGTCCTCAGTCGCCAACATTTTCAGGCGCTCAACACGACGCTGATACAGATTTTTCAGGTTGGCAAACAGCAATGGCGGAATAAAACCCGCACTTCTTTCATTCATTCGTTCTTTGCCCAACTGTTCTTTAGGAACAATACGAATACTCATTCTTTTAACCTCCCCGTTGTCATTATAATACGCCATCATCTTACTGACCTTGCCAGCCAGTGAAATAGTATTACGATTAATTTCAACACAAATTTACAAATACTACATATTCGATCCAGACTAAACTGTTATTCAGGTTAGACTGTCAGTGTTATTACACCCAATAGATTTCAAAATGTGGCCAACAAAGCGGCAACTTGAAAGATGGCGGGTACAAAGGAGGAAGGGTGAATTTAGTAGCACCAATCATGAACACTCTTCTTGATTTGCAGCTCAATAAGTGAAGAGACTTATGATGAAACTCACACCTGAAAAATTATGCTCAGCAATAAACGAATATTCTCATAAATCTGAGAAACAGCGCCAATTAACCCCGGAACAAATGCAATGGTTTACTGAGCCAGAAAACGTATTTTTACTGATAAACATGGCGTTAACGATACCTGAAGAAGCTATGGATGATATAGGCGATGCCATCAATAGTTGGGCTGAAGTTGCTATCGCTGAACTGGCACTGACCGCAACCAAATTGCCGGCGGAAGCCAAACAACAATTTGAAGAAACTATCGAGCAAATTCTGGTTGATACCAAAGAAAACGTCGAGTTCAATAATGAATGTATTTTGTTATTTTTATCAATATTGAAGAAACATCAGTTTCATATCCAAGCTGACATTACTCAGCTGCTGAAAACACCAAAACAGGATGACGACACTAATGTCACCAGCTTTCCCCCACAGCCGTTCAAATTAAGCCAGCTACTTGATCAATTTGATCTTAAATCGGGCATCGAATTCATTGAGTTCTTTGAAAATGGTTTTTCTGTTATACCTCACGAAGCTTTACCCTATTTACTGTCAGAAGTGACCCAATATCCATGGGGCATAGATGCTCTTCTGCTGTTAACCCAGTATTTTGAAGAGCCGGTTGCACTTGCCAGTGCGCAAGTGTTGGATAGTTGTCCCTCCTCCGCATGGGCACATTTATCCTACCAACAGCTAATCAACCTGTGTACCCGATTCAACCGCCATCCTTCTATTAAGCGTTATATAAAACGCTGGAAAAAACTGGCAATGAAGCACAGTAAAGCTCCGGCGGCGGCAGTAATACATGAATTATACGTTTCCCATGTTGATGGCAATGATTGCGCCAGCATGATGATGAAAATCACTCTGGATGGTCAGATACTCCAGCTAAACATGATGTTGGATTTTAAATCTGGTATCCGGGAAACGTTGTTGAATCTAGCTCCTGACCAAACACTCACTGAACTGATGGCACAACTGGATGACAGTGTTGACTTCACCCCCGTCTCCCCGGACTGGCTGCAACAAATCTTGCCATGGATACTTTCAGTTCAGCTCAATAAAAATACCCCAATCGATCTCTATTCTCTTCATTGGTTATCGCAATTACCTTTCAAATGGACACAACCAGAAACGTTTGAATTTGAGGTCTGGAGCAAAAAACTCGGTTATCAGGAAGATCCTAAACGACAAGAACGGAATCGTCTCAGCTCCATCTATATGGAACATTTTTCGCCGTTACTGATGAGTTGGCTGGCCCCAGAAGAATATTTACTGACAGCGAAAAAGCCCAGAGACTTATTGAAGAATTATTACTACGCAAACCGGGAGCTGTTTACAGAGCGCCTGACTTACTCAGCCACAGTTGAGCGATATAAACTACCAACACAAACTCAGCGTTTAACAAATGACTATTTGGATTTGGCTCATACGCTCTACGATCCTGCATTGAACCGCAAGAAATTTTCGCTATTTGATACTTTATCAGAGATAAGTTTTGAGTACTTTTCCATGATAATGGAACCCACCAATGCCGAACTACCACCGCAAGGATTAGTGATCAAAGTCAACTTACTTGATGCAAGCCCTGCGGTATGGCGTCGGCTCCGTATCAGTAATCAACTGACTCTCAGTGAACTCCATGAAGTGATACAAGATGCCATAGGTTGGGAAAATGCCCACCTGTACAGTTTTGATATTGGCGGAATAGAAATTCCGGAAGAACATAATGACCAAATACGTATCGGGGTATTCCTGAATGATATTGACGCAACACTCAACTATCAGTATGACTTTGGTGATGGTTGGTTCCATCAAGTAACCGTCGAAAAAATACTTCCGAAAGATATTCTCCAACCCGAAGTCACCGCAGGTAATGGCATGTGTCCGGCTGAAGACTCCGGCGGTATCTGGCATTGGAATCATCTGCTCAAATTGAGGAAAAAGAAAATCCTGACAGAAGATGAAGCAGAGCAATTAGAGTGGGCAGGTTTGTCTCCGGATGAACAGCCTGAACCTTTTGATAAACAACAAGCTAACAAGAGACTGAAGGCACTGTTCAATTACTAAAAGCCCATAACATCCTGCAAAACCGGAGGATAAAAACAGCCTCCGGTTTCCTTTTCGGCCTTCCTGTTCAGTGCTGGTTCATTGCTGGCAATGACAAAACTCTATATCATTAAATTTAACTTACAAGTTAAATTAACTGTTGAGTTAAGTTGTTTTAAGGATTAACTTAATACACAGGAAAGCACATGTTTGAATTGGTTTATCACCCAGATTCAGTGGACGAAATCAGTCAATTACCTGATGTCATACGAGGTAAGATGACAAGATTATTAGACATGTTAGAAAAACGCGGCAATGAGTTACGATATCCACTTTCAAAACCAGTCAGAGAAGGATTATTTGAGCTACGGGCATCTGGTAAAGATATCGCGAGAACATTATACGTTTTCCAAAGTAACCGCGAAATTTTTATATTACGCTGTTTTATAAAAAAGATAGATAAAACACCACTCAAAGAGGTGAAACTCGCGTTACAACGACTAGAGGAAATGATAGATGAGTAAAGTTAAGCGCATATCACACAATGAGGCAAAAGAACGTTTCCTGAATACACCTGAAGCTCAAAAAGCCTACCAAGAAGCTGCTGAAGAATTTGAGTTACTCAGTTTACTGACCGAATGGCGCGAAAATGCGGGTTTAACTCGTGCTGATGTTGCTGAAAAAATGGGGATAACTCCTCCCGCAATCAGCAGATTAGAACGGAATATTTCTCGTGCAACATGGCAAACATTACGTCGCTATGCGGCTGCATGTGGAGTAAAACTCTCCCTCACTGCACGCTATTGAATTGACATACAAAAAAAGCAGGGCATATCAACATACCCTGCCCCAAATTCACTCTTTCTCTTTTTGTTGCCCGTTTCGTTGCTCTTGCTTCACGATTTCACGATACCATCGTGGATGGTGTTTCTTCGCCCAGCCGCGCGTGACCCAGCCTTCCACCATCGCCCGCACTGATCCCTTCACCCAAAACGCCGCGTAAGCATGAACAATAATCGTCAGGATCAGGCCAATCGCCGACAGTGAGTGAACCAGCAAAGCAATTCGGATTAAGGGAATCGGGAAATATTCCGCAAAGTAAGGACGCCAAATAATGATGCCGCTGACCAGCAACAGGAACAGGCAGACACTCACCGACCAGTAAATGCCTTTCTGTCCGAGATTGTACTGCCCGATATCCCCTGCTTCTTCATTACGCAGTACGTTGTGAATATTCTTCGCCCATTCAATGTCACCCTTGTCGATCATGTTATGTTTGAAGTACCTGAAAAACATAAAAACAAACAAGAAGAACATTACCGAACCCGCAAACGGATGCAGTATCCGTGATAACTGCGGCGTACCGAAGATATTCATCATCCAGTTCAGAGATGGAAAGAAAAAACCCAACCCACTGATGGCGGTGAACAGGAAGCAGATAACAACAGCCCAATGATTGACCCGTTCAATCGGAGAATGGCGAATGATGACATCGTTACGTTTTTTCATTTCTTCGTCTCCCCACAATCTGAATTGCCCGAATCAATGTCCTCAAGGGCGCTCTCTTCCTCTTCCCTGGAAACACGGTTAGGGCCAATTCCCACGTAATGGAAAATGGAAGCGGCAAAGGTCGCGGCAAAACCGATGGCCGCCAATGGCTTCCAGATACCTTTCCAGAATGTGATTGTCGGACTGATAGTCGGGTTATCCGGCAGACCGTGATAGAGCTGAGGTTTATTGGCATGATGCAGCACATACATAACATGCGTTCCACCCACACCTTCGGGATCGTACAGACCAGCATTGTCATAACCACGCCCTTTCAGTTCCTCAACCCGTTCTGCCGCCAGCGCTTTCATATCCTGTTTACTGCCGAAATGAATCGCCCCAGTCGGGCAGGTTTTCACACATGCCGGTTCCTGACCCACACCAACACGATCAACACACAGAGTACATTTGTAAGCACGGTTATCTTCTTTGTTAATGCGCGGGACGTTGAATGGGCAGCCCGCAATACAATAGCCGCAACCAATGCAGTGCTCTGACTGAAAATCGACAATACCGTTGGCGTACTGAATAATCGCTCCTTCCGCAGGACACGCTTTCAGACAGCCCGGATCGGCACAGTGCATACAGCCATCCTTACGGATCAGCCATTCCAGCTTTCCATTCTCCTCAACTTCGGAAAACCGCATGACTGTCCATGACTTCGCCGTCAGATCAGCCGGATTATCATAAACACCCACATTGTGACCAATTTCATCACGAATATCGTTCCATTCTGAACACGCCACCTGACACGCTTTACAGCCGATACAGGTTGTCACGTCAATAAGTTTCGCCACTTCTTGCTGGTGATCCCGCACACGGGGTGCGGGAGTCAGTGAATTGGTGGCAGAGCGACGAATAATGTCCTGAGATTGCAATGACATGTTTTCCCCCTACACCTTTTCTACATTAACCAAAAATGCTTTGAATTCCGGTGTCTGTGTATTGGCATCACCGACAAACGGCGTCAGGGTATTAGCAAGGAAACCTTTTTTCGCTGCCCCTTCAAATCCCCAATGAATCGGAATGCCAATGGTGTCCACTTCACGACCGTGAACATTCAAGGTACGAATACGCTTCGTCACCACCGCTTTGGCCTTGATATAACCACGATTGGAGCTGACTTTAACGGTATCGCCCTGTTTGATGCCTTTCTCTGCCGCCAACCGTTCACCAATTTCCACAAACTGTTCCGGCTGGGCAATGGCGTTCAGCAACGCATGCTTTGTCCAGAAATGGAAATGTTCGGTCAGGCGGTAAGTGGTTCCCACGTAAGGGAATTTATCGGCTTTGCCCATTGCTGCAAAATCACTCTTGAACACGCGAGCCGCCGGGTTGGAAACCACATTCGGATGCAAGGGATTGGTGCCCAGCGGCGTTTCGAACGGCTCATAATGCTCAGGAAATGGTCCTTCTGCCATTTTGTCGATGGCAAACAGGCGTCCCATGCCTTCCGGCTGCATGATAAATGGCCCGACATCTGTTCCGGGCGCGGCATTGCTGTAATCGGCAATATCCACCCCGCTCCATTTATCGCCATCCCATGCAATCAACTGACGTTCAGGATCCCACGGATTGCCCTGTGGATCGGCAGACGCACGGTTATACAAGATGCGGCGGTTCAACGGCCACGCCCATGCCCAACCCAGCGTATTGCCGATACCAGAAGGATCAGCATTATCACGGCGTGCCATCTGGTTGCCTTCCGGCGTCCAGCTTCCGGCAAAAATCCAGCAACCGCTGGCGGTTGTTCCGTCATCACGCAATTGCGCGAAAGACGACAATTGCTGACCTTTTTTCACCAGTACATTGCCATTGGCATCCAGCACATCTGCCAGAGCACGACCGTTATTTTCCTGTGCGATTTCTTCCGGTGTCGGATTATCAGAATCGAGATAATCCCATGTCATGCTCAGGACTTGTTCCGGTGCCGCACCACCTTCTTCACGGTACAGGTCACGCAGGCGCTTATAGATACCTGACAGAATTTCACCATCCCCAATCGCTTCTCCGGGCGCATCAGCACCTTTCCAGTGCCATTGCAGCCAGCGTGCTGAATTGACTATCGAGCCATTCTCTTCAGCAAAACAGCAACAGGGCAGACGGAACACTTCTGTTTGAATGGAAGCCGGATCAACATCATTGAACTCGCCGTGATTTTGCCAGAATGAAGCTGTTTCGGTACTGAGCGGATCAACCGTCACCAAGAATTTCAGTTTTGACAAAGCAGTGACGACTTTGTTTTTATTCGGAAATGATGCTAGGGGGTTGAAGCCCTGACAAATATAGCCATTGACTTCCCCTTTCGACATCATCTCGAAATATTGCAGTACGTCGTAAGGTTTATCCCACTTAGGCAGGAGATCAAAACCCCAGTCATTCTCTTTACGAGCATGATCGCCGTAGAAACTCTTCATCAGGCTGACAAAGAACTTCGGATAATTGCCCCAATAGTTGACCTGCCCCGGAACCGTGGATTTTGGTGTGTTGGCTTGCAGATAGGTTTGCAAATCCACCTGTTTTTCCGACGGCAAGGAGAGATAACCCGGCAGGCTCTGGGACAGCAGCCCTAAATCTGTCAGCCCCTGAATATTTGAGTGACCACGCAGCGCATTAATACCACCGCCCGCCATCCCCATATTGCCGAGCAGCAATTGGATCATCGCCATAGTACGGATGTTCTGGGCGCCTGTGGAGTGTTGAGTCCAGCCCAATGCATACAAGAAAGAAGTCGTTTTATCTTTCACACTGGTTTCAGCCAGATATTCACACACCCTGAGAAAATCTTCCTTCGGCGTCCCGCAAATATCGGTGACCACATCCGGCGTATAGCGGCTGACATGCTCTTTCAGCAGATTCCAGACACAACGAGGATGACTCAGGGTCTTGTCACGTTTGGCAAAACCGTTTTCATCCAGCTCATAATTCCATGTTGTTTTATCGTATTGGCGATTTTCCGCATCATAACCGCTGAACAGGCCATCATCGAACGAGAAATCTGCCCGCACAATCAAACTGGCGTTGGTATAAGCCTCGACATATTCACGGTTAATCTTTTCATTGGTCATCAGGTATAAAATCACACCTGACAGGAAAACAATATCCGTACCGGAACGAATAGGCGTGTAAAAATCCGCCACGGATGCCGTACGGGTAAAACGGGGATCGATAACAATCAGTTTGGCGTTGTTGTGAATCTTGGCTTCCATCGCCCAGCGGAAACCGACCGGATGAGCCTCTGCGGCATTCCCGCCCATAACGACAATCAGATTCGCGTTCTTAATATCCACCCAGTGGTTGGTCATCGCACCGCGACCAAATGTTGGAGCAAGACTTGCTACCGTTGGTCCGTGTCAGACACGCGCCTGGTTGTCTACGGCAAGCATGCCGAGAGCACGAGTAAATTTTTGCGATAAATAACCGGTTTCATTGCTGGCAGCGGAGGCACACAACATGCCCGTTGTCAGCCAGCGGTTAACCGTAACGCCATCTTGGTTGGTTTTGATAAAATTGGCATCACGGTCTTGTTTCATCAATTTCGCAATACGATCGAAGGCGTCATCCCAGCTTATGCGCTGCCATTGATTGGAGCCTGGCGCACGATATTCCGGGTAATGCAGCCGATTTTTACTGTGAATAAAATCGACCAACCCGGCCCCTTTAGGGCACAAGGCACCCCGGTTTACAGGATGATCCGGGTCCCCTTCGATATGAAAAATAGTAGATTTGGCATTTTTGGCACCATCACCAAGGCTGTACATCAACAATCCACAGCCGACAGAGCAGTACGTACAGGTATTTCGGGTTTCACGCGCACGCAGCAATTTGTAGTTACGTGTTTGTGCAATCGCTGCGGTTGGGGAAAATCCCAACGCAGCTGCCGTCGTACCCGCCATACCGCCAGCACAGATCTTAAAGAACTGCCTTCTGCTGACTTGCATGGGGATCTCCTCACTCACATTGCTTATCTACACACCTTCTAACAGCGGTTCCCGTGGGTGTGCTCGCTTTTTATAAAAAAGATCTTTTGAATGGTTTTTGATTTTGGGTACTGTCTGTTATAAACATTATCCACTGTGTACTCAGGTTACTTATCCTATATACCCACACAAATAGTCCACACAAACAGCATTATGAATTAATCTGTCGGGGAATTCACTAATGGATGATACTAAGCCAGAAAATGAGTTAGCCATTGAAGGTATCTGTGGTACTTTCCGCATCAATGTAAAACAAAAAAATCACCTGAGTAGTTCCAAACCGGACTGGGTGGCCGAGGAAGTGCCTGTCGCCCTAGTTTATAACGGTATTTCCCATGTCGTGATGATGACCAGCCCGAAAGATTTAGAACATTTCGCCATCGGTTTTTCATTATCAGAAGGAATTATCACTTCCCCGCAGGAAATTCGTGGCATTGATTCAATGATCAGCTGCCACAGCGGAATTGAGCTGCACATTGAACTGTCGAGCCGCCGTTTTGTTGCATTGAAAGAGCACCGACGCAATATGGCGGGAAGAACTGGCTGTGGTATCTGTGGCACCGAACAACTGGCCGACGTTTTTCGTCCGATTACTCCCCTACCTTTCACCCAGACATTTTCACTTTCTCACCTTGATTCAGCTCTTGCCCAATTACCTCGCCTACAAGAAATCGGTGCGCTGACTGGTTGTACTCATGCGGCTGGCTGGATCTCCCCTGAAGGAAATTTACTCGGTGGATGCGAGGATGTAGGCCGCCACGTTGCGCTGGATAAATTGCTGGGAATGCGGGCAAAAACAGGCTGGCAGCAAGGCGCTGTTCTGGTTTCCAGCCGGGCCAGTTACGAAATGGTGCAAAAATCGGCCAATTGTGGCGTGGAAATTTTGTTTGCTGTTTCCGCTGCCACCTCACTTGCCATCGAAATCGCACAAAAATGTAACCTGACACTTATCGGATTTTGCAAACCGGGACGGGCAACAATATATACTCATCCTCAACGGATAACCGATTAATTGAAGCGCTGAAGCACCTACAGACTCATTTTTACTCAACTTTAAAACCAAAAATCCTCAACTTTAAAAAAGTTAGCCCATCCCTCGATGTGATCATAATTCAATCAATAAAAGATAAACGAAAAGTTACTGATAATTTACATTATAAATTATCAGGGGTAATTTTTTTCAATTACACGTTTTTTTTACCCAAAAAGTTAGGATCGCATTCCCGATAAGGAAATAAAACACTCCTTAACTCCGTGAGGCTAACAATGAAAAAAATTAACATATTAATCACTATATTAGGCATTTCGGGATGGATAACACAGGCTCAGGCAGCAGTTGGATATGGCATAAGCCAAACAGAAACAAATCCACATATACAGCTCGGTGATAAAAATGGCGAACCCGGCATTGGTATCTCTCTCTTGCCTGATAGCCTCTACACGGCCTCTGAATTGAAAGAATTGGCCACACTTGATGATAATGGCATCTATCGTTACAAACTAGAGGATAATTGGAATATCGAAAACCAGTATATCGATATCGGTCAGGTTCCCAATGCAGACGTTTACTTTGGTGAATGGGCACAAACCACTCCCGATAAATCGGATATCACACATACTGTTTTTTATATCGGTAAAGATGTCACAACCAATATGCCAAACTCGGGTACTGCGACCTATTCGGTGAAAGGCCTCAGCCAATATAACGGTAACAATCTCCTCAACGGTCAACTTGTCGCAAACTTTGATACCAAAAAATTAGAGGGTTCATTGAGCAATGATTCACTCAAAATAGGTATCAATGCCAACATCAATGATAATGCCGAATTTTCAGGCAATGCTACAGCCAATAACAGTATTAAAGGCATCACTGATGGGAAATTCTATGGTGATTCAGCCTCCTCTGTGGCGGGATATACCAAATTTGATAGTGACAGAAGCAAAGATACCGCTTTCGGCGGTACTAAACAGTAATTACTCATTTTCCAGATAACAGTGCCATTTCTGGCACTGTTATTTTCTTCGGCTCTCCATCTTCTTTGCCCTGTTTATTACATCTTGTATTGGGATTTACCCCCACTATTTACCTTCAACTACTTACCTTCAACTATTTGCCCCTAATAAATAAGGGACTTTTAATCAGGTGCTGCCATGACTGACAAGAGAAAAGTTTCGGTATTACTCACAACACTGCTGACTTCATTTATTCCCTTGGCAGTTTATCCCAATGAAGACATTAGCGACAAAATCTGGCAGAAAACGCAGTACAACCAAAAAGATAATCAGAAGAAAAATAAAGCCGATTTGAAGATACCAGATATTATTTCCAAAAATAGAGGTACTTCATCAGCCGTGAATCATGGGCAAATCCTTAAGATTGAAAGTAGTCCTAAGGGTATTGGTCAAGCACTGTATCTTGCCATAAACGATCAGCAATGGCGGGACATCAGGAATTTAGTCGTGATTTATCAAGAACTGCCGGAACACAATCCGTTACTCGTCGATTTTGCCCAAGGCAGTCTGGCACGCCTTGAAGGAAACTTGGCACTTTCTGCCTCTTATTATGAAAAAATATTACGCCAACAACCAAATTCCACACGCATCAAACTGGAACTTGCCCGTGTTTATTTTGAAGATCACAAGAACCGGGAAGCCGAACAGATGCTTGACGGATTAAGTCAACAACATCAGTTACCAGCAATGGTTTTGAAAAATATCGACAATTATCTAAAAACAATCACTACAAGAACTGGCTGGCATGGTTCATTATCATTAAGTTACGGTTATGACGATAATATAAATATGTCCTCAGAGCAGGAACCGACCTGCACATTTACCATAAAAGGAAAGTGCATAATTGTTAGAGAAATACCAAAAGCTATTAAAGAATGGGGAAACACTTATAGTGCTACGTTAAGCCGACGTTACCAAATCGCCGGGCATCACGGCATTTTTGGACGTGGCCTGATTCATGGTAAAAATTATCGCCATTATCACAACGAAAACGAAAATACGCTTCAACTAATCAGTGGCTATCACTATAAAAGCAGGAATCATGACATATCCTTTGGCCCACTGTTCGAATATAAACTGCGGGCTGGAAGTACCGAATACCACGCTGTCGGTGCAAAAATAGAATGGCAATGGGCTATCACCGCCCAAACCAACCTCAACGTTGAACTTAGACATAAGCGACTGACTTACCAGCAACTTTATCGCTGGAAAAACGGGACACTTTCCTCATCCTATTTCGGCATGTCCCATGCCATCAACGACAAATTTATTCTGTTTGGCGGTAGCAGCTGGGTCTATCGGGACAATTCACAACCAGCGGCCCGGTATCAACAATGGGGAGTGAATGCAGGCATAGCAGGACAGCTCTATTCCGGCATAAATGGTTCACTGTTTATTTCATTGAAAAAACAACATTTCGCGGCCTACAACGCATTATTAGGTGCCAAACGGCGGGAAAGTGAGCAAATATACACTGCTTCCATTAAATTTCCTGCCACTAAAATTATGGGTATGACACCCTCTTTAACTTTCATTCATCGGCACAATCACAGCAATGTGAGTTGGTTATACAGCTATAATAAAAATGAAGTACGGATACAAGTGGAGAAATATTTTTAGTCAAGGCTATGGAACACCCACAGATTAGGTTCAATGTAATAAGCCATCTGTTTCTCGGCATCCACCACCAGCGGCACTAAACCACCCGGAATAATATACTCCCCGCTTTGTGGAAATTTCATGCCTGCCCACTCCTGCCATTGTTCCAGAGTACCGTAAATTTCCATGGAGCGCAGGGCGGGTTTGATGATTTTTGCGCCCAAACGGCAATGGGTACGGAGCCATGGGTCAAATGGCTCACCTTTTTCATTTTTCCAGCCACAATACTCAACAAAATCTTGCAAGGGATATTTGCTTTTCAAACTGGGTCTGACGGGAACAACCAGCCCTTCTAATCCTTCATCACGGGCAGTTTGTTTTAATCCATTAATTAATAAACCAGGAATGTTTTGACCTCGAAATCCGGGATCAACCGTCACGGACAATGCTGACAGCATATTGGCTTTCTGCTTACCCTTCGCTTCCCCACCAGCATGTAACACAGCATCCCAACCTTCATCAGGCAGTTGTTCTAATGAATGATGCTCCCAGGGAAAAGGCACGGAATTCAACATACCAACCAGACGTTCTTCTTGCCCTTGTTGTAAAATCGCGAATTTTTGAAAACAGCTGAAACCCGGCTCATATAATTTATCCCAATATTGTTCAGCTACTGCATCATAATTCATAAACTCAGGCCAATTTGCCCCGATTAAATGACTTACTGCTTCTTCTAAATCTGTTCTCTCTTCAGCAGACTGGATAATAATTTTTACTTCCATAATACATCTCCCATGAACCTTGATTCAGATATAACACAATAATATTGGGTGATTAAATCTACTTGCATCACATTTTTAGCAAAAATGTAGATTAACCTCCACTTTTCAAAAATAATATAAAAGCAAATTATTCAACGAATTAAAAACTAAGTCCTGCCAATAAACCCCACAATCACTATAACAAATGGTAATAATTATCATTTACATTATCATTTAAAAGGTGTACTTTTTTTTCGCGCAATAAATCAGGCCGTTTTTAAGACAGGGTAACGAGGGATCCCCCATTCCAAATGAGGATAGTGATGAAAAAGTTAAATGTATTAGTCGCCGCTGTAGCAGCGTTGGGATTTATGGCACAGGCTCAGGCAGCAGTAGGATTTGGTCAGAGTCAGAAAAACACAACACCACATATTATTGTTGGTGCAACTGAAAAAGGTTCAAATTCACACGGCGGGGCAATCGGTGAACCGGGCATTGGAGTCAGTACAATTGGGGAAGGCAGACTCATCGGTTTTGCCGGACTGACACGCATGGCCCCAGCAGACAGCAATGGCATCCATAACATCTCAATGGCAGGAGCACCCGGCTCTCACGGCGGTATGGGCGTATTCCATTTCAGCAAAGTTGCCAATGCAGATGTTTACTTCGGTGAATGGTCAGCAACCGGTAACGCATCAGATCCTACCCACACCGTTTATTATGCGGGCAAGGATATTACTACCAATATACCAACCGACGGCACAGCAACCTATACCGTGAAAGGCGTTAACCAGTACAGCGGTAACAATGCCCTGTCCGGTACATTTACCGCAGACTTTGGTGACAAAACCCTAATTGGCTCTATGGCAAATAACATGATGACAATAAATATCGATGCCGATATCTATGCTGATGCCAAATTTGAGGGTGATGCAAACATTGGCAATCTTGCCGGAACAACGGAAGGCCATTTCTTCGGAAACGATGCTTCCAGTCTGGCTGGGCATGCCACATTTGAAGGTGACCACTCCAAGGATACCGCTTTCGGTGGTTCTAAACAGTAAACAGTAATTTTTCAGAGAACAGTGCTACTTTTGGCGCTGTTCTCTGTTTTTATTTCTTATTAACACGAGCCTTGTGATCTGGTTTCCCGATGTCTGACAAGAAAATAATACCCATATTATCAACGGCACTGATGGCACTTTGCCTCTCTCTGCCCGCTTATGCCGATGAAGATATTACCCGTAAAATCTGGCAGGAAGCACAACATAACCAACAGGAAAACGAAAACCGTCTGATTACACCAGATCCCGTTTTTGTTGAATATAACTCTTCATACATTGTGCTTAACGGGAAAACATTCCAAGTCGGAAACAATATTAACGATATCGGTCAGGCATTATTCCTTGCCATTAACCACCGGCAATGGCCGGATGTCAGACGCTTTCTCGCCGCTTACCTAAAATTGCCGGGACATGACGTTATGCTGGTGAATTTTGCCCAAGGCGGGCTGGCCCGCCTTGAAGGTGATTTAGATCTCGCAACCTATCATTATCAACAAATCCTGAATCAACAACCCGACTTTCCCCGCATTAAACTAGAACTGGCTCGTATCTATTTTGAAGATCATAAAAATCGGGAATCCGAACAACTGTTTTTAGAATTGAGTGAAAATCAGCAATTACCAGAAGCTGTCTCAAAAAACATTAACAGCTATCTGGAAGCAATAGACCTGAGAAACAGTTGGCGCGGTTCTTTTTCAGCCGGTTATGCCTATAACGATAATGTGAATATGTCTCCCGATCAGGACATTATTTATCAGTCTTATGATCCCAAAACGAAACTTATCTATCTAGGCCAGATACCTAAAGCCGTCAAAGCATGGGGCATATCTTATGACGCAACATTAAACCGACGTTACCAACTTTCTGGTCATCACGGTATTTTTGGTCGGGGGCTGATTTATGGCGAAAACTACCGCAATTTCCACGATGAGAATGAAGATACTTTTCTGCTGACAGGTGGTTACAATTATAAAAACAAGCGGCATGATTTCTCATTCGGACCCTTGTTTGAATATAAACAGCGAGCGGATGACGCTGGTTATCGTGCTATGGGTGCCAAAACAGAGTGGAGATGGGCATTCACTTCCCAAACATCACTGAATGTTGAACTTGAACATAAACAGCTACGCCATCAACAGCGTTTCCGTCGAAAAGATGGCGGATTTACCTCAAGTTACCTGACTTTATCCCACTCCATTAATAAAGATTTTGCCCTGTTTGGCGGCGGCGACTGGCTCTATCGGGGTAATGATCAATATCCCATAGATCGCTATCAACAATGGGGTCTTCGCGCTGGAATTGCCGGGCAACTCTATCCCGGTATTACTGGCTCACTGTTTGCCACGCTGAAAGAACGACGCTTCGGTGCCTACAATCCAATGCTGAAAGCCACACGCCAAGATACTGAACAGATTTACACAGCGGTTATCAAAGTGCCCGCTGCTGAAATACTGGGCATGACGCCTTCTCTTACTTTCCGCCACCGACGCAATCACAGTAATGTGAATTGGTTATATAGCTATAACAAAAACGAAGTGCTGATTAGGCTGGAAAAGTATTTTTAATCAAAAAGTTATGATTTTTTTATTTGCGTGATGATAACCGAAAATCGAGGCAGGGATAACAATGGTATACCGAGTCAAAACCCAACTAACCCCCATCACAATAGCGCTATCACTGGCATTCTCACTGGCAACATCTCCCTTGTTTGCCGAATCTAAATCGACCGCCACATCCTCAAACAATAAGACAGATTTAGGTAAAATTAGTGTCACCGATACCAGTGATAAAGATGAGGCCGGATATGATGCCGTCTATGACAAAGATATCTCTAATATTTATATCGGCAAAAAAGAGATAGAACGCTACAAAGGCTCATCTCCCGCCGACTTAATTAAAGGTGCCGTTGGTGTATACAGCGGCGATGCCCGCAATAGTAGCGCACTGGATATCAATATTCGTGGTGTTCAAGGACAGGGACGCATTCCCGTCACGATTGATGGTACAGAACAAGCGATGACGGTAGGACGGGGCTATCACGGTGCCAATAGCCGCAGCTATATAGATCCAAACTTAATCAGCAGTATTGAAATCGAAAAAGGCCCTTCACTGAGCCGTGGAATCAAAGGTTCTGTCGGCGGTGCGGTCTCTATCAAAACATTAGGCATTGATGATGTAGTACCAAAAGGGGAAACCTTCGGCATCAATACCAAACTGGAAACCAGCAGTAATTCAGTAAAAGAGCGGACGCCTTATCTGGCATTGGGGCAGGATTACCGCGATATCCCGAATTTTATCCAAAATGGTGTTGAGACTGATCCCGCTTTACAGATCACCCCACACTCATCAAAAGACAATAAACTTTTTGGTTTCAAAGATAACGCATTCCGCTTCGCAGTAGGTACACGGCAGGAATCTTTTGATTTGATGCTGGCCTATGCTTACCGTCGTCAGGGTAACTATTTTGCTGGTAAAGGAGGGGCTCATCGTTATGATGACGCCATTACGGAAAATGACAGGGCACTGATGAAAAATTCCCTGACAACACTGGACCCTTATCTGCCATTTGCTGCCCGTATTTATCGCCCCGGTAATGAAGTGCCCAATACCTCCAGTGAAATGCGCTCTGTATTAATCAAAAACAGTTGGCGCTTCAATGATGATCAAGTGTTGTTATTGGGTTTTCGCCATACCCGCATGGAGTTTGGCGATATTATGCCCTCACGTTTGGGCTGGGTTAAACCCGAAGAAAATAAAGTCCCCCAATGGCCGCTTGCTAACGTCCGTCAGCAAGCGGCCAACCTGAGTTATAAATGGCAGCCCTCAGACAACCCTTATATCGATTTCGACGTAAATCTGTGGACAACCCGCACTACCAGCAATACCAATACAGCGGGGGGATATCCCCGTACCCCTACCGATAGAGACTGGAACTGGGAAAAAGGAGAAGCAGTCAGGAGCAGGAGCAACAACATTGATGGTACATTGATCAATTCTGCTGTGACTCATAGCCAAAACAACCGTTGGGGTATCGATCTCTCCAATACATTTTCTTTACACCCCAGTCTGGATCTGACCTTAATAGGCAATTTTCAACGGGAACGTCTTGATTCCAATGATGATTACACAACCTCAAATATCTATTTTTTCCAGTCACCATCGCGAAAAGGGCAGCGGCAGGAAATGAATCTCGCCTTTAATTTTGACTGGCGTCCGACTTCATGGCTGGCACTCGGTGCGGGAGCTAAACGTGTCTCCTACTGGTCTCAAGATGATCTGCTCAGAGAACGACGTGCAGCAAAAGACAGTCGCTATCAAAAACTGCCGGAAATCACCGGACATAAAATGAGCTATTACCGGACGCCGACAGCAGAAGAATCTGATTATCTCAATAAAAGACTGCATGGAAAACCGAGCCGGAAAGAACGCGTAGCATTAACCAATAAATTGAAAGAAATAGGCTTATCAACAAACGATGTTCCTGTTCGTGATGGGCAACGACGCTATATGGTTCTGAGAGAATTCGATTGGCTTTATGATCCCCAAAAAAGCGTTCTCAATAAAAACGATAACCCCTATTTCAATGGTCAACTGAATATGAATGAAAAGGTTATCGATCCAATTAGTGGCAAAGAAGCCTATAAATATGAATATGGTACAAAGATCGATGCTGATAATAATATACGAGGTTCTAATGTTGATGACCCTTGGGAAACACCGCCAAAACGCAAGGGACATGCTTGGGCGCCTTCATTCTCTGCCACCGCCTATGTGACGGACAATTTCCGGCTCTATACCCGCTATGCCGAAGCTGTAAGAATGCCCAGCATTTTTGAAGATACCATCGGTTTTTCAGGTATCCCGGATAACCGAATCGGTCAACAAGTGAAGCCTGAACGTGCCAAAACCACTGAAGTCGGCTTAGTTTATGATTTCAGCCAGTTAGTTGATGCAGAGCGCCACGCTGATATCAAATTTTCTTATTACAATACCCTGATTGAAAATGTATTCGACAGGAACAACTCCTATCATTTCTCCCAAATGGATAAACAGAAACTGGCGGGTCTGGAATTACAGGCACGTTATGACAACGGCAGTTTCTTTACCGATATTGGGCTAACCTACAATATGAAGAACAAGGTGTGCGACAAGAATTCCTCCCTGAAAAGGGACTCCCAGAATCGCTATAACATCCCTGAATGTATTGATGGCGGTTTTCCCAATGGTTATCTGCGTACCTCCATCCAGCCCCAATACTCGGCTAACCTGACCATCGGCGGTCGCCTGCTTGACGAAAAACTGGAGCTGGGCAGCCGGATGCTCTATCACAGCAAGGCAGAAAACAAAGATGAAAAATGGCTGATGAATGCCTTACCGGATGTTTATAAAGGCCAGTCCAACAACCCGATGCGCTGGAATCCGGTGTTTACGGTTGATGCCTATATCAGCTACCAAATCACCCCAGACACATCTGTGGAGCTAATTGGCACAAACTTAACCAATCGCTATTATCTCGACCCTCTGACACGTTCGATGATGCCAGCGCCGGGAAGAACCTTTAAACTCAGTCTGACCAGCCAATTTTAGAGGCTAGGAAGGAGGATAGAATGACCAACGCAGCCATATTCGATAATCCAGCTTCGCATTTCCCCCTGACATCACAAAAGGGCTTGCTGGTAGGTATTCTGATTGCCATTTTATTGCATATCAGTCTGATATGGCTGTTTAACCGACATACTTCGTATGACGATGATGCTGCCCATCACATCACCAACAACGCTCCGGCCATGGAGCTATCCATAACGATGATCGCAGCCCCATCATGGGAGAGTGAACCGGAGCCTGTCTCTCCTCCTCCACCGCTTTTAATGGTACCTGAATCACTGACAACACCCAAAATCGTGCTGGATAAAGCGGTTCATCCTGAAAACAAGGTAGAAAAGCCGCCGGAATCCAGCAAACCCAAAAAACATAAAAAACAGCAGAAAGAAAAACCACAGGAAATGGCAGAAAAGAAACCCGCGCCATCACCGCAGGTACAGAAAGACAATCACACAGAAAAGGAAACCAACGGTAGCAATCAGATTAATTCACAAGGAAGTATGAGCCGAGCGGCAACTTCACAGCCTTTGGTGGGACAAGGAAATAGTAAAATGGATAATTATAATGCAAGGTTACGGCAGGAAATTGAACGCCATAAACGTTATCCCCGCAAGGCAAAGAGAATGAGACAAGAAGGTACGGTTACCGTCCATTTTACCCTGCTGAATGATGGTTCAATCACTGCGGCCAGAATCGCTCAATCATCTGGCAACAACGCATTGGATAATGAAGCACTGAATGCCATTAATCGTGCCCGTTCGGTTGGTGTCAGACCTTCAAGCATGAAACCAGAAATGACAGTGGCACTCGATTTTACATTGAATAACACAGATTAAATCAGCACCCAGAAACATAGATAAATATGTTTCTGGGGTTTTGTCTCTGGAAAAATAAGTTTTCTTATTTTCCAATACAAAAACTCGAAAAAATCCGGCCGAGCAAATCATCAGAGGTAAATTCACCCGTGATTTCACTCAATACCTGCTGTGCCAGCCGCAGTTCTTCTGCCAATAATTCTCCTGAACGGGCAAAAATCAACTGCTGGTGGCCTTCCTGTAAATGCTCTGCCGCTGTATTCAACGCCTGCAAGTGACGACGACGGGCCAGAAAACCGCCCTCGGTATTACTGTTGAAACCCATCGTTTCTTTCAGATGATCTCGCAACAAATCAATACCTTTTCCATCACGGGCAGAAAGGCGAACTAATGTGTAACCACTGATTTCCGATACACCCGTTTCTTCTCCTGTCATATCTGTCTTATTGCGAATAACGGTAACTGGGAGGGAAGCTGACAACTTAGCCATAAATTCAGGCCAGATTTGGGCGGGTTCAACTGCATTCGTCGTCGTGCTGTCCACCATAAACAACACCCGATCCGCCTGTTCGATTTCCTGCCACGCCCGCTCAATGCCAATACGCTCTACTTCATCACTTGCTTCACGCAACCCCGCTGTATCAATCACATGTAGCGGCATTCCATCGATATGAATGTGTTCACGCAGGACATCACGCGTTGTTCCCGCGATATCAGTAACAATCGCAGCCTCACGACCTGCCAGTGCATTGAGCAGGCTGGATTTACCGGCATTAGGACGCCCGGCAATCACCACTTTCATGCCTTCGCGCAACAAGCTGCCCTGATGCGCCTGTGAACGGACGCTCTCCAGTTCAGCAATCACCTCATCCAGTTTAGCTTCAATCTTGCCATCAGAAAGGAAATCAATTTCTTCATCGGGAAAATCAATCGCCGCTTCAACATAAATCCGCAAATTAGTGAGTGCTTCCACCATTTGGTGGACTTGATTGGAGAATGTTCCTTGCAGGGAATTCATCGCGGAACGCGCAGCCTGCTCAGAACTGGCGTCAATCAAATCCGCAATGGCTTCAGCCTGTGCCAAATCCAGTTTATCATTCAGAAATGCACGCTCCGAGAATTCCCCCGGATTGGCAATGCGCACACCAGAAATCGTCAGAATACGTTTTAACAATAAGTCGAGAATAACCGGCCCACCGTGCCCTTGCAGTTCCAGCACATCTTCTCCCGTAAAAGAGTTAGGGCCAGGGAAATAAAGTGCAATACCTTGATCAAGTACGGAACCATCTACATCACGGAAAGGCAGGTAATCGGCATAACGGGGTTTCGGGAGTTTCCCCAATACCACCTCAGCAACTTCTGCCGCTTTCCGGCCAGAAATACGCAGGATGCCTACACCGCCTCGTCCCGGAGGAGTAGCCTGAGCGACTATCGTATCGGTGGTATTCATGAAATTCTCTCTTTTTACCTATGAACTGAAATAACAAAGGCGGCCAATGACCGCCTTCCACTTATATCTTCTGCTTCTATACCTGTCGTCTTTCAAGTTGCAGCTTTGTTGGCTGCGCTCACTCACCCCGGTCACATAGTTATCTATGCTCCAGGGGATTAATGAAAGGCTCCTGCCTTTCACCGGAGGCCAGCCTTTGGCTGGGCAAATTCGTTCCCGACGAATTTGTCATTCCCTTGCCGTCGCGCTGCATCTTGAAATCCAATGGGTATATTTAAAAAACAGATTTTTAAAAGATCTATTTTTTCTCGCGAGTATGTAAACCGCGTTTTTCCAGACTGCGGAAAATTACCTGCTGCTGGATAATGGTAACCAAGTTACTCACGATGTAGTACAGCACCAGACCAGATGGGAACCACAGGAAGAAAACGGTAAACACGACTGGCATGTAGGTCATGATCTTCTGCTGCATCGGGTCAGTCACGGTAGTTGGTGACAGTTTCTGGATAACAAACATGGTCACACCCATCAGCAATGGCAGGATGTAGTATGGATCTTGCGCAGACAAGTCATTAATCCAGCCGATGAATGGTGCGTGGCGCAGTTCAACAGAACCCATCAGCATGTAGTACAACGCAAGGAAGATTGGCATCTGAATCACCAGAGGCAAACAGCCGCCCAGCGGGTTTACTTTCTCTGTTTTGTACAGCGCCATCATTTCCTGACTCATGCGCTGTCGATCATCACCAAAACGCTCACGCATCGCCGTGATTTTTGGCTGCAACAGACGCATTTTCGCCATTGAGGTGTATTGCGCCTTAGTCAGCGGATACATGATACCGCGCACGATGAAGGTGATCGCAATGATGGAGAAGCCCCAGTTACCGATATATTCGTGCAGGAATTTCAGTAATTTGAACAGTGGTTGGGAAATAAACCACAACCAACCGTAATCGACAGTCAGATCCAGATGTGGTGCAACCGCTGCCATTTTGTCCTGAATTTCAGGACCAACCCACAGGGTAGAAGAGATATTCTGCTGGCTGTTTGGTGCGATATTGATGTTTTCACCCTTGTACCCGATGATCGCCATTTTTTGGTTTTTCAGGTCAATGGTGTAGAAATTGCTGGTTTTGCCTTCACCCGGCACCCAAGCAGTGGCGAAATATTGCTGAAGCATCGCTACCCAGCCACCTTTGGTGGTTACGGAAAGCGCCTTACTTTCAATTTCATCAAATTTGTATTTTTCGTATTTTGCTTCATCAGAAGAATAAGCAGCACCACGATAAGTATGCAGAGCAAAGTTGCTACTGCCAGTATCACGGTGTTTCGGCAAATCAACGCTCTGCTTCAACTGACCAAAAAACGCCATTTGCAGGGGTTTATCAGTAACGTTATTGATGCTGTAGTCAATAGAAACAGCATAATTACCGCGTTTCAAAATGAAGGTTTTGACATAAACAACGCCATCTGGCGCAGTGTAAGTCATCGGAATACGTAATTCATCCTGACCATCAGCCAAAACAAAGCTATTCTGGGTGGCGTGATAAAATGGACGTTCAGCCTGGTTATCAGGACCATTAAGGCCTGTTAAACCACTTTGAGCCTGATAAGTAAACTCAGGTGTTGTTTCCAACAGTTTGAACGGCGTATTGGAACCTAGGGTATCAGGATAGGCTAGCAAATCAGCCTCCTCGATATCACCGCCACGGGTATTGATATGCAAAGAAAGCACATCCGTTTTCACGGTGATCAGTTTACCTTGTTCAGTGCTTGCTTCACGACTCAGCGTATTTGTTTGCTGCGTGATCTGTGCAGTTGGTTGTGGGTTCTTATCATTTTCCCACGCTTGCCAGACCAAGAACGAAACAAACAGCAAAGCGATGAGAAGAAGATTGCGTTGCGAATCCATCGTTAATGTTCTCTGTTATCGTCGTTTTTAGGTGGGACAGGATCATCTCCACCTTTATGTAAAGGGTGGCATTTTAATATGCGTTTCACTGTTAACCAACTGCCTTTTATCATTCCAAACCTACGCAATGCCTCAATGCCATAATGAGAACAGGTAGGGTTGAAACGACAACGGGGTCCCAGCAGTGGACTAATCACCAACTGGTAACCCCTGATCAAAGCAATCAGCAGGCGCGAGCCAAGCGACAGTGACGACGCCATAATTTGCCTAAAGCTTCCGTTAGCTCACGGTTATCAAGCTCAGCGACCCCTTTCCTCACCAAAATAACAAAATCCATTGATGGCAATTTATGTTGGTTTAAACGAAAACTTTCACGAGCCAGTCGTTTGATACGATTACGCTCATGGGCGCGTTTAACATTTTTTTTGGCGATGGTTAAACCGATGCGGGGATGCCCCAGCTCATTCAAGCGCCCAAGGATAGTTATCTCTGCGGAGCTTGCCCGTTGTGGCTGCTGGAAAACATAAGTGAAATGCTCGGGAGTTAACAAACGTAACTCCCTCGGAAAAGCGAGCTTAACCACGAGGTATGGTTAGCTTTATTACTTAGAAACGGTCAGACGAGTACGGCCTTTCGCACGACGGCGAGCCAGAACCTGACGACCATTTTTAGTGGCCATACGTGAGCGGAAGCCGTGAGTACGGTTACGTTTCAGTACGGATGGTTGAAAAGTGCGTTTCATAGCGATTTCTACCTAACTTAAAATTTGTTACTGATTCAGCAAATGCGTTGGCGACCAGTGAGAAATAAGTAGACACCGATGCCTCAATCGCAACATCAATATATAGAAAGAGGCAGGATTGTAATAAAATGTACTACCCTTAGTCAATCCAAGATGACGCGAGCCTTATCGCTTTCCTGCCAGATTATTAACTTCACAATCAGACATGACCAGACTTTTTGCTACCCGAAGCGCTTATCCCAAATCCTCACCAGACATAACCGGAAAAATCGTTGGTATAACACGCAGGGTGCAAGATTATACGGACTGCACAATAAAGCGCAAGGATCATACACAGATCGTCGCACATGAATATGCGATCAGGGTATTGTTTTTTTGTTAAATTTTAAACAGTAGCTAAATGGAGTTTGCTATATATCATGATTACACTACATTATCTCTTACGGGCCTTTATATCCTGCAAGTACCAAAGTGTGGTTATCTCCCTGTGGATAAAAAGCGTCAAAGCTGTGTAAAAGAATGAGGATCTATGTCGTCTTTTGCGTTATGATCGTTGATCACGATCCCGGTCTTTCTATATGCGGATCGTTGGGGAGCGATGATATTAAAAATCGCCACAAGGTACATGCTATCTTCCTCAGCATTGGGGAGTG